>NZ_CP020821.1:0-2790821 GCF_002105755.1 Mycobacterium colombiense CECT 3035
GGCTCCGTCGACAACGAGAAAGGGGGTCAGACTCGTGTAGCCCTCGGGGATCGGTTCGGGATTCATGTCGTTCAGCTTGGCTAGATTCGTCGCGTGGAAGCTTGTAAAAACGCGCCACCGGCGGGAGCGCCAGAGCCCGGTGTGGTCGGGCGGGCTGCCACCGGCTCGATATTCGATCTCGACCGCACGGCGCCTTCGGCGGCGGCTGCCGAATTCGTCGAGCATTTCTGGTCGGTGCGCTGGGACCTGACCGGGCGGACCCCGCAAGAAAGCTTCGTTATCGCGTTCCCATCGATCAATCTCACCCATGAGTGGGGCACCGACTCACCCCGCCATGGGTTCACCCTGCCGGCCACCTTGGTGCACGGCGTGGTTCAGCGGATCTTCGCCATCGAGCTGTCGGGACGCGGCGCAGTGGTCGGCGCGCGCTTCCGGCCAGGCGGATTCACCGCCCGATTCGGACGCGATGCAAGCGTGCTGACCGGCCGGGTTGTGTGCGTCGATGACGACTTATTCGACAGCCCAGCACTTTTCGACGATGATATCGATGGCGCGACCGCGCAACTGGACGCCATGATCGGGGCACGCACCGACCCCGACCCGACCTATGCGTCGCTTACCGCGCTGCTGGCCCGGATCCGTGACGACGACGCCATTCAGCGAGTAGAGCACGTGATGGCGTGCTCGCCGTGGAGCGCGCGAACCACCCAGCGGGTCTTCCGCCACTACGTCGGGGTTCCGGTCAAATGGGTCCTGTGCCGTTACCGCCTGCAGCAAGCGGCGTTGGCAATCGAGACCGATCGATCCGTCGATTTGGCCGATCTGGCGGCTCGGTTCGGCTGGTATGACCAAGCCCACTTCACCAACGACTTCCGGTCGATGCTCGGCTGCAGCCCCGGTGAGTACGCCCAGCGATACGCCTGAACGGCACGCCCAGCCGTTCGAGCCGTTCGCACGCAGTCTGCCCAGGTCAGCGCCTCCCGCGCGGTATGGTGCTTGATGTGGTGAGAATTCCTCGACCTCCTCGGCCCCACCCCAGCGCCAAGCCGGGGGCGAAGGTCGACGCGCGCAGCGAACGCTGGCGCGAGCACCGCAAGAAGGTGCGCAGCGAAATCGTCGACGCCGCGTTCCGCGCCATCGACCGCCTCGGCCCCGAGCTGTCCGTGCGGGAGATCGCCGAGGAGGCCGGCACCGCCAAACCGAAGATCTACCGGCATTTCCACGACAAATCCGACCTGTTCCAGGCGATCGGGGAGCGGCTGCGCGACATGCTGTGGGCGGCCATCTTCGCGTCCATCGACCTCAAGACCGACTCCGCCCGCGAAGTGATCCGGCGCAGCGTCGAGGAGTACGTGATCCTGGTCGACAAGCACCCCAACGTGCTGCGGGTGTTCATCCAGGGCCGCTCGGCTGCCAGCCCCCAGATCCTGGACGAGGGACGTGGCATCACCCTGGCCGTGGCCGACATGTTCGACAACGAGCTGCGCGAGATGGAACTCGACCACGCGGCGGTCGAGCTGGCCGGGCACGCGGCCTTCGGCTGCGCCGCGTCGGCCACCGAGTGGTGGCTGGGCCCCGAACCGGAAAGCCCGCGCCTGATGTCGCGCGAGCAGTTCGTCGCCCACCTGACGACCATCATGATGGGGGTGATCGTGGGCACCGCCGAGGCGCTGGGCATCACGATGGACCCTGACCTGCCGATTCACGACATGGTGACCGTCAAGCCGGCCGCCGGCTGAGCGATGCCGCGGCGTTGACAATCGCGGCGGCCATCGATAACACTCGTCCAAACCGATACCCTGGGTACTGGGTATCCGCGTCAGCCGGGGCAGCAGCCAAGACGCCCGCTGACGCCGACCCGAGACAGGCCTGGATAGAAGGACCGATCGACCGTGACCGATGTCGTGACACAAACCGAGACACTCCCGGGGGCCAGCGCCCACAAGCCGGTGCACACGCGCGCCGTCATCATCGGGACCGGGTTCTCCGGCCTGGGCATGGCGATCGCGCTGCAGAAGCAGGGCGTCGGCTTCGTCATCCTGGAAAAGGCCGCCGACATCGGCGGCACCTGGCGTGACAACAGCTACCCCGGGTGCGCCTGCGACATCCCGTCGCACCTGTACTCGTTCTCGTTCGAGCCCAAGCCCGACTGGAAGAACCCGTTCTCCTATCAGCCCGAGATCTGGGACTACCTGCAGGGGGTCACCGACAAGTACGGGCTGCGCCGCTACATCGAGTTCAACTCGCTGGTGGACCGCGCGCACTGGGACGACGACGAGAACCGCTGGCACGTGTTCACCGCCGACGGGCGCGAGTACGTGGCGCAGTTCCTCATCTCGGGTGCCGGCGCGCTGCACATCCCGTCCATGCCCGACATCGAGGGACGCGACGAATTCCGCGGCGCCGCTTTCCATTCCGCGGAGTGGGACCACAGCGTCGACCTGACCGGCAAGCGGGTGGCGGTGATCGGGACCGGCGCCAGCGCGATCCAGATCGTGCCGGAGATCGTCGGACAGGTCGCCGAACTTCAGCTCTACCAACGCACTCCGCCGTGGGTGGTGCCACGCTCCAACCCCGAGATCCCGCAGGCGGTGCGCCGGGCCATGGAGAACGTGCCCGGCTTGCGGGCCCTGGTGCGCCTGGTCATCTATTGGGGGCAGGAGGCGCTGGCCATCGGCATGACCAAGCGGCCCAACCTGCTCAAGTTCATCGAGGCCTACTGCAAGTACAACATTCGCCGATCGGTCAAGGACAAGGAACTGCGGCGCAAGCTGACCCCGAACTATCGCATCGGCTGCAAGCGAATCCTGAACTCCACCACCTATTATCCCGCGGTCGCCGACCCGAAGACCGAACTCGTCACCGACCACATCTCGCGGATCACCGCCGACGGCATCGTCACCGCCGACGGCACCCATCGGCAGGCCGACGTGATCGTCTACGCCACCGGCTTTCACGTCACCGATTCCTACACCTACGTCCAGATCAAGGGGCTGCACGGCGAGGACCTGGTGGACCGGTGGAACCGCGAGGGCATCGGCGCGCACCGCGGGATCACCATCGCCGACGTGCCCAACCTGTTCTTCCTGCTGGGGCCCAACACCGGCCTGGGGCACAACTCCGTGGTGTTCATGATCGAATCCCAAATCCGTTATGTCGCAGACGCGATCGCCACCTGCGACAAGCTGGGCGCACAGGCGCTGGCGCCGACGCGCGCCGCCCAGGACAAGTTCAACGACGAGCTGCAGCGCAGGCTGGGCCCGTCGGTGTGGAACAGCGGCGGCTGCAGCAGCTGGTATCTCGACGAGCACGGCAAGAACACCGTGCTCTGGGGCGGCTACACCTGGGAGTACTGGCGGGCGACCCGTTCGGTCAAGCCCGAGGAGTACCAGTTCTACGGCGTGACCATGGGCAAGCACGCCGCCGTCTAGCTGCCCGCCGAAGCCGTTGCGGTGCTGCGGGTTTCGGTCGGCTGCGACTTTTTGGCGAAGGACCGCAGATTCTGGCGCATGATGCGGTCCAGGATCCGGTCGGACACCAAGCGGCTGATCCGCACCAGGATCGCGGCGTCGCGCCCGATGGTGTAGCGCGGGCGGGGGCGCGACGCGGTCGCCGCCCTGGCGATCACTCTCGCGGCGTGTTCGGCCGAAACGCCGTCCTCGCCGAACGACCGCGCTTGCGCCGTGACGGCCGCGATGAGATCGCCGTAGCGGGCGAGTTGGGCATCGGTCAGGCTCGCCATCAGGGCCTCGGCGGTGGCGATTCCGCGTTCGGCCATGTCGGTTTTGACCGCGCCGGGCTCGACGACGACCACCTTGATGCCGACCTCGGCGACCTCACGCCGCAGCGCGTCGCTGGCGGCCTCCAGCGCGAATTTCGAACCGGCATATGCGCCATACGTCGGCAGCACCACCTTGCCGCCGACCGAGCTGATATTGACGACGGTTCCCGCGCTGAGCAGCAGGGCCGGCAACAGCGCCTGGGTCATCGCGATGTGGCCGAACAGGTTTACCTCGAATTGCCTGCGCCACTGGTCTATCGGCAGCGTTTCGACCGGAGAATTGACCGCGATCCCGGCGTTGTTGACCAGCGCGCGCAGGGGGCGGCGCTGCGGATCGCGCGCGACACGGTCGGCGATCGCGGCCACGTCCGACGGCATCGTGATGTCCAGGATGTACGGCTCGATGCCGTCTGCGCGCAGCGCGTCGGCGTCCACCTCGCGACGCACACCGGCCAGCACGTGAAAACCCTTGCGGGCCAGCTCTCGAGCGCTGGCGGCGCCGATGCCGGTCGAGGCGCCGGTCACGACGATCAGCTCACTGCGGGCGGTGCGATTCGACGACATCATGGCGGTCTCCGATCGAGTGGATGACTTTGAGTTGACGCTGTCATCTCAAACTAGCAGTTGAGTTGACATTGTCAACCCAACGACCGGCTTATGCTCTGCGGGTGACGACACGATCCGAGAGCGCGGCGGCCACGCGTCGTTCGTTGGTCGAGGCGGCCGGTGTGCTGCTCGACCTGGGCGGCGTCGAGGCGGTGACGCTGCGTGAGGTGGGTGCCCGCAGCGGCGTGTCGCGCTCGGCGGCGTATCGCCACTTCGCCGACAAGGAATCCCTGCTTGCCGAGCTGGCCACCAACGCGTTGCGCGAATTAGGGGACGCACTCGAGGCATTGGTCGCAAGCGGCGACTCGCCGGAGGAATGTTTGCGATCGGCGCTGCTGTCGCTGATCGCCATCGGCCGCACCCGGCCCCATCTGTACCGCCTGATGTTCACGCCGCCGGCGGGCGACCCGACCGCGGCGATGCGGGCGGCGGCCGAACGCACGCAGGCGCTGTTTCTTCAGATGGTGGGTCGCGTCACCGGTCCGCGGCACGCCCCACGCTATGGGGCGCTCATTTTGACCAGCGCGCACGGCATCACGGGGCTGGACCTGAGTGGCCACATGGATCTGGACAAGTGGCACACCAGCGCGGAGGAACTCGTCGACACCCTCATTTCGGTGTTGCCAAAAGCCGGATGAAAGCCTGCGCGGCCGCGTCGACACCCGTCTCGTCATCGGTCGCGACGAGATCCAGCAGCAGGCCACGGGTGACCGCGAGTCCGAGCCGGGCGAGCGCGGGGTCCACCGGACCCTCGGCGGCATTGTCCAGGGCCTCGACCTCGGCGAGCCAGCCCTCGACGGCGCCGGGAATCATTCGGGCAAAAGGCTTTTCGCCCGCGGCGGCGCGGGCGTAGCACTCGAAGAACAGGCGCTCGGATTCGCGCAACTCGGGTCGGCGAAGATCAGCCCACATCGCCGCGAAGCCCTCGGCCGGGTCGGCCGGCAATCCGGGCAGCAGACCCATCTGGCGCCGCTCGACCTCCTCGACGATCGCGACGAGCAGATCTTCACGAGAACCGAAGTGGTGCAACAACATCCGGTGGCTGGTGCCGACCGCGGCGGCCACCTCGCGCAGCGACCGGTCGCCGATGCCGCCGGTGGCGAACTCGGCTACCAGCGCATCCAGGAGCCTCCGGCGCCGCTCGGTGTCAGGAGTGCGCGCCATCGGCGCCGCTGAGCTGCTCGGATCGAGCCTTGAGGCCCTGGGCCTCGAGTTGCAGGAAACGCCTGGTCTTCTTGGCCATCAGCCGACCGACGAGGGCGCCCAGTGCGCCGCGCTGGTCGAGTTGCTGGCGCACCAGCGTGCGGCCGCCGGGCCGGGCGATGACCTGGTGCCGGGCGGTCACCCGCACCCCGGGGGAGCTCTGCACCCACGTCCATGACCTGCCGGGGTCGATCTCGGTGACCTTCCAGACCAGCTTCGACATGCCGGGCTGCTTGATCGCGAACCGCCTGCCGGCGGCGAGGCCCGAACCATCAAGGCCGACAAGGGAAGTCACCGACGCGGTCCACTCGGGCCAGTGCTCGACATCGGTGAAGACCTCCCAGACGAGTTGCGGTGGTGCGTCGATCTCGACGCCGTCCTCGGTAATCATGTACCAGATGGTACATCCACGACGCGCAATACTGGAGGTTGTATTGAATTCGGTCGCATCCCGGCGCGGTGCACGACACGTAAACACAAGTTCTTGTGTTCCGCTGCGTTGTCGCACCCCAGGGGTAGTGTCTGGAGCCTGAGATCCCTCAGGCGGAAACGGTGTGTGAAGTGGGGTTCTGGTGAGCGAAAACATGAAGCTGATCGACCGCGTTTCGGCGATCAACTGGAACCGGCTGCAAGACGAAAAGGACGCCGAGGTTTGGGACCGCCTGACCGGCAACTTCTGGTTGCCCGAGAAGGTGCCGGTGTCCAACGACCTGCCGTCGTGGGGCACGCTGACCGCCCACGAGAAGCAGATGACGATGCGGGTGTTCACCGGCCTGACGCTGCTGGACACCATCCAGGGCACCGTCGGGGCCGTCAGCCTGATTCCCGACGCGCTGACGCCGCACGAAGAGGCCGTCTACACCAACATCGCGTTCATGGAGTCGGTGCACGCCCGCAGCTACAGCAACATCTTCTCGACGCTGTGCTCGACCGCCGAGATCGATGACGCCTTCCGCTGGTCGGAGGAGAACCCCAACCTGCAGCGCAAGGCCGAGATCGTCATGCAGTACTACAAGGGCGACGAGCCGCTCAAGCGTAAGGTCGCCTCCACGCTGCTGGAGAGCTTCCTGTTCTACTCCGGCTTCTACCTGCCGATGTATTGGTCGAGCCGCGCGAAGCTGACCAACACCGCCGACATGATCCGGCTGATCATCCGCGACGAGGCCGTGCACGGCTACTACATCGGCTACAAATACCAGCGTGGCCTGGCACTGGTCGACGACGCGCGCAAGCAGGAACTGAAGGACTACACCTACGAGCTGCTCTTCGAGCTCTACGACAACGAGGTGGAGTACACCCAGGACCTCTACGACGAGGTCGGGCTGACCGAGGACGTCAAGAAGTTCCTGCGCTACAACGCCAACAAGGCGCTGATGAACCTCGGCTACGAGGCGCTGTTCCCGCGCGACGAGACCGACGTGAACCCCGCGATCCTCTCGGCCCTGTCACCCAACGCCGACGAGAACCACGACTTCTTCTCCGGCTCGGGGTCGAGCTACGTGATCGGTAAGGCCGTCGTCACCGAAGATGAGGACTGGGACTTCTGAGAGCGGATTCAGCCAAACCGCTGTAGCACAGGACTGTTCGCTTCGATATCAGCGGCCGGGTGCGGGCGGCGGCATGTTCGGCGCCGGCGGCATGCTCGGCTTGTTTTCCATCGGCATCTTCATGCCTTTCATCATCGACGCGCAGCAATCCATCGACTGGGTTGCCGGTGGGTCGGCCTTCATCATGTAGCTGTAGCCGCTCGGCTGCCAGAAGACGAGGTAGATGCCGGCGACGATGATGAAGATGCCGACCGCGATGCCGGTGATGGCGAGGGCTGGATTGAGCCAGCGAGTCCACGCCGGGGCGGCCGGAGTAGTCGTCGTGGAAGCCGTATCGGTCATCACTGCTCACCTTTCATGCGGGGTGACTCGTATTATCCGCCCGGCGGCAAGGGCCGGCATTTCTGAGCGGTTCGTGAACGACGCATGAATTGTCGGTATGGCGTGACCGCCCGCTGGCGCCGGTGATGCGGCTGCCCTGACACTGTTTGGGTGACGAATACCGCCGCCTCTGCCACCACCAACTTCTGCCGCTCAGTGCTGCGCTGGCTGCGCGCCGGCTACCCCGAGGGCGTGCCCGGGCCCGACCGCGTGCCGCTGCTGGCGCTGCTGCGCAGCACGCCGCTGACCGAAGAGCAGATCGCCGAGGTGGTGCGCACCATCACCGCGGACGGATCCCCGGCGATCGCCGACGGCGTGATCGACCGCGACGAGATCGCCCATTTCATCTCCGACATGACGCACTACGACGCCGGGCCGGAGAACGTCATCCGGGTGGCCGCCACGCTGGCCGCCGTGGGGTGGCCGCTGGCCGGCATCGACGTCAGCGAGGTCATCCCTGGCGACGAGTGGGGCGAGGCCGCCGAGATCGCCGCGCGCACCTCCGTATCCGAACGCGCTCCGGGTGCGGCGCTGTAACGCGTTGGCGCCCTACAGCTTCGAGATGTCGATGACGAAGCGGTAGCGCACGTCGCTGGCCAGCACGCGCTCGTAGGCTTCGTTGATGTAGTCGGGCTCGATGAGTTCGATTTCCGGCGTCACGTTGTGCTCGGCGCAGAAGTCCAGCATCTCCTGGGTCTCGGCGATGCCGCCGATGTTCGACCCGGACAGGCTGCGGCGCGCCAGCGCCAGCGAGAACGCGCCGACCTCCATCGGGTGCTCGGGGATGCCGAGCTCGACGAGCGTGCCGTCGACGTCGAGCAGGCTCAGATAGTCGTTGAGGTTCAGGTTCGCCGAGACGGTGTTGAGGATCAGGTCGAAGCTGTTGCGCAACTTCTTGAAGGTCTCACGCTCGGCGGTGGCGTAGTAGTGCTTGGCGCCCAGCCGCAGCCCGTCCTCCATCTTCTTCAGCGACTGCGACAGCACCGTCACCTCGGCGCCCATCGCCGCGCCGAGCTTGACGCCCATGTGGCCCAGCCCGCCCAGTCCGATGATCGCCAGGCGGGTGTCCTTGCCGACCTTCCAGTGCCGCAGCGGCGAGAACAGCGTGATGCCCGCGCACAGCAGCGGCGCCGCCTTGTCCAGCGGCAGCGAGTCGGGGATGCGCAGGACGAAGTTCTCGTCGACGACGATCGCCTGGCTGTAGCCGCCCTGCGTCGTCGTGCCGTCCCTGTCGGTGGCGTTGTAGGTGAAGGTGGTGCCCCGGCTGCAGTACTGCTCGAGGCCGGCCTTGCAGCTGTTGCACTGGCCGCAGGAGTTCACCATGCAGCCGACGCCGACGTGGTCGCCCACCTTGTGCTTGGTGACCTCGGAGCCGACCGCGGTCACGACCCCGGCGATCTCGTGGCCCACCACCAGCGGGTAATCCGGTGTGCCCCATTCGCCTTTGGCGGTGTGGATGTCGGAGTGGCAGATGCCGGCGAACTTGATGTCGATCGCCACGTCGTGCGGGCCCGGGTCGCGGCGCTCGATGGTGGTCTTGGTCAGCGGTGCCGTCGGTGAGGTGGCGGCGTACGCCGAAACTGTGCTCATGGGAATCCCTCTTCGATTCGATGCGTCGTCAAGAAGTTTAGCTAAGGTAAATGTTCTTTCGCCATCGGACGGGGCGAACATCACGTTATGACGATGGGTCCGCTTTCGCCGGCCGCGGTCAGTTGATCGGGGCGTTCACCAGGCGCAGGTCGTCGACGATGCCGCGGGCCGCGATCAGGCCCTCGCCGGTCTGCCAGATCTCGTCGTTGACGACGTAGACCCGGTTGTCCCGGTTGGCGGACAGCTTGCGCCACGGGTTGCTGTCCAGGATCGTGGCGGCCCGGTCGGCGGCGGCCGGGGACGCGCAGGACACGTACACCACGTCGGCGTCGGCGATCGAGAGGTCCGGATTCTTCGCCAGGTCCGCGTCGCCGGCCGCGATCTCGATGTAGGGCTTGTCGGTGAATCGCTGGGACGCCGGGCGGTCGACGCCGACCGCGCCGAGCACGCTGGCCGGGAAGTTGTTGGCGCCGAACACCCGGATGGTGCCGGTCGTCAACTGCACGATCGACGCCTGGTAGTGCGAGGCGTCGTGCCGCGCGCCGATGTCGGTCGTGCGCTGGGAGAAGCCGCTGATCAAGCCGTCCACCGCGGCGGTGCGCCCGGTCGCGGCGCCGACGGCGCGCAGGTTGTCCTGCCACGCCGCGCCCGGCGCGGCCGTGAACACCGTCGGGGCGATCGCGGTCAGCTGCGGATACAGCGTCGGCGTCAAGCCCTGCGACCCCAGGATCAGGTCGGGATGGGCGCCCGCGATCGCCTTCAGGTCCGGGTGCGAGCGGGTGCCCACCCCGGGCAGGCCGTGCACGGCGCCGCCCAGGTAGTCGGGCTGGCTCGAGGACCCGTCCGGCAGGGCCGCGCCGACGACCCGCGACTGCAGGCCCAGCGCGCACAGCGTGTCGAGCTGGTCACCGGAGAGGACAACGATGCGCTGCGGGTCTGCGGGCACCTGCACGACGTCCGGGTTGACGCCCGCGGCGTTGTGGACTTGCCGTTTCGCCGAGCCCGCGTCGGCCTCGGCGGCGTCGCGCGCGCACGAGTCGTCGGGCCGGCGGTCGTTTCCGAGGACGCCGGCGCCCGCGATCTGGGTCGTCGGGGTGATCAGCGGGCGGGCCGGCGGCTGGCCGGCGGGCTTGTCGGATCCGCAGCCGCTGGATGCCAGGACGAGCGTTGCCGTCACCGCGGTCAGCGCGGCCATCGGGGCGGGTCTGATCACGCCGAACAACACGCGTCAGACGCTAACATCCGGGCAGCGTGGCGATCGTGAGCGCGGCGGAGCCGGGCGAAGCGGGTCGCCACCATTCGGCCAGCGTGGCGATCGTGAGCGCGGCGGTGCCGGGCGAAGCGGGTCGCCACCATTCGGCCAGCGTGGCGGCGCCGCGCCGACGGACGCGCCGCACCGGTGGGCCATTTACGACAGTTTGTAGGACCAGCCCTGACGTCCCCGGAATCGACGGCTAAGATTCGTCTCAATACCGATTTTTGGGCCAGTGTCCGATCTGGATGTTTGGAGAAGCTGTTGACAGCCGAAGCGCCCCCTCTGGGACAACTCGAGGCCGTTCGTCCGTACCCGGACCGCATGGGCCCCAAAGGGAACCTCGTCTACAAACTGATCACGACCACCGATCACAAGATGATCGGCATCATGTACACCGTCACCTGCTTCGCCTTCTTCTTCATCGGCGGGCTGATGGCGTTGCTGATGCGCACCGAGCTGGCCGCCCCGGGACTGCAGTTCCTGTCGAACGAGCAGTTCAACCAGCTGTTCACCATGCACGGCACGATCATGCTGCTGCTGTACGCCACCCCGGTGGTGTTCGGCTTCGCCAACCTGGTGCTGCCGCTGCAGATCGGCGCCCCCGACGTGGCCTTCCCGCGGCTGAACGCCTTCTCGTACTGGCTGTTCCTGTTCGGCGGGTTGATCGCGGCCTCCGGCTTCATCGTCCCCGGCGGGGCCGCCGACTTCGGCTGGACCGCCTACACGCCGCTGTCCGACGCCGTGCACTCGCCCGGCGCCGGGGGAGACCTGTGGATCACCGGCCTGATCGTCGCCGGTCTGGGCACCATCCTGGGTGCGGTCAACATGATCACCACCGTGGTGTGCATGCGCGCGCCCGGCATGACCATGTTCCGGATGCCGATCTTCACCTGGAACATCCTGGTGACCTCGATCCTGATCCTGATCGCGTTCCCGATCCTGACCGCGGCGCTGTTCGGGCTGGCCGCCGACCGACATCTGGGCGCCCATGTCTACGACGCCGCCAACGGCGGAGTGTTGTTGTGGCAACACTTGTTCTGGTTCTTCGGCCATCCCGAGGTGTACATCATCGCGTTGCCGTTCTTCGGCATCGTCACCGAGATCTTCCCGGTGTTCTCGCGCAAGCCGGTGTTCGGTTACACCACCCTGGTGTACGCGACCCTGTCGATCGCCGCGCTGTCGGTGGCGGTGTGGGCGCACCACATGTTCGCCACGGGAGCCGTTCTGCTGCCGTTCTTCTCGTTCATGACCTACCTGATCGCCGTGCCGACCGGTATCAAGTTCTTCAACTGGATCGGCACGATGTGGAAGGGGCAGTTGACCTTCGAGACGCCGATGCTGTTTTGCATCGGCTTCCTCATCACGTTCCTGCTGGGGGGTCTGACCGGCGTGCTGCTGGCCAGCCCGCCGCTGGACTTCCACGTCACCGACAGCTATTTCGTGGTCGCGCACTTCCACTACGTGCTGTTCGGCACCATCGTGTTCGCCACCTTTGCCGGGGTGTACTTCTGGTTCCCGAAGATGACCGGCCGGCTGCTGGACGAGCGGCTGGGCAAGCTGCACTTCTGGCTGACGTTCATCGGCTTCCACACCACCTTCCTGGTGCAGCACTGGCTAGGTGACCTGGGCATGCCGCGTCGCTACGCCGACTACCTGCCCAGCGACGGCTTCCAGCCCTACAACGTCGCCTCGACGGTGGGCGCTTTCATCCTGGGCGCGTCGATGTTCCCGTTCGTCTGGAACGTCTTCAAGAGCTGGCGCTACGGCGAGGTCGTCACGGTCGACGACCCGTGGGGCTACGGCAACTCCCTGGAGTGGGCCACCAGCTGCCCGCCGCCGCGGCACAACTTCACCGAGCTGCCCCGAATCCGATCGGAGCGGCCGGCATTCGAGCTGCACTACCCGCACATGGTGGAGCGGCTCCGCGCCGAGGCCCACGTGGGTCGCGCGCACGGGCCCGCGGACAAGGACGTCACCAGACTGGACGACGTCCAGGTTCGCAGCTGATGGCCTGACGGGCGGCTGTCGGGCGTGAACTCACCACCCAAGGTGTCGGTGCTGATCACCGTCACCGGCGTGGATCAACCGGGCGTGACGGCGACCCTGTTCGAGGCGCTGTCGCAGCACGGGGTCGAGCTGCTCAACGTCGAACAGGTGGTGATCCGGCACCGCCTGACCCTGGGCGTTCTGGTGTGCTGCCCGGCCGGCGTCGCCGACAGCGCGGAGCTGCGCGACGACGTCGAATCGGCCATCCGCAGGGTGGGTCTCGATGTCAGCATCGAGCGCAGCGACGACGTGCCGATCATGCGGGAGCCCTCGACCCACACCATTTTCGTGCTGGGCCGGCCGATCACCGCCGGAGCGTTCGGCGCGGTGGCCCGTGAGGTGGCGGGCCTGGGCGTCAACATCGACCTGATCCGCGGCGTCTCCGACTATCCGGTGATCGGCCTGGAGCTGCGGGTGTCGGTGCCGCCGGGCGCGGACGGCGCGCTGCGGACCGCCCTGAACCGGGTGTCCAGCGAGGAACAGGTCGACATCGCCGTCGAGGACTACAGCCTGGAACGACGGGCCAAGCGGCTCATCGTGTTCGACGTGGATTCGACGCTGGTGCAGGGCGAGGTCATCGAGATGCTGGCGGCCCGGGCCGGCGCCGAGGGCAAGGTCGCCGCGATCACCGAGGCCGCGATGCGCGGCGAGCTGGACTTCGCGCAGTCGCTCGAGCAGCGGGTGGCGACGCTGGCGGGCCTGCCCGCCAGCGTCATCGACGAGGTCGCCGACCAGCTCGAACTGATGCCCGGCGCCCGCACCACGCTGCGGACCCTGCGGCGCCTGGGCTACGCCTGCGGCGTCGTGTCCGGCGGCTTCCGGCGGATCATCGAGCCGCTGGCCGAGGAGCTGATGCTGGACTACGTCGCGGCCAACGAGCTGGAGATCGTCGACGGCACGCTCACCGGCCGGGTCATTGGCCCCATCGTCGACCGGGCCGGAAAGGCCACGGCGCTAAGGGAATTCGCGAACCAGGTCGGGGTGCCGATGGCGCAGACGGTCGCGGTGGGCGACGGCGCCAACGACATCGACATGCTGGCCGCGGCCGGGCTGGGCATCGCGTTCAACGCCAAGCCGGCCCTGCGCGAGGTCGCCGACGCGTCGCTGAGCCATCCGTATCTGGACACCGTGCTGTTCCTGTTGGGTGTGACCCGCGGCGAGATCGAGGCCGCCGACGCGGTCGACGGCGAGGTCCGTAGGGTCGAGATCCCGCCCGAGTGACCCCGTAGCCGCGCCGACCCGGCAGGTATTCGAGCGCCGCGGTACGGCACGATGGTCGGGTGCCCGAAAACGGAAGCGAGTCAGCCGACCCCGATCTGCTGCTCGATTTCAGGCAGGTGTCGCTGCGGCGCGGCGGCAACGTCTTGGTCGGGCCGGTGGACTGGGCGGTCGAACTGGACGAACGCTGGGTGATCGTCGGTCCCAACGGCGCCGGCAAGACCTCGCTGCTGCGGATCGCCGCGGCGGCCGAACATCCTTCGTCCGGCGTCGCTTTCGTGCTCGGCGAGCGGCTGGGACGGGTCGACGTGACCGAGTTGCGGTCCCGGATCGGGCTCAGCTCGTCGGCTTTGGCGCAGCGGATTCCCACCGACGAGGTGGTGCGCGATCTCGTCGTGTCGGCCGGCTACGCGGTGCTGGGCCGGTGGCGGGAGCGCTACGAGGACGTCGACTACCAACGGGCCATCGACATGCTGGAGAGCCTGGGTGCCGAGCACCTCGCGGACCGCACCTACGGCACGCTGTCCGAAGGCGAGCGCAAGCGGGTGCTGATCGCCCGCGCGCTGATGACCGACCCCGAGCTGTTGCTGCTCGACGAGCCCGCTGCAGGCCTGGATCTGGGCGGCCGCGAGGAATTGGTCGCCCGGCTGGCCGACCTGGCCGCCGACCCCGACGCGCCGGCCCTGGTGCTGGTCACCCACCACGTGGAGGAGATTCCGCCCGGGTTCAGCCACTGCATGCTCCTTTCGGAGGCCGAGGTGGTCGCCGCGGGATTGCTGAGCGACGTGCTGACCGCCGAGAATCTGTCCACCGCGTTCGGCCAAGCGATCGCCCTCGACGTGGTCGACGGGCGCTATTTCGCGCGGCGAGTCCGCACCCGCGCAGCCCACCGGAGGCCGTTATGACGTCACCCGACGAAATCCCGCTGGTCGCACGGCCGGCCGCGACCGTAATGCTGGTCCGCGACGACCCGAGCGGGTTAGCCGTCTTCCTGATGCGCAGGCACGCCAAGATGGAGTTCGCCGCGGGCACCGTCGTGTTCCCCGGCGGCGGCGTCGACGACCGCGACCGCAACGCCGACATCGCGTGGGCCGGCCCGCCGCCGCAGTGGTGGGCGCAGCGGTTCGGCATCGAACCCGACCTGGCCGAGGCTTTGGTCTGCGCGGCGGCCCGCGAGACGTTCGAGGAGTCGGGGGTGCTGTTCGCCGGGCCTGCCGGCCAGGGCCTTTCGGCACCGGACAGTATCGTCGGCGACGCCTCGGTGTACGGCGATGCCCGCCGGGCGCTGGCCGAGCGGTCGCTGTCCTTCGCGGACTTTCTGCGCCAGGAAAACCTGGTGCTGCGGTCGGATCTGCTGCGGCCGTGGGCCAACTGGGTGACCCCGGAGGCCGAGCGCACCCGCCGCTACGACACCTATTTCTTCGTGGGCGCGCTGCCGCGGGGCCAGCGCGCCGACGGCGAGAACACCGAATCCGACCTCGCCGGCTGGATGACACCCCGCGCGGCCATCGACGAGTTCGAGGCCGGCCGTTGCTTCCTGCTGCCACCGACATGGACGCAGCTGGACTCGCTGGCCGGGCGGACCGTGGCCGAGGTGCTGGCCGTCGAGCGCCAGATCGTGCCGGTGCAGCCGCGCCTGGAGATACAGGGCGACAACTGGGTGTTCGAATTCTTCGATTCCGACCGCTACCACCGGGCGCGGGAAGCGGGCGGCCTGGGATGGCGGCATTGAGCGAGTTCGTCAGCGTCGTGGTCAGCGACGGCACGCGGGACGCCGGGCTGGCCATGCTGCTGCTGTCGCGCCCGCCGACCAACGCGATGACCCGCCAGGTCTACCGGGAGGTGATCGCGGCGGCCGACGAATTGGGCCGGCGCGACGACGTCGCCGTGGTGATCCTGTTCGGCGGCCACCAGATCTTCTCCGCGGGTGACGACATGCCCGAGCTGCGGACGCTGCGCGGTCCCGAGGCCGAGAGCGTCGCGCGGGTGCGGCAGGAGGCCGTCGACGCCGTGGCCGCGATCCCCAAGCCGACCGTCGCCGCGATCACCGGCTACGCGCTGGGCGCCGGGCTCACTCTGGCCCTGGCCGCCGACTGGCGGATCAGCGGGGACAACGTGAAGTTCGGCGCGACCGAAATCCTGGCCGGCCTGGTGCCCGGCGCCGACGCGATGGCCCGCCTGACCCGGGTGGCCGGCGCCAGCAAGGCCAAGGAGCTGGTGTTCAGCGGGCGCTTCTTCGACGCCGAGGAGGCCCTGGCGCTGGGCCTCATCGACGACATGGTGGCCCCCGACGACGTGTACGACGCCGCCGCCGGGTGGGCGCGCCGTTTCCTCGACGGGCCGCGGCACGCGCTGGCCGCCGCCAAGGCCGGGATCAACGAGGTTTTCGACCTGGAGCCCACCGAGCGGCTCGCCGCCGGCCGCCGCCGCTACGTCGAGGTGTTCACCGCTGGTCAGGGCGGTGCCGATCGGACGGATCCCGGCGGCCGTTAGGCTGCCCTGCATGACCAGTTCGACCGACGCCGTTCCGACGCCCCACGCGACCGCCGAGCAGGTGGAAGCCGCCCGGCACGACAGCAAGCTGGCCCAGGTGCTCTACCACGACTGGGAGGCCGAGACTTACGACGACAAGTGGTCGATCTCCTATGACCAGCGCTGCATCGACTACGCCCGCGGCCGCTTCGACGCGATCGTGCCCGACGAGGTGCTGCGCGAGCTGCCCTACGACCGCGCCCTCGAATTGGGTTGCGGCACCGGGTTTTTCCTGCTCAATTTGATCCAGTCCGGGGTCGCCCGGCGCGGCTCGGTGACCGACCTGTCGCCGGGCATGGTCAAGGTCGCCACCCGCAACGGCCAGTCGCTGGGCCTCGACATCGACGGACGCGTCGCCGACGCCGAGGGCATCCCGTACGAGGACAACACCTTTGACCTGGTCGTCGGCCACGCGGTGCTGCACCACATCCCCGACGTGGAGCTGTCGCTGCGTGAGGTGATCCGGGTGCTGCGGCCGGGCGGCCGGTTCGTCTTCGCCGGCGAGCCGACCAGCGCCGGCGACGTCTACGCCCGCGAGCTGTCCACCCTGACCTGGCGGATCGCCACCAACGTGACCAAGCTGCCCGGCCTGGGTAGCTGGCGGCGCCCGCAGGCCGAGCTGGACGAATCCTCAAGGGCCGCCGCGCTGGAGGCCATCGTCGACCTGCACACCTTCACCCCGGGTGACCTGGAGCGGATGGCCACCAACGCCGGCGCCACCGAGGTGCGGACCGTCAGCGAGGAGTTCACCGCCGCGATGTTCGGCTGGCCGGTGCGCACCTTCGAGGCGTCGGTGCCGCCCGGGCGGCTGGGCTGGGGCTGGGCGAAATTCGCCTTCAACGGCTGGAAGACGCTGAGCTGGGTGGACGCCAACGTGTGGCGCCGCGTGGTCCCGAAGGGCTGGTTCTACAACGTGATGGTGACCGGGGTCAAACCCTCCTGAGCAGAGGGCTGCGGTTCACCACCGACGACGTCGGATACCTGCGGTCGCGCGCGGGGGCCGCGGCGCTGGAGACGGTCGCCGAGCTCGAACTGACCGACGCCACCCTGGTCGCCGACGTCGCCACGGCGCGCGCCCACTTCGGTGACCGGGCCGCGGTGCTGGTGGAGACGGTGCTGTTGCGCCGCCGCGCCCTGGAGAAGCTGGGCGCGCTTGGAGTCTCGGGTTGGCTGTTCACCGACGAGGCGCTGCAGCAGGCCACCGCGGCGCCGGTGGCGCTGCACCGGGCCGAACGGCTGGCCGGCGACGGCGGCGTCGTGGTCGTGCACGACGCGACCTGTTCGATCGGCACCGAGCTCGCCGCGCTGAGCGCCCGCGGGATCGCGGCGGTGGGCAGCGACATCGATCCGGTGCGGCTGGCGATGGCGCGGCACAACGTGGGGGAGGCGGCCTGGATCTGCCGCGCCGACGCGCTGCGCCCCGTCACCCGCGACGCCGTCCTCGTCGTCGATCCGGCCCGGCGCGTCGAGGGTCGGCGGCGGTTGCGCGTCGACGACTACCGGCCCGGCCTCGGCGCGCTGCTCGACGCCTACCGCGGCCGGCAATTCGTCGTAAAGTGCGCTCCCGGAATCGATTTCGATGAGGTGCGACGGCTGGGATTCGACGGGGAAATCGAGGTGACGTCCTATCGCGGCTCCGTCCGGGAAGCCTGCCTGTGGTCGGCCGGACTGGCGCGGCCCGGCGTGGGCCGGCGGGCGAACCTGCTGGACCGCGGTGAGCAGCTCACCGACACCGACCCCGACGACTGCCCGGTGCGGCCGGCCGGGCGCTGGATCGTCGACCCGGACGGTGCGGTGGTGCGGGCCGGGCTGGTGCGCCACTACGGCGCCCGGCACGGGCTGTGGCAGCTCGACCCCGACATCGCCTACCTCTCCGGCGATCGGCTGCCCGCGGCGGACCGCGGGTTCGAGGTGCTCGAACAGCTGGTCTTCGACGAGCGCCGGCTTCGCCAGGCGCTGTCGGCGCTGGGCTGCGGCTCGCTGGAGGTCCTGGTGCGCGGGGTCCGGGTGGACCCCGACGCGCTGCGCAAACGGATGCGGTTGCGCGGGAGCCGATCGCTGTCGGTGGTCATCGCCCGCATCGGCGCGCGCGGCGCCGGCCGGGCGATGGCCTTCGTTTGCCAACCCTCCCGATAGCGCCGGGTACGCTGGCGGCGTCACTTCTCCGGGTCACCGGCCCCGGCCAGTTTGCGAGGACAATTCCACGATGCGTTACCCGATAGCCGCTGCGCTGCTCGCGGCGGCGGTCATGGTGGGCTGGCCGGCCGCGGCCGAGCCACCGTCGTGCGGCAGCCTGGGCGGCAGCGTCGAGGCCGGCCAGATGTGCCGCCTGCACGCCACCGGCCCGAACTACACGCTCAACATGACCTTCCCCGCCGACTATCCGGACGGGCAGGCGCTGACCGACTACGTCACCCAGAACCGCGACGGCTTCGTCGCCGTCGCGCAGAGTTCCGGGGGGCGCGACCAGCCCTACCAGCTCGAGGCCACCACCGAGCAGCGCTTCGCCGGGCAGCCGCCGCACAACACCCGCAGCGTCGTGCTCAAGTTCTTCCAGGACGTCGGGGGAGCGCACTCGTCGATCTGGTACAAGGCGTTCAACTACAACCTGGGGACCAAGCAGCCCATCACCTTCGACAACCTGTTTCCTCCGGGCGCCACGCCGCTGGACGCCATCTTCCCGATCGTGCAGCGCGACCTGGAACGCCAAACCCCTTTGGGCGCCGCGATTCTGCCGTCGACCGGACATGACCCGACGCACTACCAGAACTTCGCCATCACCGACGACCAGCTGATCTTCTACTTCGCCCCGGGCGAGATGCTGCCGGCGTTCGGTGGGCCGTTGCAGGCCCAGGTGCCGCGCAACGCGATCCCGCCGCTGGCGATCTAGTCCCGCCGCCGGCGACCCGCCTAGACCGGGCCGGCCCGCAACTCCATGGCCACGGCGCCCAGCGCCAGCGCCACCTGCGCGATGCAACCGATGAGCGGGACGAAGAACGCCCGCCTGCGCCGCACCAGGAAATACACGGCGACGACGATGTCGGCGACCAGGAGGGCGGCGCCGCCCCAGGTGCCCAGGTTCATGGCCCGGTCGATCCAGGCGGGGTCGCCGCATCGCCGGGAGCCGCAGGGGTCGGTGGTCATCACCAGCAGGCCCAGCAGCACGAAGCTGGCCGCGTAGAGGCCGCCGTGGATGACCAGCAGGACGGACGTCGCCGCGATGTCGGCGGTGCTGGCGCGCGGGCTTGTGGTGGTCTGGGTGGTCGCGACGCCGGGCGCCGCGGGTTCATCGATCGGCACAACACGAGTATGTCCGGTCAGGCCGGCGCAAAACCGTAAACCTGGCCGTCGCTGGTGGCGGCCACCACCCGGCGATCCGTGCCGACCGACACCCCGACCGGATACCCGGTCGCCGCCGGCATCGGGTAGCTGCCCAGCGTGCGGCCGCTGCCCGGATCGAAGATCAGCAGCGACATGCCCGGGGCGCCGTTCGCCGGGGGGCCGCTGGCCACCGTGTAGCCGACGCCGTCGCCGGCCAGGCTCGACGTCGACAGGGGCAGGACGTCGTCGCGGCGCCACACCTGGTCGGCGTGATCGCCGGCGTCCTTGAACGCCGCCAGCTTCGTGTCGGGCCCGCCGCCCGCCACGATCAGCCCCTGCGGGGTGACCGCGGGCGGCGTCTGCGCCAAGAAGCCCAGCGGCACCGACCATTTCACCTTCGCGTCGGCGGCGCGCAGCGCCCACAGGCGCTGGTCGCGGCCGTTGACGTAGACGGTCGACCCGTCGGCCGACAGCACCGGGCTGGCGATGACACCGGCGCCCACGGCGTCGCTGGTCCACTCGCGGGTCAGCAGCGGCGTCTGCCCCGGGTGGTACTTGAGTCCCACCAGGCCCGCGGCGGGAGCGCCGGGCTGCCAGACGCCGAGCACCACCATCCCGTTGGCCGCCGAGAATGCGGGCGCGGCCGCGACCGGGCAGCCCTGGCGGGCCGGCACGCAGTCGGGCAGCCCGCGTGCGGCGTCGGTGGGGTCGACGCCGTCGACCAGATCGAGCGGGCTTCCGGCCACCTGACCGCGATGCGAGTCGAAGACCAGCACCTGTCCCAGATGCGTGGCCACCAGCAGCGCGCCCGGCCCGACGAACCGCGGCGTGGTGGGCATGCCGATCACCGGTTGGCGCCACCGCGTCCACTGGGTGACCGGGAAGGACAGCAGCGCTCCGGGCTGGCCGACGTAGAGGTTGTCGAATCCGTCGAGCAGCGGGCCGCCGAAGCCGCCGCCCTGGGCCAGGCGCACGCACCAGCGCTGCCGCCCGTTGTCGTTGTTCTCCCACTCCATCAGCGAGCATCCGGCCGAGGTTTGGGCGTTGAGGGCCAGATAGCCGCGCGCGCTCAGCGCCGGTCCGGCGGCCAGGCTTCCCTTGACCGACCGGGTCCACTGCAGCGCGAGCTTGGTGGCCCCGGCGGTGGTGGTGTAGCTGCTGTTGGCGGCATCGGCGTATTGGGCCGGCCAGCCCTGCGCGGCCGTGGCGTCGACCCAGGAGTCGGTGTTGCCGCAGGCGCCGGCCCCGATGGCGATCACCGTCGCCACCACGACCGATGACGAACGCCGGAGCCCACTGACGAGTTGTCGGGCAAGCACCTTCGGTTTTCCCAGTCCTTCTCGCGTGGCGGGCCGCGCGCGGGCGGACCCGACCGTTGGGCGGCAATCGAGTACAGGTGAGGGTAACCCGTGGCGGTTCGCGGGCTCGCGCTCGACCGAGTTAGGCTGTCCGGCCATGACGAGCATGTGGGGCGCGCCGGTTCATCGCCGCTGGCGTGGGTCGAACCTCAGGGACCCGCGGCAGGCGAAGTTCCTCACGCTGGCCTCGCTGAAATGGGTGCTGCGCAACCGCGCGTACACCCCGTGGTACCTGGTGCGCTATTGGCGGCTGCTGAAGTTCAAGCTGGCCAACCCCCACATCATCACGCGCGGCATGGTGTTCCTCGGCAAGGGCGTGGAGATCCACGCGACGCCGGAGCTGGCGCAGCTCGAGATCGGCCGGTGGGTGCACATCGGTGACAAGAACACCATCCGCGCGCACGAAGGCTCGCTGCGGTTCGGCGACAAGGTGGTGCTGGGTCGCGACAACGTCATCAACGCCTATCTCGACGTCGAGCTCGGCGATTCGGTGTTGATGGCCGACTGGTGCTACGTCTGCGATTTCGACCACCGCATGGACAACATCGACTTGCCGATCAAGGACCAGGGCATCGTCAAGTCCCCGGTGCGGATCGGCCCGGACACCTGGGTGGGCGTGAAGGTGTCGGTGCTGCGTGGCACGTCCGTGGGACGCGGTTGCGTGCTGGGATCGCACGCGGTGGTCCGCGGGGTGATCCCGGACTACTCGATCGCGGTCGGCGCACCGGCCAAGGTGGTCAAGAACCGCCAGCTCGCGTGGGAGAGCTCGGCCGCGCAGCGCGCCGAACTGGCGGCCGCGCTGGCCGACATCGAACGCAAGAAGGCCTCGCGCTAGCCGCCCGCGGCGGCACGGCGAATCGCGTTCAGATGCTCTGGTAGCGCCGCAGCGCCTCGGCGCGCTCGGCGGCGTGGTCGACGATGGGCGCCGGGTAGCCGTCCGGCCGCTCACCCTTGCGCAGGTGGGCGTCGCCGGCGGCGCGCAGTTCGGGCACCCACCGCCGGACGTAATCGCCCGACGGGTCGAACCTCTCGCCCTGCGTCGTCGGGTTGAACACCCGGAAGTAGGGCGCGGCATCGGTGCCGCAGCCCGCGCACCACTGCCAGCCGTGCTGGTTGTTCGCCATGTCACCGTCAACCAGCTGATCCAGGAACCATTCGGCACCCCATTGCCACGGCAGGTGCAGGTCCTTGACCAGAAACGACGCGACGATCATCCGCACCCGGTTGTGCATGAAGCCGGTGGCGCGCAGCTGGCGCATGCCGGCGTCGACGAAGGGAAACCCGGTCTCGCCGGCCTTCCAGGCCTCGAAGCGGCGGTGGGCCTCGGCGCCGGTGTCGGTCTGGATGCCGTCGAAATCGCGGTCCCAGTTGCGCCAGGTGCTTTCCGGCCAGTGGTGTAGCACGTCGGCGTAGAAGTCACGAAAAGCCAACTCGCGCAAGAAGGCTTGCGGTCCGCTGCGGTGCAGGTCCAAGTCGGCGACCAGGGTGCGGGGATGAATCGCACCGAACTTCAGGTGCGCCGACATGCGGCTGGTCCCGCTCAGGTCTGGCCTGTTGCGGTCCTCGGCGTAGCTCTGTAATCCGTTGGCCACGAACGATTTCCACTGCTTACGCGCCGCCGCCTCACCCGCCGCCACCTCGAGGGCCGGCCCGGGATCGGGGATGTCGCATTGCTTGATCCGCAGCTGCGCCGGATCCAGCCAGCGCGCCGACTTCGCGTTCGACCGCGCCGGTTCGCGCCAGCCGGCTGTGCGCCACTGGCGCAGAAACGGCGTGAACACCTGGTAGGGCGAGCCGTCCGGCTTGGTGACGCGCCCGGGCGAGACCAGATACGGCGAGCCCGTCGCCACCAGCGGCACCGAATCCAGTGCCGCGCGCACCCGCTCGTCGCGGCGCTTTCCGAACGGTGTGAAGTCCTCGGAGACGTGCACCGACGACGCATCGATTTCCTTGGCGATGCGGGGAATCTGCGTGTGGGGCTGCCCGCGGGTGACGAGCAGCCGGCCGTCGAGATCGTCGCGCAGCCGCCGCAGCGAGTCACCCAGGTACCGCAGCCGGCGTTGTCCCGACGACTTCTCCAGGCGTGGGTCGAGCACGAAGCACGCCAGCACCCCGTCGTTTTCGGCGGCGGCGAGCAGCGCCGGATGGTCACGCAACCGCAGATCGCGGCGAAACCACAACAGTGCCGGCATGGTCTAGCGGTTCAGTCGCCAGATGTGGGTGGACAGGACGGTCGCGAAGCCGCACCACAGCGGGTAGGGGAGCAACGACAGCCCGCCGCGCGGGGTGGCTTGGGCCGTGCGCCTGACCAGATCGGCGCTGCTTGCCGTCAACGCCGCGGCGCCGACCGCGCTCGCGCCGAGCTTGTGGTACCCGAAGAACAGCCAACTCCATCCGGCGTTCAGGAGCAGGTTCGCCGTCAGCGCCACGGCGAAGTCACGCGCCTTGTCGTGCTGCCCGGCCGCGCGAAACCGGTCGATGGCCACCGCGGACGTACCCGCGATGTCACCGTAGAGCGTCGTCCACACGGTGGGGAAGGCGGCGCGGGGCGGCTGATAGGACGGCTTGCGAAGCCGCGCGTACCACGGGGAAACGGCGTCGCGGCTGGCGACGCTGCCGGCGGCGGCGGCCGCGGCGACGGCCAGGCCGGTCGCGGCCAAGGTCGACTTGTTCATGGTGCGCTCCGTTCTGGTTGTTTCCGGTCCGCTTGATGCTCAACGGTTTTGGTGTGGTCGGGGCTGGTGGGCCACCAGATGCGGTCGCCGATGAGGGCGAACAGCGCCGGGATGACCAGCGTGCGCACCACGAAGGTGTCCAGCAGGATGCCCAGCCCGACGATGATGCCCAGCTGGGTCAAAACGATCAGCGGCAACACCCCGAGCACGCAGAACACGGCGGCCAAAACGATTCCCGCACTGGTGATCACGCCCCGGTGGCCGACACGGCCCGCACCATCCCATCGCGGGCACCGTGCTGCGCGGATTCCTCGCGCGCGCGGGTGACCAAGAAGATCGTGTAATCCACGCCGAGGGCCGCCAGGAACAGAAACGCGAACAGCGGGGTGGTGTTGTCCAGCGCCGGGAAGCCGAAGACGTGCAGGCTCGCCCAGCCTCCCATGCCCAGCGCGGCCAGCGCACCCAGAATCGTCGCGGCCAGCAGCGTCGGTGGCGCGAGGGCCGACCGCAGCAGCACGCAGAGGACGATCAGGATGACGGCCAGGATCGCCGGGATCAGCAACGTTCGGTCGTGCGTGGCCGCGTCGCGAATGTCCAGGGCCTGCGCGTCCGCGCCGCCCACCAGCGCGTGCGGATCGGCGGCCCGCGTCGAATCCCGCAGCGCCGCAACGACGTCGAATGCCCGCTTCGACGACGGTGGTGCGTCGATCACCACCGACCACTTCGTCAGCCCCGACCCGGACTGGCCGGACTCGGTCACCGAGACCACACCGGGGGCCGACGTGATCGCCCGCGGCACGGCTGCGGCGTGATCGGTGCGGCCGACGACCAGGGTCGGGTTGGCCAGGCCGGCCGGAAAGTGTTCGGCCACAATGGTGTAACCGGTCACCGAGTCCGCGTGGACCCGAAATTGCTCGGTCTGCGACAGGCCGATCCGAATGCCGAACAGGCCGGCGCCAAGGGCCGCCAGCACGGCGATCGCGATGCCGGCGACCAGCGCGGGGCGGCCGGTCACCCATTCGGCGACGCGGTGCCACCCGCCGGAGTCCAGGGTTTCGCCGTCCCCGGCGTGCGGGATGAACGGCCAGAACAATCTCCGGCCGCACCCGGCCAGCACCGGGGGCAGGATCACCAACACCGAAATCGCGGCAACGACAAGGCCGCACGCCGCCAGGGCGCCCAGGCTGCGCGTGCTGGGGGTGGAGGCGAACAGCAGGGTGAGCAACGCCAGCACCACGGTGGCGTTGCTGGCCACGATGGCCGGCCCCGCCCGGCGCACCGCGCCCCGCAGCGCGGCACGGTGCTCGGACTGGTGCCGGAGCTCCTGGCGATAGCGGGAGATCAGCAACAGCGCGTAGTTGGTGCCGGCGCCGAAGACCAGCACGCTGGTGATCCCGGAGGTGGCACCGTCGAAACTCAGCCCGGTCAGTGATGCCACCGACGTGCCGACGGCCGCCGCGACCCGATCGGCGAATCCGACCACGAGCAGGGGGACCAGCCACAGCACCGGCGAGCGGTAGGTGGCGATCAGCAGCAGCGCCACCACCGCCGTCGTCACCGCGAGCAGGGTGACGTTCGCGCCCGTGAAGGCGCTGGCGATGTCGGCGCCGAATGCCGGGCCGCCCGTCACGTGCACCTGCAGGTCGGTCGGCAGGCCATCGGCCGCGGCCGTGCGCAGCGCGGCGACGGCGTCACCCAGGGCGAGCCCGGACAGGTCGGCGCTGATCGGCACGACGCCGAGGACGGCCTTGGAATCCTGCGCGGGCATCGGGGGTGCGGGCGGATTCGCGCCGGACTGGGCCGCGGCCTGCACCCGATCGCACGCGCCGTGGGCGGCGGCGATATCGGACGGGCTGAGGACCCCACCATCGGTGCGGCTGACGACCACGATCAGCGGGGCTTTGTCACCCCCGGGAAATTGCTTCGCCAGCCGGTCGACCTGCGCCGACTGGGACGACAGCGGCACCGATTGGGGGGACTGGCCCGCGGCGGCGTTGCCGCCGACGAGAACCATGAATGCGACACCCAGCAGGGCCGTGACCAGCGCGAGCAGCCACGAACGTCGGCCGGTCACCGCGGCGGCCAGCGAATCCCACACCACGACCACAACCCTTTCAGTTTGTTAAACATTAATCAACTGAAACGAAGCATCGCCACGCGGCAGTGCCGGCGATACGGGAGAGGGGGCACTATGGACATTATGAACGCGGGTGCGGGGGCAGTGTCGGACGCGAGGGGGTACCTGCGATGACCGCTGACCGGAGCGAGATGACCACCCGCAAGCGGCGCCACATCGACGTCTGCCTGAACGAGCCGGTCGGCTATGACGGCGTGACCACCGGGTTGGACCGCTACACGTTGCCGTACAACGCGCTGACTCAAACGAACCTGGGCGACATCGACTTGTCCACCGGGTTTTTCGGAGCCAACCTGCGCGCTCCGATACTCATCGGTGCGATGACCGGGGGTGCGGAGCTGTCCAGGATGATCAACCGCAATCTCGCGGCGGCCGCTCAGCAGCTGGGCCTGGGAATGATGTTGGGCTCGCAGCGGATCATGCTCGACAGTGCGCTGGGGGAGCGCGCCGCGACCAGCTTCACGGTGCGCGACGTCGCCCCGGATGTGTTGCTGTTCGGAAACATCGGGCTGGCTCAACTGACGAAGGCCGCCGTGCCGGATCTGGCCAGGGCCCTCGACCGGGTGGGCGCCGACGCGCTTGCCGTGCATACCAATCCGCTCCAGGAAGCCATGCAGCACAACGGTGACACCGATTTCTCCGGCTCGCTGAGTAGGCTGCGCGAGGCGGCCGACAGCATCGACTATCCGGTGCTGCTCAAGGAGGTCGGGCACGGCATCGGTGGCGCGGCCGCCGCCGAACTCGCTGGGGGAGAAGGCGGATTGCCGGTCGCCGGAATCGACGTCGCGGGCGCCGGTGGCACGTCGTGGTCGCGGGTCGAGCAGTTCGTGCGGTACGGCGAACTGCGCTATCCGCACCTGGCCGATTGGGGTGTCCCCACCGCCCGCGCGATCGTGGAGGTGCGTGAGGTGCTGCCGGACATCCCGCTGGTGGCATCCGGCGGCATCCGCTCCGGCATGGACGCGGCCAAGGCGCTCGCGCTGGGCGCCGATGTGGTGGCGGTGGCCCGGCCGCTGCTGGCCGCGGCGATCGAATCGACTGCGGCCGTGGTCGATTGGCTGCAGCCGTTCATCGACGAACTCAGGGTCTGCCTGCACGGCTGTGGCGCGGCGAAGCTGGCTGACCTGCGCGATGTCGACCTCATCGGCATGGCCTAGGTCCGCGCGACGTGGCCGTCATCCTGGCGTACGGCTCGCCGGCCCTGGGGCTGCTGGGCTGCGCCGCCGGGCGTCCGGTTCACCGATCGGGCGCGGCGCCGCGTCTGGCCGGACTGCGACGGCCTTTGACCGTCGCGCGCTTTGTTTCGGTGGCCGCGGGCGCCTTCGGACTCGGTGTGGCCAGCCGCGATTCGAAGCCTGCCATCGCCTCGATCATCGCGGTGAACACCCGATGTGCCGCCACCAGATCGCGATCGGGGAGGTCGGCCAGGGCCGTATGTAGCTCGGCGCCAAGGGGAGTGAAAAACGACCGGGCCAGCGCCATGCCCGGTTTCTCGTAGCGGAGCAGGGTCTTGCGCCGGTCCTGGGGATCGGGTTCGCGCCGGACGTGCCCGGCGTCGATCATGCGGTCGACCAGATAGGTGATCGCGGCCGGTGACACGTCCATCCGCCGTCGCAGCTGCGCCGCCGTCAACGGCTCCCCGGCGGTTTCGGCGACCATGATGTGCAGCAAGGCGTGAAAGTCCGTACCGCTGACATCGTTTTGCCGGGCGAAGTGCCGGCCGATGCGGTCGGACTGCGCCGTGATCGCGCGCATGTCGGCCGACATCAACTTCTCGAGTTCGGCCCGATCTGGTCGCCGGTCAGCGGCGGCGCGCTTGGTCACTTACCCGCATCCTTCTTGCAAAATACGCCAGCCAGCGTATCGGCGACCGCTCTGGGCGGCAGGCGAAACGCCCGAGCGTTTCTGGGGCCCTCAGCCTACGGCACGCGCGGCGGTTGGCCGGGCGGCGGCTCGGGCCGGTGCTATCGGGACTTCGCGGGGTCGTGGCCCCAGTTCATCAAGGAGTATCGCCACGGACTGTCGTCGATCGTGCCGTCCGGGCGTTGGGCCAGGTGGCGTTTGGCGTAGCCGACCACTTTTCGCATGTGCGCGTAGTCGGCGTCGGTGAGGTCGGCACGTTTGGCCTTGAGTATCTCGACGATGCGGCGGCCGCTGGCGTGGCCGGTGGACTCGGCACCGTGCTTTTCGCCGACACCCTTGGATTCCTCGGTGCCGAGCCACTTTCCAGCTCCCGTGCGGTCATGTTCACGGTGTCCCGGAAGCGATGCCAGGTGGTGTCTCGATCGTCGGTCATGGCCGGTCCTCGTGGATTCTGTTCACGCGCATCACTTTGCGCGACGTAGCGCGTCCGGCTTGTGCACGGCGTCGGCTCCCGTCTTGTCGCTGCGCACCTGGTACTGCGGCTCGTCGGTGGACGCCCGCACCGTGCGTCCGGCGGCTTCGGTGTCGGAGGTGATTTTGCCTTCGACCGTGCCGCGGACCGTGGTCCCGTGGCTTTGCCACTCCACTTTGTCGCCCTTGTTGAAGTCGTTGTCACTCATCGGGATTCGCCTTGCGCCGATTCGTCACCGGGGGTCGCGGTGTGGGCCGGGTGGCTGGCGGTGCGGCGGCGCTGTTTGAGCGCCATCTCGTGGACGTGCCGCCGCCCTTCGGTGAGTCGGGTCCGCACCAGCTGCTCGGTCTCTTTGAAACAGCGGTAGTAGCCCTCGTCGTACTCCTCGACGACCTGAAAGCTCCACCGGCCCGGCAGCACATTGCGCCCGATCAGCTCGCTGGTGATCCGTCGCGCGAGGTCGGCCTGGCCGATCTCGTTCAACCGCGCCACCGCCTCGTCGAGTTGCAGATCGGCACGCCCGGTGAGCTGATGGAACGAATACAAATGCCCGCGCGCTCGCTCGATGGTTTCCAGCGCCTCGGTCACTCGCCCCACCGCCTGCGCAACCTCGTCAAGGTCGATACTGGCCCCGTCGGTCATCGCATTCCTCCCCCGCGTTGACCTAGGCATTCCCGCCGCGGGGCTGACCGAATCGTCGGATTCCGTGTTTCGTCGACTCCCCGGTCAAGAGTCGCGCGGCGGTTTGAACGGGTGGACCCGGGGTATCAGGTTTGGCGATGACTGTGATCGAGACTTCCCGGCGCCTGGGGGGCGCGGAGCGCAAAGTGCTGCGCCTGCAACGACGTTTGTGGCTCGCGCAGCTGGCCATGTGGCCCACCCTGACCGTGCTGGCGGTCCTGCTCGTGGCTGGCGCGCTGTGGGTGGCGCGGCGGCGGTCGACCGGTGGCCGGCATGCCGCGGCTCCCGCGAGCAGCGCGCCGGCGGGCGAATACACCCCCTGAGCCGGCGCCGCCGGGCTACCCGAGCCCGGCGCGCACCTGGTAGCGGCGCTCGGCGTAGGCGAGGTCATCGCGCCAGAGTTTGGTGGCCGCATAGCGCATCAAGGGTGTGATCAGCGGGGCCACTCGGGAAGCGCGGGCGAAGCCGGGCCGGTCCGAATGCGCGATGGTGGCTTCCAGGACCGCCGTGCGCGGCCGGCCGTCGGGGCCCGAACCCATTGGCGTCGCGTGGGTTTCGACGACGCTGCCGGTTCCCTCGCCGTCCACGATGCGCATGACGATGGTGCGTGCCTCCGGGCAACTGAATTCCGCGACGACGGGCACGCCCAGGCGGCCCATCCGGAATGTCACCGCCACCAGGAACCGGTCGACGTGTTCGGTGGGCGTGGTGAGCACGTCGAGCCGGGTGAACGAGTAGGGGTGAAACCACGCGCCGTGCCAGGGATCGAGCCGGTTGGCGATGACGTCGCTCGGCTCGCACACACCCACCACGGCGGCGACCGCGCTCAGGGTGTCGCCGGTCGGCCGTTGCGCAAGCACCGGCCGGTCCAGCGGTTCCTCCTTGCCCACCGCGTCGAGCCGGACCCACGCCAGCACCCCGTCGTCATGGCTGGGCAACGGGCTCCAGCCGAACTCGCGCGAGCGGCCGTCCAGCGTCAGCCCGTGCCAGCGGCAGATCAGCGCGCCCCGGTGCACGGTGCCGGTGGCGAGGTCGGCGCCCAGGTGGGGACAACTGCGCGGCCCCACGCACAGCCGGCCCCCTTCGTCACGCCAGGCGACGACGCCGACGCCAGCGACGCGCGTGCCGAAGGGCCGCCCGCCCGGCACCCGGTCGCTGGCCGCGAACGCGTACCAGTTGCCGGTGGGTCTGCTCTGGGACCGCCGCAGCGCTCCGTCGATGATGGCGGGCTGTGCGTCGCGATACGTCGGGCGCTGATCGGCCCATGGCGTGCGCGGGATCACCTGCAGCGGCCAGCCTTTGGCCCGGGCGGTGGAAAGTCGCTGCTGGAGCTGTTCGCGAATGTTCATGGTCGGGTGGCTCTTTCGCGGGCGGCAAGCCAGCGCAGCAGTCGTGACCTGCCTTGGGTGGGTACCGTGGCCAACGGGTGTCCGGCTAGCCCCCATCGTTGCAGGAGTTGGTTGGCGGCGCACCAGCCGGTGGTGGCGGCCCGTTCCATCAGTGCCACCGGCAGGTCGATGCGGATCGCGTCGCCGGCCAGCAGCAGGCCGGGCGTCGGCGTGATGATCGGCGGGCGGTGCGGATAGGAGCCGGGCGAGAACAGCGGGCAGTCGCTGCGGTGCAGCAGCTTCTCGTGGACGATCTGCGCGGCGGCGGTTTCGGGATACACCCTGTGCAGTTGCCGTAGCGCGGCGGCGCGCGACGGCACGGAATCCAGTGCATACGAGTGTAATTCGACGACCGAACCGCGATGCGCGGCGGCCCAGTCGCACGCTTCGCGTTCGTAGCGTTCCAGCACGCTGATGTTGTCGAGCGGTTCGTGGCCGGCGGTGCCCAGAAACGCCGGCCGGTGCGAGGCGACCGGGCGGTCGAGCCACAACCGGTGCACGGCGAACGGCGGCGCGGTGCGCAGCCGCGCAATCTGGGCGCGCCAGTCGTCGGTGCCCAGCTCGCTGGACGCCGCGACGATCCGCTGCAAACCGGCGACATCGGTGGCCACCACGACGGCGTCGGCGTCACAGTGGTCATCGGAATCGGTGCGCACCCGAAAGGTCTTCGCCGGTTGTGTGTCGATGCGCAGGACCTTCGTGGCGAGCCGGAACCGCACGCCGCGCCCTTCGAGGTACCCGCGCAACGGTTGCCACAGCGCGCTGTCGTAGTTGGCCGACGGCACGTCGAAGATCAGGCCTTCCGACGATCCAAGGAAGTAGATGTGAAACATGGTCGCCAACTCGGCCGCGGAAAGGTTGGCAGGGTCGGCGAAGAAACTGCGGGAGAACACCTCGAAGGCGAGATGCCTTGCCGCCTCCGGGAATCGGATGTCCTCGAGGAACGTCGCGGCGTCCGTGCGGTCCAGGCGCTGGTAGGTTCCGGGCACCGAGACGGCGGCCAGCGGTGCGGCCGCGCGGGCGTCGATGCGGGCGAAGTCGCGCAGCCGGAACGTGGGACTGCGCGCCGCGAAGACCGCGGCGTTCCACGGTGGGGTGCGCGGCAGCCCCCGGAAGCTGTCGCGCCGGCCCGCCCCGTCGATCAGCGGGTAATCCTCGACCGCGGTGAGCATCCGCAACTGCGGGTCGATCCGCCCCAGCAGCGCGCGCAGGTTGTAGTACTGCCGGAAGAACGCGTGGAAGCCGCGGTTCATCGCGAGCTCGGCGTCGCCGTCCCGCTCGGTCCAGCCGCCCACCCGGCCGCCGAGGTAGTGCTCGCTTTCGATGACCTCGACGGCGACGCCGCGCTCGGCCAGTCCGGTGGCGGCCGCCAGCCCGGCGATCCCGCCGCCGACGACGGCCACCCGCGGGCGCGATTCCAGGGCGCCCGCGTCGGGCAATCCCGTTGGCGCCGCGAATGTTCGGCGCCGCCGATCGATGCTCATCGCGGCGCATCCGCCAGGAAGGTGTGCACGATGTTGGCCTCCCAACCGGGCATCGTCTCGCTGTGCACCGCGGTGAAGCCGGCCTCGGCGAGGCGACCCCGAAATCGCGTGGCGCCGTCGAATGCCAGCACGCTGCGCCACAGGTAGCGGTACAGCCCGGCGTCGCGGGTGCGCCACCACCCGGCGGGGATGATGATTCCCCAGCACAGGGCGTGCCAGATGCGGGTGGCCGCGGGGGAATCGCGCACCGAGTATTCGTGCACCGCCAGCGTGCCGCCCGGCCGCAGCAACTCGCGGAACCTGCGCAGCTGCGCGTCGCGGTCGGCGACGTTGCGGATCAGGTAGGCGGCCAGGATGCCGTCGAACGGCCCGGCGATTCCGTGCTCGGCCAGCTGTTCGACCGGGGTGTGCACGAAGCGCACCGAGGCGGGCCAGTCCTTGGCGCGCGCCGCGTCGAGCATCCCCCGCGACGCGTCGACGGCGACGATGTCGGCCTCGGGCGCGGCGGCGAGCAGCGCGGCCGTCGAGGCGCCCGTGCCGCATCCGGCGTCGAGCAACCGTAACCCCTTGCCGTGGGCGGGAATCCGCATCCGGCGCGCCGACAGGGCCAGCTGCGCGTGGTAGCCGGGGCTGGCGCCGACCAGGCGATCGTAGGCCGGGGCACCCGCGTCGAACGCGGCCGCCAACTCGCCGGGGCCCGCATCACCGCCGCGCACGTTGCCGCTCCCACAGCAGCAGCACCGCGGTGACCAACGCGAAGCCGAACAAAAAGTCCTCGACCGGGATGTCGAACGGGAAACGCGCGCCGCTCAGCTGCCGATCGTCGTATCCGACGATGGGCGAGCTGAGTTTGGTCAGCCAGCCGTCCACCGGGACCTGGAACCCGAGCACGATCAACATCGACAGCCAGTACGCGGGCCGCCGGAAGAGCCCGGTGCGCAGCACCGCCAATTCCAGTGCGCAGACCAGCAATACCGCCAGCGCCGCCGGCAGGGTGTAGCCGAGGCCGGTCATCGGCGATGCACCTTCTGCAGGATGGTGGTGACGGCGTTGTAGGTCAGCAACGCGCACACCGGGATGACGAGGAAGAACAGCACCTCCTCGATCGGCACCCGAAACGGGATGCTCAGGCCGCACAGGTACCGGCGGTCGTAGGTCCACACGTGCGCGGCCACCGCGATCTCATCCCAGACCAGGAACACCGCGGCCACCGGCACGACCGCCTTGATGACCCGCCGCCACTGGCGGTAGACGCCGGGGCCGAAGAATTCCAGCGGCGCGGTGATCACCAGGCAGGCGGCGAGCACCGCCAGGTACTGCCACCGATCGCTCATGCGGCCCCCGACTGACGAACGCCCCGCGCGCCGTTTCGCGCCCGCCACGACCGTATCAGTCCCGCGCCGGCGACCCGAAGCCGTCGGGCCGTGCCGACCGTGGCCCGGTGATCGAACACCGCGAAGTCGCTTCTTTCGATGCAGTCCAAGATCTCTGAGTACAGCGCCGCCGCGGTCGCCACGCACGGCCGCGAGCGGCGGGCGAGCGTGCCGATCCCGTTCGCGGCGAATCGGTAGGTCTGGCGGGCGATTTCGTGCTGGGCGATCAGGGCCCGGCGCACCCGTGGATCGGTGCGACGGTGCTCGTGGCACCACACCAGCAGCTCTCGATCGACGCCCTCGGCGGTTAGTTCGTCGGCCGGCAGATAAACCCGGCCGCGCTGCAGGTCCTCGTCGACGTCGCGCAGGAAATTGGTCAACTGAAACGCCCGGCCCAGCGCCGCGGCGTACGGCGCCGCCTCCCGCACCGACGTCACCGTGCCCAATATCGGAAGCACTTGCAGCCCAATGGCTTCCGCGGAGCCCCGCATGTAGAGGTTGAGAGCTTGGCGATCGGGATAGTCGGTGACCGTGAGGTCCATCCGCATCGAAGCCAGGAAGTCCTCGAACAGATCCGCGCTGATCCGGTAGCGGCGCACGGTGTCGGTGACCGCCGCGACCAGCGGATCGTCCAGGTGGGCGCCGTCGGAGAAGAAGCGCTCCGACAGCTGCTGCAGCCGCCGGGCCCGGGCGTCGGCGCCGACCCGCGGGTCGAGGTCGTCGAGGATGTCGTCGGCGTACCGGGCGAAGCCGTACAGCGCGTGCACGGGCGGCCGCTGGTCGGGCGCGAGCAGTCGGGTGGCCAGGAAGAAGGTGCGGCCATGCGCGGCATTGAGTTCGCGGCATTGCCGGTATCCGTCGCGCAGCCGCGGATCGTCGATTCCGGCCGCGGTCAGCTCGCCGCGCATCACGGCAGCCCCGCTTTCAAATCGATGTGCGCCGCCGATCGCGCGGGGATGCCGGTGATGCGGTCGGCGGCGAGGCGCCCGGAGATCAGCGTGGTCGGCACCCCGACGCCGGGCACCGTGGAGGATCCGGCGAGCACCGCGTTGTCGATGCCGCGCACCATGTTGCCCGGCCGGAACGGGCCCGTCTGGCCGAACGTATGGGCGAGCGCGAACGGGCTGCCGGCCGCCATGCCCTGCCGCGCCCAGTCGGCCGGCGTGACGACATCCAAAACCGTTGCGTCGTGCGGCAAACCGGGCAACAGTCGATCGGCGACGTGCGAGATCATGTCCTCGACGTAGGCGCCTCCGGTGCCGTCCCAATCGATGGTGCCCCGTTCCAGGTTCGGCGCCGGCGCGAGCACATAGAGCAGGTCGCGGCCCTCGGGAGCGAGGGTGGGGTCGCTGGCCGTCGGCCGGGTGACCAACAGGGAGGGGTCGCGCATGAGCCGTCCCTCGTCGACGATGTCGGTGAAAGTCTGATCCCACGCCTCGCCGAACAGGATGGTGTGGTGGGCCGTCCCGGGTGCGACGGCCGGACAACCCAGGTGCGCGACGACGGCCGAGGGTGAGGGCCGCAGCCGCGCCACACGACGCGGTGTGCGGCCCAGCAGCGCGTAGGTCTGCGGCAACTCGGTGGTCAGCACCACCGCGTCGCAGGCGATGCGTCCGGTCCGCTCGGACACCACCGCGCTGACCCGACCGCCGGTGCGTTCGAGCGCGGTAACGGTTGCGCCGTAACAGAATCGGACGCCGGCGTCGGCGGCGGCCGCGGCCAGCGCGTCGGGCAAGGCGCGCACGCCCCCGCGCGGAAACACCACACCGGAGATGGTGTCCATGTAGGCGATCACCGCGTACACCGCCAGCGCGTCGCGCGGCGCCACGCCCGCGTACAGCGACTGGAAGGTGAAGATCCGCCGCAGCCGTGGGTCGCTGATGTACCGCCTGACCATCCGGTCCCACTTGCGGAAGCCGCCGATCGCGGTCAGCTGCGCCAGCTGCGGGGTGAGCAGCGACAGCGGGGAATCGAAGTTCGCGGCGATGAAACCGTCGAATTCGGTGCGGTACAACCGCGTCAACCACTTCCGGAGCCGCCGGTAGCCCGCCGCCTGCCCGAAGCCGGCGAACTCCGCCACGGCGTCGGCCATCCGGTCCTCGTCACTGTGCACGTCCAGCGCACTCCCGTCGGCGAACACCGCGCGGTAGGCCGGGTCGACCGTCAGCAACTCCATGCGGTCGCCGAGTCGCTCGCCCACGGCCGCGAACGTCTCGTCGATGATGTCCGGCATGGTGAGCACCGTTGGCCCTGTGTCGATCCGGTAGCCGTCGATGTCGAGCCGCCCGGCGCGCCCGCCCGGCCACGGCTCACGCTCGAGAACCGTCACCGCGCGCCCGCGGCCCGCCAGGTGCAGCGCCGCGGAGAGTCCGGCCAGCCCGGCGCCGATCACAACCACGTGATCGGCGCGCCCTTCGATGGTCCGCATGATCAACAAGCTCCCCGGTCGGTGCTACTCATTCGGCGCGATCCGTGCAGACGGCCGCCATTTCGGCCAGCGCGGTGCGCACCGGCTCGCCGATCGGCAGGTCGCCGAGGTGATCGCGCGCGGAAGCGACGCGGTCACCGATCATCTGCTCGATCAGCTGCACCGCGCCGGTCTCGGCGATCAGCGCCTTCCACCGCTCGATCGCGTTGTCGTCGAGGGCTTCACGATTCGCCAGGCCGACGAGTTCACGCCGGGTCGGCGCATCGGCCAGCTGGTGGGCGGCCACCACCACGCTGGTGGCCTTGCGCTCCAGCAGGTCGCCGGCGCCCGGCTTGCCCGTCACCGCCGGCGAGCCGAAGACGCCCAGTATGTCGTCGCGAAGCTGGAACGCCTCGCCGACGGCGGCGCCATAGCGGCCGAGTTGGGACAGCGTCCGATCGTCGCACTCGCCCATAGCCGCGCCGATTTCCAGCGGCCGGCGCACCGTGTAGTTGCCCGACTTACGCCGTGCCACGTCGAGCACGGCTTCCAGCCCGGGCAGCTGGCGCGCATCGTTGGTCAGGTCGGCGAACTGCCCGACGGCGAGCTCGGTGCGCATGGCGTCATAGCGCGGCCACGCGCGTTGCAGGCGTCGCGGCTCGACGCCGCTGTCGCGCAGCATCTGTTCGGCCCAGATGAGGCACAGGTCGCCGAGCAGTATGGCGGCGGATTCACCGAACCGCCGCGACGATCCCGGCAATCCGCGCTCGCGATGCCATTGGCCGAATTGCCGATGCGCCGACGCGCGCCCGCGCCGTTCGTCGGAACCATCCATGACGTCGTCCTGCAGCAACGCGAAGGCGTGCACCAACTCGAAGCTGGCGGCGGCCCGCAGCGCCGCGTCGTCGGGCGGTGCGCCGCACAGCCAGCCCAGATACACGAACGTCGACCGCAGGCACTTACCGCCGGAGACGAACTGAACCAGGATGTCGCCGGCGGCTTCCATGCGCGCATCGTCCAGTTCGCCGGCACGTCGCGCTGCGATGAAATCGGCGACGTCGCCCAGGACCATCCGCCGCACGTTCGATCGCCATGCTTGGAAGTCGTCCGCGCTCAGCCAACCGATCGCCAGCGGCGGCGAAGCCGTGGCGGGTGAAAACGACAAAGCTCCCATAATGTCCAAGCGCTCCCTCCCGGACGGCTTGGCATGCCCAGACCTGCGGCCTAAACACCCGCGTCATACCCGTCGGCGAGCCCGGTAAAACCCCAGCGCCGTCCGCCAGACGCGCCCTCGCGTCGCCCGCTACCACATACCCACCTCGTTCAATAACTTAAACATTAATTTAATGAACTGAACCGTCTCGCGCCAGCCGGGACACCGGTCGGCCGAACCATTAAGTAACTGAAATGTCACCGCGATCGGCGATATGCTCGCAGCGTTATGGACGCCGATGCGCGCAGCCGCGGCCGAGATGAGCTGGAATCGCTCATCTCGGCCGATCTGCGGGAGCTCTCAACCGGGTCCGATCAGATCGGTCAGCTGTTCGCGCTGATACACAGCCTGCGGCCCAATGATTTTCGTGCCCTGCTCTACATCATGGTGGCCGAGATGAGTGGCCGGCCGATGACCTCGAGCGACCTGCGCCAGCGGATGGGACTGTCGGGCTCGGCGATCACCTATCTGGTAGACCGGCTGATCGACGCCGGCCATATCCGTCGGGACGGCCACCCGGCCGACCGCCGAAAAGTCGTGTTGCGTAACGACGAATCGGGCCTGGCCACCGCACGGTCGTTCTTCAGTCCGCTGAACGCGCACGCCCACGTCGCGCTCGCCGACCTACCCGACGCCGACCTGACCGCCGCGCACCGGGTTTTCGCCGCACTGATCGACGCGCTGCGGTGCTTTCAGGACGAATTGGGTGAAGCCCCGAAACCCTGACCCCCCAACGGGTTAGGCGAATATCACGACGCGGCGCTGTGCGCGGTACGGGCCGGGGCCGGTCGTGGGCGGGCCAAATCGGAGAGGAACTGCCGTCGCGCCCACAGTACGTCTTCCAGGTTCTGGAACGCCTCGGGCACCGAACCGGCGATCGACAGCCCGTTGTGGTGCACGATCCGCAACAGGGGACGAACCGCCGCGCCGCCGACCACGCTGCAGTACACCCGCGCCTTGCGGAACTCGTCGTTGAGCAACAGCAGCGCCCGAAACCCCTCCACGCTGACGAAACGCAGATGACTGAGGTCGAGGACCAGCGGGGTCTTGAGCCGGGCGAAGTTTCGGATTGCCCCGGTGAGGTCGTTGGCGTTGCAGGCGTCGACCTCGCCGTCGACGCGCAGGACCGTGCCGAGGTTGCGCGCGTAGACGAACAGGTGGGCCCTGCCGAAGTGAGCCATGTACCGGCAGCGGGTGGGGTCATGTGGGTCCGCGGAATTTGCGGAGCGAATAGCGGCCATGAGAGCGCCTATCGGATGGTGGTGAGGCGGGAGCGAACGGCGTTCTGCACACCGCCCCCGTCAAAGACGCAGCTGTGAACTCAACCTGTCGGCAGCCTACCGCCGAGGTGGGCGCCCTGATACGGATACGCCGAAGCCGCTCGGGTCGAGGCGCCAACACCGTGTAATCCGGACCTGGGTTTTCCGGCGCAGTTCGACGCGTGTACGTCCGCGAGGTCTTCGTTTTGCGGCCTTTGGGCAACCAACGCCTGTTCGCTTGCCGGCCCGCCTGACGGCGGTTTGGCCCCCTCGGAGGCGGGTATACGCGTGTTCAACAACAAACCGCGGTGACCCCTGATGGACGTGAGGGGTGATGCGTCCCGATGGTCCCAATGGAAGAGCTCGGACGCCGGTGCTGCCGGCTGGCGATCGCCTCGGCGGCCACGACGATGTTCTGCGCCGCACCGGGTCAGGCCGTCGCCGACCCGGGCGCCACCGTGTTTCCCGGAATGGAGATCCGCCAGGGCAATACCGTCTGCATGGTGGGCCTGGTCGAGCCGCGGTTGCGGGTCGCGCTGACCAGCGGCCAATGCGATGGCGGACAGCCGGTGGTGACCGACCGCGACCGCAAACCGATCGGCAACGTGGTGCTGGGCCGCCGCCAGGTCGACGCCGACTCCACGGCGGACACCTCGATGCTGCCGGTGGAATACGAGGTCATCGCGATCGCGCCGGAGGTGACGGCCACCGACGTGTTGCCGACGGGGCGCCACCTGGGCTCCGTGCCCGGCACCCGCGCCCAGCCCGGGCTGCCCGTGTGCCAGTTGCGCACGGCGACGGGGCAACGGTGCGGCACTGTCAGCTCGGTGGGCAACGGCCGCTTCGCGATCACCGACATGGCCTCCGACAGCCGGGACTTCGGTGGTCCGGTGTACACGCTGAGCGACGACAACAATGCCGTGATCGTCGGATTGGTCGAGGGCACCTGGCGATCGTCGCCTCAGATCGAGTCGTGGCAGGCCGTCATGGCGCAGGTCTACATCGACAGCCACACCTACAGCCCGCAGCAAAAGCCGCCCACCCTGCGAATGATCGGCTGGCGCACAACGGCTTTTGCGTCACGGTAATTTCTACCCACCGCCCAGCGGTGGCGATGTCGCGCGCGCCCGTTTCCCCCGCCGCAGAATGGGAATCCGCCGCCGGTGAACGTTTTCGAGCTTGTCGCGTTGCCCTTCCAGTGGGGCTCCGCGATCCGGGGCAAACGGTTCTTCCACCCGATCGGGGTGCTGGCGCAGGGCTACATCGAACGCGTTGCCCCTCCGGCGCAGGGCTTGCCGATCGGATCCTCGGAGATTGTTGCGCGCCTGTCGAAGGCCACCGGGACCCCGGGGGCGCTGCCCGACTTCATCGGGTTGGCCGTCCGGCTGCCCACGCCCCAGCCGGCCGACAAGCCATGGGACATCCTGCTCGTCTCGTCCGGGTCGGGGGTGCTGTCGCGCGCCCTGGCGCTACGGCCGGCCACATCGTGGAACGGCCAGACCCTGACCACGCTGATGCCGTTGCACTATCAGAACAACAACTGGTGGTTGCGGGCCCGAACCTCGCGCGAGATCGGCGGCCCGGGTCTGAGCCTGGACGCTGTCCGGTCCAAGCTCGAGCGCAGCAACATCGAGGTGACACTCGACCAGGCCTGCGGCAGCGGCGATTTCACCCCCCTGGCCCGCATCACGCTGACCACCGCCCTGGATCCCGAGCGCGACCGCGACGTGTCATTCGATCCCGTACTCAACACGGCGCCCGGCTTGAGTCTGCACCCGCGGTGGCTGGCCGATCTGCGCGCCCGCGCCTACCAGCACAGCCGCGACGGCAGAGATGCCGCAAAGTAGCCGCTCACACGTGACGTCACCGCCGGACCGCTCACCGTTCGGCGGGTGCCCTGAAAACCTTCGGGATCCGTCAGCCGGTGCGGCCCAACAGATGGCGCAGCGCCGCCTCGAGGTCCGGCTGACGGAACCGGTGTCCGGCCGTGGCGAGCGCCGCGGGTGCTACCCGCTGGCTCGCGCACGCCAGTTCGCGGGCGCCCTGCTCGCCCAGCAGTAGCCGCGGGCCCAGCGCCGGCACCGGCAGCAGGGCCGGCCGGCGCAGCACCTTGGCCAGGACGGCGGTGTATTCGCTGTTGCGAACCGGCTGCGGCGCAACGGCATTCACCGGACCCGAGAGGGTGGCGTCCCACAGCGCGCGGTGATAGACGTCCACCAGGTCGTCGATCCCGATCCAGGACAGCCATTGGCGCCCGTCGCCGAGCCGGCCGCCAAGGCCGGCGCTGAACAGCGGGCGCATCAGCTTCAGCGTGCCGCCGGCCGGCGACTGCACGATGCCGGTGCGCACCCGCACCACGCGCACCCCGGCCTGCTGCGCCGGCGTGGTCGCCTGCTCCCAGTCGGCCACCACGTCAGCCAGGAATCCGTCGCCGCGATCGCTGTCCTCGGTCAGGGTGTCATCGCCGCGGTCGTATCCGTAGTAGCCGATCGCCGACGCCGAGACCAGCACGGCCGGCCGGGGGTCGGCGCGGCCCAGCAGTTCGGCCAGCCGGGCGGTGGGCCCAATCCTGCTGTCCCGGATGGCCCGCCGGTGGTCGTCGGTGAACCGGCCGGCGATCGATGCTCCCGCCAGGTGGATCACCGCGTCGACCCCTTCGAACAGCCGCGGCTCGGGATCGTCGGTGTCCCACCGTCGCTCGTCGTCGCCTTGTGGCGCGTGCCGGACCAGCCGGATCACCCGGTGGCCGCCGGTGCGCAGGAAGGCGGTCAATGCCGAACCGATGAGTCCGGAGGATCCGGTGACGGCGATCGTCAACGGCCGCAGCCCGTTCTCGGCGGCCAGCCGGTGTGCGGCCAGATCGCCGGCCAGCTGCCGGTGCCGGTAGTCGAACATCGGCCGCAACAGGGCACCGGGCACCGGGGTGTCCACCCGGTCGATCACCCTGGTGCGGTTGCCGCCGAGGTCCTCGAATTCGTGGGTGTGGTTCCACCGCACGGCAATTCGCGCCGGCAGCGTGGCCAGGCCGTCGCCGCCGATGGCGTCGACGAAACGCCGCGGCGGGTCATAGCCGTCGGGCTGATGGACGGCTACCCAGCGCAGACCCCCGGGCAGCGCCAGCGTGGCCCGCCCGTCCTTGAGTGAGGCCGCCTCGGTGACCAGCCGCATCGGCTGCCACGGCGGCGAGAGCCGGGTGAACGCGCCCGGTCTGGCATGCCAATCGAAAACGTCGGTGATGGGAGCGTCCACGACGCTCGAATACTCCAGCCCCATCCCTCAAACGTTAGTGCTACCGGTCCGGCAGGGCGTGTTCGACGATGGGCAGCCGGGCCTGGGGCTGCCGCACGCCACGCTTGGCCGACAGGTAGACCTGCGCGGTCTTGTCGGCCACCGTGTGCCAATCGAAATCCGAGGTGAGTCGCTCGCGGGCGGCGTGGGCGCGCTGCTGCGCGGCCTGCGGGTCGTCGAGCACGGTGCGCACCGCCGCGGCCAGCCGGGCCACATCGCGCGGCGGGCACGACACCCCGGTCTGGCCGTTGATCACCGCCTCGCCCAGGCCGCCGATGTCCGAGGTCACCAGGGGAGTGCCGGCGGCGGCGGCCTCCAGCGCGACGATCCCGAACGGCTCGTAGTGGCTGGGCAGCACCGCGGCGTCGGCGCGATGCAGGACGGCCAGCAGCTCGGCGTGTTCGAGGTGCCCGACGAACCGGATTGCCTTGAGCACCTTGTGTTTACGCGCCTGCTCGACGAGCCAGCCCTGCTGGGTGCCCTCGCCGGCGATGGTCAGCGTGGTGCCGGGGTGGCTGCGCCGGATCCGCGGCAGCGCGGCGATGACGTCGTGCACACCCTTCTCGTATTCCAGCCGGCCCAGGTAGAGCAGCTCGGCCGGCCCGGTGCGCGGCCGGCGCGCCGCGAACGGCCAGCGCGCCGTCTCGATGCCGTTGCAGATCACCGTGATCTCGGCCAGGCCGGGACCGAACAGTTCGGTGATCTCGTCGGCCATCGACGCCGAACATGTGATCAGCGAGTCGGATTCGCGCACCAGCCACGATTCGATGGCGTGCACCTGGCGGCTGATCGCGCCGCTGACCCAGCCGGAATGCCGGCCGGCTTCGGTGGCGTGGATCGTGGAAACCATTGGCGCATCGTAGAATTGGGCGAGAGCGATCGCCGGGTGGGCCACCAGCCAGTCGTGGGCGTGCACCACGTCGGGCCGCCAGGCGCGGTTGGTGCCCGGCTTCGTCAGCGGCAGCCCGGCGCGAATCATGGAGTGGCCCATCGCGAGTGTCCACGCCATCATGTCGGTGCCGAAGGTGAATTCGTGCGGATCCTGAGCGGCCGCGATCACCCGGACGCCCTCGCTGATGTGGTCGGACGACGGATGGCTGCGGGGATCGGTTCCGGTGGGGCGCCGCGACAGCACGACGACGTCGTGACCGGCGGCGGCCAGCGCGGTCGACAGATGATGCACGTGCCGGCCAAGCCCGCCGATCACCACCGGCGGGTATTCCCACGACACCATCAGGATTTTCACGTCGCCGCCCGCCTCATCGGGGCAGCCTGCGGGCATCGAGGGCGCCGAACAACCCGTCGGCGCGGTTCCATCCCTCCGCCAGCCGCTGCGCGGTGTCGCGCCGGCCCGACGCCAGCGCGTCGGCGATTTCGCGGGTGGCGTGCGCGTGCAGGTGGGCGCGGTAGCGCGCGTAGTCGGTGGCCGAATCCTTGCTCACCATGAACGGCCAGTCGCTGGACACGGTGAGCAGCGTTTCGCGCAGGATCTGATCGGCGACGTGGTCGCGGGGGATGGGCCCGTCCAGCGGCGCGGTCTGGGACAGCGCCTTGTCGACGGTGCTCAGCGCCATGTCGACGACTTCGCTGTTCAGGGCGACCAGGTCGGCGACCTGGTCGCCGGCCCACACCTGCCAGTCCTTGCCCGAGCCCCACGAGCTGGGCGGTAGGGCCACCGGGTCGCCGACGAAGCCGTCGGCGATGGCGTCGGTCAGCGTGCCCACCCGCACCCCGGCCTCGGGCAGGGCGCGCAGCACCCGCTCCAGCCAGGTCGGGCCCTCGTACCACCAGTGACCGAACAGCTCGGTGTCGAAGGCGGCGACCACGTGGGCGGGTCGCCCGATGCGCTCGGACTCCGCGAGCAGGCGGTTGCGGACCACGTCGACGAAGTCGGCGACGTGCGTGTCGACCGCGTGGTCGGCGCGCTCCGGGTCGTAGGGCGCCTTGTCCTCCGAGGACACGTTGCGGCCCGTGACCCGCGCCGGCTTGAGTCCGGTGAGGTGGTCGTAGGTGTGGAAGTCGCGGTACGCGGCGTGCCCGGGGTAGCCCGATTTCGGGGACCACACCCGGTAGCTGACCTGCAGATCGCGCCCGAACGCGACCACGTCGGTGTCGCCGACGGGCCGGCCCAGCGCGGTGTCGCCGTGCAGCGACGGGCCGTCGACCATGAAATGGGTGACGCCGGCGGCCGCATAGTCGTGTTCCATGCCGGGCGCGTACGCGCATTCGGGCGCCCAGATCCCGCCCGGGCGGTGTGCCAGGCGCGCCTGGGCGTCGGCCAGGCCCTCGCGCAGCGCGAACTCGCGCAGCCGCGGCGCCAACAGCGGTTGGAACGGGTGGGCCAGCGGGCCGCCGAGCAGCTCGACCGTGCCGGCGTCGAGCAGGCTGCGCAGCAGCGGGCTGCCGCCGTGCCGCCACCGGGTGGCGAAGTCGTCCAGCGCCCGCTGCGCCTCGTCGGACTCACGAATTCCCAAGGCGCGCAATGCTTCCGGTGTGCAGGACTGGTAGCCGGCCGACTTCGAGCGGGGCGCGGACCGCACGCTGGTGGCCTCCAGGCCGCGCAGCCGCCAGTTCGCCAGCCAGTGATGCATGCCGTCCAGGCAGTACGGGTCGTCCAGTTGGGCGTTCACCACCGGCGTGACGCCCAGCGTGATCACGCCCCGGCGGTCTTCGCCGGCCAGGGTGTGCAGCACGCGCAGCAGCGGCAGGTAGGACGCCGCCCACGATTGATACAGCCATTCCTCGCCGACCGGCCAGCGGCCGTGGTGGGCCAGCCAGGGCAGGTGGGTGTGCAAAACCAGGGTGAAGAGGCCGGGAACCCGGTCCTGCGACGCGCTCACGGCGCTACCGCGATCGCGATCAGGTCGAGGCTGTCGTCGATGTGGTGGCCGGTATGCGCGCCCGCGCCGGCCTCGACCAGGTCGAAGTCGGCGGTGGTGACCGCGGCGACGTCGGCCGCCAGCTCGGGCGGCCACGGGGCCCCGGGGTCAGCGGCCATCGCGCGCTGGATCTGCGCGTCGATGATCGAGCCGCCGTGCCGGGCATCCATCTCGCGAAGCCGGGGGCCGTGAAACAGGCCGCTGACCGAAACATTCGTGAAACCGCCGTCGTGGAGCAGCTGGGTCAGCTCGGCGGCGTTGAGTTCCCGGGTGTGGAAGGGGTTGATCGGGGTGTCGCGGCCCGGCGAGAAGGTGATCCGGTTGGGCGTCGACATCAGCAAAAGCCCCGACGGGCGCAGCACCCGGGCGCATTCGACGACGAACTGTGTCTGGTCCCACAGGTGCTCGATCACCTGGAAGTTGACCACAATATCCACCGACGCGTCGGGCAGCGGCAGCTGCGCGAGGTTGGCCTGCATGACGTCCACCCGGGGGTAGCGGCTGCGGACATGGGCCACCGCGGCCTCGTCGTAGTCCACCGCGATGACGCGGCGGGCCACGCCGGCGATCAGGTCCGCGCCGTAGCCCTCGCCGCAGCCGGCCTCGAGCACGTCGGCGTCCACGCAGCGCTCGGCAAGCCGCTGGTAGACGACCTCGTGTCGGCGAAACCAGTAGTTCTCGATGTCCAGGCCGGGGATGGTGCGCTCGCCCGTCAGCATCATCACCGCGTCGCCCGCCGACGCCGTGTCGGCCGGGGGGTGCTGCGGAACGTCGGGGACCAGTGCGCTCATTGCATAGGCAGGCTAACGCGAAGTGTCGGATTCGCGAACCGGGGAAGCGGGGCCCCGCTTCTCACGCGGCGGACGGGCTGCGAGAACGTGCACTACGACCAGCTATGGTGTGAATGCATACCGCACAAAGTTACCGGGTAGTAACACGGCCGTGCGTTGCGAAAAAACGCGTACCGAGGTCTCGCAGCCGATCGCTGCGGACCCCTTCGAGGAGGACGAACCAGACTCATGACGAACATCGTGGTCCTGATAAAGCAGGTCCCAGACACCTGGTCGGAGCGCAAGCTGTCTGACGGCGACTGGACGCTCGACCGCGAGGCTGCCGACGCGGTGCTGGACGAGATCAACGAGCGCGCCGTCGAAGAGGCCTTGCAGATCCGCGAGCGGGAGGGCGGCGAAGGCTCGGTCACGGTGCTGACCGCGGGCCCCGAGCGCGCCACCGAGGCCATCCGCAAGGCCCTGTCGATGGGCGCCGACAAGGCCGTCCACCTCAAGGACGACGGCATGCACGGTTCCGACGTGGTCCAGACCGGCTGGGCGCTGGCGCGTGCGCTGGGCACCATCGAGGGCACCGAGCTGGTGATCGCCGGCAACGAGGCCACCGACGGCACCGGCGGCGCCGTGCCGGCCATCATCGCCGAGTACCTCGGCCTGCCGCAGCTCACCCACCTGCGCAAGCTCTCCATCGAGGGCGGCAAGGTCACCGGCGAGCGCGAGACCGACGACGGCGTCTTCAACCTGGAGGCGAGCCTGCCCGCGGTGGTCAGCGTCACCGAGAAGATCAACGAGCCGCGCTTCCCGTCCTTCAAGGGCATCATGGCCGCCAAGAAGAAAGAGGTCACGGTGCTGACCCTGGCGGAGATCGGCGTGGAGAGCGACGAGGTCGGCCTGGCCAACGCCGGGTCGTCCGTGCTGTCGTCGACGCCGAAGCCGCCGAAGACCGCGGGTGAGAAGGTCACCGACGAGGGCGAGGGCGGTAACGACGTCGCCAAGTACCTGGTTGCCCAGAAGATCATCTGACCCGATTCCCCAGACGAGAAGAGCGAGATAACCCATGGCTGAAGTTTTGGTGCTCGTCGAGCACGCCGAAGGAGCGGTGAAGAAGGTCACCGCCGAATTGATCACCGCCGCCCGCGCTTTGGGCGAGCCGTCCGCCGTCGTCGTCGGCGCCCCGGGCACGGCCGCTCCGCTGGTCGACGGGCTGAAGGAGGCCGGCGCCGCCAAGATCTACGTCGCCGAGTCCGAGGACGTCGACAAGTACCTGATCACCCCGGTGGTCGACGTGCTGGCCGCGCTGGCCGAGTCGAACGCCCCGGCGGCGGTGCTGCTGGCCGCCAACGCCGACGGCAAGGAAATCGCCGGCCGGCTCGCGGCCCGGATCGGATCCGGCCTGCTGGTCGACGTGGTCGAGGTCAAGGAAGGCGCCAAGGCCATCCACTCCATCTTCGGTGGTGCGTTCACCGTCGAGGCGCAGGCCAACGGCGACACCCCGGTGATCACGCTGCGCGCCGGAGCCGTCGACGCCGAGCCGACCGCCGGTGCCGGTGAAGAAGTCAAGGTCGAGGTCCCGGCCCCCGCCGAGAACGCCACCAAGATCACCGCCCGCGAGCCCGCGGTCGCCGGTGACCGTCCGGAACTCACCGAGGCCACGATCGTCGTCTCCGGTGGTCGCGGTGTCGGCAGCGCGGAGAACTTCAGCGTCGTCGAGGAGCTGGCCGACTCGCTGGGCGCGGCCGTCGGTGCGTCGCGCGCCGCCGTCGACTCCGGTTACTACCCGGGCCAGTTCCAGGTGGGCCAGACCGGTAAGACGGTCTCGCCGCAGCTCTACATCGCGCTGGGCATCTCCGGTGCCATCCAGCACCGCGCGGGCATGCAGACGTCCAAGACGATCATCGCGGTCAACAAGGACGAAGAGGCGCCCATCTTCGAGATCGCCGACTACGGCGTGGTGGGCGACCTGTTCAAGGTCGCTCCGCAGCTGACCGAGGCGATCAAGGCACGCAAGGGCTGAGTTTCCCGGCCTCAAAGCCCCCGGCACCGTGGTGCCGGGGGCTTTTGCGTTCGGGCGTAACGGCCAGCATGGACGCTCACTTTCTCACGACAGTTCGTCATCTCACGTGCACCGACACGTCACAGCGTCGATGCCGACTAGCTCATCGACTACGCCACGTTGGGGGTCATGAGCATTGCTTCAGTCCTCATACCCAGCGATAAGCCGACCGGTACGGCCACCAGCTCGTCGGCCGCACCCCGTTACTCCCTGTTGCTGTCCACCGACCCCGCCATGATCGAGGCGGCGCAGCGACTCCGGTACGACGTGTTCACCAGCACGCCCGGCTTCGCGCTGCCGGCGGCCGACCAGGACGGACGGGACGTCGACAGGTTCGACGAATTCTGCGACCACCTGCTGGTGCGCGACGACGACACCGGTGAACTGGTCGGCTGCTATCGCATGCTGGCGCCGGCGGGCGCCATCGCGGCCGGCGGGCTCTACACCGCCACCGAGTTCGACATCCGCGCCCTGGACCCGCTGCGACCGTCCCTGGTGGAGATGGGACGCGCCGTGGTGCGCGACGGGCATCGCAACGGCGGCGTCGTCCTGCTGATGTGGGCGGGCATCCTGGCCTACCTGGACCGCTACGGCTACGACTGCGTGACCGGATGCGTGTCGGTGCCCATCGGCGGCGAATCCGGCGTGCCGGGCAGCCAGCTGCGCGGTGTCCGCGACTTCATCCTGAGCCGGCACGGTGCGCCGCCGGAATACACCGTCTACCCGCACCGGCCGGTGGTCGTGAACGGCACGGGGATCGACGACATCGCGCCGCCCGCGCGGCCCTCGGTGCCACCGCTGCTGCGCGGCTACCTGCGGCTGGGCGCGCAGGTGTGCGGCGAACCCGCGCACGACCCGGACTTCGGCGTCGGGGATTTCTGCGTCCTGCTGGACAAGGCGCACGCCGACACCCGATACCTCAAGCGACTCCGCTCGGTCGCCGCGGCGTCGGAAATGGCGGGCGGCGAGCGATGAACGCCGCCGCGGGCACCGGCCACTCCTGGCTGCCCCGCGCCTCGTGCGACGCCGGCTGCGTGGGCGCGGGCGACGTGCCGGCGTCGCGACGCAGGGCGCTGCGGGTGACGCTTCGACTCATGCTGGCGCTGCTGCTGGCACCGGGGCTGCCGCTGCTGGCGGTGCCGCTGCCGGGCCGCACCCGCGTGCAGCGCATCTACTGCCGCCTGGTGCTGCGCTGCCTGGGTGTTCGAATCACCGTGACGGGCAACCCGATTCGCAACCTGAGCGGCGTGCTGGTGGTGAGCCCGCACATGTCCTGGCTGGACGTCTTCGCCATCGGTTCGGTGCTGCCCGGGTCGTTCGTCGCGCGGGCCGACATGTTCACCGGCCCGGCGACCGGGATCGTGGCCCGCTTTCTGAAGATCATCCCGATCGAGCGGTCCAGCCTCCGGCGCCTGCCCGGCGTGGTGGACGCCGTCGCCCGCCGGCTGCGCGCCGGTCAGACGGTGGTCGCCTTCCCGGAGGGCACCACCTGGTGTGGTCGCGACCGCGGCGCCTTCTACCCGGCGATGTTCCAGGCCGCGATCGACGCCGGCCGTCCGGTGCAGCCGCTGCGGCTGACCTACCACCACGTGGACGGCAGCCCCTCGACGGTGCCGGCCTTCGTCGGCGACGAGACCCTGCTGAGCTCGATCCGCCGGCTGCTCGTCGTGCCGCGCACCCTGGCGCGGGTGCACGTCGAGTCTCTGCAGCTCCCCGGGACCGACCGGCGCGCCCTGGCCGGCCGCTGCCAGTCCGCGGTGGGCGCCGCAACCGCCCGGCGCGCTGGTCACGGGCACGTGCTGGTGGCCTGATCAAACGGGCGGGCCGGTATCGTGGTTCGCGTCATGGTCTACCTGGATCACGCCGCCACCACCCCGATGCACCCCGCCGCCGTCGAGGCGATGACGGCTGTGCTCGGCACGGTCGGCAATGCGTCCTCGCTGCACACCAGCGGCCGCGCGGCGCGGCGCCGCATCGAGGAATCCCGCGAGCTGATCGCCGACCGGCTGGGCGCGCGCCCGTCGGAGGTCATCTTCACCGCGGGGGGCACCGAGAGCGACAACCTGGCGGTCAAGGGCATCTACTGGGCGCGCCGCGACGCCGAGCCGCGCCACCGGCGCATCGTCACCAGTGAGGTGGAACACCACGCCGTGCTGGACTCGGTGAACTGGCTCGTGGAACACGAGGGCGCCGAGGTGACCTGGCTGCCGACTGCCCCCGACGGGTCGGTGTCGGCGGCCGCGCTGCGCGAGGTGCTCACCCGCCACGACGACGTCGCGCTGGTCTCGGTGATGTGGGCCAACAACGAGGTCGGCACCGTGCTGCCGGCCGCCGAACTGGCCGCCGTCGCGGCCGAATTCGGCGTCCCGATGCACAGCGACGCCGTCCAGGCGGTGGGGCAGCTGCCCGTCGACTTCGCCGCCAGCGGTCTGTCGGCGATGTCCGTGACCGCACACAAGTTCGGTGGCCCGCCCGCGGTGGGTGCGCTGTTGCTGCGCCGCGACGTCGCGTGCGTGCCGCTGGCGCACGGCGGCGGGCAGGAGCGCGACATCCGTTCGGGCACCGCCGATGTCGCGGGGGCGGTCGGAATGGCAGCGGCGGCCCGGATCTCGGTCGACGGGCTCGAGGTCAACAGCGGCCGGCTGCGGGCGCTGCGCGACCGGCTGGTCGACGGGGTGTTGGGCGGCATCGAGGACGTCACCCTCAACGGGGCCCGCGACCCGCTGCGCCTTCCCGGCAACGCGCACTTCACCTTCCGCGGCTGCGAAGGCGATGCGCTGTTGATGCTGTTGGACGCCAACGGAATCGAGTGTTCGACCGGATCGGCGTGCACCGCCGGTGTCGCGCAGCCCTCGCACGTGCTGATCGCGATGGGCGCCGACGCGACGAGCGCCCGCGGTTCGTTGCGCCTCTCGCTGGGGCACACCAGCGTCGACGCCGATGTCGATGCGGTGCTGCGGGTACTGCCCGGGGCGGTGGACCGCGCCCGTCGCGCCGCACTGGCCGCCGCGGGGGCGTCTTAGGTGAAAGTTCTTGCTGCCATGAGCGGTGGCGTCGACTCGTCGGTCGCCGCCGCGCGGATGGTCGACGCCGGACACGACGTCGTCGGCGTGCACCTGGCGTTGTCCAGTGCACCCGGGACGCTGCGCACCGGCTCCCGTGGGTGCTGCTCGAAGGAAGACGCCTCTGATGCGCGCCGCGTCGCCGATGTGCTCGGAATCCCGTTCTACGTCTGGGATTTCGCGGAGAGGTTCAAGGCGGACGTCATCGACGAATTCGTGTCGTCGTACGCGCGCGGCGAAACCCCCAACCCGTGTGTGGTGTGCAATCAGAAGATCAAGTTCTCGGCGCTGTCCGCGAAAGCCGTTGCGCTCGGGTTCGATACGGTGGCCACCGGCCACTACGCCCGGCTTTCGAATGGCCGGCTGCGCCGGGCGGTCGACCACGGCAAGGACCAGTCCTATGTGCTGGCCGTGCTGAGCGCCGAACAGTTGCGCCGCGCGGCGTTCCCGATCGGGGACACCCCCAAACCGCAGATCCGGGCCGAAGCCGCCCGTCGCGGCCTGACCGTCGCGGAAAAGCCGGACAGCCACGACATCTGCTTCATCCCGTCGGGCAACACCCGTGCGTTCCTGGGCGAGCGCATCGGGGTGCGCCGCGGTGCCGTGGTCAACGCGGACGGCACCGTGCTCGCCGAGCACGACGGCGTGCACGGGTTCACCGTCGGGCAGCGCAAGGGGCTCGGCATCGCCGGCCCGGGGCCCGACGGCCGCCCGCGTTACGTGACCGCGATCGACGCGGAGACCTCGACCGTGCACGTGGGCGAGGCGGCCGATCTGGAGATACGCGAAATGGTCGGGCGAGCACCGGTTTTCACCTCGGGGGTGACGCCGTCCGGCCCGGTGGAGTGCGCGGTTCAGGTACGGGCGCACGGCGAAACGGCCGACGCGATAGCCGAACTGGTCGACGACGAGCTCGTGGTGCGGCTGCGCGCGCCGATGCGCGGCGTGGCCCGCGGCCAGACGCTGGTGCTGTACCGGCCCGATCCCGAGGGCGACGAGGTGCTCGGCAGCGCCACCATCGCCGGCACCGCCCGCTGAATGGCTGCTACCGCGGCATGTTCGCGGAGATATTCGTCATCACGATGTCGGACACCGATTGCGCGAAGCCGCAGAAGGTGACCTCCAGCATGGCCACCGACAGGATCCGGTAGTCGCGGCCGCACCCGCCGGGCCGCAGGTGCAGCGACGTGGCGTCGGCGTTCCAATCGCCGACGTAGAGCTGGCCGCTCGAGCCGTTCGCGCAGTCGCCCACGGTGCCCACCAGGGCGCCGAAGGCGCGGCGGGCGGTGTCGGCGTCGCGGTAGGCCGCGGCGCCTTCCGAGATCAGCGCGCCGTCGGGTGGGTCCTGAAACGTCGTCTTGTGGAAGGCCTCGAGGTCGCGCCCGAAGGTCGCGGTCTCGGCGTAGATGAACCGGCACTCGCGCGGCGCGGTATCGGCCAGGGCGTCGATGTCCACCGGGCTGGTGCCGTCCATAGACGGGATGATGCTCAGATGTTCACCGGCGCCGGTGATCGCGCGCATCCGCGACTGATCCAGCAGGATCGTGTCGACGTCGACGCCCTGCACCACCCGGCGGTCGGCGCCCGATCCCGCCACGGCCGCACCGTCGACCACCCGGGTGCACGCCACCAGCGTCACCACCGCGCACAGCAGCGGCGGCCACACCGATTTCGCCTTCTGCGACACGTTTGAGCACCCCTTTGGCGTTGAACCTACCCGCGCCGCCCCGCGCCATACAGACCCCTGCCGACCGGGGCCCGGTGCGACGTCGAATACGGTTGTCCGGTGAGTGTTTTCACCCATCCCTTTGCCACCGCGAGCGGTGTCGGATCGTGGCCCGGCATCGCCGCGCGCCAGGCCGCCGAAGTCGTCGTGGGTGAACTCGCGGGCGCGCTGGCGCACATCGTCGAGCTGCCGGCGCGCGGAGTGGGTGCCGACATGCTCGGGCGGGCCGGCGCGCTGCTGATCGACGTGGCGATCGACACGGTGCCGCGCGGCTACCGGCTCGCCGCCCGGCCCGGCGCGGTCACCCGCCGCGCCGTCAGCCTGCTCGACGAGGACATGGACGCCCTGGAAGAGGCCTGGGAGGCCGCCGGCCTGCGCAACGACGGCCGGGTGGTGAAGGTGCAGGCGCCGGGCCCGATCACGCTGGCCGCCGAGATCGAGCTGTCCAACGGCCACCGGGCGATCACCGATCCCGGTGCGCTGCGCGACCTGGCGGCCTCGCTGGCCGAGGGCGTGTCCGCGCATCGCGCGGGGCTGGCCCGCCGGCTCGAGGCGGAGGTGGTGGTGCAGTTCGATGAGCCGTCGCTGCCCAAGGCGCTGGGCGGCGCCCTGAGCGGGGTGACCGCGCTGAGCCCGGTGGCGCCGATCGACGAGGAGGTGGCCGCCGGGCTGCTCGACGCCTGCGCCCGGACGGTGGGCGGCGAGGCGCTGCTGCACTGCTGTGCCCCCGGTCTGCCATGGGATTTGTTGCAGCGCAGCGCCTTTCGAGCCGTCTCGGTGGACGCCGCCGCGCTGAGCGCGGCGGATCTGGACGGGGTTGCCGAGTTCGTCGAGTCCGGCCGCACCGTCGCACTGGGGGTGGTCGCCGGCAACCCCCGCCGCGCCGCCCGTCGGCGGAGGAGGTGGCCGCCGCGGTGGTCGCGGTGACCGATCGGCTCGGCTTCGCCCGCTCGGCGCTGCGCGACCGCATCGGCGTGACGCCCGCGTGTGGTCTGGCCGGTGCGACGCCGGAGTGGGCGCGGACCGCGATCGAGCTGGCCCGCAAGGCGGCCGAGATGTTCGCCGAGGATCCCGACGCCATCGGATAGGCAACCGCAGGGTTGCGCTTTTTGGCCCGTCGTGCTGAAGTGATAGGCAACCAGGAGGTTGCACATGAAGATCGAGAAGCAGGTGGTGCTGCGGGCGCCGCTCGAGCGGGTGTGGCGGGCCATCAGCGACGCCGAGGAGTTCGGCCGCTGGTTCGGGGTGCGTTTCGACGGGCCGTTCGTCGCCGGGACGTCGGTGACCGCGGCGATCAGCCCGACCGTCGTCGACGGTGAGGTCGCCAAGCGTCAGGAGCCGCACGCCGGGGTGCGCAGCACCTGGCAGATCGTCGCCGTCGAGCCGCCGAGCCGGTTCGCCTACCGGTGGCATCCGTTCGCCGTCGACCCCGACGTCGACTACGACCGCGAGCCCACCACCCTGGTCGAGTTCACCCTGTGGGAGCAGGCCGACGGCGTGCTGCTGACCATCACCGAATCCGGGTTCGAGGCGATTCCCGAGGCGCGCCGCGGGCCGTCGTTCGAGGCCAACGGCGAGGGCTGGGCGATCCAGACCACGCTGGTGCGCAGGTACATCGAAGGCGTCCGGGTATGACGGTCACCGTCGACGCGCCGCTCTTCGACGCGCTGGGCGATCCCAACCGGCTGCGCATCATCGTGCGGCTCTGCGACCGGGGACCCAGCTCGACGTCGCAGGTCACCAGCGCCATCCCGGTCACCCGGCAGGCGGCCAGCAAGCACCTGCAACTGCTCGAGTCCGTCGGGCTGGTGACCAGCGCCCGGCGGGGCCGCGAGCGGGTCTGGACGGTGCAGACCCAGCCGCTGGCGTCGGCCAGTGACTACCTGAGCCAGCTGTCCCGGCGGTGGGATGCCGCGGTGGACCGGTTGCAGGCTTACGTGGAGGAGTGAGCGGCGCGGTTTCGCGTCGGTGTCCTCGGATAGCCTGCCAAGGTGAGCGCAGCAGAAGCCGATTCGGTATCGCCCGAGGTTCGCCGGCAGTGGCAGGACCTCGCCGAAGAGGTCCGTGAACACCAGTTCCGCTACTACATCAAGGACGCGCCGATCATCTCGGACGCGGACTTCGACGCGATGTTCAACGAGCTTCTCGCGCTGGAGGAGCGCCACCCCGAGCTGCGGGTGGCCGATTCCCCGACGCAGCTGGTCGGCGGGGCGGGATTCGCCACCGATTTCGCCGCGGCGCAGCACCTGGAGCGGATGCTCAGTCTCGACGATGTCTTCGATCGCGACGAGCTGGTGGCCTGGAACAACCGCGTCGAGAACGAGGTCGGCACGCAGCCGCACTACCTGTGCGAACTCAAGATCGACGGCGTCGCCCTGGCGCTGGTGTACCGCGACGGCCGGCTGGAACGCGCCGCGACCCGCGGCGACGGCCGGGTCGGCGAGGACGTGACGCTCAACGCGCGCACCATCGACGACGTCCCCGAGCGGCTGTCCGCCAGCAAGGAGTTCCCGATTCCCGCCCTGCTCGAGGTGCGCGGCGAGGCGTTCTTCCTGCTGTCCGATTTCGAGGCGCTCAACGCCAGCCTGGTCGAAGACGGCAAGGCGCCGTTCGCCAACCCCCGCAACAGCGCCGCGGGGTCGCTGCGCCAGAAGAACCCGGCCGTCACCGCCCGGCGCAAGCTGCGGATGATCTGTCACGGCATCGGCCGCACCGAGGGGTTCGCGCCGAAGACCCAGCACGAGGCCTACACCGCGCTGAACGCCTGGGGGCTGCCGGTCGCCGAACAGACCGCGCGGGTGCGCGGCCTGGCCGCCGTGGAGGAACGGATCGGCTACTGGGGTGAGCACCGCTACGAGCTTCAGCACGAAATCGACGGCGTGGTGGTCAAAGTCGACGACGTCGCGCTGCAGCGCCGGCTCGGGACCACCTCGCGCGCGCCGCGCTGGGCCGTCGCCTACAAGTACCCGCCGCAGGAGGCGCAGACCAAGCTGCTCGACATCCGCGTCAACGTCGGGCGCACCGGACGCGTCACCCCATTCGCCTTCATGACGCCGGTCAAGGTGGCCGGGTCGACGGTGGGGCTGGCCACCCTGCACAACGCGGCCGAGGTGAAACGCAAGGGCGTGCTGATCGGCGACACCGTGATGATCCGCAAGGCCGGAGACGTGATCCCGGAGGTGCTCGGCCCCGTCGTCGACCTGCGCGACGGCTCCGAACGCGAATTCGTCATGCCCACCGCGTGTCCCGAGTGCGGCACCACGCTGGCGCCGGCCAAGGAGGGCGACGCCGACATCCGCTGCCCCAATGCCCGGTCATGCCCGGCGCAGTTGCGGGAGCGGGTGTTTCACGTCGCCGGGCGCGGCGCGTTCGACATCGAGGGGCTCGGGTACGAGGCCGCGATCGCACTGCTCAAGGCCGGGGTGATCGCCGACGAGGGTGACCTGTTCACCCTCACCGAGGACGACCTGCTGCGCACCGAGCTGTTCCGGACGAAGGCCGGCGCCCTGTCCGCCAACGGCAAACGGCTGCTGGACAACCTGGACAAGGCCAAGAAGGTGGCGCTGTGGCGGGTCCTGGTGGCGTTGTCGATCCGGCACGTCGGCCCGACGGCCGCGCGCGCCCTGGCGACCGAGTTCGGCGACCTGGACTCGATCATGTCGGCGTCGACCGAGCGACTGGCCGCGGTGGAAGGCGTCGGGCCGACGATCGCGGCGGCGCTCACCGAATGGTTCACGGTCGACTGGCATTGCGCGATCGTCGAGAAATGGCGCAAGGCCGGCGTGCGAATGGCCGACGAGCGCGACAGCAGTGTGCCGCGCACGCTGGAGGGGCTGACGGTGGTGGTCACCGGGTCGCTGGCCGGCTTCTCCCGCGACGACGCCAAGGAGGCGATCCTGGCGCGCGGGGGCAAGGCGGCCGGCTCGGTGTCGAAGAAGACCGACTACGTCGTGGCCGGCGATTCGCCGGGGTCCAAGTACGACAAGGCGATCGAGCTGGGGGTGCCCGTCCTCGACGAGGACGGCTTCCGGAAGCTGCTGGACGAGGGCCCGTCGGAAACCCCGGCGGAGTGAGCCGATGAGCAGCCGGTACGGTGACTCCACCCGCAGCCTCAAAGCTATTGACGCCGAGGCGATTTCGGGTCAACCGGTGGCGCCGCAGGCGGTGCTCGCCGCCACCTATCACCTGGCCGCCGACGAGACGAGCGCCCTGGACAACTACGGCCGCAGCTCCAATCCGACTTGGCGGCAACTGGAGTCGGCGCTCGCCGAGCTGGAGGGTGCCGCCGGCGCGCGGGTGTTCGGCTCGGGCATGGCGGCCATCAGCGCCGTGCTGCGCGCACTGGCCGAGCCCGGAGCGACGGTGGTGGTGCCGGCCGACGGTTACTACCAGGTGCGCCGCTACGCCCGCGAAGACCTGGTGCCCGCCGGTGTGACGGTCGTCGAGGCGACGAGTACACAGATCTACGACGCCGCCGCGCGGGCCGACGTGGTGCTGGCCGAAACGCCGACCAACCCGGCGTTGGACGTGGTCGACGTGCACCGGCTGGCCGGCATCTGCCGGGACCGCAACGCGCGCTTGGTCGTCGACAACACAGCGGCCACGCCCCTGGGGCAGCAGCCGCTGTCGTTGGGCGCCGACGCGGTGGTGGCCAGTGCGACCAAGGCCCTATCCGGTCACGGTGATCTGCTGGCCGGTTACGTCGCCACCAGCCGGCCCGAGCTGCTGGCCGCGGTGGAGCGGCACCGGCTACTGGCCGGCGCGATCCTGGGTGGGTTCGAGGCGTGGCTTCTGTTGCGCAGCATGGCAACTGCCGGACTGCGCTTCGAGCGGCAATGCCAGAACGCCCGAGCGCTGGCGACCATGCTGGCCCGACACCCGGCGGTGCGCTCGGTGCGCTACCCGGGATTGACCGACGACCCGGCGCATCCGGTGGCCATGGCCCAGATGCGCCGGTTTGGGGCGCTGGTCGGCGTCGAATTGGCCGACGCGGCCTCCGTGCGTGCGCTGGTGGAGCGCAGCGACCTGCTGATCGCGTCCACCAGTTTCGGGGGGCTGCACACGTCGGTGGACCGCCGGGCGCGTTGGGGTGACCCGGTGGCCGACGGATTCGCGCGCATCTCGCTGGGCATCGAAGACACCGACGACCTGCTGGCCGACGTCGAACGCGCGCTGATGTTTCCCCGCTGACGAATGCACATTCGTGGGGGCCGACTGCGCCGAAAGTGGTCCGCAGCGCCCGAGCGGCTCTATCGTGGGCTCTATGACCCAGACGGCCGACCGGTGCGAGCACGCGTCGCCGTGGTCGCCGCGCGAGGCCGAGATACTCGCCGTGACCCTGGCGCTCCTGCAGGAACACGGCTATGACCAGCTGACGGTGGACGCGGTGGCCAACGCCGCGCGCGCCAGCAAGGCCACGGTCTACCGGCGCTGGCCGTCCAAAGCCGAACTGGTGCTGGCCGCCTTCATCGAAGGCGTCCGGCAGGTCGCGGTCCCGCCGAACACCGGCACGCTGCGTGGCGACCTGCTGAGCCTGGGGGAGACCATCAGCCAGGAGTGTGGGCAGCACGCGGGCACCATCCGCGCGGTGATGGTCGAGGTGTCGCGCCACCCCGCGCTCAACGAGGCCATGCAGCATCAGTTCCTGGACCAGCGCAAAGCCACGATTCAGCATGTCTTGCATCAGGCCGCCGACCGCGGCGAGATCTCCGAGGACGTCATCACCGACGAACTCTGGGACCTGTTGCCCGGCTATCTCATCTTTCGGTCGATCCTGCCCGGTCGGCCGCCCACCCGGCGCACCGTTGAAGCGTTTGTCGACGGGTTCCTCATTCCCGGCCTGACCAGGTCGGCGGGATAAGACGCCGCATGTCGGTGCCGGCCCCGGCCGGAAATATGTACGCTCGCGTCTCTTGTACAGTACGGTCCCGTACCGTACTGTCATAGCTGTCGATCATCACTCACGGTGTTGGCAGCCGTGTTCGGCTTGAGTGGACCTTATCGCCCGATCTTCGAAAGGCTAACGGGTGAAAAGCTTTTCGATCGCGCCCCTGCTGAAGCGGGGGTGGATGGTGGTGGTGGCGGTGCTGGTCGTCGCGCTCGCCGGATTCGGCATCTATCGCCTGCACGGAATCTTGTGGTCGCACACCAGCACGTCGGCCAACAGTGGCCTGTCCAACGAGATCGTCCCGTTCAACCCCAAGCAGGTCGTGCTCGAGGTCTTCGGTGCACCGGGTGCGACTGCGACCATCAACTATCTCGACGTGAACGCGCAACCGCAGCAAGTCAAGGACGCGTCCCTGCCATGGTCGTTCACCATCACCACCACCGAGCCCGCGGTCATCGGCAACGTCGTCGCGCAGGGCGATGGGGACACCCTGGGCTGCCGCATCACCGTCAACGGAGAAGTGAAAGACCAACGCACCGTCAACAAAGTCGACGCCTACACCTTCTGTCTGGATAAATCTGGATGAGCAACGATCAACAGCCGCGGCCGTTCGTGCCGCGCACCATCCGCCGGCTCGCGCTGCCGATCCTGCTGTTCTGGGTTGCGCTGGCCGCAATCACCAACATCGCGGTGCCGCAACTGGAAGACGTGGGCAAGACCCACAACGTCGCGCTGAACTCCCCAGATGCGCCGTCGCTCAAGGCAATCAAGCGCATCGGCGAGAAGTTCGGAGAGTTCAACACCGACAGCTCGGCGATGATCGTGCTGGAAGGCGACAAGCCGCTCGGTGCGGACGCCCACCGCTTCTACGACGAGATGGTCCGCAGGATCGAGCAGGACCGCAAACACGTCCAACACGTCCAGGATTACTGGGGCGACACCCTGACGGCGGCGGGATCGCAGAGCAGCGACGGCAAGGCCGCCTACGTTCAGGTCAACCTTGCCGGCAACCAAGGCTCGGCGCTGGCCAACGAGGGCGTCGGCGCGCTGCGCGACATCATCGAACGCATGAAGCCGCCGCCCGGGGTCAAGACCTACGTGACCGGTGCCGCACCGCTGATCTCCGATCAGTTCGACGTCGGCAGCAAGGGCACCGCGAAGGTCACCGCGATCACCGTCGGGGTGATCGCGCTGATGTTGTTCTTCGTGTACCGCTCGGTGCTCACCACGCTGCTGGTGCTCGCCACGGTGCTCATCGAAATGTCAGCCGCCCGAGGCCTTGTCGCGTTTCTGGGTAACGCCGGCGTCATCGGTCTGTCGACGTACGCGACGAATCTGCTGACGCTGCTGGTGATCGCGGCCGGAACCGACTACGCGATATTCTTCGTCGGCCGCTATCAGGAGGCGCGCGGCACCGGCGAGGATCGCGAAAAGGCTTTCTACACCATGTATCACGGCACGACGCATATCGTGTTGGGCTCCGGGCTCACCGTGGCCGGCGCGGTCGCCTGCCTGAGCTTCACCCGCTTGCCGTACTTCCAAAGCCTGGGCATACCGGCCGCATTGGGCATCCTGGTCGCACTGTTCGCCGCGCTCACTCTGGGGCCGGCGATCCTCACCCTGGGCGCGATGGTGGGCATCTTCGACCCCAAGCGGGCGATACGGACCCGTGGCTGGCGGCGCATCGGCACCGCCATCGTCCGGTGGCCCGGCGCCGTGCTCGCCGCGGCGTGCGCGCTGGCCCTGGTCGGCCTAATCGCCCTGCCCGGCTACAAGACGAGTTACGACACCCGCCCCTACATGCCGGCCAGCGCGCCCGCCAATATCGGCTACACCGCCGCCGAGAAGCACTTCTCGCGGGCCCGGCTCGAGCCCGAGCTGCTGATGGTCGAAACCGATCACGACATGCGAAATCCGGAGAGCATGCTCGTGTTGGACAAGGTGGCCAAGGCGGTGTTTCACGTTCCCGGGGTGGCGCAGGTGCAGACCATCACCAGGCCGTTGGGCACCCCGCTCGTGCACAGTTCGCTCGCGTTCGTGGTCAGCAATTCCAGCGCGGCGCAGCAGGAAAACCTGACGTACCAACGGGATCGGGCCGACGACGCCCTCAAACAGGCCAACGAACTGACCAAGACCATCAACATACTCAAGCAGCAGTACACCTTGCAGCAGCAGCTCGCCAGCACTACCCACGACGAGACCCAGAGCTTTCACGACACGCTGGGCACCATCCAGGACCTTCGCGACAAGATCGCGAATTTCGACGACTTCTTCCGGCCGGTGCGCAGCTATTTCTATTGGGAGAAGCACTGTTACGACATTCCCGCGTGCTTCGCGTTCCGGTCGCTGTTCGACGCGCTCGACGGCATCGACCAGCTCACCGAGAAGTTCGAAAACCTCACGGCCTCGCTCGATCAGCTCGACGCGCTGCAGCCCAAGCTGACGGCGCTGATTCCGCCGCAGATCCAGAGCCAGCAGACCAATCGCGATCTGACACTGGCGAATTACGCTACGCTGTCCGGCATTTACGCGCAGACCGCGGCCGCGATCGACAACGCGACGGCGTTGGGGCGCGCCTTCGACGCGGCCAAGAACGACGACACCTTCTACCTGCCGCCCGAGGTCTTCAACAACCCCGACTTCAAGCGTGGGCTGAAACTGTTTCTCTCGCCCGACGGCAAGGCAGCCCGGATGATCGTCACGCACGAAGGCGATCCCGCGACGCCCGAAGGTATTTCGCACATCGATCCGATCACGAAGGCGGCGCACGAGGCCTTGAAGGGCACGCCCATGGCCGGGGCGGGGATCTACGTCGGCGGCACCGCGGCGACGTACAAGGACATCCAGGATGGCGCCAAGTACGACCTGATGATCGTGGCGTTCGCCGCGCTGAGCCTCATCCTGCTGATCATGATGATCATCACACGCAGCCTGATCGCCGCGCTGGTGATCGTCGGCACGGTGGCCCTTTCGCTGGGGGCCTCGTTCGGCCTGTCAGTCCTGGTGTGGCAGTACATCTTCGGCATCCAGCTGTACTGGGTCGTGCTCGCGTTGGCGGTGATCCTGTTGCTGGCGGTCGGATCCGACTACAACCTGCTGTTGATCTCCCGCTTCAAGGAGGAGATCCACGCCGGGCTGAACACCGGCATCATCCGCGCGATGGCCGGCTCCGGTTCCGTCGTCACCTCGGCCGGAATCGTTTTCGCCGTCACCATGTGTGCGTTCGTGTTCAGCGGTTTCCAGGTGCTCGGTCAGATCGGGACGACGATCGGACTCGGCCTGTTGTTCGACACGCTGATCGTGCGCTCGTTCATGACTCCTTCCGTGGCAAGGCTTCTCGGGCGCTGGTTCTGGTGGCCGCAACGGGTGCGCCCGCGCCCGGCGAGCACCATGCTGCGGCCCTACGGCCCGCGCCCGGCGGTTCGTCAGCTGCTGCTGTGGGACGACGACGATCCCGTGGCGATGTCGCCGGCGACTCGCTGAGCCCGGGATCCCTGGCCCGCCCACCAACAACACCCCCACCCGCGGTACCGCCCTGCCCCGGACCGACCGGCGAACAACCACCACCAACAACCAACTAGCCCGGCGCGGTCACTACCTACACTGCGTCGAAACTCCGAATCGCCCGTCGCGCTAACGCAGCATGGTGGCGACGATCCCGGCGAGGTAGCCCAGCCGGGCGACCTCCGAGGGCCGGAATTCCGGGCCGGGCCGGCCGAGCACCACCGCGGTGTGCGGGTCGCCCAACGGGGCCGCGACCATCGTCACGTCCATGTCGCGCCAGGCCTTCGGCACCCACTCGGCGGTGCCGTCCAGCGTCGCGGCCCGCTCCAGCGGCAGCCACGGGGCCGAGTCCGCCTTGGTCTCCGGGGCGCCCGGACTGGCGGCCAGGCGCTGGAGCTCGTCGCCCGCACTGCGCAGCACCGTGCACCAACTGACGCGCAGCACCTTGGGCGCCTCGTTGGCGAGGACCTGCAGTCGCGCCGCCTTGCCCCCGGCCGCGGCCACGTGGTCGAGGAGTTCGAGCTCACGATGCGCCTCCAGCAGACCGGTGTGCGGGCGCACGCTGTCCACCCGGACACCCGACAGGGACTCGGCGGCGGTGATCAGCGTGTCCGGCATGGCTCCCGGCGGCAGTTCGATCACCAGGTCGTCGGTCGCGTATCCCGCGCTGCGGTCCACGACGTCGAGCGACAAGATGTCGGCTCCCACCGAACCGAGCGCCACCGCAAGCGACCCCAGGCTGCCTGGCCGGTCGACGAGCTCGATGCGCAACAGATAGGAGGGCACGGCCAACACTGTTGCACAGGGATGTGTCGGCGGCATTTCGGATCCACCGGGCCGCGCGATGGCCAACGGGCGTGCAGCCGCCCGCACCTTCGCGGCTAGGCTTTCCAGTCGTGTCCCAGATCTCCCGCGACGAGGTAGCGCACCTGGCCCGGCTGTCCCGGCTGGCGCTGACCGACAGCGAACTCGACAGCTTCGCCGGCCAGCTCGACGCCATCCTGACCCACGTCAGCCAGGTGCAGGCGGTCGACGTCACCGGCGTCGCAGCGACCGACAACCCGCTCAGTGACGTCTTGAAAGACGTCACCGGCACCCGGCCGGACGAGCCCACCCGGTGCCTGACCCAGGCCGAGGCGCTGGCCGAGGCGCCCGAGGCCGTCGATGGCCGCTTCGCGGTCCCGCAGATCCTGGGGGACAGCGAGTGAACGCGCCGTTGAATGACATCCTGCGAGCTGACGCCGCCACGCTGGCCGCCCGGATCGCCGCCAAAGAGCTGTCGTCGGTCGAGCTCACCCAAGCCTGCCTGGACCAGATCCAGGCGACCGACGACCGCTACCACGCCTTCCTGCACGTGGCGGCCGACGAGGCGCTGGGCGCGGCCGCCGTCGTCGACGAGGCGGTGGCGGCCGGGGAGCGGCTGCCGTCGCCGCTGGCCGGGGTCCCCTTGGCGCTCAAGGACGTCTTCACCACCGTCGACATGCCCACCACCTGCGGGTCCAAGATCTTGGAGGGCTGGCGCTCCCCGTACGACGCCACCGTCACCGCGCGGCTGCGCGCGGCGGGGATCCCGATCCTGGGCAAGACCAACATGGACGAGTTCGCGATGGGCAGCTCGACCGAGAACTCCGCCTACGGCCCCACCCGCAACCCGTGGGACGTCGACCGGGTGCCGGGCGGCTCCGGGGGTGGCAGCGCGGCGGCGCTGGCCGCGTTCCAGGCGCCCCTGGCGATCGGGTCGGACACCGGCGGCTCGATCCGCCAGCCGGCCGCGCTGACCTCGACGGTCGGGGTCAAGCCCACTTACGGCACGGTGTCGCGATACGGCCTGGTGGCATGCGCGTCATCGCTGGATCAGGGTGGCCCGTGCGCGCGCACGGTCCTGGATACCGCGCTGCTGCATCAGGTGATCGCCGGGCACGACACCCTGGATTCCACGTCGGTGACGGCGGCGGTGCCCGACGTCGTCGCCGCCGCCAAGGCCGGCGCCGCCGGTGACCTCAAGGGCGTGCGCGTCGGGGTGGTCAAACAGCTGCGCGGCGAGGGCTACCAGCCCGGTGTGCTGAACGCTTTCGAGGCCGCCGTCGAGCAGCTGACCGGCCTGGGCGCAGAGGTGAGCGAGGTCGATTGCCCGCACTTCGACTACGCGCTGGCCGCCTACTACTTGATCCTGCCGTCGGAGGTGTCGAGCAACCTGGCCCGCTTCGACGCGATGCGCTACGGGCTGCGGGTCGGCGACGACGGCAGCCACAGCGCCGAGGAAGTGATGGCGATGACGCGCGCCGCCGGTTTCGGGCCGGAGGTCAAGCGGCGCATCATGATCGGCACCTACGCGCTGTCGGCGGGTTATTACGACGCGTATTACAACCAGGCGCAGAAGGTGCGCACTCTGATCGCCCGCGACCTGGACGAGGCCTATCGCTCGGTGGACGTGGTGGTGTCACCCGCGACGCCGACCACGGCGTTCCGGCTCGGCGAGAAGGTCGACGATCCGCTGGCGATGTATCTGTTCGACCTGTGCACGCTGCCGCTGAATCTCGCCGGCCACTGCGGCATGTCGGTGCCGGCCGGCCTGTCGCGGGACGATGACCTGCCGGTCGGGCTGCAGATCATGGCGCCCGCGCTGGCCGACGACCGGCTGTACCGGGTTGGGGCCGCCTACGAGGCGGCCCGCGGACCGCTGCCGTCCGCGCCCACCGTCTAGCGAGCCGTCGCCGGCTAATCGCGCCATAACGCCGCCACCCCAGGCAAGATGAGGGGATGCGGATCGGAGTGCTCACCGGAGGCGGCGACTGCCCCGGACTCAACGCGGTAATCCGGGCGGTGGTGCGAACGTGCGACTCCCGGTACGGCTCGTCGGTGGTCGGATTCCAGGACGGTTGGCGCGGATTGCTGGAGAACCGGCGCGTCCAGCTGCAGAACGACGACCGTAACGACCGCCTGCTGGCCAAGGGTGGAACCATGCTGGGCACCGCCCGCGTGCATCCCGAAAAGCTGCGGGCCGGGCTGAGCCAGATCAAGCAGACGCTGGACGACAACGGGATCGACGTGCTGATCCCCATCGGGGGGGAAGGCACCCTGACGGCCGCGCACTGGCTCTCGGAGGAGAACGTGCCGGTGGTCGGTGTGCCGAAGACGATCGACAACGACATCGATTGCACCGACGTGACTTTCGGCCACGACACCGCGTTGACCGTCGCCACCGACGCCATCGACCGGCTGCACAGCACCGCCGAATCGCACCAGCGGGTGATGCTGGTCGAGGTGATGGGCCGCCACGCCGGCTGGATCGCGTTGAACGCGGGCCTGGCGTCGGGCGCGCACATGACCCTGATCCCCGAGCAGCCCTTCGATGTCGAAGAGGTCTGCCGGCTCGTCAAAAGGCGGTTCCAGCGCGGGGATTCGCACTTCATCTGCGTGGTCGCCGAGGGCGCCAAACCCATTCCCGGGTCGATCGCGTTGCGGGAAGGCGGGATTGACGAATTCGGCCACGAGAAGTTCACCGGCGTGGCGGCCCAGCTCGGTGCCGAGGTGGAGAAGCGGATCAACAAGGACGTCCGGGTGACCGTGCTGGGCCACGTCCAGCGAGGCGGCACCCCGACGGCCTACGACCGGGTGCTGGCCACCCGGTTCGGGGTGAACGCGGCCGACGCGGCGCACGCCGGGGAATACGGCCAGATGGTGTCGCTGCGCGGACAGGACATCGGCCGGGTGCCGCTGGCGGACGCGGTGCGTCAGCTCAAGCTGGTGCCGGAAAGCCGCTACGACGACGCCGCCGCGTTCTTCGGCTAGCCGCGACGACGGGCAAACAACCGGTGGATTTGAGTGAACCGCGGCTTGAATTTGCCCGCTAACGATCCAGCTGGTTCGCGATTGCGACGATTTGGTGGTTTCCGGACCGGTCCTCAGCGGTTATACCGGGAGTATGAGCAACCGCGGTGCGATTCGCGGATTCGTTCAGCAATCCGCGGCAGCGGCGAGACCACCGGGCCCGCCGAATCAGATGCCGGGTCCGCGCCGATGGCGCACCGAAGGCGACCCCGCAGCGGCCACCGTGCCGCAGTCCCACGGTCCGAATCAGCCAATGACCGGGCCGCCACAACCTCCGCCGGCCGTGCCGCCGCCACCTCCGCCGGTGCCGCCACCGCCTCGGCCCGAGCCGATGCTGGGCGCCACGGCGCTGGACCGCTTCGACGCGCACGACACCGACGCCGCCGGGTTCAACTGGCGGCAGCTGATTTATCGGCTGACCGGGATCGAGATCGGCCCGGGCAAAAACACGGCCTATGAGAACGAGCTACGGGAGCGCATCCGCGCGACCGTAGGCGGCGCCTTTCCGATCGCCGTGCTCAACCTCAAGGGTGGGGTTGGCAAGACGACGGTGGTGGAGGCGCTGGGGTCGACCTTCGCCGCGGTGCGCGACGACCGGGTGCTTGCCCTCGATATCGACGCCGGGGACCTGGCGGAGCGCCACGGCCGGCGCAACCCGCACAGCATCGCCGACCTGCTGCAGGGCAAACCGGCGGCGCAATACGAGGACATCCGCGCGCTGACGTATATGAACGGCTTCGGGCTGGAAGTGCTGGGGTTGCCGGACTCTGATTGGCGTCTGGAGCGCCACGACATGCTGCGGGCCTTCTCGATGCTGCGGAACCAGTACTCGCTGGTGTTGGTCGACTGCGTCAAAACGCTCAATTCCGGTGTGATGGACGCTGTTCTACCGGAATCGCGCGCACTCGTTGTGGTCACCAGCCCCGCCATCGATGCGGTGCGTAAGACACGGGCGACGCTGGATTGGTTGTGCCACAACGGGTATCAATCACTGATGCAGTGGACCGTGCTGGCGGTCAACCACGTCGAGCCGGCCAAGGTCGACGGCGTGGCCGTCACCGAACTCGACCGGCTGTCCGCCCGCGTCGGAGCCACGGTGGTGTTGCCGTTCGACCGGCACGTGCACGACGGGCGAAAGATCGCGCTGGACCGGTTGAGCAAGGAGAGCCGGCGCAGTTACCTGGAGATGGCGGCCGTGCTGGCCGACATGTTCCCGGGCCGGGGAGGCCAGCGCGACCGATACCCGGGATCGCCGCGCACCGGTTGATACAGCGAGCTCAGCCGCGCTCGCGATCACCACGGTGTTGATCGGTGGTGACCCGCTTCGCCCGGCTCAGCCGCGCTCGCGATCACCACGGTGTTGATCGGTGGTGACCCGCTTCGCCCGGCTCAGCCGCGCTCGCGATCACCACTAGGATCGAGCGCATGAGTGTTGCCGCCAGCGCCGATCTGATGGACTACGACGACGTCATCGCGCGTTTCGACCCGGTACTCGGCCTCGAGGTGCACGTCGAACTGTCCACCGTCACCAAGATGTTCTGCGGCTGCAGCACCGGGTTCGGGGCCGAGCCCAACACCCAGGTGTGCCCGGTGTGTCTTGGCCTGCCCGGCTCGCTGCCGGTGCTCAACCAGAAAGCCGTCGAGTCGGCCATCCGCATCGGGCTGGCACTGAACTGCGAGATCGTGCCCTGGTGCCGCTTCGCCCGGAAGAACTACTTCTACCCGGACCAGCCGAAGAACTACCAGATTTCGCAGTACGACGAGCCGATCGCCATCAACGGCTACCTCGAGGCACCGCTGGAGGACGGCACCACCTGGCGGGTCGAGATCGAGCGCGCGCACATGGAGGAAGACACCGGCAAGCTCACCCACATCGGCAGCGAGACCGGCCGCATCCACGGCGCGACCACCTCGCTGATCGACTACAACCGCGCCGGCGTGCCGTTGATCGAAATCGTCACCAAGCCCATCGAGGGCGCCGGGGCCCGGGCGCCGCAGATCGCCCGCGCCTACGTGACGGCGCTGCGAGACCTGTTGCGCGCCCTGGACGTATCCGACGTCCGGATGGACCAGGGCTCGATGCGGTGCGACTCCAACGTGTCACTCAAGCCGACCGGCGCGACCGAGTTCGGCACCCGGACCGAGACCAAGAACGTCAACTCGCTGAAAAGCGTCGAGGTCGCGGTCCGTTACGAAATGCAACGCCAAGCCGCCGTCTTGGCGTCCGGCGGTCGAATCATCCAGGAAACCAGGCACTTTCACGAGTCCGGGGGCTACACGAGCCCGGGCCGCACCAAAGAAACGGCCGAGGACTACCGGTATTTCCCGGAGCCCGACCTGGAGCCCGTCGAGCCCAGTCGCGAGCTGGTCGAGCAACTGCGTCAGACCATCCCCGAGCTGCCGTGGTTGAGCCGCAAGCGCATTCAGGACGAGTGGGGCATCTCCGACGAGGTGATGCGTGACCTGGTCAACGCCGGGGCGATCGAATTGGTCACCGCGACCATCGAGCACGGCGCGTCCAGCGAGCAGGCCCGCGCCTGGTGGGGAAACTTCTTGATGCAGAAGGCCAACGAGGCCAACGTGGCACTGGACGAGCTGGCCATCACGCCGGCCCAGGTCGCCGCGGTGGTGGCGCTGGTCGACGGGGGCAAGCTGTCCACCAAGCTGGCCCGCCAGGTCGTGGAGGGTGTGCTGGCCGGTGAGGGCGAGCCCGAAGAGGTGATGACCGCCCGCGGTCTGGCGCTGGTGCGTGACGACTCGGTGACGCAGGCCGCCGTCGACGAGGCGCTGGCCGCCAATCCCGATGTGGCAGAAAAGATCCGCGGTGGCAAGGTGGCCGCGGCCGGCGCCATCGTCGGCGCGGTGATGAAGGCTACCCGCGGCCAGGCCGACGCCGCCCGGGTGCGCGAATTGGTGTTGGCCGCCTGCGGCCAGGGCTAGCCCCGGGGGTTATCCGACCGCCGTCATGACGGCGGGGGCCGTCAGCTCTTGTCGTCGCTGTTACGTGGGAATCCGCCGCCCTGCGGGAAGAGCGGGAACACCACGTCGTCCAGCTTCTCGGCGTCCCCGGCCGTCTTGTTGACCGTTGCGCCCCAGACGTTTCCATCCGGTGACATGCGCAGCGCCCAGGCGTGCGCATGGGTGTCCTTGCGGACGACGTCGGGCTCGCCGGTCACCGCGCCGGTGGCCGGCGCCAGCCGGACCGCGACCGTCAGCTTGGTGTTGATCAGGTTGACCAGCACGGTCCCGTCCATCGCCGCGCATCCGGCCACGCCCGGCTTGTCCGGCCAGGTCCACACCGTGGACACGTCCGACGTTTTGGTGATGCGCTGCAACCGATCTGCCGTCGGGGTGCGGTCGGCGACATACAGTGAGCCGTCCACCGGGTCGGTGCACAGGCCGCCGCCGGCGCCCACCCCCGACAGCGCGGTCGTCGGCGGCGCCTGGCCCACCGTGGTGGGCTGCTCGATCCGCAACACCTTGCCCGCCAGCGATTTGGGGTCGGCGGCCAGCGCCGGATTGCCGGCGTCGCCGGTCATCACCACCAGCGTGGTGGGGCTGGTGAAGATCAACGCTCCGGTGTTCCCGGTGGCGCCCTTGGGGATTCCGGTCAGGATGTCCTTGGGGATGTCGCCGTCGGCCACGCGGATGACCCGGTTGTCGGTCGGCGTGCTGATGTAGGCGTACATCAGGCGGTCCTGCGTGTAGGTGGGCGACATGACGATGTCCATCAGGCCGCCATCGCCGGACGGGTCCACCGGTATCACCGTCTTCACCTTGGGCTCGGCGCTGACGGAGATCTCCTTGACCGCGCCGGTGGTGCGCTCGGCGACGAGCGCGGTTTTGCTGTCGGGGCCCATGATCAGGCCGCTGGTGCTCTCCAGGCAGCCCTGCATCACGCCGGGGGCGGGGCAGGCCTTGGGAAACGGCGTGGGCGGCAGCGGCGGCGGCGGGGGAGGCGTCGAGCTGGGCTGCGGCTTCAGCTCGGGGGCCGTGGTGAACGGCTGGGATTGGGCGTCGTTGAAGCGCGCGCACCCGGTGGCTACCAGCACGAGGGCGCACAGCACGGCGAACCCGCGCCGAACCGGCCGCCCCGATCGCCCTAGTCGCATGACCGTCAGGCTACGGACACTGCCGGCGGCGCCGCCACACACGTCCCGGTTGCCCACCGCCGAATGCTCGATCACGGCCCATTCCGGCCGGGCCGGGCGCCGCCCCCGGCGAACGGCCGATCTCGCGTGGCGGGCCCCGAATCGGGCTCGGGAGGCCATTTGGGGTCCATCCGGGCCGGTTTGACGGGCAAACCGCCGATTGCCAGGCGAAAGCGCCGCTCAAATCCCCAATTCGGGGCCGAATGCCCTTACCCTGACACCCGTGACCAGTCAACCGAATGACGCACATTGGCAACGGCCCGGCGAATCGCCGGAGCCGACCCCGGGACGCCCCGCCTCGGCGCGGCTGGTCGATCCCGAAGATGATCTGACGCCAGTCGGCTACCCCGGCGACTTCAACCCGTCGACCGGAACTACCACCGTCATCCCCTACGGCGGCGCCCCCGCGGTCGCCGGCTCCGGGGCCGGCGGCTACAACCTGCTGGAACAGCAGGAGCCCTTGCCTTACGTCCAGCCACATTCGCCGGCCCGGCACGCCGCCCCCGAGTCCGCCGACATCGACGACGACGATGAACACCACGATCGGTTCCACGACGTCGGCCGGCGCGGAACGCAGCATCTCGGTTTGCTGCTGCTGCGCGTCGGGCTGGGCGTGGTGCTCGGCGCCCACGGGCTGCAGAAGCTGTTCGGCTGGTGGGGCGGCTCCGGCGTGACCGGCTTCAAGAACTCACTGTCCGACGTCGGCTTCCAGCACGCGGACATCCTCGCCTACGTGAGCGCCGGCGGCGAGGCCGTCGCGGGCGTACTGCTGATTTTGGGCCTGTTCACGCCGGTGGCCGCGGCGGGTGCGCTGGCGTTTTTGATCAACGGCCTGCTGGCCAGCGTCTCGGCGCGGCCGCACACCCGCACCTTCTCGTTCTTCCTGCCCGAGGGCCACGAATACCAGATCACCCTGATCGTCATGGCCGCCGCGGTTATCCTCTGCGGACCCGGCCGCTACGGACTGGACGCGCGCCGCGGTTGGGCGCATCGGCCCTTCATCGGGTCCTTCGTCGCCCTGCTGGCGGGCATCGCGGCCGGCGTCGGCGTCTGGGTGGCCCTCAACGGCGTGAATCCGATCGGCTGACCGGCCCTCTCACTCGTAGGGATTGGGCACCCGCCCCGCGCTGGCCTCGGTCAGCTCGGGCAGCGTGGAGAACGTGACCGCGGGCAACCGCAGCTCGGTGCCGCTGTTGAGGTGCGCACGTCCCCACGAACCGCGGTGGAAACGCAGCCCGTCGATGTCGTCCCAGCGCACCCGCCGGCTGCCGAACAGCGTCCGAACCGTCACGCCCTGCTCGTCGGCGACGGTGCGTAACCGGACGATCATCGCCGACAGCAGCACCGGAAGGATCAGCAGCGGAAGCGACGGCGGCCACAGCATCACCGGAATCAGCAACCCCAGGGTCAAGAACCCGACGGCCAGATGCGCCATCGGCGACACCTTGATCACCAGGGGCTTGTGCGAGGGCGTTTGGGGAGACGAACCGGTAGCCACCCCATCATCATTTCACCCGGTACCGGGGACCGAACGGGCGAGCGCCCGGCCGGCGGCGCCGTCGCCGACCCCGCTGGCGACCGGGGCGCCGAGGGGCACGGATTTGACTGCTGAGCTGTGCGAAGACTACCGTCGGACGCTATGGATACCGCCGGAAAGCCCGGGATGCTCGTAGTAATTAGTCAGCGCGTTGGTGCCTGACTTGCGTTTGAGCATTTGAAGCAATCCAGCACCAGCGCGCAACCCTCGTGCAGCAGATGAGCTGTCGGGGGTTTTTTGTTGCCCCCAGCGAGACTCCCGGAATGAATAAGGACTGAACGACAGTGAGCGCTCCCATCAGGCAGCACGCCTCCGCGACACCGGACGCTGCCGACATCGCCACGGACGCGGCCAAGCCCGCCGCCAAGTCTGCGACCGGCAAGCCGAAACGTATTGGGCCCGAGCAACTTACCGGCGCTCAGTCGGTGATCCGCTCGCTGGAGGAACTCGGCGTAGAGGTCATCTTCGGGATTCCCGGCGGCGCGGTGCTGCCGGTCTATGACCCGCTGTTCGACTCCAAGAAGCTGCGGCACGTGCTGGTCCGCCACGAGCAGGGCGCAGGCCACGCCGCCAGCGGCTACGCGCACGCCACCGGCAAGGTCGGCGTCTGCATGGCGACGTCGGGACCCGGCGCCACCAACCTGGTGACCCCGCTGGCCGACGCCCAGATGGACTCGATCCCGGTCGTCGCCGTCACCGGCCAGGTCGGACGCTCGCTGATCGGCACCGATGCCTTCCAGGAGGCCGACATCTCGGGCATCACGATGCCGATCACCAAGCACAACTTCCTGGTCCGCTCGGGCAACGAGATCCCGCAGGTGCTCGCCGAGGCCTTCCACATCGCCTCCTCGGGCCGCCCCGGCGCGGTGCTGGTCGACATCCCCAAGGACGTGCTGCAGGGCCAGTGCACGTTCAGCTGGCCGCCGCGGATGGATCTGCCCGGATACAAGCCGAACACCAAGCCGCACAACCGGCAGATCCGCGAGGCCGCCAAGCTGATCGCGGCCTCCCGCAAGCCGGTGCTCTACGTGGGCGGCGGGGTCATCCGCGGGGAGGCGACCCAGCAGCTGCACGAGCTGGCCGAGCTGACCGGCATCCCCGTGGTGACCACGCTGATGGCACGCGGCGCGTTCCCGGACAGCCATCCGCAGCACATGGGCATGCCCGGCATGCACGGCACCGTCGCCGCCGTGGCGGCGCTGCAGCGCAGCGACCTGCTGATCGCGCTGGGAACCCGCTTCGATGACCGGGTGACCGGGAAGCTGGACACCTTCGCCCCCGAGGCCAAGGTCATCCACGCGGACATCGACCCGGCCGAAATCGGCAAGAACCGCCACGCGGACGTCCCGATCGTCGGCGATGTCAAGGCCGTCATCATCGAGCTGCTCGAGTTGCTGCGCCAGGACGGGATTCCCGGCAAGCTCGACATGACCGAGTGGTGGGCCTACCTGAACGAGGTTCAGTCCACCTACCCGCTGAGCTACGGCCCGCAGAGCGACGGCAGCCTCGGCCCGGAGTACGTCATCGAGAAGCTGGGCCAGATCGCCGGCCCGGACGCCCTGTACGTCGCCGGCGTCGGCCAGCACCAGATGTGGGCGGCCCAATTCATCTCGTACGAGAAGCCGCGCACCTGGCTGAACTCCGGCGGACTGGGCACCATGGGGTTCGCCATCCCGGCGGCGATGGGCGCCAAGATGGCCCGCCCGGATGCCGAGGTGTGGGCGATCGACGGCGACGGCTGCTTCCAGATGACCAACCAGGAGCTGGCCACCTGCGCGGTCGAGGGCATCCCGATCAAGGTGGCGCTGATCAACAACGGCAACCTGGGCATGGTGCGCCAATGGCAGACGCTCTTCTACGAAGAGCGCTACTCGCAGACCGATCTGGCCACGCACTCGCACCGCATCCCGGACTTCGTGAAGCTCGCCGAGGCGCTGGGCTGCGTCGGATTACGTTGCGAGCGTGAGGAAGACGTCGAAGAGGTGATCAAAGCGGCGCGTGCGATCAACGACCGCCCGGTGGTGATCGACTTCATCGTCGGCGCCGACGCGCAGGTGTGGCCGATGGTGGCCGCAGGCACCAGCAACGACGAGATCCAGGCGGCCCGCGGAATCCGCCCGCTGTTCGACGACGAGAGCGAAGGGCACGCCTGATGCACACGCACACCCTGTCGGTGTTGGTCGAGGACAAACCCGGCGTGCTGGCCCGTGTGGCGGCGCTGTTCTCGCGGCGCGGGTTCAACATCGAATCGCTGGCCGTCGGCGCCACCGAGCAGAAGGACATGTCGCGGATGACCATCGTGGTCTCCGCCGAGGAGACCCCGCTCGAGCAGATCACCAAGCAGCTCAACAAGCTGATCAACGTCATCAAGATCGTCGAGCTCGACGACGACAACTCGGTGTCCCGGGAATTGGCGCTGATCAAGGTGCGCGCCGACGCCGGCATCCGCAGCCAGGTGATCGAAGCGGTAAACCTGTTCCGCGCCAAGGTGATTGATGTCTCGCCGGAGGCTCTGACGATCGAGGCCACGGGTGACCGCGGCAAGATCGAAGCGCTGCTGCGGGTGCTGGAACCCTTCGGGATCCGCGAAATCGTCCAATCCGGAGTGGTGTCGCTGGCTCGCGGTCCGCGCGGAATCGGCACGGCCAAGTAAGTTTTCGGTGCAAACAAGAAGGAGATAGTGAAGTGGCTAACCCGTCTGGGGAGACATTGCCGATGTTCTACGACGACGATGCGGACCTGACGATCATCCAGGGTCGCAAGGTCGGCGTCATCGGATACGGCAGTCAGGGACACGCGCACTCGCTGAGCCTGCGCGACTCCGGCGTGCAGGTGAAGGTGGGCCTCAAGGAGGGTTCGAAGTCGCGGGCCAAGGTGCAAGAGCAGGGCCTGGACGTCGACACCCCGGCCGAGGTCGCCAAGTGGGCCGACGTCATCATGCTGCTGGCGCCCGACACCGCGCAGGCCGACATCTTCAAGAACGACATCGAACCCAACCTCAAGGATGGGGACGCGTTGTTCTTCGGACACGGCCTCAACATCCACTTCGACCTGATCAAGCCGCCGGCCAACGTCACCGTCGCCATGGTGGCGCCGAAGGGCCCAGGGCACCTGGTGCGCCGGCAGTTCGTCGACGGCAAGGGCGTGCCCGCGCTGATCGCCGTCGACCAGGACCCGAACGGTGACGGCGAGGCGCTGGCCCTGTCCTACGCCAAGGCCATCGGCGGCACCCGCGCCGGCGTCATCAAGACCACCTTCAAGGACGAGACCGAGACCGACCTGTTCGGCGAGCAGGCCGTGTTGTGCGGCGGCACAGAGGAATTGGTGAAGACCGGTTTCGATGTGATGGTCGAGGCCGGCTACCCGCCGGAGATGGCCTACTTCGAGGTGCTGCACGAGCTCAAGCTGATCGTCGACCTGATGTACGAGGGCGGCATCGCACGGATGAACTACTCGGTGTCCGACACCGCGGAATTCGGCGGCTACCTCTCGGGTCCGCGCGTCATCGACGCCGGCACCAAGGAGCGGATGCGAGAAATCCTGCGCGACATCCAAAGTGGCGACTTCACCAAGAAGCTGGTCGCCAATGTCGAGGGCGGCAACAAGCAACTCGAGCAGCTGCGCAAGGAGAACGCCGAGCACCCCATCGAGGTCACCGGAAAGAAGTTGCGCGACCTGATGAGCTGGGTCGACCGGCCGATCACCGAAACGGCCTAGCTTTTTCGCTCGAGCGCCCGGCCGGCCGGGCGTCCGGCCTTGCCCGCCCGGCCGGCCGGGCGTCCGGCTCAGGACGCCGCGAGGCGCCCCGCCGTCGCGACGACCCGCCGCGCCAGATGCTCGAGGGCGGCACCGGTCGGCTCGTCGAATTCCTTGATGTTGTCGTGGGTGGTGACCAGGCTCGCGCCATAGGGATTGCCGTCGACGAACTTGCACGGGTCCGTGTAACCGGGCGGCACGATGATGCCGCCGAAATGCATCAGCGTGATGTAGAGCGAGAGCAGGGTGGTCTCCTGGCCGCCGTGCAGGGTGTTGGACGACGTGAAGCCCGCATACACCTTGTCCGCGAGCTTGCCCTGCGCCCACAGCCCGCCCAGCGAATCGAGGAACGCGCGCAATTGCGCTGCCGGAGAACCGAACCGGGTCGGTGAACCGAAGATCACCGCGTCCGCCCAGACGATGTCGTCGCCGGTGGCCGTCGGAAGGTCCTTGGTGGCCTCGTAATTCGCCGTCCAAGCCGGGTTGTGGGCGAACGATTCGGGATCCTGGGTTTCGGCGACGTGCCTCAGCCGGACTTCGGCGCCGGCCGACTCCGCCGCGGCGGCGACGCGCTGCGCCATCGTCGTGCCATGGCCGGTGGCCGAGTAATAGATGATCGCAAGTTTCGTCACGGCGTCATCGTAGGCCGCAACCCCGGCATCGTGTCGATCCCGAATTCCCGGCGCAACAACGTGCGGGCCGCGTAGTAGCCGGCCATGCCGTGCACACCGCCGCCCGGCGGTGTGGCCGCCGAACACAGGTAAACGTTGGGAATCGGTGTGCGCCAAGGGTTTAACCGCGGTGTCGGGCCGGCGATCGCCCGCCAGGCGGAATTGCCGCCCATCCCGATGTCGCCGCCGACATAGTTGGCGTTGTGGTCGCACAGCCGCGCTGCCGGCACCGCGCGCGCCGCCACCACGACGTCGCGGAAGCCGGGTGCGAACCGCTCCACCACCGCGGTCACCGCTTCGGTCGCGTCGATGGTGGACCCCGACGGCACGTGCGCATAGGTCCAGAAGGGCCGACGCCCGGCGGCGTCGATGCGGCCGGGGTCGGCGACGTGCGGCGACGCGGCCAGCACCATGGGCCACTGCGCGTGCCGGCCCGCGGCGATGTCGGCCTCGGCACGAGCCATCTGCGCCCGGGTGCCGCCCAGATGCAGGGTGGGGGCCTGCCGCAGCCGGGGATCCGACCACGGGATCTCGTCGCCCAGCACGAAGTCGACCTTGGCCACGCCGGGGCCAAAGGTATAGCGCCGCAACGCCTTCGCGTAGCGCGCGGGTAACGCGTCGCCGTAGATGCGCAGCAGCGTGGTCGGCGCGGTGTCGTAGGCGACGACAGAGCCCGGGGGGCCGGGAGGGGACGTCACCTCGGTGCCCGCCGTGAGCTCGCCACCGTGCGCGCGCAGATCGGCGATCAGGGCGTCGGTGATCGCCTGGCTGCCGCCCACCGGAATCGGCCAGCCGACCGAATGCGCGAGGGTGGCCAGCATCAACCCGGCACCGGCCGCGGTCAGCGACGGCATCCGCGAAATGATATGCGCGGCAACGCCGGTGAACAGGGCGCGGGCGTCCTCGCCGGTCAGCGTCCCCCACGCCGGGGTGCCTTGGGCCAGCATCCGCAGCCCCAGCTGCAGCGCGGACGGCAGCGACTTCGGCACCGACCGTTTGTCGCCCAGCAGCAGGGCCACCACGTCGTCGGAACGTTCGACCAGCGGGCCGAGCAGGCGCTTGAAGGACGCGCCGTGCTCGAGTTCGGCGCAGGTGCGGTCCAGGTCGCGGTAGGCGATGGCCGCGGGGCGCCCGGGCAACGGGTTGGCGTACGAGATCTCGGGCACCGCCAGCCGGACGCCGCGGGCGGGCAGGTCGAATTCCTTGAAGAACGGCGACGCCAGCGCCAACGGGTGCACCGCGGAGCAGATGTCGTGCACGACTCCCGCGGAGTCTGGGTCGGCCGCGGTGCGCGCACCCCCGCCAAACGTCGGTTGAGCTTCGACGACCTGCACTTTCAGGCCGGCCCGGGCGCAGATTACGGCTGCCGTCAACCCGTTGGGTCCGCTGCCGACGATGGTGACGTCCACGCGTCAATTACAGCCGATAGGCTGGCCGGGTGAATCTGCCTGTTGTACTCATTGCCGACAAGCTCGCCGAATCCACCGTCGCCGCCCTGGGCGACCAGGTCGAGGTGCGCTGGGTGGACGGCCCGGATCGGGAGAAGCTGCTGGCGGCCGTGCCGGAGGCCGACGCGCTGCTGGTGCGTTCGGCCACCACGGTCGACGCGGAGGTGCTGGCGGCTGCCCCCAAGCTGAAGATCGTCGCCCGCGCCGGGGTGGGCCTGGACAACGTGGACGTCGACGCCGCCACCGAGCGCGGCGTGCTGGTGGTCAACGCGCCGACGTCGAACATCCACAGCGCCGCCGAGCACGCGCTGGCGCTGCTGCTGTCCGCGGCCCGCCAGGTGCCGGCCGCCGACGCCTCGCTGCGCGAGCACGCCTGGAAGCGGTCGTCCTTCTCGGGCACCGAGATCTTCGGCAAGACGGTCGGCGTGGTGGGCCTGGGCCGGATCGGGCAGCTGGTTGCCCAGCGGCTCAGCGCCTTCGGCACCCACCTGGTCGCCTACGACCCCTACGTGTCGCCGGCCCGCGCCGCGCAGCTGGGCATCGAACTGCTGACGCTGGACGAACTGTTGGGCCGCGCCGACTTCATCTCGGTGCACCTGCCGAAGACGCCCGAGACGGCGGGCCTGATCGACAAGGACGCGCTGGCCAAGACCAAGCCGGGCGTCATCATCGTCAACGCCGCCCGCGGTGGCCTGGTGGACGAGGCCGCGCTGGCCGACGCGGTGCGCAGCGGCCACGTCCGCGCGGCCGGCCTGGACGTCTTCTCCAAGGAGCCGTGCACCGACAGCCCGTTGTTCGAGCTGCCGCAGGTGGTGGTCACGCCGCACCTGGGCGCATCGACCGAAGAGGCACAGGACCGGGCCGGCACCGACGTCGCGGCGAGCGTGAAGCTCGCTCTGGCCGGGGAATTCGTACCCGACGCGGTCAACGTCGGCGGCGGGGTGGTCAACGAGGAGGTGGCGCCGTGGCTGGACCTGGTGCGCAAGCTCGGGGTGCTGGCCGCCACGCTGTCCGACGGCCCGCCGGTGTCCCTGTCGGTGCAGGTGCGCGGCGAGCTCGCCTCCGAAGATGTTGAGGTGCTTAAACTTTCGGCACTACGCGGGCTGTTCTCCGCCGTCGTCGAGGGGCCGGTGACGTTCGTCAACGCCCCGGCGCTGGCCGAAGAGCGCGGCATCACCGCCGAAATCGGCACCGCGTCGGAAAGCCCGAACCATCGCAGCGTGGTCGACGTCCGCGCGGTTGCGCACGACGGCACCGTCGTCAACGTCGCCGGCACATTGTCCGGCCCGCAGCTGGTGGAGAAGATCGTGCAGATCAACGGGCGCAACTTCGATCTGCGCGCGCGGGGCACCAACCTGGTGATCAACTACGTCGATGCGCCCGGCGCGCTGGGCAAGATCGGCACCCTGCTGGGTTCGGCCGGGGTGAACATCGAAGCCGCGCAACTCTCCGAGGACGCCGAGGGGCCGGGCGCGACGATCCTGCTGCGCCTGGACCGCGACGTGCCGGGCGACGTGCGGGCCGAAATCGGCGCGGCCGTGGGCGCCAACAAGCTTGAGGTGGTTGACCTGTCGTGAAGCTGGCGATCATCGAGGGTGACGGCATCGGCCCAGAGGTAGTGGCCGAGGCCGTCAAAGTCCTGGACACGGTGCTGCCCGGGGTGGACAAGACCAGGTACGACCTGGGCGCGCGGCGCTACCACGCCACCGGCGAGCTGCTGCCGGACTCGGTCGTCGACGAGCTGCGCGCGCACGACGCCATCCTGCTCGGCGCCATCGGTGACCCGTCGGTGCCCAGCGGCGTGCTGGAGCGAGGGTTGTTGCTGCGCCTGCGTTTCGAGCTGGACCATCACATCAACCTGCGGCCCGGCCGGCTGTATCCGGGAGTGAACAGCCCGCTGGCCGGCAACCCCGACATCGACTTCGTGGTGGTGCGCGAGGGAACCGAAGGGCCCTACACCGGCACCGGCGGCGCCATCCGCGTCGGAACGCCCAACGAAGTCGCCACCGAGGTCAGCCAGAACACGGCTTTCGGTGTGCGCCGGGTGGTGGTCGACGCGTTCGAGCGGGCCCAGCGGCGCCGAAAGCACTTGACGCTGGTGCACAAAACCAACGTGCTGACCTTCGCCGGCCGGCTCTGGTCGCGCATCGTGGCCGAGGTCGGACGCGACTATCCCGACGTCGAGGTGGCGTACCAACACATCGACGCCGCGACCATTTTCATGGTCACCGACCCCGGCCGGTTCGACGTGATCGTCACCGACAACCTGTTCGGCGACATCATCACCGACCTGTCGGCGGCGGTGTGCGGCGGAATTGGCTTGGCGGCCAGCGGAAATATCGACGGCACCCGGACCAATCCCTCGATGTTCGAGCCCGTTCACGGCAGCGCGCCGGACATCGCCGGCCAGGGCATCGCCGATCCGACCGCCGCCATCATGTCGGTGGCGCTGCTGCTCGCCCATCTCGGCGAGGACGACGCCGCTACGCGGGTGGACCGGGCCGTCGAACAGTACCTGGCAACGCGTGGGGACGAACGGCGCGCCACCACCGAAGTCGGCGAACGGATTGCTGCCGGGCTCTAGTCTCCAGTCCGGGCGGCACCAACCGCGTGGGCACCAGCGGCACCGCCGCCAGGGGGAACAACGCGCACAACATCCATGCCGGTGGGTATTTCGCGGCCGAGATCAGCGCACCGAACAGTGGTGGGCCGGCGGCGGCCATCATCCGCTGGGTCGTGTTCTGGATGCCCAGGGCGCGCCCGCTCCAGTACGGGCCGGCGAATTCGGTGATGGCCGTGGCCTCAAGCCCGTTGTCGAGCACCGCGATCACCGAGACGGCGACCATCAGCCCCGCCTGCCACCGGGAATTCATGTAGTCGGCCCACGCCAGCAGCACCAGGACCAGCACGGCGGCGGCCGCGATGTAGCGCACCGGCCGCATGCGAGAGCCCAGTCGATCGGACCAGCGGCCCACCGCCACGCGGCCGACCGCGCCGAGCAGCTGCGACAGGGTGACCAACGCGCCGGCGGCCGCGACCGACCAGTGCAGGTTCTTGATCAGCCACACCAGCATGAACGTCACCGTGACCGTTTGCGGCATCATCATCAGGCCCGCCACCGCGTGAATTCGCCATAGCGTCAACGACCCTCGATACGGGCTGGCGAGTTCCTGATTGCTCGCGCTGGCGCGGGGTTTGCGCGGCGGGTCGACGATTCCGATGACGCTCACTACCGCACCGAACACGCACGCCAGCGCGGTGAACCGGAGGCCGGCCCGGGGCCCGTGCTCGGCGAGCTCGGGAATTATCATCGCGCCCAAGGCGATTCCCAGCGGTTGCGCGGTTTGGCGGATGCCCATGGCCAGCCCGCGCTGATGTGGTGGGAACCACGCGGACACCAGCCGCCCGCCGGCCGTGTTGCAACTGGCGGCGGCCATACCGCCGAGGAACAGGTACACGGCGATCATCACCATCGAATGCGCTGTCGCCGCCGCGTAGGCGGCGATCGCGGTGAGCGCCGAGCCCGTGGTCATCACCACCCGCTCGCCGACCCGGTCGAGCACGTATCCCCAGAGCACCAGCGTGACCACCATGCCCCAGCTGGGCATCGAGGCCAGCAGACCGGCCTCGTCGAGCCGGATTCCGCGCGCGCCCTGCAGCGACGGGATCAGGAACGCGACGCCGTTGATGAAGAGGAACGAACTGGCCGTCGCCAGCAGCGAAACGATCATGATCGACCAGCGGGCGCCCGCGCCGACTTCGGGCGTCGCGGCCGGATCGGACTGCATTCCCCATGCTTGCACACCGGCGGGAAATTTAGGGGCAGGACTAGTGCCGTTACCCGTCATTGCCGCCCCCGATTCCGCCCCGCTCGGTCACGGCCCGCCACGCCCGGCTTCGCCGCGCTCGCGACCGTCACTAGGCTCAACCGAATGCGCCTTGGTCGAATCGCCAGCCCGGACGGTGTCGCCTTCGTCAGTATCGAAGGTGACCTCAACGACCCAGCCCAGATGATCGCGCGCGAGATCGCCGAACATCCATTCGGCACGCCGAACTTCACCGGCCGTTCATGGCCGTTGGCGGACGTCCGGCTGCTCGCCCCGATACTGGCCAGCAAGGTGGTGTGCGTCGGCAAGAACTACGCCGACCACATCGCCGAGATGAAGGACATGACCGGGCCCGCGCCGGTGGATCCGGTGATCTTCCTCAAGCCCAACACCGCGATCATCGGGCCGAACGTGCCGATTCGGTTGCCGGCCAACGCATCACCGGTGCACTTCGAGGGCGAGCTGGGGGTGGTCATCGGCCGGCCCTGCAAGGACGTCTCAGCGGCCCAGGCGGCGGAGAACATCCTCGGTTACACCATCGGCAACGACGTTTCGGCACGCGATCAACAAAAAGCCGACGGGCAGTGGACCAGGGCCAAGGGGCATGACACCTTTTGCCCCGTCGGCCCGTGGATCGTCACCGACCTCACACCGCTGGATCCCGGCGATCTGGAATTGCGCACCGAGGTCAACGGCGACGTCAAGCAGCACAGCCGCACCTCGCTGCTGATCCACGACATCGGATCGATAGTCGAGTGGATCTCGGCGGTGATGACCCTGCTGCCCGGCGACATCATCCTCACCGGCACGCCGGCGGGCGTCGGCCCCATCGAGGACGGCGACACCGTCTCCATCACCATCGAGGGCATCGGCACGCTCACCAATCCCGTGGTCCGCAAAGGAAAATCGTGACTGCACCAGCACAAGTCCGGGTCCGATTCTGTCCCTCGCCCACTGGAACCCCGCACGTCGGAATGGTCCGCACGGCGCTGTTCAATTGGGCGTACGCCCGACACACCGGGGGCACCTTCGTGTTTCGCATCGAGGACACTGATGCGCAGCGCGACAGCGAGGAGAGCTACCTGGCGCTGCTGGACGCGCTGCGTTGGCTCGGCCTTGATTGGGACGAGGGGCCCGAGGTCGGTGGACCCTACGGCCCGTACCGTCAGTCGCAGCGCAGTGAGATTTATCACGACGTGGTGGCCAGACTGCTCGAAGCGGGCGAGGCCTACTACGCGTTCTCCACGCCCGAGGAGGTCGAGGCGCGGCACGTCGCCGCGGGCCGTAATCCCAAGCTGGGCTACGACAATTTCGACCGGCAGCTGACCGATTCCCAGCGCGCTGCGTTCCTGGCGGAGGGCCGCAAGCCCGTGGTGCGGCTGCGCATGCCCGACGAAGACCTCGCCTGGGACGACCTGGTTCGCGGCACCACCAGCTTCGCGGCCGGCTCGGTGCCGGATTTCGCGCTGACCCGCGCCAACGGAGATCCGTTGTACACCTTGGTGAACCCGTGCGACGACGCGCTGATGAAGATCACCCACGTGCTGCGCGGCGAGGACCTGCTGCCGTCGACCCCGCGCCAGCTGGCGCTGTACCAGGCGCTGATCCGCATCGGCGTGGCCGAGTGGACCCCTCAGTTCGCGCACCTGCCAACGGTATTGGGGGAGGGAACCAAAAAACTCTCCAAGCGCGACCCGCAGTCGAACCTGTTCGCCCATCGCGACCGCGGTTTCATCCCCGAAGGGCTGCTCAACTATCTCGCGTTGCTCGGCTGGGCCATCGCCGACGATCACGACGTGTTCAGCCTCGACGAGATGGTGGCCGCGTTCGACGTGGCCAACGTCAACTCCAATCCCGCCCGCTTCGACCAGAAAAAGGCCGACGCGCTCAACGCCGAGCACATCCGGATGCTGGCGGCCGAGGACTTCACCTCCAGGCTGCGCGCCTACCTGGACGCGCACGGCCATCGTCTCGCACTGGACGACGCCGAATTTGCCACCGCCGCGGATTTGGTACAGACCCGGATCGTGGTGCTCGGCGACGCGTGGGACCTGCTGAAGTTCCTCAACGACGACGAATACGCGCTCGACCCCAAGGCCGCCGCCAAGGAGCTGGGAGCCGACGGCGCCGCGGTCCTGGACGCGGCGCTGCCCGCGCTGGACGCCGTGACGGACTGGACGGCGCCGCGGATCGAAGCCGCGCTCAAGGCCGCGCTGATCGACAACCTGGGCCTCAAACCGCGCAAGGCGTTCGGCCCGATCAGGGTGGGCGCCACCGGGACCACCATCAGCCCGCCGTTGTTCGAGTCGCTGGAGCTGCTGGGACGTGACCGCAGCATGGCGCGGCTGCGGGCCGCGCGCGAGACGGCCGGGCGGCCCCACGCGTGAGCGGCCGGGGCCACGCGTGCGAAGTGTCCGCCGAGACTTTGGTAGTCTGCACTGCGGTTTAGGAAAGGCCGACAACGGCTGGCGGCGGCGGACTCCAAAGAGCTCATGAAGCCCGCAATCGACGCTGACCAGCGGTTTTAGGCAAGCCAATGGGGTATGGTGTAATTGGCAACACAGCTGATTCTGGTTCAGCCATTCTAGGTTCGAGTCCTGGTACCCCAGCAAAACTCTCGCTAAAGCTCCCCGCCTCAAGCGATTAGGTGGGCTTAGCGGGGTGAGCTATGCTGACTGCTCGGATCGTTTCTGGCCCCGTCGTCTAGCGGCCTAGGACGCCGCCCTCTCACGGCGGTAGCGTGGGTTCGAATCCCATCGGGGCTACAAGATATCGCAGCTACTGGCCGGTCCCCAGGACCGCCGGTGCTGTCGATCCACCCACCGGCATGGCCGGCAAGCCGAGTTTGCGGTGATCCCACGAACGAGCCCGACGGGCGACGATGCGAACGCAGACCCGCTTGTTCATCATCTGCTCGACGAACGGCTTCATGTCGTCGCTGTAGGGACCGGTGTAGCGCTCCCACACGCTGACGCCCACGCGGTGTGAGACGTCGGGGTCGTCGACGATTTCGGCGACGCCCTCGAAGGACACCCCGCGCAGTGTGTCGTAGGTGTGGCCGTCCTCGATCAGGAAGCTCACCCGCGGATCGCGCTTGAGGTTGACCGCCTTCTGCGACTTGGCCTTGGTCTCCAGCCAGATCTCGCCGTCGACGACGGCGTACCACATGGCGGTCAGGTGTGGCTGGCCGTCGGCGCCGATGGTGGCCAGCGTGCCGGTGCGGCTTTTCACGACGAAATCGGCGACCTCGTCTTCGGACATGACGATGCTCGCGCGCTGATTGGTTCCCATGCCGGTCAGTCTGTCAGGCCGCCTGCGATCCCCGGTGCGCTGGTGGCTCAGAGGCGACGGGTGATTGCCTCGGCGGCCGACAACAGGTCGGCGGCCCAGCGCGCCCCGGGGCGCCGGCCGATCCGATCGATGGGACCGGAGACCGAGATGGCCGCGACGACGCCACCGCGACCATCGCGCACCGGCGCGGACACACTCGCCACGCCCGGCTCGCGCTCGGCCACGCTCTGGGCCCAGCCCCGCCGCCGCACTTCGGCCAGGGTTCGTTCGGTGAATTTCGCCGTCGCAAGCACGGCCTTCTGGGTGGCCGCGTCGCTATGGGCCAGCAGCACTTTGGCGCCCGACCCGGCCGTCATCGGCAATCGCGCCCCGATCGGCACCGTATCGCGAAGGCCCGCAGCGGGTTCCAGCGCGGCCACGCAGACGCGGTCGGTGCCCTCGCGGCGATACAGCTGCACGCTCTCCCCGGTGGTTTCGCGCAACAGCGGCAGTACCGCGGCGCTGGCGGCCAGCAGCGGATCGTTGACGTGGGCCGCCAGTTCACTGACGGCCGGACCGAGGCACCAGCGTCCTTCGTCGTCGCGCGCCAGCAGGCGGTGCACTTCGAGGGCGGCGGCCAGCCGGTACGCCGTGGCGCGCGGCAACGAGGTGCGCTCACACAGTTCGGCCAACCCACAGGGTGATTGGGAGATCGTGTGGAGGATACCCACGGCTTTGTCCAGGACGCCGATGCCGCTATGCTGTCTCACAAGGAGATACTAGCGTCTCGCATTCTGAGATCACAGCCCGAATGATCGACGAGCCGCTAACGAGGCGAATTGAGGCGAGTTCGAATGGGAATCGACCGAGGGGCGGCGGGGGCCGCCGCCAAACCGCGCACTCTGGCCGAAAAAGTTTGGGATGACCACGTTGTGGTGTCCGGTGGGGCCAGCGAGCCGGACCTGATCTACATCGATCTGCATCTGGTGCACGAGGTCACCAGCCCGCAGGCTTTCGACGGCCTGCGCCTCGCCGGCCGGCCGGTGCGGCGCCCCGATTTGACGTTGGCCACCGAGGATCACAACGTTCCGACCACCGATATCGACAAGCCGATCGCCGATCCGGTGTCACGGACCCAGGTCGAGACATTGCGGCGAAATTGTGCCGAATTCGGTGTGCGGCTATATCCAATGGGCGACGTGGAGCAGGGCATCGTGCACGTGGTCGGGCCGCAGCTGGGCCTCACCCAGCCCGGAATGACCGTCGTCTGTGGGGATAGTCACACCTCGACGCACGGGGCATTCGGCGCGCTGGCCATGGGAATTGGCACCTCCGAGGTCGAACACGTGCTGGCCACCCAGACGCTTCCGCTGCGGCCGTTCAAGACGATGGCGGTCAATGTCGACGGGCAGCTGCCCGCGGGCGTGACGGCCAAGGACATCATTCTCGCACTGATCGCCAAGATCGGTACCGGTGGCGGGCAGGGCCACGTCATCGAATATCGCGGCAGCGCCATCGAATCGCTGTCGATGGAAGGCCGGATGACGGTGTGCAATATGAGCATCGAGGCCGGTGCCCGGGCGGGCATGGTGGCTCCGGACGAAACCACGTTCGAGTTCCTGCGCGGTCGCCCGCACGCTCCGCAGGGGGCGCAATGGGATGCGGCGATGAGCTATTGGCAACAGTTGCACACCGACCCCGGGGCCGAATTCGACACCGAGGTCTACCTCGACGCCGCGTCGCTCAGCCCGTTTGTGACGTGGGGCACCAACCCCGGCCAGGGCGTTCCGCTGGCCGACGCGGTGCCCGATCCCGAGTTGATGACCGACGACGCGCAGCGTCAGGCCGCTGAGAAAGCGTTGGCGTATATGGACCTTCGACCGGGCACGCCGATGCGTGACATCGCCGTTGACACGGTGTTCGTGGGCTCTTGTACCAACGGTCGTATCGAAGATCTGCGCGTCGTCGCCGACGTGCTGCGCGGCCGCAAGCTCGCGCCCGGGGTGCGGATGCTGGTGGTGCCGGGCTCGATGCGGGTGCGCGCGCAGGCCGAAGCCGAAGGGCTGGGTGAGGTTTTCACGTCCGCGGGCGCCGAATGGCGGCAAGCGGGCTGCTCAATGTGCCTGGGGATGAATCCCGACCAGCTTGCGCCGGGGGAGCGATGCGCGGCGACGTCCAACCGCAACTTCGAAGGGCGCCAGGGTAAAGGTGGCCGCACGCATTTGGTGTCTCCGGCCGTTGCGGCGGCGACAGCCGTTCGCGGCACATTGTCCGCTCCTGCCGATTTGAGCTGACGTATTCCACTCGTGAAGGGATGAGCATGGAAGCATTTCGCACCCACACCGGTATCGGTGTGCCGCTGCGGCGGTCCAATGTCGACACCGATCAGATCATTCCGGCGGTGTATTTGAAGCGTGTCACCCGAACCGGTTTCGAGGACGGCTTGTTCGCCAGCTGGCGGTCGGATCCGTCATTCGTGCTCAACCTCAGCCCCTTTGACCGGGGGTCAGTGCTCGTCGCGGGGCCCGATTTCGGGACCGGCTCCTCGCGTGAGCATGCGGTGTGGGCACTGATGGACTACGGGTTCCGGGTGGTCATCTCGTCTCGATTCGGTGACATTTTCCGGGGCAACGCCGGCAAGGCGGGGCTGCTGGCGGCCGAAGTTTCTCAGGACGGTGTGGAGCTGCTCTGGAAGCTCATCGAGCAGAGCCCGGGCTTGGAAATCACTGTCAATCTTCAAGATCGAAATATCACCGCGGGAACGACGGTGCTGCCGTTCAAGATTGACGACCACACCGCATGGCGGCTACTCGAGGGACTCGACGATATAGCCCTTACGCTGCGGAAACTCGATAAAATCGAGGCATTCGAGATCGAGTATCCGGACTGGAAACCGCGCACTCTGCCCACCTCCTGAGTGGTCGGCCGGCGCCGATTTTCTGCTTGACCGGCTAACTAAACCGAGCCGATTTTTAACACCACCACCGGTCAAGGGCGGCAACCAGATTGCGAAATCTGCGGACGCCTTGCCCTGAAATTGCGCGTGGCTCTTGGAAATTTGCTGGGTGAGGGTTTACCGTGTCCACTAGTCGGTTCAAATCGAGGACCACTAGTGTCGGAGGGATTGATGAACAAGGCAGAGCTCATTGATGTGCTCACAACTAAATTGAACACGGACCGTCGACAGGCGACCGCTGCGGTCGAGAATGTTGTCGACACCATTGTGCGTGCGGTACACAAGGGCGACAGCGTCACTATCACCGGGTTCGGTGTGTTCGAACAGCGGCGCCGCGCAGCGCGGGTGGCCCGCAACCCGCGGACCGGTGAGACGGTGAAGGTGAAGCCGACGTCCGTCCCGGCGTTCCGCCCCGGTGCTCAGTTCAAAGCGGTTGTGTCTGGCGCACAGCGCCTCCCGTCGGACGGCCCGGCCGTCAAGCGCGGTGTGGTAGCGGGTAGTGGTGCGGCCAAGAAGACGGCCGCCAAGAAGGCTCCGGCCAAGAAGGCCGCGGCCAAGAAGGCTCCCGCCAAGAAGACTGCGGCGAAGAAGGCTCCGGTGCGCAAGGCCGCGACCAAGGCTCCGGCCAAGAAGGCGGCGACCAAGGCTCCGGTGCGCAAGGCCGCGACCAAGGCCCCGGCCAAGAAGGCCGCGGTCAAGAAGGCTCCGGCCAAGAAGGCCGCGACCAAGGCTCCGGCCAAGAAGGCCGCGAGCAAGGCTCCGGCCCGCAAGGCTCCCGCCAAGAAGACGACCGCGCGTCGCGGTCGCAAGTAAGCGGAGTCAAGCTCTAGACACGAATACCCTTCGGGCGGCAGCGGTGCCCCCGAAGGGTATTCGTGCGCTTGCGGCGGGCCACCGCAATCACGCTAGGCCCGGACGTTGGCGGCCAGCGCACCGCCGATGTGGTCGGCGGCCACCAATCGTCCGTCTAACAGCGACAGCACCCAGGTGCTGCCCTTGTGGTTGCGCGACTTGTCGGGTCGCACGCCATCGCGCTCACACCACCACGCGATCAGGTCCGGAATCACCTTGCCCTGCGTGCAGACAACCGGTGTGCCGTGCTGCTCGGCGATGTCCAGCATTCGATGGCGTGCGCGTTTCGCGTTCTTGGCATAGGCCTCTTCGGTGAGGGCGGGCTCGTTGTGCACGGGCACTCCCAAATCCGCGGCAAGCGGTTCCACGGTCTGGTGGCAGCGGACTCGGTCGGCCGCGTAGACCTGTGATGCACCGAAGGCCAGCAGCTGTGGAACCAGCGCCTCGGCCTGTGCGCGTCCGCGCTTGTCCAGCGGTCGCTTGGCGTCGTCGCCGGAGAAACGGGATTTGCGGCCGGCGGTGCCGTGCCGGACCACCAACACGGTTTGTGTGTCGGCGGGTTTTTTGTTGAAGTGGCGCAACACTTTTCGATCCTGCGCGTAGTCGAGCCGCTGCATCGCCTCGGCCAGCGGAAGCCAGAGCAACCGGTCCACCTCGTTGCCCGGCACGAATTCGCCGCCGGTGGCGCGGGCCGCCCAGTAGTAGACCTTTTTGACGCCCTGGTCGATTGGATAGCTCACCACGTCGAGCCGCCTGCCCAGGATCGCGCGCTGGCCCGTCTCCTCGTGCACCTCGCGCACGGCGGCCACCGGGGCCGTCTCGCCGGGGTCCACCTTGCCTTTGGGCAGTGACCAGTCGTCATAGCGGGGGCGATGAATCACGGCGATCTCGACGTCGTTGTCGTCCGCGTCAGCATGGCCCGGTCGCCACAGCACCGCGCCGGCGGCATAGACGACTCGGCTTCCAGAGCGCCGAGGGGTGGACGAATTCTGGGTCGGCACCTCAACTCCTGCAGATCAATTCACCTCAGGGCCGCACGCTTGAGCACGCCGCGGCCCGGAGAAACAACCGGAAGTCACGCACAGAGCTAAGGACTGCGATGGCGCTCCATCAACGATACTTGGTGGTCACGCACGGTATGGCCCTCCTGTGGCGACGGGGTCCACTGCCCGTCGGGCCCCAGTTCCCAGCACCGCGTGGACGGATCCAGTGCGGATTCGAACAATTCGTCGAGCTGCGCGGTGAGCTTGGGGTCCTTGACCTGAGCCAGGACTTCCACCCGCCGATCGAGGTTGCGATGCATCATGTCAGCGCTGCCGATCCAGAACTCGTTGATGTTGCGGAAATGGATGATCCGCGAGTGCTCCAAGAAGCGGCCGAGAATTGAGCGGACGAAAATGTTTTCGGAGAAACCCTCGGCGCCCGGGCGCAGCGCGCAGATGCCGCGCACCACGACCTCGACCCGCACCCCCGCCTGCGAGGCCCGATACAGCGCGTCGATCACCTGCTCGTCGACGAGCGCATTCATCTTCATGCGGATGCGCCCGTTGCCGCGTTCGCGGTGCGCTTCGATCTCGCGTTCGACGCGTTCGATGATGCCCGAGCGAATTCCGTGCGGCGCCACCAGCAGATTGCGATAGGAGACCTTACGCGAATAGCCGGTAAGCGAATTGAACAAATCGGTGAGGTCCGCGCCGATGTCGGGGCTCGCCGTCAGCAGGCCGACATCCTCATAGAGGCGGGCGGTCTTGCTGTTGTAATTGCCCGTTCCGATGTGGCAGTAGCGCCGGATCGCCGAACCCTCGCGGCGCACCACCAGGCAGGTCTTGCAGTGCGTCTTGAGGCCGACGAGCCCGTAGACCACATGCACGCCCGCCTGCTCGAGTGCGCGCGCCCACCGGATGTTGGCCTGTTCGTCGAAGCGCGCCTTGATCTCGACGAGCGCCACGGCCTGCTTTCCGGCCTCGGCCGCTTCGATCAGCGCCCGCACGATCGGCGAGTCACCGGAGGTGCGGTACAGCGTCTGTTTGATCGCCAGCACGTTGGGGTCCGCGGCGGCCTGCTGAATGAAGCGCTGCACGCTGGTGGAGAACGAATCGTACGGGTGGTGCACCAGGACGTCGCCCTCGCGCAGCGTCGCGAAGATGCTCTTGGGAGATTCGCGGTCGGCGAACGCGGGGTGGGTGTCCGGCACGAACGCCGGGTCTTTGAGCGCGGGCCGGTCCAGGCCGTAGATCTGCCACAGCGACGAAAGGTCGAGCAGGCCCGGCACTTCGATGACGTCACCGGGATGCACGTCGAGCTCGCGCAGCAGCAATTCCAGCATGCCCTCGGTCATGTCGTCGGCGATCTCGAGCCGCACCGGCGGGCCGAACCGCCGGCGCGCCAGTTCCCGTTCCAGCGCCTGCAGCAGATCCTCGTCGCGGTCTTCTTCGACCTCCATGTCGGCGTTGCGGGTGATGCGGAAAGCGTGGTGCTCCACGATGTCCATGCCCGGGAACAGAAGAGGAAGGAAGGCCGCGATCAGCTCTTCCATCGGCAGGTAGCGGACGATGGTCCGCCCCGAGCCGTCAGCGTCGTTGATGGCGGCGAGTTCGACGAAGCGATCGACGTTGTTGGGCACCTTGACTCGCGCGAAGTGCTGCCCGCCGTCCTCGGGCTGGCGCACCATGACCGCCAGGTTCAGGCTGAGCCCGCTGACGAACGGGAACGGGTGCGCGGGGTCGACGGCCAGCGGGGTCAGGACCGGGAAGACCTGTTCGGTGAAATAAGCCGACAATTCGTCGCGTTCGGCCTGCTCCAGGTCGGCCCACGTGACGATGTGGATGCCTTCCTCGGCCAGCGCAGGCCGCACCGAATCGAGGAACACCCGCGCGTGCCGGGTCGCGATCCGCTGCGTCTGCTCCCCGATGAGGGCGAGCTGCTTGCGCGGCGTCAGACCGTCGGCGGAGCGAACCGACAGCCCCATCTCGTCGCGGCGTTTGAGGCCGGCGACGCGCACCATATAGAACTCGTCGAGGTTGGAGGCGAAGATCGCCAGGAACTTGGCGCGTTCCAGCAGCGGCAACGAGTTGTCGTCGGCCAGCGCCAGCACGCGGGCGTTGAAGTCCAGCCAGCTCAGTTCGCGGTTGAGGTAACGATCGTCCGGCAGATCGGTCAGCGCGGCCTGGGTCGCAGCCGGTGGTGCCGCCACGGCCGAGTCGCCCGAATGCCACAAATTCTCGTCGGGTCGCGCCTCAGCTTCGATTTCAGTCACCCTGCGATCATTGCTCATCACGCGCGGGTGCTGCTAGCGCTCGGGGGACATCCATTCGCCGTTGGGACGACGTTCACCCGTCGGACAGATTTGCCAGGCGTGATCGAAATCAGTGCGGCGCGATGGCCCGGGCGGTCGCCGCGCCCACGCCGAGGCGGCGGGCGGCGGCCAGGTCGGTGGGAGTGTCGACGTCGCACCGCAGGCCGGGCCAGGCGCCGGTCAGCTCGATCGCGCCCGAACTGCGGTGCCGCGCCGAAGAATCGGGGCCGAACTGGGGGGCGAGCGGGCTGCCGAACGCGAACAGTGCGGCGGTGCCCGTCGCCAACCGGTCGGCGACGAAGCTGCGCCGGTGGTGGCGTGCCGCGGCGATCGCCTCGTTCAGCTCCTGAGTCTGTAGTGCGGGTAAATCCCCTTGCAGCACAACAACATTGGCGAACGAACTGCCCACCGCGCGTTCCGCGGTGGCGATGGCGTTGTTCAGCGGATCCGGGTGACCCTCGGGCGTCGGGTCGGCCAGCACGTCGGCGCCCAGCTCGGTGGCCGCGGCCGCCGCGGCGTCGTCGGGCGTGATCACGGTGATCGAGCCCAGGGAGCGGACGCGTCCGGCGGCGGTCAGCGTGTCCATCAACATGGCCAGCACCACGCTCTCCCGGGTGCGCGCCGAGAAGACCGGGGCCAGCCTGGTCTTGGCCGCGGCCAACCTCTTGACGGCGATGATCAACGCCACGTCGCCTGCGTCGTTGGCCCGTATGCCGGTCATGAGATGTCATCCTGCCAGCGCCGCGCCACGGCGCGCGTGACGCCCGGTCCGTCGCTGATCTAGGGTGTAGCGGCCGCGCCTGCCGCGTGAGCAACACCGACCACGGACAGGGGGTGGTACGTGACCAGCGCATCAGCGGGTGCCGTCGCGGTCATGGGTGCCGGGGCGTGGGGAACGGCGCTGGCCAAGGTGCTGGTCGACGCGGGGGGACCGGAGGCCGGGGTCACGCTGTGGACCCGCAGGCCCGAGCTCGCCGAGCAGATCAACTCCACCCGGTACAACCCCGACTACCTGCCCGGCACCGAGCTGCCGCCGGGCATCCGCGCCACCGCCGACGCCGCCGACGCGCTGCGCGACGCATCGACGGTGTTGCTGGGGGTGCCGGCGCAGACGATGCGCGCCAACCTCGAGCGCTGGGCGCCGTTGATTCGCGCGGGCGCGACCCTGGTCAGCCTGGCCAAGGGTATCGAGCTGGGCACGCTGATGCGGATGAGCCAGGTCATCGTCTCGGTCACCGGCGTCGACCCTTCTCAGATCGCGGTGATCTCGGGGCCGAACCTGGCCAGCGAGATCGCCGCATGTCAGCCGGCCGCGACCGTCATAGCGTGCAGCGACTCGGGCCGGGCCGTTGCCCTGCAGCGCATGCTGAACAGCGGCTACTTCCGCCCGTACACCAACAGCGACGTGGTCGGCACCGAGATCGGCGGGGCCTGCAAGAACGTCATCGCCCTGGCGTGCGGGATGGCCGTCGGCGTCGGCCTCGGCGAGAACACCACGGCGGCGATCATCACCCGCGGCCTGGCCGAGATCATGCGGCTGGGCATTGCGCTCGGCGCCAAGGGCGCGACGCTGGCCGGGCTGGCCGGGGTGGGCGACCTGGTGGCCACCTGCAGCTCGCCGCGGTCGCGCAACCGTTCCCTGGGCGAACGGCTCGGCCGGGGGGCGACCATCCAGTCCCTGTTGGGCGGCACGCCGGACGGCGGCGACGGACACGTCGTCGAGGGGGTGACGTCCTGCGAGTCGGTGCTGGCGCTGGCCGCCAGTTACGACGTCGAGATGCCGCTGACCGACGCCGTGGACCGCGTGTGCCACAAAGGGTTGTCGGTCGACGAGGCGATGGCCCTGCTCCTGGGCCGCAGCACCAAGCCCGAATAAGCGGCGCCGAACGTATGAATAAGGCCAGGCAAAGGCCCGCCACCCGACCGGTTCGGGTGCCACCCGGTAGCCTCTTGACATTGTGAGTGCCAGCGAGCGGTCGACGCCGCACCCCGGCTCGCGGGGTGGCGATCGGGTGCGCGTCGCCGTCGTGTTCGGCGGGCGCAGCAACGAACACGCCATCTCATGCGTCTCGGCAGGCAGCATTCTGCGCAACCTGGACCCGGAGCGGTTCGATGTGGTCGCGATCGGCATCACCCCGCAGGGTTCGTGGGTGCTCACCGACGGCGACCCCGCCGCGCTGGCGATCACCGACCGCCAACTGCCCGAGGTGACATCGGACTCCGGAACCGAATTGGCGCTGACGGCCGATCCCCGGCGCGGCGGCGAGCTGGTCTCGCTGGCACCGGGCGCCAGTGAGGTGCTGGCGTCGGTCGACGTGATCTTTCCGGTGCTGCATGGTCCCTACGGCGAGGACGGCACCATCCAGGGTCTGCTGGAATTGGCGGGGGTGCCGTATGTGGGGGCCGGTGTGCTGGCCAGCGCCGCCGGCATGGACAAAGAGTTCACCAAGAAGCTGTTCACCGCCGAAGGATTGCCGGTCGGCGACTACGCGGTGCTGCGCCCGTCGCGCTCGAGGCTGGCGCCCGAGGAGTGCGAGCGGCTGGGCCTGCCGGTGTTCGTCAAACCCGCGCGGGGCGGCTCGTCGATCGGCGTGAGCCGGGTATCGAGCTGGGATCAGCTGGACGGCGCGATCGCCGCCGCGCGCCGTCACGACCCCAAGGTCATCGTCGAGGCGGCCATCGTTGGCCGCGAACTGGAATGCGGCGTGCTCGAAATGCCTGACGGCACAGTGGAAGCCAGTACGCTGGGCGAGATCCGGGTGGCCGGGGTGCGCGGCCGGGAGGATTCTTTCTACGACTTCTCCACCAAATACCTTGACGACGCGGCCGAATTGGATGTGCCCGCCAAGGTGGACGACGAAATCGCCGACACCGTGCGCCAATTGGCGGTCCGGGCGTTCCGGGCCATCGACTGTCAGGGGCTGGCCCGGGTGGACTTCTTCCTCACCGAGGACGGGCCGGTGCTCAACGAGATCAACACCATGCCGGGATTCACCACGATCTCGATGTACCCGAGGATGTGGGCGGCCAGCGGCGTGGACTACGCGACCCTGCTGGCGACGATGGTCGAGACCGCGCTGGCGCGCGGCGTGGGTCTGCGCTAACTCGGCGGGCCCGGGTCGATCGGCGCCGCCGGGATGCTGTGGTCGATCACCTCGGACAACCGCTGGATCGGCGTCGGGCCCGATCCGGCCGGCAGCGTGAGCGCCACATAGGTCCCGCGGTCCACCGCGTACCAGGTGGATCTGCCCGCGTCCCCGGCGGACTGCTGTTCGGCACGCACCTGGAACCACTGCACCCGGTCGACGGCCTGGATCGGGGATCCCAGGACGAACTCGGCCGGGCGGTCCAGCCCGCAGCGCAGCACCACCGGTTCACCGTCCGGCCCGCTGCGCCAGGCGGCGGCGCCCTGCGGGCCGGCTGCTCGAGGGGCGCGCGCTGGTAGTCCCCGAGCCGCTGCGGCAGCGCGCCCATCAGCGCCCGGCACGCGGAGCCGTCGGCCTGCGGCGCCGGAACCGCGGGAACGGCCACCGCACGCGGGGGCGCCTCGCGGGTGGCCGCGATGGCCAGGATCACGCCGATCGTCGCGACCGCCAGCGCGATGGCGACGAGGATCAGCGCGCGCGGCGGCCCGGCATCGGAGTCCGCCTCGGCTGTCACCGCCCCTACCTCCTTGTCTCGCTCACTACTATCGCCCTCGTTTACCCGGGTGCCAATTTATTCTCGGGCCGATACCGGCCCGGGTAGCCGCGGGGTTCCTCCGGTGCGGTCCGCGCGACCGCACGAGCCCTATCGTGGGTGGCGTGCAAGACGAATCGGGCGAGTCGCTGCGGCAACTCGGTGAGTTCGCGGTGATCGATCGCCTGGTCCGGGGTCGCGAGCAGCCCGCCGCGGTCGCTCTCGGGCCTGGCGACGATGCGGCGCTGGTGACGTCGGGCGACGGCCGCGTGCTGGTGTCGACCGACATGCTGGTGCAGGACCGGCACTTCCGGCTGGACTGGTCGACGCCGCACGACATCGGGCGCAAGGCGATCGCGCAGAACGCCGCCGACATCGAGGCGATGGGCGGGCGGCCGACGGCGTTTGTGGTCGCCTTCGGCGCCCCCGGCGACACTCCGGCGGCGAAGGTGGACGCCCTGGTCGACGGGATGTGGGACGAGGCCGACCGGATCGGTGCCGGCATCGCCGGCGGTGACCTGGTCGGTTGCCCGCAGTGGGTCATCTCCGTGACAGTGCTGGGCGACCCGGAGGGGCGCGCACCGGTGCGGCGCTCGGGCGCGAAGCCCGGTGCGCTGATCGCCGTCGCCGGCGACCTGGGCCACTCGGCCGCGGGATTCGACTTGTGGGGCAACGGCATTGACGGCTTCGAAGAGCTGCGGCGCCGGCATGCGGTGCCGCAGCCGCCCTACGGTCAGGGAGCGGTGGCCGCGGCCGGGGGCGCGCAGGCGATGATCGACGTCTCCGACGGCCTGATCGCCGACCTGCGCCACGTCGCCGAGGCGTCGGGAGTCGGCATGGATCTGTCCACGGCCGCGCTGGCCGCCGACCGCGACGCGCTCGGCGCCGCCGCGGCCGCCGTCGGCGCCGATCCCTGGCATTGGGTGCTGGGCGGTGGGGAGGACCATGCGCTGGTGGCGTGCTTCGCCGGCCCGGCGCCGGCCGGATGGCGCATCATCGGGCGGGTTCTGGACGGGCCGGCCCGGGTGCTGGTCGACGATCAGGAGTGGAGCGGCTACGCCGGCTGGCAGTCGTATTAGGGTGACGCGGTGACCGTTTACGCGATCGCGAAGAGCCGATGATGACCGCGCGTCCGTTGGGTGAACTGGTCGAGCCGGGCTGGGCGAGTGCGCTGCAGCCGGTGGCCGACCAGGTGGCCGAGATGGGGCAGTTCCTGCGGGCCGAGATCGCGGCCGGGCGCAGGTACCTGCCGGCGGGACCGAATGTGTTGCGCGCCTTCACCTATCCCTTCGACGACGTCAGGGTGCTGATCGTCGGGCAGGACCCGTATCCGACACCCGGACACGCTGTGGGGCTGAGCTTTTCGGTGGCGCCCGAGGTGCGGCCGCTGCCGCGCAGCCTGGCCAACATCTTCCAGGAGTACACCGCGGACCTGGGCCATCCGCCGCCCTCGTGCGGTGACCTGACGCCCTGGGCCCAGCGCGGCGTGCTGCTGTTGAACAGGGTTCTCACGGTGCGCCCCAGTAATCCCGCCTCGCATCGCGGCAAGGGCTGGGAGCCGGTGACCGAATGCGCAATCCGGGCCCTGACACAGCGGTCACGTCCGCTGGTGGCGATCCTGTGGGGCCGCGACGCCTCGACTCTCAAACCGATTCTCGCCCAGGGTAATTGCGTAGCCATCGAGTCGCCGCATCCGTCGCCGCTGTCGGCGTCGCGCGGGTTCTTCGGTTCGCGCCCGTTCAGCCGCGCCAACGAGCTGCTGGCCGGGATGGGCGCCGACGCGATCGATTGGCGCCTGCCGTGACCGAGATGACCGCGCTGCGGGCGCACCGCCGCGGCGGCCCGGAACAGCTGGTGCTCGAACGGGCGCCGATGCCGGTGCCGGCCGCCGGCGAGGCCTTGGTGGCCGTGCATGCGGCCGGGATCACCTTCGACGAGTTGACGTGGGACGAGACCTGGATCCGCGACGGGGCCAGCCGCGTCCCGGTGATCCCGTCGCACGAGGTGTCGGGCGTCGTCAAGGCGGTTGCCCCCGACGTCACGGATTTCGCGCCCGGCGCCGAGGTGTACGGGTTGATCGGATTCGACCGCGACGGCGCCGCGGCGGATTTCGTCGCCGTGCCCGCGGCCGACCTGGCCACCAAGCCGTCGACGGTGTCGCATGCCGTGGCCGCCGCGCTGCCGCTGGCCGGCCTGACCGCACTGCAGGCGTTGGTCGACCACGCCGCGGTGCGGCCGGGAGAGGCCGTCCTGGTGACCGGAGGCGCCGGGGGAGTGGGCCTGTTGACGGTTCAGCTGGCCGCGATGCTGGGCGCGCGGGTCACCGCGACCGTGCGCAGCGACACCGCCAATCTGCTGCGCGGCTGCGGCGCGCAGCGCGTGATCGACGTGCGCACCGAGGCTTTCGACGACACCGGCGCCGGTTACGACGTCGTCATCGACACGGTGGGCGGCCAGACCGTGGAGCGCTCGTTCGCCGTGCTGCGCCGCGGCGGCAGGCTGGTCACCTTGTCGGCGCCCCCTCCGGCCGGCAGGGCCGACGAGTTCGGCGTCACCGCAAGCTTCTTCATCGTCACGCCGAATCGCGATCAGCTCGACGAACTCGCCGCGCTGGTGGACAGCGACCGGTTGCACGTCGCGATCGCCCAGACCTTCGGCCTCGACGACGGCCGCGAGGCGTATGAAAGCCGTGACGGCGGCAGGCGCGCCGGCAAGACGGTCCTCATCGTGCGCGACTGAGTGGGATCACGAGTCCGCGAAATTCACGTCCTTCGTGACTGCCTTCCACTCCTCGATCGACGCCGACATCGCAGTGATCTTGTCCCGCATGGCCTTCAGCACGTCACGGCCCAGCAACAGCCGCAGCGGCGGTTCGTCGAGCGTGGTCACCATCAGCACCGCGTCGGCCACCTTCTTCGGATCGCCGGGCAGGTGCTCGGCGAATTGCTTGATCAGGTCCTTGCGCGCGGCCACGTCGGCATAGTCGGGGATCGGGCTGCCGGATTCCTTCATCGACCGCGTCGCCCAGTCGGTGCGGAACGCGCCCGGCTCGATCGCGGTCACCTTGATGCCCAGCGGGCGCACCTCGGCGGCCAGCGCCTCGGTCACCGCCTCCAGGGCGAACTTGGTCGACGAGTAGTAGGCGTTGGGCGGGTTGGCCACCAGACCGGTCATCGAGGAGATGTTGATGATGTGGCCGGACCCGCGGGCGCGCATGGCCGGCAGCACCGCCTTGATCATGTCGACGGCACCGAAGTAGTTGACGTCGAACAACTTTCGAACCTCTGCGTCCTCGCCCTCTTCGACCGAGGACAGGTAGCCGTGGCCGGCGTTGTTGACCAGGACGTCGATGCCGCCGAACGCCGCGTCGGCCGCCGCCACCGCCGCCGCGATCTGGTCCGCTTCGGTCACGTCCAGGGCCACGGCAAGCGCGCGCTCGGGGAATTCGTCGGCGATGTCGGCCACCGCCTCGGCCCGCCGCGCGGTCACCACCACGCTGTGGCCGGCGTGCAGGGCGGCGCGCGCGATCTCGCGCCCAAAACCGGTGGAGCATCCCGTGATCAGCCAGCGCGTCATGGTCAGATCGTCCCTTCCGGCAGGCGACGCAGATAGGCCTCGCGCCGCCGCGCCAGCTCGGTGGCCCGCCGCTGCTCGCTCACCCGCGGCAGGTGCGGCACCTCGGCGTCGAGCCGGTCCAGTTTGACCACCCGTCCGCGTGCCCCGAGATCTTCGCGGGGACCGGTCTCGCCGAACTCCGCCATCCGCAGCGTCAAGATGGCCTCGCGCAGACCGTCGGAGTCGATCCAGTTCGCCACGCCGGGATCGACGGGCGAGATCACATACGTGTACGAGCCGTCCTCGCCTGCCACCGACTGCGACTTGTTGAGGCTGCCGGTGCGGTCGACGAGATCGAGCGTGGTGCCCCAGATGTTGCTCAGCGGCACCGTGAAGTATTCGGCGCCACCGTCGTTCAGGTCGACGACGAAGGCCTCGTCGGGGGCGAGGTCGAACCGGCCCATGACGTACACCTGGTTGCGCATCGCGCCGACCTTGTCGGCCGACCACGCCAGGTTGAAGTGGTTGGCCGGCATCTTGTAGACGCCGTGGCTGAGCTTGCCGGTGAAGTTCGCGAAGTAGTCCATCATCGCCGCGGTGGCCTCGGCCTGCTCGTCGAGCGTGCGCGCCGGGGTAGCCGGCGGGCCGCCGAGCCGTTGCACCTCAATGTGATTGGGATCGTCGCGGCCCCAGTCCAGCAGCACGTCGCGGATGTAGAACTCGTGGGCTTCGGCGGTGGTCTGCACGTGGTTGGGCCGGCCGTTGGCGGGTTCGGAGTCGACGGTGATGGTGTAGCCGCCGTCGGAGTCGACCGCCATGGTGCGGCCGTTGAGCACCGCGACGGTGGCCATGTGCGCGTCCCACAGCGTGAAGTAGTTCTCGGTCATCCGGTGTTCGCCGACCCGGCCGTGGATCTCGTAGCGCTCGTCGCCCGAGATCGGGATCACCCGGTACACGCTGTCGGGATTGTCGATCCCCCAACGCGATCCGGGGATGCGGCGGCCGTCCACCGGGTGCGCGAGCCGGGTGATGCAGCTGACCTTGGGCCGCAGCTTGTCCTGGTTGGACGACCACACCGCCGCCGAGAACATCACCTCGGCGAACGCGTCGTCGAATCGTTCGCGCATCGCGTCCGAGGCCTTGGCCCGGCCGAGCCAGGTCTGCGCGACGCGTCGGTAGGCGGCCCTGACGGTCGGGTGCTCGGTCAGGTCGAGGGCCGCCAGCTCCTGTTCGTGCTGGGACGCCGTTGCGACCGGGTGGTCAGGCATGTGCTGTTCCTCCGATGTGCTGTCGAAAACGCCTGTTGTACAACGCGAATCGCTCGTCGACCTGCTCGGGACGCAGGCCGTAGTCCGCCAGCCCGTAGGGCGGGCGCGCCAGCTCCGGGGGGCGGTGCGCCAGCCAGCGCCGCATCGCCTCCTCGGCGTCTGCCGTCAGCGCCAGCCCGATGGCGTCGTAGACACGGGCCACCTGACCGATCGGGTCGGCCACCGCCTCGTCGAATCCGATATCGGTGACCACCGCACCCTCATCGGTCCAGCCGTCGCGGATCGCCATCGCCCGATCATTGGTCCAGCCCATCCGCTGCAGCCATTGCGCGCCGACCCGGTCCGCGTCGACGGTGTCGGCGTGCATCGCGTGCAGGGTCGCATTCAGGCTGGCCCCCGACGCGATCGTGGTGCGCGGGTCGCGATGCATGTGCACGATGTGCAGATCCGGGAACTGCGCCCGCAGTAGGTCCAGATACCCAAGGTGCGCAGGCGATTTGAGCACCCATCGTCGGCCCTGCACGCCACGCTGCCTCTTCTGCCACTGCAGGAACCGCAGCATGCGGTGCAGATAGCGGTAGGCGGGGGAGAAGTCCTGCCCGTCGAGCCAGGACCGGTAGTGCGGCAGGTGCGCGCCCGACTCCGGGACGTGCGACAGGAACGCGTCGGCCAGAAAGACGATCTCCTCCTCGGCCTCCCGCGCGTACATCGGGTGGATGGCGAACAATTCGGGCGCCAGTTCGCGCGATTTCGCTTCGCGCGCTTCACTGATCGCGATGCGCGGATCGGCGGCCCCGGTGAACCGATGGTCCAGCCGCGGGGCGGCCTCGACGACTTCCCAGCCGTACGCGCAGACGAAGCGCGGATCCGCGGCCAGCAGCCGCTGCAGCAGCGTGGTGCCGCTGCGCATCATTCCCACGACGACGATCGGCGCGGCCACTCGCTCGTCGAGGATCTCCTGATGCCGGCGGATCCACTCCTGGGTGCGCAGCCGCATGCGCAGGCTGTGCACGATGCCCGACCGCAGGATGTGCGTGCCGACGGCGTTGAGGTCGGCGCGGGCATAGTCGGCCAGCAACACGGCCAGCGGCCCCTCGAATTCGCCGGGACCCCAATCGGTGAGGTCTTCCTTGCGCTGCGCGTCGGCCAGCACCGCGGCCGGGACGAAGGGGCCGTCGGACGCGCGCGCGGATGCCACGGGTCAGAACTTCAGATGCCGGCTGACGTCGCCGACCTGGTCGACGAACATGGTGCGGCTGTCGAAGCACCAGGCCCCGTCGACGCGGTGGAACGTGTCCTGGTAATGCCCGGTCACGATGACCTGCAGCGGCAGTTCCGGGGTGGCCTGGGTGACGCAGTAATACGAGGTGCTCCGCGCGGTCCCGGCCACCTCGTCGATGTAGAGCTGGACGTTGGTGGTGTTGTGTTTCGTCTTCGGGGTGCCGTCTTCGTAGATCCGCGTGGCCATGTCATACATCTCGCGCACCCGGGCGGAGCCGGCGAACACCGTCTCGGGCGGGCCGTCCTGGACCCCGCAGATGCGGCCGTGCTCGAAGAGCCGGGCCACCCCGTCCAGGTCGCCGCCGTCGAGAAGCTGCGCATACGTGTAGATGAGGTTGGTGATCTCGGTGGCGCTGTCACTCATTGTCGAACCGCCTCGGGAGTCTTCCGCTCTGTTCCGCAACAATGTTGGCAGAACCGGTCCAACTTACATAGAACCGACCATTACTCTGGATCGCCGTGACCTTACCGTGGACGCCGAGCCGGCTCGGCAACCTGACCGGCAAACGCGTGATCGTGACCGGAGCGACCAACGGCGTCGGGCTCGGCACCGCGCGTGCGCTCGCCAAAGCCGGTGCGCACGTGATCCTGGCGGTGCGCAACACCCAGCTCGGCGAGCAACGCGCCACCGAAATTGGCGGCTCGACTGCCGTGGTCAAGCTCGACCTCGCCGACCTGTCGTCGGTGCGCGCGTTCGCCGCCCAAATCCACGAGCCGGTGGACATCCTGATCAACAACGCCGGTGCCCTGACCGACCGGCGCACCGACACGGTCGACGGCTTCGAGATGACGCTGGGCACCAACCTGCTCGGGCCCTTCGCCCTGACCAATCTGCTGCTGGGCAAGGTGCGCTCGCAGGTCATCAACGTCGGCTCCGACGCGCACCGGTCGGCCACGCTGCGGCTCGACGACCTGCACCTGCGGCAGCACAAGTGGACGCGGTTGGGCGCCTACGCGCAGTCCAAGCTCGCGGTGATGCTGTGGGGGCTGGAGCTGGACCGCAGGCTGCGCGCGGCCGGGTCGCCGATCGTCACGCAGCTCACCCATCCGGGCTGGGTGGCCTCCAACCTGTCGAACCTGGGCGACTCGCCCCTCATGTCGCTGGCCCACAAGGGTGTCAAGCTGGTGGCCGACCGGCTGGCCAACGACATCGACGAAGGTGCGGCGCCCACGCTCTACTGCATCAGCGAGCCGATCCCGCCGGGCAGCTACGTCGGCGTCAGCGGCAGGTTCGGGCTGCGCGGCGGCCCGGTGCTCATCGGTCGCACGGCGCTGGCGTGCGACTACGACACCGCCGGACGCTTGGTGGCCTTCGCCGAGCGCGAGACCGGCACGACACTGGAGGTGTAGTCATGGGTGAATTCGACGACAAGGTTGCCGTGATCACCGGCGCCGCGCGCGGCCAGGGCCGCAGCCACGCCGTCGCGCTGGCCGAGCGGGGCGCCGACATCATCGCCGTCGACATCTGCGCCGATCTCGAGGCGATCCCCTACGCCCTGGGGACCAAGGACGATCTCGAGGAGACGGTACGGCTGGTCGAAGCCGCCGGCCGCAAGGCGGTGCCCGTGGTCGCCGACGTGCGCGATCTCGCACAGCTGGAGGCCGGGGTGCAGGGCGGGATCGACGCCGTCGGAGAGGTGGACATCGTCATCGCGAACGCGGGCGTGGTGGCGATCGGTGACACCGACGCCCACTCCGAGCCGGTGTTCAACTCGATCGTGGACACCAACCTGAAGGGGGTCTGGCACACGCTGCTCGCGACGGTGCCGTCGATCATCCGCAAGGGACGGGGCGGCTCGGTCGTGATGATCAGCTCGTCGCAGGGTCTGACCGGCCGGGGCGGCGACGGCAGTTCCGCGATGTTCGCCTACGCCGCATCCAAGCACGGCGTGGTGGGGTTGATGCGTTCGGCCGCGAATGCCTATGCGCCGCACAAGATTCGGGTCAACTCGATCCACCCGGCCGGCGTCATGACGCCGATGATCCTCAACGACTTCGTGGTCAACCGGATGCTGGAGAACCCGAACCCCGCGGTATCCCAGATGCTGCTGCCGGACGTGCCGCTGGTCGAAGCGCAGGACGTGACGGAGGCGGTGCTGTGGCTGGCCGGCCCGAAAGCCCGCTACGTGACGGGCGTGTCGGTGCCCGTCGACGCCGGGCACATCGTGATGTAGCTGCGGCCTCTAGCCCCGGACGACCTTGCCGGCCTTGATGCAGGACGTGCAGACGTTCAGACGCTGCTTGTTGCCGCCCGGGCGGGTGACGACGTGCACCGTCTGGACGTTCGGGTCCCACCGGCGGCTGGTGCGGCGGTGGGAGTGCGACACCGACTTACCGAAGCCGGGGCCTTTCCCGCAGATCTCGCACACAGCGGCCATTGTTCAAGCTCCTCAAATCTCGGGGGTCCGGCAATCTGGCCGGGACAGCCCAGGTTCACCCGGGCTCAACCAGAATACCGACTGTGGTGGCAACCACCAAAACGGTCACCACCGGCTTCGCCGGCTCGCGGCAGGTCGGCTGTGTGCTGGAGCCCCTGGCACCGCCGACATCGAGTCGATCACAGTTACCGGCCGGATCGGGGTTGCGCGGGCGAACCGCCGTTAGGATGGCGTCGCCGCCGATGGTCGGCGCGGTCGCGTATCAGGCGCGGACGGTGCGCTGACTTGGCTGAAGTCTTCTTCCCGGTGGTGCCGGCCCGCGCAGAGCTGCGGATGAGGCTGGGAAGCAAATATCGGCAGGCTTGAGGGGAGTGCGCGGAGTGGTTGCGCGCGCCGAAAACACCGCTGGTTGCGCCCGCGTCGACAGCCGACGGGGCTTTCCGGCGGGCGTACGACGGTTAACAGCACGGTGGCGGCGGGTCGCGGCGGCCTATCTGGTGGTGACGGCGCTGGGCAGCATCGCCATCGGCGGCACCTCGGGTAACACCCCGGCCGGCGGTGGCGGGCTGGGACCGAAAGCGGCGTGGGCCGGCCAGGCCGGCAACGCAGCGTCGTGGTGGCAACCCGACGGTCGCCGGGCGGCGGTGCAAGAGGTTGTCGCCGTCCGCGGGATCCAGCTGCGGGAGGTCGCATTCGACGGTCGCGAAGCGTGGCCGGACGGACCGGACGCGGTGCGCGGCTACCTCGAAGAGGCGCTCACCCGGATTGGGATCACCGACGCGCCGGCCCGCGGCCGTTGGATCGAGGGAATGATGACCATCGCCGATCACGAGGCGCAGTTCCACTCGAACGCCATCAACCTGTCGGACAGCAACGCCTACGGGCCGCCCCAACTCGACGGAGGCCCGCTCCACGCGACCCGGGGACCGTGGCAGGTGATGCCCGATACCTTCGCGGCTTTTCACCAGGCGGGCACGTCGAACTCGGCATGGGATCCGGTGGCCGCCGCGTGCGCGTCGATCAACTATCAGATGAGTCGATACGGGGTGAGCCGCGACGGCAGCAATCAGCGCATGCTCGTGGGGCAGGCCAATCCCGGTATCAGGCAGGGCTATTAAGCCCGCGCGCGGTTTATCCTTGCGGGGGTGAATGGCGTCGAGGGCTCCCTCGATCAGATGGATCTGATGCTCGCTGCTCAGGCTTTCGCCACGGCGCCGAGCAACTGAAGGCAGCGGCTCCATCGCACGGCTACGCTGGCGCCCACCCCGGAATTCGTGCGGAGGAGGTGGGTCACCCTGGGCACCGCTGACACGTCGCAGGATCGTCTCCTCGACGCGATCACCCTGCGCGACTGGGCGCACACCGCCGTCAGCGACCTGATCACGCACATCGACGAGATCAACCGGCTCAACGTCTTCCCCGTCGCCGACTCCGACACCGGCGCCAACATGCTGTTCACCATGCGTTCGGCGCTGGCCGAGGCCAAGGTGGGCGCCGGCGCCGACGGCTCGACCTGCGTAGCGCGGACCGCGGCGGCGCTGTCGGCGGGCGCGCTGAACGGCGCGCGCGGCAATTCCGGGGTGATCCTCTCGCAGATCCTGCGCGGCATCGCCGACGCCACGGCGTCGGCCGCGGCCGACGCCGGGGGCGAGCTCGCCCACATCGACGCCGGCGTCCTCGCCGCGGCGCTGCAGCGCGGAGTGGAGTTGGTGATCAGCTCGATGGGCGGGGAGGAGGTCCCCGGGACCATCGTGTCGGTGCTGCGCGCGGCCGCCGGTGCGGTGGCGCAGTGCGCCGGAGACGGGCTGGTGCCTGCGGTCATCGCCGCCGGCGACGCGGCGGTGGTGGCGCTGGAAAAGACCCCCGAACAGCTCGACGTGCTGGCCGACGCCGGTGCCGTGGACGCCGGCGGGCGCGGTCTGCTGGTGCTGCTGGACGCGTTGCGCTCCACCATCGCCGGGCAGGCGCCGGCCCGCACCGTCTACGAGCTGTCACCGCGAGCGCCCCAGCCGGAGGCGGCCGCACAGCGCCCGGCGCCCCAGTTCGAGGTGATGTACCGGCTGGACGGCTGCGAGCCCGCGGCCGCGGACACGCTGCGCGACCGGCTGGGGGAGCTGGGTGATTCGGTGGGAATCGCCTCCGCCCCGTCGTCGGCGCAGCGGACCTACTCGGTCCACGTGCACACCGACGACGCCGGCGCCGCCGTGGAGGCGGGACTGGCCGCCGGGCGGCTCAGCCGGATCGTCATCTCGGCGCTGAGCTCCGGTACTCCCGGGCTGCCCACCGGCGGCTGGACGCGGGAGCGCGCCGTGCTGGCCGTGGTCGACGGCGACGGCGCGGCCGACCTGTTCGCCGGGGAGGGCGCCTGCGTGCTGCAGCGCGACCCCGCGGCGGACGACGCCGTCACCAATATCAGCGCGCACCAGCTGATGCGGGCCGTCGTCGACACCGGCGCCGCCCAGGTGATGGTGCTGCCCAACGGCTATGTGGCCGCCGAGGAGCTGGTGGCCGGCTGCACCGCGGCCATCGGGTGGGGGATCGACGTGGTGCCGATCCCGACCGGGTCGATGGTGCAGGGCCTGGCCGCGCTGGCCGTGCACGAGACCGACCGGCAGGCGGTGGACGACGGCTACACCATGGCGCGCGCCGCCGGTGCGGCGCGGCACGGCTCGGTGCGCATCGCCACCGAGAGCGCGTTGACCTGGGCGGGGCGCTGCCACCCCGGCGACGGCCTGGGCATCGCGGGCGACGAGGTGCTGATCGTGGCCGCCGACGCGGTCGGGGCCGCGATCGGCCTGCTCGATCTGCTGCTGGCCTCCGGCGGTGACCTGGTCACGGTGCTGCTGGGCGCCGCCGTCGACACCGACGGCGACGCGGGCGCGGTCGGCGACATCCTGGAAGAGCACATGCACGACCACCATCCCGGGACCGAACTGGTGATCTACCGCACCGGCCACCACGGTGACGCGCTGCTGATCGGGGTCGAGTAGCGATGGTGTCGCTGACCGACCGGCTGGACTTCGTCGTGGGCGCCAAGGCCGCCGAATCGCTCGACGAGGTGTTCGGCATCCGCACCGTCGACGACCTGTTGCGCCACTACCCGCGCAGCTACACCGAGGGCGCGACGCGGTGGGACGCCGACGGCGAGCGGCCCGAAACGGGCGAGCACATCACCATCATCGACACGATCGCGGAAACCAAGACGTTCCCGATGAAGAAGACCCCGAAGAAGTTGTGCCACCGCATCACCCTGGGCGCTGGGCGCAACAAGGTGACCGCGACGTTCTTCAACGCGAATTACCTGAAAAAGGATCTGACCGAAGGCACCAAGGTGATGCTGTCGGGGGAGGTAGGGTTCTTCAACAACGTCATGCAGCTGACCCACCCGGCGTTCCTCATCCTCGACTCCCCGGATGGGCGTAACCGCGGGACCCGATCTCTGAAGAACATCGCCAAGGCCTCGGGCGCGACCAGCGGTGAGGAACTGTTGGACGCTTACGAACGCCACTTTTTCCCGATCTATCCGGCCAGCACGAAAGTGCAGAGCTGGGACATCTTTTCGTGCGTGCGCCAAGTGCTCGACATGCTCGACCCGGTCCCGGATCCGCTGCCGGAGGGCCTGCGCGCAAAACTCGGCCTGGTCTCCGAAGACGAGGCGTTGCGCGACATCCATCTGGCCGAGAGCGAGCCGCGGCGGCAGCGGGCGCGGGAGCGCCTGACCTTCGACGAAGCCGTCGGCCTGCAGTGGGCGCTGGTGGCCCGCCGCCACGGGGAGCTGTCGGAGTCGGGCCCGCCGGCGCCGCCGCGCACGGACGGTTTGGTCGCGGAACTGTTGGGGCGCTTGCCCTTCGAGCTGACCGCGGGGCAGCGCGAGGTGCTCGGCGTGCTGACCGACGAGCTGGCGGCGACCCGCCCGCTGAACCGCCTGCTGCAGGGCGAGGTGGGGTCCGGCAAGACGATAGTCTCGGTGCTGGCGATGCTGCAGATGGTCGACGCCGGCTACCAGTGCGCGCTGTTGGCGCCGACGGAAGTGCTTGCCGCGCAACATCTCCGGTCGATTCGTGACGTGCTCGGTCCGTTGGCGATGGCGGGCCAGCTCGGCGGTGCCGACAACGGGACCCGGCTGGCGCTGCTGACCGGTTCGATGACCGCCGCGCAGAAGAAGCAGATCCGCGCCGAGATCGCCGGCGGCGAGGTCGGCATCGTCGTCGGCACCCACGCGCTGCTGCAGGACGCGGTGGAATTCGACAACCTGGGCATGGTGGTGGTCGACGAACAGCACCGCTTCGGCGTCGAGCAGCGAGATCAGTTGCGCGCCAAGGCCCGTCCCGGCGTGACCCCGCACCTGCTGGTGATGACGGCGACACCGATTCCGCGCACGGTCGCGCTCACCGTCTACGGCGACCTGGAAACCTCGACGCTGCGCGAACTTCCGCGCGGCCGCCAGCCCATCACCAGCAACGTCATCTTCGTCAAGGACAAGCCGGCGTGGCTGGACCGGGCGTGGCAGCGCATCACCGAGGAGGTCGCCGCCGGACGCCAGGCCTACGTGGTGGCGCCGCGCATCGACGAGAGCGACGACCCGGGCGATCAGGAGCCCAACGGCAGGGCCCCGGAGACCGCCGAGGGCCTGTATGCCCGGCTGGGCTCGGGGGAGCTGGCCAACCTGCGGCTGGGCCTGATGCACGGGCGGCTCTCGGCGGAGGAGAAGGACGCCGCGATGGCGGCCTTTCGGGCCGGCGAGGTCGATGTGCTGGTGTGCACCACCGTCATCGAGGTGGGCGTCGACGTCCCCAACGCCACCGTCATGTTGGTGATGGACGCCGACCGGTTCGGCATCAGCCAGCTGCATCAGCTGCGCGGCCGGATCGGCCGCGGCCGCCATCCCAGCCTGTGCCTGTTCGCCAGCTGGTCCGCGCCGGGTTCGTCGGCCGGCCGGCGGCTGAAAGCGGTGGCCGGGACGTTGGACGGTTTCGCCCTGGCCGACCTCGACCTCAAGGAACGCCGGGAGGGAGATGTGTTGGGCCGCAACCAGTCCGGCAGGGCGATCACCCTGCGGCTGCTGTCGTTGGCAGACCATCAGGAGTTCATCGAGGCGGCCCGGGACTTCTGCGTCCAGGCCTACACCGACGACAGCTCCAACCCCGGCCTGACCGTGCTGGCGGCGCGATTCACCGACACGGACCGCATCGAATATCTGGACAAGTCGTGAACCGCAAAGTGCTGCTGTGGCTGGCCGCGGCGGCGGCGCTCGCGCTGCTGGTGGCCTACCAGACGGTGGGCTCCTCGACGGCCCGGCATTCGGCCGAATACGCCGCGCGCGCCGACGTTCCGACGGTGCAGCCCGGCACCGATGTGCTTGCGGGCGTCGCCGTGGTGCCGCTGCGCCAGCACCGCTATGACTACCTGCGGTCGGCATTCGGCGACGCCTGGGACGACGACAACGATGCCCCGATGGGGCACAACGGATGTGACACCCGCGACGACATCCTCAACCGCGATCTCGTGGACAAGACCTACGTGTCGGTCAAGCGGTGCCCGGACGCGGTGGCCACCGGCACGCTGCACGACCCCTACACCAACAAGACCATCGCGTTCCAACGCGGGCCCAAGGTCGGCGAATCCGTTCAGATCGACCACATCGTCCCGCTCGCCTACGCCTGGGACATGGGCGCCAGCGGCTGGCCCGCCGCCGAGCGGCTGCGCTTCGCCAACGATCCGGCCAACCTGCTGGCCGTCGACGGGCAGGCCAATCAGGACAAGGGCGATTCACCACCGGCGCAGTGGATGCCGCCGAACGCGGCGTTCGCCTGTCAGTACGCCATGCAGTTCATCGCGGTGCTACGGGGTTATTCGCTGCCGGTGGACCAGGCCTCGACCGGCGTGCTGCGGCAGGCCGCGACGACCTGCCCGACGGGATAGCCCCGCTTAGGCGCCTTCGTAAGTCTCGGGGTCGGGTCGCAGCCGAGTGCCGTCGTTGAGCCCGTTGATGGCGTCCATGTGCTCGTCGGCCAGCTCGAAGTCGAACACGTCCAGGTTGGAGGCGATGTGCTCGGCGTTGGCCGACCGGAAGACGACCGCGTTGCCCAGCTGCAGGTTCCACCGCAGCAGCACCTGCGAGGCGGTCTTGCCGTACTCGCCGGCGACCGAATTGACCGTCGGGTTGTCGTTCAGCTTGCCCAACGCCAGCGGCGTGTAGGACTGAGTGAGGACGTTGTGTTCGGCGTTGGTCTTGCGCAGCGCCGCCTGGTTGAGCAGCGGGTGCAGCTCGATCTGGTTGACCGCCGGCGTGACGAACGTGAGGTCGATGACCGTCGTCAGGTACTCGTCGGTGAAGTTCGAGACGCCGATCGAGCGGGCCTGACCGTTCCCGCGGGATTGAATCATCCCGCCGAAGGAGTTCACGTAGGTGCCCAGGGCCGCGGCCGGCCAGTGGATCAGGTAGAGGTCGACGTAGTCCAGGCCGAGGCGCTCCAGACTGGCGCTGCAGGCGTCCATCGCTTTCTGGAAACCCTGGTCGGCGGTGGCCAGCTTGGTGGTGACGAACAGCTCCGCGCGAGGAATGCCGGACGCGGCGATCGCGCGCCCGACGGCGGCCTCGTTCCCGTAGACCGCGGCGGTGTCGATCAACCGGCAGCCCACTTCCAGCGCCGCCGACACCGCGCGTTCGGTCTCGTCGTCCGACAATTCCGCGACGCCGAGACCAAGGGCCGGAATCGTGTTTTCGTCGTTGAGAGCAATTGAGGGTAAGGCGGAGCCCGACTCGCCGGCCAATTCATTCACCTGCCTGTGAAATTGAAGGTTCGAGATTGTGCACCGAGCCGGGTTCCGTCATCGCGCGAGAGATCAACGCCGTTCGGCGCCGAGTTCGAGGCGCTCAGTTCGATATCGAACACGTCGAAGTTGCTCGCGGTGCGATGAAAGCTCACCGGCTTGGGGATCACGATATTACCGAGTCGGAAAATGCAACCTGATCAACACCTGGGCAGGTGTCTATCCGTGCCTTCTGCACCGAGTACGCCACCCCGTACAGTGAGTCCCGCGGCACACCGGAATCGGCGGCCGTGGCGATGTCGATATGCCGGTGACAGAATGCCGCGCCGACCGCCTGTTTGGTGGCCGCCGGGGCCGGTAAGCCTCGAGGCGATGGGTAGCGGTAACCGAATGACCGTTCGTCGTCGAGCGTCAGCACGTGTTGTTGTAAGGGGGTTGCCCATGACCAGGCCTCTGTCAGGCGCACCGGAGCTCGAGGTGGGCGCCGCCCGCGCCTCGGTGCCGCTCGCCAGTCGCATCCAGGGCGCCGTCACCAACGTCGGGGCCAAGGTCATCCCGTGGATCCCGACCGCCATCCGTCGGGGCCTGGTCCGCGGCCGTTCGGTCATCATCGACGGCAACACGCTGGATCCGACGCTGCAGCTGATGCTGTCGGGCCTGCGCGCCGTCGGCATCGACGGCCTGGTCGTGGACGACGACCCGCAGGCGTCGCGCGCGCAGATGCGCGAGTCCACCGTCGGATTCCCCGGCCCCCAGATCCACGTCGACGTCGACGAGCTGTCGCTGCCCGGTCCGGCCGGCGACATCCCGGCGCGGCACTACCGTCCGGCCGGCGGCGAGGAGGCGCCGCTGCTGGTCTTCTATCACGGTGGGGGCTGGTCGATCGGCGACCTGGACACGCACGACGCCCTGTGCCGGTTGACCTGCCGTGACGCCGGCATCCACGTGCTGTCGGTCGACTACCGCCTGGCGCCCGAGCACCCGGCGCCGGCAGCGATCGACGACGCCTATGCGGCCTACACCTGGGCCTGCCGGCACGCCGGCGAACTCGGCGCGACGCCGGGACGGGTCGCGGTCGGCGGTGACAGCGCCGGTGGCAACCTGGCCGCGGTCGTCAGCCAGCTGGCGCGCGACGAGGGCGCCCCGGCGCCGGTGCTGCAATGGCTGATCTATCCGCGCACCGACTTCACCGCCAAGAACCGGTCGCTGACGTTGTTCTCGCGCGGCTTCCTGCTGACCAAGCGGGACATCGACTGGTTCGAATCGCAGTATCTGCGGCGTTCGGAGCTCGACCGCACCGACCCGCGGGTGTCCCCGGCGCTGGCCGAATCGCTGACCGGGCTGGCCCCCGCGCTGATCGCGGTCGCCGGCTTCGATCCGCTGCGCGACGAGGGCGAGAGCTACGCCGAGGCGCTGCGGGCCGCGGGGGTGGCGGTGGACCTGCGCTACCTGGGTTCGCTGACCCATGGCTTCGCCAATTTGTTCCAGCTGGGTGGTGACAGCATGGTCGCGACCAGCGAGCTGATTTCGGCGCTGCGCGCCCACCTGAGCCGGGCCTGATCCCTTGGCCGGCCGCCGCCGGTAATCTAGAGGCGCTTTGTCCGATCGCTTTGTCCGCAGCCGGGCAGACCGACAACTCGTACCGAAAGATCAGGGAACCCGTGGCCGACAAACCCAAACGTCCCCCGCGATTCGACATGAAGTCGGCCTCCGGCGGTAGGTCGAGCCGGCTCGTCCAGATCGGCGGCACCGCATTCGTGGTGATCTTCGCGGTCGCCCTCGTCTTCTACATCGTGACGTCGCACCACAAGAAGACCGGCCCCACCGGCGCCGGCGACACGGTCCGCGTCACGTCGAGCAAGCTGGTCACCCAGCCGGGCAGCAGCAACCCCAAGGCCGTGGTGACGTTCTACGAGGACTTCCTGTGCCCGGCGTGCGGCAACTTCGAGCGCACCTTCGGGCCGACGGTCTCGCGGCTGATCGACCTCGGCGCCATCGCCGCCGATTACAACATGGTGTCGATCCTCGACAGCTCGCGGAACCAGAACTACTCCTCGCGCGCGGGGGCCGCGGCCCTGTGCGTCGCAGACGAATCCCAGGACGCGTTCCGGCGTTTCCACTCCGCGCTGTTCAGCACCGACATTCAGCCGAGCGAAACCGGCAAGACCTTCCCCGACAACGCGCGATTGATCGAACTCGCCCGCGAGGCCGGGGCGGCCGGCAAGGTGCCGGACTGCATCAACAGCGGCAAGTACCTGTCAAAGGTCACCGGCGAGGCGGCGGCCGGGCACATCAACGCGACACCGACCATCAAAATCAACGGTGACGACTACGACCCGTCGACGCCCGACGCGCTGGTCAACAAGATCAAAGAGATCGTGGGCAACATCCCGGGCATCGACGGCGCGGTCGCGCCGGCGGCCATGTGACCGGTGCGGTGTCCACAGCAGCCGCCGACCTGAGTCCGGATACGTCGCGCGCGCCGCAGGTGCCGGCGCTCAGCGCCTGGTGGGTGCTGATCGCCGGCCTGATCGGCCTGGCGGCGTCGATGACGCTGACGGTCGAGAAGATCGACATCCTGCTCAACCCGTCGTACGTGCCGTCCTGCAACATCAACCCGATCCTGTCCTGCGGCTCGGTGATGATCACGCCGCAGGCGTCGCTGTTCGGCTTCCCCAACCCGCTGCTGGGCCTGGTGGCCTTCACCGTGGTGGTCGTCACGGGGTTACTGGCGCTGACGAAAGTGACTCTGCCGCAATGGTATTGGGTGGGACTGACGGCCGGGGTGGCGGTCGGTGCGGTGTTCGTGCACTGGTTGATCTTCCAGAGCCTGTACCGCATCAACGCGTTGTGCCCGTACTGCATGGTGGTCTGGGCGGTCACCATGTCGCTGCTGGTGGTGGTCGCCTCGATCGCGTGGCGCCCGGCGCTGCAAGACCGCCAGACCGGCCCGGCGTGGGTGCTCTTCCAATGGCGATGGTCGATTGCCGCGCTCTGGTTCACCGCGGTGTTCCTGCTGATCATGGCGCGGTTCTGGGACTACTGGTCGAGGCTGCTGTAGGTAGCTGCAGGTGACCCGGATCATTGGCGGCGCGGCGGGGGGCCGCCGCATCGCGGTCCCGCCGCGCGGCACCAGGCCCACCACCGACCGGGTCCGCGAGTCGCTGTTCAACATCCTGACAGCGCGCCTGGAGCTGACCGGGCTCAGCGTGCTGGACCTCTACGCCGGCTCGGGCGCGCTGGGATTGGAGGCGCTGTCCCGCGGCGCCGCCGCCGCACTCTTCGTGGAATCCGACCCGCGCGCCGCATTGGTCATCGCCCGCAACATCGAAACGCTGCGCCTGCCTGGCGCGACGCTGCGCCGGGGAGCGGTGGCGGCCGTGCTGTCGGCCGGCGCCACGGCCGCGTTCGATCTGGTGCTGGCCGACCCGCCCTACGGCATCGACACCGCGGAGGTCGAGGCCGTGCTGGCGGCCTTGGCCGCGCACGGCTGGGTGCACGGGGGCAGCGTCGCGGTGGTGGAGCGGGCGACCGGCGCAGCGCCGCTGGATTGGCCTGCCGGGTGGTCCGTGTGGCCGCAGCGGGTTTACGGCGACACCCGTCTGGAGCTGGCCGAGCGTCAGTGAGGTCGGCGTGTACCGTCATTCGTCATGGCGCCGCCCCTCAGCATCGCTTCGCACTGCGTCGTCTCGGCGCGCGTCATGGCGAGACGACCCGTTCACCCCGGAGCGCCCGCATGAGCGGCGCGGTGTGTCCCGGTTCGTTCGACCCGGTGACGTTGGGTCACATCGACGTCTTCGAGCGCGCGGCGGCTCAGTTCGACGAGGTGGTGGTGGCGATCCTGACCAACCCCGCCAAGAAGGGCATGTTCGATCTGGACGAGCGGATCGCGATGATCAACGAATCGACGACGCACCTGCCCAACCTGCGGGTGGAAGCCGGGCAGGGTCTGGTGGTGGACTTCGTCCGGTCGCGCGGCATGACCGCCATCGTCAAGGGGCTGCGCACCGGCACCGACTTCGAATACGAGTTGCAGATGGCGCAGATGAACAGGCACGTCGCGGGCGTGGACACCTTTTTCGTCGCCACCGCCCCGCGCTACTCGTTCGTGTCGTCCTCGCTGGCCAAAGAGGTCGCGATGCTCGGTGGTGACGTGTCAGAACTGCTGCCCGAACCGGTGAATCGTCGCCTGCGCCAAAGGCTTTCGGATAAGTCCTGACCCGGCTGCCCGACGCCGGAAGCCCGGCGCGGCAATCGGATCGACGATCCCGGCCACGGCCTGGAGTATTCGTGCACGCAGCGGGTACCCGAGTTCTCCGTCGATTGGCCGTGAGTCCCTCGCAAGGGGCGGTCGACGGGTTCGAGCGCGCCACGGGCAACCCAGTCCACCGGAAAAGATCGCAGACGCCCACGCAGAACGTATCTTGAAGGTCTGATCCGGAGGAGGGGGTACGCGAGGTCGCCGACGTCGATAGGAGAACGGCAGCCATGATGGTAGACAATCTGTTCGACGTACCCGAGGCCGCGGCCGATCTGGTCGCGCTGCTCGCCGACGAGGGAGTCACGCACTTCTTCATCAACCCCGGAACGGATTCCGCGCCGATCCAGGAGGCGCTGGCGGCGGCGCGCGCCGCCGGCACGCCGAGCCCGCAGGCGGTGTTGTGCGTGCACGAGAGCATCGCCCTGGCGGCCGCCATCGGCCACCACATGGCCAGTGGCCGCCCGCAGGCGATCATGGTGCACGTCGACGCCGGGACGCTGAATCTGGGCTGCCAGCTACACAACGCGCAGCGCAACGGAACTCCGGTGGTGATGTTCGCCGGGCGCACTCCGTACAGTTCGGCGCCGCAGGTGCGCGGTCATCGCGATACCTACATCCATTGGCAGCAGGAGCAACTCGACCAGCCGGGCGTGGTGCGCAACTACGCCAAGTGGCACATGGAGGTGCCGCGCGGCCGCGAGCTGGCCCCGATCGTGCGCCGGGCATTCCAGGTCGTCCAATCCTGCCCGTCCGGTCCCGCGTACGTGATGCTGCCGCGAGAAGCCTTGATGGAGCCCGGCGCCGGTGCGTTGCCGCGCCGGCTGCAGCCGGCCGTACCCCCCGGCCCGGACCCGGGCGCCCTCGGACGGTTGGCGGGAATCCTGGTGGCGGGCAAGCGGGTCGTCATCGTCACGGCCCGCACGGCCGCCGACCCGGGGACCGCGACCGTGCTGGGCCGCATCGCCGAGCTGCTCGGAGCGCCGGTGATCGATCAGGGCGACCGCGCCAACCTGCCGCCGGGGCATCCGCTGCACGTGGTGGGCGACGCCACGCCGCTGGAGAGTGCCGACACGGTGCTGCTGCTGGACTCCGAGGTGCCCTGGGTGCCGTCGGAACTGGCCCGCCCGCGGACGCGCGGGTGGTGCAGATCGACGGGGATCCGGTCAAGCCGAGCATGCCGCTGTGGTCGTATCCGGTCGAGGTCGCATTGACCGCCGACACCCGCGTGGCGTTGCTGCTGCTCGAGCAGACACTGTTGCGGCTGGCCAACGACGAGCTGCGGGAGAAGTGGGCCGCGCGCCGGCAGGCGGCGGAGGCCGAGACCGCCGAACGCGGCCGCGACGCGATCCGCCGCGCCGCCTCCGACCGGCCGGCGGATCTCCCCGATGCGATGCTGGCCGCGCTGGCCGGCGCCCTACCCGACGACGCGGTCGTGGTCCAGGAGGCTGTGACCAACCGGGCCGCCGTGGCGCGGCAGGTGCGCCGGGCGCCCGGGCACCTGTTCGACACGGGCGCACCGGCTTTGGGCTGGGCGCTCGGCGGCGCCTTCGGGGTCAAACTCGCCCGGCCGGAGGCGCCCGTCGTCGCCATCTGCGGTGACGGATCGTTTCACTTCGGCGTGCCCACCGCCGCGTTGTGGTCGGCACATCGCCACGGCGCGCCGTTCGTGACGGTCGTCTTGAACAACCGGTCTTACCTGGCCTCCAAACTGCCGGTGATGGGGCTGTACCCGGACGGAGTGTCCGTGCGGGAGAACGACTTCGGCGAAACGCGGCTCACCCCGGACACCGACTACGCCGCCCTCGCCAAGGCGTGTGGCGGCAGCGGACGCAGCGTGCACACGCCGGCGGAGATGAGCGATGCCGTCAAATGGGCACTCGCCGAGGCCGAACAGGGGCGTTGCGCGGTGCTGGACGTGCGGTTGCCGGAAGCCTGACGCCGGTCAGTGGTGATGTTCGGATTCGCCGGCGCCGGGCGAGCCGCCCATCATGCGCACCATCGGCAGGCCCCCGGAGGTGACGAACCGGGCGACCAGGATGGCCGCGAGCGCCAGGAACGCGATGTTGAGCCAGGTCGTGTAGTTCCACGAGATCGACGCCTCGATCACCGTCGCGTTGCGCTGAGTGGGAATGAGATGGGTTGTGCCGAAGATCAATTCGACCAGATACCCGGCGGCGACCATCGCGGCGTAGAAGGTACCCAGCAGCGTCAGCATCATCTTGGTGCCGTAGTACTTGCGGTAGATGTTGAGGATCGGAAGGATCAGCAGGTCCGCGTAGATGAATGCGATGACGCCGCCGAAGCTGATGCCGCCGTTCCACAGCACCGCTGCCAGCGGGACATTGCCGATGGAGCACACGAAGGACACGATCGCCACGATGGGCCCCACGATCGGTCCCCATAACGCCGAGAGGCCCGGGTGATCGGCCAAAAAGAAGACCTGCCAAAACTTTTCGGGGACCCAGGCCCCCACGGCGCCCGCGATCAGCAGGCCCAGGACGAGGTCGCGCAGGATCGCCAGCCACTCCATCACGAATACGTGCGAGACCGACGTCAGGCCCGCGGGGGAGAACAGCCGTCGCCAGAACGAGCCTTCCCCCTGGATGGACATGTCCATGGCGGCGTGGCCTTCCATCGAGCCGGCGATTCCCCGCTCGGCCTGCTCGCGGGCGGCGTCGACGAGCCGTGACCGCACGAACAGCCGGAACAACACGGCCAGCACCACGATCATCAGCGGCCCGCCGACGAACTCGGCGGCGGTGAACTGCCAGCCCATCAGCAGCGCCAGGATGATGCCCAACTCCACCACCAGGTTGGTGGAGCCGATTTCGAACGCCATCGCGGCGGTGAAGTCGGCGCCCTTGCGGAACAGGGACCGCGCCAACGCCACCGCCGCGTACGAGCACGACGACGACGCCGCACCCAGGCCGGCCGAGATCGCCAGCGTGCGCGGGCGGTCGTCGCCCATCAGCGCCACGATCGTGGAGCGGCGCACCACGGCTTGCACCACCGCCGAGAGGGCGAAGCCCAGGATCAGCGCCCACAGGATTTCCCATGTCATCGAGCCCGCGAGCGTCAGGGCGTGCCCGACCGCTGATAGCACCGTCACTGTGTCCTCCTGCGGGAAACGAGTCGTTTCGGGGGCCGCCGGACCCCAGTGCGGAGTATACCCCTCGGGGGTATAGGTGACGGGCGAAACGTCGCCGTTTTTGCAAGACTCCACCCCGTGTGGATCCGACTGCTCGGTGCGCCGTGGTGGCAGCGGTGGCTGGTGCAGTTGTGCGTCGCCGTCGTCTGCTTCGGCCTGATCGCCCCGTTTGCCGCGCCGCACCTGATGGCCGGGATGCGCTGGCCCTGGCGGCTGCTGTTTGTCGGCGGTGCCGCCGTCTTTTTCGCCGCACTGATGGCGGTGTCCACCCGGCGGGCCTCCCGCGAGTATCGGGCGGCCACGCGCGGCCTTGACCGTGCCGAGCGATCGCGGGCGATCCGGGCGAGCCTGCGTGGCGAGGTGCCTGCCGGCACGGCCGTCGTGGCGGCGGCGCTGCGCATCGGCGCCATCCGGCTCGGGCACGGCCGGTCGACGCCGAACCGCATCGCCGTCACGTACGGCCTGCTGTTCGCCGGCTGGCTGCTGCTCACCGTCGGGGGCGTCTCCACGAACGCCACTCGCCAGACCGTGCTGCAGGGCACGTTGACCGTGTTGGTCGGCATCACCGGATTCCGTAGCTGGTTCGTTGCGCGCCGCGTCGAGCGTCGAGTTGCGTTGTTGCAGAGCGTATTAGAGCGTACCCCGGATGGGGTCGCCGCTCTCGCCGCGGTGCGGCGTGACACCCGCCGCCCACGCGACCAGTGGCGGCCGTCCGTGGTGCTGGTCACCGGCATGGTGCTGGTGGTCACCGGGGCGTTGGCGACGGTGTACCTGGCTCACCGCCCGCCGGCCGATTGCCGCGCCGTCGCCGACATGGAGCGGTTCGTGATCGCGCGTCGCGACATGCTCGACCCGGCCTTCATCTCCGCGGACAGCGGCGGGCCCGGTCTGGGCGACTACCAGGAGTGGAGCCGGCGACTCCGGGATTACGCGGCGAGCGTTTCGGCCCCCGACGTCGCGCCCCACGTGCGCAGCGTCGGCGATCTGTCCGATCAGGCCGTGGCAGTGGTCCGAGCCGCGCGGGCCGACCCGGTCGATGCGCAGGCGCCATCCCAACAACAGCGCCGGGGCTCCTATGCCGACATCATCGGCAAGCTGCTCGCCGAATTGAAGGCGCTCGACGCCGCGTGCCCGGCTCGGCGATGAAGGCTCGGATAGTGCCCCCGCCGCTCGCGACCTAGACTCGCTGGCAAATAGCCGGGACCCGGCAACGAAGATAAATGAACCACCCCGCGCGGTCGTCGTGGCCGCGCTAACAGCGTGAACGGGCGCTTCTGCGATGACACTGAGTTACCACCGCCGGACGGGAAACGCCGGACGAGGGCGTTTGAGGGGCCCCGAACGGGCGAATACCCGACACACCGGTGTCGCCACCGCAGTCACAGCGGCATCACCAGGCACACTAGTAACAACAGGATTTTGGCAGACGCCAGGAGGGTATGGCCGTGTATCGAGTCTTTGAGGCGCTGGACGAACTCAGCGCCATCGTGGAAGAAGCCCGTGGCGTTCCGATGACGGCCGGCTGCGTGGTGCCTCGCGGCGACGTGCTGGAGTTGATCGACGACATCAAGGATGCGATCCCGGGCGAGCTGGATGACGCCCAGGACGTCCTGGATGCACGCGACTCCATGCTGCAGGACGCCAAGGCGCACTCCGAGTCCATGGTGTCCTCGGCGACCACCGAGTCCGAGTCGATGCTCAACCACGCCCGCTCGGAGGCCGACCGGCTGTTGTCCGACGCCAAGGCGCAGGCCGACCGCATGGTGAGCGAAGCGCGTCAGCACAGCGAGCGGATGGTCGCCGAGGCCCGCGAAGAGTCGGTGCGCATCGCCACGGCGGCCAAGCGCGAGTACGAGGCGAGCGTCGGCCGCGCCCAGGCCGAAGCCGACCGGCTGCTGGAAAACGGCAACATCTCCTACGAGAAGGCCGTGCAGGAGGGCATCAAGGAGCAACAGCGCCTGGTCTCGCAGAACAGCGTGGTGGAGGCGGCCAACGCCGAAGCCACCCGGCTCATCGACTCGGCGCACGCCGAGGCAGACCGGCTGCGCGGCGAATGCGACATCTACGTCGACAACAAGCTCGCCGAGTTCGAGGAGTTCCTCAACGGCACGCTGCGGTCGGTGGGGCGCGGACGCCACCAACTGCGGACCGCGGCCGGGACCCACGACTACGCGGTCCGTTAGCCCTTCGCGGCGGTTCGCCGGGCGGGCGCGCCCTGGAAATATGCGGTCAGCGCCGTAGGATTTCCTGTTATGACGCGGCAGCACAGCACACCATCGACTCGGTCACGCCTGGCCGCGCCGATGGCGTTCGACATCAGCCGGCTCGGGCGCCGCCCCGGGGCGATGGTGACCTTGCGGAAAACCGTGCCCAGTCCGTCGCGCATCGGGCTGGACATGATCGCGATCGAGGCGGGCGCGCCGCTCGAGCTGGACTTGCAGATCCAATCGGTCTCCGAGGGCGTCCTGGTCACCGGGACGGTGACCGCGCCCACCGCCGGCGAGTGTTCGCGCTGCCTGACCCAACTCGAGGGGCAGGTGCAGGTACGGCTCACCGAGCTGTTCGCCTACCCGGACAGCACCACCGAGGCGACCACCGAGGAAGACGAGGTGGGCCACATCGTCGACGACACCATCGACCTCGAGCAATCCATCGTCGACGCGGTGGGCCTGGAACTTCCGTTCTCGCCCGTGTGCACGCCGGACTGCCCGGGGCTGTGCCCCGAATGCGGTGTTTCGCTGGCCGCCGAGCCGGATCATCAGCACGACCGCATCGACCCGCGCTGGGCGAAGCTGGCCGGCATGTTCACCGCGGAGTCGGACGAGCCGCGGGGTGAGCGGTGAGTTCACGGCAACTGCTGCTCGACGCCCTCGGGGTGGAGCTGTCCGAGGAACTGCTGTCCCTGGCGCTCACGCATCGCAGCTACGCCTACGAACACGGTGGCCTGCCGACCAACGAACGCCTGGAATTTCTGGGCGACGCCGTGCTGGGCCTGACCATCACCGACGAGCTGTACCACCGGCACCCCGACCGCACCGAGGGGGACTTGGCCAAACTGCGGGCGAGCGTGGTCAACACCCAGGCGCTGGCCGATGTTGCGCGCAAGCTGTGCGAGGGGGGCCTCGGCGTTCACCTGATGCTGGGGCGCGGCGAGGCGAACACCGGCGGCGCCGACAAATCGAGCATCCTGGCCGATGGCATGGAATCGCTGCTGGGCGCGATCTACCTCGATCACGGCATCGACGTCGCGCGCAAGGTGATTCTGCGGTTGTTCGGCCCGCTGCTCGACGCCGCGCCCACGCTGGGCGCCGGTCTGGACTGGAAGACCAGCCTGCAGGAATTGACCGCGGCCCGCGGCATGGGCGCGCCCTCCTACGTCGTCACCTCCACCGGGCCCGACCACGACAAGGAATTCACCGCGGTCGTGGTGCTCGCGGAGACCGAATACGGCACGGGCGTGGGCCGCTCCAAGAAGGAAGCCGAGCAGAAGGCCGCGGCGGCCACCTGGAAGACGCTCGACGTGCTGGACCCGGCGGGGAAAACCAGCGTCTAGATGCCCGAACTGCCCGAAGTCGAGGTGGTGCGCCGCGGCCTGCACGCCCACGTCGTCGGCAAGACGATGACGGCCGTGCGCGTGCATCACCCGCGCGCGGTGCGCCGCCACGAAGCCGGGCCCGCGGACCTCACCGTCCGGCTGCTGAACGCGCGGATCACCGGCACCGATCGGCGCGGCAAGTACCTGTGGCTGCTGCTCGACACGGAACCCGCTGGGCAGGAATCGGATACGGCGCTGGTGGTGCACCTCGGCATGAGTGGACAGATGCTGCTGGGCGAGGTGCCGCGCGCCGACCACGTCCGGATCTCCGCGCTGCTCGACGACGGGACCGTGCTGAGCTTCGCCGATCAGCGCACCTTCGGTGGGTGGATGCTGGCCGATCTGGTGGAGGTGGACGGCAGCGTGGTGCCGGAGCCCGTCGCACATCTGGCGCGTGACCCGCTGGACCCCCGCTTCGATGCGGATGCGGTAGTGAAAGTGTTGCGGCGCAAGCACTCCGAGATCAAACGGCAGCTTCTCGATCAGCAGGTGGTGTCCGGCATCGGCAACATCTACGCCGACGAGGCGCTGTGGCGGGCCAAGGTGAACGGCGCCCGGATCGCCGACACGCTGAGCCGCAAGCAGCTGACCGCGGTGCTCGACGCGGCCGCCGAGGTGATGCGCGATGCGCTGGCCCAAGGCGGGACCTCGTTCGATTCGCTGTACGTCAACGTCAACGGCGAGTCCGGATACTTCGACCGATCGCTGGACGCCTACGGCCGCGAGGGCGAAGCCTGCCGTCGTTGCGGGGCGGTGATGCGCCGGGAGAAGTTCATGAACCGCTCCTCGTTCTACTGCCCGAAATGTCAACCGCGACCGCGTGTTTGAACTGCCGCTCAATCGAAGATGTCGCGGTGCAGCGTCCCGGTGGGCAGCGCCGGGTCGACGAACCACTCGTGGCTGAACAGCGCGCCGAACACCTGCGGCGGCAACCGGAGTAGCAGGCCGAACACCCGCGCGGCCGGGCCGGAAGCGCCGATTTGGGAGCGGTGCGCGGCGAATGCGTCGCGCTTCTGGCGCGCGAATCCAAAGACGTTGACCCGGTGGGTGATGGTGGCCCGTGGCGCGTACGCGCCACGGACGATGTTGCGCTCGTATGGTCCGGGTAGCCGCAGCAGGTGCGCGACATCGCTGACGCGGAGCAGCATTTCGCGCGGCATCGTCACCTCGAGCACCCGCGGGGTGGCGGCGAGTTCGGCAGCCCGCTTGCCGACGTGATGCACCTGGACGTGGTCGCGGTGGCCGTAGCCGCCGTTGGGCTGGTAGCTGAGCAGCAGGTCGGCGCGTTCGTCGCGCAGGATGCCGGCCAGCCGCGCGGCGGCCTCGTCAAGATCGGCCCGCCCGAACCGGGTGCGCCCGGGTGGGTCCGGATAGAACAGGGGGCCGTAGCCGCTGTCGGCGTACCCGAGGCACTCCACCCGGTGCGCCCCGAGAATCCTTGCGCTTCGGCGTAATTCGTCGAGGCGGTGGTTCTCGTCCTCGTTGTGGACGCGCCCGTCGGTGGCCGTGACCACGACCACCCGGTGCCCGGCCGCGGCCGCCCGCGCCAGGGTGCCGCCGGTGAGCACGACCTCGTCGTCCGGGTGGGCGTGGAAAGCGACCACGGTGGCCATGCCAAGCAGTATGCCCGCGCGCCCGGGTTCGCCTCGCCCGGTAGAAATGAGCCATGGCCGAACTATGGGTGGAACGCACCGGAACTCGCCGCTACACCGGGTACAGCTCGCGCGGGGCGCAGGTGCTGATCGGTTCCGAGGACGTCGACGGCGTGTTCACGCCCGGTGAGCTGCTCAAGATCGCGCTCGCGGCGTGCAGCGGGATGTCCAGCGACCTGCCGCTGGGCCGCCGGCTGGGCGACGACTACAAGGCGGTCATCAAGGTCTTCGGTGCCGCCGACCGCGAGCAGGAGCGCTACCCGCTGCTCGAGGAGACCCTGGAACTGGATCTGTCGAACCTGGCCGACGAGGAGAGGGAGCGCTTGCTGGTCGTGGTCAACCGGGCCATCGATCAGGTCTGCACCGTCGGGCGCACGCTCAAGTCCGGCACGGAGGTCAAGTTCGAGGTGGACGATGTCGGATCGTGACGTCAGGCTCACCGCCTGGGTGCACGGGAAGGTCCAGGGCGTCGGCTTCCGCTGGTGGACGCGCAGCCGCGCCCTCGAGCTGGGCCTTAGCGGTTATGCGGCCAACCAGGCCGACGGTCGCGTTCTGGTGGTCGCGCAGGGGCCGCGCGACGCCGGTGAGAAGCTGCTGGAACTGCTGGAAGGCGCCGAGTCGTGGCCGTCGCGGCCGGGCCACGTGGACAAGGTGGTCGCCGACTGGTCGCCGCCGCAGGAGCGGTTCGAGGGGTTTGTCGAACGCTGAAACGGCGCCGCCATCGGCGCCCGGGGGCACGTCTGTCGCACCGAGACCGGCTGGGGCTTCGATGGTCGAGTTGGGAACCCGCCAGCACCGGTGCTAGCGCGTTTGCGACGGCCACATTCCCCTGTCTCCGTGGCTGATGTGACCACTGTGACCAGTGCGCCGACCGCTCTGAGCGCGGCCCCATTTCGGGCCTGCCGACACCCCCCGGTGAAGCCGTCCGGGGCGATTTGAGCGGTAGTCTGGCTCGCCGTGTACCTCAAGAGTCTGACGCTGAAGGGCTTCAAGTCCTTCGCCTCGCCGACGACTCTGCGCTTCGAGCCGGGCATCACCGCCGTCGTCGGGCCCAACGGCTCCGGCAAATCCAACGTCGTCGACGCGCTGGCCTGGGTGATGGGCGAACAGGGGGCAAAGACGCTGCGCGGCGGCAAGATGGAAGACGTCATCTTCGCCGGGACCTCGTCGCGGGCGCCGCTGGGCCGCGCCGAGGTCACCGTCACCATCGACAACTCCGACAACGCGCTGCCCATCGAGTACTCCGAGGTGTCGATCACGCGGCGGATGTTCCGCGACGGCGCCAGCGAGTACGAAATCAACGGCAGCAGTTGCCGTTTGATGGACGTCCAGGAGCTGCTCAGCGACTCCGGGATCGGCCGGGAGATGCACGTCATCGTCGGGCAGGGCAAGCTCGACGAGATCCTGCAGTCGCGCCCCGAGGACCGCCGCGCGTTCATCGAAGAGGCCGCGGGCGTGCTCAAGCACCGCAAGCGCAAGGAGAAGGCCCTGCGCAAACTCGACGCGATGCAGGCCAACCTGGCCCGGCTCACCGACCTGACCACCGAGCTGCGCCGCCAGCTCAAACCGCTGGGCCGCCAGGCCGAGGTCGCCCGTCGCGCCCAGACCATCCAGGCCGACCTGCGCGACGCCCGGCTGCGGCTGGCCGCCGACGACCTGGTCAACCGGCGCGGCGAGCGCGAGGCCATCTTCGAGGCCGAGGCGGCCATGCGCCGCGAGCACGACCAGGCCGCGTCGCGGCTGGCGTTGGCGTCCGAGGAGCTGACCACGCACGAGGCCGCGGTCGGGGAACTGTCGAGCCGGGCCGAATCGGTCCAGCACACCTGGTTCGCGCTGTCCGCCCTGGCCGAGCGGGTCGCCGCGACCGTGCGCATCGCCAGCGAGCGGGCGCACCACCTCGATGTGGAGCCGCTCGCCCCCAGCGACACCGACCCCGATGCGCTGGAAGCCGAGGCCGAGCAGGTCGCGATCGCCGAGCGTCAGCTGCTCGCCGAACTGGCCGGGGCGCGCACCCGCCTGGACGGCGCCCGCGCCGAGTTGGCCGAGCGCGAGCGCGAAGCCGCCGAGGCCGACCGGGCCCACATGGCGGCGGTGCGCGCGGAGGCGGATCGCCGAGAAGGCTTGGCGCGCTTGGCCGGTCAGGTGGAGACCATGCGGGCGCGCGTCGAATCGATCGACGACAGCGTGGCGCGCCTGTCCGAACGCATCGAACAGGCCGCCGCCCGCGCGCAGCAGGCCAAGGTGGAATTCGAGACCGTGCAGGGCCGGGTCGGTGAACTCGATCAGGGCGAGGTGGGTCTCGACGAACACCACGAGCGCACCGTGGCCGCGCTGCGGCTGGCCGATGAGCGGGTGGCCGAGCTGCAGTCCGCCGAGCGGGACGCCGAACGCCAGGTGGCGTCGTTGCGGGCCCGCATCGACGCGCTCGCGATCGGGCTGGACCGCAAGGACGGCGCCGCGTGGCTCACCCAAAATCACGGCGGCACAGGGATTTTGGGCCCGATGGCCAAGATGGTCAAGGTCCGTTCCGGCTACGAGGCGGCGCTGGCCGCGGTGCTGGGATCCGCGGCCGACGCGCTGGCCGCCGACAGCTTCGGCGCGGCCCGTTCGGCCGTCGCCGCGCTCAAGGAGGCGGACGGCGGCCGGGCCGCGCTGGTGCTGGGCGACTGGCCCGGCGATCAGCCCGCGCCGCAGCCCGCCCCGGCCGGCGCGCGGTGGGCGCTCGACCTGATCGACGCGCCGGCGCGGCTGCGCGGCGCGATCACGGCGATGCTCTCCGGTGTCGCGGTGGTCGACGACCTGGACCAGGCGCTGGCCCTGGTGGCGGCGCACCCGCAGCTGCGCGCGGTCACGCTCGATGGTGACCTGGTGGGCGCGGGCTGGGTGAGCGGCGGCTCGGACCGCAAGCTGTCCACGCTCGAGGTGACCTCGGAGATCGACAAGGCCGGCGACGAGCTGACCGCTGCGGAGGCCCGGGTCGCCCAGCTCGGCGCGGCGCTGTCCGGCGCGCTCACCGAGCAGGCCGCGCGCCAGGACTCGGCCGAGCAGGCGCTGGCGGCGCTCAACGAGTCCGACAGCGAGATCTCGGGGATGTACGAGCAGCTGGGCCGGCTCGGCCAGGAGGCCCGGACGTCCGAGGACGAGTGGAGCAGGCTGCTGCGACAGCGCGAGGAGCTGGAAGCGGGCCGGACCCAGACCGTCGCCGAGGTCACCGAACTGGAGACCCGGCTGCGCAACGCCCAGGAAACCCAGCACGCGCCGACGGAAGAGCCCGTGAACCGTCAGGAGATCGCGGCGGCCACCGAAACCGCCCGCAGCGTCGAGGTGGAGGCCCGGCTGGCGGTGCGGACCGCCGAGGAGCGGGCGAACGCGGTTCGCGGACGGGCGGATTCGTTGCGGCGCGCGGCCGCGGCCGAACGCGAAGCCCGGTTGCGGGCCCAGCAGGCGCGGGAGGCGCGGCTGCGCGCCGCCGCGGTGGCGGCGGCGGTGGCCGACTCCGGGCGACTGCTGGCGCAGCGGCTGACCGGGGTTGTCGGCGCCGCCTCCAAGATCCGCGACGCGCTGGCCGCCGAACGCCAGCAGCGCGCGACCGCGATGGCCGCGGTGCGCGACGAGGTGAACGCGCTGAGCGCAAGGGTGGCCGCCCTGACCGATTCGCTGCACCGCGACGAGGTGGCCAACGCCCAGGCCGCCATGCGGATCGAGCAGCTCGAACAGATGGTGCTCGAGCAGTTCGGCATGGCGCCGGCCGACCTGATCGCCGAGTACGGCCCGGACAATCAGCTGCCGCCCTCCGACCTGGAGATGGCCGAATACGAACAGGCCAAGGAGCGCGGCGAACAGGTCTTTGCGCCCGCGCCGATTCCCTACGACCGGCCCACCCAGGAGCGGCGGGCCAAGCGTGCCGAGCGCGAGCTGGCCGAACTGGGCAGGGTCAACCCGCTGGCGCTGGAGGAGTTCGCCGCGCTCGAGGAGCGCTACAACTTCCTGTCCACCCAGCTCGAGGACGTCAAGGCCGCCCGCAAGGACCTGCTCGGGGTGGTCGACGAGGTCGACGCCCGCATCCTGCAGGTGTTCAGCGAGGCCTACGCCGACGTCGAACGCGAGTTCACCGACGTCTTCACGGTGCTGTTCCCCGGCGGCGAGGGCCGGCTGCGGCTGACCAACCCCGACGACATGCTCACCACCGGCATCGAGGTCGAGGCGCGCCCGCCGGGCAAGAAGGTCACCCGGCTGTCGCTGCTGTCCGGCGGCGAGAAGGCGCTGACGGCGGTGGCGATGCTGGTCGCGATCTTCCGGGCCCGCCCGTCGCCGTTCTACATCATGGACGAGGTCGAGGCCGCCCTCGACGACACCAACCTGCGCCGGCTGATCTCGCTGTTCGAGCTGTTGCGGGCGCGCTCGCAGCTGATCATCATCACGCACCAGAAGCCGACGATGGAGGTCGCGGACGCGCTCTACGGCGTGACCATGCAGGGCGACGGCATCACCGCCGTCATCTCCCAGCGGATGCGCGGCCAGCAGGTGGACCAGCTGGTCACCAGTTCGTCGTAGCCGGACGATCGCGCGTCCGGAGGTGGTGGCTGCCGGGCGGCCATGCTGTCCCTGAAACAATGTCAGCGTGTCCCAAGGTCTTTGGATCGCCATCGCGGTCGTCGCTGCCCTGGTCGTCATCACCGCGCTGGTCCTGGGCCTGCTGCGGTATCGGCGGCGCCGCATCAGCTTCTCGACCCGGACAGAGCCCGGGGCGATCGACCGGTCCGGCGGCTACACCGCCTCCTCGGGCATCACGTTCAGCCAGACCACGACGGCCGACCGGCTCGACACCACCGGCCTGCCCGCGGTAGGCGACGACGCGGCCATTCCGCACGACGCGCCCCGACGCACCATCTCCGAGGTCGAACTCCCCGAACCCGAACCCGCACCCGAGCCCCAGCCCCCGGCGCCGGAAGCTACGGCCCGCCGGCAGCCGCGACCCCGGCGCCGCCAGCCCCGGCGCCCGAAGTCCCGGCGCCGGAAGCCCCCACATCGAGGAGATCGCGCCCACCGAGGGCCGGCTGGAGCGGCTGCGCGGCCGGCTGGCCCGCTCGCAGAACGCGCTCGGCCGCAGCATGCTGGGCCTGATCGGCGGCGGCGACCTCGACGAGGACGCCTGGCAGGACGTCGAGGACACGCTGCTGGTCGCCGACCTGGGCCCGGTGGTCGCCGAATCGGTGATCTCCCAGCTGCGCGGCCGGCTGGCCAGCAGTGACGTGCGTACCGAGGCCGACGCCAAGGCCGTGCTGCGCGACGTGCTCATCAAGGAGTTGCAGCCCGGCATGGACCGGTCGATCCGGGCGCTGCCGCACGCCGACCATCCCTCGGTGCTGCTGGTCGTGGGCGTGAATGGCACCGGGAAGACCACCACCGTCGGCAAGCTGGCGCGGGTCCTGGTCGCCGACGGGCGGCGCGTCGTCCTGGGCGCCGCCGACACGTTCCGCGCCGCCGCCGCCGATCAACTGCAGACCTGGGCGTCGCGGGTGGGCGCGGAGGTGGTGCGGGGCCCGAGGGAGCCGACCCGGCCTCGGTGGCGTTCGACGCCGTCGACAAGGGCATCGCCGCGGGCGCCGACGTGGTGCTCATCGACACCGCGGGGCGGCTGCACACCAAGGTCGGGCTGATGGACGAGCTCGACAAAGTTAAGCGGGTCGTAACACGGCGTGCCGCCGTCGACGAGGTGTTGCTGGTGCTCGACGCCACCATCGGGCAGAACGGGCTGGCCCAGGCCCGGGTGTTCGCCGAGGTGGTCGAGATCACCGGTGCGGTGCTGACCAAGCTGGACGGAACGGCTAAGGGCGGCATCGTTTTTCGGGTTCAGCAGGAGCTCGGCGTGCCGGTCAAACTCGTCGGGCTCGGGGAGGGCCCGGACGATCTCGCGCCGTTCGAACCGGCCGCTTTCGTCGACGCTCTGCTGGGCTGACACCCCTTACACGGCGAGCGGGACGTTAATCCCGCCGAAACACGGCGGCACCATCGCCGAAACAACAATCTCGCAATGTTCTGGTCAGGTCATCAGGCGTGTGTCTGGCGGCCAAATGTGGGCGACCGGAGGAGATTGCGAGTGACATACCCGATACTTGGCCAGCCCAATACCGGCGATACCGCCTGGATGTTGGCCAGTTCCGCGCTGGTGCTGTTGATGACGCCGGGTCTGGCGTTTTTCTACGGCGGTATGGTGCGCGCCCGAAGCGTGCTGAACATGCTCATGATGAGCATCAGCGCCATGGGCGTGGTCACCGTGCTGTGGGTGCTCTACGGCTATTCGATCGCCTTCGGTGACGACGCGGGCGGCGTTGTAGGAAAGCCGACCTCGTTCTGGGGCCTCAAGGGCCTCATCGGGGTCAACGCGGTGGCCGCCGACCCGAGCAAAGGCGTTGCGGCAACGGACATCCCGCTGGCGGGCACCCTGCCCGCCACCGTGTTCGTGGCGTTCCAGCTGATGTTCGCGATCATCACCGTCGCCCTGATCTCGGGCGCGGTGTCCGACCGGCTGAAGTTCGGCGCCTGGCTGGTGTTCGCCGGCCTGTGGGCGACGTTCGTCTATTTCCCGGTCGCCCACTGGGTTTTCGCGTTCGACGGCTTCGCCTCCGAGAAGGGCGGCTGGATCGCCAACAAGCTGCACGCGATCGACTTCGCCGGCGGGACGGCGGTCCACATCAATTCCGGTGTGGCGGGTCTGATGCTGGCGATCGTGCTGGGTAAGCGGCGCGGGTGGCCCACCACGTTGTTCCGGCCGCACAACCTGCCGTTCGTGATGCTCGGTGCCGGATTGCTGTGGTTCGGGTGGTACGGGTTCAACGCCGGATCGGCCACCAGCTCCAACGGCGTCGCCGGGTCGACGTTCATGACCACCACGGTCGCGACGGCCACCGCGATGCTGGGCTGGATGCTCACCGAACGCATCCGCGACGGCAAGGCGACGACGCTGGGCGCGGCGTCCGGCATCGTCGCGGGCCTGGTCGCCATCACGCCGTCGTGCTCGTCGGTCAACGTGCTCGGCGCGCTGGTGGTGGGACTGGTGGCCGGCGTGGTGTGCGCGCTGGCGGTCGGCCTGAAGTTCAAGCTCGGCTTCGACGACTCGCTCGACGTGGTCGGGGTGCACCTGGTCGGCGGTCTGGCGGGCACCCTGCTGGTGGGGCTGCTCGCCGCCCCGGAGAGCCCGGCCATCAACGGCGTCACCGGGGTGTCCAAGGGTCTGTTCTACGGCGGCGGCTGGGCTCAGCTCGAGCGGCAGGCAGTCGGCGCGTTCAGTGTCCTCATCTACTCTGGGGTGGTTACGCTGATCCTGGCGTTGATCCTGAAATACACCATCGGGCTTCGTCTGAACCCAGAGGCGGAAGCCGCGGGTATCGACGAGGCCGAGCACGCCGAGAGTGGATACGATTTCGCCGTGGCAACCGGTTCGGTTCTCCCGCCCCGGGTGGCTGTGGCGGATACCCGCAACGGCCTGGAGGAGGAGCGAGTGGGCGACAAAGTGGAGGCAGAGCAGTCATGAAGCTGATCACCGCGATCGTAAAGCCGTTCACGCTCGATGACGTGAAGACCAGCCTCGAGGACGCAGGCGTCCTGGGGATGACGGTCAGCGAAATCCAGGGCTACGGCCGGCAGAAGGGCCACACCGAGGTCTACCGCGGCGCCGAATACTCGGTCGACTTCGTGCCCAAGGTGCGCATCGAGGTCGTCGTCGACGACTCCATCGTCGACAAGGTCGTGGACAGCATCGTCCGGGCCGCGCGCACCGGCAAGATCGGTGACGGCAAAGTGTGGGTGAGCCCCGTGGAAACCATTGTGCGGGTGCGCACCGGCGAGCGTGGAACCGATGCGCTATGACATCCGCTGTCAATTGCTGATTCGACCCGGGCGGGCGCCGACGGCGTGACCCCGAACGACCCCGACCCGTCCGGGCATCTGGGCGGGACAGAAAGCGCCTGCGGGGCAGTCGATCTGGCTGCCTCGCGGCGCCAACTGCTATCTGAGGGCGGCAAGTTGCACGCCGCCGAACTGCGGCACGCCTGGCTGGATCTGCACGAATCGTGGTTGATGGCAAAGGCCGCCGAGATCGGAATCGCCGAAGACAGCGGCTTCGCGGTCGTCGGGATCGGGGGCCTCGGGCGCCATGAGCTGTTGCCGCATTCCGATCTTGATCTAATGCTGTTGCACGACAACAAGTCCGACGATGTGCTGGGCAAGGTCGCCGACAAATTGTGGTATCCGTTGTGGGACGCCAACGTTCGGCTCGACCACAGCGTGCGGACCGTCTCCGGGGCCTTGAGCGTCGCCAATGCCGACATGATCGCGGCGCTGGGCATGCTGGATGCCCGCCACATCGCGGGCGACGCGCGGCTCTCCGACGAGTTGATCGCCGGGGCACGACGCCAGTGGCGCAGCGCAATTCGCTCACGCATGAACGAGCTCGTCGAGATGACGCAAGCCCGCTGGGACCGGTGCGGCCGCATCGCGCAACGCGCCGAGCCGGACCTGAAGTCGGGTCGCGGCGGCCTTCGCGACGTGCAACTGCTCGACGCGCTGGGCGTGGCCCAGCTGATCGACCGCCACGGCATGGCGCGTCCGGAATCGCCGGGGGGTTCCCTCGACGATGCCCACCTGACGCTGCTCGACGTGCGCACCGAGCTGCACCGGGTGTCGGGGCGCGGACGCGACCAGCTGCAGGCCCAATACGCGGACGAGATCAGCGACGCCCTGCATATCGGGGACCGATTCGACTTGGCGCGCAAGCTATCCGATGCCGGACGCACCATCGCCTACCACACGGAGACGGGCATTCGGACCGCCGAGAACGCGCTGCCGCGCCGCGGGGTGACGGCGCTGGTGCGCCGCCCCAAGCGCCGCCCGCTGGACGAAGGCGTCGTCGAATATGCCGGCGAGATCGTGCTTGCCCGCGACGCACGCCCCGATACCGACGTGGGTCTGGTGTTGCGGGTGGCCGCCGCTTCGGCCGACACCGGCCTGCCGATCGGCGCCGCCACGCTGAGCCGGCTGGCCGCCAGCGCGCCGGAGATGCCTGTGCCGTGGCCGCGAGAGGCGTTGGACGACTTGCTGGTTGTGCTGTCCGCCGGCCCGACCACGGTGGCGACCATCGAGGCGCTCGACCGCACCGGGCTGTGGGGCCGGCTGCTGCCCGAATGGGACGCCATCCGCGACCTGCCGCCCCGCGATGTCGCGCACAAGTGGACGGTGGACCGCCACGTCATCGAGACGGCCGTCAACGCCGCACCGCTGTCCACCCGGGTCGCGCGGCCCGACCTGCTCGCGCTCGGCGCGCTGCTGCATGACATCGGCAAGGGCCGCGGCGTCGACCACAGCGTGCTCGGGGCCGGCCTGGCGCTCGAGATCGGCCCCAGGCTGGGCATGCCGCCGATCGAGGTCGAGCTGCTGGCGCAACTGGTGCGCCACCACCTGCTGCTGCCGATGGTGGCCACCCGCAGCGACCTCAATGACCCCAACACCATTGAGCGGGTGGTCAAAGCGCTGGGCGGGGATGCGCTGCTGCTCGAAGTGCTGCACGCGCTGACCGAGGCGGATTCCAAGGCCACCGGCCCCGGGGTATGGAGCGAGTGGAAGGCGTCGCTGATCGAGGACCTGGTCCGGCGCTGCCGGCTGGTGATGGCGGGGGAGTCGCTGCCTGAGGTGGAACCCGCTGCACCCCAATATCTTTCGTTGGCCGTGGACCGCGGCGTGCATGTGGACATCAAGCCCAGTGGCGGTGAGCGCCTGGACGTGGTGATGGCCGCACCGGATCAGCGGGGGCTGGTATCCAAGGCCGCCGCGGTGCTGGCGCTCAACTCGCTGCGCATCCATTCGGCCTCGGCCAGCACCCACGAGGGATTCGCGATCGTCGAATTCGTGGCGTCGCCGCTGTTCGGTTCGCCGCCGGAAGCGGGACTGCTGCGCCAGCAGTTCACCGGCGCGCTAGCCGGTGACGTCGACGTGCTGGGCACGCTGGAGAAGCGCGACAGCGACGCCGTCAGCGCGGCGACCAGCCGGGCCGGCGAGGTCCAGGTCGGGGTGCCCGTCACCCGGTCGAGCGCGCCGCCCCGCATCCTGTGGGTCGACTCCGCCTCACCCGACCAGCTGATCGTCGAGGTCCGCGCGATGGACCGGCTCGGGCTGCTCGCGCTGCTGACCCGGGCGCTGGAACGGGCCGGCACCGACATCGTCTGGGCGAAGGTCAACACCTTCGGCTCGACGGCGGCCGACGTGTTCTGCGTGACGGTGTCGGCCGAGGCGGCCGACGCGGCCGGAGACGCCGAGCACGGCGCGCGGGACGTGGTCGAGCAGGGCCTGCTGGCCGTGCTGGGCGGGCCGGCGGTCGAGGTGCTCGAGGAGCCCGTCGGCGACTGAGCCTATGGTGGCGACCCGCTGCGCCCGGCTACGCCGCGCTTGCGATCGCCACTGAGCCTAGCGCTCGGCGTTGAGCTGGCGCACGGCGTCGATGCGTGCGCGCAGCTGTTCGCGGCTGGCCGCGGCGATCGGGGGCCCACCGCAGCGGCGCCGCAGTTCGTTGTGGATCCACCCGTGCGGCTTGCCGGTGCGGTGATGGGCGATCGACACCAGGGTGTTCAGCTCGCGGCGGAGCTCCCGCAGCTGGCCGTGCACGGTGGCCGACGGGGCCTCGACGCCCGGCCCCGACCCGGCTTGTTGGGCCCGCTTCTGCAGCTGTTCTTCCTGGCGCTGGTGCAGCAGCGCGCGCATCTGGTCGGCGTCGAGCAGGCCCGGGATGCCGAGGTAGTCGGCCTCCTCGTCGCTGCCTGCCGCGGCGGCGGTGCCGAACGATGAGCCGTCGAAGATGAGCTGATCGAGTTCCGCGTCGGCGCCCAGCGACGTGAACCCCTTGTCCAGGTCGCTCTTCTCGTCCTGGGCCTTGGTGGCGGGATCGTTCTCGAGCGGGTCGCCCTCGGACACGCGATGCGGCTCGCCGAGCACGTGGTTGCGCTGGGCCTCCAGCTCGCTGGCCAGCTGCAGCAGGTTCGGCACCGACGGCACGAAGATGCTCGCGATCTCGCCCGGGCGCCGCGACCGCACGAACCGGCCGATCGCCTGGGCGAAGAACAGCGGCGTCGAGGCGCTGGTGGCGTAGATCCCCACCGACAGCCGCGGCACGTCGACGCCTTCGGAGACCATGCGCACCGCCACCAGCCAGCGGCTGGTGCTCGCGGCGAAGTCGCTGATGCGCGCCGAGGAGCCGGGGTCGTCGGAGAGCACCAGCGTCGGCGCCTCGCCGGTCAGCTTGGTCAGCAGGACGGCGTAGGCGCGGGCGGCGGTCTGGTCCGACGCGATGATCATGCCGCCGGCGTCGGGGATGTGGGTGCGCAGCTGGCGCAGCCGCAGATCCGCGGCGGTGATCACCGCGGGCATCCATTCACCGGCCGGGTCGAGCGCCGTGCGCCACGCGCGCGCGGTCTGCTCGGCGGAAAGCGGCTCGCCGAGCCGCGCGGCGTGCTCCTCGCCGGCGCTGTCACGCCACCGGGCCTCCCCGGAGTAGGCGAGGAAGACGACCGGCCGGACCACGCCGTCGGCGAGCGCGTCGGTGTAGCCGTAGGTGTGATCGGCCTGCGACCGCCGTATCCCGTCGGGACCCGCCTCGTAGGTCACGAACGGGATGGGGCTGTCGTCGCTGCGAAAGGGCGTCCCCGTCAGGGCCAGCCGGCGGGTGGCGTCGCCGAACGCCTCGCGGATCGCGTCGCCCCACGTCTTGGCGTCGCCGCCGTGGTGGATTTCGTCGAAGACGACCAGCGTCTTGCGCTGTTCGGTGCGCACCCGGTGCAACGTCGGATGCGCGGCGACCTGGGCGTAGGTGACCATCACGCCGTGATACTCCGGAGCGATCCGCGCATTGCTGTTGGAGAACTTCGGGTCCAGGGCCAGGCCGTAGCGCTGCGCGGCCTGCGCCCACTGCACCTTCAGGTGCTCGGTGGGCACCACGACGGTGATGTGCTCGACGGCCCGCTGGCCGAGCAGTTCGGCCGCCACCCGCAGGGCGAAGGTCGTTTTCCCCGAGCCCGGCGTGGCCACCGCCAGGAAATCGCGCGGCTGGGCGGCGAGGTACTTGACCAGCGCCCTGCGCTGCCAGCCGCGCAGCACGCCGGTGCCGCTGGTGTCGCCGGGAACGCTGTCGGGCTGCGCGTGGATGCTGCTGAGCGGCACCGACACAGGCCCCCCGTTCGTTACTCGTCGACGCGGCTGACTCGATTGAGTCGCGGCTGTGAAATCTAGCACGCCAACGCTTTTCGGCGCAGTAACGACTCGACTGGCTATCGTGTCGGGCTCACCGTTTCGCGGGTCTGCAGCCATTCGTCGATGCGTCCGGCAACGTCGGCCCAGCCCGGTTCCAGCATCATGTTGTGGCCCATGGAAAAGAATTCCGGCTCGGTCTTGTAGGCGCGCGCGGTGTTGCGCACCTCGCGGACGCTGACGAAGCCGTCGTACTCGGCGCCCAGGACGAGGATCGGCGTCCTCACCCGCTTGGTGCGGACGCGGCGGACGATCGGGTCGGTCATGGCGGCGCGAACGCTCTCGGCCCCGGCGCGCTGCCGGCAGGATTCGACGACGGCCTCGGGCGTGTCGGCGCAGAACAGGTACTCGCGGGCCAGCGCCGGGGTGGCGAGGAATCTGAGCAGCGTGGGATCGCTCCACGATTCGATCGTCATCGACGGCCGGCGGCGCCACACCCGCAACGCCAGGGTGAGCACGCCCTGCGGCGGCACCGAGCCCACCAGCACCGCGGCCGGGGTGCTGCGATCTTCGAGGTAGCGCTGGATCACGAAGCCGCCCAGGGAATGGCCGACCAGCACCGGCGCGCCGCCCAGGTCGTCGGCCACCGAACGGACGTCGTCGATGTAGTCGGCGATGGACACCTTCGGCAGTGGCTTGGCCGTGGGGCTGGCGCCGTGCCCGCGCAGGCTCATCGCGACCGCGCGGTAGCCGGCATCGGCGAAGAAGTCCAGGAAGTGTTCCCAGCACCACGCGCCGTGCCAGCCGCCGTGCACGAAGAGCAGCGGCACGGGATGCGCTTCGCTGCAGGACCCCTTGTCGATCACCTCGAGCATGAGCTGACCTTCGTTTGCCCGGCGGCCGGTCGTCAAGGCTTTCCGGCCTGTTCAGAGCCGCGGGTGTGCGGTTGGCCGCACACTCGACGTCGAGTGTGAAGCCAGCGGCACACTCGCGCACGCGCACGACCACTAGGCTGGCGGGGTGTTTGAATCGCTGTCCGACCGTTTGACCGGTGCCCTTGCCGGGCTGCGCGGCAAGGGTCGATTGACCGACGCCGATATCGAGGCCACCACCCGCGAGATCCGGCTGGCGCTGCTGGAAGCCGACGTGTCGCTGCCCGTGGTGCGCGCCTTCGTCACCCGGATCAAGGACCGCGCCAAGGGCGCCGAGGTGTCCGGCGCGCTCAATCCGGCGCAGCAGGTCGTCAAGATCGTCAACGAAGAACTCATCGGCATCCTGGGCGGCGAGACCCGCCAGCTGGCGTTCGCCAAGGCGCCGCCGACCGTGATCATGCTCGCGGGTCTGCAGGGTTCCGGTAAGACGTCGCTGGCCGGCAAGCTGGCCTCCTGGCTGCGCGGCCAGGGCCACACCCCGCTGCTGGTGGCGTGCGACCTGCAGCGCCCGGCCGCGGTGAACCAGCTGCAGGTCGTCGGTGAGCGCGCCGGCGTGCCGGTGTTCGCGCCGCATCCCGGCGAGTCGCCCGGATCCGGCCCCGGCGATCCGGTCGCGGTCGCGGCCGCCGGACTCGCCGAGGCCCGGGCCAAGCACTTCGACGTCGTCATCGTCGACACCGCCGGCCGGCTGGGCATCGACGACGAGCTGATGTCGCAGGCCGCGGCGATCCGCGAGGCGATCAATCCCGACGAAGTCCTGTTCGTGCTCGACGCGATGATCGGTCAGGACGCCGTCACCACCGCGGAGGCGTTCCGCGAGGGCGTCGGCTTCACCGGCGTGGTGCTGACCAAGCTGGACGGTGACGCCCGCGGTGGCGCGGCGCTCTCGGTTCGCGAGGTGACCGGCGTCCCAATCCTTTTCGCCTCCACCGGCGAGAAGCTGGAGGACTTCGACGTCTTCCACCCCGACCGGATGTCCAGCCGCATCCTGGGCATGGGCGACGTGCTGAGCCTGATCGAGCAGGCCGAGCAGGTCTTCGACGCCGAGCAGGCCGAGGCCGCCGCGGTCAAGATCGGCAGCGGCGAGCTCACGCTCGAGGACTTCCTGGAGCAGATGCTGGCCATCCGCAAGATGGGCCCGATCGGCAACCTGCTGGGCATGCTGCCCGGCGCCGGGCAGATGAAGGACGCGCTGGCCCAGGTCGACGACAGCCAGCTCGACCGCCTGCAGGCCATCATCCGCGGCATGACCCCCGCCGAGCGCGCCGACCCGAAGATCATCAACGCGTCGCGGCGGCTGCGCATCGCCAACGGCTCGGGCGTCACGGTGTCCGAGGTCAACCAGCTGGTGGACCGCTTCTTCGAGGCCCGCAAGATGATGTCGTCGATGCTCGGCGGCATGGGCATCCCCGGCATCGGCCGCAAGTCGGCGACGCGAAAGTCCAAGGGCGCCAAGGGTAAGGCGGGCAAGAAGGGCAAGAAGGCCGGACGCGGCCCGACGCCGCCGAAGGCGCGCAACCCGCTGATGCAGGGCATGCCGGCCGGATTCCCCGACCTGTCGCAGATGCCCGAAGGCCTCAACGAGCTGCCGCCCGGCCTGGCCGACTTCGACCTGTCCAAGCTGAAGTTCCCCGGAAAGAACTAGCCGCCCGGTGCGCATGCACGTGCGGGGCGTGGGGCTGCCCGACGAAACCGAGATCGAACTGTGGATCGTCGACGGCCGCATCAGCGCCGAACCGGTCGCCGGCGCCGACACCGTCTTCGACGGGGGCTGGATCCTGCCCGGGCTGGTCGACGCCCACTGCCACGTCGGCCTCGGTGATCACGGCGAGATCCCGCTGGACGACGCAATCGCGCAGGCCGAGATCGAACGTGACGTCGGCGCGCTGCTGTTGCGGGACTGCGGCTCGCCCACCGACACCCGCAGCCTCGACGACCGCGACGATCTGCCCCGCATCATCCGCGCCGGTAAGCACCTGGCCAGACCCAAGCGGTACGCGGCGGGCTTCTCGCGCGAGCTGGACGACGAATGGCAGCTGCCCGACGCGGTGGCGCAGGAGGCGAAGCGCGGCGACGGCTGGGTCAAGCTGGTCGGCGACTGGATCGACCGCGGCGTCGGCGATCTGGCCCCGCTGTGGTCCGACGAGGTGCTCAAGGCCGCCATCGAGACGGCGCACGCGCACGGTGCCCGGGTCACCGCGCACGTCTTCAGCGAGGACGCGCTGCCCGGCCTGATCAACGCCGGCATCGACTGCATCGAGCACGGCACCGGCCTGACCGACGACACCATCGAGTTGATGGTCGAGCGCGGGACCGTGCTGGTCCCGACGCTGGTCAACATCGTGGAGAACTTCCCCGGGATCGCCGAGGCCGCCGCGAAGTATCCGGCGTACGCGGCACACATGCGCGACCTGCACGCTCGCGGCCTGTCCCGGATCGCCGCGGCCCGCGAGGCGGGCGTGCCGATCTACGCCGGCAGCGACGCGGGCACCATGGTGGCGCCCGGGCGCATCGCCGACGAGGTCGAGGCGCTCAAGAGCATCGGGATGACCCCGACAGACGCGCTGGGCGCGGCGTGCTGGGACGCGCGCCGCTGGCTCGGCCGGCCCGCCCTCGATCACGGCGCATCGGCGGACCTGCTGTGCTACTCGAGCGACCCGCGCTCGGGCGCCGCCGTGCTGAAGAGTCCCGACCTGATCATGCTGCGCGGCAAGATCTTTCGTTCACCGGCCGGTTAGCCGCGCGTCGCGGCGCGCGGGCGGATAGGATCGCCGAATGTCGTTGCCCAGCGGCGCGAGCTTTGCCGGCTACATCGTGTCGCGAGGGCTGGGTTCAGGAGTGCGGGGTGAGGTCTACCTCGTCCAGGATCCCCAGTCGATGCGCCGGCAGGCGTTGAAGGTGCTGTCCGGCGAACTGTCGGCGGACCCCGATTTCAAGGCGCGGTTCCGGGAGGAAACCCCGATCGTCGTCAACCTGCACTACCCCCACATCGTCGAGGTGCACGAGCGCGGCCAGTTCGACGGGCGGCTCTACGTCGCGATGGAATACATCGAAGGCACCAGCGCCGCCCAGCTCATGACCGACCGGTTCCCGGCCGTGTCGCCGGCCGACGAGGTGCTGACCATGGTCACCGCCGTCGCCGGCGCCCTCGACTACGGCCACCTGCGCGGGCTGACGCACCGCGACGTGAAACCGGCCAACATCCTGCTGACCGATCGTGCCGGCGGAAAACAACGAATCCTGTTGACCGATTTCGGCATAGCCCGCCAACTCGCCCATGCAGCTGTCGACGCGACACATGTCAGTGTTGCTTACGCGGCACCGGAACAGTTGAGTGGCGGCGACGTCGACGGGCGTGCCGACCAGTACGCGTTGGCGGCCACCGCATTTCACCTGCTGACCGGCACGCCGCCGGTTGCGCATGCCGACCCCGCGGCCGCGCTGCGCCGGCACCGCGACGGCAAGCTGCCGCGGCTCAGCGACCAGCGTCCCGAGCTGGCGCACCTGGACAGCGTCTTCGCCAAGGCGCTCGCCGAACGACCCGAGGACCGATTCGAAACCTGCCACGACTTTGCCCAGGCGGCAAGCGAACTGGCGGGCCTGTCGACGGGTGTACGCCCCGAACCCGAAGCCGACCCTGAGTCGGACGACGACGAAACGGACACGGCGGCAGTGCCGGAGGGCGTCGCGGCCACGACGCCTGAACCGGACGTGCCCCGCAAGCGCGGGCCGCGAAAGCTCTTGGTGGGTGCCGCGGTGGTGGCACTCGTCGCGGGGGCGCTGGTTGCGGGCATCGCCATCGGGCGCCACACCGGCACCACGCCCAAGCGGGTCGCCGCTGCGGCGCCGACCACACCGGCGCCCCGGCCCGCCCCACTCGACGGCAGCTACCGCATCGAGGCCCAGCGCACCAAGCAGACCTACAACTACGTCGCCGATCCGCAGCCGCCGGACGTCAGTACGTGGTGGGCGTTCCGGTCGTCGTGCACACAGAAGGGCTGCTCGGCCGCCGCGATGCAGCTCGACGACAACGACCACGTCCAGGCAATGTCACCGGGCGGGGGATCCCTCTTCATGCAATTCGCGGACGGCGAGTGGCAGTCCGCGCCGGTGGACCTCGACTTCCCGTGCGTGGGTCCGGACGGATCGCAGTCCGCCCAGAGCACGACGATGGTGCTGGCGTTGCGACCGCAGCCCAACGGGGAGTTCGTCGGCGAGGAGGTCGTCACCGTGCGAACGGATGAGTGCGGCCAGCGGTCGGCCGTGATCAGGGTGCCCACGGTGGCGCGCCGGACGGGCGAGGTGCCGCCGGCCGTGGCCGTGCCGGAGCCCGGCTCGGGCCCGCAGAGCCCGGAGCTGCACCCGCCGAGCGCCGCGCCGACGGCGGCGCCGTTTCGGCCTCAGAACTGATCGATGACCGGATGAGCCGGCAGCTTTACCGGGTCGGCGTGTCGCCCCGGTAAAAGATTGCGAGTGATCGCTATCTATGTTAGCGTTCCGGGCATCGACGACATGGAGGAAACCATGGCCTACGACGTGATCATTCGCGACGGATTGTGGTTCGACGGCACGGGCAGCGCCCCGCTGACGCGCACGCTCGGCATCCGCGACGGCGTCGTGGCCACGGTGTCCGCCGAGCCGCTGGACGAGACCGGGTGCCCCGAGGTGATCGACGCGGCCGGCAAGTGGGTGGTGCCGGGGTTCCTCGACGTGCACACCCACTACGACGCCGAGGTGCTGCTGGATCCCGGACTGCGCGAGTCGGTGCGCCACGGCGTCACCACGGTGCTGCTGGGCAACTGTTCGTTGTCGACGGTGTACGCCGATTCCCAGGACGCCGCCGACCTGTTCAGCCGGGTGGAGGCGGTGCCGCGCGAATACGTCTTCGGCGCCTTGGATGCCAACCGGACCTGGTCGACGGCCGAGGAGTACATCAAGGCGATCGACGCCCTGCCGCTGGGGCCCAATATCGGTTCGCTGCTTGGCCATTCGGATCTGCGGACCGCGGTGCTCGGGTTGGATCGGGCCACCGACGCGACCGTGCGGCCCACCGAGGGCGAGCTGCAGAAGATGGCCGGCCTGCTCGACGAGGCCCTCGACGCCGGCATGCTCGGCATGTCCGGGATGGACGCCCCGATCGACAAACTCGACGGTGAGCGGTTCCGGTCGCGCGCCCTGCCGTCCACCTTCGCGACGTGGCGGGAGCGGCGCAGGCTGATCAAGGTGCTGCGCAAGCGGCGCCGCATTCTGCAGAGCGCCCCCAACGTGGCTAAGCCGTCGACGGGGATGCTGTTCTTCCTGGCCAGCAGCCGGATACTCAACTGGGGCAAGGGCGTTCGGATGAGTATGCTGGTTTCCGCCGACGCCAAATCGATGCCCCTGTCGGTCTATGTGTTCGGCCCGGGCACGCGCCTGCTCAACAGGCTGCTGGGTTCCCAGGTGAAATTCCAGCACCTGCCGGTGCCCTTCGAGTTGTACTCCGACGGAATCGACCTGCCGGTCTTCGAGGAGTTCGGCGCCGGGACGGCGGGCCTGCACCTGCGGGACCAGTTGGAGCGCAACGAGTTACTGGCGGACAAGGACTACCGCCGGCGCTTCCGGCGCGAGTTCGACCGCGTCAAGCTCGGGCCGTCGCTGTGGCACCGTGACTTCCACGACGCGGTCATCGTCGAATGCCCGGATAAGTCGTTGATCGGCAAGAGCTTCGGCGCGATCGCCGACGAGCGCAAGCTGCACCCGCTCGACGCGTTCCTGGACGTGCTCGTCGAGAACGGTGAACGCAATGTCCGGTGGACGACCGTCGTCGCCAACCACCGCCCGAAGCTGCTGGACGCGCTCGCCACCGAAAACAGCGTGCACATGGGCTTCTCGGATGCCGGTGCGCACCTGCGCAACATGGCGTTCTACAACTTCGCGCTGCGGATGCTCAAGCGCACCCGGGACGCCTACCGCGCGGGCGTGCCCTTCATGTCGATCGAACACGCCGTGCACCGCCTCACCGGGGAACTGGCCGAGTGGTTCGGCATCGACGCCGGCACGCTACGGCAGGGCGACCGCGCCGACTTCGTGGTGATCGACCCGGCCGGGCTCGACGGCTCCGTCGACGGCTACCACGAGGAGGCGGTGCCGTTCTACGGCGGCCTGCGGCGCATGGTCAACCGCAACGACGACGCCGTGGTCGCCACCGGCGTGGGTGGCGTGGTCGTCTTCGGCGGAAGCCATGCCAAAGGCGAATTCCGGGACGGCTACGGGCAATCCGTGCGGTCGGGCCGCTACCTGCGGGCGGGGGAGCGCGCCCGCCGGGACAGCGGCGCGCTGGGCGTCACCGCCTGACATGGCCAGAACCCAGCAGCAGCGCCGCGAGGAAACCGTCGGACGGCTCATCGACGCCTGCATCGCCACCATCATCGAGGTCGGCTACGCCCGCGCGTCCGCCGCGGTGATCACCAAGCGGGCCGGGGTGTCGGTGGGCGCGCTGTTCCGCCACTTCGACACCATGGGCGATTTCATGGCGGCCACGGCGTCCGAGGTGTTGCGCCGCCAGCTGGACTCGTTCACCAAGGGCGTCGCCGAGATACCCGCCGACCGGCCGGCGCTGGAAGCCGCGCTGGGCATCCTGCGCGACATCACCAGCGGCCCGGCCAATGCCGTCATCTATGAACTGCTGGTCGCCGCCCGCACCGACGAAAAGCTCAGGGAGACTTTGCAACACGAGCTGGGGCAGTACGCCGCGAAAATCCACGACGCGGCCCGCGCGCTCCCGGGCGCCGAGCGGTTCCCCGAGGACACCTTCCCGGTGTTCGTCGCGCTGATGACCAACGTGTTCGACGGCGCCGCCGTGGTGGAAGGCGTTCTGCCGCAACCGGAGATCGCGGCCCAGCGGATCCCGGTGCTGATGGCGCTGCTGACCGCGGCGCTGCCCGAAAACTGACGAGAACGGTTACAGCGAGCCGATGCTGGACTGCGGGCTCTGCGCGAATCCCCAGTCGAACAGCGTCGCCGCCTGATCCCAATACGTCGGTCCGCCCTCTTTGATCAGCCCGTACATCATGGCGATCACCAGCCGGCGGCCGCCGCGCGCTGCGGCCCCGACGAAGGTCTTGCGGGCGGCGTTGGTGAACCCGGTCTTGCCGCCGATGGCGCCGGGATAGCGCTGCAACAGCTCGTCCTGGTTGGTGATCGGGTGATCGCCGTTATCGCCGGGGAACATCGCCGACGGCTCGGCGGTGATCTGCGCGAACACCGGGTTGGCCATCGCCGCGCGGAAGATGACCGCCAGGTCATGGGCCGTGGACGCGCCCGACCCCCCGGGGCCGTCCAGGCCGGACGGGGTCGCGGCATGCGTGTTGGTGGCGCCGAGCGAGGCCGCCTTGGCGTTCATCTTGGCCACGGTGACGTCGGGGCCGCCGAGCATGTGCGCCAGCGTGTTTGCCGCGTCGTTGCCCGAGACCAGCAGCAGGCCGTCGAGCAGTTGGCGGGCGGTGTAGGTGCGGCCCGCTTTGACCCCGACGCAGTTGCACTCCACCTGGGTGTCGGCGACGTCGGCGACCACCGTGGAGTCCAGGCTCACCGAGTCCAGCACCACCTGGGCCAACAGGGTCTTGATGGTGCTCGCCGGCGGGTGCGGCACGTTCTGGTCGCGGCCGGCCAACACCTGACCGCTGTCCAGGTCGGCGACGATCCAGGTTTGCGCCGGCCCGTCGGGAATGGGGAGCGAGCCGACCGGTTGGCTGTTGTCGGCCCACGCGGTGGACATCGCGACGGTGGCGGTGCAGGTACCGAGGGCGAACAGGGTGGCGGCCATCCTGAACCCCAGGGCCGTGAGCTTCCGCATGGCCGCAAAGTCTAACTTCCGCCCCTGTCCGAGGCGGATCTTCAGTACTGTCCGATGCATGTTGAGCCTGGAAGAGATCTCGGATCGGCTCGAGATCCAGCAGCTTCTGGTGGATTACTCCACCGCCATCGACAACCGGCGATTCGACGACCTGGACGACGTCTTCACGCCGGATGCCTACATCGATTACACGGCGTTAGGCGGCATCGAGGGTCAATACCCGGAGGTCAAGAAGTGGCTGGCCGAGGTACTGCCCAACTTCCCGGTGTACGCACACATGCTGGGTAACTTCTCGGTCCAGATCGACGGCGACACGGCCTCGTCACGGGTGATCTGCTTCAACCCGATGGTGCTCGGTGGCACCAAGGACGGCGACGAGGAAAAAGCGCTGTTCTGCGGACTCTGGTACGACGACGAGTTCGTGCGCACGCCCGACGGCTGGCGCATGAGCCGGCGGGCCGAGACCAAGGTCTTCCAGAAAGTGATGTGACCCCGGGGTCCGGCCGCGGGTCGCGCGATTTCTGCTCATCGCGCCTGTTCTGGCACAATGGGCGGCTGTCCGCCGAGCGATCACGCATCGCCGACCGGTCACACACGCGAGGCAAAACCGGATCCGGGCATCCCGCCCCGATCGCTGAATTGCAGCGTGACACACACAGGAGCGCTCAACCATGGCTGTCAAGATCAAGCTCACCCGGCTTGGCAAGATCCGCAATCCCCAGTACCGCATCGCCGTCGCCGACGCACGCACCCGGCGCGACGGCCGCTCCATCGAGGTCATCGGCCGGTATCACCCGAAGGAAGAGCCGAGCCTGATCGAGATCGACTCCGAGCGCGCGCAGTACTGGCTGTCCGTCGGGGCTCAGCCCACCGAGCCGGTCCGCAAGCTGCTGCAGATCACCGGCGACTGGCAGAAGTTCAAGGGCCTGCCCGGCGCCGAGGGCCGCCTGAAGGTCGCCCCCGCCAAGCCCAGCAAGCTGGAGCTGTTCAACGCCGCGCTGGCCGACGCCGACGGCGGACCGACCACCGAGGCCGCGAAGCCGAAGAAGAAGACCCCGGCCAAGAAGGCCGCCAAGGGCGCGGACGAGGCCGCCGAGACTCCGGCCGAGGCCGCCGCCGAGGTTCCCGCCGAGACCGCCGCGCAGGCCGAGGCGCCCGCCCAGGGCGGCGAGCAGGCCGAGCCGACCACCGAGAGCTGACCGCGGCGATGAGTACGGTTGTCGTTGACGCTGTTGAGCACCTGGTCCGCGGGATCGTCGACAATCCCGATGACGTCCGGGTCGACATGGTGACCAGCCGCCGCGGGCGGACGGTCGAGGTTCACGTCCATCCCGACGACCTGGGCAAGGTGATCGGCCGCGGGGGTCGCACCGCGACCGCACTGCGCACCCTGGTCGCCGGCATCGGCGGTCGCGGCATCCGCGTCGACGTGGTGGACACCGACCAGTAGGCCGGCGCTGCTCATGGAACTCCCTTGGAGTTGACCGTCGGGCGCGTGGTGAAAGCCCACGGCATCACCGGCGAGGTGGTCGTCGAGGTTCGCACCGACGACCCCGATGCCCGGTTTGCGCCGGGAAACGCGTTGCGCGCCAAGCATTCGCGTGCCGGCTGGGAGCGTGAGCTCACCGTCGAGAGCGCGCGCGAACACGGCGGACGGCTGCTGGTGCGGCTGGCCGGCGTCACGGATCGGGACGCCGCCGACGCGCTGCGCGGCACCCTGTTCGTGGTCGATTCGGAGGCCTTGCCCGCCATCGACGAGGCGGACACCTACTACGACCATCAGCTCGAAGGCCTGCGCGTGCGCACCATCGCCGGCGAGCAGGTCGGTGTCGTGGCCGAGGTGTTGCACACCGCCGCCGGTGAACTGCTGGCGGTACGGCAGGATGCGGGCGACGAGAAGCGGGAAGTGTTGGTGCCGTTCGTGTCCGCGATCGTCACCTCGGTGTCGCTGGACGACGGCACCGTCGACATCGATCCGCCCGAAGGCCTGTTGGACCTGTAGGCCTCCGATATGAGAATCGACGTCGTCACGATCTTTCCGTCCTATCTGGACCCGCTGCGGCAATCGTTGCCGGGCAAGGCGATTCAGTCCGGCCTTGTCGATCTGGCGGTGCACGACCTGCGGCGCTGGACGCATGACGTGCACCGATCGGTCGACGATTCCCCCTACGGCGGCGGCCCCGGGATGGTGATGAAGGCGCCGGTGTGGGGTGAGGCGCTGGATGAAATCGCTTCCGAGGAAACACTTTTGGTCGTCCCCACCCCCGCAGGCCGGTTGTTCACGCAGGCGACGGCAGCGCGCTGGAGCGCCGAGTCCCACCTGGTGTTCGCGTGCGGCCGCTACGAGGGCATCGACCAGCGGGTCATCGACGACGCCGCGCGGCGGATGCGGGTCGAGGAGGTCTCGATCGGCGACTACGTGCTGCCCGGCGGCGAGTCGGCGGCCGTGGTGATGATCGAGGCCGTGTTGCGGCTGCTCGACGGCGTGCTCGGCAATCCCGCGTCGCACCGCGAGGATTCGCACTCGCCGGCGCTGGACCGGCGCCTGGAGGGGCCCAGCTACACCCGGCCGCCGAGCTGGCGCGGACTCGAGGTCCCCGAGGTGCTGCTGTCGGGCGACCACGCGCGGATCGCCGCGTGGCGCCGGGAGATCTCGCTGCAGCGCACCCGCGAACGCCGGCCCGAACTGCTCGAGCCCGGCCGTCGGGTCGAGCCGGACGACGATCGGACTCCTTAGAGCCCGTGTCGGGGCGCGTCGATGCGGCCCTCGGGAAAGATCGTCTTCACCGCGCGGGTGATGGTGTCGCGGGCGGTGGCGTCGTCGGCGGGCTGCAGGGACTGGACCACCATGATGTAGCGGTGGTCGGCCCCGATCACGCCGGTGGACAGGTGCATCCAGTCGCTGCCGATGCAGCACATCCAGCCCTGCTTGACCGCGACCGGCTCGGCGTACAGACCGTCCGGGATGCCGAACCGCTGCGGGTAGCCGTCGAGCCCGTTGGGGGTGGACTGCGCCAGGTCGTTGACGATGATCTTGGCGTCATCGGCCGGTAGGCCGCCCGAGCCGTCCAGCAGCATCTCGTAGTAGCGGATCAGGTCGGTCACCGAGCTCATGGTGTTCCACCACCGCCCATCGCTGGGCGGGGTGGTGGAGGACAGGCCGTAGCGAGACGCGACCTCCGTGATGATCGCGGCCCCACCGCCCTGTCCCCAGAACCTCTCGGCCGCGCCGTCGTCGGATGACTGCAGCATGATGTCCAGGGCCTGGCGGTCATCGGCGCTCAGCGGCGTCTTGCCCTCGGACTCGTGCAGCAGCAGATCGTCGGCGATGAACAGCTTGGCCACCGACGCGGTGCCGACGACCTGGCTGTTGCCGTTGGAGACCAGCTGATGGGTGCTGCGATCGAGGATGGCCACCGACAGGGCGGCGCCGTTGCCGGCGGCCTCGTCGGCGGCCTGCTGCACGCGGGCCTGCAACTGGCCGAATCCCGGGCCCGGTAGCGCCTGGGCCGGCTGCGGGGGCGTGGCCGCTTCGAGCATCAGCGCGGTCGGCTGCGGGGTAGTCGAGGTGGGCGGCGCGGAGATGACCCGGACGGGAGCGGTGACCGGCAGGCTGTACACCTTCGCCTGCACCAGCGCCTCGGAACCGGCGGCAACCACCAACGTCACCGCCGCGGTGGCGGTGAACAGCGTCAGCGGACGGACCCGCAATTCGACTCCTCAGGCGTGACCTCGACACAGTGCAACAGCGGGTCCGTCGCGCCACCTGCACCGGCCATCACGCTGCCGCGCGGGTAGCGCGTTCTGACCCCAGTCATATGTACCATTTACCAGCGCGTTTGGCGCGTTGTGAACCGCCGACTCGCTGTGATTTTCGCAGCACGCGCCCCGTCTGGCACAATTGACCAGTTGTCTCCAGCGGTTGCAGGCCGGTTGGGCCGTTTTCCGCCCGCTGCGAGATACGCCAGAAAGCCAAAACCATCGGCTGGGCGACGGCCTCACACCTGCGTGTGGGTAGCTGCCGTCGGCCGCGACCTCAAGGAAGTGTCTCGCATGAACCGGCTGGACTTCGTCGATCAGGCGTCGCTGCGCGACGATATCCCGGTGTTCGGCCCGGGCGACACCATCAACGTGCACGTCAAGGTCATCGAGGGCGCCAAGGAGCGCATCCAGGTGTTCAAGGGCGTGGTGATCCGTCGCCAGGGCGGCGGCATCCGCGAGACCTTCACCGTGCGCAAGGAGAGCTACGGCGTGGGCGTCGAGCGGACCTTCCCGGTGCACTCGCCCAACATCGACCACATCGAGGTGGTGACCCGCGGTGACGTCCGCCGCGCGAAGCTGTACTACCTGCGTGAACTGCGTGGCAAGAAGGCCAAGATCAAGGAGAAGCGCTGAGCCGGGACGCCTTGGCGGCGCTGCTGATTCGTCCCACCGTTTCTGCGGTGCGCCGGTTTAGGCGGCCCCCACGTGCGCTGGCTACGCTGATCTCGTGACCGATACCGCGGATTCATCGAAGCCCGAGCCCCACGCCGGCGAGTCAGATCCGAAGGTCTCTACCCGCGCCCCGGAGACGCCCCCCGACGAGGCCGCGACGGCCGCCGGATCGATCCCCGAGCCGGGGCCTGCGGCGAAGGCGCCCGGCGAGGGCGAACCGGAGGAGCCCAAGCGTTCGACGCTGCGCGAATTCGCGCTCTTGGCGGTGATCGCCGTCGTCCTCTACTACGTGATGCTGACGTTCGTGGCGCGGCCCTACCTGATCCCGTCGGAATCCATGGAGCCCACGCTGCACGGGTGCACCGGCTGCGTGGGCGACCGGATCATGGTCGACAAGGTCAGCTACCGCTTCAGCGCGCCGAGTCCCGGTGACGTCATCGTCTTCAAAGGCCCGCCGCCGTGGAACCTGGGCTACAAGTCGATCCGGTCCAACAACACCGTGCTGCGCTGGGTGCAGAACGCGCTGTCCTTCGTCGGCTTCGTGCCGCCGGACGAGAACGACCTGGTCAAACGCGTCATCGCGGTGGGCGGGCAGACGGTGCAATGCCGCGCCGACACCGGGTTGACGGTCGACGGCAAGCCGCTGAAGGAACCGTACCTGGATCGCACCACGATGGCCGCCGACCCGTCGGTGTACCCCTGCCTGGGCAGCGAGTTCGGGCCGGTTCACGTCCCGGCCGGACGGCTGTGGGTGATGGGCGACAACCGGACGCACTCGGCGGATTCGCGGGCCCACTGCACCAGCGTGCCGGCCGAGGCCCTCAAGGGTGTGCTGTGCACCGGCGACCCGACGTCGGGAACCGTGCCGGTGTCCAACGTGATCGGAAAAGCCAGGTTCATCGTGTGGCCGCCGTCCCGATGGGGCGGCGTGGGATCGGTGAACCCGCAGCAGAATCGGTAGCCATGGCCACGACGTGGCCGCCGCGGACGGTGATCCGGAAGTCGTCGGGGTTGCGCACCCTGGAGTCGGCGCTGTACCGCAGCGGGTTGGGCCCGGTGGCGGGCGTCGACGAGGTGGGTCGCGGCGCCTGCGCCGGACCGCTGGTGGTGGCGGCCTGCGTGCTCGGCCCCGGACGAATGGAAAGCCTTGCAGCGCTTGATGATTCCAAGAAGCTCACGGAGGCCGCCCGGGAGAAGCTGTTCCCACTCATCCGCCGCTACGCGCTGGCCTACCACGTGGTGTTCATCCCGCCGGCCGAGGTGGATCGGCGCGGCGTGCACGTCGCCAACATCGAAGGGATGCGCCGCGCCGTCGCCGGGCTGTCGGTGCGGCCCGGCTACGTGCTGAGCGACGGCTTCCGGGTGCCCGGGCTGGCCGTCCCGTCGCTCCCGGTGATCGGCGGCGACGCGGTCGCGGCGTGCATCGCGGCGGCCAGCGTGCTGGCGAAGGTCAGCCGCGACCGGCTGATGGTCGCGATGGAGGCCGACCATCCCGGCTACGGCTTCGCCCTGCACAAGGGCTACAGCACGCCCGCGCACAGCACGGCGCTGGCGCGGCTGGGCCCCTGCCCCGAGCATCGTTATTCGTTCATCAACGTGCGGCGGGTGGCCAACGGGTCGGGCGAACGGGTGGTGGCCGACTGCCAACCGGACCCACCGATGGAGCGCGACGGATATCGGTGAGGAAAGATGGGGCCAGGGTCCCGGGGACACTATGTGGGAGAAGGACGTCTGAGCGGATGAGTGGCAGATGAGTGCAGAAGATCTCGAAAAGTATGAAACCGAGATGGAGCTCTCGCTGTACCGCGAATACAAGGACATCGTCGGCCAGTTCAGCTACGTCGTGGAGACCGAACGGCGCTTCTACCTGGCCAACAGCGTGGAGATGACGCCGCGCAACGCCGACGGCGAGGTCTACTTCGAGCTGCGGCTGTCCGACGCCTGGGTGTGGGACATGTACCGGCCGGCGCGGTTCGTCAAGCAGGTGCGCGTGGTCACCTTCAAGGACGTCAACATCGAAGAGGTCGAGAAGCCCGAGCTGCGGCTGCCCGAGTAGCCGCTACGCGTTCGGCGGAAGCGGGTTGTCGCCGGGCACCGGCAGCTGGCCACGCTGCTCGATGACCTCCCGGGCGACGTCGGCGAGCTTGATGTTCAGCGCCTGGGAGTGGCGCCGCAACAGGTCGAAGGCGTGTTCCTCGTTCATGTCGTGCAGCATCATCAGCATGCCGACGGCCTTGCCGATCTCACGGTTGCTCAGCAGCCCGCGCCGCAGGCTCGCCGCGTCCTCGCCCTTGTTGACGGCGTTGATCGCGACGCTGGCGAACGCGGCCAGCACCGCCGCCCGCCCCGCGGATTCGGCGTCGAACATGTTCGGTGTGTCGCTGAACAGATTCAGCGCAGCGCCTTTGCGTTTGTCGACCAGCAGCCGGAACCCCATCGCGCCGCGCACCGGTGTCTCGGCGACCAGGACGGCCGCCAGCTTCGGCCACAGCGACGGCGTGGTCAGGTCCGGGTCTATCTGGGGTGTCTCTTCCTCGATCGCGTCGATACACGGGCCGTCGCCGGCACGCCGTTCGAGCTCGTCGATTGCCTGCGCCAGCCGGTCACTGGCGCCGACGGTGACGTATTTGTCGTTCTCGCGCACCAACAGGCTGGCGTGGTCGCAGCCGCGGACGGTCAAGGTGGCGGCGATGCAGATGGCGGCATACATCTGGTTGGCGTCGGAGCCCTGATAGATGATCTCGGCGAGCGCGGCGAAAACCGTCCCGGGGTCGGCCTTCTCCCCGCCATTCACGGACGCGTCCGCGCCGGTCCTCGATTCGTCCGCCATGCTGGGCCTCGTTTTCTGCGGTGCGTTCTCTGCGGTGTCGGACCGCTTTCGATCGCCGTAAATTATCGGTTGCCGAGACCAGCCTTACACCCGGTTTCGTCTGGTTGCGGCCAATCCGCGGGCATCTTGTTGGTCACCGTCGACCGCCAAGCTACCGCTGAGAAAGCGGTAGGCGCGCACTCCAGCCGCTCACGAACCGCGAGACGCTGGAAAGATGGTTCTACCACGCGCCGATCGCGCGCGCCCGGGGGCTCGGTGAGGTTCCGCACGCCCGGGTTTCGGCAGGCAGCGGTAGGGAAGGACGTTCTGATGGGAGTGACCGTCGCGGTGACCGGGCCGACCGGCGAGATCGGCCTCTCCGCGGTGACGGCGCTGGAACGCGAACCCGCCGTCGACGCGATCATCGGGATGGCTCGCCGTCCGTTCGACCCGCCGTCGCGCGGCTGGCTGAAGACCACCTATCAGCAGGGCGACATCCTGGACCGCGAGGCCGTCGACGCCCTGGTCGCGCAGGCCGACGTGGTGATCCACCTGGCCTTCATGATCATGGGTTCGCGTGACGAGAGCGCCCGGGTGAATCTGGAAGGTTCCCGCAACGTGTTCGAGGCGACGGTGGCCGCCGAGCGGCCCCGCCGCCTGGTCTACACCTCGTCGGTGGCGGCGTACGGCTACCACTCCGACAACCCCACCCCGCTGACCGAGGACGTGCCGGCCCGGGGATCCGAGGAGCACTACTACTCGGCGCAGAACGCGGCGTCCGAGGCGCTGCTCGCCGAGATCACCAAGGACTCGGCGCTCGAGGTGTTCGTGTTGCGGCCGTGCGTGGTCGCCGGGCCCAAAGCCACCGCGCTGGCCGACGCAATGCCGTGGAATCAGCTGCCCGGCCCGATGCGGGCCGTGGTCAAAGCCGTCCCGGCGCTGAAGCCGGTGGTGCCGGATCCGGGCTTCCCGCTGCAACTGGTTCACCACGACGACGTCGCGGCAGCGATCGCGCTGGCGGCCACCGCCCCGGCCCCGCCGGGTGCGTACAACATCGCCGGCGACGGGGTCGTAACGGTGGGCGACGTGGCCAGGGCGCTGGGCGGACGCCCGGTGCGGGTCCCCGCGGTCGCCGCCACGGCGGCCTCCGCGGCGATCTCGCGGGTGCCGCTGGTGCCGTCCATGCTCGAGTGGCTGCACACCGCGCGGACGTCGATGGTGATGGACACCACCAAGGCCAAGACCCAGCTGGGCTGGCGGCCGCTGCACTCGTCGGCCGAGACGCTGGAAGCGCTGGCCGCGGGGACGTGAGAGCGGTGTTGTTCCCGGCGGCCGCATGCCGGGTAGTTTGATCCGGTGGGGTTCCAGCGTTCTGGCGGTGAAATCGCCTAGTGGGGCACGTAACGTCGCGCCGGCGGGTCACGCATCTGACCGCAGAGGAGGCGGTCACCCGAGCGGAGACCCTGGTCGTCGAGGAGCCGCTGGAGATCCGGGTCGACGGCGCGGCCGTCACCGTGACGATGCGGACTCCGGGATCGGATTTCGAACTCGCCCAAGGCTTTCTGCTCACCGAAGGCGTCATCGCGGGCCGTGACGACGTGCACAGCATCCGCTATTGCGCCGGGCGCGACGACGAGGGCGCCAACACCTACAACGTGCTGGACGTGACGCTGGCGCCCGGGGTGGAGAAACCCGGCCTCGACGTCACCCGCAACTTCTACACCACCTCGTCGTGCGGGGTCTGCGGCAAGGCGTCGCTGGACGCGGTGCGACTGACCAGCCGGTTCGCGCCGGGTGCCGACCGCGCGACCGTGGCGGCGGAGACCCTCAAGGCGATGCCCGACCAATTGCGTTCGGCGCAAAAGGTTTTCGACAGCACCGGTGGCCTGCACGCCGCCGCTTTGTTCGGGGTGGACGGCACAATGCTGGTGGTCCGCGAGGACGTCGGGCGACACAACGCGGTCGACAAGGTGATCGGCTGGGCGACCGAGCACGAGCGGATACCGTTGCAGGTCTCGGTGTTGCTGGTCAGCGGGCGGGCATCGTTCGAGCTGACACAGAAGGCCGTGATGGCCGGCATCCCGGTGCTGGCGGCGGTGTCCGCGCCGTCGTCGCTGGCGGTATCGCTGGCCGAGGAGTCCGGCATCACGCTGGTGGCGTTCTTGCGGGAGGACTCGATGAACATCTACACCCGGGCGGACCGGATCACCTAGCCCGATTGGCGGCGACCCGTGGCGCCCGGCTACGCCGCGCTTGCGATCGCCGCTCGCCGATTGGCGGCGACTGTGGATGGGCGCCGCACTGGGGATAACCGGCCGTTCCGCGGGCCGCGGGTCGCGATGCCGGCCCCGCCCGTCGGGGGGATCGGGCACGGTGACCCCCATGACGACCGAAACGACGATGACCCGGATCCAGCTGGGGGCGATGGGCGAGGCGCTGGCCGCGGACCACCTGATGCGGATGGGCTTCCGGATCGTGGCGCGCAACTGGCGCTGCCGCTACGGCGAACTCGACATCATCGCCCGCGACGACGCCACGTCGACGGTGGTGTTCGTCGAGGTGAAGACCCGCACCGGGGACGGATACGGGGGGCTGGCCTACGCCGTCACCCCGCGCAAGGTGCTCCGGTTGCGCAGGCTGGCCGGCCTGTGGCTGGCCGGCCAGGACCAGCGCTGCGCGGCGATCCGCATCGACGTGATCGGCGTGCGGGTCGGGCGCCGCCGCACCCCCGAGATCACCCACCTGCGAGGGATCGGCTGATGGCGCTGGGACGCGCGTTCTCCGTCGCGGTGCGCGGCGTCGACGGGCAGATCGTGGAGATCGAAGCCGACATCACCTCTGGGCTGCCTGGCGTGCACCTGGTGGGCCTGCCCGACGCGGCCCTGCAGGAGTCGCGCGACCGGGTCCGGGCGGCGGTCGCCAACTGCGGCAACGAGTGGCCCCAGGCGCGGCTGACCCTGGCGCTGTCGCCGGCGACGCTGCCCAAGATGGGGTCGGTCTACGACATCGCCCTGGCCGCCGCGGTGTTGTCGGCGCAGCGCAGGAACCCGTGGGACCGGCTGGAAAAAACGGTGCTGCTGGGCGAGTTGTCGCTGGACGGCCGGGTGCGGCCGGTGCGCGGGGTGCTGCCGGCGGTGCTGGCCGCCAAGCGCGACGGCTGGCCGGGCGTGGTGGTCCCGGTGGACAACCTCGCCGAGGCCAGCCTGGTCGACGGCATCGACGTGTGGGGCGTGCGCACCCTGCGGCAGCTGCAGAAGTGGCTCAGCGGCTCGGGCGCTCTGGACGGCAGGATCGACGCGAGGCCGACGGACGGGGAACCCGCGGCGGATCTGGTCGACGTGGTCGGGCAGACGCAGGCGCGCTTCGCGGTGGAGGTGGCCGCCGCCGGGGCGCACCACCTGATGCTCACCGGCCCGCCGGGTGTCGGCAAAACGATGCTCGCGCAACGCCTTCCGGGGCTGCTGCCGCCATTGACGGATGAGGAGTCTTTGGAAGTCACCGCGATCCACTCCGTGGCCGGATTGTTGTCGGGTGACACACCGTTGATCACCAGGCCGCCGTTCGTGGCGCCACACCACAGCTCCAGCGTCGCCGCGCTGGTGGGCGGGGGATCGGGAATGGCCCGCCCGGGCGCCGTCAGCCGCGCCCATCGCGGGGTGCTCTTCCTCGACGAGTGCGCCGAGATCCGGGTCAGCGCGCTCGAAGCCCTACGAACGCCCTTGGAGGACGGCGAGATTCGGCTCGCCCGGCGCGACGGGGTGGCCTGCTATCCCGCCCGGTTCCAGCTGGTGCTGGCCGCCAACCTGTGCCCGTGCGCGCCGGCCGACCCGCAGGACTGCATGTGCGCGGCGTCGGCCAAGCGCCGCTACCTGGGCAAGCTGTCCGGGCCGCTGCTGGACCGCGTGGACCTGCGCGTGCAGATGCATCAGGTCAAGGCCGGGGCGTTCGCGGGCCGAGCCGGTGAATCGACGGAGCAGGTCCGACACCGGGTGGCGCAGGCCCGCGCGGCCGCCACCGAACGCTGGTCACCGCACGGATTCCACACCAACGGCGAGGTCAGCGGAACCCTCTTGCGCCGAAAGTTCCGTCCCAGCAACGCCGCGATGCAGCCGCTGCAACGGGCGCTGGACGGCGGGCTGCTCAGCATCCGCGGACTGGACCGCACGTTGCGGGTCGCGTGGAGCCTGGCCGACCTGGCCGGGCGCACCACGCCCGGGACCGACGAAGTCGCCGCCGCACTCAGCTTCCGTCAGCCCGGGACGCAGCGATGAGCGCCGCGGTCCACCGGCCGGACGCGCTACCAGCGCGCCATGCTCAGCCAATCGGTGTGCCCGCCCCGCACCGCGATTGCGGCGGTCACCAGGATCGCGAACGCGCGGGCGAATTGGGCCAGGGCGCGGCCGCTTTCACCGCGCTGTTCCATCTCGCGCAACCCGATGCAGGCCAGGCCGATGCTGATGATGGGGATGGGAAAGCCGATCCAGCTGACCAGGCTGAGCGCGAACGCCGCGACGGCCCAGGGGTTCTTCGGGCGCTCGGACACGCGGTACACCATCGGCGGGTCGAGGATCATGGTTCGTTCCGTTCCTTGCGGGCCGGCGTGCGGCGGGCGGCTGACGACACCACGTTCGCGCGCGGGGCTGCAAGGATCCTTGGCGGATTCTTGAAGCCGGGGGCGCGCCGATGACGACGGCGCTCGACGATCCCGCGCTGCGCGCGTGGGCCTATCTGTCCCGGGTGGCCGAGCCGCCCTGCGCCGAGCTGGCCGCCCTGGTGCGCCACGTCGGCCCGGTCGAGGCCGCCGAGCGCGTCCGCCGCGGAGTGGTCGACGACGACCTGGCCCGGCGCACCGAGGCACGCCGCGAGATCGACTGCGCTGCAGCCGATCTCGAGATGCTCGCCCGCCGTGGCGGGAGGTTGATCACCCCGAATGACGACGAGTGGCCGCTGCTGGCGTTCGCCGCCTTCCGCGGTGCCGCACCGCGACCCGGGGGCGCGCCGATGGTTGCGCCGATGGCTGTGTGGGCACAGGGACCCGTGCGGCTCGACGAGGTCGCGCACCGCGCGGCCGCCGTGGTCGGGACGCGCGCGTCGACCACCTATGGCGAACACGTCGCCGGCGACCTGGCGGCCGGGCTGGCGCAGCGCGACGTCGCGGTCGTCTCGGGCGGCGCGTACGGCATCGACGGCGCGGCACACCGCGCGGTGCTGGACTGCGACGGCGTCACCGTGGCCGTCCTGGCCGGTGGGCTCGACGTTCCCTACCCGAGCGGTCACACCGCGCTGCTGCACCGGATCGGCCAGCACGGGCTGGTCTTCACCGAGTACGCGCCCGGCATCCGCCCCGCCCGCCACCGGTTCCTGACCCGCAACCGCCTGGTGGCCGCCGTCGCGGGGGCCGCCGTCGTGGTCGAAGCCGGGCTGCGCAGCGGCGCGGCCAACACCGCGGCCTGGGCGCGCGCATTGGGGCGGGTGGTGGCCGCGGTGCCCGGGCCCGTCACATCGTCGGCGTCGGCGGGCTGCCACGCCCTGCTGCGCAACGGCGCCGAACTGGTCACCCGGGCCGACCACGTCGTCGAACTCGTCGGCCGCATCGGCGAACTGGCCCACGACGAGCCGCACCCCGCGACGCCTCTCGACGGCCTCAGCGACGCCGAGCGCCGGGTCTACGAGGCCTTGCCGGGCCGCGGCGCGGCCACCGTCGACGAGATCGCTGTCGCATCGGGAATGGTGCCCGAGCTGGCGCTCGGGCCGCTGGCGATGCTCGAACTGGCCGGACTGGTGCAGCGTCAGGACGGGCGGTGGCGGCTGGTCCGGGGTGCTGCGGCCCAAGCTGCGTCAACGCCGCGACTCGTATAGTCGACCGGGGGTCGGGGTTTGGACAGGAGGACACGTGGCAGGTCGACCACTGCAATGCTTCGAAGTTGTCGGTACCGAACAACTCACACCGCACATGATGCGGATAGTGCTCGGCGGCAAGGATTTTGACGCCTTCGTGCCCAGCAAGTTCACCGATTCCTACGTCAAGCTGGTGTTCGTCGCCGACGACGTGGACGTGGCCGCCCTGCCCGAGCCGCTGACCCTCGACAGCTTCGCCGACCTCCCCCCGGAGAAAAAGCCCTCGGTGCGGACCCTCACGGTCCGCCGCGTCGACATCGAGAAACGCCGCATCACGCTGGACGTCGTGGTGCACGGCGAGCACGGTATCGCGGGTCAGTGGGCGTCCACGGCCCAACCCGGCCAGTCGATCTACCTGATGGGCCCCGGCGGCGCGTACACGCCCGACCCCGCCGCCGACTGGCACCTGCTGGCCGGTGACGAATCGGCGCTGCCCGCCATCGCCGCGGCGCTCGAAGCGCTGCCCTCCAGCGCGGTCGGCAAGGCGTTCATCGAGGTCGCGGACCCAGAGGACGAGATCCCGCTGACCGCGCCCGAGGGCGTCGAGGTGCACTGGGTCTACCGCGGCGGCCGCGCCGACCTGGTTCCCGAAGACCGCGCCGGCGACCACGCGCCGCTGATCGAGGCCGTCACCAGCGCGCCCTGGCTGCCCGGACAGGTGCACGTCTTCATCCACGGCGAGGCCCAGGCCGTCATGCACAACCTGCGGCCCTACATCCGCAAGGAGCGCGGCGTCGACGCCAAATGGGCGTCGTCGATCTCGGGGTACTGGCGCCGCGGCCGCACCGAAGAGACCTTCCGGCAGTGGAAGAAAGAACTGGCGCAGGCGGAGTCGGCCGGCTCGTCAGGCTGACGGCCGCCTGGCATTGTCTTTTCCATGGCATTCGGCGACTACCAGAACGAGATCTACTTCAAGGGCCTGGGCGGGGTGGCTCCCGCGCTGCCGATGGCCTTCGCCGAGCTGGAGGCGCGCGCCGAGCGGGCCATGTCGCCGTCGGTGTGGTCCTACGTCACCGGTGGCGCCGGTGACGAACGCACCCAGCGGGCCAACCGCGAGGCGTTCGACCGCTGGGGCCTGATACCGCGCATGTTCGTCGGCGCCGCCGACCGCGACCTGTCGGTGGAGATGTTCGGCCTGAGCCTGCCGTCGCCGGTGTTCATGGCGCCGATCGGGGTCATCGGCATCTGCGCCCAGGACGGCCACGGCGACCTGGCCACCGCGCGGGCGGCCGCGGCCACCGGCGTCCCGATGGTCGTCTCCACGCTGACCGCCGACCCGATGGAAGACGTCGCCGCCCAGTTCGGTGACACCCCCGGCTTCTTCCAGCTCTACACGCCGAAGGACCGCGACCTGGCCGCCAGCCTCGTCCAGCGGGCCGAAGCCGCCGGCTACCGGGGCATCGTCGTCACCCTCGACACGTGGATCCCCGGGTGGCGCCCGCGCGACCTCAGCACGGCGAACTTTCCCCAGCTGCGCGGGCTCTGCCTGAGCAACTACACCAGCGATCCGGTCTTTCGCGCCCAATTGCAACGCCCGCCGGAAGAGGATCCGCAGGGCGCCGTGCTGCAGTGGGTGACGACCTTCGGAAATCCGTTGACCTGGGACGACCTGCCGTGGCTGCGCTCGCTGACGGAGCTGCCGCTGATCATCAAGGGCATCTGCCATCCCGACGACGCGCGGCGCGTCCGGGACGGCGGCGTGGACGGCATCTACTGCTCCACCCACGGCGGCCGCCAGGCCAACGGCGGCCTGCCCGCCCTGGCGTGCCTGCCCGCCGTCGTCGAGGCGGCCGACGGGCTGCCGGTGCTGTTCGACTCGGGGATCCGCAGCGGCGCGGACGTCGTCAAGGCGCTCGCGCTGGGCGCCACGGCCGTCGGCATCGGCCGCCCCTACGCCTACGGCCTGGCGCTCGGCGGCACCGACGGCATCGTGCACGTGCTGCGCTCGATCCTGGCCGAAGCCGACCTCATCATGGCCGTCGACGGCTACCCGACGCTCAAAGATCTCACCCCGGACACGCTTCGGCGCGTCGACTAGAACGCCGAGGGCCGCGCCTGCGACCGTGGGGGAGTGCAGGCGATCCTCGACGAGTTCGACGAATACCTGGACCTGCAGTGCGGCCGTTCCGCGCACACCCGTCGGGCCTACCTCGGCGACCTGCGCTCGCTGTTCGCCTTCCTCGGGGACCGTGGCGCCGGCCTGGACGGGCTGAGCCTGCCGCTGCTGCGCTCGTGGCTGTCCGCGGCGGCCGCGTCGGGCGTCGCCCGCACGACGCTGGCCCGGCGTACCTCGGCGGTCAAGGCCTTCACCGCCTGGGCCGTGCGGCGCGGCCTGCTGAGCACCGACCCGGCCGTGCGGCTGCAGGTTCCCAAGGCGCACCGCACGCTGCCGTCGGTGCTGCGCCGGGACCAGGCCGCCGACGCCATGGCCGCCGCCAAATCCGGTGCGCAGCAAGGTGATCCGCTGGCGCTGCGGGACCGGCTGATCGTCGAGATGTTGTACGCCACCGGGATCCGGGTCAGCGAGCTGTGCGGCCTGGACATCGACGACGTCGACACCCATCACCGGCTCGTCAGAGTCCTCGGCAAGGGCAACAAGCAGCGCAGCGCGCCGTTCGGCCGGCCCGCCGCCGAGGCGCTCGACGCGTGGCTGGCCGACGGGCGCCCGGCCCTGGCCAACGCCCAGTCGGGCCCGGCGCTGCTGCTGGGCCCGCGGGGCCGCCGGCTCGACGTCCGCCAGGCGCGCACGGTGGTGCATCAGACCGTCGCCGCGGTGGACGGCGCGCCCGACATGGGGCCGCACGGCCTGCGGCACAGCGCGGCCACGCACCTGCTCGAAGGCGGTGCCGACCTGCGCGTTGTCCAGGAGCTGCTCGGGCATTCGAGCCTGGCCACCACCCAGCTCTACACCCACGTCGCGGTGTCCCGGTTGCGCGCGGTGCACGACCAGGCCCACCCGAGGGCCTGAAGCCGCTCAGCGGTTCAACGGCTTGAGCCGCACCGGCGTGGAGCTCAGCAGGCCCAGCGGATCGACATAGCGGGCGCCCGACGCCGGGCCCCACATCGCACCCCAGTGCAGACACGCCGCGCCCGGACAGCCGGCATGCCCGGGCATCAGTTCCCCGAGCACCGTCGCGGCCGTCACGCGCTGGCCGGCCCGCACCGCCGCCCGCACCGGCTCGTAACTGGTGTGCAACCCACCGGGGTGGGCCAGCGACACCACCGGCCGCCCGGCCAGCACCCCGGCGAACACCACCGTCCCGGCGCCCGCGGCGTATACCGGCTGACCGGCGGCCCCGGCCAGGTCCACGCCCCGGTGTCCGGGATTCCAGTCGGGCGACGGGGCGTCGAATCCCCGGGCGACGGCAGGCGGCGGGCGCAGCGGCCAGTCCAGGCGATCCGCGGCGGCACCCGCCGGCACCGCGCTGACCAGGCCCGCACACAACAGCAGCGCCGTCCATCGCACCCAGGCAGTTCAGCGCGCCGCCGCCGCCCCGGCCACCCGGCTTCGCCGGTCTTGTGGACGAACGGCCCCGGCTGGGGAAGCGTGGCAAAACCACCTGCTGAGTCGGTGTAAACTGCTGGTCGCAGCTCGTTCGCGGGCTGACTTCGCGCGTCTGCATCGCGTCTCTGGTTCCACGAGGAGAACGCATCGCATGCCGGGCGGTCCCGTCCAACAACGGGTCCGGCATCGCAGCAGCCGCCAGGGCCCGGCCTCAACCCGATGCCAGGCGACAACCGACACACGTAAGGCACAACCATGGCCGTCGTAACCATGAAACAGCTGCTCGACAGCGGCACCCACTTCGGGCACCAGACCCGTCGCTGGAATCCCAAGATGAAGCGGTTCATCTTCACCGACCGCAACGGCATCTACATCATCGACCTGCAGCAGACGCTGACCTTCATCGATCAGGCATACGAGTTCGTCAAGGAGACCGTCGCGCACGGCGGCAGCGTGCTGTTCGTCGGCACCAAGAAGCAGGCGCAGGAATCGGTCGCGGCCGAGGCGACCCGCGTCGGCATGCCGTACGTTAACCAGCGCTGGCTGGGCGGCATGCTCACCAACTTCCAAACCGTGCACAAGCGGCTGCAGCGCCTCAAGGAGCTCGAGGCGATGGAGCAGACCGGTGGCTTCGAGGGCCGCACCAAGAAGGAAATCTTGATGCTGACCCGCGAGAAGAACAAGCTGGACCGCAGCCTCGGCGGTATCCGCGACATGGCCAAGGTGCCGTCGGCCATCTGGGTCGTCGACACCAACAAGGAGCACATCGCCGTCGGCGAGGCCCGCAAGCTCGGTATCCCGGTCATCGCGATCCTGGACACCAACTGCGACCCCGACGAGGTCGACTACCCGATCCCGGGCAACGACGACGCGATCCGTTCGGCCGCGCTGCTGACCAAGGTGATCGCCTCGGCGGTCGCCGAGGGCCTGCAGGCCCGCGCCGGAGTCGGCCGCGGCGACGGCAAGCCCGAAGCCGAGGCCGCCGAGCCGCTCGCCGAATGGGAGCAGGAGCTGCTGGCCTCCGCTACCACCACCGCCCCCACCGAAGCCGCTGCGGGCGCGCCCGAATCAACACCCACGGAAGGCTGATATGGCGAACTTCACCGCCGCCGACGTCAAGCGGCTTCGGGAACTCACCGGCGCCGGCATGCTCGACTGCAAGAACGCGCTGGCCGAGAACGACGGCGACTCCGACAAGGCCGTCGAGGCGCTCCGGATCAAGGGTGCCAAGGACGTCGGCAAGCGCGCCGAGCGCGCGACGGCCGAGGGTCTGGTCGCGGCCCAGGGCGGCGCGCTGATCGAGCTGAACAGCGAGACCGACTTCGTCGCCAAGAACGCGGAGTTCCAGGCGCTGGCCGACCAGATCGTGGCCGCGGCCGTGTCGTCGAAGGCCAAGGACGTCGACGAGCTCAAGGGCGCCAGCGTCGGTGACAAGACCGTCGAGGAGGCCATCGCGGAGCTGTCGGCCAAGATCGGCGAGAAGTTGGAGTTGCGCCGCGTCGCCAACTTCGACGGCACCGTCGAGACCTACCTGCACCGGCGGGCGGCCGACCTGCCCCCCGCGGTCGGCGTGCTGGTCGAGTACCAGGGCTCGGACACCGAGGCCGCGCACGCCGTCGCGCTGCAGATCGCCGCGCTCAAGGCCCGCTACCTGTCCCGCGACGACGTGCCCGAGGACGTGGTGGCCAGCGAGCGCCGCATCGCCGAGGAGACCGCCAAGGCGGAGGGCAAGCCGGAGCAGGCCCTGCCCAAGATCGTCGAGGGCCGGCTGAACGGCTTCTTCAAGGACTCGGTGCTACTCGAGCAGCCGTCGGTGTCCGACAGCAAGAAGACGGTCAAGGCGCTGCTCGACGACGCCGGCGTCACGGTGACGCGGTTCGTTCGCTTCGAGGTGGGTCAGGCCTGAGTCACGCCTGACCGCCCGGCACCGATCGCCTGGGCCTTGCATCCGCCGGGAAACCTCCCGGTGGCGCGGGTCCGCGGGCTAGCGTCAGTGCCATGCGACACGTGCATGCGTTCGGCGACGATGCCCTTGGCGACCTGGACGCGGTCGGCCTGGCCGACGCGCTGAAATCCGGCCGGGTCGGCAGGGCCGAGGTGGTCGAGGCCGCGATCGCCCGCACCGAGGCCGTCGACCCACTGCTGAACGGGTTGGCGTACGCGGCTTTTGACCAAGCGCGGGCGGCCGCGGCCGAACCCCCGAGCGGTTACTTCGCCGGCGTCCCGACGTTCATCAAGGACAACGTCGACGTCGCCGGGCAGCCCACCATGCACGGCACCGACGCGTGGACGAGCTGGAACGCCGTCGCCGACAGCGTCTTCACCGAGCTGTTCCTGGCCACCGGGCTGACCTCGGTGGGCAAGACGCAGTTGTCCGAGTTCGGGTTCAGCGCGTCGGCCGAGCACCCGCGGCTGGGCCCGGTCCGCAACCCGTGGGACACCGACTACACCGCCGGCGCGTCGTCGTCGGGGTCGGGCGCGTTCGTCGCCGCGGGTGTGGTGCCCATGGCGCACGCCAACGATGGCGGCGGTTCGATCCGGATCCCGGCCGCCTGCAATGGGCTGGTCGGGCTCAAACCCTCGCGCGGGCGGCTGCCGCTGGACGCGACGCTGCGCCGGATGCCGGTCGGCGTCGTCGCCAACGGGGTGGTGAGCCGTTCGGTGCGCGACACCGCGGCCTTCTACCGTGAGGCCGAGCGGATCTGGCGCAACCCCAAACTGGCGCCCGTCGGGGACGTCAGCGCGCCCGGCCGGCAGCGGCTGCGGATCGCGGTGCTGACCCGGTCGATACAGCGCGAAAGCAGCCCCCAGGTGCGGGAGCTGACGCTGAAGTCCGCCGGCCTGCTCGAGGAGCTGGGCCACCGCGTCGAACACGTCGACGAGCCCCCGGTCGCGGCCAGCTTCGTCGACGACTTCGTCATGTACTGGGGATTTTTGGCGCTGGCCCAGGTGCGCGGCGGTCGGCACATGTTCGGGGAGACGTTCGATCGCAGCAAGCTGGACAGCCTGACCCTGGGCCTGCTCCGGCACACCAGCCGCAACCTGCACCGCCTTCCCACGGCCATCGTGCGCCTGCGCCGGGCGCGCAGACGCACCGCGCGGTTCTTCCGCACCTACGACGCGGTGCTCACGCCGACCCTCGCCGACGAGACGCCGCGCATCGGATTCCTGGCGCCCACCGATTACCAGCAGGTGATCAGCCGGCTGATCGACTGGGTGTCGTTCACCCCGCTGCACAACGTCACCGGCGAACCCGCGATCTCGCTGCCGCTGGCCCAGTCCGCCCAGGGCATGCCGGTGGGCATGATGCTGTCGGCCGACGTGGGGCAGGAGGCGCTGCTGCTCGAATTGGCCTATGAGCTCGAAGAAGCCCAGCCGTGGGCGCGCATCCACGCCGCCGGGTGACGCGACTCCGGTGACCCGCGCGGCTAGTCGGAGCCGAGCTTCTCCAGCATCCTTTTGAATTCGCGCTGCTGAGGTTCGGTGAGCTTGGCCAGGATCCGGGCGTCGGCGCCGCGAACCGCTCCTTCGGCGCGCTTGAGCAGGGCCCGGCCCTGGCCGGTCAAGTTCGCCGGGAGCGCGCGCCCCGAGGACACCGACGACGGCCTTGCCACCGCCCCGACCTCCTCGAGCTTGCGCAGCACCGTGTTCATCGCCTGCGGGGTGACGTTGGTGTGGCGGGACAGCTCGGCGCTCGACATGCCCGGGAAGATCGAAAGTATGCGCAGGCAAACGAATTCGGGCAGGGTCAGGCCCAGCGGACCCAGCGCGGTGGCAACTTCCGGTCGCAGCACCGCCCCCACCCGGTAGAGCAGATAACCCAGCGGCGCATCGTCGGCCTGAATCATGTCAACGATATTGACATATTTCCGCCGGGCCGAGGCGCACATTGTTCGAACCGTGATTGTGCGCGCCGCGACGGGGTAACCGACCGGTTACCCGCAGCCGTTGCGGCACACGAGGAGGTTCGATGCCGAAGACGACGAAAGGCGGCGCCGCGAAGAAGAGCGAATTGCCCAGCACTCTGCGACGTTCCAGTGCGAAGGCCCAACGCACGTTCGCGAAAGCCCATGACGCGGCCGCCGACGAGTACGGCAGCGAGGAGCGCGCCCACCGGGTGGCGTACGCCGCGGTCAAGCACAGCTTCGAAAAGGTCGGCGACCACTGGGAGGCCAAGGACGAGAAGGGCCCGTCCGACGAGCGGGCCGAGAGGGGTGGCCTGCGGCCGACCGGGGAGTCGGCCGAGGGGGTGGACGCAAACGCCAGCAAAAAGCACCTGCTCGAGCTGGCCCGCCGCCTCGACATCGCGGGCCGGTCCACCATGAGCAAGCCGGAGTTGGTCGAGGCGATCAAGAAGCACAACCGCCGGGTCCGGGGCCGCTGACGTAGTTGACGCCGCCGAAATGGCCGCGCAACGCCCAGCCCCCGTCGTCGACGAGGTGGGTGCGGACCGGGGCTCGTGAGCGGTGCTGCGGGAAAACGACTTTCGTTAGAGAATCGGCCGGCCGCCGGTGACGGCCACCCGAGCCCCGGAGATGTAACTGGCGTCCTCGGAGGCCAACAGCACGTAGATCGGCGCCAGTTCGGCGGGTTGGCCGGCGCGCCCCAGCGGCACGTTGTCGCCAAAGGACTCCACACTGTCCGGCGGCATGGTCGACGGGATCAACGGCGTCCATATCGGCCCGGGTGCCACGCTGTTGACGCGAATTCCCTTGTCGCCCAATAACTGCGCCAGGCTGGCCGAGAAATTGGCGATGGCCGCCTTTGTCGCCGCATAAGGCGCCAGGGTGGGATTGGGTGTATCGGAGTTGACCGATGAGCTGCCGATGATCGACGAGCCGGGTCGCATGTGCGGCACGGCCGCCTTCGCGAGGTAGAAATAGGCACCGATGTTGAGCCGGAAGGTGTACTCCCACTCCTCGTCGCTGATCTCGTCGAGGCTTTTGTGCATCATCTGATAGGCGGAGTTGTTCACCAAAATGTCCACGCCACCGAGTTCCCGCACCGCCTGGTCGACGACCGCGCGGCAGTGCGCAGGGTCGGACAGATCCCCGGGCACGAGTACGCATTTGCGGCCGGCATTGGTGACGTAGCGGGCGACCTCGCGCGCGTCGTCGTCCTCGTTGAGGTAGGCGATCAGGACGTCGGCGCCTTCGCGTGCGAAGGCGATCGCGACCGCGCGGCCGATGCCGCTGTCTCCACCGGTGATGATCGCCTTTTTGCCCAGCAGTTTTCCCGAGCCTTGGTAACTGTTTTCACCACAGTCCGGAATCGGGTCCATCTGCGCCTGCACGCCGGGGACGGATTGTTGTTGCGCCACAAAGCCCATGCGAATTCCTTTACGGATTGTTCGGGTGATTGATAAACCGGGCGAGCCGGTCGGGGCGGCCGGCCTTGGCGGCCACCGCTTTACGTTTCGTGCCGTGTCGGACCGGCGGTCGGGACTTCCGGGTCGTCGTCGGCCGGCGGCTCCGGGTCGCGCCACTCCTCGCTGCGGCTGGAACGATTGCCGCGAACCGTGCCCTCCAATTCCTCCTTGAGCGCGTCGTCTTCGCGCGCGCCGTGCTTGGAGTTTCCACGCTCCACCTGACTGCCCCCCTTTTTCTGCGGCGGTCTCGGCTCGCCCACACCCGCGCCGATTGCCGGGTGTAAATGCCTCAGCGCACCGACTACCCGCCAGCGCACCGCGTAATCGCGCCGGCCGGCTGTGAGTATTGGTGCAGGTGTTATCCACCGGTGCCAAAGATGCTGTCCAAGAATGCAATCCCATTTCGCTGGCTAACCGGCCGATATAGGCGTTTTGCGGCCACAAATGTTTAAAGCTGTGGCCGGATGGCTATTTGCTGCATATATCTGTCTGCCCTTCGGGGGGCAATTGTTCGATACGAAAGGAATGAACAATGAAGGTCACCAGGATCGCTGCGACAGCTGCCGCTGCCGGGGGTATAGCGGTGGCAAGCGTTTTCGCGGCGACGCCCGCATCCGCCGCGCCCAACATTCAGGGCTTCGGCACCAGTGAGCAGCTTGTTGACGGGCCGCTCATCACCAACTACACGGTGAGCAACCTGCAGCCGAGCAACGTCGCCATCCCGGGCTACACGCCGAAGGGGACGCTGTATCAGGCTGACATCACCGCCAGGTCGGACGGCGGGCTCGTCACCCCGATGGTCAACGACTTCATCGCCCGCGGCCCCAACGGCCAGAACTACCGGGTGATCGACAAGGTGGGCGTCCCGAACGGGCTCAACCCGGCGCCGATCGCGCAGGGCAACGAGGCGACCGGCACGCTGTACTTCGACGTCACCGGTGCGCCCCCGAACGGGGTCGTCTACAACGACGGGATGCAGGACGTCCTGATGTGGACCTCCAACGTTCAGGGTGGCTCGGCGCCGGCCGCGCCGAACAGCCCGGCACCGGGTGCCCCGGCTGCGCCCGCGCCGGCACACACCTAAACCGGCTGTGAAATCTCCCCGCGCCGCGCCATGCGGCGCGGGGAGATTTGCGTCTGAGCGAATCGTGCGCGCCCGAATCGGGTATGCGACAAGGCATGAGTAATCCGGATCACAGGCCGGCGCCGATACGTGCTCAGGCGAAGCGGCATGCCGAAGAGGCCCGCGAGGCGATGGAGGAACGTCGCGACAAGCAAAGCGGCGGCCTGGGCGGCTGGGTGGCCGAGCGGGCCGCGCAGTGGGACCTCTCCGGTCAGGACGAGACCACCCTGCAACGACAGAAGTATCTGTGGAATGTGCTGGTGGACTATTGGTTCCGCATGGAGATCGACGGCTGGGAGAACATCCCGGAGTCACCGCCGGCGCTGCTGGTTGGCATCCACTCGGGGCCCCGTTTGTCTGGGACGCCTGGACCGTGGGATTGCAATGGTGGCGGCGGTTCGGCCAGGAGCGCCCCCTGCACGGCACCGCTCACGATGCGCTGATGGCAATCCCGTTGTTCGGGCGATACTTCCGGTCGATGGGGGTGCTGCCGGCGGCCCCGGACGCGATCGCCACCGCGCTCGCCGAAGGGCGCGACGTGGCGCTGTGGCCGGGCGGCGAGGTGGACTCATTGCGCCCGTGGACGGAGCGCGATCAGGCCAACCTGGCGGGGCGGACCGGTTTCGTCAAGATGGCGATCCGTGCCGGCGTGCCGATAGTTCCGATCGCCACGGTCGGCGGCGCCGACGCGATGCCGGTGTTGATCCGCGGCGACCGGCTGTCGAAAGCCCTGCGCCTGGACCGCATTCTGCGGCTCAAGGTGTTTCCGCTGGCCGTCTCGCTGCCATGGGGGATCGCGCCGGCGGCGCTGCCGCAGCTGCCCCTGCCCGCCAAGATCAGGACCCGGTTCATGCCTGCCGTGGAGCTCGACAACGATCCCGCGCGGGCCGACGACGACCAATACGTCGACCGCAAGTACCACGAGGTGCAAGACGCCATCCAGGACGGAATGGATGCGCTCGCGCGCAAGCGCGCCTTCCCGCTCTTCGGCTGATGGTACCACCAAAGGCGTTGCGGCGAAACGCGTTAGGACTCTGAGACTTGGGGGTCCGGCCGACCCGCCGGCGCGGTCGGCGAGGTCCAGATCGGGGTGAGCGCCGAGTCGGCGACGACCCATTCCGGCTGCGGCGGCGTCGCCGCCCGGTAGCCGACGCCGCGGACGGTATCCACCAGGAACTGGTGGCGCGTGCCCAGCTTGGCGCGCAGTCGTCGAATGTGCACGTCGACCGTGCGGACCTTGCCGGTGCTGTCGTGGCCCCACGCCTCCTGCATCAGCCGCGTCCGGGTGAATGCCTGACCGGCATGCTGCACAAGGAAATTCAGCAATTTGAACTCGGTGAGGGTCAGGCCCAGGTCGTTACCGTCCAGCGTGGCGGTGAAACTGGCCGGGTGCAGCTGCAGGTCTCCGAACCGCAATGTGCCGTCGACCGCGCCGCGCCTGCGGCCGATGGCCAGGCGCATCCGTGCCTGCAGTTCTTCGGCCCCGGTACCGGGCAGCATCACGTCATCGAAATTGCAGTCGACGTCGACGGCGGCACAATCGGCCGGGGCGACCAAAGCGACCACCGCGGTTCCGGGGTTGTCGGCCGTCAGTCGATGGCTGACGGCCTGTGCGACCTCGATGTTGCTGCGCGCATCGATGATCGCGATGTCGGCCGTGGCGAAATGCCCGTCGGGCTCGGCCGCCAGGGTGATGCGGCGCATCGGCTGCGCGAACGTCGCCAGATCCGGTAGGGCCGATTCGAAATCGTCCTCGTCCGTGAGCACCACCACGTCCAACGGCCATCTCCAAACTCATAACGTCCCGGCTTCCCCCCGGTCCGTAGGCACCTCTGCGGAGATGTCTTACAGCGCTACGCGTGAATACCCACCCTGCCCAAAACTATGCAAAGTCGTGCCGCTCTCAGCCTAGAGAGAGTCGACAAAAGCAATGGGCCCGGCCCGTTTCCACGGACCGGGCCCATCGACAACCACGTGCTACTGGTTGTCTTTCTGGCGCTCTTCGGCTGCCTTGGCGCCGCCGCGCGCGGCTTCGGCTTCGGCTTCCTTCTTCGCCGCGTCGCGCTGTGCGTCGGCCTTGTCCTGCTGCGCCTGGCCCTCGCGGGTGAGGTCATCGCGACCGGCCACCGCGCCTACGGCCTCCTTGGCCTTGCCTTTGACGTCCTCGACGACGCCCTTCACGGCTTCGGCAGGTCCCGACTTGTTTTCTTCAGCCATGGAAGTAACTCCTCCTCGTTGGCGTACTGCGAGCGATTGGCGCTCAACGGCGATCGCAAGCGATCGACCGGGTCATACGGCGAGGCCGGTCCTTATTGCTTAAGACCGCATAATTCTGCCGCGTTGATGCGGATTCCCAAGCCAACCGTCGCTCAAACGCGGGTCCGACGAACGGAATCTCGGCGTGAGCACAATCGTCGGCACAATCCGGGCCGGCAGCGGATCGGTGTGAAGCGGCGCTATCCAGCGCGCCGGTGGTGAAAGGCGTGGCGCTGGTGTGCGTGGCAGGTCCCGCATCCGCCTTGATGTCCCTGCACTGCGTGGTCCACGACCTTGGCCTGGGCGGGGGAGGCGGCGGTCGCCGGAACCAGTCCCAAACCCGCGGTGCCAAGCATTGTTACGGCTGCCAGGCGCGCCAATCGTCGCTGCATCAGTTAAGAATACCATACCCCCCTTGGGTATATGTCCCTCCGGTGGCGGTGGGGTCCGCTTTCGCGGCGACCCACTACCGAGAGGCTCCAAAATTGGTCCGGCGCGCCAACTATGCGCATAATGCACCCCGCCGACGCCGCATTGTGCTGCGATGAGGCAGGATGTGAAATGCCGTTCCGGGATCCAGATCGCCCGGGATGGCACTCTCATGCGAGGAGTCTGATGACGGAGTCCAGGGAGCCCCAAGTCGCCGGCTCGGCGGCTCCGAGGCCGGAGCCGACAGCCACCAGCAACGGCGTAACCGGACAGCCACCGAGCCGGGCCAGGTATTCGCGAGTGTTACTCAAGCTCGGTGGTGAGATGTTCGGCGGCGGCCAGGTCGGCCTGGATCCCGATGTCGTGGCGCGGGTGGCTCGGCAGATCGCCGAGGTGGTCCGCGACGGCGTCCAGGTCGCCGTCGTGATCGGCGGGGGCAACTTCTTCCGCGGGGCGCAACTTCAGCAGCGCGGCATGGAACGCACCCGCTCGGACTACATGGGCATGCTGGGCACCGTCATGAACAGCCTCGCGCTGCAAGACTTTCTGGAGAAGGAAGGCATCGTCACCCGGGTCCAGACCGCGATCACCATGGGCCAGGTGGCCGAGCCGTATCTGCCGTTGCGCGCTGTGCGCCACCTGGAGAAGGGCCGCGTGGTGATCTTCGGTGCCGGCATGGGGCTGCCGTACTTCTCCACCGACACCACCGCCGCGCAGCGTGCGCTGGAGATCGGTGCCGAGGTGGTCTTGATGGCCAAGGCGGTCGACGGCGTGTTCGACGCCGATCCGCGGCAGCATCCAGATGCCGAACTGATCGCGGCGATCAGTCACCGTGAGGTGATCGACCGCGGCCTGCGAGTGGCCGATGCCACCGCGTTCAGCCTGTGCATGGACAATGGCATGCCGATCCTGGTGTTCAACCTGCTGACCAATGGCAATATCGCCCGGGCGGTCGCTGGTGAGAAAATCGGGACTCTGGTCACCACCTGAGGGGAAGACGCGCACATGATTGACGAGGCTCTCTTCGACGCGGAAGAGAAAATGGAGAAGGCTGTGGCGGTTGCCCGCGACGACTTGTCCACCATCCGGACCGGGCGCGCCAACCCGGGCATGTTCTCGCGGATCGTGATCGACTACTACGGCACCGCCACGCCCATCACGCAGCTGGCCAGCATCAACGTGCCCGAGGCGCGCCTCGTCGTCATCAAGCCGTATGAAGCCAGCCAGGTGGGCGCGATCGAGACGGCGATTCGCAACTCCGACCTGGGGGTCAACCCCACCAACGACGGCACCCTGATCCGGGTGGCCGTGCCGCAGCTCACCGAGGAACGCCGCCGGGAGCTGGTCAAGCAGGCCAAGAGCAAGGGTGAGGACGCCAAGGTCTCGGTGCGCAACATCCGCCGCAAGGCGATGGAGGAGCTGCATCGCATCCGCAAGGACGGCGAGGCCGGCGAGGACGAGGTCGGCCGGGCCGAAAAGGACCTGGACAAGACCACTCACCAGTACACCACCCAGATCGAAGAGCTGGTCAAACACAAAGAAGGCGAACTGCTGGAGGTCTAGGCCTCAGCAGCTCAGTCCATCCAGGCCAGTGGCTACCCCAGAACCCAGCGCAGGCGACCCGCCCGACGATCCGTCGCGCGCCGCCAAGGAGACGATCGGACAGCCGGCCGAGAAGACATCGCGGGCAGGACGCGACCTGCGCGCCGCCATCGCGGTGGGTGCCGGCATCGGCGCCGTGCTGGTCGTGACGCTGGTGTTCGCGCCGCGCTTCTGGGTGCTGATCGTCGCGCTCGCCATCGTGGTGGCCACCCACGAGGTGGTTCGGCGGTTACGCGAAGCCGGCTACGTCATCCCGGTCATCCCACTGCTGGCCGGCGGCCAGCTCACCGTGTGGTTGACCTGGCCCTTCCACGCCGCGGGCGCACTGGCAGGCTTCGGCGTCACCGTCGTGGTCTGCAACGTGTGGCGGCTGTTCATGCAGGACAACCGCAAACGGCCGGAGCCGTTCGCCGGCTCGCCGTCGGCCAACTACCTCCGCGACGCCTCGGCCACCGCGTTCCTGGCCGCGTGGGTGCCGTTGTTCGCGTCCTTCGGCGTGCTGCTGGTCTACCCGCACGACGGCGCCGGGCGGGTGTTCTGCCTGATGATCACCGTCGTCGCCTCCGACACCGGCGGATATGCCGTGGGGGCGCTCATCGGCAAGCACCCGATGGTCCCGGCGATCAGTCCCAAGAAGTCCTGGGAGGGATTCGCCGGCTCCTTGGTGTTCGGCATCACCGCGGCGACCCTGACGGCGACCTTGCTGGCCGGCAAACCGTGGTGGATCGGCGTGCTGCTGGGTGTCGTCCTGGTGCTGACCGGCACGCTCGGCGATCTGGTGGAATCCCAGATCAAGCGCGACCTCGGCATCAAGGACATGGGACGGCTGCTGCCGGGCCACGGTGGTCTGATGGATCGGCTCGACGGCGTCCTGCCTTCGGCGGTCGCGGCCTGGACGGTGCTGACACTCGTTCCCTAGGCAGGGCCGAACGTGACCGATACTGGACAGGTCATGGTTGCACAATTGGTTTTCTCCGAGCCCCGGCGCGGCAAGCCGCCGCGGCACCTGGCCGACCTCGATGAGGACGGCCGCGCGTCCGCCGTCGCGGAGCTGGGCCTGCCCGCGTTTCGCGCCAAGCAGCTGGCGCATCAGTACTACGGCCGGCTGATCGCCGATCCGCGGCAGATGACCGACCTTCCGGCGGGCGTGCGCGACGCCATCGCCGAGACCATGTTCCCGATCCTGCTCTCCGCGGCCTCCGAGGTGACCTGTGATGCGGGCCAAACCCGAAAGACGTTGTGGCGCGCGCTCGATGGGGTCACCGTCGAGTCGGTGCTGATGCGCTATCCGCAACGCAACACCGTCTGCATCTCGTCGCAGGCGGGCTGCGGCATGGCCTGTCCGTTCTGCGCGACGGGCCAGGGCGGGCTGACCCGCAACCTGTCGACCGCCGAGATCCTCGAGCAGGTGCGCGCCGGCGCCGTAGCGCTGCGCGACGACTTCGGGGACCGGCTGTCCAATGTGGTGTTCATGGGCATGGGGGAGCCGCTGGCCAACTACGCCCGGGTGGTCGCCGCGGTGCGGCGCATCATCGCCGCGCCGCCACACGGTTTCGGCATCTCGGCCCGTTCGGTGACGGTGTCGACGGTGGGTCTGGCCCCCGCCATCCGCACCCTCGCCGACGAACGGCTCGGCGTCACGCTGGCGCTGTCGCTGCACGCGCCCGACGACGAACTGCGCGACACGCTGGTGCCGGTCAACAACCGGTGGAAGATCACCGAGGCCCTCGACGCCGCACGGTACTACGCCGACGTCACCGGTCGGCGGGTGTCGGTGGAGTACGCGTTGATCCGCGATGTCAACGACCAGCCTTGGCGCGCAGACCTTTTGGGGCAGCGCCTGCATCGCGCGCTCGGCCCGCTGGTGCACGTGAACCTGATTCCGCTCAACCCGACCCCGGGCAGTGAGTGGGACGCCAGCCCCAAGGCGGTCGAGCGGGAGTTTGTCCGGCGGGTCCGCGGCAAGGGGGTGTCCTGCACGGTGCGCGACACCCGCGGCCGGGAGATCAGCGCCGCGTGCGGACAGCTGGCCGCGGAACGCGGGTAGCTGGAGCGCAGGCGTTTCAGCACCGGCGTGCGGACAGCTGGCCGCGGAACGCGGGTGAACCTGGACGACGACGCTCACGTCTATAAGGCATAACGCCAGCAAACGGGGGTGCGTCATGATTCGCTTGTTCTCGCCGCTCAGGTTGTTCGCCGCGGCCGTTCTCGCCGCTGCACTGATATTCGTGCTGGGCGGCGCGCCCCGCGCGCTCGCCGCCGACGACCGGCTGCAATTCACCGGGACGACGCTGAGCGGTGCGCCGTTCAACGGCGCCAGTTTGCAGGGCAAGCCCGCGGTGCTGTGGTTCTGGGCGCCGTTCTGCCCGTTCTGCAACGCCGAAGCCCCGGGCGTCAGCCAGGTGGCGGCCGCCAATCCGGGTGTCACCTTCGTCGGGGTCGCCGGGCACTCGGACGTCGGCGCGGAACAGGCCTTCGTCTCCAAATACGGCCTGAACTTCACCAACCTCAACGACGCCGACGGGTCGATCTGGGCCCGCTACAACGTCCCCTGGCAGCCGGCCTACGTGTTCTACCGCGCGGACGGCAGCTCGACGTTCGTCAACAACCCGACTTCGGCGATGTCCCAGCAGGAGCTCTCGGACCGGGTCGCCGCCCTGAGGTCCTGACTTGGGGGACCAGGGTCTGGTCGGCCTCGCCTCCGCCGCGGGATTGGTGGCCGCGCTGAACCCGTGCGGGTTCGCCATGCTGCCCGCCTACCTCCTGCTGGTGGTGCGCGGCCAGCGTGCCGGGGCTTCGTCGGGGGTGACCGCCGCCAGCCGGGCGCTGGCGGCCACCGTCGGGATGGCGTTGGGCTTCCTGACCGTCTTCGGCGTGTTCGGCGCTTTGACCGTCTCGGCGGCCACCACGGTGCAGCGCTACCTGCCGTACGCGACCGTGGTCGTCGGCGTGGTCTTGATCGGGCTCGGGGCGTGGCTCCTGTCGGGCCGGGCGCTGTCGGCCCTGACTCCGCGGCCGCTGGCCCCGCGGTGGGCTCCCACCGCCCGGCTGGGCTCGATGTACGGCTACGGCATCAGCTACGCGATCGCCTCGCTGTCGTGCACCGTCGGGCCGTTTCTGGCCGTCACGGCCGCCGGTCTGCGCGGGGGATCGATCGCCACCGGCGTCGCGATCTACCTCGCCTACAGCGCGGGGCTCACCCTGGTGGTCGGTGTGCTCGCCGTCGCCGCGGCGACGGCGAGCTCGGCGATGGTGGACCGGCTGCGCCGCGCGCTGCCGTTCGTCAACCGGATCGGCGGCGCGCTGCTGGTGCTCGTCGGGCTGTACGTGGCCTATTACGGCAGCTACGAGGTGCGCCTGTTCGGCCCGAACGGCAACCCGCGTGACGCGGTGATCAGCGGGGCCGGGCGGCTGCAGGGCGCGGTGGCCGGCTGGGTACATCAGCACGGGGTGTGGCCGTGGGTGATCGCCATGGTCGCGCTGGCGGTCGTCGTGATCGGGGGCGCCTGGCGTCGCCGGGCGCACCGCTAGGACAAGGGGGTGGCTACCTGATCCAGCCGCGCCGGCGGCCCCACAGGTCGCGGATCAGCGCCACCAGGATCAGCGCCGCAAACCCGATCAGGAACCAGTTCTCGATATGACCGACGTGGTTGCCGCGCAGCATCGCCAGCAGGAAGCCGAAGCCGATCAGCCCGGCGATGTGCCAGGTTCGGTGGTTGATCCTGCTCCAACCCCACGCTGCCGACGGCACCTCGACGGCGTCGACGCCGTTGAAGTGCTCCACCTCGGTACTGGCCACGGCGAATCCCCTTCGGATCGGATTGGCTTGTCGAACCCAAATTCTGGCATACCCGCCACCGGGCCTGCGGGGCATGGCCCGCGTCGACGCCGGGCGGCACAATGAATGGGTGACCAACCCGACCACCGATGGGCAAACGCGGGACCGCCTGCGCGTGCTGGTGCTGGGCAGCACCGGTTCCATCGGCACCCAGGCGCTGGACGTCATCGCCGCCAATCCGGACCGCTTCGAGGTGGTCGGTCTGGCCGCGGGCGGCGCCAACCTGGACACGCTGTTGCGCCAGCGCGCCGAGACCGGTGTGACCAACATCGCGGTCGCCGATGAACGCGCCGCGCAGCGGGCCGGCGACATCCGGTTCTCCGGGCCCGAGGCGGCGACCCGGCTGGTCGAGGAGACCGAGGCCGACGTCGTGCTCAACGCGCTGGTGGGGGCGTTGGGGCTGCGGCCCACGCTGGCCGCGCTGGCGTCGGGCGCCCGGCTGGCGCTGGCCAACAAGGAATCGCTGATCGCCGGCGGACCGCTGGTGCTGCGGGCCGCCGCGCCAGGGCAGATCGTGCCGGTGGACTCCGAGCATTCCGCGCTGGCGCAATGCCTGCGCGGCGGAAGCCCCGACGAGGTCGCCAAGCTGGTGCTGACCGCCTCCGGCGGGCCGTTCCGCGGCTGGACGTCCGCCCAGCTCGAGGACGTCACCCCGGAGCAGGCCGGCGCCCATCCGACGTGGTCGATGGGCCCGATGAACACGCTCAACTCGGCCTCGCTGGTCAACAAGGGGCTGGAGCTCATCGAGACCCACCTGTTGTTCGGCATCCCGTACGACCGCATCGAGGTGGTCGTGCACCCTCAGTCGATTGTTCATTCGATGGTCACGTTCGTGGACGGCTCGACGCTTGCCCAGGCCAGCCCGCCGGACATGAGGCTGCCGATCTCGCTGGCCCTGGGCTGGCCCCAGCGGGTGCCCGGGGCGGCGGCCGGCTGTGACTTCAGCACGGCATCTAGCTGGGACTTCGAGCCGCTGGACGCCGACGTTTTCCCCGCGGTCGAGCTGGCCCGGCACGCCGGGCAGACCGGGGGCTGCATGACCGCGGTCTACAACGCGGCCAACGAGGAGGCGGCGGAGGCCTTCCTCGCGGGCCGGGTCGGGTTCCCCGCGATCGTCAAAACCATCGCCGACGTGCTGCACGCCGCCGACCAATGGGCCGTTACACCCGCTAACGTGGATGAGGTACTCGATGCGCAGCGCTGGGCACGTGACCGGGCGCAGCGTGCCGTCGCGCAAGCCCAGCCCGCCAAGGTGTCAGCAAAAGCCTCCGGAGTGGTGTGAGAAAGGTCCTCGCAGCCAAATGATGTTCGTCATCGGCATTGTGCTGTTCGCACTGGCCATCCTGATCTCGGTGGCCCTGCACGAGTGCGGGCACATGTGGGTCGCGCGTGCGACCGGCATGAAGGTGCGGCGCTACTTCGTCGGCTTCGGCCCCACCCTGTGGTCGACCCGGCGCGGTGAAACCGAGTACGGCCTCAAGGCGGTTCCGCTGGGCGGCTTCTGCGACATCGCCGGCATGACCTCGGTGGAGGAGCTCGCACCCGACGAGGCCGACCGCGCCATGTTCAAGCAGAAGGTCTGGAAGCGGGTCGCGGTGCTGTTCGCCGGCCCCGCCGCGAACTTCATCATCTGCCTGGTGTTGCTCTACGGCATCGCGTTGATCTGGGGGCTGCCCAATCTGCATCCGCCGACCCAAGCGGTCGTCGGCGAAACCGCTTGTGTGGCACCGGAAGTGGCTCCCGGCAAGATCGCCGACTGCACCGGGCCCGGGCCGGCGGCGCTGGCCGGAATCCGGCCCGGCGACGTCATCGTCAAGGTGGGCGACACCCCGGTGTCGACCTTCGACGACATGGCCGCCGCCATCCGCAAGGCGCACGGCAACGTCCCGATCGTCGCGCAGCGCAACGGCGCCACGATCACCACCTACGTCGACGTGACCACCACGCAGCGCTACCTGACCAGCGGGCAGGGCGCGCAGCAGCAGCCCTCGACGGTCGGCGCCATCGGCGTCGGGGCCGTCAAGGTGGCGCCCACGCGCTACGGGGTGTTCACCGCGATCCCGGCCACCGTCGCCTTCGCCGGTGACCTCACCGGCGAGGTGGGCAAGGCCCTGGTCGCGATCCCGACGAAGGTCGGCGCGCTGGTGCACGCCATCGGCGGGGGGCAGCGAGACCCGCAGACGCCGATGAGCGTCGTCGGCGCCAGCATCATCGGCGGCGACACCGTCGACCACGGGTTGTGGGTGGCGTTCTGGTTCTTCCTGGCGCAGCTGAACCTCATCCTGGGCGCGATCAACCTGGTGCCGCTGCTGCCGTTCGACGGCGGCCACATCGCCATCGCGGTGTTCGAGAAGATCCGCAACCTGGTCCGGTCGGCCCGCGGCATGGTCGCGGCCGCGCCGGTGAACTACCTCAAGCTGATGCCCGCGACGTACGTCGTGCTGGTGTTCGTGGTCGGCTACATGCTGCTGACCGTGACCGCCGATCTGGTCAACCCGATCAGGCTCTTCCAATGACGAAACCGAAGGAATCAACACCGTGACCACTGGCCTGGGCATGCCGAAGACCCCGGCGCCCACGCTCGCTCCCCGGCGAAAAACGCGTCAACTGATGGTCCGCGACGTCGGGGTCGGCAGCGACCATCCGATTTCGGTGCAGTCGATGTGCACCACCAAGACGCACGACGTCAACACGACCCTGCAGCAGATCGCCGAGCTCACCGCGGCCGGCTGTGACATCGTCCGGGTGGCCTGCCCGCGTCAGGAGGACGCCGACGCGCTGGCCGAGATCGCCCGGCACAGCCAGATCCCGGTGATCGCCGACATCCACTTCCAGCCCAAGTACATCTTCGCCGCGATCGACGCCGGGTGCGCCGCGGTGCGGGTAAACCCCGGCAACATCAAGGAATTCGACGGACGGGTCGGCGAGGTCGCCAAAGCGGCTGCGGCGGCGGACATCCCGATCCGCATCGGCGTCAACGCCGGCTCGCTGGACAAGCGGTTCATGCAGAAGTACGGCAAGGCCACCCCCGAGGCGCTGGTCGAGTCCGCGCTGTGGGAGGCCTCGCTGTTCGAGGAGCACGGCTTCGGCAACATCAAGATCAGCGTCAAGCACAACGACCCGGTGGTGATGGTCGCCGCCTACGAGCAGCTGGCCGAGCAGTGCGATTACCCGCTGCATCTTGGGGTCACCGAGGCCGGTCCGGCCTTCCAGGGCACCATCAAGTCCGCGGTCGCCTTCGGGGCGCTGCTGTCGCGCGGCATCGGCGACACCATCCGGGTGTCGCTGTCGGCGCCTCCGGTCGAGGAGGTCAAGGTCGGCATCCAGATCCTCGAGTCGCTGAACCTGCGGCCGCGCGGGCTGGAGATCGTGTCGTGCCCGTCGTGCGGTCGCGCGCAGGTCGACGTGTACACCCTCGCCAACGCGGTGACGGCCGGCCTGGACGGTCTGGACGTGCCGCTGCGCGTGGCCGTGATGGGCTGCGTCGTCAACGGCCCGGGGGAGGCCCGCGAGGCCGACCTCGGCGTCGCGTCCGGAAATGGCAAGGGCCAGATCTTCGTTCGTGGTGAGGTCATCAAGACCGTGCCGGAAGCCCAGATCGTCGAGACCCTGATCGAAGAGGCTCAGCGGCTCGCCGCCGAAATGGGCCACGAGATGAACAGCGAGGACGGACCGGAAGCAACATCCAGCGGTTCACCTGTTGTCACCGTAAGCTGATAAACGCCAGCGCCGGTCCAAGAGTTCGCACCACAGAGAGTTCGCCAGATGTCGGCTCCGCCCCTGTTCCGCCTTGTCGGTGAGCGACGGGTGTCCGTGGTGCGCGACGCGGCCGCGGTGTGGCGGGTGCTCGACGACGATCCCGTCGCGTCGTGCATGGTCGCGGCCCGGGTGGCCGACCACGGCATCGACCCCAATTCGATCGGCGGCGAACTGTGGACGCTGCGGGGTGCCGACGAATCGCTGTGCTTCGCCGGCGCCAACCTGATCCCGCTGCGCGGCGGGCCGGCCGACCTGAGCGCGTTCGCCGACGAGGCGATGCGCGGAACGCGGCGCTGCTCGTCGCTGGTCGGCAGGGCCGATCTGGTGATGCCGATGTGGGAGCGGCTCGAGGCGGCCTGGGGCCCGGCGCGTGACGTGCGTGACCACCAGCCGCTGCTGGCGTTGTCCAGCCACCCCAGCTGCGAGCTGGATCCCGGCGTGCGGCAGGTCCGGCCCGAGGAGCTGGACGCCTACCTAGTGGCCGCCGTCGACATGTTCATCGGCGAAGTCGGCGTCGACCCGCGGCTCGGCGACGGCGGCCGCGGCTACCGCAGGCGGGTGGCCAGCCTGATCACCGCCGGGCGGGCCTGGGCGCGGTTCGAGCACGGCCAGGTCGTGTTCAAGGCCGAGGTGGGTTCGCAGTCGCCGGGTGTGGGCCAGATCCAGGGGGTGTGGGTGCACCCGGAGTGGCGCGGCCTGGGCCTGGGCACCGCCGGCACCGCGACGGTCGCCGCGGTGATCGTCGGCACCGGGCGCACCGCCAGCCTCTACGTCAACGACTTCAACACGGTGGCGCGCGCCGCCTACGCCCGGGTGGGTTTCACCGAGATCGGCACCTTCGCGACGGTGCTGCTCGACTAGCGGGTCACCCCTTGCGGACGAGTGTGCGGCTGTCCGCACGCTCGGTACCGAATGCGCGGCTGCCCGCACATTCGCGCCGTGGCTCGCCCGCAATCCACGCATAACGGTTGGGTCTCGGTGTGTCGGCGCCGCAGTTCAGGCCGCAGTTCTTAACATTTGCACCGATGGTAACTAGAACAACATGGGCCTCATCCGCCTCAGGCTTGCTGCTGGTCGCGGTCATCGTCCTGTCCGGATGCACGCCCCGGCCCGACGGCCCGGGCCCGGCGGCCGAGAAGTTCTTCCGCGCCCTGGCCGTCGGCGACACCGCGACCGCCGCGCAGCTCAGCGACAGCCCCAATGAGGCGCGCGAGGCGCTCAACGCGGCCTGGTCCGGCCTGCAGGCGTCCCACCTCGACGCGCAGATCCTCAACGCCAAGTACGCCGAGGACAGCGGCACCGTCGGCTACCGCTTCACCTGGCACCTGCCCAAGAACCGCACCTGGACCTACGACGGCCAGCTGCGGATGGCGCGCGACGAGGGGCACTGGGCGGTGCGGTGGACCACCACCGCGCTGCACGCCAAGCTGGGCGAGCACCAGACGTTCGCGCTGCGTGCCGACCGGCCGCACCGCGCCTCGGTGAACGAGGTCGGCGGCAGCGACGTGCTGGTGCCCGGCTACCTGTACCACTACACGCTGGACGCCAGCCAGGCCGGACCGGCGTTGTTCAGCACGGCCCACGCGATCGTCGACGTGCTGCACCCCTTCAACGGGGCCCTCAACGACCCGCAGCTGCTTGCCGAGCAGGCCAGCTCGACGCCCCACCCCGTGGATCTGGGCGTGACGCTGCACCCCGACGACAACGACAAGGTGTCCCCGCTGGTCGGACACCTGCCCGGCGTCATCGTCACCCCGCAGCCCGAAATGCTGCCCACCGACCCGCATTTCGCGCCGGCGGTCATCTCCGCGGTGAAGAAGGCGGTGGTCGACCAACTCGACGGCCAGGCGGGCTGGCGGGTGGTGAGCGTCAATCAGAACGGCGTCGAGGTCGAGGTGCTACACGAGGTCCAAGGGTCGCCGGCGCCGTCGGTGTCGATCACCCTGGACCGGGTCGTGCAGAACGCCGCCCAGCGCGCGGTCGACAACAAGGGCGGCAAGGCGATGATCGTGGTGATCAAGCCGTCGACCGGGGAGATCCTCGCGATCGCGCAGAACGGCGGGGCCGACGCGGACGGTCTGCCCGCCACCAACGGCCTGTTCCCACCGGGGTCGACGTTCAAGATGATCACCGCCGGCGCGGCCGTCGACCGCGACATGGCCACACCCAACTCGATGCTCGGGTGCCCGGGCCACCTCGACATCGGGCACCGCACCGTGCCCAACTACGGCGGCTTCGATCTCGGCGTGGTGTCGCTGTCGCGCGCGTTCGCCAGCTCCTGCAACACCACCTTCGCGGAGTTGAGCAGCCGGATGCCGCCGCGCGGCCTGACCCAGACGGCCGCCCAATACGGGATCGGCCTCGACTACACGGTGGACGGCGTCACCACCGTGACGGGATCGGTGCCCCCGACGGTGGACCTGGCTGAACGCACGGAGGACGGCTTCGGCCAGGGCAAGGTGCTGGCCAGCCCGTTCGGCATGGCCCTGGTGGCGGCCACGGTCGCCGCCGGCAAGACGCCCGTGCCCCAACTGATCGTGGGCCGGCAGACCGCGGTTCAGGGGGACACGACGCCGATCAGCCCGAAGATGATCGATGCGCTGCGGCCGATGATGCGCCTGGTGGTGACCAACGGGACCGCCAAGGAGATCGCCGGCTGCGGCGAGATCTACGGAAAGACCGGTGAGGCGGAGTTTCCGGGTGGGTCGCATTCCTGGTTCGCCGGGTACCGCGGCGACCTGGCCTTCGCCTCGCTGATCGTGGGAGGCGGCAGCTCCGAATGGGCGGTCCGGATGACCAAGTTCATGTTCGAAGCGCTGCCGCCGAACTTTTTGGCCTAGCGCCCCCGGGCCGCAGCAGCGGTAAATTGCGAACATGACCGATACCGGCGGCGACATGGTGGCCTTGCGGGTTTCCGACGCCGACCGCAACGGCACGATGCGCCGACTGCACAACGCCGTCGCGCTCGGGCTGATCGACATCGACGAATTCGAGCAGCGCTCGTCGCAGGTGTCCTACGCGCGCACCCGCGGCGAGCTGGACGGGCTGGTCGGTGACCTGCCGGGACCGGGCGCCTTCGTCACCTCCGCGGCCGACCGGGTGGAACTGCGCGGCTGGGCGGGCTCGCTGAAGCGCCACGGCGAATGGACGGTGCCCACCCGCCTGGCCCTGGTCCGCCGCCTCGGCTCGGTGGAACTCGACCTCACCAAGGCGCGGTTCGCGGGCCCGGTGGTGGTCATCGAACTCGACATGAGGTTCGGCTCGGTGGAGATCCGCTTGCCCGACGGGGCCAGCGCCTCGATCGACGACGTCGAGGTCTACGTCGGCAGCGCCAGCGACCGGCGCAAAGACCCGCCCGGTGAGGGCAGGCCGCACGTGGTGCTGACCGGTCGGGTGGTGTGCGGCTCGGTCAACATCCGGGGACCGCGCCGTTCGCTGCTGCGCCGCCAGCGGCCGTAATCGCTTAGCTGGACCGCGGTTAAGCTGGTCGCATGCCTGCTCGCACCGCGCTTTCCCCCGGAGAGTTGTCCCCGACTCTGCCGGTGCCCGGCCGTATCCCGCGCCCCGAATACGTCGGCAAGCCCACGGCCCAGGAGGGCAGCGAACCGTGGGTGCAGACACCCGAGGTGATCGAGAAGATGCGCGTCGCCGGCCAGATCGCGGCCGCCGCGCTGGTGGAGGCGGGCAAGGCCGTCGCGCCCGGGGTGACCACGGACGAACTGGACCGCATCGCCCACGAGTACATGGTCGACCACGGCGCCTACCCTTCCACGCTGGGCTACAAGGGCTACCCGAAGTCGTGCTGCACGTCGCTCAACGAGGTCATCTGCCACGGGATCCCGGACTCGACGGTGATCGAGGACGGCGACATCGTCAACATCGACGTCACCGCCTACATCGACGGTGTGCACGGCGACACCAACGCGACCTTCCTGGCCGGCGATGTCTCCGAGGAGCACCGGCTGCTGGTGGAGCGCACCAGGGAGGCGACGATGCGCGCCATCAACGCCGTCAAGCCCGGCCGCGCCCTCTCGGTCGTCGGCCGCGTCATCGAGTCGTACGCAAACCGGTTCGGCTACAACGTCGTTCGTGACTTCACCGGGCACGGCATCGGTACCACGTTCCACAACGGTTTGGTCGTCCTGCACTACGACCAGCCGTCGGTGTCCACCGTCATGCAACCGGGGATGACGTTCACCATCGAACCGATGATCAACCTCGGCGGCCTGGACTACGAGATCTGGGACGACGGCTGGACCGTGGTCACTCGCGACCGCAAGTGGACCGCGCAGTTCGAGCACACCCTGCTGGTCACCGACACCGGCGTCGAAATCCTCACCCTGCCATGACGTTTGCCGGATGACCGGAGCGCTGCTGGTCGCGGGCACCAGCTCCGACGCCGGGAAATCGGTGGTGGTGGCGGGCCTGTGCCGGCTGTTGGCCCGCCGCGGCGTCCGCGTCGCGCCGTTCAAGGCGCAGAACATGTCCAACAACTCCGCGGTCACCGTCGAGGGCGGTGAGATCGGCCGCGCCCAGGCGATCCAGGCGCGTGCGGCGGGGCTGGAACCCAGCGTGCGGTTCAATCCGATCCTCCTCAAGCCGGGCAGTGACCGCACTTCGCAGCTGGTGATCAAGGGCCGGGTCGCGGACTCGGTCAGCGCCAAAAGCTATGTGCGGCATCGTGATCAGCTGGCATCCGTCGTCCTGGACGAATTGACCTGCCTGCGTGCCGAATTCGACGCGGTGATCTGCGAGGGGGCCGGTTCGCCGGCCGAGATCAACCTGCGCGCCACCGATCTGGCCAACATGGGTCTGGCCCGGGCCGCGCGGTTGCCGGTGCTGCTGGTCGGGGACATCGACCGCGGCGGCCTGCTGGCGCATCTGTTCGGGACGGTCGCCGTGCTCGAGCCGGACGACCAGGCCCTGATCGCCGGCTTCATCGTCAACAAATTCCGCGGCGACCGCGCGCTGCTCGAGCCCGGGCTGCGCCGGCTGCACGACCTGACGGGCCGCCCGACCTACGGCGTGCTGCCGTACGCCGACGAGCTGTGGCTGGACGCCGAGGACTCGCTGTCGGTGGTCGCGCATCGCGTCATCGGCACGCCCGCGCCGCCGTGCGGCGATCAGTGGCTGCGGGTGGCCGCCATCCGGCTGCCCCGGATCTCCAACTCCACCGACGTCGAGGCGCTGGCCTGCGAACCCGGCGTGCTGGTGCGCTGGGTCACCGATCCCGCCGACATCGCCGACACCGACCTGATCGTCATCCCCGGCAGCAAAGCGACTGTCGCCGACCTGGGTTGGCTGCGCGAGCACGGCCTGGACGACGCGATCACCGCGCACGCCGGCGCCGGCAAGCCGGTGTTGGGCATCTGCGGGGGATTTCAGATGCTGTGCAGTCGCCTAGACGATCCGGTGGAATCCGGGACCGCGGGCGTGTCCGGCCTCGGCCTGCTCGACGCCGACATCGCCTTCGATTCCGAGAAGACGTTGCGCCGCTGGCAGCGGCCCCTCGCCGGCTACGAGATCCATCATGGGCGGGTCACCCGCTGTGACGAGGAGAGCTGGTTCGCGCCCGACGCGGACCGGCGTCCGCAGGGTGTGGTGCGCGGCGCGGTCTTTGGAACCCATTGGCACGGCCTGCTCGACAACGACGATTTTCGGCGCGGGTGGCTGCGCCGGGTCGCGGATGCGGCCGGGCGCGGCGGCTTCGTGGTCGGTGACGTCAACGTGGCCGCGCACCGCGATGCCCAGCTCGATCTCGCCGCCGACCTGCTGGCGTCTCATCTGGACATCGAGGGTGTTCTCAGCCTGCTTGATGGTCCGCCGCCGCGGCGACCTGTTCTCGCAAGTCGCTTGTCGCAGTAGGGTATTCGCAGCACCGGCGGCATGAACGACGCCGTTGACGGGATGGTAAAAATTCCTCACTTGCGTACCAGATGCCCAAGAATCGTCGCGCTCGGATGCCGTTTGGCTGTAGCGTGCTTGGGTGTCCTCGATGATGACCACCCTGGACGGGTTCCCCGTGCCGGTGGTCGTGGCCGGTCCGGAGAACGGCGTCGTCGTCGTCATATTGGCCGACGAGGAGCGTGTCCCGGCGGCCTACGACGCCGTCTGCGAGCGGCTGCACACCGCGTCGCTTCGAACGGTCGTGGTCGGCTTCGACCCGCGCCTGACCCCCAAGTCGTTGATCGGCATCCTCGACGCGCTGGGCATCGGGTGGGCCGTGGTGATGGGCGACCGCGCCGGCGCTGAGCTCGCCTGGGAACTCACCGCGACCAAGCTGGGCCGGTTCGTCGGGCTGGTGGTGATCGACCGCGGCCACCCGCGGGCCGGCAACTACGAGGGCGCCATCACCGACGGGCACTGCCCACCGGTCGAGATCGGCACCACCGTGTTGGTCAGCTCGCCGGCCGCCCGGGCGGTGGCCCAGGCCAGCCAGCGCTACGTCTACGCCGACTACCGGGTGGTGCACCTGGGGCGGCGCACCGTGCAGGAGTCGACGGCCCAGCTGGCCGCCGAGATCATTTTGCGCACCAGCACCTGGTAGCGCCTGGTTGACTGACGGTCATGGTCAGTGAAGACAGTGCTGTGACCGAGCCCAACGCCGCCATGTTGTCCCTGCCCGCGCTCGACCGACTGATCGGCGCCGGCGAGATGGACACCGTCATCGTGGCGTTCCCCGACATGCAGGGCCGGCTGGTCGGGAAGCGGATCGACGCGCGGCTGTTCGTCGACGAGGTGGCCGCCCACGGCGCCGAGTGCTGCGGCTACCTGCTCGCCGTCGACGTCGACATGAACACCGTGGGCGGGTACGCGATGTCGAGCTGGGACACCGGCTACGGCGACACGGTGGCCAGGCCCGACCTTGCCACGCTGCGGCGCGTTCCCTGGCTGCCCGGCACCGCGTTGGTGATCGCCGACGTGGGCTGGCCCGACGGCAGCCCGGTCGCCGTGTCGCCGCGGGCGATCCTGCGCCGGCAGCTGGACCGGCTGGCCGACCGGGGACTGGCCGCCGACGTGGCGACCGAGCTGGAATTCATCGTGTTCGACGAGACCTATCGTCAGGCGTGGGCCAACGGGTACCGCGGGCTGACCCCGGCCAGCGACTACAACATCGACTACGCGATCTCGGCGTCGTCGCGCATGGAGCCGCTGTTGCGCGACATCCGCCGGGGCATGGTCGGCGCCGGCCTGCGATTCGAGGCCGTGAAGGGCGAATGCAACAGGGGGCAGCAGGAAATCGGCTTCCGGTACGCCGACGCGCTGGTCACCTGCGACAACCACGTCATCTACAAGAACGGTGCCAAGGAGATCGCCGACCAGCATGGCAAGAGCCTGACGTTCATGGCCAAATACGATGAGCGAGAAGGGAACAGCTGTCACATTCACCTTTCGCTGCGCGATCCGCAGGGCGGCGCGGTGTTCGCCGACCCCAGCCGGCCGCACGGCATGTCGTCGGCGTTCTGCGGTTTCCTGGCCGGCGTGCTGGCCACCCTGCGCGACCTCACGCTCTTTTACGCGCCGAACATCAACTCCTACAAGCGATTCGCCGACGGCAGTTTCGCGCCCACCGCGCTGGCGTGGGGGTTGGACAATCGCACCTGCGCGCTGCGCGTGGTCGGCCACGGGCCCAGCACCCGGGTCGAGTGCCGCGTCCCCGGCGGCGACGTCAACCCCTATCTGGCGGTGGCGGCGATCGTCGCCGGCGGGCTGTACGGTATCGAACGGGGCCTCGAGCTACCGGAGCCCTGCGCGGGAAACGCCTACCAGGTTCCCGGCGTCGAACGATTGCCGGGCACGCTGGCGGAGGCGGCCTCGGTGTTCGAGCACTCGACGCTCGCGCGCGATGTGTTCGGCGGCGAGGTGGTCGCGCACTACCTGAACAACGCCCGGGTGGAGTTGGCGGCGTTCAACGCGGCGGTCACCGACTGGGAGAGGATGCGTGGGTTTGAACGCCTCTGAACTTGATGGTGGCGACCCGCTGCGCCCGGCTGCGCCGCGCTTGCGATCGCCACGGCTTGATGGTGGCGACCCGCTGCGCCCCGTCGTCGGCCTGACCACCTATCTGGAACAGGTGCAGACCGGCATTTGGGACATCCGCGCCGGGTACCTGCCCGCCGACTACTTCGAAGGCGTCCTGCTCGCCGGCGGGATCGCGGTGCTGCTGCCGCCGCAGCCGGTGGACGCCGGAATCGTCGACGCGGTCCTGGACGGCCTGCACGCGCTGGTGATCACCGGCGGCTACGACCTGGACCCCGCCAGCTACGGCCAGCAACCGCACCCCACCACCGACACGCCGCGAACCGACCGCGACGCGTGGGAATTCGCGCTGCTGGAGGGCGCGCTGCGGCGGGGCCTGCCGGTGCTGGGTATCTGCCGCGGCGCACAGGTGCTCAACGTCGCGCTGGGCGGCACGCTGCACCAGCACCTGCCCGACGTCCTGGGCCACAGCGGGCATCGGGCGGGCAACGGGGTGTTCACCAGGCTGCCAGTGCGCACGGTGGCGGGCACCCGGCTCGCCGCGCTGGTCGGGGAGTCCGCCGATGCGCCGAGCTATCACCACCAGGCCGTCGACCGGGTGGGGGACGGCCTGGTGGTCAGCGCGCGGGACGCCGACGGCGTCGTGGAGGCGCTGGAGCTGCCGGGCGACAGATTTGTGCTTGCGGTGCAATGGCATCCGGAACAGTCGCTGGAAGACCTGCGGTTGTTCGCGGCGATCGTCGACGCCGCCCGGTCCTACGCGGAGCGCACGAGTTGAGCGCCGCGCGGCTGATCAACCCGGCGACCGAGGAGGTGCTGCGCTCGGTCGAGCACGCCGACGCCGCCGCCGTCGACGACGCGGTGGACCGGGCGCGGGCAGCCCAGCGGCGGTGGGCCGCGTTGTCCCCGGCCGAACGGGCCGCCGGCCTGCGGGACTTCGCCGCGGCCGTCGACGCGCATCTCGACGAGCTGGCCGCGCTCGAGGTCGCCAACTCCGGGCATCCCATCGGCTCAGCCGAATGGGAGGCCGGTCACGTCCGCGACGTGCTGAATTTCTACGCGGCCAGCCCGGAACGCTTGTCCGGCAAGCAGATTCCCGTCGCCGGCGGCCTGGACGTCACGTTCAACGAACCGATGGGCGTGGTCGGCGTGATCACCCCGTGGAACTTCCCCATGCCCATCGCGTCGTGGGGCTTCGCACCGGCGCTGGCCGCTGGCAACGCCGTGCTGATCAAACCCGCCGAGGCGACGCCGCTGACCACCATCCGGCTCGGCGAGCTCGCGGCGCAAGCCGGGCTCGACGCGGACCTGCTGCAGGTGCTGCCGGGTCGGGGCGCGGTCGTCGGGGAGCGGTTCATCACCCACGCGGGAGTCCGCAAAATCGTGTTCACCGGGTCCACCGACGTCGGCAAACAGGTGATGTCCCGCGCGGCCGCTCAGGTGAAGCGGGTGACTCTGGAACTGGGCGGCAAGAGCGCCAACATCGTGTTCGCCGACTGCGACCTCGAGCGGGCCGCCGCGACCGCACCGGCCGGGGTGTTCGACAACGCGGGGCAGGACTGCTGCGCTCGCAGCCGAATCCTGGTGCAGCGCAGCGTCTATGACAGGTTCATGGAGCTGCTCGAGCCCGCCGTCACCGGCGTCGTGGTGGGCGACCCGGCGTCCCGGGACACCGAGATGGGTCCGCTGGTGTCGGCCGCGCACCGCGACAAGGTGGCGTCCTACGTCCCCGACGACGCGCCCGTCGCATTCCGCGGCACCGCGCCGACCGGCCCCGGATTCTGGTTCCCTCCAACGGTTCTGACCCCGCAGCGCACCGACCGCAGCGTCACCGAGGAGATCTTCGGCCCGGTCGTCACGGTGCTGGCCTTCGACGACGAGCGCGACGCCATCGCGCTGGCCAACGACACCAGCTACGGGCTGTCCGGATCAATCTGGACCGACGACCTGTCCCGTGCGCTGCGCGTGTGCCGGGCGATCGAATCCGGGAATCTGTCGGTGAATTCGCACTCGTCGGTGCGGTACAGCACGCCGTTCGGCGGGTTCAAGCAGTCGGGGCTGGGCCGTGAGCTGGGCCCGGATGCGCCGTTGCACTTCACCGAGACCAAGAACGTATTCATCGCGATCAGAGAGGACTAGGCGGTGGCGGTCGATCTCACCCAACGATTGGCGGGCCGTGTGGCCGTCGTCACCGGCGCCGGCGGCGGCATCGGGCTGGCCGCGGCGCGGCGGATGCGCGCCGAGGGCGCCACCATCGTGGTCGGCGACATCGACGCCGACGCGAGCGCCGCGGCGGCCGACGAACTCTCCGGCCTGTTCGTGCCCACCGACGTGTCCGACGAAGACGCGGTCAACGCGCTCTTCGATACCGCGGCGCGGTCCCACGGGCGCATCGACATCGCGTTCAACAATGCCGGCATCTCACCGCCCGACGACGACCTGATCGAGAACACCGAATTGCCGGCGTGGCAACGCGTCCAAGACGTCAACCTGAAGTCGGTGTACCTGTGCTGCCGGGCGGCGTTGCGGCACATGGTTCCGGCGCGGAAGGGCTCGATCATCAACACGGCGTCGTTCGTCGCCGTCCTGGGGTCGGCGACGTCGCAGATCTCCTACACCGCGTCCAAGGGCGGCGTGCTGGCGATGTCGCGCGAGCTGGGTGTGCAGTTCGCCCGGCAGGGCATCCGGGTGAACGCGCTGTGCCCCGGGCCGGTCAACACCCCACTGCTGCAAGAGCTTTTCGCCAAGGACCCCGAGCGGGCCGCCCGCCGGCTGGTGCACGTCCCGGTGGGCCGATTCGCCAACCCGGACGAGATCGCCTCAGCGGTGGCATTTTTGGCCAGCGACGACGCATCGTTCGTCACCGCCTCGACGTTCATGGTCGACGGCGGCATCAGCGCGGCCTACGTCACCCCGCTTTAGCCGCCGTACTTATCGGCCGCGTGTGACTCGCTGCTCGCGACCAAGTGGATGGGCTCGCCGACCCGCTCCTCGCGCGGCCGCTCCATCATCGGGGCCGCGGCCACCCAGGCGCGCGGCACCGACAGCACGCCGAGCGCCGTCCCGCGGCCCAGGCCCGCGCGCACGCCGTCGGTGACAGCGGGCTTGGGGAACAGCGATCGCAGGGCCGCGGTCTTGTTCATGGAATTGAGGCGGCCGATCGCGAAGTCCGACGGCGCGGTCACCGAATTCAGTTTCGACAGCGACGGGGTGACCGCGGCGAGCGACGCCTCGAGCGTGGTCAGCGGCGACGACGACAGCCGGTTGAGGGTGTCGGGTATCGCCGACAGCAGTTCGCCGCCGGCCGAGATCACGTCCGGCGCCGATTGCAGGGCCCAATTACGTTTCTTGGCAACGGGATTGCCGGGCGGGGCGGGGAAGGGCGACATGGTCGCGGCACCGGCCGCGGCCGCGGCGTAGGCGCGCATGGCCTCGGCGTTGCGCGCCCACATCGCGTCGTACTCGGCGTCGACGTTCGCGATCGCCGCGCTCCGCTGGCCCAGGCAGTTCGTCGACAGCAGCGACGTCCGCTGCGCGCGGTTGCCGGCGATCTCCGGCGGCGGCACCGTCGCCGTGAAGGCCCGCTGATGCGCGCCGGCCGCCGCCGTGAGCTGGGCGGCCGCCTGCTGACTTCGGGCCGCGACGGCGCCGAGCCAGTCGACGTAGCGTGCCGCGGCGCCGGTGAGCACGGGGCCCGCGCCGCCCGCCGCCAGCTGAGCGGTCACCGCCCGGTAATCGGCCGCCGCGGTGAACAACCGCGCCGCCAACGTTTCCCACGCCGCGGCGGCGCACATCATCGATCCCGCGCCGGGACCGGAATACATCAGCCCGGAGTTGATCTCCGGAGCCAGCGTCGCGAAATCCATTACAGCCTCCGCCTGCCCATGGCGGCGTCAGTGGTGCCCGAACACATGAGGTCTTCTTTCACGAGATAGACACGGGGGTTACACGCCGTTGGGCGCTTGCCCGCCTCGGTAACCGTCGGCGACACACGCCCCTGGGTCACGATCAGCGGCGGGCGACGCAGATCCGGGTCAAGATATCTCGGTCGGACACGACGGCCGCGGGAGCGCGGGGTCCGGTGCCGCCGGGCGCAAACCCTGCCGGGGTGAACGACAGCGGCGCCGGCGTCAGCACCGAGTGCGGTGACAACCGGTTCCAGGTCAGGGGCTGTTCTTTGGTCATCCACGCGCTGCGGAACGGCTTCGTGTTGGTCTTTTTCGCCGGTGCCGAAGATTCCGCAGCGGCCAGGTCGGCCCGGCCGGGGGCGACGGGACGCTGCTGCGTCGGACCGCCGTGCGCGCCGACGGTCGGCGCTGACCACGCCGCCGGCTGCGGCGCGGCCGTCGCGGCGAGGTTGGGTCGCACCGAGGAACCCGTGAGCAGGGCGACGAACACCCCCAGCGCCGCGGTAACCGCGATGGCCAGCCGCCATCGCCGAGTTGCGCCAACGCCCTTGAAAACCACAGTGCACCGAATGTACCGCGCGAAGATCGGTGAACGGTTGCGGCGAGCTGTGAACTCGATCCGAGTCCGATGTGTGTTTGCGCAGCTACGGGCGGAAAACGATCAGCGGAATCGCCATCTCCGCCGCGGTGGCTCCGCCGTGAAAGCCGACCAGGCGCGCCGTTTCCGGGGGCTCGTGCGCGCTGGCCAGCACCGCGGTGTCGCCGGAACAGACGACCACCACGTCGCCGAGCCGCTCGGTGTGTGGCGCGGCGACCGGCCCGAACATGCCGGTGGCCACCGCCTGCTCGCGGCTGTATACGGTGGCCCGGCCGTCCAGCAGCTCACCCCACACGGCCTGCACGTCGGCGGCGGCGCCCGGCTCGGTGTGCAGGTACCGCACCCGCGGCTCGCCGGCCACCACCCGGATCCCCTCGGACAGCCGGGGGTCGGTGTCGAGGTCGACGCGCGCGTCGGGTGGGACGTTGATGCCGCCGTGGTCGGCGGTCACCAGCACCGCCGCGTTCGCCGGCAGCGCGTCCAACAGGCGCGACAGCAGCACGTCGATGTTGGCGGCCGCGGCGTGCCACTGCTCGGAGCCGATGCCGAAGACGTGGGCGGCGGTGTCGAGTTCGGCGGTGTAGCCGTAGACCAGCCCCGGCGCCGCGCGCAGCTCGTCGGCGACCAGCCCCGCGTAGTCCCCGGTGGGATCGGCCGGGTGCAACTCGGCGCCGCGATAGGCGGCCTCGGTCAGCCCGCTGCCGATGAAAGCGGCGGGCAGCACGGCGCGCGCGCTCACGCCGGCGTTCTTGAGCCGTTCGAACCAGGTCGGCACCGGCTGCCAGAGCGCGGGCGGCGGGTCGTCGCGCCACCGGACATGGTGGAGCACCCGGTCGGTGCCGGGCACCTTGAGCGTGAAGCCCAGGATCCCGTGTTCGCCCGGCAGCGCACCGGTGCCCAGCGACACCAGGCTGGTCGGAGTGGTCGACGGGAACGTGCAGTCCAGCCGGGTCAGGCGCCCGGTGGCACCGGCCAGCACGGACGCGAGCAGCGGCGCGCCGGCGGCCAGCTGGGGAAGCAGGTGCCAGCCCAGCCCGTCGACCAGCACGACGAGCACTCGGTCGATCCGGTCGGCGTCCGCCCAGTCCGCCACCGCCACGTTGTCCACCGCGGCCGGGACCCCGAGCAGCGCGGCCGCGGCGGGCAGCACGTCGCACAGGGAACCGGGCACGGGGCCAGTCTGGCGGTCAAGTCAGACGCGCGCCAGTCGGCCGCTGGTCGCCAGCAGCTGCCGATCCGTGCTGTCGGTCAGCGCGCACAGCTGCGCCGGCGACAGCCGGCCGCACAATCGGCCCCAGTGCATCGCCACCACATCACCGGCGGCCACGTCGGGCACCGCGCTGTACCCGTCGGCCCACACCTCGAGAACCCGGGGCGCCGGTTCGGACAGCGTCAGCGCCCGGCCATCCCAGGCCAGCCTTTCGCACAACACCTCGACGCGGTCGGCATCGCGGGAAAGCGCTGTGCCCCAAGTGATCCGGCAGTTGTCGAGCACACTCAACGGATGCTCATCCATGCCGCGCCCGAGAAACCGCGTCCACGGATACACCCCGAACACGTGGAAGCAGTGATTGCCGGCGGCCTCGCAGGCCAGATCGGCGGTCAGGTGCGACCAGTAGTGGCCGGCCTGCGGGCCGATGATCGCGAGCAGCGCGTCGAAGAAGTCCTGCGGGTCCAGACCGGCCGCGACGCCCCCGCCGAGCCAATACGATTCGACCAGACGGTAATCCAGCGGGTCGGCGATGCCGGTCAGTTGCGACAGCACCCGCAGATATGGCCACGCGCCGGAGAACTTCGTCGCCGCCCTGCGCACGTCGGCGACCGACCCGTCGCGCAGGGTGGCCCCCAACGGTGGACCGCAATAACCGAGCGCGTTGGGCGCATAGGCGTAGCGGGCGAACATCTCGGCGCCCATGTCAGCGGTCAAGTGCGCCCCACCAGCTTGACGGCGTCGCGGTGCATGCGCCCGAAGTTGTAGTAGGCCGCACAGGCGCCCTCCGGGGACACCATGCAGGTTCCGATCGGCGTCTCCGGTGTGCAGGCGGTACCGAAAACCTTGCACTCCCAAGGCTTGAGCACGCCCTTGAGCACCTCGCCGCATTGGCAGGCCTTCGGGTCGGCGACGCGCACGCCGGGCATCGCGAACCGCAGCTCGGCGTCGAACTCGGCGAAGTCGTCGTGCAGCCGCAGCGCGCTCTGCGAGATGAAACCCAGCCCGCGCCATTCGAAGTGCGGGCGCAGCGCGAACACCTTGCCCATCAATGCCAGCGCCGCGGGGTTGCCGTGCTCGGGTACCACGCGCTTGTACTGGTTCTCCACCTCGCAGCGGCCCTCGCGGATCTGGCGCAGCAGCATCGCGACCGAGGCCAGGATGTCCAGCGGCTCGAAACCGGCCACCACCAACGGCTTTCGATACACGTCCGGCACGAACCGGTACGGGCGGTTGCCCACCACGGTGGACACGTGCCCGGGACCGATGAAACCCGACAGCCGCAGGTCCGGTGACTCGAGGATGGCCCGGATCGGCGGCACGATGGTGACGTGGTTGCAGAAGACGCTGAAGTTGGGCAGGCCCAATTCGCGCGCCCGCACCAGGGTCACCGCGGTCGACGGCGCGGTGGTCTCGAAACCGATGGCGAAGAACACCACGTGTTTGTCGGGGTTGTCGACCGCGATCTTCAACGCGTCCAGCGGGGAGTAGACGAACCGCACGTCGGCCCCGCGGGCCTTGGCGTCCAGCAGGCTGCCGTGCGAGCCGGGCACCCGCATCATGTCCCCGAAGCAGGTGAAGATCACGCCGGGTTGGCCGGCCAGCCACATCGCGTCGTCGATGCGGCCCATCGGGATCACGCAGACCGGGCAGCCCGGCCCGTGCACCAGTTCGACGTTGTCCGGCAGCAGGTGTTCGATGCCGTGCCGGTAGATGGTGTGCGTGTGCCCGCCGCACACCTCCATGAATTTGAAGTCCTCGCCGCCGTCACCGGCCAGGTGTTCGATGGCCGTCAGCAGCTTGCGCGCTGCGGCCGGGTCACGGAATTCGTCAACGAATTTCATTGCCGCTCCTAGGGTCAGACGATGGCCGACGAATCGAAGGCCTGCATTTCGACCGCGTACGTGTCGCCGAGTTTCTTGATGGCGGCCAAGGTGAGCAGCGCCTCGGTCTCGTCGATCTTGGCCATCGCGAACCCGACGTGCACCAGCACCCAGTCGTCCGGGGTGGGCATGTCGTCTTCCAACAGGCGCACGCTGATCGTGCGTTGCACGCCGCTGACGTCAACCTTCGCCAAATAATTTGCAGGATCGGTGATCTCCACGATCCGGCCCGGAATTCCTAGGCACATGTCGGTGTATCTCCTCATCTATCAACAGATCCGGGGCAGCGGGTCGCCGACCAGCATGTCGACGATCCGGGTCCCGCCGAATCCGGTGCGCAGCACCACGCTTTCCGCCGGTTCGGTGACGATTTCCCCGACCTCGGCCGCCTGCGCGCCCAATGGGTGCGACCGTAACGCGGCCAGTCCGGCCTCGACCTCCTCCGGCGCGACGACGGCGACGAACTTGCCCTCGTTGGCGACATAGAGCGGATCGATGCCGAGCAGTTCGCAGGCGCCGTTCACCATGGGCGCCACCGGAAGTCGTTCCTCTTCGAGCAGCACCCCGAGGCCGCAGGCCTGGGCCAACTCGTTGCACACCGTGCCGACCCCGCCCCGGGTCGCGTCGCGCATCCACCGGGTGGACGGGGCGGCCGCCATCAGCAACTCGACCAGCGGGCTGACCGACGCGGTGTCGGAGGCGATGTCGGCCTCGATGGCCAGGTCGCCCCTGGCGAGCATCACCGCCATGCCGTGATCGCCCATCGACCCGGACAGCAGCACCTTGTCTCCGGCCCGGACCGACTGAGCCGACAGCGCGCGGCCCGCGGGGATGACGCCGGTTCCGGCGGTGGTGATGAACAGGCCGTCGGCCGCGCCCTTGGGCACCACCTTGGTGTCGCCGGTGACGACCTGCACCCCGGCGGCCGACGCCGCGGCGGCCATGTCGGCGACGATCTCTTTCAGTTCGCTGATCGGGAAACCTTCTTCGAGCACGAACGCCGCCGAGATCCAGGACGGCACGGCGCCGGCCACCGCCAGGTCGTTGCAGGTGCCGTGGATGGCGAGTTCGCCGATGGACCCGCCGGGAAACCGGCGGGGTTGCACCACAAAGGAATCCGTCGACATCGCCACCCGCTCGCCGCTGGGCAGGGCCAGGACGGCACCGTCGCCCAGCGACTCGAGCAGTGGATTGCGAAACGCCTCCACGAACACCGCGTCCACCAGCGCCGCCGACGCCTTGCCGCCCGCCCCGTGCGCCAGGGTCACATGGTCGTCGAGCAGCCGGGGGCGACGCCGGCGGAACGACTCGATCCGCTCGATCACGTCGCCTTCGCCGAACCGCGGCCCCGACGACAGGTAATCACCCGCGGGCTTGTTCATCACGCCGCCCCCCAATCGTGAGCAAGGCAATCGTGGACGGCCAGCCACAACTGGTAGCCGACCAGCGCCTGTGATTCCTGAATGCGGTGCACGCTCTGCGACCGAACGACGAAGCAGGCGTCCACGTTCGGGTTGTTGACGAACGCGCCGCCGTCGTAACCGGAAAAACCGATGGTGTACAGGCCGCGCTTGTGCGCCTCGGCCAGCGCCGTCAGCAGGTTGGGAGAATTGCCGCTGGTCGACATCGCGATCGCGATGTCGCCGTCGCGCGCGCGGGCGATCAGCTGCCGGGCGAACACCAGCTCGAACCCGACGTCGTTGCCCAGTGCGGTCAGGATCGCCTGGTCGGCGGTGAGCGACCAGGCCGGCAGGGGATTGCCCAGCGGCGGCCGCGCGAAGAGTCCGGCCAGCGTGGTGCAGTCGGTGCAGCTGCCGCCGTTGCCGAAGGTGAACATCCTTCCGCCGGCGGCGAATCGGCGCGCCAGCTCGGCGGCGGCGGCCGCCAGCAGGTCGGCGTTGGCTTCCAGCGTGGAGCGTCGCAGTGCGAGGCTTTCGGACGCCTTGGCCAGCGCGGAGGCGGCGAGGTCGGTGAGCAGCGCGGAGGGGTCGTCCTCTTCGGCGTCGATGAACGGGTACAAGAAGTTGGTGGGCTCCGGACTCATGAAACGTCCTCCTCATCCATGCGGCTGATCGCGGTGCCGGCGTGCACCAGCACCAACTCGCCGGGAGCGACCGGGTCGACGAGCGTGGTGACCACGTCCTCGACCCCCCGGGCGGTGCGCACCCGGGCCTGTCCGCCGGCCGAGGCGCTCACCACCTCGCCGAGCCGGCCCTCGTCGCTGCACGTGACACACACCTCGTCGTCGGGTTGGGGTTTGAGCAGCCCGGAGTGTTCGAAACACACATGGGTCAGCTCCCACAGCAGGTGGTAGAACAGCACGAAGCCACCGGTGGCGGGCACGCGCGGGTCGGGATCGTCCAGCCACAGCACGTGATCGGCCATGGCGGCGGGGGCCACCTCGCCACTGCCGATCCAGATCGTGGTGGCGCCCCAGGCCGGTGCGCGGCGCATCACCGCACGCACGTCCGCATTGTCGGCACCCGATATCGCGACCACGATGTCGCCGGGGCGCACCGAAACCCGCACCAGGTCCACCAGATCGGATCCGGTCAACGCCACGGCCGGCAAGGCCCGCTTGCCCATGATCACCGGGTGGACGAATTCGACCGCGATGTGCAGCGCATGGGGTTCCCACGACGGCGCGATGGACCACATGGTGGCGCCCGCGGCGAATCGCTTGGCCAGCGTCAGGGCGGTCGCGGCGAGGTCTTCGGCCAGTTCGGCGCTCAGCCCGCGATCGATGGCGGTGGTGATCATCGCGTCGACACCTCCTCCTGTGCGGTCAGCACCGAGACCGCGGCCTGTCCCAGGGCCAGCCCGCCGTCGTTCGGTGGCACGATGCGATGTGTGAGCACCTCAAACCCGTTCTGCCGCAACCGCGTACGGCAGGCTTCCAGTAGCAGGACGTTCTGGAACACGCCGCCGGTGAGCCCCACCAGCGCGGTGCCGCCGGCCACCTGGGTGACGACCTGCGTGACGGCGACCGCGACGGCCTGGTGAAACGCCGCGGCCAACACCGCCGGTGCTGTCCCGGCGTACAGCGCCGCGACCATGGTCTGCACCATCGGGGCGGGATCGATGACCCCGTCGGCACCCACCGTCAGGGGCAACGACGGCCGCGTGCGGGTATCGCCGGCCGACTGCGCCAGCGCTTCGAGTTCGATCGCGGCCTGCCCCTCGTAATCGATGCGGTGCCGCACCCCCAGCAGGGAGGCGACCGCGTCGAACAGGCGGCCCATGCTCGAGCAGGGCACGCAGGCCGCCCCGGTCTCCAATTGCGAACGGGTGAGCCGCAATTCGTCGTCGGACGCGGCCGCCACCGGCGCCAGGTCGGGGGTCCAGTCGATGTCGGCCGCCCACAGCTGGGACAGCGCCATCCGCCACGGGTTGCGCACCGCCGCGTCGCCACCGGGCAGCGGCACCGCCGACAGGTGGCCGGCCCGAACGAAACGATGGCTGCGGGCGTCGAGGGTGAGAATCTCACCGCCCCAGATGGTTTCGTCGCAGCCGTAACCGGTGCCGTCGAAGGCGACGCCGACGATGGGTTCGCCGAGACGCCCATGTTCGGCCAGCAGCGACACCACATGGGCGTGATGGTGCTGGACCAGATCCAGCGGACGCTCGCCGGCATGACGCTCCGCCCAGCTCCGCGTGTGATAGCCGGGATGCAGGTCGGCGGCCAGACGTGCCGGCCGGCCACGGATTTCGCTGAGCTGGCTCACCGCCCGCTCGAACGCGCGCAGCGTCTCCCAGGTGGCCATGTCGCCGATGTGTCCGGACAGGTAGGCCCGGCCGCCGTCGGTGAGGCAGAAAGTGTTCTTCAATTCGCCGCCCACGGCCAGCACGGCCGGGCCGTCGAGTCGCAGGTCGATCGGCAGCGGTGCGTAGCCGCGGGACCGGCGGATCGGCAGCTCGTGGGCCCCGTGTTCGTCGTGGACGACACGCACCACCGAGTCGTCGCAGGGCACGTGAATCGGCCGGTCGTGATCGAGCACCGCATCGCATAGCACCGGGAGTCGGTGCGCGGCATCACCGTCGGTGAAGCAGATGGGCTCGTCGGAGCGGTTGGCACTGGTCAGCACCAGCGCGTCGGGCGCCGGTGCGGAGCCGCCGGGTACCGGTGCCAGCAGCAGGTGATGGAGGGGGGAGTACGGCAGCATCAGTCCCAGCAGCGGGCTGCCCGGCGCGACAGCCTCGGCGACGGGCGCGCCGCCGCGCCGCCGCAGTAAGACGATCGGGCGGGCCGGGCCGGACAGCACCGCGGCCTCGGTGGCGTCGAGGTGGGCGTAGCGGCGCGCCACGCCGAGGTCGCGCACCAGCATCGCAAAGGGCTTGGCGCCGCGCGCTTTCCGGGCCCGCAACGCGGCGACCGCCGTCTCGTCGTCGGCGAGGCAGGCCAGGTGGTAGCCGCCGACACCCTTGATGGCCACCACGGCGCCGGACGCCAGGGCGCCCTGGGCGGCGGCCAGCGCCGCGTCCGCGCCGCTCACCCGCCCGGCCGGCGAGGCGAACCACAGGCTGGGCCCGCAGTCGGGGCAGGCGATCGGCTGCGCGTGGAATCGCCGATCAGCCGGGTCGTGGTATTCGGCGGTGCAGCGCGCACACATGGCGAACCGTGACATCGTGGTGGCGGGCCGGTCGTAGGGCAGTGCGGTGATGATGGTGAACCGCGGCCCGCAGTTGGTGCATGTCACGAACGGGTGCCGGTAGCGCCGGTCGAGCGGGTCGAACAGCTCGGTGACGCAGTCGTGACACACCGCGATGTCGGGGGGGATGGGAGTGCTGGTGCCGGCGGCCAATCGGCTTGGCACGATGCGGAATTCGGGTGGGCACGCGGGGTCGGCGGCGACGTCGGCAAGCTGTACGTCGGCGATCCGCGCCAGGGGCGGCGCCTCGGCGCGCAGCCGGCGCCCGAATTCCGCCACCGCGGCGGGCCGGCCCTGCACCTCGAGGAAGACCGCGCCCGAGTCGTTCCCGACGAACCCGGCCAGGCCCAGCTCGGTCGCGATCCGATGGACGAACGGGCGGAAGCCGACCCCCTGCACCACACCGGTGACCGTGGCGCGCTGCCGCACTTGGGTGTCGTGTGGGCCGCGCCGCAACAGCAGGGGGGTCTCGGTCATCTCAGCCGGCCTCCGGCTGGGGTGTCAGGTCGGTGCGGCCGCGGCCCATCAGCTCCAGGCCGGCCATGGCCTGCTCGGCCCCGGCCTGATCCGTCTTCTCGACGACGAAGCCCATGTGGATGATCACCCAGTCGCCGGGCGCGAACGTCTCCTCCGGCAACATGCCGACGTTGACCTTGCGTTGGTCACCGGCGACGTCGACCAGCGCGAGCTGTCCTTCGTAACCGTCCAGCATGGCGATGACCTGCCCCGGTATGCCCAAACACATGATTCAGCACCCCGTTTCGGCCGTCGGGGACGTGGCGCCGTGCAGCGCCGCGACGATCTCCTCGACCGCCCGCGCCGCCCGCGGGACGGCCTGCGCGACGGGCTCGGTGAGCCCGATGCCCTCCTGCACGCTGCCCGCCTCACACCCGACGACCACGGTGTAGGGCGGCTGGCCGCCCAGCGCCCGCAGGCTGGCGAAGACCGCGGCGGGATCCATGCTGTGCCCGTCGAGGCCGTTCGCCTCGGAGGACGAATCGTGGTCGGCCTGAAAGACGTGCAACGTGCCGGGATGCCCCTGGCTGGGCACGGCGTCGACCAGCACCAGCGTGTCCCACTCTTCGAGCAGGTCGTAGGCCAGGTGCATGCCCCGGATTCCGTAGTCGATGACCTGGACCGTCGGATCGTCCTGGGGCAGTTCGGCGTTGCGGACCACCTCGGAGCCGAACCCGTCGTCGCCCAGGAAGATGTTGCCGATCCCGGCTACCAGGATGCGCGTCGTCATGGTGGCACCCGTGTCGGCTACATCCGCCTCAACTTGAGATAGCGGCGGGCATCGGGCACCGATATCGCGCCGAGAACCAGCCCGATCGCGGCCACCAGCGCGACGATGGCGATGAAGATCCAACCTAGGACTTCCATGGTGAACTCCTTTTGTTTGTGCTGTGCTGCGGTTGCAGCGGTTCGACTTCGTCGGGGGAGAAGTACAGATAGCGGCCGTACCAGTCATGCAGGTCCGCGGCCGGGTCCTCGTCCACGACGACGCCGACGTGCTTGTTGCCCTCGACATCCTCATGCACCGAGGTGACGCGGGCGGTCTTGCCGGCGACGAAGATGTCCTGCGCGTCGGCGTTGCGCCGCGGCCGCAGCCGCACCTTGCTGCCCCGCGCTATCCGGACCCCGTTCACCAGCACCGCGTCGATCTCGGGCCGGACGGCGTTGTCGGCCAGCGGATCCCACCAATCCACGCCGTCGGGGATCTCGGGCACCATGCCGGCGGAGACATTGAGCCCGTGCGGGTCGCGCAGCACGCCGTGCAGCCGTGCCATGGCCTCGGGCGACATGGCGTCGCACTCGTCGATGATTCGCGCGGCCCGCGGGTCGGTCGCCCGGGCCTGCGCCTTCTCGTCGTCGGTCATGGTCATCACGCGCAGGGTGAGGATCTCGTCGATCTCCGTGCAGTCGTACAGCGCGGTGTCGCTCTGTTCGGCGACCTCGGGGTGGTCGTAGAGGATGATCGGTGAGATCAGCAGCATGTCGTCGGTGCCTTGAGGTCCCGCCAGCACCGGGAAGCAGCGGTGCCGCCGGCAGCGGGACACCGCGTCGGTCGCGGCCTGGGGTGGCTCGAGCAGCGAGATGAACCGGCCGCCAACCACTTCGGCGATGAGGTGCGTGCCGATCATCGATCGTGCGATCACCGAATTTTTGTCGTCGTCCGCGCGTACGGCCGCACCGGTGTTGGCGACCCGCACCGAGACCCGCCGCAGGTCGCCGTCGGGCTCGCTGGTGACGGTCAGTTCGCCCCGTATCTCGTGACGTTCGCGAACCAGCCGGCCGCCGTCCACGGTTTCGATGTCGGTGCCCGCTTCGGCGGTCACCGGCAGCGACCAGGGCTGGTCGCCGAACGCCAGCGGGCCGAAGGAGATCTCGCATTCCACGGCCTCGTCCCAGGTCAGCCACGATCCGGCTGGGGTGTGGAGTTCGTCGACGGCAACGAAATCGCCGTCGCCGGTGGCCCGTTCGGCCCGCCGGCGCTGCAACTGCAGGAAGCGCACCACCAGCGTCAGCGCCCGCGCGTCGTCGACCAGGAACTCCGCGGACAGGGTGTCGTCTTCGCCCAGGCCGGCCTCGGCCGCGCCGGGCGGTCCCAAAACCCCGAATTGCCAGCGTGATTGGTTCTTGCTCGACGTTCCCCGATACGGGTAGAGCAGATAACCCTCGTAGAGCACGGCGTCGGCGACGGCGCGCGCCCGGTCCCAGCTCGATGTCATCGCGCCACCTCGTGATCGACGGTGGCATCCAGCAGCGCGGTGACCGCGTGGTCGAAGTCGAGCATCCCGTGGGCCGACTTGTAACCGGCCAGTTCCGCGATGGTCTCGTGGCTCAGCCGGATCCATCCGCTGTTGGGGTAGTGCTGGGCGATCAGGTCGCGCCAGACCGTGACGGGCATGGCGTAGTTGTCCTCGCAGTCCCAGGACACCTGCTGCACCGAGAACCCGCGCTCGGAGTTGACGAAAATCGTTCCGCTGAACAGGAACTGCAGCGGCACCGCCCCGTCGCGTAGCGCGTGCAGGTATTTGGCGGCCGCGACCTCGAAGTCGTAAGTGCACTCCAGCGGCAGGGTCGCCGTCGTATGCCCGGTGAAGCCCGGCACCATCGCGGCGCAGTGCTGCCACAGGAAGGTGCGCTGGGTGCTGGCCCAGCGCTCGCGGCCGCCGAACAGATCCATCAGCCCGGCCGCCTCGTCGTCGGAGTAGCTACGGCGCAACGGCTCGATGCGGACCTGGCAGCGCAGGGCGATGGCGTGCACCGGGTCGGGGCCGGCGGCGGTGACGCCGACCCGGGCGGTGAGCACCGGGCTGACGGTGTACGGTTCGGCGGTCACGTCCAGGACCTCGAAGCTGACGTTCGTCGGCGGGGCGTTCATCGCGGTGTCTTTGTGGCGCGGGTGGCGAGCCGGTCGAAGAAGTCGTCGATGTATTCGCGGGCCTGTTGTCCGCCGTCGAAGCCGCGCCACACCATCCGCAGGCGTCCGACGAATTCATAGCAGGCGTCGATGGGCACCAGATAGGTTTGTGGCTGCGACAATTCGCCGTCCTGGGCGGTGTCGGCGACCCGGACGAGCAGCGCCTCGACGTCGTCGGCCAGCAGGCTCACCCGCGGGTCGGCGCCGCGGATGGTGTCCCAGACCTCCATGTCCAGTTCGGATTCCGTTGCCCCGGCCGGCCCCGGGTAGAAGGCGACGGTCTGGCCGAGGGCGGAGTTGGTGAAGAAGAACGCGACCCCGACCGGGATCTGCAGCGCCTCCCACACCAGGCGGTCGAGCGCGAAGTCGGGGAAGGACAGGTACCGGTCCGGCACCGCGCGGTAACGAAGGTCGGCTTCGGTGTCGGTGAACAGCAGATAGCAGGCGCGGCACACGCACATGAGCTGGCGGCCGGCCACATTGACCACGTGTTGGTGCTCGTCGGCGATCGACTCCGCGCACATCTCGCAGCGCTCACCCGCCGGCTCGGGGGCGCGGCGGTCGCTCCTGATGCTCGCCAGGACGTCGAACGGGGTGCTCATGCCGGCGCGCCCAACCCGTGCACCGGCTCGTGGGCCGGCAAGGCCACCGACAGCACGCCGTCCCGGGCCAGCAGCGGCATCGGATCCAGATGGGCGGCCGAACCCTCGGCGGCGGCCCCCGCACCGACGACGTCGAAATCCGTCCCGCAGCCGGCGCAGCGCAGCATGCGACCGTGCAGGTGCGAACCCGCCAGCGTGTCGTCACACACCGGGCAGTGATCTCGGTAGGCGAAGGTCCGGTCCCCGACCCGGCAGGCCAGCATCCTCACCCCGTCGATCGCGAATCCGGCGACCTCGCCGGGTATCAGCTCGGCCAGCTCGGGGGCCGGGCGCCAGGCGGTCGGCCCATGGCCGTTCGAATGCAGGTGCGCCAGTAGCGACTGCGCCGGAATGACGCTCGCCGGAGCGGTCGTCGTCTCGGCCGTCACCACCTCGATCGAGGAGATCTCCGGTGCCGCCGCGCGGACCGCGTCCTGCACGGCCAGCTCCAGCGTCACCGCGGACGACGGGCAGCTCTTGCAGCTGCCGGTGAAGGCCAGCCGCACGGTGTCGTCGGCCACCTCGAGCAGGTCGACGTCGCCGCCGTGCGAACCCAGGTAGGGCCGCACCCGATCCAGGGCGTCGGAGACCCTGCGGTGCACGTCGTGCGGATGCAGGCCGTGCACCAGGAGCAGGCTGGCCACCAGGTCGTCGGTGGCCAGCCGCTCGACCAGCCCCCCGTCCGGTTCGGGATCGCCGACCATCCACATGATCCGCTCCAGCCCGGCGCCGTACAGCCCGACCACCTCGCGAACCAGTTGCTGCGCACGGTCATACGCGGCGGTCCCACCCGCAGCGCAGGAATCCAGCAGTGTCTGGATCCGATCGCCCGCCTCACGCCACTGCGCGTCGTTCGCGGACTTGTCCGGGCGATCCGCCATGCGTTACTCCCCGACGGGTGACTGGGTGGGCGTGTGCAGTCTGTCCAGGGATTTGCCCTTCCCCAGGTACATGTGCACGCCACACGGCAGGCACGGATCGAAGCTGCGCACCGTGCGCATGACGTCGATTCCCTTGAAGTTGTCCCGGCCGTTCTCCTCGAAGATCGGCTGGCCCTGGACCGCGTCCTCGTACGGACCCGGCGTGCCGAAGCTGTCCCGCGGGTTGGCGTTCCACGGCGTCGGCGGGTACGGGTGATAGTTGGCGATCTTGCCGTCCCGGATCACCATGTGGTGGCTGAGCACACCGCGCACCGCCTCGGTGAAGCCGCATCCGATGGCCTCGTCGGGCACCTCGAACTTCTCCCACGTCTTGGTGCGTCCGGCGCGGATCTCCTCGAGCGCCTTCTCGGCGAAGTGCAGAGCGCACGCCGCCGCGTAGGCCTGGAAGTAGGTGCGCGCCCGGTCGCGTTCGAGCGTGTTGCTGCCGTACGTGGGGATCTTCCACTCCAGCTCGACCGGTCCCTTCAGGGCGGTCTTGGGCAGGTTGATCTTCACGCTCGAACCGGTCGCCTTGACGTAACCGATGTCGACCAGGCCGGCCAGCGCCGTCGACCACAGCCGGGCCAGCGGACCGCCACCGGTGTCCAGCGCCAGGTGGTCCTTGCCGTCGAACCAGCGCGGTGACATCACCCAGCTGTACTTGCCGCCCTCTAAGTCCCGCTTCTGCGGGTGCGGGTTGGTGTGCTGGTTCCACGGGTGGCGCCGGTCCACCGCGTTGCCCAGCGGATCGGTCTTGACGAACATCTCCTGGTCGGTCCAGTCATCGTAATATGAACTGCCCAAAAGGATTCGGATGCCGAGGTTGATGTCCACCAGTGAGTGGGTGACCAGTTTGCCGTCGACCACCACGCCAGGGGTGACGAACATCGCGTTACCCCAGCGCTCCATGTCCTTGTATTCGAAGTTGCACACCTCGGGGTCCTGGAAGGAGCCCCAGCAGCCCAGCAGGGTGCGGCGCAGCCCGACCTTCTCGTAACCGGGCAATGCGGTGTAGAAGAAGTCGAACAGGTCGTCGTGCATCGGGACGACCTTCTTCATGAACTCGACGTAGCGCATCAGCCGCGTCATGTAGTCGGTCATCAGCTGGATGGTCGCCACCGTGCCGACCCCGCCGGGGTACAGGGTGGAGGGGTGCACGTGGCGTCCCTCCATGAGGCAGAACATCTCTCGCGTCCACCGGCTGACCACCAGCGCCTCGCGGTAGAACTCACCGCTGAACGGGTTGAGCGAGCGCATGATGTCGGCGATCGTCTTGTACCCGTGGGCGTCCGCGTGCGGGGCGGGCGTCTTCTCGGCCAACGAGAGCACGCTCGGGTTGGTCTCGGAGACCATCTTCTCGCAGAAGTCGACGCCCACCAGGTTCTCCTGGAAGATGTTGTGGTCGAACATGTATTCCGCGGCCTCGCCGAGGTTGACGATCCACTCGCCCAGGTGTGGCGGCTTGACGCCATAGGCCATGTTCTGCGTATAGCACGAACAGGTGGCGTGGTTGTCGCCGCAGATGCCGCAGATGCGGCTGGTGATGAAGTGGGCGTCGCGGGGGTCCTTGCCCTTCATGAAGATCGAGTAGCCGCGGAAGATCGACGAGGTGCTGTGGCACTCGACGACCTCACGGTTCTCGAAGTCGATCTTGGTGTAGATGCCCAGGCTGCCCACGATCCTGGTGATGGGATCCCAGGCCATGTCGACCAGTTGGCCGGGCTCCCGCTTCGCATGGGTGGGTTCAGGAATGATGGTTGTCATCGCGTAACTTCTTCCCGCTTTGGCTGCTGTCAGCGTCCGCTGATGCGGCGACGGCTTTTCCGGACTGGAGGGAGGAGCGCGCACACCGGTAGGTGACCTACCAGGTGCGGCGCGCTCCAGTGGTGAGTTTGTCGCCGTTGTGGCGCCACCGCGGCTCTTTGTCGACGGTGCGTTCCGTGATACCCCTCAGACTGCGAATCACGGCTCCGTACAGACCCGACGCGGTGCTCGAGATCTTGCCGCCCGGCGGCTCGTCCATGAACGGCATGAACTTGTCCGGGAACCCCGGCATCGTGCAGCCGATGCAGATCCCACCGACGTTGGGGCAACCCCCGACACCGTTGATCCACCCGCGCTTGGGCACGTTGCATTTGACGACGGGGCCCCAGCAGCCAAGCTTCACAATGCATTTCGGCGACCCGTACTCGGTGGCGAAGTCGCCCTGCTCGTAGTAGCCGGCCCGGTCGCAACCCTCGTGCACGGTCTTGCCGAACAGCCACTGCGGGCGCAGCGCGTCATCGAGCGGGATCATCGGCGCCTGGCCGGTCGCCATGTAGAGCAGGTAGGTCAGCGTCTCCGACAGGTTGTCCGGCTGGATCGGGCAGCCGGGCACGCACACAATCGGGATGCCCGCCTTGCTCTTCCAGTCCCAGCCGAGGTAGTCCGGCACGCCCATCGCCCCCGTCGGGTTGCCGGCCATCGCGTGGATTCCCCCGTAGGTGGCGCAGGTCCCGACCGCCACGATGGCGGTGGCCTTGGGCGCCAACCGGTCGAGCCACTCGCTGGTGGTCATCGGCTGCCCGGTGGCCGGGTCGTTGCCGAAGCCGCACCAGTAGCCCTCGTCCTTGATCTTCTCGTTCGGAATCGATCCCTCGACCACCAGCACGAAGGGTTCCAGCTCGCCGCGGTCGGCTTTGAAGAACCACTCCAGAAAGTCGTCCGCGCCTCCGTTGGGGCCGCACTCGAAGTCGATCAGGGGCCAGTGCACGGCGACCTGGGGGAGTCCGGGCAGGGCTCCCAGGGCGATCTCCTCGACGCTGGGCTGGGTGGCAGCAGTCAATGCCACCGAATCACCGTCACAACTGAGCCCAGCATTGATCCATAGAACATGGATCAGTGTTTGTTCTGCCTTGACTGCTGCTTCTGTTGGCATGCTGCAGCTTTCCGGAGCCGGGCTGGGGCTCCTGCGCCGCCGGAGTCGACCGTCGGCCCACTTGCGCAGCGCTATTTTTTGGGTCTACTCCCGCTATCGTGCGTTGTCAACGGTCCGATATCCCGCGCTAGTACGCACGTGTCGCATAGCGCCGAAAAGCCATGGCGCGCTTGGCTGCTTCGCCGCGTCCGGGTATCGGTCGCGGACCGGTCGTCCTGCGAATGTTTCGCAGGAGAACGGCGGCGTCGGGCACGATTCAGGCGGCGTCCGCGGCAAACCGGCGCAGCCAGCCGAACCACGCGGCCATACCGTCGCCGGTGCGCGCGCTGAGCGGCAAGATCGTCGCTGCCGCATTGACTTTGCGGACGTGGGCGATGTACGTGTCGACGTCCACGTCCAGATGGGGCACCAGGTCGATCTTGTTGAGCAGCACCACATCGACCGACCGGAACATCACCGGGTACTTCAGCGGCTTGTCCTCCCCTTCGGTCACCGAATACACCATGGCCTTGGCGTGCTCGCCGACGTCGAACTCGGCCGGACAGACCAGATTTCCGACGTTCTCGATGATCACCATGTCCAGCGCGGTGAGGTCGAGGCCGGGCAGTGCGCGGTTGATCATGGGCGCGTCGAGGTGGCATTCGCCGCCAAATCCGTTGCTGGTATTGAGCAGCGATACCTGGGCGCCGCGGCCGCTGAGCTTGGCCGCGTCCAGGTCGGTGGCGATGTCGCCCTCGATCACCCCGATGCCCAGCTCGCCGGCGAGCTCGTCGAGCGTTGCCTGCAGGATGGTGGTCTTGCCCGATCCCGGCGAGCTCATCAGGTTGAGGGTGCGCACCCCGTTGCTCTCGAAGGCCGCCCGGTTGGCGTCGGCGAGCAGGTCGTTCTCGGCGAAGATCGCCTCCAGCACGTCGACGCGCTGGCTGCCGGTGCGATAGCGGCTGTGATCGCCGTGATCGTGATCGTGCGGAAGGTCATCGTGGGAGTGGGTGTGCACCGTTCCGTCGTCGTGCCGATGAAATCTACCCATCGCCAATGCCTTTCACGAGACATCCAGTGACGTCACCAAGAATTCGTTGCCGTGCAGCACCTCGACGTCGGAACTGTCGCACTCCGGACACCAGATCGACCACGGTGACGTGATCTCGGACTGCCCGCCGCATGCACGGCACCGGACCTCGGCGCCGACGCATTCGAGTTCCAGCTCGGCGTCGGGCATGTCCTCGGCGTCGCGGACCAGCGTCCAGCAGAAGGACAGCGACTCGGGCACCACCTGCCGCAGCGCACCCACCCGCACCCGCACCACGTCGACGTGCCGGCCGTCGGCGTGATCCTTGACCACGCCGGCGATCGCTTCGCACAGCGACAGCTCGTGCACCCGGTCACCGCCGATCCGCGAGCCGGGCGCAGGCCGAAAAGCCCATGAGCACTGTTCTACACCCGAACGGCCGCTTGCGGTCAGCCTCTTTGCGGCCCGCTCAGGACGAGGTCCACTTCTCTTCGATGCGCCCGTAGCGCCAGACGAGCAGGGCCACCGCCCACGTCACGACGAACATGCCGACGACGACGTAGCCGATCGTGTTCAGGTCCAGCCCGCCGATCCAGCTCCAGAACGCGCCCCGCCAACCGAACTGGTCGGCCAGCACGACGAGGAGCTCGATGCTGCCGATCAGCAGCGCGACCGCCACCGACAGGGCGGTGATGGTGAGGTTGTAGTAGATCTTGCGCACCGGGTTGGAAAACGCCCAGCCGTAGGCGAAATTCATGAACGAACCGTCGATGGTGTCCAGCAGGCACATGCCGGCGGTGAACAGCACCGGCAGGCACATGATCGCGTACCAGGGCAGCCCCGCGGCGGCGCTGGTGCCGGCCAGCACCAGCAGCGCGATCTCGGTGGCGGTGTCGAAGCCGAGCCCGAACAACAGGCCGACGGGATAGCAGTGCCAGGACTTGGTGATCGACTTGGTGACGCGGCCGAGCAACCGGTTCATCAGCCCGCGGTTGTCCAGGTGCCGCTCCAGTTCGGCCGCATCGGTGTCGGGATCGTATTCCCCGCGGCGCACCCGGGCGAAGACGCGCAGGATGCCGACCAGGACGATGACGTTGAGAAGCGCGATCGCGTACAGGAAGACACCCGAGACGCTGGTGCCGATCAGTCCGGTGTAGTGGTGCAGCGTCGAGGAGTCGTCCCTGACCGGACCCACCACCGCCTGCACCCCGCACGCCAGCAGCACCGCCAGCGCGAAGACCACCGTGGAGTGGCCCAGCGAGAAGAAGAAGCCGACGGCCAGCGGGCGCCGCCCGTCGTTCATCAGCTTGCGGGTGGTGTTGTCGATGGCGGCGATGTGGTCGGCGTCGAAGGCGTGACGCATGCCCAGGGTATAGGCAGTCAGCCCGACACCGACGCCGAAAGCCTTGCCGCCCAAGCTGTATTGGGACGGAGCGACGAAGACGACCAACGTGAACCAGCCGAGCAGGTGCAGGGCCACGATCACCGCTAGCATCGACGCCAGTCGCCACCACTCCGCCGGCGACAGGGCGCCGAGAAGCCTCGTCGCCCGTGACGGCCGCCGGTCGATCTCGGTGCTGGCCACTGGGGTCCTTCCGGCGCGTCCTTGCGGTATCGGCTGAGCACAACCGGCACGACTGTAAGTACCGCGACTCGCCAGATGCAAGTGAGTCGCAGGAATTGAGGTGCCGTGATCGCACCCAAGACTGGCGATCCCGCCGCTACGGCGCGACACTGAACCGGTGGCGCCCAAGCCGTCGGTACTGGATGCGTCGGTCACCGAGAGGATCGGCGATTTTCTGCGTGCCCGGGGGCTGCGACGGATGGCCTCGCGGATCCAGGTGCTGGCGGTGCTCGAACCCGTCAACGGCCACCTGCCGGTGGCCGAGATCGACAAGCGACTGCGGGAGTCCCTGCCGCCCGGCGCCCACGCGCCCGACGTGGCGACCGTCTATCGCACGGTGACGACGCTGGTCGATCAGGGGGTGTTGCACGCGTTGACGCTCGACGGCGGCGTGACGACCTACGGTCTGGCCACCGCGCCGCACCATCACGCGGTATGTACGAAGTGCGCCACCATCATCGAGGTGCCCGCGCGCCAGCTGAGTTCGGCCCTCGAACACGCGATGGCGGGCAGCTCGTTCGCGCTGTCGGAGGCGGCAGGGCTGACGCTGCACGGCTTGTGCCCGCGGTGCCAGGAGGACAAGCCCGCCGCGCGGCCGCGCCGGCGCTGAGGTCAGCGCAGGCCCAGTAGCGCGTTCTCCACCACCTCGGCCAGCGCCGGGTGGATCCAGTACTGCCCGCGGGCCATCTGCGGGGCGGTGAGGCCGAAACTCATTGCCTGGATCAACGGCTGGATGATCGACGAGGCCTGATGGCCCATGATGTGCGCGCCCAGCAGGCGCCCGGTGCCGCGTTCGGCGACGAGCTTCACGATGCCCGTGGTGTCCTCCATCGCCCAGCCGTAGGCGACGTCGCCGTAGTCCTGAATCTTGGTCGAGATCTTGAATCCCTGTGCGATGGCCTCGTTTTCGGTCAGACCGACGGAGGCGATCTGCGGATCGGTGAACACCGCCGACGGCACGTAGCGATGGTCGGTGACGGCCATCGCCTCCGTGTCGTCCCAGTCGCGGAGCAGGTTATGCTGCACCACGCGCGCCTCATGGTTGGCGACGTGCTTGAGCTGATACGGCGAGGAGACGTCGCCGAGGGCGAAAATTCCACGGGCCGTGGTCCGCTGGTACTGGTCGACGACCACCAGGCCATCCTCGACGGCGACGCCGGCCTGCTCGAGGTCGAGTTGATCCGCGTTGGACACCCGCCCGGTCGCCACCAGCAGCGCGTCGGCGTGCAGGGTGCGACCGTCGTCGAGGTGCACCGCCACGCCCGAGCCTCGGTTCTCGGCGCCCACCACATTGCGGTGGGTGTGCAGTTCCCACTTGTTCGCCACGATGCGGGTGAAGCGCTTGCACAGGACGTCGTCGCAGTGCCGCAGCAAGGCGGAGCCCCGGACCACCAGGGTGACCCGCGAGCCCAGCGAGGAGAAGATGTGCGCGAATTCGGCCGCGACGAATCCGCCCCCGACGATCACCAGATGCTCGGGCAACTCGGAGATCCGCATGATCGTGTCGCTGGTGTGGTAGCGGGCGCCGCACTCCAGGATCGCCGGCGGCACCACCGCCCGGGCGCCGGCGGCGATCACCACCTGGTCGGCGGTGAACTCGTCGCCGGCGTCGGTGCGCAACAGGTAGCGGCCGTCGTGCTGCACCGGACCGAACCTGGTGTGCTGCTTGTACACATCGATGTTGGGCTCCGAGCTGCGATAGTCCTCCCCGCTGACGCCGATCGGATCGATGCGCCCGAAGACGCGCGAGACGATGTCGTCCCAGCGCACCCGGTCGACGTGCGCGTCGATGCCGAAGCGCGCCGCGTCCCGGATCGTCTGGGCGACCTCGGCGGCGTAGACGAACATCTTGGTCGGGATGCACCCGACGTTCAAACAGGTGCCGCCGAAGGTGCCCTGCTCGCAGATCGCCACCCGCTTTTCGCCGAAGCGATCGTCGAGAATGGTGTTGCCCGAACCGGTTCCGATGATCGCGATGTCGTAGGTCTCCAAGCCCTCACCCCTTCCGCAGCGATGCCGAGGCGTCATTGTCGACGCGCAGGTAGCCCTCCAGCCAGAGGTCGAGTTCCCGATAGGCGACTTCGCGCGGCCCCGGCAGCGATAAGAACACGTCGTGCTTGGCGTCGGTCACCGGAACCACGGCGGTGCGGTTGCCGACGCAGCCGGCCCAGCGCGCGATCTGGGTGACGTCGAGAACCGCGTCCCCGCGCTGCATCGAGGCGGAATCGGCGCTTTCGTGCACGCTATGATCCGATCGCAGAATCAGATTCGGCACACCGACGTCGAGACCGCGATGCAGCCGGGCCTGGCCGCGGCGGACGGCGTGCAGCCAGCCGAAGGTGATGGGAAAGCCGCCCACGGGTTTCCACTGCAGGTTGTAGTCGAATTCACCGCCGTAGTCGCGGTGCAGGGTGGTGCCGTAGCCGCCCTCGCCCGGCGACCGCGCCACGCCCTTGGACCGCACGCGGGACAGGCCGGCGATCAGCGCCACGGTCGCGGAATGCCGCAGGATGGGCGGGCCGGGCAGCTCCAGGAAGGGACTGTTGAGCACCAGGCCGCCAACGCGGGCGTGCGCGGCCGGATTTCGCCGGCGCAACCGGTCCAGCCACAGCGACACGATCAGCCCGCCCGCCGAATGCGCGTACAGCAACACCTTGCCGCGCTCCGCGATGCCGGCCAGCGCCTGATCGAGTTCGGCCTCATAGTTGGTGAGGTCGGTGATGAAGTGCGGCGTCTGGCCGTCGCGCCGTGACCGGCCGCACTTATGGAGGTCCAGCGCATAGAACGTGAAGCCTCGGGCCGCGAAATGGTCGGCCAGCTCGGTGTGAAAGAAGTAGTCGGTGTAGCCGTGCACCGCAAGCACCGCGCGCGCGTCGGGCGCCGTCTCGCGGCCCGCCTTATCCGGTTCGGGGCCGCGCCGGATCAGCGTGGCGACGATGTCGCCCTCACCGGCGGGATCGGCCCCGAGGGCGATCGTGCGCTGCTGATAACCGGGGAGGACGTCGGGCACCCAGCCGGTCTCGTCGCCGGTCACCCTGCCAGTCACCCCGCCTTTCACCAAGCCAGCTTAGAGCTTTTGCTGGGCAGGGGGCGGCGCACGTCGTTCGTGTCCATTTTGCCTCGGGATAACCTGGGGATCGGCCCAGTCGAGGGAAGGACCAGCAAGCCGGTGTCATCGCTAGCCACAACCACGTCGACGGACGTCGTGCTGGTGGGCGCGGGCATCATGAGCGCGACGCTGGGAACGTTGCTGCACCGGCTGCAGCCGGACTGGTCGATGACCTTCGTGGAGCGTCTGGATGCCGTCGCCGCGGAGAGCAGCAGCCCCTGGAACAACGCCGGCACCGGCCATTCGGCGCTGTGCGAGCTGAACTACACCCCGCAGCGCGCCGACGGCTCGATCGACATCGGCAAAGCGGTGCGCATCAACGAGCAGTTCCAGGTGACCCGCCAGTTCTGGGCGCACGCCGTGCAGAACGGGATCCTGACCGATCGCCGCTTCCTCACCGCGATCCCGCACGCGAGCTTCGTGCGCAGCGCGCGCGGCGTCGAGTATCTGCGGCGCCGGCAGCGGGCGCTGGCGCCCAACCCACTGTTCGCCGGCATCGAATTGATCGAGGACGCGGGGGAGTTCGCCCACCGGTTGCCGTTCATGGCGGCCGGGCGCGATTTCTCCGAACCGACCGCGCTCAACTGGGCCGCCCACGGCACCGACGTCGACTTCGGCGCCCTGACCCGACAGCTCGTGGGGTACTGCGTGCGTGGCGGCGCGACGGCCCTGTTCGGCCACGAGGTGCGCAGCTTGTCCCGCCAGTCCGACGGCGGCTGGGTGCTGTCGATCCGCAACCGGCGCACCGGCGAAAAGCGCCGTCTGAAAGCCAGATTCGTGTTCGTCGGGGCCGGCGGTGATGCGCTGCCGCTGTTGCAGAAGTCCGGCATCCGCGAGGTCAGGGGGTTCGCCGGATTTCCGATCGGCGGCCGGTTCCTGCGCGCGGCCAACCCCGCGCTCACCGCCGCTCATCGGGCCAAGGTCTACGGAGCTCCGGCGCCGGGCGCGCCGCCGCTGGGCGCGCTGCATCTGGACCTGCGCTACGTCAACGGCAGGCCGTGGCTGGTGTTCGGCCCCTATGCGGGCTGGTCGCCGAAGTTCTTGAAGCATGGGCACCTCACCGATCTGCCCCGCTCGGTGCGGCCGGACAACCTGGCCTCGCTGCTCGGTGTCGGCGTCAGCCAGCTGACGCTGCTGCGATACCTGCTGGGTCAGCTGCGGCTCTCCGAACCGGGCCGGCTGCGCATGCTGCGCGAATTCGCGCCCACCGCAACGGGTTCGGATTGGGAGCTGACGGTGGCCGGTCAGCGCGTGCAGGTGATCCGGCGGGACAGGCGCAAGGGTGGGGTGCTCGACTTCGACACCACCGTGGTGGCCGACGCCGAGGGAAGCATCGCGGGGCTGCTCGGTGGCTCCCCGGGAGCGTCGACGGCGGTGCCGATCATGCTCGGGGTGCTGGAACGCTGTTTTGCCAACCGCTTTCAATCGTGGCTGCCGGCGCTCAAGGAGATGGTTCCGTCGCTGGGAGCGACGCTGTCGGATGAGCCGGCGCTGTACGACGAAGTCTTTGCCTGGGGAACGAAGGCGTTGGGGTTGGGCGTGTCATGACCCGTCCCGACGACGAGTACGCAGAGCGCAGCGATGAGGAGGAGCGGCGCCAGTGACATGCGACGACGACGATGCAGAGCGCAGCGATGAGGAGGAGCGGCGCCAGTGACATGCGACGACGACGATGCAGAGCGCAGCGATGAGGAGGAGCGGCGCCAGTGACAGAAGCACTGCGACGTATTTGGGCCAAAGACCTTGACGCCCAGACACTCTACGAGCTACTCAAGCTCCGGGTGGAGGTGTTCGTCGTCGAACAGGCGATCCCGTATCCGGAGCTCGACGGGCGCGACCTGCTCGCCGAGACCCGGCACTTCTGGCTGGAAACGCCCGACGGCGAGGTGATCTCCACGCTGCGGCTGATGGAGGAGCACGCCGGCGGCGAGAAGGTGTTCCGGATCGGGCGGCTGTGCACCAAGCGCAATGCGCGCGGCCAGGGGCACACCACCCGGCTGCTGCGCGCGGCGCTCGCCGAGGTGGGCGACTACCCGTGCCGGATCAACGCGCAGACCTATCTGGCGGACATGTACGCCCAGCACGGATTCGTCCGCGACGGCGACGATTTCCTGGACGACGGCGTTCCGCACGTGCCCATGCTGCGGCCCGGATCGGGTTTGGCGGCGCAGCCGTGAAGCCCTACCCGTTCAGCGCCATCGTCGGGCACGACCAGCTGCGCCTGGCCCTGCTGCTGTGTGCCGTGCGTCCGGAGATCGGCGGCGCGCTCATCCGCGGCGAGAAGGGCACGGCCAAGTCGACGGCCGTGCGCGGCCTTGCGGCGTTGCTGTCCGAGGCCACCGGGAGCGACGCCGGCCTGGTCGAAATGCCGCTCGGGGCAACCGAAGACCGGGTGATCGGCTCGCTGGACCTGCAACGGGTGTTGCGCGACGGCGAGCACGCGTTCTCGCCGGGCCTGCTGGCCCGCGCGCACGGCGGGGTGCTCTACGTCGACGAGGTCAACCTGCTGCACGACCACCTTGTCGACGTGCTGCTCGACGCCGCGGCGATGGGGCGGGTGCACATCGAACGCGACGGCATCTCGCATTCGCACGAGGCTCGATTCGTGTTGATCGGCACCATGAATCCCGAAGAGGGCGAACTGCGTCCGCAGCTGCTGGACCGGTTCGGGCTCACCGTCGACGTCCACGCCTCGCGCGACGTCGACGTGCGGGTGGAGGTCATCCGGCAGCGGATGGCCTACGAGGCCGACCCTGAGGGTTTCGCCGAGCGCTACGCCGACGCCGACGCGGAGCTCGCCCGCCGCATCGCCACCGCGCGTGCGCTGGTCGACGAAGTGGTATTGCCGGACAACGAATTACGGCGCATCGCCGCATTGTGCGCGGCGTTCGACGTCGACGGGATGCGCGCCGATCTGGTGGTGGCCCGCACCGCCGTCGCACACGCCGCGTGGCGCGGCGCGCACACCGTCGAGGAAGAAGACATCCGGGTGGCCGCCGAACTGGCGCTGCCGCACCGGCGCCGCCGCGATCCGTTCGACGACCCGGGCATCGACCGCGACCAGCTGGACGAGGCCCTGGCGCAAGCCGGCTCCGACACGGATCCCGATCCCGACCCCGACCCGCCCGGCGGTGGCGAGTCCACCCGCACTGAACACGATGCACCACAACAGCATTCATCGGACGGCGGCGCGCCCCAGGCCCCGAAGACCGGGCGCAGCGCGCCGCCGGCGAAGACCTTCCGCACCCGCGCGCTGCGAGTTCCGGGGGTCGGGGAGGGCGCGCCCGGGCGCCGGTCGCGGGCCCGCAACGCCGGCGGCAGCGTCATCGCCGCCGCCGACGCGAACGACACGAGTTGCGCCGGGCACGGGCTGCACTTGTTCGCTACGCTGCTGTCTGCCGCCGAGCGCGCCGGTGCCGGCCCGCTGCGGCCGCGGCCCGACGATGTGCGCCGCGCCGTGCGCGAGGGGCGCGAGGGCAATCTGGTGATCTTCGTGGTGGACGCGTCGGGTTCGATGGCGGCGCGCGATCGCATGTCCGCGGTCAGCGGCGCCGCGCTGTCGCTGCTGCGCGACGCATATCAGCGGCGCGACAAGGTCGCCGTGATCACGTTCCGGCAGCAGGAGGCTCGGCTGTTGTTGCCGCCGACGTCGTCGGCGCACATCGCGGGTCGGCGGCTGGCGAGCTTCGACACCGGCGGCAAAACCCCGCTGGCCGAAGGCCTGCTGGCCGCGCGTGAACTCATCGTGCGGGAGAAGGCGCGTGACCGGGCGCGGCGCTCGCTGGTGGTGGTGCTGACTGACGGCCGGGCCACCGCCGGTCCGGATCCGTTGGGGCGCAGTCGAACCGCGGCGGCCCGGCTGGTCGCCGAGGGTGCGGCCGCGGTGGTCGTCGACTGCGAAACGTCGTTGGTGCGGCTGGGTCTGGCCGAGCAGCTCGCCCGCCAGCTCGGTGCCCCGGCCATCCGGCTCGAAGAGTTGCACGCGGATTCCCTGACGCGTGCGGTGCGCGACGCGGCCTGAGCGGAAAGGGTAAACGCTGATGCCACAAGGCGTTCCACTGCAAGTTCCCGATGACGGCCTGACCACGCGGGCGCGTCGCCACACGCCCGTGCTGGCCGTGCACACCGGCCCCGGCAAGGGGAAGTCCACGGCGGCATTCGGCATGGCCCTGCGGGCATGGAACGCCGGGCTGTCCGTCGCGGTGTTCCAGTTCGTCAAGAGCGCCAAGTGGAAGGTGGGCGAGGAGGCCGCATTCGCCCACCTGGGCCGGTTGCATGAAGAGCACCAGGTCGGTGCGCCGGTCGAATGGCACAAGATGGGCGCGGGCTGGTCCTGGACCCGCAAGGCGGGCAGCGACGTCGACCACGCGGCGGCCGCGGCCGACGGCTGGGCGGAGATCGCGCACCGGTTGGCCGATCAGCGTCACGACTTCTACGTGCTCGACGAGTTCACCTATCCGCTGAAGTGGGGTTGGGTGGACGTCGACGCGGTGGTGGGGGAGTTGGCCGCCCGGCCCGGTCATCAGCACGTGGTCATCACCGGGCGCGACGCGCCGCAGCGCCTGATCGACGCGGCCGACCTGGTGACCGAGATGACCAAGGTCAAACACCCGATGGACGCCGGGCGCAAGGGGCAGAAGGGCATCGAGTGGTGAGTGTTCCCGCCGTCGTCGTCGCCGCTCCCGCATCCGGCAGCGGAAAGACCACGGTGGCAACGGGTTTGATTGGCGCCTTGCGACGGGTGGGCCACACCGTGGCGCCCTTCAAGGTCGGCCCGGACTTCATCGATCCCGGCTACCACGGCCTGGCCGCCGGCCGGCCGGGCCGCAACCTCGATCCGGTGTTGGTGGGGGAGAACCTGATCGGCCCGCTCTACGCCCACGGCGCACGCGGCGCCGACATCGCCGTGATCGAAGGGGTGATGGGGCTGTTCGACGGGCGGATCGGGCCCGCCGCCACGACTCCCGCGGCCGGATCGACGGCGCACGTCGCCGGCCTGCTCGGTGCGCCGGTCGTGCTGGTCGTCGATGCGCGCGGGCAGAGCCAGAGCATAGCCGCTCTGCTGCACGGCTTTTCGACGTTCGACGCCGCCACCCGCATCGCCGGCGTGATCCTCAACCGCATCGGGTCGGACCGCCACGAGCAGGTGCTGCGGCAGGCCTGCGAACAGGCCGGTGTCCCGGTGCTGGGCGCCATCCCGCGCGCCGCTGAATTAGAGCTCCCGACAAGGTATTTGGGACTCATCACCGCCGTGGAGTACGGGCAGCGGGCGCGGGAGGCGGTGGCGGCGATGACCGAATTGGTCGCGCGCCACGTCGACTTGGCGGCCATGGCCGCCGTCGCCGGCGGCCGGGTCGCGCAGCCGGCGTGGAATCCCGTGACGGCGGTAGGGGAGACGTCCGGGGGACGCGCCACCGTCGCGGTGGCGGCCGGCAAGGCCTTCAGTTTCGGCTATGCCGAACACTCGGAGCTGCTGGCGGCCGCCGGTGCCGACGTCGTCGAATTCGACCCGCTCGCCGACGCCCTGCCCGACGGCACCGACGCGGTGTTGCTACCCGGTGGGTTTCCCGAACAGTTCACCGCGGAGCTCTCGGCCAATGCGGTCGTGCGCCGGCAGATCAACCAACTGGCCGCCACCGGCGCGCCGATACACGCCGAGTGCGCCGGGCTGATCTATCTGGTCTCCGAGCTCGACGGCCATCCGATGTGCGGTGTGCTGGCGGGGCGGGCGCGGTTCACGCCGCGGCTGACCCTGGCGTATCGCGACGCCGTCGCGGTCGCGGATTCGTCGTTGTATGCCGCCGGCCAGCGTGCGGTCGGACATGAATTCCACCGCACCGCAGTCACATTCACCGACGACTATCAGCCCGCCTGGATGTACCGGACCCACGACGGCGACCGGCAGGGCGGCCCCGTGCGCGACGGCGTCGTGCACGCCGGTGTGCACGCGTCGTATCTGCACACCCATCCGGCCGCGGCGCCGGAGGCGGTGACGCGGTTCGTCGCACACGCCGGCGCCCGGCTTCGCCGCGCTGGCGATCGCCACTAGATCGATGGTGGCGACCCGCTACGCCCGGCTTCGCCGCGCTGGCGATCGCCACTAGGCTTGCCGGGTGACCGAGAGCGCCTACCTCGCTGGGCTGCGGCTGACCGGAAAAAAAGTCGTCGTGGTCGGCGGCGGCACCGTCGCCCAGCGCCGGCTGCCCTTGCTGATCGCCAGCGGCGCCGACGTCCACGTCATCTCCCGCAGCGCCACCCGCTCGGTCGAGGTGATGACGGGAATCACCCTGGCGTTGCGCGAATACCGCGACGGCGACCTCGACGGGGCGTGGTACGCGATCGCGGCCACCGATGATGCCCGAGTCAACGAGGCGGTGGTCGCCGAGGCCGAAAGCCGGCGCATCTTCTGCGTCCGCGCCGACATCGCCGTCGAGGGGACCGCAGTAACCCCAGCGTCTTTCGACTACGCGGGGCTGTCCGTCGGAGTCCTGGCCGGCGGCGACCACCGCCGCTCGGCGGCGATCCGCTCGGCCATCCGCGAGGCGCTGCAGACCGGGCTCATCACGCCCGACAGCCCGGTCGGCTCCGACGTCGTCAAGGGTGGTGTCGCGCTGGTCGGCGGCGGACCGGGCGACCCCGAACTGATCACCGTGCGCGGCCGGCGCCTCCTGGCCCAGGCCGACGTCGTGGTCGCCGACCGCCTCGCGCCGCCGGAACTCCTCGCCGAGTTGCCGCCGCACGTCGAAGTCATCGACGCCGCCAAGATCCCGTACGGACGGGCCATGGCCCAGGACGCCATCAACGACGTCATGATCGAACGCGCCCGCGCCGGCAGCTTCGTGGTGCGCCTCAAGGGCGGTGACCCTTTCGTGTTCGCCCGCGGCTACGAAGAGGTGCTGGCGTGCGTCGAGGCCGGGATACCCGTGACGGTGGTGCCGGGTGTGACGAGTGCCATAGGAGTGCCCGCATTGGCGGGCGTTCCGGTCACGCATCGGGCGATCAATCACGAGTTCGTGGTGGTCAGCGGCCATCTGCCACCCGGCCATCCCGAATCGTTAGTGAATTGGGATGCACTGGCCGCAATGTCAGGCACGATTGTTTTGCTGATGGCGGTCGAACGCATCGAGCTTTTCGCCGACGCGCTGCTCAAAGGCGGCCGACCTGCGGATACCCCGGTGCTGGTGGTTCAGCACGGAACGACCGCCGCTCAGCACACTTTGCGGGCCACCTTGGCCGACACGCCCGAAAAGATCCGCGCCGAGGGTATCCGACCTCCCGCGATCGTCGTGATCGGCGCCGTGGCGGCCTTCGGGCTTTAAACGGTTCTTAAGATTACTGTAAGGTAACCCTTTATGACGGCTCTCAACGATGCAGAGCGCGCGGTGCAGAATCAGGCCTCGGCGCGCCCCGATCGTCCGGCCCCGGTGAGCAGTGCGTTCCCGGCGGAGACCGCCTCCAAGCCCCCGGCGGAGACCGCCCTGAAGCGCATCAGCAAGTACTACCCGGCATGGCTGCCCTCCCGCCGCTTCATCGCGGCCGTGATCGCCATCGGCGGTATGCAGCTGCTTGCGACCATGGACAGCACCGTCGCCATCGTCGCGCTCCCCAAGATCCAGAACGAGCTGAGCCTGTCCGACGCCGGGCGCAGCTGGGTCATCACCGCCTACGTGCTGACGTTCGGCGGCCTGATGCTGCTGGGCGGTCGCCTCGGCGACACCATCGGGCGCAAGCGCACCTTCATCGTCGGCGTCGCGCTGTTCACCATCTCGTCCGTGCTGTGCGCGGTCGCCTGGGACGAGGCCACCATGGTGATCGCCCGGCTGTCGCAGGGCGTCGGCTCGGCCATCGCCTCGCCGACCGGTCTGGCGCTGGTGGCGACCACCTTCCCCAAGGGCCCGGCCCGTAACTTCGCGACCGCGGTATTCGCCGCGATGACGGCTGTCGGCTCGGTGATGGGGCTGGTGGTTGGTGGAGCGCTCACCGAGGTGTCGTGGCGGCTGGCGTTCCTGGTGAACGTGCCGATCGGCCTGGTGATGATGTACCTGGCCCGCACCGCGCTGCGGGAGACCAACCGCGAGCGGATGAAGCTCGACGCCACCGGGGCCTTACTGGCCACCTTGGCCTGCACCGCGGCCGTGTTCGCTTTCTCGATGGGGCCGGAAAAGGGCTGGGTGTCGATCACCACCATCGGATCCGGCGTGGTTGCGCTGGGTGCCGGGCTGGCCTTCATCATCGTGGAGCGCACCGCCGAGAACCCGGTCGTTCCGTTCGATCTCTTCCGCGACCGCAACCGGCTGGTCACCTTCACCGCGATCTTTTTGGCCGGTGGGCTGATGTTCAGCCTGACCGTGTGCATCGGCCTGTACGTGCAGGACATCCTCGGTTACAGCGCGCTGCGCGCGGGGGTCGGCTTCATCCCGTTCGTCATCGCGATGGGCATCGGACTCGGTGTCTCCTCGCAGCTGGTGTCCCGGTTCTCGCCGCGGGTGCTGACCATCGGCGGCGGGATCATGCTGTTCTGGGCGATGTTGTTCGGCTGGGCGTTCATGCACCGCGGCGCTGCGTACTTCCCCAACCTGGTGTTGCCCATCGTGGTCGGCGGAATCGGGATCGGCATGGCCGTCGTCCCCCTCACGCTGTCGGCCATCGCCGGCGTGGGCTTCGATCAGATCGGCCCGGTATCGGCGGTCACGCTGATGCTGCAGAGCCTGGGTGGGCCGCTGGTGCTGGCCGTCATCCAGGCGGTGATCACCTCGCGGACGCTGTACATGGGCGGCACCACCGGCCCGGTGAAGTTCATGAACGATGCGCAGTTGGCCGCACTGGACAACGGCTACACCTACGGACTGCTCTGGCTGGCCGGTGTGGCCGTCATCGTCGGCGGTGCGGCGCTGCTGATCGGCTACACCCCCGACCAGGTTGCGCACGCGCAAGAGGTCAAGGAAGCGATGGACGCCGGGGAGCTGTAGCTCACCACGCACGGACGCGCAGCACGCTGGACCCGATGGCGGTGACCTGCCGCGCCCAACTTCGTTGCGCGCGCAGTCACCGCTAGGCTGGCCCGCTGTGATCACCCGGATGTCCCAGTTGTTTTTGCGCACTTTGCGCGACGATCCCGCCGACGCCGAAGTCGCCAGCCACAAGCTGCTGATCCGGGCCGGCTACATCCGGCCTGTGGCGCCCGGGCTGTACAGCTGGCTGCCGCTGGGATTACGCGTGTTGCGCCGCATCGAGCGCATCGTCCGCGACGAGATGAACGCCATTGGCGGGCAAGAGATCTTGTTTCCCGCGTTGCTGCCGCGCGCACCGTACGAGACGACGAACCGGTGGACCGAGTACGGCGACTCGGTGTTCCGGCTGCAGGACCGCCGCGGCAACGACTATCTGCTGGGGCCCACCCACGAAGAGCTGTTCACCCTGACCGTCAAAGGCGAATACAGCTCCTACAAGGACTTTCCGGTCCTGCTGTATCAGATCCAGAACAAATACCGCGACGAGGCGCGGCCGCGGGCCGGCATCCTGCGCGTGCGGGAGTTCCTGATGAAGGACTCCTACTCGTTCGACATCGACGACGCCGGGCTCAAGGCCGCCTACCACGCGCATCGGGAGGCGTATCAGCGCATCTTCGCGCGGCTGCAGGTGCGCTACGTCATCGTCTCCGCGGTGTCGGGCGCCATGGGGGGCAGCGCCTCCGAGGAGTTCCTGGCCGAGAGCGCGGTCGGGGAGGACACCTTCGTGCGCTGCCTGGAGTCCGGCTACGCGGCCAACGTCGAGGCCGTCGTCACCGCCAAGCCGGAGCCGCCGCCCGCTGAAGTGGTGGCCGGGCTGCCCGAGGCGGTGGTCCACGAGACCGGCAACACCCCGACCATCGCCACGCTGGTGGACTGGGCCAATCAGGCGGATCTGGGCCGCACCGTCACCGCGGCCGACACGTTGAAGAACGTGTTGCTCAAGGTGCGCCAGCCCGGCGGGGAATGGGAGCTGCTGGCCATCGGGGTGCCGGGCGATCGTGAGGTCGACGACAAGAGGCTGGGCGCGGCGCTGGAACCGGCCGAATACGCCCTGCTCGACGACGCCGACTTCGCCAAATACCCCTTCCTGGTGAAGGGATATATCGGACCGAAAGCGTTGCAGGGCAACGGTGTTCGCTACCTCGTCGACCCGCGGGTGGTGGACGGCACCAGCTGGATCACCGGCGCCGACGAGCCCGGGCGCCACGTCGTCGGGCTCGTCGCCGGCCGCGACTTCACCGCCGACGGCACCATCGAGGCCGCCGAGGTGCGCGACGGCGACCCCTCACCGGACGGCGCGGGACCGCTGGTCTCGGCGCGCGGTATCGAGGTCGCGCACATCTTCCAGCTCGGGCGAAAGTACACCGACGCCTTCACTGCCGACGTGCTCGGCGAGGACGGCAAGCCGGTGCGCCTGACCATGGGCTCCTACGGCCTCGGGGTGTCGCGGATGGTGGCCGTCATCGCCGAGCAGCACCACGACGAGCTCGGGCTGCGCTGGCCGTCCGCGGTCGCGCCGTTCGACGTCCATCTGGTGATCGCCAACAAGGACGCGGAAGCTCGCGCCGGAGCCCTCGAGCTGGCGGACGAGCTGGATCGGCTGGGCGTCGAAGTGCTGCTCGACGACCGCCAGGCCTCGCCCGGCGTGAAGTTCAAGGACGCCGAGCTGCTCGGGATGCCGTGGATCGTCGTGGTGGGACGCGGCTGGGCGGACGGCGTGGTCGAGCTGCGCGACCGCTTCGGCGGCCAGACGCGAGAACTGGCCACCGGGCCGTCGCTGGCCACCGACATCGCGGCCGCCCTGGCCGGCTAGTCCGATGGTGGCGAGCCGCCACCTAGTCGTTGCCGCCGGGGAAGCTCGTCGTGATGGGCCAGGCGCCCAGCACCCGGCTCCACCGGGCCGCCATCACCGCGCTCTGAACCAGGGCTGTCGCGGCGAACGCGCGGTCCGCGCCGGTCTCCGCGTGCTCGGCGACCACGCGCCACGCGCCCGCGCCGTCGTTCTCCATCCGGGCGGCCAGCCGCGCGGCGTCGGCCGGGCCGCCGACCACCAGGGGCAGCTGGTAGCCGGCCGCGGCGATCGGGGCGGTCACCTTGCGGGCGGTCAGCATCGCGATGACGTCGTCGCGGCGCTGCCGATGCTGGGCGAGCGCCTCCACCACCATGTCGTTCACGCTGGGCGGCGACAGCGCGGACACGATGCCGTAGCCGTAGATCGTCGAGTGCTCGATGGCCAGCGCGTCGCACAAGGCCTGGTTGTCGGCGTCCTTCCCGGAGGTCATATCGACGGACCCCCGGGCACCAGCGCAACTGTGTACGAGGCCGTGCAGGACGCCGCGATCGAGGCGAGCAGCCCGGCCCGGTAACCCGATTCGGTGCCCACCAGCCGGCTCGCGCTGTCGGCCGAGGCGCGCAGCGCGTTGATCACGTCGGACACCGGCGGCGGGGGTGGTGGCGGCCCCGCCGGCTCGGCCTGACTCGGGCTGGGCGCTTCGCTGGTGGACGACGTGGCGAGCTTGCCCGCCGCGCGCGAGATCTCCGCGGACAGCGCGCGGGCGTGCGCGGCGCGCTGGCTGGCCACCACCGTCAGCGCGGCGGCGACCTGCGGTGGGTTGCCGACGGCCGCCGCGGCGGCACCGGCGAGGGTGCTGTCGTGCCGCGCCTGATCCAACGGCCCCAGCAGTTGTTCGACGGGCGGGGGCTTGGGCGCGGACTTGCCACAGGCGGTCGCGACCGCCCCGAGCGCAGCGAAAGCCACACCACCGGCGAGGACATCTCGCCTGTTGACGAACGGAACTGCGCTAGCCACAAGGACATCCTGCCATCGGCGCGGAAGCGGGCACGATGCCAGGACGCGATCGCGCCGTCATCGGCGAATCCTGGCGTATCGTGGATAGCTGGTTCTCGCAGAGGGCAACCACCGACAGCAACCGTCGGCACGGATGTTCCTCCGCCGGGACACCGGAAGTCGCCTACGAAGCCATCGGGGCGCCGACATCCGCCAGATGACCGGACAACTCAAGATGAGGAGCTCGCCGTGACCACCGGGCTACCGTCGCAGACGCAGGTGATCGAGCTACTCGGTGGAGAGTTTGCGCGCGCGGGATTCGAGATCGAAGACGTGGTCATCGACGGCCGGACCCGCCCACCGCGAATCCTGGTGATCGCCGACGGCGACGACGGCCTCGACCTGGATACGGCGGCCACCCTGTCCCGTTCGGCATCGGCATTGCTCGACGGCCTGGACACCATCGACGACCACTACGTGCTCGAGGTCTCCTCGCCCGGCGTCGACCGCCCGCTGACCAGCGCGAAGCACTTCCGTCGGGCCCGCGGCCGCAAGGTCGACGTCGTCCTGTCGGACGGTTCGAAGCTGACCGGCCGGGTCGGTGAGACCACCGACGACGCCGTGGCGCTGGTGGTCCGCGCCGGCCGGGACTGGACGGTGCGCGAGATCCCACTCGGTGACATCGCGAAAGCCGTTGTCCAGGTGGAGTTTTCGCCCCCTAATCAAGCGGAGCTGGAACTGGCGGGTATGGGTCAGGCCCTGAGGACGGAGGAGCGGCGCTGATGAACATCGACATGGCCGCACTGCACGCCATCGAGGTGGATCGTGGCATCTCGGTCAACGAGCTGCTCGAGACGATCAAATCGGCGCTGCTCACCGCCTACCGGCACACCGAGGGCCACCAGAACGACGCGCGGATCGAGATCGACCGCAAGACCGGCGTGGTGCGGGTGATGGCCCGGGAGACCGACGAAGACGACAACGTCATCAGTGAATGGGACGACACCCCCGAGGGTTTCGGCCGCATCGCCGCCACCACCGCGCGCCAGGTCATGCTGCAGCGCTTCCGGGACGCCGAAAACGAGCGGACCTACGGCGAGTTCTCCACCCGCGAGGGCGAGATCGTCGCCGGCGTCATCCAGCGGGACAGCCGGGCCAACGCGCGGGGGCTGGTGGTGGTCCGGATGGGCACCGAGACGAAGGCCTCCGAGGGCGTGATCCCGGCGGCCGAGCAGGTTCCCGGCGAGAGCTACGAGCACGGCAACCGCGTGCGGTGCTACGTGATCGGGGTGACCCGCGGCGCCCGGGAACCGCTGATCACCCTGTCGCGGACCCACCCCAACCTGGTGCGCAAGTTGTTCTCGCTGGAGGTCCCCGAGATCGCCGACGAATCGGTGGAGATCGTCGCCGTGGCCCGGGAGGCCGGCCATCGCTCCAAGATCGCGGTGAAGTCCAACCTTCCCGGCCTGAACGCCAAGGGTGCCTGCATCGGCCCGATGGGGCAGCGGGTCCGCAACGTGATGAGCGAACTCTCCGGCGAGAAGATCGACATCATCGACTACGACGAGGACCCCGCGCGCTTCGTCGCCAACGCGCTGTCGCCGGCCAAGGTGGTGTCGGTCTCGATCATCGACCAGGCGGCCCGCGCCGCCCGCGTGGTGGTGCCCGACTTCCAGTTGTCGCTGGCGATCGGCAAGGAGGGCCAGAACGCGCGGCTGGCCGCCCGGCTCACTGGGTGGCGCATCGACATCCGCGGGGACTCGCCCGGCGGCTCCGGGGGGCATTCGGAGAGCCAGTCCGAACACGGTGCCAGCCACGGAATGGCCCACGACCGCTAGCGGCGAGCGCGCACCGTCGGGTGGTTCTGACCATCTATTCGGTGACGCTAGACTGAGCCGTGATCCAGCGTGAACTTTCGGCTCCCGAAACCAGAGGGTCACACCGTCATGCGGGTGGACCCGTACGGACATGTGTCGGGTGCCGGAAGCGAGAGCTGGCCGTCGAGCTGCTTCGAGTGGTGGCTGTGCCGGACGGGAACGGCGGATTCGCCGTGATCGTTGACACAGGCAATAGCCTGCCGGGGCGGGGTGCATGGCTGCATCCCGGGCCGCAGTGCGCGCAACAGGCAATCCGGCGGCGGGCTTTCACCAAAGCGCTGCGCATCACCGGTTCACCGGACACATCCGCGGTGGTCGAGCACATAGAGTCTCTCTGTGCGCCCGAGCGCCCGGCAACAGAACAGGTAGCTAAGAACATGAGCACACCGTGAAGTCCCGATGACTCGCATTCCTATGCGTTACAGCTAATTCCCGAGGCGCGGCCCCACGACTGTCGCCTCATAGACAGGAGATGTAGTGGCAGGTAAGGCCCGCGTACACGAGTTGGCTAAGGAACTCGGTGTCACCAGCAAGGAAGTCCTCGCCCGACTGAACGATCAGGGCGAATTCGTTAAATCCGCATCGTCGACGGTAGAAGCGCCGGTGGCTCGCCGGCTGCGCGAGTCCTTCGGCGGCGGCAAGGCCGCCGAGAAGGCCCCGGCGAAGGCCTCCGCGCAAGCGGGGGCCAAGGCGCCCGCGGCCAAGGCCCCCGACAAATCGCTCGACAAGGCCCTCGACAACGCCATCGGCAGCGCCGGCGGCAACGGCGAGGCGACGGCGACACCCGCCAAGCCCGCCGCCCCGCAGGCCTCGGCCGCGGCGCCCGCCGAGGCCCGGCCCGCCCGGCCCGGCCCCGCGCGGCCATCCGCGCCGGCCCCGGCGAGCCGAAACCGCCCGCGGCCGGGCAGGCGCCCGGCCAGGCGCCGCGCCCCGGTGTGACGCCCGGTCCGCGTCCGGGCCCGATGCCCAAGCCCCGCGCCCCGCGCGTCGGCAACAACCCGTTCTCGTCGGCGCAGCCGGTCGACCGGCCCATCCCGCGTCCGCAGGCGCCCCGTCCGGGAGCGCCCCGCCCGGGCGCCCCGCGGCCCGGCGGCGCGTCGCCGGGCAACATGCCGCCCCGCCCCGCCGGTGCCGGTGGGCCCGGCCGCCCGGCCCGGCCCGGCGCCCCGCGTCCCGGTGGCGGCCGTCCCGGTGGTCCCGGCGGCCGTGACGGAGGCGGCGGCAACTACCGCGGTGGCGGTGGCGGCGGAGTCGGCGCCCCGCCCGGAGGTGGCGGCGGTTTCCGCGGCCGTCCCGGTGGCGGTGGCGGCGGTGGCCGTCCCGGCCAGCGCGGCGGTGCGGCCGGCGCGTTCGGCCGTCCCGGCGGTGCGCCGCGACGCGGCCGCAAGTCGAAGCGGGCCAAGCGCGCCGAATACGAGAACATGCAGGCGCCGGTCGTCGGCGGCGTGCGGTTGCCGCACGGCAACGGCGAGACGATCCGGCTGGCCCGCGGCGCATCGCTCTCCGACTTCGCCGACAAGATCAACGCGAACCCGGCCTCGCTGGTGCAGGCGCTGTTCAACCTCGGCGAAATGGTCACGGCCACGCAGTCGGTCGGCGACGAGACGCTCGAGCTGCTCGGCAGCGAGATGAACTACGTCGTCCAGGTCGTCAGCCCCGAGGACGAGGACCGCGAGCTGCTGGAGTCCTTCGACCTGAGCTACGGCGAGGACGAGGGCGGCGAGGAAGACCTGCAGACCCGCCCGCCGGTGGTGACCGTGATGGGCCACGTCGACCACGGTAAGACCCGCCTGCTGGACACCATCCGGAACGCCAGCGTCCGCGAGGCCGAGGCCGGCGGCATCACCCAGCACATCGGTGCCTACCAGGTGACCGTCGAACACGACGGGGAAGAGCGGCCGATCACCTTCATCGACACCCCGGGTCACGAGGCGTTCACCGCCATGCGTGCCCGCGGTGCGAAGGCCACCGACATCGCCATCCTGGTGGTCGCCGCCGACGACGGCGTCATGCCGCAGACGGTGGAGGCCATCAACCACGCGCAGGCGGCCGACGTGCCGATTGTGGTGGCGGTCAACAAGATTGACGTCGAGGGTGCCGACCCGGCCAAGATCCGCGGCCAGCTCACCGAATACGGTTTGGTGGCAGAGGATTTCGGTGGCGACACCATGTTCGTCGACATCTCCGCCAAGCAGGGCACCAACATCGAGCAGCTGCTCGAGGCGGTGCTGCTGACCGCGGACGCCGCCCTGGACCTGCGGGCCAACCCCGACATGGAGGCCCAGGGTGTGGCGATCGAGGCGCACCTGGACCGCGGTCGCGGCCCGGTCGCCACGGTCCTGGTGCAGCGCGGCACGCTGCGCGTCGGCGACTCGGTGGTGGCCGGCGACGCGTACGGCCGGGTTCGCCGCATGGTCGACGAGCACGGCGAGGACGTCGAGGAGGCGCTGCCGTCGCGGCCGGTGCAGGTCATCGGTTTCACCTCGGTGCCCGGTGCCGGCGACAACCTGCTGGTCGTCGACGAGGACCGCATCGCCCGGCAGATCGCCGACAAGCGCAGCGCCCGCAAGCGCAACGCGCTGGCGGCGCGCTCGCGCAAGCGGATCAGCCTGGAGGACCTGGACTCGGCGCTGAAGGAAACCAGCCAGCTGAACCTGATCCTCAAGGGCGACAACGCCGGTACGGTCGAGGCCCTCGAAGAGGCCCTGATGGGCATCCAGATCGACGACGAGGTGGCGCTGCGCGTCATCGACCGCGGCGTCGGTGGCATCACCGAGACCAACGTCAACCTGGCGTCGGCCTCGGATGCGGTGATCATCGGGTTCAACGTGCGCGCCGAGGGCAAGGCGACCGAGCTGGCCAACCGCGAGGGTGTGGAGATCCGCTACTACTCGGTGATCTACCAGGCGATCGACGAGATCGAGAAGGCCCTGCGCGGCATGCTCAAGCCGATCTACGAGGAGAACACGCTGGGTCGCGCCGAGATCCGGGCGATCTTCCGGTCCTCCAAGGTGGGCATCATCGCCGGCTGCATGATCAGCAGCGGCATCGTGCGCCGCAACGCCAAGGCGCGGCTGCTGCGCGACAACGTCGTCGTCACCGAGAACCTCACGATCAACTCGCTGCGGCGGGAGAAGGACGACGTGACCGAGGTCCGCGAGGGCTTCGAGTGCGGTATGACGCTGGGCTACTCCGATATCAAGGAGGGCGACATCATCGAGTCCTACGAGTTGGTCGAGAAGGAACGCACCTGACCACCACCGTCGACGCAGAAATGGACCGTGTGATGAGGTGGGGGTACCTCCCGCTTGCGGGGGAGAGGCGGTGAATCGAAATGGCTGACCCGGCCCGGGCGCGACGTTTGGCCAAGCGGATCAACACGATCGTCGCCTCGGCGATCGAGTTCGAGATCAAGGATCCCGGATTGGAGGGGGTCACCATCGTCGACGCGAAGGTGACCGCCGATCTGCACGATGCGACGGTGTTCTACACGGTGATGGGGCGCACGCTGGACGATGAGCCGGATTACGGGGCCGCCGCGGCCGCCCTGGAACGGGCCAAGGGTGCGCTGCGCACCATGGTCGGGGCCGGCACCGGTGTGCGGTTCACGCCCACGTTGACGTTCACGCGCGACACCACGTCGGACAACGTGCAGCGCATGGACGAGTTGCTGGCGCGGGCGCGCGCCGCGGACGCTGATCTGGCGCGGGTACGTTCGGGCGCCAAGCCGGCTGGGGAGGCCGATCCATACCGGGAGAGCGGATCGGGCGCGGAGCCCGGCCTGGACGGGAGCATCGGTGACGACGACCAACACGAATACTGACCTGGACGGCCCCAGGGTGGGGGCGCGCGTCGACGCGGTGGGAGCGGTCGATCTGCTGTCGGACGCCGACACGGTCGCGGTGATCGCGCACGTGCATCCCGACGCCGACACGATCGGCGCCGGCCTGGCGCTGGGGCTGGTGCTGGACAAGTGCGGCAAGCGGGTCGAGGTCAGTTTCGCCGAGCCGGCGGGGTTGCCCGAGTCGCTGGCGTCGCTGCCCGGCTGCCGGCTGCTGGTCAGGCCGGAGGCGATGCGGCGCGACGTGGATTTGGTTGTCACCGTTGACGTTCCGAGCGTCAAACGGCTGGGCGCGTTGAGCGACTTGGCCGTCGAGGCCGACGAGGTGCTGGTCATCGACCACCACGCCTCCAATGACGTGTTCGGCACCGCCAATTTCATTGACGTCCAGGCCGATTCGACCACGATGATGGTCGCGGACATCCTCGACGCGTGGGGCAAGCCGATCGATCCCGACGTCGCGCACTGCATCTACGCGGGGCTGACGACCGACACCGGATCCTTCCGCTGGGCCAGCGCGCGCGCCCTGCGGCTGGCGGCCCGGCTGGTCGACGCCGGCGTGGACAACGCGGCGATCAGCCGCACCCTGATGGACAGCCACCCGTTCGGCTGGCTGCCGCTGCTGTCGCGGGTGCTGGCCTCGGCCCAGCTGCTGCCGGACGCCGCGGGCGGGCGGGGTTTGGTGTATGCCGTTGTCAGCAACAGCGATTGGACCACTTCACGTCCGGAGGAAGTCGAGAGCATCGTCGACATCGTGCGGACCACGCAGCAGGCCGAGGTGGCCGCGGTGTTCAAGGAGATCGCGCCGCAGCAGTGGTCGGTGTCGATGCGGGCCAAGGCCGCGGTGGACCTGGCGTCGGTCGCGTCCGGGTTCGGCGGCGGTGGGCACCGGCTGGCTGCCGGCTACTCGACCAGCGGGACGATCGACGACGCGGTGGCGTCGCTGCGCACCGCGCTGGGATAGAACGCGCTGGGCTAGAACGCCCAGCTTCCCGAGCGCTGCACGACGAATCCGTGGTCGCCGCTGGTGGTGTCCAGGCAGGCGACCAGGTTGTCGGCGCCCACCGCGCAGGTGACGTTGAGGTAGCTCAACTTCTGGCCCGTTCCGAGCGCTTTGCCGCCGGCCGGAAGCGGGGGCGGGTTGCCGTCGCAGCCGCCGTAGGCCATCCGGCTCAGCTGGTAGCCCGGGCCCTTGAAGTCGACCGAACCCACCATGCAGTCGCCGGGCCGTGGGCGGCCGCCGGGGAAGGGCACGTCGTCCATCCCGAGCATGTCGCCCTTGCACTTGATGTCCTGCGACGGCTGCGGCACCGGCGGCGGACCGCCGTAGAAGTCGCAGACCAGCGCGGAACCGGCGGAGAAACTGACCCGCGGCGGGCTGCCCGGCGCGCCGGCACCCAGATAGCCGTCGGCCGGCACGGCGGTGAAGGCGTCGAGGTTGGGAAATCCCGGCGGCGGCGCCGCGCCCGCGTGCGGCGCGGACACCGCGATCGCCGGCGCGGCCGCCAGCGTCAGGCCGCCGAGCACCCGCACGATGACTCCGGCGACCGCGTTCATCAGCTGATCGTATGGTGCGGGGCGGACCCGGGGGAACGGACCGGCGCAGATCGGTACGTCAGCGCACCTGTGAGCGGCCGCGTTCCAGCACGGCCTCCCGGTTGGCGGCGATGTCGTCGCCGCTGGTTCGGAACTGGCGGGCCGCCGTCGCCTCCTGCCACAGCCCCGCGCTGGTCTGCGCGTCGTCGATGCGGTGATAAGACGCCAGCAACGCCCGCACCGCGTCCTGGTTGTTCCCGACGATCGAGGCCGCCACCGCCCGTGCCGCGCCCAGCAGCTGGTCGTGCGGCACCACCTCGGTCACCAGGCCGGCGCGCAGCGCGTCGGCGGCGGACAGGTAATCCCCGGTCATGCTCATCCGCCGGGCCAGCCCGACCCCCACCTTCTGCGGCAGCCGCACGCTCAGGCCCCACGTGGGCAGCAGCCCCACCCGGGCGTGCGTGTCGGCGAACCGGGCGTTCTCCGAGGCGATCAGGATGTCGCAGTACAGCGCCAGCTCCAGCCCGCCGGTCACCGCGGCGCCGTTGATCGCGCCGATCACCGGCTTGGTCAGCGCCGGCCACCGCGGCGAGATGTCGGGGAGCGCCGTGGAGCCGCCCAGCTCCTTGAGGTCCAGTCCCGCGCAGAACACCGGGTCGGCGCCGGTGACGATGACGACGTCGACGTCGTCGTCCGTTTCGGCGTCGGCCAGCGCGCCGAAGAAGCGGTCCCGCAACGCCGACGACAGCGCGTTGCGCGACTGCGGCCGGTTGAGGGTCAGGGTGCGCGCGCGCTCGTCGGTGTCGATCAGCAGGATCTCGTCGGTCATCACATCACCGTAGCCAGTCGTCGGTTGCGACCAGAGGCGGTGCCGCGGTGCAGCGCTTATCGTTGACCTTTATGTGCCGGAATATCACCGAACTGCGTGGCCTGCAGCCAGCGGCCACCGCCGAGGAAATCGCCGCCGCGGCCCGGCAGTACGTGCGTAAGGTCAGCGGCATCACCCATCCCTCGGCGGCCAATGCCTCGGCGTTCGAGGCGGCGGTCGCCGAGGTCACCGAGACGACGACGCGGTTGCTGGGTCAGTTGCCCGCGCGGCGCCAGCCACCCAAGACGGTCCCGCCGCTGCGGCGGCCCGAGGTGCTCGCCCGCATGGCGGGCGCGAAATGACCGTCACCACAACGGTGCCCGCGCTCAAGGAGTGGAGCGCGGCGGTGCATGCCCTGCTGGACGGGCGCCAGCGGGTGCTGCTGCGCAAGGGCGGCATCGGGGAGAAGCGATTCGAACTGGCGGCCCGCGAGTTCCTGTTGTTCCCGACCGTCGCGCACAGCCACGCCGAGCGGGTGCGCGCCGAACATCAAGACCTGCTGGCGCCCGCCGCCGCCGACAGCACCGACGACGAGTTGGTGATCCGGGCCGCCGCGAAAGTCGTTGCGGCGGTGCCGGTCGAGCGCCCGGACGGCCTTGCGGCCATCGAGGACTTGCACATCTGGACCCCGGAGTCGGTGCGCGCCGACCGGCTCGACTTTCGTCCCAAGCACAAGCTGGCCGTGCTGGTGGTGTCGGTGCGCCCGCTGGTCGAGCCCGTGCGGCTGGACCGGACTCCGGAGTACGGCGGCTGCAAGAGCTGGGTGGAGCTACCCGTGCAGGCGCCGCTGCGCGACCCCGTTCATGACCAGGCGGCGCTAGCCGCGGTCGCCGACCGGGTCCGCGCCGCCGTTGGCTGACGGCTCGGCCGGCCCGATCGGCAACAGCAGCCGGGAGCGCCCGTAGCGCACCGTGTGGGTGACCGGCGTCGGCTGCCGGCCGGTCAGCACCGGTTCGCCGGAGCCGAGGTTGTGTGCGTAGCGCGGTGACCAGCTGCCTGCGATCAGCACCCGGATGCGTGAGCCGGCCCGGAAGCGGTGCGCCATGCCGTCGAGATCGAGGCGAACGATCTTGTCGGACTTGGGTTTTGCCGCGGCCTGCAGCCGCCGGTACGCCTCGCTGACGTTACGCGACCGGCCCTTGGCGTCGACCTCGCTGACCCGCACGAACAGGTCGGCGTGCGGATTGTCCGCGCCATGGGCGAGCTCGACGACCGGGCTGCCGTAGACGTACACATCCTCGGTGAGCGTCGCGCTGGTGAACGCCAGCACGTCGTCACGCGACGCCAGCCGGCTGTCGTCGCGGTAGCCGCCGTTGGCCGACAGCAACGGGCCGCCGGTCGTCGGCGTCGGGTGGGCCGGGTCGTAACGAAAAGTGACCGGGGCCAACCCCTTCAGCGTCGGCGCGGTCTCGCCGAGGTAGCCGCCGGGCCGCAGGTAGAGGGCACGTTCGGTGGTGGCGGGCGGCCAGTCGGGCAGGTTGCGCCAGCCGCCGCCCGCGCCGCCGCCGGTGACGTAGACCCGGACCCGGCCGGGGCGGCGCGACGTCGCCGCGCCGGCCAGATGCGCGCCCAGCCAGTCCAGCGCCTCCCGGGCGCAGGTGGAGAACCCGCTGGTGAGCAGCTGGGTGTGCGTCCACGGGCCGACGGTGAGCGCGACGTCGACGCCGCGGCCGCGCAGGTGCGCGTACTGCTGCAGGGTCTGCCTGATGAAGATGTCCTGCCAGCCGCCCACCAACAGCACCGGCGCCTGCACGCGGTCCAGCGCGTCGTTGCACCGCAACGCGTCCCAGAACGGGTCGTCGGCTTCGCTGTGCTCGGCCCAGGATTCGAACCAGGGGGCGCCGGTGCCGAGCAGGTCGCGCGCGGCGTCGCCCAGCGGCACCGCGGTCGCGGCCCGCGCCACCCTGCGGCGGGTCTGCAGCTGGCGCAGCGCGGCGCGAACACGCACCGGGTCCTCCTGGTGCGCCACCATATCGCTCCACCCGAGGAAGTCGTTGACCGCGAATGTTCCTGTGCCCCAGGTTGATTCGTTGAAATCGTGCGGGCCGACCATGATGACGGCGGTGGCCAGTTCCGGCGGGGGATCCTGCAGCAGCGCCCACTGGGTGAAGCCCAGGTACGACATGCCGATGGTGGCGAAACGCCCGGTGAACCAGGGCTGTTCGCGCAGCCAGGCGACGGTGTCGGCGCCGTCGGCGACCTCGTTGGCCATCGGCTCGAACACCCCGCCCGATCCGAACGTGCCGCGCACGCTCTGCAGCACCACGTGGTAGCCGCGCGACGCGTACAAGGCGCCGAAGATCAGCGTGAACGGGAACCCGCGCCCGTAGGGACCGCGGACCAGCAAGGTGCCCAGGGCCGACGCGGTGGTCGGCGCGTAGTGGTCGGCCACCAGCCGCACCCCGTCGCGCATCGGCACGGCGACGCGCTGCACGGTGTAGTCGGTGGTCGCCGGCGGCAGGCCGAGCAGCCGGCCGGCGGCCTTGGTGCCCAGGTGCCGCAGGGTGTGCAGCGCCGGCTGCGCGGGTCGGACCGAGGTGAGACTCACGACCTAGAACTTGTAATACGGGGCGAGGTCGTTGGCGCGCTGCAGATTGGTCTGCATGCAGTCGACCTCGGGGTTGGAGTAGACGGTCGAGTAGTACAGCGCCTGCTGCAGCACGCCGTAGCTGGTCTTGAACGCGACCATGCAGGAGTAGAACCAGTAGCTGTTGTGGTAGGTCGGCTTGAGCACCCAGTACTGCGCGGCGCGGTGACCCGCGATCGTCGTCTCGACGGCGTCGGCGGGCAGCGACTGCTCGTAGGTGCGCCAGATGATCGGCTCGACGGCCACCTGATAGTTCCCGGCGTCGAAGTGGCAGCGCAGCCCGTCCTCGTGTTCGGGCGGTGTGAAGCCCAGGCCGAGCCCCTGGATGACGTCGAACGGGATGTCCTCGCACGCGTCGAAGGGGCGCGGATCCGTCGTCGCCACGATCGGGCTCTTCATCGTGGTCTCCATCGGCTGGGCGGTCGAGCGCAGCTCGACGGACCGGTCGCCGCCACCCGGCGCGGCCGGGCCGCTCAGCAAGCCCACCGTGCCCCCGATGGCCGCTGTGAGCAGCGCGCCCAGCGCCCCCATCAGACGAACATTGGCGAACACGACAACCCCCCTGACGCCTCAGCGGTCCTTTGGGGGGAGTGTACAAGTCCCGCGCGCGGCGTCACAGGCAAACCTGAACTTGTTCTAACTCGCCCGCTCGCGGGCCGAAATGGCGCCCGCGAAAGGGGCCTGCCCGGTTCGGGTCGTTAGGGTGGTTAATCGTGGCTGTGCATTCAGCGGGGCAGGAATCGACCAACGGTGGGCAACCGACGCTGTGGGCGGTGTCCGACCTGCACACCGGCCATCTGGGCAACAAGCCGGTCACCGAATCGCTGCACCCCTCCTCGCCCGATGACTGGCTGATCGTGGCCGGCGACGTCGCCGAACGCACCGACGAGATCCGCTGGGCCCTTGACCTGCTGCGACGGCGCTTCGCCAAGGTGATCTGGGTGCCGGGCAACCACGAGCTGTGGACCACCACCCGCGACCCGGTGCAGATCTTCGGCAAGGCGCGCTACGAGTACCTGGTCAACATGTGCGACGAGATGGGCGTGGTCACGCCCGAGCATCCGTTCCCGGTCTGGACCGAGCGCGGCGGCCCGGCCACGATCGTGCCGATGTTCTTGCTCTACGACTACAGCTTCTTGCCCGAGGGGGCCACGAGCAAAGCCGAAGGCCTGACCATCGCGCGCGAGCGCAACGTGGTGGCCACCGACGAGTTCCTGCTCTCCCCGGAGCCGTACGCCACGCGTGAGGCGTGGTGCCGCGAGCGCCTGCAGATCACCCGTGCCCGTCTCGAAGAGCTGGACTGGATGACCCCGACCGTCCTGGTGAATCACTTCCCGCTGGTCCGCGAGCCCTGCGACGCGCTGTTCTACCCGGAGTTCTCGCTGTGGTGCGGAACCACCAAAACCGCCGACTGGCATACCCGCTACAACGCGGTGTGTTCGGTCTACGGCCACCTGCACATCCCGCGCACCACCTGGTATGACGACGTGCGCTTCGAGGAGGTGTCGGTGGGTTATCCGCGGGAGTGGCGGCGCCGCAAGCCACCCAGCTGGCTGCGCCAGGTGCTGCCGGATCCGCAGTACGCGCCGGGCGACCTCAACGACTTCGGCGGCCACTTCGAGATCACTCCCGAGATGAAGGCGCAGGCCGCGCAGTTCCGGGAACGGTTGCGGCAGCGGCAATCACGATGACGGGGGACATGCTGGTTTCCTCGGTGCTGCCGGTCGCCGACGGCCTGGCCTACTCGGAGGTGTACGCCGACCCGCCCGATCTCGCGCCGCTGCCCGAAGAGGAGCCGCTGATCGCCCGGTCGGTGGCCAAGCGCCGCAATGAGTTCATCACCGTCCGGCACTGCGCCCGGATCGCGCTGGGCGAGCTCGGCCTGCCGCCGGTGCCGATCCTCAAGGGCGAGAAGGGTGAACCCTGCTGGCCCGACGGCGTCGTGGGCAGCCTCACCCACTGCACCGGCTATCGGGGCGCGGTGGTGGGCCGCACCGACGCGGTGCGCTCGGTGGGCATCGACGCCGAACCGCACGACGTGCTGCCCGACGGCGTGCTCAACGCGATCAGCCTGCCGGCCGAACGCAGCGAGATCCCCGCCAGCCTGACGGGTGAGCTGCATTGGGATCGAATCCTGTTCTGCGCCAAGGAGGCGACGTACAAGGCCTGGTTCCCGCTGACCAAACGGTGGCTGGGCTTCGAGGACGCGCACATCGCATTCGAGGCCGACGGACCCGGGGCGGCGACGGGCGGGTTCGTGTCGCGGATCCTGATCGATCCCGAGGCGCTGTCCGGGCCGCCGCTGACCGAGCTGCGCGGGCGATGGTCGGTCGAGCGCGGGCTGGTGCTGACCGCCATCGTGCTATGAGCCAAAGCCCCACCGGGCCAGGGATAGTCGTCGTCGACAAGCCCCCCGGAATGACCAGTCACGACGTGGTCGGGCGCTGCCGCCGGATCTTTTCCACCAGGCGGGTGGGGCACGCGGGGACGCTGGACCCGATGGCCACCGGCGTGCTGGTGATCGGCGTCGAGCGGGCCACCAAGATCCTCGGCCTGCTGACCGCGACCGCCAAGTCCTATACCGCCACCATCCGGCTGGGCCAGAGCACGTCCACCGACGACGCCGAGGGCGAACTCGTGCGCAGCGTCTCGGCGCGGCACCTGACCGGCGAGGCCGTCGAATCCGCGATGGGCGGCCTGCGCGGCGACATCGAACAGGTGCCCTCGACGGTCAGTGCCATCAAGGTGGACGGCAAGCGCGCCTACCGGCTGGCCCGCGAGGGCCAGACCGTCGAGTTGAAGGCGCGCCCGGTGCGCATCGACCGGTTCGAGGTGCGCGACATCCGATACCGCGACGACGTCGTCGACCTGGACGTCGAGGTGGACTGCTCGTCGGGAACCTACATCCGCGCCCTGGCCCGCGACCTCGGCGACGCGCTGGGCGTCGGGGGCACCTGACGGCGTTGCGGCGCACCAGCGTCGGGCGCTTCGGGCTCGACCAGGCGCACCAGCTCGACGAACTGGCGGAGCACCCGCGGCTCAGCTACAGCCTGGACGAGGCCTGCCTGCTGATCTTTCCGCGCCGCGACCTGTCCGCCGCGGAGGCCGAGGCGACCGGCCACGGCCGGCCGCTGGGCCCGGCGGGCATCGACGGCACCTACGCCGCCTGCGACCCCGCCGGCCGGGTGATGGCGCTGCTGCGCGACGAGGGTTCGCGGACCAAGCCGGTGGTGGTGATCCGCCCGGCGACGCTGTGACCGCCCCGGCCGAACGGTTGGTTGGGCTACGTTGCACACTGAATGCCTAGACCGTTCGGAAGGGGACAATGATGTCCGGCAAGATGTCCAGCAAGGTTTATGTCGTCGGCGTCGGAATGACGAAATTCGAGAAGCCTGGCCGCCGAGAGGGCTGGGACTATCCGGACATGGCCCGGGAATCGGGAACCAACGCGCTGACGGACGCCGGCATCGACTACCGCGAGGTCCAGCAGGGCTACGTGGGCTACTGCTCGGGCGACTCCACGTCGGGCCAGCGCGCGCTCTACGAGCTCGGCATGACCGGCATTCCGATCGTCAACGTCAACAACAACTGCTCCACCGGCTCGACGGCGCTGTTCCTGGCCGCCCAGGCCATCCGTGGCGGGATCGTCGACTGCGCGATCGCGCTCGGCTTCGAGAAGATGCAGCCCGGCTCGCTGGGCGGCGGCGCGCAGGACCGCGAATCGCCGATGGGCAAGCACGTCAAGGCGATGGCCGCGATCGACGAGTTCGCGATGCCCGTCGCGCCGTGGATGTTCGGCGCCGCCGGACGCGAGCACATGAAGCAATACGGCAGCACCGCCGAACATTTCGCCAAGATCGGCTACAAGAACCACAAGCACTCGGTCAACAACCCGTTCGCCCAGTTCCAGGAGTCCTACACGCTCGACGACATCCTGGCGGCGCGGATGATCTCCGACCCGCTGACCAAGCTGCAGTGCTCGCCCACCTCGGACGGCTCGGGTGCGGCGATCCTGGCCTCGGAAAGCTTCGTCGACAGCCACGGGCTGGCCGGCCAGGCGGTGGAGATCGTCGGGCAGGCCATGACCACCGACTTCGCGTCGACGTTCGACGGCAGCGCGAAGAACCTCATCGGCTATGACATGAATGTCCAGGCCGCGCAACAGGTTTACGACCAGTCCGGGCTGGGGCCGCAGGACTTCCAGGTGATCGAGCTGCACGACTGCTTCTCGGCCAACGAACTGCTGCTCTACGAGGCCCTCGGACTGTGCGGTCCGGGCGAGGCGCCCAAGCTGATCGACAACAACGACACCACCTACGGCGGCCGCTGGGTGGTCAACCCGTCCGGCGGCCTGATCTCCAAGGGGCACCCGCTGGGCGCGACCGGCCTGGCGCAGTGCGCCGAACTGACCTGGCAGCTGCGCGGGACCGCCGACAAGCGTCAGGTCGACAACGTCAGCGCCGCACTGCAGCACAACATCGGACTGGGCGGCGCAGCCGTCGTCACCGCCTACCAGCGCGCCGAGCGTTAGGCCGCCATGATCGAGTGGTCCGACACCGACCTGATGGTCCGGGATGCCGTGCGGCAGTTCGTCGACAAGGAGATTCGCCCGCACGTCGACGAACTCGAAACCGGCGCGATGTCGCCGTATCCGATCGCGCGCAAGCTGTTCAGCCAGTTCGGCCTCGATGCCATGGCCGCCGAGTCGGTCAAGAAGATGCTGGACCGCGAGCGGGCCAAGCTCGACGGCGCGCCCGCTCCCCAGGAACGTGACGAAAAGTCCGACGACTCAGGTGGTTTCGGTGGCGGCGCGCAGGGATCGATGATCGCGGTGCTGGTGTCCGAAATCGCCCGGGTCAGCATCGGGTTGCTCAGCACCGCGTCGGTGAGCCTGGGCCTGGGCGCGGCGACCATCATGAGCCGCGGCACGCTGGCCCAGAAGGAGCGCTGGCTGCCCGAGCTGATGACGCTGGAAAAGATTGCGGCATGGGCGATTACCGAGCCGGATTCGGGCTCGGACGCGTTCGGCGGCATGAAGACCTACGTCAAGCGCGACGGCCAGGACTACATCCTCAACGGCCAGAAGACGTTCATCACCAACGGGCCCTGCGCCGACGTCCTGGTGGTGTACGCGAAACTCGACGAGGGCGACGCGAGCCCGGACAAGCAGGACAAGCGCAACCGCCCGGTGCTGGTCTTCGTGCTCGACGCGGGCATGCCGGGCCTCACCCAGGGCAAGCCCTTCAAGAAGATGGGCATGATGTCCTCGCCGACCGGCGAGCTGTTCTTCGACAACGTGCGGCTGGGACCGGACCGGCTGCTCGGCGAGAGCGAACAGCACGCCGACGGTGACGGCCGCGACAGCGCCCGGGCCAACTTCGCCGCCGAGCGGATCGGGATCGCGATGATGGCCTTGGGCATCATCGACGAATGCCACCGGCTGTGCGTGGATTACGCCAAGAGCCGGACGTTGTGGGGCAAGAACATCGGGCAATTCCAGCTGATCCAGCTCAAGCTGGCCAAGATGGAGATCGCCCGAATGAACGTGCAGAACATGGTCTTTCACACCATCGAGCGCCAGCAGGCCGGCAAGCCGCTGACGCTGGCCGAGGCGTCGGCGATCAAGCTGTACTCGTCGGAGGCGGCCACCGATGTGGCGATGGAGGCCGTGCAGCTGTTCGGCGGCAACGGATACATGGCCGAATACCGGGTGGAGCAGCTGGCCCGCGACGCCAAGTCGCTGATGATCTACGCGGGCAGCAACGAGGTTCAGGTCACCCACATCGCCAAGGGCCTGCTGGCCGACTGAGCTAGACCTTGCGCGCCCCGCCGGGTCAGGCCGTCACCCAGATCGCCCGGGCCGCCGGGCTGCCCAGGTCGACCGTCGTCTCGGCGCCGTCGCCGGAGTCGATCGAGACCGAGATCATGCCGGCGAATTCGCGGCGGGTCAGGACCCGCAGCCGGGAGTCGAGGTTGATGCCGACGTCGGTGAAGTAGCGCAGCATCTCGGGGTCGGCGTCGGAGATGCGGGCCACCGTCCCGGTGTCCCCGTCGTCGCACGCCCAGAGCTGGCGGGCCGGCGGGGTGGGCACCTGCCCGTCCGAGGCCGGGATCGGGTCACCGTGCGGGTCGCGCTGCGGGAACCCCAGCTTGGCGTCGATGCGCGCCACCAGCCGATCGGACACCGCGTGCTCGAGCACCTCGGCCTCGTCGTGCACCTCGTCCCAGGCGTAGCCGAGTTCGTTGACCAGGAAGGTCTCCAGCAGCCGGTGCCGGCGCACCATCGCCAGCGCCGCGCGCCGGCCCGCCTCGGTCAGCGTCACCGCGCCGTACTTCTCGTGGTCGACGAGGCCCTGCTCGGCGAGCTTGCGGATGGACTCCGAGGCCGTGCTGGCCGACACCCCGATCTTCTCGGCCAGCATCTTGGTGCTGACCTTCTGCGGCGCGTCTTTGGGGGACCACTCCTGGGCATTCCAGATGACCTTGAGGTAGTCCTGGCCGACCGCGGTGATGCCGCCGTGCTCTTCGTCAGCCCTCACACCGAGAAAGTTTAGGCAACCCACGCCTCATCCGGCGTGTTCCCCGACACCATGGCGGGTGTTTGCCCCTCTGGATCTCCCGGCGGAACACTCGGCGCCGTAGGCTTGCGGGCGTGCAGCGGTGGCGCGGCCAAGACGAGATTCCCACGGACTGGGGCAGGTGTGTGCTCACCATCGGCGTGTTCGACGGTGTGCATCGCGGCCACGCCGAGCTGATCGCCCACGCGGTCAAGGCGGCGCGGGCCCGCAACGTGCCGACGGTGCTGATGACGTTCGACCCGCATCCGATGGAAGTGGTCTACCCGGGCAGTCACCCGGCGCAGCTGACGACGCTGACCCGGCGCGCCGAGCTGGTCGAGGAGCTGGGCATCGACGTCTTCCTGGTGATGCCGTTCACCACCGACTTCATGAAGCTCACCCCGGAGCGCTACGTGCACGAGCTGCTGGTGGAGAACCTGCACGTCGTCGAGGTTGTGGTGGGAGAGAACTTCACCTTCGGCAAGAAGGCGGCCGGCACCGTCGACACCCTGCGCAAGGCGGGGGAGCGGTTCGGCTTCTCCGTCGAGTCGATGTCGCTGTTGTCCGAGCATCACAGCAACGAGACCGTGACGTTCTCGTCCACCTACATCCGGTCCTGCGTGGACGCCGGCGACATGGTGGCGGCCACCGAGGCGCTGGGCCGCCCGCACCGCGTCGAAGGGGTGGTGGTCCGCGGCTACGGGCGCGGCATCGAGCTGGGTTACCCGACCGCCAACGTGGCGCCGCCGATGTACTCGGCCATCCCGGCCGACGGCGTGTACGCCGCGTGGTTCACCGTGCTCGGGCACGGGCCCGCCACCGGCACCGTCATCCCCGGCGAGCGCTACCAGGCGGCGGTGTCCGTCGGCACCAACCCGACCTTCTCCGGGCGCACCCGCACCGTCGAGGCGTTCGTCCTGGACACCACCGCCGACCTGTACGGCCAGCACGTCGCCCTGGACTTCGTCGCCCGCATCCGCGGTCAGCACAAGTTCGACTCCATCAAGGAACTCGTCGCCGCGATGGGCAAGGACACCGAGAAGGCGCGCACCCTGCTCACCGCGGGCTGACGCCGGGGAGCCGTCGCACAGCGCGATGCTCGGCGTTTATGCCCGCGGTGATCGCGCTGCTAAACTGCCGGACGACATCGGCGCGTGCTGCGGTTCGCGGTGGCCGCGCCTTCACCATTCACCTTTCGCGGACCGATTGATGGAGATAGTTTCGTGGCGCTGACTGCCGAGCAGAAAAAAGAAATCCTGGGCAACTACGGCCTGCATGGCACCGACACCGGTTCCCCCGAGGCGCAGGTCGCGCTGCTGACCAAGCGGATCGCCGACCTCACCGAGCACCTGAAGGTGCACAAGCACGACCACCACTCGCGGCGCGGGCTGCTGCTGCTGGTCGGACGCCGGCGCCGGCTGCTCAAGTACGTCGCGCAGATCGACGTCGAGCGCTACCGCTCGCTGGTCGAGCGGCTGGGCCTGCGTCGCTGACGTAAGCCCCACCGGGGCGACAGCGTCCCGCAAATTCCGAGCGATATGGCGGGCCGAGGTCGCCCGTGTAGAGTAAGGACGTTCTGGGCCGGTTCGGCCGGAGCAAACGGTGCGGTCACGCAGATCCGCGTGTGCCGTTCCAGCGTGTCACTACGCACGTTCGAGGGAGCAGCCAGTCTGCATCGGGCGGTCTTCGGTAGTGGCTGCCGGGCTCTCCGGATCTGGGGCAGGTCGGCCGCTTCGATCGATGGCCGTAGCCGTATTCAGACTCAGCGCCTCCCGCGGGTGACCCGCGGCCGTCAGGCCTGCGGTTCGCGCGTGGCCACGCGAAAAAGCTGAATACAAGAGAGGCCGTACGGACGTCTATGTCTGTCGCTGAAATTGAAGAGGGCGTGTTCGAGGCGACCGCCACCATCGACAACGGGAGCTTCGGCACCCGCACCATCCGTTTCGAGACCGGCCGGTTGGCCCAGCAGGCCGCTGGCGCCGTGGTCGCGTACCTCGACGACGAAAACATGCTGTTGTCGGCGACCACCGCCAGCAAGAGCCCCAAGGAGCACTTCGACTTCTTCCCGCTGACCGTCGATGTCGAGGAGCGGATGTATGCCGCCGGTCGCATCCCCGGTTCGTTCTTCCGTCGCGAGGGCCGTCCGTCCACGGACGCGATCCTGACCTGCCGGCTCATCGACCGGCCGCTGCGCCCGTCGTTCGTGTCCGGGCTGCGCAACGAGATCCAGGTCGTGGTCACGGTCATGAGCCTGGACCCCAACGACCTGTACGACGTGCTGGCGATCAACGCCGCGTCGGCCTCCACCCAGCTGAGCGGGCTGCCGTTCTCGGGTCCGATCGGGGGCGTGCGGGTCGCGCTCATCGACGGCCAGTGGGTGGCCTTCCCGACCGTCGAGCAGCTCGAGCGCGCCGTGTTCGACATGGTGGTCGCGGGCCGCAAGGTAGAGGGTGACGTCGCGATCATGATGGTCGAGGCCGAGGCCACCGAGAAGGTCATCGAGCTCGTCGAGGGAGGCGCCCAGGCGCCGACGGAAACCGTTGTGGCCGAAGGGCTCGAGGCCGCCAAGCCGTTCATCGCCGCGCTGTGCGCCGCGCAGGAGGAGCTGGCCGGGGCCGCCGCCAAGCCGGTCGGCGAGTTCCCGACGTTCCCGGACTACCAGGAAGACGTCTACTACTCGGTCGCCTCGGTGGCCACCGACGAGCTGGCCAAGGCGCTGACCATCGGCGGCAAGGCCGAACGCGACGCGCGCACCGACGAGCTCAAGGCCGAGGTGGCCCAGCGGCTCGCCGAGACCTACGAGGGCCGGGAGAAGGAGGTCAGCGCCGCGTTCCGCTCGCTGACCAAGAAGCTGGTGCGCCAGCGCATCCTGACCGACCACTTCCGCATCGACGGCCGCGGCATCACCGACATCCGCGCGCTGTCGGCCGAGGTCGCCGTGGTGCCGCGGGCGCACGGCAGCGCGCTGTTCCAGCGCGGCGAGACCCAGATCCTGGGCGTCACCACCCTGGACATGGTCAAGATGGCTCAGCAGATCGACTCGCTGGGACCGGAGACCTCCAAGCGCTACATGCACCACTACAACTTCCCGCCGTTCTCCACCGGCGAGACCGGCCGCGTGGGCTCGCCCAAGCGGCGCGAGATCGGGCACGGCGCGCTCGCCGAGCGCGCGCTGATCCCGGTGCTGCCGGGCGTCGAGGAGTTCCCGTACGCCATCCGTCAGGTGTCCGAGGCGCTGGGCTCCAACGGCTCGACGTCGATGGGTTCGGTGTGCGCGTCCACCCTGTCCCTGCTGAACGCCGGTGTGCCGTTGAAGGCGCCGGTGGCCGGCATCGCGATGGGCCTGGTCTCCGATGACGTCGAGGTCGACGGCAAGACGGAGCGCCGCTTCGTCACCCTGACCGACATCCTGGGCGCCGAGGACGCGTTCGGCGACATGGACTTCAAGTGCGCCGGCACCAAGGACTTCGTCACCGCGCTGCAGCTGGACACCAAGCTCGACGGCATTCCGTCGCAGGTGCTGGCGGGCGCGCTGGGGCAGGCCAAGGACGCGCGGTTGACCATCCTGGAGGTCATGGCCGAGGCGATCGACGCGCCCGACGAGATGAGCCCCTACGCCCCGCGGGTCACCACCATCAAGGTTCCGGTGGACAAGATTGGTGAGGTGATCGGGCCCAAGGGCAAGGTCATCAACGCGATCACCGAGGAGACCGGCGCCCAGATCTCCATCGAGGACGACGGCACCGTGTTCGTCGGCGCCACCGACGGGCCCTCGGCGCAGGCCGCGATCGACCGGATCAACGCCATCGCCAACCCGCAGCTGCCGACCGTGGGCGAGCGGTTCCTCGGAACCGTGGTCAAGACAACGGATTTCGGTGCGTTCGTGTCGCTGCTGCCGGGGCGTGACGGCCTGGTGCACATCTCCAAGCTCGGTAAGGGCAAGCGCATCGCGAAGGTCGAGGACGTGGTGAACGTCGGCGACAAGCTGCGCGTCGAGATCGCCGACATCGACAAGCGGGGCAAGATCTCGCTGGTTCTGGTGGAGGAAGACAACTCGGCTCCCGCCGATGCCCCGGCGGCCGCCCCTGCCGATGCCGCGACGGCGAGCAGCTGACTCATCGACCGGGACGCGTCCCGGTCGGGCCGGCGCGCTGCGCCGGAGCAAGGTCGCTGAGGAGGAATCGGCAACCCAGGCCGCGCTGCGGCGCACCACGCTGCCGGGCGGCTTGCGGGTGGTCACCGAGCACCTCCCCGCGGTGCGTTCCGCCTCGGTCGGGGTCTGGGTCGGGGTCGGCTCGCGCGACGAGGGTGCCACCGTGGCCGGCGCCGCGCACTTCCTCGAGCATCTGCTGTTCAAGTCGACCCCCAGTCGCACGGCGGTCGACATCGCGCAGGCGATGGACGCCGTCGGGGGAGAGCTGAACGCGTTCACCGCGAAGGAGCACACCTGCTACTACGCGCACGTGCTCGACAGCGACCTGGCGCTGGCCGTCGACCTGGTCGCCGACGTGGTGCTCAACGGGTGCTGCGCGGCCAACGACGTCGAGCTGGAACGCGACGTGGTCCTCGAAGAGATCGCCATGCGAGACGACGACCCCGAGGACGCGCTCGGTGACATGTTCCTGAGCGCGCTGTTCGGTGACCACCCGGTCGGCCGCCCGGTCATCGGCACCGCGCGCTCGGTGACGTCGATGACGCGCAACCAGCTGCACTCGTTTCATGTCCGGCGCTACACGCCGGAGCGGATGGTGGTGGCGGTGGCCGGCAACGTCGACCACGACGAGGTGGTGGCGTTGGTGCGCCGGCACTTCGGGCCGCATCTGGTTCGCGGCCGCGAACCGATCGCGCCGCGCAAGGGCGCCGGACGGGTCGCCGGCCGGCCCGCTCTGCTGCTGGGCAACCGGGACGCCGAGCAGGCCCACGTGTCGCTGGGTGTCCGCACGCCCGGGCGCGGCTGGGAGCACCGCTGGGCGCTGTCGGTGCTCAACACCGCTCTGGGCGGCGGCCTGAGCTCGCGGCTGTTCCAGGAGGTTCGGGAGCTGCGCGGCCTGGCCTACTCCGTGTACTCGACGGTGGACGTGTTCGCCGACAGCGGCGCGCTGTCGGTGTATGCCGCCTGCCAGCCGGAACGCTTCGCCGAGGTGATGGCGGTGACCAGCGGCGTGCTCGAGTCGGTGGCGCGCGACGGCATCACCGAGTCGGAATGCCGGATCGCCAAGGGGTCGTTGCGCGGCGGGCTGGTGCTGGGGCTGGAGGACTCCAGCTCGCGGATGAGCCGGCTGGGCCGCAGCGAGCTCAACTACGGTAAGCACCGCAGCATCGAGCACACCCTGCAGCAGATCGATCAGGTGACCGTCGACGAGGTCAACGCCGTGGCCCGACGGCTGCTCGGGCAGCGGTACGGCGCCGCGGTTCTGGGCCCCTATGCCACCAAACGATCACTGCCCCAACAACTTCGGGCGATGGTAGGGTAGCTCAAATGTCCGCCTCCTCACTCGCGCCGTGCGGGCGCGCGCCGTCGACGGACTAGCCGAATGGTACTGGGCTTTTGGGACATCATGGTGCCCATCGTGGGCGCACCCATGGCCGGCGGGCCCGGGACTCCCGCGTTGGCCGCGGCGGTGTCCAACGCGGGCGGGCTCGGCTTCGTCCCCGGCGGGCATCGCAGCGCCGAGCAGTTCGCCGACGACATCGCCGCGGCGCGCAAGGCCACCACCGGCCCGCTCGGGGTGAACTTGTTTGTGCCCCAACCCAGCGTCGCGGACTGGGTGGCCCTGCACTACTACGCGGCCGAACTCGAAGAGATCGCCGAGCACTACCAGGTCGAGGTCGGTCAGCCGCAGCACGGTGACGACGACGAGTGGGAGCGCAAGCTCGAGGTGGTGGCCGACGTCCGGCCCGAGTTGGTGTCCTTCACCTTCGGCGTGCCGCCGCCCGACGTGATCCGGCGGCTGGGCGCGCTGGGCCTGCTGGTGATGGTCACCGTCACCTCGGCCTACGAGGCCGGCATCGCCGTCGCGGCCGGCGCCGACAGCCTGGTGGTCCAGGGGCCCGCCGCCGGCGGCCACCGCGGCACCTTCGCACCGGACATGGAACCCGCCAACGAGTCGCTGCACCAGCTCATCGATCGCATCCGGCACGCCCACGACGTCCCGATCATCGCGGCGGGCGGCCTGGGCACCGCCGACGAGGTCGGGGCCGCGCTGCGCCGGGGGGCGGTGGCGGCCCAGGTCGGCACCGCGCTGTTGCTGGCCGACGAGGCGGGCACCAACTCCGCGCATCGCGTCGCGCTGAAGAACCCGCTGTTCGCCACCACCGTTGTGACGCGGGCGTTCTCGGGCCGCTACGCGCGGGGCCTGGAGAACGACTTCACCCGCATGCTCGACCACGTCGCGCCGCTGGGCTATCCCGAGGTCAACCAGATGACCTCGCCGATCCGGGAAGCCGCCGCGGCCATCGAGGATCCCAACGGCATGCCGCTGTGGGCCGGGACGTCGTTCAAGAACGCCTGCGCGGGCCCCGCGGCCGACATCATCGCCAACCTCGCGGCCACCAGCTAGCCGCGCCCCGGTCAGCCCAGAACGGCGGCCGGGCCGGTGAACGGCAGCCCGAGGTCGGTGGCCACCTGCTCGGACAGCAGCGCGCCATCGTGCGTCGAAAGACCTTTGGCCAGAGCGTGATCCGAGCGGCACGCCGCCCGCCAGCCACGGTCGGCGAGCGCGAGCACGTACGGCATGGTCGCATTGGTGAGCGCCACCGTCGACGTCTTGGGCACCGCGCTGGGCATGTTCGCAACGCAGTAGAACACGGTGTCGTGCACCGCGAAGGTGGGGTCGTCGTGCGTGGTGGGCCGCGAGTCCTCGAAGCAACCACCCTGGTCGATGGAGATGTCCACCAGCACGGCGCCCGATTTCATCTGCGAGACAAGGGAATTCGAGATCAGCTTGGGCGCCTTCGCACCGGGCAGCAGCACCGCGCCGATGACCAGGTCGGCGCGCTTGACGGTGCCCTCCAGGTCGTAGGCCGACGAGTAGCGGGTGCGGACCTGGCCGCCGAACTCCGCGTCGAGCAGCCGAAGCTTGTTGATGTTGACGTCGAGCACCGTGACCGACGCCCCCATGCCGCCCGCGACCCGCGCGGCGTTGTAGCCCGCCGTTCCCGCGCCCACCACCACGACGTCGGCGGGCTTGACGCCCGGCACCCCGCCCATCAACACGCCGCGCCCGCCGTGGGTGCGCATCAGGTGGTAGGCCCCCACCTGAGCGGACAGCCGGCCGGCGACCTCGCTCATCGGGGCCAGCAACGGCAGCGTGCCGTCGGCGCTCTGCACCGTCTCGTAGGCGATCGACGTCGTTCCCGACGCCAGCAGCGCCTCGGTGCACGCACGCGAGGCGGCCAGATGCAGATAGGTGAACAGGATCTGGTTGCGCCGCAACAGGTCATACTCTGCCGGCACCGGTTCTTTGACCTTGAGCAGCAGGTCCGCGTCGGCCCAGACCTGGTCGGCGGTGTCGGCCAGCTGGGCGCCCGCCGCCTTGAACTCCGCGTCGGTGATGGCCGACCCTTCCCCGGCGCCGGCCTGCACCAACACGTCATGGCCGCGGCGGGTCAGCTCGGCGACGCCGGCCGGGGTGAGGGCAACCCGGAACTCGTTGGTCTTGGTCTCGGTCGGTACGCCGACTCGCATGATCGCCCCTTGATCGCCGGTTCACCAACAAGTGTGAAGAAAGTTCGCGGGGGCCGCAAAAGCTCGGTGTTCGCTGGCTATGATCGGCGGATGACCGACCCGTGCGCGCAGGCCACCGTCCAGATCGACGCCCGGCCCGACGTCGTGTACCGGCTCATCACCGACCTGCCCACGCTGGCCGAGCTGGCCGAGGAGGCGGTGGCGATGGAGTGGCGCAAGGGCGACGCGGTGAGCCCGGGCGCGGTGTTCACCGGTCACAACCGCAGCGGCAGCCGGCGCTGGAGCACCAAGTGCACGATCACCGACGCCGAACCGGGCCGTCGCTTCGCGTTCGACGTGAGCCACACCATGATTCCGATCGCCCGCTGGCAATACGACATCGCCGCGGCCGGCGGCGGATGCGAGGTCACCGAAAGCACCTGGGACCGCAGGCCCGGCTGGTTCCGCAAGGTCGCCGGCAAGGCCACCGGCGTCAGCGATCGGGTGACCGCCAACACCGAGCACATCCGGCTCACCCTGCAGCGCCTCAAGCGCCGCGCCGAGACCGAGTAGCCCAAAACCGGGAGTTCCGATGACGCGACGCGATCCCGCCGTAGCCGTCATCGGCGCCGGCATGTCGGGCTTGTGCGTCGCAATTGCCTTGCTGCGCAGCGGTATCAGCGATGTGACCGTGTACGAGAAGGCCGACGAGGTGGGCGGCACCTGGCGCGACAATACCTATCCCGGTCTGGTCTGCGACGTCCCGTCGCGCATCTATCAGTACAGCTTCGCCAGGAAACCCGACTGGTCGCACCTGTTCTCGCCCGGCGGTGAGATCCAGGCCTACTTCCGCGACATCGCCGACCGTTACGCGCTGCGCGACCGGATCCGTTTCGGCACCGAGGTCTGCCATGCGCGTTTCGAGGACGGCCGCTGGGTGCTGCGCACCGCCGCGGGGCAGGAATTCAAGGTCGACTTCTTGATCTCGGCCACCGGCGTGCTGCACCACCCGCGACTGCCGTCGATCCGGGGCCTGGATGACTTCGGCGGCAACGTTTTTCACTCGGCCCGCTGGGATCACGGCGTCGACGTCCGCGGGCGGCGCGTGGCGATCGTCGGCAACGGGTCGACGGGCGTGCAGCTGGTGTGCGGCCTGGCCGGGGTGGCCGCACACGTCGCGCTGTTCCAGCGCACCGCGCAATGGGTGCTGCGCCTGGCCAATCCGCGCTACAGCGGCTTCACCGGGATCACCCGGCGCAAGATGCCGTGGCTGGACGGGTGGGCGTATCGCATCTACAGCCTCGGATTCGACTACTTCGCGGTCGGCCTGACCAAGCCGGGCCTGCGCCGCAAGATCATGGCGGCGTTGTGCCGCGCCAGCCTCTGGGAGATCCGCGATCCCGAGTTGCGGCGGTCCCTGACCCCCGACTACACGCCGGCGTGCAAACGCCTGGTCATGTCGAACGGTTTCTACCGGGCGATGCAGCGCGACGACGTCGACCTGGTGACGGCGGGCATCGACCATGTGGAACGGCGCGGCATCGTCACCGCCGACGGCGTCCTGCACGACGTCGACATCATCGTGCTCGCCACGGGGTTCGACACGCACGCGTTCTTCCGGCCGATGGAGCTGATCGGCCGCGACGGGATCCGCGCCGACGACGTCTGGCGCGACGGGCCCCGGGCCTACCAAACCGTCGCGCTGTCGGGCTTCCCCAACTTCTTCATGATGCTGGGGCCGCACAGCCCGGTGGGAAACCTGGCGCTGACGACGGTGGCCGAATCGCAGGCTGACCACATCGTGGGCTGGATCGAACGCTGGCGGCGCCGCGAATTCGACACGGTCGAGCCGACGGCCGCGGCGACGGAGCGGTTCAACGCGAAGCTGCGCGCCGCGATGCCGGACACCGTGTGGACCACCGGCTGCAACAGCTGGTACCTGAACAAGGACGGCGTGCCCGAGGTGTGGCCCCTGACGCCGGCCGAACACCGCCGGATGCTGGCCAACCCCGACCCCGGCCAGTATGACCTGCGCCGCCGCGTCGCTGCGGGCTGACAGCGACCACGGGCGATCACCAAAGAACCCAGTACCGGCGGTTTCGCATATCTGGATGTCGTACCTATACTTGGGACGCGCGACGCCCGCCGCAACACCGTGATCGAGGGCCGAACGCCGAGGTAGGGGGCATGATGCTGACCGCTGACAACCAACTCGACCAGGCAGCGGGGCCACATGACGCCTCGCTGGACCACGAGCGACTGGTGCTCGAGGCCCGCGACGTGGACTTCGACTGGACGCAGCTGCCGTTCCACTACGTGCCCGGTGAGCCGTTCGCCACCCACGTCCTCAACGTGCTGCACCTGCTGCTGCCCGCCGGCGAAGAGTTCTTCGTCGAGGTGTTCAAGCAGACGCTGCCGCTGATCAAGGACGACCAGCTGCGCCTGGACGTCCAGGGCTTCATCGGCCAGGAGGCCGTGCATTCGCAGGCGCACGCGAACGTGCTCGCCCACTTCGCCGCCCGCGACATCGACCTGACCCCCTACACCGGCCAGATCAAGTGGCTGTTCGCCAAGCTGCTCGGGCCCCGGCCCGATTGGAGCCGGCGCCGCCAGCAGGGCTGGCTTCTCGAGCAGGTTTCGATCGTCTCGGCGATCGAGCACTACACCGCCATCTTGGGCGAGTGGATTCTCGACTCGCCGGCGCACGACAGGATCGGCACCGATCCGGTGATGCTGGACATGCTGCGCTGGCACGGCGCCGAAGAGGTCGAGCACAAGGCGGTGGCCTTCGACACCATGAAGCATCTGCAGGCCGGCTACTGGCGGCAGGTGCGCGCCCAGCTGGTGGTGACGCCCGCCATGCTGCTGCTGTGGATCCGCGGCGTGCGGTTCATGTACTCGCTGGATCCCCACCTGCCGCCGCGCACCAAGCCGCGCTGGCGCGACTACTTCTCCGCGGCGCGCCGCGGCCTGGTGCCCGGGCCGCTGCGTTTCATCCGGGCGATCGGCAACTACTACCGCCCGGGCTTTCACCCCTCGCAGCTCGGCGGGCTGGAGCGCGCCGTCGACTACCTGGCCATCTCACCCGCCGCGCGCGCCTCGCACTGATGACCGTCTCCTCCACCATCACATCGACCATCAGCGCCTGCGACGGCGTCACGCTGGCCGTGCACCGGTACACCGACGTCGACCCGGCGCGCCCAACCATCCTGGCGATCCACGGCTTTCCCGACAATCACCACGTCTGGGACGGCGTGGCCGAGGAGCTGGCCGGCAAGCCGTACAACGTCGTGGCCTACGACGTGCGTGGCGCCGGTGAATCCACCCGTCCCGCAAAGAGATCCGGATACCTCTTCGCCCAGCTGGTCTCCGACATCGGCGTGGTGATCGACAGCCTGGGCGTCGGGCCGGTTCACCTGCTGGCCCACGACTGGGGGTCGATCCAGGCATGGGCGGCGGTCACCGACGACGCGGTGATGGACAAGATCGCGTCCTTCACCTCCATCTCGGGCCCGCACCTGAACTACGCCGGCGCGTTTCTGCGGTCGGCGCGCACGCCGCGGGCCGTGGCGCAGGTCGTCAGGCAACTGATCTCGTCGGGCTACATCGGCTTCTTCTTGTGTCCCGTTGTGCCGGAACTGTCGTTTCGCTCGCGCGTCGGCGTGAAAGTCGTTGAGGCACTTGAGCACATCGGCCGGTCGAGCACGCGCAGCCAGCGCCGCGACACCCTGCGCTCGGTCACCGACTACGTCTGTGGGCTCAACCTGTACCGGCAGAACATGCCGGCGCCGATGCTGGCGCCCGGACGCCGGCTCCCCGAGACCACGGTCGCCGTGCAGACTGTGGTGCCACGCCGCGACCTCTTCGTCACGCCCGCGCTGCAACGGTTCACCGGCTCGATTCCCCGGCGCGGCAGGGTGATCGAGATCGAGGGCGGGCACTGGGTCGTCACCTCGCGCCCGGACGTCATCGCCCGGCTGACCGCCGAGTGGGTCGACCGCAACGTGGCGGGCGAGCCTTCCGCCGGGGCGGCCGAGGTGCGCGGCGCGCGCCGCGAGGTGCGCGGCAAGCTCGCCCTGGTGACCGGCGCCGGCGCCGGAATCGGCCGGGCCACCGCGATCGAGCTGGCCCGCAACGGTGCCCGCAAGGTCGTGCTCGTCGATCGGGACCTGGCCGCCGCCCACGAGACCGCCGACGCCGTGCGCGCCGCGTGCGCCGAGGCCGCGGCCTACCAGGTCGACGTCAGCGACGAGGCCGCCATGAACGAGCTTGCGGCGCAGGTGCGCAACGAGCACGGCGTGGTGGACATCCTGGTCAACAACGCGGGCATCGGGATGGCGGGCCGGTTCCTGGAGACGAGCTCGGCGAACTGGGAAGACATCTTGGGCGTCAACGTCGGCGGCGTCATCTCGGGCAGCAGGGCGTTCGGCGCGCAGATGGTCGAGCGCGGCGAGGGCGGAACGATCATCAACGTGGCGTCGGCGTCGGCGTACCTGCCGTCGAAATCCATGGTCGCCTACAGCACCACCAAGGCGGCCGTGCTGGCGCTCAGCGAATCGCTGCGGGCCGACTTCGCCGACGAGGGCATCGACGTCACGGCGGTGTGCCCGGGATTCGTCAACACCAACATCGCGAAGAACACGATCTACGCCGGGATGAGCGCGGACCAGCAGGAGCGGGCGCGGGGCAAGGCCGATGCCGCCTACCGGCGCCGCAACTTCACTCCCGAAGCGACCGCGAAGGCGATCGTCAAGTCCGTCAAGACCGCTCCGGCCGTGCTGCCGATCGCCGCGGAGTCGCGGATCGGCTATGCGATGCGGCGCATCAGCCCAGGGGCCATCCGGCTGTTCGCGCGCTTGGACATTCGGCAGAAGTAAGGGGGCGGATTCGGTGCCGGAGAGCATTTGGGCCAGCAGACCCGCCGACCTGTACGGACGGCGCGACCACGACCGCTTCGGGTCGCTGCTGTGGGGCGTGCGGGCGTTGTTCGAGGGCTTCGCCACGGTGTCGCGGTGGTCGCCGGAGCGGGTGAAACCGGTGCAGCGCAAGCTGACCGCGGTGGTGACCAAGCGCGAGCTCGTCGCCCCGGACGTCGTCGCGCTGACCCTGGCCGACCCCGACGGCGGGTTGCTTCCGTCCTGGACGCCCGGTGGCCACATCGACGTCCTGTTGCCTTCGGGCCGGCGCCGGCAGTATTCGCTGTGCGGCGCGCCCGGGCGGCGCACCGACTACCGCATCGCCGTCCGCCGGATCGCCGGCGGGGGAGGCGGATCCGTCGAGATGCATGAGGCGTACGGCGTGGGCGACACGCTGGCGTTCGAAGGCCCACGCAACGCGTTCTACCTCGGCACCGCCGAGCGCGAGGTGCTGTTCGTCATCGGCGGCATCGGGGTGACACCCATCCTGCCGATGATCCGGGTGGCCGAGCAGCGCGGAATCGATTGGCGCGCAATCTATACCGGTCGCAGCCGGGAGTACATGCCGCTGCTCGACGAGGTCGTGTCGCTGGGGCCGGACCGGGTGACGGTGTGGGCCGACGACGAGCGCGGCCGCTTCCCGACCGTGGCCGAGGTGCTGGCCGGAGCGGGACCGGCGACCGCCGTGTACGTGTGCGGGCCGAGCTTGATGCTGGAGGCCGTCCGCGTCGCCCGCAACGAGCATGCCGGTGCGCCACTGCATTACGAGCGGTTCAGTCCGGCGCCCGTCGTCGACGGGGTTCCGTTCGAACTGGAGCTCGCGCGATCGGGGCAGCTGCTCGCGGTGCCGGCGAATCGGACCGCACTCGAGGTCATGCTCGATCGGGACCCGACCACCCCCTACTCGTGCCGGCAGGGATTCTGCGGGACGTGCAGGGTCAAAGTGCTTGCCGGACAAGTGGATCACCGCGGCCGCGCCGCGCCGGGGGACGACGGCATGCTGGTGTGTGTCTCGCGCGCCGACGGCGGGCGAATCGTCATCGACGCCTGAGGCGATAGCCCAGGTGGGGCACCTTGACGCCGGGCAGCGGTTCCCAGTCCAGGGTGCGCCCGTCGAGGCGAAAATCGTTCTTCTCGTAGAAGCGTCGCGCCACGCCGTTGGCCTGCGCGCACCACAGCACGACGTCACCGCGCGCGTCCGAGTCCAGGGCCTTGGCGAGCAGCAGGGCGCCGACGCCATGCCGTTGGCTCGCGTACGAGACATAGAGCGCATCGAGTTCGAGTTGCTCGGGGTCGTCGGGGTCCGGCCCGAAGATCGTCATGCCGATCAGCCGCCCGCCGGCCTCGGCGACCCACATGCGCCAGCCCGGGCGGCTGAGGTCGCGGGGGTAGCGCAGCACGGCCCAGCGCTTCGGCGACGTGAGCGTGTCGAGTACGTCGTCCGGCAGTATCCCGCACCAGGATTGCCGCCACACCGGATAGTGCATCGCGGCCACGTCGGCGAAATCGCTCGGCGCGGCCTCGCGGATGGTGACGCCGGCCATTACGGCCGGGACTGCTCGAGGTAGGCGGCCAGGGCGTTGGTCAGCCCGCGGCGCGCCATGTCCAGGTCGGCGTAGGAACCGAGCTGCCGCTCCGACACCAGGCCGCGCATCGCGCCGGGGATCAGGGCCGCGACCTCGCGGACGCGGTCCGGATCGACGGCCAGCCCGGCGAACGCGTGCTGGCAGGTCTCCAGCCAGCTCTTGCCCCAGGAGAACAGCTCGGCCGCGGTGCGGGGGTAGAGCCGCTCGAGCTCGTCCGGATCGCGGGGGAGCGCGGCCCGCAGGTTTTCGATCGCCCGCGAATCCGGGGACGCCAGGCCGCGGTAGAGGGTGTCGATGATCGCGCCGACGCGCTCACGCAGCGGCGCGTCCGGCGAGAGGGGCGTCGACAGCGTGGTGAACGTCGCGGCGCGCCGTTCGGCGGTGCGGTGCAGCACCGCCGCCCAGAACCCGTCGGTGTCGCCGAACTGGTATTGCACCGCGCCCCACGTGGCGCCGATGTCCTTGGCGATGCGGTTGGCCGATACCGAGCCCGGCTCGCCGGAGGCGAGGGAGCGCAACGCCGCCTCGAGCATGCTTTCGCGAGTCGCGTGGCCCCGCCGATTCGGGCGCCGGCCCGCGACGCCGGCGGCGTTGGGTGGGCGGGTCATTGGCCGATCTTATCCGTTGAGAAAGTTTCATAGAGGGTACTTTGATTTTGGCTGTGGCGCGGCCTATCATTCGTAGCCGAGGGAGGGCAGGACACATGGCAGGGCTCGATGGCTAAGCCACCGTTGTCGATGAAACCGACCGGCTGGTTCCAGGTCGCCTGGTCCGACGAGATCGGCGTCGGCGACGTGCACAAGATGAAGTACTTCGACGAGGAGCTGGTCGCCTGGCGCGGCGAATCCGGCGAGCTCACGGTCATGAACGCCTACTGCGAACACCTGGGCGCGCACCTGGGGTACGGCGGCAAGGTCGTCGGCGAGGTGCTGCAGTGCCCGTTCCACGGGTGGCAGTGGAGCCGGGAAGGGCGCAACGTCTGCATCCCGTACCAGGATCGACCCAACCGCGGCCGCCGCATCCGCACCTACCCGGTGGTCGAGCGCAACGCGTCGGTGTACATCTGGCACGACCTGGACCGCCGCGAACCTTACTTCGACGCGCCGGACGTGTTCGCCGCGTTCGAGGACGGCAGCAGCGCCGACGACTACTACCCACAGCAGCGGCTGTACCGCGAAAGCCTGGAACTGCACCCGCAATACGTGCTGGAAAACGGGGTGGACTTCGCGCACTTCAAGTTCGTGCACAACACCCCGATCGTGCCGGTGTTCACCCGCCACGACTTCGCCGAGCCGGTGTCCTACGTCGACTTCACCATCACCTTCGAAGGCGACGACGGCCAAAAGATCGAGGACGTCAACAGCGGCGTGCAGGCGATCAACGGCGGTCTGGGCATCGCGGTGACCAAGAGCTGGGGCATGATCGACAACCGCACCATCTCGGCGATCACGCCGATCGACGAGTTCACCTCCGATGTCCGGTTCATGGTCTACATCGGCCGGACGCCGCACAGAGACCCCGTAGCGGGCCCGGAAAAAGCTCGAGCGAAGGCGGACGAATTCGGGCGCGAGGTCATCCGCCAGTTCGAGCAGGACATCGAGATCTGGCAGCACCAGCGCTATTCGGATCCGCCGGCCCTGGCCCCCGACGAGTACGAAGGCTTCACCGCAATCCGCAAGTGGGCCAAGCAGTTCTATCCCGAGACGTACGCATCGCAGGAAGGCTTAACGCAATGAGCGCAGCACCGGTTCGCGTCTTTCAGGTCGGAAGCGGGAACGTCGGCACCGAGATGATCAGGCGGATCGCCACCCAGCCCGACCTCGAACTCATTGGGGTGCACTGTTATTCGCCGGATAAGGTCGGCAAGGACACCGGGGAGTTCGCCGGGCTGGCGCCCAACGGGGTCGCGTTCACCGGGACGATCGAGGAGATCATCGCCGCCAAGCCGGACGTGCTGACGTTCCACGGGGTGTTCCCCGACGAGGACCTGTACGTCAAAGTGCTCGAGGCGGGCATCAACATCGTCACCACCGCGGACTGGATCACCGGCTGGCACCGCGACAAGAACCACCCGCACCCGTCGGGCAAGCCGGTCAGCCGGCTGTTGGCCGAGGCGGCCGAGAAGGGCGGCGCGACGTTCTACGGCACCGGAATGAACCCGGGGCTCAACCAGATCCTGGGCGTGGTGTGCTCGGCCGACGTCGCCGACATCGAGAACGTCACCACCATCGAATCGGTCGACGTGTCGTGCCACCACTCCAAGGACACCTGGATCGAGGTGGGGTATGGACAGCCCGTCGACGACCCCGAAATCCCCTCGAAGCTCGAGAAATACACCCGCGTCTTCGCCGACAGCGTGTACATGATGGCCGACTGCTTCGACCTGCGGCTCGACGAGGTCAAGTTCAGCTACGAGCTGGGCGCGTGCACCAAGGATGTCGACCTGGGGTGGTACACCCTGCCCAAGGGTTCGCTGGGCGGTAACTACATCAAGTACCAGGGGATGGTCGACGGCGTGCCGCGGATCGAGACGCACCTGGAATGGCAGATGACCCCGCACACCGATCCCAGCTGGAACATCAAGGGCTGCTACATCACTCAGATCCAGGGCGACCCCTGCATCTACAACAAGCACATGATCTTCCCCAAGCCCGGCGTGGACCTGTCCAACCCGGACAACTTCGCCTCGATCGGCATGACCGTCACCGGCATGCCCGCGCTCGCCTCGATCAGGTCGGTGGTCGCGGCGCCGCCCGGACTCATCACCAGCGCCGACCTACCCCTGCGTGGATTCGCCGGGCGGTTCAGGAAGTAGCCTTTCGGGATGGTGAAAGTCGTTGCTCCGCACGCCGCGGTCTAGTTGAGGCGGCGGTATCCACTCCGTGTCGCCACGCCGTGTTTTTCTTGTCCGCCAACCCTTTTCGGTCAGCTTGTGGTGTGGCACGCAGGCGAATGTCAGGTTGCTCGCGTCCGTCGTGCCGCCGGCGGCCCACTCGTCGAGATGGTGCACCTCGCACCAGTAGCCGGGTGTGTCGCAGCCGGGGTGGGTGCAGCCTCGGTCGTGCGCGTACAACACGATGCGCTGATCCGGCGTGGCAATGCGCCGCGATCGGCCGAGATACAGCGGGCGGCTCGAGTGCTCGTCGAACACGGCGAGATAGTGGTAGGCGTGGCGGGACATTCGGATCACATCGCGCATCGGCAGCAGCGTTCCGCCACCGGTCACCGCGCGCCCGGTTGCCGACGTCAGTTCCTGCAGCGTCGTCGACACGATCACCGTCACCGGTAACCCGTTGTGCCGGCCCAGTTTCGGGTCGCCCAGCTGGCCGCGCACCAGCGCGTTGAGTGCGTCGTGCTGGCGCTGCGCGGGACTGCGCCTATCGCCGCGCGCCAGCTCGTCGTCGGGTTCGCCTGCAACACAGGGTGTTTGGTCGTCCGGATTGCACATCCCGGGGGCCGCGAACCGAGAAAGCCAGGCGTCGAGATTGGCGCGTAGCTCCGGCGAGGCGATCAGCTTCCCGACGCTCATGCCGTCGGGCCGTTGGCCGCACCAGGTGAAGCCGCGCCGGCGCGCTCGATCGACGTCGGAGAACTTTCCGTCCGGATTGATGCGCAGCGCGCATTGGTGCGCGAGCCTCTGCAGCTGATCCGGCCGCAGCGTCCGCGCCTGCCGGGCCAGGAACCGCTCGGCGTTTTCCACCGTGGCAGCCGGTATGGACTCCGGAAGATCCCGGACAAAGGTCTGGATCACCCGCAGGTGCTGACCGTCGAGGATGCCGTCGCGCCACGCCACCGCGGTGGCGGGCAACTGCGGCCCCAGCTCCTGGCCGGTCAGGGTCAGCCGCCCGGACAACTCTTTGGCGTCACGAAGGCGGCGGCACGCCTCGGCATAGCTGATCCGCAGCCGGTCGGCGACGACTTTGTGCACCGGGCCGCCGATGTCGGCGGGCTCCTCGGCCGCCAAGCCGGCAATGACGTCATGGCTTACCGCGATCTGCCGCCGGCGCGAGGCCTCCATCCGTTCGAGCACGCGCAGCCGGACGGCCGGGCTCAGCGCACCGAAGTTCAGCGCCTGGATCGCCGCGTCGGCGGCGTCCTGCGCGGCCAGGGCGGCGGACACCTCGGCCGGAACCTCGATCGAATGCATGTTCGAAGGCTATCGATTCGGGCCGGCCGGCCGCCACCGAAAAGGCGGCGCCTGTGGAGGGATGCCGAACTGTGGATCGTGCCGGGTGCACCCAAGCACCGCAACGGGGTTCACGTTTCGTCGGCCGGCCGGGCACCTTCAGCGCAGGCGTTTTTCGCGGCAGCGCCGCGGGTAACCACCCGTGGTGCGCGCGCGAGTTCTCAGTGCGGCAGCCGCGGTCACCGTGGTCGCTGCCGCATGCTCGTGCCCCACCGGTTCGGCCGACTCCACGCCGGAAAGTCCACCGTTCCCTACCGGTGAGATGGGCGTGCCCGCGCATGTGCGCGCGGCCGGCGGCGCGACCGCCGACATCACCGTCAACAGTGCGACGCGGCTACCGCCGGGGTGCGCCTCCCATTTCGCGAATCCGGCGTCTGACCCCGGATGCGACGTGGTGGAACTGACCATCACCGCGACGTCGCACCCGTTCTTCCATTTCAACCAGCGCTACATGTTCGCCGGGTACGGCGGCGGCAACGACGCACCCCAACCGGCAACGATGGCGGTCGATTACCAGCGACTCGACAAGATGCCCCCGCTGGAAACGGGCGGCCTGCACGACGGGCAGACTGCGCATGGATTCGTCGGCTTCGTTATGCCGGCGGGAGGCGACCTGTACCTCACGATCAACGATCCCGACCAACCCGCTCCCTACACCGAAGCGGCCTGGCTCATTCACACCTGATCGGCGCGACAAACCCACGTTCGCATTGCCATCACCCAATTCGACGCACGCCGCGGCGCAGAATTGGCCCGGTCTAGGGTGAACAACATGCGGGTAGGAGTGCTGGGAGCCAAGGGCAAGGTCGGATCGGCGATGGTGGCGGGGGTGCAGGCCGCCGAGGACCTGACCCTGTCAGCCGAAGTGGACGCCGACGACCCGATGAGCCTGCTAACCGACGGCGACACCGAGGTCGTCATCGACTTCACCCATCCCGACGCGGTGATGGACAACCTGAAGTTCGTCATCGACAACGGGATTCACGCCGTCGTGGGGACCACGGGCTTCACCGCCGAGCGGCTGCAACAGGTGCAGGACTGGCTGGCCGGGAGCGCGGGCACGTCGGTGCTGATCGCGCCGAACTTCGCCATCGGTGCGGTGCTGTCGATGCACTTCGCCAAGCAAGCGGCGCCGTTCTTCGACTCGGCGGAGGTGATCGAACTGCATCACCCGCACAAGGCCGACGCGCCGTCGGGCACCGCGACTCGCACCGCGAAGCTCATCGCCGAGTCGCGAAAAGGCTTGCCGCCCAACCCCGATGCCACCAGCACCGGCCTACCGGGTGCGCGCGGCGCCGACGTCGACGGCATCCCGGTGCACTCGGTGCGGCTGGCCGGCCTGGTGGCCCACCAGGAGATCCTGTTCGGCACCGAGGGCGAGACGCTGACCATCCGCCACGACAGCATCGACCGGACCTCGTTCGTGCCCGGTGTGCTGCTGGCCGTGCGGCGGATCAAGGAGCACCCCGGCCTGACGGTGGGTCTCGAGGCCCTGCTCAATCTGCACTGACCTGAATCCGCCATGACCAAAGCGCTGCGCACCCAATTGCTCGTCGCCTTCATGTGCGTCGCGCTGCTGGTGTACTTCGTGCTGCTGGGGCGGGTGGCCGTCGCGATGATCGGCTCCGGCCGCGCCGCCGCCATCGGCCTCGGCTGCGCGGTGCTGATCCTGCCCGTCATCGGGCTGTGGGCGATGATCGCCACCCTGCGCGCCGGGTTGGCGCACCAGAAGCTGGCCGGGCTGATCGCGGCCGACGGAATGGAACTGGACACCAGCGCGCTGCCGCGCCGCCCGTCCGGCCGCATCCGGCGCGACGCGGCCGACGAACTGTTCGCCACGGTGCGCGCCGAGGTCGAGGACCACCCGGACGATTGGCGGCGCTGGTACCGGCTGGCCCGCGCCTATGACTACGCCGGGGATCGCCGCCGCGCCCGCGAGGCCATGCGAACGGCCGTGGACTTACACCGCGACCTGCGGGACAACCCATGAGCAAGACGCTGCTGATCGTGCACCACACGCCGTCGCCGCACACACACGAGATGTTCGAGGCGGTGGTCTCCGGCGCCACCGACCCCGACATCGAGGGCGTGGAGGTGCTGCGCCGCCCGGCGCTGACGGTCTCACCGGCCGAGATGCTCGCCGCCGACGGTTACCTGCTGGGCACCCCGGCCAACCTCGGCTACATCTCGGGGGCCCTCAAGCACGCGTTCGACTGCGCCTACTACCAATTGCTCGACTCCACTCGCGGCCGGCCGTTCGGGCTGTACCTGCACGGCAACGAGGGCACCGAGGGCGCCGAGCGCGCCGTGGACAGCATCACCACCGGGCTGGGTTGGGCGAAAGTCGCAGAGACCGTGGTGGTTTCGGGCAAGCCGAGCAAGGACGACGTCGAGGCCTGCTGGAACCTCGGGGCGACGGTTGCCGCGCAGCTGATGGGGTGATGCCGGCGCTCTGGCCTCGACGGCCTAATCCGGCGACGGAGTATCCCGACGCCCCGGCGAGGACCGCAAACGTGATCAGCGTGGCGACCGTTGCGCGTCACGCATGCACGCCGATACGCGTCCCGCACAGCACGCCGAGCAGCGAAAGTCCCTCCGCCGCATCACCCCCGCGACGGCGACGAGCACAGTCGCGGGTGAACCAGCCGGGTGGCCACGCCGACGCGGTGCGCGGTCCATGAGTACCTAGGCGTAGGTCGGCTTGAAGGCGTCCGCGGGTTGGGCCAGGGCCAGCGCCGAGCTGGTGCCGAGCGGTCCGTGCCGGTCGAACAGCGTCGCGGCGCCGGTGGCGACACCGGCCGTGCCGTAGTGGCTCTGGGCGGCCAGGCCGAGGAATTCGCCGTCGGGCAGCCGGCTCGCGGTGACGGTGTAGTCGGCGTTGATGTAGCGCAATCCGCCGGTGCCCCAATGGGTGAGCGAGCTGGTGATGTCGCCGACGAAGGCCAGGCGGGTGAACGGGGTGAGCGGGTGTCCGTGCACCATCGGGCGAAACAGCCGGGCCCAGGCGAACTTCTGGGAATGCGTCTGCTCCCATTCGCCTGCGGCGATTCCGGGGCTGCCTTCCAGCGTGGCGCCGTAGCCCCAGATGAGAAACGGCATCTCGTCGGGAAAGCCCTCCGAGGACGACGGCAGGGGCGGCATCTGCGCCGGGGACGACCACACCTGCCCGTCGGGGTGATCACCGCGGCGCAGGAACAGCGCGCTGGCCCGCGCGACGACGGTGCCGTTCTGCACCAGGCTGCCGTCGACCAGCTTGATGCGCCGGCCCTCCCGCTGCACCGAGGTCCGGATCTGCACCGGCTCCATCAGGGCCGGGCGCAGCAGGTCAACGGTGAACCGGGCGGGCTGCAGGTCGGCGTCGATGCCGGACTGCTCTATGCCCCAACCCAACAGGCCGCCGACGATCTGGCCGCCCATGGCCGCGCCCCACGGGCCCTGCGTCATCTGACCCGGAACATAGGAGTCGCCGTCGACAGTGAAGAACGCCTCGGGCATGATGGCGGAATCCTCGATCGTCACCGCTATCACGATAGGGCAGCAGGATAGTAAGGACCGGGCATGCCTCCAGTGATCGAAATTCCGCGCGGCGCCAACCCGTTCCCGCTGACCGGAGTCTCCCGTGGCGCCGACGGCATTCCGCGCTATGACGACCTGCCGGCCACCCTGCTGGACATGCTCGCCGAACAGGTCGACGCCCGTCCGGACGCCGAAGCCCTGGTGGAGCTGGGGGCGAACCGGCTGACGTACCGGCAGCTCTGGGACCGGGCGGCGCGCGTGGCCGGGGGGCTGCGCACCGGCGGCCTGCGGCCCGGTGACCGCGTCGCGGTGCGTTACCCCGCCGGGATCGACTGGGCGCTGGCGTTCTGGGGCACCGTGATGGCCGGTGGCGTTGTGGTGGCGGTCAATACGCGATCGGCGCAACCCGAGGTCGAGTTCGTGCTGTCGGACTCCGGTGCGGCCGTGGATCTGGCGCCCGGCGCCGCCCTGCCCGACGGGCGGCCGTACGTCACCGGGCAACTCGGGCGGTCCGACATCGCCGCCCTGTTCTACACCTCGGGTACCACCGGACACCCCAAGGGCGTGCCGACCACGCACGAGGCGTTCCTGACCAACACCGAGAACGCGATCCGCTGCCTGCGGCAGCCGCGGGATCTCGGCGAGGCGATGCGCACGCTCATCTCGGTTCCGCTGTTCCACGTGACCGGTTGCAACACACAGCTGCTGGCAGCGGCCCGGCTGGGCGGAGCCTCGGTGATCATGCCCGCGCTCGACCTGGACGGCTTGCTCACCGCGCTGACCGCCGAGCGCGTGTCGGTGATGGTCACCGTCCCGGCGGTCTACTCGTTGTTGTTGCGGCACAGAGGCTTTGCGGCGCTCGACGTGTCCAACGTGCGATGGGTGGGTTACGGCGGGGCCCCGATCGCCCCGTCGCTGGTGCGCTCGGTGAAGGACGCTTTCGGCCACGCCACGGTGTTCAACGGCTATGGCATGACGGAGACGGCGTCGCTGATGACGGTGCTGCCCGATGACGAGGCCGTCGAGCACGCCGACTCCGTCGGTTACGCCGTCCCGTCGGTGGACCTCGGCGTGATCCCGTTCGGGGACGACCCCGGCACGGGCGAGTTGGTGGCGCGGGGCGCCAATGTGACTGCCGGCTACTGGAATCGCCCGGAGGCCACCGCCACCACCTTCGCGGACGGCTGGCTGCACACCGGTGACGTGGTCCGCGTCGACGAGGCGGGCCGGGTGCACATCGTCGACCGGCTCAAGGACATCATCAACCGCGGCGGCGAGAACGTCTCCAGCGTCGAGGTGGAGGCGGTGCTGCTGGCGGCGCCCAACGTGGCCGACGCCTGCGTGCTCGGGGTTTCCGACGACGTCATGGGGGAGAAGGTGGGTGCGGTGTTGTTCGGCGGTGAGGACGAGATCGACGTGCCCGCGGTGCTCGACCACTGCCGCGGCCAGCTCGCCGACTTCAAAGTGCCGCAATATGTCACGGTGGTTGACAGCGCGCTGCCGCGCAACGCCGGCGGCAAACTGCTCAAGGCCAGGCTGCGCGAGCAGGTCCGGTGGGGCGAGCCGCTGCGATGAACGCCAGCCTGCTGATTGCCAACCGCGGCGAGATCGCACTGCGAATCATCCGCACCGCAATCGAATTGGGTATGCGGACGGTGGCGGTGTACGCCGAGGACGATGCCGACAGCCCGCATGTGCACGCGGCCGACGAGGCGATCGGCCTGCCGGGCAGCGGCCCGCGGGCCTACCTGGACCAGGCCGCGATCCTGGCAGCGGCGAAAAGCTCCGGTGCGGGCCTGATCCATCCCGGTTACGGGTTCCTCAGCGAGAACGCCGAATTCGCCGACGCCTGCGTGGCGGGCGGCTACACCTTCGTGGGCCCCGACGCCCGGGTGCTCGAGTCGCTCGGCAACAAGACGTCGGCCCGCGGCGCCGCGATGGCCGCCGGGGTGCCGGTGCTGCCCGCGACCGAGGGGCCGAGCAGTGTCGAGGACATCAAGGCATTCTTCGCCGCTCAGGACGGCGGCATCATGATCAAGGCCCTCGCCGGCGGCGGGGGCGCGGAATGCGCAAGGTGCACAGCGCCGATCAGATCGACGAGGCCTACCGGCGCTGCGCCGCCGAAGCGCAGTCGGGCTTCGGTGACCCCGCGCTGTTCGCCGAGGCGCTGCGCGCCGACGCCCGCCACATCGAGGTGCAGGTCGTCGCCGCACCGGCCGGGCACCAGACGCACGCCCACGCCGTCGGCGATCGCGACTGCAGCATCCAGCGGCGCTTCCAGAAGTTGGTGGAAGTCGCTCCCGCCCAAGGTCTTTCGGACGATCTGCGTCGCGCCCTGCACCAGGCGGCGGTGCGGCTGTGCGCGCGCGTGGGCCTGCGCGGGCTGGCCACCGTCGAATTCCTGGTCAGCGGTGAGGACTTCGTCTTCCTCGAGGTCAACCCGCGCATCCAGGTCGAGCACACCGTCACCGAGGAAACCACCGGGCTCGATCTGGTCGCCGTGCAGCTGGCGATCGCCGGCGGCGCGTCCTTCTATCAGCTGGGACTGCCGTCCGGAATCGCCTCCGACGGGCTGGAAGTCATCGGCGAGCCGGCCGCGCGCCGCGGCATCGCCATCCAGCTCAGGGTCAACGCGGAGACCTTCGGGCCCGACTTCTCCGTCGTCCCCACGGCGGGCACGCTCACGGCGTTCTCGCCGCCCAGCGGCCCCGGCGTGCGCGTCGACACGTACGGCCGGGCGGGTCTGGTGATCAGCCCCCAGTACGATTCGCTGCTGGCCAAGCTCATCGTCTACGTGCACGGACCGTCGTGGCGGGCGGCGGTGCGCAAGGCGCGCACCGCCCTGGCCGAGTTCGGCATCGAGGGCGTCCACACCAACATCGGATTCCTGCGCGAGCTGCTGACCGCCGAGCTGATCGAATCCGGTTGGGTGAGCACACTTTTCCTCGACGAGAGGCTTCCCGAACTGGCCCGGGCCGCGCAGTCCCGCGAGCGAGAACCGCGGGTGGCGGCCGTCGAGCTCTATCCCGGGGAGGACGCGTTGCGCGCGCAGCTGGCCGGCACCGTGGTCGAGGTGGCGCCGGAGGGCGCCGAATGCGCCGCGGGTGGCCAGCTGGTTGTCCTGGAAGCGATGAAGATGCAGCACGTGCTCGTCGCGCCGGACGCCCTGCGCACCGTGCGGGTGCTGGTCACGCCCGGGCAGGTGGTCGCGACCGGAGACCCGCTGCTGGTCTTCACCCGCACCGCGGCGACCGCAGACGGCGAGTCCGTCTCGGCCGCACTGGATCTGGATCGGCCGCGGGCCGATCTGGACGAAGTCGTACACCGGCATTCCCTGACGCTGGACGAGGGCCGTCAGGCCGCGGTGGCCAAGCGGCACAGCCGAGGCAGGCGCACCGCGCGGGAGAACATCGCCGACCTCGTCGATCCCGGCAGTTTCGTCGAATACGGTGCGTTGGCCATCGCGGCGCAGCGCAGCCGCCGCTCGGAAGAGGAGCTGATCGTCAACACCCCGGCCGACGGACTGGTCGCCGGCCTGGCCACCATCGGCGCGGAGCGGTTCGGGCGGAGCGCGGCGCAGGCCGTCGTGGTGTCCTACGACTACACCGTGCTGGCCGGTACGCAGGGCATGCGCAACCACGCCAAGACCGACCGCGTGTTCGACCTCGCCGCGCGAAAGCGGTTGCCGGTGCTGCTGTTCGCGGAGGGCGGCGGGGGCCGCCCGGGCGACACCGACGTCGGCGGTGCCGCCGGGCTGGACGTCCCGACCTTCCGGATGCTCGCGGCACTGAGTGGGAAGGTGCCGCTGGTGTCGATCGTGTCGGGCCGGTGCTTCGCCGGCAACGCCGCGCTGGCCGGCGTGTGCGACGTGATCATCGCAACACCGGACGCGAACATCGGGATGGGCGGCCCGGCGATGATCGAGGGGGGTGGGCTGGGCGTGTATCCGCCGGAGGCGATCGGGCCGATCGGGGTGCAGCGCCGCAACGGCGTGGTCAGCCTGGTCGCCCGGGACGAGTCGCACGCCGTCGCGCTGGCCAAGCAATACCTCTCGTACTTTCAAGGCGCCGTGAGCGACTGGACGGCGCCCGACCCGCGGCTGGCTCGGCATGTGGTGCCGCAGAATCGGTTACGCGCCTACGACGTCCACCGGGCCATCGAGGCCATCGTCGACGTCGGCTCGGTGCTGGAGCTGCGGCCGGACTACGGCGTGGGCATCGTCACCGCGCTGGTGCGCGTCGAGGGAGTGCCGTACGGCTTGATCGCCAACAGCACCCATCACCTGGGTGGCGCGATCGACGCCGAGGCGGCCGACAAGGCCGGCGACTTCCTCGCCCTGTGCGAATCGTTCGGTCTGCCGGTGATCTCGCTGTGCGACACCCCGGGCTTCATGGTCGGGCCCGACGCGGAGACCCAGGCCGCGGTCCGCCGGTTCGGCCGGATGTTCATCCTGGGCGCCCGGCTCACGGTGCCGCTGGGAATGATCATCCTGCGCAAGGCATATGGCCTCGGGGCGATGGCGATGGCCGGCGGTTCGTTTCGTGCACCGCAGTTCACCGTCGCGTGGCCGACGGGTGAGATCGGCGGCATGGGCCTGGAGGGCGCCGTGCGCCTCGGGTTCAGCAAAGAGCTGGCCGCCGTCGAGGATCCCGCCGAGCGGCAAAGCCTGTTCGATCGCCTGGTGGCCGCGGCCTACGAGCACGGCAAGGCGCTGCGGGCGGCCACCACGTTCGAACTGGACGACGTCATAGACCCAGCAGCCTCCCGGGCCTGGATCACCAGGCTTCCGGGAGGCTGAAGGGTCTAGCGGTTATGCGTGGTTACGCGTGGCCGGAGCCGCAGCCGACGCCCGGCAGGCAGCCGGTGCCGCCCGGAATGCCGCCCGGGCCCGCGTTCTGGCCGCCGGAGCCGCAGCCGACGCCCGGCACGCAGCCCTGGCCACCCGGGCCGCCGCCGGGGCCGTTGAACTGGCCACCGGAGCCGCAGTTTCCATTGGCGTCGCAGCCACCGCCGCCCGGGTCGTCCTTGAAGGTCACGTGGGTGGGCGCGGGGGAGTTGGCGGCTGGTCCGGCGACGTAGACGTCAGCAGCGGCCGCGGGCGCGGCGGCGATGGCCGCAGCGACAGCCCCGGCGACAACCAGCGGTTTCATCAGTGTCAATTTCGATAGCATGCGCGTGGCATACCACCTCAACACGTGTCCAAAACATCGCGAATAAAATTCGACGGCAAACGAAGTCCCCGCTGCTCAACGGCGGCTCTCACCGCGACGGAAGGCCCGACACCATGACCTCACAAGATCTCACCGGCCGCACCGCGATCATCACCGGAGCGTCGCGCGGAATCGGGCTGTCGATCGCCCAGGAGCTGGCGGCGGCGGGGGCCAACGTGGTGCTCACCGCGCGCAAGCAGGAGGCCGCCGACGAGGCCGCCGCCCAGGTGGGGAAGAACGCCCTCGGGGTGGGCGCCCACGCGGTCGACGAGGACGCGGCGCGCCGCTGCGTGGAGCTCACGCTGGAGCGGTTCGGCTCCGCCGACATCCTGATCAACAACGCCGGAACCAACCCGGCATACGGTCCGCTGATCGAGCAGGATCACGCCCGGTTCACCAAGATCTTCGACGTCAACCTGTGGGCCCCGCTGCTGTGGACGTCGCTCGTGGTCAAGTCGTGGATGGGCGAGCATGGCGGGACGATCGTCAACACGGCCTCCATCGGAGGCCTGCATCAGTCGCCGGCGATGGGCATGTACAACGCCACCAAGGCCGCGCTGATCCACGTCACCAAGCAACTGGCGCTGGAACTTTCGCCGCGCATCAGGGTCAACGCGATATGCCCGGGTGTGGTGCGCACCCGGCTCGCCGAGGCGCTCTGGAAGGACCACGAGGACCCGCTGGCGTCATCGATCGCGCTCGGGCGCATCGGTGAACCGATCGACGTGGCCGCGGCGGTGGCCTTCCTGGTCTCCGACGCGGCCAGCTGGATCACCGGCGAGACCATGGTGATCGACGGTGGCCTGTTGCTGGGCGCCGCGCAGGGATTCCAGTCCGCGCCGGGCGGCGGGCAATGACCGCCGTCGACACCGCCGACCTGGACGCGCGGGTGCAGGCACTGCTCGACGAGCACGATCCGGCGACCAGCGACCCACGGGATTTCCTTGGCGCGCAATACGATGCGGGGCTGGCCTGGGTGCACCTGCCGCACGGTTTCGGCGGGCTGGATCTGCCGCGCACCGCCCAGGAGCGCGTCGATGCCCGGCTGGCCGCGGCTGGCGCGCCGGTGGGCGGCACCCGCAAGAATTACATCGGCATGGGCATGGCGGCGCCGACGATCGCGGCGTTCGGCACCGACGAGCAGAAGCGAAAGTTCCTGCGCCCGTTGTTCACCGGTGAGCAGATCTACTGCCAGCTGTTCAGTGAGCCGGGCGCCGGATCCGACCTGGCCGGGGTCGCCACCCGTGCCGTGCGCGACGGTGACGACTGGATTGTCAACGGGCAGAAGGTGTGGACCTCACAGGCGCAACACGCGCAGATGGCCATCCTGGTCGCCCGGACCGATCCGGCCGTGCCCAAACACCAAGGGCTGACCTATTTTCTGTGCGACCTGACGCAACCGGGTGTCGACATCCGGCCGTTGCGCCAGATCACCGGCGAGGCCGAATTCAACGAGGTGTTCCTCACCGACGTCCGGGTGCCCGATGCCAACCGGCTCGGACCGGAGGGCGGTGGCTGGCGGGTCGCCACCACCACGCTGAACAACGAACGCGTCGCGATCGGGTCGCGCGCCGGTGTTCCCCGGGAAGGCGGCCACATCGGCAAGGTCACCGAGGCCTGGCGAGACGAGCCCGCACTGCGTAACCCCGCGATGCACGACCAGCTGATGCGGCTGTGGGTCGAGGCGGAGGTCCTGCGGCTGGCCGGCGAACGGTTGCGGCAACAGGCGGCCACCGGTCAGCCCGGCCCCGAGGGGGCCGGCATGAAGGTGGCGTTCGCCAAGCTGGCACAGGCGATTTCGGGCTTCGAGATCGAGCTGCACGCCGAAGCCGGCCTGTATTACGACGACTGGACCCTGCGCAGGCCCGAGACGGTCGACCTGGTCGGTCGCGGCCCCGGCTACCGCTACCTGCGGGCGCGCGGCAATTCGATCGAGGGCGGTACGTCAGAAATCCTGCGCAACACCATCTCCGAGCGGATCCTCGGCCTGCCGGGTGAACACCGTGTCGACAAGGACGCCGCCTGGAAGGACCTGCCCCGATGAGCGCGCACACCGGCGACCTGCTGTACACCGACACCGAAGAGGCGTTGCGGGCCGGCGTCCGTCAGCTGTTCGCCGAGCGGTGCCCACCCGAATCGGTGGCGCGCCTCTATGACCAGCAACCGCAAGACTTCTCGGGCGTGTGGCGCACCCTGGCCGCCGAACTCGGCGTGGCAGGCCTGCTGGTTCCCGAGTCGCTGGGCGGGGCCGACGCGAGCGCCCGCGAGGCCGCCGTGGTGATGGAGGAGATCGGCCGGGCCGTCGCCCCGGTGCCGTTCCTGTCCAGCGCGATCCTCGCCACCATCGCGCTGCTTCGCGCCGGTGACACCGAGACCGTGTCGGCGCTGGCCCGGGGCGAGCTGACGGCGGCGTTGGTGGTGCCGCTGTCGAGCGCACCGTGCGACCCGATCACGGGCGTCGGCGGAAGCGCCGACGGGCTGAGCGGGTCGGTCACCAGCGTGGCCGGCGCGGATGCCGCCGATGTGCTGGTGGTCCCGGTCGCCGGGGGCGACGGGCTCGAGCTGCACACCGTCGCCCGCGACGCGCCGGGCGTCCAGATCTCCCCGGCGCTCGCGCTGGACATGACCAGACCCCTTGCCGCCGTGTCATTTTCGGGATCACCGTCGTCGCGGGTCGGGGCGGGCGACGAGCCGGTCACCGAAGCCATCCGGACCGGTGCGGCCCTGCTGGCGTCCGAGCAACTCGGGCTGGCCCAATGGTGCTTCGAGACCACGCTGGCCTACGCGAAAGAGCGCAGGCAATTCGGCCGCACGATCGGCTCCTACCAGGCGATCAAGCACCGGCTGGCCGACCTGTGGTTCGAGGTCGGGGCGGCCGCCGCCGCGGCCCGCTACGCGGCCGACACCTGCGCCGCCGGCGACCCCGACGCGGACGCCGCGGCGGCCGTCGCGCAGGCCTACTGCAGCGACGTCGCCGTGCACGCCGCCGAGGAGTGCGTGCAGCTGCACGGCGGGATCGGGATGACCTGGGAGTATCCCGCGCACCTGTACCTCAAGCGGGCCAAGAGCGACCAATTGGCGTTCGGCACCGCCTACCGTCACCGCGCCCGCCTGGCCGAATTGGTGGACCTGCCCGCGTTCTGATCTTCGGCGCCACCGCGGTCGTCGCCCCGGGCGCCCGCGCCGACGATAGAGTTTGCCGACCAACCAGGTGGGAGTGGCGCGAATGCGGGTGTTGCTGTCGGCGTACGACTCGCGCGGCGGCGTCGAGCCGCTCGCCGCGCTCGCGGCGCACCTGCGGGCGCTCGGCGTTGACGCGCGGGTGAGCGCGCCACCGGACGCCGAATTCGCCGAGCTGCTGGCCCGCGCCGACGTCCCGCTGCTGCCGTTCGGCGCCTCGTTGCGCGCGATGAAGACCGGGCCGCTGCCGTCCGAGGCGGACCTGCGCCGGCAGCTGGACGGCCTGATCGCCGTGCAGTTCGACGCCGTGGCCGCCGCGGCCGAGGGCTGCGATGCGCTGGTGGTGGCCGGCTTCCCGCCGGCCGCCGCGGCCGCCCGATCGGTGGCCGAGAGCCGGGGGATTCACTACGTCTACGTCAGTTACCAGCCCACCATCGTGCCGTCGCCGCACCACCCGCCGCCGACCTACGCCAACGGACCGTTCCCGCCCGGCACGGTCGACAACCGGGTGCTCTGGCAAGTCGACGCCCGGCACATGCAGGAACCGTTCGGTGCGACGCTCAACGACCATCGGGCGGCCCTCGGACTGCCGCCACTGGACAACCTGCGCGACTACGCGCTGACCGACCGCCCGTGGTTGGCGACCGATCCCATCCTGGACCCGTGGCGGCCCGCCGACCTGGACGTCGTGCAAACCGGCGCCTGGCTGCTGCGCGACCAGCGCCCGCTGCCGGACCAGCTGGTCGCGTTCCTCGACGCGGGCGCACCGCCGGTCTATGTCGGCTTCGGCAGCATGCCGATGCGCGCCTCGCAAGACGCCGCCCGGACGGCCATCGAGGCGGTCCGCGCCCAGGGCCGCCGCGCCGTGGTCTCGCGCGGCTGGGCCGACCTGGCGCCGATCGACGACCGGGACGACTGCCTGGCCGTCGGCGAGGTCAACCACCAGGCGCTGTTCGCGCGGGTCGCCGCCGTGGTGCACCACGGCGGGGCTGGCACCACGACGACTGCCGCCCGGGCGGGCGCGCCGCAGGTGGTGGTGCCCCAGGGCGCCGACCAGCCCTACTGGGCCGCAAGGGTGCGCGAACTGGGCATCGGCGCCGCCCACGACGGGCCCGCACCCACCACCGAGTCGCTGTCGACCGCGCTCAGGGCGGTCCTGACCGACCAGATGCGCGCGCGGGCGAAATCGGTCGCCGCGACGATCCGCACCGACGGCACCGCGGTGGCCGCGACGCTGCTGATGACCGCGCTAACGCGGTAGCTTCGCTGCGAACAGCTCCGTCATCGCGTCCCAATGCCGCTCGGCGGCGGCGGCGTCGTAGGGCGCGTTGTCCGGAACCGCGAATCCGTGGCCGGCCGAATACCACTCGATGGTGTGCTCGACGCCGGCCGCCGTCAGCGCCTTGTCGAGCTGCTCGGCGTCGCCGGCGGTGAACGACGCGTCGTTCTGGGCGCCGCCCACGTACACCGTCGCGCTGATCCGATCGGCCAACAGGTGCGGGCTGTCCTCGGTGTCGGTCACCAGGCCGCCGCCGTGGAAGGACGCCGCCGCGGCCACCCGGTCGGGCACCCGCCCGGCCACCAGCAGGGACGTCCGGCCGCCCATGCAGTAACCGCACACCCCGAATCGCTCGCCGCTCACCTCGGGGCGGGCGGCCAGGTAATCGAAGAACGCGCCGGCGTCGGCGGCCATCCGGTCCGGGGTGACGCTGCCGATCATCGAGAACAGGCGGCCGCGCTCCTTCTTGTCGCTGAACACGGTCGCCATGTCGAACGGCGCCCAGTCGGCGGTGCGGTAGTAGACGTCGGGCAGCAGCACGGTGTAGCCGAAGCCGGCCAGCTTGGCGGCCATCTGCTGGAACGTCTCGCGGACGCCGCCGGCGTCGGGATACATGACCACGCCGGGCCACGGGACTTGGGATTCCGGGCCCTCGGGGGTGAACAGGTGCACCGTGCAGGTGCCATCGGGGGTGGTGACGACGTCGATGATGTTCGGCATGGCACCCGTTCTACTCCGCGGGCTTGGACGTATTCTGGCGGCGTGCCGATCCCGACGCCCTACGAGGACTTGCTCCGCCTGGTGCTCGATCAGGGAACGGCCAAATCCGACCGCACCGGCACCGGGACCCGCAGCCTGTTCGGACAGCAGCTGCGCTACGACCTGGCGGCCGGCTTCCCGCTGCTCACCACCAAGAAGGTGCACCTCAAGTCGGTGATCTACGAACTGCTGTGGTTCCTGCGCGGCGACTCCAACGTCGCCTGGCTGCACGAGCACGGCGTCACCATCTGGGACGAATGGGCAAGCAGCACAGGCGATCTCGGGCCGGTCTACGGCGTGCAGTGGCGGTCCTGGCCGACGCCGTCTGGCGAGCACGTCGATCAGATCAGCGCGGCCCTCGACCTGCTGCGCACCGACCCCGACTCGCGGCGCATCATCGTGTCGGCGTGGAACGTCGGCGAGATCCCGCGGATGGCGCTGCCGCCGTGTCACGCGTTCTTCCAGTTCTACGTGGCCGACGGGCGGCTGAGCTGCCAGCTCTACCAGCGCAGCGCCGACCTGTTCCTGGGTGTGCCGTTCAACATCGCCAGCTATGCGCTGCTGACGCACATGATGGCCGCCCAGTCCGGTCTCGCGGTCGGCGAGTTCGTGTGGACGGGCGGGGACTGCCACATCTATGACAACCATGTCGAGCAGGTGCGGCTGCAACTGAGCCGCGAGCCCCGGCCGTACCCGGAACTCGTTCTGGGCGCTCGGGATTCGATTTTCGATTACACCTACGACGATGTCGTCGTAAAGAACTACGACCCACATCCGGCGATCAAAGCCCCAGTCGCGGTATGACGCGCGCCGGCCATCGGGCCGGCTCGGGCGGCATGCAGGCCGGGATCAAGGAGTAGCGCGTATGACCGAGGTGGGCCTGGTGTGGGCTCAGTCGACCTCCGGCGTCATCGGGCGCGGTGGCGACATCCCCTGGAACGTGCCGGAAGATCTTTCCCGGTTCAAAGAGGTGACCATCGGACACCCGGTGATCATGGGCCGGCGGACCTGGGACTCGTTACCGGCGAAGGTGCGCCCGCTGCCGGGGCGGCGCAACATCGTCCTGTCCCGCGACGCCGGTTTCGTCGCCGACGGGGCGCAGGTGGCCGGGACCCTGGACGAGGCCTTGGCCCACGGCGCGGACGGACCCGAGGCGTGGGTCATCGGCGGCGAGCAGATTTATTTGCTGGCGCTGCCGTACGCCACCCGCTGCGAGGTCACCGAGATCGAAATCGATTTGCGGCGCGACGACGACGATGCGCTGGCGCCGACGCTGGACGACACTTGGGTGGGCGAAACGGGGGAGTGGCTGGCCAGCCGCTCGGGGCTGCGGTACCGGTTCCACAGCTACCGCCGGCTCTCCGCGCACCCGTTCGCGCCCACGGCCTGACCTGACATACTCGGACCCAGGGGCGGGTCGCACAGCGTCAACCAGGCGTTCGGAGAGAAGGGGGAATCTGGCAGTGAAAACCGAACCCGTGAAGACGTTCTCTCGAAAATTCATGGGCTACGACGCGGCCGCGGTTGATGCTCACATCGAGATGCTGACCACCAAGCAGCAGCTGCTGCTCGACGACGTCGACAGCCTACGGGCCCGGCTGCAGGAATCCGGCGATCAGACGGCCGCGCTGCGCAAGGAGGTGGCCCTGCTCACGGACACCTCGCCGTCGCCGCACGCGGTGCAACAGCGGATGGCCAAGATGCTGAGCCGCGCGGTCGACGAGGTGGCCGAGATGCATGCCGAGGCGCGGGCCGAGGCGGATGCGGTGATCGCGGCTGCCGAGGCCGAGGCCGAGGAAACCCAGCGCAAACGCGAGCAGATGTTGGCGGACATGGCCGCGCAGCGCGAAGCCATGGAAGCCGAGTATCAGGAGACCAAGGAAAGGCTGGAGGCCGAGCTGGCCAGCCTGCGCGATGACGCCGAGCAGGCGCGTGAGCGGCTTCTCGCCGAGGCGAGGGAGAAGGCCGATCGGGATCGTGACGAGGCCCGACGGGCGGTGGACGAGGCGAGCCGGCAACGGATCAGGATTCTCGAGCAGTTGATGGGCGTCTACCGCGACCTGAAGTCGGTTCCGGACGCGCTCGATTCCGCCTACGAGGAACAGAAGAATGCGTCCGAGACGGATTCCGTGGTGCGGTTGGACGAGAAAGTCAGCGCCGGCTCAGCGTCCTAACGCGGAGCGTCGGACACGACCGGTATTCTCGGCGCCGTGTCGACCCGCAGGCTATCGGCCGCTCAAGCCCGGCGGATAGCCGTTGCGGCCCAAGGATTTACCGAGCCCCGCCCCGGTGGCGAGATCACCCGCGCGCACTTGAAGCGGCTGATCTCCAGAATTCAAGTGCTGCAACTTGATTCGGTTTCGGTGGCGGTGCGCGCGCATTATGCTCCGGTGTTCAGCCGGCTGGGCCCCTACGACCGTGACGTGCTCGACCGCGCCGCCTGGGGCCCGCGGTCGTCGCGGCTGCTGGCGGAGTACTGGGCGCACGAGGCCGCGCTGATGGCCGTCGAGGACTGGCCGCTGTTGCGCTGGCGGATGCGCCAGTACTCCCACGGCCGGTGGGGCACCCACATCGTCAAGGCCAACCCGCGGCTGGCCGACGAGATCGTCGCCGCCATCGCCGAGCTCGGACCGAGCACGGCGGGGCAGATCGAAGCGCACCTGGCCGCCGAGCCGCGGCGCAAGAAGGGCACCTGGTGGACGCGCAGCGACACCAAGTGGGTGGCCGAGGCGCTGTTTTCCGCCGGAGTGCTCACCACCGCCACCCGGGTGGGCTTCGCTCGCCACTACGACCTGGTGGAGCGGGTGCTGCCGGCCGCCGTGCTGGCCCGCGAGGTCGACGACGACGAGGCGATCCGGGAGCTCACCCTGCGGGCCGCCACCGCGCTGGGCGTGGGCACCGAGGCCGACATCCGCGACTACTTCCGGCTGTCGGCCCAGCAGGTCAAGCCGGCGATCGCCGCGTTGGTGGCCACCGGTGACATCGAGCCGGTCGACGTCGACGGGTGGTCGGCACCGGCCCACCTGCGGGCGGGCCGCACCGTGCCCCGCGCCGACCGCGGCACCGCGCTGCTGTGCCCGTTCGACCCGCTCATCTTCTTCCGCCCGCGCGTCGAGCGATTGTTCGAATTCCATTACCGCATAGAGATTTACACACCCGCCGCCAAGCGGCAGTACGGCTACTACGTGTGGCCGCTGTTGATGGACGGGCGGCTGGTGGCGCGGGTCGACCTCAAGGCCGACCGCGCCGCCGATTCGCTGCGGGTCCTGGGCGCTTTCGGCGAGCCCGACGTGCCCAGGGCCCGCGTGGCCGCGGCGCTGGCCGGTGAGCTCGAATCCATGGCGTCCTGGCTGGGCCTGGGCGGTTTCAGCGTCGCCGGGCCCGGCGATCTGTCCGGCGAGCTACGCGCGGCGGCCAAGCGGGTCAGCTGATGCCGGCGTCGACGTCCAAGGAGCTCAAGGCCACGCTGTGGAAGGCGGCCGAGAAGCTGCGCGGCTCACTGTCGGCCGGCGAGTACAAGGACGTGATCCTGGGATTGGTGTTCCTCAAGCGCGTCTCCGAAGCGCACTGGAAAGCGTTGGCGGACAACGTTGGATCCGGCGAGCTCGGCCGCCTGGCCGACGACGCGATGGACGCCGTGATGACGGCGAACCCGGCGCTGGCCGGGACGCTGCCCCGGCTATACGAAAACCTCGACCCGCGTCGGCTCGCCGAGCTGGTGACCGTGCTCGACGGCGCGCGAATCGGCGACGGCGGCGGGCGGGCGGGGGACCTGATGGGCGAGGTGTACGAATACTTCCTCGGCAATTTCGCCCGCGCGGAAGGCCGGCGGGGCGGCGAATTCTTCACCCCGCCCAGCGTGGTGCGGCTGCTCGTCGAGGTGCTCGAACCGACCGGCGGCCGGGTGTATGACCCGTGCTGCGGCTCGGGAGGGATGTTCGTGCAGACCGAACACTTCATCGCCGAACGCGACGGCGATCCGGCGAAAGTCACCCTCTACGGACAGGAAAGCGTCGAGCAGACCTGGCGGATGGCGAAGATGAACCTCGCCGTGCACGGCATCGACCACGCGGGCCTGGGCCCGCGGTGCGCCGACACGCTCGCCGTCGATCTGCACGCCGGCGTGCAGATGGACTACGTGCTGGCCAATCCGCCCTTCAACATCAAGGATTGGGCCCGAGACGAGGCCGACCCGCGCTGGCGCTTCGGTGTTCCGCCCGCGAGTAGCGCGAATTACGCCTGGATTCAACACATCCTGTCCAAGCTGGCCCCGGGCGGTGCGGCCGGCGTGGTGATGGCCAACGGCTCGATGTCGTCGAACGCGATGGGCGAGGGCGGCATCCGGGCCCGGATCGTCGACGCGGACCTGGTGTCGTGCGTGGTCGCGCTGCCCGCGCAGCTGTTTCGCAGCACCGGAATACCGGTGTGCGTGTGGTTTTTCGCCACCGACAAGGCGCACCGGTCGGCCCAGGTGCTGTTCGTCGACGCGCGCGGCCTGGGCTACCTGGTGGATCGGGCCGAGCGCGCCCTGACCCGCGAGGAGATCGCCCGGATCGCCGACACCTACCACGCGTGGTCGGGCACCGCGTCGGCGCTCGCCAAAGGCCTCAGCTATCAAGACGTTCCGGGCTTTTGTCAGTCCGTTCCGGTGGAGGCCGTCAGGGCCGCGGGCTACCCGCTGACGCCGGGACGGTATGTGGACGCGCCCACCGCGCCCGACGACGGTGAACCCGCCGCCGACAAGATCGCGCGGCTGACCGGCGACCTGCTGGCCGCGCTGGACGACTCGGCCCGGGCGGAAACCGTGGTGCGCCAACAGGTGAAGCGGCTGCGGTGAAGAGCGTCCTGGGCGAGCACCTCGACTTCAGCACCGGAAGCGGCGCCCCGCCGCGAGACTCCGACGGGAGCGTCCCCGTCTACGGCGCCAACGGCGCGATCGGCTACGCCGCCGCGCACAACGCCACCGGGCCGTTGATCGTGCTGGGGCGCGTCGGGTCGTACTGCGGCAGCCTGCGCTATTGCGACTCCGATGTCTGGGTGACCGAGAACGCGCTGGTGTGCCGCGCCAAAGACCCGCGAGAGACCCGGTATTGGTATTACGCCATGCAGACCTGCCGCCTGGCCGATCATCGATCCGGGTCGGGGCAGCCGCTGCTCAACCAGAGAATCCTGCACGACGTTCCGGTGTGGACCGTCGCCGCGCGCGAACGGCGGCGGATTGCCGAACTGCTGGGCGCATTCGACGACAAGATCGCCGCCAACGACCGGGTGATCGACACGGCGGAACGCTTGATGGTCGCCCTCGCGGAATCGGCGCCGGATCGGGTGCGGCTGTCGAGCCTGGCCACCCGGTCGACGGCGAGCGTCAGCGAGTTCGACGCTCGCGTCGCCCACTTCAGCCTCCCGGCGTTCGACGACGGGGCGAAACCTTGCCTGGTCCCCGCCGCGGAGGTGCGCAGCGCCAAGCTCCTGCTGACCCAGTCGTGCGTCCTGTTCGCCAAGCTGAACCCGCGGATCCCGCGGATCTGGAATGTGGTGGGCCTGCCGTCCGACATGGCGGTGGCCAGCACAGAGTTCGTCGTGCTGGTCCCGGTCGGCATCGATTCCTCGGCGCTGTGGTCGGCGCTGCGGCAACCCGACGTCTCGCGCCGGCTGCAGCGGCGGGTCGCCGGCACCTCCGGCAGCCATCAGCGAATTCAGCCGCGCGACCTGCTGGACGTGCTGGTCTCCGACGTGCGGCGGTTGAGCCCCGAGGCGCTGCGCACGCTCACCGGGCTGGGTGCGCTGTGTCACGCGCGCCGCACCGAAAGCGCGCGGTTGTCGGGGCTGCGCGACGCGCTGCTGCCGCTGCTGATCCGCGGCAAGGTGCGGGTCACAGACGCCGATCCGCCCGGCACGCCTGCGGCTGATTGCCCGGCTCCTCCTCGCGCCACTCCGCGGCGCGCATCGTCGCCGGGCTAAGGTGAGCGCCGTGGCCGAGATCGCGCCGCTGCGCGTGCAACTGATCGCCAAGACCGACTTCTTGGCGCCCCCGGACGTGCCGTGGAGCACCGACGCCGACGGCGGCCCCGCGCTGGTGGAGTTCGCCGGCCGGGCCTGCTATCAAAGCTGGTCGAAGCCCAACCCAAGGACCGCGACCAACGCCGGCTACATCAAGCACATCATCGACGTCGGCCACTTCTCGGTGCTCGAGCACGCGAGCGCGTCGTTCTACATCACCGGCGTCTCGCGGTCGTTGACGCACGAGCTGATCCGCCACCGGCACTTCTCCTACTCGCAGCTCTCCCAGCGCTACGTCCCGGAGAAGGACTCGCACGTCGTCGTGCCGCCGGGCATGGAAGACGATCCGGAACTGCAGCAGATCCTGGCCGCGGCCGCCGACGCCAGCCGCGCCACCTACACCGAGCTGCTGGCGAAACTCGAGGCGAAGTTCGCCGACCAGCCGAATGCGGTGCTGCGGCGCAAGCAGGCCCGCCAGGCCGCCCGCGCCGTGCTGCCCAACGCGACCGAGACCCGCATCGTCGTGACCGGCAACTACCGGGCGTGGCGGCACTTCATCGCCATGCGCGCCAGCGAGCACGCCGACGTGGAAATCCGCCGGCTCGCCATCGAGTGCCTGCGCCAGCTGGCGGGCGTGGCGCCCGCGGTGTTCGCCGACTTCGAGATCTCCACGCTGGCCGACGGCACGGAGGTCGCGACCAGCCCGCTGGCCACCGAGGCCTGAGCCGCCGACGCGCGTCGACGCGCGTCCACGTGGGTGCTAAATACCTTGCTGGCGCCAGGTAACCTGAACACCGTGAGCACGGTCGGATTCGACGCCCCAGCGCGGTTGGGAACTGTGCTGACCGCGATGGTCACACCGTTTCGCCCGGACGGCTCCGTTGATACCGCCGCGGCCGCCCAGCTGGCCAATCACCTGATCGACGCGGGCTGCGACGGGCTGGTGATCTCCGGAACCACCGGCGAGTCCCCGACCACCACCGACGACGAGAAGCGAGAGCTGCTGCGCGTCGTGCTGGAGGCGGTCGGCGACCGGGCCCGCGTCATCGCCGGCGCGGGCACGTACGACACCGCCCACAGCGTCCGGCTGGCCAAGACCTGTGCGGCCGAGGGCGCGCACGGCCTGCTGGTGGTCACCCCGTACTACTCGAAGCCGCCGCAGAGCGGGCTGATCGCCCACTTCACCACCGTCGCCGACGCGACCGAGCTGCCGGTGCTGCTCTACGACATCCCACCGCGTTCGGTGATACCGATCCAGCCCGAGACCATCCGTGCGCTGGCCGCCCACCCGAACATCGTCGGGATCAAGGACGCGAAGGCCGACCTGCACAGCGGTGGCCAGATCATCGCCGAGACCGGCCTGGCCTACTACTCCGGCGACGACGCGCTGAACCTGCCGTGGCTGGCCATGGGCGCCACCGGATTCATCAGCGTGATTTCTCACGTGGCGGCCGGACAGCTGCGGGAAATGTTGTCCGCGTTCAGCTCCGGAGACATCGCCACCGCCCGCAAGATCAACGCCACCGTCGCCCCGCTGTGTGACGCGATGGCCCGCCTGGGTGGTGTGACGATGTCCAAGGCGGGCCTGCGCCTGCAGGGCATCGAGGTCGGCGATCCGCGGTTGCCGCAAATGCCCGCGACGCCAGAACAACTCGACGCGTTGGCCGCCGATATGCGCGCGGCCTCGGTGCTGCGGTGACCGGAGGGGTTTCCGAGAAGTGGATGTAGACCTCGCCCCGCCAGGCCCCTTGGCCGCGGGAGGGTTGCGGGTCACCGCTCTTGGCGGCATCAGCGAAATCGGCCGCAACATGACGGTTTTCGAGCACCTGGGCCGGCTGTTGATCGTCGACTGCGGGGTGATGTTCCCCACCCACGACGAGCCCGGCGTCGATCTGATCCTGCCGGATCTGCGTCACATCTCCGACCGGCTCGACGACATCGAGGCGCTGGTGCTCACCCACGCCCACGAGGACCACATCGGCGGCATTCCGTTCCTGCTCAAGCTGCGCCCCGACATCCCGGTGGTCGGTTCGAAGTTCACGCTGGCGCTGGTCGCGGCGAAGTGCCGCGAGCACCGCCTCAAGCCGGTGTTCGTCGAGGTGGCCGAGGGGCAGAAGAGCACCCACGGCGTGTTCGAATGCCAGTACTTCGCCGTCAACCACTCCATCCCCGACGCGCTGGCGATCGCGGTACACACCGGCGCGGGGACGATTCTGCACACCGGCGACATCAAGCTCGACCAACTTCCGCTGGACGGGCGGCCCACCGACCTGCCCGGCATGTCCCGGCTCGGCGACGCCGGGGTGGACCTTTTCCTTTGTGACTCAACCAATTCCGAGCATCCAGGCGTCGGGCCGTCGGAAAGCGAAGTGGGCCCGACGCTGCACCGTTTGATCCGCGGCGCCGACGGCCGGGTGATCGTGGCGTGCTTCGCGTCCAACGTGGACCGGGTGCAGCAGATCATCGATGCGGCAGTCGCTTTGGGCCGGCGGGTATCGTTCGTCGGCCGATCCATGGTGCGCAACATGGGCATCGCCCGCGAGCTCGGCTTTTTGCGGGTGGCCGATTCGGACGTGATCGACATCGGCGCCGCCGAGATGATGCCGCCCGAGAAGGTGGTGCTGATCACCACCGGCACCCAGGGCGAACCGATGTCGGCGCTGTCGCGGATGTCGCGCGGCGAGCACCGCAGCATCACGCTGACCGCGGGTGACCTGGTGGTGTTGGCGTCGTCGCTGATCCCGGGCAACGAGGAAGCGGTCTACGGCGTCATCGACGAACTCGCCAAGATCGGGGCCCGCGTCGTCACCAATGCCCAAGCGCGCGTGCATGTTTCGGGCCACGCGTACGCCGGGGAATTGTTGTTCCTGTACAACGGGATTCGGCCGCGTCACGTCATGCCGGTGCACGGGACGTGGCGCATGCTGCGCGCCAACGCCAAACTGGCGGCCCGCACCGGCGTGCCGGAGGAGTCGATCCTGCTGGCCGAGAACGGGGTGAGCGTCGACCTGGTCGCGGGCAAGGCCTCGATCGCCGGCGCGGTGCCGGTCGGCAAGATGTTCGTCGACGGCCTGATCAACGGCGACGTCGGCGACATCACGTTGGGCGAGCGGCTCATTCTGTCGTCGGGTTTCGTGGCGGTGACCGTGGTGGTCGCGCGCGGCACCGGGCGTCCGGTCGCCCCGCCGCACCTGCAATCGCGCGGATTCTCCGAGGATCCCAAAGCGCTCGAGCCCGCGGTGCGCAGGGTGGAGGCGGAGCTGGAAGCGCTGCTGGCCGAGAACATCACCGATCCGAGCCGCATCGCCCAGGGCGTGCGGCGCACCGTCGGCAAATGGGTGGGCGAGACCTACCGCAGGCAGCCGATGATCGTGCCGACCGTCATCGAGGTCTAGATCTTCTCGGCGTAGGCCGACCACTCCAGTTGCGAGGCTTTGAGTTTGCGGCCGGTGGGCTCGACATAGCGCTGGGCGAGCTCGTCGGGCCCGGCCTGCTCCACCAGCCGCCAGCCGTACCCGCCCAGGAACGCCTCGACCTCGTCGGGCTGCAGCCCGAAACGCCACAGCTGGCGCCGCTGGCGCACGGTGCGATACAGCGTGCGGGTGCCATACCGGTTGGTGCCGTCGATGAAATCCCTACGGACGTAGGTGAACACCAAACGGCTGCCGGGTGCGGTCGCGCGCAGCCCGTCCAGCGTGCGCCGCACCGTCGCCTCGGTGAGGTACTGGGTGACGCCTTCGCAGATGAAGAACACCCGGTAGTCGGTGCGATAGCCGTGCTCGGCGAGCGAGGTGAGCAGGTCGTCGTGCTCGAGGTTCAACGCCACCAACCGCACCGACAGCGGCAGCTCGCCGAGCACCCGGCGCACCGTCTTGAACTTCCTGGCGACGTTCACCGGCAGATCGACCTCGAACACTGGGATGCGCACCCGCCGCGTCAACAGGTAGGCGCGGGTGTCCAGCCCCGCCCCGAGGATGACGACGGCGTTGATGTCGTCGATCGACTCCTTGAGCTTGTCGGCGATAAACCGCTTGCGGCAGGCCAGGTTTGCCCACAATCCCGGACCGGTGAACTCCGAGCCGCGGATCATCAGCCGGCGAACCGGCGCGAACCGGGTCGCCCCGACCAGCCACCGCAGCGGGCCGGGCAGGAAGAGCTCGGCGAAGTCGTCGTCGACCAGGCGGCGCCCGGGCGGCTCGTTCTGCTCGACGGCGGCGAGCACCATCGGGCCAAATGCAGTCTGCGCAACCGGGTTTCGTGCCATGACGACTACTTGTTCAGGAATCCCGCGTCGACCGGCAAGGTTACGCCGGTGATGTAGCGCGCCTGGTCGGACACCAGCCACGCCACCGCGTTGGCGATGTCCTCGACGTCGAGCACCTCGACCGGCATGGCGTTGCCCATGGCTCCCGGTGTGTCCGTCCCGGCGGCCATCTTGGCCAGCCATTCGCGGGTGAACTCGTTGTTGATCATCGGTGTCTCGACCCCGGATGGGTGGATTGAATTGACCCGGATCATCTGCCCGGCAAGCAGATTCGCGTAGACGCGCATCAGCCCGACCACCCCGTGCTTGGCCGCGGCGTAGCCGACCGAACCGGCGTCCGGGCTGCCGACCCCGGCCAGCCCCGCGCTCGAACTGATCAGCACGATCGAACCGCCGGTGCCCTGCTTGACCATCGTGGGTATCGCGACCTTGATGGTGTGGTAGACGCCGGTCAGGTTGACGTCGATGACGTCGCGCCAGCCGTCGTCACCGGATTGCATGGGGGCGATCCCCGCGTTGGCCACCACGATGTCCAGGCGGCCGAACTCGTCCAGGCCCGCCTGCAGCGCCGCCGACAGCGAGTCGCGGTCGCGGACGTCACCCTGCCGGGCGACGACGCGGGCGCCGGTGTCTTCCACCAGCTTCACGGTGGCCGCCAGGTCGTCCGGCGTGGCCAGCGAGTAGGGGACGCTGGCGATCTGGTCGCACAGGTCGACGGCGATGATGTCTGCGCCGTCGGCGGCCAGTCGCACCGCGTGCGCGCGGCCCTGACCGCGCGCGGCGCCGGTGATGAAGGCGACTCTCCCTTTCAAGGGCCCTTTCAGGGCTTCGTCCGACGAGCGGGTCATCAGGGCCGCAGCTGTCCCTTGGCCGGGTCGCCCGCGGGGACCGGCTGCAGCATCTTGATGTCGGGGGGCCCGTCCAGGTGTTCGCCGGCCGCGGTGAACATCTTGGTGACCGCCGGCGCGGTGCTGTGCGCCTTGAGCGCCTCGGCGTCGGCCCACTGCTCGACGAACACGAAGGTCTCGCCCGACTGGTGCAGCGAGTAGATCTCGCAGCCCGGCTCGTCGTGCACTTCTTCGACCGCCCGGGTCAGGATGTCGCGGACGGTGTCGACCGACTCGGGTTTGACGGTCATGGTGGCGACGACGACAACGGGCATTGCTGGCCTCCTGGGCGCGGTGGGGGTGGGTGACGAGCACGACTTCTCACAACCGAATGTCACCCTACTCACGCGATGTGGCGGCCGATTGGACCCATGCCCGACAAGCCGGACCGTTACCAGTGTGGCGGGTGGTGTAGATGATGCCGTTGCGACTACCCTTGCCGTCATGCCCAGTAAGACCGCCGCCCGCTCCGGAAGCCGAACGAGCAGGTCAAAGGCCACTTCGCGCGCCAGCGGGTCCCGGGGTGCGCGCCCGGCGGCGCCCCGCAAGAAGGTCAGCAAGCCCGCCAGGCGGCGCAACCACGCGCCGCTGGTCGGCGCCGGGCTCGCCTGCGGCCGTGCAGCGCGCGCCGTCTGGCTGATGGCCGCCCGGGGAACCGGCGGCGCGGCCCGGTCGATCGGGCGGGCCCACGACATCGACCCCGGCCACCGCCGCGACGGCATCGCGCTGCTGTTGCTGGGCTTTTCCGTGGTGGTCGTCGCGAGCTCGTGGTTCCACGCCGCCGGACCGGTCGGCACCTGGGTCGACACGCTGCTGCGGACCTTCCTCGGCGCGGGTGTGCTCGCGCTGCCGGTCGCCACCGCCGCGGTGGCGGTGACCCTGATGCGCACCGAGCCCAACCCCGAGGTGCGCCCGCGGCTGATCCTGGGCGCCACCCTGATCACGCTGTCGGTCCTCGGCCTGCGCCACCTGTGGTCCGGTTCGCCGGGAGACCCCGAAGCGCGCCGGCGCGCGGCCGGTTTCATCGGCTTCGCCATCGGCGGGCCGCTCTCGGACGGGCTCACACCCTGGATCGCCGCGCCCTTGTTGTTCATCGGCTTCATGTTCGGCCTGTTGCTGCTCACCGGCACCACCATCCGCGAAGTGCCCGTGGTGATGCGCAACCTGTTCCACACCCGGTTCGTCGACGAGGACTACGACGACGAGCCCTACGACTACGCGGACGAGTTCGCCGACACCGCCGAGGCGGAGCCCGCCAACTATTACGACGACGCGCCCGCCGTCCCGGACGAGGCGCCGCCGGCGTGGTCGCCCGACGACGACGCCCAGGCCGCGCTGCAGGACGACATCCCCACCGTGCCCGAGCCGGCAATTCAGCCAGGTGCGCGGCGCGACCGCAAGCGCGGCCGGTCCGGCAAGCACGACACCGTCGAGCTGGACCGGGTCGTCGAGGGCCCCTACACGCTGCCGTCGCTGAGCCTGCTGGTGGCGGGCGATCCGCCCAAGAAGCGCAGCGCCGCCAACAACGTCATGGCCGACGCCATCACCGAGGTACTGACCCAGTTCAAGGTGGACGCGGCCGTCACCGGCTGCACCCGCGGGCCCACCGTCACCCGCTACGAGGTGGAGCTCGGGCCGGGGGTGAAGGTCGAGAAGATCACCGCGCTGCAGAAGAACATCGCCTACGCGGTGGCCACCGAGAGCGTCCGCATGCTGGCCCCCATCCCCGGCAAGTCGGCCGTGGGCATCGAGGTGCCCAACACCGACCGGGAAATGGTGCGGCTGGCCGACGTGCTCACCGCGCCGTCGACCCGGCGCGACCACCACCCGCTGGTGATCGGGCTCGGCAAGGACATCGAGGGCGACTTCATCTCGGCCAACCTGGCCAAGATGCCGCACCTGCTGGTGGCCGGCTCGACCGGTTCGGGTAAGTCCAGCTTCGTCAACTCGATGCTGGTATCGCTGCTGGCGCGCGCCACCCCCGAAGAGGTCAGGATGATCCTGATCGACCCGAAGATGGTGGAACTCACGCCGTACGAAGGCATTCCGCATCTGATCACGCCGATCATCACCCAGCCCAAGAAGGCGGCGGCCGCGCTGGCGTGGCTGGTGGAGGAGATGGAGCAGCGCTACCAGGACATGCAGGCGTCCCGGGTGCGGCACATCGACGACTTCAACGAGAAGGTCCGCTCCGGTGCCATCACCGCGCCGCTGGGCAGCCAGCGCGAGTACCGGCCCTACCCGTACGTGGTGGCGATCGTCGACGAGCTGGCCGACCTGATGATGACCGCGCCGCGCGACGTCGAGGACGCCATCGTGCGGATCACCCAAAAGGCCCGCGCCGCAGGCATTCACCTGGTGCTGGCCACCCAGCGCCCGTCGGTGGACGTGGTCACCGGTCTGATCAAAACCAACGTGCCGTCGCGGCTGGCGTTCGCCACGTCGTCGCTGACCGACAGCCGCGTCATCCTGGACCAGGCCGGCGCCGAAAAGCTGATCGGCATGGGCGACGGTTTGTTCCTGCCGATGGGCGCCAACAAGCCGATCCGGCTGCAGGGCGCCTTCATCACCGACGAGGAGATCCACGCCGTCGTCACCGCCTGCAAGGACCAGGCCGAACCCGAGTACACCGACGGCGTCACCACCGCCAAGCCCACCGGCGAACGCACCGACGTCGACCCCGACATCGGCGACGACATGGACGTGTTCCTGCAGGCCGTCGAGTTGGTGGTGTCCAGCCAGTTCGGCTCCACGTCGATGCTGCAGCGCAAGCTACGCGTCGGTTTCGCCAAGGCCGGCCGGCTGATGGACCTGATGGAGACCCGCGGCATCGTCGGGCCCTCGGAGGGCTCCAAGGCGCGCGAGGTGCTGATCAAGCCCGACGAACTGGCCGGAACGCTGGCCCTGATCCGGGGCGGCGCCGACGCCGACGGGGGCGATCCAGAGGACTAGAGCCTCAACAGCATCCGCGAGTTGCCGAGGATGTTCGGCTTGACGTAGCTCAGGTCGAGGAACTCCGCGACGCCGATGTCGTAGGAGCGGCACATCTCCTCGAACACCTCGGCGGTGACTGGCGTGCCCTCGATCTCGGTGAATCCATGCCGGGCGAAGAACTCGGTTTCGAACGTCAACACGAACAGCCGCTTCAACTGCAGCTCGCGGGCGACTTCGAGCAGCCGGTCGACGATCGCGTGGCCGATGCCGTGTCCGGTCAGCGCCGGGGCGACCGCGACGGTGCGGACCTCGCCGAGGTCCGACCACATCACGTGCAGCGCCCCGCAACCGACCACCTGGCCCTCATGCTCGGCCACCCAAAACTCCTGGACAGCCTCGTAGAGCGTCACGAGGTTCTTCTCCAGCAGGATCTTTCCCGCGTAGGTGTCGACCAGGTTTTTGATGGCCGGCACGTCGGACGTTCGCGCGCGCCGAACCAGCGGATGAGGGCGCTGCGGACTTGTGCTCACGGCTAACAGTATCGACATCACGGACGGGTGCGCTGGTCAACCGTTATTCTGTTGCCGTGTCGGGGCAGCCGCAGACGGGTCCGATGGTAGGCCGCGCGAACATAGCCAACCTCGCCAATACGTTGACCCTGTTGCGGCTCGTGCTGGTGCCCGTCTTCCTGCTTGCGCTGTTCGCCGGAGACGGCCACCAAAACGGTTTCCGCGTGGTGGCTTTCGTCATCTTCGCGGCCGCCTGCATCACCGATCGGCTGGACGGCCTGCTGGCCCGCAACTACGGCATGGCGACCGAATTCGGCGCATTCGTCGATCCGATCGCGGACAAGACGCTGGTGGGGTCGGCGCTGATCGGGCTCTCCATGCTCGGCGAACTGCCATGGTGGGTCACGGTGCTGATCCTGGCCCGCGAATTCGGGGTCACCGTGCTGCGGCTGATCGTCATCCGCCGCGGCGTCATACCGGCCAGCTGGGGCGGCAAAGTCAAGACCGTGGTGCAGGTGCTGGCCATCGGATTGTTCATACTGCCGTGGGCGGGAACGCCGGGGCTCTTCCGGGTGATCGCCGCGGTGGTGATGGGCGCGGCGGTCGTGCTGACCGTGATCACCGGGATCGACTATGTCGTGTCGACCGTTCGGGAAGTGCGCCGCACGCCCGCCTGATTTCGGCGCATCCGACGGGAACCAGACCACCGCCGTCGGCGTTCACCTAATGAGCACCTGCCGGAGGCAAGCTGAGTACGTGCCGCGCAGGGCCGACTGGACGAAGGAGGGCGGGATGCCGCCATTGGTGCGAGAGGTCATCGGCGACGTGCTGCGCGAGGCGCGCACGACACAGGGCCGGACGCTGCGCGAGGTGTCCGATTCGGCGCGGGTGAGCCTCGGTTACCTGTCCGAGGTGGAGCGCGGCCGCAAGGAGCCCTCCAGCGAGCTGCTGAACGCGATCTGCGACGCGCTGGACGTCCCGTTGTCGTCGGTTCTCACCCACGCCGGCGAGCGGATGGCCAGCGAGGAGCGGGCGGCCGTCGGCGCGGCCACGGACGGCGCGAGCGGCACCAGCATCAAGGTCGTCATCCCGCCGGTGGCGTCGTTGGCGCTGGCCTGAGCGGCGGTACCGATCCCGCTCAAGGGGTGGGGCGATCGGCGCCGACCCACTAAATTGAGCGGCAGGCGCGGAGTCCCTCAGGCCCATCCGGGGACCATCCGGATCCTCAAGAAGCGAAGGTGGAGCTAACTCATGGCCAATCCGTTCGTCAAGGCGTGGAAGTACCTCACGGCGCTGTTCAACGCCAAGATCGACGAGCACGCAGACCCCAAGGTGCAGATCCAGCAGGCCATCGAGGAAGCGCAACGCACACACCAGGCGCTGACCCAGCAGGCCGCGCAGGTGATCGGCAACCAGCGCCAACTCGAGATGCGGCTCAACCGTCAGCTGGCGGACGTGGAGAAGCTGCAGGTGAACGTGCGTCAGGCGTTGACGCTGGCCGACCAGGCCACCGCGGCCGGTGACGCCGCGAAGGCCACCGAGTACAACAACGCCGCCGAGGCGTTCGCCGCCCAGCTGGTGACCGCCGAGCAGAGCGTCGAAGACCTCAAGACGCTGCACGACCAGGCGCTGGGCGCGGCCGCGCAGGCCAAGAAGGCGGTCGAGCAGAACGCCATGGTGCTGCAGCAGAAGATCGCCGAGCGCACCAAGCTGCTCAGCCAGCTCGAGCAGGCCAAGATGCAGGAGCAGGTGAGCGCCTCGCTGCAGTCGATGAGCGATCTGGCCGCCCCCGGCAACGTCCCCAGCCTCGACGAGGTGCGCGACAAGATCGAGCGCCGGTACGCGAACGCGATCGGGGCCGCCGAGCTCGCGCAGGGTTCGGTGCAGGGCCGGATGCTCGAGGTCGAGCAGGCCGGGGTGCAGATGGCCGGACATTCCCGGCTGGAGCAGATCCGCGCCTCGATGCGTGGCGAGGCCCTGCCGACCGGTGGGACGCCGGCCGCCGGGACGACGCCCGCCACTCCCGCGCCGGCGGAGAGCGCCGGCGGCTCGGTCCCCGAGAAGCCACTTGGCCAGTAGCCGAAGTGTGATGGCGGTGAAAGCGGGGCAGCCCGGTCCGTGGCGCGCGCTGCTGCATCGCGGCCTGGCCACCGCCGCCGACCTGTCCGACCTGGTGGCCCGCCGGATCAGCGCGGCCGCCGACCCGCGCGCCCGGCAGTTGCGGCGGCGTCGCCGCGCGCTGCGCTGGGGCCTGATCTTCAGCGCCGGATGCGTGTTCTGGGCCGCGGTGACGATGCTGCTCGCGGCCTGGGGCTGGTTCGCATTGCTGCTCGAAATCACCGGCGGCGTCGCGGTTTTCATGGCCATCCCGGCGACGCTGTTGCTGCTGCGGTATCGCTGGCTGCGGGCCGAGCCGTTGCCGACGCCGCGGACCACGAACGTGCGCCGGCTGCCGCCGCCGGGTTCGGCGGCGCGCCCCGCGATGTACGCGCTGGGCGCCTCCGAGCGCGGGTTTTCCTCGCTGATCGCCGTGATCGAACGGGGCGCGATGTTGCCGACCGCCGAGATCCGCGACCTGACCGCGGCCGCCACCAGGACCTCGGCGGCCATGGCGTCCACCGCCGCGCAGGTGGTGTCGATGGAACGCGCGGCGCAGGCCAGCGACGAGTCGCGGTCGTATCTGGTGCCCACCATCAACGCGTTCACCGCGCAGCTGGGCGCCGGCGTCCGCCAGTACAACGAAATGGTCACCGCCGCAGCGCAATTGGTGTCATCGGCGAACGGCGACGGGTCGGCCGCGTCGCAGCATTACCGCACCGAACTGGCCGGGGCGACCGATCGCCTGGTCGGTTGGGCGCAGGCGTTCGACGAACTCGGCGGGCTGCGGGGGACCGGCTAGGCGCCGGGGATCAGAACGTCGCCTTCAGCGACGGCAGCACCAGCGCCGCCAGGCCGCGCGCGATGGCCTTGAGCATGTCGAAGAAGTCGAAGTAGTCGCGCCACAACGTGATTCGCCCGTTCTGCACCTCGAACACACCGCACACCCAGAACTGCAGCCGCAGCGGGCCGAAGATCAAGGCGTCGGTGCGTTCGGTGAGCACCGCGCCGCCGTCGGCCGCGATGCGGTGGATCTTCACCTCGAAGGCGGCGCGCCCCTCCATCTGGCGAAACAGCTTGATGGCCCGGGCCCGGCCGTGGATGGTGGGCAGGCCGACGTTTTCGTAGACGAGGTCGTCGGCCAGCGCGGCGTCGGCGGCGTCGTAATCCGCGTCCTGCAGGGCGTTGAGGAATCCTTCGACCGTGCGGGTGTTCGCAACGGTTGTCCCAGTCAGCTCGGTCATCTTGCCAGCGTAGGCGCGTGGCAACCGGCCGCTGTGGCAGGGTAAGCACGATGCGCGTCGCCGTGGTCGCCGGGCCGGATCCCGGGCATGCGTTCCCGGCGATCGCGCTGTGCCGGCGCTTCGCCGAAGCCGGCGACGAACCCACCCTGTTCACCGGGGCCGAATGGCTGGACACCGCCCGCGGCGCCGGCATCGACGCCGCCGCGCTGGACGGGCTGGCGGCCACCGACGACGACGTCGACGCCGGGGCCAGGATCCACCGCCGCGCCGCGCGGATGGCCGTGCTCAACGTGCCCGCGCTGCGCGAGCTGGCGCCGGACCTGGTGGTGTCCGACGTCATCACCGCCGGCGGCGGCATGGCCGCCGAGTTGCTGGGCATCCCGTGGGTCGAACTCAACCCGCACCCGCTCTACCTGCCGTCGAAGGGTCTGCCGCCGATCGGCAGCGGGCTGGCGCCGGGCACCGGCATCCGCGGCCGGCTGCGCGACGCGGCGATGCGCGCGCTGACCGCGCGATCCGTGCGCACGGGCCTGCAGCAGCGCGCGAACTCGCGCGTCGAGATCGGGCTGCCGGCGCGCGATCCCGGGCCGCTGCGCCGGCTGATCGCGACGCTGCCCGCGCTGGAGGTTCCCCGCCCCGACTGGCCCGCCGAGGCCGTCGTCGTCGGGCCGTTGCACTTCGAACCGACCGACCGGATCCTGGAAGTCCCGGCGGGGTCCGGGCCGGTGCTGGTCGTCGCGCCCTCGACCGCCCTGATCGGCACCGAGGGCCTGGCCGAGGTCGCGCTGGGGTGCTTGACGCCGGGGGAGACCCTGCCGGCGGGTTCGCGGCTGCTGGTGTCGCGGTTGGACGGCCCGGAGCTGACGGTGCCGCCGTGGGCGACGGTCGGACTGGGACGCCAGGACGAGCTGCTGGCGCATGCCGACCTGGTGATCTGCGGCGGCGGCCACGGCATGGTGGCCAAGACGCTGCTGGCCGGCGTGCCGCTGGTAGTGGTGCCCGGCGGCGGCGACCAGTGGGAGATCGCCAACCGGGTGCAGCGCCAGGGCAGCGCCCGGCTGATCCGGCCGCTGAGCGCCGACGCGCTGGTGGCGGCCGTCGACGACGTGCTGTCGTCGCCGGCCTACCGCGCGGCGGCGCAGGCGGCGGCCGCCGGCATCGCCGACGTCGCCGATCCGGTCCGGGTGTGCCGCGACGCGTTGGCGGTGGCCGGATGATCCGCGGCGCGCCGCCCGGGTCGCCTTATGCTTTCGGCGGGAGGCACCCGATGAGAATCATCACGACAATCGCCGCCGGCGCGCTGCTGGCGGGCGGGCTGGCCGGGGCGGCCGTCGCGCATGCCGACAGTCCCGAGGAGCAGCAGGCCTGCCAGTTGATGGACGATCCGGCCGCCGCCCAACAGGGACTCGCGCCGGCCGAGTACGCCTTCATGCAGCTGCGCGCGACCATGTCGGCGCAACGCGCGCGCGACGTGATGTCCATTGCGGCGCAGGAGGACTGCCCCAACCACATCATCGACCTGCCGGCCAGCTGGCGGTAGCGCGCTTCGCGCTCAGGTGTCCGACGCCTGCGGGCTGGGTATGTTGACTGGCGTGCGGCTAACGGAGTTTCACGAGCGGGTAGTCCTGCGCTTTGGCACCACCTACGGGTCCTCGGTGCTGGTGGACCACGTGCTGACCGGCTTTGACGGACGCACGGCCGCCCAGGCCATCGAGGCCGGGATCGAGCCCCGCGACGTCTGGCGGGCGTTGTGTGTGGACTTCGACGTGCCCCGGGAACAGTGGTGACCTGACCCGTCAGGCGTACGCCGGATAGGCGTGCTGCCGCAGCACGGTGGCGAGGTGCACGGCGTTGCGGGCCGCATTGCGGGTCGCGGACGCGACGGCATCCGGCACGTCGTCGAGGTCGGTGTAGTCGGTGCCCTGCATGGCCTCGCCGTTCCAATAGGTGCAGCCCTGCGCGGCGATGGAGAACCCGATGTCGTTGAGCGCCTGGAAAAGGTCGGCCACGATCTTGTGCGCCCCGTCCTCGTTGCCCACGACCGCCGCCAGGGCCACCTTGCCCACCATCCGCGGCCGCCCCGCGTCGTCGGTGTCGGACAGCTCCGCGTCGAGACGCTCCAGCACGCGCTGCGCCACGCTGGACATGTGGCCGACCCAGGTGGGCGTCGACACGATGACGATGTCCGCCGACTTGACCTTGGTCAACAGCGCCGGCCACTCATCGCCGGGCCCCATGTCGGCCTCGACGCCGGGCAGCAGCGCCAGGTCCACGCACCGCACCTTCTCGCCCTCGACCCCCGCGCCGCGCAACTGATCGAGCAACTGGTCGGCGATCAGTTCGCTGCTGGACGGGGCCGGGCTCTTCTTCAACGAGCAGACCAGGGCGATGGCGCGCAGGGATTGCGGTGCGGCTGAGGACATGCTGGCCAGGTACCCGGGCGCGGCGACACCAAACGACGCCCGATCGGCGCTACCGCGGCGTCCGGTGCAGCGCGCAGTCGCCGCACAGCGAACTCCCCGGCAGTCGATAGAAGAGGCAGCAGCTGCGGCGCCGGAAGCCCAACCCGCTGCCGGTCATCGTGCCGGCCAGCACGCCGGTGTTCAGCAGCGAACCGGTGACCGCGACGATCGGCCCGCGTAGCTCGGGCCGCGCCGCCGCCAACGCCTGCGCGGTCCCGACGAGGGCGGACGCGATGTTGCCGGCCAGCAGATCGGGCGCCACCTTGACCCGCAATCCGGCGGCGAGCGGCTCCATGTGCTCGCGCACGACGACGCGGTACAACGCGGCGGGCAACGACGAGTCGCGCTCGACCGGGTCGCCGACGGGTTCGGGCAGCCGCAGCCGCGCCCCGTCGTCGGCCCGTTGCAGCCGCGTCAGATCGGGGATGACGCCGTGGGCCAGAGCGCACGCGAGGACGGGCGACCACAGCCGGGCGGCGTGGCCGAGCTGAACCAGGGACGCCCCGACCCGGCGCTCCGACGTGCGGTAACGCGCGACGGTGGCGTCGATCAGGTCGGCGTAGCCGTTGGCGTAGGACCGGGCGACCGGGTGCCATCCGGCGGCCCCGCCGCCGACGGTCACCGCGAAGAAGCCGCCGTAGGACGAGATTTCCGACAGCTCCGCGGAAATGTCCATCTGTTCGGGGGCGGGCCTTTCGCAATGTCGCACGCGCGGCGTGTCGAACTTGAATCGAACACCTGTTCGGCTACTGTGGTGAGCGTTCGGCCAGTCAACTTGTCGGTGGCCCTCTCTAGTGTCACCGACAACCGACCGATACCGGTCAGACGAACACCGACTATAGGAGAGGCACCATGGCGCAAGCCCCCGACCGCGAGAAGGCTCTCGAACTGGCGATGGCCCAGATCGAAAAGAGCTATGGCAAAGGCTCGGTGATGCGTCTCGGCGACGAGACGCGTCAGCCGATCTCGATCATCCCCACCGGATCCATCGCACTGGATGTGGCCTTGGGCATCGGCGGGCTGCCCCGCGGCCGGGTCGTGGAGATCTACGGCCCGGAATCCTCGGGTAAGACCACCGTCGCCCTGCACGCGGTGGCCAACGCCCAGGCCGCCGGCGGCGTCGCCGCCTTCATCGACGCCGAGCACGCCCTGGACCCGGAGTACGCCAAGAAGCTCGGCGTGGACACCGATTCGCTGCTGGTCAGCCAGCCCGACACGGGGGAGCAGGCCCTCGAGATCGCCGACATGCTGATCCGCTCCGGCGCCCTGGACATCCTGGTCATCGACTCGGTGGCCGCGCTGGTGCCGCGCGCCGAGCTCGAAGGCGAGATGGGCGACAGCCACGTCGGGCTGCAGGCCCGGCTGATGAGCCAGGCCCTGCGCAAAATGACTGGCGCGCTGAACAATTCGGGCACCACCGCGATCTTCATCAACCAGCTGCGCGAGAAGATCGGGGTGATGTTCGGCAGCCCCGAAACCACCACGGGTGGAAAGGCTTTGAAGTTCTACGCGTCGGTGCGCATGGACGTGCGCCGGATCGAGACGCTCAAGGACGGCACCAACGCGGTCGGCAACCGAACCCGGGTCAAGATCGTCAAGAACAAGGTGGCGCCGCCCTTCAAGCAGGCCGAGTTCGACATCCTTTACGGCCAGGGGATCAGCCGGGAAGGCTCGCTGATCGACATGGGCGTGGAGCAGGGCTTCATCCGCAAGTCCGGCTCCTGGTTCACCTATGAGGGCGAGCAGCTCGGCCAGGGCAAGGAGAACGCCCGCACCTTCCTGAAGGAAAACGACGAAGTCGCCAACGAGATCGAGAAGATGATCAAGGAAAAGCTCGGCATTGGCGCGGTCGTGACCGATGACGACGTCCTGCCCGCCCCCGTCGACTTCTGAGCCCTCCCGCGAAGAGCAGGCGCGGGCGCTGTGCCTGCGCCTGCTCACCGCGAGAGCGCGCACCCGGGCTGAGCTGCACGGCCGGCTGGCCAAGCGCGGCTATCCCGAGGACGTCAGTGCACGGGTGCTCGACCGGTTGGCCTCGGTCGGCTTGATCGACGACGCCGACTTCGCCCAGCAGTGGGTGCGGTCCCGCCGGGCGCACGCCGGGAAGAGCAAGCGCGCCCTGGCCGCCGAGCTGCACACCAAGGGCGTCGACAACGACGTGATCACCGCGGCGCTGGCCGGGATCGACGCCGGCGCCGAGCGGGACCGGGCGGAGCAGCTGGTCCGGTCCAAGCTGCGCAGGGAGACGCTGAACGACGACGACGCGCGGGTGACCCGCAGGCTGGTGGGCATGCTCGCGCGGCGGGGATACAGCCAGAACATGGCATGCGAGGTCGTGTTCGCCGAGTTGGCCGCCGAGCGGGAGCGCCGCCGGGTCTAGCCCGTGACGTGCGGTTTCTCGCGTGGCGACCGGTCGCCGTACCATGGCCCCGTGACTTCGATGGCAGCTCCGGCGCGTACCTACCAGGTGCGCACCTACGGCTGCCAGATGAACGTCCACGACTCGGAGCGGTTGGCGGGCCTGCTGGAAGCGGCCGGCTACCAGCGTGCGGTCGAGGGCGCCGACGCCGATGTGGTGGTGTTCAACACCTGCGCGGTGCGGGAGAACGCCGACAACAAGCTGTACGGCAACCTCAGCCACCTCGCGCCGCGCAAGCGCGGCAACCCGGAGATGCAGATCGCCGTCGGCGGCTGCCTGGCCCAGAAGGACCGGGATGCGTTGCTGCACAAGGCGCCCTGGGTCGACGTCATCTTCGGCACCCACAACATCGGGTCGCTGCCCACGCTGCTCGAGCGCGCCCGGCACAACAAGGTCGCCCAGGTGGAAATCGCCGAGGCCCTGCAGGAGTTTCCGTCGTCGCTGCCCAGTGCGCGCGAATCCGCTTATGCCGCTTGGGTTTCCATCTCCGTCGGATGCAACAACAGCTGCACGTTCTGCATCGTCCCGTCGTTGCGCGGCAAGGAGGTCGACCGCAGCCCCGACGACATCCTGGCCGAGGTCGCCTCGCTGGTCGACGACGGCGTCCTCGAGGTCACGCTGCTCGGCCAGAACGTCAACGCCTACGGGGTCTCCTTCGCCGATCCCGCCCTGCCCCGCGACCGCGGCGCCTTCGCCCGACTGCTGCGGGCCTGCGGCGACATCGACGGCCTGGAGCGGGTGCGGTTCACCTCGCCGCACCCGGCGGAATTCACCGACGACGTCATCGAGGCCATGGCGCAGACGCCGAACGTCTGCCCCGCCCTGCACATGCCGCTGCAGTCCGGATCCGACCGGGTGCTGCGCGCGATGCGACGGTCCTACCGGGCCGAGCGCTACCTCGGCATCATCGACCGCGTCCGGGCCGCCATGCCGCACGCCGCCATCACCACCGACCTGATCGTCGGATTTCCCGGTGAGACCGAAGAGGACTTCGCCGCCACGCTGGACGTGGTGCGCCGGGCCCGGTTCTCGGCCGCGTTCACCTTCCAGTACTCCAAGCGGCCCGGCACCCCGGCCGCCGAACTCGACGGGCAGATCCCGAAAGCCGTTGTCCAGGAACGCTATGACCGGCTCATCGAGCTGCAGGAGGCGATCTCGCTGGAGGGCAACCAGGCGTTGATCGGCCAGACCGTCGAATTGCTGGTCGCCAGCGGCGAGGGGCGCAAGGACAGCCGCACCGCCCGGATGACCGGGCGGGCCCGCGACGGCCGGCTGGTGCACTTCGCCGTCGACACACCCGGGGCCGTCAGGCCCGGCGACATCGTCACCACGGCGATCACCGGGGCCGCGCCCCACCACCTCATCGCCGACGCCGGCGTCGTCACGCATCGCCGCACCCGGGCGGGTGATGCGCAGGCCGCCGGGCAGCGCCCGCGCGGCATCGGCCTCGGCATGCCCGCCGTCGGGCCGCCCGTCGGCCCGGCCGAACCCCTTGGATGTGCGCTGTGAAAAAAGAAGTGAACAACGACGACGTACAGATCGGCGCCCTGCGCAGCGAGATCGAGGCCGCCGAACGCCGCGTGGCCCGCGGAATCGACCCCGGCCCGCGCGCCTTCTTCGTGTCGATCCTGGTCTTCGTGCTGTTGGCGTCGTTCATCCTGCCGCACACCGGCAGCGTGCGCGGCTGGGACGTGTTGTTCGGCAGCCACGGTGCCGGCGCGGCCGCCGTCGGGCTGCCGTCGCGGGTGTTCGCCTGGCTGGCGCTGGTGTTCGGGGTCGGCTTCTCGATGCTGGCGCTGGTGACCCGGCGCTGGGCGCTGGCCTGGGTTGCGTTGGCGGGCACGGCCATCGCGGGCGCCGCGGGCATGCTGGCGATCTGGTCGCGTCAGACCGTGGCCGCGGGGCACCCCGGTCCGGGCTGGGGCCTGATCATCGCGTGGCTGACCGTGCTCGTGCTCACCTATCACTGGGCCCGGGTGGTCTGGTCGCGCACCATCGTGCAACTCGCCGCCGAGGAGCAGCGGCGCCGCGTCGCGGCGCAGCAGCAGTCGGTCGGCCTGCTGGACGGCCTGGGCGATCCGGCCACGCCCGCACAGCCCGGCGACGACCCCGGCGCGACCCACGGGGCCTGACGGCCGCTACGGCTTGCGGCTCAGGGCCTCGACGGCCGCCTGCGCCCACTGTCGCCACTGCTCGGCGTTGGCCCTGGCCTCTTCGGCTTCCTTGGTGCGGCCCGCGGCCGCGGCCTTCTGCGCCTGCTGTTCGTATTGCTCGGCGCGGGCCTGGAACTGCTCGGCCCGGGCCTGCGCCTGTGGGTCGGCCCAGCCCGCGTCGCCGGCGTCGCGCACCTTCTTCTCGACCGCGCGCAGCCGGCGCTCCAGCTCGGCGGACCGCTCGCGCGGCACCTTGCCGATCGCGTCCCACTTCTCGGTGATCGCGCGCAGCGCGGCCCGGGCGGCGTCGTGGTTGCTGGTGTCCAGCTTCTCCGCCTCGGCCAGCAGCGCCTCTTTGGCGGTCGCGTTGGCCCGGAACTCTGCGTCCTTCTCCGCCGTCACCGCGTTGCGCGCGGTGAAGAACACGTCCTGGGCGGCCTTGAAACGTCGCCACAGGGCGTCGTCGACCTCGCGGGTCGCCCGGCCGGCCGCCTTCCACTCGGTGAGCAGCTTGCGGAATTCGGCGCTGGTGGCGGTCCAGTCGGTGGAGTCGGACAGCGCTTCGGCGCGCTCGCACAGGCGCTCCTTGGCCTGGCGGATCCCCGAACGCTCCCGGTCCAGCTCGGCGAAGTGCGAGCCCCGTCGCCGGTTGAAGGTCTCCCGGGCCGCCGAGTAGCGCTTCCACAGTGCGTCGTCGACCTTGCGGTCCACCCCGCTGATCGTCTTCCACTCGTCGAGGATGGCGCGGAACCGGTCGCCCGCGGCCTTCCACTGCGTCGAGTTGGCGGCCAACTCCTCGGCCTCCGCGGCCAGCGCCTCCTTGCGGGCGGTCTGCGTGGCGCGATGCTCCTCGCGCCGGGATCGCTCGGCGGCGACGGCCGTCTCGGCGTGCTCGGCGATGGTGGCCAGCCGGCCCGCGAGCGCGTCGATATCGCCCAGCACCGCGGCCGTCGGCAGCGTCTCGGCCAGCTCGGCCGCGTGCGCCTTGATCTTGCGCGCGTCACCGGACCCGGACGCCAGGCGCTCCTCCATCAGGGTGACCTCGGTGGCCAGGTCGTCGAAGCGCCGGCCGAAGTGGGCGAACGCCGCCTCGCGATCGCCGGCCTGCCAGGAGCCGATGATGCGCTCGCCGGCCGAGCTGATCAGCCACACCGTGCCGTCGTCGTCCACGCGCCCGAACTGGTGCGGATCGCTGTGCGGCGGCACCACCAGCGGGTGCGCGGTGGTGGGCCGCGGTGTCGGCCGGGGACCGGGACGCGGTCCCGGGCGCGGCGCGGGCCGAGCTGAATCGTCGCGAGGCTCGTCAGCCGTCATGCGCTCGTCACTACCCTTTCACAACCCTTCCGCGCGGTCCGTGCCCCGCGCGCCTGCCGCGCGTAGCGGCACCGTCTTCTGCGTCTGCCGGATGCCCGGGCCCGGGTTCGCCCAACAGCCGCTTAACAGTATTCAAGCAGCTTGCTCCGGCACGCGCCGCCGCCTTGCCATTCCCGACCGGCCCGGCGGTCGCGCGGCACCCCTGCGGTCTGAGCGCGGGCGGGTACCGTCGTGCTATCGCGCCACCGCACGGGGTTCGTCGAACCCCGGTGAGCGTTGTCTTCGGCCCTCGTCCGGGTCGCACGTCGACGGGAGGTCACCATCGCCAAGGTGGACATCGCGGCGCTCCTCGCGCTGATCGCCGCGCTGATGTCGGGCGTCGGCGACGTGATCCGGCAGCGCTCCGCGCAGGAAATCACCGACGAACAGGTGGGACACCTCGAGCTGTTGCGGATGTCGTTGCGCGACGCCCGGTGGTGGCTGGGCGGGCTCGCGGCGGTGGGCAGCTTCACGCTGCAGGCGGTGGCGCTGAGCCTGGGTTCGGTGGTGCTGGTGCAGGCCTTGCAGGTGACCGCGCTGCTGTTCGCCCTGCCGGTCTACGCCTGGCTGACCAAGCACCGGTTGAGCCGGCGGGAATGGATGTGGGCGGTCCTGCTGGCCGGCGCGGTGGCGGTCTTCGTCACCGTCGGCGAGCCGGCCGCCGGCTACCAGCGGGCGTCGCTGGATTCCTGGGCGGTGGTCGCGATGGTGCTCGGGCCGGCGATGGCGTTCTGCGTGCTGGGCGCGCGCCTGTGGTCGGGCCCGCTCGCGGCGGTGCTGCTGGCCCTGGTGTCGGCGTCGTCGTGGGCGTTGTTCGCGGTGCTCACCAAGGCGGTCGTCGACGTGCTGCCGGACGGGCCGGGGGCGCTGCTGCGCACCCCGGAACTGTACGGCTGGCTGCTGGTCGCGGTGCTCGGCACGATCTTCCAGCAGTCGGCGTTTCGGGCCAGCGCGCTCACCGCGTCGCTGCCGACGATGACGGTGGCCGAGCCGCTGGTCGCGTCGGTGCTGGGGATCACCGTGCTCGGTGAGACGCTGGGCGCCACGGGGCCCGCGGTCATCGCCCTGGTGGCCGCGGTGGTGGCGGTCGTCGTCGCGACCGCCGCCCTGGCCCGGGGAGAGGCCGCATCCCTGAACGCGGCCGGCGACGCGCCCGACGATCAGGGCGATGTTGTGACGCTGATCGCATCGCCCGCGGCGGGCGAGGCGTGAAAACGGCTGGCAGCGAACGGGCTTAGCCGTCGCGCCCGGCTACCTGTGTAGTTCTCTTAGAGTTATCCCACGCGTTACATAGGTTGCTGAAGTAATAGTTGAACGGTTACCTGCGGCGCAGTGAGCAACGTGTGGAACGTCATGAATTTGTAGTTGAACTGAACGCAAATTGTGCGTGTATTTGCTTGCGTTGCGGGGAAAGCTGGGTCGGACGGGTCGTGAGGCGGAGGGGTCGAGAATGTCGAAAGTTGATGTCGCAGCGTTACTAGCTCTGTGCGCGGCCCTGGCATCGGCGGTCGGCGACGTGATCCGGCAGCGCTCCGCGCACGAGGTCACCGACAAGCCGGTCGGGCATCTCGAGCTGTTCCGCATGTCGCTCAAGGACACCCGGTGGTGGCTGGGCGGCCTGGCCGCGGTCACCAACTACAGCCTGCAGGCCGCCGCGCTGGCGTGGGGCTCGGTCGTCATGGTGACCGCGCTGCAGGTGACGGCGCTGCTGTTCGCCCTGCCCATCTATGCGCGGCTGGCCCATCACCGGGTGAAGCCCCGGGAGTGGATGTGGGCGCTCGTCCTGGCCGCCGCGCTGGCGGTCGTCATCATCGTCGGCGACCCCGCGGCCGGTCATCAGCGCGGGCTGCTGCAAACCTGGCTCATCGTCGCCGTGGTGATGATCCCGCTGCTGGTGGCCTGCGTGGTGGCCGCGCGGCGCTGGTCCGGCAGCCCGTTCTCGGCCGTGCTGCTCGCGGTGGTGGCGGGTTCCTCGCTGGCGCTGTTCGCGGTGCTGACCAAGGGCGTCGTCGAGATGTCCGAGAACGGCCCGATGGCCGTGCTGGCGTCGCCGGAATTCGTGCCCTGGCTGCTGGTGGCCCTGGCCGGGATGATCTTCCAGCAGTCGGCTTTCCGCGCCGGTTCGCTGACCGCGTCGCTGCCGACCATGACGGTGGCCAAGCCGGTGGTCGCGGGGCTGCTCGGGGTTCTGGTGCTGGGCGAGACGATGAACGCCAGCGGCTTCAGGGCGTTCGTACTGGTCGGGGCGGTGGCAGTGGTCATTGTCGCGACCATCGCGCTGGCCCGCGGCGAGGCCGCCACCATCGACCGGGCCGAGCGGGGGGCGGGTGGTGCCCCGCGGGAAATGCCTGCCCGAGAGATGACCGAGGACGACGACTTCGGTCCCTTCAGTGACCGCCTGGTCGTGGCGGACAGCTTCCGCCGCTGACGTCCGGACGGCACGCCGCACCAGTGCCGGGCCGCCGCGTTAGTTTGGTGGCGTGCTGAGCGCCATTGCGATCGTCCCGTCGGCGCCGGTCCTCGTCCCCGAACTGGCCGGGACGGCCGCCACCGAGGTGGCCGACCTGGCGGGGGCGACGCTTGCCGCGGCCGCGCTGCTGCCCGACCGCTGGGTGGTGGTCGGGACGGGACCCGACGACGACGTGCTGGGTCCCGACACGGTGGGCACCTTCGCGGGTTTCGGCGCGGACGTCCGCGTCCGGCTCTCCCCGCAGGCCGACGAGGCCGCCCCGCCGCCGGCCCTGCCGGTCTGCGCGCTGCTGGCCGGCTGGGTGCGCGGCCAGGCGCAGCCGCACGCCAGCGCGCAGATCCGCGTCTACCGCGCCGACCACGACGCCGGCACCGCGCTGGGCCTCGGCGCCCAGCTGCGCGCCGAGATCGACCGGCTGGCCGAGCCGGTCGGGGTGCTGGTGGTCGCCGACGGCGCGAACACGCTGACGCCCGCGGCCCCCGGCGGATACGACCCGGACAACGCCGACGCCCAGCGGGCCCTGGACGACGCGCTGGCCGCCGGCGACATCGCCGCGCTGCGCCGCCTGCCGCGCCAGATCCTGGGGCGGGTCGCATTCCAGGTGCTGGCCGGCCTGGCCGAGCCCGGACCCCGATCGGCTAAGGAGCTGTACCGAGGAGCGCCCTTCGGGGTGGGCTACTTCGCCGGCGCCTGGCAGCTGTGACGGCCGCCGTGCGCCCCCTGGCGATCATCGGCCCCACCGGCACCGGCAAGTCGCAGCTGGCCCTCGACTTCGCGGAAGGTGTCGAGCGGCTCGGCGTCCGCGCCGAGATCGTCAACGCCGACGCGATGCAGCTGTACCGCGGCATGGACATCGGCACCGCCAAACTGCCCGTCGACGCCCGTCGCGGCATCCCGCATCACCAGCTCGACGTCCTCGACGTCACCGAGACCGCGACCGTCGCGCGCTACCAGGGCGCCGCCGCGGCCGACGTCGAAGCGATCGCGGCCCGGGGCGCGCTGCCGATCATCGTGGGCGGCTCCATGCTCTACATCCAGTCGCTGCTCGACGATTGGTCGTTCCCGGCCACCGACCCCGCGGTGCGCGCGCGCTGGGAGCAGCGGCTCGCCGAGATCGGGGTCGGCGAGCTGCACGCCGAGCTGGCCCGTCGCGATCCCGCCGCGGCCGCCTCGATCCTGCCCACCGACGCCCGGCGCACCGTGCGGGCCCTGGAAGTGGTCGAGCTGACCGGTCAGCCCTTCGCCGCCTCCGCGCCGCAGATCGGCGCCGCCAGATGGGACACCGCGATCGTCGGATTGGACTGCGACACAGCGCTTCTCGACGAGCGGCTGGCCCGGCGCACCGAGTCGATGTTCGACCAGGGTCTGGTCGGGGAGGTGATCGCGCTGCTGGACAGGGGCCTGCGCGACGGGGTCACCGCGTCGCGGGCGCTGGGCTACGCGCAGGTGCTGACCGCGCTGGACGCCGGTGGGGGCGACGCGCAGATGCGCACCGCGCGTGAGCAGACCTTCTTCGGCACCCGGCGCTACGTCCGGCGCCAGCGGTCCTGGTTCCGCCGGGATCACCGGGTGCAGTGGCTCGATGTCGCCGACGGCGCCCACGTCGTCGACGCCGCAGTGCGGGCGTGGCGGCACGTATCCTGAGCAGGTGCATTTCGCGAAGGGCCACGGCACCCAGAACGACTTCGTCGTGCTGCCCGATCCGCAGGCCGAGCTGAGCCTGACCGGGGCGGGCGTGGCCGCCCTGTGCGACCGGCGACGCGGGCTGGGCGCCGACGGGGTGCTGCGGGTCACCACCGCCGGGGCGGCGCTGTCGGCCGGCGTGCTCGACCGCGTGCCCGACGGCGTGGACGCCGGCGACTGGTACATGGACTACCGCAACGCCGACGGGTCCGTCGCGCAGATGTGCGGCAACGGCGTGCGGGTGTTCGCGCACTACCTGCGCGCCAGCGGCATGGAATCCCGCGACGAATTCGTCGTCGGATCGCTGGCCGGTCCGCGACCGGTCGCGGTGCACCGCGCCGACGCCACCACCGCCGACATCAGCGTGGACATGGGCAAGGCCAACACGCTGGGCCCCGGCGACGCGGTGGTGGGCGGCCGGCGGTTCTCCGGCCTGTCGGTCGACGTGGGCAATCCGCACCTGGCCTGTGTCGACCCACAACTGACGGCCGACGCGCTGGCGGCGCTGGACGTCGCGGCGCCGGTCAGCTTCGATGCCGCCCAGTTCCCGGACGGGGTGAACGTCGAGATCGTCACCGCACCGGCCGATGGGGCGGTACACATGCGCGTGCACGAGCGCGGAGTCGGCGAGACGCGCTCGTGCGGCACCGGAACGGTCGCGGCCGCGGTCGCCGCGCTGGCCGGGTCGGGCTCGGCGACCGGCACCCTGACCGTCCGCGTGCCCGGCGGGGAGGTCGTGGTCACCATCACCGACGCCACCAGCTTCCTGCGCGGACCGTCCGTCCTGGTGGCCCGAGGAGAGCTCAGCGAGGAATGGTGGCGCGCACAGCAGCGTTAAATCAGGTGCACGACACCGTTTTCGCGTGCATCATCTTTTATTGCCTATGACAGAACCAGAATTTCGTGACCCATCTCCGGCAACCCCGGAGCCCAGCACGGGCGAACTCGCCCTCGAGGATCGGTCTGCGCTGCGCCGCGTCGCCGGCCTGTCGACCGAACTCACCGACGTCTCCGAAGTCGAATACCGCCAGCTCCGGCTCGAGCGGGTCGTTTTGGTGGGCGTGTGGACCGACGGCACCGCCGCGGACAGCGAGGCCAGCATGGCCGAGCTCGCCGCCTTGGCCGAGACCGCCGGCTCCGAGGTGCTCGAGGGGCTGATCCAGCGCCGCGACAAGCCCGACCCGTCGACCTACATCGGCTCCGGCAAGGCGCAGGAATTGCGGGAGGTGGTCCTGGCGACCGGCGCCGACACCGTCATCTGCGACGGTGAGCTGTCCCCGGCGCAGCTGACCGCGCTGGAGAAGGCGGTCAAGGTCAAGGTCATCGACCGCACCGCGCTGATCCTGGACATCTTCGCCCAGCACGCCACCAGCCGGGAGGGCAAGGCGCAGGTCGCGCTGGCCCAGATGGAATACATGCTGCCCCGGCTGCGCGGCTGGGGTGAGTCGATGTCCCGGCAGGCCGGCGGCCGGGCCGGCGGCAGCGGGGGAGGCGTGGGCCTGCGCGGTCCGGGTGAGACCAAGATCGAGACCGACCGGCGGCGCATCCGCGAGCGGATGGCCAAGCTGCGCCGCGAGATCAAGGACATGAAGCAGGTCCGCGACACCCAGCGCAGCCGGCGGGTGCGCAGCGACCTGCCGGCGATCGCCATCGTCGGCTACACCAACGCCGGCAAGTCCAGCCTGCTCAACGCGCTGACCGGGGCCGGGGTGCTGGTACAGGACGCGCTGTTCGCCACGTTGGAGCCCACCACCCGGCGCGCCGAATTCGATGACGGCCGCCCGTTCGTGCTCACCGACACCGTCGGCTTCGTCCGGCACCTGCCCACCCAGCTGGTCGAGGCGTTCCGCTCCACGCTGGAAGAGGTCGTCGACGCCGATCTGCTGGTGCATGTCGTGGACGGCTCCGACGTCAACCCGCTGGCGCAGATCAACGCCGTCCGCCAGGTCATCTCCGAAGTGGTCGCCGACTACGGGACCGACCACGACGGCGACGCGCCACAGGAGCTGGTGGTGGTGAACAAGGTCGACGCCGCCAGCGATGTGGCGCTGGCCAAGCTCCGTCACGCCCTGCCGGGCGCCGTGTTCGTCTCCGCGCGCACCGGTGACGGCATCGACGCCCTGCGCCGCCGGATCGCCGAGCTCGCCGTCCCGGCCGACACCGCCGTCGACGTGGTGATCCCGTACCACCGCGGCGACCTGGTGGCCCGAATGCACGCCGACGGGCGCGTCCAGACCGAGGAGCACAACGCCGAGGGCACCCGGATCAGGGCCCGGGTCCCGACGGCCCTGGCCGGCCGGCTGCGCGAGTTCTCGACCGACTGAGCGGGCGTCTGCGCCGTCCGTAGGGGCGATTTGCGCAGCATGGGAGCCCGTCCAGCCCCGACGAGGCGACGGTGGCGACCCCGCCAACTGCCGACCAACCGTCCGGTTGGTATATGTTGGGCTGCAGAAATCCCAGTCGCCGGAGGTCTTCCATGAGCAGCGCCATCAAATACCAGCGCACGCTTTTCGAGTCAGAGCACGACCTGTTCCGTGAGTCCTACCGGGGCTTCCTCGAGCGCCACGTCGCGCCCTACCACGACGAGTGGGAGAAGGCGAAGATCGTCGACCGCGGTGTGTGGCTCGAAGCCGGCAAGCAAGGCTTCCTCGGCATGGCGGTGCCCGAAGAGTACGGCGGCGGCGGCAACCCGGACTTCCGGTACAACACAATCATCACCGAGGAGACCACCGCGGGCCGCTACAGCGGCATCGGTTTCGGCCTGCACAACGACATCGTCGCGCCGTACCTGCTGGCCCTGGCCACCGAGGAACAGAAACAGCGCTGGCTGCCGAAATTCTGCACCGGAGAGCTGATTACGGCGATCGCGATGACCGAGCCGGGAACCGGTAGTGACCTGCAGGGCATCAAGACCCGCGCGGTCAAGCAGGGCGACCACTACGTGCTCAACGGCTCAAAGACGTTCATCACCAACGGAATCAACTCCGACCTGGTGATCGTGGTCGCGCAGACCGACCCGGAAAAGGGTGCGCAGGGCTTCTCGCTGCTCGCCGTCGAGCGCGGCATGGAGGGCTTCGAGCGCGGTCGTCACCTGGACAAGATCGGGCTGGACGCCCAGGACACGGCCGAGCTGTCCTTCACCGACGTGCACGTGCCGGCCGAAAACCTGCTGGGCCAGGAGGGCATGGGCTTCATCTACCTCATGCAGAACCTGCCGCAGGAACGCATCTCGATCGCCATCATGGCGGCCGCGGCCATGGAGCAGGTGCTCGAGCAGACCCTGCAATACACCAAGGAGCGCAAGGCATTTGGCAAGCCGATCGGCAGCTTCCAGAACAGCCGCTTCGTGCTTGCCGAGCTGGCGACGGAGGCGACCGTGGTCCGCATGATGGTCGACGAGTTCGTCCGCCTGCACCTGGATCACAAGTTGACCGCTGAGCAGGCCGCGATGGCCAAGTGGTACTGCACCGAAAAGCAGGTGCATCTGATCGACCGCTGCCTGCAACTGCACGGCGGTTATGGCTACATGCGTGAATACCCCGTTGCCCGTGCTTATCTGGATGCCCGGGTGCAAACCATCTACGGCGGCACGACCGAGATCATGAAGGAAATCATCGGCCGCAGCCTCGGCGTATAGCGTTTCGTTTGCTGGATAGCGGCGCGCTCGCGGGGATGGCACACCGAACATTCGCCGGCCGCCTGACGCCGCGCTTGCGCCGGGGGGCGACAAACGCACCTATGCGTAATCGGCCGTAGCGTCGGGGTGAGGCGCTGAATGCGCCGATGGCTCACGTACCGTCGGCGCATGCGTTTCGGGTGTGGCGATCGCGTCCCGCGCAATTGCGCTGTGCGAGTCGGCAGTCCGGCGGCGTTGTCCGATCCCGCGTTCCCGCCACCTTTCGGTGCGCTATCCGCACCGCCGCGCGAACGTTGCCGCAATGAGTCGCGATTGGGCCATGGGCAGGCATCATTTCGACATCGGTGTGGTATCCGTTTTTGTAGAATTCGTGATTTGACTTCGCATTTCTTGCTGGCTGGAGCAAAGTTATGCGAGCCCGGCGATAAGGCTGATCGTGCGCGGGTGCATTTTCCGCGTAAGGACCATCCGCTCGCCGGTTATGCAGACAAGGGCATAGCCGCAGATAGAGCCATATCCGCCGGCTGGGAGGCTTGGTGAAGGTGCAGAGAGGTCACATGCGCAAGCTGATCGGAAGCGCGCTGGTCAGCTTGACGACCACAGCACTGGCCGCGGTGTTGCTGGCCCCCACCGCCGTCGCAAGTCCGATCGGCGACGCCGAGGCGGCGATGATGGCCGCATGGGACAAGGCCGGCGGCGACACCTCGCCGCTCGGCGCCCGCAAGGGCGACGTGTACCCGGTCGGCGACGGTTTCGGCCTGGACTTCGACGGCGGCAAGATGTTCTTCACCCCGGCCACCGGGGCCAAATTCGCCTACGGGCCCGTGCTGGACAAGTACGAGCAGCTGGGCGGCCCGGCCGGCAGCGACCTGGGCTTCCCGGCCATCAACGAGGTGCCCGGCCTGTCCGGTCCGGACAGCCGGGTGATCACCTTCTCGGCCAGCGACAAGCCGGTGATCTTCTGGACGCCCGAGCACGGCGCGTTCGTGGTGCGCGGCGCCCTGAACACCGCATGGGACAAGCTGGGCAGCTCGGGCGGCGTCCTCGGCGTGCCGGTCGGCGACGAGACCTACACCGGCGAGGTGTCCTCGCAGAAGTTCAGCGGCGGGCAGGTCTCGTGGAATCGGCAGACGAAGCAGTTCACCACCGAACCGCCGGCGCTGGCCGACCAGTTGAAGGGTCTGCAGGTGGCGATCGATCCCACCGCGGCGATCAACACGGCCTGGCGCGCGGCCGGCGGACCCACGGGACCCCTGGGCGCCAAGCAGGGTGGGCAGTACCCCGTCGGCGGCGACGGCATCGCCCAGAACTTCGCCGGCGGCAAGGTCTTCTTCACCCCGGCCACCGGCGCGAACGCCGTCGAGAGCGACGTCCTGGCCAAATACGAGTCGCTGGGCGGACCGGTCGGCAGCGACCTGGGATTCCCCACCACCAACGAAACCGACGGCGGCATAGGGCCTTCCACCCGCATCGTCACCTTCTCCGCGGCAGACAAGCCGGTCATCTTCTGGACGTCGGACCACGGCGCATTCGTCGTGCGCGGGGCGATGAAGGCCGCGTGGGACAAGCTGCGCGCCCCGGCCGGCAAACTCGGTGCGCCGGTGGCCGACCAGGCCGTCAACGGCGACATGATCTCCCAGCAGTTCACCGGCGGCAAGATTTCGTGGAACCGGGCCAAGAACACGTTCAGCACCGAACCGTCCAACCTCGCGCCGCTGCTGTCCGGCCTGCAGGTGTCAGGTCAGAACCAGCCGAGCAATTCGGCCATGCCCGCGCACCCGAAGAAGTTCACCTGGCACTGGTGGTGGCTGGTGGCCGCCATCCCGGTGCTGGCGCTGCTCGTGCTGCTGGTGTGGGTGCTCTTCGTCTGGCGCCGGCGCCGGCCCGGGCACGACGACGCCGCAGGTTACGGCCCCGGCCAGGGCGGGGACTTCGGCTACGACGCCGACGAACGCTGGGGGCACGACGAATCCGACCTCGACGCCGAGTCGTACGCGCTCAGCGCGCCGCATCAACCCGAGCCCGAACCCGACGCCGGGCGGGTCAGCTGGCAACGTCAGACCCCGGCCGAAAGCGACTACGGGTTCGCCGACGATGACCCCGACGCCGTCGACACCGACTCCATCCCGGTGGTCTCCGAGGAGATGCTGTCGGAGGCCGAGTATTCCGACGCGGGAGCCGATTACACCGACTACACCGACGCCGTCCCCGACGTCGCCGAGCCCGAGACGGCGGACGACGCCGCCTACGTCGACGCCGAGGATCCCGATGCCGGCTACGCGGAGGAGGTGTACCCGGAGGACGAATATCCCGACGTCGCCGTTCCGCACACCCCGCCGGACAGCGAAGCCGTGACCGGTGCCCTGGAAACGGCCGAGCCCGAGGAGGAATACGCCGACCTCGCGGCGCCGGAGCCGGACGTCGAGCCCCCCACCGACACACCGGCCGGTGCGGGCGTGGCGGATGCCGTGGTCGCCGGCGCGGTCGCGGCCGGGACGTCGGCACGAGGCGGCCGGCACGCCGCCGCGGACGCCGAAGACGCCTCGGAGAACGGCCTGGCCGGCCCGGATGGGCGACCCACGATCCACCTGCCGCTCGACGATCCGTATCAGGCGCCCGACGGATACCCGATCAAGGCGAGCGCTCGTTACGGCCTGTACTACACGCCGGGCAGCGACCTGTATCGGGACACGCTCGCCGAAATCTGGCTGTCGAGCGAAGAAGTCGCTGAGGCCAACGGCTTCACGCGGGCCGACTGACCCGCTCGCCGTCTCGTCAGACCTTGCGGATGACCGTGACGACCTTGCCCAGCACGGCGGCGTCATTGCCGGGGATGGGGTCGAACGCCGGGTTGTGCGGCATCAGCCACACCTGACCGCCGGCGCGCTTGAACGTCTTGACGGTGGCCTCGCCGTCGATCATGGCCGCGACGATGTCGCCGTTGTCGGCGACGTTCTGCTGACGCACCACCACCCAGTCGCCGTCGCAGATCGCGGCCTCGACCATCGAGTCACCGACCACCTTGAGCAGGAAAAGCGTTCCCTCGCCGACCAATTCGCGCGGCAGCGGAAAGACATCCTCGACGGCCTCTTCGGCGAGGATGGGTCCGCCGGCCGCGATGCGCCCGAGCACCGGAACGAACGTGGGCTCCGGCAGGGCGTCCGAGCCGGCCACCTCGGTGGCGGGCGCCGCCACGTCGTCGTCGGCCCCGCGGACGTCGACGGCCCGCGGACGGTTGGGGTCGCGGCGCAGGTAGCCCTTGCGCTCCAGGGTGCGCAGCTGGTGTGCCACCGATGACGTCGACGTCAGGCCGACGGCGTCGCCGATCTCCCGGATGCTCGGCGGGTAGCCGCGGCTGGTGACCGAGGCACGGATGACATTCAGGATGGTGCGCTGGCGTTCGGTCAGCGAGGAGTCCACGGAGTGCAACCGACCCTCGGGGCCGGCCGATGAGATGTCGTTGCTGTCGCCCATGGCACTGAATGTAGCCGCACCGTGGACAAGAATCAAACATGTGTTCGAGTGGCGTGTCGCGCCGGCCGGACCGCACTCGCGAAGGGCCGAAAGTCGGGTGAATCACAAATGTGTAACTCTTCCGAACATCGGGTATTTCTGCCTCGTGACAGTGGTAGAGGCCGACGAACTTGTCGGTGGTGTGATCTAGCGTTTGCTCGTGCGACACGCTTCGCTCAAATGTTCGGGTTTCGAACATACAAGCGATTAGAGTCGAACACACGAGCGAGAGCTAGTTGACCGGAGGAACGAAGATGACAGTCATCCACACGCCTGCGCCGCGTACCAGCAGTCTTCGGCGGCCGATCAACGGGCCCGTCCTGGGTGCACGCTACGGGCGGGACGGCCTGGCCAGGTCCCGCAGGCCCGCGCCGTCGCGGCCGGCTGGTGCGGCGACGCGCTACTACGGCACCGGGGTGGCTATGTCGGCCGCGCCGCACCGCCGGCGCGTCACCACCTGGGCCTCCACCATCGGGCTGGCGCTTGCCGCCGGGGCGATCACGCTGTGGCTGGGTCTCGTCGCGAACGTCGGCCAGGTCCTCAACGGCGACTCCTCGAACTCCGCGGCCCACGTTCCCGACCGCCTCGCCGTCGTCCGCGTCGATGCGGGGGAGTCACTGCAGGACTTCGCGCACCGGGTGGCGCCCGACGCGCCGACCACCCAGGTGGCCGACCGGATCCGCGAACTCAACGACCTGCACTCGCCGAATCTGATGGCGGGCCAGACCCTGATCGCTCCGGTCGGCTGAGAACCGTTGTGCGACCACGGCTCTGCACCGGCGGTGCCCGGCCGCCGGCGGTGGGTCCATAGGCCCGACGGCTCCATTGGCCGTGCAGGTCAGCGCGCGGGTACGCTCAAAGTTCAGCGATACCTTGTCGGCGCGATGAAGGAGCGGTCATGCACTGTCCGTTCTGCCGCCATCCCGACTCCCGGGTGATCGACTCGCGCGAAACCGACGAGGGTCAGGCCATCCGCCGCCGGCGATCCTGTCCCGAGTGCGGGCGGCGTTTCACCACCGTGGAGACCGCGGTCCTGGCGGTGGTCAAACGCAGCGGCGTCACCGAACCGTTCAGCAGGGAGAAGGTGATCAGCGGGGTTCGCCGGGCCTGCCAGGGGCGTCAGGTCGACGACGATGCGCTGAACCTGCTGGCTCAGCAGGTCGAAGACACGGTGCGCGCCGCAGGCTCGCCCGAGATCCCCAGCCATGAGGTCGGCCTCGCCATCCTCGGGCCGCTGCGCGACCTCGACGAGGTGGCCTACTTGCGGTTCGCCTCCGTATACCGGTCGTTCGAGTCGGCGGACGATTTCGAACGCGAGATCCAGGCGCTGCGCGATCACCGCGGAGTGGCGACCCCCGGCTAGTCAGCGGGCCGTCCCGGCCCGCATCGTCACCGGGCTGGTTGGAATTGCCCGGCTCCTCAGCGGGCCGTCCCGGCCCGCATCGTCACCGGGCTAGGCTCGGCTGCATGCCCCCTGACTTGCATCCCGACCTTTCCGCGCTGGCCCCGCTCCTGGGGACCTGGGCCGGGCAGGGTTCGGGTAAGTACCCGACGATCCCGCCCTTCGACTATCTCGAAGAGGTGGTCTTCGGCCATGTCGGTAAGCCGTTTCTGGCCTACGGGCAGAAGACCAAGGCGGTGGCCGACGGCAAGCCGCTGCACGCCGAGACCGGTTATCTCCGCGTGCCCCGAGAGGGTCACGTCGAACTGGTTCTGGCCCATCCCAGCGGCATCACCGAAATCGAGGTCGGCACCTATTCGGTCACCGGCGACGTCATCGAAATGCAGATGTCGACGACGACGGTCGGGCTGACGCCCAGCGCGAAAGAGGTGACGGCGCTTGGCCGTTCCTTCCGCATCGACGGCGACGAGCTGTCCTACACGGTGCAGATGGGTGCGGTCGGGCAACCGCTGCAGGACCACCTCGCCGCGGTGTTGCACCGGCAGCGCTGAACGCGGGGCCTCGGCCGCCGTCAGTCCAGGTGTCGCACACCGTCATTGACGACCCGCCCGGCCACCCCGACCCAGCCCTCGGCGCTCCACGTGGTGTCGATGACCGAGCCCTTGCCCTGGATGATCCGCAGGCTCTGGCTCAGGTAATCGGTGATCCGCATCGTCCGCCGAACCGGTCGCCTCGTCCTCGACCACCCCGAGGTTGGCGGCGAACATGCGCGACCGCAGCGACCCCGCCGCCCGGTCGGTCCAGGCCCACAGGTAGTGCGCGGCGTCGTCGGGGTAGTCCGCCGGGTCGGCCGCAAGAACCTCGTCGGCCGAACCGAATTCGTGCAGGGCGAATTCCGGCGCCCAGTCCGCGCGGGCGTTGATGCGGGCCCGGTGGCCGTCGTAACCCACCTGCACGATCCCGGCCGGCACCTGCAGCGTGTTGATCGGCGAACCGTGCTCGCGCAGCCACCACGTCGCGCCGACGGTCGGATGCCCGGCGAACGGCAGCTCGGTCCGCGGCGTGTAGATGGTGGCGTGCGCGGTGGGCGATCCGGGGGCCGGAAGATCGACGAAAACGGTCTCGCTGTAGCCCAATTGGGTCGCCAGCCGCTGCCGGGCCGTGGCCTCGACCTGGCCGGCGTCCACCACGCCCAGCGGATTACCGAAATTGCCGTCCGAATCGGTGAACACCCGCAACACCGTCACGTCGATCCCCATGGCCCGACTGTACGACGCGGCATCCGGCCGTATCGATCAAGGTGATCAGGTGGCGCTGCGCTCGTCGGACCCCATCGCGTTCAGCACCGCGACACGAGTGGGCGCCGGACCCGAGACGGCCTGCTCGCCGCCGCCGGTGCGGAGCAAAGCGCGAAGGCTGGCCTGGTCGTATTCGGCGGGGTCGGTGGAATCGATGAAGCGCTCGACGACGTCGATGAAGCGCGCCGGGTCGTCGTGAAAGGGAAAGTGGCCGGAGCCTTCGAAGATCTCCAGACGCGAGCCCGGCATCGCGGCATGCGCCATCCGCGCGTGCCGGACCGGAACCACCACATCCTTTGTGCCCCAGACGATCTGGACCGGAATGGCTTCGGTCAAATAACACCGGTCGAGCATCGTGACGATCTGCCCACGCCAGTCCACCACCGCGCGCAGCGTCCGGCTGAACGCCGCCGAGGCCGTCGGTTCGGGCAGGTCGTCGAGGATCCGCAGCACGTTGGGCAGGTCGCGGCCCAGCCCGGTGCTGCCCAACGCCAGACCCATGACGCGCCCCAGGGCCTGAACCGCCGGCAGCACCAGCGGCAACCGCAGCAGCGCGATCGCCTCGCTGCCCATCGGCAGCGAGGCCCAGCGCAGCACGAAGTTGACGTCCTTGGTGACGCCGCCGGCGCCCACCAAGATCAGCCGTTCCACCAAATGCGGGAATTGATAAGCGAATTGCATGGCCACGCCGCCGCCGAGCGAGTGACCGATGATCGTGACCCGCTCGATGTCGAGCACGCTGAGCAGGTCACGCATCCCGTTCGCATACGCCGCAATCGAGTAGTCGGCGCGCGGCTTGTCGGATCGCCCGTGGCCCAGCAGATCCGGGGCGATCACCGTGAAACGCTGGGCGAGCTTGGCCTGCACGGTATTCCACGTGGTCGAGTTGTCGCCGATGCCGTGGATCAGCAGGATCGCCGGCCCGGAACCGGCGATGCGGTAGGCCCGCTTGTACCCGTGGATGGTGCGGAACTCGAGTTTGGGTGCGGTCACTTCACGCACCGGGCGGAGCGTGGGATTGCGCTTCCGCTCGGTCATATCGCCAACCTTGGTGTCGGGCCGGGCTAAGGGCGATCCGGCGGGGGCGTCACGCTGAGGGGGTCAGGCCTTGTCGTCGTCGTCGTACTTCTTCTCCGCCTGCTGGGCCAGAAACCGCTCGAACTCCGCGCCCAGCTCGTCGCCGCTAGGCAGATCCTCGTCGCGAGCCAGTAACGATCTGTTCTCCTGAGCGTCGATGAAGGCATCGTACTGGCGCTCCAGCGCGGCCACCACTTGAGCGACCTCCGCGCTCGCTTCGACCTGTTCGTCGATCTTGGCCCGAATCACCTCCGCCGCTTCGGTCAGCGCCGTCAGCGGCAGCTCCAGCGACGCGGTCTTGGCGACCTGCTCGAGCAACGCCTGCGCGGCGGCCGGGTAATCGGTCTGGGTGAGGTAGTGCGGGACGTGCACGGTGTAGCCGACGACCTCGTGACCGTGCTGGCCCATCCGGTACTCCAGCAGGTTGGACGCGCTGCCGGGAACTTGGATCTCCGAGATCCACGGCTGGAAGTTGGCGATCAACTCCGGGTTGTTGGAGTGTGCGGTCATGGTGGTCGGACGGGTGTGCGGGACCGCCATCGGGACGGTGCCCAGGCCGATGGTCTGGCGCACGCCGAGGCGCTCGGCCAGCAGCCGAACGGCGGTGATGAAGCGCTCCCACTTGAGGTCGGGTTCCATGCCGGCGAGCAACAGGAACGGCGTGCCGACCGTGTCACGCATCGCGTAGAGGCTCAGCTCGGGGTCCTCGTAGTGGGTGAAGTGGTCGGTCTTGAACGTCATCAGCGGCCGCCGGGAGCGGTAGTCCAGCAATTCGTCGATCGCGAAAGACGCGACCAGCTCGGTGTCCAGCACCGCCTTGAGGTGCGCGGCCGCCAGTTTGATGGCGTGACCGGCGTCGGAAAAGCCCTCCAGCGCATGCACCAGCACCGGACCGCGGCCGTCGGACGTCGACAACTGCGGTGCCGGCAGCTCCAGCTCGTACATGCCAGCCTGCCCTGGCTGGTACTGATCACCTGGGTCTCGGTGGTGAGCCATCTGCAATCGCCTCCTCTCGGGAGTCTCTCCAGGGTGCCCTACCAAGTGTCCCCTGAATCGGGCGGCACCCAACAGCCATCAGCGAACTTCGCGATCAGCTATGAGCTGAAACGCGATAATCCGCAGGCGTAATCCGCGAACGAGATTGCCGCGGGCCGCCGTCGTGTGTGCCAGCAAACCCGTGGCGCACCGCGATGTGTGGAAGTCGGCTTGTCGACCACCGGTCAGGCATGATGAAGGCGATGCGCATTCGGATCCTGATGCTGTGCCTGGTCGTGGGGGTGGCTACGTCGCTGACGGCGTGTCGTCCTCCGGTCCAGCATGCGTCGGGCGCGCCGGTGTCCGCGCCGCGCGTCGGCGGTCCGGTGCAGCGGCTCAGCCAGCCCGAGCAGAAGGCCGTCGCGGGCCCGGTCGAGCCGGATCGGCGCATTGGGGCGATATTCATCGACGGTGGCCCGCTGCACGTGTGCACCGGCTCGGTGGTGCACTCGACGGGCGGCAACCTGATCATGACCGCCGCGCACTGCCTGGCCGGGGCCTCGCTGATCACCTTCGTGCCCGGTTTCGCCGGGGACGCCGCACCCGGCCCCGCCGATGTGTGGAAGGCCGACGCGGTCTACCTCGACCCACGCTGGATGGCGAGCAAGGACCCGCACGCCGACTACGCGATCGCGCGGGTCAGCAACGAGGCCGGCGCTCCCGTCGAGTCCCGGGTCGGCCTGGCGCTGACGCTGGGTGTGACGCCCCGCCCGGCAGTCGCGTCACCGTGCTGGGCTATCCGGCGGGCGTGGGTGGCTCGCCCATCGGGTGCCAGGCCAGCACGTCCGTCACCGACACCGGGTTCCCCGCACTGGCCTGCGAGGGGCTGGTGGACGGGACCAGCGGCGCGCCGTGGGTCAGCGGCACCACGCTGATCGGGCTGATCGGGGGTCTCGAGCGGGGCGGCTGCGCCGCGAACATGTCGTACTCGGCGCCGTTCGACGCGCAGACCGCGGAGCTGCTGAAGCGCGCCGAGGTCGGCGGTCCCGGCGATCCGGTCCCGAACGACCTCACCGACGCCTGCTAGCGGCGATCGCCACCGTCGCGTCAGTGGCGGAACTGGTTGAGCGCCCGGACCTTGTTCATCACGTCGAGCGCCGCCACCTTGTAGGCCTCGGAGAACGTTGGGTAGTTGAACACCGCGTCCACCAGGTATTCCACCGTGCCGCCGCACCCCATCACCGCCTGCCCGATGTGCACCATCTCGGTGGCGCTGGTGCCGAAGATGTGCACGCCGAGCACCTTGAGGTCCTCGGTGGACACCAGCAGCTTGAGCATCCCGTAGGAGTCGCCGGCGATCTGGCCGCGCGCCAGCTCGCGGTACCTGGCGACGCCGACCTCGTAGGGCACTGAGGCTTTCGTCAGCTCCACCTCGGTGGCGCCGACGTAGGAGACCTCGGGAATGGAGTAGATGCCGATCGGTTGCAGCTCGGTGATGCCGTCGCTCGCTTCCCCGAACGCGTGGTAGGCGGCCAGGCGTCCCTGCTCCATGGACGTCGCGGCCAGCGCGGGGAAGCCGATCACGTCGCCGACCGCGTAGATGTGGGGCACCTTGGTCTGGAAGTTGTCGTCGACGAAGATCCGGCCGCGGTTGTCGGCTTCCAGCTCGGCGTTGTGCAGGTCGAGGTGATCGGTCTGGCCCTGCCGCCCGGCCGAGTACATCACCGTCTCGGCGGGGATCTGTTTGCCGCTGGCCAGGGTGGTGACGGTGCCCGCCGACCCGACGTCGACGGCGGTCACCTCCTCGCCGAACCGGAACGTCACCGCGAGGTCGCGCAGGTGGAACTTCAGCGCCTCGACGACTTCGGGGTCGCAGAAGTCGAGCATGTCGTCGCGCTTCTCCACGACGGTGACCTTGGTGCCCAGGGCGGCGAACATCGAGGCGTACTCGATGCCGATGACACCCGCGCCGACCACCACCATCGAGGTGGGCAGCGACTTGAGGTCGAGGATCCCGTCGGAGTCGAGCACCCGGTGCTCGTCGAACTCCACACCGGAGGGGCGGGCCGGCCGGGTGCCGGTGGCGATGACGACGTAATTGCCTGTGATGGTTATCTTTTCGCGCCGCGACGGGTCCTCGACCTCGATGGTGTGTGGGTCTACGAAACGCCCGTGGCCGATCAGCAGGTCGATGCGGTTGCGCATCAGCTGGTTGCGGACCACGTCGACTTCCTTGCCGATCACGTGCTGCGTGCGGGCCAGCAGGTCGGCCGGGGTGATCTTCTCCTTCACGCGGTAGCTCGCGCCGTAGAGTTCGCGCTGGCTCATCCCGGTGAGATAGAGGACCGCCTCGCGCAACGTCTTTGACGGAATGGTGCCGGTCTGGACGCACACACCGCCGAGCATCTGGCCGCGCTCGACGACGGCGACCGACTTGCCGAGCTTGGCCGAGGCGATGGCGGCCTTCTGTCCGCCGGGCCCTGACCCGATGACCACCATGTCGTACTCTTGCGCCGAACTCATGGCTTAAACAGTAAGGCAGCACAACGCACAGTGCTGGGTTCATCCACAGGTCCGCCGCCGCACCCGCGCACGCGTGCACCGGTTGACGGTGGCGGCCGTCAGCGTTGTGCCCATGACGACGCCTCGAGAAGACTTCGAACTTTCCCGCCCCGGTGCGCTCATCGCCGCGCTGCCGGCCGTTCTCGGCTTCGTTCCCGAAAATTCATTGGTATTAGTGTCTTTGGGCGACGGGCAACTCGGCTCGGTGATGCGCGTCGACCTCTCCGAGGAACTTGTCGAGCGGGTCGAGCACCTGGCGGAGGTCGCCGCCGCGGCGGCCCCCGAGGCAGTGATCGCGGTGATCGTCGACGCGGACGGCGCCTACTGTCCCAGCTGCAACGAGGAATATCGGCAGCTGGCGGCGGCGCTCGCAGAAGCCTTGTCGCAGCACCACATTGAGCTGTGGGCCACGCACGTGGTCGACCGGGTGGCAATGGGCGGCCGCTGGCACTGCGCCGAGGGCTGCGGGTCCAGTGGGCTGGTCGACGACCCAGCGGCCTCCCCGCTGGCCGCCGCGGCGGTGCTGGAAGGCCGGCGGCTCTATCCGCGCCGTGCCGACCTGCAGGCGGTCATCGCGCCCGACGACCCGGCGCGCACCGCCGCGCTGGCCGGCGTGGTCCGTCAGCAGGCCACCCGGCGCCGGGCGGCGCATCGTGCCCATCCGGTCCGCTGCACCCGCGGCGACGTGGAGACGGTCATGGCCGCCGCCGCCCGCGTCGCGGCCGGGGAACCGCTGTCCGACACCGAGATGGCGACGCTGGGCTGTGCGCTGACCGACGCGCAGGTGCGCGACATTTTGTATGCGCTTGCGGTCGGGGAGAGCGCCGGCGAGGTCGAATCGCTGTGGGCGCTGCTGGCGCGCACGCTGCCGCCGCCGTGGCGGGTCGAGGCGCTGGTCCTGATCGCGTTCAGCGCGTACGCCCGCGGCGACGGTCCACTCGCCGGGGTGTCGCTACAGGAGGCGCTGCGCGGTGCGCCGGAGCATCGGATGGCGGGCATGCTGGACACCGCATTGCAGTCAGGTCTGCGGCCCGAGGACATCCGGGACCTGGCGCTGACGGGCTATCGGCTGGCCAAGCGGTTCGGTGTGCGGCTACCGCCGCGACGGCCGTTCGGCCGCAGGGCGGGATAGGTGGGCGCGAACTGCGCGGGTCAGACCTTCTCGACCTTGACCGCGTGCGCCATCTCGTGCGGCAGGGTGACGTTCTCGTGGCCGGGAATGACGATGGTCACCCCGGCGGCGCCGTTCTCGACGGTGACGCGCGCGTTCGGGACGACGCCGGCGTCCTTCAGCCGCGAGATCAGGTCGATGTCGCCCTGGACGTGCTCGGTCAGCTGGCGCACCACCACCGCCACCGGCGCGCCGGCGGGCAACTCGGTCAGCCGGACCAGGGGACCGTCCTCGGACCAGGACTCGGGGCCCACGCCCAGGTCCAGGAGTCCGGGGATCGGGTTGCCGAAGGGCGAGGTGGTCGGGTTGTTGAGCACCTTGACCAGCCGGCGCTCCACGTCCTCGCTCATCACGTGCTCCCAGCGGCACGCCTCGGCGTGGACCTCTTCCCAGGGCAGCCCGATGACGTCGACCAGCAGGCGCTCGGCGAGGCGGTGCTTGCGCATCACGGAGATGGCCAGCGCCCGACCCTTGTCGGTGAGCTCGAGGTGGCGGTCGCCGGCCACGTGAAGTAAACCGTCCCGCTCCATGCGCGACACGGTTTGGCTGACAGTCGGCCCGCTCTGATCGAGGCGCTCGGCGATGCGGGCACGCAGCGGCGTCACGCCCTCTTCTTCGAGGTCGTAGATGGTCCGCAAGTACATCTCGGTGGTGTCAACCAGGTCGTTCATTCAGCACCCTCCGTCGACGCTGAGTCTACTTGGCCAGCTACGCGAATGGTTGTAACGCCTCCCAGGCAAGCAGTATGCCCGCCGCTGACGCGGCGGGCATACCGTCTGCTACCTAGCTTGAGTGAGGTGTTAGCTCGCGTACGACCGTAGCCTGTCGGCGCGCTCCCCGTTGCGGAGTTTGGACATTACGTCCCGCTCGATTTGGCGGACCCGCTCGCGGGACAGCCCGAACAGCTTGCCGATCTGGTCCAGGGTGCGCGGCTGGCCGTCGTCCAGGCCGAAACGCAACCGGATCACCTGGTGCTCACGCTCGTCGAGGGTGGCCAGCACGCTGCGGATGTCGGTGTGCAGCAACTCGGCGATCACCGCGTTCTCGGCGGACATCGCCTCGGCGTCCTCGATGAAGTCGCCCAGCGGGGCCTCCTCCTCGGAGCCGACGGGCATGTCCAGGCTTACCGGGTCGCGACTGTGCTCGAGCAGGTCGTTGATCTTTTCGACCGGGATGCCGGACTCGGCGGCCAGTTCCTCGTCGGTCGCCTCGCGGCCCAGGTTCTGGTGCATCTCGCGCTTGATCCGCGCCAGCTTGTTGACCTGTTCCACCAGATGGACCGGCAGCCGAATGGTGCGGCTCTGGTCGGCCATGCCGCGGGTGATGGCCTGACGGATCCACCACGTCGCGTAGGTCGAGAACTTGAATCCCTTTGTGTAGTCGAACTTTTCCATCGCGCGGATCAACCCGAGGTTGCCCTCCTGGATCAGGTCCAGCAGCGGCATACCCCGACCCGTGTACCGCTTGGCCAGCGACACCACCAGACGCAGGTTCGCTTCCAGCAGGTGCCGGCGCGCGGCCTGCCCGTCGCGAACCACGGCCTCCAGATCGCGTTTGCGGTTCTCCCCGAGGCGCTTACGCGTTGCAAGCAGGTGTTCGGCGTAAAGCCCGGCTTCGATGCGCTTGGCGAGTTCGACTTCGCCTGCCGCGTTGAGCAGCGCCGTCTTACCGATTCCATTGAGATATACGCGCACTAGATCCGCTGCGGGGCTTTGAGCATCCAGATCGCCGTCAAATCTGCTCGTGCTGGCGTTCGCCATAGCGACCTCCCGTTCGGCTTTGTTCTGTCATGGAGTTCAACGACAGATCAGCTCTGAGAGTTCCCAGCGATTCGCCATCTCACACGTCTTGACGTGCAGAAATGTGCCGCCGACCTGAGAATGTCCTGAGAAGTCCGCCGGGGCGGCACCTTCAGCACGAACGACGGTCAGCCGTGATCGATTCCGCCCTGCGGGCCCTGGTGCCACTGCTGCTGCGGGTGTTGCGGGGCCTCGAGGGCGCGACGTTCGGCCCGCGGAAACAGGGGGGTGCGCTGGCCGGCGTTGTCGAACCGGCGTGGCTCGTCGGCGCTGCGCGGCGGCCGGTCGTTCGCGATCAGAACGGCCATCCACGGCAACGGTATTGACAGCGCGACGATCGCCAGCGAGATCAGCCCGTTGTGCCACGCGCCGTAGGCGACCGCGGCCAAAATGAGCGCCGGGATCCGGAAAGCCATCAAGGTCAGGTATTTACGGACCCGCGCACGGTGCTGCTCCTCGTACGAGGTCGCTGCGGCGGTGATGAGGACTGGGCGGCCCTTGTTGCCGTCAAAGTCATCGAACCCCGGATCGGAGCCGTGCTTCATTTCTCCACTGTCCCACAACTGGCCGATTCCGGCTTGGCCGGTTTCCGGGCCTGCTGGGCACTGCCCCGGGCGGTGCAACAATGTCAGGTATGCAGACCCAAACGATCGAGCGCACCGAGACCGACGAACGCGTCGACGACGGGACCGGCAGCGACACCCCGAAGTACTTCCACTACGTCAAGAAGGACAAGATCGCCGAGAGCGCGGTGATGGGCAACCACGTCGTCGCGTTGTGCGGCGAGGTCTTTCCCGTCACCAAGGCGGCCAAGCCGGGCTCACCGGTCTGCCCGGACTGCAAGCGGATCTACGAACGGATGAAGAAGGACTGATCAGCGCGGCGGCTCCGCCGGCGCGACGTCGCGCTGCGCGGTGATGGGGTTCTTGGTCACGGGATTCGACAGCGTGTCCGCCGCCTTCGCCAACGCGGGCGAGCGCGACAGCAGCCACCTGCGCAGCCGGTGCGCGTGCGTCCTGGGTGCGGGGAATTCCTCCTGGATGGCGGCATTGAGCTCGGCGCCGATCATGATCGCGAAGCCCCCGAAGAACGAGAACAGCAGGAACGCGATCGGCGTGGACAGCGCGCCGTAGGTGTAGCCCGTACTGGTGATCCATTGCAGATAGACCCGCAGGCCCAAGGTGGCGATCACGAAGACCGCGGTGGCCAGCGCCGCGCCGAAGATCAGCCGATGTGTCGGCAGCGGCTCCGGCAACGACACGCGGTACAAGATCACGACCCCGAACATCAGGGCGAGGATCAACGCCGGGTAGTAGCCGTAACGCAGCACGTTGGCCAGGCCCAGCGGGATGTGTTCACCCACCTTGCGCGGGCCCATTACCACCAGCGGCGCCGTTGCCACCACGAACACCAGCCCCACCACGTAGAGGAACAACGCGAACAGGCGTTGGCGTACCGGGTGGCGCAACGGCGTCTGGTCATGTGCCTCGACCACGGAGTCGACGAACGCCGAGATGGCCGACGAACCCGCCCACAACGAGATGATGAACCCCAGCGACACCACCTCGCCACGGGCGTTGTTGGCGATGTCCCGCACGGTCGGCTCGATGATCTCGTTGACCACGCTGCGGGAGAACACGCTATGTGCGGTCGAGATCAGCTGACGCAGGATGCTGGGCAGCATGTCCGGGCCGAACAGCGGGGCCACATAGGCCAGGGTGCCCAGCAGCCCGAGCAGCAGCGGCGGCAGTGACAACGCCGACCAGAAACCAGCCTGAGCCGACTCCGAGAAAATCGAGTCGTCCCAACTCTTGGACAGGGTCCTCAGGGTGATTCGCCAAATGTGGTGGCGCGACGGTTTCGCGACCTGCTCGCTCATACCCGTCCAGCATTACCGAAGATCGCTCGCACCGCCCACATTGGCGATGGGCGAGTTCGCCTACGGCCTAGCTTTCGCTGAACTCCAGCACGGCGTCCAGCTCGGTCAGCTTCGCCTCGTGCTCGTTGGCGTGGTGCTGGCAGAAGAGAAGCTCCAGTCCGGAAGGCAGCTTGGCGCGCACCCGGGCCGCAGCACCGCAGCGGTCGCAGCGGTCGGCCCGGGTCAGTTCGGGACTCGTCAGAGTTGCATTCATGGCTTCTCCGTTCTCGTACATTCACTTTCTCAGACGTATGGCGTTTTCGCCTTGTTCCCCGATCGTTATCGGGTGTGTCGTTTCTCACGGGCTGGTCAAGTTTGGTTTAGGCGGCCTCTAGGGTGTCGGAATTGTGACCTTCGTTCCCGACGTCCTGGTGCACCTGTGCGGAACCGAGCAGTGGGCGCAGGCCCGCCGTCGGGGCGCCATCCACCCGGATGACGCCGGCGGCGGCCAGTTCATCCACCTGTCGACGCCGGAGCAGGTGCACCTGCCGGCCAACCGGCTCTACCGCGGGCGGGGCGACCTGGTCCTGTTGCACATCGACCCGGCCCGGCTTGCCGCTCCGGTGCGGTGGGAGCCGGGGGTAGCAACCGATCCGGACTCGATGTTGTTCCCGCATCTGTACGGCGCGCTGCCGGTGGCCGCTGTGGTCCGGGTCACCGCCTACCCGCCTGCCGGCGACGGCTCCTTCGCGCCGATCTCGAGCGGCGAGCCGGGGGAGTCGACGTAGGCGTCGGCCTCGATCTCCACCATCAACTCGGGCGCGATCAGCGCCGAGACCTCGACCATGGTCGCCGCTGGGCGCACCGCGCCGAAGAACTGCTCGTGCACGGCTCCCACCTCGCGCCAGCGCGAGATGTCGGTGACGTAGATGCGGGTGCGCACCACGTCGGTGAGCGTGGCGCCCGCTTGGTGCAACGCGATCTCGATGCGGCGCAACGCATCTCGTGCCTGGGCGGCGATGTCGCCGGCGGGTCCGGTGCCGGTCGTCCCGGCCACCGCCACATGCGGGCCGACCCGCACCGCACGCGAGTAGCCGACCGTGGATTCGAAGCCGGATCCTGACGAGACGAGGGTGCGGTTGGTTGACATGGACGTCACCGTACGGCGCCCGCGCGGCGGGCGCAGCCGAATTTCAGCGGCCCCTCGAGAGGGCTTGTGGGGCAGCCGCTTTCGACCGCCTGCCGATGCGGCTAGTCGAGGTAGTCGCGCAGCACCTGAGAACGGCTGGGGTGGCGCAACTTCGACATCGTCTTGGACTCGATCTGGCGGATGCGCTCACGGGTCACGCCGTAAACCTGCCCGATCTCGTCCAGGGTGCGCGGCTGGCCGTCGGTGAGACCGAAGCGCAGCCGTACTACGCCCGCCTCGCGCTCCGACAGCGTCTCCAGCACCGACTGCAGCTGGTCCTGCAGCAGCGTGAACGACACCGCGTCCACGGCCACCACGGCCTCGCTGTCCTCGATGAAGTCGCCCAGCTGGCTGTCGCCCTCGTCGCCGATGGTCTGGTCCAGGGAGATCGGCTCGCGGGCGTATTGCTGGATCTCCAGCACCTTTTCGGGCGTGATGTCCATTTCCTTGGCCAGCTCTTCGGGCGTGGGCTCGCGGCCCAGGTCCTGCAGCAGCTCGCGCTGGATACGGCCCAGCTTGTTGATCACCTCGACCATGTGCACCGGGATGCGGATGGTGCGGGCCTGGTCGGCCATGGCCCGGGTGATGGCCTGGCGGATCCACCACGTCGCGTACGTGGAGAACTTGTAACCCTTGGTGTAGTCGAACTTCTCGACCGCGCGGATCAGACCCAGGTTGCCCTCCTGGATGAGGTCCAGGAACGCCATGCCGCGGCCGGTGTAGCGCTTGGCCAGCGACACCACCAGTCGCAGGTTGGCTTCCAGCAGGTGGTTCTTGGCCCGATCGCCGTCACGGCAGATCCACACCATGTCGCGGCGCTGGGCGGCGGGCAGTTTGTCGCCGCGCTCGGTCAGCTCGGTCATCAGCTGGGTGGCGTACAGCCCGGCCTCGATCCGCTTGGCCAGCTCGACCTCTTCCTCGGCGTTGAGCAGCGCGACCTTACCGATCTGCTTCAGGTACGCGCGAACCGAGTCGGCGGAGGCCGTCAGCTCGGCGTCCTTGCGGGCCTGCCGCAACGCTTCGGATTCGTCTTCGTCCCACACGAAATCGCCGGAGGCCTTGTCTTTTTCGCTGGGCTCGGCGATTTCCTCGTCGTCCTCGGCGGCGGCCTCGCCGGCCTTGGCGGGCTTCGCGGCGGCTACTTCCTCGCCCTCGGCCTCGTCGGAGTCGGCGTCGCTCTCGTCGGCGTCGGAGTCGTCCGCGGTTACCTCGTCCTCGAGGTCGTCGAGGCTGATGTCGGCGTCGATCTCGAGGTCTTCGCCGGGCTCACCCTCCAGGTCGGGTTCGTTGTCGAGATCCTCGACGGCACCGTCGGAATCGAGGGCGTCCGGATCGGCCGGCCCGCCCTTGGCCGCTTTGGTTCCGCGGGCTGCCTTGGCGCCCTTGGCCGCGGCGCGGGTCTTCTTGGCGTCGCCGGCCTCGGATTCGGTGGACGACGGTGCTGCCTTGGCGGCTCGCTTCGCGGGCGCCGATCCGTTGGCAGCTTTGGCCGCCGGTCGCTTGGCGGGGGACGACGGAGACTTCGTGGCCGTGCGTTTCACCGGCCCATCCGTCGCCGGGCTTGCTTTCGTCGCTGCCACTTACACCCCTTCGTTTGGGCTCACCTTCGGTGGGTATTGGGCATGGTTAACCGAAAGTGTCTGCTATGTCGATGTCGGCGTTGGTATCAGCGTGGTAGGTGCACGCTGTCGGTTGGGCGTTCGCCGAGGACCATTGTAACGACAGTGCGCGGTAGTACGGCTCTGCCGGGCGAAATCAGTGGGTCACGTCGGAGGTGGCGGCCATGGCGGCGCCGACGATCCCGGCGGTGTTGAGCAGGGCCGCGGCCACCACCGGGGTGCGGTTGGTCAGCAGCGGCACCCATTTGTCGGCCTTGCGGCTGATTCCGCCGCCCGCGATGAACAGATCCGGCCACACCGCGTTCTCGATGCTCACCAGCACTTTGGTCACCTGCTTGGCCCACTTTTCATAGGACCAGTCGTTCTTCTCCTTCACCGAGGAGGCCGCACGCTGCTCGGCCTCCTTGCCGCCGACCTCGAGATGGCCGAACTCGGTGTTGGGTATCAGCACCCCGTTGTGAATCACCGCGGAGCCGATCCCGGTGCCGAACGTCAGCAGCACCACCAGGCCCGACTGGCCCTTGCCCGCGCCATAGTGCTCCTCGGCCAGCCCGGCCGCGTCGGCGTCGTTGAGGACGGTGACTTCCTGCCCATTGAGCTCGGCGCTGATGATGTCGCGCGCGTTGCTGCCGATCCAGGCCTTGTCCACGTTGGCCGCCGTCTGCACCACGCCGTGGGTGACGACCCCGGGATAGGTCACGCCGAGCGGGCCGGTCCATTCGAACGCGTCGACCACCTGGGCGATGGTCTTGGCCACCGCCGAGGGCGTCGCTGGCTGCGGGGTCAGCAGCTTGACCCGCTCGCCGATCAGCTGGCCGGTGTCCATGTCGACGATGCCGCCCTTGATGCCACTGCCGCCGACGTCGATACCGAATCCGCGACGCTGCGGCCTGCCGTCGGCGACGGCGGTGCCGGGGGTGTCCGTGGTCGAGTCGGTGCTGGTCATCGAATCTCCTCGGCGTGACTGGGCTGTCCGCCCACCTTAGCGCCGCGTCGGTGCCGCCCGTGGCGTCTGCGCGGCCGAGGCGACTGTGATGCGATAGACCGGTGACCCCTCCCGATGACGAGCTCGTAGCGCTGCGCTCGGTCGCCGAAGCCCTGGCCGCCGAGGCCGCCGCGTTCGTGAGGCGGCGGCGGGCAGAGGTTTTCGGCGCTGAGACGGGCGGCTCGCAAGCACCAGACAGTGGCGCGGTGCGTTCGAAGAGCACCCCGACCGACCCGGTGACCGTGGTCGACACCGAAACGGAACGGCTGCTGCGCGACCGGCTGGCCGAATTGCGGCCCGGGGACCCAATTCTCGGCGAGGAGGGCGGCGGGCCCGCGGATCCGTCGGGCACACCGGCCGGATCGGTCACCTGGGTGCTCGATCCCATCGACGGCACAGTGAATTTCGTCTACGGCGTCCCCGCCTACGCGGTGTCGGTCGGGGCGCAGGTCGACGGCGAGTCGGTGGCGGGGGCGGTGGCCGACGTCGTCGGCAACCGGGTGTACTCGGCGGCGCTCGGCCTGGGTGCGCATGTCACCGACGACTCAGGGACGCAGCTGTTGCAGTGCTCCGCGGTGGACGATTTGTCGATGGCGTTGCTGGGCACCGGTTTCGGCTACTCGCGACAGCGCCGCGCGGCGCAGGCGGCGCTGTTGGCCCGGATGCTGCCGGTGGTCCGCGATGTCCGTCGGATCGGTTCGGCGGCACTGGATCTGTGCATGGTCGCCTCGGGCCGGCTCGACGCCTACTACGAGCACGGGTTGCAGGTGTGGGATCGCGCCGCCGGTGCGCTGATCGCCGCGGAGGCGGGGGCCCGGGTGGTGCTGCCCGCGCCGGGCGTGGACGGGGCCGGCCTGGCGCTGGCCGCCGCGCCCGGCATCGCCGACGAGCTGCTGGCCGTCCTGGAGCGCTTCCACGGCCTGGACCCGATTCTGGATTGACCGCCCGCGTCAGCAGCTGCTGGCGTGAATCTTGGCCAGCAGCGTGGGATCTGAGGGCTCGGTGGCGCCGGGGCGCAGGGTGGCGAGCACCGCGTCGATGTCGTCGTTGTGGGCCAGCGCGCTGAAGTCGGTGCCCAGGGACAGGTCGACGGAATCGTCGGCGCGGTTGTCGTTGAACAGCTCGGTGCACGGCGCCACCAGCCACACGGCCGCCGCGGTGGCCTGTCCGGCGGTGCCGAACCGGATCTGGCCCTGGCAGGTGAGCCTGGTGCCCGCGTAGAGCGGGTCGTTGGCGGCGGTCGGTTGCGCGAAGCCGAGGTCTTTCATCGCCCCGGCGACGTCGCCGGCCTGCCCGCCCCGGCCGCTGGCGTTGAGGACGCGAACCTTGGTGTCGGCGAGTTTGGCGGGCGTGACGTCCATCATGGCGCTGCGCGACACCTGCTCACCGAGCTGGGCCGGCGCCGAGCCGGCCGCCTGGGGCGGGGGATTGCACACCGCGGCCTCGTGCACCTTGGCGGGTCGCGTCAGCGCGATCGTCCAGATCACGCCGGTGGCCACCAAGAGCAGCACCACGACGACGATCGCCGGCCGGGGGTTGCGCCGCCGGAAGGGCCGACCGTGCTTGTCAAAGGCTGTACCCTCGGTGATTTGCGTGACCACAGCTGCACTCTAAACCCACTGTTCAGACACGAGCGCAAGGGTAAAAATAGGGGTGTGACGTAAATCACACCTTAATGGACCGCGATACGGGCACGAATCGTTTGGTGGATGCGTTCGACGCTGGTACAAAGCGATGCTTGGATAACGAGGGCATGTGAGGGGATAGGGCAATGCCTACCGACTATGACGCTCCACGGCGTACCGAGACTGACGACGTTTCGGAGGACTCGCTGGAGGAGCTCAAAGCGCGACGGAACGAGGCGGCTTCGGCCGTCGTCGACGTCGACGAATCTGAAACCGCTGAGAACTTTGAACTCCCTGGTGCCGACCTGTCTGGTGAAGAGCTGTCGGTGCGCGTGATTCCGAAGCAGGCCGACGAGTTCACCTGCTCGAGCTGCTTTTTGGTGCAACACCGCAGCCGGCTGGCCAGTGAGAAGAACGGCGTGATGATCTGTACCGACTGCGCGGCCTGATAGCCGCATTCACCGTGTCAGGGCCGACAGCACCCGCTCCGGGTGACGGCAGCTCACCAGCCAGTACGGCGTCGGATCGTCCGGATCGTCGAGTACGGCCAGGATCATCGGCCCCACCCATGCCCTGTGCAGCACGTACGCCGCCGGGTCGAGTTGCCGGCCCAGGGCGGCGGACTTGGCCGAAGGCGCTATCTCCGCGGACCGGGAGATCACGGTGACCGGCAGATGTGCCTGGCCGGCCCACAGTTGCACGTCGCCCGGCGCCGCAGGGTCGGCGGTGACCCGGATCTCGATGCGGCCCAGCCACAGCAGCGCGGCGGCCGCCACCGCGAACAGCGCCGCGTACGGCCACCAGGACGACTGCCGGGTGACGCCCATGTTGAATTCGAAGGCGACGATGCCGGCCAGCGCGAAGGCCGGTGGCCACCACCACCACGGGACCCACAATCGTTCGCGATACCGCACGTTGTGCGGCGCGACGCGCGTATCGGACACGCAGTCAAGGGTAGTCTGTGGCCCCGTGTCGACCAGTCTGGCCATCGTCCGCCTTGACCCCGAGCTCCCGCTGCCCAGCCGCGCCCACGAGGGCGACGCCGGGATCGATCTGTTCAGCGCCGAAGACGTCAAACTGGAACCCGGGCGACGGGCCCTGGTGCGGACGGGGGTCGCGGTCGCCATCCCGTTCGGAATGGTCGGCTTGGTGCATCCACGCTCGGGACTGGCTGCGCGAGTTGGGCTTTCGATCGTCAACAGCCCGGGTACCATCGACGCGGGCTATCGCGGCGAGATCAAGGTTGCGCTGATCAACCTGGACCCGACCGAGCCGATCGTGGTGCACCGCGGCGATCGCATCGCCCAGTTGTTGGTGCAGCGGGTCGAACTAGTGGAGTTGGTCGAGGTGTCGTCCTTCGACGAGGCGGGGCTGGCCGAAACATCCCGTGGCGATGGTGGTCACGGTTCCTCCGGCGGACATGCGAGTTTGTGATGCGCCGCGACGATGCACTGCAAGGCGATGAGGAGGAGCGGCGCTGATGGCTCCATTCGGTAAACGCACACCCAAAGACGACGACGCCTCCGACACCCCGGTGGCCGGCGAGGTCTCGACCCGCGACGCCGAGGACCCGGCTGCCGAGGAGCTCGAGGGCCCGTTCGACATCGAAGACTTCGACGACCCCGCGGTCGCGGAGCTCGCCCGGCTCGACCTGGGCTCGGTGCTGATCCCCATGCCGGAGGCCGGCCAGCTGCAGGTCGAGCTCACCGAAACCGGTGTGCCGAGCGCGGTCTGGGTCGTCACGCCCAACGGGCGCTTCACGATCGCCGCCTATGCCGCGCCCAAGACCGGCGGCCTGTGGCGGGAAGTGGCCGCCGAGCTCGCCGAATCGCTGCGCAACGACTCGGCCCAGGTCAGCATCAAGGACGGCCCGTGGGGTCGCGAGGTGGTGGGCACCGCGAGCGGCGTGGTGCGCTTCATCGGTGTCGACGGCTACCGCTGGATGATCCGCTGCGTCATCAACGGCCCGCACGAGACGATGGAAGCCCTGGAGCAGGAGGCGCGAGCGGCCTTGGCGGACACCGTGGTTCGGCGGGGTGACACGCCGCTGCCGGTGCGCACGCCGCTGACCGTGCAGCTGCCCGAGCCGATGGCGCAGCAACTGCGCGAGGCCGCCGCCGCGCAACAGGCGGCACAACAGGGCGACGCCCAGCAGGCCGAGGGGCAACAGGCGCCGCCCAGCGAGCCGGCCGCGCGGCGCAGCGTCGACGGGTCGGCCATGCAGCAGCTGCGCACCACCACCGGCGGCTGAGCGGACTACAGGTCGGCCAGCGCGCTCAGGCAGGCCGCGCCCAGGGCGGCCGGGTCCGCGCCGATCTGATCCAGCGTCACGGTCCGCAGCGCCGCACGCGGCGCGGCGGCGACCCAGTCGAGCCCGGCCTGCAACGGATGGATCGGATCGTCGACCGCCGACGCCACCCCCAGCGGCGCGGCCAGCCCGGCCAGCTCGTCGCAGCTCGGCGCGACGTAGGCGGCCGCCTCTTCCATGGCGTCGGGCAGATGGGGCCACTGGGCGCCCCACGACCGGGTCAATTCGTCGGCCAGCCAGGCCGGGCTGGACGCCCGCATCTGGACCGTCGTCGCCGCCAGCCCGTCGGCGCGCAACTGTGACGCCGAATACCGCGCCGCAAGGGCAGCGGGCGCGGACCCGGGCGCGCCCGCCCAGGCCGGCAGCGCGGCCAGTACCGCGACCGTGCGGTCGGGATGGGCGAGCGCCCAGGCGGCCGCGACCGCGGCGCCGATCGAGACCCCGCCCACAGCGATCGGCCCTCGGTGGCCCGCGTCATCCAGCGCCGCCAGGTAGCCCTCGATCAACCGGTCGGGCCGCGGCGACGGGGTCACCAGCCGCGCGCCGAGCTCGGCCAAGGGGCCGGAAAATGCCCGGTCAACGTAGTCGTCGTCGGAGCCGGTTCCGGGTAACAACACCGTCGTGACACCGCGCAGATCGACCACCACCTCTTGATAGTGCCCCGCCGTTCAACTGCGCTCCAACACGACGTTTGAGTCGGTTGGCGCTGGGGAACCAAGAGGTCTACGGTGTCCGTTGGCATAAATGGAAGCGTCGAGGCTTATCAGCATTGTCAGGAGTGGCCATGGGGGCCCAAGGGTATCTGCGCCGGCTCACCCGTCGGTTGACGGAGGATCCGGAGCGACTCGACTCGGAGGAACTTTCCGACGAAGTCGCCAGCACCGGCGCGCAACGCGCGATCGACTGCGAGCGTGGCCAAGAGGTCACGATGGTGGGCACGCTTCGTAGCGTCGAGTGCAACGGCAGGGCCTGCGCCGGCGGAGTGCGCGCCGAATTGTTCGACGGCAGCGACACCGTCACGCTCGTCTGGCTGGGACAGCGCCGCATCCCCGGCATCGACTCCGGCCGCACCCTGCGAGTGCGTGGGCGCCTCGGCAAGCTGGAAAACGGAAACAAGGCGATCTACAACCCGCACTACGAAATTCAGCGGTGACCGACCCCCAAGATCTGGGGGCAACCCCGCGGGAGTCGGGCGCGTCGGAACACATGACCTCTAACCGCATCAACCCCGAACGTCTGCTGGCACAGGCAGGCGGGGTCAGTGGCGTCATCTATTCGTCGCTGCCCGTGGTGGTCTTCGTCGTCGCGTCGAGCGTGTCGGGGCTGGTTCCCGCGATCGTGGCCGCGCTGGGTGTCGCCGCGCTGATCCTGGTGTGGCGGCTGATTCGCCGCGACTCGCCGCAACCGGCGTTCTCCGGGTTCTTCGGCGTCGCGCTGTGCGCGCTGATCGCCTACGTCCTGGGGGAGTCCAAGGGCTACTTCCTGCTGGGCATCTGGATGTCGCTGGTGTGGGCCGTGGTGGTCGCGGCGTCGGTGCTGATCCGGCGCCCTCTGGTCGGCTACGGGTGGAGCTGGGCCACCGGGCGGGGGGACGGCTGGCGCGAGGTGCCCCGGGCCGTCTACGCGTTCGACATCGCGTCGGTGGGCTGGGTGCTGGTGTTCGCCGCCCGGTTCGTGGTGCAGGGGCTGCTGTACGACGCCGACCGGACCGGATGGCTGGCGGTGGCACGGATCGCGATGGGCTGGCCGCTGACCGTGCTGGCCGCGTTGGCGACCTACGCGGCGATCAAGTCGGCGCAACGGGCCCTCGCCGCCGCCGACGGCGCCACGGTCGACGTGGAACCCGGCGCCGTCACCGACTGATCAGCCGCCGCCCGGATTGTGGCTGCCCAGTAGCAGCTTCTGCAGGTCCTCTTCCGCCTCGGCGACCGCGACGAACAGCAGCTCGTCACCGCCCTCCAGCGGCTCGTCCTCCTCGGGCACGATCACCCGCGGGCCGCGCAGGATCGTCACCAGCGAGGTGTCCCGCGGCAGTTGCAGTTTGCGCACCGGCTTACCGCCCCACGGCGTGTCGTCGGGCAGCGTGATCTCGACCAGGTTGGCCTGCCCTTTGCGGAATTCCATCAGCCGCACCAGATCACCGACGGCGACGGCCTCTTCGATCAGCGACGCCAGCATGCGCGGCGTCGACACCGCCACGTCGACCCCCCAGGCGTCGGTAAACAGCCATTCGTTGCGGGGATCGTTGACCCGCGCCACCACCCGCGGCACCGCGAATTCGGTTTTGGCCAAAAGGCTTAGCACGACGTTGGCCTTGTCGTCGCCGGTCGCGGCCACCACCACGTCGAACTCGTGCAGGTGCACCGACTCCAGCAGGCTCAGTTCGCAGGCGTCGCCCAGCCGCCAGTGCGCGGCCGGGATGGCGTCGACGTCGACGTGATCGGGATTACGTTCGATCAGCGTCACATCGTGGCCGTTGCCGATGAGCTCGCGGGTGACCGAGCGGCCGACCGCGCCGGCGCCAGCTACGGCTACTTTCATCTGCGCCGCTCCTCAACGTTCGAATTCATGACAGGTCTTCGCTGGGTGGCAGGGCGGCGATGGCCACCGCCTCGGCGGCGCGGCCGGAGATCGCGGCGACGTACACCTGGTCGCCGGCCTGGATCACCGATTTGGGTTCCGGCAACACGCCGGCCCCGAAACGGATGAGGAAGGCGACCCGGGCGCCGGTGGCCTGCTCGAGATCGGTGACCCGATGCCCGATCCAGTCCTCGTGCAGGACGACCTCGGACACCGCGACGGTGCCGGTCGGATCGCGCCACTTGGCCGTCTCGGTCTCGCGCAGCAGCGCGTTGAGCAGCCGGTCGGTGGTCCAGGGCACGGTCGCGATGGTGGGAATGCCCAGCCGCTCGTACACCTCGGCGCGCTTGGCGTCGTAGATGCGGGCCACCACCCGCTTGACGCCGAACGTCTCCCGGGCCAGCCGCGCGGAGATGATGTTGGAGTTGTCGCCGGAGGACACCGCGGCGAACGCGTCCGCCTCCTCGATGCGGGCTCTCAGCAGCACATCTCGGTCGAATCCCTGCCCCAGCACCCGCTCGCCGGCGTATTCCGGGCTGAGCCGGTTGAACGCGGTGCTGTCCCGGTCGATGACCGCGACGTCGTGACCGATGCGGGACAGACCGTCGGCCACTGAAGAGCCGACCCGGCCGCAGCCCATCACCACTACTCTCAACTTGAGGTCCTCTCGACCGCGTCCTTAGCCCTTCACCGGCAACCTACGTCGGCCAGCCGTTTCGGTCGGCGAACATTCTCCTACGAACGCTACCGCCAAACCCGTCTGGGCTTACTCTTGGCTCTCGTGTCCAAACTTTCAACCGCCACCCGACGGTTGCTTATCGGTCGGCCGTTTCGCAGCGACCGGCTGAGTCACACGCTGCTGCCCAAGCGGATCGCCTTGCCGGTGTTCGCCTCCGACGCGCTGTCCTCGGTTGCGTATGCGCCCGAGGAGGTCTTCCTGATGCTCTCGGTGGCCGGCGTGACGGCGTATGCGCTGACACCGTGGATCGGGCTGGCGGTGGCCGCGGTCATGCTGGTCGTGGTCGCCAGCTACCGGCAGAACGTCCACGCCTACCCGTCGGGCGGTGGCGACTACGAGGTGGTCACCACCAATCTCGGTGACACCGCCGGGCTAGTGGTCGCCAGCGCGCTGATGGTGGATTACGTTCTGACCGTTGCGGTCTCGACGGCCTCGGCGATGGCGAACATCGGCTCGGCGATCCCGATCGTGGCCCAGCACAAGGTGTTCTTCTGTGTGGTGTCCATCCTGTTGGTGATGGCGCTGAACCTGCGTGGGGTGCGCGAGTCCGGGTTGGCGTTCGCCATCCCGACCTATGCGTTCATCATCGGCGTGCTGGTGATGATCGGCTGGGGTCTGTTCCGGATCTTCGTGCTGGGCAATCCGCTGCGGGCCGAGTCCGCCGGATTTCAGATGCACTCCGCGCACGGCCAGGTCGTCGGTTTCGCGCTGGCGTTCTTGGTGGCGCGGTCGTTCTCGTCGGGGTGTGCCGCGCTGACGGGTGTCGAGGCGATCAGCAACGGGGTGCCGGCGTTTCAGAAGCCGAAGTCGCGCAACGCGGCGACCACCCTGCTGATGCTGGGCGGCATCGCGGTGACCCTGCTGATGGGCATCATCGTGCTGGCCCAGCAGATCGGGGTCCAGCTCGTCGAGGATCCGGCGACGCAACTGGGCGGCGCGCCCAAGGGGTACTACCAGAAGACCCTGGTCACCCAGCTGGCGCAAACGGTGTTCGGCAGCTTCCACATCGGGTTCCTGCTGATCGCCACGGTGACCGCGCTCATCCTGGTGCTGGCGGCCAACACCGCCTTCAACGGGTTCCCGGTGCTCGGTTCGATCCTGGCGCAGCACAGCTACCTGCCGCGCCAATTGCACACCCGCGGAGACCGATTGGCGTTCTCCAACGGCATCCTGTTCCTGTCCGGGGCGGCGCTGCTGGCGATCATCGCGTTCCGCGGCGAGGTCACCGCGCTGATCCAGCTCTACATCGTCGGCGTGTTCATCTCGTTCACCCTGAGCCAGATCGGCATGGTGCGGCACTGGACCCGGTTGCTGCGCACCGAAACCGATCCGCGGGCGCGGCGCAAGATGATGCGCTCGCGGGTGGTCAACACGGTCGGATTGTTGTCCACCGGTACGGTGTTGCTGGTGGTCCTGGTGACCAAGTTCGCGTCGGGTGCGTGGATCGCGCTGTTCGCGATGAGCCTGCTGTTCGGAATCATGAAAATGATTCACCGGCACTACAACACGGTGAACCGCGAGTTGGCGGAGCAGGCCGCCGCCCAGGACGACGTCGTCCTGCCCAGCCGCAATCACGCCGTGGTGCTGGTGTCGAAGCTGCACCTGCCGACGCTGCGCGCGCTGGCCTACGCCAGGGCCACCCGGCCCGACGTGCTGGAGGCGGTGACGGTCAGCGTCGACGACGCGGAAACCCGCGAGCTGGTGCACAAGTGGGAAGAAAGCGACATCAGCGTCCCGCTCAAGGTCATCGCCTCGCCGTATCGTGAAGTCACCCGTCCCGTCCTGGAATACGTCAGGCGGGCCCGGGAAGAGTCGCCGCGCACCGTGGTGACGGTGTTCATTCCGGAGTACGTGGTGGGCCACTGGTGGGAGCAGGTGCTGCACAACCAGAGCGCTCTTCGGCTCAAGGGCCGGCTGCTGTTCATGCCCGGCGTCATGGTGACTTCGGTTCCGTGGCAGCTGAGTTCGTCGGAACGGCGCAAGACCCTGCAGCCGCATGTGGCGCCGGGTGACGCTCGTCGGGGAATCTTCGATTGACCCGCGAATCGACCCGAGCGCCGCGCGCGGTCCCGCCCGCCGCGGGAGAGCTGACGCTGACCACCGATGCCCCGGCCAACGGCGGCAGTTGCGTCGCGCACCACGAAGGCCGCGTGGTGTTCGTCCGGTATGCGTTGCCCGGTGAGCGGGTGCGGGTCCGGGTCACCGCGGACCGCGGATCCTATTGGCATGCAGAGGTTATCGAGGTCATCGATGCGGCACCGGGCCGTGTCGCGTCGCTGTGCCCCATCGCCGGGGTGGACGGTGCCGGCTGTTGCGATCTGGCCTTCGCCGCCCCTGAGGTGGCCCGCACGCTCAAGGCCCAGGTGGTGGCCAACCAGCTCGAGCGCCTTGGCAGGCATGCGTGGCGCGGAGAGGCCGAGCCGCTGGGGGATTCCGCGCCGACGGGGTGGCGCACCCGGGTCCGCCTCGACGTGGGCCCCGACCGCCGACCGGGCTTTCACCGTTACCACAGCGACGATTTGGTGACCGACCTGCGTTGTGCTCAGCTGCCTGCCGGCATGCTCGACGGGATCGCCGACCTCGAATGGCCGCCGGCCGCCCAGCTGCATGTGGCCGTCGACGACGACGGCGCCCGCCACGTGGTGCGCACGCTGCGGCAGGGCAGGCAGACCGCGACGAAGGTGGTGGAGGGCCGCTACGAGGCGGTGCAGCGCGTGGCCGGGCGCAGCTGGCAGGTGCCGGTGACCGCCTTCTGGCAGGCGCACCGCGACGCGGCGGGGGTGTACAGCGAGCTGATCGCCGATTGGGCGCAGCTGGGCGCCGGCATGCGCGCATGGGATTTGTACGGGGGCGCGGGCGTTTTCGCCGCGGTGCTCGGCGAAGCCGTGGGCCCGTCCGGGCGGGTGCTCAGCGTCGACACCTCCCGCGCCTCGACCCGCGCCGCCCGGGTCGCCCTGGCCGATCTGACGCAGGTGCACATCGTCACCGACTCGGTGCGGCGGGCGCTGGCCGCACAGCGTGGGCGCGCCTCAAGAGCGGACGTGGCGGTGCTGGATCCGCCGCGGGCCGGGGCCGGGCGTGAGATCATCGATCTGCTGGCCGCCGCCGACATCCCGCGGGTAGTTCACATCGGTTGTGAGGCAGCATCTTTCGCCCGCGACATCGGGACCTACCTCGGGCACGGCTACACCGTCGAGAAGATCAGGGTGTTCGACGCCTTCCCGCTGACGCATCACACCGAATGCATCGCGCTGCTGACCCGTTGAACCGCGGCTAGGCCATCACGAAGTACCGCAGCCACAGGTAGAGCGCAGACAGCGCGACCGACACCGCGGTGACCACCACGCCCTTGCGGGTGAACTCCCAAAAGGAGATGGGACTGTCTGCGCGCCGGGCGATTCCGAGCAGGACGATGTTGGCGCTGGCGCCGATGGCGGTCAGGTTGCCACCGAAGTCGGTGCCCAGCGCCAGCGACCACCACAGGACCGTGGGGTTGGCGTGATCCCCCAGGGCCGGAACCAAACCGGCCACCACGGGCGCCATCGTCGCGGCGTACGGGACGTTGTCGACGATCCCGCTGACGATCACCGACGTGATCAGGATGACCATCGTCGCGAGTAGTGTGTTTCCGCCGGTGGCGGAAATCGCTAGGTGGGCAAGCTGTTTGACGACACCGGTCTTCACCAGGGCGCCGACCATGACGAACAGGCCGGCGAAGAACAGCAGCGTGTCCCACTCCACCCCGGATAGGTAGTCGGCGGGCTTCAGCCTGGACGCCACGATCAGGATGCCGGCGCCCAGCAGCGCCACCACCGACGGCTCCATGTGCAGCGGTGCATGCGCGACGAATGCGGTGAAGACCGCCAGCAGGACGACCCCGCAGGTGACGAGCAGCCGCGGATCGCGGATGGCCTCGCGTTCTTCCAGTGACATCACGTCGGCGACCCGTTCGGGGTCGACGGTGAACGCGCCGGGAAAAAGACGCGGCAGCAAGGCGATCAGGACGGCGACGACGATGACCACGATGGGTGTCAGGTGAAGGAGGAAGTCGTTGAAGGTCAGGCCGGCCCTGCTGGCGATGATGATGTTGGGCGGGTCGCCCACCAAGGTGGCCGCGCCGCCGACGTTCGACGCGAACACTTCGGCCATCAGAAACGGCGAAGCGGTGATCGCCAGCCGGTCGCACACCAGCAGCGTCACCGGGGCGACAAGCAACACCGTGGTGACGTTGTCGAGCAGGGCCGACGCGATCGCGGTCACCAGAACGAGCAGGATCATGACGCGCAGGGGCGAGCCGCGGGCGCGCTTGGCCGACCAGATCGCCACGTACTCGAAGACACCGGTCTGCCGCAGCACACTGACGATGATCATCATGCCGAGCAGCAAAAAGATGACGTCCCAATCGATTCCGGTTTCGCGTGAGTAGAAGACGTCGTCGGAATGAATGATCGGCAAGGTGACCATGATCGCCGCCCCGGCGAGCGCCACGAACGTCTTGTTCACGCGATCACTGGCGATCAGGGCGTAGGCGACCACGAACACCAGAATCGCGATGAAGCTCATCTATTTCCCTAGTGGGATCACGGCGTGAGCGCTGCCTCGAGCACGCGCGATGCCGTGATCACTCCGATCAGCCTGCCCTGCTTGGCGACCGCCACCAGCGGACTGCGCAGGCGCGCCATGAGCGCCGCGACCTCGATGATGGTGTCGTCGGCGTTGGCCGGAGGTATGTCCACCAGATGGTCCGGCAGCACGTCGCGGACCGTCTTGCCGCTCAACTTCTCCGCGCAGCGGTCGGCCATCGATTCGTTGAGCACCCCGGCCAGCGACGGATCGTCCTGCACGTAGCGGGGCACGATGAAGCGGACGACCTGGGAGGCGGGCAGCACCGCATAGGGGCGTCCCGAGCTGTCGGTGACCAGGAGGCCCGGCAGGCGGTGCTCGGCGAGCATCCGGGCGGCGTCCAGCGCGTCGGCCTCGATGCTGACGACCGGGAAGTCTTCGGCGATCTGCTCGGCGCGCACACTGCGACGATACGTCCGCAAGATCAGGTCCGGTACGGGCGGCGACTTGGTTCACGGCATACTCCGGGGCAGTAGAGAAAACGTGCCGACCAGGCTTCCCGGCTCACCGCGCACTGAGGCTACCAAAGCTGCGGCCGCGGCGAGGTGCGACGAATTCGGAACTTCCGGACGGTGCCATGCGGCGGGCGCTGCGTAGACTGACTGGATGCTGGAACAGATCCGTGGGCCCGCTGATCTGCAGCACCTTTCCCAACACGAACTTCACGAACTTGCCGGCGAGATCCGCGAGTTCCTGATTCACAAGGTTGCTGCCACGGGGGGACACCTGGGACCCAATCTGGGCGTGGTGGAGCTGACGCTCGCGCTGCACCGGGTGTTCGACTCGCCCCACGATCCGATCATCTTCGACACCGGCCATCAGGCCTATGTGCACAAGATGCTGACGGGCCGCTCCCAGGAGTTCGAGGGCCTGCGGAAGAAGGGCGGGCTGTCCGGGTACCCGTCGCGCGCGGAGAGCGAGCACGACTGGGTGGAGTCCAGCCACGCCAGCGCGTCGTTGTCGTACGCCGACGGCCTGGCCAAGGCCTTCGAACTGAGTGGGCACCGCAACCGGCACGTGGTCGCGGTGGTCGGCGACGGCGCGCTCACCGGCGGCATGTGCTGGGAGGCGCTGAACAACATCGCCGCCTCCGGCCGTCCGGTCATCATCGTGGTCAACGACAACGGCCGCAGCTATGCCCCGACGATCGGCGGTGTCGCCGACCACCTGGCCTCGCTGCGGCTGCAGCCGGCCTACGAGCAGGCGCTGGAGAGGGGGCGCGACGCGCTGCGTGCGCTGCCGCTGGTCGGCAAGATCGCCTACCGCGTCATGCACAGCGTCAAGGCCGGCATCAAGGACTCGTTGTCGCCGCAGCTGATGTTCACCGATCTGGGCCTGAAGTACGTCGGCCCGGTCGACGGTCACGACGAGCGCGCGGTGGAGGCCGCGCTGCGGCACGCCCGCGGCTTCGGCCGCCCGGTGATCGTGCACGTGGTGACCCGCAAGGGGATGGGCTTCGCGCCGGCCGAGGACGACGAGGCCGAGCAGATGCATTCCTGCGGCGTCATCGACCCGGTCACCGGCCAGGCGACCAAGATCGCCGGGCCCGGCTGGACGGCGACGTTCTCCGACGCCCTCATCGGCTACGCCCGGAAGCGCCGCGACATCGTGGCCATCACCGCGGCCATGCCCGGCCCGACCGGGCTGACCCCGTTCGGTCAGCAGTTCCCGGACCGCCTGTTCGACGTCGGCATCGCCGAGCAGCACGCGATCACGTCGGCGGCCGGCCTGGCGATGGGTGGCATGCATCCGGTGGTGGCCATCTACTCGACGTTCCTCAACCGGGCCTTCGACCAGATCATGATGGACGTGGCGCTGCACAGGCTGCCCATCACCATGGTGCTCGACCGGGCCGGCGTCACCGGGTCGGACGGCGCCAGCCACAACGGCATGTGGGACATGTCGATGCTGGGCATCGTGCCCGGCATGCGGGTGGCCGCACCCCGCGACGCCACCCGGTTGCGCGAGGAACTCGGTGAGGCGCTCGACGTCGACGACGGGCCCACGGCGCTACGCTTCCCCAAAGGTGATGTGGGCGAGGATATCCCGGCGATCGAACGCCGCGGGTCGGGCATCTCGGGTGTCGACGTGCTCGCGGTCCCTGCCGCGGGATGCAACCACGACGTGCTGCTGATCGGCGTCGGCGCCTTCGCGCCGATGGCGCTGGCGGTGGCCGGGCGGCTGCAGGACCAGGGGATCGGCGTCACGGTCATCGACCCGCGCTGGGTGCTGCCGGTCTCGGAGAGCGTTCTGGAGTTGGCGACCCAGCACAAGCTCGTCGTCACCTGCGAGGACAACGGGGTCAACGGCGGGGTGGGCTCGGCGGTGTCCGCCGCCCTGCGCCGCGCCGACATCGACGTGCCGTGTCGCGACGTCGGGCTGCCGCAGCAGTTCTACGAACACGCCTCACGCGGTGAGCTGCTGTCGGATCTGGCGCTGACCGACCAGGACGTGGCCCGCCGGATCACCGGCTGGGTCGCCGCGCTGGGTAGCGGCGTGGCCGAAGCGGAAATCCGCGAGCACCTGGACTAGTCAGCGGTTTCCGGCGGGGCCTGCAACGCCCGGGCCAGAACCGGATCCACCAATTCCCGTTGCCAGGGCCGGGCCTGCCCGGCCCGCAGGAACGCCTCGACGGCGTCCAGCGGATCGGGCGCGGGCGTCCAGTCCCAGCACAGCCGCCGCACCAGGTCCGGCGAGACCAGGTTCTCGGTGGGGACGTGGACCCGCTCGGAGACCTCGGACAGCGCCGAGCGTGCGGCCTCCAGCCGGGCGGCGGCCTCCGGTTTGCGCCTGCTCCACCGCGCCGGCGGCGGCGGACCGTTCGGCGGCTCGCTGTCCCCGGGCGGGTTCTTGTTCCGCCGGGCCTCGTCCAGCGCCCCCAGCCACGTGGCGGCGCTGCGCCGCTGGTTGCGGCCCCCGAACACCGGCAGCGCGACGAGCTCCTCGATGGTCGTCGGGTTGGCCAGTGCGGCATCGATGATGGCCGAGTCGGGCAGGATGCGGCGCGGCGCGATGTCGCGGCGCTGCGCGATCCGGTCGCGCGTCAACCACAGCTCGCGGACCGCCGCCAGGCCACGCTGATCGCGCACCCGATGGATGCCCGACGTCCGCCGCCACCGGTCCCGGCGCACGGCGGCACCCGGGTCTTTCGAGCCCGTGTCGCACAGGTAATCGAATTCCTGTGCGGCCCAGTCGGTTTTGCCCTGTTCGGCCAGCACGTCGGCGATCGCGGCGCGCAGCTCGATGAGCAGTTCCACATCCAGCGCGGCGTAGTTGAGCCATTCGGCGGGCAGCGGCCGCTTGGACCAGTCGGCCGCGCCGTGCCCCTTGGCCAGCCCGAAGCCCAGCAGTCGCTCGACCATGGTCGCCAGGTTGACCCGGTCGAACCCGGCCAGCCGTCCGGCGAGTTCGGTGTCATACAGCGCCGGCGGCCGCATGCCCACCTCGGCCAGGCACGGCAGGTCCTGGTCGGCGGAGTGCAGGATCCATTCGTCGCTGCCCAGCACCTCGGCCACCGGGCGCAGGGCTTCGAGCGGTTCGCCGCCGTGGCTCACCGGATCGATCAGCACGGTGCCGGAACCGGCCCGCCGGATCTGGATCAGGTAGGCGCGGTTGGAGTAGCGGAAGCCCGACGCCCGCTCGGCGTCCACGGCGAACGGGCCGTGCCCGCGATCCAGCCGCTGCGCGGCGGCCTCGATCTCGTGCACGCTCACCGAGATGGCCGGCACGCCCTCGGAGGGTCGCGGGAGCGGGGTGGGGGCGGGGTCGGTGCCTACGTCGCCGCGCGCGCTGCTGCCCGGCCCGTCGGCCGAGGGTACGCCCATGCTAAGCGCGTGACCGCGAGCTCAGGTCGGTGACTCCGGCGGGGGGTAGGCCCGCCGCGTGCTCCAATACCTCGCAGAACGCCTCGACGTGCCCGCCGACGGCGGGCGACGTCGCGGTCCAGGACGCGCGCAGCTCGAGCTGGTGGGCGCGCGGCGGCCCGGAGATGTCTCCGTAGCGGACCGACGTGGTGGCGGTGACGGTGCCGCCCAGGGCGACGACTTGTTCCATACGTGACTCCAGTGCCTCGACTAGCCAGCTCCACGCTACTTCGGGCAGCAGCGGGTCGACCGCCTCACTGGGGTCAAGGTCGGCCTGGATGTAGGCGACCATGCGGATGGTGCCGTCCCACGCGTCGGCCCCTTCGGGGTCGTACAGCAGGATCAACCGTCCGAAGGCGTCGCCGTCGGACCGTTCGGGAATGATTTCGCGATCGGGATGTTTGACCTCGGCGCCCAGGGCGTAGCTGTGGGGAGCCAAGCGTTGCGGCGGCCGGATGGGCCCCAACTCGATCTCCGGCCGCACGACGACTGCGTTCATCGCCGCCACCGCGTCGCGGAATGGGGCCGGTTCGGATGAGGTCACTTGACACCGCTCCTGTTCATCCCGACCGTTCTGCATCGTCACGGCACGGGTCACAGGGAACGACGGTAGACCTACGGCCCGACACGCCGCGACAGGCGCGCCGCGTTTCAAACCGGCCGCGACCAAGCCGTTACCAGGCCTCCACCAAAGCTATATGTGCAGCTCAGGCGGCGGTCAGCGGGTGAAACGCGCCTGGCGCTTCTCGCGGTGCGCGGCCAGGCCTTCCTGCACGTCAGGGCCGCTGAAACTGAGGAATTCCAGGCCCACCGAGGTCTCGAACGTGGGGCCCATCATGCGATACCAGTGGTTGAGGCTGCGCTTGGTCCACTGGATCGCGTTCTGCGCGCCCTGCGCCAGGTTCTCGGCGATGCGGGTGGCGGTGGACAGCACGTCGTCATCGTTGACGCAGGCCGACACCAGCCCGATCCGCTCGGCCTCCTCGCCCAGCAGCGTCTCGCAGGTCAGCAGGTAGTACTTGGCCTTGGCCATGCCGACCAGCAGGGGCCAGCAGATGGCGGCGTGGTCGCCGGCCGCCACGCCGAGCTTGGTGTGCCCGTCGATCAGCTTCGCGGTCCGGCCCGCCACCGAGATGTCGGCGAGCAGGGCCACCACCAGGCCCGCGCCCACCGCCGGCCCGCGGATCGCCGAGACGACGGGGGTGTCGCAGTTGATCAGGTTGTGCACCAGGTCGCGGGCCTCGCGCATGATGCGGATGCGGCCCTCGTAGTCGTTGATCGTCTCGTCGATCAGGTCGAAGCTGCCGCCGGAGGAAAAGGCCCTGCCCTCACCGCGGACCAGGACCGCGCGCACCGCGGGATCGCGGTCGATCACCGGCCAGATGTCGGCCAGGTCGCGGTGCATCTGCGGCCCCACCGAATTCAGCCCGGGGGAGTCGAGAACCAGCGTCAGCACTCCGTTGTCCCCGTGCTCGCAGCGCAGGCTGGGAAACGCGTCGTAACTCGCTGGTGGCTGACTCACTGGCATCTCCGGAGCTCCTGACGTTCAAACGGTCGCGGTGGTTGATCGTACGCAGCGCAGTTCGGTGTTCTCCGGTCATGGCAGCATTAAGGCTGATGAGTACTCGCCGCGACCTTCCCGAGTCGCCGTATCTGGCCGCCGTGAGCGGCCGCAAGCCCAACCGCGTGCCGGTGTGGTTCATGCGGCAGGCCGGTCGCTCCCTGCCCGAATACCGGGCGCTGCGGGCCCAGACCGACATGCTGTCGGCCTGCTTCGACGCCGAGCTGGTCTGCGAGATCACCCTGCAGCCGGTGCGCCGCCACGACGTCGACGCGGCGATCCTGTTCTCCGACATCGTGGTGCCGCTGCTCGGGGCGGGCATCGACCTGGACATCGTCGCCGGGGTCGGGCCGGTGATCGAATCGCCGGTGCGCACCGCCGCCGACGTTGCCGCTATCAAACCCCTTGAGCGGCAACGGGTTCAGCCGGTATCCGACGCGGTGTCGCTGTTGGTGGCCGCGCTCGGCGGCGTCCCGCTGATCGGCTTCGCGGGCGCCCCGTTCACGCTGGCCTCCTATCTGATCGAGGGCGGCCCCAGTCGCCACCACGCGCGCACCAAGGCGATGATGCTGGCCGAATCCGACACCTGGCACGCCCTGATGGAGAAGCTGACCGACATCACCGTGGGCTTCTTGCGGGTGCAGCTCGAGGCGGGGGTGGACGCGGTCCAGGTCTTCGACTCGTGGGCCGGCGCGCTGTCCCTGGCGAACTACCGCACCTACGTGCAGCCGCACAGCGCCCGGGTGTTCGCCGCGCTGGCCGAGCACGGCGTGCCGATGACCCATTTCGGGGTCGGCACCGCCGAACTGCTGGGCGCCATGTCCTCGGTCGGCGCCAACGTGGTGGGCGTGGATTGGCGGACCTCCCTGGCCGACGCCGCCACCCGCGTGCAGCCCGGCACGGCGCTGCAGGGCAACCTCGATCCGGTGGTGGCGCTGGCGGGCTGGCCGGTGGTGGAGCGCGCGGCGCGCGCGGTCGTGGACGACGGCCGGCGGGCGATCGACGCCGGCGCCGCCGGTCACGTCTTCAACCTCGGCCACGGCGTGTTGCCCGAGACGGACCCCGGTGTGCTGACCGACCTGGTGTCGCTGGTCCACTCCCTATGAGTCTTCCCTCGTATTGTGTTGTGGGGGGCGGCATTTCGGGTCTGACGGCGGCGTATCGGCTCCGCATGGCCGCCGGTGACGACGCCGCGATCACGCTGTTCGATCCGGGAGACCGGCTCGGCGGCGTCCTGCGCACCGAGGCGGTCGGCGGGGTGCCGATGGACGTGGGCGCCGAGGCGTTCGTGCTGCGCCGACCCGAACTGCCCGCGCTGCTGGGCGAACTGAATCTGTCTGGACGCCAACGGGTTTCGACGGGCGCGCGCCCGTTGATCTACAGCCTGCGGGAGTTGCGCGCGCTGCCCGCGGGCACTGTCGTGGGGATCCCGTCGTCGGCGGCGTCGGTCGCGGGACTCGTCGACGGCGCCACGGTGGCCCGCATCGAGGCCGAGCCCAGCCGCCCGCTGGCATGGGAACCGGGCGGCGACCCCGCGGTGGCCGACCTGGTGGGCGAGCGATTCGGCGAGCAGGTGGTGGCCCGGTCGGTGGATCCGCTGCTGAGCGGGGTCTATGCGGGTTCTTCGGCCACCATCGGCCTGCGCGCGGCCGCCCCGACGGTGGCGGCGGCACTGGACCGCGGCGCCACCAGCCTGACCGACGCCGTGGGGCGCGCGCTGCCGCCGGCCACCGGCGCGCCGGTGTTCGGGTCGCTGGAGGGCGGCTACCAGGTGCTGATCGATGAGCTGCTGGCGCGCGGGCGCCCGCGCTGGGTGCGCGCCGCGGTGTCGCGGCTCGAGCGCGCGGGCGCGGGCTGGACGGTGGTCGACGACACCGGCGCCGGCTGGGCCGCCGACGCGGTGATCCTGGCCGTGCCGGCGGCGCAGTGCAGCCGGCTGCTGGCCGGGATCGCCCCGCGCAGCGCCGCCGCGGCCGGCCGCGTCACCAGCGCATCGTCGGCGGTGATGGCGCTCGCCGTGCCCGGCGACACCGCGTTCCCGGACTGTTCGGGCGTGCTGGTGGCCACCGGCGAGCGATTACGTGCCAAGGCCATCACGCTCTCGTCGCGCAAGTGGGGCGCGCGCGGGGACGCCCAGCTGCTGCGGCTTTCGTTCGGGCGGTTCGGCGATCGCGTGGCGGCCGACACGTCCGACGACGAGCTGCTGACGTGGGCGCTGGGCGACCTGGCCACCGTGTTCGGGCTGGCGATAGAGCCCGTCGACGTCCGCATCCAGCGCTGGATCGACGCGATGCCGCAGTACGGGCCGGGCCACGCCGACCTGGTCGCCGAGGTGCGGGCGGGCCTGCCCCCAACGATCGCGGTGGCCGGCAGCTACCTCGACGGCATCGGCGTGCCGGCCTGCGTCGGCGCCGCCGGGCGTGCGGTCGAACGTGTGATCAGGGCCATCGGAGACTTGGACGCGCAGGTGGCACGATAGGTTCCATGGCCAAGCTCGACTACGACTCGCTCAACTCCACGATCCGCTACCTGATGTTCTCGGTGTTCTCCGTAGAGCCGGGTGAGCTCGGTGACCAGCGCGACGACGTCATCGACGAAGCGTCGACGTTCTTCAAGCAGCAGGAGGAACGCGGCGTCGTGGTGCGTGGCCTCTACGACGTCGCGGGTCTGCGCGCTGACGCCGACTTCATGATCTGGACCCACGCCGAACGCGTCGAAGCGTTGCAGGCCACCTACGCCGATTTCCGTCGCACCACGGCGCTGGGGCGGGCCAGTTCGCCGGTGTGGAGCAGCGTGGCGTTGCATCGGCCGGCCGAGTTCAACAAGAGCCACATCCCGGCGTTCCTGGCCGGCGAGGAACCCGGCGCCTACATCTGCGTGTATCCGTTTGTGCGGTCCTACGAGTGGTATCTGCTGCCCGACGAGGAGCGCCGCCGCATGCTCGCCGAGCACGGCATGGCCGCGCGCGAATACAAGGACGTCCGTGCCAACACCGTGCCGGCGTTCGCGCTCGGCGACTACGAATGGCTGCTGGCCTTCGAGGCTCCCGAACTGCACCGCATCGTGGACCTGATGCGCGAATTGCGCGCCACCGACGCCCGCCGGCACACCCGCGAGGAGACGCCGTTCTTCACCGGCCCCCGGGTTGCCGTCGAGCAGCTGGTGAACGCCCTGCCATGACAACCCCCTTCGATCCGACCGACCCCACCCGCTTCGAGGAGATGTACCGCGACCAGCGGACGTCGCACGGCCTGCCGGCCGCCACGCCGTGGGACATCGGCGGCCCGCAGCCGGTGGTCCAGCAGCTCGTCGCGCTGGGAGCCATCAAGGGTGAGGTGCTCGACCCCGGCACCGGCCCGGGTCATCACGCCATCTACTACGCGTCCAAGGGCTATTCGGCGACCGGGATCGACGGCTCGGCGACCGCCATCGAGCGGGCCCGGGAGAACGCCCAAAAGGCCGGGGTGTCAGTCAATTTCGAGCTCGCCGACGCGACGAAGCTGGAGGGGTTCGTCGGCCGGTTCGACACGGTGGTCGACTGCGCCTTCTACCACACCTTCAGCACCGAAGCCGAGTTGCGCCGGTCCTATGTGGACGCGCTGCACCGCGCCACCAAACCGGGCGCGCGGCTGTACATGTTCGAGTTCGGCGAGCACAACGTCAACGGCTTCAAGATGCTGCGGTCGTTGTCCGAGAACGACTTTCGCGATGTGTTACCGGAGGGTGGTTGGGAGATCACCTATCTGGGCACGACCACCTATCGGGTCAACATCAGCGCCGAGTCCATCGAGGCGATGGCCAAGCGCAACCCCGACATCGCCGATCAGGCCGAGAAGCTGCTGGAGCGCTTCCGGGTGATCGAGCCGTGGCTCGAGGGCGAGCGGGCGCACGCCCCGTTCTGGGAAGTGCACGCCACCCGGGTGGACTGACGCGGTTTCGCCGCACCGCCGCCACCGCCGCCACCGCCGCAGGAAGGTGGGCTTTTGCCCGCCTCCGAGCGACAACTCGATAGCTGCCGGCACGGGGCCGCAGGTGTTGCTGAATTGTCGCTCAGAGGCGGGCATTCAGACATGCCCCGCCTCCCTGGGACTCCTCAGACGTAGCCCCGCTATTCGCCCGCCGGCACCAGCCGCAGGCAGACCGAGTTGATGCAGTAGCGCTGATCCGTCGGCGTCGGGTAGCCCTCGCCGGCGAACACGTGGCCCAGGTGGCTGTGGCAGTTCGCGCACAGCACCTCGGTGCGCGTCGTGCCCATGGAATGGTCGGGCCGCAGGATCACCGCGTCGGACTTCGCCGGGTCGAAGAAGGACGGCCAGCCGCAGTGCGACTCGAATTTCTCTGTGCTGCGGAACAATTCGGCACCGCAGGCCCGGCACTGATACACGCCTTCGGTTTTGGTGTCGGTGTACTCACCGGTGAAGGGCCGCTCGGTGCCGGCCTGGCGCAGCACGTGGAACTCTTCGGGGCTGAGTTTCTTGCGCCACTCGTCATCGCTCAGTTGCACCTTGGGCTGCGACACATTGGGGGAGGTCATGCGTCCACGCTAGCGCGCATGGCGCGCCCGGCTCCACCGCGATCGCCGCGACGCTCAGTGCAGGTGAGCCGCCGCGCCCGGCTGCGCCGCGGGCGCGATCGCCTCGCGCTCGCGCTCGGCGGTCAGCCACTCCGGATCGATGCCGTCGTCCAGCCGGTTCTCGGCCCTGGCGTCGAGGTAGCGGAAGAGCAGCACGGTGAAGGCGACGATCAGCAGCAGCGACCAGCCATAGGTGATCTTGAGGTAGTGCAGCGCCCGGCCGTACCTCATCGCGCGATAGATCAGCCAGTCGTCCAGCGTCATGAAGCCATAGATCCCGAGCCAGGCGGGCCAGTTGCGGATCAGCGAGTTGCGCAGCACCACCGTCATCAAGAACGGGAACAGCATCATCGAGTAGTAGCCCTGGGCCAGCGGGAGCACCAGCCAGGAACACAACAGCAGCACGCCCGACGAGCTGGTGAACCAGAACAGCGGGTCGCGGGTGCGGTAGTAGCGGTACAGCAGCCACAGCGCGCCGATCGTGATCAGCACGAACATGATTCGCATGAACACGATCAGCCAGGTGGGCAGGCCGAAGTACACGCCGTTGCCCTCGATGGAGCTGTTGAAGTAGTCGCGGGTGCCCCCGATGTAGGGCAGCGTCTTGGTGACGAAGTCCATCGGGTCGCTCACCAACGGCCACGCCGCCAGGTTGACGACGACGGGGACCGCGATGGCCGGCACCAGCGTCCGCCACTGGCGGTTCAGCAGGGGCAGCAACAGCAGCGGGCCGAGCACGGGTTTGAGCGTGAGCGTCAGGCCGATCGCGAGGCCGGCCCACCACTGCCGGCTGACCCGCCCGTCCAACAGCCAGCGCAGGAACAGCATCTCGGCCAGCAGAACGCAGCCGTTGATGTTGGTGAACACCAGCGTGCTGGTCACGCTCTCGGTGCAGAACATGGCCAGCAGCAGGGCGGGCGCGGCGACCGAGGACAGCGTGAACTTGAACATCCGCAGCAGCAGGTACCAGGCGATCAGGATCGCGACGGTGTTGATCGCGATGAACAGGAACCGCGACGGCGTGAAGGGCAGGTATCCGAAGGGGGCCATCAGCAGGGTGCCGCCCGGCGGGTACAGGTAGTGCGGGTCGACGTAGTCGAAGTGCTCGTTGTAGATGTCCCAGCCGTGCCGGAAGTTGAGGACCGCGCGGTACACCGGCTTGAAGTCGTCGGTGATATTGCCGTTGAGGGTCAGGATGATGCTGCGGTGCAGCACCGAGAAGATGGCCAGCGGCCACAACGCCATCCGCAGCACGGTCGCGACGCTCGGCGCGCCGGTGCGGGGGCCGAAGGCGGCCAGGGTCCGATCGCGCAGGCCTGTTCGGGTCGATTCAGCTGCCGTCACCAGCGCACCGTACACCGGCGCCCGCGCGGGCCGGAAAGCAGCGTCAGGCCGGGCAGTAGGTGTCGGTATTGGGCAATTTGCCGCTGCTGAGGTAGCCGATCAGCGGCGGAACGGCGCAGCCCGAGAAGATGCTGGCGCCGTGGCCGATGCCCTGCCACATCACCCGCTTGCTGGCGGCGTTGGCGTTGATGATGCTGGCCGCGGTCGCCGCGACGCCATCGGTGCCGACGATCGGGTCGTTCTGCACGCCGAGCAGCAACACGTCGACCTTGAGGGACTTCGGCGTGGGCGGCGGCGAGCCGGTGGGCCAGTGCACGCACTTGACCATGTTCAACGCGGCGACGGTGCCGAAGTCGGGGTAGAGCTTGCCCCAGGCGACGACGAGTTCGCGTACCCGGTCGGGCGTGGGGCGGTTGACCGCGTCGCTGCACACGTTGACGAACTGGCCGTCGGAGTCCTGGATGGCGTTGGCGTGGTTGATCAGGTTGGTCAGCGCGTTGGTGTCGCCGGAGCGGGCACCCGCGAGGGCGTTGGCCAGGTCGGTGGTGGCGTTGACGCGGCCGCCGACTGGATAGCCGAGCGCGACGGTGATGGCGTTGGCCACCTGCGCCACCGACACGCCGCCGGGGCCCTTACCGGCGCGGGCGTCGGCCAGCAGGGCGCTGACGGCGCCCTTCGGATCGGCGCCCAGCGCGCAGTTCACCGCGATGCACTGCGCGGCGAAGGCGTCGAGCGCGGCCTGCTGCCCCTTGACCTGCTGCTCGGCGGCGGCTTCGGCGTTGGTGCCCAACGCAACCGGCGAGTCGAGGATCAACCGGGCCACCTTGTCCGGCCGTGATCCGGCGTAGGCCAGCGCCACCTGCGCGCCGTTGCCGATCCCGACCAGCGCGAGGGCGGGCACGTCCCACAGGCTGCGCAACCGCTCGATGTCGGAGGCGGCGTGCGCGTCGTCGTAGGACGAGGCGTTGGGCCCGATCCCGACGGCGTCGCCGCAGTTGGTGGTGGCGGTGTTGGAGACCTCGGAGAGGTTGGCCACCGGGTCGTCGCCGGTCTGGAATTGCGACTGGTCGCGCATCTGCTGCCGGTCGAACTTGTCGCGGCAGTCGATGGGGCTCGACATCCCGATGCCGCGGCGGTCGACGGACACGATGGGGTGGGTGGCGAGCACGTCGGCGCCGGCGCGCGACAGCCACACCGGCAATTGCGCCGAGGACGGCAGGTCGGAGCCGGTGGTGAAGATCAGCGGCCCGGCGTCCTGGGGTGTCTTGTCGGAGCGGGCGCGCACCACACCGATGCTCAGGGTGCCGCCCCCGCCGTTGACCGGGTCCAGGTCGGCGTCGTAGCTCGCGCAGTCCAGGCGGACGCCGGCGGCGGCGGGGACGGCCGCGTCGGCGAACACCTTGGAGGTGCAGTCGTGCCACGCCAAGTCGTTCTTGGGTGCGGCGATCGGCGGTGGGCCGCTGGGCGCGGGCTTCGAGGGCGCCACCCCCTGCGGTCGCGCGCCGGAGTTGGTGGCGAACCGCGGATCGGCGGCCAGGCCCGGGACGCAGCCGGCCAGCAACGCGGTCACCGCTACCAGGATCGTGGCGCACGTGTACGGCCGATTCATGCCGACCACAGTAGCTAGGCCTTGACGTAGCGGGTGTAAAGGTAGCCGGCGTCGTCGGTCAGGACGTGGGCACACCGCATCCGGGTGAGCAGCTGCCCCGGGCCGGTCGCGATGCGTCGTGCCTGGCCGCCGACGAGGCAGGGCGCGATCGTCAGGCACAGCTCGTCCAGCATGTCGCGCCGCATCAGCGAGTCCAGCAGTGTCGGCCCGCCCTCGGTGAGGATGTGGCGCATGCCGCGCGCGGCCAGCGCCGCCAGCAGGGCGGCCTCGTCGACCTTCTCGGGATCGCGGCCGGAGCAGTCGAGCACCTCGCACAGGCCGCTGAGGGCGCGGCGCGTCTGCTCGGCCGCCGCCGTGCAGGTGAGCACCAGCGGCTGCACCTCGGTGCGGGTGAACACCGCCATGTCCCGGTTGAGGTGGCCGGATCCGGTCACGATCGCCAGCTGCGGGACCTCGCTTTGGCCGCGGGCCTGCCGCCGCTGCCGTTCGGCGGCGCCGACCTGCGCGCCCGAGTAACCCTCGATCCGCACGGTGCCCGCGCCCACCACGATGACGTCGGCGAGCTCGCGCAGCAGGTTGAAGATGAACCGGTCGCCCGGCCCGCCCATCGCGCCGCTGCTGCCGCCCGTGGTGGCCCCGCCGTCGACGCTGGTGATGAAGTTCGCCCGCACCCACGTCCCGTCGTGTTCGGGATAGTCGTAGAGCCGGGGGAGGTCGCCGTCGTCGAGCCCGCGAACCGCGCCGAGCAGCGACAGCGGCGTCTCCGAGGTCGCCGAAGTCGCGAAACTCTCGGGGCCGCCAGAGTCGGGCATGAGTCTGATTGCAGCACGCCGCTACAGTTCCTGCATGCACGGGTCCACCTCCGCGGGCGCTTCGGGCGGCGTGGCCCACCTGGTGGATCGGCACCCGACGGTGTCGCCGGAACGGCTGATCGCCCAGTTGCGGCCGCCCCCGACCTTCGCCGACGTGAGCTTCGCGACGTACCAACCCGATCCGGCTGAGCCGACGCAGGCCGCCGCGGTGGTGGCGTGTCAGGAGTTCTGCCGGAAGGCCGTCGAGCGACGTGCAGGCCGGCGAAAACTGTTGGGCCGACGCGAGATTCTGCCCGGTGTCGGGCTCTACCTGGATGGCGGATTCGGTGTCGGCAAGACGCACCTGCTGGCGTCGGCCTACTACGCGCTGCCCGGTGACGGCCCCGGCGGGTCGCCGGATGGCCCGGCGCCCAAGGCGTTCGCGACGTTCGGTGAGCTGACCCAGCTGGCCGGGGTGTTCGGCTTCGTCGAGTGCATCGACCTGCTGGCCGATTACACCGCGGTCTGCATCGACGAATTCGAACTCGACGACCCGGGCAACACCACGCTGATCTCGCGACTGCTCTCGTCGCTGGTCGAGCGCGGGGTCTCGGTGGCCGCCACCTCCAACACGCTGCCCGAGCAGCTCGGCGAGGGCCGGTTCGCGGCACAGGATTTTCTGCGCGAGATCAACACGCTGGCAAGCATTTTCACCACGGTACGGATAGAGGGGCCCGACTACCGGCACCGCGGACTGCCGCCCGCGCCGCAACCGCTGTCCGACGACGAGGTGGCCGCGCGCGCCGCGCGGGTCGACGGCGCGACGCTCGACGACTTCGACGCGCTGTGCGCGCACCTGGCCAGCATGCACCCGTCGCGGTATCTGACGCTGATCGAGGGGGTGAGCGCGGTGTTCCTGACCGGCGTGCACGGTCTCGACGATCAGAACGTCGCGCTGCGGGTGGTGGCGCTGACCGATCGGCTCTATGACGCCGGCATTCCGGTGCTGGCCTCGGGCGCCCGGCTGGATACCATCTTCAGCGCGGAGATGCTGGCCGGGGGATATCGAAAGAAGTATCTGCGGGCCACTTCCCGGCTGCTGGCGCTGACCGCGGCGGCTAATCCAGCTCGCGGATCATGACATAGTCGTTCTCGACGCCCGCGCCGAGTTGAAACGTCCTGGTGCCGTTGATCGTGAACCCGCTCTTGAGGTAAAAGCGTTGTGCGCGTTGGTTTGCCCGGTTCACGCCCAGCCACACGCAGCGAGCGCCCCAGCCGGCCGCGACGGCGAGGATGCGTTCCATCAGCGCCGCCGCGGCCCCGCTCGCGTGGCGGTCGGGCAGGACATACATCTTCGACAGCTCGGCGGCGGGGCGGGATTCGACGGCCTGCTGGACGCCGGCGCGCTCGCGAACCAGCATGGCGTAGCCGACTATCCGGCCGTCCTGGCGCGCGGTGACGACGGCACGATCCGGGTCGGCCAGATACTGCGCGAAGTGCGCGGCCGACAGGTTGGCGTCGATGAACGACGCGATGTTCTCCGCGGTCGCCGAGGGCGGACACGCCAACGGAAACGTTTGTGCCGCAACGGCTGCCAGCTCCGTGGCATCGCCGGAATCCGCCGGCGCGATCTGCAACGCTCCGGTCAGAGGTTCCACTGCGCGAGGTGATAGCCCGTCTTCTTGTCCAGCAGGACGACGGTGGAGACGGGATCGCGGTAGGCGTCCCAGTAGACGCCGCCGCGCACGATCGCCCGGTTCGGGGCGTTGACGAGCACGTTGTCCAGCGCGTCGGGCGCATCGGAGGCCCGCGGCTTGTAGGCGTCGGCGTTGGGGGTCACGCCGTTGAAGTCCATCACGGTCGCCATCACGTACGGGTTGGGCACCCGGATCGCGCGGATGGTGACGTCGGCGCGCTCGACGGTGCTGCCCGGAAAGCCCTTGTAGGTGCCCTCGCGGGTGTAGCCGAATCCGGGCGGCGGGTCGCAGGGGCCCACGCCGCTCACGGTGACGTCGGCGATGAACGTGCCGGTGTCCACCCGCAGCGTGTCGCCGATGTGGCCGATCGGCGCATCGCCGGCCCACGCGCGGGGCGTCGGAACGGCGCCGACGCCGACGGCGATGATGCCGGCAACGGCGATCAGAAAGGCGGACGCCACCATCGGCCAGCGGTCCATCTTCGCCATGTCGTGCCTCCTTGGCGCCGTTGCGGGGGACCATCGCATGATTGCACACGCGGCGATGCCGAAGGGAGGGGTCGGCCGCCCCGTTCAGCCGCCTCCGGCCCCGCCCGCGGCGGCATCCCCGCCGCCGGACAGGGACTGCAGCGCGGTGATCAGATCCGCCTCGACCCGGTCTTTGTCGACGCCGTGTCGGTGCAACGGCCCGTCGCCGCCCTCCAGCTCGAGCAGCGCCAGCAGTTGGTGTTCGGTGCCGACGTAGTTGTGGCCGAGGCGGAGTGCCTCGCGCACGCTCAGTTCGAGCGCCTTGCGTGCCGGCCCGCTGAACGGAATGAGCTGTGGCGGTTGGGCATCCGCGTGCAGCGCGGCGATCGCCTGGGTCGCGGCGGCACGCAGCGCCTCGGTGTCGACCCGCTGCAGGTGCAACAGCACCGTCGCCAGGGCGGCCGCATCGCCGAGCACACCGAGCAGCAGGTGATCGGGCGTGATCTCGCCGTTGCCCGCCTCGTGCGCGGCGTTCTGCGCCGCGACCACCGCGCCCCGCGCCCGCGGGGTGAAGCGGGTGAATCCCTGTTCGAGATCGAGCGCGGCGGGCTCGGCGCGCGGCACGAAGCGCTTCTGGGCCGCCTGCTTGGTGACGCCCATGCTCTTGCCGATGTCGGTCCAGGACGCACCTGAGCGGCGGGCCTGGTCCACGAAGTGGCCGATCAGGTGGTCGGCGATCTCGCCGAGGTGTTCGGCGGCCAGGACGGCGTCGGCCAGCTGATCCAGCACGTCGGGCCGGGTGGCCTTGATGGCGTCGATCAGCTCGTCGAGGCGGATCGGGTAGGCGATGCGGACAGGCTCGGACATGGCGTCAACGCTAGGTTGACGCATCGGCACTGTCAACCCTGGGTTGACGATAATTCTCAAAGGGATGCGGGCCATTGACCGTTCTGGGAGAATTCGTCAGTCATGAAGCCACTGCTCGCGTTGTGCGGTCTGGCGGTCGCGGCCGGCCTGGCCGCACCGGCGCACGCCGACGCCACCGACGACTCGTTCATCGCGTCGCTGCACGCGGCCGGCATCAGCTTCTCCGACCCGGGCAAGGCCGTGGGCGCTGGCAAATGGGTGTGCGACTCGGTCGGCCAGGGCACGCAGATGCCCGACGTGGTCAAGACGCTGATGTCCAAGAACTCCGCGCTGAGCGAGGACAAGGCCAACCAGTTCGCGGCCATCGCCGCGACCACGTACTGCCCGAGCGCCGTCGCGACGAGCACCCCCAGCACGCCGAGCGCGCCGAGTGCCCCGGAAGCCCCGTGACACTCGAGATGCCAATCACCGCCAGGTTTGCGACAATCACTGCGTTATGCGATTTCTCCTGGGGCTGACCAGCCTCGCCACCGTGATCTTCCTGGCCGCGCCGGCGCACGCGGACATCGACAACGACCAGGACTTCCTCAAAGACCTCCGGGACGCAGGCCTCACCTACCAGGACGGCGGCAACGCGATCACCATCGGCAAGTCGGTCTGCGACCTGCTCGACGACGGTCAGTCGGACGCCAAGATCGTGACCGACCTGCGCAACCAGAACCCGGGCTTCCAGGGCGCCGCCGCGGCCAAGTTCACCTACCTCGCGGCCGCCCATTACTGCCCGAAGTACATCACCGGCGACGACCGCGGTCCGAAGCCGGACGGGGCCGTCGGCAACTGAGCCGACCGCGGCCGCAATAGGCTTGTGCCGTGCGCCTCGATCCCGGACCGCTGACATGGGACGCGGCCGCTGCGACCTGGCATGTCGACCTCGTCTCCGCGGCCGTCGTCGCAGCGCTCGCCATCGGGTACGCCTGGTGCTATCGGCGCACCCGCGCCGGCGAACGTCGGGTGCGCGCCGCGAACGCCGCCTGTTTCGGCGCGGGCGTGTTGGTGTGGCTGCTGGCCACGATCAGCGCGCTGGGTGCCTACGCCTACGTCCTGTTCTGGGTGCGCGCGCTGCAGGTGTTGCTGCTGCTCTACGTCGTGCCGTTTCTCATCGCGCAGGCCAAGCCGATCACCGTCTTTCGCGACGCCGTCGGGCCCGCCGGCCGCGGCCGCATCGATCGCTTGTTGGCGACGCGGTTCGCGCGCGTGCTCGTGCACCCGGCGACCACCTCGGTGGCGATGCTCGCCACGCCGTGGCTGCTGTACCTGACGCCCTGGTACACCGCGGCCCTGCGCACCGAGTGGGTGGGCGCGCCTACGCGAATCTTGTTGGTGGCCTTGGGCTTCTGCTACTTCTATGCCCGGCTGCAGGAAGATCCCGTGCCGCACCGGTATCCGCAGTCGATCTCGCTGCTGATCACCGTCGCCGAGGCGCTGGGCGACGGTGTCCTGGGGTTGGTCATCTGGCAGGGCTCGTTGATCGGCGCGGCGTATTACGCGGGGCTGCAACGGACTTGGGGCCCCGACCCGCGGCTCGACCAGACGATCGGGGCCGGCGTCTTGTGGATCCTCGGGGACCTGGTCGGGTGGCCGTTCGTGCTGCTGCTGATGCGCGCCATGTCCCGCGACGAGAAGGCCCACGCCGAAGCGGTCGATGCCGAACTGGACGAGGCCGAGGCGCGGGGCGCCGACAGTGCGGGCGCCGAGACCGAAACCCCTGCGCCGTCGGGGCTTTGGTGGGAGAACGACCCGCAGCTGCGGGAGCGGTTCCGCCGCTGAGCTACCTCAGGTCGCGCGTGCCGTCCAGGTGAAGCTCTGCATCTCCGGGATCTGTGGCGCGAGCGCCGCGGCGACGTTGCGACCGATCTGGTCGGAGACCGCCAGCGACGTGTCGGCGCTGAGAAACCCTTCGACCTCGACGCGCAGGGTCCGCCCGGTCCACCGGGCCCGGGCGTGCGCATGCGTCACACCGGGGACCGAGGCGGCGACGGCCTCGGCGGTGGTGATGATGTCGGGGTCGACACCGTCGAGCAGGCGGTGCGCGATATCGGTGGTCACCTCCCAGCCGACGTGGCAGATGAACCCGGTGACCACTATCCCGGCGACGGCGTCGGCCCAGCCCCAGCCGACTGCCACGCCGATCAGCCCGAGCACCGCACCGCCCGACGACAACGCGTCGAGCCACGAATGCTTGGCGTCGGCCACCATGGTCGCCGACCGAATTCGCCTGCCTACCACCAGCTTGTAGCGGGCCACCAGCTGATTGCCCACCACGCCGACGACCGCCGCGCCGATGCCCCAGCCCACGTGACCGGTGCCGCCGTGACGAAGCAGCTTGCTCACGCTTTCGAAACCGGCGACGACGGCGCTGCCCCAGATCACCAGCGCCACCCCGATCCCGGCGAGGTCTTCGGCGCGTTCGTAGCCGTAGGGATACCGCTCGGTGGGCAGCTTTCGCGACGCGCGGAAGCCGATGAACACCAGGGCGCTGGTGGAGACGTCCGACAGGTTGTGCAGCGCGTCGCCCAGCAGCGCCACCGAGCCGGACAGCAGCGCGATGACCAATTCGACCATGCCGGTCAGCGCCAGTCCGACGGCGCTGACGGCGACGGCGCGATTGGCCTGCCGGCGCTCGCCGGCGTCGTCCGCCACGTTGTCGAGGGGGAAGCTTGCGGCGGGGTCACGCACTCCGTTGATCACATGCATACCGCCAGCATGCCCCACTCGGTCGCGGCGCCCAAGTCCTTCAGGGGCGGGCCCGCTCGTACACCGTCACCCGATCGCGTTGACCCCACCACAGCACCGGTTGGCGAGAATCGATTTCGGTCCACTGCGTTTCGAGGATCTGATGCATCTGGTCGTCACCCGTGCCACCGCCGCGGCCATCGCCGACATAGATGAGACGATTCCCCTTGTACGCCAGCAGTATTCGTGCGCCGACGTCCTGGTCGTGGGGCGGCCAGGACAGGAACAGCGTCCGATCGGGATGCAGGGCCGCCGCCTCGGCGCAGTCCTTCGCGACGATGGGGACGTAGAGGTCATCGCCGTGCCACCCGTTGGTCAGCAGGTCAGTGCCGGGATTCAGGTCGTAGCAGACGACGTCGACGCCCAGCTGGGTCAGCAGGTAGGCCCAATAGCCCGTGCCCGCTATGGGATCGAGCAAGCCGCCGTCGGCGTGGTCGGCCACGAACTGCACGGTGTCCGGGTCGGGGACGGTCCAGCAGTATCGGCGTACGAGCAGTTGCCGGTTCGGCGAGCGGGCCATGTTCTCCTCGACCGTGCGGTCCAGGCTGAAGTAGCCGACCACCGGATTGCCGTCGACGCCGTCGGCCTCGACGCAATCCTTGACCGCGTCCCAGTAGGGGTTGTCGATGGCCACCGTCGGTGGTTCCGCCGCCGCGACCCGCCCGCCTGTGCGGAACCGCTACTTGGCCTGTTCGGGGTTGGACGGACCATCGCGCCAGGGGCGGGGGCTCTTCGGCAGGATCATGAACGCCACCGGAAGGCGCACCAGGGCGTCGCGGGCGGCGACCTCGAGGAACACGATCTCCATTTCCAGGCGGTTCAACGGCCGCGTTTCCATCATGAAACGCGTCCGCAGGTAGCGGGGCGTCCTGAGCCACTCGACCAAATTCATGCCCGCGACTCTACCCCTATAGCGGAAATACTTGATTTGCACAATGTTTCACGGCAACCATTGCTGGTTGGTGCTGAAATTCGCGACGTCAGCTCATGCCGATGCGAATGTTCTTCACCTGCAGAAACTCGTACAGGCCTTCGGCGCCACCGGTGCGGCCGAACCCGCTCTGCTTGTAGCCGCCGTAGGGGCCCTGGGGCTCGATGTCGCTGTGCCTGTTCACCCACACCGAGCCCGCCTGTAGCTGCCGCGCAACACGGTGTGCACGTTCCAGGTTGGAGGTCGCGACGAAGGCGTTGAGGCCGTAGCGGGAATCATTGGCGATCCGGACCGCCTCGGCCTCGTCGCCGAACGGCATCACCGACGCCACCGGACCGAAGGTTTCGGTCTGCGCCAGTGTGGAGCGGTTGTCGACGTTGGTGAAGATCGTGGGCTCGATGAAGTAGCCGGACGCCAGCGCACCACCCAGTCGCCGTCCGCCGGTGGCCAGATCACCGGCCCCTTCGCTGACCGCCCGGTCGATGACCGCGAGGACGCGATCGGCGGCGGCTTCGGTGATGACGGGGCCGAGCATCACGTCCGGTCGCAACGGATCACCGATCTTGGCGGCCCGCACCGTCGCCACGAGCTTCTCCACGAAGGGGACGTACACGGATGCCTCGACGAGGATCCGCGAGGCGCAGGCGCAGCTTTGGCCGGCCTGGGTGATCGGCCCCTGGTGCGCGGCGACGACGGCGGCCATGTCGAGGTCGGCGTCGGCGAACACGAGATAGGCGGATTTGCCGCCCAATTCGGCGGTCACGGGGGTGAGGTTGTGCGCCGCGGCCTGCAGCACCTTCTGGGCGGTGCCCTGCCCGCCGGTGAAGTGGATCTTGCCCACCCCGGGATGACGCACCAGCGCGTCGCCGCCGGCCGGTCCGGCCGGCAACACGTTCACCAGTCCCGGCGGCAGGCCCGCCTCCAGGCACAGTTCACCAAACCGCAAGGGCGCCAACGACGCAAGCTCGGAGGGTTTGAGGATCACCGCGTTACCCGCCGCCAGCGCGGGGGCCACCGCCGCGCCGGCGACCACCAGCGGCCCGTTCCACGGCGCGATGACACCGACGACGCCGTAGGGTTCGCGCTCGACGAGGTTGACGTCGAAGGCGCCGGCGACGGGCGTGCTCGCCCCGTGCGCCTTGTCGGCATAACCGGCGTAGTAGCGCAGGAATCGTTCGGTCAGCACGGAGTTACCGGCCACCGAGATCGGGACTCCGTAGTCGTGCACGTTGAGCTCGGCGAGCTCCGCGAAGTGGTCGCGCACCACATCGGCCAACGCGAACAGCAGGTCGCGCCGGCGGTCGACGGGATAGGACATCCATTCCCGGTGCGCCTCCCGGGCGCTGTCGACCGCCCTGTCGATCTCGCTCTCGCCGGCCATCGGGATGGTCGCGTTGGGCCGGCCGGTGCCGGGGTAGACGTGCTCGTGGGTGCCGCCGGATGCCGTGGTGATCCGTTCTCCGCCAATGAGTAACGCCCCCGAGCGCGGTGGTGAGGACGCGGTTGCCGTCATGGGCGAGTCTTCCTCCGTTGTGGCGTCAGCCGACGGGCGTGTGCTCGGCCTGCTTCTCGGCCGTCACCCGCTGTTTCTGTTCGGCGATCACCTGGTTGAGGTATTCGGCCTTGGCGCATCCGTAGTACGCCGCGAAATGCAGTGCGAGTTCGTCCATTTCCTCGAAGGAGACGTCGCCACTCTTCAGCGCCGCGTACACGTGCGACATGATCGGGATGTCGGCGTCCTGAAAGGCGACGCAGGCGACGGTGATCAGCCGGCGCTCCTTCATGCCCAAGCCGGGGCGCAGCCACATCTCGCCGAAGACGAAGTTCAAGATGCCCGCGCCCGAGTACGGGTTGTCGCGCATCGGCGCGAACGGCAGGCAGTTGATCTGCTTGAATGACTCCTCGCCGCCGCGCAGCCGCTGCTCGGGGTCGCTGGCGGTGACCAGCGGCAGCAACGGTTCCGGGGCAGGGGGTGGCTCGCCGCGCGCCTCGGCGATCTTGGCCCACTGCATGTCCACCGCGATGTTGAACCGGGACGCCTTCGGCCAGCCCGCGTAGACGGCGAAATGCAATACGGTTTCCCGCATTTCGGTGATGGTGAGGTCGCCGCTGTTGAGTGCGGCGTAGACGTGTTGTTCCAGGGGGGCCTGCGCGTCGGCGGCCGCGACACAGGCCAGTGTCACGAACCGTCGATCGCGGCGGCTCAGGCCCGGTCGCGACCACACCTCGCCGAAGACGAAGTCGATCAACCCGCCCGCGTACGGGCTGTCGCCGTCGGGTGGGTCGATCGTCATCACCTCGGCGAAGGTGCGCACCCCACGTTCGTGTCGCGCACCGTCGTGCATCGCAGCCTTATCGGATCGTGACACCGGCGTCGACTTTCAGTTCGAGTCCTGTGACGTAACGGGATTCATCCGATATCAGGTAGAGCACCGCGTTGCTCACGTCGGACGCTTCGATCAGCGGTGCGGGCAGGGCGTTGAGGAAGATGGGCACCAGGTCGGGTCGCTGCTCGGCGATCAGCGTGTGCATGCTCGGCGGCGCCATCCCGGTGGCCACCCCGGTGGGGTGCACGGTGTTGACCCGAATGTTCTGTGCGGCAAGCTCGTTGGCCAGGGCCAGGGTCATCCCGACGATACCGTGCTTGGACGCCGTATAGGGCACGTGCAGCGGGGTGCCCTTGATGCCGGCCGACGAGCTGATGTTGACCAGGCTCCCGCCGCCCCGGGCGACCAGGTGGGGGAGCGCGGCCGCGCAGGTGTTCCAGGCGCCGATGAGGTTGACCTCCAGGACGAGCCGCCACTGTTCGGCGGTGGTGGTGTCCCAGGTGCCGACGGTGAGCACGCCGGCGTTGGCGACCGCGCCGTCGAGCCCGCCGAGCTCGTCGACGGCCGCGTCGACCGCCGACTTCATGGCGGCCTCGTCCCGGACGTCGACGACTGTGGCGATCGCCCGGCGGCCGTGTTTTTCGACCAGTCGCGCGGTCTCGTTCAGGTCGTCCTCGGTGGCCAGCGGGTATTCCAAACCCTCTGGTGTGGAACAAATGTCCACCAGGATGCAGTCGGCGCCCTCTTCGGCCAGCCGCACCGCGTGCGAGCGGCCCATGCCGCGGGCGGCCCCGGTGACCAAGACCCGCTTGCCCGCGACCCGGCCCGTTGCGTTGTTCGTTGTCATCCGCGTATCAAACCTTGTTGCAGAAGCCCGCGTCGACGGGGAAGGTCACGCCGGTGACGTACTTCGCGTCGTCGGAGACCAGGTAGGCGATCGCGGCGCTGACGTCCTCGGGTTCCATCATCCCGACGGGCATCGGGTTCTGCAGATGGGGGCCCGCGCCGGGATTCTTCTCCAGGAATTCGGTCATGTCGGGATTGGTCGCCATCATCGTGTTGACCGCGGTCGGGTGCACGGTGTTCACCCGAATGCTCAGCGGCGCAAGCGCATTGGCCAGGGTGCGCATCAGCCCCACGATGCCGTGCTTGGATGCCGCATAACCCAGGCCGCCGCCCTGCAGCCCACCGAAGCCCTTGATCCCGGCGGTAGAGCTGGTGAAGATGATGACCCCGCCGCGGTTGCCGGACAACAGGTGTGGCACGGCCGCCCATGCCGTGTGGTAGGCCCCGTCGAGGTTGACGCTGGTGACCGCCCGCCACTGCGCCAGCTCCTCCGCGAGGCTCAGCTGCCGAAACGCCAGCGGCGCGATCCCGGCGTTGGCCAGCACGATGTCGAGGCGGCCGAAGTGTTCGACGCCGGCGTCCATCGCTGTCTTGACGTGCTCGAAGTCGCGGACGTCGGCGACCGTGCCCAGCATCTTGCCGCCGGCCTCTTCGACCAGCGCCACGGTCTCGTCCAGCTCCTCATGGGAGGCCATCGGATAGCCGTTGGCGGGGATGTCGGCGCAGATGTCGATGCCGATGATGTTGGCGCCCTCGCGGGCGAGCCGTACCGCGTGGCTGCGGCCCTGGCCGCGCGCCACCCCGGTGATGAAGGCGACTTTGCCATCTAGTGACCCCACGGCGCTCGTCCTCTCTGTTCATCGCCCCAGTTCAGGGCAGAGTAACGCCGTTACTCAGGTACGCACAGTAACATGGTTACTGTGACGGCAAAAGGGGTCCCGGCGCGGCCCGCGGAGGGCGGTTCCGGGCGGCAGGCCGATCCGATCCTGGACATCGTTGTCGAGATGCTCGACAACGAGGGCTATGAGGCCGTGCAGCTGCGCGAGGTGGCCCGGCGGGCCCGGGTCTCCCTGGCGACCATCTACAAGCGATATCGCACCCGCGACGAACTCATCGTCGCGGCCCTCGACGGGTGGATGGACGCCAATCGCTATGCGCGCCTGCCGTCGCTGATCGGCGATCTGCCCGGCGAGTCGATCTATGTGGACCTGATGCACGTGATGAGGACGATCTTCGAACCCTGGGAACGCCATCCGTTGATGCTGCGCTCCTACTTCCAGGCGCGCTCGGGCCCCGGGGGAAAGCGCCTGATCCAGCGCGGCGTCGACGCCGTGGTGCCCGTTGCGAAAGCCGTTCTGGCGCAAGCGGAGCCGGGCTTCGCGAAGGATCTCGAGCTCATCCTCACCGGCGTGGTCTACGGATTGCTCACCCGGTTCGCGCAGGGGGAGATCGACGTCACCGAAATCGTGCCGGGGATCGAACGCACGGTGTTCTGGTTGACCACGGCGTACGAGCATGGTTCCGCCGGCGTGACACCGGGCTGACGGCGAAGCCGGGCGCCGTTGGTGGCGCGGGAATCCGATTATTCAGCCGTTTATAAGCTACATTTTCCCGGCCGTCCCTATTCTTCGTCTTCATGCCGCTATGGGTCGACGGCATCGTGAACGTCCACAAGAAGGGAAGCGCATGATGTCCTCACCTCGCCGGCTGGCCGCATTGGCCGTCCCCGTCCTGGCGGGCGCGGCGCTCGTCGCCAGCGCCGCGGTCGCTACCGCCGACCCCCTCGATGACGCGTACCTGGCTCAGTTGCGCGGCGCCGGTTTCAGCTGGCCGCCCGAGCACGACGCCGCCCTCACCGGAATGGGCCGCCTGATCTGTGACGATATCGGGTGGGGCTGGACGTACGACCAGATCGCCCAGAGCATCCACCAAACCCTGGATCCGAGGAACGTGACGTTCGGAGAGGTCGGATCCATGGTGAGCCTTGCGCATTCGACCTACTGCCCGCTGCAGCGATGCTGGACCGATCACTGCTGAGCCTTGCCGAAAGTTCTTCAGCTGGCGGAAGAGGCGACCCTGTCTTTGTATTGCGGGCAGTAGGTGGCCACCGAGAGTCCGACGAAGTAGCCGGCTTGCCTCGGCGACAGGAAGCTGTCCCTCGCCAGCACAAATGCCAGCACGGGTGCGGTGGGATTCGTATCGAGGTTGCTGCACACCATGCGGGCCGTCCCAACCGCATCAGCGTTGTCCGGCATGGTGATTCCGCCCTTGGCCAGGTTCGCGATGAAGGCGTCGTCCGTGTCATCCGCTGCGGCCGGCGTCGCGACGCCGAGCGCGGCGGCGGACAGGAACACCGCACACACGGCCGACCACTTTCCAGCCTTCATCGGGGTCATGGCCTCTCCTCGGTGCGCGGGCCAAATCGGCGGCGGGTCAAGGACGACTCTTTGAACGATAGTCGAATCGTGTCCTCTGGTCCGCTACTGCCCTGGCAATGTCACCGTCTTGCAGAAAGCGTGCTGATCGCTCGGATTGTCCGGGTCGGCCTAGGCGCCATCCGCGCCCACGGCTAGCCAGCTTGAACGAGCAGAGCGAGTCTGAGTTTCGCTGCTTTTTTCATTTTGTGTCCTTACCAAATCACTACTTCGGCCGTGTTGTTGTCGCCCCCGATGCAGTGGGTCGAGATGTGTTGTTCGCCATCATTGAAGGTGGCCAGATAGTGGCCGAAACAGGTCATTTCGTACCGGTCGAGGGTGGCGGGCGAGTAGGCGACTATCTCATCATTCATGCCCGACGCATAGAAGGCGCGGCGCACGTTCTCGGCGAACGCGCACGTTGTGTGGCCGCCGACGACACCTTCATGGCCATCGGGACAAACCATAAATACGTCGGCGCGGGCCGAGGCGGCTACGTACAGCGAGGCTGTTGTGAAGCCGATAAGGCTGGCGGTGAGGACTGCATTCTTGTACTTCACGTTATTTCTTCCAGACATGAGCCGATCAGTGACGCGGGCAGCCCGATGCCTTGACCCTGATTTTTGCCCTCGTCAGGCGTCTACGGCTCGAAATGGAAAAAATTGCGGTCAGGAATTACCGTCCCGTCGAGCGCGCATAGACGTGTTATCGACTCGGCGAACCGGGAGGCACGCTGGCTGATCAGAGATCTTCCGAGAAGGCCTGCGGCAATCGCGTTGGATCTTGCGGACCGCACGACGTCGCGCTGTCCGAAATTAATCCCCCTGTGGCAACTGATGATTCGGCCAGCATGCATACAGTGACATCGCGACGAAACCGAGCGTCACGCGCCGGCTGTACTGCTAGCACCGCCGTTATGGTGTTCGATCACGAACTGACGGATGCAAGCATTCACTTCGTCAGGAACCTCCGCCGGCAGAGCATGTGAAGCCTTGGGCCACAGGTGATACCGCCACGCGGGCACCAACGACTGTATCCGCCGAAGCGCCTTCTCTGAATCGTGAATTGTGTTGCCCGCCAGAAGTACCTGGACAGGAAGATGCACCGAGCCCAGCAAACGATCACTAGGGACGAGCAGCGGGGGCGTACTCAATGGTGGTGCGAAGGCGGCGAATCCGGCCACGAACAGTCCTGCGAGCATATCGACGCGACTGCCTGGCACGGGGTTTCCCGTGACCCACTGCGCAGCGCGTCGCGCCCGTACGGAATGCGGCTGCGACAACAGGAGCGCGAGGTTCAACCAGAACCTTGCGGAGAGTCGAGTCACCGTGCTGGCAGGATCAACCAGTGTTACCGTCGCCAACCGACGCGGTGCGCGCGCCGCAGTATGCGTGGCAAGCCAACCCCCATACGAATGCGCAACCAGATGCACATCGCGCAGCCGCAGCCCCTCCAGAACCGCATCGATGCTGCGTGCGCATTCTGCGGGCGTAGACATTGATTTCGACTGAATGCTTGCTCCGGGTTGACCCAACATATCCATCGCATAAACGGTGAAGTCGTTGGTCAGGCCCGTGACTTGCCCCCACCACATGGCTGAGGTTAGGAAAAACCCGTGTATCAGCACGACGGGAACGCCGCGGTCTGGCCCGTGCTGATATACCCGCACGTTGCCAAACGTCGTTGGAACATCGTGCACGACGTCCGGCTGCGGACTTAAGCCCCGCACCTCGTCATACACCGCCAAATAGCGCCGCTGCGCGTTCGCGCCCCTAAACCCCCCGTCAGCCAAGCCCAATGGCAACTCCTTGGTCAATGCGGGAGTGCAGCATTGAGGCCACAGTAGTAGGCCTCGGTGTTCGGTCGATACGTGAATGTGTAGCGGCAGATGAGTTTGACGCCGGAGCGCGAATCTTCCATTGAGCGACTCCTCGGCACTCCACGCAGATCGCTTGCGAGGCCTGATTGGTTGAGCTTGGTACGCACTGCGCATGTCAGGACGAGCAGTGGGTGGTCTTGACCCGTCCGTTGGGTGAGCCCAGCTTGGCCAGCGCGTCGTTCGCGGACGCCGTCGTGTCGGGACCCGAGCCGCCCTGGAACCGGCCGGAGGCGCGGTCGAACGCGACCGATGCGCACCCGTTGCGCGTGCCGGCCACGACCTCACAGGGGTCGCCGGCTTCGGCGGTGCAGTGGGCCAGCGCGATGTGGTTCGCCTCCTCCTGACTGCCGCCGGTGCCCCAGCCGGCGGCTCGTCCGGTCCCGACGGACACGGCCAGCGCAACGAAGGCGTCGTCGGCCCGGGCCGCCGGCGCCGGCAGCGCGACGGCCCCGCTGACGACCGCAACGACGATGGCAATGATCGATCGCACCGCTTCACTCCTTTGCAATGCTCAGGAGAGGAATCTAGCGCCGACGGCGGCGACCGCGCGGGCGAATGGGCCGCCGCGTCGCCGGGCTACGAGTTGTCTTCCGGGTCTTCGGCCAGGTAGGTGACCTCGTACCAGCGCCGGTTGGGTTCGGCGTCGAAAGCCTCGGTCGCGGTTGCCCGCTCGAGCCGGACGTCGGTCAGGTGCGGATTATCCACGCGGATGCGGTCTTCGAGCTCGGCATGCAGCGCGTCGCCGTCCAGGGCGATATCGGCGTCCGCGCGGCCCGTGTACCTCGTCCAACTCACGCCCACATTGTGCTCCGGTGGCTGCGCGCCACGAAATCCTCGGGCCACCTGCGGGTCTCACGAACGAAATTCGGCCTTCGCGAGCCGATCCGTTTCTTCTATACTCGGCATACTCTCGTGGAGGATGCGATGGCTACAACCTGGGACACGCTCGATCGCTATGTCGTCATCTCGACGGACACCCACGCCGGGGCGGATCTGTACGGCTACAAACCGTATCTGCCGGCGCGGCTGCACGAGGAGTTCGACGCCTGGGCCAAGGCCTACGCCAGCCCGTTCGACGATCTGATCGTCGCCACCGCCGCCCGGAACTGGGACCACGAGCTGCGGATCTCCGAGATGGACGCCGACGGGGTGGCCGCCGAGGTGCTGCTGCCCAACACCGTTCCGCCGTTCTTCCCGAGCACCCCGAACATCACCATCAGCCTGCCCCGCACTCGTGCGGACTTCGAGAACCGCTGGGCCGGCGTGCAGGCGCACAACCGATGGCAGATCGACTTCTGTTCGCTGGCTCCGGCCCGGCGCCGCGGGCTGATTCAGATCTTTCCCAACGACATCGAGCTGGCGCTGGAAGAGATCCGCTGGGGCGCGGAGCAGGATTGCTTTGGAGGCGTGCTCATTCCAGCGGTCTCGCCCGGTGACCCGCACGTGGCCCCGCTCTTTCACACCCGCTATGAACCGATCTGGGCGCTCTGCGCGGACTTGGACCTGACGGTGGTGCAGCACGCGGGTGCCGGCAGCCCCGAGATGCCGATGGACCAGCCGGCGTCCAACGCGGTGTTGATCACCGAGATGGCGATCTGGGCCCAGCGCACCCTCGGTCACCTGATCTTGGCCGGGGTTTTCGAGCGCCATCCGACGTTGCGGTTCGTGCCGACCGAGCAGGGCACGCTGTGGGTGCCCGGGCAGCTCGGCGTCCTCGACGCCATGGTGCCCACCATGAAGTCCGACGCCGGCAACCGCACCTACGGAATGTTCGGCGGATCCTCCGTCGATGCGCTGACCCTGACTCCCAGCGAATACGTGCAGCGGAACTGCTATCTGGCCAGCGAGCTGATGCCCTTCGACGGCTCGATGATCGACTTCATGGGGCCCGAGCACATCATGTGGGGTAGCGATTATCCGCACGAGGAAGGCTTTGCGCCCCACTCCAAGTTGGCCATTCGCTGGGCCCTGCACGACAGGCCGCAGGATGACTGCCGAAAGATCTTGGGCGGCAACGCCGGTCGCCTGTACCGATTCGACCTCGACGCACTGGCCCCGGTGGCTGCCAAGATCGGCCCCACCGTTGCCGAGGTGCACACGCCCTTGGAGGACACCGGCTATCGCGCGCCGGCCGCGTTCGGCTACCGACCGTTCGAGGGCGGGCTGGCGCTCAAGCGGCTGGCCCCGCAGCGACGCTAAGCGTCTTCGGTCAAGGCGGCGCTGAGTCGCCGTGTCGCAGTGCAGAGTTGGGCGCCCAGGTGAGTGACCGCCGCGCCGCTCATCGGCGCGGCGCTGGGCACCAGGCTGAGCATCAGCGCGATGCGCGAATCGCGTTGCAGGATCGGGGAGTCGATGTGGCTCACCTCGTAGGTGCGGTCCGGGTCCAGGTCGACGGGAAACCACTCCTCCTGATGGATGAGTTCGTCGGTCAACTCCTGCGCCAGCCGGCTCAGCCGGGTGGACCGCACCTCGGCAGTGCGCACGATCTGCGCCAGTTCCCGCAGCCGCAGATCGGGCAGGATGTGCAGACCGACGGCGTAGCCGCGCCGCTGGGCGGCGGTGATGGCCTGGCGGTAGCGATCGCGCACGTCGTCGGGCAGCGCGCCCAGCCAACTCTCTCGAGCGTCCGGCCCGGCCCAGGCGACGGTCGATGCGCCATAGGGAGGGCGGTGGGGGAACTGGGTGCCGATGGGCATCGGGTGACCGCCGCCGTGCGGGCTTCGCACCTGATCGACGACGGTGGAGTAGTCATCGCTCACCGAGAACGCGACGCAGTGCGCGCCCGTCGCGGCCGACAGCTCGGCCATCGCGGAGCGGGCCAACACCAGGGCCGGATAGCGGGCCGCGGCCTCCCGGCCCAGCCGGACCAGGGCGGGACCGAGGTGATACGTCTTGCGGTTCGGGTCGCGCAGCAGCCAGCCGGCGCGGAGCAATTCGGACAGCATCGAATGGCAGCTGGCCTTGTGCACGCTCAGGTGGCGCGACACCTCGGCTAAGGTCATGCCCCCGCCGGTATCGCGCGCCAGCTGCTCGAACAGGTTCACGACCCGTTCGGTCTGCGGGGAGGGGCGCGGCGCCATAGCCGCAATAGTCGCATAGTGCGACTACTTGCGGTGTTATGCGCGACCATGTGACGATGGCCACAATGAAGGACCTTCCGGGCAAGGTGGCGGTCGTGACCGGTGGAGCCGGCGGCATCGGCCGGGCCATGGGCAGGCGTTTCGGTCAAGAGGGCATGAAGGTCGTGCTCGCCGACGTCCTCGCCGAACCGCTGGACAAGGCGACCCGGGAACTCGCCGACGAGGGCGTCGACGTGGCCGGGGTGGTCACCGACGTCACCGATTACTCGTCGGTCGAGTCGCTGGCCAAGGAGGCGGTGTCTCGCTTCGGCGCGGTGCACGTGGTGTGCAACAACGCCGGCACCGGCGGGGTCTCCGAGGGGTACATGTGGGAACACGACCTCGCCGATTGGCGCTGGGGGATCGACGTCAACGTGCTGGGCGTCATCCACGGCATCAAGGCCTTCGTGCCCCTCCTGCTCGAGCAGGGCGAAGGGCACGTCGTCAACACCTGTTCGGGCAACGGCGGATTCGCGCCGATCGCCCGCGGGGCCATGGGCGGACCGGCCACCGCGGTGTACCCGATGACCAAGGCCGCGGTGCTCTGCCTGACCGAGAGCCTCTACACGCACCTGGAGATGACCGGAACGCGGGTTCGCGCGCATGTCTTGTTCCCCGGCGGCTTTCTGAACACCGGCATCTGGGAGTCGTGGCGGCACCGGCCGCAGCGCTACGCCGTGACCCAGGAACGTCGCACCCCGGAGCAGACGCTGGCGAAGGTGGTGGCCCGGTTCGAGACCGCGGGGGCGCATGTCGAGTTCACCCCGCTCGAGACCGTCGCCGAGCAGGTAATGGACGGAATCCTGGCGGACCGCTTCTGGATGATGGGTCCGCCCACGCCGGCCGATGAGGTGGTGAGCCGCAAGGCGGCATCGATCCTGAATCGCGGCGCGCCCGATTACCTGGTCGACGTCCTCGGCCGACATGCCGAAGGCGACGCGGAACCGGAAGGAGAAAAGCGGTGAGCAGCAAGGTAATTCGCTACGGACCCCGCCCACCCGAGGCGCAGGTCGACCACGAGATCGATGCCACCAAGGCGCCCATCGCCACCGAGGCGGTGACGGTCACCTACCGCACCGATCCCGAGATTGTCGCGGCCGTGCTGCCCAAACCGCTGGAGCCTGCGGCCGAACCACTGGTGCGAATCCAGCTGCAACGGGTCCGGATCGAGGGCATGGCGCCCTTCGGGTCGGCCGTGTTTTCGGTGACCGCCCGGCACGGCGAACGCGAGGGCGACTACCCACTGTTCATGCCCCAGTCCACCGAACAGTCGGTCACCGGCGGCCGCGAAACATTCGGCGAGCCAAAGAAACTGGCCCACATCGCGGTGGAGCGCGACGCGGACCGCATCACCGCCGTGGTTGACCGGCTCGGCTACCCGCTGATCACAGTGAGCGGCCGCGTCGAGGGCCCGGCCGAGCTGCCGCCCGACCAGATGAACACCGAGTTCTACTTCAAATTCCTGCGCGCCCCCGACGGCGGCGGCATCACCGACCCCCACCTGGTGTACGGCGAGTACCACCGCCACTACGAGCTGCTGGAGAACGTCCACGGAACCCTCGAGTTGGGCGAGTCGCCGTTGGATCCGGTGGCCGACATCGTCGTTCGCCAGATCCGGTCGATCACCTGGTGTCGCCGGCGCACCATCCAGGTGGGCCGGATCGCGGCACGGGTGCCGCAGGAATGGCTGCTGCCCTACGTGCACCAGCGCTACGACGACGTGGCCTTGCTCGCCGCCCCTCGGCCCGAACCGGCCCGGGCATAGCGCGATGGAGCGGTACACGGTCATTTCGGCCGACTGCCACGCCGGCGCCGACCTGCTCGGCTACCGCGAGTACCTCGATCCGCAATACCGGGACGAATTCGACGGCTGGGCAAAGACATTCGTCAACCCGTTCGGTGATCTCACCGAGCCCGAGGCGGAGCGCAACTGGAACAGCGATCGGCGCAACGCCGATCTGGATGCCGAAGGGACCGCGGGGGAGGTCATCTTCCCCAATACCGTGCCGCCGTTCTTTCCTCAGGCCAGCCTGGCCGCGCCGCCGCCGGAGACCGCCCGGGAACTCGAGCTGCGCTGGGCCGGGCTGCGGGCGCACAATCGCTGGCTGTCCGACTTCTGCTCGTTGTCGCCCGAGCGGCGCGCGGGGGTGGGCCAGATCCTGCTCTCAGACCTCGACGAAGCCGTCGCCGAGGTGGCGCAGATCGCCAAGCTGGGGCTGCGCGGCGGTGTGCTGCTGCCCGGAGTCGCACCCGGCACCGGGATTCCCGCGCTCTACGCCGAGCACTGGGAGCCGCTCTGGGCGGCGTGCGACGAGGCCGGCCTGGTGGTCAACCACCACGGCGGCAACGCCGGACCGACCCCGACGGACGGGTGGGGCAGTTCGTTCGCGGTGTGGGTGTACGAGACACACTGGTGGGCGCATCGGGCGTTGTGGCACTTGATCTTCAGTGGTGTGCTGGATCGCCATCCGGAACTGACCGTGGTCTTCACCGAGCAGGGCGCCGGGTGGATACCGGCGACCTTGGACTCGCTCGACGTCGCGGCGGCCCGGTACGGCCGGGCGAATTCGGCGATCGCGCGCTTCGCCGGGCCCACCGCCGGCTCGCTGAGGCTCAAGCCCAGCGAGTACTGGTCGCGTCAGTGTTACGTCGGTGCCAGCTTCATGCGACCGGTGGAATGCGCGGAGCGGTACGGAATCGGCGTCGACCGAATCATGTGGGGGAGTGACTACCCGCATTTCGAGGGGACCGCCCCCTACACCCGAGAGGCGTTGCGCCACACCTTCTCCTGTGTCCCGGCGGAAGAGGTGGCGGCCATGGTGGGCGGGAATGCGGCGACGGTGTACGGCTTCGACCTCGACGCCCTCGCGCCTCTGGTCGACCGAATCGGCCCGACCGTGGCCGAGGTCGCCGAGCCGCTGGCGGCGGTGCCCGCGGACGCGCGCAGCACCGTTTTCGAACCCGACCCCATCCGTACCTGGTAGCGAAAGGTCCACCGTGAACCCCTACATCATCATCTCCGCGGACACCCACGCCGAGCTCCCGACGGAGCGGTACCGCGAATACGTCGACCCCGAATACCGGGAGGACTTCGAGGCCTACCTGGCCGAGAAGACCGCCGCGGCCCAGGCGGGCGGATTCATCGACGAGGAATTTGCCGAGCAGTGGTTCTCCGAGCACGGTGACGGCATCGCCGGCGGATGGGATGTAGGCCTGCGGGACAAGGAATTAGACGGCGACGGGGTGGTGGGCGAGGTCATCTTTCCCGACGCCGACGCCGTCACCGGGGTAGCCGGGGCACCGTTCGGGGCAGGCCTGGGCCAGTCGGGTGACCTCGACCCCGGGCGCGCGATGGCCGGGGCGCGTGCCCACAACCGCTGGTTGGCTGAGTTGTGCAGCCACAATCCCGAGCGGCGGGCCGGCGTCGCGGTCGTGCCGATACTGGCGGACGTCGACGCGGCGGTCGCCGAGATCACCCGGGCGGCGGAGTCCGGACTGCGGGGCGGGATCCTGATTCCGGCGCGCTGGGTCGGCTACCCGCCCTACCACGACCGTCGCTACGACAAGGTCTGGGCCGCCTGCCAAGACCTGCAGATGCCGGTCCACACCCATTCGGGCCCCGCCCCGCAGGAGGAGTACGGAGGACACCTGGGCATCTATGTCACCGAGGTGCGCTGGTGGGGCGCCCGGCCCCTGTGGTTCGCGCTGTGGTCCGGCGTGTTCGAGCGCTTCCCCGGGCTGCGATGGGGGGTCACCGAGTGCGGTGCCTTTTGGGCCAATGATCTTCTCTGGCTGATGGATACGCGGTATCTGCGTGAGCACTCGGCGAAGAAGATGAGTCACATGATGGAGGGCGACCTGACGATGCCGCCCTCGGCCTACTTCGACCGGAATTGTTTCATCGGGGCGACCACCACCGAGCGCAGGGAGCTGGCGCGGCGCTACGAGATCGGTGTCGCAAACCTGCTGTGGGGCAATGATTTTCCCCATCCGGAGGGAACCTGGCCGCACACCCGTGACTGGCTGCGCCGGTCCTTCTGGGACATCCCCGTCGAGGAGACGCGACAGATGCTGGGCCTGGCGGCGGCCGACATCTACAACTTCGATCTTGATGCCCTCGCCGGGCTGGCCGACCGCATCGGCCCCACGCCGGAGGACCTGGGCCAGGACGACGCGGTGAGCATCCCCAAATGGGAGGCGGCCCGCCGGGCCGGTCGTCACTGGTTGACCGACGCGGAGCCCATCTCCGACCTGGTGGAGAACTGAGCCGGGAGGACCAGAGCGCGGACGCCAGCGCTTTCGAAATTCACCGAGTGGGTGGGTCACCCGGGCATCCCGTGCTGTACAGGCGTACAGTGTCTTGCGGCCAGTCGATGACCACGAGGAGGCGCTGTGCGGCTGCACTTCGATGCCGACGTCGAGGCATTTCGGGCCGAATTCGTCGACTTCCTGACCGAACACCTGCCCAGCGAGGCCGAAGCCGAAGCGCAGCGTTCCCGCTCCAGCGCCGACGTTCCGCCGTGGGCCCGTCGGTGGCAACGTCTCCTGTTCGACAACGGATGGCTGCAACCGGGCTATCCGCCGGCCTTCGGTGGTCGCAACGCGACGGTCATCGAGCAGTACGTGTACCTCCAGGAGCTTTCGCGCCGCCGCATCTACCAGACGTTCAACCCGCAGGGGGTCGGGATCATTGCCGCGTCCCTGATCCAGCACGGCACCCCCGAACAGCATCGACGGTGGGCGGTGCCGATTCTGCGGGCGGAGATCGTCGCCGCACTGGGGATGAGTGAGCCGGGGGCCGGTTCGGATCTTGCGTCGCTGCGTACGCGGGCGGTCCGCCAAGGGGACCACTTCGTGGTCAACGGGCAGAAGGTGTGGACCTCGGGAGCGCACGACGCGGACGTTCTGTTCACTTTGGTCCGCACCGATGCTTCTGCGCCCAAGCACAAGGGGATCAGCGTCCTGCTCATTCCGACCGATACCCCGGGGGTTACCCGCCGTCCCTTCGCCTCCGCTTGTGGGCTCGACGATGTCGACTTCAACGAGGTCTTCTTCTCCGATGCACGAGTGCCCGCTGAGAATCTGGTGGGCGCGATCAACGAGGGCTGGAAGGTCGCCAACTCCTCACTCGGCCATGAGCGGACCTTGTTGTGGCTCAGCTACGTCGACCGGCTGGAGGAGTTTCTCGATGACTGGGCGCCAAGCAGCGCGCTCGCACGGGACGCCTACGCCACCCTCGCCATGGACACGTGGTCGCTACGCTTGCTCGGATCCGCGGAACTGGCCCGCGCGAATGGTGGAACCAGCGACCCGTCCTCGATGTCGGTTCTCAAATTGCTTGGCTCGGAGTCGATTCAAAGTGCAGCAGACGCGGCACTCACCACGGCCGGCGTTGACGGGCTGCGCCGCTCAGGCCAAACCAGTTCGTTTTCGCCCTACCACCTAGAGGCATACACCAGTACGTGGTTCGACCGGTATCTGCGTAGCTTCGGTGCCACCATCGCCGGCGGTACCTCTGAGATTCAGCGCAACATCATCGCCCAGCGCGTCCTCGGGTTGCCGCGCGGCTGAAGCGCTTCGGATTCACCGAATGCTGCACTCGCTCAGCCGAACTGTGTGATCCCGCCGTCGACGACGAGCGACTGCGCGGTGATGTAGGCGGAGTCCGCGCCCAGCATGAAGACCGTCGCGTAAGCGATGTCCCACGCGCTGGCCTGGCGTCCGAGAGGCCAACGGATCTTCGTCCTGCCCGTCACGGTGCTGTCGCCGACGCGACCAAGCGGGGTGTCGACCGGCCCAGGAATGACGTAGTTCGCCCGGATGCGCCGGGGTGCTCCCTCGAGGGCCACGTGGCGAGTGAGCCCGAACAGGGCCGCCTTCGTGGAGTCGTAGGCAGGAAATCGTGTTCCTGCCTTCAGTCCGGCTGCCGATCCGATGAACACGAATGCTGCGTCGTCGTCGAGCAACGGCATCGCGGCTCGGGCTATCAAGAAGTGCGAGCGCACGTTTACCGCGAAGATGTCGTCCCACAATTCGGGTGTCGTGCCCTCTAGCCCCTTGCCTTCTCCGTATCCAACGTTGGCCACCACGCCGTCAATGCCGCCGAGCTTGTCGTTTGCTTCGTCGACGAGTCGCTGGCACGCGTTGGCATCGCGAACGTCGGCGACCACGGTCACCGCCGGACCGTTGCCCTCCTGTTCGATGAGGCGCGCCGTGTGAGCCGCGGCGTCCGCGTCGACGTCCACGCACGCGACGCGCGCGCCCTCTCGCGCACAAAGCACGGCGATGGCCCGGCCGTTGCCGATGGTGACTTCCGGGTCCGGCGATGGCCGCGTTCCGGCGCCGACGACGATGATGCGCCGGCCCTGAAGTCGACCGCGCCCGGGCGCTATGCCGGCTGATTCGGGAGCAAGGGTCATGAGGCCGAACGTAACACCGATGCTATACGTCTGTACAGTCGCTCGTATGACTGCGCACGATCGAACCGGCAGCGCGCCTCGCTTGGCGCCACTTCCGAACGACAAATGGGATGCCGAGCACGTGGAAGCTTTGCGTAATACCTTTCCGCACAAGGCTGTTACGAAATTCCAGCAGCCGGGCCAGGCACCCAACGTGCTCGCGACGATGCTGCACAATCCCGCACTGGCTGGTTCGTTCAACCGGTTCGGTAACGTGCTGCTTCAACAACCCGCGATCAGCCACCGGGCGCGCGAGTTGATGCTGCTGCGGGTCGCGTGGCGTACGCGCGCCCGGTACGAGTGGGTGCACCACGTCCGGCTTGCAAAGCGTTACGGACTGACACCTCACGATGTCGCCGCGATTGCGGTGGGCTCCTCTGAATCGTGGACGCCCTTGGAACGCGACCTGGTTGCGGCCACCGACGAAATGTTGGATCACTACCGCATCGAGGCGGATACCTGGAATCGACTCGCCGGGGCGCTGGATGAGCGCCAGCTGGTCGAGGTGCCGCTCGTCGTCGGCACCTATGCGTGCCTGGCCATGGCGTTCAACAGTTGGGGTGTGCAAGTCGAGGACGGTGTCGATACGAGCGGCGTGCCGGAGTTGCCAACGTCGCGCTTCATGCCCTTAGCGTGACGCTCGCGTCAGGCGATGGTCGCGGGCATGCTGTCCCAACCGCGCACCGTCGACGTACGGGAGCGGCGAGCGGCTGCCAGGTCGATGTCCCATTCCGGCCACCGCTTGAGCACCTCTTCGAGTGCCACGCGACCCTCCAAGCGGGCCAGCGGAGATCCGACGCAGAAGTGGGCGCCGCGGCCGAAGGTGAGGTGACCGCCGGGCTTGCGGTGGATGTCGAACTTATCGGGATTGTCGAAATGCCGTTCGTCGCGGTTGGCCGACGCGAGCATGAGTAACAGGGCGCTGCCGGCCGGAACCACTTGGTCGTGAAAGGTCACGTTGTCGGTGGCGACATAACGTGCCACATGCGGGCCCGGCGGTTCGTAGCGCAGCAGTTCCTCGATGGCGGTGGGAATCAGCCCGTGGTCCTGGGCCAATTCCTTGCGTTGATCGGGGTGTTCGGCCAAGACCTTGCCCATCCAGCCGAAGAGGCGGCCTGTCGTTTCGACGCCGGCGCCGGCTACCACGGCCAGAAACACGATGAGTTCCTGCTTCGTCAGTTTGCGCGTCGTACCGTTCTCGTCTTCGAACTCGACGTTGAGCAATTCGGTGATCAGATCGTCGGACGGATTCTTCTCGCGCCACTCGACGTAGTCCCCGAACATCTCACCGGTGAAGTAGCGATCCTTCTTAATGTCCATGGGCTTGCCCGGTGTGTTGCGCAGCACCTGGTTGGCGTGCTCACGAACCGCGGGCTGTTCGGAGTCCGGGATCCCGGCCAGCATGCCGATGGTGCGCATGGGAAGTTCGGCGCCGAGGTCTTGTACGAAGTCGAAGCGGTCCCCACCGACGAGCGGATCCAGGCAAGCGACACAGAAATTGCGGACTTTGTCCTCGATCGCGCGCATCTTCTTCGGCGTGAACGCGCGCGAGACGATGGCTCGATGGATGGTGTGTAGCGGCGGGTCTTCGTTGATGAAGATGCCTGGCGGCATCACCGGATCCGCCATGACCACTTCCAGGATGTCGCCCTTTGCCGAACTGAGTCGCGCCGTGTCTTTGAGCGCGGAATCGACATGGGCGTAACGGCTTACGCCCCAGAAATCATGCCGATCGTTGTAGTAGACCGGGCACTCATCGCGAAGGCGGCGGTAGGTGGGGTAGGGGTCGAGGTCGATGTCGAAGTCCCATGGGTCGTAGTACAGATCGTTCAACTTCGGCTCCTTGGGGGTGATGATTCGAAAAAGCGCGCACCAGGCGTATGCTGTACGACCGTACAGTAGCTGGTGTTCGGCAGGCAACCATGCGAACCGGCCACGGCGTCATCGGCATCTGCTATACGATCGTACAACCGGGCTGGTGACCGCTTGGGTCGGCCACACACGAACTCGAGGAGCGCTATGGGCAGTCGATTCTCACTCGATGGACGCGTCGCCGTCATTACCGGCGGCGGTACGGGTATCGGCCGCGGCGCGGCCTTGGTGCTGGCCGAGCATGGGGCGGACGTCGTGCTGGCAGCCCGCCGTCCCGACCCGCTCGAGTCCACCGCGAAGGAGGTGATGGCGCTGGGGCGACGCGCCGTCGCTGTGTCAACGGATGTCACGACGGCCGAAGCCTGCCGCCGGCTGGTGGACACCACCATGGCCGAGTTCGGCCGACTTGATGTCCTGGTGAATTGCGCCGGCGGGGCCGAGACCAAATCGATCCTCAAATGGCCCGACGACGACTTCGAGAATGTGCTCGCCTTGAACTTCAAGGCCGTGTGGCATCTTTCGAAGGCGGCGGCGAAGCCGATGATGGATCAGGGCAAGGGGGCGATAGTCAACATCTCCTCCGGCGCAAGCCTTCTGGCGATGCCGCAAGCGGCACCATATGGCGCAGCCAAGGCCGCGGTGAACAACCTGACCGGGTCGATGGCGGCGGCGTGGGCGAAGAAGGGGATCCGCGTCAACGCCATCGCCGTCGGCGCTGTCCGGGCGGCCACCTTGACCGACGATGCGGCGCGATACGGATTGGATCCGGAGGCCATCGCGTTGAGCAACGGGCTGGCCGACTGGGCGAACCGGACGAAATCGGTTACGGCGTCTTGTTCTTCGCATCCGATGCATCGAGCTTCTGTTCGGGCCAGACCCTGTACATGCATGGTGCCCCCGGCCCCGCCGGTGTCTGAGTCTTGTGCGCAGCAGGCCACGTACGCTATACACTCGTACAGCGCACGGCATGATAGTGACCACGGATCGAGGGACGGTGTGATTTGAGCCGAGTAGCGGTGGTGACCGGTGGGGGGTCGGGCCTGGGACGGGCGATCAGCATCAAGCTCGCCGCCGATGGTCACCGGGTGGCCGTCATGGACGCCAACGTAGAAGCGGCGGAGAGCGTGGCCGCAGAGGTGCGGGCCGCCGGCGGCATTGCGTTAACGTCCGGCGTCGACGTCTCTGACGAAAATGCCGTTGACTCGGCCTTCGCGACAGTCCGAGACACCTTCGGTGCAGTGGGAATCCTCGTTACGAGTGCAGCGATTGCGGGCTTCACGCGCTTCGACAAGATCACTCTCAGCGAATGGAACCGGTACCTCGCCGTCAACCTCACCGGTACTTTCTTGTGCGTTAGGGCCGCGTTATCGGATATGGTCACGGCCGGATGGGGCCGCATCGTCACCATCTCATCGGCGGCCGGTCAGAGGGGCGCGCCTGCACAGGGCCACTACTCGGCCACCAAGGGCGGCGTCATCGCAATGACCAAGACACTTGCCCTGGACTATGCGGCCAAGGGCATCACGGCGAACACAGTCCCGCCGTTCGTGATCGATTCACCAATGCTGCGTGAACAACAGCGGGAGGGAAAGTTGCCGCCGACCGAGCATCTCGCCAAGGCGATTCCCGCCAACCGCGTGGGGTCTGGTGATGATGTTGCCGCCGTGTGCTCATTCTTGTGCTCCGAGGCCGCGGGTTACGTCAACGGACAAGTCATCGGCGTCAACGGCGGCGCCATCATCTGAGGGCCGCGATAACCGAACGGGCCCGCACGACAACGGAGTACGTGGAGGAACGACGTGAGAGTACGAGTAGATGGATCGCGGTGCCAAGGCCACACGCTGTGCGCCATGATCGCTCCGGATTCCTTTCAGCTCGATGACGTCGATGGTCACGCCCACGCCGCGACGGATATCGTCGCCGGCGAGTACCGCGATGTGGTCCAAGAGGCGGCGAGGTCCTGCCCGGAACAGGCCATCGAGATCGTCGCGGAGGCGTCGGATCGCGCCCGCGCGGAGCGAAACGGCGCGGTGCTGTGATCGCCGACAACGGCGATTCCGGCGCCGCGCCGTCGGCTGCGCGCTATCACTTCGACCGGCATGCCGCTGACTACCGGAGCAAGTTCCTAGATATCACTCACGAGATGCATCGCAGTTGCCCGGTCGCATGGACGGACACTTACGACGGGCACTGGGTGGCGGCGGGCAGCGACGAGGTCTTCGAGCTCGCTCGTTGCCCACACGTATCCAATGACCACGATGTCAACCACGAGCGGCGCGGGTACAAGGGCATCTCCATCCCGTTGATGCTGGAGGCCGAAAACTTTCGCGGCGGAATGCTCGAAATGGACGATCCCGAACACCGCTACTACCGCACGGCGCTCAACCCCTATCTCTCACCGGCCGCGGTCAAGCGCTGGGAGCCGTTCGTTGACGAGATCGTGCGCGCCTGCATCGACGATCACATCGAGTCGGGCAGCATCGATTTCGTCGACGACCTTGCCAATGTGGTGCCCGCGGTGCTGACGCTGGCCATGCTCGGGGTGCCGCTCGACAAGTGGGCCATGTACAACGAGCCGGCGCACGCATCGATCTATACGCCGCCGGATTCCCCCGATGCGGCACGCGTGCGCGAGCAATACATGGCGATGGGCATGGACTTGTTCGCCAACCTGGTGGAGATCCGCGAACGGCCTCGTCCCGGGATCATTGACGCGTTGGCCAAGTTGCGCCTCGACGGTCAGGCGCCGCCCGACATCGAGTTGATCGGGATGTTGAACCTGTTGATCGGTGGGGGATTCGACACCACCACCGCCCTGACCGCGCACGCGCTGGAGTGGCTTTCACAGCATCCCGAGGAACGTGCGCGGTTGAGCCGCGACCGTGAAACCCTGCTGAACCCTGCCACCGAGGAGTTCCTGCGGTATTTCACCCCCGCGCCGGGCGACGGTCGCACCGTCGCCCGGGACATGGAACTCGGCGGCATCACATTCAAGGAAGGCGACCGATTGTGGCTGTCGTGGGCGATGGCCAATCGCGATCCGGCCTTGTTCGAGCAACCCGATGCCGTCATGCTCGATCGGAAAGGTAACCGTCACTTCAGCTTTGGCCTCGGTGTGCACCGGTGCATAGGCTCAAACGTCGCTCGGACGGTATTCAAGTCGATGCTGACCGCAGTGCTCGACAGGCTGCCGGACTATCAGTGCGCGGCGGAGGGGACCGTGCATTACGACAGCATCGGCGTGATCCAAGGGCTGAAGCACCTTCCGGCTACGTTCACCCCCGGACGCCGCCGCGGTCCGGGAGTATCCGAGACCGTTCCGCGGCTGCAACGTGCCTGTGAAGAACACGGTTTGGCCCGTCCCATCACCGAACTCAAGGAGTCCGCGAAGATCGCGGACTGACTCCACGCGGAAACCGACCACACGCCCACAAGGAGACCTCAATGACCGAACACAGCACCGTGGCCCTGGTGACGGGAGCCAGCCGCGGCGCGGGCGCAGGCATCGCCAAGGCGTTGGGGAGCCACGGCTGCACGGTCTATGTCACGGGCCGGACCCGCAGCGGCGACGGCTCGTCGCTCACGGGCACTATCGACGAGACCGCCGCGCAGGCGAGCGCTGCCGGTGGCCGAGGCATCGCAGTACGGGTCGACCACGGCAACGACGACGAGGTCAAAGAACTCTTCGACCGGATCCGCGACGAGCAAGGCCGCCTGGACATTCTGGTGAATAACGCGGCCATCATCCGCGACGAGATGATGGGCCGAACGAAGTTCTGGGAGGAACCACTCAACGTCATCGATACCTTGGACGTCGGAGTGCGCAGCAGCTACGTGGCCACGGTTTACGCCGCGCCACTGATGATTCCGCAACGCAAGGGCCTCGTCGCCTTCTCCTCGTCGTCGGGTTCGGTCCACTACGCGTTCGGCCCCGCCTACGGCGTGCCGAAGGCCGCCACGGACAAGATGGCCGCGGACATGGCTTTCGACTTGCGCGAGTTCGGCGTCGCCGCAGTATCGATATGGATGGGCTCGCTGCTGACCGATCGCGTCAGGAAAATCATCGCGAGCAAGCCCGAGAAGTTCGGACACATCCTCGACACCGCCGAAACACCCGAACTAACGGGCCATGTCATCTGGGAGCTCTACAAGGACCCGGAGTTGATGACGCTAAGCGGCCAGACCGTGATCGGCGCAGAGCTGGCGGCCAAGTACGGCATCGAAGACGAGGGTGGGCGTCGGCCACCGTCCTACCGCGACATGTTCGACGTCCACCCGTGTCAGCAATACCCGCACATAATGCGATGATCACGGGAAGGCCTGACGTGCAACGCCATCGGAGCGAACCCGCACACACACTGAGTAGTGATCGCCTGATCGATGCGGCGACGGAAGCCACCGGCTTGGCCGATTTCGGGAAGGATGGCTGGCGCGAAGGGCTCGACCGGCTGGTAGATGCGCTCGTGACGGAGGCGGCGCTCAACGACCTCGGAGTGGCTGCGGCCTACAAAGAGCTGAAGTACCTGCTCATCGCCCGACTAGGCGTAGTGGCGCACCGCAACGCTCATGCAAACATCACGGAGGCCGGCGTCGCCCCTCCGGTGGTGATCATCGGTCAGGCCCGCACGGGCACCACCATCCTGCACGACCTGCTGGCCCAAGACCCGGCCGCGCGCGTACCGCGCACCTGGGAAGTGGAGCGTCCGTGCCCGGCGCCGGAGACGGCCAGTTACTCGACTGATCCGCGCATCGAGGCCGTCGACGCACGGATCGCCGCGGTCGGTGCCGTGATGCCCGACCTCTTCGGGATGCATCCGATGGGTGCACAGTTGGGTCAGGAATGTGTGTGCATCACCGCATCCGACTTCCGCAGCATCCTGTTCGCCACCGAATACCGCATCCCCTCCTACGCGCGATGGCTCTTCGCCGAGGCCGACCACGCTTCCGTCTACGGGTGGCATCGAATATTTCTGCAACACTTGCAATTCCGCCATCCCACTGACCGGTGGGTTCTCAAGTCACCCGGTCATATATGGACACTGGCTGAACTGACCGAAGCCTACCCCGATGCGCTACTCGTTCAGACCCATCGTGACCCGCTGCGCATCATCGCTTCGGTGACGTCGATGTACACCACCTTGCGCGGCCTCACCAGCGATGCAGCCAACCCCCACGAGATCGCCTCCGAATGGGCCGGGTACATCCTCGACGGACTCGATCGGTCGGTCACGGCGCGCATGGACGGAACCGTGAACTCTGCCAAGGTGATCGACGTCAATTTCCGTGATTTCGTGGGCAATGAGGTCAGAACGGTCGACAAGATCTACCACCGATTCGGCATGCCGTTCAGCGACGTTGTCCGTGGGCGCGTGGCCGACTTCCTGGCCAATCATCCCCAGGACAAGCGCGGCGGCCACCGCTATACCTTCGCGTTTACAGGTCTCGATGCGGGGACGTGGCGTGAGCGGGCCCGCCGATACCAGGAGTATTTCGACGTGCCGTCCGAGAGTCTGGACTGATCGTGACCGGTGAGATGCATGGCAACCGTGTACTTTTCATCGCCGGCGCCGGACCGCAGATTGGTGCCGCGACGGCTCACATTGCCGCGCGGGAGGGCGCGTGCGTCGCGTTGGCGGCGCGTCGCCTAGAGGTTGCCGAGGACATCGCAGATTCGGTAAGGATGGCCGGCGGCGAGGCCGTCGCAGTCAGGTGCGATGTCACCTCAGACGAGGACGTGCAGCGCGCCCTCGACGTCACCAGGTGCGAGTTCGGCGTCATCGACCGGGTGTTCTTCAACGCGGCGTATTACGACAACCGCCAAGCATCCGTCGACGTCGACGATGACGCGTGGGACACCTCCATGGACGTCAACCTGAACGCGGCTGTTCGCATCGCGCGGCGCACGGTGCCCGCGATGATCGAACACGGCGGTGGATCGTTCGTCTTCACCTCGTCGGCGGCCTCCATCGTGGCCGGCGATACGCGTTTCGGTTACCAGGTGTCGAAGGCGGGTTTGAACGCCGTCACCCGATTCGTCGCCGCAAAATATGGAAGAAAAGGCATTCGGGCCAACGCCGTGCTGCCGTTCGTGCTCGAGGGCCCTGTGGGCGAGGCGGCCGCGTCGCTGAACTGCCTCGGCCGATCACCGACCGCCGAGGAAATCGGTGAGGCCGTGGCCTTCCTGCTGTCGGACCGCGCGGCCGCCATCACTGGCCAACTGATCCACCTCGACGGTGGTCTGTTCGTCCGCGCCCCGTGGCCGACGCCGGCATCCGCGCCACGCACATGACCGGCGACCTCAGCGGCGGTCTCGATGAAGCGCGGGAGTACTTCCTAGTCGATCCCCCGGATCCGGAGATGCGGGACTCGGCCAGCTTCTGGGCCTACGACGACGCGGGTTTCATCGGCTTTCCCCGCATCGGCGTTGAGGCGGTCGGTTCGAAATGGACCGAACATCAATACCAGGTGAACGTCGCCTTCGCCGACGGAAGGGTGTTGCGCGTTCGAGACACCGGTGCACGACACTCGCCGATCGGGCTCGACGGCAATCCATCGGTGCTCGGTGCCGGCCCGCTCGAATTCCGTTGTGTGCGACCGTTCGAGGTCTCGACGGCATCGTTCGACGGGGTCGCGCTGCAGACCACAACCGACGCGCTACTGCGCGGCGAACTCGAGGGCGATCCGATCAGGCTCGAGTTCCACATCGAGGCTACGATGGCAGCGCCGCCGTGGGCTAATGGATCGCTGTCGCAGGAGGCGGCGCGCCACATGAACTCGTCCGTGGAAGGCGTGTTCATGGGAGGCGCGCGGTTCGAGCAGCTGTTTCGCGCCGTCGGCGCCCTGCGCGCCGGGCATGAGGAATATCGGTTCACCGGAAGTGGTACTCGTGTGCGCCGTCAAGGAGCGCGTGACATGGCGGGCTTCTGGGGACATTGTCAGCAATCGGCAACATTCCCGAGCGGCCGAGGGTTCGGTTACATCGCGTACCGTCCGCGCCCCGACGGCGCCGGTTCGTACAACGAGGGTTACCTCTTCACCGGCGACGGAGAGCTGGTTCCGGCACAGGTGGTGCGTGCTCCATGGTTATCGACGCCACCCCGTATTGGGGACGACGTCTCGCTAGTCCTCGAATCCGCCTTGGGCACTGTGGAAATCGAGGGAACTACCACCGTGTCGGTGTTCAACCTCGGAGATCCGCGATCCGGCAATGCCCTGGCCGCGTTGCATCAAGCGGGCGTCCGCTATCGGTGGAACGGGGAAACCGCCTCCGGGGCTCTAGAACGGTCGACCCCGCCGCTCGAGATCTTCGGTCTCGCAGGTCTTGCTCGCTGACTCTCGCCTGGAGCGCCCGATAGTATGCTATACAGGCGTACAGCATTTCTCAGGTAGTCGTCGATAAGGGGCGCCATGTCCAAGCGGTTGATCTTCACCCTGCTCTTGATGGACTCGATCGGTCACAACTTCCACGGCATCTGGCGACATCCGCGCGCCCGCAACCGGGAATTCAAAGGATTCGACCTCTGGCTAGATCTCGCCAGGAAGGCAGAACAGGCCAAGGTCGACGCATTCTTCTTCACCGACTTAGTTGGTGTACAAGGTGAACACAACGGATCCCGCGACGTGATCTTCGAGATGGCGGTAAACGTACCCATCGGGGACTGCACCATGGTGATTCCCGCAATGGCGAACCACACAACCGATCTTGGCTTCCTCTACACCAGTTCGGTCATTCAACACCATCCATTTGTCTTCGCGCGTGCCGTTTCGACGCTCGACAGTTTGAGCAACGGAAGGATCGGATGGAACATCGTCACATCGGCCAACGAGAAGGCCTTCCGTAACCTCGGATTGCCCACCAGCCCATCCCATGAGGATCGCTACGCCTGGGCCGAGGAGTACGTCGATGTCACCTACAAACTGTGGGAAGGATCTTGGGACGTCGACGCCGTCGTCAACGATCCCTCCACTGGCGTGTACGCGGACCCGACAAAGGTGCACGACATCAACCACGAAGGCAAGCGTTACAGCGTCGAGGGATTCAACCTCATGGAGCCCTCACCGCAACGCACCCCCGTGCTGGCGCAAGCGGGCGGATCACCCGCGGGACTGGATTTCGCCAGCGCGCACGCCGAACTTATGTTCCTGTCGGCGATGACACTGGAAACCATTACCCAGCAAGTCAATACCGTCCGAAAACTCGCCCGTGAACGCGGTCGTCGCGACGGCGACATTCTCTTCCTTCAGGGCATGATGTTCATCGTCGGGTCGACCGACGAAGAGGCCTACCGCAAGTGGGGAGATCTCGAGGAATTCCGGAGTCAGGAAGCCCAGACGGCCTATTTCTCCAGCCTGAGCGGCATGGACCTAGGGCGCTACGCTCCGTCGACGCCGCTAGAGGACATCATCGACGACATACCCGGCATCCGCGGGGCATTCCTCGCCGTTATCAATGCCTGGCCGGAAGGCTCGAAGCCGACCGTTAAGGACTTCCTGTCCTCGCTATCGTTGCCGCAGATGGTCGTTGGGGCTCCAGAGACCATCGCCAAGCGGCTCACCGAGTATCAGGGCGCTGGCGTCGATGGCGTGCAGGTAATGAACGCGTTGATGCCGGAGAGCTACGAGGATTTCTTCGAACACCTCGTGCCGGTGCTCCAAGACAAGGGTCTGATGCAACGGGAGTACCAACCAGGCACCCTGCGCGAGAAGCTGTTTGGAACGACGGGCGCCGACATCAGCGAGCGTCATCCCGCCTACGGATACCGCGGCATGTTCTGCGGCCGATGACCGTGCCGTCCGAACCGCAAACCGTGGTGGTGCTGCTCGGGAAGCCTGCGACGGGCCTCGATCAATAGCCAGTTGGTGCGCGTGGCGGCCGGCCGCGCGCCGCAGTCAGCGCTTGCTCGGTGCGCGACGCCTGCTCGACGAGGGTTTGCGCTTCTTTGGTGCTGGAGCAGGCTCCAACGTGTCGAGGTAGCGCTCGAACGCCTCGGTCACCTCGGCGTGCGCGGACTTCACGCCGATGCCCTCCTCGAGGTTGAGGAACTTCGGCAGGCCCGACATCAACAACTGCAACGCCGGAAGGGACAGGTCGCCCAAGAACCGCGCATCCTTGCCGAATTTCGCGACGAGCGCGTCCAACTGCATCTTGCGCACACTCTCGGTGACCGCGGCAATCTCCGTTCGAATCGACTTGCGGTGGTTGCCCAGCGCCATGAACTCGGTCATCAGCGCGCCGGTCGCCTCGTCCCAGCTGTACTCCCACACCGCCCGAAGCGGATCGCCGGCGCGCCGCTCCAAAGTCTCTGCGAGGAAGGCGAGGTTGCGCTCGGCATAGCGTCGGATCGCCGCTACGAAGATGTCGTCGAGACTGGGGAAGTAGTACTGCACGAGGCTGGGCGTGACTCCGGCCCTGGTGGCCAGAACGCGGTAGGTGACGCTCGCGTACCCCTCCTCAAGCATCAACGTCTCGACGCAGTCGAGAAGAACGTCCCGCGTCTTGGACGTTTCAGCGCCTATACGCCGAGACGATGCTGCCATGGTCACCTCGCTCATTCGGTTCTTTGTATTGTGACATCAACCGAGTGCTATACAGTCGTATGGTGGTAACGATTTACGCTCGCGCAAATGGAGCCCGGTGCTGCAGAACTCGGTGCAGGGCACGAAAGGCAGGAAGCCATGACCGTCGATACGAGCTTGGAAGCGCTGCACCGGGACGTGCGCTACCTCCTGGACCGCACTGAGATTCTCGACTGTATCGCGCGGCATGCGCGTGGCTGCGACCGTCATGATGTCGACCTGATCGCCGCGGCGTATCACAGCGACGGGATCGACGAGCACGGTTACGCCACCAATGCAGGACCCGCCTACGGTGCGTGGGCCAACGCCACGCACGCGCAGACTTCCCGCGTGCACACCCACAACATCACCACCCATACGTGCGAAATCGGCGGCGACACAGCACACGCCGAAAGCTATGTGATCGTGGTGCTCATCGGCCCCGATGCCAAGAGCGCCCAGTTCATCACCGGCCGCTACCTCGACCGGCTCGAGCGGCGGGATGGGCAGTGGCGCATCGCTGTTCGTCGGTCGACGGTGGAGGGCATGTTCATTGCCGATGCGAGAGTGTTGCAGTCTTCGTTCTTCACCGAGAAGGGATATCTCGTCGGCACCCGAGATCGGGCCGACCTGTCCTATCAACGCCCACTGACCATCGACACGCCCGCACCTGCTCGCTGGTAGCCAGACGGACGGATCCTGTCGATTCAGTCCGAAGACAGGCATGTCGCTCGGCGAGGCCCAAGCGCAGTGACCGTCCTTTTCGGCACATTCGGACGAACTCGGCCAAATCTCGATACCGACCAACGTGGAGGTGCTTGCGGACCGGGCGCCTAGCCTGTTGGCTGTAGCAGAGGCGTGGGCAGCCGGTTCCGAGTAGAAAAATCCTCATTCCGTGGGGCATAAATCAGCGGGGAGGCCGTATCTTATTGCGGCACATACTACTTAGCCACGCTGGAGCGCCTGGCGTCCGCACCGCTGTGTGCGCGACAGCGAATCACTGGTTCTGATGGGTCTTGCGTGACCCTCAAACGCGTCGACGAATTGCAGCCCGGGGACCGGATCCGGATGAAGATCGGGCACGCCACCGTCGTCGCCACTGAGCCCCTGGATGACGACCGCACGATGCTCACCTTCACCTACGGGACGAAGGGCCCCGCCGACAACGCGCTCACAGTGGATGTCCTCGACGACGACGAGTGGGGCTGGTAAGGCGCCAAGCACCTTGTCGGCGGCGGTTCGGCATATGACTATTGGAGGGGTATGGACCCGGAGGAGGAACCATGGCTCCAGACCGTCTGACCGGGTTGGCCGGTGCAGCCGCCTTGTCGCTCGCGATGGCCTTACCGCTTTCCCCGACGGCTCTTGCCGACAACCCGTCCTGGAACGGCCAGTACGCGATCACGTTCATGGTGGGTCCCAAGGCCGGGACCAGCATGGCGGTCGGCGACCCGGAGACGCAGCACACCGAGACCTACGGGCTCCGCTCGAGCTGCACCAACGGGAAGTGCGTCGCCACCATCGTCAGCGGCCCTCCGCCGACCAACCCGACGGTTCCGCAGCCGGTGCAGTTCACCTGGGATGGCAAGTCCTGGTCGCAGACCAACGACTTCCAGTGGGACTGCATGATGCCCGACACCACGATCCAATGGAATCCGGCCAGGGCGCAGACGCGCTACACGCCCCAGCCCGACGGGTCGCTGGCCGGCGTTATGCACACCGACATTTTGAGCGGCGCGTGCCAGGGCACCATCGACATGGATATGACGGCCGTGCCCGTGTGAGCGCTAGGCGCCGTCGCGGCGATCGCGCAGGCAGTCAATCATGCTCTGCAACAGCCGAAACGCCTCCGACTGCTCGGCCTCGGTCATACCTGAGAGCATTCTGACTTCGACGGACCGGACCGCGGCGGTCGCCTTCTCCAGGCTCCGCCGGCCGCGGGGCGTGAGCCGCGTGGGCAGAGCCTTGCCGACGGGTGCCTGCGCGGGTCTGCTCACGTAGCCGTCTCGTTCCAGGGTCTGCAGCAGCACATTCATCGACTGCCGTGTCACGAACGCGCCCCGCGCGAGCTCGGAGTTCGACAAGCCCGGGCGCTGGGCCAGCAGTTCGAGGCAGGAGTAGTGCGTCACGCTCATCCCGAGCGGCCGCAGCACCTCCTCCATGGCCGCGCGCAGGGCGCTCGACGCCTCTTTCAGTAGGTAGCCCAGTGACGTATCCAGGTCGACGCCGTCTTGACTCATGTCAGTATTCTGACATAGGTTGATGTATGTCAGAAAACTGACACGATCCGAAGGAGCACTGCCATGCCCGCCACCGGCCCCGACTTCATCTCTTTGCAGGCGCGCGACCTCGATGCGTCGCAGGCGTTCTACGAGCGGTACCTCGGCCTCGTCCGCTCGCAGGCCGGACCGCCGCACGCCGTCGTCTTCGAGACGAAGCCGATCGCGTTCGCACTGCGCGACGTCATTCCCGGCACCGATCTCGCATCCGTTGCTCAGCCCGGCGTCGGTGCGGCGATCTGGCTCCACGCCACCGACGTCCAGGACATTCACGATGCTCTCGCCGCCGACGGTCACACCATCGTCTCCGCACCGATTGACGGCCCCTTCGGCCGGACGTTCACGTTCGCCGACCCCGACGGCTACCAGATCACTCTGCACGACCGCGCCTGATGAGTCCGGTTGCCCCTTAAGGCAATTCGTTCACAACGTGATTACGCTCAGGTGTGGACTTTCCAGCCCGCCAGCGGGGTCGGCGCCGCGGGAGCATCGGGATCGTTGAACTCGATGTACAGGTCGCCCTGCTTGATGTCGCTGTCGTAGGCGATGAATCCGTGGGCGGTCTGGCCGGTAGTGACGCTGCCCGAGCGCAGCGGCGGCGTCTTGTTGATCTTCTGGTAGTCGACCAAAGACGAGCCGACCTGGACGTCGCGGTTCGGGTCTTGCCGCCACGGGGAAGAGGCGGCGGTCAGGGACGCCTGACTGTAGGTGAACGGCGCGCTGGACTTGCCCTCGATGGTAAGTTCGATGACGTTGCAGCCCCCGCCGCCGGAGCAGCCGGACGAGACCCAGGTCGCGTTGTTGAGCGTGACGTCGGCGGTCGCGGTGCTGTACTCCGTGACATGGATGCTGGTGCCGGATTTCCCCGTCGGGAAAGGCGACTGCTGGGACGTCGGGTCGGCGGTGCCGTGGGGCGCGGTCAACCCCGCCGTCAGCGCCAGGGTCGCTGCGAATGCGCTCATGTGAGCGGGTCTGGTCACTGCGCGAAGATAGCGCATTCGGGGATTTGGGGGCGAGTTCGCGGCGTCACGGCTGCGGGGGTGGGGGCGGCGGTGCGGGCGGGTTGTCTGAGCTAGTGCGGCAGGTTGGCCAGATAACACCGCACCCGGGTGGTGGCGTCCTCCGGCTTGACTCCCATAGTGATCAATCGCTGAACGACTTCGGACGAGGGGATGCCAGAAGCAATGTCGTTGTCGATCACATGAACGCTGGGGAACCAATTCTCCGCGCTGACCCCCGGTGGCGGCGGCTTCGCATCGCCCCCGATGCACTGGACGTAACCGTTGACGCCGGTGTCAGCCTGGGCTGGCGGCGCCGCCAGGGGGGCGGCGACGGCCATGGCGACCGCCGCAGTGACGAAGACGAAACGCATGCGGGCATTATCCCGTGTTCGCACTGTTTAACAACCACAAATTTGGATCGTCCGCGCGACGACGGTTCCGATTTTCCCTCTCCTGAGCCGCCGCTGGCCTTACACTGCATGAGAAATGAGCGCCTATCAGACGGTCGTGGTCGGCACCGATGGCTCGGACTCCTCGCTGCGCGCGGTCGAGCGCGCGGCCGCGATAGCCGCGGAGCACGGCGCGAAGTTGATCGTTGCGACCGCCCATCTCCCCGTCCCCGAGGAACGCGGCCGGTACGCCATCCCGCCGGGGAGCGACCACGGTCAGGACTACCGGACGGTGGGCGAGGCCCCCTACTACGCGATCCTGCGGGACGCCAGGGAGCGCGCGCACCAAGTCGGGGCCAAGAACGTCGAGGAGAAGTCGATCGTCGGCGCCCCGATCAACGTGCTGGTGCAGCTTGCCGAGGAGGCCCATGCCGACCTGCTGGTGGTCGGCAACGTCGGACTCAACAGCGTCGCCGGCCGGCTGCTCGGATCGGTTCCCGCCGCCGTCTCCCGTCGGTCCAAGACCGACGTGTTGATCGTCCACACGACCGACGTCTGAGCCTGGCTAGTAATCGGCCGGGTCGACCCGGCAATGTTTGCTGATTGTCGGGCGTCATCGTTGGGTAATCATGTGACGTGCGTCTCACCTCCGCCGCCGCGATCGGTGCCGCGATCGCCGTATTGTTCAGCGCACCGGCGACGCTGACGGTCGCGGCCGCGCACGCCGACTTCAGTGGTTACCGGCGCTGCGTGGGAAAGATGACTGAACCGATGTCGGGACATGACCCGCAAAACTTGCAGCTTGTCGGAGTCATCGAACAAGATCTCGACTCCGGAGTGTCACCCGCCGCCGAGGCCCAACGGGTGTCCCACATGGGATTCGACCCGTCCTTCGCCAGCGGCATCGTTCAGTGCGTGATTGAAGAGCGCCCGTAGGCGCATCCAAGCGACCGGTCGAGCCCCTCGAGTGTCGGCCGGGCGTGGGCGCACCAAGTCATCCGTTTGCCGCGTCCGCCGCGGCGATCAACGCGTGGGCCAGCTTCCGGGCTTCGGCCGGCGCGATGATCGGGGTATCGGGACAGTCGATGACGACCTGGCACTCGGCGTGCCCGTCAACGTACTGCCGCCCGATGACGGAGACCACGATGCCGGTCTGTGGCCCCGGTCGGCCGGTGCAAGGTTGGATTTCATGACTAGATCGTTTCCGCGATCCCGGCCGCGGGCACGAGTAGTGCACTACTTCACTTGTTCGTCATCGCACAACAGGGGACCCGTTGGCTGCCGCACGTCTGAGCCAACCTCGTCGCTACGCGCCGAGATCCATCATGCGCTCGGGCGACAGCACCTGACCCACGCAGCCCTTGAGGCAGAGGGCCCGCTGCGCGATTACCGGCAGGGGAGCACCGCCATGCGCGTCGTCCTGCTTCATGTAGACCGCGACGGGGCCGCCGCACAGCTCGCAGTACTCCTCGTCTACCCAGTACTCCGATGGCATTCGCGTGCTCCTAGCTCAGAAGGCAAGTACACCTAGCAGGCTAGGACAGGTTGCCCACGCCGCCAGGTATTTCCTGGGCGGGTCACGTGCGCAATGGTCTGCGAGTATGCAGCCGGAAAGCCAGGGCCGTATGCGCATGGTGTTTGATGCCACTCGGCACTGCCTCACTCAATCGCGGTGCGTGGGCTGAGGCCCGGGGAAACCACCAGAGTGATTGCACTGCAGAGGATTTGGCGGCAAGCGGGCGCCACCAATTAGATGGGTGCATCAGCATCCCTGGCCGCCATGACGCCGTTCTTGTTGATCACCGCAACGGTTGTGTGGGGGGGCTTTGGCGAATCACCTTGGGAACCGGTAGGCCATCTTGGCGTAGGGCGCCGGGGAAGCATGGTGACGTGGCGACAATGGTCGGTGGATATTCGGGGGGATATGCCGCTTTGATTTGTATCCGGTATCCGTCTGGGAAGTAACCGAATTGGTTGGGCTTTTCAAAGCCGTCGCGTTCCATCACCGTGATACCCCAGCTTCGCCAGAGTTCTCCGGCGCGCGCGATGAGTTCTGCCGGCTTCACGCCTGCAGGCCCGATCACGTTGGCGAACAACGAAAATTCGGTGGGGCCAGGGCCGGGGCCGGTGTAGTTGTCGTCGCATCCGAGGTTGCTGCCACCGATGGTGTCGCTCAAGTCGAGGACCGTGCCCGGTGGCAACCCGTCGACTGTTTTCTGTAGGTAGCGAAGCGCTGAGTCCTGGGCCTCTTGTTGGCTTTTCGGGATCTTCGGTGACGGCGCGATGGGTGTGGGTTCCAGGGGCCCTCCTGGAATGGTTGTTGCGCCGGACGGGGCTGATGGGCCCGCCCCAGTGTGGTTGGTTGGATTGGTCGACGAGCACGCGGCAAGTACAGCCGCTGCCAACAGAGCAGCGAACACGTCGAGCAATTCGCGAGCTTTTGTCTTCGTCATCCTGTTGCCGTCACTTGTGGCGTCACATCGGTGCGTCTGGTGATTAAGCGTCGCATGTCATTGGGGCCGGGGTTCCATAGTCCCAGTAGCTGCTAATTCCTCTTCTCGACGGGCCAGCTGTCCGGCTGCTGCCTCGATGTGATGCGGCGCTGAGCGTCGCGGCTGCTCCGATGGCCGGGCGCCAGGCCGGGTGGCCAGCTTCGAGTCGCGGGTCGCGGCGTTGAAAGTCGGGTGGCCGCGGATCATGCAGTGGGCAGCTGGCTGCGAATCGCCGCTATTGCTGGTTTATGTTCGGCGCTTGCCGAACCAGGCCCGGTAGGCGTTATAGCCCATCAACACAGCGAGACCCCCAGTACTGATCAAGCCCAGCCACGTGCCGTGGATGACGTTTACCACGAACAGCGCCAGCAATAGCGCAGCCATCACTGCGAAGAACACTGGGCTGTACAGAGGGTTCCTTCTCACGCGGGCATTCTCCCCTGTCGGTGGCGTGTCTGGATTGAGCATGCCAGTCGTCATTCAGTGTGTGCTGTTGGCGGCATCAAGGTAGGCATTTGTCCCGGGCGTTCAGGCCGTCGGCGACCGCCCAGGCCGTGGTTCGTGAAGTGCACGATGGTGCACCGGAGGCTGTCGACGAGTTGCTGCATTTGTGATGCCCCGCGCTGGTTGCGGCCGTTGGGTGATGGCCTGCGGCACCGGAAAGGGCCGGCGGTCTTTCTAGTGCGGGGAACTGCTGCGATCGTCGACGTCGGGGGTGCTGCGGTTGTCTAGCGCTCTCGCGGTGATCACGATCGTCCACAACAGAACGACGTAAGCAAGCGCGTAGCTGGGGGCCATGACCCACAGTGATTTTCCGCCCATGAAAAGTCCAGCTACCGCGCTCACAATGTCGCCCACGAAGCTCGATACCACCACCCCCGCCATGATGGCAATGTAGGCGTGTTCGCGTTTCGGTGTGATCTTCCCGGCGCTCCGCTGTGTGAAGTACCAGATGCCAACGGCGACAACGATAATCGCGCACGCGATGAAGCCGACCACTATCCAGACCGGCAGCGGTTTGGTGGGGCTGATGTGGGCTGATTTGAACACAATGTCCACGGTGATCATGGCCGCGACGTACAGCGGCAAAAAAAGAACCGCCCGCTTCAAGTTGATCATGGCACCCCTGGGATCGGATCGACGCATTCCACCGCGCCCTCGACTGCGGCTTTAACCGGCGCTTCCAAAAGCCCTTTCGCGAAGCCGCCGACAAAGCCTAGGACAGCCCCGGGTATCGCACCAGCGCCGCCGATTTCCGGGGTGATCACCCCGCCACCTATAGCACCGCCGATAGCGCCCTTGATCGCGGTCTCGTATCCGCTTTTGATCATGTCTTTGCCGACGTTGGCCTTCACCTGTCCTCCCACGCACTGACCGAAGCTGGGTGGAGGCGGGAAGGTGGGCGCTGGCCCCGGTACCGGCTGCGGTCCAGGGTCAGGGGGCTTACCGAATGCCGGCATCGGGACAGCGGGCGGCGGAGATTGCGGTCCAGTCGAAGTGAGTTGCTGCTCGTATTGGTCTAGGAACCCTGGCTGCTGTCCGGGCTTCGGAGGCCCGGGCTGCGGCTGAGGCTGCGGTCCGCCGTCTTGTTTGAAGTAGTCGACTAACTTCGCTCCGTTGTTGCGGTTCGACCCCGGAGTGGTGTGGTGGTCGGCCGGGCTGCCATGGCTGGAGCCCGATCCTGGCGCAAAGCCGCCGCCACTGAGGCCGGCAGTAGCGGCGGTGAGCTGACCGGAGACCTTGACGTCTGCCCCCTCGAGTTGCTCGGCGCGCAGCCGGAGGTCAGCGGCGAACGCTTCGGCCTGGGTTTGGCGCGCTGCCCGTTCTGCCGGGCTAGTACTGCGGGTGTCGGTGACCGATAAGTCTTCTCCCACAGCAAATCCCGCGTTCTGGGCATCTTCGACGCCGTAGAGGACGCGCCGCTGGGCCGCGCTGATGTCGCTGGCGCCGTTGCGGGCTATCCCGGCGGCCTGCCTTAGCAGGTCGGCTTTGTCGCTGACGACCGATACGTCGGCTCCGGTGCGTTGCCGTAGCGCCTCGCCGCCGGCGCCGTGCCACGTGATGGATTGCGCCTGGTTGCGCATCGTCAAAAAGGCGTCTTCCCAGCGGTCGGCGGTTTGCGTCCAGTAGGCGGCCGCGTCGACGAGGTGCTCGGTGCTCCACACCTCGATTTGCGAGAGGGTTGGTGGCATCTAGACCACCGTCACTCCGGTGACGGCGGCTATGTCGGCGGCAGATGTGGCCTCTTGGGCGGTGTATCCGCCGGCGGCCTGGGTCACACCGCCGACCGTTTCCTGCGTCCGCGCTGCAAAGGATGCTGCGGTGACACCGATCGCCGCGTTGACCGCGTTCACCGCCGCAGTGGTGGCCTGGAACGGTTGCCCCGGCACCGGAGGCACCCCGGCCAGTTGGGAGGTCAGCGCTCCCCACTGGCCCGCTATGGCTGCTAGCTCGGCGGGGACGACCTGCAATGAATCTTGCCCCATAAACGCCTGAGTTTATGCGGGTCAGTGGTGGATTGCTATTCACCGCATAGGAACCTTTTCGGCCCATAGTGCGGCCGTACGGTCGACCTCGTCGCAATTTGTGGCGACGAGCCTATCCCGGTGTTTGGATGGTGCCGCCCCACGCCTCCACGGTGGTCTCGGTCATCCCAATGAACGGTTGCTCTACGAAACGCGCATCAAGGTGCAACCGCAATCGCCTGCTCGGTATAAACGTCCCCGCCCGGGGAAGAGATAACCAGGCCAGCACGGCTTACGTCATAGCGTGTGCCATCGATGTTACTCACGGTAAAACCGGTTGCTGTCGGAAAGGCGCTTGGCAGTTCAAGTTTCGCGTTGTCCTTGAGGCGTAGTCCCTTATAGCTATAGGTTCCCGAGCCATCGTCGCAGATCACCACCGCTGATTGAGCGGTGCGGAGCATGAAGGCAGCTCGGTAGGTGCAACGCGGACCATCGAGGAAGCCGGCGGCGTCTGTGCCGGGCATCGTGGTGGTCGTCCCGGGGTTCGCGGGTGGCTGGACGGCAGTAGTGTTGCTCGGCGCCGATGCGAGAGACCATGTTTGGCAGTCCTGTGTGAGAAACGCCCGATCGGTAGGGAGAATGTCGACGGCTTGCGGGCCGGTGCTGTTGTTGTTGTCAATGATGTCGCTGGTATCGAGGCTACGCAGACGCGCCCAATAGCAGCGAGTGCCGCCAGGCGACCGGTACATCCCCGGCAGGATGTCCACCCCGACTACATAGGTCCCGTCCCTATCGATCTCCGTTTTTGGGCCAGTCAGGGTTGGAGTGGATGGCTGCGCGTACGTCCTCGTAGACGACGTGGCAGGGGGCGTCACTGTCACGGTTTTAGTCGATGGGCTTGTCCCATTAGGTACCGTGATGCTGCATGCGGCACAAGTGCATGCAGCAATAGCGAAGAGCGCCAAACGTTTCATGCGATCGAATGGTAAGCGCGCCGCGCCGGTTGCACGGGCGTTTGCTGTGACCGAGACACGCTGCACCTGCAGCAAACTGCGTCGTGACCGGACTTAATCCATTTTGATCCGCACGTTTTAGCAAAATGCGGATCGCGTGGCTACGGCTGGGGTGGCGGGGCCCCTGGTACGGGCGGGTTTATCGGAACGAGTCCTCCTGGTGCGGGCATGGGGGCCGCCGGGTAGTTGATGCATGTTCCCGGCCCGTTCCCCGCGGTCCCAAGAGACGTGCAAACCTGGTAACTCCCATCCGGGTTAAAGCACGTGGTGCGCGAGCCGATAGTGATACCCATGTCCGTCACCCAAACGGGAGCAGTACAACTCTGACTGGGATCAGCATGGGCCACGCCCAATTCCAAGACCGATATCACTTGGGTTGCCGCAGGGATAATTGCGGCAATCAGAATTGCGCGAAGCGACATACTCCCAGCCCTTCCAATTGATGGCGTACTGCCCGTCGATGGCAGCGTATGTCTTGGGCGGTTGATAACAACTCAGATTGTGGAAACCATCGTAATTCGGGCGAGTGATCATCAGACCAAAGAATCCAAACGTCTCATCGGTGAAGTGCGGCACGAGGCGGCGGAACTTATGCTGGCCAGTCACGCGAGACATCGCGACCATCGATGGCGAACTGGCCTAGTGACGCGAGCGCGGTGGCAGCTCGGCAACTCCGCGGCCGCAGGCCGAGTACCGCATTAATCGATCAGTTGCTGGACGAGCGCACGGCGGCAAATCGCACTCCAGCGTCGGTGGAACCGGCGTGGAGAGGTTATCAGCGAGGGTAGCGTCATAGCTGCTTTAGCAGAACAGGGTGCGGATTTGCAGGCGGTGGAATGCAGCTGAGATGGCTTAGCGTTGCCGGTCTGATCGCTCAGGCCGGCGGCGATCCGTGGGCTATCAACCAGAGCCTGCAGGCTGGCAGCCCGTCACAGATTTCGAGCCTGGCCGAGGCCTTCAACGGCGCGGGCCGACACACCGCCGAGGCAGACCACGCGTTCGAGCAAGCTCGGCAACGATTCAACGCTGCCTGGAACCACCAGAATGGTGACCACCCGATCAACGATTCTGCTGAAGTGCAGCGACTCGTCAAATCTCTTGGCGCGCAATCCGAACAGTTACCCAAGATCGGGGCTGACTTGGAGAACATCGCCGCCGCACTGGCCGACGCGCAGAAAGCCGGAGCTCAACGGATCTCTACTTTAGAACATGCGTTGCAAGGGCTGGACAACATCATCGACGCAGCGGAAGACGATCTGAAGAATGGCCACCCCGACGCGAAGACCGAAGCCTTTCTAAAGAAATTGATCGACGACGCGAAAGCCGACGCTGCCGATGATGTCCGAGACGCTCTTCACGACATGCAGTCAATCCGCGGCGGCTACGCCACCACTCTGCAGAACTCACTGGGCAATTTGCGCACCGACGGCTACGACCCCGACATCCTGCGCCAGGTGGACGCCGACACAAAACTCCCGCCAGCCGGGACCAGCACCGAAGATGTGCACAAATGGTGGACATCGCTGACGCCAGAAGAACGACAACGCCTTATCGCCGAGCACCCCAAAGACCTCGGCAACCTCAGGGGCGTCCCGATCGATGTCCGTGGCCAGGTCAATGAGGCCGTAATGAACGATGACCTTCACCGTGTGGAAGACCTTGCTAAGAACGGGATCTCAGTCAATGACATCCTGGCTGACCCCAGCAAGTACGGTCTGTCACCCAATCAGGTCATGCGCTACAACAACGCCGTGCAGGCAAGGAACGGGCTCGCCACTTCGTCGAAAGCCACCGACGCATTCGGCCGCCATCCGCCCGTCTATCTGATGAAGTATGAGCCGGAAGCTTTCAACGGTGAAGGTTCCGCTGCCATCGCGATGGGCAACCCGGACACCGCAGCCAACACAGCGGTTCTCGTCAAGGGGTTGCAGACCGGGGTACGCGAAGGCACCTTGTCCAACCCCGACGGCGTTCGCCTCTACGAGGAGACTGCCCGTGCCGATTGGAACAAGCAGACCGCCGTGGTGATGTGGGTCGGCTATGACACCCCGCACAGTCCTGCGGACCCGGGTCTCTACGAACCATTTAAGGCCCAAGCGGGAGCGCAACTGCTGGCCGCGGACGTCAACGCGCTGCCGGTCACCCACCTGGGCGCACCTTCGCACATGACGGTGGTCGGCCACTCATACGGCTCCACCGTGGTGTCCGACGCGGCAGCCGGGTTCGGTATGCACACCAACGACGTGGTTCTGGTGGGCTCACCCGGCACGGACTTGGCGCATTCGGCAGCCGACTTCCATTTGGCGCCTGGCGGCCACGTTTACGTCGGCGCGGCCTCGGCAGACCCGGTTACCTGGTCGCCCGGCGAGGTGCACGGCCCCGGCCTGGTCGGCCCCAAGCTTGGTGGGCTCGGAACCGACCCTGCTGTGGATGGCTTTGGGTCCGTCCGGTTCAAGGCCGAAAATCCTGGCTACGAACACAGCCCGATCTACGACCATTCCCACTATTTCGACGATGGGTCCGAATCGCTGTTCAGCATCGGCGATGTGGCCTCGGGCCATGGGGATGCCCTGGAGCACGATGGCATGACCGCCCACCACCGGGGCGAGTACGGGATGCCGGGATGGGTTGAGCCTGAAGCCTTCAGGGAAGGAAGCCTCGGCCACCGCCATAGCGGAGTTACCGGATGACGGAAATGCCCGAGCATTGACCAGTGGAAGGAAGTGACGAGTGTGGACTTTCGCAACCAGGATCGCCGTGGCGGCGTCAACTATCGCTTTGATGGCGAGCGGGTGTTCTGAAGTGGCCCATCCGATCCCGCCAACGCAGGCACGGGATCAAGTCATCGGCGCCGCGCGCGACATCGTCCACGCCCTGCACGCCGAAGTGACCGAAGCGAACTTCAGCTACGAATCGTGCAATGACCAGGGGGAGGCCCCTTTTCGGGGCGTCGTAAACCTAGCGTTTTGGATGCCCGCCGTCCCTCACAACCGACCCGCCGACCCCCAGGCGGTCATCAAAGGACTGGTCGCGCATGGGTGGAGCACCGATTCCGACTTTGTTTCCCATGGGCAGACGCTTAAGAAGAATGGTGTGAACATCATCCTGACCGTCGCACCCCAGCCGCCACCTACGGTCAGCCTCATCCAGCACGTGGGCGTCAAAGTCGACGGTGAATGCCGCGACACCACCGACCACCGCACCGACGGCTCCACAGCGCCAGTCGACGTTAGCAAAGAAGTCCAGTAACGCGACCCGAACTCTTTGTAGGTCGCGCTTTAACAGTCGACTGCGCCCTGAAACAGCCTTCGCTGCTTAGGAATCGGATCGCCAAGCTAGCCGACGGTTGGTGCGGACAACGCGCCGCAATCGCGGGAACGTTCGTCAGCGCATCCGCGCCGATAGTCCGCAACCTGGCACGCACGACGCGCAGTTAGGGCTTTTCGAGGTGTCCGTCATGGTGAGCCAGAATGTCCGCGGGCCCCCAGCGCATCGCTCAGGTCGAGGCGTACACGAGGACATTCACCTGAGCCGTCCTGCCTCTGAACCATTCCGCGCGATGTAAGCGCATCGCCTCGATAGGCGGTTCCCGTCTAAGCCCAGTAGCTTAGTGTGAGGCCGATTACCGAGATGGCAACTCCTGCAGTGGCTAGACGGAGATCAACCAGCTGCCTCTCGGCAAGTTGAGTGCGGAAGGCCTCAAGCTCGCCTGATACACGGGAGAGGGTATCGGCCCCCTGCGACGACGCGTCAGCGCTTGCCTTCTCAATCAACTTTTGGAGGCCGAAATCTTCGGACTTCAGTTGTCGGATCAAATCGCGGTGCCGTCTTAACTGTTCCGCTAGCTGCTCGAGCTGTCCATCAAGGGATAAGGACTTGTCGAGATTGAAGACTTGATAGGCGTCCAATGTTGAAAGCTGAACTCTTCCACCGAGACTCGCATCGACACTACGCGCCGTTGTGCTGGGTGCTGCGCCACCCCGGAACAACATCTTGATGAGGGTAATTATCGAGCTGTGACCATACTTTTCGCGGAGGAACGCATATTGCAACCCTAAAGCGGTCACGATGGCTCCGACAAGCTGGAACGTTTTGGAGAGCACGGCGATGATTGCCATGCATCAAATGATATGCGCCCGCGGCCCCGCTAAAGGCGGCGTGGCGCCGCGCCAAGAGGAGGACCGACAAGGGGCCCAACGAACTCACTCCATTCCGGCGGACCGCTTGAAAGATGAGACCTCAAGTTCTTTAGCGAAGGTTGCGTTGCCCGGATGAACGCGCCGGCGTAAGACCGCCTGCGCACCGGTGACCTTAGGCCCCTCATTGCATCTTGTTGATCCAGTCCTTCAGCGCGTCATCGAGGGCTTCTCCTTTGGAGCCTTTGAACTCGCTTGTGAGGCGTTCGAACTCGCGGAGCAGTTTTAGGTCCGCTTGGATTTTGAGCCGTTCTCGTCCCGTCTTGCGCTCGGCGGGCTTCTGCCTGAGTTCGTCGGCGGGGAAGGCTTTGAGGAGTTCGCAGTAGTTCTGCGGTGTGGGTGTCATCAGGTCACCGGTCTTGAACCACTTGAGCAGCTTGCAACCGTCCGATTGACCGGATATGCCGCCACGATGGACGTAGTCGTGGCGCATCCGGCCAAGGTCGCCGAAGTAGTCGATCTGAAAGTTGCGCTCATCGCAGCCATGAACGGCGGCCAAAGCGGTGCGGTAGTGCTCTTCCCAGTCAGTGTAGAAGTTCACAATTGCCTGTGCCGCAGACTGTTTGGCGACGGCGGGCGGAGATTTCGGTAGTGATTCAATGTTGGGGTTGCTATCGCCCAAGGAGATGTCTCGGTTGGCGAAGTACTTGAACCCTGCCAGGCTGAGTGTGGTATGTGACGGTTGTTCGACGAACTGATTTGTTGCCAAGTCAAAGTATCCTCTGGGCTTTGCGGCGGGCGCGGGCGTGCCTCCTCGTCGCATGAGGCCGTTCAAACTATGCGCAAGTGCCTCGGCGGCGACGCCCTGGAAATAGCGGGCAAATTCTTCGGTGAAAAGCCGAATGAACCCTTGCTGGCCTACAGCGGAGATGAGCAGTGTCGTCTTGAGCGCGAACAGGATGTCTGTGATGACTTCGTCCACTGTCGGCTCGCCCATAGGCTGTGTGTCCAGGGCTGCGAGAGCGGTCCGGGCCCCAACCGTGAGGCGGCCCCACTGCGGCGGGAGTTCCTTGTCGGGGGTGAAGGCGATCACGGCGTCGTGCACGGGCTGCAATACCGCCAGCAATGCCGAATCAGTTGGGTAGTCGGCCGCCCATAGGTCAGTAAATGGGGTTGACACGGCCCGCGAGATGATGCTGGCCAACCATTGATAGAGCGGGCCATCGGGGCGTAGTTGCGGGATGTTGAATTGCTCGCGCATCCGTTGGCCGCTCGGCATTGCGCCGATTTGTTCGATGTCCAGCAGCGCGCCGCGCCATCTCTGCAACGACTCAGCTGTTGCCACGCAGTACAGAGTAGGTCTGCTGTGGCGTCGGCGTACTGAGGAATCGCCTGTGTATGGGATCCGGTAAACGCTCGCCGCGCTGTTCCGCTTGAATTACCTACCGGGCAAACACCCCAAATCCTCCCGACAGTCCAAAGTCGTGTTGACGCCTAGCGGCATGCGTGGCTGTACGTTAGAGGAAGTGGTGCATATGTGGTGCAGGCCTTGGTTAGGCGAGCCATATAGATACGCTGAGCTGCACAAACTCTGGTGCGCGATACTGGGATTGAACCAGTGACCTCTTCCGTGTCAGGGAAGCGCTCTCCCGCTGAGCTAATCGCGCCGGGAAACCAAAAAGCTGGAGGTGGAGACGGGAATCGAACCCGTGTGCACGGCTTTGCAGGCCGTTGCCTCACCACTCGGCCACTCCACCGTTGGGGTCCACGCCACTTGCACCTTCGAGCGGATGACGGGATTCGAACCCGCGACCCTCACCTTGGCAAGGTGATGCGCTACCAACTGCGCTACATCCGCGCGCCTCGGACGAGATCGTCGCCCGGTGCGAAGCACGACGATAGTCCACGTGAGCGGGCACATACAAATTTCTTGGTACGAGCCGTGTCCAGGCTAGCGCGACGACGTGCCCTACGACGCGGCCGGTATTGTCGGGGGCTGGCGCGTGCTAGTCTTCGACGTCGTTCGCCGTCTCGGCGCCGGTCCCGTGGCTCAGTGGGAGAGCGTCCGCTTCACACGCGGAAGGTCGCTGGTTCGATCCCAGCCGGGACCACAAGTCTCAATCCAGGTCAATGAATGGTTGACCGCATCATCTCGCGCCTGCGCCTCTCATGCCGCGCCCCATCGGCCCCGCCGGACCACGTCGCTATTGCCGGATCGCGCCCGCTAAGCCACCATGAACTGCATGAGTAAGGTCACCCTAACTACCGAGCTGCCGATCCCGGCGGAGACGGCCTCGGCCTTGGCGCGCAAGCCGGAGCTGATGAAGCACGTCCTCAGCCCGGTGCTGCGCGCCTACCGCGTCGAGATCCCCGAGCGCATCGAGGTCGGCACCCAGGGGTCGGCGCGGTTCTGGTGGTTCGGCGTGATCCCGGGCTGGACACATCACCTCACCATCAAGCGGCTCGACCCGACCGAGATCTACACCAACGAGCACGGCGGACCCGTCCGCACCTGGAACCACCGCCTGACGTTCGACCCCATCGGCGACCGCAGCTGCCGCTACACCGACGAGATCGAAACCGACGACGGCGTGCACGGGCTGCTGACCCGTGCCTTCGTGCGCGTCATGTTCCGCCACCGGCACCGGCGGTGGCGCAAGCTCGCGCAGATCCTGCACTGACCGCGAACCCGAGAGGACGGTGAACCATGGTCGGCAACCAAGAGGGCGTCGGCATGCTGAAACTCGAATGCCCGCAAAACCATCCGGTCGGCCGCATCCTCAAGGACGCGCCGCATCAGGCCGTGCAGTTCGACCCCGGCGCCCAGGTCGGGCCGCGCCGGTTCTGGCCGGACGAGGACGAACAGCCGAACTTCACAACGCGCTGCAGGTTCTGCGATAAGCCGGTGGGGGACACCACGTCCACCCTGCAAACCAAACTCGCCTCGGTGCTCGCCGATTCGTCGGCGACCGCCGAGACGACCACGCTGCCTTACGTGTAGGCGCCCGGCCGCGCCGATACCGTAAGAGCTACAGTAGCCACGCCGACCCGAGAGGAGTCCCGTGGCGCAGACACCGCACAACAGTCCCCGCCCACCCGAAGGTGATTGGTTGGGCACGCCCTACCTGCGCTTCGAGCGCCACGGCCCGATCGCCGTCTGCACCATCGATCGGCCGGAGGCGCGCAACGCCCTGAGCCCGGCGATGTACTTCGGGATCCGTTATGCCGTAGGACGTCTCAACGAGGACAAGGACCTGGCCGGGCTGGTGCTGACCGGTACCGGCGACGTCTTCGCCCCCGGCGGCGACATGGGCGGCGGGGGAGGCGAAGACAACTGGATCACCTTCGGTTCCGCGCTGGGCATGGACGTGACGCCGTTCGACGCGGTGCGCACCTCGGCCAAGCCGATCGTGTCCGCGGTCAACGGGCTCTGCCAGGGCGGCGGTTTCCAGATCGCGCTGTGCAGCGACCTGTCGGTGGTGAGCGATCGGGCGACCTTCCGGGTGCCCGAACTGTTCCGCGGCTACGCCGACACCTACTACAGCCAGATGCTCACCCGCGTCATCGGGCCGGTGCGCACTCGCGACCTGATGTTCACCGGACGGGTGCTCACCGCGGTCGAAGCCCTCGACTGGGGCCTGGTCACCCGCGTGGTGCCGCACGAGGGTCTGCTGGACGCGGCGAAAGACCTTCTCGCGCAATGCTGTCGAACCGCGCCACGCGCCCGCGGCGTCATCAAGTCCAGCATCGACAGCTACCTGGGCCTCTATGACCGCATCGGCATGACCGCCAGCCTGTCCGACGCCGAGGCCATCGAAGGCTTCCGCTCGTTCAAGGAGCGCCGCTCACCCGACTGGGTGCACCCGGAGCTGCGCGTCGAAGGCCGGCTATAAGTCGATCCACTCGCCGTGGGGAGCGACCTTCAGCACGCTGCTGATGCCGGCCTGATCGAACGCCGTGACGAACTCGTCGACGCCCTCGCTGAAGTGCGCCCAGCCGTCTACGTGCGCCGGGATCACCGCCGCGGCGCCGAGCAGTTCGGCCGCGGCCGCCGCGCGCGCCGCGGTCAGCGTCAACGGCCGCCCGCGCTCCTTGGTCGGCACGCTCGCCGCACCGGCGAACAATACCGCGACGTCGACCCGGCCGACGCGATCGGCGACGTCCTTGACCGCGGCCATCGACGCGTTGTCGCCGCTGAGATAGACCGTCGGCAGCCCGGGCCCGGACAGCACGAAACCCGTCACCTCGCAGTTGACGTAACCGCCGGCGTCGCGCTGCCCGTCGGCCGGGCCGTGAACGGCCGGAACCGCTTGCACGGTAAGCGATCCGGATCCGCCGCCGAGTTCGTGGGACTGCCAGGGCGCCAGCCCGATCGCGGGCGGGCCCAACCGGCCGGCGGCGCCGGGGTGGGTGAGCAGCAGCGGCGCGGCCAGCGCCATGCGGCGGCCGTCGTCGTCGAAGTTGTCGGGGTGCTGGTCGTGGCTGACCAACACCGCATCCACCGGCCCCAGGGCCTCGGCGCTCACCGCGGGCCCGGTCAGCTTGGTCAGATAGTCGTGCACGCCCGGCGAATCGAACGTCGGGTCCATGACGATCCGGCGGCCCGCGATGTCGACCACCGTCGTCGGCCCGCCCAGCACGCTGATCGCGCGGTCGCGCCGCGCCGCGCCCACCCGAGCGCTCATATGCCGCGCGTCCGGTCTCGCCAAAATGGTTCCCGCAGCTGAGTTTTCAGGATCTTTCCGCTGGCGTTGCGGGGGAGTTCGGTCACGAAGTCGACGGTTCGCGGGCATTTGAAGCCGGCCAGGTGCTGTCGGCAGAACTCGATGACGTCGGCCGCGTCGACCCCGCCGTCGGCCACCACGATCGCCTTGACGGATTCGCCCCAGAAGTCGTCGGGGACCCCGATCACCGCCGCGTCCTGCACGGCGGGATGCTCGATGAGCACACTCTCCACCTCGGGGCCGTACACGTTCTCACCGCCGGTGATGATCATGTCCTTGATGCGATCTTCGATGTAGACGTAGCCGTCGGCGTCCAGCCGTCCGATGTCACCGGTGCGCACCCAGTCGTCGGCGGTGATCGTCTCGGCCGTCGCGTCCGGACGGTTGAGGTAGCCGGTCATGTTCTGGTTGCTGCGCACCCACACCTCGCCGGATTGCCCGGCCGGCAGGGAATTTCCCGTCTCCGGGTCGACGACGCGAATCTCGCAGCCCAGCACCGCCTTTCCGGCCGCCAGCTGCAGCTCGGGCCGCGCCGCATCGCGGTGATCGTCGTCGGACAGCGCGGTCACCGCGCCGCACAATTCCGTCTGCCCGTACACCTGGACGAATTTCGTGTCGGGCCACGTGGACAGCGCCCGGTGCAGCAGCGGCAGCGGCATCGGGGCGGCGCCGTAGACGATGTAGCGCAGGCCGGCGATCGCGGCGGTCGCCGGCTCACCCGCCTCGAGGAACCGGGCGATCACCGGCGGGACGAAGAACGCGTGTGTGGCGCCCGCGCGCACCGCGCCGATCAGCGCCGCGGCGTCGGGCTCGCGGGTCATGAATGTCGGTGCCCCGGAACGGATTCCGAACAAGGCATAGCCAATCCCACCGACATGAAACAAGGGCATCGCCACCAGATTCGCGTCGCCGTTGGCGAAGGGGAAGGCGGGAGCCAGGTTCGACGCGTGATTGACCAGGGCGCGCTGGCTGAGCAGCACGCCCTTGGGCCGGCCGGTGGTGCCGGAGCTGTAGATCACCAGCGCCGTCTCGTTCTCCTCGACGCTCGGGTCCGGCGGCGTCGGCGCCGCCGCGGCGAGCAGCGATTCGTACTCGTCGCCGATCTCGATGATGCGTTCGACGCCCGGTGCCCGCTCGGCGGCCGCCGCGGCCGCGGCGCGCAGCTCGGCGCCCACCAGCAGCACGCGGGCGCCGCTGTCGGCCAGGACGTGCACGAGCTCGTCGCCGATCACCCGCCAGTTGACCACGGTGGTGACCACGCCGATGGAGGCGCCGGCGATGAGCACTTCCAGGCAGGCGGGGTGATTCTTGTCCAGGACGGCCACACACTGGCCCCGCTTCAGGCCGGCATCGCGCAGCGCCCCGGCCGTGCGACGAATCCGCGAGCTCCACTGGCCCCACGACCACTGGCGTTCGCCGAACCGGATGGCGATCGCGTCGGGGCGCTGCCGCGCGTGTCGTTCCACGATGCCGGCGAGCGTCTCCGCCGTGCTGGTCGTCGTGTCGGCTGGTGGCATGGACCCCTCCGCGTTCGATGTGTTCCCGTTGTTAATACGCGGTCGGTCCCGCGCCCGCGACGCCGACCCTCGCCCGCGCGGGCCGGCGGCTCACTCCATGGAGCCGATCATCATTCCGCCGTCGCCGGCGGCCTGGGTGGTCGCGCTGCTGTCCTGCCGGAAGTCGATGAACGCCGATCGGCCGGTCGAGGTGTTCAGCAGCTCGGTGAACGTGCCGATGACCGGGATCGGGCCCTGCGGGTTCACCACGGTCGCGGTGTAGTTGACCGAGGCTTCCTGCTGGAAGTTCGCGCCGGGCAGCGGCTTGGTGTCGGGCGGGTTCAGCCGGTTCACATCCGTCAAGATGGCCGCGGCGCCGCCGGTGAACTGGTCGATGTCGGCCTGCAGCAGGGCGGCGGCGTCCGCGCCGCCCGCGGGCTTGACCGTGATCCGCAGCTGCGCGGTGGTGTCGGCGTTGTTCAGCGCCACCCAGTTCGGGCCGCGATTTCCCACCGTCCAGCCGGGGGCGAGGGTGACCGAGACGCCCTGCGCGATGGCGATCGCGTCGTCGGACGCCAGCGCCACCGCGGCGCCGCGTTCGCCCCGGTGGGCGGTGGTGGCCACGATGGCGAGCGCGGTCAGGGCGGCCGCGCCCACCGCTGCGACGCGCCGTCCCGTCCGACGGGATTGAGTTGTTGACATCGTCACTCCTAACGCCGTCGGGCCCAGCGAAATTCACCCGTGGGCCTATCGTCCTCCAGCGGCGGCGGCACTGTCCAAGACGGCTTTGCTATAGCCTGATACAGCCCCGCTATCAAACCGCCGGGCTGGTGTGGAAAGCACACGGCGCGAACCGGTTTGGCGCCAACTCCGATGTTCGCCGGGGCGGTGTGTCACCATGACTGGGCCGACCGGCCGCACCGACCCAGACAAGGATCCGACATGGTGAACCCCGAGCGCGCCCGTTCCCGCACCTTCGTCGTGACCGGTGCCGCGTCGGGCATCGGGCTGGCCACCGCGCGTCGCCTGTTGGCCGAGGGCGGCACCGTGATCGGCGCCGACCTGGCCGCACCGCCCGACGACCTGGGTCCGGGGTTCACCTTCGTGCCCGCCGACGTGACCGACGAAGCCGCGATCGCCGCGGTGCTGGCCGCGGTGCCGGGCCGCCTCGACGGCCTCTTCCACGCCGCGGGTGTGGCCGGGGGCGGCCCGGTACACCTGCTCGACCGCGCCGAATGGGACCGGGTGATCGGGATCAACCTCACCGGCACCTTCCTGGTCGCCAAGGCGGCCCTGGCCACAATGATCGAACAACCCCGGGCCGACGGCGAACGGGGCTCGATCGTGACGGTCGCCAGCGTCGAGGGCCTGGAGGGCACCGCGGGCGGCAGCTCGTACAACGCGGCCAAGGGCGGCGTCGTGCTGCTCACCAAGAACATCGCGCTCGACTACGGGCCCAGCGGCATCCGGGCCAACGTCATCTGCCCCGGCTTCATCGATACGCCGATGGCGCACAGCGTCTTCAGCATTCCCGGGATGGAGGCCCCGCTGGCCTCCATCACCAAGGAACACGCCCTGCAGCGGCTGGGGCAGCCCGACGAGATCGCCGCCATGGCCGCCTTCCTGCTGTCTCCCGACGCCTCGTTCGTCAGCGGCCAGGCCCTCGCCGTCGACGGCGGCTACACCGCCGGTCGCGATCACGGTGTCGTCGAACTCTTCGGCTTTCCTAGGTGAGCCGACTAAGATTCGTCCATGAGCGGTGGACTTACTCCTGACCAGGCGATCGAGGCGATTCGGGGCGCCGGGGGAGCACGGCCCGGTTGCCGCGCACTGCACGCCAAAGGCACCCTGTATCGGGGCACGTTCACCGCGACCCCCGACGCGCTCATGCTCTCGCGCGCACGGCATCTCGACGGCTCGACCGTTCCGGCGCTGATCCGCTTCTCCAACGGATCGGGCAACCCCGAACAACGCGACGGCGCCTCCGGCGTGCGCGGAATGGCGGTCAAGTTCACCCTGCCCGACGGCTCCACCACCGACGTCTCGACGCAGACCGCCCGCCTGTTCGTCTCCAGCACGCCGGACGGCTTCATCGACCTGCTCAAGGCGATGCGGCCCGGCCTCACCACACCGCTGCGCCTGGCCAAGCACCTGCTCTTCCATCCGGGGCTGCTCGGCGCGCTGCCCATCCTGCGTGAGGCCGGCCGCGTCCCGGCCAGCTACGCCACCATCGAATACCACGGCCTGCACGCCTTCCGCTGGACGGCCTCCGACGGCAGCGCGAGATTCGTTCGCTACCACCTGGTTCCGACCGCGCCCGAGGAGTACCTGTCGGGGTCGGACGCCGGGCACAAGGATGCGGACTTCCTCACCGACGAGCTGAAGGCGCGGCTGGACGACGGGCCGGTGCGGTTCGACTTCCGGGTGCAGATCGCCGGGCCCACCGACTCGACGGTGGACCCGTCGGCGGCCTGGCAGAGCACGCAGATCGTCACCGTCGGCACGCTGTCGATCACCGGCCTGGACACCGAACGCGAGCACGGCGACGACATCGTGGTGTTCGACCCGATGCGCGTCACCGACGGGATCGAGCCCTCCGACGATCCGGTCCTGCACTTCCGGACACTGGCGTATTCGGCCTCGGTCAAGCTGCGGACCGGCGTGGACCGCGGCGCCGAGGCCCGCCCGCCTGATCGGGGGAGTCGGGGCGATCCTCGCCTCGCGCCGAAATCGGCGGCAGGCTAAGGTTTTTCTTCGGTGTCGCCATCTCAGATGTTCCTCATATGCCTGGCCGGGCTGGGCGCTGGTGCGATCAACGCGCTGGTCGGGTCCGGCACCCTGATCACCTTCCCGACCCTGGTCGCACTCGGGTATCCGCCGGTGACAGCCACCATGTCGAACGCGACGGGTCTGGTCGCCGGCAGCGTCTCGGGCACCTGGGGCTATCGCGCCGAACTGCGCGGTCAGTGGGATCGGCTGCGGTGGCAGATCCCGGCATCGCTGGCGGGCGCGGTGCTGGGCGCCTACCTGCTGTTGCATCTGCCGGAGAAAGTCTTCGCCGAGATCGTGCCGGTGCTGCTGGTGCTGGCGCTGGTGCTGGTGGTGATCGGCCCGCGAATCCAGGCGTGGACGGCCCGGCGCGCGCAGGAGGCGGGACGCTCGGCCGAGCACGTCAGCCCGCGCCGGATGGCCGCGCTGGTGTTCGGCACCTTCGCCGTGGGCGTCTACGGCGGCTATTTCACCGCCGCGCAAGGCATCCTGCTGGTCGGCCTGATGGGTGCCCTGCTGCCGGAGTCGGTGCAGCGGATGAACGCCGCCAAGAACCTGCTGGCCCTGGTGGTGAATGTTGTTGCCGCCGTTGCGTATACGTCGGTGGCATTCGACCGGATCAGCTGGCCGGCGGCCGGCCTGATCGCGGCGGGCTCACTGGTCGGCGGGCTGCTCGGGGCGCGTTACGGGCGCCGGCTGTCGGGCAACGCGCTGCGCGGCGTCATCGTGGTCGTCGGCCTGATCGGCCTGTATCGCCTGCTCGCCGTGGCCTGACGAGGGACCGGGCCCGGCGACGGCGTTGGCCGCGTTGCCTCAACTCAACGTGGCCGCGGCGGCTTCGGCGATGACATCCATCACCTCGCCGCGTCGGCGCCACGCCCGCAGCTGGCGCATCGCCCCGTTGCCGGTGGCGATGACACGGTCGAGTTCGCTGCGAACGCGGTCGTATTCGCCCAGCGACTCCAGTGCGGGACGCACCCGCCGCACCAGCGCGCCCAGTTGCTCACCCGCCGGCACCGCACCGCGGCCGTGGATCAAATCCAGTGTGCGGCCTGATAATCCGTCGTGCGCGGCCTTCCAGTACGCCGCGCGCAGCGCACCGGGCGGTAGCCGCCGCGCCTCATCGGGCGAGTCGAGGGCGGTCATCACCGCCGCCCGGATCAGGGTGGCGAGCAGCACGGTCTCGGCGACGGTGGCCGGCACGTCGGCCACCCGGACCTCGACCGTCGGGAAGTCCGCGGAAGGGCGCACGTCCCAATAGATCATGTCCTTGTCCAGGATCACTCCGGTATCGACCAACCGGCGCACCGCGTCGTCGTACTCGTCGGGTGAGGCGAAAAACGGCGGCGCCCCGGCGGCCGGCCAGCGCCGCCACAGCACGCTGCGCCAGCTCGCGTAGCCGCTGTCCGCGTTGCGGTAGATCTGCGAATTCGCCGACAGCGCAAGCAAAGACGGTAGCCACGGCCGCAGCCAATTGCTGACGTGGATGGCCGCGGCGCGATCGGGCACCTGCACATGCACGTGGCATCCGCAGATGCCCTGTTCGTGGGCGATCATCCCGAACTCCTCGCCGATCCTGCGGTAGCGCGGGGTGTCGGTGACGGGAAACTCGTGCGGTGTGGTCGGCGGAAGCCCGCAGGCCAGCAGCTGGACGCCGGCGTCCTCGGCGGCCCGCGCGGCGGTGCGCCGCAGCCGGCTGAGTTCCTCGCCGAGCTCGGCGCTGGTCGAAGCAACCTGCGAGGTGGTTTCCACCTGACAGCTGCTCAATTCGAGCTGTAACTCGACGCCGCGCTGCTCGGCTTCCTCGGCCACCGCCGCGTTGCGCGGGGCGGGCGCGCCGGTCTGCGGGTCGACGAGGAGGAATTCTTCCTCGGCACCGACGGTGGGATGGTCGCCCATGAGCCGATGACGGCCCGGCGATCTACCAGCGAGCGGCCGCGGACAGCGCCGAGTCGACGGTCGGGTAGATCGGCAGCAGGCGGCCGAGCCCGCAGGCGTCGACGATGCGCTCGACGATCGGGTCGCGGCTGACCAGGCGCAAATCGATGTCGCGCTCGCGGCAGCCCTTGGCCTCCTCGGCCAGCACCGCGAAGGCGCAGCAGCCCATGAAGTCGAGCCCGGTGACGTCGACGACGAAGAAGCCGGGCGCGGTGACACCGCTGGCCGCCTCGCGCACCAGGTGCCCCCAGGTGTCCTCGTTGTAGGCGTCGACCTCGCCGCCGGCGTAAATCACCACCGACGCACCGCTGCGATCCGCGGTCGCGCGCAGCGTGGAGTTGGGGTCGCCGAGCTCGTAGACGAGTTTGGTGCTCAGCGTCAGGTGACTGGTGGGCATCGCTTCAACAATGGCGAAATTCATGGTGGACCCCCTGATCGATAAGCGCCTGAGGCGCTCCGATGGATGCCCGTCCTAATGTCTGAAGACAGACTGTTCGCGGATGCGAATCTCTTTTCTATAACGAGACAGGGCGGTCTGTCTACCGGCGGGGGCCTAAGAGTACGTTAAGTCCTATATGACTTCTCCGGAGGTCGGAGCACCCACCGCGTCGCCTCGCGAACGCGTATTGATCGCCGCCTATGACCTGTTCAGTCGGCGTGGCATCCGCGCGGTGGGCACCGACGAGGTGATCGCACGGGCCGGTGTCGCCAGGGCGACGCTGTACCGCCATTTCGCGACCAAGAATGACCTGGTGCTGGCCGTGCTGGTGCGCCGCGAGGAGATCTGGACCCGCGGGCTGATCGAGGAGCAGTCGCGTCAGCGCGGCAACACCCCCGAGGAGCAGTTGCTGGCGATCTTCGACGTCATGCACGACTGGTTCCAGCTGAGCGACCGGTACGAGGGTTGCTCGTTCATCAACGTGCTGCTCGAGGTGGGGTCCGATCACCCGGTCGGTCAGGCCTGCATCACCCACATCGACCACGTCCGCGACATCGTGCGGCGCCGCGCCGTTGCGGCCGGCCTGACCGACGTCGAGGAATTCGCCTCGTCCTGGCACATCCTGATGAAAGGCGCGATCGTGCTGGCCGCCGTCGGCGACATGGACGCCGCGCTGCGCGCCCGCAAGATGGCCCGCGCCTTGATCGACGAACACCGGCCGCCGCTGGTGGCGGACACCGGCGAGGCCGTCTAGTCAGACGGTGTCGGACGCGGCGGTGCCGGTCTTGCGATAATGCTCGGCCTCCAATTCCGCGATCATCCGGGATGTGCGTTCCCGCAACAGGATTGCGGCGGTGAGCCCGGCCACCACGGCGATCACCAGACCGATCCAGGAGAACCGTTCCAGCCAGCGCTCGGCGGCGATTCCGGCGAAGTACACCAGCGCGGTCGTGCCGCCGGCCCAGCAGATCGCGCCCGAGACGTTGGCCGCCAGGAACCGCGGGTAGTGCATCTTCAGCGCCCCCGCCAGCGGGCCGGCCAAGATCCGCAGCAACGCGATAAAGCGGCCCAGGAACACGGCGCGAACGCCCCAGCGGTTGAACAACTTTTCGGCGAGCGCGATGTGGCCGGGCCCGAAATGTTTCGGGAACCGCCGGCCCAGCCGGTCGAAGAGCGGCATGCCGAACCGGCGCCCGATCGCGTAGCCGATCGAATCGCCGATCACCGCGCCGATCACCGCGGCGACACCGACGCCGACCGGGTTGACGGCCAGGTCGTGGTGCGACGACATCAGCGCGGCGGTGACCAGCACGATCTCACCCGGCAGGGGGATGCCCAGGCTCTCGATCCCGACCACACCGCCGACCACCAGGTAGACCGCGAGCGGGGGAATCGAGTGCAGCAAGGGCTCCAGATTCATGCGTCAAGGATGCCTGACCGGTCGCGAATCCGTGTCCTAAGGTGTGCGCTTGAATTCGCTCGGGGTGTCCAGGCCCTCCAGCCGCGGGCGTTTGGGTTCGCGCCCGTCGTACGACGACAGGCCGCGCAGCCGCCGCCAGATCCACGGGAAGAAGCTCTCCTGCGTCCAGCGCAACTGCTCGAAGGTGCCCGCCGCGAGGGAACGCTGCGTGGGGTTGAGGCCGCCGCGCGCCCAATCATGGTTGCTGTCAGGCAAATTGAGCGCCTCTGCGGCCGCGGCGGCGAACAGCATGTGACCCTTGCTGGACGCGTGCACCCGGTCGATGGCCCAGGTGTCCAACTCGCGCATCGACGGCGCGTTGTACAGGTCGACCAGCCGGAAGCCGTAGCGATGGGCCGCCGCGCTGATGGCCCCGTTGATCCGGGCGAGCCGCCCGGCCACCAGCCGTCCCAGCGGCAGGAACTGGGCGACGTTCGGGAAGGTCGTCGTCACCACCGTCGCGCCCGAATCGGCCAGCGCGGCGTAGATGTGCTCGAGGTCGGCAAGGGCGGGCGCGAAGGATCGCCCGGGCTGGATGACGTCGTTCATGCCCGCGCAGACGGTGATCAGGTCGGGCCGCATCGCCAGCGCCTGCGGGAGCTGCTCGGTGAGCACGTGGCCGATCCGTTTTCCGCGGATCGCGAGGTTGGCGTATTGCAGGCCGGGATAGAGCGAATCGACCATCACCGCGAGCCGGTCGGCGAATCCGAGCAGGCCGATGGTGTCGTCGCCGTCCCACAGGCCCTCGGTCTGGCTGTCACCGATGGCGACGTAACGGCGGTATCCAGCGTGAATAGCCCCGCTCACGATGCCGAGAATAATAGCTGTCCTCCGATTCCGGATCATGTGAAACGCGGCATCGTCCCGCCGTGGCCGCGGCCACCCGGGGCGCGCCGCGGGCCGGCTTTGGTCTAGCGTCATGGACCATGGCGAAGCCATTGCCGGTCAAGGCAATTGGGGCGTTGCAACGCGCGGACGTCGCATGGGGTGTGTTGGCCGCATCGGCGGTGTTCGTGATCGGACTGCTCTGGGCCAAGTGGACGCCGTATGTGACCAAGGCCATGAGCGCCGGGCGCACCCATCATTGGTCCGCCCGCAACATCTTGTCCGTGGGTTCGGTGCACGCCGGCGACAGCCCTTCGTGGCATGCCGCCGCGACGTTCTTCCACGCGTACTGGTCATCGATCTGGCCGGCCCTCGTGGTGGCGTTGCTGATCAGCGCGTCGGTGCAGGCGCTGTTGCCGAGCTCATGGCTGCCGCGGGCCCTGAACCGTCGCCATCCGATCGCGAGCGCGCTGGCCGGCGGGGTCGCCGGCATGCCGTCGATGATGTGCACGTGCTGCGCCGCGCCGGTCGCCGTGACGTTGCGCCGCAACGGCGTCGCTTCCCCCGCGGCCGTCGCGTACTGGCTGGGCAATCCGTTGCTGAATCCGGCGGTGATCGTCTTCCTGTCCTTCGTCGCCCCCTGGCAGTGGACGCTGACCAGAGTGGTCGTCGGTCTGGCCACGGTGCTTGCGGTCGCGGGGGCGGTGGCGCTGGTGACTCCCGCGGACGGCGGCCCGGCCCCGGCGGCCGCGGCGATCGATGCGCCCGGTGCGGGCGAGCCGGTGGGGAGACGGTGCCGGTTCGGGCGAGCGCTGCTGGGCCTGTGCGTGTTCTTGTTGCCCGAGTACGCGATCCTGGTGCTGCTGGTGGGCGCGTGTCGCGGCTGGCTGCTCACCCTCGTTCAGCCGGTGCACCACGGCCTGCTGCAGGGCCTCGTCATGGTGGTGCTCGCCGCGATCGTCGGCACTCTGCTCGTCATTCCCACGGCCGGCGAAATCCCCGTCCTACAGGGCCTGGCCGTGCTCGGGGCCTCGTCGGGGATGCTCGGCGCGCTGTTGATTACCCTTCCCGCCGTCAGCATCCCGGGCGCGGCGATGGTCGCCCGCAGCTTCGGCGGGAAGGCCGTCGCGGCCAGCACCGGCGTCGTGATGGCCGCGGGATTGCTGGGCGCGATCATGCTGAGCCTGCTCTAACCGGGGCAATTTTTCACGGAGCCGCGAGTACCGTCATGTCATGCAGAAAAAGCGCGAGCCCGTCGCCGATTCGCTTGCGCCGCAGTATCCGATCGAGTCGGTCGACAACGCGCTCAAGCTGTTGCTGCTGTTGGGTGAACAACCCCAGATCCGGTTGAGCGAGGCGACGCGCTACCTGGGCGTCGCGTCGTCGACCGCGCATCGCTTGCTGGCGATGCTGGCCTACCGCGGGTTCGTCCGCCAGGACCCGGTGTCCAAGGCCTATCTGCCCGGTCCCTCGTTGACCGGGGTGGCGTTCGCCATCTTCGGCCGCATCGACATCGCGCGATCCGCCGCGCCCGTCATGCGCAGCCTCAGCGAACAGCTGCGCGAAACGGTGCACGTCGGCATGCTCGACGGCGCCACGGTCCGATTCGTCGCCGCCGTGGAGGGGCCCGCGGCCGTGCGGGTGGCCTCGCGGCTGGGCCGCGCGATGCCGGCCCACTGCACCTCGACGGGCAAGGTCATGCTGGCCCAGTTGCCGGAACCGGAACTGCACGCGCTGCTGCCGCGCGAGCAACTGGAGCGCATCACCTCGCATTCGATCGGCAGCCGCACCGAGTTGGAAGCCGAGCTCGCCGGCATCCGCGAACGCGGCTACGCCACCAACTCCGAGGAGAGCGAGGAAGGCGTCGCGTCGGTCGCCGTGCCGATCCCGACCCGCGCGCCCGGGCTGCGGCTCGCGCTCAACGCCGCCGCGCCGCTGAACCGGCTGGCGGCCTCGCGGTATCCGGTGGTGGCCGCCGCACTTGTGGCCGCCGCCAAGGAGATTGGCGATCAGCTCTCGTAGCGTTCGGTGAGCCGTGCCACCTCGTGCCGCCAGGCCGCCTCGGCGGTGAAGGAAAACCCCAGGTCCGGCAGGTCATCCCAGTCCGCGTCGTCGATGGCGCGCAGCGTGCCACCGGCCGCGCGCACCCGCAACGACATCCGGGCCAGGGCGTCGAGGCTGATCGCCTGCAGCACCGCCTGCTGCACGGTGGCGGCGGCGCTGGTGATCCCGTGTCCGCGGCAGATCACCACCGGCCGGCCGCGCATCGCGGCCACCATTTCCCTGCCCAGCCGCGAATTCCGGATCAGCACCGCGCGTTCGTAGACGGGCACCCCACCGCGTGCCAGCCAGGCGCCGGGAATGTCGTAGGCGCCGTAGATCGGCCGGATCGTGATGCCCGCCAGATCGGCGGCGACCACGTCCGGCGGATGCAGGTGCGCGACGGCGACGTGTCCCGGGTCGGCCTGCATGGTCTCGACGTGGATCGGCAGTTCGTTGGGAACGCGGTACCCGTCGAGTTCGCCTGGGGCACCGGCGGTCCCGTCGAATCTGATCAGCCGGATGTCGCCGGGCCGGGTGAATGCCACCCCGGTGTCGGCCTCGCCTCGGCAGCGCACCAGCAGGCGCTCGTCATCGACCCGCAGGCTCAGGTGGCCGAGGATGCCGTCGACCAGCCCGCGGGCCGCCGCGACGCGGCAGCCCTGCGCCACCAGCGCGCGCCGCTGATCCAGGCCGGTCATCGCGGGGCCAGCCCGAATCCGCCGTCGGGCCGGACGGTTTCGCCGGTGATCCCGCGGCTGCGCTCGGACGCCAGGAACACGTAACTCCACGCGTGGTCCTCGCCGGTGAGCGCGACGCGCAGGGGAGTGCGTGCCGCTATCTCGCTCGCCCGGTCGGGGCTGTCGTCCAGCCGGGTCGCGTCCAGCCCCAGGCTGGACAGGCCGCGCAGGTCGGTGTTCAGCGTGCCGCCGGGCGCCACCCCATTGACCCGGATGTCGGGCGCCAGTTCGTGCGCCAAGGCCGAAACAAGGCCGCGCACCGCGAATTTCGATGACACGTAGAGCACGCCGCCGCGCCCGGGATAGAACGACGACGCGGACTCGGTCAGCACGATCGAGGAACCGCTCCCGCGTCGCAGCGCCGCCATCGCGGCCTTGACCGACTGCAGATGGCTCAGCACGTTGGTGCGAAACATCTCGTCGAACGCATCGGGGAGAGCGTCGGCCTCGATGTCGCCCAGCCCCCGGTAGAAGTCGAAGACCCCGACACAGTTGACCAGCGTGTCCAGCCCGCCGAAGGCGTCGGCCGCCGCGGCGACGGCGCGGTCGTTGGCCTCGCGGGTGGTGGCGTCACCCTCGACCACCGGCACCTGCGGCAACTGCTGGCGCAACGCGTCGCACTTCTGCGGATCACGTTCCAGCACAGCGACATTCGCTCCCTCTGCGGCGAACGCCGCCAGCACGGCGCGGCCGATCCCCGAACCGGCGCCCACGACCAGGGCGCGTTTGCCCTCCAGCCAGCCGGTCACGGCTGGGCTTCGCTCTCGTCGGGCAGCAGCGGCGCATGCGAATTGCCGACCATGGCGGCCAGCGTACGGGGGTTCTGCCAGGTCAATGCCTCGACCTCCAGCGCGTCGAGGGTGATCCACTGCCCGGATCTGGGCGCGCTGATCAACAGCCGCGATCCGTTGCGGGTGTCCACCCGGCGCACCACGACCTCGGTGAATTCGTTTGCGACGCTGAGCGCTTCACCGACCGCGCCGTCGAGCAGCCGCTGCAGTTCATCGTTCACAGGAACACCGCCAGGTTCTGCATCCGCAGCACCGACTCGTCGGGGATGATCGTGCGGCGGGCCAGCTTCCAGCGGCCATCGCAGCGGCGCAGCACGTCGCGGCGCCCGCACGACATCAGGGCGCTGTCGTTGACGTCACCCCTGCTGCGGAACAGCAGCTCGGCGGATTCGACCGCCAGGTGGGCCTCGTCGTCGCCGGGAAAGGTGCGCACGTTGGTGATGAAATGCCGCAGCCGCGACGGGGGGTCCTCGGCCCACACGTGCTCGGTGCCCATCCGCGCGACCCGCTGGGACAGCGAGTATTTGTCCTCGTCGAAATGGTCCATGCCGGGCCCCCTTTCCGGTGACGCGTCGAAGCCCGCACCGCGCGCGGTCGTGACGCGCACCGGCATGGTGTAACGCACGTCGTCGGTCAGCGTGTCCAGCCACGCCTCATACTCCTGGGCGTCGAGCAGGTACGCCTCGTCCACCAGGAACTGATGCGCTTCCAGGTGACGAGTGTCGCTGAAAGGCAGGCACGGCAACGGCTTTCTCATGCGGGCGCCCCTTGCAGGTAGTCGGCCCACATGTTCAGCAGCGTGCGCTGGTTGTGCTCGTTGTAGCCGACCTGCGCGCGCCCGGGGCCGTGGAAAGCGTTGGGGGACAACGCCTCGATGACGGGACGGTCGTCGGCGAGCAGGCCCATCCTGCTGTTCAGCAGCAGCCGTCGCGCCATGGAACCGCCCGCGGTGGTGGTCAGCGACACCCAGTTCTCCACGTCGTCCTGCTCGAACATGCCGGTGGAACCGAAGCACATCAAATAGGCCTTGTACGAGTCTTGTTTGTACTGTTCGGGAGCCGCGGAGTCCACCGCGAACCACGAACACACCTCGGTCTCGTTCTCGCTGATCGGCTGCCACAACCGGATGGAGATGAACGGCAGCACCTCGTCGTCGTGACCGTCGCGCACCTTGGGCCAGTTGTGCACGAAGCTCAGGTTCGGAAAGCACGTCGCGGCCGAGATCATGAATCCGTCCTCGCCGACCACCCGTTGCTGTTGCGGTGTCCAGGAGTCTTTGATCCGGCCGATCATGTCGTCGGGGTAGCCGACGTAGCGCATCCTCTCCTCGAAGCCGCCCGGCGGGAGCTTGTAGGTGGTTCCACCGCCGCGGTGTGCCCAATAGGTGGCACCGTCCTTGCGCTTCTGGGCCTTCGGCTCGCGGAACAGCCCGATGTCGACGATCGACGCGTGGGTGTGCGGGGTGTGGTACATGTCGCCGGCGAAGTTCTCCGCGCCGATCTTCCAGTTCGCCCTGATCCGCCAGCGCTGCGGCCCGCGCACCTGGATACCGCCGGCGCTTTGCTTCGTGTAGTAGTCCAGATAGAACCTGAAGTCGCCCAGGAACTCTTCCAGCGGTTCGGCTTTCGGATCCAGGCTGATGAACATCAGGCCGTTGTAGCTTGCGAAATTCGGTGCGGGCAGCAGGGTTTGGTCCTTGGCGAACCCCTCGTCGCCGCCGTAGGCCTCCCGGTGGAACGGCAATCCGGTGAGCCGGCCGTCGTTGCGGTAGGTCCAGCCGTGATACGGGCAGCGGAAGTTGGAGGCGTTTCCCATCTCGGCGCGACAGACCTGCATTCCGCGATGCAGACACATATTGAACAGAGCCCGCACGGTGCCCCGCGAATCGCGGGTGATGATGAACGAGTCGTCGAGCACGCGGCGCACCACGTAGTCGCCGTCCTGGCCGATCTCGGACTCGTGTCCCACGAACGTCCACGCGCGGCTGAACAGCCGCTGCTTCTCCAGCGCGAACAGTTCGGCGTCGTTGTAGATGTGTGCGGGGATCAGTCCCCGGCGCACGTTCGCGAAGACCTCGGCGAATTCGCCGCGCTGGTCTGCCATGGCCCCTCTGTGATTTCTCTGTCTAACAGAATAATTCTCCGCTCAGTAGAATCTCGCAGTCTCGGGCGCCGGTCAATCACCGTATGGCGCCCACCGCCAGGTTTCTACAAGAATGCTTGGCGCTAATTCACAGGTTGCACGCAATTAAATGGCGGAAGCCCGCGGCTACGGTGGGTCACGACAGCCGTTCCATGCATGTGTGCGCGGCGTAAACAAGGGGTAAACGTTCGGTTCTGCGGTCGTAGCCGTGGATTTTCCACTGATCTGAGGAAGGAACTGGTGCCATGGTGGGTCGGCCACGAGCGGGTCGATTGCAGCAGGTCGGATCGAAGGTTCTGGCCGCTATCGGGCGCCAGGAGTGGATAGATCGGCCGAGTTATCGGTTCGAACACCTGCTCAGCTTCGCCTACAACGGGCTCGGCGGCGCCCGCAACACCGTCGCCAACGCGCTCAACGGCGTCTGGCTCGGTCACCCGGTCCACCCGCCGCTGGCGTCGCTGACGAGTGGTGCGCTCGGGACGACGGTGGCGCTCGACGCGCTGAGCATCCTGCCCGGACAGCCGGCCTCCGAGGTCGTCGATGCGTCGCGATTCGCGTCGCGCGCGCTGGGGGTGGGCATCTTGGCGAGCCTCGGCTCGGCCGTCACCGGCGTCACCGACTGGCAGCACACCCACGAGGAGGACCGCCGGATCGGCGCGGTGCACGGCCTGGTGAACGTCGCCGCCACCGCGCTGTACATGCAGTCGTGGTGGGACCGGCGCAAGGGGCGCCACGGTCGCGGCATCCTGCTCACCGCCCTCGGTTACGGCATCACGGTGGCCGGCAGCTACCTCGGTGGCGCGCTGGTCTTCGAGTCCGGGATCGGTATCGACCAGTCCGGTCCGCGGCTGCGCACCTCCACCTGGACTCCGGTGCTGCCCGCAAGTTCGTTGAACGGCAAGCCGGTACGGGTCGAGGTCGACGGCGTGGGCCTGGTCGTCTGCCAGACCAAGCCCGGCGAGGTCGCGGCGTACGGGGAATTCTGCCCCCATCTGGCCGCGCCGATGGCCGACGGCTGGATGGACCGGGGCCGGCTGGTGTGCCCCTGGCACGGTTCATGGTTCGCCGCCGAGTCCGGCGAAGTTGTGCGCGGTCCGGCAGCAGCGCCGCTGCCGTGCTACGAGGCCCGATTGGTCGACGGAGTGGTCGAAGTCCGCGGCGAGCAGCAGCCCGCTCCCGGCGGCGCGGTAGGAATCGCAAAAGGAGGAGCCAATTGAACGCCTATGACGTGCTCAAGGATCACCACGTCGTGATCAAGGGCCTGGGTCGCAAGATCAGTGAGGCGCCGGTGAATTCCGAAGAGCGCCATGCCCTTTTCGACGAAATGCTGATCGAGCTCGACATCCACTTCCGCATCGAGGACGACCTGTACTACCCGGCGCTCAAGGCTGCTAGCAAGCTGATCGCGGTCGCCCACGCCGAGCACCGCCAGGTGGTCGACCAGCTCTCCGTGCTGCTGAGGACGCCGCAGAGCGCGCCCGGCTACGAGGACGAGTGGAACTCGTTCAAGACCGTGCTGGAGGCGCACGCCGACGAAGAGGAGCGCGACATGATTCCCGCTCCGCCGGAGGTGAAGATCACCGACGCCGAGCTCGAGGAGCTGGGCAACAAGATGGCCGCCAGGATGGAGCAATACCGCGGCTCGGCCACCTACAAGATGCGCACCAAGGGGCGAGCGGCGCTGGTGCGCTCTCTCTGACCCCGACGACACCGCCGGCTTGCGGGATTCGGTGGGCCACCGAGAGTAGCCTCACGGCACATGAACGCCGAGCGTGTCGCTTCTCAGGGTGACATCACGGCGGAGATCGCCCGCATCGCAGCGCAATACCAGGGCGGGGGAGCCGCGCACGTCGGGCAGCCGCGGCTCGACTATCCCCCGTACCGCAGCACGATCCTGCGCCACCCGAAGCAACCGCTCGTCGTCGTCGACCCCGAGGGCGTCGAACGCTGGGCGCCGTGCTTCGGCCACCAGGACGTCGACCCGCTCGACGCCGACCTGACGTCCGGACATCCGGGCGAGCCGATCGGGGAACGCGTCGTGGTGAGCGGGCGCGTCCTCGACGAGGCCGGCCGGCCGGTGGCGGGCCAGCTGGTGGAGATCTGGCAAGCCAACGCCGGCGGGCGCTACCGCCACCAGCGCGACCAGCACCCCGCGCCGCTCGACCCGAACTTCACCGGCGCGGGCCGCTGCCTGACCGGGCCGGACGGCACCTACCGCTTCCTGACCATCAAGCCCGGCCCCTACCCGTGGCGCAATCACCACAATGCGTGGCGCCCGGCGCACATCCATTTCTCGGTGTTCGGAACGGCTTTCACCCAGCGCCTGGTCACCCAGATGTACTTCCCGGGCGACCCGATGTTCGAGTTGGACCCGATCTTTCAGGCCATCCTCGATCCCGCCGCGCGCCGACGGCTGATCGCCCGCTACGACCACGACCTCACCGAGCCGGAGTACGCGACCGGGTACCGGTGGGACATCGTGCTGGCCGGCGGCGCGGCAACCCCGACCGAGGCCGAACGTGACTGAATCGGCCTGCACGCCAGGGCAAACCGTCGGCCCCTTCCTCGACCTGGGACTGCCGTATCCTGGTGACAACCTGCTGGTGGACGACGGCCATCCGCGGGCCATCCGGCTACACGGCACCGTGTACGACGGCGCCGGCGACGCCGTCCCGGACGCCCTGGTGGAACTGTGGCAGCCCGACGGCGCGGGAAACGTTCCGCGGCAAGCCGGTTCGCTGCGCCGTGGATCCCACTTCACCGGCTGGGGGCGCTGCGCGACCGACGCCGCCGGCCGCTACTCCTTCACCACCCTGGCACCCGGATCGGCGACCGGCGGGCGCCCGCCGTTCTTCGCGCTCACCGTGTTCGCCCGCGGGCTGCTGAACCGGCTGTTCACCCGCGCCTATCTGCCCGGCGCCGGGGCGCACGCCGACCCGCTGCTGGCGGCGTCCGGCGAGCGCCGGTCCACATTGTTCTGCGTCGACGAAAACGACGGCGCCGCTTACCGTTTCGACATTCACCTGCAGGGGCCGACCGAGACCGTGTTCCTGGCCTACTCCGAAGGCGCGCGATGAGCAACCTGTTGTGGCCCGGAGACCATCGTGCCGGCGAGCACATGACCGATGAGGCGATGCTGGAATCGATGGTCGCGACGGAATGCTCGTGGCTGGACGCGCTGGTGGCCGGCGGACTCGCGCCCGCCGAGTGCGCCCAAGCGGACCTGTGGAATCTGCTGACGCACACCGACCGCGAGTCGCTGGCGGTGAGCGCCGAAGACGGTGGCAACCCGGTCATCCCCCTGGTCAGGCTGCTGCGACAGCGCGCCGAGCCGGCCATCGCGCCCTGGATCCACCGCGGGCTCACCAGCCAGGACGTCCTGGACACCAGCCTGATGCTGGCCGTGCGCGGGATCGCCGACGAAGTGACATTCCAGCTGAGACGCCAGATTTCCACACTGAGTGAACTCGCCACCCGGCACCGGGGCACACCGATGCCGGCCCGCACCCTGACCCAGCACGCCGCACCCACCACCTTCGGGCTCAAGGCCGCGGGATGGCTGAACGGGATCGTCGACGCGTTCGAGCGTATGACCGCGCTGACCACGCCGATCCAAATCGGCGGCGCCGCAGGCACGTTGGCCGCAACGACGGAGTTGGCCGTATTGCTCACCGGGGCGGACGACCCGGCCGGCGTCTCGTTACAGCTGATGCGAAGTGCCGCAACAACATTAGGCCTGCACGAAAGGCTCCCGTGGCACACCGCCCGCGCGCCCGTCACGGCGGTCGCCGACGCCTTCGTCGGCTGCACCGACGCCTGGGGGCGCGTCGCCTCCGACATCGTCACCCTGGCCCGCCCGGAGATCGCCGAGCTCGGCGAGCCGGCGGCCGCCCACCGGGGCGGCTCGTCGTCGATACCGCACAAGCGAAACCCGGTGCTGTCCATCCTGATCCGCCGCGCGGCCATCGCCGCGCCGCCGCTGGCCGCGACGCTGCACACGGCGGCGGCGCTGGCCGACGACGAGCGCCCCGACGGGGCGTGGCACGCCGAATGGGACACGCTGCGGCAGCTGGCCCGTCGCACCCTGGTCGCGGGATCCCAAAGCGGCGAGCTGCTCGCCGGGTTGAGCGTGCACACCCAGCGGATGGCCGAAAACCTGAATGCCGCAGACCTGTCGGGGGAGCAGCGCGCGATCGCCGAGCTGGTGGGCAAGGAGCCGTCGCCGAGCTACTTCGGCGCCGCCGAGCGGTTGATCGACGAGAGCCTGGGCCGCGCGGGGCGGGCGCTCGGTCAGCGCTGGTAGATGCTGGCCAGCCAGATGTGCAGCAGCGTGTCGATCACCCGGTCTTCGGGTATCGCCTGGTCCTCGGCGGTGAACGTCGCGGCCATCATCCGCTCGCTGAGCATGTTGAGCGCCACGGACAGCTCGGCGGCCGGGATGGTGTCGGGGGCAGCGCCGCGACCGCGTTCGGCCTTGATCGCGATGGTGGTGTAGGAGATCCACTTGCCCATGAGCGCGGACCAGAGCTGGCGCACCTCGGGGTTGGTCGCTTTGGCCGCGGCCCCGCGACGGCGACCGCCCGGTGCGATCCGGACACCTCGAAGAACGATTCGATGCGGGCCCGCCAAATCGCCTCAGGATCACCGGAAGACACGACGTCGAGCGCCCGAGCGCGGCCTGCGCCTTGCTGTTCATCTGGTCCAGCAGCGACAGCAGCACCGCGTTCTTCGACCGGAAATAGAAGTAGAAGGTGGGCCGCGATATCCCGGCGCCTTTTGCTAGGTCGTCGACGGAAAAGTCGGCCAGCGGCCTTTCCTGCAGCAGTCGCTCGGCGGTGGCGAGTATCGCCTGCTCGCGGTCGTCGCCGGGGTAGTGCGACGCCCGCCGGCCCCTCGAGGCCTGCGGATACTTTGTTTGTGTCGGGAGGTCGGACACGCCCGTTACTGTTGGGCACGTCGATATACGTCAACAAAACTGTCGATGAAAACCAGCAATAATGTCGATTAAGAACCGCGCTTTGCTGGACGACAAGTTGACTAGTCGGCCACCGCGATCTCGATGGACAGGCACTCGCTCAGCGCGTGTGCGGCCGCCCAGTCGCCGCCGCAGACGGCGCGCTCGAGTTCGTCGACCAACGGGCTGTCGGCACCGAGGTCGGCCAGCCACGCCGCAACCGTCGCCGTGATCTGGTGTGCGGGGACACGAGCGATCTGTCCTTTGTGGAGGCGGTCGGTCAGCTGGTAGATCGTGGCCGTCGGCCTGCGCTGCGGCCAATGAACCGTCCATTTCGGTGAATTCATCGTCCCCTCCCCGCTAGCTTCGACGACTCAGCCGACCCCGGCCGTGCGCTCAGCTCTAGGGCACAATAGTACGTCTGTACCAATGCGCCGGTCGGTATTTTCGCCGTGCGAAATCCGGATTTTTTGAGGTTTTCGGTCATCGGATCGCCTACCTGGTCCTACGGAAGAAATCGGGCCCGTCATTGCCGCGCCAGCGTGGCGCGGCCGCGGGCCATGATGCGTTCCAAGACGGTGTGGGACAGGTCGCCGTCGTTGGCCACCCTGGCGAGTCCGCGCCGCCGCAGAAACATGTCGAGCCGTCGATCCGGTGACCAATCGGCGTAGATGGACCCGAGGTAGTGCGACTGCAGAAAGTCCGACGCCAACGCGTCGAGGTCGGACTCCGTCAACAACGGTGGGGTAGCACCCATAACCGGCAAGCTCCTTTGTTCTCCCCGCAACTGCCGCAGCCAAGTTTTGTCAGGGGGCGTAACCAAACCGTCACGCAGAGATTGCGGAACGGCCCCAAACTCGGCCGGGGTGCAAACGCGAAGGTCGAAGCGTTGCAGCGGTTGTCAGGCGGTCTGCGCTGCCGCCGGTTTGTGGGCGACGATGGCGACGGCGGCCAACCGCTTGCGATGTTTGTGGAACGTGCGGCGCATGGTCAGGACCCGCTTGCGGGCGTCGCGGTGCACGAGCACGTTCCTGGCGAATCGCAGCGCGCCGAGTAGCCCCTCGTCGGATACCAGCCGGCGCGGCTGCAGTAGCGCCATGGGGGCGGTCGCGACCCGGTCGACCACCAATCCGTGCTCGGCGAGCAGGTTCGACCACTCCGCGACCGTCAACGGGCGCGCGTTCACCTTGATCGCCCGGGCGAGCGCCTGCCGGATGTCGGTGCTGATGTCCTCCGGCACGTCGTCCGGGGTAAGGGCGAGCTCGTGGATGGCGTAGCGGCCGCCCGGCCGCAACACCCGCGCCGCCTCGGCGACGATGGCCGCCTTGGCCGCCTCGCCCTGCATGCTCAGCATCGCCTCTCCGATGACGACATCGCTGCTGGCGTCCGGCAATCCGGTCGCCGCGGCGTCCGCGACCCGGACGGCCGCGTTCTGCGCACCCAGGTCGCTCAGCACCCCCCGCACCACGTTTGCCGCGTCCGGGTCGCCCTCGGCGCCGACGTACGACCGCGGGCCTTGGGCCACGATCTCGGTGGCGGTACGGCCCAGGCCGGGTGCCAGCTCGACGACGTCGGCCCCGCTCAGCTTGGCGTGCGCCAGCAGGGTGCGGGTCAGCTCGACACCGCCGGGGCGTAGCACGCGCTTGCCGAGCCGCGCCAGCAGCCAATGGCCGGCGACCGCGTCGTCGGCGCGGCTCGAGGACGGTAGCGGAAGTTCGGCACCTGCTCGTTGTCCTGGCATCAGATCTCCTGCCGCGCAGAGCTTTCCAGTGGTTCCAGGGCCAGCTCGAGGTGTCCGGTGTGGCGCACCGGGGGCGGGGTGTCGACGAGTTTACCGATCCGGATCCGCCAGACCGTCGGGCCTTTGTCGAGGTACTCCCACTCGTAGCCGCCCGGGTAGTCGGATTCGAATTCGTCGTGCAGGTGCTTGGGGTCGTGGTTGTTGACCAGAACGAACGATTCGCCGACCTGCAGCGCGGCGTAGGTCGCGAAGATCGTCGGGTGCTTGTCCGGCTTGCGCAGCTGGCGTACGTCAAGTTCGTTGGCGGCCATGGGTTCTCCGACCTTTGCTCTAGTTTTTACAAGTAACGTTGTGTAAACTCTAGCGCATGACCTACGTGATCGGGAAGCCATGCATCGATGTGATGGACCGCGCTTGCGTCGACGAGTGCCCGGTGGATTGCATTTACGAAGGCGGCCGGGCGCTCTACATTCATCCCGACGAATGCGTCGATTGCGGCGCGTGCGAACCGGTATGTCCGGTGGAGGCGATTTACTACGAAGATGACCTGCCTGAGGATCTCAAACCCTACCTGGCCGACAATGAGGCGTTCTTCACTGAAACGCTGCCGGGTCGCGACGCGCCCCTGGGGTCCCCGGGTGGGGCCGGAAAGCTCGGGCCGCTCGGTGTCGACACACCGCTGGTGGCGGGCCAGCCCAGTGCCACCCACTCGGACGGGGCGTGACGGACTAGAAACGGGAGGGGCCCTGTGAAATCCGACAATTCCCAGAAGTCGCAGGACTCGTCAATCGGGGAATCGGCCGGCCGGCGGCGCGCCGTGATGCGGCTGTTGCGGGCCTCGCCGGATCCGATGAGCATCGCCGGAATCGCCGACGTGCTGGGCGTGCACCCCAACACCGTCCGCTTCCACCTCGACAGCCTGGTCGCCGACGGGCAGGTGGAGAATGTCGAACTCGATCGGAAGGGCCCGGGGCGTCCACCGTTGATGTTCCGCGCGGTCCGGCAGATGGATCGCGGCGGGCCGCGGCACTACCGGCTGCTGGCCGAGATTTTGGCGACGGCCCTCGCCACCGAGCGCGATCCCGGCCCCAAGGCCCTGGCCGCCGGCCGCGCCTGGGGGCAGAAGATGGATGCCGAACTGCACCCGCTGCCCAAGGACGCCGACGGCGCCGAAGAGGCCATCGCCCGATTGATCGACGTGCTCGATGAACTCGGCTTCGCGCCGGAGCGCCGGGTGAGCGACGGCGAGCAGCAGGTCGGCCTGCGGCACTGCCCGTTTCTGGAATTGGCCGAGAACTCCTCGAGCGTCGTCTGCCCGGTGCACCTGGGCCTCATGCAAGGGGCCATGGAAACCTGGGGCGCGCCGGTGTCGGTGGACCGGCTCGACCCGTTCGTCGAGCCGGACATGTGTCTGGCTCACCTGACACTGCAGGGGCCGCCAAATGAGCACCGGCACAGCGATTGCCGTCGCGCTGACCTTCATCTGGCTCGGCATGGTGCTGGCGATCTCGTTCCTGGAAGCCCCGCTGAAATTCCGGGCACCCAACGTGACGTTGCAGGTCGGGCTCGGCATCGGGCGGCTGGTCTTTCGCGCGCTCAACACCGTCGAGGTGGTTTTCGCCCTCGTCATCGGGGCCATTGTGGTGGCCGGCCCGACCCCGGCGGGCGTCGTGGTGGCGATCGCCGTCGCCGTGGCCGCACTGGCCGTCCAGCTGGTCGCGGTGCGTCCCGCACTGACCCGTCGCGCCGACAAGGTGCTCGCGGGATCGGACGGGCCGCGCTCGCGCGCCCACTACGCCTACGTCGCCCTCGAGACGGTCAAAGTCATCGGCCTCGTCGTGGCGGGGATACTCCTATTGAGCGGTTAAGTCCCAACCTCGAGGCCCGTGCAGGCCTTGCAACCCCGAAGGACTCACTTATGGAATCCATCTCGCTGACCGACCTCTCGTCCGAGAAGATCGCCGAAGCCAAGCAATCGCACAGCGGACGGGCCGCCCACACCATTCACGGGGGTCACACGCACGAGCTTCGCCAGACGGTGCTTGCGCTGCTGGCCGGTCACGACCTGTCCGAACACGACAGCCCGGGTGAGGCGACGCTGCAGGTGCTGCAGGGCCACGTGCGCCTGACGACCGGCGGCGACGCCTGGGACGGCAAGGCCGGTGAATACGTCGCGATTCCGCCCGAACGTCACGCCCTGCACGCGGTCGAGGACTCGGTGGTCCTGCTCACCGTGCTGAAGAGCCAGCCCGGGGCTCACTAGCGGAAATGCTGTCCACGCCCTGGTCAACGAATTTCGGTCTGCGGGTCCCCATCGTCAACGCCCCGATGGGCGGGGTCGCCGGCGGCCGCCTGGCCGCGGCGGTCACCGCGGCCGGTGGCCTCGGCATGGTCGGCATGGGCAGCGTCGCGACCAGGGAGTTGCTCGCCGAGCAGCTACGCCACGTCGACGGGCGGTTCGGCATCGGCATGGTCGACTGGGTGATGCGCAATGAGGCCGGACTGCTCGAGGACGCGCTGGCCGCACGGCCCGCCCTGTTGTCGGTGAGCTTCGGCACCGAATGGTCGTGGGTCGCCAAGGCTCACGACGCCGGAATCCCTACCGTCACACAGGTTTACGACAGCGACGGGGCCCGCCGGGCCGTCGACGCCGGCGTCGACATCCTGGTCGCGCGCGGGTCCGAGGGCGGCGGCCACGGCGAGGACAAGCTCGGGCTGCTGCCGCTGCTGGACGCCGTGCTGGACGCCGTCTCCGTCCCGGTGCTGGCCGGCGGCGGTGTCGCCTCGGCGCGCAGCCTGGCCGCCGTGCTGGCCGCCGGTGCCGGCGGCGCGTGGGTGGGCACCCGGCTGTCGGCATGTCCGGAGGCGCTGACCGGTGACGCCGGCCGCCGGGCCCTGGTCACGGCGACCGAAACCGACACGGCGGTCACCCGGGTGTTCGACGTCGCCAAGGGGCTGCCCTGGCCGGCGCGGTTCCCGTCGCGGGTGTTGGCCAACGATTTCGTCGAGCACTGGACCGGCCACGAGGAGGCGCTGGACGCGAGGGCCTGCGACGAGTTGGCCGCGGCCGTCGCCGCCGGGGACTGCCGGATCGCGCCGGTGGACGCCGGGCAGGGCGTCGGGATGATCCGCACTGAAGCGTCGGTGGCCGAGGTGATCGGCGAGATGTGCACGGGCGCCGACGAATTGCTGTCCCGCTGGGGGTCTACCGGCGACCGGGCGTGAGCACGACGCAACACCGCTCCGGGCCGGGGCAGAGTCGGACGTCGGGCCCGTGCGGTGCGAGCGCGTCGGCCACACCGGTGATCAGCGCGTGGTTCATGGTGCAGGCCAGCTCGGTCTGCTCCTGCGCCAGCGCGTGGAACGGGCAGTTGGCGAGCTCGACCTCGCTCTCGGAGAAGCGCGGCTCGTAGCCGTACCGGCGTAGCAGGCGGATCGCGCGCTGCATCGCCGCCCCGGCATCCGTCGGGGGCGCCGACCCCGCGGCCATGGCGCGGCCGTACTCGCGGGCCACGCGGTTCAGCACCTCGGCAACCGGCTCGCCGGTACCGGCCGAGCGTGCGATGGCGGTCGCCATCAAGCGTCCGGCCAATTCGTACTCGCGCTGGGGGAGGCTGACCGCGATGTCGCGGCCCGCCCGGCGATACAGCTTGGAGGTGCGCCCGGCGCCGGGGCCGGACCGGCCGGTCAGGCGCGCGTACTCGGATTCCAGCAGCCCCTCGGCCGTGAGCCGGTCCAGGTGGAACTTGGCCTGGTGGTGGGGGATGCCGACGGCGTCGGCCGCCTGGTCACGGCTCACCAGTCCCGGCTGGGAGCAGACGAACCGATAGAGCTGTCGGCGCACCGGATCGGCGAGCGCGCCAATGCCTGCGGCGTCGCGCTCCAAGGCGTCCGCGTCGTCCATCCGACCACCGTTTCTAACAGACAAAATGCTTGACGCTACAGTCTACCCAATCTAACGTTCAAACTATTATCTGTTAGAAATGGAGGCTCCCATGAGCACCAAGCAAGTCACCGCGGCCCCCGCCCTGGCCGACCAGCTGAGGGACCCGGGCTACTCGGCATACGTCGCGCTGCGCACCGTGTTCACCATCGCGCCCATCGTTTTCGGGCTGGACAAGTTCTTCAATCTGCTCACCCACCCGCACCACTGGAGCATGTATCTGGCGGGATGGATCAACGATCTGGTGCCCGGGACGGCCGACCAGTGCATGTACCTGGTCGGCATCATCGAGATCGTGGCCGGCGTGCTGGTCGCGGTGGCCCCGCGCTGGGGCGCCTGGGTGGTCGCGGCGTGGCTGGCCGGCATCATCATCGATCTGGTCACCGGGCCGGGCTTCTACGATGTCGCGCTGCGCGACTTCGGTTTGCTCGTCGGCGCCGTCGCGCTGGCCCGGCTGGCGCAGGGCGTGCACAACGGCACCGTCGGGGGCGGCCTCGCGGCGCGTTAGCGGTCAGACCGCGCGCAGGTAGCGCTTGGCGATCAGGCGCTGACCCACCTTCACCACCGGCCCGCCGGCCTTGCTCCACCAGGTCGCGGGCCGGGAGAAGGCGGACACCTCCGCGTACACCGCGTCGGACACCGGGTCGCGACGAACCACGAACCGTTCCTCGCCTGATTCCGGATGGCCCGGCAGAGTCCCGTAGCCGAAGCCGCGGATGTCGGGTTCGTCGACGACGTAGACGACGCGACACGGCGCAGGCAGAAAGCCCATCTTCACCACCACCACCGCGTCGACGACGGCGATCTCGGAACTGGCCTGCACCCGCAGCCCGGACCCGCGCTGCATGCCCCAGCGCATGACAGCGGCCGCCGCCTGCTCGAAACGCCGCTCGCCCGTGCCGATTTGGCGCTCGGCGTGTTGATGGTCGTAGCCGGCGGGCAGTTCGCCGGAAGCCGTCGCCCCCACTTCGGCGTAGGTCAGGGGGAGTTCCTCGAGCGCTCGTAGGTCCACGTGCCCAGCTTGCCACGCCGGGATGCGCGGCCGCAGGTGGCGCGTACGGTCGTAGAAGTGACCGCAGAAAACTCGAAAACCGTTGCAGGGGCCGCCGGAACCTTCACCTTCGGCGGCGACCTGACCGTCAACCGACTCGGCTTCGGCGCCATGCGCCTCACGGCGAAAGGCGTGTGGGGCCCGCCCGACGACCGCGCCGAATGCGTCCGGGTGCTGCGCCGGGCCGTCGAACTCGGCGTGAACTTCATCGACACCGCCGACTCCTATGGCCCGTACGTGTCCGAGGACATCATCCGCGAGGCGCTGCATCCCTATGACGGCCTGGTGATCGCGACCAAGGCGGGGCTGCTGCGCACCGGCCCGGACGTCTGGATTCCGTTGGGCAATCCGAACTACCTGCGCCAGGAATGCGAGATGAGCCTGCGCCGGCTGGGCGTGGACACCATCGACCTCTTCCAGCTGCACCGCATCGACTCGAACTTCCCGTTGGAAGATCAGGTGGGCGAGCTGCTCACCCTCAAGAACGAGGGCAAGATCCGCCACATCGGCCTGTCCGAGATCGACGTCGACCAGCTGAACGCCGCGCTGCGCATCACCGAGATCGTGTCGGTGCAGAACATGTACAACCTGACGTCCCGCGGCGCCGAGCCGCTGCTGGACGCCGCGACCCGACAGGGCATCGGGTTCATCCCGTGGTTCCCGCTGGCCGCCGGGCCGCTGGCCGCACCCGACGGCCCGCTGCAGCGCATCGCCGCCGAGCACGACGCGTCGCCGTCGCAGTTGGCGCTGGCGTGGTTGCTGAAGCGCTCGCCGGCGATGGTGCCGATCCCGGGCACGTCCAAGGTCGCGCACCTGGAGGAAAACGTCGCCGCCGCCCAGATCGAACTGTCCGACGACGAATTCGACACGTTGGCGGCCGCCGGCGCGCAGCAGCCCGTCTAACCACCACGCGAAACCCCGTCCGCCGGGCAATACGGTGTTGTGGTGGCCGAACATCAGCGACACCCCGGCGGCGGGTTCAACCCACCGGACCCGACGACCAAGGGCGGGCCCGACTACGGCCGGTTCATCGACGCCGTGCGCGCGTTGCAGGACCACGCCCGGGCCGCCGACGCGCCCGACGAGGTGATCACCGAGGCGGCTGACCTGCTGGAGAAGGTGTCGGCGCTGCTGGCGCCGTTCGACGCCGACGAGTGGGCGTCTCCGTCGGGCCGGCGGATGGACCTGCCGATGCGCGGCAACATCCTGACCATCCCGATGTCGGCCCACAAGGGTGAGGACGGCCGGGTCCACGGCCAGGCCCGCTTCGCCCGGTTCCACCTGGGCCGCAACGGCGCCGTGCACGGCGGCGCGCTGGGGATGCTGTTCGACTCCATCCTCGGGCTGTCGGCGTCGGTGCTCACCGGCAACCCGCGCCAGCGCACCGCGTACCTCAAGATCGACTACCGGCACATCGTCCCGGTGGAGAAGGAACTGCAGTTCGACGCGGGCGTCGACCGGGTGGACGGGCGCAAGATCTTCGTATCGGGCCGGCTGACCGACGGCGATCAGTTGCTGACCGAAGCCGACGCACTGTTCGTACGGCTCAAACCTGGTCAGCCCTGAGCGCGGTCGGCACGTCTGGGTACCCGTAGACGACACAACTGCGGGACCACGCGGTAGAGGGGGATGGCGGTGTGGCGATCGCCGAACTGACAGTGACGGACTTGTTCCGCGCGGTGGACCTGACCGGCGTGTTCGGCAACGCGCTGTTGGGTGGTGTGGTCGCCCGCAGGGAAGAATTGGATGCCGTCGGTTTCGCCGCGCTCGCGGTGTTGTCGGGCCTGGGCGGCGGCATCATCCGCGACACCTTGCTCCAGCGCGGGACCCCTGTCGCTCTTACCGACTTCGCCTACTTGCTGACGGCGCTGGCGGGAGCGGCGATAGCGTTCGTGTTCCGAGTCGATGGCCGAGTGTGGAATTGGGTATGGCCGATCGTGGACGCGCTGGCGCTGGGATGCTGGGCCGCGACAGGTGCCCACAAGACGCTCGCCTTAGGACTCGGCTGGTTGGCCGCGCTGCTGTTGGGCACGATCTCGGCAGTGGGCGGTGGCGCGACGCGCGACATCGTGATGCGGCGGGTGCCCGGAATCTTCGGCGGCAACACCCTTTACGCCACTTGCGCGCTGGCTGCGAGTGGTGTGCTGGTGCTCTTTCACTATCAAAACCACCCAACGCCAGGGTTATTGGTGGCAGCACTGACCGGAGCGGCATTGTGCTGGCTGGCCCAGCGGCGCGGTTGGATGTTGCCCGCCGCCGACGCATGGTCGCCCGCAAGGTTTTTCTCCGGGCGTCGGTCGCGGCGGCGGATACGCAAGACCCACAACCCGAAGGACGTGAACGATGACCTCTGAGATGCCTTCTGCACTGGTGCTCGAGAACCTGGCCGATGTCCGAGGCTGGCAGGAGACCTTGTACCGCGACCTGCATCAGCATCCGGAACTGTCGCACCAAGAACACAGGACTGCGGCAGCGGTGGCTTATCGGTTACGGGGCTTCGATTACGACGTACACGAGGGCATCGGAGGCACCGGAGTCGTCGGGATCTTGCGCAACGGCGACGGTCCGACCGTGCTGCTTCGCGCCGATATGGACGCGCTGCCTGTGCGGGAAGGCACCGGCCTCCCGTACGCCAGCCGCGTCACCACCACCGATACGTCCGGCAACCAAGTCCCGGTGATGCACGCCTGCGGACACGACGTCCATGTGACCTGTCTGCTGGGCGCCGCTGCACTGCTCGCTGACGCGCGGGCGCACTGGCAAGGCACCATGGTCGCGTTGTTTCAGCCCGCCGAGGAACTCGGCGATGGCGCACGACGCATGGTGGCCGACGGACTCGCGAAGCTCGTCGGCCACGTCGACGCCGCCCTGGCGCAGCATGTCCTTCCATTTCCTGCCGGCCAGGTCTGCACGCGATCGGGTCCCGTCCTTGCGAGTGCCGACAGCATGCGGATCACCGTGTACGGCCGTGGTGGACACGGATCGATGCCGCAAGCGACCGTCGATCCCGTGGTGCTTGCCGCCATGATCGTGATCCGACTGCAGACCGTGGTCTCCCGCGAGGTCGCACCCACTGAACCCGTGGTGTTGACGATCGGCAGGATCGAGTCGGGAGCCAAGAGCAACATCATCGGCGACCGTGCGGTCTTGGAACTGAATCTGCGGACCTACAGTGAGCAGAGCAGGGACAGGGTCCTCGATGCGATCCGCCGTATCGTCACCGCCGAATGCGAGGCTTCTGGGTCCCCTGCGCAGCCCGACTTCGAGCTCTTCGAGCATTTCCCGGCGACCGAGAACGATCCAACGGTCACCGAGCGTGTGCGCGCGGCGTTCGACAACTTCTTCGGTGATCGGGCACGAGACCTTCCGCTGCAGACCGCGAGCGAGGACTTCAGCGACATTCCCGACGCGCTCGGTGTTCCGTACAGCTATTGGGGCGTCGGCGGAATCGATCCCGACAGCTATCGACAAGCCGACTCAGCAGGCCGGCTGGCCGAGGACATCCCCGTCAACCACGCCCCGACGTTTGCCCCGGTCATCCAACCCACCCTCGACACCGGCACTCAGGCGCTGACGATCGCGGCGCTCGCCTGGTTGGCAAGATCCTAGGATCCGCCCGCCGATCATCGATTTTGGGCGGCTGCTTGACGGCCCTGCTTGCCTCCAGACCGCCCGGATAGCATGGTCGTCGACCCATCGAGCCTTGGAGACCGCCGCAATGACCGCCGCCGCAGAGCCCACACCGCAAGCCCCGATCCGGGTGCCTGCCGGGACCACCGCGGCCGCCGCGGTGGGCGAAGCCGGGTTGCCGCGCCGGGGCACCCCCGACGCGATCGTGGTGGTGCGCGACGCCGACGGCAAGCTGCGCGACCTGAGCTGGACGCCCGACACCGATGCCGACGTCGTCCCGGTGGCCGCCAACACCGAGGAGGGTCGCAGCGTCATCCGGCACTCGGCCGCCCACGTGCTGGCCCAGGCCGTCCAGGATCTGTTCCCCGGGGCCAAGCTTGGGATCGGCCCTCCCATCACCGACGGCTTCTACTACGACTTCGACGTGACCGAGCCGTTCACGCCGGAGGATCTGACGAAGCTGGAAAAGCGGATGCGCCAGATCGTCAAGGACGGGCAGCTGTTCGATCGGCGCGTGTACGCGTCCAAGGACGCGGCGCGCGCGGAGCTGGCCGACGAGCCCTACAAGCTCGAACTCGTCGACGACAAGTCCGGTGATCCCGACGTAATGGAGGTCGGTGGCGACGAGCTCACCGCCTACGACAACCTGAATCCCCGCACCCGGGAACGGGTTTGGGGCGACCTGTGCCGGGGCCCGCACATCCCGACCACCAAGCACATCCCGGCGTTCAAGCTGACCCGGAGCTCGGCCGCCTACTGGCGCGGCGACCAGAGCAACGCCAGCCTGCAACGCATCTACGGCACCGCCTGGGAGTCGCAGGAGGCGCTGGACGCCCACCTCGAGCTGATCGAAGAGGCGCAGCGCCGCGACCATCGCAGGCTCGGGGTCGAGCTGGACCTGTTCAGCTTCCCCGACGAAATCGGTTCCGGTTTGGCGGTTTTCCATCCCAAGGGCGGCATCATCCGTCGCGAGCTGGAGGAGTACTCGCGCCGCAAGCACATCGAGGCCGGGTACGAATTCGTCAACACCCCGCACATCACCAAGGAGCAGCTGTACATCACCTCGGGCCACCTCGAGTGGTACGCCGACGGCATGTACCCGCCGATGCACCTCGACGCGGAGTTCAACGCGGACGGGACGGTGCGCAAGCCGGGGCAGGACTACTACCTCAAGCCGATGAACTGCCCGATGCACCACCTGATCTACCGGTCGCGCGGGCGGTCGTATCGCGAACTGCCGTTGCGGCTCTTCGAGTTCGGCAGCGTGTACCGCTACGAGAAGTCCGGCGTGGTGCACGGGCTGACCCGGGTGCGCGGCATGACGCAGGACGACGCCCACATCTACTGCACCCGAGAGCAGATGCGCGACGAGCTGACCTCGCTGCTGCGCTTCGTGCTGGACCTGCTGGCCGACTACGGGCTCAACGACTTCTACCTGGAGCTGTCCACCAAGGACCCGGAGAAGTACTCCGGCTCCGACGAGATGTGGGACGAGGCCACCGAAGTCCTGCGCGAGGTCGCCGAGGCCTCCGGGCTGCACTTCGTGCCCGACCCCGGCGGCGCGGCGTTCTACGGCCCCAAGATCTCGGTACAGGTCAAGGACGCGCTGGGCCGCAGCTGGCAGATGTCGACCATTCAGCTCGACTTCAACATGCCGGACCGGTTCGAGTTGGAATACACCGCATCCGACGGGTCGCGGCAGCGGCCGGTGCTGATCCACCGGGCGCTGTTCGGGTCGATCGAGCGGTTCTTCGGCATCCTCACCGAGCACTACGCGGGGGCCTTCCCGGCGTGGCTGGCGCCCGTGCAGGCGGTGGGCATCCCGGTCGCCGACGAGCACGTGGAATACCTGGAAAGCGTTGCCGCACAGCTCAAGTCGCACGGCGTGCGTGTCGAGGTCGACACCAGCGACGACCGGATGGCCAAGAAGATCGTCAACCACACCGCCCAGCGGGTGCCGTTCATGCTGCTGGCCGGTGACCGCGACGTGCAGGCCGGCGCGGTCAGCTTCCGTTTCGGGGACCGCACCCAGATCAACGGCGTGCCCCGCGACAGTGCCGTCGATGCGATCGTGAAGTGGATCGCCGATCGCGAGAATGCCGTGCCCACAGCCGAACTCGTGAAAGTGTCAAGTGGTGAGTGACCGTGACTGATCGCGAACCGGCCGAGCGGGACGCCGACGACACCATCCTGGACAGGGGAGTCGGCGAACAGGATCACCTGCAGCGGCTGTGGACGCCGTACCGGATGACCTATCTGGCCGAAGCGCCGATGAAGCGCGACGCCAACTCTTCAGGCAAAAGCGAGCAGCCGTTCACCGACATCCCGCACCTCACCGACGAAGACGGTTTGGTGGTCGCCCGCGGCGAGCTCGTCTACGCGGTGCTCAATCTCTACCCCTACAACCCCGGACACCTCATGGTGGTGCCCTACCGGCGGGTCTCGGAGCTCGAGGACCTGACCGACCCGGAAAGCGCGGAGCTGATGTCCTTCATCCAGAAGGCGATTCGCGTCATCAAGAACGTCTCGCGGCCGCACGGTTTCAACGTCGGCCTGAACCTGGGGACGTCGGCCGGTGGCTCGCTCGCCGAACACCTGCACGTGCACGTCGTGCCGCGCTGGGGCGGCGACGCGAACTTCATCACCATCATCGGCGGGTCGAAGGTGATCCCGCAATTGCTGCGCGAGACGCGCCAGCTGCTGGCCACGGAGTGGACAAATCAACCATGAGCAAAATGCCGTTCCTGTCGCGGGCGGCGTTCGCGCGGCTGACCACTCCCACCGCACGGGCATGCCTGCGGCTGGGATTGACCCCCGACGTCGTCACCGTCCTGGGCACCATCGTCGCGGTGGCCGGCGCGCTGACGCTGTTCCCGATGGGCAAGCTGTTCGCCGGCACGCTGGTGGTCTGGTTCTTCGTCCTCTTCGACATGCTGGACGGGGCGATGGCCCGGGAACGCGGCGGCGGCACCCGATTCGGCGCGGTGCTGGACGCCACCTGCGACCGGGTCAGCGACGGCGCCGTGTTCTGCGGGCTGCTGTGGTGGATCGTCTTCGGCCTGCACGACAAGCTGCTGGCGGTCGCCACGCTGATCTGCCTCGTCACCTCCCAGGTGATCTCCTACATCAAGGCCCGCGCCGAAGCCAGCGGGCTGCGCGGCGACGGCGGCCTGATCGAACGGCCGGAGCGGCTGATCATCGTCCTCGTCGGCGCGGGCCTGTCGGACCTTCCGGTGTATCCGCTGCCGTGGGCGCTGCCGGTGGCGATGTGGGTGCTGGCGGTGGCCAGCCTGCTCACCTGCGCGCAGCGGTTGCACGCGGTGCGCACCTCGCCGGGCGCGACCGACCGGGTGGTGAGCGAGCCGTGATTCCCACTCCGCCGGGCATGAAAATGGTTGGGGCGCAACGCCGGATGGCCCGCCGGCTGGCCGGCCGGGCGATGGGCGGCCTGACGGGCGGGAGGGCGACCGACTGGGCGTACGCGTCCGGCTGGATGGCGGTGCGCGCGATGCCGGAGTTCGCCGCGCGCAACGCCTTTGAGGCGGGCGCGCGTTACGCCGCCCGCGGCGGCGGCCCCGACCAGCTGCGCAAGAACCTGGCCCGCGTGATCGGTGTGCCGGCCGCGGAGGTGCCCGACGCGCTGATGCGGGCCTCGCTGGCCTCCTACGCCCGGTACTGGCGCGAGGCGTTCCGGCTGCCGGGCATGGACCTGGCCGCCGTGGGCCGCGAGCTGCACGACTCCGTCCTGGGCCGGGACCACATCGAGGCGGCGCTGTCCGCCGGCCGCGGCGCGGTGATCGCGTTGCCGCACAGCGGCAACTGGGACATGGCCGGGGTATGGCTGGCGCAGACACACGGCACCTTCACCACCGTCGCCGAGCGCCTCAAACCCGAGTCGCTGTACCGGCGCTTCATCGGCTACCGCGAAGGCCTCGGCTTCGAGGTGCTGCCCCACTCCGGGGGAGAACGGCCGGCGTTCGACGTGCTGTGCGATCGGCTGCGGGACAACCGGGTGGTGTGCCTGATGGCCGAGCGCGACCTCACCCGCACCGGCGTGCAGGTCGACTTCTTCGGTGAGCCCACCCGGCTGCCGGCCGGGCCGGCGAAGCTCGCGATCGCGACCGGGGCCGCCCTGCTGCCGGCGCACTGCTGGTTCGAGGACCGGGGCTGGGGCGTCGACATACAGTCGCCGCTGGATTGCGCCAGCGGCGACGTCAGCGGCATCACCCAGGCGATGGCCGATCAGTTCGAGAAGAACATCGCCACCTACCCCCAGGACTGGCACATGATGCAGCCGCAGTGGCTGGCCGACCTTCCCGAAGCCAAGCAGGCCCGGCTCAAGGACGCCTGATGCGGATCGGGATGGTCTGCCCCTACTCGTTCGACGTTCCGGGCGGGGTGCAGTCGCACGTCCTGCAGCTGGCCGAGGTGATGCGCGCGCGGGGCCACGACGTCAGCGTGCTCGCGCCGTCCTCGCCGCACGCCGCGCTGCCCGACTACGTCGTCTCGGCGGGCAAGGCCGTCCCGATTCCCTACAACGGGTCGGTGGCCCGGCTGCGGTTCGGGCCGGCCACCCACCGCAAGGTGAAAAAGTGGCTCGCCGACGGCGATTTCGACGTGCTGCACCTGCACGAGCCCAACGCGCCGAGCCTGTCCATGCTGGCGCTGAACATCGCCGAGGGCCCGATCGTGGCGACGTTTCACACGTCGACCACCAAATCGCTGACGCTGACGGTGTTTCAGGGCATCCTGCGCCCGATGCACGAAAAGATCGTCGGGCGGATCGCGGTCTCCGACCTGGCCCGGCGCTGGCAGATGGAGGCGCTGGGCACCGACGCGGTGGAGATCCCCAACGGCGTCGACGTCGCGTCGTTCGCCTCCGCGCCGCTTTTGGACGGCTACCCGCGCGCCGGCAAGACGGTGCTGTTCCTCGGCCGCTACGACGAGCCGCGCAAGGGCATGTCCGTGCTGCTCGACGCGCTGCCCGGGCTGGTCGAGCGTTTCGCTGACGTGCAGTTGCTGGTCGTCGGTCGCGGCGATGAGGACCAATTACGGGTCCAGGCAGGCGAATTGGTGGACCACATCCGCTTCCTCGGGCAGGTCGACGACGCCGGCAAGGCCTCGGCCATGCGCAGCGCCGACGCCTACTGCGCGCCCAACCTCGGCGGGGAGAGCTTCGGCATCGTGCTGGTCGAGGCGCTGGCCGCCGGGACCCCGGTAGTGGCGAGCGACCTGGACGCCTTCCGGCGCGTGCTGTGCAACGGTGACGTCGGGTGCCTGGTGCCCGTCGGCGACGGCGACGCGCTCGCCGATGCGCTGATCGCGGTGCTGGAGGATGATGTGCTGCGGGAACGTTATGTGACGGCCGGTTCGGCCGCTGTCCAGCGCTACGACTGGTCGGTGGTGGCCAGCCAGATCATGCGGGTATACGAGACGGTCGCCGCGTCAGGCGCCAAGGTTGAGGTGGCCAGTTGATGACATGGCTGATTGTCGCCATCGCGGTCTTCGTCGCCGTGCTGGCGGTCTTCGGCGCGTGGGCGTACCGGACGGCCAACCGGCTGGACCGCCTGCACGTCCGCTACGACCTGTCGTGGCAGGCGCTCGACGGCGCGCTGGCACGGCGCGCGGTGGTGTCGCGCGCCGTCGCCATCGACGCGTACGGCGGTGCGTCCGAAGGGCGGCGGCTGGCGGCGCTGGCCGACGCCGCGGAAGGGGCGCCGCGGCCCGCGCGGGAGAACGCCGAGAACGAGCTGTCCGCCGCGCTGGCTGTCGTCGATCCGGCGTCGCTGCCGGCCGGCCTGATCGCCGAGCTGGCCGATGCCGAGGCCCGGGTGGTGCTGGCCCGCCGCTTCCACAACGACGCGGTCCGCGACACCCTGGCCCTGGCCGAACGACCCCTGGTGCGGCTGTTCCACCTCGGCGGAACCGCCGCGCTGCCCAGCTATTTCGAGATCGTCGAGCGGCCGCACGCGCTGGCCCACGGCGATCACGGCGTCCTCAACCACCGCACCTCGGCGCGCGTCGTGCTGCTCGACGACACCGGCGCGGTGCTGCTGCTGCGCGGGTCGGATCCCGCGCTGGCCGAGCAGCACGCCCCGAAGTGGTGGTTCACGGTGGGCGGCGAGGTGCAGCAGGGGGAGCGGCTGGCCGAGGCCGCCGCGCGGGAGCTGGCCGAGGAGACCGGGCTGCGCGTCGCGCCGGGCGAGATGATCGGGCCGGTCTGGCGGCGCGACGAGGTCTTCGAATTCAACGGCTCGCTGATCGACAGCGAGGAGTTCTACTTTGTCCACCGCACCCGGCGGTTCGAGCCGTCGCGCACCGGGCGAACCGAGCTGGAACGCAGCTACATCCACGGTCACCGCTGGTGTGACGCTGCTGACATCGCTGCGCTGGTCGCGGCGGGCGAGACGGTGTACCCCATGCAACTATCCGGACTGCTCACCGACGCGGCCGCGCTCGCCGCCGGCCGTACCCCCGGGCCGCTGCTGTCCATCCGCTGACTCCGCGGGCCAAAGCGCCTCATTAGACTGGGTCGACAACGGTTGAAGGAGATCATGCAGTGAGTACCGCCCACCCGAACAACGGGCGAACCGGAACGGCCCGCGTCAAACGCGGCATGGCCGAGATGCTCAAGGGCGGCGTCATCATGGACGTCGTCACCCCCGAGCAGGCCAAGATCGCCGAGGCCGCCGGCGCCGTCGCCGTCATGGCGCTGGAGCGGGTGCCCGCCGACATCCGCGCGCAGGGCGGGGTGTCGCGGATGAGCGACCCGGACATGATCGAGGGCATCATCGCCGCGGTGACCATCCCGGTGATGGCCAAGGCCCGCATCGGCCACTTCGTCGAGGCGCAGATCCTGCAGAGCCTGGGCGTGGACTACGTCGACGAGTCCGAGGTGCTCACCCCCGCCGACTACACCCACCACATCGACAAGTGGAAGTTCACCGTGCCGTTCGTGTGCGGGGCGACCAACCTCGGCGAGGCGCTGCGCCGCATCAGTGAGGGCGCGGCCATGATCCGCTCCAAGGGTGAAGCCGGCACCGGCGACGTCTCCAACGCGACCACGCACATGCGGGCCATCGGCGGCGAGATCCGCCGCCTGACGTCGCTGTCCGAAGACGAGTTGTACGTTGCCGCAAAGGAATTGCAGGCCCCCTACGACCTCGTCGTCGAGGTGGCCCGGGCGGGCAAGCTGCCGGTCACGCTGTTCACCGCGGGCGGCATCGCCACCCCGGCGGACGCGGCGATGATGATGCAGCTCGGCGCCGAGGGCGTGTTCGTGGGCTCGGGCATCTTCAAGTCCGGCGACCCCGCGCAGCGCGCCGCCGCGATCGTCAAGGCGACCACCTTCTACGACGACCCCGACGTGCTGGCCAAGGTGTCACGCGGGCTCGGCGAGGCGATGGTGGGCATCAACGTCGAGCAGATCGCGGAGCCCCACCGGCTGGCCGAACGCGGCTGGTAAAAACAGTCCGTGGCGATCGAAGAGATCCTCGATCTCGAGCAGCTCGAGTTCAACATCTACCGTGGCAGCATCTTCAGCCCAGAGTCGGGCTTCCTGCAGCGCACCTTCGGTGGGCATGTAGCCGGCCAGTCGCTGGTGTCGGCGGTGCGCACCGTGGACCCGCAGTACCAGGTGCACTCGCTGCACGGGTACTTCCTGCGGCCGGGGGACGCCCAGGAGCGCACGGTGTTCATCGTCGAGCGCTCCCGCGACGGCGGCTCGTTCGCCACCAGGCGGGTGAACGCCATCCAGCACGGGGAGATCATCTTCAGCATGGGTGCCTCCTTCCATACCGATCAGGAAGGCATTCACCACCAGGACCCGATGCCGGCCGCGCCGCCCCCGACGGGCTGCCGGGACTGGATTCGATCAAGGTCTTCGACGACGCCGGCTTCAAGCAGTTCGAGGAGTGGGACGTCTGCATCGTGCCGCGCGAGCAGCTGCACCTGCTGCCGGGCAAGGCCTCCCAGCAGCAGGTCTGGTTCCGCCACCGCGACCCGCTGCCGGACGACCCGGTGCTGCACATCTGCGCGCTGGCCTACATGAGCGACCTGACCCTGCTGGGCTCGGCGCAGGTCACCCACCTCGACGTGCGGGAGCACCTGCAGGTGGCCTCGCTGGACCACGCGATGTGGTTCATGCGCCCGTTCCGGGCCGACGAGTGGCTGCTCTACGACCAGAGCTCGCCGTCGGCCAGCGGCGGCCGCGCGCTGTGCCAGGGCAAGATCTTCACGCAGTCCGGCGAGATGGTCGCGGCCGTCATGCAGGAGGGGCTGACCCGCTTCAAACGCGGCTACCAGCCGACCCACCAGTGAGCGCGCCGTGACCGGTCCAAGGATCGGGGTTCTGGCGCTGCAGGGTGACACCCGCGAGCACCTGGCCGCCCTGCGCGAGGCCGGCGCCGAGTCGATGCCGGTGCGCCGGCGCGCCGAGCTCGAGGCGGTCGACGGGCTGGTCATTCCCGGTGGGGAATCGACCACCATGAGCCACCTGCTGCTGGACCTGGGCCTGCTCGAGCCGCTGCGCGGCCTGCTGGCCGACGGGTTGCCGGCCTACGGCGCCTGCGCCGGGATGATCCTGCTGGCCAGCGAGATCCTGGACGCCGGCGCGGGCGGGCGCGAAGCGCTGCCGCTGCGTGCCATCGATATGACGGTGCGACGCAACGCTTTCGGGCGGCAGGTCGATTCGTTCGAGGGCGACATCCCGTTCGTGGGGCTCAGCGATCCGGTGCGCGCGGTGTTCATCCGCGCGCCCTGGGTCGAGCGCGCCGGTGACGGCGTGGAGGTGCTGGCCAGCGCGGCCGGGCACGTCGTCGCGGTGAAACAGGGCCGCAAACTGGCGACGGCGTTTCACCCCGAGATGACCGGCGACCGGCGCATCCACCACCTGTTCGTCGACTTGGTCAGGGGCACCTAGCAGACGCCGAACGTCACGCAGGAGTGACGTTGGGCGGCGACTGCCGCTCTGGCGTGACGCTCGGTGCATCCGACCGTCCACGTAGACTCGTCTGGCCACAAAGACAAGAGGACTTTCAGATAGGACACCGATGAGCGGCCATTCCAAGTGGGCCACCACCAAGCACCAGAAGGCCGTCAAGGACGCGCGCCGCGGCAAGGAGTTCGCCCGGCTGATCAAGAACATCGAGGTCGCCGCCCGTACCGGCGGCGGTGACCCGGCCGGCAACCCGACGCTGTACGACGCCATCCAGAAGGCGAAGAAGACCTCGGTGCCCAACGACAACATCGAGCGCGCCCGCAAGCGGGGCGCGGGCGAGGAGGCCGGCGGCGCCGACTACCAGACGATCATGTACGAGGGCTACGGCCCCAACGGCGTGGCGGTGCTGATCGAGTGCCTCACCGACAACCGCAACCGCGCGGCCGGCGAGGTCCGGGTGGCGGTGACCCGCAACGGCGGCAACATGGCCGATCCCGGATCGGTGTCCTACCTGTTCACCCGCAAGGGCGTCGTCACGCTGGAAAAGAACGGCCTGACCGAGGACGACGTGCTGACCGCCGTCCTCGACGCCGGCGCCGAGGACGTCAACGACCTCGGCGAGAGCTTCGAGATCATCTCCGAGCCGACCGACCTGGTGGCGGTGCGCACCGCGCTGCAGGACGCCGGCATCGACTACGAGTCGGCCGAGGCCAGCTTCCAGCCGTCGGTCAGCGTGCCCGTCGACGTCGAGGGCGCGCGCAAGGTGTTCAAGCTGGTCGACGCGCTGGAGGACAGCGACGACGTGCAGAACGTCTGGACCAACGTCGACCTGTCCGACGAGGTGCTCGCCGCGCTCGACGAGGAGTAGCTAGTCGTATCCGTGCCGCATGTCCTCGACGATGCGCGGATTGTCCAGCGTCGACGGCTCCACCGGGCGCGGGCCGATGTCGCCGCCGAAGACGCACGCCGCGTCGAGCACCTGCTGGTTGAGGTAGCGCAGCGGGGGCGCGTCGGCGGGCACTTTCGGCGTGGGCGCGGCGCCCGCGCGCTGCGCGAGGGCGAATCCCCAGTCGCCGAAGGTGGGCACGTGCGCGTGATACGGCGTGACGGCGTAGCCGGCGGCCCGGATCGTCGACACCGTGCGCCAATACGCCGTCGGGGTGGAGAACGGGCTGCCCGCCTGCACCGCCATCAGGCCGCCGGGAGCCAGCGCGTGGGCGACCAGCGCGTAGAACTCCGTCGAGTACAGCCGCCCCAGCACCGGGGTGTCCGGATCGGGCAGGTCCACGATGACCGCGTCGAAGCGGTCCACGTTCGGCCCGCGCAACCAGTTCATCGCGTCCTCGGTCAGCACCGCCACCCGCGGGTTGTCCAGCGAACCGCCATTGGCGCCGCGCAGCGTGGTGCGCGCGATGTCGATCACCGCGGGGTCGAGCTCGACCTGCACGATCCTGGAAATGCCGGGCTGGCGCAGCAATTCGCGGGCCGCCAGGCCGTCGCCGCCACCGAGCACCAGCACCGAATGGGCGCCGTTGCCCAGGGCGGGGTAGACGAGGCTCTCGGTGTAGCGGTACTCGTCGCGGGTGGAGAACTGCAGGCCGCCATCGAGATACAGCCGGGTGTCGTTGCCGCGACGGGTCACCACGATCTCCTGATAGGCCGTGTGCCGGTAGGCGACGATCGGGTCTGCGTAAAGCCTTTGCCTGCTTGTTGTTTCGACGTCGGCTGAACGCAGCAGCAGGGTGGCGAGCAGCCCCGCGGCGGCGGCCAGCGCGCCCAGCGCAAGTGCCAGCTGCCGCATCGAAACCACTTGGCGCAACAGGAAAATCGCCACCACGGCCGCGGCCGCCAGGTTGATCATGCCGGTGGCCGCCGCACCGCGAATCATCCCCAGTTGCGGCAGCAGCAGGAACGGCCAGACCAGCCCGCCCAGCAGCGCGCCCAGGTAGTCGGCGGCGTTCAGGTTGGCCAGCGTCCGCCCGGCGTCGGCGGGACCCGCCGTCCGGCCGCGTTGCAGCAGCGTCATCAAGAGCGGCACCTCGGCACCGACCAGGGCACCGATCAGCGCCGTGCTCACCGCCAGCACCCAGGTGGAGCCGACCGACCCGTCCAGGAACGCGAACACCACATACAGCCCCGCCGCCGACAGCCCGCCGACGATGCCCAGCAGCGCCTCGACGGCGACGAAGGTGATCGCCGCGTGCGCGAGCAGCGGCTTGACCAGCAGCGCCCCCACGCCCAGCGCGGCGATGTAGCCGGCGACGATCAGCGAGGTGGCCACGATCCCGCCGCCGTCCAGGCTGGCCGACAGCGTCAGCAGCGCGAGTTCGTAGATGATGCCGCACGCCGCGCACGCCGCCACGGCGGCCAGCAACAGCGCCCGCCACCGGCCCGACACCGGCGCGGGTGCCGCCGCCTCGGGCGCCCGCACCTCGCCCTCCGACCCGACGACGCTCATGACACCGCCGCGGCGGTCACCCCTCCGACGGCGAGCAGTATCAGCGCCACCGCGAACGATCCCGGATGCAGCTCCGGCTCGTCGATGTGCTCGTGAAAACTGCCCGGGATCAGCAGGTGCATCGCCAGCAGCGCGACGCCCAGCAGGAGCACGCCCATCAGCCCGTACACCGCAACCCCGACGAGTCCCTGGCCCAGTTGGCTGTAGCTGTTGGCGATGGCGGTGATGATGACGGCCGTCAGGGCGATGTACATCGCGCCCGCGACCACCACGGCGTTGGGCCGGCGGTCGATGAACACCAGCTGGCGCAGCTTTCCCGGGGTCAGGACGTCGACCGCGTAGAACCCGACCAGGAGCACGGCCATGCCGACGACGAAGTACAGGATCGTCGCGACTGCGCCTTTCAGCACGGGATTGAGGTCGACGGTGCCGACCTCGACGGCGAGATACATGGTGTTCTCCTTTGCGGTGGTGCCCTCACTTGGTTCCGCCGGGGCCGCCGGGGGTGCCCCCGGCGCCGCCCGACGGGGATCCCGGGGAAAACCCGGGGCCGAGAAAGATGAAGGCGCCGTGGCTGTATCCGGCGCTCAGCGGTTCGACGCGGATGCTGCACGGGTAGCCGCCGTCGGGGCCGACGATCACGATGTTGTTGCTGTAGCGCAGGTACTCGGTCTTGCCGTTGTCGGCCCGCGCGTCGGGTTCGGCGTAGTCGGCCAGCGTGTCGGCCACCTGATCTGGCGACCCGCTGCACTGGTAGCGAGTCCCGTTCACGTCGCGGGCGTACTCGTGATAGTGGCCGGCGACATACGAGGCAATATTCTTCTGCAGCAACAGGATTCCGAATATCAGACACGTCACGCCGGCCACCCCCAGCACACCGGCGATCACGAACAGGCGGTTGCGGCTCACGGGCGCCACCGGCTGGCCGTGTGCACCACCGTGCCGCCGTTGCCGGGGGACGCCCCGGATAGAGGTGCCAGGTCTGCCAGCGCCAGCCGGCGCCGTCGGGTTCGGCGGCCAGCACGGTCAGCGCGGCGTCATCACCGGGAAACGTGCCACCGAGCCAGCCCGCCCGGTGGGCGCAACGGCCGCGCAGGTCGCGCGCGAGGCGGCGAAAGCTGGCCTCGTCGTGGGTGTCGGTATGGGATTGCAGGCGGTAGCCGGGCGCCTCGGTGCGCGCCGGCAGGTCGGCCCCGAGACTGCGTGCGGTGCAAGAGATCTCCTCGGAAAACGCCTGCTCGACGGCGACGACATGGGAGGCGCCGAGCACACCGAGCAGCAGCGCGGCGCCGCCGTCGGGGTGGTCCAGCCGGCAGCTGGCCAGCGGCGCCGGTACGGGCGCGTTGAGCGCGAGTCCCAGCCGTTCGCCGGATACGTCGGCCGGGGTCACGGCGAGCTGATGGAGGGGCACCGAGGAGACCTCGTGCTCTACGCCGGGGTGGGTGGGGGAGCCGGGTACACGGTGATCTCCCCGGGCGAGACGGACTTGCCCGTCGACACCTCCCAGGGCATGTCCGGGGCCCAGCGCTCGAACGACAGCAGCGCCGACTCGTCGTCGTTGGTGCAGTCGACGAACTCCATCTCGCCGCCGGCCGGCAGGCCGGTGGTGCCCTCGGTCGTGTAGGAGGCGCGGCCGCGTTCGGACTCGTGGAACATCACGCCGTCGACGACGTAGGGGTCGCCGGGCCGCAGCGGCACGTCCTTGCGGGTGACCCACATCGCCAGCTCCAGGCGCCCGTCGTCTTCCTCGACGCTGAACCAGATCGGCTGGTCGCCGCCCTCCAGCAGGTGCTCCCACCAGACGAAGGGGCCCTCGCGGAAGGTGACCGAACCGCGCACGATGTAGTCGATGCCGCCGTAGCTGACGATGGCGCCGGGCCCGAGTTGGCGCGGCCCGAACTGCGGCATCGCGTCGTCGGCCATCGGATCCGGGCGCCCGGCCCGCTGGGCGGGCTGCTTGGGCCGCCGCAAAGCCACCACCAGCACCACGATGGACGCGATGAAGAGCACCACGGCGATCATGACCAGCAGAGATCCCACGCCAACCCCTCCGTTGCCACATTGCTCGAGCGAACGTGGGCTAAAGCTAACAGCTTTTCCCCGGGTTCCGCGCCGTAACGTCGGCGCGGGAATCGGCGCCTCGGCCGCGTGTCCTACCCGGGCCCGTCGGCGCCGGCCGCTAGGGTATCGAACAGCTGTTCTACTAGGTGGGAGCGGGAATGCGGGTGATGGGCGTCGATCCCGGCCTGACCCGATGCGGTCTGTCGGTCGTCGAAAGCGGGCGTGGGCGCACGGTCGTCGCGCTGGACGTCGACGTGGTGCGCACGCCCGCGGACGCCCCGCTGGCCCAGCGGCTGCTCAAGATCAGCGACGCCGTCGAGCACTGGCTGGCCACCCACCGGCCCGATGTGGTGGCGATCGAGCGGGTGTTCTCCCAACTCAACGTGTCGACGGTGATGGGCACCGCCCAGGCCGGCGGCGTCGTCGCCCTGGCGGCGGCCAAGCGCGGCGTCGACGTGCACTTCCACACCCCCAGCGAGGTCAAGGCCGCGGTCACCGGCAACGGTGGGGCCGATAAGGCTCAGGTCACCGCGATGGTCACCAGAATCCTTGCGCTACAAGCGAAACCGTCACCGGCCGACGCCGCCGACGCGCTGGCGTTGGCCATCTGTCACTGCTGGCGCGCGCCGATGATCGCCCGGATGGCCGCTGCCGAGGCGCTGGCCGCCCAGCAGCGACAGAAGTACAAGGCAAAGTTGGACGCCAAGCGCAAGGCCGCGCGATGATCGCCTCGGTGCGCGGGGAGGTCCTCGAAGTGGCGCTCGATCACGCGGTGATCGAGGCCGCCGGCGTCGGCTACCGGGTGAACGCCACGCCGTCGACGCTGTCCACGCTGCGGACCGGGAGCGAGGCGCGGCTGATCACCGCGATGATCGTCCGCGAGGACTCGATGACGTTGTACGGCTTCACCGACACCGATACCCGCGATCTGTTCCTGACGCTGCTGTCGGTGTCGGGGGTCGGGCCGCGGCTCGCGATGGCCACCCTGGCCGTGCACGACGCCGGCGCGCTGCGCCAGGCGCTGCACGACAGCGACGTCACCGCGCTCACCCGGGTGCCCGGGATCGGCAAGCGCAGCGCCGAACGGATGGTCTTGGAATTGCGCGACAAGGTCGGCGTCGGGGTCGCGACCGGGGGAGCGTCGCCGGGTGCGGCCCACAACGGCCACGCGGTGCGCGGGCCCGTGGTGGAGGCCCTGGTCGGGCTCGGTTTCGCCGTCAAGCAGGCCGAGGAGGCTACCGATAAGGTGCTGGCCACCGAACACGACGCCAGCACGGCGGCCGCCCTGCGCGCCGCCCTGTCCCTATTAGGTAAGAAATGACCGACGAGGACTCTTCGGATCGCGAGGTCTCCGGGGCGCTGGCGTCCGGCGAGGCCGACATCGACGTCAGCCTGCGCCCGCGGTCGCTGCGCGAGTTCATCGGCCAGCCGCGGGTGCGCGAGCAGCTGCAGCTCGTCCTCGAGGGCGCCAAAAACCGCGGCGGCACACCGGATCACATTCTGTTGTCCGGTCCGCCGGGGCTGGGCAAGACGTCGCTGGCGATGATCATCGCGGCCGAGCTCGGGTCCTCGCTGCGGATGACGTCGGGCCCGCGCTGGAGCGCGCGGGTGACCTCGCGGCGATGCTGTCCAACCTGGTCGAGCACGACGTGTTGTTCATCGACGAGATCCATCGCATCGCGCGGCCCGCCGAGGAGATGCTGTACCTGGCGATGGAGGACTTCCGGGTGGACGTGGTGGTCGGCAAGGGCCCCGGGGCGACGTCCATTCCGCTGGAGGTGGCACCGTTCACCCTGGTCGGCGCGACCACCCGGTCCGGCGCGCTGACCGGTCCGCTGCGGGACCGGTTCGGCTTCACCGCGCACATGGACTTCTACGAGCCCCCCGAGCTGGAGCGGGTGCTGGCCCGCTCGGCCGGGATCCTGGGCATCGAACTCGGCGGCGACGCGGCCGAGGAGATCGCCCGGCGCTCGCGCGGCACGCCGCGGATCGCCAACCGGCTGTTGCGCCGGGTCCGCGACTTCGCCGAGGTGCGCGCCGACGGCGTGATCACCCGCGATGTCGCCAAGTCCGCGCTGGCGGTCTACGACGTCGACGAGCTGGGCCTGGACCGGCTGGACCGCGGGGTGCTCTCGGCGCTGACCCGCAGCTTCGGCGGCGGCCCGGTCGGGGTGTCGACGCTGGCGGTGGCGGTGGGCGAGGAGGCCACCACCGTCGAGGAGGTGTGCGAGCCGTTCCTGGTGCGCGCCGGCATGATCGCGCGCACGCCCCGGGGCCGGGTGGCCACCGCCAAGGCGTGGACACACCTCGGCATGACCCCGCCGGCCGGGGTCACCGGCCTCGGCCAGGCCGGGCTGTTCGACTAACGGCGGTCGCGAGCGCGGCGGTGGCGGGTCGCGGCCATTTCGCGGCCAAATCGTGACCTTTGCGCCGGCCGGTTCCTGCAATCCTCGGCCGGCGCGGCAGACGGCCTGCTCAGGCCGCCCACGCCGCGGCAGGCCCGGCCGCAACCGCGCCCGCCGGCGGCCGTTTCGGCGGGCCCCAGCAAACACCAACCGGCGCGTGGTCGGTTACACCCCGGCACCGCCGGGTAACCAGCCTCACAACAGTCATACCTGTTTAAGGAGGTTCCGATGAGGACCACGAGCCACGACTACGATCGCCCACGCGCGCTGTACATGCCACGGACCCGCGGCGCGCTAACCGGGTTACTCCTGATTCTTCTGGGTGCGTGGGGTGCGCTGGTCCCGTTCTTCGGACCCAACATCGACTGGGCCTACATGGCCGACCCGGCATGGACCTGGACCACGGCCAAGGGCTGGCTCGAGGTGCTCCCCGGGGCCGCCGCGGCGGTCGGCGGGCTGCTGGTGCTGATGTCCAACAACCGCGCCAGCGCCGTGTTGGGCGGCTGGCTGGCGGTCGCCGGCGGCGCCTGGTTCGTGGTCGGCCGCCCGTTCGCGGCGACGCTCGGTATCGGTGACATCGGTCAACCGATGGCGGCGACGGACCTGAAACGAGCGCTGCTCGAGGTCACCTACTTCACCGGCCTGGGCGCCCTGATCGTGTTCCTGGGCGGTGCCGCGGTGGCGCGCCTGGCTGTTCGGCACGCGCGCGATGTCGTCGCGACGCAGCCGGCGCCGGTGGCGGGCGAGGCCGTTCCGGCGGCCCAACCGGCCATGTACGACGAGACCCGCGGTCCGGTGGGGGCGGACGCCATGGCGGCGCCCGCGAGCGCACCGGTGGCGGCCTGTTCCGTCGGCGCACCGGTGGCGGCCTGTTCCACCGGCACCATCACGCCGGCGCGTAGCGCGCAATCTCCTAGGCGGGAGGCACCGGTAGCCATTGGCTATCGGTGCCTTTTCGCGTCAGGCTGGCCCGGCTCACCGCCGGTCGGTAATGTTCAGCGGCCGGGACAAGCGAAAACGTGACCCCGCTGGCGGGCCGCGACCGGCGAGGAGGAGCGATGATCGCCACCGCGTTGGTGTTCGCCGCACTGGCGGCGTTGCTACACGTCTACATCTTTGTGATCGAATCGTTGACCTGGACCTCCGAGCGCACCCGCGCCACCTTCGGCACCACCCCGGCCGAGGCGGAAACCACCAAGCTGCTCGCCTTCAACCAGGGCTTCTACAATTTGTTTCTCGCGATCGTCACCGGCGTGGGCATCGTCGCGGTTGCCTTGGGGCACACAGGGATTGGAGCGGCGCTGATCTTCGCGGGTGTCGGGTCGATGGCCGCGGCCGCGGTGGTGCTGATCGCGTCCGACCGCGAGAAGGCCCGCGCCGCCGCGACGCAGGGCACCTTCCCGGTGATCGCCATCGTTCTCCTGCTGCTCGGCCTTCAGCAGTAACACCAGTCCCAGCAGCCTCAAATGCCACTGCTACCGGTGGCTTTCGGCTTCCTCGTGGGTTAGTAGTGGAAGGCGCTGGGTAACCATCCCAGGCCGGAATTCAACCCGGTATTCAACGAGGGGATGTCATGAAATACGCAGAGGACGGCCGACCCCGCGGGCTGAGTATGCCGCGCTCGCGCGGCGCGGTCAGCGGATTGCTCCTGGTCATTTTGGGAGCTTGGGGGGCGTTAATACCGTTTGTTGGTCCGCACTTCAATTTCGCCTACACACCGGACCGGGACTGGGCATGGAGCACGGCCCGGGGCTGGCTGGAGGTGGCGCCCGGGGCGGCCACCGTGCTGGGCGGTTTGCTCCTGATCGTCGCGGGCAACCGGGTCGCCGCCATGCTGGGCGGCTGGCTGGCCGTGCTGGCCGGCGCCTGGTTCGTGGTGGGCGGCCAGTTCGCCCCATTGCTGGGGATCGGCTCGGCCGGTGATCCGATCGCCGCGACCGACCGCAAGCGCGCGGTGCTCGAGGTCACCTACTTCTCGGGCCTGGGCGCGCTGATCATCTTCGTGGGGGGCGTTGTGCTGGCGCGCACCGCCGTGCGCCTCGCCAAAGACGTGCATCCGGTGGCGGGCGAACCCGTCGCCGCGGCGCCGGGCGTTGAGCCCTACCGGGACTCGGTCTACGAGCCCGCCGAGGTGTCCTCGGGCGCGCTGACCAAGCCGCGGTCCGCGGCGGACCCCGAGCCGAAGCGGGGCTGGCGCAAGAACCGCGCCGGTGCCGGGGCCGGGGCCAACGCCGCGTACCTGCGCTGGCCGCATCCGCAGCAGTAGTTCGCACCTACCAATAGCAATCGCCCAGTCCCGCAACGGGACTGGGCGATTGCGTTGTTGCCGTTACAGCAGTCCGAGCAACTGCAGGTTGGTGATGTACTTGACGATCACCGGCGCCGACACGTGCGGAATGTCTTTGTCGGGGCCGATCTTCGCTTCCTGCACCGCCGCGCGGAACACATCGGTGGGTGCCATCGAGCCGTTGATCGGCTTTTCCGGCTTCTGGTAGTTGTGCAGCAGCGGCAGCAGTGAGTACTGACGTTGCCGATCCGGCAGGGCCCGCAGCGAGGTCTCGAACCGCCGCAGCCACTCGGAGTAATCCGGGATGCGCTCGATCGAGTACCCGGCCTCGACCAGCCAATCGATGTACTCGTCGAGTCCGATGCCGTCGTCGTAGGGGTTCATCACGTGGTAGGTCTGGAAACCGGTGTCGCTGTCGGTGATCTGGGTTCCCAGTGTCGAGATCGCCGCGGCGATGAACTCGACCGGCAGCCCGTCGTAGTGCGCCCGCTGCCGGTTGCCCTCGGCGTCGAGCTCGTAGAACGAACGCGGCGCGATACCGGTGGCCACCACGCTCAGCATCAGCCGGGTGAACATGTCGGGCAGGTTGAGCTGTCCGGCGTAGGTGGTGTCGGCCAGGATCATGTCGCAGCGGAACACCGAGACCGGCAGGCCGCACAGGTCGTGTGCCTCACGCAGCAACACCTCGCCGGCCCACTTGCTGTTGCCGTAGCCGTTGGCGTAGTTGTCGTTGATCTCGCGGGTGGCGCTGATCTGCCGGATGTCGGCGTTCTCGACGAACTTGCCGGGCTGGATCTGGTCGCCCACGCCGATCGTCGACACGTACGTGTACGGCTTTTGCTTGGACGTCAACGCGATGCGGATCAGCTCAGCGGTGCCCAGGGCGTTGGGCCCGAACAGCTCGCTGTAGGGCAGCACGTGGTTCACCAGCGCCGCCGGGTCGACGATGATGTCGACCGTGTCGGCCAGGCGCTGCCAGGTCTGCTGGTCGAGGCCCAGGTTGGCCTCGCCCTTGTCGCCCGCGATGACCTCGAGGTGATCAGCGGCCAACTCCTGGTAGTGCGCCAGCAGTGTCGGGTCGCCGCTGTCGAACGTCTTGTCCAGCCGGGCGCGCGCCTCCTCGTCGGAGCGGGCCCGCACCAGGGCGATGACCTTGCCGTCGACCATGTCCATCCGCTCGAGCCAGTCCAGCGCCAGGTAGCGGCCCAAAAATCCGGTCGCGCCGGTCAACAGCACGGTGCGCACCTCGGTCGACGGCTTCGGCAGGCTCGGCGCGCCGGCCAAAAGGGCCTCGTCGAGGAACTTGTCCAGCGTGAGGTCACCGGCGCGCACGGTGGTGGCGCCGCGTCCATGCACCGCGGCGAACGTCGGCCGCTTGGAGCCCTGCCGCTCGGCCTCGATGTAGGCGGCGATGGCCGCCAGGTCGTTGGCCGGGCTGACGATGACACCCACCGGGACGTCGACGTCGAAGATCTCGCGCAGCAGGTTGCCGAATGTCAACGCCGACAACGAGTCTCCACCCAGATCGGTGAAGTGGGCATCGCCGGACAGATCGCCGGTCGCGGCCCCCAGCATCGCGGCCGCAGCGCGGCTCACGGTCTGCAGCACCGGTGCCTGCGCGCCGCTGCGGCGCAGTTCGGCCAGCTCGTTGGCCTGACCCGCGGCCAGGTCGGCGTACATCTGCTCGAGACGCTCGCCGTAATGCTGCTTCAGCTTCGGCCACGCCAGCTTGCGGATCCCGGTCAGCAGGCCGTTTTCCAACGTGAACGGGGTGGTCTCGATGATGAAATCGCGCGGCACCTCGTAGGACTGCAGCCCCGTCTCTTTGGCGACCTTCTGCAGCGAGTCGGCGATCTTCGGCTTGAGGGCCTCGATGTCGTTGTCCGCCAAGGCCTCTTCGGTCGGCACCACGACGGCCAGCAGGTAGGGCTGGGCGCTGTTGCCGTAGACGTAGATCTGGCGGATCAGCGGGCTGTTGCCGAACACCGCTTCGAGCTTGGCCAGCGTCACGAACTCACCCTGGGCCAGCTTGAGCACGTTGTTGCGGCGGTCGACATACACCAGCCGGTCCGGAGCGATCTCGGCGAACACGTCACCGGTGCGGTAGTAGCCGTCGTCGTCGAAAACGCCGGCGGTGGTCTCGGCGCGCTTGTAGTAGCCGGGGAACATGTTCTCGGTCCGCAGCAACAGCTCACCGCGCGGGTACGGGCGGTCGGTGCTGAAGTAACCCAGGTCCGGAACGTCGACCAGCTTGTAGTCGATCACCGGCGGACGCTGAATCTCCCCGTCGAACAACACCATTCCGGCCTCGGTCGAGCCGTAGCCGTCCATCAGGTGCATCTGCAGCAGCGACTCGGCCCACTTCTTCAACTCCGGTGAGGTGGGCGCGGAGCCCGTCATGGCGAAGATGAACCGCCCGCCCAGCAGGTACTGACGCTGTTCTTCCAGCACCTCGGCCTCGACCGCCTCGCGGTCGGCCCCGTCGGTCAGGCGGCGCTCGACCTGGCGCTGGAATTCGCCGTACAGCGTCTCCCAGATCCGCGGGACGAAGTTCATCTCGGTGGGCCGCACCAACTCGAGGTCCTCGAGCAGGGTGGACAGGTCACTGCGGGCCGCGAAGTAGGCGGTGCCGCCATTGCCCAACGTGCCGTAGAGGATGCCGCGGCCCATGACGTGGCTCATCGGCATGAAGTTGAGGGTGATCGACGCGGCGCTCTCGCCGAACCAGTTCTTGCTGCCGCGCCGCCACATCTTGCCGACGTTGCTCTGCGGGTACATCGCGCCCTTGGGCGCGCCGGTGCTGCCGGAGGTGTAGATCAGCAGCGCGAGGGAGTCCTCGTCGGTCTGCTGCTCGGGCACCGGGGGCAGGTCCTTGCCGCGCCGCAACACGTCGGCGAGCTGCTCGACGACCACGCCGATGCCGGCCAGCCGGGCCACGGCGCTTTCCACGGCCTCGCGCTGGTCGTCGACCTCGGGCTGGTAGTCGAACACGACCAGCCTGCCGGGCACGTGGTCGCCGGCCAGGATCAGCTCCACGGCGTCGGGCAGCTGGTTGACGCTCGAGGCGATCAGGCTGGGTTCGGTCTCGGCCACGATCGGCTGCAGCGACGAGAGCGCCGCGCTGGTCTGCAGCGGCACCGACACGGCACCGATGGTGCCCAGCGCGATGTCGATGGTGGCGTAGTCGACGCTGTTGAAGCCCAGCACGCAGACGCGGTCGCCGGGGCTCACCGAGTCACTGGCCCAGGCCCGGCCGAGGGCCGAAACCCGTTGGCCGAGTTCGCCATACGTGACGGTCTCGAAGCGGGGGAGCAGCTCGGCAGACGTCCGTCCGGTCTTGGCGTCCTTGACGAACTCCACCACCCGCTGGCCCAGCGCCGGCCGGTCGGCGTAGCCGTCCAGCACGGTCCGGATGATCTGCGGCAGCCGCAGACCGGGCTGTTCGGTGGCGGCGGTGATCGCCGGGTCCGGTCGGGTGGCGGCGAACTGGGGGTCGGTGGCAACCAGGTGCTCGATGCGGCGGTCGAGTTCTTCGTCGTGAATGGCAGTCGACATAAACAGATCCCTTGCAAATGAAAGTTAGCGAGTCAATGTGCGCTGTCCGCGCTGACACATAGAACGTTAGCTAAAGTAACGGTATTCCACCACGATCCGGCCTTTGTGGCGTTTGTGAGATTGCCCACGCGGGGCGGGACGCTTCCCCAGTTCTAGAGGTCGCGCAGGAGCCCGCCGAGGATCTCGATGCCCTCGGCCAGTAGCTCGTCGCTGATGGTCAGCGGCGGCAGCAGCCGGATGATGTTGCCGTACATGCCACACGTCAGGACGATCACGCCGGCCGCGGCGGCCGCGACGGTCAGCTTCTGCGTCAGTTCCTTGTCGGGCTCGGCGGTTCCCGACTTCACCAGTTCGATGGCGATCATGGCGCCCCGACCGCGCACGTCGCCGATCCGGTCGTCGCCGGCCTGCAGGCGCAGCAGTGGCTCGGTGATCAGGCGTTCCAATTGCTGGGCCCTGGCGATCAACCCGTCGTTCTCGATCGTCTCGATGGTCGCCAACGCGGCCGCGCAAGCCAACGGGTTTCCGCCGAAGGTGCCACCCAAACCGCCGACGTGCGGCGCGTCCATGATCTGTGCCCGGCCGGTGACCGCCGACAGGGGCAGCCCGTCGGCGATGGCCTTGGCGGTGCAGATCAGGTCGGGCTCGATGCCCTCGTGCTCGCAGGCGAACATGGCGCCGGAGCGGGCGAACCCGGTTTGCACCTCGTCGGCGATGAACACCACGTCGTTCTTGTGGCACCACGCCAGCAGCGTGGGCAGGAAGCCCTCGGCCGGCACGATGAACCCGCCCTCACCCTGGATGGGCTCGATGAGGAGGGCGGCCAGGTTGTCCGCGCCGATCTGGCTGTCGATGACGTTGATGGTGCGCGCGGCGGCCTTTTCCCCGTCGGTGGCCAGCTCTTTGTCGATCAGCCCGTCCCGGTACGGATAGGACAGCGGCGCGCGGTAGACCTCCGGCGCGAACGGGCCGAAGCCGCTCTTGTAGGGGGCCGACTTGGCGGTCAGTGCCATGGTCAGGTTGGTGCGGCCGTGGTAGGCGTGGTTGAACGCCACCACGGCGGGCTTGCGGGTGTACGCGCGCGCGACCTTGATGGCATTCTCGACCGCCTCGGCGCCGGAGTTGAACAGCACCGAACGCTTCTCACCCGACCCCGGGGTGATCCGGTTGAGCGTCTCGGCGACGGCGACGTAGGACTCATACGGCGTCACCATGAAGCACGTGTGGGTGAACTCGGCCACCTGCGCGCGCACCGCGTCGACCACCCGGGGCGACGAGTTGCCGATGGTGGTCACCGCGATGCCGGAACCGAGGTCGATCAGCCGGTTGCCGTCGACGTCCTCGATGATGCCGCCGCCGGCGCGCTTCACGAAGACCGGCACCGACACGTTCACCGCGCGCGACACCGCCGCCGCCCGGCGTTTGGTCAGTTCCAGCGACGCCGGACCGGGGATCTCGGTGACCAGCTGGCGAGTCTGCTCGAGGCTGGCCACCACATAACTCCTCCCCGCGGCGCGCGTGTCACGTCGCATCAAAAGCCTATCGACCTTGGCGCCGGCGGGCACTCCGTGCACCGTGGCGGTCGGCCGTGACCCGCGGCCTGCCAGACTGAACGGGCACACTGGACCGTTACGAGGTGCGCGACGCTCGAGTCGTACCGGCACCCAGCCACCAGGAAAGCCCCGATAATTTACGACGAAAGACAGGCGCGTCCATGCAAAGTTTGATCCTGTTCCTGCCGTTCCTGCTCATCATGGGCGGGTTCATGTACTTGGCGTCGCGCCGCCAGAAGCGCGCGATGCAGGCCACCATCGACCTGCACGAGTCGCTGCGTCCGGGCGACCGGGTGCACACCACGTCGGGCCTTCAGGCCACCGTCGTCGCGATCACCGACGAAAACGTCGACCTGGAGATCTCACCCGGCGTGGTGACCACCTGGATGAAGCTCGCGATCCGCGACCGGATCCTGCCCGACGACGACGAAGACCTGGCCGACGGCGAGGACTCCGCCGACGAGGGCTCGATCAGCAAGGATCTCTGACGGGGATTCCGCTCCGTCCCTGGACCGCTTGCGCAACGGGCGAGTGGGGGCCACGTAGGCTCTGTCCGGGGTAACTAACCGATTCTCGAGGAGATAGAAGGAACGTGGCATCGTCTTCGGCGCCGGTGCACCCTGCCCGCTACCTGTCGGTCTTCTTGTTATTGCTCGTCGGCGTGTACCTGCTGGTGTTTCTCACCGGGGACAAGCGGGCCGCCCCAAGCTGGGTATCGACCTGCAGGGCGGCACCCGCGTCACGCTGACCGCGCGGACCCCGGACGGCTCCAAGCCCAGCCGTGAGGCGTTGGCGCAGGCCCAGCAGATCATCGGCGCCCGGGTCAACGGGCTTGGCGTCTCCGGTTCGGAGGTCGTCGTCGACGGCGACAACCTGATCATCACGGTTCCCGGGAACGACGGCAACGAGGCACGCAACCTGGGCCAGACCGCCCGCCTCTACATCCGGCCGGTGCTCAACTCGATGCCGGCCCAGAGCGCCGAGCCCAAGCCGCCGGCGCGCCAGCCCGCCGGCGGTCAGCCGGCTCCCGGTCAGCCGGCTCCCGGTCAGCCCGCTCCGGGCCAGCCCGCTCCGGGCCAGCCGGCTCCGGGTCAGCCCGCCCCCGCCCAGCCGGCCCCGCTCAGCCCGCTCCGGGCCACCCGGGCGCTCAGCCGCGGCCGTATCCGCAGGACCCGCCGCCGACGCCCAGCCCCGCACCGGCTCCCGCACCCGGCGCTCCCGCACCGGCGCCCGCACCCGGCGCGCCAGCGCCGGCGCCCGCACCCGGCGCACCGGCCGGCGAGGCCCGCCCGCCGAAGCGCCCGCGCCCCCGACCCGCGCAAGGAACTCGCCGAGCGCATCGCCGACGAGAAGAAGTGGCGCCAGAGCACCCGTCAGGGCATCCAGTTCCTCGCCCTGCAGTTCCAGGCGACGCGCTGCGACAAGGAAGACATCCTGGCCGGCAACGACGATCCCGCCCAGCCGCTGATCACCTGCTCGACCGACCACAAGGTCGCCTACCTGCTGGGCCCGTCGATCATCAGCGGTGACCAGATCCAGGACGCCAGCGCGAGCCAGAACCAGCGCGGCATCGGCTACGTCGTCGACCTGCAGTTCAAATCCGCGGCGGCCAACACCTGGGCCGACTTCACCGCCGCCCACATCGGTACCCAGACCGCATTCACCCTGGACTCGCAGGTCGTCAGCGCACCGATGATCCAGGAAGCCATTCCCGGCGGACGGACCCAGATCAGCGGCGGCGACCCGCCGTTCACCGCCGCCACCGCCAAGCAGCTGGCCAACGTCCTCAAATACGGCTCGCTGCCGCTGTCCTTCGAATCGTCGGAGGCCCAAACCGTCTCGGCGACACTGGGATTGACCTCGCTGCGGGCCGGACTGGTCGCGGGCGCGATCGGCCTGATCCTGGTGCTGCTGTACTCGCTGCTCTACTACCGGGTGCTGGGACTGCTCACGGCGCTGTCGCTGGGCGCTTCCGGGGCAATGATTTTCGCGATCCTGGTGATCCTGGGCCGCCAGATCAACTACACGCTGGACCTGGCCGGCATCGCGGGTCTGATCATCGGTATCGGCACCACCGCCGACTCGTTCGTCGTCTTCTTCGAGCGCATCAAAGACGAGATCCGCGAAGGCCGTTCGTTCCGATCGGCGGTGCCGCGAGGGTGGACGCGGGCCCGCAAGACGATCGTGTCGGGTAACGCCGTCACCTTCCTGGCCGCCGCGGTGCTCTACGCGCTGGCCATCGGCCAGGTGCGCGGATTCGCCTTCACGCTGGGCCTCACCACGGTCCTCGACATCGTGGTGGTGTTCCTGGTGACCTGGCCGCTGGTGTACCTGGCGTCCAAGTCCCCGACGCTGGCAAAGCCGGCCTACAACGGCCTGGGCGCCGTTCAGCGGGTCGCCCGCGAACGCCGGGCTTCGGCGCAGGTCAAGACGGGACGGGGATAACGCATGACTCCCTCCAAAGGCTCCAAAGACGCAACCGAGCTCACCGAAGCATCCGAGGGCGCAACCGAATTGACCGACAGCGGCGCCGCCGGGCAGCCGCACCACGGCTTCCTGTCGCGCCTCTACACCGGCACCGGCGCGTTCGAGGTGGTCGGCCGGCGCCGGTTGTGGTTCGGCATCAGCGGCGCGATCGTCGCCATCGCCGTGCTGTCCATCCTGTTGCGGGGCTTCACTTTCGGCATCGACTTCAACGGCGGCACGACGGTCTCGATGCCCGCCGCCGGGAAGGCCGGCACCGTGCAGACCTCGCAGGTGTCGGAGGTGTTCCGCAAGGCCCTCGGCAACGATCCGGAGTCGGTGGTCGTCGTCGGCAACGGCGCGGGCGCGACCGTGCAGATCCGCTCGGAAACGCTGACCAACGACCAGACCACGAAGCTGCGCAACGCGCTGTTCGACGCCTTCAAGCCCAAGGGCGCCGACGGTAAGCCCAGCAAGCAGGCCATCAGCGACGCCGCGGTCTCCGAGACCTGGGGCGACCAGATCACCGACAAGGCGCTGATCGCGCTCGCCGTCTTCCTGGTGCTGGTCGGCGTCTACATCATGATCCGCTACGAGCGGTACATGGCCGTCTCCGCGCTGACCACCATGGTTTTCGACCTGAGCGTCACCGCCGGGGTGTATTCGCTGGTCGGTTTCGAGGTCACGCCGGCCACCGTCATCGGGTTGCTGACGATCCTCGGTTTCTCGCTCTACGACACCGTCATCGTGTTCGACAAGGTCGAGGAGAACACCCACGGCTTCCAGCACACCACCCGGCGCACCTTTGCCGAGCAGGCCAACCTGGCGATCAACCAGACGTTCATGCGTTCCATCAACACCAGCCTGATCAGCGTGCTGCCGGTGCTGGCGCTGATGGTGGTGGCGGTGTGGCTGCTGGGTGTCGGCACGCTGAAGGACCTGGCGCTGGTGCAGCTGGTCGGCATCCTGGTCGGCACCTACTCGTCGATCTTCTTCGCCACCCCGCTGCTGGTCACGCTGCGCGAGCGCACCGAGCTGGTGCGCACCCACACCCGGCGCGTGATGCGGCGGCGCAGCCCCGGCTCGCGCGCGGCGGCCGAGACCGGCGACGACGAGGCCGACACCGCCGAGGAGACGGAAGAAGCGGCGGCCGCGCCGTCCAAGCCCGCGCCGAGCAAGCCGGCGCCGGGTGCGCGTCCCGTGCGGCCGACGGGGACCCGCCGTCCCACCGGCAAGCGGAACGTCGGCCGGCGGTAGGCCCATGGCCACCAGGTACCGGGGGACTCGGGCCGATCGTGGCGTGCTCATCGGCCGTCGGGCCCTCGCGGGATGGATCGGCGCCGGATTGGCGGTAGCGCTGGCGGCCGCGGCCACGCTGACCGCCTGCGCGGGCAGCGCCGCCTCCCAGATCGACTACGTCGTCGACGGCCCGCTGTCCACCTACAACACCAACACCGTCGCCGGCGCCGCCTCGGCCGGAGCGCAGGCGTTCGCCCGCACGCTCACCGGCTTCAGCTACCACGGCCCCGACGGGCAAACCGTCGCCGACCGCGACTTCGGCACCGTGTCGGTGGTCGGCGGCACGCCGCTGGTGCTGGACTACCAGATCGCCGACAACGCCGTCTACTCCGATGGCAAGCCGGTGACCTGCGACGACATCGTGCTCGCGTGGGCGGCCCAGTCCGGCAAGTTCCCCGACTTCCACGCCGCCACCCAGGCTGGCTACCTCGACATCGCCAACGTCGAATGCATGCCCGGGCAAAAGAAGGCCCGGGTGTCCTTCATCCCGGACCGCGGCGTCGTCGACTACGCCCAGCTGTTCACCGCGACCACGCTGATGCCGTCGCACGTCATCGCCGACCAACTCAACGTCGACGTGACCGCCGCCCTGCTCAGCAACAACGTGCCGCTGGTGCAGCAGATCGCGAGGCTGTGGAACACCATCTGGGACCTCAAGCCAGGCTTGAAGCCTGAGGAGATCCTCAAGCGTTTCCCGTCGTCGGGGCCGTACAAGATCGAGTCCGTGCTGGACGGCGGCGCGGTGGTGCTCGTCGCCAACGACCGGTGGTGGGGGCCCAAGGCCATCACCAAGCGGGTGACGGTGTGGTCGCAGGGGCCCGACATCCAGGACCGGGTCAACAGCCGCAGCGTCGACGTGGTCGACGTCGCCGCCGGGTCCTCGGGGGCGCTGACCACGCCGGACAACTACGAACGCTCCGACGGCCCGTCGGACGGGGTCGAACAGCTGATCTTCGCCCCGCAGGGGCCGCTGGCGGCGCCCAAGGCCCGGCGCGCGGTCGCGCTGTGCACGCCCCGCGATTCGCTGGCCAAGGACGCGGGGACACCGATCGCCAACTCGCGGCTGGACCCGGCCGGCGACGACGCCGTGTCGGCCGGTGACGGGGCCGCCGAGGCCGAACCGTTCAGCAAGGCCGATCCGGCCGCCGCGCGCACCGCGCTGGGCGGCGCGCCCCTGACCGTGCGGATCGGCTATCAGGGGCCCAACGCGCGGCTCGCGGTCAACGTCGGCGTCATCACCAAGGCGTGCGCCGCGGCGGGCGTCACCGTGACCGGCGTCATCCTGGACGGCCCGGGCCCGCAGGCGCTGCGGGACGGCAAGATCGACGCATTGCTGGCCAGCACCGGCGGCGCCACCGGCAGCGGGTCGACGGGGTCGTCGGCGCTCGACGCCTACACCCTGCACACCGGCAACGGCAACAACCTGTCCGGGTACTCGAATCCGCAGGTCGACAACGCCATCAGCGCGCTGGCCGTTTCGGCCGACGCCGCCGAGCGGGTCCGGCTGCTGACCGAAACCGCCCCGGTGCTGTGGGGCGACATGCCCACCCTGCCGCTGTACCGTCAGCAGCGCACGCTGCTGACCTCGAAGAAGATGTACGCGGTCGGCAAGAACCCGACGCGGTGGGGCGCGGGCTGGAACATGGACCGATGGGCGCTGATCCAGTGAGGCTCCGATGACGAACGCCGGCGAGCGCACGCCGGTGGCGGAGCTGATCGCGTCGCTGACGCGCAAGGTGGCCGATTTCCCCAAGCCCGGTATCCAGTTCAAGGACCTCACCCCGGTGTTCGCGGACGCGACGGCGATGACGGCGGTCACCGGCGCGTTGGCCGAGATCGCGTCCGGCGCGGATCTGGTGGCCGGCATCGAGGCCAGGGGCTTTCTGCTGGCCGCGGCCGTCGCCGACCGGCTGCAGACCGGCGTGCTGGCCATTCGCAAGGCCGGCAAGCTGCCGCCGCCGGTCCACGCCGAGCGCTACGAGCTGGAATATGGCAGCGCGACGCTGGAAATCCCCGCCGACGGCATGGACCTGCGCGGGCGCCGCATCACGATCATCGACGACGTGCTGGCCAGCGGCGGTACCCTGGCCGCGTCGGCGCGGCTGCTCGAGCGCGCCGGGGCTGACGTGCTGGCCGCGGCGGTGGTGTTCGAACTCGAAGCGCTGCGCGGCCGGGACGCGGTCGCGCCGCTGGCGGTACACAGCCTGACTTGCGAGTAGCCCTCTTGCCTCCGGCGACGATGCCCGTCGCGAAGCGGCGTGCGGAGGCGCCGGGCAATCGGATCGAGAGGAGATATCCTCGATTTCGGAGGTGACCAACGTGGCGGACGAAAACAGTGCGGCGCAAGCGCTCGACGCGCCCACCAAAGCCCCGGAGTCGCCGGCCATCACCCAGCCGATGGAGATTCCGGAGCCACCGGCCGAATCCCTGAAAACGTCCAGCAGCGCGTCGCGCCGGGTCCGGGCCAGGCTGGCCCGCCGGATGACGGCTCAGCGCAGCACGCTCAATCCGGTGCTCGAACCGCTGGTGGCGGTGCACCGGGAGATCTACCCGAAGGCTAACGTGTCGCTGCTGTCGCGCGCCTTCGAGGTCGCCGACCAGCGGCACGCCACCCAGCTACGGCATTCCGGCGACCCCTACATCACCCACCCGCTGGCCGTCGCGACCATTCTGGCCGAATTGGGCATGGACACCACGACTTTGGTGGCCGCGCTGCTGCACGACACCGTCGAGGACACCGGGTACACCCTGGATGCGTTGAGCGAGGAATTCGGTGAAGAGGTGGGCCATCTGGTCGACGGCGTCACCAAGCTGGACCGGGTGGTGCTGGGCAGCGCCGCCGAGGGCGAGACCATCCGCAAGATGATCACCGCGATGGCCCGCGACCCGCGGGTGCTGGTGATCAAGGTCGCCGACCGGCTGCACAACATGCGCACCATGCGCTTCCTGCCGCCGGAGAAACAGGCGCGCAAGGCCCGCGAGACGCTGGAAGTCATTGCCCCCCTTGCGCATCGGCTGGGTATGGCCAGCGTCAAGTGGGAGCTCGAGGACCTGTCGTTCGCCATCCTGCATCCCAAGAAGTACGAGGAGATCGTTCGGCTGGTCGCCGGGCGGGCGCCGTCGCGGGACACCTACCTGGCCAAGGTCCGCGCCGAGATCGTCAACACCCTGAGCGCATCCAAGATCAAGGCGACGGTGGAGGGCCGCCCCAAGCACTACTGGTCCATCTACCAGAAGATGATCGTCAAGGGCCGCGACTTCGACGACATCCACGACCTGGTCGGCATCCGCATCCTGTGCGACGAGATCCGCGACTGCTATGCCGCTGTCGGCGTGGTGCATTCGCTGTGGCAGCCGATGGCGGGGCGGTTCAAGGACTACATCGCCCAGCCGCGGTACGGCGTCTACCAGTCGCTGCACACCACCGTCGTGGGGCCGGAGGGCAAGCCGCTGGAGGTGCAGATCCGCACCCGTGACATGCACCGCACCGCCGAGTACGGCATCGCCGCGCACTGGCGCTACAAGGAAGCCAAGGGGCGCAACGGACTTCCGCATCCGCATGCCGCAGCCGAGATCGACGACATGGCGTGGATGCGTCAGCTGCTCGACTGGCAACGGGAGGCCGCGGACCCGGGTGAGTTCCTCGAGTCCCTGCGCTATGACCTTGCGGTACAAGAGATCTTCGTGTTCACCCCCAAGGGTGACGTGATCACCCTGCCCAACGGTTCGACGCCGGTGGACTTCGCGTACGCGGTGCACACCGAGGTCGGCCACCGCTGCATCGGCGCCCGGGTGAACGGGCGGCTGGTGGCGCTGGAGCGCAAGTTGGAAAACGGGGAAGTCGTCGAGGTGTTCACCTCCAAGGCGGCCAACGCCGGGCCGTCGCGCGACTGGCAGCAGTTCGTGGTCTCACCGCGCGCCAAGGCCAAGATCCGGCAGTGGTTCGCCAAGGAGCGCCGCGAGGAGGCGCTCGAATCCGGCAAGGACGCCATGGCCCGTGAGGTGCGTCGCGGCGGACTTCCGTTGCAGCGCTTGGTCAATGGCGAGACGCTGGCGGCGGTGGCGCGCGAACTGCACTACACCGACGTATCCGCGCTCTACACGGCGATCGGTGAGGGGCATGTGTCGGCCCGCCACGTCGTGCAGCGGCTGCTGGCCGAACTCGGCGGCATCGACCAGGCCGAGGAGGACCTCGCCGAAAGGTCCACGCCCACAACCATGCTGCGCCGTCCGCGCAGCAGCGACGACGTCGGCGTCTCGGTTCCGGGGGCCCCTGGCGTGCTGACCAAACTGGCGAAGTGCTGCACCCCGGTGCCCGGCGACCAGATCATGGGGTTCGTCACCCGCGGCGGTGGCGTGAGCGTGCACCGCACCGACTGCACCAACGCGGCCTCGCTGCAGCAGCAGTCCGAGCGCATCATCGAGGTGCACTGGGCGCCGTCGCCGTCGTCGGTGTTCCTGGTGGCCATCCAGGTCGAGGCGCTCGACCGGCACCGGCTGCTGTCGGACGTCACCCGGGTGCTGGCCGACGAGAAGGTCAACATCCTGTCCGCGTCGGTCACCACCTCCGGTGACCGAGTTGCGATCAGCCGCTTCACCTTTGAGATGGGCGACCCCAAGCATCTCGGCCACCTGCTCAACGTCGTGCGCAACGTCGAAGGCGTCTACGACGTGTACCGGGTCACGTCCGCCGCCTAGCTCAGTCGCACCGAGGTGATCTTGACCGGGTTGGTGGGCGCGCCGCTCTGACGATTGCCGGCGACGCCGGCCCGGGCGATCTTGTCCAGGGTCTCCAGCCCGGCCTGGTCGATGGTGCCCAGCACCGTGCTCTGCGGTTCCATCTCGGAATCTTTGAAGATCAAGGCGAATTGGCTGCCGTTGGTGTTGGGTCCCTCGGTGGCCATCACGATGGTGCCGCGCGGGTAGACCACCGTCGCGCGCAGCGCGGGGTCGTCGGGCTTGTACTGATCCGTGGGGTACTCGTCGCCGAATTCGTAACCGGGACCGCCCGATCCGTCCACCTCGGGGCCGCCGCACAACAGCGACCCGCCGTCCTGGGAGCTGATCAGCCGGGCGCACTGGGTGTTGTCGAAGAACTGCTGTTTGGCCAGGCTGACGAAGCTGTTCACCGCGCACGGGGATTCGGAATTGGCGAGCTGGATGGCGATGTCACCGACGTTGGTGGAGATGACGGCGCCGATCTGCGGGGGAGTGGTGGACACTTGGCCCGATGGCGGCGGGTTCACCGGTCGGGTGACGGAGTCGGGCACCGAACGGTATTGGCAGTTGGCGCCCAGGTCGGCCGGCGGCGCGAAGGCCGGCAGCGGCGGCACGGTCGCCGACGCACTGGAACCGGGGTTGGATCCGGTCCTGCCGGGCGCCCGGACCCGGGTCTGGGTGGACGCCGTCGCGCTGTCGGCCGAACCGTGGCTCTGGGCGACCAACGCGATGACCAACGCCGCCACCGCGGCCAGCGCCAGCGCGGATGCGCCGACGATGCCGACCAGCAAACGCCGCGAATGCGTTGGGCGGCCGGGCTGCAACCGCGGATCGGGTGCGCCGCCCGCCGGGGCGGCCGCGGGCCCGGCGGCGCCGCGCCCGGCGGCCCGACGCCGCAGCCGCGCCACCACCGACCAGCACCGCTCTGGCGGCCTCGGCGAGCTCGATGGCGGTCTGATACCGCTGTTCGGGGTCCTTGGCCATGCCGCGGGCGACGACGGCGTCGAAGCCCGGGGAACGCCGGGTGCGGTCGCGGACGGTCGCGGCGGCGGCGCGTTCAGGTGCGCGTTGAGCTGTTCTTCGAGGCTCTCTCCCGCGTAGGGGCGCTTGCCGGTCAAGCACTCGTGCAAGACGCAGGCCAGCGAGTAGACGTCGGCGCGGTGATCCGTTTTGCCTTTGAAGCGCTCGGGCGCCATGTACGCGACGGTGCCCATCGTGGCGCCCGTCTGGGTGAGTTGGGTATCGGCCTCCGTGCGGGCAAGGCCGAAGTCGATCAGATAGACGAAATTGTGTGCGGTGGTGACCAAGATGTTCATCGGTTTGATGTCGCGGTGGATCAACCCCGCCTGGCGGGCGCTGTCCAGCGCCGCCGCAACCTGCTCGATCACCGCGACCGTCTGCTCGGGGCTGAGGCGGTCGCCGTTTTCGTTGATGTACTGGGACAAGTGGCGGCCCTCGATCAGCCGCATGTCGACGTAGAGCCGGCCGTCGAGTTCGCCGAAGCCGTGGATGGGCACCACGTGCGGGTCGTTGAGGGCCGCCGCGATGCGGGCCTCTCGGCGGAAACGCTGCTGGAAGTCTTGATCCTCAGCCAGATGCGGCGGAAGCACTTTCAGGGCGACTACCCGGTCCGTGGTTGTGTCGTAGGCACGGTATACGCGTCCCATCCCGCCGCGCCCCAACAAGTCCAGGATTCGGTAATGACCGAATGAGTCCGGATCCAGATTCACCCAACGACCATAAGCTCTCCGGGCTGCGCGTCGGGCGAATCCCGCCGATCAGAGGGAGTTTCGGTCGATCCGGCGCTGTCCTGACGGGGCCGCACGCGCGCCGCGCTTGCGATCGACGCTGTGCTGATGGCGCCGACCCGCTGCGCCCGGCGCGCGCGCCGCGTTTGCGATCGACGCTAGTCGAGCTGCACGGAGGTGATGGTCACCGCGGTGGCGGGCGCCCCGTCTTCGCCGCCGCCGGCGACGCCGCCCTTGGCGATCTTGTCCAGGGTGGCCAGCCCGTCGGGCTGGATGGTGCCGAACACGGTGTACTGCGGTGGCAGCTGGGAGTCCTTGTACACCAAGAAGAATTGGCTGCCGTTGGTACCGGGCCCGGCGTTCGCCATGGCCAGGGTGCCGCGCGGATAGACGACGGGCTCCTGCGCCTTGGGGTCGTTCGGCGGGAACTGGTCGGTCGGGTATTCGTTGGCGAACTGATAGCCCGGGCCGCCGGTGCCCTCGCCCTTCGGGTCGCCGCACTGCAGGACGCCCAGGCCCTGCGAGGTGGTCAGCCGGTGGCACTTGGTGTTGTCGAAGTATTTCTGGCCGGCCAGGCTCGCGAAACTGTTGACGGTGCAAGGTGATTCGTTGTTCGCCAGCATCAGGCCGATGTGGCCCTGGTTGGTCACCATGCTGACGCTCACCTGGGCGGGATCGGTGGGCACCTTGCCGGTCCGCGGCGGCTTGACCTGCTTGGCCGCCGGCTCGGGTGAGGCCGGGTACTGACAGTTGGCGCCCACCTCGGCCGACGGCTTGAACGGCGGCAGCGGCGCGGTCTGACCCGGCTGGCCGGGCGCCGTCGTCTCCGGCGCGCTGCTGCTGGCGGTCGTGGACGCCGCGGTGTTGCTCTTGTGGTCGTCGTGCTTGGTGTTGACGATCGTGATCACCACCGCTGCGATCACGGCCACGGCCACGATCGAGCCGGCCGCGATCAGCACGATCCGGCGTGTCTTGGCTTGCTTCGCGCGCCGCTCCAGTTGGCGTTCGAGCTTGCGTTTGGCGTTGGCACGTCGCTGTTCGTTGGTCGGCACGGCCGCTATGCCTCCATGATTGGATCGGAGTCCCTTAACCGGGAGAGGTGCCAGCTCAGGCTAATGTGGGCGCCGCGACTGGTGTCAAGTGGGGCCCGTGGGAAACTGGGAACCGTGTTGATCACCGGATTTCCCGCCGGCATGTTGCAGTGCAACTGCTACGTGCTGGCCGAGCGGCCAGGAACGGACGCCGTCATCGTGGATCCGGGGCAGCGGGCGATGGGCCCGCTGCGCGACATCCTGGACAAGAACCGGCTCACACCGGCCGCGGTGCTGCTGACCCACGGGCACATCGACCACATGTGGTCGGCGCAGAAGGTGTCCGACACCTACGGTTGCCCGACCTACATCCATCCCGAGGACAGGTTCATGCTCACCGACCCGATCTACGGCCTGGGCCCGCGCCTGGCGCAGATGGTGGCGGGTGCCTTCTGGCGGGAGCCCAAGCAGGTCGTCGAGCTGGACCGTGACGGCGACAAGCTGGACCTGGGCAGTGTGGCCGTCAACGTCGATCACACGCCCGGGCACACGCGCGGGTCGGTGGTGTTCCGGGTGGCGTCCGATACCGACGTGGTGTTCACCGGTGACACGCTCTTCGAACGTGCGGTGGGGCGCACCGACCTGTTCGGCGGCAGCGGCCGGGACCTGCTGACCTCGATTGTGGACAAGCTCCTGGTGCTCGACGACACGACCGTGGTGCTGCCGGGACACGGCAACGCCACCACCATCGGCGCCGAACGGCGCCTCAACCCGTTCCTCGAAGGCCTGTAGCCCGTGAGCGAACTCTCCGCGTTTACGTCGTTTTCCGCGCCCAAGGGCGTGCCCGACTACGTCCCGCCGGAATCGGCGCAATTCGTCGCGGTGCGCGACGGCCTGCTCGGCGCCGCCCGGCGGGCCGGCTACGGCGACATCGAGCTGCCCATCTTCGAAGACACCGCCCTGTTCGCCCGTGGCGTGGGCGAGTCCACCGACGTGGTGTCCAAAGAGATGTACACGTTCGCCGACCGCGGCGATCGTTCGGTGACGCTGCGGCCCGAGGGGACCGCGGGCGTGGTGCGCGCCGTCATCGAGCACGGGCTGGACCGCGGCGCGCTGCCGGTCAAACTCTGTTACGCGGGGCCGTTTTTCCGCTACGAACGTCCGCAGGCGGGCCGCTATCGGCAGCTGCAGCAGGTCGGTGTGGAGGCGATCGGCGTCGACGACCCGGTCCTGGACGCCGAGGTGATCGCGATCGCCGACGCCGGCTTCCGCTCGCTCGGCCTGGACGGATTCCGCCTCGAGATCACCTCGCTGGGCGACGACAGCTGCCGGCCGCAGTATCGGGAACTGTTGCAGGAGTTCCTGTTTGCGCTCGATCTGGACGAGGAGACCCAGCGGCGCGCGCGGCTGAATCCACTTCGCGTGCTCGACGACAAGCGGCCCGAGGTGCGCGCCATGACGGCCGACGCTCCGGTGCTGCTCGATCATTTGTCCGATGCGGCCAAGCAGCACTTCGACACCGTGCTGGCGCACCTGGATGCGGTGGGGGTGCCCTACGTCATCAACCCCCGCATGGTGCGCGGGCTGGACTACTACACCAAGACGACGTTCGAGTTCGTACACGACGGCCTGGGTGCGCAGTCCGGCATCGGCGGCGGAGGCCGCTACGACGGCCTGATGCGCCAGCTCGGCGGACAAGACCTGTCCGGCATCGGGTTTGGGCTCGGCGTGGACCGAACGCTGCTGGCCCTGCGCGCGGAGGGCAAGAGCGCGGGGGAGACCGCGCGGTGCGAGGTGTTCGGCGTGCCGCTGAGCGAGCAGGCCAAGCTGCGGCTGGCGGTGCTGGCCGCGCAGCTGCGCGCCGCCGGTGTGCGCGTCGACCTGGCCTACGGCGACCGCGGGCTCAAAGGCGCCATGCGTGCGGCCGACCGCTCCGGGGCGCGGATCGCGCTGGTCCTCGGCGACCGCGACATCGAGGCCGGCGCCGTCGGGGTGAAGGATCTCGGGACCGGGGAGCAGGTCCCCGTCCAGCTGGACTCCGTCGTCGCCGAGGTGGTCGGGCGGCTCGGCCGATAGGGATTGTCGCCCGCCGCTGCTAGAATCGAACACATGTTCGAAGAGGTGCGGGCCCGGTTCGACGAGCTTGTCGAGCGCCATCACCCGTCGGCGACGCCGGTGTCGGCGGGCCTGCTGAAGCGGATCGGAGCGGCCGCGCGGGCGGAGAACCGAGCCGCTGCCGCGCAGCTGGTAGCGATCGGTGAACTGTTTTCCTACCGGCTGTCACGCTGTTCGGAGACCGTGGAGTGGGCCGTCGACACCGAGGCGGCGGTCAGTGCCGAGGTCGCCGCCGAGTTGCGGATCGGCCAGGGACTGGCCGGGAGTCGCGTGCGCTATGCCCGCGCGATGCGCGAGCGGCTGCCGGAAGTGGGCGAGGTCTTCGCGGCCGGCGATATCGACTATCGAATGTTTCAAACGATCGTGTTCCGCACCGACCTGATCACCGACTCCGACGTGCTGAGCGCCGTGGACGCCACGCTGGCCGCCAAGGTCACCAGGTGGCCGTCGCTGAGCCAGGGCCGGTTGGCCGCGCAGGTGGACAAGATCGTCGCGCAAGCCGACACGGACGCGGTACGCCGCCGCAAGGAGAGCGTGGCCGATCGCGAGATCTGGATCGTCGACTGCGGCGATGGCATGTCGCATATCGAAGGCGGCCTGATGAGTCCGGACGCGCATGCGTTGGATAAACGATTGAATGCATTGGCGGCAACGGTGTGTGAGCATGATCCGCGCACCCGCGAGCAGCGCCGCGCTGATGCGTTGGGGGCGCTGGCGGCCGACGCGGATCGTTTGGGGTGTCGGTGCGGTCGATCGGATTGCGCGGCCGGCAAACGGCCCGCGTCGGGCCCGGTGGTGATTCATGTGATCGCCGAGCCGGCCACGCTGGATGGCGGTCAGATGCCGGGCGTCGAGATAGGTGGCGAGGGGTTGATCCCGCCGGAGTTGCTCGCCGAGTTGGCCGCCTCCGCCAGGCTGGCGCCGCTGGTTCATCCGACGGATGCACCTCCGGAGCCGGGTTACGTCCCGTCCAGGGCGCTGGCCGATTTCGTGCGCTGCCGGGACCTGACGTGTCGTTGGCCCGGGTGCGACCGCCCGGCCACCGACTGCGACCTCGACCATACGATCCCGTACGCCGACGGTGGTCCCACGCACGCGTCGAATCTCAAATCGTATTGCCGCACACACCATTTGGTGAAAACGTTTTGGGGCTGGCGGGATACCCAATTGCGCGATGGGACCCTGATCCTGACTTCCCCGTCGGGGCAGACCTATGTCACCACCCCGGGCAGCGCACTGCTGTTCCCCGGCTTGTGCGCGCCGACGGGCGCGGCCGCTTTGCGCCCGGTCACCAGCGCCGAGCCGTGTGGTGATCGGACGGCGATGATGCCCAGACGCCGCCGCACCCGGGCGCAAGACCGCACCGCACGGGTCGCCGCCGAACGCCGCCGCAATCGAATGGCGCGTCAGGTCGAAAAGCCTTCGTACACTTGGAGTTCCGACTTAACCCATGCCGTTGGCGACGGTGAGCCACCGCCCTTCTGACGCGCTATTTTTTGCTGGGAATGATGATCACGACGATCAACGTCAGGATCGAGAAGAACAGCCCAAGGATTCCCCAGCCCAGCGGGTTTCGGCCCTTCATCATGGCGATGACGCCGCAGACTATCGCGGCGATGATGCTGCCGATGGCGACGAAGATTCCCTTGATGCCACGGAGGATAAAGCCGGCCGCGACCGGGTCCGAACTCGCCAGAATTACCTGATGCAACATGACGGGTCCTTTCGTGAGGGGTCATGAGGTGATACCCGCGCGAATGTCGCGCAAAACAGCGCCGCCATTTGCCCGCTCACCCAAAGGCGATGAGCAACTCCGCGTGTGGCGCGGGCGGGGTTAGCCGCGCGGATAACCGCGGCGCACGGTGCGGTCGAGAATTCCGAGAGTCGCCCGCAATGCGCCCTCGGACAGGATCGGGAAAATTCCGGCTTCCCGCCACTTCGGGTCGATGTTCGACCAGTCGTAGAACGAGGTGACGACGGTGGCCGCGCCGTCCTCGGTGGGGGTGAGCGCGTAGCCGTAGACGTGGCCGATCGGCGGCTGGATCTGGCCGAGAACCGTCCAGGAGATCAGCCGATCCTGCTCGAACTCCTTGATGTCGACGGTGACGTCGTATCTGCCCAATTCCGGGAAATCGTTCAATGATTCGCGGTCCATGTGGACGACGAATTGGTCACCGGCGGCGCGCACCGGATCGCCCTCGGCGCCTTGCAACATCCCCGACGAGTCGATCGCCACGTGGCCCTGCGGGTCGCACAGCACCGCGAAGATGGCCGGGGCGGGCGCGGCGATGGTGCGGGAAGTCTCGATGCGTTCGGTCATGGTTCCTCGCGGCCGGCGTCAGACGGTACGGTCGTCGCTCACTGTACGACTCGCGCGTGCACGACGCGGCGCCACACTTGACTCGCCCTCGAACTAGTGTTCGAATAGCTGGATGCGCTGGGCGAACCAGGCCGTCGCGGTGAACGGGACGCCGGTCGAGGACGGGGCGCTGCCGGGGCTGCAGCGCATCGGCTTCCTGCGCAGCGTGCGCTCGCCGCAGTTCGACGGGATCACCTTCCACGAGGTGGTGTGCAAGTCCGCGCTGAACAAGGTGCCCAACGCGGCGGCGCTGCCGTTCCGCTATACCGTCAACGGCTATCGCGGCTGTTCGCATGCCTGCCGGTACTGCTTCGCCCGGCCCACCCACGAATACCTGGAGCTGGACTGCGGCAACGACTTCGACACTCAGGTCGTCGTCAAGACCAACGTCGTCGAGGTGCTGCGTCGCGAGCTGCGGCGGCCGTCCTGGCAGCGCGAGACCGTCGCGCTGGGCACCAACACCGATCCGTATCAGCGGGCCGAGGGCGCTACGCGCTGATGCCTGGCATCATCGGCGCGCTGGCCGAATCGGGCACGCCGCTGTCGATCCTGACCAAGGGCACGCTGCTGCGGCGCGACCTGCCGCTGATCAGCCAGGCCGCGTCGCAGGTTCCCGTCTCGGTCGCGGTGTCGCTGGCCGTCGGCGATCCCGAGCTGCACAAGGACGTCGAGCCCGGCACGCCCACGCCGCAGGCGCGGTTGGGCCTGATCAGCGCGATCCGTGCGGCCGGGCTGGACTGTCATGTGATGGTCGCGCCGGTGCTGCCGCATCTCACCGACTCCGCCGAGCAGCTCGACGGGCTGCTCGGCCAGATCGCGGCGGCCGGCGCCAGCAGCGTCACGGTTTTCGGCCTGCATCTGCGCAGCTCCACCCGGGGCTGGTTCATGGCGTGGCTGGCACGCTCGCATCCCGAGCTGGTCGGCCGCTATCGCGAGCTGTACCGCCGCGGCGCCTACCTGCCGCCGGGCTACCGCGACATGCTGCGGCAGCGGGCCGCGCCGCTGATCGCCAAGCATCGACTGGCCGGCGACCACCGCCCGTTCTCGCGAGCGGTCTCACCGGCGCCGGTGCCGAAAGCCGTTCAGGCGACGCTGTTTTGAGCTAGTCGGGCTCGACGACCCGGCGCGTCCGCCGCCGGGCGAAGGCGGTGAAGTGCCGGGTGCGCTGGGTGTCCTCGTTGATGTCGTGCAGGCGGGCGGCAAGCAGGTCCTGCAGCAGCAGGTGGCCTTGTTCGGTGCCCTCCGGCGACAGGACCCGCAGCGCGCGGCCCCCCGATTCGGCGAGGATGTTCGCGGCATGCCGCAGGGTGTCGCGGGTGCTGACGTCGCCGCCCGTGGGCATGTCCGCCGGCTCGGGACGCATGACGTCGGCGACGAAGAACGCTTCGAGCGGGTCGGTGGTGTAGTCGCGGGTCAGGTGCAACCCGCGCCGCGCGATCTTCTCGGTCAGAACGGATCGGTCGAGCATCATCACCGACGCGGCGTACGCGGTGGTCGAGGCCACGATCAAGGGGAGCAGCGAGGGCCAGGCGTGGGTGAGTTCGAGGGTGAACACGATGCCGGTCAGCGGCGAGCGCATGACGCCGCCCACCACCGCCGCCAGCCCGAGGATCGCCCAGAAACCGGGAAACACGTGCGGCATGCCTTGCCCCACCAGGGCTCCGAGCGCGCCGCCGATCATGAACACCGGCGCGAGCACGCCGCCCGAGGTGCCCGAACCCAACGACAGTGACCAGATGGCGGTCTTCACGATGAGGATGCCGACGATCAACGACAGGGTGGCGCGGCCGGTGAGCAGCGCGTCGATCACGTCGTAGCCGACGCCGAGGGCCCGCGGCTCGATCAGCCCGCCCACCCCGATCACCAGGCCGCCGATCGCGGGCCACCACATCCAGTGGATCGGCAGGCGGGAGAAGGCGTCCTCGGCCAGGTACACCAACCGCGTCGCGGCGATGGCGACCACCGCGCCGCACGCCCCGATCACGAGCGCCAGCAGGTCGATCTTCCAGTCGACGCGGCTCAGGTGCGCAACGTCGACCGGGAAGACCGGGTCGCCGCCGAGAATGAACTGGCGTACGACGGTCGCGACGACGACCGCCGCGGTCACCGGAATCAGGCTGCGGGGCCGCCATTCGAAGAGCAGCAGCTCGACCGCCAGCAGGATGGACGCCAGCGGCGAATTGAAGGTGGCCGCCATCCCGCCGGCGGCTCCGGAGACCAGCAGGATCTTGCGCTCGTCGGCGGTCAGATGCAGGTGTTGGGCGAGGATCGACCCGAGCGCGCCGCCGGTCATGATGATCGGCCCCTCGGCGCCGAACGGGCCGCCGGTGCCGATGCTGATCGCGGCCGAAATGGGTTTGAGGATGGCGACTTTCGGTTCGACACGGCTGCCCTGGGTGAGAATCGCCTCGATCGCTTCGGGCATCCCGTGACCGCGGATCTTCTCCGAGCCGAGCCGCGCCATGACGCCGACAACCAGGCCGCCGGCGACTGGGGCGCCCAGCAACAACCACCACGGATGGGGGTGGGACCCCGGCGCCACCAGGCCGACGGCCCAGCGCTGGTAGAAGACGAGGTTGGTGACCAGCCCGATCAACCGGAGCAGGCACCACGCGGCGCCGGCGGCGAGCGCCCCGATCGGCACCGCGAGCGCCGTGATCAGCAGCATGCGCCGATCGACCACGAAGTCCGCCAAGCGGCCCCGGCGACCGGACCACCCGGCGATTCAACCATTTTCGAAGTATTTCACAGGGATAAAATCCGCTGTGGTCATGTTGCTGGGTCGGGCTAGCCGGCCTTGTCTCCGCGCGGCTTGGTGAGCGTGAATTCGTCGATCACGGCGACCTCACCGGACGGCCCCCGCAGCGCGTAGTGCGTCGCCTTGATCGAGGTGTCGCCGCCGGGCTGGCCCGGGTCGACGTCGAATGCCACGAAGCCATAAGGGTTTTCGCGGTCACGAAACGCCGACCACGGAGCGTCCTCCAGCACGTAGATCGGGGCCTTGCGCCCCAGTCCGGGATCGAAGGCGCCCACGCCGGTGACCACGCGGCACCGGAGATCGGGGAAGAACATCGCGTTGCTCGGCGCGGAGGTGCCGCCGCCACCGATGACCAGATGCACAGTGCCGCGCGTGGCGTCGATGACGTCGTTTCGGGTGTCGACGGGTATCGGCGTGCGGGTGTCGGTGCCCAGCGCGCCGCGCAGCGGATGGGAGCGCTCGTAATGGTGCTCGTGGCCGCACACCACCAGGTCCACCCGGTACTGGTCGAACAGCGGCAGCCATTCCTCGCGGATGCCCAGGTCGGCGCCGTTGGTCTTGTCGGCGGTGGAGATCGCCGTCTGGTGCATGCACACGACGATCCAGTCGATGTCCGGGTCGTGCCGGGCCGCGGCCAGTTCGCTTGCCAGCCAGCGTTTTTGCTCGCCGCCGGAGTAGCCGTGCACGTAGAAGTTGCCGCCGTCCTGGAAGGCGACGTCGTCGTTGCTCAGGCTGATCACGCGGACCGAGCCGGCGGTGAACGAGTACCACATGCCGCGGGTCTCGGGGCTGGACCCGGAATCGGGTACCGCGAAGTAGGCCTGATACGCCCCGTAACCGATTGGCCCGTTACCCAATTCGTTCTCGTGATTGCCGGCCGCCGGCATCCAGGGCCGGTACCGCGCCGAGCGGGTGTTGTTCTCGAACCAGTTCGACCACGTGCGCACCCGGTCGCGGGCCAGGTTGGCGTAGCACAGGTCGCCGTTGACCAGGTTGAACAGCGGCCCCATCCGTTCGATCGCCATGGTGGTGTCGGCCGCGGCCGGCGAGCCGATGTTGTCGGTGGCGTACCTGCCGTCGGGCATCTTGGCCAGTGCCGGTGTGGACTGGTCACCGAAGCTGGTGAACAGCAGCCGTTTTCGGCCTGCCGGCGCGGTGCGCACGGTGCCCTGCTCCGGTTCCGCGCCGTCGTGCACCGCGGCGTACACGTAGTCGGTGTCGGGGGTGAGGTCGGTCAGCCTGGCGTGGTTGACGCGAACTTCGGTGCCCGACTTCGCGTCCCGATAGGTGCGGGTTTCCGCGGCGACCGTGCGACCGAAACCGGACGTCGGCGTCCCGAGCAGCACCCGCGGATTGCGCACCGCGCCGGTGGTGTGCCAGGACACCACCACTTCGGCGCCGGCGTTCTTCCCGAACTGCAGGTGCAGCCCGCCGACCGGCGGCGCGCCGTGGCGATCGGGTTGCAGCCAGGCCATCGGGCCCCGCGGGCGTGACCACAGCAGCACGGCACCGCCGCCGATGCCCACCCCCAGGGCGGCCGACACCGCCCCGGTCGTCAGCAACCGACGGCGGGTCACCGGCGCTTCGGCGCTGTCGGCCCGTTTCGGGGCCGGACGCGTCTCCTCGCTCATGCTTGCTTCATACCGGAGCCGGGCAACCGCGGGCACAGCTGCCGGTAAACAGCGAATCGCCGCTAACGAATCCGGTAGCGTTTTCGATATGACGAACGTGCACAGGACAGCGAGCGCGATCTCGGCGGTGACGCTGGCAATGGCCGCGGGGGCGGTGCTGACGCCGGCGACGGCGCAGGCCGACGGCCACCAGGTGACGTACACCGTGACGAGCCCGAACAATCTGACCGCCAACGTCTCCTACGTGAACGCCGACCCGCCCAACCAGGCCGCCTTCACCGCGGACCCGTCGAAGTTCTCGACCAGCGTGCAGGCGCCGCTCAGCGGCGGAACGCCGGTCACCTACACCGCCACGCTGGCGAACCCCAAACAGTTCGCGAGCATCACCGCCAGCGGCATGCTGCACTGGCCGGATTCGGGCAACGGCCCCGCCCAGTTCCACTGCGAGATCGCCGTGGACGGCCAGGTGGTCGCGCAGCAGGACGCCACCACCACCGTCACCTGCCGACCCAGCTAGTCAGCCGGCAAACACGTACACCCACGCGGTCGGGCCGGAGCGCAGCGGCACCTCGATGCGTCGATAGTCGTCCACCTCGTACGCGTCGGCGGCGGCCAGCTCGGTTTCGCTGATAGCGAACACCGTGCCGTCCACGTGCGCGTCGCTGATGGTGACGTAGTCCAGGTGGTAGCCGACGATCGCGTCGCGGTGGCCGGTGAGCTCGCGGCCGAAGGTCGCGCGCTGGACCTCGGGCTGCTGCGGCGTGCCGTAGGAGAACAACAGCTGGATCATCGGTGCACCCGCAGCGCCAGGTAGTACTCGTGCTGCCGGGCGCTGTCGACGGTGTAGCTCACCGCGGTCGCCAGGCCGTCGTGGTCGGACTCCAGCCAGCGCTCGGTGTGCTGGTGCTGAAACTCGGTCCAGGACGGCACGGTGAACCGCTCGAGGACCGCGTCAGGGTCTTCGATGCTGTGATAGAGCCGCCAGCTGTGTCCGCCGGTGCGTAGCCGCGATCTGCGCACGGCGCTCATCGCCTTGACGAACTCCTGAAGTTTGTCCGCCGCCACCCGATAGCGGATGGCCACCAGGACCGGTCCGTCGTTGGGGCAGGGTTCGAACACGACCATGGGCGACGGCCATGCCCTGGAGATGTCCCGGCTGAGCTTGCCGGTGGATGGCCGCAAGGGGAGAACGGCGACGCTGAGGGCGGCGGCGCCCAGGAACGCGGCCGACACGACGAGCGCCAGATCAAGCCCCCACCGGGTGGCGATCGCGCCCCACAGGTAGGACCCGAATGCCTGGGAGCCCGTGAATACCAGGAGATACACCGACAATCCGCGGGCCCGCACCCATTGCGGCAGGTGGAGTTGCGCCGCGGCGTTCAGCGTCGTCAAGGTGATCAGCCAGGTCGTCCCGGACAGCACCAGCAGCGGCGCCGCCGCGGCGAACGGCAGCCACACCACCGCGAGCGGTGCCAGTGCGTACGCGGCGGCCGAAACGGCCAGCAGGGCGTTGGGTGGCACCTTCTGACGCAGCGCGCCGGGCACCGCGACGGCCAGCACCGCGCCAAAGCCGATGGCGCCCAACGCCACACCGTAGCCACCGGCCCGCAGGTGCCAGCGGTCGGCGGCGGCCACCGGGAGCAGCGCCAGCAGCGCCGAGGCCGGAAACACGAAAAGGGCTGTGCGCAAGAGGATCCTGCGGAAGATGGGGCCGTTGGCGACGTACCGGAAGCCGGTGACGATGGCCTGGCTGAAGTGTTCCCGTTCGACGGGCGGCTCTTGTCTGGGTCGACGCCACGTCGCCAGGGCGACGATGATGCCGGCGAAGGATATCGCGTTGATGGCGAAGACGGCCCCGGGGCCGGTCGCCGCCAGCACCACGCCGCCGATCGCGGGCCCGACCACGCGGGCGATGTTCACCGAGACGCTGGCCAGCGTCGCCGCGGCCGGAATCTGCTCGCGCGTGACGACCTCGGGTTGGATGGCCTGCCAGGCCGGCGCGGTCAGGGCCGAGGCGAAGCCGACCGCCAGGGTGAACAGCAACAGCGACGTCGGGGTGAGGGTGCCGAGGAACGTCAGCACGGCCAGGGCCAGGGTCACCAGCACCGCGTACGACTGCAAAAAGATCAGCAGGCGCCGCCGGTCGAAGAGGTCGGCCAGCGCCCCCGCGAAGAAGCCCAGCAGCAGCGTGGGTCCCAGGCTCGCGGTTTGAACCAGGGCCACGACGACGGGGCTGCTGTGGTCTTCGATCAGGAACCATTGTGCGGCGACGCTTTGCATCCAGGTCCCGACGTTGGAGACGAACTGCGCGATGAACAACGCGCGGAACACGCGATTGCGCAGCGGTGCCCAGGCGGATGCCTGCGGGTCCTCGGCATGCGGTGAAGGCATTCGGCAACGCCTTTCGCGTTCTGCGGGAGGAAGCGACGGGGGATAGCAGTCTAGGACACAAAGATGTCGCCGGCGCTGCGGGCGCCGGGCTCGGCATGCGCGACAACGACGACTTCGGCGCGTTCGGCGCCGACCGCCCGGATCTTGTGGCTGACCGAGGCGTCGAAATAGGCGCTGTCGCCCGGCCCGAGCGTGAACGTCTGGTCCCCGTAATCGAGTTCGACGGTTCCGGCGTGCACGAACACGAATTCCTGGCCGGCGTGGTCGGGATGGGGATCGTCGGCAAGCTGCTCGGTGGGGCGAACCACGAACGGCGACATCGACTTTCCCAGCAGCGACGAGGCGAGCACCCGGTAGCGCTCTCCCTCGGCGTGGTCGGTGGCACGCTCGACGGTGATCTTCTCCTGCGCCGCCTCCTCGGAGAACAGCCGCCCCACGTCGACGTCGAGGGCCTTGGCGACCTTGAGGGCCACCGCGATCGACGGTGTGCTGCAACGGCGTTCGATCTTGGACAGGTAGCTCTTGGTCAGCCCGGTCTGCCGGGCCAATTCCTCCAGGGTGAGGCCGCGTTGCTTGCGGACGGCGCGCAGCAGTGCGGTCACGGGCCACCCCTCTCATGACACAAGGTTTCCTATAGTGATAATATTGTGTCACACGTTCGCGTCGAGGGAGCCGTCATGGCCAACACGTTCACCGAGTCGAAGTCCGAACTGATGCGCCGGGCCGCCGAGCAGTTGACGGCCAACGTCGCCGATTCGCAGTTGACCACCCGCCAGAAGCTGGCCCTGACGTGCCGCGCGCTGTTCGACGCCGGGCATGACTCCGGGCTGGCCGGGCAGATCACCGCCCGCGCCGAGGCGGACGGCACCTATTACACCCAGCGGCTGGGCCTGGGGTTCGACGAGATCACCGACGGCAACCTGCTGCTGGTCGACGAGGACCTCAACGTGCTCGACGGTGACGGAATCGCGAACCCCGCCAACCGTTTTCACAGCTGGATCTATCGCGCCCGACCCGACGTCCAGTGCATTGTGCACACCCACGCGTTCCACGTCGCGGCGCTGTCGATGCTGGAAGTCCCGCTGATCGTCTCCCACATGGACACCACGCCGCTCTACGACGACTGCGCGTTCTTGCCGAAGTGGCCGGGCGTGCCGGTGGGCAACGAAGAGGGCGAGATCATCAGCGCCGCCCTCGGCGACAAGAAGGCGGTGCTGCTGGCGCACCACGGCCACGTCATCGCCGGTGCCAGCGTCGAGGAGGCGTGTTCGTTGGGAATCCTCATCGAGCGCGCCGCCAAACTGCAGCTGGCCGCCATGGCCGCCGGAACCGTCAAGGAACTGCCCGAAGCGCTGGCCCGCGAGGCCCACGACTGGACGCTGTCACCGCAGCGCAGCCGCGCCAACTTCGCCTACTACGCCCGCCGCGCCCTGGCCCGGCACCCCGACGTGCTGACCAGCTGAACCCTTATCCGCCAACATAATCCGAGGAGCCCCGCTGTGCCGCAGACGCCCACGCCCAAGATCCACGGCATCATCGCCTACCCGGTGACCCCGTTCTCCGAACAGGGGATCGACACCGAACGGCTGGGCGCGCTGGTCGAGCGGCTGGTGTCCGCCGACGTGCACGCGATCGCGCCGCTGGGCAGCACCGGCGAACTGGCGTACCTTGAGGAACCCGAATTCGACACCGTCGTCGACACCACCATCGCCACCGTGGCCGGCCGCGTCCCGGTGATCGTCGGGGTGTCGGATGTGACCACCGCCAAGACCATTCGGCGCGCCACCTACGCCCAGCAGGCCGGGGCCGACGCGGTGATGATCCTGCCGGTGTCCTACTGGAAGCTCACCGAGCGCGAGATCTTCCAGCATTACCGCGCCATCAGCGACGCCATCTCCATCCCGATCATGGCCTACAACAACCCGGCCACCAGCGGCGTCGACATGCCTCCCGAGCTGCTGGTGCGCATGTTCGAGGGCATCGACAACGTCACCATGGTCAAGGAATCCACCGGTGACCTGACCCGGATGCAGCGCATCGCCGAACTGTCCGGCAACCGGTTGCCCTTCTACAACGGCAGCAACCCGCTGGTGCTCGACGCGCTGAAGGCCGGAGCGTCCGGATGGTGCACGGCCGCACCGAATCTGCGGCCCCAACCCTGCATCGACCTGTACGAGGCGGTGCGCGCGCAAGACCTCGAGACCGCGCAGAAGCTCTACGACGATCTCAAGCCGCTGCTCACGTTCATCGTCGCGGGCGGGCTGGCCACCACCGTGAAGGCCGGCCTGGAGCTGCTCGATTTCGGAGTCGGCGACCCGCGCGCGCCGCTCTTGCCGCTCGACGAGCAGGGCCGCGCCGAGCTGCGGAGCCTGCTGGCCTAGCGGCGACTAACCGAGGTCGGGCGCGGAGAAGGTGTCACACTTCTTCGGGTCACCGGTCTGGTAGCCGATGGTGAACCACTTCTGCCGCTGCTCTGAGGAGCCGTGCGTCCAGGACTCGGGGTTGACCCGGCCGGTGGACTCCTTCTGGATCCGGTCGTCGCCCACCGACGCCGCCGCGGAGAGCGCATCGGCGATGTCCTTGTCGCTCAACGGTTCCAGGTAGGGCACGCCGGTGCTCTCCTGCTTGACCGTGGAGGCGTAGTGCGCCCAGATGCCGGCGTAGCAGTCGGCCTGTAGCTCGGTGCGCACGCCGTTGCCGCCGGCGCCCTGCGCGCCCTGCTGCGAGCGGCCGAGCAGGCCCTGCAGCTGCTGCACGTGATGGCCGTATTCGTGGGCGACCACATACTCCTGGGCGAACGGCCCACCGCTGGAACCGAATCGATCGACCAGCTCCTGGAAGAAGTCGGTGTCGAAGTACGCCGTCTGGTCGACCGGGCAGTAGAACGGACCGACCGCGGTGGTGGCCGCCCCGCAACCGGTGCTCACCCGGCCGGTGAACAGCCTGACGTGGGGCCGGGTGTAACCCGGCAGCAGCTGGTGCCACACCGCGTCCACGGAGTTGCCGGTCGCGACCACGCGGCACTGCACGTACTTGTTGGCGTCGGCGCCGGTCTTGCACTGGCTCAGGTCGAAACCGGGCGCCGAGTAGCCGCCGGTGTTGGTCTGCTGGGAATTCATCACGCGGCCGGGATCGACGCCAAGGAACAGCGCGCCGATGAGGATGAGCAGCCCCAGCCCGCCACCCCCGACGGCCATTCCCATGCCGCCCCCACCGGAGGAGGACGCGGTGCTGGTGTCGATCTGCATGCCCTCGTTGAAGGTCATGGCGCGCTCCTAACGTTGCCGGGTCGCAAGGGAGTCGGTGTAGCTGCGCAGGTTGCGCAGGTAGCGGCGCAGGGCCAGGTTCAGCAGCGGCCCCACCACGACCATCGCCAGCTTCGCCGGCCCGGCCGGTTTCTGGGCCATGGTCCAGGTCAGTCGGCAGCCCCCCGGGATGGTCTCGACCCGGTAATCCTCGGCGAAGGCCACCACGGATTTGGTCGAGCATTCATTGAACCGAAAGGCCATGTGCGTGAAGGGTTCCCAGGCGAGGAATTCTTCGTTGCCGACGATTCCGCCGCGCATCTCGACGACGCGGGTGGTCCCGACGCCGCGCGGCTCGGGGCTGGTCCAGGTCACCTTCGTGATCACCTTCGCCCACCGCGGCCAGGACTGGGCGTCGGACAGCACGTCGAACAGCTGCTCGGGGGTGATCGCCAGGTCGACGCTGTTGCGGAAGCGAAACGGCGCGCTGTCGGTGAAGCTGGTATCGACGCGCTCGCAGGGGAACATGACAAACAACTTAGCCGGGGCCGTCGCTGGCCGCGGCCAGTAACGGCACTATGACGTCGCTGATCGGCGTGGCCAGGCCGTGGGCCCGGCCCTTGCGGACGATCACGCCGTTGCGGATGTCCCATTCCATCGGGCGCTGCTGTTCCGCGTCGGTCAGGATCGACGTGCCCAGGTCCTCGGCGGCGTTGCGGAACATGCCGACCAACTCGTCGGCCACGCCGTCGGCCAGCCGGGCGCCCTCGGCCCGCGCCACCGCCAGGCACTCGGCGACATAGCGCCGCGACAGCGCGGCCACGTCGTCGCGGCGGAACATCCCGGACCGCCTGCGCGCCAGCGCCATGAACCCCGCCAGGGCGTTGGTGAGCAGCTTGTGCCAGGCCGCGGTGATGATGTCGGGGTCGCACTCCACCCGGCAGCCGGCGCCGCGCAGCAGCTCGGCGACGGCCTGCCCGGACGGCCCGCTGGGCAGCACCAGGGCCGGCTCGGTGCGCAACCGCACCCATCCCTCGGGCTGGGTCTGGGCCGAGTACCACACGATGCCGGGGATGACGGGGGACAGCGGGCAGTGCGGCTGCACCTGTTCGACCTGCTCGACGCCGTTCTGCAGCACCACGACGATGGTGTGGACGTCGCACAGCCGGGCCAGCCAGCCGGCCGCCGCGTCGTTCTGGGTGGCCTTGACGGCCAGCAGCACCACGTCCACCGGCCCGGTCACCTCGGCGGGATCGGTGCGCACCGGCCCGGGGACGACGATGGGGTCGGCCCCGTCGGGCCGCAGTTCGATGGCGTCGCGCGGGGTGCGGCCGCACACCATCACCGAATGACCGGCGCGGTAGAGCAGCGCGGCGGCCGTCGTGCCGACGGCGCCGGGACCGACTAGGGCGATGTGGGTGGCAATAGCACCGAAGTTACCTGCTCTAGACTTGGCTTTCGTTTCAGACCAAGGGGAGTGTTTTCGTGCTGCGCAGTCACGCCGCGGGTTCGCTGGACAGTAGCGACGCCGGGCAGCAGGTGACGCTAGCGGGCTGGGTGGCCCGCCGCCGCGACCACGGCGGCGTCATCTTCATCGACCTGCGCGACGCCTCCGGGATCGCCCAGGTGGTGTTCCGCGAAACGGACGTGCTGGCCCAGGCGCACCGGCTGCGCGCCGAGTTCTGTGTCGCGGTCACCGGTGTGGTCGAGATCCGGCCGGAGGGCAACGCCAACCCGGAGATCGCCACCGGCGACATCGAGGTCAACGCCACCACGCTGACCGTGCTGGGGGAGAGTGCGCCACTGCCGTTCCAGCTCGACGAGCCGGCGGGCGAAGAGCTGCGGCTGAAGTACCGCTACCTGGACCTGCGCCGCGACGGCCCCGCCGAGGCGATCCGGTTGCGCTCCAAGGTGAATGCCGCCGCGCGGGCGGTGCTCGCCCAACATGACTTCGTCGAGATCGAAACCCCGACGATCACCCGGTCGACACCGGAAGGGGCGCGCGACTTCCTGGTGCCGGCCCGGCTGCACCCCGGCTCGTTCTACGCGCTGCCGCAGAGTCCGCAGCTGTTCAAGCAGCTGTTGATGGTGGCCGGCATGGAGCGCTACTACCAGATCGCCCGCTGCTACCGCGACGAGGACTTCCGCGCCGACCGCCAGCCGGAGTTCACCCAGCTCGACATGGAGCTGAGCTTCGTCGACGCCGAGGACGTCATCGCCATCTCCGAGGAGATCCTGTCCGCGCTGTGGGCGCTGATCGGCTACCGGATCCCGACGCCCATCCCGCGGATCAGCTACGCCGACGCGATGCGGCGATTCGGCTCCGACAAGCCGGACATGCGCTTCGGTCTCGAGCTCGTCGAGTGCACAGAGTTCTTCAAAGACACCACATTTCGCGTCTTCCAGGCGCCGTACGTCGGCGCCGTGGTGATGCCCGGCGGCGCCTCGCAGCCGCGGCGCACGCTGGACGGCTGGCAGGAGTGGGCCAAGCAGCGCGGGCACCGCGGCCTGGCCTACGTGCTGATCGCCGACGACGGCACGCTGGGCGGCCCGGTCGCCAAGAACCTATCCGACGCCGAGCGCGACGGGTTGGCCGCGCACGTGGGGGCGAAGCCGGGCGATTGCGTCTTCTTCTCGGCGGGCCCGGCCAAGCCGTCGCGGGCCCTGCTCGGGGCCGCCCGCGGTGAGATCGCCCGCCGGCTCGACCTGATCGATCCCGACGCCTGGGCGTTCGTCTGGGTGGTGGACCCGCCGCTGTTCGAGCCCGCCGACGATGCGACCGCCGCCGGCGACGTCGCCGTCGGGTCCGGGGCGTGGACCGCGGTGCACCACGCGTTCACCTCGCCCAAGCCCGGGCACGAGGGCGACATCGAGACCGACACCGGCAACGTGCTCGCCGACGCCTACGACATCGTCTGCAACGGCAACGAGATCGGCGGCGGATCGATCCGTATCCACCGCCGCGACATCCAGGAGCGGGTGTTCGCGGTGATGGGCCTGGACCACGCCGAGGCCCAGGAGAAATTCGGATTCCTGTTGGAGGCCTTCACCTTTGGCGCACCCCCGCACGGCGGGATCGCGTTCGGCTGGGACCGGATCAACGCGCTGCTGTCCGGGGTGGACTCCATCCGCGAGGTGATCGCCTTCCCGAAGACCGGCGGCGGCGTCGACCCGCTGACCGATGCGCCGGCGCCCATCACCGCCCAGCAGCGCAAGGAGTCCGGAATAGACGCCAAACCCGAAAAGGTTGACCGGGCATGACCGACTTCCATGACACCGCAACCATCAAGGCGTTCAATAAGAACGTCGTCGAGGAATTCCGGGCCAACGGCGGCAAGGTCGCCGGGCCGTTCGCAGACGCCGAATTGCTGCTTCTGACCTCCACCGGCGCCAAGTCCGGCCAGCCCCGGGTGTCTCCGCTGGCCTATTTCAACATCGATGACAAGCTGGTCGTCATCGGCTCCTTCCACGGCGCCGCCTTCGATCCGGCCTGGGTGCACAACCTGCGGGCCGACCCGCGGGCACGCATCGAGGTCGGGACCGACGCGTTCGATGTGACGGCGCGCGAACTGCCCCCGCCGAGCGCGAGGAGCTCGTCCCGAAGCTGACGGAGCTGGCGCCGGTGTTCGCCGAGTCCCAGGCCAAGATCAGCCGGGTGATTCCGCTCTTCGAGTTAAACCGGACCTAGCCGGTGGGCGCGTCGCGGCGGGCGGTGCCATCGCTGGTTCTCGCCGCCGCGCGCGCGGGCAGTAAACGGCTGCGGCCGGTCTGGTTCAACCTGGTGCAGACCGCGGTGGCCGCGGGCCTGTCCTGGTATCTGGCGCACGACGTCCTGGAACACCCGCAGCCGTTCTTCGCACCGATCGCCGCCGCGGTGTCGTTGTCGACCAGCAACGTGCTGCGCGCGCAGCGCGCCATCCAGATGATGATCGGGGTGACCCTGGGCATCGGGGTGGGCTCGCTGGCGCAGGCGCTGCTCGGTGCCGGCGACGTGCCCATCGCGGTGGCCGCGCTGGTGGCGCTGGGCGCCGCGGTCTTCATCGGGGGCGGTTTCATCGGGCACGGCATGATGTTCGCCAACCAGACCGTGGTGTCGGCGATCCTGGTGCTGGCCCTCTACCGCGGCGGCGTCGGCCTGGAACGCATCTTCGACGCGCTGATCGGCGGTGCGGTGGCCATCGTCTTCGCCGTCGTGCTGTTTCCCGCGGACCCGCTCAAGGTGCTGCGCAATGCCCGCGTCGGCGTGCTCGGGGTGCTGCACGACGTGCTGTCCCGGGCCGCGGACGTCGCCGTCGGCCGCAAGGAGCCGCCGCCGGACTGGCCGCTGACGGCCGTCGACCGGGTGCACGAACAACTCAGCGGGCTGCTCGAGGCGCGTACCACGGCGCGCCACGTGGTCACGATCGCGCCGCGGCGGTGGCGCCTGCGGACCGCGATCCGCGCCGCCGATCATCAGGCGGTGCACGTGGCCCTGCTGGCCGGCTCGGTGCTGCAACTGGCCCGCGCCGTCTCGCCGGGCCCGGATCCAAGTCCGGAAGGTGGCCGCGAGCGCGTTCCGCAGTCCGTGCCGACCGTGCTGGTGGTGCTGGCGGCCGCGATCGCGCTCGCCGACACCGACCCCGCCGGCGCGTGCGCGTACACGGCCTCGGCCCGTCACCACGCCGCGGACCTGCAGTCCGGCGCGCGCGAGAGGACGCAGGTGGTGCTCGCCGACGTCGTCAGCGCGTGCGTCGACGACCTGCAACGGGTCATCGACCTCCGGCACGTCCGAGCTCTCTAGCGCGAGTCGGCCAGGAACTCCTGAACCAGCTTCCGCGGCGCCTGAATCAGCCAGGCCTCGGTGATCAGCTCCTCGAGATCGCGCACCGAGATTTCGGCCAGGTTGACCAGCACCGCGGGATAGCCGTCGAAATGCGGTGTGGTGAAGTAAGTCCCGGGCTCGTCGTCGATCAGCGCGAACTTGACGCCCTCGTCGGACACCCGCACCCCGAGGATGTCGCCCTGCGGCGGTCGGGGGCCGTTGCGCTCCAGCGCCTCGCGCTCCGAGGGCCGCAGCGGCCGCTCCCAGGCCAGCAGCTTCTTGCCGACCCGCCAGTCATGCGGTGACGGCTCGGAGGTGAGTGCCAGCTCACCAACGATTCGGGCGACCTCGCCCCACGTGGCCACAACACGATTGTGCTCTCGTTTTGGCCCGAATGCCGTTGGATCGGCAAACGATGCGCGACCGGGCGTCCCACGCACCCCCCGCGACCGTCCGGCATGTGATGAGATCAGCGGTGAGGAGGAGGAAGCGCTTGCCAGCAGAACGAGGCGAACCGGGCGCCGGGGCCGCGCGCCGCCACCGGGTGACGCACCGCACCGAGTACCGCTACTCCGACGTCGTGACCAGCTCGTACGGTCGCGGATTCCTCACCCCGCGCGATTCGCTGCGGCAGCGTTGTGTCGCGCATCGGTTGATCATCGACCCGGCCCCCGCCGATAGCTCCACCAGCGAGGACAGCTACGGCAACATCAGCTCCTATTTCCACGTGACCGAGCCGCACGAGGTCCTGAAGGTGACCAGCGACTCGATCGTCGACGTCTATCCGCCCGGCCCGGATCTCTACACCGGCGGACCGGCGACGCAGCCGTGGGAGGCCGCCCGGCCGGCCGGGCCCGGCGGCGCGCTGGCGACCGAGTTCACCCTGGACCTCAACCCGCCCGAGATCACCGACGACGTCCGCGACTACGCGGCGCCCAGCTTCACCCCCGGGCGCCCGCTGATCGAGGTGTTGAGCGAACTGACGTCACGCATCTTCACCGATTTCACCTACCGGTCGGGGTCGACGACGATTTCCACCGGGGTCAATGAGGTTCTGGCCGCCCGCGAAGGGGTATGTCAAGACTTTGCCAGGCTGGCGATCGCCTGCCTGCGCGCCAACGGGTTGGCGGCCAGTTACGTATCCGGGTACCTGGCCACCGATCCGCCACCGGGAAAGGATCGGATGATCGGCATCGACGCCACCCACGCCTGGGCAGCGGTGTGGACCCCGCAGCAGCCGGGCCAATTCGAGTGGCTGGGGCTCGATCCCACCAACGACCAGATGGTCGACGAGCGCTACATCGTGGTGGGCCGGGGCCGCGACTACGCGGACGTCCCGCCACTGCGGGGCATCATCTACACCAACTCCGAGCACAGCGTGATCGACGTCGCCGTCGACGTGGTGCCCTACGAAGGCGAAGTGCTGCATGCGTGACTTCACCTGCCCCAACTGCGGCCAGCGCCTGACCTTCGAGAACTCCACCTGCCTGAATTGCGGTAGCGCGCTGGGGTTTTCGCTTGACCAGATGGCGTTGCTGGTGATCTCGGAGGACGATGCCACCGAGCACGCCGGCTTCGTGCACGCCAGCGAGTATCAGCTGTGCGCCAATTTGCTTCTTGCCGAATGCAATTGGCTGGTTCCGGTCAACAACCCCCGGCTGCTGTGCACCTCCTGCGCGCTGACGATCGAACGGCCCAACGACGCCGATACCGTCGGGATGGCCGAGTTCGCCCGTGCCGAGGCGGCCAAGCGCAGGCTGATCGCCGAGCTGCACGAGCTGAAGCTGCCGATCGTCGGGCGCGACAGCGATCCCGACTACGGCCTGGCGTTCCGGCTGCTGTCCAGCGCGCACGAGAAGGTGCTGACCGGCCACGAAAACGGGGTCATCACCATCGATTTGGCCGAGGGCGACGACGCGCACCGCGAGCAGTTGCGCGTCGAGATGGACGAACCGTACCGGACCCTGCTGGGGCACTTCCGCCACGAGATCGGCCATTACTACTACTACCGGCTGATCGCTCCGTTCGCCGACTACGTGCAGCGCTTCAACGAGCTGTTCGGCGACCACGAAGCCGACTATCAGGAGGCGCTGGACCGCCACTACAGCGAGGGCGCTCCGGAGGGCTGGCAGGAGGACTTCGTGTCGTCCTATGCCACCATGCATCCCGCCGAGGACTGGGCCGAGACGTTCGCCCACTACCTGCACATCCGCGACACGCTGGACACCTCGGCGTGGTGCGGACTGGCGCCGGCCTCGGCCACCTTCGACCGGCCCGCCCTGGGCCCCAGCGCTTTTCAGACGATCATCGACATGTGGCTGCCGTTGTCGTGGTCGCTGAACATGGTGAACCGCTCGATGGGCCACGACGACCTGTACCCGTTCGTGCTGCCGGTCACGGTGCTGGAGAAGATGAAGTTCATCCACACCGTGGTCGACGAGGTGACCTCGGAATCCCGCGGTCGCGCGTCGATAGCCGGCTAGGGACCCACGGTGTGCTTCTCGATCACGGCGGACCTGGTGGTGGGCACCGCCCTGGTGCCGGTGGCCGTGGCGACCCTGCGTGAGGTGAAGCACTGGCGCGAGGTGCCGTTCGCGGTGTTGCCGACGGTGTTCGCGGTCCACCAGTTCATCGAGGCCGCCGTGTGGCCCAACGGCGTCGTCTCCCCGGGCATGGCCAACCTGGCGATGCGGGCCTACGTCTTCATCGCCTTGCCGCTGCTGCCCGCGCTGGTCCCGTGGGCGATCGTGATGCTGGAGCCGCGCGGCGCCCGGCTGCGGGTGACGCCGTTCGCGGTGCTCGGCACCGTCGTGTCGGTTTACCTGGCCGTCGTGGTGCTCACCGAACCGGTCACGGTGACGAAGGGTCCGCATGCGTTGCAGTACCAGACCGGGGTTTCCGACGGCTACGTGTGGGCGGTGCTCTACGTCATCGCCGTCATCGGGCCGGCGCTGATGTCGGGCTATCGCTCGATTGTGGTGTTCGGGTTGGCGAACCTGGTGGGGCTGATCGTGGTCGCGATCCTCTACACCCAGGCGTTCGCGTCGCTGTGGTGCATCTACGCCGCCGCGCTGTCGGTCCTGGCGCTCGTGCACATGGTGCGGCGCCGGCGACTGCCCGACCCGCACCGCCTGCACGGCGTGAAAGATGCGGTGGCGGCGCGAAACTAGCCCGGATCGCCCGCGGGCGGCACCGTTAGGCCGGCATCACCCGTCGTGCGTCGGGACCCCAAATCGGCTGCATGCCACCGGGCAGCGCCAGCTGGGTGGTGGTGATCACCTCGGCCAGGTTGCGCAGCTCGGCATGCACCGCGGCGAGCAACTCCGCCAGCTCCGCGCGCCGGCCGTCGCCGCCGACCCGCTCGAGCTCGGCGGGAATGGACCGCCGCAGCAGAGTGCCGATCTCGTCCACCAGGCGTTCGGGGCGCGACGACCCCGACGATCCGGGCAGGTCCCGCAGATTGATCCGCAGCCGCTCCAACTGGTACAGCAGGGACCGCGGGTTCTGCGCGTCGAACAGCATCAGCTCGGCCATGGCGGCCACGCTGATCTTGCCCACCGTGCGGCGCCGGTAGATGACCGAGGACTCGCACGCCACCAGCGTGGACTCGATGACGGTCTGTTCGGCCGCGGCGCCGCGGCCGACGGTCAGGGTGGCCTGCAGCAAGGCCGTCAGCCACAGCCCGCGTTCGATCCGTTTGCCGATGTCCATCATCGTCCAGCCCACGTCGCGCACCATCGACTCGCTGGCCACCCCGGACAGGGTGAGCATGCCGGCCAGCGTCTGCGCCTGGGCGCCGGTGAGCAGGGCGTCGGCCTCGGAAAGCGAGTCCGGCGGTTCGCTTCTCAGCGCCAGCGCGCGCTCCACCGCGGCCAGCACCATCCAGGTGTCGTTCGACATCTGGTCGCGCACCGCCCGCGCGGCCAGCGCCAACCCCTCCACCGATTGCACCAGGGAGCCGGGCCGGTGCGGATCGACGGTGAGCGACCACAGCGTCGACGGCGCGATCGCGATCATCTCGGCGTGATCGCCGTCGCTGTCGGCCGCGATGTCGGTCCCGGTGATCCGGCCCAGCGCCGTCATCAACACCGGCACGCATTCGCTTTCCTCGCTGTGCTGGTGATGACGGTAGACGTGGAACCGGTCGCGGGCGACGATCAGCAGCCGCGCCATGCTTTCCGCGCGCTCGCCGTAGCGGCCGATCCAGAACAGGTCGGACAGCACACGCGGGGAACTGACGCCCCAGGTTCCCGCGGCCGTCTTCGCCGGCGCCTCCGGCGTCGGCAGGCTGACCGCCTCAGCGTGGGCCCGCTCGGTGGGCCGCACCCAGACATCCTTTGCCGCAATGGTTTTCAGAGTATATGCGGCGGATCCGGGTGCCAGTACGTAGCCGATGCCGCCGATCATCGGCGCGTAGCCGCCGCGCTGGGCCACGGTGAACAACCGGATGCCGACGCCCGCCGACGACAGCACGCCGGCGTGGTCGGTGGGCGCGGACGAGAATTGCGGCAGCTCCTGGCCGATCCACTGCCACGGGGTCTGCTCGATGCGGGCCGCCACCTGTGTCAGCTGCTGCGCCGAAAGTGTGGGCCCGACAAGGGTTTTCGCGCCGACCGTGGACTTCAGCAATAACGACGACAGGTTCGCCAGCAGGTGCGAGCGTTCGGCGGCGATGCCGCCCCAGTAGACTCCGGCGGTGGGCAGCTGCAGCGTCTCCGACAGCAGGTGCTCGGCCATCGCGGGCAGGAAGCGCAGCAGCCCAGGGTTTTCCAGAATTCCGCTGCCCAGCGTATTGACCACGGTCACCGTCCCGCGGTGCTGGGCCTCCACCAAACCGGCCACCCCCAGCCGGGAGTCGGCGCGCAGATCCAGCGGATCGGTGTAGTCGGCGTCGACCCGGCGCAGCACGACGTCGACGCGCTTGAGCGTGCCCAGCGAGCGCATCCACAGCATGCCGTCGCGCACCACCAGGTCGGCGCTTTCCACCATCGGGAAACCCAGCAGGGTGGCCAGGTACGCCTGGTCGAACGCGGTCTCGGAGTAGATGCCCGGGGACAGCACCACCACGACCGGGTCCTGGGCGTCGTCGGGTGCCGCGTCGATCAGCGCCAGCCGCAGCGCCTGGGCGAACGGCGTCGTCGGCCGCGGCGCGATGCGCTCGTAGAGGTCGGGGATGGAGTGCGCGACGACGCGCCGGTCGGCCAGCGCGTACCCGGCCCCCGAGGGCGCCTGGGTGCGGTCGCCGTTGACGACGAACGCGCCGTCCGGGCGCCGGCTCACATCGCAGGCATGCATGAAAAGCTGGTGGCGGCCCGGGATTTCGATACCGTTGGCCGCGCGCACGTACCCCGGGTGGCCGAACAGCAGCTCGGGGGGCAGGACGCCTTCGGTGAGCAGGCTGCGCGGACCGTACAGGTCGGCCAGCACCGCGTCGAGCACCCGCGACCGCTGCAGCAGGCCGGCCTCGAGCGCCTCCCAGTCGGCCGCGGACAGCACGATGGGCAGGGTGTCCAGCTGCCACGGCCGGGGCTCCTGGCCGCGGCCGCCGGGTTCGACGTCGGTGTAGGTGATGCCGTCGTTGTCGATGAGGTCGTGCACCACCGAGCGCAGCCGGTCCAGCCCGGCGCGGCCCCGCTCCGCGATGGCGTCGGCCAGCTCGGCCCACGCCGGGCGCACGTTGCCGTCCTCGTCGACGAATTCGTCGTAGCCGCTCGCCGGGCCGTGCCGCAGATCGAAGAGCGCCTCCTGCGCCCGTGCCGCGCGGTATCCGGCCAGCAGGCGGTCGGCGTCATAGCGCGCGGCGCCGGCCACCGAGCCGGGCCCAGCCGGTGCGCCGGTGCCGAATGTCATGTCCGCAAACGTCATTACTGCGCAACGGTACGCACGCGGCGCAGGTCGAGGATGCCCGGCGCGCCGACATCGGTGAAGATCCGGGCCTGCTTCTCCCGGATGCCGGACAGGTCGACTTTGCCGGGCGTGAAGCCGGTCGCCTCGAAGCGGCGGGCGCGGCGCGCCTCGGCCTCCACGGCGTTGACCGGTGGCGTGTCGTAGGCCCGCCCGCCGGGGTGGGCGACGTGGTAGGTGCAGCCCCCGCGCGAGGTGCCGGTGGTCAGGTCGATCAGCTCGAACCGCAACGGCCCGTCGGTCGAGATGGTGGGGTGCAGCGCGCTGGGCGGCTGCCAGGCCTTGAACCGCACCCCGCCCACGTGGATGTCGGGATTGTCGGTGGCCAGCAACGGCACCGGATAGCCGTTGGCCGTCAACACATAACGGTGCCGGTCGGCCCCGATGATGCGGACCTGGATGCGCTCGACCGAGGAATCGACGTAGCGCGCGGTGCCCGTCGCGATGGACTCCTCGCCCAGCGTCGTCCACGGCTCGATGGCCCCGCGCAGTTCGATCTCCACGCCGTCGAACACCGCGGTCCCGATGCGCGGGAACCGGAACTCGGTGAACGGATCCAGCCAGCTGGTCTCGAACGCGATGCCGTGCGCGCGCAGGTCCGCGGCGACGTCGGCGATGTCATGAATCAGGAAGTGCGGCAACAGGTATCGGCCGTGCAGGTTGGCGCCGTGGCGGATCAGCGGCGCGCGCAGCGGCTCGTCCCAGAACCACGCGACCAGTGAGCGCACCAACAGCGACTGCACCATCGCCATGTGCAGGTGCGGCGGCATCTCGAAGCCGCGCAGCTCCAGCAGGCCGAGCCGGCCGCGGGCGCTGTCGGGACTGTAGAGCTTGTCGATGCAGAACTCGGCGCGGTGCGTGTTGCCGGTGATGTCGGTCAGCAGGTGGCGCAGCGCGCGGTCGATCACCCACGGCTTGGTGGCGCCACCGCCGCCCAGCCGGGCGATCTCGGCGAACGCGATCTCGAGTTCGTAGAGGGCATCGGCGCGGCCCTCGTCCACGCGCGGCGCCTGCGACGTGGTCCCCACGAACCGGCCGGCGAACAGGTAGGACAGCGACGGGTGGCGCTGCCAGTACGTCAGCAGCGACACCAGCAGGTCGGGGCGGCGCAGCAGCGGTGAGTCCGCGGGCGTCACGCCGCCCAGGGTGATGTGGTTGCCGCCGCCGGTGCCGCCGTGCGTGCCGTCCACGTCGAAGGACTCGGTGGACAGGCGGGCCAGCCGGGCCTGCGCGTACAGCGTCTCCAGTTGCCGGTGCTGTTCGGCGAAGCTGGCGGTGGGTGCGACGTTGACCTCGATGACGCCGGGGTCCGGGGTGATGGTCGTCGAGCGCAGCCGCGGGTCCGGCGGGGGATCGTAACCCTCGATCACCACCGGGCAGCCGGCCTTCGCCGCCGCGGCCTCGACCCGGGCGATGAGATCGACGTAGTGCTCGAGCGCCCCGGTGGGCGGCATGAAGACGAAGAGCAGCCCGTCCCGAATCTCGGTGACCAGCGCGGTCGGCGGCGCGCCGTCGGGGTCGACGAGCACGGCGCCTGCCGACTCCGTCGACAGGGCGCCGCCGACGGTGAGGGGATCGGCATCGAACGACGGGCGCGGCGGTTTCCAGCTGATCGAGTCCAGTGGCAGCCGCAGCCCCGCCGGGGAATCCCCGGGCAGCAACACGATACGGCCGCGGCGCAGCCGCCAGTCGGCGCTGGCCCATCCGAGGTCATCGTCGCGCCGGTGCAGTGGCAGCACGAATGCGGCCGGGGCCGTGACGGATTCGTCGAGGCGGGCGAGCAGCGCCGCGCGGCGCGCGGGGGAGTCGTCCTCCAGGTCGTCGGTGGCCTCCACCGGAACCCCTTGGGGCTCACGGACTGCGGCCGCCAGCCGGTGCAGTGGGTCCTCGTAGGCCGGCCGTACCTGCGAGGCGGGCAGGCCCAGGCCGTCGGCGATCCCGGCGAGCAGCCGGGCGGCCGCCTCGCCGTCGACGGGGCATGGCGCCGCGGGGCTCCAGGGGTCGGCCAGCAGCGTGTCGTCCGCCCACAGCGGACGCCCGTCGGTGCGCCAATGCAGCGCAATCTGCCAGCGGGGCAACGGTTCTCCGGGATACCAGCGACCCTGCCCGCGCTGGATCACGCCGCCCGGCGCCCACACGGACTTCAGCCGGGCGGCCAGCTCGGAGGCGCGCTCCCGCTTGTGCGGGCCGTCGGCGGCCGTGGTCCATTCCTCGGCCGGCCCGTCTGGGGGAAGGTCCACCGCAACAAAGGTCGGCTCACCGCCGATGGTCAGCCGGACGTCGGCCGCGGCCAGCCGCTCGTCGACGCGCCGGCCGACGTCGTGGATGGTCCGCCACGCGTCGTCGGTGTAGGGCAGGGTGACGCGCGGATCTTCGTGCACCCGGGTGACGGTGTTGGAGAATTCCAGCGTCGAGGCGCAGGGTTCGGTCCCCCCGCTGATCGGTGCCGCCGACGTCGGGTGCGGCGTCGCCGCGAGCGGGATGTGGCCCTCGCCCGCGAACAGCCCGGACGTCGGATCGAGCCCGATCCAGCCCGCGCCCGGGATGTACACCTCGGTCCAGGCGTGCAGGTCGGTGAAGTCGGCGGCGGGTCCCGACGGCCCGTCGAGCGCCTCGACGTCGGAGGCCAGCTGCACCAGGTAGCCGGACACGAAGCGGGCGGCCAGCCCCAGCTCGCGCAGGATCGACACCAGCAGCCAGGCCGAGTCGCGACACGAGCCGACGCCGGCGCGCAGCGTGTAATCCGGCGTCTGCACACCGGGTTCCATCCGCAGGCTGTAGGCGACGTCGGCGTTGATCGCGTGGTTGAGCTCGACCAGCATGTCGATGGTGCGCGTGCCGGCGGGCACCGAGAAATTGTTCAGCCAGTCCCGGACCAGCTCGCCGGGGCCCGAGCCGCTGGAGTCCGGACCCGCTTCGTCGACCGGACGCAGGTAGGGCTCCAGGTCGTCGGCCAGCTCCCGGGGGTAGGTCAGCCCGGCCCGTCCGTTGGCGGGGACCCACCGTTCGGCCCAGTCCTCGATGAAGAAGTCGAACGGGTTGATCACCTTGAGCTCGGCGATCAGCCCAACGGTGATGCTCAGTCGTTGCATCGGAGTCGGAAATACCAGCCGGGCAAGGAAATTGCCCACCGCGTCCTGCTGCCAGTTGATGAAGTGTTCGTCGGGCTCGATGCGCAACGAGTACGCCTCGATGGGCGTACGGGTGTGGGGCGCCGGGCGCAGCCGCACCACGTGCGGATACACCCGGACCAGCCGGTCAAAGGTGTAGCTGGTGCGGTGCTCCAGCGCAACTTTGATGCTCATAATCGCTGATCCCATCACACGCGCGGACGCGGCGCAGCGCGCCGCAATTGCGGCTTACCGCGCCGTGATACGACAGACCCGCGCGCAGCCTCAGGCCGGTGCGTGTCCCGGTGGGGTGCCCGGCGGCGGGCCGGCCTGGTATCCCGCCTGCTGCGGCGCGACGACCTGGCCACCGGAGAACTTGCGGTACGCGTAGATCCCGACCAGGGCGGCGACCGGGACCGCCACCAGCACGCCGACGCCACACGCCAGGAAACCGACGATGACTGCGGCGACCTCGACCAGCCAGACCAGCAGGGCGTTGCCGAAGTTCGCGGCGACGGTGGAGAAGCTGGAGGTGAGCGCCTTGATGGGCTGCTCGGACCGATCGATCGCGTACGGGATGGTGAACTGGGCAAAGATCCCCAGGATCAGGCCGGGCAGGAAGCACAGCATCGAAGCGATCGAGGTGAGGATCCCCACCAGCAGCGCCGCCAGAAACACCATGCCGAAGTTGCGCGGCTTGAAGAACGACCCGATGGTCACCGGGCGGCCGTCGGTCAGATCCAGGCAGCCGGACAGGAACGCGGACTGGGCGAACGCCCCCACAAGGTAGGCGACGAGATAGCCGAGGATCAGCAGCGCCATCCCGCCGCCGTTGAGGTTCGCGGTAAACGTGAAGTAGTCGTCGTCGGAGCTGCTCGTCGTGGTGCCCATGTCCTGGCTCAGGCCGATCAGGGTGGAGGCGATGGCGAACAACACCGCGTATGCGAGGGCCGGAACGATAAGTGTCACAGCATTTTTGGTGAACGTGTTCCACGCCCAACCGAACGCGTCCCCGATGCTGAACGCGGGTGGGCCGCCGTAGCCGGGGGCGGCCCGTAGCCGGGAGGGGCGCGCCGTATCCGGGCGGCGGTCCGTAGCCCGGCGGCGGGGGAGGTGTGCCATAACCCGGAGGCGGCGGTGGGGGTGCGCCGTAGCCCGGCGGCGGGTAGCCGGGAGGGTTGCTGCCCTGGGGTTCTGCCGGATGCTCGGGAGGTTGGCTCATGTCCGTCCTTGCTGTCGGATTTCCTCGGGTGGCGAAGTGTCCTGGGAGGCAACGCGCGCGCAACTTGGCAAACTCGGAACTTAGCAAAGATGCGGGCGGCACGCGCGGCTTGCCGCCCGCGCGCCTGGGCCGGCGCGGGTGTCCGCCCGCCGTGGTATGCCTGAAACCGTGTCCGACGGTCTGTTCGACCTCCCCGGTGCGCCGCAGCCGACCGATCACGGGCTGGGCGTGTCGGGCGGTGCACCGCTGGCGGTCCGGATGCGTCCGGCATCGCTGGACGAGGTGGTCGGGCAGGACCACCTGCTGGCGCCCGGGTCTCCGCTGCGCCGGCTGGTCGAGGGCTCGGGCGTGGCGTCGGCCATCCTGTACGGCCCGCCCGGCAGCGGCAAGACCACGCTGGCCGCGCTGATCTCCCGGGCGACCGGCCGCCGGTTCGAGGCGCTGTCGGCCCTGTCGGCCGGTGTCAAAGACGTTCGGGCGGTGATCGAGAAGGCTCGTACCGCGCTCCTTCATGGTGAGCAGACGGTGCTGTTCATCGACGAGGTGCACCGCTTCTCCAAGACCCAGCAGGACGCGCTGTTGTCCGCCGTGGAGAACCGGGTGGTGTTGCTGGTCGCGGCGACCACGGAGAATCCGTCGTTCTCGGTGGTGGCGCCCCTGCTGTCGCGCTCGCTGATCCTGCAGCTGCGGCCCCTGAGCGGCGAGGACATCCGGGCCGTGGTGCAGCGCGCGATCGACGATCCGCGCGGTCTGGGCGGCCAGATCGCGGTCGCCCCCGAGGCGGTCGACCTGCTGGTGCGGCTGGCCGCGGGCGACGCCCGGCGCGCGCTGACGGCGCTGGAGGTCGCCGCTGAAACCGTACGGGCGGCCGAGCCCGACGGCGAGCTGACCGTCGCCGCCGTCGAGCAGTCGCTGGATGAGGCCGCGGTGCGCTACGACCGCGACGGCGACCAGCACTACGACGTCATCAGCGCGTTCATCAAGTCGGTGCGCGGTTCGGACGTCGACGCCGCGCTGCACTACCTGGCCCGCATGCTGATCGCCGGCGAGGACCCACGGTTTGTCGCGCGCCGGCTGATGATCCTGGCCAGCGAGGACATCGGCATGGCCGACCCGAACGCGCTGCAGGTCGCGGTGGCGGCCGCGCAGACGGTGGCGCTGATCGGCATGCCCGAGGCGCAGCTCACGCTGGCGCACTGCACGATTTATCTGGCCACCGCGCCGAAGTCGAACGCGGTCACCACCGCGCTGGCCGCGGCGATGGCCGACATCAGGGCCGGCAAAGCCGGTCTGGTTCCGCCCCATCTGCGCGACGGCCACTATTCGGGTGCGGCGGGGCTGGGCAACGCGCAGGGCTACAAGTACTCCCACGACCACCCGGATGGGGTTGTCGCGCAACAGTATCCGCCGGATGAGCTGGCAGGGGTCGACTACTACCGGCCCACCGGGCGCGGCGGTGAGCGCGAGATGGCGGGCCGGCTGGACCGGCTGCGCGCGATCATCCGCCGCAAGCGCGGCTAGCGCGCAGCGGTGCTAGACCAGCTCGGGCACCCGCAGGTGCGCGATCGCCAGCTCGAACTCGGCCACGTCGATCACCTCGGCGCCCAGCTCGCGCACCCGGCGGCTGCGCAGTTCGCTGGCGCGGTCGCGGTTGCGGGCCATCGCCTCCATCGAGTCGAACGTCGAACACGTCACGGCCCGCCGGCACGCGGGGTGATCGACCATCAGGCTGGCGCTGCAGAACCCGTCGAGGTTCTGCATCTCGGGCAGCACCGCCATCCGGTAGAACTCCAGCGACCGGTCGAGCTGATCCGGCACCACCTTGAGCCAGGTGGCGCGCACGCACGCGCCCGGGCGGGAGGGGTGCGCGCGGTGCAGCAACGGGATGTCCCACTCCTCGACCCGCGCGCTGCCGTCGAACATCAGCGCGGCCCGGTCGCGGATGGGTGCGACCTGCTCGGCGCTGCCGCGCATCGCCTCCATGGTCTCCCACGAGCTGGTGGCGATGCAGGTGCCCGACTGCCGGTCAACCAGCAGCGACAGTCCGACACACCCGTCGATCTCGGTGAGCGCGGGCATCACGACGTCGCGAACGTGCGCAATGCCGATGTCGACCGACAGGGGTTGCGCCTGGATGGTGGTGGAGCGTGCGTACACGGTCGACCCCTCCTATGTCGGGGCGGCGCCCCGGTGGCGCCACCGGTCCCACCCGCTACCTTCCTCCTGCCGATAACCCGCCGCAATGCCCAAATGTGGTCGGGCTCACAAACGGTTGGCTGGCCCCGACGCACGCGCCGTAGGCTTGGCCGGGTGCATACCGATGTGTTGGACGTGGACACCTCGCGCCGCCGCATCGTCGATCTCACCGAGGCGGTGCGCGGCTTCTGCTGGTCGCGGGGCGACGGCCTGTGCAACGTGTTCGTCCCGCACGCCACGGCGGGGGTGGCCATCATCGAGACGGGTGCCGGTTCCGACGACGACCTGGTCGACACGCTGGAACGGCTGTTGCCGCGCGACGACCGCTACCGGCATTCGCACGGCTCCGCGGGCCACGGCGCCGACCACGTGATGCCGGCGCTCGTCGCGCCGTCGGTGACGGTTCCGGTGTCGGCGGGTGAGCCGATGCTGGGGACGTGGCAGAGCATCGTCCTGGTCGACCTGAACCGGGACAACCCGCAGCGCTCGGTCCGGCTGAGCTTTCTGCAGGGCTAGCGGCTCGGTGCCCGGCGCGCCGGGGCAGGTACTGTGAGCGGTCGAAATGCGTCGTGAGACGGGCTTGCCGTGCCCCGGCGAATAGGCTGGGAGCCAGACGTCGAAGTAACGGAAAGAAGCGGACTCGAAAGTGCAGACACACGAGATCAGGAAGCGGTTTCTTGATCATTTCGTGAAGGCGGGCCACACCGAGGTGCCGAGCGCATCGGTGATCCTCGACGACCCCAACCTGCTGTTCGTCAACGCGGGCATGGTCCAGTTCGTGCCCTACTTCCTGGGCGCGCGCACCCCCGAATACTCGACCGCCACCAGCATTCAGAAGTGCATCCGCACCCCCGATATCGACGAGGTCGGTATCACCACGCGGCACAACACGTTCTTTCAGATGGCCGGCAACTTCTCGTTCGGCGACTACTTCAAGCGGCGCGCCATCGAGCTGGCCTGGACCCTGCTGACCAACGGTGTCGAGCAGGGCGGTTACGGCCTGGATCCCGAACGCATCTGGACGACGGTGTTTTTCGACGACGACGAGGCCGTGCGGCTGTGGCAGGAGATAGCCGGGCTGCCGGAGGATCGCATCCAGCGCCGCGGCATGGAGGACAACTACTGGTCCATGGGCATCCCCGGCCCGTGCGGCCCGTCCTCGGAGATCTACTACGACCGCGGGCCCGAGTTCGGCGTCGAGGGCGGCCCGATCGCCAACGAGGACCGCTACATCGAGATCTGGAATCTCGTGTTCATGCAGAACGAACGCGGCGAGGGCACCGGCAAGGCCGACTTCGAGATCCTGGGGCCGTTGCCCCGCAAGAACATTGACACCGGCATGGGTGTGGAGCGGGTCGCCTTCATCCTGCAGGGCGTGCACAACGTCTACGAGACCGACCTGTTGCGGCCCGTCATCGACGCCGCGGCGGCGCGGGCGCCGCGCGGATACGACGCCGGCAACCACGACGACGACGTGCGCTACCGGGTCATCGCCGACCACAGCCGCACCGCGGCGATCCTGATCGGCGACGGCGTCACCCCCGGCAACGACGGCCGCGGCTATGTGCTGCGCCGGCTGCTGCGCCGGGTGATCCGCTCGGCCAGGCTGCTCGACATCGAGGGGCCGATCGTCGGCGATCTGATGGCCACCGTGCGCGACGCGATGGGCCCGTCGTATCCGGAGCTGGTCGCCGACTTCGATCGGATCCGGCGCATCGCGGTCGCCGAGGAGACCGCGTTCAACCGCACCCTGGCGGCGGGTTCCAAGCTGTTCGACGAGGTGGCTGGCACCACCAAAGCCTCTGGCGCGAAAGCGATCTCGGGTTCGGATGCCTTCACCCTGCACGACACCTACGGGTTCCCCATCGAGCTCACGCTGGAGATGGCGTCCGAGGCCGGCCTGCAGGTGGACGAGATCGGCTTCCGGGAACTGATGGCCGAGCAGCGCCGCCGCGCCAAGGCCGACGCCGCCGCGCGCAAGCACGCACACGCCGACCTGACCGCCTACCGGGAGCTGGTCGACGCCGGGCCCACCGAGTTCACCGGCTTCGACGAATTGACTTCCGAGGCAAAGATTCTCGGCATCTTCGTGGATGGCAAGCGGGTCCCGGTGGTCACCCACGGCACCGACGGGGCCGACCGGGTCGAGCTGGTGCTGGACCGCACGCCGCTGTACGCCGAGGCCGGCGGTCAGATCGCCGACGAGGGCACCATCAGCGGAACGGGCGCCGGGCAGAGCGCGCGGGCCGCGGTCACCGACGTGCAGAAGATCGCCAAAACCCTGTGGGTGCACCGGGTCAACGTCGAATCGGGTGAATTCGTGGAGGGCGACACGGTCGTCGCGGCCGTCGACCCGCAGTGGCGCCGGGGCGCCACCCAGGGGCACTCGGGCACCCACATGGTGCACGCCGCGCTGCGACAGGTGTTGGGGCCCAACGCCGTTCAGGCCGGGTCGTTGAACCGCCCGGGATACCTGCGGTTCGACTTCAACTGGCAGGGTCCGCTGTCCGAAGAGCAGCGCACCCAGGTCGAAGAGGTGACCAACCAGGCCGTGCAGGCCGACTTCGAGGTGCACACCTTCACCGAGCAGCTGGAGAAGGCCAAGGCGATGGGCGCGATGGCGATGTTCGGCGAGGCCTACCCCGACGTGGTCCGGGTGGTCGAGATCGGCGGCCCGTTCTCGCTGGAGCTCTGCGGCGGGACCCACGTGCACAACTCGGCGCAGATCGGGCCGGTGACCATCCTGGGCGAATCCTCGGTCGGTTCCGGGGTGCGCCGGGTGGAGGCCTACGTCGGGCTGGAGTCGTTCCGGCACCTGGCCAAGGAACGCGCGCTGATGGCGGGCCTGGCGTCGTCGCTGAAGGTGCCCTCCGACGAGGTGCCCGCCCGGGTGGCCAACCTGGTGGAGCGGCTCAAGGCGGCGGAGAAGGAACTCGAACGCGCGCGGCTGGCCGGCGCGCGGGCCGCCGCCACCAACGCCGCGGCAGGCGCGGAGCGCATCGGTAACGTCCGGGTCGTGGCGCAACGGATGTCCGGCGGAATGACGGCGGCCGATCTGCGCTCCCTGGTCGGTGACATTCGCGGCAAGCTGGGCAGCGATCCCGCGGTGGTCGCGCTGATCGCCGAGGGTGAAAGCGGGTCCGTGCCCTACGCCGTCGCCGCCAACCCGGCCGCCCAAGACCTCGGCCTTCGGGCCAACGACCTGGTCAAGCAGCTCGCCGCGACTGTCGACGGCCGCGGCGGCGGCAAGGCGGACCTGGCGCAGGGTTCCGGCAAGGATCCGAGCGGCATCGACGCAGCGCTGGACGCGGTCCGGTCCGAGATCGCCGTGATAGCGCGGGTCGATTGAGTGGCCTTGACACAGCACCGCTCGCCTGACCGGCCCGGCGATCCCCACCAGGACCCCGGGCGGGGACGACGGCTCGGCATCGACGTGGGCAGCGTCCGCATCGGCGTGGCCTGCAGCGACCCCGACGCGATCCTGGCCACCCCGGTCGAGACCGTGCGCCGCGACCGCGGCGGCAAACACCTGCGGCGGCTGGCCGCGCTGGCCGCCGAATACGAGGCCGTCGAGGTCGTCGTCGGGCTGCCGCGCACGCTGGCCGATCGCACCGGCCCGTCGGCGATCGACGCGATCGAGGTGGCCGACGCGCTGGCGGAAGTGCTGGCCCGCCGAGTGCCGCCCGTTCCGGTGCGGCTGGCCGACGAGCGACTGACCACGGTGGCCGCGCAGCGTTCGCTGCGCGCGGCGGGTGTGCGGGCCAAGGAACAGCGTGCGGTGATCGATCAGGCGGCGGCGGTGGCCATCCTGCAGAGTTGGCTGGATCAGCGTCGCGCGGCGGTGGCGGGGGAGCTCAGCGATGGTTGACAGCGCACGGCGGGAACGGGCCGAGCCCGAGGCGGTGGGTGCGCCGTCGCGGCGCAGGTCGAGCCGCGTCTCCCGGAAACGGGCCGAGCGGGGCCGTCGGCGGCGGTTCGCCGGCAAGATCGCGCTCGCGGTGCTCGTCGTGGTGGTGGTCGCCGGTGTCTTCCTCGGCGGCAGGCTGTGGCACACGCTGTTCGGGCCCGGCGACGACTACAGCGGTGGCGGCAAGCGGGACTTGGTGATCCAGGTGCAGGCCGGCGACTCGACCACCAACATCGGCGAGACGCTGCAAAAAGAGCAGGTCATCAAGACGGTGCGGGCGTTCGTCAACGCCGCGCACGGCAACAGCGCCATCAACTCGATCCAGCCCGGCTTCTACCGGATGCGCACCGAGATCCCGGCGGCCAACGCCGTCGCGCGGCTGACCGACCCGAAGAGCCGGGTGGGCCGGCTGGTCATCCCGGAGGGCCGCCAGCTCGACGACACCACCGACATGAAGACCAACGTGGTGACGCCGGGGATCCTGACCCTGATCTCGCGCGCCACCTGCGTGGATCTCGACGGTGACACGCACTGCGTCCGGGCGGAGGATCTGCGCGCGGCGGCGACCAACAGCTCTCCGCTGGCGCTGGCGGTGCCGCCATGGGCCACCGAACCCGTCGGTGAGCTCGGCAAGGACCACCGCCGGATCGAGGGCCTGATCGCGCCCGGCACCTTCAACATCGATCCGTCCGCGTCGCCGGAGAGCATCCTGGCCACCCTGATCGGCGCCGGCGGTGAGGAGTACGTGAAGTCCGGGCTGGTGGACACCGCACAGGCCATGGGCCTGTCGCCCTACGACATCCTGGTGGTGGCGTCGCTGGTGCAGCAGGAATCCAACTCCCAGGACTTCGCCAAGGTCGCGCAGGTCATCTACAACCGCCTGCACGCCCACCACACGCTCGAGTTCGACTCGACGGTCAACTACCCGCTGGACCGCCGCGAGGTGGCCACCAGCGACGCCGACCGGGCCCAGAAGACGCCGTGGAACACCTACGTGTCGCAGGGCCTGCCGGCCACCGCGATCTGTTCGCCCGGCACAGACGCGCTCAACGCCGCCGAGCACCCGCAGCCCGGCGACTGGCTGTACTTCGTCACCATCGACGCCCAGGGCACGACGCTGTTCACCCGCGACTACCAACAACATCTGGCCAACATCGAGCTGGCTAAGCGCAACGGTGTCCTCGACAGCACGCCCCGTTAGCCCGGGCCCCCGCAAGGCGGCCGTGCTCGGCAAGCCGATCGCCCACTCGAAGTCCCCGCAGCTGCATCTGGCCGCCTACCGCGCGCTGGGCCTGGCCGACTGGACGTACGAGCGCATCGAATGCGACGCCGAGCAGCTGCCCGGCGTGGTCGGCGGCATGGGCCCCGAATGGGTCGGGGTGTCGGTGACCATGCCCGGCAAGTTCGCCGCTTTGCGATTCGCCGACGAGCGCACCGACCGGGCGCAGCGGGTGGGATCGGCCAACACGCTGGTGCGCACCCCGGCGGGGTGGCGCGCCGACAACACCGACATCGACGGGGTCGCCGGGGCGCTCGCGTCAACAAAGCGGACCTCGGGATGGGCGCTCGTCTGTGGATCGGGCGGCACCGCGCCGGCCGCCGTCGCCGGCCTGGCCCAGTTGGGCGTCGCCGGCATCACCGTGGTGGCCCGCAACCCCGATAAGGCGGCCCGCCTGCTGGGCCTGGGCGACGAGCTGGGCGTGCCGACCCGCTTCTGCGACCTGGACGGGCACGGGCTGGCCGATGAGGTGGCGGGCGCGGAGGTGCTGGTCAGCACCATTCCGGCGGACATCGCCGAACGCTACGCCGGCACCTTCGCACGCATCGGTGTGCTGCTGGACGCCGTCTACGACCCGTGGCCCACGCCGCTGGCCGCCGCGGTCGGCGCCGCCGGCGGGCGGGTGGTCAGCGGCCTGCAGATGCTGCTGCACCAGGCTTTCGCGCAGGTGGAACAGTTCACCGGGCGGCCCGCCCCGCGCGAGGCGATGACTTGCGCGCTGACCGCGCCGCAATAGCCTGCCGCGCATGCGGATTGCGTGCGCGTGCCTGGTGCTGGCCTGGCTGGCGGCGTTGAGTTGCTACGACATCCGCGAACGCCGCCTGCCCAACGCGCTGACGCTGACCGGGGCCGCGGCGATCCTGGCGGCCGCGACGCTGGCCGGGCGCGGGCCCGCGGCGCTGGGCGGAACCGCGGCGCTGACCGCGATCTACCTGGTGGTGCACTGCGCCGCGCCGGACGGAATGGGCGCCGGCGACGTCAAGCTGGCCCTGGGCCTGGGCGCGTTGACCGGTTGCTTCGGGGTCGGCGCGTGGTTCCTGGCGGCGCTGGGCGCGCCGCTGCTGACCGCGGCGGTCGGTTTGGTCCGGACTGCCCGGCGCGCCGGTGCCGCGGTGCCGCACGGCCCGTCGATGTGTCTGGCCAGCGCGGCGGCGGTGGGGCTGACGCTGTACTGATGCCCTCAGTGCGGGACGGCGGTGGGGCGCAGCAGCGGCAGCAGCTGGTCGCCGAGCCTGACCGTCTCCGACTGGTACGGGGTGTCCGACAGCACGAAATGGGTGACCCCGAGATCGGCGTATTTGCGCAGCGCGGCGGCGACTTCGGCGGCCGAGCCGACCAGCCAGGTGGTCCCGGCGCCCTCCCCGCCGTACTTGCTCGGCGTCGTGTACAGGCAGGAATCGACCACCTCGCTGCGCCCGGCGAGGTCGTTGAGCCGCCGCTGGCCCTCGGACCCGGCCGGGTCGTGCAGCAGCAGCATGGTCGGCGTGCCGGCCAGCTTGGCGACCTTCGCCTCGGCGTCGCGCCAGGCCTGCTCGGAGGTGTCGCGCACCAGCGTCGTCACCCGCAGGCCGAACTCGAGCGGCGCGTGCTCGCGACCGAGCTTGTGGGACAACGACTTCAGCCGGTCGATGCGCTCGGCGATGCCGTCCAGCGACTCGCCCCAGAACAGCTGGACGTCGGCGTCGGTCGCGGCGACCTGCTCGGCGGCCGCCGATGCGCCGCCGAAGTAGAGCTTCGGGTAGCGGCCGTCTTCCGCACCCAGCGGGCGCGGCTGCAGCGTCGAGTGTTCGACGCCGAAGAACTCGCCCCGGAAGGTGACGTCGTCCTCGCTCCACAGGCGGCGAACCAGCCGGATGAATTCGCGGGTGCGGTCGTAGCGGCGGCCCTTGTCGACTTCGGTGTCGCCGTACGCGGCCAGATCATCGGCGCCGCTGACGACGTTGATCAGCAGCCGGCCGCCGTTGAGCCGATCCAGGGTCGCCGCCGCACTGGCGAAATGCGCCGGCTGCCAATACCCGGGCCGCACCGCCACCAGCGGGGCGAAGTTGGTGGTGCGCGCGGCGATCGCGGTCGCGACGGTGAAGGTGTCCGGCCGTCCCCAGCCGGTGCCGATCAGCGCGCCTTCCCAGCCGTGTTGCTCGGCGCGCAGCGCCAGATCGACCGAATAGTCCAGGCTTCCCCAGCCGTCGACGGTGTCGTCGCCGCGATGGCCGGGCTCGACGGTATTCGGTATGTACCAGAGAAATTGACCCTTATCGGCGGGCACGGTGCACCTTCTCTCTTGGGTTCACGCGGCGGCGACGTACCGGTCGCCGGTGAGCCGTTCGCGCAGCGTCTTGTCCGTGTACGAGGTGCGGAAGAGCCCGCGGGACCGCAGAATCGGCACCACCTCGTCGACGAACACCTCCAGACCGTCGGGGAAGACGTCGGGCATCAGGTTGAAGCCGTCGGCGGCACCGGTTCGGAACCACCGCTCGATGGTGTCGGCCACGTCGACCGGCGACCCCACGATCACCCGGTGGCCCGAGCCGCTGAACTCGCGGAGGGTCTCCCGCAGCGTCAGCCCGCGGCCGGTCACCAGACGCACGACCGACTCCCGAAAACCCAGCGAGCCAACGAATTTCGACGGGTCCGGCACGGCCCCCAGCAGCTGCGGGGGGATGGGCTCGTCCAGCGGAAGTCCCGACAGATCCGCCCCGAGGGTCTGTGACAACCGCTCAACGTCGTGGCCGGCGGGCAGGAGCTCGTTCTGCTCGTCGTAGCGCCGCTGCGCTTCGGCGCGGCTGCTGCCGATGGTGGTGATCAGTCCTGGCAGGATGCGTACCGCGTCACGGCCGCGACCGTGCGCCACGGCGGCGTCCTTGACGTGGCGGTAGTGCTCGATACCGGCGTCCAGGTCGAGTTCCGCGCTGAACACCGCATCCGCGACCCGGCCGGCCAGGTCCCGGCCCTGCGGCGACCCGCCGGCCTGCACCAGCAGCGGATGCCGTTGCGGGGAGGGGCCCTGCGGCAACGACCCGGTGACGCCGAAGAATTCGCCGCGGTGGTCGATGCCGCCCCCTCCGGCCGCGGCGTCGCGCCACAAGGCCAGCACCACGTCGACGAACTCCGCGGCGCGCCGGTATCGGGTCTGCCGGTCGGGCAGGTCGGCGAGACCGAAGTTGCCGCCGGCCGCCTCGGAATACGTGGTGACGACGTTCCAGCCGAGGCGCCCACTGGAGAGGTGATCGAGGCTGAGCAACCGGTGCGCCAGCTCCACCGGGTCGTTGAATGTCGTGGACAACGTTCCGATGAGCCCGAGATGCTCCGTCTCTGCCGCGACAGCGGCCAGGATCACGCTCGGCTCCAGGGCCTGTGACGGGCGCAGAGCCGGGTGATCGCGCAAGGCGGGCCCGTCGGCCAGGAACAGCGCGTCCAGGGTTCCGCGTTCGGCGATCTCGGCCATTCGCACGTAGTACCCGGGATCGGTGAACGCGGCGGGCGCCTCGGTCGACCGGCGCCACGATGCGGTGTGAATGCCCAGGTTCAACACGTTGACGTTGAGCGTCAGCCGGCGCTCGTGGCTGCTCACAGGCGGGCTCCCGCATTCGGGGCGCCGTCAAAGGCGCGGCGGTGTGCCGACAGGTCGGGGACGGCGGGCGCGGGTAGCCGAAGCTGCTGTCGCAGTGTGCCGGCGCGGGGTGTGGCCACAACACCCCGTCGTTGCGCCGCGGCGACCACGTCGTCGAGCACCGCTGTCAGGGAGTCCGGTGGCACCCGCAACAGCACGCCGCGGACGCCCGGCGTGGCCGCCACCCGATCCAGCGCCGCGTGATCGACCGACCGCACGCGGATGACGGCGCCGTCCGGGACAGGCTCGCCGTCCTCGACGACGACCACGTCCGGGTGCGCAGTGGGGGCACCGGCCTGCTGCCACACCGGCGGGTCGCCGTGCGGCGAACCGGGCACGTTCAACGGCCCGGCGATGCGATAGGTGCCTCGCACGTCGGCCCGCCGAATCTGTGCGGCGTCGGCGAAAACGCCGGCCTCGCTGTCACCCACCAGCGATGCATGGGGCCATGTGCGCCACAGCGTTCGCACCGCCTCGATCGCCGCCGCGGTGTGCGCCGGGCCGAGGGCGGCGCCGGTCCAGGTGTCGGCAACCGCGTTGAGCCCGATGCGCCGGTCTGCATCGAGGGCGAACCAGCCGACGCGCCCTGGCGCGGCGTGCTCGACCGACAGCAACCGGCGGGCGAGGTTGTAGGGGTGGTCGCGATGCGCGGACGCGGCCACGACCAGGCCCAGCCTGGTGCTGTGCCGGGCCGCGACGGTGGCGATCAGCGACGCGTCCAGGGCGGAGGCACCGAGCGGTTCGTTGCGGTCGGCGCCGATCACCCAGTAGTGCACACCGGCGGATTCCAGGCGATGCGCCAGCCCGGCGACGCCCCGCACGGGCGGCTGGTCGCCGATCCCGTCGCCGGCGACCTCGATCCCGACGGACAGCGTGACAGGCATGAGTCACGACGTTACGTGCGGGCACGCGCGACGCAACCGGCGCGTGCAACGCCGACTCGAAGATGGCTGACCACACGCCATTCCACTTAAAAATTGTGACGCTATAAACCGTTGTCGGCATAGTGGGCGGCGCATAGGTTTTGGGGCTGGCTGCCGTGGATCGCCGCGGCACGGACCCATCCGGAAGGCTTTGTCACACATGTCCGTTGGAGTTCACCGCCACGACACACCCGCAGGCCCGCAGGTGATCGGCGACGCGCTCGCCGAGATCGCCGCGGACTATCGCCTGCGGTTGGCCGACGGGGGAACCGAACCGCCGCTGCGTGGGCTCAAACTCATTCGCGACCATCGGCTGGGCGCGGTGCGATTGGCCCGCGAACTCGGCGGTGCCGGCTTCACGGTGCCGGAGTTCTTCGACTTTCTCGTCACGCTGGCCGCCGCCGACCCCGACCTGGCGCACATTTTGCGGATCCATTACGCGCTGGTCGAGGAGCTCCAGGTCAAGCCCGGACGCGTCGGCAGCGACCGCTGGATCGCCGTGGTGGCCGAGGGCGGATTGATCGGGGGCGCCAACGCCGAACAGAGCCAGAAGTCCGTGGGCGGCACCAACCGCGACACGCGGTTGGTGGCCACCGAGGACGGGTTGCGGTTGCGCGGCAGGAAGTTCTACAGCACCGGCGCGCAGTTCTCCGACTACCTGCGGATCACCGCGCAGGACGATGACGGCGCCCCGACCGCCGTTGTGATTCCGGTGGACCGGGCCGGCGTCGAGCACCTCGACGATTGGGACGGCATCGGCCAGCGTCAAACCGGAAGCGGGACAACGGTCTTCAATGATGTCTCGGTCGCGGCCGATGAAGTCTTCCCGCTGGGCGCCACCATCGGGGTGAACCGCGCCCGGGGTGCGCTGGTGCAGCTGTACCTGCATGCGGTGGCCGCCGGCATCCTGCGCAGCCTGACGGCGGATGCTGCGGCGCTGGTGCGTGGGCGGCGCCGCACCTACACCTTTGCCAGCACCGACACGCCGACCGCCGACCCGCAGTTGCTGCAGATCGTCGGCGAGATCGACGCGGTCGCCTACTCCGCGCAAGCGCTGGTGCGCAGCGCGGCGGCCGACCTCGCACCCGCGCTGGAGGCCGCGCGCGGCACCGGGATCGATCCCGAATTGGAAGCCGCGGCGTCGATCGCCGCCGCGCGGGTCAAGGTTGCGATCCAGGAGCCCGCGCTGCGGGCGGCGTCCCGCGTTTTCGACGCCGGGGGTGCGTCGGCCGTTCAGGCCTCGGCGCTGCTGGACCGGCACTGGCGAAACCTGCGAACGCTGTTCTCGCACAACCCGACGATCTACAAGGCGCGGGTGCTGGGCGACATCGCCGTCAACGGCACGGCGCTGCCCGACACCAGTTTCTTCTGACGCGGCCCGGATGTCGAAGGCAGCGACGCGCGCGGCGATGCTGGGCGTGGTCTTCTCCCTCGTGGTGGCGGGGTGTTCGAGCCACCGGCACGCTCCCAGCACCGGGCCCACCGGGGCGCCGGTGCGCGGTGGCACGTTGACCTACTCCGATGTCCAGTTCGTCACCGACACCATGGCGGCCAACTACAGCGCGAACAACCTGATGTTCCAGGTGCTCGACCGGGTGGTGTACGTCGACCCGAAGACCGACACGGTGCACGGGTGGCTGGCAGAAGCCTTCTCGCGCAACCAGAACGCCACCCGGTACACCTTCACGATCCGCGACCGGGTGACATTCAGTGACCGGACACCGCTGACCGCCGAGGTGGTGAAGGCGAACTTCGACCAGCTCGGCAAGGGCGACCCGGGCAAGAAGATGCCGGCCTTCGCCGATTTCGTGGGCTACGACCACAGCGAGGTCAGCGGAAACGTCGTGACCGTGTTCCTCAACCGGCCCAATACCAACTTCTACAAGGTTTTGTCCTACAGCCGCGCGGGGATCCGCGCGCCGTCGACGCTGGCCCTCGATTACCAGCGCCAGGCCAAGATCGAAAATGTCGTCGGCTCAGGGCCGTTCGTTTACCAATCGCAGATTCCCGACCAACAGGTGGTGCTCACGAAGCGCCCGGATTACGCGTGGGCGCCGTCGTCGTGGCCGAACCGGGGGGCCGCCTATCTGGACAAGGTCGTCTTCCGGGTGATCGCCGAACCGGGCCTGCGTGCGGGTGCGGTCCAGTCGCATCAGGTGGACGTGGCCCGCGGGATCCAGCCGACCGACGAACCCGCGCTCAAACAGGGTGGACTGCAGGTGATCTCGGTTGCAGCACCCGCCGAGACCGCGAACCTGGTCGGGTTCAGGATCAACGACCAGGTCGTCAACGACGTGCGGGTGCGCCGGGCGCTGCAGTTGGGCATCGACCGCCAAGCGGTGGTGGATACGGTGCTGTCGGACAGTTATCGGGCAAGTGATTCCGTTCTCGGCCACGACGACCCACTGTTCGCCAACGTGAGCGCCGACATCGGATACGAACCGGAGCGGGCGGCCAGCCTGCTCGATGCGGCCGGATGGCGACCCGGCAGCGACGGTGTGCGCGAAAAAAACGGTAAGAAGCTGAATTTGACGCTGGCGGCGTCCAACCAGAGTGTGGTGTTCCGCCCGGCGTTCGAGTTCATCGAATCGCAGTGGCGAGAACTGGGCGTCGTCCTGCAGAACCGGGCGGGTGATACGACGTTCTTCAACGCCTCCAGCAGCCAACAGTCGACTCCGCTGTTCGGCACCCGAATTCAATACAACATCGGCCTGGGCCTGCTGTTCGGCCGCCCGAAGAGCAACCTGACATTCGCCAAGAACGACGATCTGATCGCGCTATCGGAGGAAGAGCTCAAGGAGACCGATCCGGCCCGGCTCAAAGACATCGTCGCTCGCGAACAGCGCAAGATCATCGACGACCAGCTGGCGTTGGTGCTCTGGGACGAGGTGCAGGTTCACGCCGCCGCGCCGAATGTCCACGTGGAGTTCACCCGCTACACCGAGCCGTTGCTGCAGAGCGCGTGGAAGGCCTGAGCCGATGGTCACCTACATCGCCACCCGGGTCGGCCAGTCGGCGATCGTGCTGCTGGTGGCCTTCACGGTCGTCTTTTGGGGGGTCAGCATCCTGCCGACCGATCCCGCGGCAATCTTCGTGGCCAAGGGCGAGGGCTATTTCAACCCCGACATCGTGACCCAGGTCAGGGCGTTCTACGGCTATGACCGGCCGTTGTGGGTGCAGTACTTCTCGCAGCTGAATCAGGTGCTGCACGGGCATTTCGGCTTTTCGCTGTCCAGCGGTCAGTCCGTCACCGATCGCATCGGCGGGGTGATCGGCGAGACGGTGAAGTTGGCGGCCACGGCAACCGTGTTCGCGCTGCTGTTCGCTGCCGTTATCACGGTGCTGGCGACCACGTGCGCGCCGGTGCGGTCGTTGGTGCGCGCGATTCCGCCGCTGTTCGGCGCCATTCCGACGTTCTGGCTGGGATTGGTTGTACTGCAGGTTTTTTCGGTGCAGCTCGGGCTGATATCGCTGTTTCCGGACGGATCTGTGACCTCGCTCGTGGTCGCGGCGCTGGTGCTCGCGGTGCCCATCTCGGCGCCGATCGCGCAGGTGCTGGGCAAGAACATCGATGCCACACTGGCGCTTCCGCACATCAACACCGCGCGCGCCAAGGGCGGCACACCCGGGTGGGTGATCCGCAAGCACGTGCTGAAGAACGCCGCCGCGCCGGCGCTGACCGTGACCGCGACGACGGTGGGTGCGTTACTGGGTGGCTCGGTGGTCACCGAAACCGTGTTCTCTCGTTCCGGTTTGGGTGCCGTCCTGCTGCAGGCGGTTTCCAACCAGGACATCTCGCTGATCCAAGGCCTGGTGCTGCTGACGGCGGTGGTCATCGTCGCGGCGAATCTCGTGGTCGACTTGATCTATCCGCTGCTGGATCCGCGCGTCACCAAGCTGCAGCGCCGCGGCTTCACCACCCGGCTGGGCAGGTTCGGTTGAGCGCGGTCGCGGCACCCGCCCGCCGCGAGCGGCGTTCGGCGTCCTGGTCGGTGCGGCTGTCCGCGGCCTTACTGATCCTGGTCGCCGCATGGGCGGTCGCTCCCGGGCTGTTTACCGGCCGAAACCCGTTGAAGGGAAAGTCCGTTGACAAGTTTCAGCCGCCCAGCTCGGCGCACTGGTTCGGCACCGACCATCTGGGCCGCGATGTGCTGACGCGGGTCATCTACGGGACTTCGCACACCATCGCGACGGCCGGGCTGGCGGTGGCGGTGGGACTGCTGATCGGCAGCGTCGTCGGCGTCCTCGCCGGCGTATCCGGGCCGGTCGTCGACGCGGTCGGCATGCGATTTGCCGATGTGCTGCTGGCGCTGCCGGGTTTTCTGGTGTCCGTATGGATCGTCACCGCCTACGGTCCGGGCCCGCTGTCGGTTGGCATCGGTGTGGGCATCGGTTCGATCGCGGTCTTCGCCCGGGTGTTTCGCGCCGAGGTGCTACGCGTTCGGGCGCTGGACTATGTCGAGGCGGCCTTCCTGTCCGGGGAGACCCGCTGGTCGGTGATCCGCCGCCACATCGTCCCCAACGCGGCGGGGGTCGTTATCGCCCTGACCGTCATCGATCTCAGCAGCGCGATCTTGTTGATCTCGGCGTTGGGTTATCTCGGCTACAGCGCCCCGCCGCCGACACCGGAGTGGGGGCTGCTGGTCGCCGAGGGCCGCCGCTACCTGGCGACCGCGTGGTGGCTCACCACGCTGCCCGGCGCCGTCGTCCTGCTGGTGATCCTGGCGCTCGGTGTGGTGAGCCGCCGGGCGCTGACGTCCAACCGGATCTGAACGGAAGGAACACACCGTGGCCCCACCGCTGCTCGACGTGTCCGGCCTCACCGTGACCTACCCGGGGGATCCGCCCAAGGTGGCCCTCGACCACCTCGATCTGGCGGTGGCAGCGGGAGAATTCGTCGCCGTGGTCGGCGAATCCGGTTCGGGCAAAACCACTTTGGCGAACGCGGTGCTCGGGCTGCTACCGCCGGCCGCGACGATCACCGCGGGGTCGCTGGCCATCGGTGGCCGCCACGCGCTCGGCCTCAGTGAGCGCCAGTGGTGCGGGCTGCGGGGCAGCACCGTCGGATTGGTTCCGCAGGATCCCGGTACGTCGCTGAACCCGGTGCGCACCATCGGATCTCAGCTCGCCGAGGTCTTCACCCTGAAAGGGGAGAGGCTCTCCCGGCGCCAGATCCGGCAGCGCTGCGTCGACCTGTTGGACCGGGTCGAAATCGACCGCGCCGCGCAACGGCTGAAGCAGTATCCCGGTGAGCTGTCCGGGGGGATGCGTCAGCGCGTGCTCCTGGCGATCGCGTTCGGTCTCAATCCCGAGCTGCTGATCGCCGACGAGCCGACGTCCGCCCTCGATGTGACCGTCCAGCGCCACGTCTTGGCCGTGTTCGACCGGCTGGTCGCCGAGCACGGCACCACCGTCGTCTTCATCACCCACGACATCGGGGTGGCCACCGATCATGCGTCGCGCATCGTGGTGATGCGCGACGGCGCCGTCGTGGAAGATGCCGCGGCCGACGCGATCGTCGCGGCGCCGCGCACCGAGTACGCCGCGCACCTGATCCGTCGGCTCGGGGCACAGCAGCCGGACGTCGCGCACGCCGGTTCCGAAGACGTCATCGAGGTCGCCGCCGTCGCCAAGGAGTTCCGGGTCGGCGCCCGGGACACGCACACCGCCGTGGCGGACCTGACCTTCACCGTCCGGCGCGGCGAGACGCTGGCCTTGGTGGGGGAGTCCGGGTCGGGCAAGTCGACGACCGCGAAGATGATCGTCGGCCTGCTCAAGCCCAGCCGGGGGACGGTTTCTGTGCTGGGCCGCGACATCGCCTCGCTGTCGGCGCGGGGACGGCGCGAGCACTGGCAGGACATCCAGTTCGTTTATCAGAACCCCGGTTCGGCGCTCGACCCCCGATGGACCGTCCGTCAGATCCTGGAGAGCCCGCTGCGCTCCTACGGGCTGGCCGACAGGGGTCGGCGGGCGCTGCGTATCTCGGAGGCGATGGCCGGCGTCGGGCTGAGCCTGGACAAGCTCGACCGGCGGCCCGCCGAGCTGTCCGGCGGTGAATGCCAACGCGTCGCGATCGCCCGCGCGCTGGTGGTGCGACCGCAGATCGTGCTGCTCGATGAACCGCTGTCGGCGCTGGATGTCGTGACGCAGGAACAGATCATCGGCCTGCTGCAGCGGCTGCAGGAGGAGCTGGGCCTGACGTATCTGTTCATCTCCCATGACCTGTCGGTCGTCCGGCGGGTGTCGCATCGCGTCGTGGTGCTGCGGGCGGGACGGGTGGTGGAACGCGGGGACACCGCGGCGGTGTTCGCGGCGCCGGCCGCGGAGTACACCCGCGCGCTCGTGGACGCCGCCCCGGGCCGCCGGTTGGCGCATCTGGCGCTGTCCGCCTCCGGATAGTGGCCGCACCCCACTACCGCCGCGGGCTGCGCGAATCGGCTTTTCGGAAGTCGACATGGGAAGATGGGACCCGTGTTGCGTTGGATCACTGCTGGGGAGTCGCACGGCCGCGCGCTGGTGGCCGTGCTCGAAGGCATGGTCGCCGGTGTGGAGGTCACCTCCCTCGACATCGCCGAACAGCTGGCCCGTCGTCGTCTCGGTTACGGCCGCGGCGCCCGGATGGCGTTCGAGCGGGACGCGGTGAGCGTGCTGTCCGGGGTGCGGCACGGCGTCACCCTGGGCGGGCCCATCGCCGTCGAGATCGGCAATACCGAATGGCCGAAGTGGGAGACCGTGATGGCCGCGGACCCGGTCGACCCGGGCGAGCTGGCGGACAGCGCGCGCAACGCGCCGCTGACCCGGCCGCGGCCGGGCCACGCCGACTACGCGGGCATGCTCAAGTACGGCTTCGACGACGCCCGGCCGGTGCTGGAGCGGGCCAGCGCCCGCGAGACCGCGGCGCGCGTGGCGGCCGCCACCATCGCCCGCGCGTTCCTGCGCCAGGCGCTCGGCGTCGAGGTGCTCTCGCACGTCATCTCGATCGGGCCGTCGGCGCCCTACGACGGCCCGCCGCCCGGCCCGGCCGACCTGCCCTCGATCGACGCCAGCCCGGTGCGCGCCTTCGACAAGGCCGCCGAGGAGGCGATGATCACCGAGATCGAGGCCGCCAAGAAGGACGGCGACACGCTCGGCGGCGTCGTCGAGGTGGTGGTCCTCGGCCTGCCCGTCGGGCTGGGCTCGTTCACCAGCGGGGACAACAGGCTGGACAGCCAGCTCGCGGCCGCCGTCATGGGCATCCAGGCCATCAAGGGCGTCGAGATCGGCGACGGCTTCGAGACCGCACGCCGCCGCGGCAGCCGCGCCCACGACGAGATGTACCCCGGGCCCGACGGCGTGGTCCGCTCGACGAACCGCGCGGGCGGCCTGGAGGGCGGCATGACCAACGGCCAGCCGCTGCGGGTGCGTGCCGCGATGAAGCCCATCTCCACGGTCCCGCGGGCGCTGGCCACGGTCGACATGGCGACCGGCGACGAGGCCGTCGCGATCCACCAGCGCTCGGACGTGTGCGCGGTGCCCGCCGCCGGCGTGGTGGTCGAGGCCATGGTGGCGCTGGTGCTGGCGCGGGCCGCGCTGCAGAAGTTCGGCGGCGACTCGCTGGCCGAAACCCGCCGCAACCTGGAGTCCTACCGGCAGGCGGTCGCCGAGCGGGAGGCGCCGGCCGCCCGGGGTACCGCGTAATGGCTCCCAAGGCCGTCCTGGTGGGTCTGCCGGGGTCGGGCAAGTCCACCATCGGCCGGCGGCTGGCCAAGGCCCTCGGCGTCGACTTCCTGGACACCGATGTGGCCATCGAGCAGCAGACCGGGCGCCGCATCGCCGACATCTTCGCCACCGACGGCGAGCCGGAATTCCGCCGCATCGAGGAGGACGTGGTGCGCGCCGCGCTGGCCGGCCACGACGGCGTGGTGTCGCTCGGCGGCGGCGCCGTGACCAGCCCGGGGGTGCGCGAGGCGCTCGCCGGTCACACCGTCATCTATCTGGAGATCAGCGCCAGCGAGGGCGTGCGCCGCACCGGCGGCAACGCCGTGCGCCCGCTGCTGGCCGGCCCCGACCGCGCCGACAAGTACCGCGCGCTGCTGGCCGAGCGCAGCCCGCTGTACCGGCGCGCGGCCACCATCCGCGTCGACACCAACCGGCGCAACCCCGGAGCGGTGGTCCGCTACATCGTCTCGCGGTTGCAGGCTCCCGCCGGGGCGGCCACATGACCCGCAACGGCGATCCGGTCACCATCGAGGTGGCCGTCGACCCCCCCTACCCGGTGATCGTCGGCACCCGCCTGCTGGGTGAGCTGGACGAACTGCTCGGCGGCCGGCACAAGGTGGCCATCGTCCATCAACCGGTGCTGACCGAGACCGCCGAGGTGATCCGAAGCCGGTTGGCGGACAAGGGCGTTGACGCGCACCGCATCGAAATCCCGGACGCCGAGGAGGGCAAGGACCTCCCGGTGGTGGGCTTCCTGTGGGAAGTGTTGGGCCGCATCGGGATTGGGCGCAAGGACGCGCTGATAAGCCTCGGCGGCGGCGCGGCCACCGACGTCGCCGGATTCGCGGCGGCCACCTGGCTGCGCGGCGTCGACATCGTGCATGTGCCGACCACGCTGCTCGGCATGGTCGACGCGGCCGTCGGCGGCAAGACCGGGATCAACACCGACGCGGGCAAGAACCTGGTCGGGTCGTTTCATCAGCCGCACGCCGTCCTGGTCGACCTCGACACGCTGCAGACGTTGCCGCACAACGAACTTGTGGCCGGGATGGCCGAAATCGTCAAGGCGGGATTCATCGCGGATCCGGTGATCCTGGACCTCATCGAGGCGGACCCGCAGGCCGCCGTCGACCCGTCGGGTGACGTGCTGGCCGAGCTGATCCGCCGCGCGATCGCCGTCAAGGCGGAAGTGGTGGCCGCCGACGAGAAAGAGTCGGAGCTGCGCGAAATCCTGAACTACGGTCACACTCTGGGGCACGCCATCGAGCGTCGCGAGCGCTACCAATGGCGGCACGGCGCCGCGGTGTCGGTGGGGCTGGTCTTCGCCGCCGAGCTGGCCCGGCTGGCCGGCCGCCTCGACGACGCCACCGCCCGGCGGCACCGCACCATCCTGTCCGCGCTCGGCCTGCCGGTCAGCTACGACGCCGACGCGCTGCCGCAGTTGCTGGAATACATGGCGGGAGACAAGAAGTCACGGGCCGGGGTGTTGCGTTTCGTGGTCCTCGACGGCCTGGGCAAGCCGGGCCGGATGGCCGGCCCCGACCCGTCGCTGCTGGCGGCGGCCTATGCCGGACTCGCGGAGGCGTCATGACCACGACGGTGAACGTCATCAACGGACCCAATCTGGGCCGGCTGGGCCGGCGCGAGCCGGACGTGTACGGCGACACGACCCATGGCCAGATGGCGGCGCTGATCGAGCGGGAAGCCGACGCGCTCGGCCTCAAAGCCGTTGTGCGGCAAAGCGACAGCGAAGCCGAATTGCTGGACTGGATTCATTCCGCGGCCGACGCCGGCGAGCCGGTGATCCTCAACGCCGGCGGCCTGACCCATACGTCGGTGGCGCTGCGCGACGCGTGCGCGGAGCTGAGTGCGCCCCTGATCGAGGTGCACATCTCCAATGTCCATGCGCGCGAAGAGTTCCGGCGACACTCCTACCTCAGCCCGGTCGCGACCGGAGTGATCGTCGGGCTGGGGGTGCAGGGCTATCTGCTCGCGCTGCGCTATCTGGCCGGGGAGCCCGGCGCCGGCGGCTAGCCCTTGTCGTGTTCGGTGCCCGGCTTGGTGTGCTCGTCGCCGGTGCGGATCACCTCGGTCTTCGGGTCGTCCTCGGGCTTGGCGATCGTTTCGGTCGGTGATTCGGTGGTGGCCACCGAGTCGGTGGGCGCCTCGCGCTCGGCCGTGGCGACCGCCGCGGTCCGCGCCTCGGCCTGGGCGCCGGACGTCTGCGCCGGGATCTCCCCGGTGGGGGCGTCGTCGGCGCGCACCGCGGAGAACACGTCGGTGTCGGCCCGGTCCTCGTCGGTGCCCGGCCGGCGCGGCGGGGGATTGCGGTCCACCCGCCAGCGCCCGATGGTCACGCCGATGATGCCGGGCAGGAAGACGCACAGCGCGGTGAAGGCCGCGAACGTCGTCACCTCGTTGAGCAGCCCGCCGGTGTACAGGCCGTTGTAGACGAGCGCGATCAGCCAGGAGACGGCCCCGCTGAGCACACCGGCCACCAGCCCGGCCAGCAGCCATGTCATCGCCAGGTCGCCGCGACGATCCGGATCCGGGTTGTCGATGGCGTCGCGGCGGCCGTCGAGAACCCCCCACACGGCCACACCGATGACGAACAACAGCAGCAGCGTCACGCTGAACAGGGTGGCCTGCGTCTGCCACGCGTTGATCAGTGCACCTTGGAACAATCGGACGACGACCATCGCCGCGGCGTAGACCAATCCGCGCAGCATCCAGTTACTCATGGCCCAGAAGCGTAGCGAGTACCGTCAAGACCTGTGACACATTCACAGCGTCGAGACAGGCTCAGAGCGCGACTTGAGGCCAGCGGATTGGATGCGCTGCTGGTCACGGACCTGGTGAACGTCCGTTACCTCTCCGGTTTTACCGGGTCCAACGGCGCGTTGCTGGTGTTCGCCGACGATCGCGGCCCCGTGCTGGCCACCGATGGCCGATACCGGACCCAGGCCGCCGAGCAGGCGCCGGACCTCGACGTCGCCATCGAGCGGGCGCTGGGGCGCCACCTGGCCGCGCACGCCGCCGCGGCCGGCGCGCAGAAGCTGGGCTTCGAAAGCAACGTGGTGACCGTCGACGGATTCGACGCCCTGGCCCGCGAGCTACAGGAGCGGAAGGCGACCACCGAGCTGGTCAAGGCCGCCGGAACCGTCGAGGCGTTGCGCGAGGTCAAGGACGCCGGCGAGGTCGCCCTGCTGCGGCTGGCGTGCGAGGCCGCCGACGCGGCGCTGACCGACCTGGTGGCGCGGGGCGGCCTGCGGCCGGGGCGGACCGAACGCGAGGTCAGCCGCGAGCTGGAGGCCCTCATGCTCGACCACGGCGCCGACGCGATTTCGTTCGAGACCATCGTGGCCGCTGGGCCGAATTCGGCGATCCCGCATCATCGCCCCACGGACGCGGTGCTGGCGGGCGGCGACTTCGTCAAGATCGACTTCGGTGCGCTGGTCGGCGGCTACCACTCCGACATGACCCGCACCTTCGTGCTCGGCAAGGCCGCGGACTGGCAGCTGGAGATCTACCAGCTGGTCGCCGACTCGCAGCGGGCCGGCCGGGAGGCGCTGCACGCGGGCGCCGACCTGCGCGAGGTGGACGCAGCGGCCCGCCGGGTGATCGCCGACGCCGGCTACGGCGATCAGTTCAGCCACAGCCTGGGCCACGGCGTGGGGCTGGAGATCCACGAGGCGCCGGGCATCGGCGCCACGTCCACCGGCACGTTGCTGGCCGAATCCGTGGTGACCGTGGAACCCGGCGTCTACCTGCCCGGCCGCGGCGGCGTGCGCATCGAGGACACGCTGGTGGTGCCGGACGAAACCCTCGGCACGCCCCCGGAACTGCTGACCAAGTTCCCCAAGGAGCTCGCCGTTTTGACGTAGCCGGACGTCGCTGGACGGCTTTGCCGGGGTTGCGCGCCCGAGTACAGTCGGGTGCGTGAACGGGGTGGCACGGGGTTTGGCGCGCCTGCGGGATTTCCGGTGGGACATGTATGCCCAGCCCCTTCGGGAGATGCGGCTGGAGATGCAGATCGTCTACTTCGCGATCCACATGCCGTTCGCCAGCGGGGTCACGCTGCACGTCCCGCTGCTGACGATGATCAAGCCGCTGCCGTCGCCGGACGAGCACGCCGCGGTCGGCCCCGAACACGTCCACCACTAACGGCGTTTCGCGCGTCACGGCCCGACCCCGGCCCGCGGGGCGCGGTCGCGGAGCGCTCTAAACTGGCCGACAAGTTACAGACAGTTCCGTAGCGACTGTCCAACGTCTGAGGAGATATACCGAACCGTGGCAAGCACTGCCGATTTCAAGAACGGACTGGTGCTGGTGATCGACGGCCAGCTGTGGCAGATCGTCGAGTTCCAGCACGTCAAACCGGGCAAGGGCCCGGCCTTCGTGCGGACCAAGCTTAAGAACGTGCTCTCCGGCAAGGTCGTCGACAAGACGTACAACGCCGGCGTGAAGGTGGAGACCGCCACCGTCGACCGGCGCGATGCCACGTACCTGTACCGCGACGGCTCGGACTTCGTGTTCATGGACAGCGAGGACTACGAGCAGCACCCGCTGTCCGAGTCGCTGGTCGGCGATTCCGCGCGGTTCCTGCTGGAGGGCCTGCCGGTGCAGGTGGCGTTCCACAACGGCGCCCCGCTGTACCTCGAGCTGCCCGTGTCGGTGGAGATGGAGGTCACGCACACGGAGCCGGGCCTGCAGGGCGACCGGTCCAGCGCTGGCACCAAGCCCGCCACCGTGGAGACCGGTGCCGAGATCCAGGTGCCGCTGTTCATCAACACCGGAGACAAGCTGAAGGTCGACACGCGCGACGGCAGCTACCTGGGGCGCGTCAACGCGTGAGCAGACCCGTGCGGGGACGCCACCAGGCCCGCAAGCGCGCCGTCGACCTGTTGTTCGAGGCCGAGGCCCGCGGGCTGAGCCCGGCGGAGGTCGTCGACGTCCGCACCGGGCTCGCCGAGACGAACCCCGAAGTCGCGCCCCTGCAGCCGTATACGGCCGCGGCGGCCCGGGGCGTCGGCGAACACGCCGCGCACATCGATGACCTGATCAGCTCGCATCTGCAGGGCTGGACGCTGGACCGGCTGCCCGCCGTGGACCGCGCCATTCTGCGGGTCGCGGTGTGGGAGCTGCTCTACGCCGACGACGTGCCGGAGCCGGTCGCCGTCGACGAGGCCGTCCAGCTGGCCAAGGAGCTGTCCACGGACGACTCACCGGGTTTCGTCAACGGGGTGCTCGGCCACGTCATGCTGGTGACACCGCAGATCAGGGCCGCCGCCCAGGCGGTCCGCGGCGCGGTGGGTTCCGACACCACACCGGAGGACCACGGACCGCAACCATGACCCGGCTGGAGCTGCGCCTGCTCGTGGCGGCCATCCTGGCCGCGACGGTGGTGCTGGGTGCGGTGATCTGCGCCGCCTTCGGCCTGGCCATCGTGGCCTCGGTGCTGGCCATCTACGCGCTGGGGGTGGGCGCGTGGCTGTATCACTGCGCCGAACGGGTGGCCGTCGCCCGCCGCATCAGCACGGTCCGTTCGGCGGCCAGGCCGCTGCAGCCGCTGCTGCCGGTGATGGCCGCGATCATGGGGCTGACGCAGGGCGTGGTGCGCTCGCTCAGCGACGTCACCGAGTCGCCGGTCCGTCGCCTCGAGCTGCCCATGCTGCGGTGGGCGGACGGCGCGCGGGGTAATCGGCGCCCGCGGGGCGAGGTCGTGGACGGCGACGACGAGGCGGATCGCTGAGCAAGCTGAGGTGAAACGACCACGAGGCGTGGCGCCGCGGGTTCACAATACGAGCGGCACGTCAGCGGCGGCGATCCGAGAAGAACAGGTGAGGTCATGATTCGATACAGCACCCAGCCGCGACGACTACGAGTGTCCGCACTGGCGGCCGTCGCCAACCCGTCCTACGCCCGCGTCGACACCTGGAACCTGCTGGACGACGCCTGCCGTCACCTCGCCGAGGTGGACCTCGCCGGACTGGACAAGACCCACGACGTGGCGCGGGTGAAGCGCCTGATGGATCGCATCGGCGCTTACGAGCGGTACTGGCTGTACCCCGGTGCGGAGAACCTGGCGATCTTCCGGGCCCACCTGGAGAGCCTGTCCACGGTGCGGCTCACCGAGGAGGTCTCGCTGGCCGTGCGGTTGTTGAGTGAATATGGTGACCGCGCAGGGCTTTTCGACACCTCCGCGCCGCTGGACGACCAGGAGCTGGTCGCCCAGGCCAAGCAGCAGCACTTCTACACGGTGCTGCTCGCCGACGACGCCCCGGGCACCGCCCCGGACAGCCTGGCCGAGTGCCTGCGCGCGCTGCGCTGCGCGTCCGACGACGTACAGTTCGAGATCCTGGTGGTGCCCAGCGTCGAGGACGCGATCACCGCGGTGGCGCTGAACGGCGAGATTCAGGCCGCGATCATTCGCGACGACCTGCCGCTGCGTTCCCGGGACCGGCTGCCGCTGATGAACACACTGCTGGGGCCCAACGAGGATGCGGACGGGGTCATTCCGGATCGGGCCAACGACTGGGTGGAGTGCGGCGAGTGGATCAGGGAGCTGCGGCCCCACATCGACCTGTATCTGCTGACCGACGAGTCGATCGCGGCCGGCGATGACACCGAGCCCGACGTCTACGACCGCACGTTCTACCGGCTCAACGACGTCACCGACCTGCACAGCACGGTGCTTGCCGGGCTGCGAAACCGCTACGCCACACCGTTTTTCGACGCGCTGCGCGCGTATGCCGCCGCGCCGGTAGGCCAGTTCCACGCCCTGCCCGTCGCGCGCGGCGCCAGCATCTTCAACTCCAGGTCGCTGCAGGACATGGGGGAGTTCTACGGCCGCAACATCTTCATGGCCGAAACGTCCACCACCTCCGGCGGCCTCGACTCGCTGCTGGATCCGCACGGCAACATCAAGAAGGCGATGGACAAGGCCGCCAAGACGTGGAACGCGGACCACACCTACTTCGTCACCAACGGGACGTCGACCGCCAACAAGATCGTCGTGCAGTCGCTGACCCGGCCGGGCGACATCGTGCTGATCGACCGCAACTGCCACAAGTCGCACCACTACGGCCTGGTGCTGGCGGGCGCCTATCCGCTGTACCTGGACGCCTATCCGCTGCCGCAGTTCGCGATCTACGGCGCGGTGTCGCTGCGCACCATCAAGCAGACGCTGCTGGACCTGGAGGCGGCCGGACAGCTGCACCGGGTGCGCATGCTGCTGCTCACCAACTGCACCTTCGACGGCGTGGTCTACAACCCGCTGCAGGTCATGCAGGAGGTGCTGGCGATCAAGCCGGACATCTGCTTCTTGTGGGACGAGGCGTGGTACGCGTTCGCCACGGCCGTGCCGTGGGCCCGGCAGCGGACCGCCATGGTGTCCGCCGAGCGCCTGGAGCAGATGCTGGCCTCGCCGGAATACGCTGCGGAATACCGGAAGTGGGCCGCCACCATGGACGGGGTCGACCGGTCGGAGTGGATCGAGCGCGAGCTGATGCCCGACCCGGCCACCGCCCGGGTGCGCGTCTATGCCACGCACTCCACGCACAAGTCGCTCTCGGCGCTGCGGCAGGCGTCGATGATCCACGTGCGGGACCAGGATTTCAACGCGCTGACCCGGGATTCCTTCGCTGAGGCGTTCCTGACGCACACGTCGACCTCGCCGAATCAGCAGCTGCTGGCGTCACTGGACCTGGCCCGCCGGCAGGTCGACATCGAGGGCTTCCAACTGGTCCGGCAGGTCTACGACATGGCGCTGGTCTTCCGGCACCGGGTGCGCAAAGACCGGCTGATCAGCAAATGGTTCCGCATCCTCGACGAATCCGACCTGGTGCCAGAGGAATTCCGGGAGTCCTCGGTGAGTTCCTACCGCGAGGTCAGGCAGGGGGCGCTGGCCGAGTGGAACGAGGCCTGGCGCTCCGACCAGTTCGTGCTGGACGCGACGAGGGTGACCTTGTTCGTGGGGGCCACCGGGATGAACGGCTACGACTTCCGCGAAAAGATCCTGATGGAGCGGTTCGGCATCCAGATCAACAAGACGTCGATCAACAGCGTGCTGCTGATCTTCACGATCGGCGTCACCTGGTCCAGCGTGCATTACCTTCTCGACGTGTTGCGAAGGGTGGCAACCGATTTCGACCGCATCGAGAAGGCGGCCAGCGTCGCAGACCGGGCGCTGCAGGAGCGTCACGTCGAGGAGATCACCGAGGATCTGCCGCATCTGCCCGACTTCAGCGAATTCGACGTGGCGTTCCGGCCCGTCGACGAGTGCAACTTCGGCGACATGCGCTCGGCGTTCTACGCCGGCTACGAGGAGTCCGACCGCGAACACGTGCTGATCGGCATGGCCGGGCGGCGACTGGCCGAGGGCAAGACCCTGGTGTCGACGACCTTCGTGGTGCCCTACCCGCCGGGCTTCCCGGTGCTGGTCCCGGGCCAGGTGGTCTCCAAGGAGATCGTCTACTTCCTGGCCCAGCTCGACGTCAAGGAAATCCACGGGTACAACCCCGATCTCGGGCTGTCGGTCTTCACCGAGACCGCGCTGGCCCGCATGGAGGCGCAACGCAACGCAGCGATGGCGGCGGTGGGCTCGGTGACGGCGGCCTTCGAGCTGCCGGCGGACGCATCGGCGACCAACGGCGCGCGCAACAACGGCGCCGACGACGCCCCGGCCGTTCCGTCGGTCGCGGACAGCGGCTGACCGATCAGCCGGCCGTCGGAGCCGGATGCGCGCCGCACGTGGTGCGGGCCGAGGTCTGCGGTGCGCCCGGCGACCAGTCGGCGATGCCTTGCCGGATCCCTTGCAGGAGCGCGTCGCGGCCCGCGGGAGCCGTCTGGTTGCAGCTCGAACTGAGGGTGCTGAACGGACTCGGGTCGGCGCCCGCCGGCGCCGCCGCCAGGGCACCGGAGCCGACCATGACTGCCGCGCTGACCAGGATTCGTGCGATCGCACGATCGATACGACGCATAGGGCGTGCAGTACTGAACATGACGGTCCCAGGCTAGGACGCGACCGCTGAGAGGCCGCTGAGAACGCGCTGAGCTTGGTGTTTTCACCCGGGCCGCGGGGCCTGCAGAATTAACGACGTGCGAACATCCGGTGTCTGGCCATTCCGGCGAGGCGGGCGAGCGGGTTGGTGGCGCCTCGGGCACCTGGGCATCTCGGCCCGCTCGGCGGCCGTGTCGGCGATCGTCGTGCTGTGTGCGCTCAGCGTGGCCGGCGCCGGTCTGGACGCGATCCTGTACCGCACGTTGCTGACTGGCGTGGATTACGCCGCGGCCGAACGGGTCCGCGACATCACCAAGGCGCTGCAGTTCGATTCGCCCGAGGATCTCGACAACCATTTGCTGACCACCGACCAGCGGGTGGTGGCAGCCCAACTGCTCGGCCCGGATGGCAACGTGGTCAAGCGATCCGACTCCGCCCCCAAGACGCCGCTGGTTCCGGCCAGCCAGTTCGACTTCAAGCTGCGGCGCGGCCTGCCCGACGACGCGGTGGCCGGTGACGACATGCGCGTCAGTGGCCAGAAAGTCGCGACCCGGTCCGGGGTGTACACGGTGCTGGTGGGCGGAGGCAGCGAGGCGGTCGAGGCCACCGCGCGGACCCTGGCGATTCTGTTGGCCTGCAGCGCACCGGTGATCGTCGGCGTGGTGGCGGCGGCGACCTATTGGCTGGTGCGCCGCTCGCTGCAGTCGGTGGACGCGATCCGCACCAGGGTGGCCGACATCTCGACGTCGGATCTGGCCGAGCGGGTACCGGTGCCGGACAGCAACGACGAGATCGCGGCCCTGGCCGTCACGATGAACGAGATGCTCTCCCGGCTGGAAGCGGGTCACCGTGCGCAGCAACGCTTTGTCGGCGACGCGTCGCACGAATTGCGCAGCCCGCTGGCCACCATCATCTCCGGGCTGGAAGTGGCCGAGGCCCATCCCGATCTGCTCGACGCCGACCTGGCGGTCAACACGCTGCTGCCCGAGGCGCAGCGCATGCACACCCTGATCGAGGACCTGCTGCTGCTGGCCCGCGCCGACGAGCAGACGCTGCTGCGGCGCACGGAGCAGGTGGCGCTCGACGACCTCGCACGCGCGGAAGCCGACCGCGCGCGCCGCGGCACGCCATGCGTGGTGCATACCGATGTGCGTCCGGTGTACCTGGAGGCCGACCCGATAGCCATGTCGAGGATGATCCGTAATCTGGTGGAAAACGCTGTCCGCCACGCGGTTTCATGCGTATCCATCGAAGTCGGCGGCCGGGACGGGGCGGCGGTCCTCACCGTCAGCGACGACGGCCCGGGCATAGCCCCCGCCGACAGGGACCGCGTGTTCGAACGCTTCGTGCGCCTGGATTCCGACCGGGCCCGCAGCGGGGGAGGGACGGGCCTCGGCCTGGCGATCGTCGCCGAGGTAGTTGCCGCGCACGGGGGCACGGTCGTCATCGACGCACCGCCCTCCGGCGGAACCCGGATGACCGTGACGTTGCCGGTCTCTCAGCACAGCAATCGGTAACCGACGCCCCGAATCGTCTCGATGGTGTTGGTGCCGAAGGGGACATCGATCTTGCGCCGCAGATATCCCACGTAGACCTCGACGACGTTGTCGGGGCCGTGAAAATGCGCGTCCCAGACGTTCTGCAGTATCTCGGCCTTTGTCACCACCACGTCCTTATTGCGCATCAGGAATTCGAGCACCCCGTACTCGCGCGGCGTCAGCGCGATCGGCGTCGAACCCCGTTTGACCGTGTGCCGGGCCGGATCCAGCGTCAGCGTCCCGGCTTTCAGCACCACCGGGCGCGCCGGCGCGCCGCGACGGATCAACGCCCGCAACCGCGCCACCAGCACCCGGAACGAGAACGGCTTGGTCAGATAGTCGTCCGCGCCCAGATCGAAGGCGTCGGTTTCGTCGTACTCACCGTCCTTGGCGGTCAGCATGAGCACCGGCGTCCACACGTTGTGCGACCGCAGCCGGCGCAACACCTCATAGCCGCTGAGGCCGGGCAGCATGATGTCGAGAATGATTACGTCGAAACCGTTTTCGGTGGCCTCCCGCAGGCCGTCGACGCCGTTGCCGACGGCCATCACGACGAACCCCTCCGCCTTGAGCCCCCGGACCACGGTGGCGGACAGCCGCGGTTCATCCTCGACGAGCAGGACTCTCATGTTTCAACGCTACGTCGAGCGCCGGACACACCCTCAATCGGGCCAGCGTGCCTCGATCAGCACCTCGGCGAACGGGCCGCCCATCCGGCAGAAACGGTCGGTCGTTACCCACACGACGCCGGGGTTTACCAGGGTGATTTGCGCCGGGTGGCCGACGATGGTCTCACCGGGATTGGTGTGGCTGAATAACGTCGTCAGCTTGTCGACGTCGACGTCGACTTTCCAATCAGGCCACGGCCGTTGAAAGAAATCGCGGTTGAACCACATCGTCGGGCATTCTTCGATGCGGCGCTCGCGCAGGGCCATCGGGGGAAGCATCATGAGGGCCGTCGCCTGCCGCTGCTGCGTGCCGCGTGGCATCCCGCTCCTTTGTGACCTTGTGCCGCCGTCATTACCGACGCCAAATCGTACGGCCAGGCCGCTGTGAAATCGTTGAGAATCCCCCAGCGCCGGCGTCGTTACCGCACGTGGCGCCCGGTGTGGGCGTTGAATTCTCGATGAGCGCGGCCGGTCAGCGTGGATCCTGATCCGGTTGCTGGACGCCGGTTTCGGGATGATGTTCGGCCGCATCGTCTTTGGGCCGGCCGGGGTGCCGACCGGGCCGCTGCGGTATGACGGCGATCAACACCGCGATCAGCGCCGCGAGCACCGCCGAGGCGAGCGGGCGGCTCCACGCCAGGCCGCCGTCGGCGACGGGCTTGTCGATGAAGTCACCGACGGTCGCGCCCAGCGGCCTGGTGAGGATGAACGCCAGCCAGAACAAGGCGACGCGGGAGATCGAGGTCCAGAAGTACAGGGCCGCCACCACCGCGAGGCCCACCGCGAAAACCAGCGCGCCGCGTTCGTAACCGAAATCGCGTGTGTCGGCCAGCCAATCGCCGAGCGCGGTGCCCAGCGTCTGGGAGAACGTGATGGTGGCCCAGTAGAAGGCCTCCACCTTGGGCGTGGCGACGGTGCTGACCGATACGGTGCCCTGCGACCAGCGCCAGAGTCCCAGCGTGGCCAGCAGGCACGCCAGCAGCAGCAGCGACCCGCCCGTGTAGCCGATGCCCAGCGATCGGTCCGCGAAATCGGCCAGCACGGTGCCGAACGTCGTCGAGGCCACGATCGTCGCCCAGTAGAGCGCCGCATGGAACCGCTTGGCGAGGATCTGCGCCGCCACCAGCGCCACCAGCGCGACGCCGAAAATCGCGACCCCGGCGGCGTAGCCCCAATTCAGCGTCATCGTGACGGTGTCGCCGCCGGTCTCGCCCAACGTCGTCGCCAAGACCTTGATGACCCAGAACCCCAGGGTGACCGCCGGCACCTTGGTCAGCGCGTGCTTCGAAACGTCCGTCATGCACGCCATCTTGCGCCGTCGGGAGCCCATCCGGGAATCGGCGGGTGCCGCGGCGTGGCGGGTTCTGCTCACCGGGATCACAAAGCCGGCGCGTTCTCGCAGGTGGCGCAATAGCGCGGCGGCCGGCGGTTTTAGCTGGTCGGGCCTCGGGGCCGCCCGGCGCAATGCGCGCGGCCGCCGCCCCGGGGCCCCGCCGGCGACCCGAAAAACGGCCCTGAGCTGCGTTAGCGTGACTCCCGTGGCGCAACCAGTACCCATCGCAGGACCCCGGGCCGACCGCGCCCGCCGGGTCGCCGACGTGCTGCGCCAGCAGATCCACTCCGACGCCTACCCGGATGGCCTGCCCGCCGAGCTGGAGTTGGCCGCCGAATTCTCGGTATCCCGCAACACCATTCGCGAGGCGCTGACCGTCCTCAAGCACGAGGGGCTGATCGACCGCGGCCCCAAGGTCGGCACGCACGTCGCGCAGCGCAAGTACGACCACGGGCTCGACGCGCTGCTGGGTCTGAAGGAGACCTTCAAGGACCTCGGCGAGGTCCGCAACGAGGTGCGCGCCGCGATGGCGGTCACCGCGCCGCCGTCGGTGGCCCGCCGGTTGCGGCTGCAACCGGGCGAGCAGGCGGTGTTCATCGAGCGGCTGCGGTACCTGGGGGACCTGCCGCTCAGCCTCGACCTGACCTACCTCGCCCCGGACATCGGCCGCGAGGTGCTGACCCACCCGCTGGAGAGCAACGACCTGTTCGCGCTCATCGAGGAGGTGAGCGGGCAACGGCTGGGGTCGGCGGCGCTGGCGCTGGAGGCCATTCCCGCCGACGCGCACTCGGCCGCCACGCTGCAGGTGCCCGACGGCGCGGCCCTGCTGATGCTGGAGCGGCTCACCAGCCTCGCCGACGGCACGCCCGTCGACCTGGAATACATCCGGATGCGGGGCGACCGAATCACCATGCGGGGCAATCTCGTTAGGGCCGAGCCGATGAGGAGCAACCCATGACGCTGATCAACAACAACCGCGCCGACGTGCCCGTCACGATCGACGAGTCGCTGTGCATCGACGGTTGCACGTTGTGCGTGGAGGTCTGTCCGCTCGACGCGCTGGCCATCGACCCCGACACCGGCAAGGCCTTCATGCATGTCGACGAGTGTTGGTACTGCGGCCCCTGCGCGGCCCGCTGTCCGACCGGCGCCGTCACGGTCAACATGCCCTATCTCCTTCGCTGAAAAGCCTCTGACCCCAGGACCTTTCATGAAACGACGCGCCGTCCGGCTGGCGTCGGTGGTGATCGCGATCGCCGCGCTCACCACCGGCTGCTCACTGGAATCCCTGTCGCAGTCCTCCGGTGTGGTCAACGTGGTGGTGGGATATCAGTCCAAGACCATCAACACCGTCACCGCCGGCACGCTGCTGCGCGCGCAGGGCTACCTGGAGCGCCGGCTGGCCGACATCACCAACCGCACCGGCACCAAATACGCGGTGCGGTGGCAGGATTACGACACCGGCGCGCCGATCACCGCGCAGATGCTCGCCGAGAAGATCGACATCGGCTCGATGGGCGACTATCCGATGCTGATCAACGGTTCCAAGACGCAGGCCAACCCGCTGGCGAAAACCGAGATCGTCTCCATCACCGGCTACAACCCCAAGGGCGCGCTGAACATGGTGGTAGTGGCGCCCGGTTCGTCGGCGACCACGCTGCGCGACCTGGCCGGCTCGAAGGTGTCGGCGAGTGTGGGGTCGGCCGGTCACGGCACGTTGATGCGGGCGCTGGACCGGGCCGGGATCAACGGTGTGGAAGTGCTCAACCAGCAACCGCAGGTGGGCGCCTCCGCGTTGGAATCTGGTCAGGTGCAGGGCCTTTCGCAGTTCGTCGCCTGGCCGGGGCTGCTGGTGTACCAGGGCAAGGCCAAACTGCTCTATGACGGGGCCGAGCTGAACCTGCCCACCCTGCACGGGGTGGTGGTGCGGCGCTCGTACGCGGCGTCGCATCCGGAGGTGCTGGGCGCCTTCCTGCAGGCCCAACTGGACGCCACCGATTTCCTGAATCGCAAGCCGCTGGAGGCCGCCCGGATCGTCGCCCAGGGCAGCGGACTGCCGCAGGAAGTCGTGTACCTCTACAACGGCCCCGGTGGCACGTCGTTCGACACGACGCTCAAACCGTCCCTGGTCGAGGCGTTGAAAAACGATGTGCCGTACCTGAAGTCGATCGGCGACTTCGCCGACCTGGACGTGTCCGGCTTCGTCCAGGACGGGCCGCTGCGCAGCGTGTTCGGCGCCCGCGGCCTGAACTACGACGCGGCGCGCGCGGCCACCGCCAACCCGTCCGCGCTGCGCGGGGATCCCGCGCTGGCCAGCGAATTATGGCTGGACGGTTCGGATTCCACGCAAACGGTCGCCAACCCCACCGGGCTGCTCCGGGCGGTTCGCGAGGCGACCGCCCGCGGCGCCAAGATCCGGGCCGCCTATGTTCCGGACGCGGAGCTGGGCACCCGGTGGTTCGCCGACAAGGCGGTCTGGGTGCGGGACGGCCAGAACTACCTGCCGTTCGGGACACCGGCCGGCGCGCATCGCTATCTCGCCGCGCACCCGGGCGGCGCCGTCGTCAATTACCAGCAGGCCCTTGGAGGTTCGGTATGACCGCTTATCTCACCGGCGACCCGGCAGCCCCGGTGTCGGCGCAAGTCGTCGACGCGGCCCCGGCGGCGGCCACCCCGCGCCGCGCGGGCTCGCCATGGCAGTGGCGGCTGCTGCGGCTCGCCTCGGTCGCCGCCGCGATCGGGCTGTGGCAGGCGCTCACCGCCGACAAGGTGCGGCTGCTGCTGCGCTTCGACACGCTGCCCACCGTCACCGAGATCGTGCACGCGCTGGGGCGCCGGCTGGGCACCTCCGAGTACTGGCTCGACCTGGCGCAGTCGCTGATCCGCATCCTCACCGGCTTCGGACTGGCCGCCGTGGTCGGGGTCGCGACGGGGGTGCTGCTGGGACGTTCCCGCTTGTTCGCCAACACCTTCGGCCCGTTGACGGAGTTGGTCAGACCCGTTCCGGCCATCGCAATCGTGCCGGTGGCGATCCTGCTGTTCCCGACCGACGAGGCGGGCATCGTGTTCATCACCTTCCTCGCCGCGTACTTCCCGATCCTGGTCAGCACCCGGCACGCGGTCCGGGCGCTACCCACGCTGTGGGAGGACTCGGTGCGCACCCTGGGCGGCGGCCGGTGGGACGTGCTCAGGCAGGTGGTGTTGCCGGGCATCCTGCCCGGAGTGTTCGGCGGCCTGTCGGTCGGTATGGGCGTGGCGTGGATCTGCGTGATCTCCGCCGAGATGATCTCTGGTCGACTCGGCATCGGCTATCGCACCTGGCAGGACTACACCGTGCTGGCCTACCCCCAGGTGTTCGTCGGCATCATCACCATCGGCGTGCTGGGTTTCGCGACGGCGGCGGCCGTCGAGGTCGTGGGTCGCCGGGTCACCGGCTGGCTGCCGCGCGCGGAGGAGGAGCAGCGATGACTGTCGGAGTGAGCCTGGAGCTGGATCGAGTTCGCTTGTCCTACACCGGGGAACCGGTGATCGACGGGCTGAGCCTGACCGTGCGCCCGGGGGAGATCCTGGTGCTCACCGGCCCCTCGGGCTGCGGCAAGTCGACGGTGCTGCGGGCCCTGGCCGGGCTGCTGCGGCCCGACGAGGGCCGGATCGTCGCCGACGGCGACGAGGTGACCGCCACCTCGGGCGACCGGGGCATGGTGTTCCAGGACAATGCGCTGCTGCCCTGGCGCACCGTGCGCTCCAACATCGAGCTGGCCCTGCGGCTGCGCGGCGTCGCCCGGGCCGGCCGCCGCGCCGAGGCCGACCGCTGGATCGCCGAGCTCGGTCTCACCGGCTTCGGCGACTATCTGCCCAAGAGCCTGTCCGGCGGCATGCGGCAGCGCGTCCAGCTGGCCCGCGGGCTGGCCGGGGCGCCGCGCGCGGTGATGATGGACGAGCCGTTCGGCGCGCTGGACACTCAGACGCGCACGGCCATGCAGCGGCTGCTGATCGACACCTGGCGCGCCCATCCGACGACGATCGTCTTCGTCACGCACGACGTCGACGAGGCGCTGCTGCTGGGTGATCGCATCGCCGTGCTGGGCAGGGCCGGTCAGCCGCTGCGCACCCTGATCGACGTGCCCGAGCCGCGCGCCGACCGGCAGCGCGCCGCCCTGCGCGCCGAAGTCATTGCGGCACTGAATCACTCGGCGGTGGCGGCATGATGCAGATTCCCGACCCGGCGACCCCGGTCCGGCTCGACTGTGACGTCCTGGTCATCGGCGGCGGCACCGCGGGCACCATGGCCGCGCTGTCGGCCGCGGAGAGCGGCGCGCAGGTGCTGCTGCTGGAGAAGGCCCACGTGCGCCACTCCGGAGCCCTGGCGATGGGCATGGACGGCGTCAACAACGCCGTGATCCCGGGCAAGGCCGAACCCGAGGACTACGTCGCCGAGATCACCCGCGCCAACGACGGAATCGTCAACCAGCGCACCGTGTATCAGACCGCCACCCGGGGCTTCGCGATGGTGCAGCGGCTGGAGCGCTACGGCGTGAAGTTCGAGAAGAACGAGCATGGCGAATACGCGGTGCGCCGGGTGCACCGCTCGGGCTCCTACGTGCTGCCCATGCCCGAGGGCAAGGACGTCAAGAAGGCGCTGTATCGCGTGCTGCGGCAACGGTCGATGCGCGAGAAGATCCAGATCGAGAACCGGCTGATGCCGGTCCGGGTGCTGACGCACGAGGGCCGGGCCGTGGGCGCCGCGGCGCTGAACACCCGCACCGGTGAATTCGTCACGGTCGGCGCCAAGGCGGTCATTTTGGCCACCGGCGCGTGCGGCCGGCTCGGCCTGCCCGCATCGGGTTACCTGTACGGCACCTACGAGAACCCCACCAACGCCGGCGACGGCTACTCGATGGCCTACCACGCGGGCGCGGAGCTGTCCGGCATCGAGTGCTTCCAGGTCAATCCGCTGATCAAGGATTACAACGGCCCGGCGTGCGCGTACGTCGCCAATCCCTTTGGCGGATATCAGGTCAACGCGCACGGCGAGCGGTTCGTCGACTCCGACTACTGGTCGGGGCAGATGATGGCCGAGGTCAAATCCGAGATCGATTCCGCGCGCGGACCCATCTACCTCAAGGTGTCGCACCTGCCCGACGAGACGCTGACCGCGCTGGAAAACATCCTGCACACCACCGAGCGGCCCACCCGGGGCACCTTCCACGCCAACCGCGGCCACGATTACCGCACTCACGACATCGAGATGCACATCTCCGAAATCGGCTTGTGTAGCGGGCATTCCGCGTCAGGCGTGTGGGTCGACGAGCACGCGCGCACCACGGTGCCCGGGCTGTATGCGGCGGGTGACATGGCCTGCGTCCCGCACAACTACATGATCGGGGCGTTCGTGTTCGGCGACCTGGCCGGCACGCACGCCGCCTCGACCCTGGCCGACGTCGCAGCGCCGCAACAACTCCCGGCCGACCAGGTGCGTGAGGCGCACGAGCTGATCTACCGGCCGCTGCGGCATCCGGACGGCCCGCCGCAGCCCCAGGTCGAATACAAGCTGCGCCGCTTCGTCAACGACTACGTCGCGCCGCCCAAGACCGGGGCCAAGCTGTCGCTGGCCATCCGCACCTTCGAGCGGATGAGCGCCGAGATCGCCGAAATGGGCGCCCGCAATCCGCACGAGCTGATGCGCGCGGTGGAGGTGTCGTTCATCCGCGACTGCGCCGAGATGGCCGCCCGCTCGTCGCACACCCGCACCGAATCCCGTTGGGGCCTCTACCACGATCGCGCCGACCTGCCCGGCCGCGACGACAGCCAGTGGGGCTATCACCTCAACCTGCGCAAGGACGCCGGTGGCCAGATGGTCTTCCTCAAGCGGCCGGTGGCACCGTACTTCGTGCCGGTCCCGGAACTCGACGGCCTGCCGCCCACCGACCAGACGGTGTACCCGGTGGAGCAGCCGCCGCTCATCGGCGGCCAGGCCCCGGCCACCGCGGTGTCCCGAATCGGTTCGGCCACAACCACCTTCGAGCCGCCCTCACCGCGCATCGCCGAGGTCCTGGCGCTCGAGGAGCCCACGATGGACGACCTCGATCGCTACCTCGCCGACGCGGATCCCGGCGTGCGCCGCACCGCGGTGTCGACGCTGACCGAGCACATCCCCGCCGGGTACGCGCCGGCCCTGGTGGCCGCGCTGAAGGACGACGACGCCACGGTCCGCCGCACCGGCGCCGACGGCATCCGCGAGCTGGTCGAGGTGTTGCCGCAGCCGGAAAGCGTGCGCGAACACCTGGATTCGGTCGATCGGGTGGTGCGCGCCGCCTCGCTGTACGTGCTGGCCGCGCGGCGGGCCGGTGACGCCGCGCAGTACCGTCGGGCCCTCGACGACGTCGATCATCGGGTGCGCATCGAGGCGGTGCGCGCGCTGGTGTCCGTCGACGATGTGGCGGGTGTCGTCGCCGCCGCCGGTGACGAGAACCGCGAGGTTCGCATCGCGGCGGCCGCCGGGCTGGCGACGCTGCGGGCGGCGGCGGCCCCGGCTGGTGGGGCGGTGCGCCGGCTGGTCGCCGACTCCGATCCGCTGGTGCGCGCCGCCGCGCTGGCCGCGCTGGGCCAATTGGGTTGCGGTCAAGACGATTACGCCGCCATCAAGCAGGCGCTGCGGGCGCCGGCCTGGCAGGTGCGCGAAGGCGCGGCCCGCGCGCTGGCCGGCGCGCCGGTCGATTTCGCGGTTCCGCATCTGTCCGAGGCGCTGAGTGACGCCCATCTGGACGTGCGCAAGGCGGCCGTGCTCAGCCTGACCCGGTGGGCCGGGGAGCCCGCCGCCCGGGACGCGCTGGGGCTTGCGCTCAAGGACGGCGACGCCGACGTGCGCGCCTACGCGCGCCGTGCGCTCGAGCGGGATGGCTAGTCAGCGCAGGATCTTGGCGTAGAGCAGGCTGTCCTGAGGTTCGGGCCCCATCGTGGGGTAGACCGCGTGCCGGGCCAGCCGACCCTCCAGGAAGAACCCGGCGTGCTCGAGCAGGCGCGCCGAGCGCTCGTTGTCCACACTGCAGGTGGCCCAGACGCGGTACACCTCGCGATCAGCGTCGAGCGCGGCGAGCAGCATGCCGAGCACCTCGGACATCAGCCCCTTGCCCCACCATCGCCGGCCCAGGCAGTAGCCCACCTCGACCGAGTGCGGCGCGCTGCGCCGGCAGCTGGCCAGCCCGATCACCTCGCCGCGGTGCCGCGACTCGATGACCCAGGTCTTCTCGTCGGCGCTGGCGTTGAGCTTTTCGGTGATCACGCGCCGCGTAGCGGCCACGTCGGGGTGCGGCGCCCACAGCAGGTACTTGGTGACCTGGGGATCGCGGGCGACCCGCTGGAACAGCGCCCCGGCGTCGTCGAGCGTGGGTGGGCGCAGCAGCAGGCGCGGACCGCTGATCCGGTCGGGTGGGTATTCGGGCATCGGGATGTGACTTTAAAGGTCGAGGGCGCGATAGGTGCTGCGGACGAATCTCGGTTGCGCCGTGCGGAGTTTGGCCAGCGACGTGTTCCCGGCGACGGCGGTGGCGGCGTCGACCGTCAGGTCCGGCAGGTTCTGGATCAGGTAGAGCAGGATCAGGTCCGCGCTGGGGTCCGCCTGCCACCAGGTTCCGTAGGCGCCGGGCCAGCTGAAGGTGCCGAGGCCGCCGGGCCCGAAAAGCGGTGTGCTCCTGGCCGGATCGGTCACCAGCGACAGGTTCAGCCCGAAGCCGCGGCCGACCCAGTACGGCGCGCCCAGGAAGTTGTGCCGCTTCTGCTCCTCGGTGAGCCGATCGGTCCGCATCAGCCGGACGGACTCTTCGGAGAGCACCCGCACGCCGTCGACCGTTCCGCCGGCGAGCAGCATCCGCACGAACCGCAGGTAATCGTCGGCGCTCGACCACAATCCGCCGCCGGCGTTGCAGAACGACGGCGGCGTGATGTGCGGGGGGCCCATCACGCCGTGATGCAACCGGCTTTGTTCGTCGAGCGAGTACATGGTCGCGGCCCGGCGCCGCGCCTCGGGCGAGACGAAGAACCCGGTGTCGGTCATGCCCGCCGGGCCCAGGATCCGTTCGTCGAGCACCTCGTGGAACGCCTTGCCCTCCACGCGGGCGGCGATGACGCCCAGCAGGTCGATCGAGTGGCTGTACGTGACCCGATCACCGGGCTGATGCACCAGCGGCAGCTTGGCCAGCTCGGCCAGCCAGGCGTCCGGGCCCTGATTGAAGGGCAGCCGCATGTAGGCCTTGGAGATCGGCCCGGACACCGAGAAGCCGTAGGCCAGCCCGCTGGTGTGGGTGAGCAGATCCTCGATCAAGATGGTGCGGTCCGCCGGGTGCGTCCGGTCGAGCGGGCCGTGCGGATCGTCGAGCACCCGCACGCCGGCCAGCTCCGGCGCCCAGCGCGTGACCGGATCCTTGAGCGTCAGCTTGCCGTCGTCGACCAGGCTCATCACCGCTGCGACCGTCACCGGCTTGGTCATGGACGCGATGCGAAACAGCGTGTCGCGCCGCATCGGCAGGCCCGCGTCGACGTCTCGGTAGCCGATCTCGTTGACCTGCAGCAGTTCTCCGCGCTGCCAGACCACCGTCACCGCACCGGCGAGCAGGCCGGCGTCGCACACCTCACGAATGGAAGCGGCATTGCCGTCAAGATTCACCTGGTCAGGTTAGCGGGCCGGTGACGGCGCCCCATTGGCCCCACCTCACGGACGAAATAGCGCGCCATTCTTCGCGCAATATAACGCCTCTGTACATTTCGCCAGGACAAATTAGAATTGACCGCCATGGCCAATCTAACGGCCAGGACGGTAGCCGCAGCGTGCGGTGGTGCTGCCGTATTTGCCCTGGCGCTAAGTGGAATCGGCGGTGTCCCGGCGCCGCGTACCAACATGACCGACCCTGTGACCACCGTGGAACCGACGCCCACATCGCCGGATGACGTTTGCTGCGATACGCCACAACCGCAGGCAAGTGGCTGGGAATGCAAAATCGGCCTGAACTGCGGGCCGATCAACCCGCGCCGCACCTGGCCCCCGCCGCCGCCCCCTCCTCCGCCTCCGCAATAGGCCGCCGCCGCGAAATTCGCCGTTCGCGTTCGTCGAATGTCTGTGGGCCGGACATAATTGGTCCCCGCCTTTCGGCGACAAATCGCGATTGATCGCGGCCCGCGGCGGCGCCGGCCGTTCGCTGTGCGACGGGCGCGCACCCCAGGTGCCCCTTTCCCGAGACCCATGGGACGGGTGTGACTGGCGCGGGTGGGATCGGCTTGCGCCACACGTGCCTGGCGGCGTGGCACCCGGAATAAGTGCTACGCTGCCTCGCAGTCGACATCCTTTAACGATCCGTCCGGCGAGGCGGAGAAGGAGGTCAAGTTTCGTTATGGGTGCTGCGGGCGACACCGGCTGGTCCGGTTTCAGGGGCAGCGATTCCCGGGAGTTGATGTCGGCGGCCGACGTGGGCCGCACCATTTCCCGCATTGCGCATCAGATCATCGAAAAGACCGCGCTGGACGGTCCCGACGCGCCACGGGTGGTGCTGCTGGGCATCCCGACCCGCGGTGTGATCCTCGCCAACCGGCTCGCCACCAACATCGGTGAATTCAGCGGCGTCGACGTCGGCCACGGGGCCCTGGACATCACGCTGTACCGCGACGATCTGATGCAGAAGCCACCGCGGCCGCTGGAAGCCACCTCGATTCCGGCCGGCGGCATCGACGACGCTCTGGTGATCCTGGTCGACGACGTCTTGTACTCCGGCCGCTCGGTCCGTTCCGCGCTGGACGCGCTGCGCGACGTGGGCCGGCCGCGGGTGGTGCAGCTGGCGGTGCTGGTCGACCGCGGCCACCGCGAACTGCCGCTGCGCGCCGACTATGTGGGCAAGAACGTCCCCACCTCGCGCGGCGAGAGCGTGCACGTGCTGCTGCGCGAGAACGACGGCAACGACGGGGTGGTGATCTCACGATGACGCGTCATCTGCTGGCGGCCGGCGACCTAAGCCGCGATGACGCCACGGCCATCCTCGATGACGCCGACCGGTTCGCGGAGGCGCTGGTGGGACGCGAGATCAAGAAGCTGCCGACGCTGCGCGGCCGCACCATCGTCACGATGTTCTACGAGAACTCGACCCGGACGCGGGTGTCGTTCGAGGTGGCCGGCAAGTGGATGAGCGCCGACGTGATCAACGTCAGCGCGTCCGGATCGTCGGTGGGCAAGGGGGAGTCGCTGCGCGACACCGCGTTCACGTTGCGCGCCGCCGGCGCCGACGCGCTGATCATCCGGCACCCGGCCTCCGGGGCCGCGCACCTGCTCGCCGAATGGACCGCGGCGAACGACGTGGCCGCCCAGGGCGGGCCGTCGGTGATCAACGCCGGCGACGGCACCCACGAGCACCCGACCCAGGCGCTGCTGGACGCGCTGACCATTCGCCAGCGGCTGGGCGGCATCGAGGGCCGTCGCATCGTGATCGTCGGCGACATCCTGCACAGCCGGGTCGCGCGCTCCAACGTGATGCTGCTGGGAACCCTGGGCGCCGAAGTGGTTCTGGTCGCGCCGCCGACGCTGCTGCCGGTCGGGGTCGAGGGCTGGCCGGTGACGGTGTCGAACGACTTCGACGCCGAGTTGCCCGCCGCCGACGCGGTGCTGATGTTGCGGGTGCAGGCCGAGCGGATGAACGGCGGGTTCTTCCCCTCGGTGCGCGAATACTCCTCGCTGTACGGGCTTTCCGATCGCCGCCAGGCGATGCTGCCCGGCCACGCCGTGGTGCTGCACCCGGGGCCGATGCTGCGCGGCATGGAGATCGCCTCGTCGGTGGCCGATTCGTCGCAATCGGCCGTGCTGCAACAGGTTTCCAACGGTGTCCACGTGCGGATGGCGGTGCTGTTCCACGTGCTGGTGGGCACCGAACTGGCCGGAGAAGAGGGTGCGGCGTGAGCGTGCTGATCCGCGGCGTGCGTCTTTACGGCGAGGGCGACAGGGTCGACGTGCTGGTCGATGACGGCCAGATCGCCGACATCGGCCCACGCCTGGAGGTTCCCGACACCGCCGACGTGATCGACGCGACCGATCATGTCCTGCTGCCCGGCCTGGTCGACCTGCACACCCATCTGCGCGAGCCCGGGCGCGAATACGCCGAGGACATCGAAACCGGCTCGGCCGCAGCGGCTTTGGGCGGCTACACCGCGGTGTTCGCGATGGCCAACACCAATCCGGTCGCCGACAGCCCGGTGGTCACCGACCACGTCTGGCACCGAGGCCAGCAGGTGGGCCTGGTCGACGTGCACCCGGTGGGCGCGGTCACCGTCGGGCTCGCCGGCAAAGAGCTCACCGAGATGGGCATGATGGCGGCCGGTGCCGCGCAGGTGCGGATGTTCTCCGACGACGGCATCTGCGTGCACGACCCGCTGGTGATGCGCCGCGCCCTGGAATACGCCACCGGGCTGGGCGTGCTCATCGCCCAGCACGCCGAGGAGCCGCGGCTCACCGTCGGCGCCGTCGCCCACGAGGGGCCCACCGCGGCCCGGCTCGGTCTGGCGGGATGGCCCCGGGCCGCCGAGGAGTCGATCGTGGCCCGCGACGCGCTGCTGGCCCGCGACGCCGGCGCCCGGGTGCACGTCTGCCACGCCTCCACGGCGGGCACCGTCGAGATCGTGAAATGGGCTAAGGGGCAAGGGATCTCGATCACCGCCGAGGTCACCCCGCACCACCTGATGCTCGACGACAGCAGGCTGGCCAGTTACGACGGGCAAAACCGCGTGAACCCGCCGCTGCGCGAAGCGGCCGACGCGGTGGCGCTGCGCCAGGCGCTGGCCGACGGCGTCATCGACTGTGTGGCCACCGATCACGCCCCGCACGCCGAGCACGAGAAGTGCGTGGAGTTCTCCGCGGCGCGCCCGGGCATGCTGGGTCTGCAGACGGCGCTGTCGATCGTGGTGCAGACGATGGTCACCCCCGGCCTGTTGACCTGGCGGGACGTCGCCCGGGTGATGAGCGAAAACCCCGCCCGGATCGTGGGCCTGCCCGATCACGGCCGTCCGCTGGAGGTGGGGGAGCCGGCCAATCTCACGGTGGTGGATCCCACGGCCTCGTGGACCGTCGCCGGATCCGACCTGGCCAGCCGGTCCGCCAACACGCCCTACGAGGCGATGACCCTGCCCGCCACCGTGACCGCCACGTTGCTGCGCGGCAAGGTCACCGCCCGAGACGGGAAGTCGCCGGCATGAATTCGGGCACGCTGGTGGGATCGCTGATCTTCGCCGCCGCGATGGTGGTGGTGATCACGGTGGTGATCCAGCTGATGATGCGATCCTGGCACCGTCGCTCGCAGCGGCAGGCGGAGCTGATCGGGGAGTTGCCCGAGATCCCGGACCAGGTGGGGGCGGCGACCATCACCACCCGCGGCCACTACTGCGGCTCCATGATGGCGCCGGGCTGGGCCGAGCGGATCGCGGCCGGCGATCTGGGTTACCGCAGCAAGGCGGTGCTGACCCGCTATGCCGGGGGCATCATGGTGGAACGCGTCCGGGCCCATCCGATTTGGATTCCCCGGGACTCGATCAAGCAGATCCGTATGGAACGCAGGATGACCGGCCGGATCGGGATCCTGGCGATCCGCTGGCGGCTGCCGTCGGGCGTCGAGATCGACACCGGCTTCAGGGCCAACGACCGTGGCGAATACGACCGGTGGCTGGAATCGCAGCATGAGGAGGAGCGGCGCTCGTGACTAAGGCGCAGTTGGTACTCGAGGACGGGCGCGTCTTCACCGGCAGGCCGTTCGGCAAGGTCGGCCAAACATTGGGCGAGGCAGTGTTTTCCACCGGCATGTCCGGCTACCAGGAGACGCTGACCGATCCGAGCTACCACCGCCAGATCGTGGTGGCCACCGCCCCGCAGATCGGCAACACCGGTTGGAACGGCGAGGACGCCGAGAGCCGCGGCGACAAGATCTGGGTGGCCGGCTACGCGGTGCGCGATCCGTCGCCGCGCCCGTCCAACTGGCGGTCCACCGGCACCCTGGAGGACGAACTGGTCCGCCAGCACGTCGTCGGGATCGCCGGCATCGACACCCGCGCGGTGGTCCGGCATCTGCGCACCCGCGGCTCGATGAAGGCCGGGGTGTTCTCCGGTGACTCGCTCGCCGATGCGGACGAACTGCTGGCACGGGTGCGCGGGCAGCGGTCGATGCTGGGGGCCGACCTGGCCGGCGAGGTCAGCACGCCGGACACCTACATCGTGGAACCCGAAGGCTCACCGCGGTTTACGGTGGCCGCGCTGGACCTCGGCATCAAAACCAACACGCCGCGCAACTTCGCCCGCCGCGGCGTCCGCACCCACGTGCTGGCCTCGTCGGCGACCTACCAGCAGATCGCCGACCTCAAGCCCGACGGCGTCTTCCTGTCCAACGGCCCCGGCGACCCCGCCACCGCCGACCACATCGTCGCGGTCACCCGCGAGGTGCTGGGCGCCGGAATCCCGTTGTTCGGCATCTGTTTCGGCAATCAGATCCTGGGCCGGGCGCTGGGACTGTCCACCTACAAGATGGTGTTCGGCCACCGCGGCATCAACATCCCGGTGATCGACCACGCCACCGGGCGGGTGGCCGTCACCGCCCAGAACCACGGCTTCGCGCTCGAGGGTGAGGCCGGCCAGACGTTCGACACGCCGTTCGGCCAGGCCGTCGTCAGCCACACCTGCGCCAACGACGGAGTGGTCGAAGGCGTCAAACTCACCGACGGGCAAGCCTTCTCGGTGCAGTACCACCCGGAGGCCGCGGCCGGACCGCACGATGCGGAGTATTTGTTCGACCAATTCATCGAGCTGATGGCAGGGGAGGGCCGCTAGTGCCACGTCGCACCGACCTCAACCACGTGTTGGTGATCGGCTCGGGGCCGATCGTCATCGGTCAGGCCTGCGAGTTCGACTACTCGGGAACCCAGGCCTGCCGGGTGCTGCGCGCGGAGGGGCTCCAGGTCAGCCTGGTCAACTCCAACCCGGCCACCATCATGACCGACCCGGAGTACGCCGACCACACCTACGTCGAGCCGATCACGGCGGCGTTCGTGGAGAAGGTGATCGCTCAGCAGGCCGAGCGCGGCAACAAGATCGACGCGCTGCTGGCCACCCTGGGCGGGCAGACCGCGCTGAACACCGCCGTCGCGCTGTACGAGAACGGGGCGCTGGAGCGGCACGGCGTCGAGCTCATCGGCGCCGACTTCGACGCCATCCAGCGCGGCGAGGACCGGCAGATGTTCAAGGACATCGTCGCGAAGGTCGGCGGTGAATCCGCCCGCAGCCGAGTGTGTTTCACCATGGACGAGGTCCGCGAGACGGTCGAGGAGCTCGGCCTGCCGGTCGTGGTGCGGCCCAGCTTCACCATGGGCGGCCTGGGTTCGGGGATGGCGCGGTCCGTCGAGGAGGTCGACCGGATGGCCGGCGCCGGGCTGGCCGAAAGCCCCAGCGCCAACGTGCTGATCGAGGAATCGATCTACGGCTGGAAGGAATTCGAGCTCGAGTTGATGCGCGACGGCAACGACAACGTCGTCGTGGTGTGCTCGATCGAGAACTTCGACCCGATGGGCGTGCACACCGGTGACTCCGTCACCGTCGCGCCGGCGATGACGCTGACCGACCGGGAATACCAGCGGATGCGCGACCTGGGCATCGCGATCCTGCGCGAGGTCGGGGTGGACACCGGCGGCTGCAACATCCAGTTCGCGATCAACCCCGTCGACGGCCGGCTGATCGTCATCGAGATGAACCCCCGGGTGTCGCGGTCCAGCGCGCTGGCGTCCAAGGCGACCGGTTTCCCCATCGCCAAGATCGCCGCCAAGCTGGCCATCGGGTACACGCTCGACGAGATCGTCAACGACATCACCAAGGAAACGCCGGCCTGCTTCGAGCCCACCCTGGATTACGTGGTGGTCAAGGCGCCGCGCTTCGCGTTCGAGAAGTTCCCGGGCGCCGACCCCACGCTGACCACCACCATGAAATCCGTCGGCGAGGCAATGTCGTTGGGCCGCAACTTCATCGAGGCGCTCGGCAAGGTGATGCGCTCGCTGGAGACAACCCGCGCCGGTTTCTGGACCAAGCCCGACCCCGAGGGCGACGTTGCCGAGGTGCTGACCCGGCTGCGGACGCCGACCGAGGGCCGGCTCTACGACATCGAGCTGGCGCTGCGGCTGGGCGCCTCGGTGGAGCAGGTGGCCGAGGCCAGCGGCGTGGATCCCTGGTTCGTCGCGCAGATCGGCGAGCTGATCGAGCTGCGCGCGGAGCTGATCGCCGCCCCGGTGCTCGACGCCGACCTGCTGCGTCGCGGCAAGCACAGCGGGCTCTCGGATCGCCAGATCGCCGCGCTGCGGCCCGAATTGGCCGGCGAGAACGGGGTTCGGTCGCTGCGCGAGCGGCTGGGTGTGCACCCGGTGTACAAGACCGTCGACACCTGCGCGGCGGAGTTCGAGGCCAAGACGCCGTACCACTACAGCAGCTACGAGCTGGATCCCGCGGCCGAGACCGAGGTGGCGCCGCAGACGCAGCGGCCCAAGGTGTTGATCCTGGGGTCGGGGCCCAACCGTATCGGCCAGGGCATCGAATTCGATTACAGCTGCGTGCATGCCGCAACGACGTTGTCGCAGGCCGGTTTCGAGACCGTGATGGTCAACTGCAACCCGGAGACGGTGTCCACCGACTACGACACCGCGGACCGGCTGTACTTCGAACCGCTAACCTTCGAGGACGTCCTCGAGGTGTTCCGCGCCGAGCAGCAGTCCGCGGGTGACGGCCCGGGTGTGGCCGGGGTGATCGTGCAACTGGGCGGCCAGACCCCGCTCGGGCTGGCGCAGCGCCTGGCCGACGCGGGCGTGCCGATCGTCGGCACCCCGCCGGAGGCCATCGACCTGGCCGAGGACCGCGGCGCCTTCGGCGACGTGCTCACCGCGGCCGGCCTGCCGGCGCCGAAATACGGCACCGCAACCACTTTCGCCCAGGCCCAGCGGATCGCCGAGGACATCGGCTACCCGGTGCTGGTGCGGCCGTCCTATGTGCTGGGCGGCCGGGGCATGGAGATCGTCTACGACGAGGAGACGCTGCGGGGCTACATCACCCGCGCCACCGAGCTCTCACCGGAGCACCCGGTGCTCGTCGACCGCTTCCTCGAGGACGCGGTGGAGATCGACGTGGACGCGCTGTGCGACGGCACCGAGGTCTACATCGGCGGCATCATGGAGCACATCGAGGAGGCCGGCATCCACTCCGGCGACTCGGCGTGCGCGCTGCCGCCGGTGACGCTGGGCCGCAGCGACATCGAGAAGGTGCGCCGCGCGACCGAGGCCATCGCGCACGGCATCGGCGTGGTGGGCCTGCTCAACGTGCAGTACGCGCTCAAGGACGACGTGCTCTACGTCCTGGAGGCCAACCCGCGCGCCAGCCGCACGGTGCCGTTCGTGTCCAAGGCCACCGCGATCCCGCTCGCGAAGGCGTGCGCCCGGGTCATGTTGGGCGCCAGCATCTCTGAGCTTCGCGAGGAGGGCATGCTGGAGGCGTCCGGCGACGGCGCCCATGCCGCGCAGAACGCCCCGATCGCGGTCAAGGAGGCCGTGCTGCCCTTCCACCGCTTCCGCCGCGCCGACGGCGCCGCCATCGACTCGCTGCTGGGCCCGGAGATGAAGTCCACCGGCGAGGTGATGGGCATCGACCGCGACTTCGGCAGCGCCTTCGCCAAGAGCCAGACCGCCGCCTACGGGTCGCTGCCCGCGCAGGGCACCATCTTCGTGTCGGTGGCCAACCGGGACAAGCGCTCGCTGGTGTTTCCCGTCAAGCGGCTGGCCGACCTGGGCTTCCGCGTCCTCGCCACCGAGGGCACCGCGGAGATGTTGCGCCGCAACGGGATTCCCTGTGACGAGGTGCGCAAGCACTTCGAGGACCCGCAGCCGGGCCGGCCGGCGCAGTCGGCGGTGGACGCGATCAAGGCCGGGGAGGTCGACATGGTGATCAACACGCCCTACGGCAACTCCGGCCCGCGCATCGACGGCTACGAAATCCGTTCGGCCGCAGTGTCGGTCAACATCCCCTGTGTCACCACGGTGCAGGGCGCCTCGGCCGCCGTCCAGGGCATCGAGGCGGGCATCCGCGGCGATATCGGCGTGCGCAGCCTGCAGGAACTGCACAGCCAGATGTCGGACAAGGGCGCGCGGTGACCGGGTTCGGCGTCCGGCTGGCGGAGGCGAAGGCGGAACGCGGGCCGCTGTGTGTGGGCATCGACCCGCACCCCGAGCTGCTGCGCGCCTGGGACCTGCCCACGACGGCCGACGGCCTGGCCGCGTTCTGCGACATCTGCATCGAGGCGTTTTCCGGATTCGCCGTCGTCAAACCGCAGGTCGCGTTCTTCGAGGCGTACGGCGCCGCGGGTTTCGCCGTGCTGGAACGCACCATCGCGGCGCTGCGATCCGCCGGCGTGCTGGTGCTGGCCGACGCCAAGCGCGGCGACATCGGCACGACGATGGCGGCCTACGCCGCCGCCTGGGCGGGCGATTCGCCGCTGGCCGCCGACGCCGTGACGGCCACCCCGTACCTGGGCTTCGGCTCGCTGCGGCCGCTGCTGGAGGCCGCCGCGGCGCACGACCGCGGGGTGTTCGTCCTGGCGGCGACGTCCAACCCCGAGGGCGCCACCGTGCAGCGTGCCGCCTTCGACGGCCGCACCGTGGCCCAGCTGGTCGTCGATCAGGCGGCGGTGGTGAATCGCTCCGCGACCCCGTCCGGGCCCGGATATGTCGGCGTGGTGGTGGGCGCGACGGTGTTGCAGGCGCCCGACCTGAGCGCGCTGGGCGGTCCGGTCCTGGTGCCGGGGCTCGGCGTGCAGGGTGGGCGCCCGGAGGCGCTCGCCGGGCTGGGCGGGGCGAAATCCGGCCAGCTGCTGCCCGCGGTGGCCCGCGAGGTGTTGCGGGCCGGGCCGGGCGTGGCCGAGCTGCGCGCGGCGGCCGACCGCATGCTGGACGCGGTCTCCTACCTGGCGGTGTGAGCGGGGTTGCTGTTTAGTCCGACGCGACCGCGGTGCTGGGCCGCGCGGTTTCAACGATGACGGTGGTGGCCTTGACGACGGCCACCGCGACGCTGCCGGGACGCAGCTGCAGTTCCTCGGCGGCCTCGGTGCTCATCAGCGACACCACCGTGAAAGGGCCGCACTGCATCTCGACCTGGGTCATCACCTTGTCGCTGACCACGGAGGTGACCAGCCCGACGAACCGGTTGCGGGCCGAGCTGCCGATGCTGAGCGGGTCCGCTGGCGGGGCGGGCGCATTGGTGCGGGAGAAGTGGGCGAGGTCCTCGCTCGCGATCACCTTGCGGCCGGCGGCGTCGTGACTGACCGCGAGTGTGCCCTGGTTGATCCAGCGCCGCACGGTGTCGTCGCTGACGCCAAGCAGCTCAGCTGCCTGGCGAATTCGCAGGTTGGACACGTCTCGATCGTATCGGATTCCCCGCCCCCGATTAGCTGAAATGGGCCGCGGTCAAGGCGTCGATCCGCAATTACGGGCTTGGTGCGAGCCTAAGTCCGCGTGTGCGGAATTAGGGCCAAAGACCTCTCGGGTTCCGCGGAAGCGGCCACCCGTCATCGGCCGCGCGCGTCCGGCGCCGCGGCCACTGCGGGGCCGTCAACTGCGCTGCGGCCCTTGGTGGTTGGTGAAAGTTCACCGGTTGTTCAGGCGCGCAGACCTTGATCGGGGCCGGGCTGGTCCGGCCCGGGCGCACGCGCGGCCGCCCGCGGGCGAACGTCCGCACGTCGCGACGCGGCGGCCCGCGGGGCCGGCGACTGTGCCGACGAATCCCGGCCGTTTCGACGGTTGCTGACGGTGCGCGCGTGACCTGCGCAAGGCCGCCCAGGGCGGCCGCCCCGGGTCCGGGAGCTCGGCGGAGCCTCGGTGATGCCCGCACGGCCAGATTCGGGGCCACCAGGCCGCCTCGAGGCCCCTACGGGGACCGTCAGGACCGGTGTGCGGGCCGAACTGCGGCGTTGGCCTGGCGTTTGACCGAGCGCTGCGACACGCGCGACACGCCGCAACAAATCCGTGATCCCTCGCACCAGGCGTGACGGCGGCCCACCGGCGGCTTTCCGGACCGCCCGGCCGTCCTAACCGTCGCCGCCGCCGTCAGGTAAATCCGCAGGTAGACGGCCTATCGAGGGGCCGGAACGGAGGCGGCGCCGCCCCAGGACGGCGCCGCGCGGGGCGCTCGTGGGCCCCGCCCGAGGCATCGCTTTGGCCGGCTACACGCCTGTGCATGCTGGGACTTTGCCCCCATAAGCAGGGGGTCGGGTTAGATTTCGTCAGGAGGCCTGAGTACGGTCGTCTCCGCTGGCAGAAGTACCGGCGAGACAAAATGAGATCGATTGAAATTGATTGATCAGATACGGAGGAATCGTGGCCCTTCCCCAGTTGACCGACGAGCAGCGCGCGGCCGCGTTGGAGAAGGCGGCTGCCGCACGTCGAGCGCGAGCAGAGCTCAAGGACCGCCTGAAGCGTGGCGGCACCAACCTGACCCAGGTCCTCAAGGACGCCGAGACCGACGAAGTCCTGGGCAAGATGAAGGTTTCCGCGCTTCTCGAGGCGTTGCCCAAGGTGGGCAAGGTCAAGGCGCAGGAGATCATGACTGAGCTGGAGATCGCCCCCACCCGCCGTCTGCGCGGTCTTGGCGATCGTCAGCGCAAGGCCCTGCTGGAAAAGTTCGGCTCCTAACCGAGCCGTGGGCGCACCGGCCCAGGGAGCGCCTGTGAGCGCCGGCGGGGGACCGGACGTCCAGCACGGGACACGTCCTGAACCATCAGGTAACGGACGTGTGGTCGTGCTGTCCGGTCCCTCCGCGGTCGGCAAGTCGACGGTGGTCCGATGCCTGCGAGAGCGGGTCCCGGACCTGCATTTCAGCGTCTCGGCCACGACGCGGGCGCCGCGGCCCGGGGAGGTCGACGGCGTCGATTACCACTTCGTCACCCCGGCCCGCTTCCAGCAGCTCATCGACGAGGGCGCGCTGCTGGAGTGGGCCGAAATCCACTCGGGGCTGCACCGGTCCGGCACCCTGGCCGAGCCGGTCCGGGCCGCCACCGCCCGCGGATTCCCGGTGCTGATCGAGGTAGACCTGGCCGGGGCCCGGGCCGTCAAGAAGGCGATGCCCGAGGCCCTCGCGGTCTTTTTGGCGCCGCCCAGCTGGGAAGACCTCAGGGCCAGGCTCGTCGGCCGCGGCACCGAAACGCCGGAGGTCATGCAGCGACGCCTGGAGACGGCCCGCATCGAAATGGCGGCCCAAAACGACTTCGACCGGGTGGTCGTGAACAGTGAATTGGAGTCAGCGTGCTCCGAATTGGTATCCTTGCTGGTGGGAACTGCGCCGGGCCGGCATGACCCGTCTGGCCAGACCAGAAGCCGAACCACATCCCAGCAAGATTGAGCACCGTTTTCAGTATTTTTCAGCGGCTTTCCAGTGGTGGAGAGCCGCTCCAATCCGCCAGGAGATTGACCTAAGTGAGTATCCCGCAGTCCGATGCGGCATTGGCCGCCGTCCCCGACCGGTTCGATCCGTCCGCCGGGGGACCGGGCGCCTACGACACCCCGCTGGGCATCACCAACCCGCCCATCGACGAGCTGCTGGACCGCGTCTCGAGCAAGTACGCCCTGGTGATCTACGCCGCCAAGCGGGCCCGCCAGATCAACGACTACTACAACCAGCTCGGTGAGGGCATCCTCGAATACGTCGGTCCGCTGGTCGAGCCGGGGCTGCAGGAAAAGCCGCTTTCCATCGCGATGCGCGAGATTCACGGCGACCTGCTCGAGCACACCGAGGGCGAATAACAGGGCCGGGCCGGGCGCGCTGTGGACAACCGCGATCGGGTCGCGAAGAGAGTAATCGTCGGCGTCTCCGGCGGTATCGCCGCCTATAAGGCGTGCACCGTGGTTCGTCAGCTCGCCGAGGCCGGTCATTCGGTCCGCGTCATCCCGACCGAGTCCGCGCTGCGTTTCGTCGGGGCCGCCACATTCGAGGCGCTCTCCGGCCAGCCGGTGCACACCGGCGTCTTCAACGACGTGCCGGAGGTTCCGCACGTCCAGCTCGGCAAGCAGGCCGATCTGGTCGTGGTGGCCCCGGCCACCGCGGATCTGCTGGCCCGTGCGGTGCACGGCCGCGCCGACGACCTGCTGACCGCCACCCTGCTCACCGCGCGATGCCCCGTGCTGTTCGCGCCGGCCATGCACACCGAGATGTGGTTGCACCCGGCCACCGTCGACAACGTGGCCACGCTGCGCCGCAGGGGAGCGGTGGTGCTCGAACCCGCCGCCGGGCGGCTCACCGGGACGGACAGCGGCTCGGGCCGGCTGCCCGAGGCCGAGGAGATCACCACGCTGGCTCACCTGCTGCTGGAGCGCCACGACGCGCTGCCCTACGACCTGGCCGGCTGCAAGATGCTGGTGACGGCCGGGGGCACGCGTGAACCGGTCGACCCGGTGCGCTTCATCGGCAACCGCAGCTCCGGCAAGCAGGGCTACGCGGTGGCGCGGGTGGCCGCCCAGCGCGGCGCCGAGGTCACGCTGATCGCCGGGCACACCGCCGGGCTGATCGACCCCGCCGGCGTCGAGGTGGTCCACGTCAGCTCGGCCGAGCAACTCGGCGACGCCGTCGCCAAGCACGCGGCCGAGGCGGACGTGCTGGTGATGGCCGCCGCCGTCGCCGACTTCCGGCCGGCCCGGGTTGCGGCCGCCAAGATCAAAAAAGGCCCGCAGGAGCAAGACCGCCCGCCCGCGATCGAATTGGTCCGCAACGACGACGTGCTGGCGGGTGCGGTGCGGGCGCGCGCCAACGGCGAGCTGCCCAACATGCGCGCGATCGTGGGTTTCGCCGCCGAGACCGGCGACGCCAACGGGGACGTGCTGTTTCACGCCCGGGCCAAGCTGCGCAACAAGGGCTGCGACCTGTTGGTCGTCAACGCGGTGGGCGACGGCCGCGCCTTCGAGGTGGACAGCAACGACGGCTGGCTGCTGGCGGCCGACGGCACCGAGTCGGCGCTGCAGCACGGCTCCAAGACTTTGATGGCCAGTCGTATCGTGGATGCGATCGCCGCGTTCCTGCACGGGGACGGCGGATAGAACGGTCGAGTTCTTCTCGGCACCGGGGCAGGTGCTGGCCGGGCCGACGCCAGCCGATATAATTCGGCTAACTAATTAATTGGAAGGATTGGCATGAGCGAAAAGGGTCGCCTGTTTACCAGTGAGTCGGTGACTGAGGGACATCCCGACAAGATCTGTGACGCGATCAGCGACTCGGTCCTCGATGCCCTGCTGGCGCAGGACCCCCGCTCACGTGTCGCCGTCGAGACGCTGGTCACCACCGGGCAGGTGCACGTGGTGGGTGAGGTGACCACCACCGCCAAGGAGGCGTTCGCCGACATCACCAACACCGTTCGCGAGCGCATCCTCGACATCGGCTACGACTCCTCGGACAAGGGCTTCGACGGCAGCACGTGCGGGGTCAACATCGGCATCGGCAAGCAGTCGCCCGACATCGCCCAGGGCGTCGACACCGCCCACGAGCACCGCGTCGAGGGCGCCGCCGACCCGCTGGACCTGCAGGGCGCCGGCGACCAGGGTCTGATGTTCGGCTACGCGATCAACGACACCCCCGAGCGGATGCCGCTGCCCATCGCGCTGGCCCACCGGCTGTCGCGGAAGCTGACCGAGGTCCGCAAGAACGGCACGCTGCCCTACCTGCGCCCGGACGGCAAGACGCAGGTCACCATCGAGTACGAGGACGACGTTCCGGTCCGCCTGGACACCGTGGTGGTCTCCACCCAGCACGCCGACGGCATCGACCTGGAGAAGACGCTGGACCCCGACATCCGCCAGCACGTGCTCAAGACCGTGCTGGACGAGCTCGCCCACGACACCCTGGACTCGTCGGCGACGCGGGTGCTGGTGAACCCCACCGGCAAGTTCGTTCTCGGCGGCCCGATGGGCGACGCCGGCCTGACCGGCCGCAAGATCATCGTGGACACCTACGGCGGCTGGGCCCGCCACGGCGGCGGCGCCTTCTCCGGCAAGGATCCCTCCAAGGTGGACCGGTCGGCGGCCTACGCGATGCGCTGGGTGGCCAAGAACATCGTCGCCGCCGGGCTGGCGGAGCGGGTCGAGGTGCAGGTGGCCTACGCCATCGGCAAGGCGGCCCCGTCGGGCTGTTCATCGAGACCTTCGGCACCGCCACGGTCGACCCGGTCAAGATCGAGAAGATCGTGCCCGAGGTGTTCGACCTGCGGCCCGGCGCGATCATCCGCGACCTGGACCTGCTGCGCCCGATCTACGCGCAGACCGCCGCGTACGGCCACTTCGGCCGCACCGACATCGAGCTGCCCTGGGAGCAGCTCAACAAGGTCGACGACCTCAAGCGCGCGATCTAGGCGGCGGGTGGTCCGCGTCCAGCGCGGGCAGCCCGTCGATGCTGCGCCGGTTGCGTTCGACCAGCCGGACATACGCCTCGTCGGGAGCCTTGGCGTGGTGCGCGTCGAGCACCGGCCGTTCGTCGACGAGATCGTAATAGGGCACCGCGAATCCGCACGCGTCGGCGATCCGCTCCACGTCGACCACGATGATGGCGCGGGCCCCGGCGCGCCGGCCGCCGAAATGCCGCATCAGATCGGCGAATTCGGCGTGGTCCGGGCGGATCGCCCGTCCGGTGCCGAACAGCCGCAGGATCCGCGAGTTGCGGGTGAACGAGCAGAACATCACGGTGATGCGGCCGTTGTCGCGCAGATGGGCGATGGTTTCCACGCCGCTGCCGAACAGGTCAAGGTAGGCAACGGTGTGCTCGTCGAGCACCGCGAAGGTGTCGCGATATCCCTTGGGGGACAGGTTGATTCGTCCACCCTCGGACGGTGCGGTGGCAACGAAGAATACGGCCTGTTCGTGGATGAAGTCGCGCAGCGACCCGTCGATGCTTTCAAATTCCTTCGCCACGTGAGCAGCGTAGCCGCTAGCTGGTGAACCGGTAGTCGTCCAGGTTGAACCGCCGGCTGCGCCAGTACACCTCCGGGGTGGTGCCCGGGCGCAGCGGCACGTCGCCGTTCTTGTCGAAGTAGTAGCTGTTGGCCAGCCGGCAGCTGTCCTGCCAGAAGATCTGTTTGGGCCGCCGGCGCATCATCTCGGCGAAGTAGCGGTCGTTGGCCTCCTGGCTCACCTCGACGCGGGTCGCGCCGACGCGCTTGGCCCGCTTCAGGCAGCGCACGATGTGGTGGGTCTGCGCCTCGATCAGCGCGAAATACGAAGAGCCGACGTAACCGTACGGGCCGAACACGGTGAACAGGTTGGGGAACCCCGGCACCGTGACGCCCTCGTAGGCCTGCAGCCGGTGCTCGTCCCAGAAGCGGCTCAACGACTTTCCGCCGCTGCCGGTCACGGCGAAGGTGGGCACGTTGTCGGGATCCATCACCTTGAAGCCGGTAGCCAGGATCAGCACCTCGACCTCGTGGTTCTCGCCGTCGGTGGTGGCCACCGCGTCGGGCGTGATCTTGTCGATCGGTTCGGTGACCAGCCGCACGTTGTCGCGGTTGAAGGTGGCGAGGTAACCGTTGTGGAAGCCGGGGCGTTTGCAGCCGACGGCGTACTGCGGGGTGAGCTGTTCGCGCACGACGGGGTCCCGAACCTGTTGCCGCAGATAGGACTTCCCCAGCGAGGCCATCCTCTTGGCCAGCGGGAGGACCGTGAAATAGTGCGCCGAGATGGGGAAGGTGAGCTCCACGTAGGCCTGGCTGAGCAGGCGCTGCAGGAACTTGCCGCCGGGAACTCGCATGGCCCAGCGCGCCGGTGCGGGCAGCGGGACGTCGAACTTCGGGAAGCACCAGATCGGGGTGCGCTGAAAGACCGTGAGCGACGACACGATCGGCGCGATCTCGGGAATCACCTGCACGGCCGAGGCGCCGGTGCCGATCACCGCCACGCGCTTGCCGCGCAGATCCTGGCCGTGATCCCACCGGGCCGTGTGCATGGTGATGCCGCCGAACGAGTCCACGCCGTCGATGTCGGGCAGGTTCGGCACCGTCAGCACGCCGCAGGCGCTGATCAAGAACCGGGCCGTGATTTCTCCGGCCGGGTCGGTCTGCACCCGCCACAGGCCGCGCTCGTCGTCGAACTCGGCGGTTTGCACCTTGGTGTTGAACCGGATCCGGGAGCGGATGCCGTACTTGTCGGCGCAGTGTTCGGCGTAGGCCTTGAGCTCGCGGCCCGGCGCGTAGGTGCGCGACCAGTGCCGGCTCTGTTCGAAGGAGAACTGGTAGGAGAACGACGGAATGTCCACGGCGATACCGGGGTACGTGTTCCAGTGCCAGGTGCCGCCGACCCCGTCGCCGGCCTCGATCACCAGGTAATCGGGCAGCCCGGCCCTGTCTAGGTTGATCGCCGCACCGATGCCGGAGAACCCGGCCCCGATGATCAGCGTGTGATAGTCCGGGACTTCGTCGTCGTGCGTCACCATCGTTGCCTGCCTAGGGGTGCAGCGCTTTATGGAGAGCCGTCAGGCCGCGCTCGGTGGCCTCCGCGGCGGCGGGGATCGCCAGGGCGAAGCTGACGAAGCCGTGCACCAGGGTGGGCTCGTTGCTCAGCTCCACCGGCACGCCGGCGGCGCCCAGCAGCTCGGCGTAGCGGGCGCCGTCGTCGCGCAGCGGATCGTGTCCGGCGGTGCCGATGTAGGCCGGCGCCAGCCCGGACAGGTCCGCGGCGTTGGCCGGGGCCATGGTGGTGGGCAGCGACTTCGGGTCGGTGATGTCGAGGTCGGGCACGTACCAGGACAGAAACGCGTCGATGACCTCACGGTTCAGGATCGGCGCCTCGGCGTTGTCGGTGTACGACGGCAGCGACTGGTCGGCGGTGACCGTGGGGTACCACAGCAACTGGAACCGCAGCGCCGGGCCGCCGTTGTCGGCGTTGTCGCGGGCCAGCAGCGCCGTCACCGCGGCGAGGTTGCCACCCGCCGAGTCGCCGGCCACGGCGATGTTGTCCGGGTCGCCGCCGAGCTCGGCGGCGTTCTCGGCGACCCAGCGCAGGGCCGCCCAGCAGTCGTCCACGCCGGCCGGGAACGGGTGCTCGGGCGCCAGCCGATATCCGACGGACACCACGATGGCCTCGGCGCCGACGGCGTGTGCGCGGGCGACCGGGTCATGGGTGTCCAGGTCGCCCAGGCAGAAGCCGCCGCCGTGGTAGAAGACGACCACGGGCAGCGGGCGCAGCTCGCTGTCGGGCCAGTAGATGCGCACCGGGATGCCGGTGCGCTCGCCGTGGGCGATCGTGCGGTCCTCGATCCGCAGGTCCGGCAGCATTTTCGGCGGCACCTTGAGCATCCGGAGCCGCGAGCGGGCGACCTCGACACCGTCGGCCTCGCGGAAGGTCATCGGGAAGGCGTCGAGCAGCGCCTTGAACGCCGGATCGATCCCGGGCCGGGCGGCGGTCGGCTCGCTCATGGGTTCACCGTACGCCGCGCGGTCAGCGGTGCAGGGCGGTTCGCAGCGCCTCCAGCCCGGCCTCGAGGGCCGCGGTGGCGGCGGGCACCACGCCGGCATAGCCCAGGTAGCCGTGCACCAGCGTCTCGGCGTTGTGCACCCGGGCGTCGACACCGGCGGCGGTCAGCAATTCGCCGTAGCGGATGCCGTCGTCGCGCAGCGGGTCGTACCCGGCGACGGCGATGTAGGCCGGCGCCAGGTTGCTCAGGTCCTTCGCGCGCCCCGGCGCCATGTCCGACGGCGGATCGGACAGGTCGACTTCGCCCGCGTACCAACGCGAGAACTCCGCGACGGCCTTGACGTCCAGGATCGGCGCGGTGGCGTTCTCGGTGAACGACGGCAGCGACGCGTCCCACATGGTCGACGGGTACCACAGCAGCTGGAACACGATCGGCGGGCCGGCGTTGTCCCGTGCCCGCTGCACCACCGCGGCGGAGATGGTGCCGCCGGCCGAATCCCCGGCGACGGCGACCCGGTTCGGGTCGCCGTGCAGTTCGGCGGCGTGCTCGGCGACCCAAAGCGTTGCGGCCCAAGCGTCTTCGACGGCGGCGGGGTAGGGGTGCTCGGGCGCCAGCCGGTAGTCGACCGACACGACGATCGCGTCGGCGCCGACCGCGTGCTGACGCGCGGTGCCGTCGTGGGTGTCGAGGTCGCCGATGACGAACCCGCCGCCGTGGAAATACAGCACGACGGGCGCCGCGGGGCCTTCCACGGGCCCATCGGAATGGCTTGGCGGCCAATAGATCCGGACCGCGATGGCGCCCGCGGGCCCGGGAATCGTGCGGTCCTCGACCCGCAGCTCGGGATGCAGCGGCCGGCGCGGCAGATCCCGGAACCGCTGCCGCGCCGCGTCGATTCCGTCCTCAGTGGATAGCCGGAACGGAACCGCATCCAGTACCTTCTGCAGGATGGGGTCGATAGCGGGTTTCTCGTCGGCTGTGTTATCCAAGCTGGGCATGGACGTACCGTACGCACCTCGTGTGGTGGCCGGCGCCTGGGTGGTGGCCGGCTGGGTGGCCCTCGGCTACGGCATCTACCTGACCGTGCTGGCGCTGCGCTCGCCACCGGGAATCGAGCTGACCGGGCACTGGGTGGCGCAGCCGGCGTTCAAGGCCTCGATGGCGTTGCTGCTGACCCTGGCCGCGGCCGGGCACGCCGTCGTCCGCGAGCGGCGGTGGCTGATGGCGGCGCTGCTGCTCTCGGCGGTCGGCGACTGGGTGCTGGCGATCCCGTGGTGGACGCTGTCTTTCGTGGTGGGCCTGGCGGCATTCCTGTTGGCGCACATGTGTTTTGTGGGCGCGCTGCTGCCGCTGGTGCCGACGTTCTCGAAGGATGCGCCGCCGTCGACGGCGCGCGTCGTTGCGGTGGTCCTGATGTGTGCGGCGTCGATCGTGCTGCTGGGCTGGTTCTGGCCGCACCTGGGCGCGGAGAAGCTGACGCTTCCGGTGACGGTCTACATCGTGGTGCTGACCGCGATGGTGTGCACGGCCCTGCTGGCCAAACTGCCGACGATCTGGACGGCGGTGGGGGCGGTGTGTTTCGCGGCCTCGGACTCGATGATCGCCATCGCCCGCTTCATCCTGGGCAATGAGGCGCTGGAGGTGCCGATCTGGTGGTCGTATGCGGCGGCCCAGATCCTGATCACGGCCGGGTTCTTCTTCGGCCGCGAGTTTCCCGCCCAGCAATCGGGGGCGGCCGCCGGAGATGCCCCGGCGCCCGCCGAGGGCTGATTGTCACCCGTGCCCGCTAGGCTGCGGACCGGACGGTAAAAACATTGAATGACACCATGATTCGCGGTCCGGGGTCGCGATGAGCCCCGGCGTGCGCACGCCCGTCGAGGTGGAGCCCATCGCCCGGGTGCTGCCGATGCTGTCGGTGCCGCACCTGGATCGCGAGTTCGACTACCTGGTGTCGGCCGAGCAGTCCGACGACGCCCAGCCCGGGGTGCGGGTGCGGGTGCGCTTCCACGGCCGGCTGGTCGACGGATTCGTGCTGGAGCGCCGCAACGACACCGATCACCCCGGCAAGCTCGGCTGGCTGGATCGCGTCGTGTCGGCCGAACCGGTGCTCACCCCGGAGATCCGCCGGCTGGTCGACGCGGTGGCCGCCCACTACGCGGGCACCCGTCCCGACGTGCTGCGCCTGGCCGTGCCCGCCCGCCACGCCCGGGTGGAGCGGGAAGCCCTGGTCAGCCGCGATCCGGTCGTCCCGGACCCCGTCGACCCGTCGGCCTGGGACGGCTACGGCCGCGGCGCCCAGTTCCTGGCCGCCCTGGCCGAATCGCGCGCCGCCCGCGCCGTCTGGCAGGCGCTGCCGGGCGAGTCGTGGACGGACCGCTTCGCCGAGGCCGCCGCGCACACCGTGCGGACCGGCCGCTCGGTGCTGGCGATCGTTCCCGACCAGCGCGACCTGGACGCGCTGTGGCAGGCCGCGACGGCGCGGATCGACGAGGGCAGCGTGGTGGCCCTGTCGGCCGGCCTGGGTCCGGCGGCCCGGTACCGGCGCTGGCTGGCGGCGCTGCGCGGTACCGCCCGGCTGGTGATCGGCACGCGCAGCGCGGTGTTCGCGCCGCTGAGCGATCTCGGGCTGGTCATGGTGTGGGCCGACGCCGACGACAGCCTGGCCGAGCCGCGTGCGCCCTACCCGCACGCCCGCGAGGTGGCGATGCTGCGTGCCCATCAGGCCCGGTGCGCGGCACTGATCGGCGGCTACGCGCGCACCGCCGAGGCCCAGGCGCTGGTGCGCAGCGGCTGGGCCCACGACATCGTCGCGGCCCGGCCGGTGGTGCGCGCGCGTACGCCGCGGGTGATCGCGCTGGACGACACCGGCTACGCCGACGAACGCGACCCGGCGGCGCGCACGGCGCGGATACCGTCCATCGCGCTGCGCGCCGCCCGCTCGGCGCTGCAGGCCGGGGCGCCGGTGCTGGTGCAGGTGCCGCGGCGGGGCTATGTCCCGTCGCTGGCGTGCGCGCGGTGCCGGACCATCGCCCGCTGCCGGCACTGCACGGGCCCGCTGTCGTTGCAGGAGGGCGGCGCGGCGCTGCTGTGCCGTTGGTGTGGCCGCGTCGACCCGACGCGACGGTGCGTGCGCTGCGGGTCGGACGCGGTGCGCGCCGTCGTCGTCGGCGCCCGGCGCACCGCCGAGGAACTCGGACGCGCGTTTCCCGGCACGGCGGTGATCACGTCGTCGGGTGACGGCGTGGTGCCCGAGGTCGCGGCCGGCCCGGCGCTGGTGGTGGCCACCCCGGGCGTCGAGCCCCGCGCGTCCGGCGGTTACGGGGCCGCGCTGCTGCTGGACACCTGGGCGCTGCTGGGCCGCCAGGACCTGCGCGCGGCCGAGGATGCGCTGTGGCGCTGGATGACCGCCGCCGCGCTGGTGCGCGCCCGCGGCGACGGCGGTGTGGTGATGGTGGTCGCCGAATCGTCGCTTCCCACGGTGCAATCGCTGATCCGCTGGGATCCGGTGGGTCATGCGGAGGCCGAAGTGATCGCGCGGGCCGAGGTCGGTCTGCCGCCCAGCGTCCACATGGCCGCCGTCGACGGGACGGCCGGCGCCGTGACCGCGCTGCTCGAGGCGGCCAGGCTATCCGACCAGGAGTCCTTCGACGCGGATTTGCTTGGGCCGGTGGACCTTCCGGCCGGCGTGCGTCGCCCGGCCGGAACTCCGCCCGGTGCCCCGGTGACGCGAATGCTGGTGCGCGTGCCCCGCAGGCAGGGGCTGGCGCTGGCGGGAGCGCTGCGGCGCGGCGTCGCCGTGCTCAGCGCCCGCCAGACCCATGAGCCGGCCCGGGTGCAGATCGACCCGTTGCACATCGGCTAGGCTTCACGAACTATTACCCTAGGCGACAGTATGCGCGTGCAATAATCTCTTTTTACGACATTAGAGTGTTGCTACACTTTCTAATCCTTAGCCGCCGAGAGGTCCGGAAACCATCCGGGAAGGGGCGATATGGCAGCCGACAACACCACGGTTGACGAATCGTTGGACGTCATCACCGATGCCCTGCTGACGGCCTCCCGTTTGCTGATGGCCATCTCGGCTCGCTCCGTCGGGCAGGTCGACGAGACCATCACCATCGCGCAGTTCCGGACGCTGGTGATCCTGTCCAATCGCGGACCGGTCAACCTGGCCACGCTCGCCGGCCTGCTGGGCGTGCAGCCGTCGGCCACCGGCCGGATGGTGGACCGGCTGGTCGCCGCCGGGCTGATCGACCGCTTGCCGCACCCGACCTCGCGGCGCGAACTGCTCGCCGCGCTGACCGCGCGCGGCCGCGACGTCGTCCACCAGGTCACCGCGCACCGGCGCACCGAGATCGCCGCCATCGTGGCGAAGATGCCGCCGGCCGAGCGGCACGGCCTGGTGCGTGCCCTGACGGCCTTCACCGCCGCCGGCGGCGAGCCCGACGTCCACCTGGACGCCGACATCGACCTTTAGCCGCCCATCCGCTTCCGGGCGGTCAGCAGCAGGTACTCCCAGCCCATCGTGCCGGCTGCCAGGTGCTGCTGCGCGAGTTCGACGAGCTGGGCGTCCAGCTCAGCCGTCAGCACCGGGTTGTGGCCGATGTTCGCGTACGCCTCGATCGTCGGGCCGTAGTGCCGCTTGAAGTACGCGTGCACGGCCTCGGCGCTGTCGAACCGGTTGACCGCCAACATGCCTCGCGCCGTGGTGATCTCGCCGATCTGGCTGCCGAGCAGCGCGGCGGCATAACGCGGGCGTCCCCACAGCGCGGCCGGCGGCACCGGGTGCGACAGGCTGGGGCGGTAGGGCCGAATGGTGGCGAGCATGCGGCCGAAGAACCCCTCGGGGGTCCAGCTGATCACGCCGATGGTGCCGCCCGGCCGGCAGACCCGGACCAGCTCGGAGGCGGCGCGCTGTTGATCGGTGGCGAACTGCACGCCGATCGCGGACAGGACGACGTCGAACTCGCCGTCGCCGAACGGCAGCGCGTGCGCGTTGGCCTCCCGGTAGTCGATCTTCAGGCCCCGCGCCTCGGCCCTGATCCGCGACCGCTGCAGCAACTCCGGGGTGAGGTCGGTGGAGACGACGGTGGCACCGGCGGCGGCCGCCGGCAGCGAGATGTTGCCTGAGCCGGCCGCGACGTCGAGGACCCGCAGGCCGGGCCGGATGCCGGTGGCTTCGACCAGCGCGGGGCCAAGGGGCGCCATCACTTCCTCGGCCATCAGGGCGTAGTCGCCCAGCGCCCACACCATGCGGGACGTCGCGGCGGCCGAAGCGTCGTTGATCGGGGTATCGAGGGTCATCTAGACCTCCTTGGAGAGGGGAAGGGTTTGTCTTTCGACCTCGTTGTCGACGTGAATCGGCAGAGCCGCTCGCACCGCCAGTTAATGGCTGCCAGAAATAATAGCCATAGGCAACAGTGTACGCACGCACATCCCGCCGGCGCGGGCGGGTCGGGCCCGCGCCCGGCGCTTCCTAGACTGGGCCGGTGCGTCTCGTCTTCGCCGGAACCCCCGAACCCGCGCTACCCGCGCTGCGCCGCCTCATCGAGTCGCCGCGTCACGAGGTGATCGCGGTACTGACCCGGCCCGACGCCGCCGCCGGGCGGCGCGGCAAACCGGAGCCGTCACCGGTGGCCCGCGAAGCGCTCGATCGCGGGATTCCGGTGTTGCGGCCATCGCGGCCGAACTCGGACGAGTTCGTCGCGCAGCTGTCGGAGTTGGCGCCGGACTGCTGCGCGGTCGTGGCCTACGGCGCGCTGCTGCGCGACGGCCTGCTGGCCGTGCCCCCGCGGGGCTGGATCAACCTGCACTTCTCGCTGCTGCCCGCCTGGCGCGGCGCCGCGCCGGTGCAGGCGGCCATCGCCGCGGGCGACAGCATCACCGGCGCCTCGACGTTCCAGATCGAGCCGAGCCTGGACTCCGGCCCGATCTTCGGCGTCGTGACCGAGACGATCCGGCCGACCGACACCGCCGGGGAACTCCTTGAGCGACTGGCTGTTTCGGGCGCGGCACTGCTGTCGACCACGCTGGACGGCATCGCCGATGCGACGCTGACACCGGTGCCACAGCCCGCCGACGGGGTCAGCATCGCACCCAAGGTCACCGTCGAGCAGGCCCGGGTGCGCTGGGACCTGCCGGCGTTGGTCGTGGATCGCCGCATTCGCTCCGTCACGCCCAACCCCGGCGCGTGGACGCTGATCGGCGACCTGCGCATCAAACTGGGGCCGGTACAGGTTGCCGAGGCCACCGCCTTGCCCGGGCCGTCAGAACCGTTGCCGCCCGGTGCTATTCACGTCGACCGCAAGAGCGTCTGGGTCGGGACGGGCTCCGACCCGGTGCGGCTGGACCAGATCCAGCCGCCCGGAAAGAAATTCATGAACGCGGTCGACTGGGCGCGCGGCGCCCGCCTCGACCCCGAGGTGCGGGCGACATGAGCACCGGGCGCGACAGGCCGCAGCGCGGCCGCCCGGAGCGCAAGCCGCCGCGACCGCAGCAGCGTGACCGCCGGCCGCCGCGCCGGCCCCTGGACCCGGCCCGGGCCGCCGCGTTCGACGTGCTTCGGGCGGTCCGCGAACGCGATGCCTACGCGAACCTGGCGCTGCCCGCGCTGCTGCGCGACCGCGGAATCACCGGCCGCGACGCGGCATTCGCCACCGAGCTCACCTACGGCACCTGCCGCTCCCGCGGGCTGCTCGACGCCGTCATCGGCGCGGCCGCGGGGCGCTCGCCGGAAGCCATCGACCCGGTGCTGCTCGACCTGCTGCGGCTCGGCGCGTATCAGTTGCTGCGCACCCGGGTCGACGCGCACGCCGCGGTGTCCACTACCGTCGAGCAGGCGGGAATCGAATTCGACTCGGCGCGAGCGGGTTTCGTCAACGGAGTGCTGCGCACCATCTGCGGGCGCGACGAGCAGTCCTGGGTCGCCGAGCTGGCCCCCGACCCGGCGCAGGATCCGATCGGGCGCGCCGCGTTCGTGCATGCCCACCCGCGGTGGATCGCGCAGGCCTTCGCCGATGCGTTGGGTGCCGCCGCGACCGAACTCGACGCGGTACTGGCCAGCGACGACGAGCGGCCCCAGGTGCACCTGGCCGCCCGCCCCGGCGCGCTGACCGCCGCGGAACTGGCCGACGCGGTGGACGGGACCGCCGGCCGCTATTCGCCGTACGCGGTGTACCTGCCGGGCGGCGATCCCGGGCGGCTGGCGCCGGTGCGCGACAAAGTCGCGCTGGTCCAGGACGAGGGCAGCCAGCTGGTGGCCCGGGCGCTGGCCCTGGCCCCGGTCGACGGCGACGGCGGCCGGTGGCTGGACCTGTGCGCCGGGCCGGGCGGGAAGACGGCGCTGCTGGCCTCACTGGGCGTGCAGCAATTTCCGGAGTCCTTCCGGCTCACCGCGGTGGAGCCCGCGCCGCGCCGCGCCGAGCTGGTCGCCGAGAACACCCGCGGCCTGCCGGTCGATGTGCTGCGGGTCGACGGCCGGCAGACGGGGCTGGAGCCGACCTTCGACCGGGTGCTTGTCGACGCGCCGTGCACGGGACTGGGGGCGCTGCGCCGCCGGCCTGAAGCCCGGTGGCGGCGTCAGCCCGCGGACGTGCCCGCGCTGACCAGGTTGCAGCGCGAGTTGCTGGGCGCCGCGATCGCGCTGACCCGCCCCGGCGGCGTGGTGCTCTACGCCACCTGCTCGCCGCATCTGGCCGAGACCGTCGGCGTGGTCGCCGACGCGCTGCGCCGCCAACCCGTGAGCGCGCTGGACACCCGGCCGTTGTTCGAGCCCGTCGAAGACCTGGGCGACGGGCCACACGTCCAGCTGTGGCCACACCGGCACGGCACCGACGCGATGTTCGCGGCCGCGCTGCGCCGCGAGGCGGGGTAGCGGGGCCGCGGCAGATAGGACCCGGTCGCGGCCGCGCTGCGCCGGATGTGAAGCGGGCCGCGCGGCTCAGTAGTCTGGCGCTCATGCCTCGCAACCCGGAACCGTTACAGGGGCCTCTGATCGCGCCGTCGATCCTCGCCGCGGACTTCTCCCGGCTCGCCGACGAAGCCGCCGCAGTGACCGGCGCCGACTGGTTGCACGTCGACGTGATGGACAACCACTTCGTGCCGAATCTGACCCTCGGGCTGCCGGTGGTGGAGAGCCTGCTGGCCGCCACCACCATCCCGATGGACTGCCACCTGATGATCGAGGACCCCGACCGCTGGGCGCCGCCGTATGCCGAGGCGGGCGCCTACAACGTCACCTTCCACGCCGAGGCCACCCAGAACCCGATCGCGGTGGCCCGCGATATCCGCGCCGCCGGCGCCAAAGCGGGGATCAGCGTCAAGCCGGGGACCCCGCTGGAGCCCTACCTGGAAATCCTGCCGCAGTTCGACACCCTGCTCATCATGTCGGTGGAGCCCGGTTTCGGCGGCCAGAGCTTCATTCCCGAGGTGCTGAGCAAGGTGCGCACCGCCCGCAAGCTCATCGAGGCGGGGGAGTTGACGATCCTCGTCGAGATCGACGGCGGCATCAACGCCGACACCATCGAGCAGGCCGCCGAGGCCGGCGTCGATTGCTTCGTCGCCGGGTCGGCCGTGTACGGCACCGAGGACCCGGAGGCCGCGATCGAGGCGTTGCGGCGTCAGGCCGCCGGTGCGTCGCCGCACCTGCGTCGATGACGGTTCCGCCGGGCGACAGCCTTGACGCCGCGATGCGCTTGGCGATCGACCAGTCCAACCACGTCAAAGGGACGACGTATCCGAACCCGCCGGTGGGGGCGGTGATCCTGGACGCCGGTGGCGAGGTGGTCGGCGTCGGCGCCACCGAACCGGTCGGCGGCGATCACGCCGAGATCCTGGCGCTGCGGCGGGCCGGCGAGCTCGCCGCCGGGGGTACCGCGGTGGTCACCCTCGAGCCGTGCAACCACTACGGCAGGACGCCGCCGTGCGTGAACGCCCTGCTCGACGCGAAGGTGGCCACCGTGGTGTACGCCGTCGCCGACCCGAACCCGGAGGCCGCCGGTGGAGCGGCCCGGCTCGAAGAGGCCGGCGTGGCGGTGGAGTGCGGGGTGCTGGCCGACGAGGTGAGCGGCGGCCCGCTGCGGGAGTGGCTGCACAAGCAGCGCACCGGGCTACCGCATCTGACCTGGAAATACGCCAGCAGCGTCGATGGCCGCAGCGCGGCGGCCGACGGCTCCAGCCAGTGGATTTCCAGCGAGGCCTCGCGGCTGGATCTGCATCGCCGGCGCGCGGCCGCGGGCGCGATCGTGGTGGGCACCGGCACCGTGCTGGCCGACGACCCGGCGTTGACCGCGCGGCTGCCCGACGGCTCGCTGGCCGACCGGCAACCCCTGCGCGTCGTCATCGGGATGCGCGAAATACCGTCGGAGGCAAAGGTTCTCAACGACGATTCGCGGACCATGCTGATCCGCACGCACGATCCGCTGGAGGTGCTCAAGGCCGTGTCCGACCGCACCGACGTGCTGCTGGAGGGCGGCCCGACGCTCGCGGGTGCCTTCCTGCGGGCCGGGGTGGTCAACCGGATCCTGGCCTACGTCGCGCCGACGCTGCTGGGCGGCCCCGTCACCGCGGTCGACGACGTCGGCGTGCCCACGATCACGCGGGCGCTGCGCTGGCAGTTCGATGGCGTCGATCGGGTCGGGCCGGACCTGCTGCTCAGCCTGGTGCCGCGCAGCGGCTAGCGCTCACCCAACGAGACCGCTTGCGGCTCGGCGATTTCCGGTTCCTCGGCGTGCTCCTTGCGCCCGCCGATCAGCAGACCCAGCAGTGCTCCCAAAATGCAGATCACCACGGTGGCCGAGAAGATGTCGCCATACATCATGGCGAAGGCCTTGAGGTACATCGTGCCCTGGGCGGCGATGCGCTCCAGCAGGGAGGCGTTGGCCGGGATCGCCGCGGTCAGGCCCGCCACGATCTGGTTGAACCGGTACAGGCCCCACGCGGTGAGCGCGGCCACGCCGATCAGCATGCCGGTCATCCGGGCCACCACCACGGCCGCCGAGGCGATGCCGTGTTCGGCCGATGGAACAACCCGCAGCGCCGCGGACGTCAGCGGCCCGATCACCAGGCCCAGGCCCAGACCGGCCACCAGCAGGTCGGCATGCAAGATGGGGACGCTGAACAATCCGAAGATGTTGTGCTTCTGGCTCAGCACGTCCTGGCGCCAGAAGTGGATCAGCCAGTACCCGTAGGCCGCGATCAGCAGGCCGACGAAAGCCATGATCCGGTCACCGACCCGGGTGGCGATCCAACCGCCCAAGACCGCCCCGATCGGCAGCGCGATCAGGAACCACAACAGCAGGCCGGCGGCCTGCGTCTCGTCCATCTGCAGCACGCCCTGGCCGAACAGCTCCACGTCGACCAGCGTCACCATCAGCGCGGCACCGGCGAACAACGAGGCGCCCAGCGCGGCCAGGAACGGGCGGAAGTGCACGCCCGCCGGTTCGATCAGCCGGGTGCGCGCGAAGCGCTCCCAGATCAGGAACAGCGCCGCGACCACGACCGCGCCGATGACCAGCGGCAACCCGTAGCTCGGCAGGATCTGCTTGCCGTCGGGTTGCGGGTTGTACAGACCGATCACCGCGAGGCCCAGGGCGACCGCCAGCAGCACGCCGCCGACCAGGTCGACCTTCTCGGGCCTCTCCACCCGTTCGTGCGAGGGCAGGCTGAACTGGATCATCACCATCGCGATGAGGGTCAGCGGGACGTTGATCCAGAACACGTAGCGCCAGTCGTGGGTGAGGAAGACGATGAAGATCCCGTACAGCGGGCCCAGCACGCTGCCGAGTTCCTGCGCGGCACCGATGCCGCCCAGCACGCCGGCGCGGTTGCGCTGCGCCCACAGATCGGCGCCCAGCGCGAGGGTGACCGGCAACAGGGCGCCGCTGGCCACACCCTGGATGGTGCGGCCGCCGACCAGCAGGTGGAAATCGCCCCAGTGACCGGCCAGCGCGGTGACCACCGAGCCGACGATGAACAGCGCCAGGCTGACCTGCAGCACCAGCTTGCGGCCGAACCGGTCGGACGCGCGGCCCAGCAGCGGCATGGCGGCGATGTAGCCCAGCAGGTACATCGTGATGATCCAGGTGATGCGCTGCAGCTGGTTAATCGGGATGTGAACGTCGGTCATGATGTCGCGCATGATCGTCACGACGACATAGGCGTCCAGGGCGCCCAGCAGGACCGCCAGGCTGCCCGCGCTGATCGCTACGCGGCGCCCGGTTTGGTGCCCGGCTGGAGCGGCGGTCTCCGCGGTCACGAGCTCACCGGGGGCTTGGTGACCTGAACCTGCTCGCCCCAGTTGGACAGGGTGATCTGGGCGGAGTTGCCCGAGCTCTTCTGCAGGTTGGCCTGGACCAGCTGGTGGTCACCGGACTCCTGGACCCACACCGTGCTCGGCACCGGCTGCGTCGCGTTGAACTGCGGCACGATCTTGTTCACCGCGTCGGCCGAGACGTTGCCGGTGATGCGAATGGTGTTCTGCCCGTTGATGTTTTCGCGGCCCTCGGCCTTGGCGTTGCTGAAGTTGGCCAGCGCGTTGCCCAGCCCGTTGTCGGGGTTCAGCAGCACCGAGACGTCGTAGACGTCGGAGGCCTTGCCGAAGTCGCTCCACTTGTTCGGGGTGAGGGTGGCGTACAGGGTTCCGTCGAGCACCACGAAGTTGGCGTCGATGTCGGAACCGCCCAGGGTGATGGTGGCGTTGCCCGACGCGGCGGTGGCCGGTGCCGTGGTGAGGTCACCGGTCAGCGTCTTGATGGGCAGCCCGGGGATCTTGCCCTGGATGCTCAGCGCGATGTGCGCGCTCTGCACCTTCTTGGTGGCGTCGGCCGACTGCTTGACCAAGGTCGTGCCGTCGGGAAGCGGCGCGCCGCTCTGCTTTGAGCCGGACGAACAGCCGGCGATCAAGGCGGTGGCGAGGGTTAGGGATGCGATGACGGCCGATATACGGCGGCGGGTCTGCATACTCTGCATCGTAGAGGGTGCGGGTGACTGCGCTGGTGAACGCGGGGTGCCGGTGTCGTCCCGGCGCGGCTGTTTGCCCTGCTCATCAGCGTGAGTGGGGGCCAATTAGCCTAAGGGGATGTTTACCGGAATTGTCGAGGAACTCGGCGAGGTGACGGCCCGCGACGTCCTTTCGGACGCCGCACGGCTGACCATCCGCGGTGCCGTCGTGACCGCCGACGCGGGCCATGGCGATTCGATCGCCGTCAACGGCGTGTGCCTGACCGTCGCCGAGCTGCTGCCCGGCGGGCAGTTCACGGCCGACGTGATGGCCGAATCGCTCAACCGGTCCAACCTGGGCGAATTGCAGGTCGGCAGCCGGGTGAACCTCGAGCGCGCCGCGGCCGTCAACAGCCGGCTGGGCGGGCACATCGTGCAGGGCCACGTCGACGGGACGGGGCGCATCGTGTCTCGGACGCCGTCGGAGCACTGGGAAGTGGTGCGCATCGAGATGCCCGCCGGCGTGGCCCGCTACGTCGTGGAGAAGGGATCGATCACCGTCGACGGAATCTCGTTGACGGTGTCCGGCCTGGGCGCCGAGCCGGGGGACTGGTTCGAGGTCTCGCTGATCCCCACCACCCGCGAATTGACCACCCTGGGCCGCGCCCCGGTCGGCACTCAGGTGAACCTCGAGGTCGACGTCATCGCCAAATATGTAGAGCGGCTCATGACGCAAACGGGCCGGTTTACCAGCGGAAACGAGTAAATAGCGGGGTGCATACCGTTACAGGTCTAAGGTAACGGGCATGACGGTTACCACCTCTCCGGACCTCTCCGACCTGCTCATTTCGTGGAAACTCGCCCTCGAAGGCTCCCGCAAATCCGCCCAGACCATCGGCTCCTACACCCTCGGTGCCCGGCTGTACCTCGACTGGTGCGCGGAGAACGGGCACCCTCCGGTACTAGACCGCAAGCAGGTCCAACGCTGGGTTGTCGAGCTGATGCACAGCGGCCGGTCGCCCGCGACGGCCCGCGCCCGCCTATCCGCCCTCCGGGCCTACTCCAAGTGGCTCGCGGCCGAGGAGGAGCTGCCCTCGGACCCGCTGCTCGGGATCGCCCCGCCCCGGCTCGACTCGAAGGTCGTGGACGCCCTCTCGACGGAGGAGCTGGCCGCGCTGATCCGGGCGTGCAAGGGCAAGGAGTTCATCGACCTGCGGGACGAGGCCGTGGTCCGGCTCTTCGCGGAAACCGGGATGCGGGCGCGCGAGCTACTCGGGCTCACGGTGGAGGACGTAGACCTCGGCCGAGGACTGATAACCGTCCAGCGGGGGAAGGGCGGCAAGGGCCGGATCGTCCCGTTCGGGGGAGCGACCGGCACGGCGGTGGACCGGTACCTGCGGAGGGCGCGACGGAAGCACCGCCTCGCTCACACGTCTAACGCGCTCTGGCTCGGCGGCGGAGGGCAGAAGTTCGGATATCACGGCCTCGACACGGCGCTGAAGCGCCGGGCCGAGCTGGCCGGCCTCCGGAGCTTCCATATCCATCAGCTCCGGCACACGTTCGCCTCGCGGTGGGTCACAGCGCAGGGGAGCGAGGGCGGCCTGATGGCCGTCGCCGGGTGGAGCTCCCGGCAGATGGTGGACCGGTACACGCGGTCGGTCGCGGCGGACCGGGCAGCGGCGGAAGCCCGCCGCCTGAATCTCGGCGACATCTGAAACGCCCCGGCGGGCCTCCGGCCGTTCCGGCACGGCAGGGGCTACGGTAAGCGACGGCAACACGAGAAACCACAGGCTCTGACACCGGCCGGGGACGGCCCGGACCTCCCACGAAAAGCCGCTCCACAAAGGCGATGGAGGTCCCCCGCACGCCAAGCGGGATATGACCGGGCGCAGGGCAGCGGGCTCCCAATGGGCTCGCTGCTACGCGCCCGGTTTCGCCTTTTCCGGAGGCGAACACGGTGTCTACCGACACACCCGATAACCCGAATCCCTACCCCAACCTGCGGCCGAAGAACCGGAGCCTAAACGGCCGGGTCGCCTCGTTGCAGAGCTGGGCGAATACGAAGGACCGGCGACAGCGGCTCGCCACCGCGCACGCCAACTCGCCGGTGGACATCGCTTGGCACGCAAAGAAAATGGGCTTCGACCCGGACGCGATGACCGAGGGCGAGTACCTGCAGGCCGAGGCTGCCCGGAAGGCGTACTTCGCCCGTCTCAACCGTAAGTCGGTCCAGGTCCGGCAGGCGAAAGCCGCCGCCCGCAAGGCAGCCCGCGAAGCAGCTCGCGAAACGAACGGCGGCACTCGGTGATCCGGGAACGCCGAAGGTCCGCCTTCTACGGGGTGCACTACGCCCCTCCAGCGGACCTCCTGTGGCACGGAACTAACGAGAACCAACCATCAATTCAGTTGTCGATACCGGCCGGAACCGGCTGCACTGATCTTGCCATCGGGCACCGACTGTTTGGCCCTCGCCGCGCCGGAGGGGAGCCGTGATGGCCCGAGGTAGCTCCCTGTTCCCCGCCGAGCTGCACGGCGATGACGGATTCCGCGATCTGGAGTCGGGACCGCAGCGCCTCCTCATGTGGCTGTGGGTCCACCCCGACCTCAACACCGCCGGAGTCATAGCCGTCCAACTCGACGAGTGGGCCAGCGCCGTCAAGGGTGAAACCACAGCCGACATCGATTGCTACATAAAGGTTCTGCAGGCCGAAGGCTGGGTGGACTGCGAGGACGGCCAACTGTGGCTCCGGCCGTTCATGAAATACGACGGCGCGCTGAAAAGCCCAACCACCTACGTCAACGCTGCACGGGCCGTCAAAACCGTTCGCTCCCGCCGACTCCGCACCCAAATCTGGGACATGTTCCGGACTTTCCCGATGCCCCTCGCGCCCATACCGGACGACGAAAAGAAGGCCAGGCAGGCCGAAATCAGGAACGAATCCGTCGAGAAAGCCTGGGCCGAACTCGAACAACGCATGGCCAGAAGTGGAGTGCGGGAATCGCTTCCGGTTCCGGAGGGTGACCATCTTCATCATCATCATCATCATCTTCAGCTTCAACATCAACACACCCCATCCGATCCCCCATGCGATACCCCATCGGATACCCCATCCCATCCCCCATCGGGACAGTCCTGGAACGGTTCTCGAACCGCTCCAGAGCGGCCCTGTACGTACGGGTGTGATGCTCCGGCCGTACCGGGCGGAAGCGCCTGCGCCGCGTGCGTCCGGGCGGGCCGGTCATGAGCTCCAGGGCGGAGTTCGAGGAGATTCGGCGGCGCGCTTTGGATGCGTGCGAACGGAATCGGTTGGAGCCGAGGCTGTGTCTGCATTGCCGTAAGCGGGCTGCTGCAGGCGGGACCGCGTGGTGGAAGCACTGGTGTCGGGTCTGCCTTCGCAGCTGGGTGCCGGAGGCCGGGCCGTGAGCGTCAAACATGCTCGGCGACGGCATCTGCGGCCGGTGGTCGATCCCCGAGTGGCACTTCAAGAACGCATCGCCGTCCTGGAGCGTCGGCAGGAGGTACGTCGCGAACACGTGCGGTGGTATCTCCAGGCTTCGCAGGCGTTGATCGAGCGGGAGGACCTGCGAATCGCCAACCTGAAAGCGCAACTGGAGCAGGCCAATGCCGACAGCCTGTCAGACCGACGCCGCCGCGTCGTCGCGGAGCGCCTGGCCGAACTCGAGGCCGGGTCGTCATGAGCGGGCGGGGGTGGGATCGGCGCAAGGACGGACCGCCGCCGGAGCCGTCCGCGTGCACGCTGATCTGCTGGCGGATGGGGCTCACCGGCCGCGCCGAAGTCACCCTCGCCGCAATCGCGGAACTCACCCAATGGGCCTCTGTGGCCGAGGCTCTGGCGGCGAGCAGGGAGCTAGCGCCGTGCGATCCGGAGGGCCTATGCACCCGTGACCACGCCATCGTGGCCTACGAGCTGGACATCCGGGGCCGGGAGCGGGTCCGGGTCCGCCGTGCACCAAAACCCGCGCAGCGAAAGGAGAACCGTGGGGAAACGAGCGAACGCGAAACGAAACGCCATCTCGGAGCGGCACGCGATGGCGTGCCTGATCGTGGAGGGCCGCACCGACCTGATCGAGAAGGTGCATCGCGGAGAGTGCACGGCCGGGCAGGCACTGAATCGGGATCGGGACGCAAAACGCAAGGCACGAGGAAGGAACAACGATGAACCTGCAAGCACTGACCGATGAGGATTTGGCCGGGCTGACGAGCTGGTGCGAGCCCCTAGCCCGCATGCGCGACCCGGCCGTCTCGGCCTACGGGAACGCCGCCTGGCACGCCTGCAACAGCGAAGCGCAGCGCCGCCGGTCCGGAGGCACGACGCTCCGGTCCTGGCCGGACCCCGCCGATTTGGGCAACGAAGCCCTCGTGTTCCTCGGGCACCTCCTCTCAGGAATCCACGACGCCGGGAGCCCGCAGCTCGCCGCGTTCGTGGAAGAACTCGGGGAGCAGCTCGTGGACCTGCTGTACCTGCAGGTCGCCGACCCCGGCCTCCCCGAGTGACGTCAAAATGACGCCACGCCAACCGATTCCGGCGTGGATGCTTGCACCATGACGGTGCCCGCGTCTATCGTGACGGGCAGCGCTACGGGAACCACCTGGGGAGCGATCCCCGGCTCGGACGTGGCAGCGAGGTTGATCGGGGCCGCGATGGCGGATCGACTTCGAGATGTGGCCGGGGCCGCGACGGCGGGCCGCAACATTCAGACATGTGCTAATTGCGTTGCGTAGCAACGTGTTTCAGTTGCGCGCACCCCCCGACGAAGGACGCCATCGTGCAATCACTGCTCAACCACCTTCTGACACTCCGCGATAACGAAGCTGCCCGGCGTCTCGCTTGCGTCGATACGGCCCGCGAGCTGGGCTACTCGAAGTGGAGCGACGACAAGTCCGGCGAGCTGGGCCGCATGTACCGGACGGCCGACGCCACGGTCAAGGCGCTGGACGCCCGGATTGCGGAGCAGCGAGAAGAGATCCGTCGCTCTGGCGCTGATAACCCTCTCGTGCAAGCGGTGAAAGCAGCCGGCCACGGCGGCGGTGCGACGGAGCGAACCTCTCGCGCCGAAACAGAGTCCTGGGCTCGCCGGGTAGCGCAGCAGTTCTGCGCCCGCAACGCCGAGCACCGCGCAATCTCCACGGGAGTCTTGGACGTTCCGTCGTTGGTGCCGCCGTTCGTGTCGCTGATGCGGTGGCCTACCCGGCTGATCGATCTGCTGCTGAACCGCATCCCGATCGACCAGAACGCCGTGGAGTATTACCGGGAGACGGCCCGGACGAACAACGCGGATGTCGTCGCGGACCTCGCTACCAAGCCCACCAGCACGTTCACGCTGACGCCGATCCAGGACCGGGCACGCGTCATTGCTCATCTGTCCGAGCCGATTCCGGCCCGGTATTTGGCTGACGTGGATCAGGTCCAACCGTTCTTGGCCCGCGAGATGGCGCAGGGCATCCTCGCCGCGCTGGAGGCCGAGGTCGTGGCCGGCGACGGGACCGGTGAGCACATGACCGGGATTCTGAACACGCCCGGCACCACCCAGATCGCGTTCGACACCGACATTTTGACGACGATCCGGCACAGCTTCACGGAGCTGCAGCAGATCGGCGAGGCTCCGGACGCGATCGCGTTGAACCCGGCGGACGCCGAGACGGTAGACCTCACGAGGTGGGGCACTGCGGGTGGTCTGCTCACGAGCGGTTTCGACCATCCGAACACGGCCGGATACGGCTCGTCCTCGAACTTCTTCGGGCCGTCCGATGAGGTCAAACGAGTTATCTCACCGAGCGTTCCGCAGGGCACCGCGATCATCGGTGACTGGGGCACGGCGATCACGCTGTACCTGCGCGAGTCGATGTCGCTGATGCTGAACTACTGGAGCTCCGAGTTGTTCGAGACGAACGCTTTCGTCATGCGGTGTGAGATGCGGAGTGTGGTGGGCGTTTTGCGCCCGCAGGCGTTCGCGATCGCCACGCTGCACGCCTGATCATGGGTCGGGTGGACGAGTTCCGGGCTCCGTCGCCACGCGACGACGAGGACGGCTGGCTGCCGCCGGAGGAGGCCGCGCAGCGGATGGGCATCACCGTCCCGGAGCTGGACGACCTGGTACGCCGTGGAGCTCTCCGTGCACGCCGGGACGGTTGGGCCGTGCTCGTGCAGCCTGCCATCGTGAACGTCCGGCCGGAGAAGCCCTCGCCTAAGCGGGGTTCCGGCACCACGAAATCACGGCCCCGCACGCCTGTACGGGGCCGTAAGTGATGAGCCCTCGCCACCGCACGCGACTTAACCTCCCGCGTGCGGTGGCGAGTCGGGGCCGCGGCGCGTGACCGCTGTCGGAGGCCGTCGCGCCCGCGCCCCCTTCCACGCCCTCGTGGTGGGGCCGGTCCGATCGGTATCGAGGGACCGGGGAGTGGGACGCCGGATCGTCAAGAAGCGGCGACCGGCTCCCGCTCCGAACAGGCTTGCCCTCGTCGTCCCGTTAGTGCATCCCGGTCACGGGTTGGGCGACTTGAGGGCAACGGGTCCGCGCCGCGCCAGCAAGGAACGCTCATCGGTGCCACGGTGGGCGGGCTTGCGGCGCGGACCCACTACCAAACGCCGAGTGCCACTCGGTAACCCCAGGACCCGCCGGAGGACACCACCACCCAACCTCCAGCGGAACGGCCCGGCCCCAACGGCGCGAGGCACGGCGGTCCTCCTGCGCTGGGGGCCGGGCCACCAACAGGGACCTACCCCAAACGCCAAGTGCGGAGCGGGGACTCCGAGACCACCCCAAACCCTCGGTGCCAAGCGGTGATTCCGAGCGGCCGGCCAACCAATCCCAAACCCTCGGTGCCACTCGCGGTTCCGGGCCGGACGGGTAGGGGCGTGCAAACTCCCAGGGCGCAACTCGCGCCGACTGCATAAGGCAACTGTTGTCTCCCCCCGAAAGTCGCACGAAAACGACCGTGGCACTTGCTGATTGCGATACGCCGAAAAACCTCGTTGACCAGGCGTTTTACCGCTCGGAATCACCGCTAATACCAAGGCGTTTGACGCCACGCCGTGCGACTTTGCCCGGATCGCCAATTCTGGGGTGACACTTGGGATGTGCCACGGGTCAGTGCGGAGCAGCGGGCGCTTCGGGATGCGCGGATTCTGCGGCTGTTCCTCTCCGGCTGGACGGTCACCGATATCGCGAAGCACCGGCAGGTCCAGCTCTCCCGGAAGGCGGTGGACCAAGCGATCCGCCGCCAGCTCGCGCAGGGCGGCCCCGACCGGCAGCTCCTCTCCGAAGCGGCCCGGCATGTTCACATTGCCCGCACTGAGCTGCTGTTATCCCGGTTGATGCCAAGGGCGTTGGACCCGGCCGACCCGCAGCAGATCAAGGCGTGGGAGGGCTGCCGTCGTCTCTTGGAGCAGCAGGCCCGGTTCTTCGGGCTCCTCGGGGCCGGGGGCTTTGAGGACGACGGGGTGCCGGGCGAGCAGGCCGCGCCGGTCCTCTCCCTGGACGAGTACCGGGGCCGGTTCCGGGACGACCGCGACCCTAGGCCCCTATAGCTTGTCGGTCCCCTCGGGCACACTGACGTTCATGTTCGACGAGATGGCACTCGGAGATTACGAGGTGTTCCGGCGATGGTCAGGGAAGCCACGAGCCTGGGGGCCGCATGAGGCAGGTTGGCGGGCCTGGTTCGGCGGGCAAGTCGTAGACGGGCTCTGCGAGGTCATCGAGGAAGATCTCGCGGTAAAGCGGCGCGGAATGCCGGCCGCGATTGGTTGCGTGCCGTGGTTCACCAGTCAACCGGTCGCGCGGCGGCTGCTCGACCTCACGGCGTTCTGCGTCGTGGTCGATAAGAGAACGGTGTTCCCCGATCGGCTCCGCAACCCCGAGAAGGCGCTGCCGAACGTCTCGCTCGTCCGGCTCCGCGACATGGCTCCGTCAGACAGCGGAGGATCGGCACCGATCTTGGGGCCTTACTCCCAAATGCCGGAGCACGACGTCGGCCCCGTCAGGGTGGCCGGCTGGGACCGGGACGGCAACAAGCCTCTGTTGCACGCCAAAATCCTTGTGCTAGGCCATCTTGTGCACAACGTCTACGGTCCGGACGACACCTGTGGCGAGGAGATGCTCGACTTCGAGCCTCGCACCGTGTGGTGGGGTTCGGCGAACTGGACCACGATGACGCGGAAGCACCTAGAACTCGGGTTCGCTTGTGGCGACCCGGATTTGGTTCGTGAGGCCACCGAGTTCGTGACTGACGTGATCGCGTTCTCTGAACCGGTCGACAGAGTATGCGTCGGTCCGGAGCCCAATCTGGTCGGCGTCGAGTTCGATGACGCCGCGATGCGTGAGGCTCTAGCCGAGCAAGAGCCCCCGGACGGCGAGGAGTGGTAGCGAATCGAGCTACCGAGGTAGTTTGCTGCGGCTCGTATTACCGCAGCTCTATAACATTGTGCTGTTTGCCGCTCTAGGGTCATCTCTGCGGGACGGGAACCGCCCGACCCCAGAGAGAAGGAACCACCATGACCACAGCCGAGAAGTCCACCCACAACGTCGTGAACTTGCGCGCCGCGAAGAAGGAGCAAGCCGCCGCCCGCAAGGCGCGCCCGGCAGGCACCGCCCGGAAGCCTGCCGCGAAGAAGACCCCGGCCGCCAAGGCTCCGGCCGCGTCCGGCCGTCCGGCTCCGCAGCCCCGGCCGGAGCAGCGCCCCGGCGAGGGCGAGATCAAGGTACGGCTCGGAGCCCCGGTCCAGAAGGTCCTCCGGCAGCCGGAGAACCGGAAGGGAGCGATGGTCCCGGTCACGCGGAAGATCGAGCAGGCGCACGTCTACAAGGACGGGTCCGTCGTGATCGTCCTCGACGCGGCCGAGGCGAACACGGTGAAGTCGGTCCTCGACGGGCAGACCAGCCGGGGCGCGCAGGCCGTCCTCAAGGCCATCGGCCGATGATTACCGTCGCGCTCCTCCTGGCCGTGATCGCGGCCGTCCGGTACCGGACCTTCCGGTGGGTTGCGGCAATCCTCCTCGCCGTCGCGTTCGTCCAGGCGCACCCGGTCCTCGTGGCCGTCGCCGCAGTCGTCGCCGTAGCCCTCCGGGCAGCCTGGCACGGCCGGAAGGCCGTCCGGGCGGCGAACGAAGCCAGGCGGGCTCGCGAGGACGAGCTACGAGCCCGGTGCGAAGTCGAGAACCGGCTGTGGCTTGCCGGCGACCCGCGAGGCTTCTACGGCCTACAGTCCTACCGATGAACACCCGGCTGGTGCTGCTCCTCAGCCTCGGCGGGCTCCTCGCCGGGGCCGGGGTAGCTCACGCCGATCCCGGCCTCTCTCCGGCCGACCAGCAGTACGTCCGGGAGCTGGCCGAGCACGGCATCCGCAACCAGTACGGCGCGGCCGTCATGGTCGAGGACGGCCGGGAGGTCTGCGCCGCCCTCGACGGGTTCACCTTCCCGGAGGAGGTCGGCCGTATCCGGCTGACGACGAACCTCGACGGCCCGCACGCCGTCTACTTCGTCCAGCTGTCCCACGACACCTACTGCCCGGAGAGGAGCGCCCGCACGGACGATGTGTAATCCCCAGCTCCGGCCGGAGACGCGGTCAGCGCAGTAGCTCTTCGCGCAAGGCGACCGCTGCTGCCCGCAAGTCGGCAGCTCGTAGTCGAGTTTCGACCGAAGCAGATCGTGCCACCAGCGCGCACTGCTGCGCCTGCCGCGCACGGTTCCGTATTAGTGCAATGTGTTCCCACGTCAACGTCACGGGGTAATGGGTTGAATCCCCCATCAGTCAGTAGTACCCGCTCTGGCCAGGCCGAACCATCAGCCGGGCGCGCCCACCCACGCAGCCCGGGGCTGGCGTTCTGTCTGCCTGTCTGCGACCTCGACCGAACAAGAAACGGACGAGCTGTGACGTTTGAAGTCGGTAGGGGGGGAACTCATAGGGCCATGTCACTTGTACCGGAGGACCCGCCTGATCTCGAACGGGCTTACCAAGAGCTTCTGAGCCTGCTGTTCCGAGGCAAGGTCGAGGTGACTGCGGAGAAATCGTTCCGTCCGGTCGCCGAATTTGTCAGCGACCTGCCTCCGTGGTGAGTCGGGCAGGTCTAACATAATCCGCCCCTTACCGCACGTTGACCACCACGTTTTACCTGCTCACGCTTACCGTTAGATGGCCTCTAATCGCCAAGTACGTCGAGCGGTTGATGGCGGCTCAGGCTGAATAGCAGTCCGGCGCCCTACCGCTTGAGCCGCCGCTGATCACCGCGCCTCGCCGTCAAGCGGCCCTGCGATCACCCCATCGGGCGATCACCTGGCCGGCGAAGTCGAGCATCTGATCGAGGGTGGGGAACAGCGCGAAGGCGTCCACGATCGCCTCGTCGGCACCCGACCCGTCGAGGCGCTCGAGCTTGTCGGCGACGGAGTCAACGGACGTGCCCGGTTCGAGGTTGATCCGCATGGCCGTCTTCAGCGCGTCCGGATCGCGGCCGGCGTCCTGCGCCGCACGGCGCGCAATCGACCACAAGTGGTCGGTGACCTCATCCTGCAGCCCCTCGACCCCGAGCCAGCCGGTGCCGCTGCGGCCGACCCGGCGCATCGCGGCCTCGCTCGCACCGCCGATCCAGATGGGCGGACCGCCGGCCTGGACCGGGCGCAGGTCGGCATGCACAGGTGGCAGCGAGAAGAACTCGCTGTCCCAGGACACCGGGGTGGTCGTCCACCATTCGTGCAGGAACGCCAGCAGGTCATCGAGCATCTTCCCGCGCCGGCTCCAGTCCGCGCCGCGGGCGATGTCGTGTTCGTCCTTCATCCACCCGATTCCCACGCCAACGTCCAGGCGTCCTTCGCTGAGCACGTCGAGCGTGGTCAGCACCCGGGCCAGGTGCACCGGCTCGTAGTAGAAGGTGCTCAGCGTGCTGGCATTGAGCCGCACCCGGCTGGTCGCGGTCGCGGCGACGGTCCACAGCAGCACCGGATCGAGGTAACGGGTCATCTGCGGCGGGTACGGCTGCTCTTTGCCCGGGTAGGTGCTGTGCATGTCGACTGGCGTGACCAGGCGATCGCCGACCCACAGCGTGTCGTAGCCAAGGTCCTCGAGTCCGCGACAGAACGCGCTCAGGCCGGCGGCGCTGCTGACGGCGGGCCCGACGAAGGGAAGTGCGAAACCAAGCTTCATCGCGAGAGTCCTTTCAATGATATATCAACCATTTTCGGGGCGCATGTCGCCCCGTTGATTCACGGCGTGGACCGGGGCAGTGCGGCTCAGCCGGTGGCGCCGAGGGCGAAGTCGAAGTTCCCCACCCCGTGGCGGGCTAGACCCATCATGACCAGGCCCGTTCCTTCCAGCCAGTGCGCCATGTTCAGGCCGCCGACGTCCAGTGGGCGCAACCCGAGGCTCTCGATGAACACCGCCACGTCCGCCTTGGCGCGTGCGTCGTCGCCGGCGATGAAGACGTCGAGCGGTCGGCCCTGGGCCAGGACGACACCGAAGATGGTGTTGAACGCCTTCACCACGCTGGCGCTGGCGGGGGCGGCCTTGGCGACTTCCTGCGCGATCGAGGTGTCATCGGGGATCGCCAGCCCGTCGGCCGCGGTATTGAACGGGTTGCTGATGTCGACGACGACCTTGCCCGCGAGGGCGTCTCCGTACCGGGCGACGACCGGAACGACGTTGGCGTACAACAGGGAAACGATGACGATGTCGCCGGCCGGGACGGCGCCGAACTCTCCCGTCGTCGCGCCGCCGCCGAGGGCCTCGGCCAGGGCGGCGGCCTTGGCCTGATCGCGGCCGATGACCTCGACGGTATTGCCGCCCGCTACCGCCAGCGCGCCGATGGCGCGGGCCATGTTCCCGGTTCCGATGATGCTGATGCTGCTCATGAGGTGTCCCTTCTGGATTGCGAGCGAAAAGGTTGACGCATCCACCTTAGGCCCGTGTTTGTTGATCAGTCAACCAATCCGATAGCATGGGGGACGATGGAACCGAACTGGCTGAGCCCCCGCGAAGACCGCGCCTGGCGGGCCTTCCAGCACGCGCACCACCAGCTCGACGTGCACCTGAACCGGCGCCTGCAGGAATCGGGCCTGTCCGGGGCCGACTACGAGATCCTGGCGGTGCTCTCGGGCCACGACGGGGACCGCATGCCCGCCCATGAGCTGTGCAACACCCTGGGCTGGGAGAAGAGCCGCGTCTCCCACCAGGTGCGACGCATGCAGAAGGACGGGCTGATCTGTCGCGAACCCAACCCCGACGACGCCCGCAGCACCATGGTCTGCCTGCTGCCGGCCGGCCGCGCCGCCATCGAGAAAGCGGCACCCGGGCACGTCGAGGACGTCCGCCGGAACTTCATCGACCTGCTCACCCCGGCCGAGCTCGACATGCTCGCCGCCCTCAACGAACGAGTCTTACGCCACCTGGCCGAAGCACACGACTGTCCCGCCGAAGGCGAGCCCTCGTAGCCGCTTCGGCAGCGAGACCCTCAGGCCGGCTCGGAAGCGGCACGGGGATCACGACAGCGGGCCGCTGCCGCGGCGTCTCGCACCGCGGCAGCGGCCCGCTTCGGATCGGCTGGCTACTCGGCGATTACACCGGGCGCCAGTTGGGGCCTTCCCAGTAACCCCAATGGTTCATGCCGGGATCCCAGATGATGTGAGCCCACGGTGCCCACGGGGGCGGCGGTGGCGGCGGCCCCGCCCACGGCGGAGCCCCGTAGCCGGCCTGGTCACCCGGGCCGCCGTTGTTGTCGTCCCAGTCACGGCAGTTGTTCCAGTTCTGGTAGGGGCCCCAGCCCGGGTCCCACTGATCGCCCGGGCACCAGTGGTGGTGATACATGGGCGGCGGGGGAGGCGCCGCCGCGGCGGTACCGGCGGACAGCCCGAGCGCGGACATGGCCAGGCCGCCGGCCGCGAGCGCACCGGTGCACAACCGGACCCACGGTCGTGTTTGCGTGTTGGTATTCATTCCGCTGTATTTCCCCGCGGCAATGGCTGCGAAACCCGAGTTTGTCGTTTGCTCGTGTCAAATATTAGGCACAGTCAACACATATCTGGTGCAAAGGGTTACGGAGTATAGGGCCTTTTCATGGCCGTATTTATGGCACCTGGTGACGATATAGCCGTCGGGGCCAACGATTCTTGACGGCGACAACCTGTTTGCGGGGCGGTCCCGTATCCGTTTCGCACGGGTGCGTTTCCCGGGAAAAGCGCGACGGCCCGAAGGGCGGCGCCGGATTGCTCGCGGGCAAGCGAAAATTGTGATCCCGGCAACGCTTGCCCGACCGCCGGCGGGGGCGGCGAGGCCCCGCCCGGCGCCGCGACGCCGTGGCGACCGGCGGCGACAAGGCAACCGCGCGGCCATCGGAGGTGGTCAGGCCGCCGGCGTCGCCGACGGGCCCAGCGGCGTAACGCGATCCGCGGCCGTCCCACTGATCAAGCCGGGGCAATAACGGCGGGGCCGCCGTGGTTCATACTGAATGCAACACGTGGGCTTCTCGTGTGAGCCGTTTCGACAGTGTTCCCGCCGGACAGCGGGAACGGCGAGGTAGCAAAAGATGACGAGGTTGGACTCCGTCGAGAGGGCGGTTGCCGACATTGCGGCCGGCAAGGCCGTCATCGTCATCGACGACGAGGACCGCGAGAACGAGGGCGATCTGATCTTCGCCGCCGAGAAGGCGACGCCGGAGATGGTGGCGTTCATGGTGCGCTACACCTCGGGATACCTGTGCGTGCCGCTGGACGGCGAGATCTGCGACCGGCTGGGTCTGCTGCCGATGTACGCGGTGAACCAGGACAAGCACGGCACCGCCTACACCGTCACCGTCGATGCGAGACGGGGTGTGGGCACCGGGATTTCGGCCTCGGACCGGGCGACCACGATGCGGCTGCTGGCCGATCCCACCAGCGCCGCCGACGACTTCACCCGGCCCGGTCACGTGGTTCCGTTGCGCGCCAAGGACGGCGGCGTGTTGCGCCGTCCCGGTCACACCGAGGCCGCCGTCGACCTGGCCCGGCTGGCCGGGCTGCAACCCGCGGGCGCCATCTGCGAAATCGTCAGCCAAAAAGACGAGGGCTCGATGGCGCAGACCGACGAACTGCGGGTGTTCGCCGACGAACACGACCTCGCGATGATCACCATCGCCGACCTGATCGAGTGGCGCCGCAAGCACGAGAAGCACATCGCCCGGATCGCCGAGGCCCGCATACCGACGCGGCACGGCGAGTTTCGTGCCATCGGCTACGCCAGCATCTACGAAGAGGTCGAACACGTCGCGCTGGTGCGCGGGGACATCGCCGGGCCGAACTCCGATGGCGATGACGTCTTGGTGCGCGTGCACTCCGAGTGCCTGACCGGTGACGTATTCGGTTCGCGCCGTTGCGATTGCGGGCCGCAGCTGGACGCCGCGATGGCGATGGTCGCCCGCGAGGGACGCGGCATCGTGCTGTACATGCGCGGCCACGAGGGCCGCGGCATCGGGTTGATGCACAAGCTGCAGGCCTATCAGCTGCAGGACGCCGGTGAAGACACCGTCGACGCCAACCTCAAGCTCGGGTTACCCGCCGACGCAAGGGATTACGGCATCGGCGCGCAGATCCTGGTGGACCTCGGGGTGCGCTCGATGCGGCTGCTGACCAACAACCCGGCCAAGCGGGTCGGGCTGGACGGGTACGGCCTGCACATCATCGAGCGAGTGCCGCTGCCGGTGCGCGCCAACGCGGAGAACATCCGCTACCTGATGACCAAGCGGGACAAGATGGGCCACGACCTGGCCGGGCTGGACGACTTTCACGAATCCGTCCATCTGCCAGGTGAATTCGGCGGTGCTTTGTGAGCCCTCCCCGCGACGATGCCGGGCATTGCGATGCTGAGGAGGAGCGCAGATGAGCCCCGCCGAGGGTGTGCCCGAGGTTCCGCCGCTCGATGCATCCGGCCTGCGACTGGCCCTGGTCGCGAGTACCTGGCACAGCGAAATCTGTGACGCACTGCTGGCGGGCGCCCGCAAGGTGGCTTCGGAATCGGGTATCGACGACCCGACGGTGGTGCGCGTGATCGGCGCGATCGAGATCCCGGTCATTGCGCAGGAACTCACCCGCAACCACGACGCGGTAGTCGCTCTGGGGGTCGTAATTCGGGGTCAGACACCGCATTTCGAGTACGTGTGCGATGCAGTGACGCAGGGCCTGACGCGGGTGTCGCTGGACACTTCCACACCGGTGGCCAACGGCGTGCTGACCACCGACACCGAGCAGCAGGCCCTGGACCGGGCCGGCCTTCCGGAATCCGCCGAGGACAAAGGGGCCCAAGCCACGCTGGCGGCCCTCACCACCGCGCTCACCCTGCGTGAGTTGCGCGCTCAGTCGTGACGTCGACGCCGGACCGCGAGTCCTGGGATGCGGTGCTGCGTCCCCATCGCACACCGTTATTCGCCTATGGGGCGGCGTTTCTCATCGCCGCGGCGCACATCGCGGTGGGCCTGCTGCTCAAGGTCGGGTCCACCGGTGTGGTTTTTCAGACCTCCGATCAGGTGGCGATCGCGGTGCTGGGCCTGGTCATCGCCGGGGTCGTGTTGTTGTTCGCGCGTCCGCGGCTGCGGGTGGGGCCGTCCGGTGTTTCGGTACGAAACCTGTTGGGCGACAAGCTGATCGAGTGGCCTGATGTTGCCGGCGTGTCGTTTCCGGTGGGACACCGCTGGGCGCGCATCGACCTGCCCGATGACGAGTACATACCCGTGATGGCGATCCAGGCCGTTGACAAGGGCCGCGCGGTGGACGCCATGGACACGGTGCGGTCGCTGCTGGCGCGCTATCGGCCGGACCTGCCGACGCACTGAGCGCTGTACCATCAGCCGATGGCTCTTCAGGCGCGGGTAGCCGTGGCCGCCGTCGTCGCCGTTCTGGCACTGGGCGGGTGCGACGCCGTGGTCGGGGGACGCGCGGTCCGAGCGTCCGGCCAGTCCGGGTGATCGCCGTCGGCGCCGGTGAAGCGCCCGCCGGCCCGCGCGCAAGACCTGCTGCTGCAGAGCGGGGATGACACGCCGTTCGGCGCGCCGGCCGCGATCCCGGTGGGAGACAACTACTTCACCAGCGCTCGGCCACCGGACTGCTCGGCGGCGCAGCTGTTCAAGGCTTCGCCGCTGCGGCCGCCCGGCCCGTCGGACCACGCCGAATCCGCGTACCAGTTCAGTGGGCCGGCGATGTATGCCGAGTCGATCGACCTCTACGACAATGCGCTGGACGCCCACGACGTGGTGTGGGGTGGCTTCAGCGCGGTTTCCAAGTGCCGCGACGACGCGGTGGGCGTCTCCCCCCAAGGGGCATTTACCGCGATGCGGCTGAGTTATTTCGGTATTCCGGCCGACGGCGTCCTGGTGTGGACGATGACCGAGCCGGCCTGGACGTGCGATTACGGGTTGGCCGTGCTGCCCCACGCGGCCTTGTTGCTGTCGGCCTGTAACAACGCCCCCGGATTCCCCATGCCGGACTGGGCGGCGAAGCGACGAGCACAGGTCGACGGGCGCACCGCTTAAACGCGGTGGCCCGTCGCCTGGTGGTTCAACTGGTGGGCCGGGAAGCCCGAGTCGGGTGCGCTCAGTACCGAGTGCAGTCCGTCATCATTTGCTGGAAGATCGGCAGCGCCTGCTGCGCCCCCTGGTTGTGCTCGATCGCGTGCAGCAGGTTCACCCGCTGATCGGGCGACGACGCCAGGTACTGCTGCAAGAACTGCTGGTTCGGCGGCGATTGGTCGAGGTACTGGGCGGCCATCGGGTTCTCGGCGTGCACGGCCCGCATCGCCTGGTCGTAGCTACAGGTGGTGTGGATCATCGGACCGTAATCGGGATCAGCCGATGCGATCCCGGCCCCAGCGGTCGACGCCAATGCCAGACCGCCCACCGTGACGGCCAGTTTGGCCAACGAGCGCTTCATCATTTACGGACTCCCTCCATTGCTCTGCCCCCACTTTAACGTTGAGCTAGGAGCTTGGTAGCCGGAACGGAAGCCGTCCAAACCGTCACGACCGCGCGCGGGGCCCGTTACGGCCCTTCTACCTGCCCGGTTGTCCTTTCTTCGGTTTCCTGACTCCAGCTGCTCGGCAACAGCGGCGGGCCCGGGCTGTCGTCCAGGGAAGCGCGGGCGACTGTGGTCAAACCCACGGGAGCGGGGCCCGACCCCGGAGCGGTGCCGGCAAACCCCATCTGCCCCGCGCCCCGCTCCGACGGCGTCGCGTCGCCGGATTCCGCATCCGAACCGGCGTCCAGGTACTCGTAGCGGTGCCCGGGGTCGATCAGACAAGGCCGCGAGCGCCCGCGGCGCCGGACCTGCTCGCGCTGGGCCGCGGCGGCGGGCGCCGCGACGACGTCGGGCGCGGGCGACTTCTGTCCGGCGCGAGACCCGAGGCTCATCGCCGTGCCGGCGCCCAGGCCGGGAGGGCCGACCACATAGGGGTAGCTGAATGCCGGGACGCCGGGGGCGGGCGGCGCGGGCGCGGCGGCGGGCGCCGCCGATGCCGCGGCGGGCGCCGGGGCGGGTGCCGGTGCGGCGGCCGGGCTGGAGCGGGCGCGCCGAGACCGGGTGCCATGGCGACGGGCGTTCCCGTGTGCGAGGGAGCCGGCGCGGCCACCGCGCCCGGCAGCGTGGGGGCGGGTTGGGCCGCGCCGGCCAACCCCGCCAGCCCCGCCAGACCCGCCGCGCCGGCGACGGGGATGAAGGGCGCGATCAGGCCGACGGAGAGCTGCGCCAATTGCGGCACCTGGGTGGCAGGGAACGTGTAGAGCGCCTCGCCCGCCCAGTGCGGAACCTTGAGGAGCAGTGGGTCGGTCAGCAGCGTGTGGATGGCCGTAGACGGGTTGGATCCAGAGCTCAGGTCTGTGTGGAGTTCTTGGGCGACCATTTCCACGCGATCTACCCACCAGCTCAGCTGATCCGCCCCGCCTCCCGCGTCTTGGTTGGGCGGGTTGGTCAGCTGGATCTGCGGGGGCGGCGCGGTGGGTGGGGCCCACGTCATGGCGGTCTCCGATACCGCTTCGTAGATGGCCATCGCGGTGGCCGCCTGTAGCCACATCCGCAGATAGTCGAGCTCGTTGAGCGCGATCGGAATCGTATTCACGCCAAAGAAATTCGTCGCCTCCAGTTCGGCGTTCAGTGCTTTGTTGGCTGCTATCTCCGTCAGCGTCGGCATGGCCTCCAAGGCGGCGGTGTAGGCCGCGGCGACGGTATCCGCCTCGAGGGCCGCCGCCGAACTGTTGGCGCTGTTCTGCAGCAGCCATGCCAGATACGGCACGTGCGCGGCCACAAATTTCTCCGCGGTGGGGCCCTGCCACGTCCCGGCCTGCACCTCCGCCAGCAGGTCGCTGAGTTCGGCGGCCGCCGTAGCGTATTCGTTGCTCAGCTGCAGCCACGCCGCCTCCGAGTTCAGCAGCGATGCGGGCCCCGGGCCGGTAGAGAGCGCCGCCGAATTCACTTCCGGGGGAAAGGCGGCCCAGATCGGCATGGTCATCGTCGACCACCCGTGCGCGCCCGTGCTGCCATGTTGCGCTCCTCCCGACGAACGGGTCAGCGGTCCCCGCGTGACCGGCGGCCGCGCGGGGGATGTCCTGGCCTCTCAGTGCTTTTCAGCGTTTTCGGCGATGCGCCGTTGCGGCCTCGGCGGAGGCTGGCCACCGATACCGCGTCGCTGCGCGATACGGACAACGGCCGCGCGGACAGCGACCCGCATGTACCGAAGCTTACGCCGAAATTATCCGCAAATACGGATAGGAATCCCGGATTTCACCGGATACGCGAAGCTAATTGTCAGGTTTTGGACAGCCGGACCAAGAAGCCGTTCAGGATCAGCGTCTGGGCCAGTCCGATCTGCTGCGCCGGGGCCAACCCGGGCAGCTCGCCGACCCGAAACGGCTCGGTGCGCTCGGCGAGGAACAGCATCGCCGCTTCATGGTCGGCGCCGGCGCCCACCGACAGCTGCGCGAACCGCAGGACGACGCGGTCGTCGACGCGCGCCACCCGCGCATAGAGCGGTTCGTACTTCGCGACCAGCGTCTGGCCGTCGATCCCGACGGTGTCGCTGACCCGGCCGACCGGAGGGCATCGGCCCCGCCGGACCAGGACGTCGGCCAGCGCGTCGAGGCTTTCGGTGAAAAGCTCGGGATCCTCGAGGGCGCGCAGGCTGTCGCGCACGAGGTCGCCCAGGCCGGCGCGGGCGGCTGCGTCACGGTGGTGCCGCGGCGCTAAGCGGGCGTGCACCCGCGGATCGCGCAGGCTCAGCGCGTACAGCTCGTGCGTGAGCAGTGTGAGCACGGTGGGCGCATGGAGCCCGATCGTCAGATGGACCGACGGCTCGGCGTGCGTTTCGGCCGAATGCACTTGGCCGCGCGGCAGATACAACACGTCGCCGGGTTGCAGGCACACGTCGGTCGACGACGTGAGCCCGTCCGTCCCAACGCCCCTGCGCCGCTGGATCTCGTGCGGCGGCACCGCGGGCCCGTCGGACACATGCCACGTCTTGGATCCCTGGATCTGCAGGACCAGCACGTCGTGCGGGTCGTAGTGCGGGGCAAAGCCGGTCGACTCGGGCGGCGTGACGTAGGCGTTCACCCGGGTCGGGAAGTCCAGCTCGACCTCGATGGAATGGGACAACGATGCGATGGTGCGCAGATAGCTCTCGACCCCATTGACGACGATCGTGTAACCCTCGGCCAGGCCGTCGCGGACCCGGGCCGGGTCCAGGCCGCCGTCGCCGCCGAGGTACGCCGCGGGATCCTTGTCCTCGCCGCCCTTGACCAGCCGCACGGCCGACGGCTCTGGCCGCACATGCTCGAGGAGTTCGTCGACGGCCGACGGCCCGGGCAGCAGCCGGTCGAAGTAGCCCGGCCGGCAGCGCCGGACGTGGTGGTGCCTGCGCGCCCAGATCTCGTCGAGGAAGGCGTCGACACCGAGGGGCTGCAGTAACCAGGCTAGCGAGGACTCGACGGTAATCCCCCTCAGACATCGCGGCGACGGGTACGCACCACACTAGACCGGCACCCGCACGCGCCCGGCCATTCTCGGCGCCACACCGGCGGCTACTAGCCTGGATCTGTGCCCGATCCCGCCACCTACCGCCCCGCGCCCGGGTCCATCCCGGTCGAGCCCGGCGTCTACCGCTTCCGGGATCCGTACGGGCGAGTCATTTATGTCGGCAAGGCCAAGAGCCTGCGTAGCCGGCTGACGTCATACTTCGCCGACATCGCCAGCCTGCACCCGCGAACCCGGCAGATGGTGACCACCGCGGCCAAGGTCGAGTGGACGGTGGTCAACACCGAAGTCGAGGCGCTGCAGCTCGAATACAACTGGATCAAGGAGTTCGATCCGCGGTTCAACGTCCGCTATCGCGACGACAAGACCTACCCGGTGCTCGCGGTGACCCTCAACGAGGAATTCCCGCGGCTGATGGTCTACCGCGGCCCGCGGCGCAAAGGGGTGCGGTACTTCGGGCCCTACTCGCACGCGTGGGCCATCCGGGAAACGCTGGACCTGCTGACCCGCGTGTTTCCGGCTCGCACCTGCTCGGCGGGAGTTTTCAAGCGGCACAAGCAGATCGACCGCCCCTGCCTGCTTGGGTACATCGACAAATGCTCGGCGCCGTGCATCGGCAGGGTCAGCGCGGAGCAGCATCGCCAGATCGTGGACGATTTCTGCGACTTCCTGTCCGGCAAGACCGACCGGTTCGCCCGGGAGCTCGAACAGCAGATGAACGCCGCGGCCGAGCAGCTCGATTTCGAGCGGGCCGCGCGGCTGCGCGACGACCTGGGCGCGGTGAAGCGGGCGATGGAAAAGCAGGCCGTCGTGCTGGGCGACGGCACCGACGCCGACGTGGTGGCGTTCGCCGACGACGAACTCGAGGCCGCGGTTCAGGTGTTCCACGTCCGTGGCGGCCGGGTCCGCGGCCAGCGCGGCTGGATCGTCGAAAAGTCCGCCGACCCTGGCGATTCCGGTGAGGAGCAGCTGGTCGAGCAGTTCCTCACCCAGTTCTACGGTGAGCAGGCCGAATTAGGCGGCGCCGCAGACGAATCGGTGAACCCGGTGCCGCGCGAGGTGCTGGTGCCCTGCCTGCCGTCCAATGCCGGGGAGCTGACCAGCTGGCTGTCCGCCCTGCGCGGATCCCGGGTGGCGCTGCGGGTGCCGCAGCGCGGCGACAAACGCGCGCTGGCCGAGACCGTGCAGCGCAACGCGAAAGAGGCGCTGCAGCAACACAAGCTGAGGCGCGCCGGCGACTTCAACGCCAGATCCGCTGCGCTGCAGAACATCCAGGAAGCCCTCGGCTTGTCGGACGCGCCGCTGCGCATCGAATGCGTGGACATCAGCCATGTCCAGGGCACCGACGTGGTGGGTTCGCTGGTGGTGTTCGAGGACGGCCTGCCGCGCAAATCGGACTACCGGCACTTCAGCATCCGGGAAGCCGCGGGGCAGGGGCGCTCCGACGACGTCGCCTCCATCGCCGAGGTGACCCGGCGCCGCTTCGCGCGGCACCTGAGTGAACAAAACGACCCGAATATGCTTTCGCCGGAAGGAAAGTCTCGCCGGTTCGCCTACCCGCCGAACCTGTACGTCGTCGACGGCGGTGCGCCGCAAGTCAACGCGGCCAGCGCGGTGCTCGAGGAGCTCGGCATCACCGACGTCGCGGTGATCGGCCTGGCCAAGCGGCTCGAAGAGGTGTGGGTGCCGTCGGAGCCGGATCCCGTCATCATGCCGCGCAACAGCGAGGGACTTTATCTGCTGCAGCGCGTCCGTGACGAAGCGCATCGGTTCGCGATCACCTACCATCGCAGCAAGCGATCCAAGCGAATGACGGCATCGGTGCTGGATTCGGTGCCAGGATTGGGAGAACATCGCCGCAAGGCACTGGTAAGCCATTTCGGATCGATAGCCCGCCTCAAGGAGGCCACCGTCGACCAGATCACCGCCGTTCCCGGCATCGGGGTGGCAACCGCCACCGCCGTCCTGGAGGCGCTGCGACCGGACCGGTCCGAGGCCGCCCGGTGACGGGCGCGAATGAGTTCGCGGGCGGCCGCTCGGTGGATGCCCCGGCCGGTATCGACGTCGTTCTGGTGACCGGGTTATCCGGTGCCGGGCGGGGTACCGCAGCCAAGGTGCTCGAAGACCTCGGCTGGTATGTGGCCGACAACCTGCCCCCGCAGCTGATCACCCGGATGGTCGATTTCGGTCTGGCCGCCGGCTCGCGGATCACCCAGCTCGCGGTGGTGATGGACGTGCGGTCGCGCGGCTTCACCGGTGACCTGGACTCGGTGCGCACCGAGCTGGCCACCCGGAACATCGCCCCGCGCGTGGTGTTCATGGAAGCATCCGACGACATGTTGGTGCGCCGCTACGAACAGAACCGGCGCAGTCACCCGCTGCAGGGCGATCAGACCCTGGCCGAGGGGATCGCGGCCGAGCGCCGGATGCTGGCATCGGTTCGCGCCACCGCCGACCTGATCATCGACACCTCGACGCTGTCGGTGCGCGGCTTGCGCGAGACCATCGAGCGGGCCTTCGCCGGCGTCGCCAGCGCGACCACCAGCGTCACGGTCGAGTCCTTCGGCTTCAAGTACGGCCTGCCGATGGACGCCGACATGGTGATGGACGTGCGGTTCCTGCCGAACCCGCACTGGGTCGACGAGTTGCGTCCCCGCACCGGGCAGGACCCCGCGGTGCGGGATTACGTGTTGAGCCAGCCCGGCGCGGCCGAGTTCCTCGACGCCTACCATCGATTGCTGTCTTTGGTCGTCGACGGCTACCGCCGGGAGGGCAAGCGCTATATGACGGTCGCCATCGGCTGCACGGGGGGCAAGCATCGCAGCGTCGCGATCGCGGAGGCATTGATGCAGTTGCTGAACGCCCAGAAGGGCGAAGCACAGCTGTCGGTGCGGGTGCTGCACCGGGATCTGGGCCGCGAATGACCGAGCCGATGAACCGGGGCATCGTCGCGCTGGGCGGCGGGCACGGCCTGTACGCGACGCTGTCGGCGGCCCGCCGGCTGACTCCCCACGTCACCGCGGTGGTGACCGTGGCCGACGACGGTGGCTCGTCCGGCCGGCTGCGCAGCGAGCTGGACGTTGTCCCGCCGGGCGATCTGCGAATGGCGTTGGCCGCCTTGGCATCCGACAGCCCCCACGGGCGGCTGTGGGCGACCATCCTGCAGCACCGGTTCGGCGGCAGCGGCGCCCTGGCCGGGCATCCGATCGGCAACCTGATGCTGGCCGGCCTGTCCGAGGTGCTGGCCGATCCGGTGGCCGCCCTCGACGAGCTCGGGCGCATCCTCGGCGTCAAGGGCCGGGTGCTGCCGATGTGCCCGATCGCGCTGCAGATCGAGGCCGACGTGTCCGGTCTGGAAAGCGACCCGCGGATGTTCCGGCTGATCCGCGGCCAGGTGGCGATCGCGAGCACGCCGGGCAAGGTGCGCCGCGTGCGGCTGCTGCCGGACAACCCCCCGGCGACCCGGCAGGCCGTCGACGCCATCATGTCCGCCGATCTGGTGGTGCTTGGCCCCGGCTCGTGGTTCACCAGCGTGATCCCGCACGTGCTGGTGCCCGGCCTGGCGGCGGCGCTGCGGGCGACCACCGCGCGGCGCGCCCTGGTGCTCAACCTGGTGGCCGAGCCGGGGGAGACGGCCGGCTTCTCGGTCGAGCGTCATCTGCACGTGCTGGCCCAGCACGCACCGGAATTCAGCGTGCACGACATCATCATCGACGCCGAACGGGTGCCCAGTGAGCGCGAACGCGAACAACTGCGCCGTACCGCCACACTGCTTTCGGCCGAGGTCCACTTCGCCGACGTGGCCAGACCTGGTACACCTTTACATGATCCAGGCAAGCTCGCGGCGGCCCTGGACGGGGTCCGGGCGGCCCACAAGGCTCCGGGACCGCCTTCGGTCACGGCCACCGCGGATATTCGGGTCGACGGTGCAAGCCCGCCAGTCGGTGGGAGTGGACCGGCCGGCAGCGGACCAAGGGGTGACGACGCGTGGCGATGACGACCGAAGTCAAGGACGAACTGAGCCGCCTCATCGTGAAATCGGTCAGCGCGCGCCGGGCGGAGGTCACATCCCTGCTGAGGTTCGCCGGCGGGCTGCACATCGTCGGCGGCCGCGTCGTGGTCGAGGCCGAGGTGGACCTGGGCAACGTCGCGCGGCGGTTGCGCAAGGACATTTTCGAGCTCTACGGATACAACGCCGTCGTACATGTGTTGTCGGCCAGCGGGATTCGCAAGAGCACCCGGTACGTGCTGCGGGTGGCCAACGACGGTGAGGCGCTGGCGCGCCAGACCGGCCTGCTCGACAACCGCGGCCGCCCGGTGCGCGGACTGCCGGCCCAGGTGGTGGGCGGCAGCGTAGGCGACGCCGAGGCCGCCTGGCGGGGGGCCTTCCTGGCGCACGGGTCGCTGACCGAGCCGGGCCGCTCGTCGGCGCTGGAAGTCAGCTGCCCCGGTCCGGAGGCGGCGCTGGCGTTGGTGGGTGCCGCGCGCCGGCTCGGTGTCAGCGCGAAGGCCCGCGAGGTGCGGGGCGCCGACCGGGTGGTGGTGCGCGACGGCGAGGCGATCGGCGCGCTGCTGACCCGGATGGGCGCGCAGGACACCCGGCTGGTGTGGGAGGAGCGCCGGATGCGGCGCGAGGTCCGGGCCACGGCCAACCGGCTCGCCAACTTCGACGACGCCAACCTGCGCCGCTCGGCTCGGGCCGCGGTCGCGGCCGCCGCGCGGGTGGAGCGGGCGCTGGAGATCCTGGGCGACACCGTCCCCGACCATCTGGCCTCGGCCGGCAAGCTGCGCGTCGAGCACCGGCAGGCGTCGCTGGAGGAGCTCGGCCGGCTCGCCGACCCGCCGATGGCGAAAGATGCTGTCGCGGGGCGTATCCGGCGGCTGCTGTCGATGGCCGATCGCAAGGCGAAGGTCGAGGGCATTCCCGACACCGAGTCGGCGGTCACGCCGGATTTGCTCGAGGACGCCTGACGACGATGCGCGTCGCTTAGCGGCATTGCTGGTGGGGACGGCCTTGGGGGGCTACGGTCAGGTGATGAAGCGGCTTTCGAGTGTTGACGCGGCGTTTTGGTCGGCCGAAACTGCGGGCTGGCACATGCATGTGGGGGCGCTGGCGATTTGCGACCCGAAGGACGCGCCGGAGTACAGCTTTCAGCGACTGCGTGAGTTGATCATCGAGCGGCTGCCGGAGCTGCCGCAACTGCGCTGGCGGGTCACCGGGGCACCCCTTGGCCTGGACCGGCCGTGGTTCGTCGAAGACGAGGACCTGGACCCCGATTTCCACATCCGGCGCATCGCGGTTCCGGCGCCCGGTGGCCGGCGCGAACTCGAGGAGTTGGTGGGGCGGCTGATGTCGTACAAGCTGGACCGTGCCCGCCCGCTCTGGGAGATGTGGGTGATCGAGGGGGTCGAGGGCGGCCGGATCGCGTCGCTGACCAAGATGCACCACGCCATCGTCGACGGCGTCTCGGGCGCCGGCCTGGGTGAGATCCTTTTGGACGTCACACCGGATCCGCGGCCGCCGCAACAGGAAACGGTCGGATCGCTGGTGGGATTGCAGATTCCGGGCATCGAACGCCGTGCGGTCGGCGCGCTGATCAACGTCGGTGTCAAGACGCCGTTCCGCATCGCGCGACTGGTGGAGCAGACCGTGCGCCAGCAGATCGCCACGGTGGGCGTGCGCAGCAGGCCGCCGCGTTACTTCGAGGCGCCCAAAACCCGCTTCAACGCGCCGGTCTCGCCGCATCGGCGCATCACGGGCTGCCGCGTCGAATTGTCCCGCGCCAAAGTCATCAAAGACGCATACGGCGTCAAGCTCAACGACGTCGTGCTCGCGCTGGTCGCCGGCGCGGTCCGCGACTACCTACAGAAGCGCGGGGAGCTGCCCGCCAAACCGCTGATCGCGCAGATCCCGGTCTCCACGCGCACCGACGACGACAAGGACGACGTCGGCAACAAGGTGAGCTCGATGACCGTCTCGCTGGCCACCGACGTCGACGATCCGGGGGAGCGGCTGCGGGCCATTCACCAAAGCACCCAGAACGCCAAGCTGATGGCCAAGGCGTTGTCGGCGCATCAGATCATGGGGCTGACCGAGACCACGCCGCCGGGGTTGTTGGGGCTGGCCGCGCGGGCCTACACGGCCAGCGGGCTGTCGCGAAACCTGGCTCCCATCAACCTGGTTGTCTCCAACGTGCCGGGCCCGCCGTTCCCGCTGTACATGGCCGGCGCCAAGCTGGTTTCGCTGGTGCCGCTGGGGCCGCCGGTGATGGACGTCGCGCTCAACATCACCTGCTTCTCCTACACCGACTACCTGGACTTCGGTTTCGTGACCACCCCCGAGGTGGCCAACGACATCGACGACATGGCCGATCGGATCGAGCCTGCGTTGACCGACCTGGAGAAGGCCGCCGCGCGCGAGAGCAGCTAGGTGCCTGGTGTTCCTCTAGCGAGCGTCACGCTAGTGTGACTGACGCAAGCGAGCGGAACGCTAGTGTGACTGACGCAAGGCCAAGGCGGCTCGTACCCGGCTGACGATGTCTGCGGGGCGATCGCCCACGACCACTCGAATAACCATCCAGCCCAGACGTTCGAGCGTTTCGCGCCGTCTGATGTCCCATGTGTATTGCCAGCGGTCCCGACGATGTTGCTCACCGTCGTACTCTGCAGCGACTTTGAAATTCTCCCAACCCATGTCGAGGTAATAAGTTGATCCGCCGAACTCGTCACTCACCGGGATCTGCGTTTGTGGGCGGGGCAGCCCCGCCCGTATCAGCAACAGCCGCACCCACGTTTCCTTCGGCGACTGCGCGCCGGCATCCGCAAGATCAATTGCGTTACGTGCCGACTGAATGCCGCGTCGACCCGGATACCGTTCGGCCAGTATCTGAAACTCGGCCACCTTGGCGTCGGTTGCGCGAAGCAGGTCGTCGATCACGGCCACCGCGTCGTTTATCGGATGCCAGCATCCCAGGTCGACGGCAGTCCGCGCCGGCGTCGTCACGGGAACACCGTCGATCAGCGTGAATTCGTCCTCTTCTAGCCGGTCACTGTGAATCCGCAATCCCGGCAACGGGTTTCTATTGTTATGGAGAATCTCAAGCGGTGCCGTGGCGTCCACCCACTTAGCACCATGAACGGCGGCGGCCGACAGCCCCGCGATAATGCCTCGCCGACGCGACCACAGCCACGCTGCGCGGGCGCGAACCAGGGGAGTGAGCTCGACGTCGGGTTCGACATACACATCGCGGAACAACTTCCTATAGTGCGTCCGCAAAGCGCTCTTATCGACGTCGCCGTTCGCTACTGCCTCACTGCCGATGAATGGCTCCGCCATGGCGGCAGCGTTGCATAAACCGCGACGGACGTCAGGTCAGTTCGACCCGATTATCCACATCCAGCCACGCCAGCGTGACGCTCGCGCCCCGGAGCCACGCCAGCGTGGCGCTCGCGCGATACCTCAGTCGCGCTCGGGCGGATTGGTCGCGTACACCCACGACAGGAATCGCGCCACGGCCTCCGCGGACCGATGCGCCCGCGGAGAGCTGAAGATGTCGAAAGCGTGCTGGGCGTGCGGTAATTCGGCGTAGGCGACCGGATTCTTGGACACCGCGCGCAGTTCCTCGACGAATTCTTCGGCCTCGCCGACGGGGATCAGCGAATCGTCGTGTCCGTGCAGGACGAAGAACGGAGGTGCGTCGGCGCGCAGCCGCCGGATCGGCGACGCGTCGACGTAGACGTCGCGGTGGGTGGCGAATTTCTTTTTGACGACGAACTTTTGGAGCAGGTCCACGAATTCGCGCCGGCCCTCGCCCTCGGTGGAGAACCAGTCGTAGCGCCCGTACACCGGCACCGCGGCGACCACCGAGGTGTCCGCATCCTCGAACCCGGGCTGAAACTTCGGGTCGTTGGGCGTCAGCGCCGCCAGCGAGCACAGGTGGCCGCCGGCGGATCCGCCGGTGATGGCCACGAAGTTCGGGTCGCCGCCGTAGCGGGAGATGTTCTCCTTGACCCAGGCCAGCGCGCGCTTGACGTCGACGATGTGGTCGGGCCAGGTGTGCCGCGGCGAGACCCGGTAGCCGATCGACACGCACACCCAGCCGCGCGCGGCCAGGTGGCTCATCAGCGGATAGGCCTGGGGGCGGCGCATTCCGATCACCCAGGCGCCGCCGGGGACCTGCAGCAGCACGGGCGCCTTGCCGTCGCGGGGCAGATCGTGGCGGCGCCAGATGTCGGCGAGGTTGGCGCGGCCGTGCGGACCGTAGGACACCACGTTGGTCTTCTCGACGTAGCGGCGGCGCGCCACGGTGTTGCCCAGCGGCAGGCTGCGCCGCCCGCTGCGCGTCGGCGTGCTCTGGGGCAGCTTGCTCAGCGCCTCCTCGTAGTCGTCGCCGAGTTGGTCGCGCAGGCCCGCCTCCAGCACCGGGCCGGGGGTGGTGACGCCGCGATATTTGATCACGCCCAGGATGGCCCACGACGCCGCCGTCAGGGCCAGGGCGGCCTTGCCGCGTCGCCCCGCGAAGTCGCCGCGGCGGCCCCGCCGCAGGGCGTCGAGCAGCGAGGCGGAGAAGTAGACGCCGGGCACCTCCGAGGCGGGCCAGCCGAACCAGAAGACCAGCACGGTGGTGTAGCCCTTGCGGGCCAGTGGCCGTAATCCGTTGGCGGCGTTGGCCAATTCGAGGGCGGCCCGACCCAGCGGCCGGGGTTTTCTGAGGGTCCGGGCCAGCCGCATCAGCCGGTCACCCGCGCTTGCAGCTCGGCGCGCAGGATCTTGCCGGTGCTGCTGCGGGGAAGCTCGTCCAGCACGGTGATCTCGCGGGGGATCTTGTAGTTGGCCAGGTTCTCCCGCACGTGCTGCTTGAGCGCCTCGGGGGCGGCGCCCGCATCGAGCGCGGCGCCGGGCTCGAGCACGACGAAGGCCGCCAGCCGCTGCCCGTATTGTTCGTCGTCCACGCCGATCACAGACGCCTCCGCCACGTCGGGATGTGCCGCCAGAATCTTCTCCACCTCGATCGGGTAGACGTTCTCGCCACCGGAGACGATCATCTCGTCGTCGCGGCCGACGACGAACAGGCGGCCCGCCTCGTCCAGATAGCCCAGGTCGCCCGACGACATGAAGCCGGCGTGAAAGTCCTTGGTACTGCCGGAGGTATAGCCGTCGAACTGGGTGTTGTTGCGCACGTAGATGCTGCCGACCTCACCGGTGGGCAGCTCGTTGAAATCCGGGTCCAGGATCCGGATTTCGGTTCCCCCGGCGGGCCGGCCCGCGGTGTCCGGTGCCGCACGCAGGTCCTGCGGGGTGGCCGTCGCGATCATGCCGGCCTCGGTGGCGTTGTAGTTGTTGTAGATCACGTCGCCGAACGCGTCCATGAACGCGATGACCACGTCCGGTCGCATCCGCGAACCCGATGCCGCGGCGAATCGCAGGGACCGGCAGCTGTAGCGGCGCCGCACGTCGGGCGGCAACTCCATGATGCGGTCGAACATCACCGGCACCACGGCGAGCCCGGTCGCCCGGTGGCGGTCGATGAGGTCCAGCGTGGCCTCCGGGTCGAACTTGCGCCGGGTGATCACCGTGCAGGCCATGGACGCGGCGAAGATCAACTGGGAGAACCCCCAGGCGTGAAACATCGGCGCCACGATCACGATGTTCTCCTCGGCCCGCCACGGCGTGCGGTCCAGAATCGCCTTGAGCGTGCCGATTCCGGCATTGCCGCCGGTTTGGTTGGCGCCCTTGGGCGTTCCGGTGGTGCCGGAGGTGAGCAGGATCATCCTGCCCTTGCGGCCGGAGCGCCGCGGCTGTTGGCCGGCGTGTTCGGCGATCAGCCCCTCGACGGTGAGGTCGTGGTGGCTGTCGGTCCAGGCCACGATGCGGTCGGCGTCCGGCCTGTCGGCCAGCGCGCGCTCCACCGTGGGGGTGAATTCCTCGTCGTACACCACGGCGTCGACGCCCTCGCGGTTGACCACTTCGGCCAGCGCCGGCCCGGCGAACGACGTGTTGAGCAGCACGACGTCGGAGCCGATCCGGTTGACGGCCACCACCGCCTCGACGAAGCCGCGGTGATTGCGGCACATGATGCCCACGACCTTCGGCTGGCCCGCGGGCAGCTGTTGCAGCGCGGCGCCGAACGCGTTGATGCGCTCGTCGAGCTCGCGCCAGGTCAGCGTGCCGCGTTCGTCGATCAGCCCGGGACGATCCGGGCAGCGCTGCGCCGCACTGGCGAAGCCGACCGTCATGCCCATGCCCTCGCGGCGCATCGCCGCGGCCATCTTGAGGTAGCGGTCGGGGCGCATCGGCGCGATCATCCCGGCGCGGCTCAGCGTGGTGACCAGGCCGAGGGTCTCGCTCAACGGATTCGGCATGGCTCAGCCCAGGATCGGGAAGCGACGCTTGGCGGCCAGGTCGGTCAGCGCCTCCTGCATCACCGACCGCACGTACTCGTCGACCTCGTCGACGTCCGGGTCGTCGCCGAACTGCTTGGCGATGTCGATGGGCTCCAGCACCTGGGTCACGATCTTGGTGGGCAGCGGCAGGTTCGGCGGGATGACCGCGCTCAGGCCGAACGGGAAGCCGAACGACAACGGCAGAATCGCGCTGCGCAGCAAGCGTTTGATGCCCAGCCGCTCGGCCAGCCAGGTGCCGCGGGTCAGGTAGAGCTGGGTCTCCTGGCCGCCGACGGACACCGCCGGCACGATCGGGACGCCCGCCTCGATCGCCGTGCGCACGTAGCCCTTGCGGCCGTTGAAGTCGATGACGTTCTCCGACAGGGTGGGCCGGTAGGCGTCGTAGTCGCCGCCCGGGAACACGATCACCACGCCACCGGACCGCAACGCCTCCGCCGCGTTCTCCCGGTTGGCGCGGATGTAGCCGGTGCGCCGGAAGAACTCTCCGGTGGGACCGGTCATCAGGATGTCGTGGCTCAGCGTGTAGACCGGCCGGTCGTAGCCGAGTTTGTCGTAGAAGTGGACGCTGAAGATCGGCACGTCCATCGGGAACATGCCGCCGGAGTGGTTCCCGACCACCAATGCCCCGCCGGGCGGGAACGCCTCCAGGCCGTGCACCTCGGACCGGAAGTAGGTCTTCAGGACGGGGCGCATCACCGCCATCAGGCGCTGGGTCAAGCCGGGGTCGAATTTGCCGATGTCCCCGCCGCCGGGGTTGCCGTTGTCGGTCACGTTCCTCCCTTGACGCTCGCGCGCGCGGCGGCTCCGCCGAGTCGAGTCCCTCGATGGTAGCGACCGGAGCCGCGCTGCTGTCAGGGTGTTTCACCCTATTTCGTTCGGGCGTATGGTGCGGTCCCCGCACGGGCGCTATGGTTACGGCGCCCTAAGTAATCCTCGAGAAATGAGGACCTGATGGACGTAGCCGGTCTGTCACCTGAGCGCGGCACACGCGCGAGCGCCACCCGCAGGTCGGCCGGCACCCGGGACCGGCGCGGGCGGGCCTCCCACACCGCGGCGACCCGCCGCGAAACCACCCGCCAGGCCCAAGCCGCGTCCCGGCCCGCGCCGGCCCTCGAGCGGGCCGCTGACGCGCTCGCCTCGGCCACCGCGGACAGCGCGGATCAGCAACAGGCCGACTACTTCGTGCGCCTGCTCGCCGGCCGGCGCGGCTTCATCGACCAGCGCCTCGAGGAGTATCAGCGCAAGATCGGGACCGCGGAAGCCAAGGGCGACGTCGACGCCGTGGCTAACCTGCGCCGCCTGGTGCGCGCCGCCGAACAGGACCGGCGGACGCTGGACGGCCTGATCGACAAGCTGCGCCAACGGTTTGTGCGCCGGGCCACGCTGAATCACCTGACGTCGCAGCGGGTTTCATGACCGGAGCCCCGCCGAGGTAGCCGGCGTAACGCGCCGCCGCCAGCAAATCGGCACACCCGCGTGGCGGTGCCGATACATTCTATGGGCCAGCTGGTTTCTAGACAGGAACGAGGCCGCCCATGGGATTCATGGCTCCGGAGTTTCCCGACGTCGACCCGCAGACGTGGCTCAGCCTGCCGCGTTCGACCAGGCGTCAGATCATGACCCGGCACTGGGTCGAGCACGGCTTCGGCTCCCCGTACGCGGTCTATCTGTTCTACGTCTTCAAGATCGCCGGGTACGCCGTCGGGGCGGCGGCGGTGATCTCGCTGACGCCGGGCCTGGGCGGGCTGGGCCACCTCGCCGACTGGTGGACACAGCCGATCGTGTACCAGAAGCTGGTCGTCTTCACGCTGCTCTTCGAGATCCTGGGCCTGGGCTGCGGATCCGGGCCGCTGACCGCGCGGTTCTGGCCGCCGTTCGGCGGTTTCCTGTATTGGTTGCGGCCCAACACTATTCGGCTGCCGGCCTGGCCGGACAAGGTTCCGTTCACCCGGGGCGACCGTCGCACCGTCGTCGACGTCGGGCTGTATCTGGTGGTGCTGGCCTCCGGCGTGTGGGCGCTGCTCTCCCCGGGGCGGGGCGGTCCGGTCACCGGGGCGTGCGACGTCGGCCTGATCGATCCCATGCTGGTGGTGCCCGCCATCGTCGCGCTGGCGCTGCTGGGCCTGCGGGACAAGACGGTGTTCCTGGCCGCGCGCGGCGAGCACTACGGGCTGACCCTGCTGGTCTTCTTCTTCGGGTTCACCGACCAGATCGCCGCATTCAAGATCATCATGCTGGCGCTGTGGTGGGGCGCGGCGACCTCAAAGCTCAACCACCACTTCCCGTACGTCGTCGCGGTGATGATGAGCAACAGCCCACTGCTGCGCGGCCGCGCGTTCAACTGGTTCAAGCGCCGGCTCTACCTCGACCCGATCGACGATTTGCGGCCGTCGTGGATCCCGAAGGTGATGGCTCACGTCGGCGGGACGACCGCGGAGTTCCTTGTGCCGCTGGTTCTGGTGTTCGTCGCCGACGGCCACCGCTGGGCGTGGTTCCTGATCGCCTTCATGGTGCTGTTCCACCTCAACATCACGTCCACCATTCCGATGGGCGTCCCGCTGGAATGGAACGTCTTCTTCATCTTTTCGCTGTTCTATCTGTTCGGGCACTACGCCGGCGTCACGGCCGCCGGGCTGAGCTCGCCGCTGCTGCTGGTCATCCTGATCGTCGCGCTGGCGGTGGTGCCGATCATGGGAAACCTTTTCCCGCAACAGATTTCATTCCTACCGGCGATGCGCTACTACGCGGGGAACTGGGCCACCAGCACCTGGTGTCTGCGTCGGGGCACCGAGGACAAGATCGAGGCGAACATCACCAAGGCGTCGGCGCTGGCACCCAATCAGCTTGCCCGGCTTTACGATCCGCAGACCGCCGAGCTGATGATCGACAAGTTGATGGCGTGGCGATCCATGCACACGCACGGGCGGGCGCTGGGCGGCCTGGTGCCGCGCGCTTTGCCCGCCGGCGCCGACGAGGCCGACTACCGGTTGCGCGACGGCGAGATCATCGCCGGACCGCTGATCGGATGGAACTTCGGCGAAGGCCACCTGCACAACGAACAGCTGCTGGCCGCCGTGCAGCGGCGCTGCGACTTCGGCGACGGCGACGTGCGGGTGATCATCCTGGAGGCCCAGCCGATCCACCGCCAGACGCAGGCCTACCGCATCGTTGACGCCAAGAGCGGCCTGATCGAAGAGGGCTACGTCGACGTCGCGGCCATGCTGAGCCGCCAGCCCTGGCCCGAGCCCGGCGACGACTACCCCGTGCACGTCATTAGTGGCGGCGGCGCTTCGTGACCAGAGCGGTCGTCGTCGGCGCCGGGCCCAACGGCCTGGCCGCCGCGATCCAGCTGGCCCGCCGCGGCGTCGAGGTGCAGGTGCTGGAGGCCCGCGACACCGTCGGCGGGGGAGCGCGCTCGGCCGAGCTGACGGTGCCCGGCGTGATCCACGACGTCTGCTCGGCCACCCACCCGTTCGGCGTCGGTTCGCCGTTCTGGACGGAAATCGACCTGCCGAGCTACGGGCTGGCGTGGAAGTGGCCGGAGGTCGACTGCGCGCATCCGCTCGACGACGGCACCGCCGGCGTGCTGTACCAGTCGATCGACCGGACGACGGCGGGCATGGGGCCCGACGCCACCCGCTGGCGGCGCGCCGTCGGGGACCTCGCCGCCGGATTCGATCAGCTGGCGCAGGACCTGCTCCGGCCCGTGCTGCACGTCCCGCGCCACCCGGTGCGGCTGGCCGGTTTCGGGCCGCGCGCGCTGCTGCCGGCCACGGTGATGGCGCGTTGGTTTCGCACCGAACAGGCCCGCGCGCTGTTCGGCGGCGCCGCCGCGCACATCTATACCCGGCTGGACCGCCCGCTGACCGCTTCGATGGGGCTGCTCTTTCTGGCCAGCGGTCACCGCTACGGCTGGCCGGTCGCCGAGGGCGGCTCCGGGGCCATCACCCGCGCCCTGGCCGCCGCCGTGGAGGCGCACGGCGGCGCCATCGCCACCGGGGTGACCGTCACCGGCCGCCGCGACATCCCCGACGCCGACATCGTCATGCTCGACCTGACCCCCGCCGCGGCGCTGCGGCTCTACGGCGACGGCATGCCCGGCCGCATCAAACGTTCCTACCGGCGCTACCGCCACGGGTCCTCGGCGTTCAAGGTCGACTTCGCCGTCCAGGGCGACATCCCGTGGACCAACGCCGACTGCGGGCGCGCGGGCAGCGTGCACCTGGGCGGCGGCTTCGCCGAGATCGCCGACACCGAACGCCAACGCGCGCAAGGCACGATGGCCCGGCGGCCGTTCGTTCTCGTCGGGCAGCAGTACCTGGCCGACCCGTCGCGCTCGGCGGGCGGCGTCAACCCGATCTGGGCCTACGCGCACGTGCCGTTCGGCTACACCGGCGACGCCACCGAGGCCATCATCGACCAGATCGAGCGGTTCGCCCCGGGCTTCCGCGACCGCATCGTCGCGACGGTCAGCACAAGCACCGCCGAGCTGGCGGCCTACAACGCCAACTACGTCGGTGGCGACATCCTCGGCGGCGCCAACGACGGGCTCCAGGTCATCCTGCGGCCGCGCGTCTCGGCCAACCCGTATGCGACCGGCGTACCGGGGGTCTACCTGTGTTCGCAGTCCACGCCGCCGGGGGCCGGCATCCACGGCCTGTGCGGCTATTACGCCGCCGAGGCGGCGCTGCGCTGGGCCCGCGGGCGTCGCTCATAGTCCCGGGCCCGTGTGGCCGTCGTCACGGCCGTTGTACCAGCGCGGCAACGGCGGACGTCACTGATCTAGGCTGGCGACGAGCGCAGATCAGCGGACACAGGAAAGAAAGACGACAGGAGAGACAAGTGACGGTCCGAGTAGGTATCAACGGCTTCGGTCGAATCGGGCGGAACTTCTACCGGGCCTTGCTGGCTCAACAGGAGCAAGGCACGGCTGACATCGAGGTGGTCGCGGTCAACGACCTCACCGACAACGCCAGCCTGGCGCACCTCCTGAAGTTCGACTCCATCCTGGGCCGCCTTCCCCACGACGTCAGCCTCGAGGGTGACGACACCATCGTCGTCGGCAGCAAGAAGATCAAGGCGCTCGAGGTCAAGGAAGGCCCGGCGGCGCTGCCCTGGGGCGACCTGGGCGTCGACGTCGTCGTCGAGTCCACCGGCATCTTCACCAACGCCGGGAAGGCCAAGGGCCACCTGGACGCCGGCGCCAAGAAGGTGATCATCTCCGCGCCCGCCACCGACGAGGACATCACCATCGTGCTGGGCGTCAACGACGACAAGTACGACGGCAGCCAGAACATCATCTCCAACGCCTCGTGCACCACGAACTGCCTCGGCCCGATCGCCAAGGTGCTCAACGACGAGTTCGGCATCGTCAAGGGCCTGATGACCACCATCCACGCCTACACGCAGGACCAGAACCTGCAGGACGGGCCGCACAAGGACCTGCGCCGGGCCCGCGCCGCCGCGCTGAACATCGTGCCGACCTCCACCGGCGCCGCCAAGGCCATCGGCCTGGTGCTGCCGGAGCTCAAGGGCAAGCTGGACGGGTACGCGCTGCGGGTGCCGATCCCCACCGGCTCGGTCACCGACCTCACCGCCGAGCTGCGCAAGTCCGCCACCGCCGACGAGATCAACGCCGCGATGAAGGCCGCCGCCGAGGGGCCCATGAAGGGCATCCTGAAGTACTACGACGCGCCGATCGTGTCCAGCGACATCGTCACCGACCCGCACAGCTCGATCTTCGACTCCGGCCTGACCAAGGTGATCGACGACCAGGCCAAGGTGGTGTCCTGGTACGACAACGAATGGGGCTACTCCAACCGCCTCGTCGACCTGGTCGCGCTGGTCGGCAAGTCGCTGTAAGCCGTGGCTGTCCACAACCTGAAAGACCTTCTGGCCGAGGGCGTTTCCGGACGCGGGGTGCTGGTGCGCTCCGACCTGAACGTGCCGCTGGACGACGGGAAGATCACCGACGCCGGCCGCATCACCGCCTCGGTGCCGACGCTGAAGGCGTTGGTCGATGCGGGCGCGAAGGTGGTGGTCACCGCGCACCTGGGGCGGCCCAAGGGCGGACCCGACCCGAAGCTGTCGCTGGCGCCGGTCGCCGCGGCGCTCGGTGAGCAGCTCGGCCGGCACGTGCAGCTGGCCGGAGATGTCGTGGGCACCGACGCGCTGGCCCGCGCCGAGGGCCTGACCGACGGCGACGTCCTGCTGCTGGAGAACGTCCGCTTCGACGCCCGCGAAACCAGCAAGGACGACGGCGAGCGGCTGGCCCTGGCCAAGCAACTGGCCGAATTGGTCGGGCCGACAGGCGCTTTCGTCTCCGACGGGTTCGGCGTGGTGCACCGCAAGCAGGCCTCCGTCTACGACATCGCCACCCTGCTGCCGCACTACGCCGGCACGCTGGTGGCCGAGGAGATCGCGGTGCTCGAGCAGTTGACCGGCGCCACGAAGCGCCCCTACGCGGTGGTGCTGGGCGGGTCGAAGGTGTCCGACAAGCTCGGCGTCATCGAGTCGCTGGCCGGCAAGGCCGACAGCATCGTCATCGGCGGCGGGATGTGCTTCACTTTCCTTGCCGCGCAGGGCTTCTCGGTCGGCAAGTCGCTGCTGGAGACCGAGATGGTGGACACCTGCCGCAGGCTGCTGGACACCTACGTCGACGTGCTGCGGCTGCCGGTGGACATCGTGGTGGCCGACAAGTTCGCCGCCGACGCGACCCCGCAGACCGTCGCGGCCGACGCCATCCCGGACGACCTGATGGGCCTGGACATCGGACCGGGGTCGGTCAAGCGGTTCACCACGCTGCTGTCCAACGCCGAGACCGTGTTCTGGAACGGGCCGATGGGCGTGTTCGAGTTCCCGGCGTTCGCCGCGGGCACCAAGGGCGTCGCCGAGGCGGTCGCCGCGGCCACCCGCAAGGGCGCGTTTTCCGTGGTGGGCGGCGGGGACTCGGCTGCCGCGGTGCGCGCGCTGGGCATCCCGGAGGGCGACTTCTCGCACATCTCCACCGGCGGGGGAGCCTCGCTGGAATACCTTGAGGGCAAGACGCTTCCGGGTATCGAGGTGTTGAGCCGACCCCAGCCCGACCACAACTAGGGAGACCGACAGTCGTGAGCCGCAAACCGCTGATCGCCGGCAACTGGAAGATGAACCTCAACCACTTCGAGGCCATCGCGCTGGTGCAAAAGATCGCGTTCGCGTTGCCGGACAAGTACTACGACAAGGTGGACGTCACGGTCCTGCCGCCGTTCACGGATCTGCGCAGCGTGCAAACCCTGGTCGACGGCGACAAGCTGCGGTTGACCTACGGCGGGCAGGACCTGTCCGAGCACGATTCGGGCGCCTACACCGGCGACATCAGCGGCGCCTTCCTGGCCAAGCTGGGTTGCACGTTCGTCGTCGTCGGGCACTCCGAGCGGCGGACCTACCACCACGAGGACGACGCGGTGGTGGCCGCCAAGACCGCCGCGGCGCTCAAGCACGAGTTGACCCCGATCGTCTGCATCGGCGAGCACCTCGACATCCGCGAGGCCGGCAACCACGTCAGCCACTGCGAGGAACAGCTGCGCGGCTCGCTGGCCGGGCTGTCCGCCGAACAGATCGGCAAGGTCGTCATCGCCTACGAACCGGTCTGGGCCATCGGCACCGGGCGGGTGGCCAGCGCGGCCGACGCCCAGGAGGTGTGCGCGGCCATCCGCAAGCAACTGGCGTCCCTCGCGTCCCCGAAGATCGCCGAGGACGTGCGAGTGCTCTACGGCGGCTCGGTGAACGCGAAAAACATCGGCGAGCTGATCGCCCGCGAGGACATCGACGGCGGTCTGGTCGGCGGCGCGTCCCTGGACGGCGAGCAGTTCGCCACGCTGGCGGCGATCGCCGCCGGTGGCCCCCTTCCATAGGGTGGTGCCCCTGAGAACCACCCCGCCCCGGTAGGCTGGCCGTCATGCAGTTGGCTTTGCAGATCACCCTGGTCGTGACCAGCATCCTGGTGGTGCTGCTGGTGCTGCTGCACCGCGCCAAGGGTGGCGGCCTGTCCACGCTCTTCGGCGGCGGCGTGCAGTCCAGCCTGTCCGGCTCCACGGTGGTGGAAAAGAACCTGGACCGGCTGACGTACTTCATCACCGCCATCTGGCTGGTGTGCATCGTCGCCATGGCGCTGCTGATCAAATACCACTGACGGCACGGGTTCTTCCGCGCTGTCAGAGTGCGGCGGTAAGTCTCCATAGCGCTTCGCGGTCGACCGACTCGGAGCGGTCCAGCGGGCTGAGCACGATGTCGGTAGCTCCGGCGTCGCGGTACCGGCGCAACTGGCGTACGACAGATTCCTCGGGCCCGATCGCGGCGAGGTCGACGACGCTCGCGAGACCTTCCCGGGCGATCACGTTGCGATACGACGGGATGGCTTCATAAAAGCTGAGCTGCTGCGCGGCTGCGCCGCGAGCGCCCTCGACATCGTCGGACAACAGCACGGGGACCGCGGCGATGACGCGCGGCGCCGGCCGACCCGCCTCGGCCGCCGCCTTGGTGATTTCGGGCACGATGAATTCTCCGATGGTGCGGGGCCCGGCCAGATAAGGCAGTGTCCCGTCGGCCAGTTCGCCGGTCACCCGCAGCGCCTTGGGGCCCATCGCCGCGACATACACCGGGATGGGTGTGCCGCCCGGCACCCGCACCGGCCAGCTGGGGCTGGCGCTGAGTTCGCTGCCGTGAAAGTCGACGCCGCCGCTGTTGAACACCGAGCCCAGGATCGTCAGGTGCTCGCGCAGCCGGGTGATGGTGTGGGACCAGTCGGTGCCGAAGGCCGGGCGTTCCACTTGGCGGGCGCCCAGTCCCAGCCCCAGGCTGAAGTTGCCGTGCGCGGCGGCCTGTGCCGTTTGCGCCAATGAGGCGACGATCAGCGGGTGACGGGGGTTGATCGGCACCACCGATGTGCCTACGCCCAGCCCGGGCACGGCGGCTCCGACGACCGCGGCGAGCGCGATGGCGTCGTAATTCTGCTGCTGGGGCAGCCACACTTGCGCGACCCCGAGCTCGTGGGCGCGGTTGGCCTGGGCGATCACATCATCGACCAGGTTGGCAGCGTCAGGACGGGCCATCAGAATGATTCCGGCGGACATGCCGCAACCAACGCGCTCAATCGGCCTGCCATTCCGGCCAAATCACGGTGATCTGAACCGGTGTGCGTCACGGTGATTCGCGGCTGCGGGTGACCCTCGACGGGCGGACGCCGACATCCGCATCGATACTGGGTCCCATGGTTGAGGCATCCGAGGGCGCGCTGGAACCGATCGGCGCCGTGCAGCGCACCCTGGTCGGTCGTGAGGCGACCGAACCGATGCGGGCCGACATCAGGTTGTTGGGCGCCATCCTGGGCGACACGGTGCGCGAGCAGAACGGGCACGAGGTGTTCGAGCTCGTCGAGCGCGCCCGGGTGGAATCGTTCCGGGTGCGCCGCTCCGAGATCGACCGCGCCGAGCTGGCGGGGATGTTCGACGGCATCGACATTCGCCAGGCGATCCCGGTCATCCGCGCGTTCAGCCACTTCGCCCTGCTCGCCAACGTCGCCGAAGACATCCACCGGGCACGCCGCCGGGCGATTCACGTCGCCGCGGGGGAGCCGCCGCAGGACAGCAGCCTGGCCGCGACCTACGCCAAACTCGATCGAGCGCAGCTGGATTCGGCCACCGTCGCCGACGCGCTGAAGGGCGCGGTGGTGGCCCCGGTGATCACCGCGCACCCCACCGAGACCCGACGGCGCACCGTCTTCGTCACCCAGCACCGGATCACCGAGCTGATGCGGCTGCATGCCGAGGGGCACACGGAGACCGACGAGGGCCGCAACATCGAACTCGAGCTGCGCCGCCAGGTCCTGACGCTGTGGCAGACCGCGCTGATCCGGTTGTCGCGGCTGCAGATCACCGACGAGATCGAGGTGGGGTTGCGTTACTACGCCGCCGCGTTCTTCCGGGTGGTCCCGCAGGTCAACGCCGACGTGCGCGACGCGCTGCGGACCCGCTGGCCCGACGCCGACCTGTTGAACCAGCCGATCCTGCAGCCGGGGTCCTGGATCGGCGGTGACCGCGACGGCAACCCGAACGTGACGGCCGACGTGGTGCGCCAGGCCACCGGCAACGCCGCCTTCACAGCGCTGGCGCACTACCTGTCCGAGCTGACCGCCCTGGAACAGGAGCTGTCGATGTCGGCGCGCCTGGTCGCGGTCACCCCGGAGCTGACCGAGCTGGCCGAGGGATGCGGGGAGAAGGCCCGCGCCGACGAGCCGTACCGGCGCGCGCTGCGCGTAATCCGCGCCCGGCTCACCGCGACGGGCGCCGAGATCCTGGACCGGCGACCGCAGCACGAGCTGGACCTGGGGCTGACGCCGTACGCCGCCCCGGCCGAGCTGCAGGCCGACCTGGACACCATCGACGCGTCGCTGCGCCAGCACGGCAGCGCACTGCTGGCCGACGACCGCCTGGCGCTGCTGCGAGAAGGCGTGCGCGTCTTCGGCTTTCATCTGTGCGGCCTGGACATGCGGCAGAACTCCGACGTGCACGAGGAAGTGATCGCCGAGCTGCTGGCGTGGGCGGGGGTGCATCCGGATTACGGTTCGCTGCCCGAAGACGAGCGGGTCGAGCTGTTGGCCGCCGAGCTGGCCACCCGCCGGCCGCTGGTCGGCGACCGCGCGGAACTGTCCGAGCTGGCGCGCAAAGAGCTGGACGTGGTGCGCGCGGCCGCGCAGGCCATCGAGCGCTACGGACCCTCCGCCGTGCCGAATTACGTGATCTCCATGTGCCGTTCGGTCTCCGACGTCCTGGAGGCCGCGATCCTGCTCAAGGAGGCGGGCCTGATCGACGCGTCCGGGGACGCGCCGTACTGCCCGGTGGGTATCTCGCCGCTGTTCGAGACCATCGACGATCTGCACAACGGTGCGACGATCCTGCACGCGATGCTCGAACTCCCGATCTACCGCGCGCTGGTGGCCGCGCGCGACGACGGCCAGGAGGTGATGCTGGGCTATTCCGACTCCAACAAGGACGGCGGATACCTGGCCTCCAGCTGGGCGGTGTACCGGGCCGAGCTGGCCCTGGTCGAGGTGGCGCGCAAGACCGGAATCCGGTTGCGGCTCTTCCACGGTCGCGGCGGCACCGTGGGCCGCGGCGGCGGCCCGAGCTACGAAGCCATCCTGGCGCAGCCGCCCGGCGCGGTGAACGGCTCGCTGCGGCTCACCGAGCAGGGCGAGGTGATCGCCGCGAAATACGCCGAACCGCAAGCGGCCCAACGCAACCTGGAGAGCCTGCTGGCCGCCACGCTGGAATCCACGCTGCTGGATGTGGAGGGATTGGGCGACGCCGCGGAGCCGGCGTATGCGGTGCTCGACGAGGTGGCCCAGCTGGCGCAGCGTGCCTACGCCGAATTGGTGCACGACACACCGGGTTTCGTCGACTACTTCATGGCCTCCACGCCGGTCAGCGAGATCGGTTCGCTGAACATCGGCAGCCGGCCCACCTCGCGCAAACCCACCCAGTCCATCGCTGACCTGCGCGCGATTCCCTGGGTGCTGGCGTGGAGCCAGTCGCGGGTGATGCTGCCCGGCTGGTACGGCACCGGGTCGGCATTCGAGCAGTGGATCGCGGAGGGCCCGGAAGGCGAAGGCGAGCGGGTGGACATCCTGCACGACTTGTACCAGCGCTGGCCGTTTTTCCGCAGCGTGCTGTCGAACCTGGCCCAGGTGCTGGCCAAGAGCGACCTCGGCCTGGCGGCGCGCTACGCCGAGCTGGTGGACGACGAGGAGCTGCGGCGCCGGGTCTTCGACAAGATCGTCGACGAGCACCGGCGCACCATCGCCATGCACAAGCTCATCACCGGTCAGGACAACCTGCTGGCCGACAATCCGGCGCTCGCGCGTTCGGTGTTCAACCGCTTCCCGTACCTCGAGCCGCTGAATCACCTGCAGGTGGAGTTGCTCCGCCGCTACCGGTCCGGCGATGACGACGAGTTGGTGCAGCGCGGCATTTTGCTGACGATGAACGGGCTGGCCAGCGCGCTGCGAAACAGCGGCTGACAACCGGCGAATCCGTCACCGGCGCGGCCCGCCCGCGCATAACCTGAATCGACGCGACGTCGACCGAGGAGAGCAGTGAGCGGATCCGGACTACCCCTGTGGCTCCTTCTGGTTTCCGTCATCGCCGTGGCGATCGCGATCGCGGTGGGCTGTGTCTGGTTGGGAAACCGCGTCCTGCCGATGCGGCGGTACGGCAAGGAACCCAACCCCGCGATCGCCTCCTTCCTGACCGTCGTCGGGTTCATCTACGGCGCATTGCTGGGCTTCACCGTCGTGGCCACCTGGGAACACTTCTCGTCCACCCAGGTCGTCGTGTCCGGCGAGGCGTCGGCACTGACGACGATGTATCGGCAGACCGTCGCGATGCCCGAACCGGAGCGCACCGAAGTTCAGCAGCTGTTGCGCAAGTATGCGAGCGCGGTGGCGGGCCCGGAGTGGAACAAGCAGCACAACGACGGCGCGCGCGCCGCGATCACCCGGATGTATCGCACGGTCGGGCGCCAGCAGCCCAATGTCGCGGCCAAGCCGATCAATCAGCAGTTCCTCAACCAGTTGAGCGAACTGGCGTCCGACCGTAACGAGCGGATCGTGGGCACCAAGCCGCGGATACCCGCGCTGATGTGGGCGGGCCTGATCTTCGGTGCGGTTGTGCTGGTTGCGTTTACGGGGTTCCTGCGGATGGGTAACACGGTCGGCCACGTCATCGTGTCCGGCACGGTCGCGGTTCTGCTGGGTCTGCTGCTGTGCGTGGTGTTCCAGCTCGACCACTCGTATGCCGCCGATCAGCGCATCACGTCCGGGCCGTTCCAGCACGCGCTGGACATCTTCGATTCGGTCGACAACGACAGCCGTTACTTCCCGCGCTGAGCATTGACGTTGCGGGCCGCGGTGCGGGCCTGGTTATGGTTGAGCTCGGGGGCTCGGCCGCACCGGCCGCATACGCACTGACGTCTATGCACACGGGGAGGTTGGCATTGAAGACCATCACATTCGGCAAGACGGGGCTCGAGGTGTCCCGGTTGGCGTTCGGTACCTGGGAGTTCTGCAGCGACTGGGGGCACGCCGACGAGGAGGCCGCGATCGCGATGATCCGCAGCGCCCGCGAGCTCGGCATCAACTTCTTCGACACCGCGCAGCAATACGGGTTCGGCGCGTCCGAGCGCCTGCTGGGCAAGGCCCTTCGCGACGACCTCAAGAAGTCCCGGGACGAGGTGGTGATCGCCACCAAGGGTGGCCTGCGTGCCACCGACAACGGCCTGGTTCGCGACGGCAGCCGGACATGGTTGCGAGAAGGCGTGGAGTCCAGCCTCAGGGCGCTGGGCATCGACCACATCGACGTCTACCTGGTGCACTGGCCCGACCCCGGCACCCCGGCCGCCGACACCGCCGGGGCGCTCGCGGAACTGGTGTCCGAAGGCAAGATTCGCCACGTGGGTGTGTCGAACTATGACACCGCGCAGGTGCGCGAGTTTTCCGAGACGCTGCCGGTGGAAGTGGTGCAGCCGCCCTACCACCTGTTTCGTCGCGACATCGAGGACGAGCTGCTGCCGTATGCGCGCGAGCACGACATCGCGGTGATGGTGTACGGGCCGCTGGCGCACGGCCTGCTGACCGGCACGATGAAGGCCGACACCAGATTCGCCGCCCAGGACTGGCGCGGCAAGAGCGACATCTTCAGCGGCGACGGCTACCTGCGCAACCTGGAAGTCGTTGCGCGCCTTGAGGGTCTGGCCGCCGGCCTGGGCGTGACGGTCAGTCAGCTGGCCATCGCGCGGGTCCTCGCGCAGCCGGGTGTGCACGTCGCCATCGTCGGGGCCCAGCACCTGCAATACCTGCAGGAGAGCTCCCGCGCGGCCGACGTCACGCTGTCCGAAGGTGACGTGGTGGCCATCGACGAAATCCTGGGGGCGGCTACGCCGGTCGGCGGCCCCTATCCCGAGATGCACCAGAAGGCGAGTTAGTAGCTCAGCCCTTCAGCAATTCGCCGACGTGCGCGGTGACCGAATCGGTGAGTCCCTGCAGGTCGTAACCGCCTTCGAGCACCGCCACCAACCGGCCGTCGCACAGCTTTTCGGCTGCCGCCATCAATTCCCTGGTGACCCAGGCGAAGTCGGCGGCCGTCATGGTCAGCGAGCCGAGCGGATCGCGCTCGTGGGCGTCGAAACCCGCGGACACGATGATGAGCTCGGGCGAAAAGGCTTGCAGCGCGGGCACAATCCGGTCCTGAAAGGCGGCGCGCAGTTCGGCGCCGCCGTCGCCGGGTGCCAGCGGCGCATTGAAGATGTTGCCGACCCCGGTTTCTCGCACCGCACCCGTGCCGGGGAACAGCGGCATCTGATGCGTGGATGCATAGAGCACGCTCGGGTCGGTGTAGAAGATCTGCTGGGTGCCGTTGCCGTGGTGCACATCGAAATCGACGATGGCCACCCGCATCAGCCCGTGCTTGCGCTGTGCGTGACGCGCACCGATGCTGATGTTGTTGAACAGGCAGAAGCCCATCGCCCGCTCGGTCTCGGCGTGATGGCCCGGCGGGCGGCACGCGACGAACGCGTTCTGCGCGTCGCCGGCCAGCACCCGGTCCACGGCCTGCAGGGTGGCGCCCACCCCGCGCAGCGCCGCCTCCCAGGTCGACGGCTCCATCATGGTGTCGCCGCCGTCGAGGTAGACGTAACCGTCGTCGGGCCGCGCGGCTTCCAGCGCGTCCACGTAGCGATTGGAGTGCACGTAGCGCGTGGCGGCGAGGTCGGCCGGCTCGGCCTCCTCGCGCACCAGGGCGTCGAACTGCGGCCGGCTCAGCGCCGCCTCCACAGCGCGGTAGCGGTCCGGTCGCTCCGGATGGCCCGGGGCCGTCCGGTGGGCGGCGAAGGCGGAGTGGTGCAGCAGCAACGTGGCCATCGGGGGTCCTGCCGGCGCGCCTAGTGGACGGTCCGGTTGCGCAGCCTGTCGACGAAGCCGCGCACCGCGTGCTCGGTGATCGCCAGCGGAGAGATCATGGTCTCACCCACTTTCACCATCTCGTCGACCCGCGCGACGATCGCTTCCACCGGCTCGACCAGCACGATCAGCCGCTTGGCCAGGTCGTCCAGGCTGGTCATGGTGCCGTCCAGGTGATCGAGGCCGGCCTCGAGGCGCTCGACCGTGGCGTTCAGCGCGGAGAGGGAACTGCTGAGCTCCTTCATCGTGTTGCTCAAACCGTCGAGGACGTCTTCGACCTGCTCCACCGTCTTGTCGGCGTTCAGCGCGGCCTGGGTGAGCGTCTTGATCCGGCTTCGCTCTTGTCCGCCGCGCACGGTTCTGTCTGCCATGTCCGTCATTATGACGCGGCCGGCGCGTGCGGGAGCCCGAAGGGATGCACGACGAGCGATGCGCTATCGCTTTTCAGAACCGGGTCACGCTACGCCGGACGGGTTCGACGGCAACTTGGCCGCGGCGTCCTCGTCGAGCAGCCACAGCGTGGTGTCGCGCCCGACGGCCCCGGCGGCCGGCACCGAGACGGGCGCGGCGCCCCCGATGGCGGCGGCGACCGCGTCGGCCTTGCCGCCGCCGCTCACCAGCAGCCACACCTCGCGCGACCGCGCAATGGCGGGCAGCGTCAACGTGATTCGCTGCGGCGGCGGCTTGGGGGAGTCGTCGACCGCCACCACCATGCGGGTGGTCTCCAGCACCGCGGGGGTGTCGGGGAACAGCGAGTTGATGTGGCCCTCGGGTCCCATGCCCAGCAGGTGCACGTCGAAATTCGGAACCGGCTCGCCGGGTGCGGCATTGGCGGCCAGCAGCTGCTCGTAGGCCAGCGCCGCCGCCGCGAGGTCGCTGCCGAACTCGCCGTCGCTGGCCGGCATCGGGTGCACCTGGCTGGACGGGATGTCGACGTGCGAGAGCAGCGCGGCCCGGGCCTGCTTGTCGTTGCGCTCGTCGTCGTCCTCCGGGACGTAGCGTTCGTCGCCCCAGAACAGATGCACCTTCGACCAGTCGATGTCGCGTCCCACCAACGACTGCAACAGCCCGATGCCGTTGCCGCCGCCGGTCAGCACGATGAGCGCTTTGCCCCGCGCCGCCACGGCGTTCGCGATGGCGTCGGTCAGCCGCGTCGCGGCGGCGTCGACCATGGTCTGGCTATCCGGGAAAACTTCGATGCTGGTGCTCACACGTATTGCACTTTCTCAATGCCTTCGAGCGCTGATTGGTATATCTCGTCGGGATCCAGTCGCCGCAGGTCTTCGGCGAGACACTCACCGGTTTCCCTGCGCGCCAAGGGGAGTAGGGCGTCCGGTCGGGACGTCCGGCTCAACGTGGCCGTCCTTCCTTCCTGCGGGCGGCTCAAGACGATGGTCTCGCTCTTGCGCACCATCTCGATCTTGAGCTCGCCGACCGCCCGGCGCACCGGGCCGTCGATCCGGCTGGCCAGCCACCCCGCCAGGACGTCCAGCGCGGGCTCGGTCGCCAGACCGGACACCAGCGCCGACTCGATCGGTTCGTGCGGAGTCAGGTCGACCGCGGAGGTCAGTAGCGCGCGCCAGTAGGTGATGCGCGCCCAGGCGAGGTCGGTGTCACCCGCGGTGTAGCCGGGCAGCCGGCTCTTGATCGCCGCCAACGGGTCCACCCCGTTCGTCGCGTCGGTGATGCGCCGAATCGCCAAGCGGCCCAACGGATCTTGCGCGGGGACCGCCGGCGCGACGTCGGGCCACCAGGCCACCACCGGGATGTCGGGCAGCAGGAAGGGGGTGACCACACTGGCCGCGTGGCCGGACAGCGCCCCGGACAGCCGCAGCACCACCACTTCGCTGGCGCCGGTGTCCCCGCCGGCGCGCAGCTGCGCGTCCAGGCGCGGTTTGTCCGCGTACGGGTTGCCCCGCATCGTCACGATGATCCGGCTGGGATGCTCATGGCTGGCGTCGTTGGCCGCCTCCAGCGACTCCTCGAGGATCTCCTCGCTGTCCGGCGCGATGATCAGGGTCAGCACCCGGCCCATCGCGACGGCGCCCACTCTTTCGCGCAGTTCGTCGAGCTTCTTGTTGACCGCCGTGGTGGTGGCGTCCGGCATATCAATGATCATCAGGGCCGCCGCCATTCCCGGCCGGTGCGGTGCAGCATCTGGAAGGCGGAGTCCGGGCCCCAGGTGCCCGCCTCGTAGGGCTCGGGTTTACCGCCGGCCGCCCAGTTGTTGAGCACGGGATCGAGTATGTCCCAAGCCAATTCGACCTCGGCATTGACCGGGAACAGGGACGGCTCGCCGAGCAGCACGTCGAGGATCAGCTGCTCGTAGGCCTCCGGGGATTCCTCGGCGAACGCCGAGCCGTAGGAGAAGTCCATGTTGACGTCGCGTACCTCCATCGCGGTGCCGGGCACCTTGGAGCCGAACCGCAGCGTGACGCCTTCGTCGGGCTGCACCCGGATCACCATGGCGTTGGTGCCCAGCTCGTCGGTCATGGTCGCGTCGAACGGCAGGTGCGGCGCCCGCTTGAAGACCAAGGCGATCTCGGTCACCCTGCGGCCCAAGCGTTTTCCGGTTCGCAGGTAGAAGGGCACACCCGCCCAGCGGCGGGTGTCCACCTCGAGCGTGATGGCCGCGAACGTCTCGGTGGTCGAGTCCTTGGCGAACCCTTCCTCGTCGAGCAGCCCGACGACCTTCTCGCCGCCCTGCCAGCCCGCGGTGTACTGGCCGCGGCTGGTGGTCTCGTCGAGCGGCTCGGCGAGCTGGGTGGCCGAGAGCACCTTGATCTTCTCGGCCTGCAGGGCCAACGGGCTGAAGCTGACCGGCTCTTCCATCGCGGTCAGCGCCAGCAGCTGCATCAGGTGGTTCTGGATGACGTCGCGGGCGGCGCCGATGCCGTCGTAGTAGCCGGCGCGGCCACCAAGGCCGATGTCCTCGGCCATGGTGATCTGCACGTGATCCACGTAGTGCGCGTTCCAGATCGGGTCGAACAACTGGTTGGCGAACCGCAGCGCCAGGATGTTGCGGACCGTCTCCTTGCCCAGATAGTGGTCGATCCGGAACACCGCCTCCTCCGGAAAGACCGTGTTGACGGCCTTGTTCAGGGCCTGCGCGCTCTCCAGGTCGTGGCCGAACGGCTTCTCGATGACCACCCGGCTCCAGCGCTCGCCCTGCGGGCGCGCCAGACCGGACTTGTGCAACTGCTCGCACACCACCGGGAAGGACTTGGGCGGGATGGCCAGATAGAAGGCGTGGTTGCCGCCGGTGCCGCGCTCGGCGTCCAGCTTGTCCAGGGTCTCGGCCAGCCTGCTGAACGCCTCATCGTCGTCGAAAGCGCCTGGCACGAAACGGAATCCCTCGGCCAGTCGATCCCAGTTCTCCTGCCGGAACGGGGTGCGGCAGTGCTCCTTGACGGCCTCGTGCACCACCTCGCCGAAATCTTGCGTGCTCCAATCCCGGCGGGCGAAACCCACCAGGGAGAAGCTCGGCGGCAGCAACCCGCGATTGGCCAGGTCGTAGATCGCCGGCATGACCTTCTTGCGGGCCAGGTCGCCGGTGACCCCGAAGATCACCATTCCGCACGGGCCCGCGATCCGCGGCAGCCGCTTATCGCGCTTGTCCCGTAACGGGTTATGCCATTGTTGCGCGGAGCGGGCTGGGCTCATTTGGAGGCGGAACCCAGCTGCTTCTGCGTTTCCTCCAGCAGCTCGGTCCACGAGTCCACGAACTTCTCCACGCCCTCGTTCTCCAGCACCACGAACACGTCCCGCAGGTCGATCCCGACCGCCGAGAGCTTGTCGAACACCTGCTGGGCGTCGCCTGCGGTGCCGGTGACCGTGTCGCCCTTGATCTCGCCGTGATCGGCGACGGCGTCAATGGTCTTCTCCGGCATGGTGTTCACCGTGTTGGGCGCCACCAGTTCGGTGACGTAGAGGGTGTCGGAGTAGTCGGGGTTCTTGACGCCGGTGGACGCCCACAGCGGGCGCTGCACGCGGCCGCCGTCGGCCTTGAGCGACTTGTAGCGCTCGCCACCCTCGAACACCTCCTGGTAGGCCGCGTAGGCCAGCCGGGCGTTGGCCACACCGGCCTGCCCGCGAAGCGCGAGCGCGTCCTCGCTGCCGATCTTCTCCAGCCGCTTGTCGACCTCGGTGTCCACCCGGGACACGAAGAACGACGCCACCGAGTGGATCTTGGACAGGTCGTGTCCGGCCTCGCGGGCCTTCTCCAGTCCGGCCAGGTAGGCGTCCATCACGGCCCGGTGCCGTTCGACGGAGAAGATCAGGGTGACGTTGACCGAAATCCCTTCGGCCAGAACCGCGGTGATGGCCGGGATGCCGGCCTTGGTGGCCGGGATCTTGATGAACAGGTTCGGCCGGTCGACGATCTTCCACAGCTCGACGGCCTGCGCGACGGTCTTGTCGGTCTCGGCCGCCAGGCGCGGGTCCACCTCGATGGACACCCGGCCGTCCACACCGTCGGAGGCGTCCCACTCGCGCTTGAGCACGTCGCACGCGTTGCGGACGTCGTCGGTGGTGACGGTGCGGATGGTGGCGTCGACGTCGGCGCCGCGCTCGGCCAGCTCGGCGATCTGGGCGTCGTAGGAATCGCCCTCCGCCAACGCTTTCTGGAAGATCGACGGGTTGGTGGTCACGCCGACGACGCTCTTGGTGTCGATCAGCTCCTGCAGGTTGCCCGACTCCAGCCGCTGACGCGACAGGTCGTCAAGCCAGACGGATACGCCGGCGGCGGACAGCGCCGCCAGATTCGGGTTCTGAGCGGTCATGTGAATTACCCTTTCGTCAGTTATCCACTACTTCTTCCGCGGCGGCCGCGACGGCTTCGGCGGTGAAGCCGAATTCACGGAATAAGGTTTTGTAGTCGGCGGATTCGCCGTAGTGCTCGATCGAGACGATCTTGCCGGTGTCACCGACCAGCTTGTGCCAGCTCTGCGCGACGCCGGCCTCGACGGCCACCCGCGCCGACACGGTCGGCGGCAGCACGCTGTCGCGGTAGTCGGCGGGCTGCGACTCGAACCACTCGACGCACGGCATGGAAACCACCCGCGCCACAATGTCCTTGTCCGCCAACAACTTCTGCGCCTCGACCGCCAGCTGGACCTCCGAGCCGGTGGCGATCAGCACCACGTCGGGGTCTTGGCCGGCTTCCTCGCCGTCCGAGCCCAGGATGTAGCCGCCCCGGGCGACGCCGTCGGCGCTGGTGCCCTCGAGCACCGGCACGCCCTGGCGGGTCAGGATCAGCCCGACCGGTCCGCTGCCGTTGCCGCGGGCCAGGATCGTCCGCCAGGCGTGGGCGGTCTCGTTGGCGTCGGCCGGGCGCACGACCGAGAGCTTCGGGATGGCCCGCAGCGCAGCGAGGTGCTCGATCGGCTGGTGCGTCGGCCCGTCCTCACCGAGCCCGACGGAATCGTGCGTCCACACGTAGATGGTGTCGATGTCCATCAGCGAGGCCAGCCGGACCGCCGGGCGCATGTAGTCGGAGAACTGCAGGAAGGTGCCGCCGTAGGCCCGGGTGGGGCCGTGCAGCACGATGCCGGACAGGATGGCGCCCATCGCGTGTTCGCGCACACCGAAGTGCAGGGTGCGCCCGTACCAGTCCGCCGTGTAGTCCTTGGTCGAAATCGACGGCGGCCCAAAGGATTTGACGTTGTCCATGGTGGTGTTGTTGCTGCCCGCCAGGTCGGCCGAACCGCCCCACAGCTCGGGCAGCTTCGGCCCGACCGCGTTGAGCACCTTGCCGGACGCGGCGCGGGTGGCCAGGTCCTTGTCGCCCGGCTTCCAGACCGGGATGTCGGCGTCCCAGCCGTCCGGCAGCTCCTCGGCGGTCAACCGGTCCAGCAGCGCCTTGCGTTCGGGCTGGCCCTGCGCCCAGGCGTCGAAATCCGCCTGCCACTTCTCGTGGGCCTCCTTGCCGCGGTCCACCAGCTTGCGGGTGTGGGCGATCACGTCGTCGCGCACCTCGAACTTCTTGTCCGGGTCGAAGCCGAGGATCTCCTTGACGGCGGCGACTTCCTCGTCGCCCAGGGCCGCGCCGTGGGCCTTACCGGTGTTCATCAGCTTGGGTGCCGGATAGCCGATGATGGTGCGCAGCGAGATGAACGACGGCCGGTCGGTGGCCGCCTTGGCGTTGGCGATGGCCTCCTCGATCGCGACGACGTTCTCGCCGCCCTCGATCTCCTGCACGTGCCAGCCGTAGGCGCGGTAGCGCGCGGCGGTGTCCTCGCACAGCGCGATGTCGGTGTCGTCCTCGATGGAGATCTCGTTGTGGTCGTAGAAGACGATGAGGTTGCCCAACTGCTGCACGCCCGCCAGCGACGAGGCCTCCGAGGTGACGCCCTCCTCGATGTCGCCGTCGGAGGCGATCACGTAGATGAAGTGGTCGAACGGGCTGGTGCCCGGGGCCGCATCGGGATCGAACAGGCCGCGCTCGTAGCGGGCGGCCATCGCCATGCCCACCGCCGAGGCCAGGCCCTGCCCCAGCGGGCCGGTGGTGATCTCAACGCCCTTGGTGTGCCGGAACTCCGGGTGCCCGGGGTCTTGGAGCCCCAGGTGCGCAGGGACTCGATGTCGGAGAGCTCCAGGCCGAAACCGCCCAGGTACAGCTGCAGGTACAGCGTCAGGCTGCTGTGCCCGCAGGACAGGACGAACCGGTCGCGGCCCAACCAGTGGGTGTCGCTGGGGTCGTGGCGCATCGTGCGCTGAAACAAGGTGTACGCCAGGGGCGCCAGGCTCATCGCGGTCCCGGGGTGGCCGTTGCCCACCTTCTGCACCGCGTCCGCGGCCAGCACCCGGATGGTGTCGACGGCGGCCGAGTCGAGTTCGGTCCAGTCGTCGGGGAGGTGCGGTTGGGTCAGCGTAGAGATCTCTTCGAGTGTCGTCACAGACGTTGTCCTTGGGTCATCGAGCTGATCAATCCCACCCTAGTGCGGGAGGGCCGGCTCTTGCAGCGCAGGATTTCGGGTACCCACGGCCGGCAGGAGTGAAAATTACGCGCCCGTCGAAAGCGCTTAACATTCAGTTCGGAAATCTGGGAAAAGTCTGCGGGAACGGACCCGCGGGCAGGCCAACACCACAACGCGGTCTACCATCGTCTGTAGTAGATGCTGCGCGCCGCTGCGACCCCAAGGAGTTATTGCGTGAGCGTTCGCGGGCGCGTCGCGCCGAGCCAAATGCCAAGCCGAATACAAGGCACGGTGCTGGCTTATCTGGCGCTGACCAAGCCGCGGGTCATCGAGCTGCTGCTCGTCACCGCCATCCCGGCGATGCTGCTGGCCCAGCGCGGCACCGTGAACCCGCTGCTGATCGTCAACACCCTGATCGGCGGGATGCTGGCCGCCGGCGGCGCGAACACCCTCAACTGCGTGGCCGACGCGGACATCGACAAGGTGATGAAGCGCACTGCGCGGCGGCCGCTGGCCCGGGCGGCGGTGCCCACGCGCAACGCCCTGGTGCTCGGCCTGGTGCTGACGGTGTCGTCGTTCGTCTGGCTCTGGTGGACGACGAACCTGCTGTCCGGGCTGCTGGCCCTGGCGACGATCGCCTTCTACGTGTTCGTCTACACGCTGCTGCTCAAGCGCCGTACCTCGCAGAACGTGGTGTGGGGCGGTGCGGCCGGCTGCATGCCGGTGATGATCGGCTGGTCGGCCGTCACGGGCACCATTCAATGGCCCGCGCTGGTGATGTTCGCCATCATTTTCTTCTGGACGCCGCCGCACACCTGGGCGCTGGCGATGCGCTATAAGGACGACTACAAGGCGGCGGGCGTGCCGATGCTGCCCGCCGTGGCGACCGAGCGTCAGGTGACCAAGCAGATCCTGATCTACACCTGGCTGACGGTGCTGGCCACCTTGGCGCTGGCGCTGGCGACGGGCTGGCTGTACGCGGCCGTCGCGGTGCTCGCCGGGGTGTGGTTCCTGGCGATGGCCCACCAGCTCTACGCCGGGGTTCGCGCGGGCGAGCCGGTCAAGCCGCTGCGGTTGTTCCTGCAGTCGAACAACTATCTGGCCGTGGTGTTCTGCGCGCTGGCCGTGGACTCGGCCATCGGGCTGCCGCACCTGTTCTGAGTCACGTCCGCCACGCGCGTCTCTCCGAGCGGCGCCACCTCTTGTGCCCACCTCAGAGCGACAACATTTCTTCGCGCCCAAACTGTCGCCATTTCTTCGCGCCCAAACTGTCGCTCTGAGGCGGGCAAAACGTCGACCCCTTCCCTCTTGGGGCCAGAGTGACTTGTGTGCCGAATCGCTACGGCAGCAGCACGATAGAGCCCGCCGTCTTGCGGCCCTGCAGATCCTGGTGGGCGCGGGCCGCCTCGGCCAGGGGGTAGCGCCCACCGACCTCGACGGTGATGTCGCCGCCGGCGATCGCGGCGAACAATTCCTCTGCCCGCCAACTGAATTCCTGGCCGGTGCGCACGAAGTGCGCCAGCGACGGCCGGGTCAAGAACACCGATCCGGCGGCGTTGAGGCGCTGCGGGTCGAACGGGGGAACGGGCCCGCTGGCCGCGCCGAACAGCGCCAGCGTGCCCGGACGGCCAGGCTGGCCAGGCTGGCGTCGAAGGTGGTCGCGCCGACGCCGTCGTACACCGCGGCCACGCCGTCGCCGTCGGTCAACGAGCGGATCCGCTCGCCGAACGCCGCGGCGTCGTCGGGGTAGGGGAGCACCTCGTCGGCGCCCGCCCGCCGGGACAGCCGCTCCTTGTCCGGGGTCGAGACCGTGGTGATCACCCGCACACCGAGCAGGTGGGCCCACTGCGTCAGGATCAGGCCGACGCCGCCCGCGCCGGCGTGCACCAGCACCGTGTCGCCCGCTTGCACCGGATACACCGACTTCAGCAGGTAATGCGCGGTCAGCCCCTTCAGCAGCGACGACGCCGCCACCTCGGCCGTCACGCCGTCGGGCACCTCGGCGGTCAAATGTGCGGGGGCCGTAGCGTATTCGGCATATCCGCCGGACGCCGCGGCGCTCACCACGCGGTCGCCGACGCGTAACCCGTCGACGCCGTCGCCGAGGGATTCGACGGTGCCGGCCAGTTCCGAGCCGAGGACGAACGGCAACTCCCGCGGGTACTGCCCGGAGCGGAAGTAGGTGTCGATGTAGTTGACGCCGATGGCCTCGGCCTTGATCAGCACCTCGCCCCGCCCGGGGGTCGGCGTGGGCCTGTCGACGTAGCGCAGCACTTCGGGGCCGCCGGTCTCGCTGACTTCGATTGCGTGCATCTGCTTATCATGCCCGGGCATGAAACTCTCTCGCCCGGACGTCTTCCATCCCCGCATCGTGCTGGCGGGGGCGGGTGACGGCGCGGGGGACACGGTCGACGACGACGGTCTGGTGGGCGCGCTGCGCCGGCGCGGCCTGCACGCGCGCTGGCTGTCCTGGGACGATCCCGACACCGCCGGCGCGGATCTGGTGATCCTGCGGGCCGTCGCGGCCGCCCCGGATCGGCGCGCCGAATTCCTGGCCTGGACCCGGCGGGTGCGCCGCCTGCTCAACCCGCCCGGCGCGGTGGCCTGGAACCTCGACGAGCGGTATCTGCGCGACCTCGAGCACGACGGGCTGCCGACGGCCAACGCGGGCGCGGCCCCGGACGCCTCGCTGATCTTCCTGGGCGGCGAGCGGTCGCACGCCTGGCCGGTCGAGCCGGAGTTCGAGTCGTGGGACCTCGGTCACGCCGCGCTCGCCGCGGCCGCCCAGCGCTCCGGCATCGCCGCGCGGGAGCTGCTGTGCGCGCGGGTCGACGTGGCCGGCGAACGGCTGGTGGGGCTCGACCTGGTCGGGCCGGCACTGGGCGGGCGCGGGCTGAACCCCGCGGCCCGCGACCTCGCCCGGCACCGCTTCGCCCTGGCGGTGGAGTCAGCCTGCGAGCGGCTCGGGCTCGGCCCGCTCTCGCATCGACGCCCAGAGGGCTGAAGTGGCCGCGGTGCACGCCGCGGCCCCGGCGACGTGCAGGGCGACCAGCACGGCCGGAACCCCGGTGTAGTACTGCGCGGTGCCGACGGCGGCCTGGGCGACCACCAGCGCCAGCAGCACCCCGAGCCTTAGCAGCACGGGGCGGGCGGCGCGTACGGCCAGCAGCCCGAAGCCCAGCCCGACCAGCAGCGTGAGGTAGGCGATCAGCAGCGACGAGTGCATGTGCACCAGGGTGTCGACCTCCACCTTCAGCCGCGGCACCGTTCGGGTGGGGCTGCGATCACCCGCGTGCGGGCCGGCGGCCGTCACCAGCGTGCCGGTGACCAGCACCGCGGCCAGGTCCAGGCCGGTCAGGGCGGTCAGCGCGCGCAGCGGCCTGACGACGCGCTCGCGAACCACGCCGGCCCCGTCTCCATCGGGCTCGCCGACCTTCACGTAGAGCAGCACGGCCAGCCACACCATCGTCATCGACGTCAGCAGGTGGATGGCCACCGTCCACCACAACAGCCCGGTGCGCACGGTGATGCCGCCGATCACCGCCTGCACCACGGTGGACACCGGCATCAGCCACGCGTAGACGAGCACCTCGCGGCGCCGCCGCGCCCGGGTCACGGCCAGCACGGCCAGCGCCGCGGTGATCACCACCGCGAAGGTGACCATCCGGTTGCCGAACTCCACCGCCTGGTGGATGCGCGGCACCTCGGCGTGGGCCACCGGAACGAAGCTGCCCGGAAAGCACTGCGGCCAGGTGGGGCAGCCCAGGCCGGAGGCGGTGACGCGGACGATCGCACCGGTGATGGCGATGCCGCCCTGGGTGAGGATGACGGCCGCGGCGATCAGGCGCTGCACACCCAGGCTGGGGTTGGGCAGCAGGTCCACCACGCGCAACAGCATCCGTCCAACCACGGCCCGATCCTAAGGCACCGAAAACTACGGCCCGTAGTACGGCCGGCGCGTGGCGCGGTCAGGTGAAGCGGAACCAGCGCAGCGCGCTCAGCGCGCCCGCCGCGCCCCAGGCCACCAGCACGGCCACCCCGAACCAGTCCACCGACATGGTCATCGCCTGCGAGAGCGCCTCGGTGAGCGCGCCGGACGGGGTCAGCCGGGCGGCCAGTTTGACCCCGGCGGGGGTGATCCCGGTTTCCAGGGTGAGCGCGCCCAGGCCGGCGAAGACGAACCACAACAGGTTGGCGACCGCGAGGACGATCTCGGCGCGCAGCGTCCCGCCGAGCAGCAGCCCCAGCGCCGCGAACACCACCGTGCCCAGCGCGATGACCGCGGCGCCCAGTGCCAGCGCCGTCGGCGTCGGTCGCCAGCCCAGCGCAAAACCGATGGCGCCCAACAGGATTGCCTGCAGGAACACCACGGTGACCACGGCCAAAGACTTGCCCGCGATGATGCCCCAGACCGGAAGCGGGGTGGCGCCAAGCCGTTTGAGCGCGCCGTAGCGCCGATCGAAGGCGACCGCGATCGCCTGCCCGGTGAACGCCGTCGAGATCACCGCCAGCGCCATGATGACCGGGGTGAACGTCGCCGCGCGGTGCTGACCGAACGAACCGAGCGGCAGCAGCGTCAGCCCCACCAGCAGCGTGATCGGGATGAACATGGTCAGCAGCAGCTGTTCGCCGTTGCGCAGCAGCAGCTTGAGCTCCAAACCGAATTGCGCGGCAAGCATTTTCGGCACCGCGCTGGGCCGCGGGTCGGGGGCGAAGGTGCCCGGGGGGAACACGCTCGATTGAGTCTCGTTGTCCGTCAAGGCCGTAACTTCCTGCCGGTCAGGTCGAGGAACACGTCCTCGAGGCTGCGTTGCTCGACGCGCATGTCGGTGGCCAGCACGTCGATGCGCGCACACCACGCCGTGACGGTCGCCATCACCTGGGGGTCGACGTGCCCCTCGACCAGGTATTCGCCCGGCGTCACCTCGGTGGCCTTGTAGTCCTCCGGCAGGGCGGCGGTCAGCAACGACAGGTCCAGGCGCGGCGGTGCGCTGAACCGCAACTGGTCCTTGGCCCCGCTGCGCATCAGCTCCGTGGGCGTGCCGGAGGCCACCGTCGCCCCGTGGTCGATAATCACCAGCCGGTCGGCGAGCTCCTCGGCCTCCTTGAGCTGGTGGGTGGTCAGCACCACCGTCACGCCGTCGCGGCGCAGGGCGTCGATCAGTTCCCAGACCAGCAGCCGGGCGTGCGCGTCCATGCCCGCGGTGGGTTCGTCGAGGAACACCAGTTCGGGGCGGCCCACCAGCGCGCAGGCCAGCGCCAGCCGCTGCTGCTGGCCGCCGGAGAGCCGCCGGTAGGTGGTGCGGGCGGCGTCGGTGAGGCCCAGGGTGTCCAGCAGCCAGGCCGGGTCCAGCGGGTCGGCGGCGTAGGCGGCCACCAGGTCGAGCATCTCGCCCGCCCGGGCCGCGGGGTAGCCGCCGCCGCCCTGCAGCATCACCCCGATCCGCGCCCGCAGCCGCGCGTTGTCGGCGATCGGATCCAGGCCGAGCACCTCGATGGTGCCGGCGTCCGGGCGCACGAAGCCCTCGCACATCTCGACCGTCGTCGTCTTGCCGGCGCCGTTGGGACCGAGCAGGGCCAGCACCTCGGCGGCGTACACCTCGAGATCGAGATTGGAGACGGCCTCGACGGCCGTCGCCCCGGATCCGTATTTCTTGGTGACCCCGCGCAACCGCACCACTGCGTCAGGGGATTCGCGCGATTCTGGAAAGGCCGAGCTCACGTGGAATCAGCGTAGGCGTCATGTGCCGGCGCCGGGCGGGGGGTCGGCGGAGGCGCCGGCGGTGCGGCCGTGTCGTCGACCGGTTCGCCGTTGGACTCGGTGTCCCGGACCGGCGCGCGGCGCCACGGCAGGCGGGTGTAGGTCAACGCGATGAGCGCGACGACGATGACCGTGCTGGCCAGGGTGGCGTCGATGATCTGGAACAAGGCGAACCGGTCGCCGTTGGCCGTCGGGCCGAAGATCCCGACGACCAGGCTGATGACGATGGCCGCCACCCGGAAGCCGGTCCGCGTCGCCCAGGCGGCCAGCGGGATGATGGCCCACAGCAGGTACCAGGGCTGCACGACGGGGAACAGCAGCACCGTGATGCCCAGCGCGACGCCCAGCCCGCCGATCGGGTGCAGCCGGCCGCGGAAGACGGCCAGCAGCAGCCAGGCCACCATGACCGTGATGATCAGCACGCCGATCGCGCGGGTCAGCCCCAGCACCGCGGTGGTGTGATCGCCCAGGCCCAGCAGGATGCCGACCTGTCCGGTGCCGAGCGCCAGCAGCGTCGGCGGCGACATCCAGCTGCGCACCACGTTGGCGGTGCCCAGCGTGTAGATCCAGCCGAATCCCAGGCCGCTGGCCCACCCCACCAGCGCCATCACCGCCAGCGACAACGCCGCCATGCCGCCGCCCGTCACCAGCAGGGCGCGCAGGTTGCCGCCGCAGCGGTAGGCCAGCGCCATCGTGACGAAGCCCAGCGCCAGCAGCGACGGGAGCTTCACCTGCGACGACAACACGATCAGCACCGAACCGGCGACCAGCATCCCCAGCGGTTCCCAGTCCGAGCCCGGTCGCTTCCAGGACGCGGGCAGCAGCCGCGGGGCGTCGATGCCGCGCAACGCGAATTCGGCCCCGGCCAGCATCAGGCCCAGCATCAGCGCCTCGTTGTGCACCCCGGCCACCAGATGCATGATCAGCAGCGGGTTGGCCGCCCCCAGCCACAGCGCGCTGACCTCGGCGACGCCGCAACGCCGGGCCAGCCGCGGCGTCGCCCAGACGATCAGTCCCACCCCCAGCAACTCCACCAGCCGGTGACACAGCACCGCGGCGACGATGTTCTCCCCGGTGAGCGCGGAGATGCCGCGCCCGATCCACAAGAACAGCGGCCCGTAGGGCGCGGGCGTCTCGCGCCACAGCGTCGGTACCGACAGCGTGAAGATGTGGGACAGGCCCAGGCCCGACGCCGGACCCACCCGGTAGGGGTCCAGGCCCTCCAGCGAGATCTGGCTCTGCGCCAGATAGGAGTAGACGTCCTTGCTGTACATCGGCGGGGCGATCAACAGGGGCAGCACCCACAGCAGCAGGGTGCGGTCCAGGTCGCCGCGCGACATCCGCCGGTTTCCCAGCGCGAACCGGCCGAGCATCAACCAGGCCAGCGCCATCATGACGGCACCGGTGGTCGTCATCGTCAGCGACACCGTCTGGATGCGTGACGGCAGGTTGAGCAGGCGCACGCCGAACGTGGGGTCCTGCACGACGGGCCGGGCGCCGGCGCCCAGCGCGCCGATCGCCATCACCACCGTGCCGGTCGCCCCGAACAGGCGGGTGCGGCGCAGTGAGGTGAGCTCGGTATCGTTCAGCGGCGAGCCCACCGCCTGCTCGTCGCCGTGCAGACTGGCGATCGATGAGCTCAGCGTGTGGTGGCGGGCTGCCATCAGAGCAGCGTAGCCGCCGGACGTGCGGCGTCACTGCGCCGCCGCGAGTCGCACTGCATGTGAGCAGCGCAACGCCAGGACAGGGGACCCTTGCTAGACCGATCCCCGGAATTGCGTCACACTGGTGTTGTGAAAATCCGAACCAGCCCCGATGGGGCCGCTGACGCCGTTGCCGGCGCGGCGGACGTCGGCGCGCCGGTGCCGGATGGTCACACCCGCCGCGCGATCGTGCGCCTGCTGCTGGAATCCGGATCGATCACCGCAGGCGAGATCGGTGACCGGCTGGGCCTGGCCGCCGCCGGCGTGCGACGCCACCTCGACGCCCTGATCGAGGCCGGCGACGCCGAGTCCGTCGCGCCCGCGGCGTGGCAGCAGGCGGGACGCGGGCGTCCCGCCAAGCGCTATCGGCTGACCGCGGCCGGGCGGGCCAAGCTCGACCACTCCTACGACGACCTGGCGGCGGCGGCCATGCGGCAACTCCGCGAGATCGGCGGTGAGGAGGCGGTGCAGGCCTTCGCCCGGCAGCGCATCGACGCCATCCTGGCGGACGTTCCCGCCGCCGACAGCGCGGCGGACCCCGACGTGGAGGCGGCCGCCGACCGGATCGCCACCGCGCTGACCAAGGCCGGCTACGTCACCACCACCGCGCAGGTCGGCGGACCCATTCACGGCGTGCAGATCTGCCAGCACCACTGCCCGGTGTCGCACGTCGCCGAGGAATTCCCCGAGCTGTGCGACGCCGAACAGCAGGCCATGGCCGAGGTATTGGGCACCCACGTCCAGCGGTTGGCGACCATCGTCAACGGCGACTGCGCCTGCACCACGCACGTACCCCTGACTCAGGCGCCCAGCCCGCGCCACAACACCACGAGCATCAAAGGAGCGTCTCGATGACCCTCACCCCCGAGGCCAGCAAGACGGTAACCGCGCCGTTGACCCAGGAAGAGGCGATCGCCTCGCTGGGTAAGTACGGCTACGGCTGGTCGGACTCCGACGTCGCCGGGGCCAGCGCCCAGCGCGGGCTGTCCGAGGCCGTCGTGCGCGACATCTCGGCGAAGAAGAACGAGCCCGAGTGGATGCTGCAGACCCGGCTCAAGGCGCTGCGCATCTTCGACCGCAAGCCGATGCCGGGCTGGGGCTCGAACCTTCAGGGCATCGACTTCGACAACATCAAGTACTTCGTGCGCTCCACCGAAAAGCAGGCGGCGACGTGGGACGACCTGCCCGAGGACATCCGCAACACCTACGACCGGCTGGGCATCCCGGAGGCCGAGAAGCAGCGGCTGGTCTCCGGCGTCGCGGCCCAATACGAATCCGAGGTGGTCTACCACCAGATCCGCGAGGACCTGGAGGCCCAGGGCGTCATCTTCCTGGACACCGACACGGCGTTGCGCGAACACCCCGAGATCTTCCAGGAGTACTTCGGCACCGTGATCCCGGCCGGGGACAACAAGTTCTCCGCGCTGAACACCGCGGTGTGGAGCGGTGGCTCGTTCATCTACGTCCCGAAGGGCGTGCACGTCGACATCCCGCTGCAGGCCTACTTCCGGATCAACACCGAGAACATGGGCCAGTTCGAGCGGACGCTGATCATCGCCGACGAGGGCTCCTACGTGCACTACGTCGAGGGCTGTACGGCTCCGATCTACAAGTCGGATTCGCTGCACTCGGCGGTGGTCGAGATCATCGTGAAACCCAATGCGCGCGTTCGTTACACGACCATCCAGAACTGGTCGGGAAACGTCTACAACCTGGTCACCAAGCGGGCCCGCGCCGAGGCCGGCGCCACCATGGAGTGGATCGACGGCAACATCGGGTCGAAGGTCACCATGAAGTACCCGGCGGTCTGGATGACGGGCGAGCACGCCAAGGGTGAGGTGCTCTCGGTGGCCTTCGCCGGCGAGGACCAGCACCAGGACACCGGCGCGAAGATGCTGCACCTGGCGCCCAACACGTCGAGCAACATCGTGTCCAAGTCGGTGGCCCGCGGCGGCGGCCGCACCTCCTACCGCGGCCTGGTGCAGGTGAACAAGGGCGCGCACGGATCGCGTTCCAGCGTGAAATGCGATGCGCTGCTGGTAGATACGATCAGCCGCAGCGACACCTACCCCTACGTCGACATCCGCGAGGACGACGTCACCATGGGCCACGAGGCCACCGTGTCGAAGGTCAGCGAGAACCAGCTGTTCTACCTGATGAGCCGCGGCCTGACCGAGGACGAGGCGATGGCCATGGTGGTGCGCGGCTTCGTCGAGCCGATCGCCAAAGAGCTGCCGATGGAGTACGCCCTGGAGCTCAACCGGCTGATCGAGCTGCAGATGGAAGGCGCGGTCGGCTAGTGACGAACCTGACTGAAGCGGTTGAGGGTTCGGCCCTGGCCGCGGCCAACAAGGGCGAGGTCTTCTCCTCGTTCGACGTGGACGCGTTCGAGGTTCCGCACGGCCGCGACGAGATCTGGCGGTTCACCCCGCTGCGCCGGCTGCGTGGCCTGCACGACGGCTCGGCGCGCGCCACCGGCAGGGCCGGGATCAGCGTCAGCGAGCAGCCCGGCCTGCGGGTCGAGACCGTCCCCCGCGGCGACGAGCGGCTCGGCCAGGGCGGTGTGCCGACCGATCGTGTTGCCGCGCAAGCCTTTTCGTCGTTCAATTCCGCCACCCTGATCACCGTCGAGCGCGACACCCGCATCGCCGAGCCGATCGGTGTCACCGTCACCGGCCCCGGCGAGGGCGCGGTGGCCTACGGGCACCTACAGATCCGGGTCTCCGAGCTCGCCGAGGCCGTGGTCGTCATCGACCACCGGGGCAGCGGAACCCTGGCCGACAACGTCGAATTCGTTGTCGACGACGCCGCGCGGCTGACCGTGGTGTGGCTGGCCGACTGGGCCGACGACGCCGTGCACGTCAGCATGCAGCACGCCAGGCTGGGCAAGGACGCGGTGCTACGCCACGTCGCGGTCACCCTCGGTGGGGAGCTGGTCCGGCTGACGGCCAACGTGCGGTACCTGGGCCCTGGCGGCGACGCCGAGCTGCTCGGCCTGTACTTCGCCGACGACGGCCAGCACCTGGAGTCGCGGCTGCTGGTCGATCACGCCCAGCCCGACTGCAAGTCGAACGTGCTGTACAAGGGTGCGCTGCAAGGTGATCCGGACTCCGCGCTGCCCGACGCGCACACGGTGTGGATCGGCGACGTGCTGATCCGCGCCGAGGCCACCGGCACCGACACCTTCGAGGTGAACCGCAACCTGGTGCTCACCGACGGGGCGCGCGCCGACTCGGTGCCCAACCTGGAGATCGAGACCGGCGAGATCGTCGGCGCCGGGCACGCCAGCGCCACCGGGCGTTTCGACGACGAGCAACTGTTCTACCTGCGCTCCCGCGGCATCCCCGAGGAGCAGGCGCGCCGGCTGGTGATCCGTGGCTTCTTCGCCGAAATCATCTCCAAGATCGCGGTGCCCGAAATACGGGAGCGCCTGACCGCAGCCATCGAACACGAACTGGCCATCACGGAAAAGACGGAAACAACAGCCTCATGACCACTCTGGAAATCAAAGATCTGCACGTCAGCGTCCTCAACCCGAACGCCGCCGAGTCCGAGCGCGAGATCGGAATCCTCAACGGCGTCGACCTGACGGTGAAATCAGGTGAGACGCACGCCTTGATGGGCCCCAACGGGTCGGGCAAGTCGACGCTGTCCTACGCCATCGCCGGTCACCCCAAGTACACGGTGACCTCGGGCTCCATCACGCTGGACGGCCAGGACGTGCTCACGATGAGCATCGACGAGCGGGCGCGGGCCGGAATCTTCTTGGCCATGCAGTATCCCGTCGAGGTGCCCGGCGTCTCGGTGTCGAACTTCCTGCGCTCGGCGGCGACCGCCGTGCGCGGCGAGGCCCCGAAGCTGCGGCACTGGGTCAAAGAGGTCAAGGCGGCCATGGGCTCGCTGGAGATCGACCCGGCGTTCGCCGAGCGCAGCGTCAACGAGGGTTTCTCCGGCGGTGAGAAGAAGCGCCACGAGATTTTGCAGCTGGAGCTGCTCAAGCCCAAGATCGCCATCCTCGACGAGACCGACTCCGGCCTCGACGTCGACGCGCTGCGCGTGGTCAGCGAGGGCGTCAACCGCTACGCGGAGACCGAGCACGGGGGGATCCTGCTGATCACCCACTACACCCGCATCCTGCGCTACATCCGCCCCGAATACGTGCACGTGTTTGTCGGCGGCCGGATCGCCGAGTCCGGCGGTCCGGAGCTGGCTGACGAACTCGAGCAGAACGGCTACGTCCGCTTCACCCAAGCGGCGGCGGCAACCGGGGCCTGACATGGCTACACCTTCGGCGGCGGTCTCACCCCTGGATGTGGCGGCCATCCGCGCCGACTTCCCGATCCTCAAGCGCGTCATGCGTAGCGGAAATCCGTTGGCGTACCTGGATTCCGGCGCCACGTCCCAGCGCCCGCTGCAGGTGCTCGACGCCGAGCGGGAATTCTTGCTGACCTCCAACGGCGCCGTGCACCGCGGTGCGCATCAGCTGATGGAGGAGGCCACCGACGCCTACGAGCAGGGCCGCGCCGACATCGCCGCGTTCGTGGGCGCCGACACCCAAGAGCTGGTGTTCACCAAGAACGCCACCGAGGCGCTCAACCTGGTGTCATATGTGCTGGGGGACAAGCGTTTCGAGCGTGCAGTCGGGCCCGGCGACGTCATCGTCACCACCGAGCTCGAGCACCACGCCAACCTGGTGCCGTGGCAGGAACTGGCCAGGCGCACCGGGGCGACCCTGCGCTGGTACGGCGTCACCGACGACGGGCGCATCGACCTTGACTCGCTGCAGCTCGACGAACGCGTCAAAGTCGTTGCCTTCACCCATCATTCGAACGTCACCGGCGCGGTGGCCCCGGTGGCCGAGCTGGTCGGCCGGGCCCGGGCCGTCGGCGCGCTCACCGTGCTCGACGCCTGCCAGTCGGTGCCGCACCAGCCCGTCGACTTCCACGCCCTCGACGTGGACTTCGCCGCGTTCTCCGGCCATAAGATGCTGGGCCCCAACGGTATCGGCGTCCTCTACGGGCGCGACGAGGTGCTCTCGGCCCTGCCACCGTTTTTGACAGGCGGCTCGATGATCGAGTCCGTGACCATGGAATCCTCCACCTACGCGGCGGTGCCGCAGCGCTTCGAGGCCGGCACGCCGATGACGTCGCAGGTGGTCGGATTGGGCGCGGCCACACGGTATCTCGGCGCCCTCGGCATGGAAGCGGTGCAGGCCCACGAGCACCAGCTGGTCGCCGCCGCCATCGACGGCCTGTCCGGCATCGACGCCGTGCGCATCGTCGGGCCGGTCTCCATGGAAAACCGCGCCTCGCCCGTGTCGTTCGTCGTCGACGGCGTGCACGCCCACGACGTCGGGCAGGTGCTCGACGACGAGGGCGTCGCGGTGCGGGTGGGGCACCACTGCGCCATGCCGCTGCATCGCCGGTTCGGCCTCGCGGCCACCGCCCGGGCGTCCTTCGGGGTGTACAACACCGCCGAGGAGGTCGAGCGCTTGGTGGCCGGCGTGCGCCGCGCTCTGGATTTCTTCGTCGGCGATCGCAAGCGCGGCGAAGGCGAGCGCAGCGGGTCGCCGCCATCGGTCGGGAGAGGCTGACCTTGCGTCTCGAGCAGATGTATCAGGACGTGATCCTGGATCACTACAAGCACCCGCAGCACCGCGGGCTGCGGGAGCCGTTCGGCGCCGAGGTGTTTCACGTCAACCCGGTCTGCGGCGACGAGGTCACCCTGCGGGTGGCGCTGTCCGAGGACGGCGAGACGGTGGCCGACGTGTCCTATGACGGGCAGGGCTGCTCCATCAGCCAGGCCGCGACCTCGGTCCTCACCGAGCAGGTGATCGGGCACAGCGTGGGCGACGCGCTCAAGACGGTGACGGCTTTCACCGAGATGGTGTCCTCGCGCGGCACCATCGAGGGCGACGAGGACCTGCTGGGCGACGGGATCGCGTTCGCCGGGGTGGCCAAATACCCGGCGCGGGTGAAATGCGCGCTGTTGGGCTGGATGGCGTTCAAAGATGCCTTGGCCAAGGCTTGTTCGGACCAGGAAGCAGATTTTTCAGGAGGTCACAGATGAGCGAAACCACCGCGCAGGGTGAGGAATTCCTTGCCGACCTCGAGGAGGCGATGCGTGACGTCGTCGACCCCGAACTCGGCATCAACGTCGTCGATCTGGGACTCGTCTACGGGCTGAACGTCGAAGACGGCGACGACGGAACGGTCGCCCTGATCGACATGACGCTGACCTCGGCGGCCTGCCCGCTGACCGACGTCATCGAAGACCAGTCCCGCAGCGCGCTGGTGGGTGCCGGGCTGGTCGACGACCTGCGGATCAACTGGGTGTGGAACCCGCCGTGGGGTCCGGACAAGATCACCGAGGACGGCCGCGAGCAGCTGCGTGCCCTCGGATTCACCGTCTAAGCAAGGCTTTTCGCGCGCTTCCCGGTCGCCCGCGTTCGCTAGAGGTGGATGTGGGGGAGGTGAGGCAGGTGCAGGTGGGGGTGCGGGCGCCCCATGGGCGGGCACGTCTCCACACTGATCATCGTCGCGTGCAGGACGCCACCGTCCTGAGACCCTTGGGCCCCAATGCATTTACCGTTGGTGATCGCCTGGGCGTCCGACGGTGTCTGACGCTGGTATGAGGTCGAGTCGGCGACGGTCACGTTGGTGGCGGCGCCCGGGCCGCCGGGGCCCAGGCCGTTGACGGCGATCGTGTTGCCCGACACCGAGGCCACGGTGCCGTAGAAGCCGGCCGGCGGCGGGCACTTTCCGTCCGCGGACGGGGTGACCGTCACGGCTTGCGCGGTGATCGGGCCGCCGGGCGCTGGAGCCCCGGGGGCGGCGCGCTCTGCGGGGTGGCTTTGACGTTCACGCAGCTGCCGGGCGTCACGTCGGACAGCTTCGCCGGGGTGACATCGACGACCCTGGTCTGCGGCGTGTAGTCCACCGTCGCCGAGCCGGACCGCGTCCGGAGCGCAACCGTGCCATTCGAGTTCGACTGCACCATGCCCTCGACATAGTCCTTGCCGACCGGGGGCGGTGGGGAGCCGGCGGCGGCGCGGCGCTGGGGGCCGCGCTCGGCGGGACTGCGGTGACGGCCGGAGGGGCGCTGCTGGTCGACCCGTCGTGTGAGGAGCCGCACATCGCGACGCACAGCGCGACGAAGGCAACAAGGACGCCGAGCGCGATCTGCGTCCGCCGGTTTTTCAACGATATGGCAGCCACAGAACTCATCTCCGATCAAACGCTTCGCCGTCCTAAACAATTACCCCCGCCGGGCGTGGTTCTCACGCCGCGCCCAGCGGGAGTGACGGCAATCTCAGTCAGCCCGAGCCGGGGTCAGCCGCCCTGGCCGGGCTGTTTGGGCTTGCCGCACTTGCCGTCGACAGCCTGTTTCAGGTTGATGCTCGTCGCTTGCAGCGCGCCGCCGTTGTCCTGGGTTCCGCGCGCCCACAGGCATTTGCCCGGGGTGATCGCGTCGGTGTTCGCGGGCGACTGCTTGGTGTACTTGGTCTTGTCGTCGACCGTCACGGCGGTCTGCGTGGTGTTGCCGCTGGGGTCGGTGTTGGTCACGTTGATGGTGTTACCGGACACCGACGCCACCGAGCCGCGCACCCAGGCCGGCTTCGCGGGCGCATTCGACGGCGGAAGCGACGGCGGCGTGGTGGTCGAGGCGCCGGGCGCGTTCTGCGGCGGTTTCGGGCAGGCGCCGTTGACGGACTCGCTGATCTTCACCGACGCGGCGGTGACCGCCTGTCCGGGCGCAGATCCCTCCGTCGGCTTCACGCTGACGCAACTGCCCGGCGTGACGTCCGGCAGCCCGGCCGGCAGGGCCTCGGTGATCTTGGTGGTGGAGGTGAAGTTGACCGCGGCGGTCGCGTTGTCTTCCTTGGTGACCTGGATGGAGTTGCCGGCCACCGAGGCGATCAGACCGCTGACCCGCGCTTCGGCGTTAGGGGTGGACGACGTGGTCGTCGACGTGACGGTGGACGTCGACGTGGAGGTGGACGTTGACGTGGAACTGGATTTGTTCGAAGAGCCGCAGGCGGACAGGGACAATGCGGTGGCTCCCGCGACGGCGAAGACCGCGAGACGAGTGAGCCGGGGCAATTGACAGCTGGCAGACATCAACGTTTCTCCATTCGTCGGTTAGAGCCAACGTCATGGTTTACCCGTTTAACCTGTGCCTAACCTGTGTATCCGCGGCGCTCAGAAGGCCTCCTCGGCCACCTTCATGATCTCGTCGTCGATGCTCTCGATGACGCCGCGCAGCGAGGTGAGCCTCGGCAGCATGTTCTTGGCGAAGAACCCCGCCGTCGCGACCTTGCCCCGATAGAACGCTTCGTCGTTCCCGGCGCCGTCGGCGAGCGCGCGGGCCGCGATGTTGGCCTGCACCAGCAGCCGCCAGCCGATCAGCAGGTCGCCCACCGCGAGCAGATACCGCACCGATCCCAGTCCCACCTTGTAGATCTCCGCCGGGTGTTGGGCCGCGGACATCAGATAGCCGGTCAGCGCTCCCGTCATCGCCGTGACGTCGTCGTAGGCCGTCTGCACCAGCTGGGCGATCGGCTTGAGCGCCTCGTCGCAGTCGTCGATGGTCGCCGTGATCTGCGTCGTCAAGAACTGCAGGGCCTGGCCCCGGTCGCGCACGATCTTGCGGAAGAAGAAGTCCAGCGCCTGGATGGCGGTGGTGCCCTCATACAGCGAATCGATCTTGGAATCCCGGATGTACTGCTCGAGCGGATAGTCCTGCAGGAAGCCCGAACCGCCGAGCGTCTGCAGCGATTCGGTCAGCACCTCGTAGGCCCGCTCCGAGCTGACCCCCTTGACGATCGGCAGCAGCAGATCGTCGATGCGGTGCGCCATCTCGGGGTCGGCACCCGAAACACGTTGGGCCACAGCGTCATCCTGATGCGCGGCGGCGTACATGTAGAGCGCGCGCAGCCCCTCCGCGTACGCCTTCTGTGTCATCAGGCTGCGCCGCACGTCGGGGTGGTGGATGATCGTGACCCGCGGCGCGGTCTTGTCCGACATCTGCGTCAGGTCCGCGCCCTGCACCCGCTCTTTGGCGAAGGCCAGCGCGTTCAGGTAACCCGTGGACAGCGTGCCGGCCGCCTTGACGCCGATCGTCATGCGCGCCTGCTCGATCACGGTGAACATCTGCGCGATACCGCGGTGCACGTCGCCGACCAGATAGCCGACGGCGGGCACATCCGTTGCGCCGAAAGTCAATTCGCACGTGGGGGAGGACTTGATGCCCATCTTGTGTTCCACCCCGGTGACGTAGACGCCGTTGCGGGGGCCCAGTTCGAAGGTGTCGGGGTCGAACAGGAAGTTGGGCACGTAGAACAGGCTCAGCCCCTTGGTGCCCGGCCCGGCACCCTCCGGGCGGGCCAGCACCAGATGGAAGATGTTCTCGGCGGTGTCGCCCACGTCGCCGCCGGAGATGAAGCGCTTGACGCCCTCGATGTGCCACGTGCCGTCGGGTTGTTCGACGGCTTTGGCGCGCCCGGCGCCGACGTCGGAGCCCGCGTCGGGCTCGGTGAGCACCATGGTGGCCGCCCAGCCCCGCTCCACGCCCTGCGCGGCCCATTGCCGCTGCTGCTCGTTGCCCTCGAGATACAGCGCCTGAGACATGAACGGGCCCAGGCAAAAGAAGTTCGCCGACGGGTTGGCGCAGATGAGCATCTCGTTGACCGCCCACGCCAGCGGCGGCGGGGCGGGCATGCCGCCGATCTCTTCGGCCATGCCCAGCCGCCACCAGCCGGCCTCCTTGAGCGCGGCCACCGTCTTGGCCAGCTCTTCGGGCACCGTGATCTTGTGCTCGGCCGGGTCGAATACGGGTGGATTGCGGTCGGCGAAGGCGAAGGATTCGGCCACCGGACCCTCGGCGAGGCGGGCGGCTTCGGCCAATATCGTTTTGACCGTGTCCTCGTCGAGGTCGCTGTAGCCGCCGGTGCCCAAAACTGCGCCGACATCGAGCACTTCGAAAAGGTTGAATTCGATATCACGAACGTTTGCGATGTAGTGGCCCAACGCGATTCCCTCACTGGTCCTCGAGGCGGCGGATCATCAGGCACAGTCTGTCGGACGCGGGAAAACGTACGCAACCGTAACCAGGGCGGTCGGGTGGGGCGCTGGTGGCCCCGCGCGGCGATGGCCGTATTCCGAACTCCCGGCGCACCGGGGAACATCGGGTCGGTCCCGGGCGTTGTGGCAAATGTGACAACACTTGATCTCACCGCTGAGAAGTTCAACGAAACCATCGAGGGCAACGACATCGTCCTCGTCGACTTCTGGGCGTCCTGGTGCGGCCCGTGCCGCCAGTTCGGCCCGACATTCCAGGCGTCGGCAGAGAAACACCCCGATATCGTGCACGCCAAAGTCGACACCGAAGCCGAACAACAGCTGGCCGCGGCCGCCCAGATTCGGTCCATCCCCACGCTGATGGCGTTCAAGAAGGGCAAACTGCTGTTCAACCAGCCGGGAGCGCTGCCACCGGCCGCCCTGGAGGACCTGGTGCAACAGGTCCGCGCCTTCGACGTCGACGCCGCCGAGGCAGGGCGGGCCGAATAAGCCTCCACGCCGCGCTGCGCGCGGAGCCACTGTTAGCTACACGCTAGGTTGCATGGGTGAGTTTGGTACTGGTAGATCACCCGCGGCCCGGCGTCGCGCTGATAACCCTCAATCGGCCCGAGCGGATGAACTCCATGGCGTTCGACGTCATGCTCCCGCTCAAGGAGGCCCTGGACAAGGTCACCTACGACAATTCGGTGCGCGTGGTCGTGCTGACCGGGGCCGGTCGGGGCTTCTCCTCAGGCGCCGATCACAAGTCCGCGGGCTCGGTGCCCCACGTCGAGGGGCTGACCCGCCCGACCTACGCGCTGCGCTCCATGGAGGTCCTCGACGAGGTCATCCTGGCGCTGCGCCGGCTGCACCAGCCGGTGATCGCCGCGGTCAACGGCCCCGCCATCGGCGGGGGCCTGTGTCTGGCCCTGGCCGCCGACATCCGGGTGGCCGCGACCAGCGCGTACTTTCGCGCCGCCGGCATCAACAACGGGCTGACCGCCAGCGAGCTGGGCCTGTCCTACCTGCTGCCGCGGGCCATCGGCTCGTCGCGCGCCTTCGAGATCATGCTGACCGGTCGCGACGTCACGGCCGAGGAGGCCGAGCGCATCGGGCTGGTGTCCTGCCAGGTGCCCGAGGAGCAGCTGCTGGACACCTGCTATGCCATCGCCGCCCGGATAGCGGCCTTCTCCCGGCCGGGCACCGAGTTGACCAAGCGCACGCTGTGGAGTGGACTGGACGCCGGTAGCCTGGAAGGGCACATGCAAGCCGAAGGCTTGGGACAGCTTTTCGTCCGCCTGCTCACCGCCAACTTCGAAGAAGCGGTTGCCGCGCGCGCAGAACGACGACCCGCGGTGTTCACCGACGACAAATGATTTTTTAAAGGAGAGCGATCGTGATCACGGCCACGGACCTCGAGGTCCGCGCTGGTGCGCGCATCCTGCTCTCCCCGGACGGTCCCGACCTGCGCGTGCAGCCCGGCGACCGCATCGGTCTGGTGGGCCGCAACGGCGCCGGTAAGACCACCACGCTGCGCATCCTGGCGGGGGAGACCGAGCCCTATGCGGGCGCGATCAACCGTGTCGGCGAAATCGGTTATCTGCCACAGGATCCCAAAGAGGGCGACCTCGACGTGCTGGCCCGCGACCGGGTGCTGTCGGCCCGCGGGCTCGACGTGTTGCTGACCGACTTGGAAAAGCAGCAGGCGTTGATGGCCGAGGTCGCCGACGACGACGCCCGCGACCGCGCGATCCGCCGGTACGGGCAGCTGGAGGAGCGTTTCGTCGCCCTGGGCGGCTACGGCGCGGAGAGCGAAGCGAGCCGCATCTGCGCGAGTCTCGGCCTGCCGGAACGGGTGCTGACGCAGCAGCTGCGCACGCTGTCCGGCGGCCAGCGCCGCCGGGTGGAACTGGCCCGCATCCTGTTCGCCGCGTCCGAGGGCGGCGCGGGAATGTCGGGTTCGTCGACCACGCTGCTGCTCGACGAGCCGACCAACCACCTGGACGCGGATTCCATCGGCTGGCTGCGCGATTTCCTGCGCGCGCACACCGGCGGGCTGGTGATCATCAGCCACAACGTCGAACTGCTCGCCGACGTCGTCAACCGGGTGTGGTTCCTGGACGCGGTGCGCGGCGAGGTCGACGTCTACAACATGACGTGGCAGAAATACCTCGACGCGCGCGCCACCGACGAGCAGCGCCGCCGGCGGGAACGCGCGAACGCCGAACGCAAGGCGACTGCGCTGCGTTCGCAGGCCGCCAAGCTCGGCGCCAAGGCCACCAAAGCCGTTGCCGCGCAGAACATGTTGCGTCGTGCCGACCGGATGATGGCCGCGCTCGATGACGAGCGGGTGGCCGACAAGGTGGCGCGCATCAAGTTCCCCAACCCGGCCGCGTGCGGGCGCACGCCGCTGGTGGCCACCGGGCTGAGCAAGTCCTACGGGTCGCTGGAAGTCTTCACCGGCGTCGACCTGGCCATCGACCGCGGCTCGCGGGTGGTGGTGCTGGGCCTCAACGGCGCCGGCAAGACCACCCTGCTGAGAATCCTGGCCGGCACCGAGGCCCCCGACACCGGGGGACTCGAGCCCGGGCACGGGCTGCGGATCGGCTACTTCGCCCAGGAGCACGACACGCTCGACAACGACGCGACCGTGTGGGAGAACATCCGCCACGCCGCACCGGATTCCGGCGAGCAGGATCTGCGCGGGCTGTTGGGCGCGTTCATGTTCAGCGGCCCCCAGCTCGACCAGCCGGCGGGCACCCTGTCCGGTGGCGAGAAGACCCGGCTCGCGCTGGCCGGTCTGGTGGCGTCGGCCGCCAACGTGCTGCTGCTCGACGAGCCGACGAACAACCTCGACCCGGCCTCGCGCGAGCAGGTGCTCGACGCGCTGCGCAGTTACCAGGGCGCGGTGGTGTTGGTGACGCACGACCCCGGTGCCGCCGAGGCGCTCGACCCGCAGCGCGTCGTGCTGTTGCCCGACGGCACCGAGGACTTCTGGTCCGACGAATACCGGGATCTCATCGAGCTCGCCTGATCTCGCGCCAAGTCGCCCCATGCGATTTGGCGAAATCGGCCCGCGGTCGCCAGCGGCTTCTTACTCTGGGGGCTTGCGATCGTGTCCCGCGCCGGAGGAGCCATGAAGAGAACACTGCAAAGGTCGGCCAACGCGCGCGACCAGTTGTTGGACGAACTGCGCCACGCCTACGAAGGCGGCGCCAGCATCCGCAGCCTGGTCGCGAAGACCGGCAGGTCGTATGGGTCGATTCATAGCTTGCTACGGGAGTCGGGCACCACGATGCGCAGCCGCGGCGGCCCCAACCGGACCGCCAAGGTCGCGCGGGCGTAGCGTCACTGCGAAATCGCGTCCCCTTGTTCGCAGTGGCGTTACGGTCGCTTCTCAGATTCGTTGCGGCGCACCGAGTTTTCCACCAGATCCAGGACCGCGGATAGGCGCTGCGGGTCCTCGCCGGACGCCGACCGGGCCACCAGGCCGTCGAGCACCAACTCCAGATAGCACTGCAGGACGTCGCCGGGCACGTCGTCGCGCACCCGGTGCGCCTCCGTCTGCCGGCGCAACCGATCGGTGGTCGCCGCCGCCAGCTCGGCCGAACGTTCCGCCCATCCCTGGCTGAACGCGGGATCGTTGCGCAGCTTGCGGGCGATCTCCAATCTGGTGGCCAGCCAGTCGAACTGGTCCGGCGCGGCCAGCATGTCGCGCATCACCTGGATGAGTCCCGCGCGGGAGGCCACGTCGGCCATCCGCTCCGCGTCCTCGTGGGCGAGGGCGAAAAACAGCGCGTCCTTGTCCCGGAAGTGGTGGAAGATCGCGCCGCGCGACATCCCGATCGCCTTCTCCAGCCGGCGCACCGTCGCCTTCTCGTAGCCGTATTCGGCAAAGCAGCGGCGGGCGCCGTCGAGGATCTGGCGGCGTCGGGCCGCCAGATGGTCCTCGCTGACCTTGGGCACGGGGGTGAGTGGATTCGGGCCGGAACTAGCCGGACTTGAGCATGTTGCGCAGCACGTACTGCAGGATGCCGCCGTTGCGGTAGTAGTCGGCCTCACCCGGGGTGTCGATGCGCACCACCGCGTCGAACTCGATCGGATCGCCGGAATCCTTGCTCGCCTTGACGTGCACCGTCTTCGGCGTCTTGCCGCTGTTGAGTTCTTCGATCCCGGTGATGTCGAACACCTCGGTGCCGTCCAGGCCCAGGTCGGTGGCCGACTTGCCGTCGGGGAACTGCAACGGGATCACGCCCATGCCGATCAGGTTGGAGCGGTGGATGCGCTCGAACGACTCGGCGATCACCGCGCGCACGCCCAGCAGCCGCGTTCCCTTGGCGGCCCAGTCTCGTGACGAACCCGATCCGTATTCCTTACCGCCCAGCACCACCAGCGGAATGTCTTGTGCCGCATAGTTTTGCGCGGCGTCGTAGATGAACGCCTGCGGTCCGCCGTCCTGGGTGAAGTCGCGGGTGTAGCCACCGGACACGTCGTCGAGCAGCATGTTGCGCAGCCGGATGTTGGCGAACGTGCCGCGAATCATCACCTCGTGGTTGCCGCGCCGCGAGCCGAAGGAGTTGTAGTCCTTGCGCTCCACGCCGTGCTCGTCGAGGTACTGCGCCGCCGGGGTTCCCGGCTTGATGCTGCTGGCGGGGGAGATGTGGTCGGTGGTCACCGAGTCACCCAGCAGCGCCAGCACCCGCGCGCCGGTGATGTCGCCGACCGGCTCGGGCTCGGCGGGCATGCCGTCGAAGTACGGGGGTTTGCGGACGTAGGTCGAATCCGGGTTCCACTCAAAGGTATTGCCGCTCGGGGTGGGCAGGTTGCGCCACCGCTCGTCGCCCTTGAACACGTCGCCGTAGTTCTTGGTGAACATCTCGGAGTTGATCGCCGAGGCGATGGTGTCGGAGACGTCTTTCTGCGAGGGCCAGATGTCTTTGAGGAAGACGTCGTTGCCGTCCTTGTCCTTGCCGAGCGGCTGGGACTCGAAGTCGAAGTCCATGGTTCCGGCCAGCGCGTAGGCGACCACCAGCGGCGGCGACGCCAGGTAGTTCATCTTGACGTCGGGGTTGATGCGGCCCTCGAAGTTCCGGTTGCCCGAGAGCACGGCGGTCACCGACAGGTCGTTGTCGTTGATGGCCTTCGAGATCTCGTCGGGCAGCGGGCCGGAGTTGCCGATGCAGGTGGTGCAGCCGTAGCCGACCAGGTAGAAGCCGAGCTTCTCCAGGTACGGCCACAGCCCGGCCTTGTCGTAGTAGTCGTTGACCACCTGTGAGCCGGGCGCCATGGTGGTCTTCACCCACGGCTTGGACGCCAGTCCCTTCTCGACGGCGTTGCGGGCCAGCAGCGCGGCGCCGAGCATCACCTCGGGGTTGGAGGTGTTGGTGCACGACGTGACCGCGGCGATCACCACCGCGCCGTGGTCGAGCACGAATTCGCCTCGCTCGTCGGACTTTACCGTCACCGGGTTGCTGGGGCGGCCGGTGGCGTGCGCGGCCGCCGAGTGGACCTCGGGAACATCGTCGGCGTGTCCGTTCGACACCGCGCCGGGATCGCTGGCCGGGAAGGTCTCCTCGACCGACTCGTCCAGCTTCGAGTAGCCCTGCTGGCTGTCCGTGTCACCGTCGACGTAGCTGAGGATCTGGTCGCGGAAGGTGGACTTGGCCGCCGACAAGGCGATTCGGTCCTGCGGGCGCTTGGGGCCGGCGATCGACGGCACCACCGTGGACAGGTCGAGTTCGAGGTACTCCGAGAAGGCGGGCTCGTGGTCGGGGTCGTGCCACAGCCCCTGCTCTTTGGCGTAGGTCTCCACCAGTGCCAGTTGCTGATCCGTGCGGCCGGTGAACTTGAGGTAGGAGATGGTCTCCTCGTCGATGGGGAAAATGGCTGCGGTGGAACCGAATTCGGGGCTCATGTTGCCCAGCGTGGCGCGGTTGGCCAGCGGCACTTCGGAAACACCCTTGCCGTAGAACTCGACGAACTTGCCGACGACACCGTGCTTGCGCAGCATCTCGGTGACGGTCAGCACGACGTCGGTGGCGGTGACGCCGGCCTGGATCTCGCCGGTCAGCTTGAAGCCGACGACCCGCGGGATCAGCATCGACACCGGCTGGCCCAGCATCGCGGCCTCGGCCTCGATGCCGCCGACGCCCCAGCCCAGCACGCCCAGGCCGTTGACCATCGTGGTGTGCGAGTCGGTTCCCACGCAGGTGTCCGGGTAGGCCACGCCGTCGCGCTCCATCACCACACTGGCCAGGTATTCGATGTTGACCTGGTGCACGATGCCGGTGCCGGGGGGCACCACCTTGAAGTCCTGGAAAGCTCCCTGGCCCCAGCGCAGGAACTGGTAGCGCTCGCCGTTGCGCTGATACTCGATCTCGACGTTGCGCTCGAACGCGTCGGCGGTGCCGAACAGGTCGGCGATCACCGAGTGATCGATCACCAGGTCGGCGGGGGCGAGCGGGTTGACCTTTTCGGCCTTGCCGCCGAGGTCGCCGATGGCCTCGCGCATGGTGGCCAGGTCGACGATGCACGGCACCCCGGTGAAGTCCTGCATCACCACGCGGGCGGGCGTGTACTGGATCTCAATGCTGGGTTCCGCCTTGGGATCCCAGTTCGCGATGGCCTCGATGTGGTCTTTGGTGATGTTGGCGCCGTCCTCGTTGCGCAACAGGTTCTCGGCCAGCACCTTGAGGCTGTAGGGGAGCTTCTCGGTGTTGGGGACGGCGTCGAGACGATAGATCTGGTAGCTCTGGTCGCCCACCTTGAGGGTGTCGCGGGCTTCGAACGAATTCACCGAATCAGTCACTTCAACTCCCAGAGTCTTTAGTTCTCCCGCCGCGACGGGCTGGCGTCGGCGGGTCGTCCAAAACTATCGTGCCGACTTTAACAGTACGCTTGTCCTGCATTACGCCCGGCACTCCTGATCCGAGTCTTGTCGCCGCGGCGGCCGGTTTAAACCCCTCGCGCACCCCGAATGCGCGACGGCCGTCACGCTAGAGTGACCGCCGAGGACCGAGCTGGGGGTCCCGCCCGCTTGCGGGGGACAGACCCGCGTGACCGCGCAGCAGGAAGGACCGCGACATGACCGGGCACGATTCCTTCGTCCTGCCGCTCTATATCCCGCAGGACGTCGACATGTCCGTGATCAAGGCACAGGTGGCCGCGGACGGTGTGAGCGCCCCGCCGTCGGCGATGCCGGGACTGCTCGACGTGGTGAACCAGGCGCGCGCCGACGGCATCAACCTCAAGATCGTGCTGCTCGACCACAACCCCCCGAACGACACCCCGCTACGCGACATCTCGACGGTGGTCGGCGCGGACTATCACGACGCGACGGTGCTGACGCTCAGCCCGAGCTACGTCGGCAGCTACAGCACGCAGTTCCCCCGCGTCACGCTCGAGGCCGGCGAGGACATCGCCAAGACCGGCAACCCGGTGGTCTCCGCGCAACACTTCTTGCACGAGTTGGACACGCCCGAGTTTCCCTGGACGGGCCTGACGATCTTCCTGTTGATCGCCGTCTTCGCGGCGGCCGTCGGCACCCGGTTGTTGCAGTTGCGTAGCAAGCGTTCAGCAACGACGGATGACACCGCGGCAAACCCCGCGGCCGACGCCAATACCGCCGTGTAACCACCGGCATTCGCTTCCTCGGGTTCGCTCGGCGAACCCGCACGGGCGACTATGGCAAACCGGGCAGGTCACTGTTCGGTCACATTAAACGCACGTAGAGAGTGCGATTTCGGCGGAGCGTTTGCACGCCCATCTGTGTGACGTACGGTGCAAATGATGCTGGTGTTGTCTTTGGCGCTATTCGGTGAATCTGTGGCTGGCGCCGCCCGTCGTGTTGAGCCGTAGGAGACCTGAGTCGAATGAGACGCACACGCTGGGGGTCTTCTGCGCGACCGGTCGCAAGGCTGGTGCGGCCCGTCGTCCCGTCCGTTTTGAGCCTGGCCCTGCTGATCGCCACGCCGGGCCTGGCGGAGGCCGACCCCACCGCCGACAATCTGGCCGCACTCATCGCCAACGTCGCCAAGGCCAACCAGCGGCTGCAGAACCTCAGCGCCGAGATCCAGACTGAGCAGGAAAGCGTCAACAAGGCCCTGGTCGACGTGGAGACGGCGCGGGACAACGCGGCCACCGCCCAGCACGATCTGGAGGCCAGCCAGCGAGCGGTCAAGGACGCCAACATCGCCATCGCCGGGGCGCAGCGGCGTTTCGACACGTTCGCCGCGGCCACCTACATGAACGGCCCTTCGAACAGCTACCTGACGGCGAGCAGCCCCGACGACATCATCGCGACCGAAGCCGCCGCCAAGAACCTGACCACCAGCTCGCAGACCGTGATGGCCAAGCTGCAGCAGGCCCGCACCGAGCAGGTGAACAAGGAATCGGCGGCGCGACTGGCCAAGCAGAACGCCGACAAGGCCGCCGCCGACGCCAAGTCCAGCCAGGACGCGGCGGTGGCGGCGCTGACCAACTCCAAGCAGAAGTTCGACCAGCAACGCGAAGACATCATTCGCCTTGCCGCCGAACGGGATCAGGCTCAGGTCAAGCTCGAGGCGGCCAAGCGCGAGGCCGCGCGGCAGTGGTCCGCAGGTGCCGGCGGGCCGGGAGCGCCCGCGTCGGGTGACCGGTGGGAGACCGGATCGGCGGGCGCACCGGCGCCGTCGTCCGGGGGCCGGCAGTGGGACGGCGCCTGGGACCCGACGTTGCCGATGATCCCGAGCGCCAACGTCCCCGGCGACCCGATCGCGGTGATCAACCAGGTGCTCGGCATCTCGGCCACCTCGACACAGGTCACCGCCGGGCTGGGCCGCAACTTCCTGCAGCAGATGGGCATCCTCAAGCCCGACGACACCGGCATCACCAACGCGGCGCCCGGTGGCGTCGGCGGGCGCATTCCCCGGGTGTACGGCCGGCAGGCCACCGAATACGTGATCCGGCGCGGCATGTCGCAGATCGGCGTGCCCTACTCCTGGGGTGGGGGCAATGCCGCCGGCCCGAGCAGGGGCATCGACTCCGGGGCGGGCATCACCGGCTTCGACTGTTCGGGCCTGGTCCTGTACTCGTTCGCCGGCGTGGGCATCAAGCTGCCGCACTACTCGGGCTCGCAGTACAACCTGGGCCGCAAGATCCCGTCCTCGCAGATGCGCCGCGGCGACGTCATCTTCTACGGCCCGGGCGGCAGCCAGCACGTCACGATCTACCTCGGCGACGGCCAGATGCTCGAGGCTCCCGACATCGGGCTGAAGGTCCGCGTCGCCCCGGTGCGCACCAGCGGCATGACGCCCTACGTGGTCCGATACATCGAGTGGTAATCAAGTGAGCACTGAACGGACAGCCATGCGCCGCAACCGGTTTCGTCTCGTCAACTTCGCCTGGATCACCGCGGTGGTGTCCGGGCTGATGTTTTTTCCTGCCGCCCCCGCTCCGCTCGCCGGGGCCGACCCGGGTCAGTGGGATCCCACCCTGCCGGCCCAGATCAGCGCCGGCGCCCCGGCGACCCGCTCGCCGTCGCCAACGCCTCGCTGCAGGCCACCGCCCAGGCCACCCAGACCACGATGGACCTGGGCAAGCAATTCCTGAGCGGGCTCGGGATCAACCTCGGCGGCGATCCTCCGGCCGCGGCGGCCACCCCGAGCAACCCCGGCGCCAAGATTCCGCGGGCGAACGGCCGCCAGGCCATCGAGTACGTGATCCGCCGGATGGGCTCCCAGATGGGGGTGCCGTATTCGTGGGGCGGTGGCTCCCTGGATGGGCCGAGCAAGGGCGTCGGCGACGGCGCGAACATCACCGGCTTCGACTGCTCGGGCCTGATGCGGTACGGGTTCGCCGGCGTGGGCGTGCTGATCCCGCGGTTCTCCGGCGACCAGTACAACGCCGGGCGGCACATCCCGCCGGATCAGGCCCGGCGCGGTGACCTGATCTTCTACGGCCCGGGCGGCAGCCAGCACGTCACCATGTACCTGGGCAACGGCCAGATGCTCGAGGCGTCGGGCAGCGCCGCCAAGGTTACGGTCAGCCCGGTTCGCAAGCCCGGCATGACGCCGTTTTTGACCAGGATCATCGAGTACTGATCGCGGCCCCGGCGGCCCATCGGCTGGGCGAGCGTCGACGGAATTCGGCGGGCCTGGAATAGTTGGACGCGGGCACGTCGCTGCCCGGCAGTCGTGTGTCCGATTGAGCGTGGAGGGTTCTTGATGACAGCAGCAGGTGGGCCGCCGCCAGGCGCCAGCGGTTACTCGGGCCCGGGCGGGCAATCCGGCCCGGCTCACGAAGCGCCGACGGGCGGAGGCAACGGGTTGGCCGCCGAGGTGCAGACCCTGGAGCGGGCCATCTTCGAGGTCAAACGCATCATCGTCGGCCAGGACCAGCTGGTGGAGCGCATGCTGGTCGGCCTTTTGTCCAAGGGGCACGTGCTGCTCGAGGGTGTGCCCGGCGTGGCCAAGACGCTGGCCGTCGAGACCTTCGCCAAGGTGGTCGGCGGGACGTTCGCGCGCATCCAGTTCACGCCCGACCTGGTGCCCACCGACATCATCGGTACCCGCATCTACCGGCAGGGCAAGGAGGAGTTCGACACCGAGCTCGGCCCGGTGGTGGTCAACTTCCTGCTCGCCGACGAGATCAACCGCGCGCCGGCCAAGGTGCAGTCGGCGCTGCTGGAGGTCATGCAGGAGCGCCACGTGTCGATCGGCGGTAAGACGTTCCCGCTGCCCAACCCGTTCCTGGTGATGGCGACGCAGAACCCGATCGAGCACGAGGGCGTCTACCCGCTGCCCGAAGCCCAGCGTGACCGCTTCCTGTTCAAGATCAACGTCGGCTACCCCTCGCCGGAGGAGGAGCGGGAGATCATCTACCGGATGGGCGTGCGCCCGCCGGAGCCCAAGCAGATCCTCAACACCGGCGACCTGCTGCGGCTGCAGGACATCGCGGCCAACGTCTTCGTCCACCACGCGCTGGTCGACTACGTGGTGCGCGTGGTGACCGCCACCCGCCACCCCGAGCAGCTCGGCATGAACGACGTCAAGACGTGGATCTCGTTCGGGGCGTCGCCCCGCGCCTCGCTGGGCATCATCGCGGCGTCCCGGTCGCTGGCGCTGGTCCGCGGCCGCGACTACGTGATCCCGCAGGACGTCGTGGACGTCATCCCCGACGTGCTGCGGCACCGGCTGGTGCTCACCTACGACGCGCTGGCCGACGAGATCTCACCGGAGATCGTCATCAACCGGGTGCTGCAGACGGTTGCCCTGCCTCAGGTGAACGCCGTTCCGCAGCAAGGTCATTCGGTGCCCCCGGTGATGCAACCCGCCGGCGCGGCCAGCGGTCGGTGACCGACGCCAAGCGGCCGGTGGTCCATCCGCCGTCGATGCAGCGGGGTCAGATCGATGACCCGAAGCTGTCGGCGGCGCTGCGCACGCTCGAGCTCACCGTCAAACGCAAGCTCGACGGTGTGCTGCACGGCGATCACCTCGGCCTGATCCCGGGCCCGGGCTCGGAACCGGGGGAGTCGCGCGAGTACCAGCCCGGCGACGACGTCCGCCGGATGGACTGGGCCGTCACCGCGCGCACCACGCACCCGCACGTGCGGCAGATGATCGCCGACCGTGAGCTGGAAACCTGGTTGGTGGTCGACATGTCGGCCAGCCTGGACTTCGGCACCACCGTGTGCGAGAAGCGCGACCTGGCCGTCGCGGCCGCGGCCGCCATCACCTTCCTCAACAGCGGGGGCGGCAACCGGCTGGGCGCGATCGTGTCCACCGGCGCCAACATCACCCGGGTGCCGGCCCGCTCCGGGCGCCAGCACGAGCAGACGCTGCTGCGCACCATCGCGACCACGCCGCGCGCCCCGGTCGGGGTGCGCGGCGACCTGGCGACGGCGATCGACGCGCTGCGCCGGCCGGAACGCCGCCGCGGCATGGCGGTGATCATCAGCGACTTCCTGGGGCCGATCAACTGGATGCGGCCGCTGCGGGCCGTCGCCGCCCGGCACGAGGTGCTGGCCGTCGAGGTGCTCGATCCGCGCGACATCGAACTGCCCGACATCGGCGACGTGGTGCTGCAGGACGCCGAGTCCGGCGTCACCCGCGAATTCACCATCGACGCCCAGCTGCGCGACGACTTCGCCAAGGCCGCAGCGGCGCACCGCGCCGACGTGGCGCGCACCATCCGCAGCTGCGGGGCCCCGATCCTGACGCTGCGCACCGACCGCGACTGGATAGCCGACATCGTGCGGTTTGTCGAATCCCGTCGTCGCGGTGCATTGGCAGGGCGGCAGTGACCCTGCCGCTACTCGGCCCAATGTCGTTGTCGGGCTTTGAACATTCGTGGTTCTTCCTGTTCCTGCTCGTCGTCGTCGGGCTGGCCGCGCTCTACATCCTGATGCAGTTGGCGCGGCAGCGGCGCATGCTGCGCTTCGCCAACATGGAGCTGCTGGAAAGCGTTGCGCCCAAACGGCCTTCGACCTGGCGGCACGTGCCGGCCATTCTGCTCATCGCGTCGCTCGTGCTGTTCACCATCGCGATGGCGGGTCCGACGAACGACGTGCGGATCCCGCGCAACCGCGCGGTGGTGATGCTGGTCATCGACGTCTCGCAATCCATGCGCGCCACCGACGTGCAGCCCACCCGGATGGCGGCCGCCCAGGAGGCCGCCAAGCAGTTCGCCGACGAGCTGACCCCGGGCATCAACCTCGGGCTGATCGCCTATGCGGGCACCGCGACGGTGTTGGTATCGCCGACGACCAACCGCGAATCGACCAAGACCGCGCTGGACAAGTTGCAGTACGCGGACCGCACCGCGACCGGCGAGGGCATCTTCACCGCCCTGCAGGCCATCGCGACGGTGGGCGCGGTGATCGGCGGGGGTGACAAGCCGCCGCCGGCGCGCATCGTGCTGTTCTCCGACGGCAAGGAGACGATGCCGACCAATCCGGACAACCCGAAAGGCGCCTTCACCGCCGCGCGAACCGCCAAGGACCAGGGCGTGCCGATCTCGACCATTTCGTTCGGCACGCCCTACGGCTTCGTCGAGATCAACGACCAGCGCCAGCCGGTGCCCGTCGACGACGAGACGCTGAAGAAGGTCGCCCAGCTCTCGGGTGGAAACGCCTACAACGCAGCGTCATTGCAGGAACTCAAATCGGTGTACGCGACGCTGCAGCAGCAGATCGGCTACGAGACCATCAAGGGCGATGCCAGCGTGGGCTGGGTGCGGCTGGGTGCGGTGGTGCTGGCGCTGGCCGCGCTGGCGGCGTTGCTGATCAACCGGCGCCTGCCCACGTAGGTCTGCCCGCTTTTGGCCCGCGAGCGTAAGCGCACCGCGATTTTCGGCCCGAATTTCCACAGTGGGCTTACGCTCGCGAACCGCGGGCCTCGCGCACACGGCGGATGATCTCGTCGCGGTGATGCTCCGCGATGACCCGCACGACGATCCACCCGTGACGTTCGATCGTCTCCAGCCGGCGGATGTCCTTGACGTACTGATAGCGAATCGATCGATGCTGATCGCCGTCGTACTCCACGGCCACCTTGATGTCCTCCCAGCCCATGTCCAAATAGGCTTCTGCCCAACCCCATTCGTTGCGGACTGGAATCTGTGTCCGGGGAGCGGGAAACCCGGCCGCGATCAACAGCAGGCGCAGCCAGGTCTCCTTGGGGGACTGCGCTCCGCCGTCAACGAGTTCGAGGGCGGCGCGCGCGGCCTTCATGCCTCGGCGTCCGCGATACCGCTCGACCAGCAACTCGACGTCGGCCATCTTCAGATCGGTCGCCCGCACGAGGGCGTCGACCGCGGCGACCGCGGCACCCAGCTGGCATCGCCTGGCCAAATCGAGCGCGGTTCGAGCGGGCGTGGTGACGCGCATGTTGTCGACGACGGCGATCTCGTCGGCCTCGATGCGCTCTTCCCACACCTGCACGCCCGGCGCAGGCCACCGGTTGGTGTCGATGATCGCGGCGGGCAACGCCGGGTCGATCCACTTCGAGCCGTGCAGCGCCGAGGCCGAAAAGCCGGCGAGTATGCCGCGCTGGCGTGATCGCAACCAGCAGGCCTTCGCGCGCAACACCGCCGTCAGCTCGAGGTCGCCGGCCACGTACACGTCTTTGTGCAGCGCCGTATACCGTCTGCGCAGCTCGTGCGGAGTCACAGCGCCGACGGCTAGGGCCTCGCTGCCCAAAAAGGGGCCTGTCATGCCCGCCATGGGCGGAAGTGTGCTCCGCCACACCGACAGCGCTCCGCGAGCGTAAGCACACGGCGGAAATCCGGCCCGAAAGTCGCAGCCTGCTTACGCTCGCGGTGCTAACAGGGGGAGATTTCAGGCCCACCGCAGCGAGGCGATAAGTTGGCCGGGTGACTGACGCAGCCACCGAACTCGCCGCCAACGGCGTCAAACCGGCATTCGTATCCCGTTCAGTCCTGGTCACCGGCGGAAACCGGGGGATCGGGCTGGCGATCGCACAGCGGCTGGCCGCCGACGGCCACAAGGTGGCGATCACGCACCGCGGATCCGGGGCGCCCGAGGGACTGTTCGGTGTCGAGTGCGACGTGACCGACAACGACGCCATCGACCGCGCCTTCAAAGAGGTCGAGGAGCACCAGGGCCCGGTCGAGGTGCTGGTGTCCAACGCCGGCATCTCCAAGGACGCATTCCTCATCCGGATGACCGAGGAGCGGTTCGAGCAGGTCATCAACGCCAACCTCACCGGGGCGTTCCGGGTGACCCAGCGCGCCGCGCGCAGCATGCAGAAGAAGCGGTTCGGCCGGATCATCTACATCGGCTCGGTCTCCGGCAGCTGGGGCATCGGCAACCAGTCCAACTACGCCGCCGCCAAGGCCGGTCTCATCGGCATGGCCCGTTCGATCTCGCGGGAGCTGTCCAAGGCCGGGGTGACCGCGAACGTGGTGGCGCCCGGCTACATCGACACCGAGATGACCCGCGCGCTGGACGAGCGGATTCAGGCCGGGGCGTTGGACTTCATCCCCGCGAAGCGGGTCGGCACGGCCGCGGAGGTCGCCGGGGTGGTCAGCTTCCTGGCGTCCGAGGACGCGAGTTACATAGCCGGTGCGGTCATCCCGGTCGATGGCGGCATGGGCATGGGTCACTGACTTCAACCACGAGGACATTAAGGACGGACATGGCAGGACTGCTCGACGGCAAACGGATTCTGATCTCGGGGATCATCACCGATTCGTCGATCGCGTTTCACATCGCCAAGGCGGCCCAGGAGGCGGGTGCGCAGTTGGTGCTCACCGGGTTTGACCGGTTGCGCCTGATTCAGCGCATCGCCGACCGGCTGCCGGAGAAGGCGCCGCTGATCGAGCTCGACGTGCAGAACGAGGAGCACCTGAACTCGCTCGCCGAGCGGATTACTGCCGAGATCGGCGAGGGCAACAAGCTCGACGGTGTGGTGCACTCGATCGGTTTCATGCCGCAGACCGGGATGGGCATCAACCCGTTCTTCGACGCGCCGTACGAGGATGTCGCCAAAGGCATTCACATCTCGGCGTATTCGTACGCCTCGCTGGCCAAGGCGACGCTGCCGATCATGAACCCCGGTGGCTCCATCGTGGGCATGGACTTCGATCCGAGCCGGGCGATGCCGGCCTACAACTGGATGACGGTGGCCAAGAGCGCGCTGGAATCGGTGAACCGGTTCGTGGCTCGCGAGGCGGGCAAGTTCGGCGTGCGATCGAATCTCGTTGCGGCGGGCCCGATCCGAACCCTGGCTATGAGCGCCATCGTCGGCGGGGCGCTCGGCGAGGAGGCCGGCGCGCAGATGCAGCTGCTCGAAGAGGGCTGGGACCAGCGCGCCCCGATCGGCTGGAACATGAAGGACCCGACGCCGGTCGCCAAGACGGTGTGCGCGTTGCTCTCGGACTGGCTGCCTGCGACGACGGGGACCATCATCTACGCCGACGGCGGCGCCAGCACCCAATTGCTGTAAAGCCTAATGGAATTCGACGCCGTCCTGCTGCTGTCCTTCGGTGGGCCGGAAGGTCCCGAGCAGGTTCGGCCGTTCCTGGAGAACGTCACCCGGGGCCGCAACGTGCCGCCGGAACGTCTCGATGACGTCGCCGAGCATTACCTGCATTTCGGCGGGGTGTCGCCGATCAACGGGATCAACCTGGCGCTGATCGAGCAGTTGCGCGCCGAGCTCGAAGGCCGCGGGCTGGACCTGCCGGTCTACTTCGGTAACCGCAACTGGGAGCCCTACGTCGAAGACACCGTCGCGACGATGCGGGACAACGGAATTCGCCGGGCCGCGGTATTCACCACGTCGGCGTGGAGCGGCTATTCCAGCTGCACGCAATACGTCGAGGACATCGCGCGAGCGCGCGAGGCGGCCGGGCCCGATGCGCCCGAACTGGTCAAGCTGCGGCCCTATTTCGACCACCCGCGGTTCGTGCAGATCTTCGCCGACACCATCGGTGCGGCGTCGGGCGCGCTGACGGCCAAACAACAGGCGGGCGCGCGGCTGGTGTTCACCGCGCATTCCATCCCGGTGGCCGCCGACGACCGGCTGGGCCCGCGGCTGTACAGCCGCCAAGTCGCCTATGCCGCAAGCCTTGTGGCGGCCGCCGCGGGATACCCGGAGTACGACCTGGCGTGGCAGTCCCGGTCGGGGCCGCCGCAGGTTCCATGGCTGGAGCCCGACGTCGCCGACCATCTCGCCGCGCTGGCGCGGGCGGGCACCGAGGCCGTCATAATCTGCCCGATCGGGTTTGTGGCCGACCACATCGAGGTGGTGTGGGACCTCGACAACGAGCTGGCGGCCCAGGCGCAGGCGGCGGGCGTGGCGATGGTGCGGGCCTCGACCCCCAACGCCCACCCGCGTTTCGCGCAGCTGGCGGCCGACCTGATCGACGAGCTGCGCGACGGCCGGACGCCCGAGAGGGTGACCGGGCCGGACCCGGTGCCGGGCTGCCTGGCCAGCGTCAACGGCGCGCCATGCCGGCCGCCGCACTGCGCGGCCGGCACTTACACCTAGTCGCCCCAGGCGGAATGCAGGATCGCGGTCACGGCCGCCATCCGCGCCGAACGCACCACGGCGGTCAGCGGTCGCAACGCATCGCTGGCGATGCGCGCCTCAGACGACGACTGCGTTCCCAGCGGCTCCACGCCGGCGGCGACGGGAGCGGTGAACCGGTCCGGGGAGTCGGATCGGCTCAGGCCCGCGCTGACCGCGATGATGGCGTCGACGTGTGCGGCGTTCTCCAGCACCCGCAGCGCGCGCGTCGGCGCATGGTCGGGAATGCGGTGTTGCCGTGCGGATTCCAGCAGTTGCTCGACCAGTCCGCGCGGGTCGTCGACGTCGGCCGCGGCGGCTCCCAGCCCGATGGCGCCCAGCGCGTCGGCGGCCGAGCGCACCGCCGACCGCAGCGTGTACTCGGCGTCGCCGAGCTCGTAGTGGTCCAGCACGGGCGCGCCGGGCAGCGAGTACACCGTCCAGGTCAGCGCGCACAGCTCGGCCAGCCGCGTCTCGTAGTCCTCGGGCGCGTCCTCGTCGTCCTCGTAGGAGAATTCGGGCACCAAGCCGACGGCGGTGGCGGGGTTGCGGGGATTGGCGATGATGACTGCCTCACCGGCCGCCAGCGCGTCCCGCTCGAACTGCGTCCCGGGGGCCAGCCCGCGCACATCGCCGGGTACCGGCAAAACCACGTTGATCGTCCCGCGCATCACGCCGAGCGCATCCGACGGCGATGCCGGCCGGCCGATCGCGGCGCGCAATGTCTGCAGCAGCGTGACCGTTCCGGCGTCGTGCACGTCCGGCCAGGGCAGCCCGGTGTGGCCCGCGGCGACGGCATCATACGCGGTCACCGATTGCTTTGGCGCCCAAACGGATAACGCGTCCAGGACGTCGTCGGGCGCGGCCTTTCCGGCGAGCCAGGCATTGGCCCACAGGGACAGCGAAACACTGGGACACCACACGATCACGCAGTGTAGTTGTTTTGCCCGGCAAAGGCGGATCACGCGTATTCTTGCCGCATGCCCGCCGCGCTGCTTTGGCTAATATTCGCGCTGGTGCTGGCCGGTGCGGAGGCGCTCACCGGTCATTTGTTTTTGGTGATGCTCGGTGGGGGCGCACTGGCCGCCTCGCTAACCAGCTGGGTGACCGACTTGCCGGTGTGGGCGAACGGCGCGGTGTTCCTGGTGGTCTCGGTGCTGCTGCTGGTGCTGGTGCGCCCGCCGCTGAAGCGACGGCTGACGCCGGCCGGAATGCCGCGCTTGGGAATCGAGGCGCTGCAGGGCAAGACCGCGCTGGTGCTCGAGCGGGTCGCGCGTGACGAGGGCCAGGTGAAACTCGACGGCCAGGTGTGGTCGGCGCGCCCGCTTGACGACGGCGAGGTCTACGAACCTGGCGAGCCGGTCACCGTCATGCAGATCGACGGGGCCACCGCGGTGGTCTTCAGGAGCAGTCTGTAGCGGCGGCAGGCGAAGCCGCCGAGGACTGAGAGAGAGGAAGTCCGATGCAAGGTGCGGTTGCTGGTTTGGTGCTGCTGGCCGTCCTGGTGATCTTCGCGATCGTCGTGGTGGCCAAGTCGGTGGCGCTGATACCTCAGGCAGAGGCGGCGGTGATCGAACGGCTGGGGCGATACAGCCGCACGGTCAGCGGGCAACTGACGCTGTTGATTCCGTTCATCGATCGGGTTCGCGCCCGGGTGGATCTGCGCGAGCGAGTGGTGTCGTTCCCCCCGCAGCCGGTGATCACCGAGGACAACCTGACGTTGAACATCGACACGGTGGTCTACTTCCAGGTCACCGTGCCGCAGGCGGCGGTCTACGAGATCAGCAACTACATCGTCGGCGTCGAGCAGCTCACCACCACCACGCTGCGCAACGTCGTCGGCGGCATGACGCTCGAGCAGACGCTGACGTCGCGCGACCAGATCAACGGGCAGCTGCGCGGCGTGCTCGACGAGGCGACGGGCCGGTGGGGGTTGCGGGTCGCCCGGGTCGAATTGCGCAGCATCGACCCGCCGCCGTCGATCCAGGCGTCGATGGAAAAGCAGATGAAGGCCGACCGCGAGAAGCGGGCGATGATCCTGACCGCCGAGGGCATGCGCGAGGCGGCGATCAAGGAGGCGGAGGGCCAAAAGCAGGCGCAGATCCTGGCCGCCGAGGGCGCCAAGCAGGCCGCGATCCTGGCTGCCGAGGCCGAGCGGCAGTCCCGGATGCTGCGCGCCCAGGGTGAACGCGCGGCGGCGTACCTGCAGGCGCAGGGCCAGGCCAAGGCGATCGAGAAGACGTTCGCGGCGATCAAGGCCGGCCGGCCCACCCCCGAGATGCTGGCCTACCAGTATCTGCAGACGCTGCCGGAGATGGCGCGCGGCGACGCCAACAAGGTGTGGGTGGTGCCCAGCGATTTCAACGCGGCCTTGCAGGGATTCACCAAGCTGTTGGGGACCCCGGACCAGGACGGGGTGTTCCGCTTCCAGCCGTCGCCCGTCGATGACGCGCCCAAGCACAGCGCCGACGACGACGCCGATGTCGCCGACTGGTTCTCCACCGAAACCGACCCCGCCATCGCCCAGGCGGTGGCCAAGGCGGAGGCGATCGCCCGCCAGCCGGCGGATGGCCCGGCGGGGGAGTTGACTCCCTAGGATTAGCGCATGAGTGTGTTGACTTCCCCGAAGACCTACACCGCGCTCGGCGTGTTCCACGCGGTCGACGCGGTTGCGTGCGGCGTCCAGGTGGCCCCGATCAAGAAGGTCCTCGACGACGTGGGCGTCCCGGAGAACATCCGGCCGGTGCTGCCGGCGGTGAAGGCCGCCGCCGCGGTCGGTTTGCTGTCGGTGCACCGCTTTCCGGCGCTGGCGCGGTTGACGACGGCGATGCTGACGTTGTACTTCGTGCTGGCGGTCGGCGCGCACGTTCGGGTGCGCGACAAGGTCGTCAACGGCCTTCCGGCCGCGCTGTTTCTGGCGCTGGTCGCCGGGATGACGATCAAGGGACCGGACCAGGGTTAGTCGAGGCGCAACTCGACCAGCGGCAGCGGGGTGTCGGTGTCGGTGATCGGCACGCCGAGCGTCTCCTCGAGCACCGGGCGCATCTTGTCCCAGGCTTTGCGATGGCGGCTGACGTAGGCGGAAAGCGTGCGGTCGGCCTGCTGCTGGTCGAGGACGCGCGCGGTGGCGGGCCTGGGTGCGTGGCTGCCGGCGTAGACCCGAACCCGGGGATTGGCTTCAATGTTGCGGAACCACTGGGCTTTTCGGCCGAAACCCGAGGCGACGACGTAGGCGTCGGGCGACGGGTGGTCGAGAACTTCCAGCACCACGAAGCGCGGTTCACCGGATTTGCGGCCGATGTGCTCGAGCATCAGGATCCGCGAGCCGAACAGCGCGCCGGCGCGGGCCTTATAGATCCAGATCGGTGCGCGCATCAGGCGTCGCGACCGCAGCACGCGTGCGCCGGCGTTGACGAAAAGGGTTGTGTTGGACACCTTTACCTCCGTTTCTCTTTCAGCTGCCGATCAGTCCGTCGCGATAGATGGCGAAGACCTCGCCGGCCCACCGCCGCATCCCCTCCTCCGAGAGCGGATCCACTCCGAGCGCCTCGGTGAGGCGCGGCCGCAGTGTCAGCACCGCGAGGTCGTTGACAAGTAGAAACGCCGCCCGCACCGCCGCGTCCGCACCGCGACTGGCGGTGCCGACCGCGACCATGGCGTCAAGGGTGGTTTGGCTGAGCCGGAATAGCCGGTCGAACAATGCCGACCCGGCGCTGCCTCCATTGATCAGCAGCCGGCTCAGGTATGCCGGGATCGGCGAGTCGGGCGGCAGGTAAGTCGCCAGGCCGTCGAGCAGGCTCGGCACTGCGGTGGGCTCGAGCCCGACCACGGCGGTCTGCTCGGTCATCTTCGTCAGCAGCACTTCGAAGGTGGCGACGACGTGATTGTCGACGATCTCGACGAGCCCGTCTTTCGAGCCGTAATGCCTGATGAGCAGGGCTGGTGAAACGCCCGCCGCGTTCGCTATGTCGCGCAGGGTGACCGCGTCGGGGCCGCGCTCGGCGAACAGACGCAGCGCTTCGTCGCGGATCCGCGCCCGTGCCGTGCGGTCGTCGGGAAGTGGTGAATGCACGTTCACAATTATAAACAGATGTTTACACGCAGGCTGCGAGTCGACCGCCGCGCAATGGTGGTGGCCCGACGCCTGTCGCCGTCACGGTTTCGGGCATCGTGACGGCGACAGGCTCGGTGGTCAGGGGCGCGGCGTGGGCGACGCAGGCGTCGGCGCCGGCGGTGTCGGGAGTCCCTCGCCCGGGGGCGGCGGCCAGAAGCCGCGCGGGGGCGCCGGCGGCCCGGGCGGGGCGAATCCGAAACCACCCGGCATCGGCCCGCCCATCGGCGGGGGCGGCGGACCGTGAAACGGCGCCGCGAACCCCGGCGGCGGCCCGGGAGGCGGCGGCGGGGGCGGCCCGACGCTGACGATCCAGGCGAAGGCGATCGCCGCGACGGTGCCGACCGCGCCGAGCAGCACGCCCGCGACGCCGGCGCCGATCACCACGCCGGTGGGATGGCGGCGCCGCTCGGGTGCCTGGTGGGCGACCGGCGCCGGCGCCGGTGGATTGGTGTTGATGTCGTCGTTCGTGGTCATGCCACGGACGTTAAGAGCCGGGGCTGAAGTGGATCTGAAGAAATCAGCCGCCTGAACGAATGGACCTCATCCGTCACAGTGGCCACCGGAAAAGGCCAACACCCTTTTGCCCGCCTTGGAGCGACAACGCGGTGACGTCAGGGCTCAGGCGAGGTTGTCGCTCAGAGGCGGGCAATCGGCACATACCTCTCCCTCTGTGACGAAGATGAGGGGATGCCAAAGGCCTTCAGGTTCGCTTCAGCACCGGTGCCGACAATGGGGGTATGACGGTTTGCGCACGTGCCGGCGGCGACTTCAGCGTCGGCACGCCGCGGGTGCTGGTCGTCGAAGACTCCGAGACCATCCGGGAGATGGTCAGCGAGGCGCTCGCCGATGTCGGCTATCACACCGACACCCGCCGCGACGGCGAAGGCCTGGAAGAGGTTCTCGACGGGATGCGGCCCGACCTGGTGGTGCTCGACGTCATGCTGCCGGGGCGCGACGGGTTCGAATTGATCGACGTCGTCCGCGAATGGGGTGACATCGGGATCGTCCTGATCACGGCGCGCGACGGACTGCCCGATCGGCTGCGCGGACTCGACGGCGGGGCCGACGATTACGTCATCAAGCCGTTCGAGCTGGCCGAACTGGTGTCGCGGGTCGGCGCGGTGCTGCGCCGCCGCGGCCGGCTGTCCCAGGTGATCCAGGTGGGCGACGTCACCCTGGACCTCGGCGCCGGCGTGGCCGCGCGCGGCGGTCACCGGCTGGATCTGACCGCGACCGAGCTGCGGGTGCTGGCTTTCCTCGTGGAGCAGCGCGGCCGGATCGTCAGCGCGGGCCAGATCCTGAACGGGGTGTGGGGCTACGACGCCTACGACCCGAACCTGGTCCAAGTTCATGTCAGCGGGCTGCGGCGCAAGCTCGAGGCGCACGGGCCGCGGATCCTGCACACCGTGCGCGGCATCGGTTACCGGCTGCGGGCCGAGCGGTCATGACGGCCGCGTCGACGACGCCGACGCCGTCGCTGCAGCGCCGCGTGACCCTGGTGGTGCTGGCGCTGCTGGCCGTGCTGCTGGTGGTGCTCGGAGTCACCATCGACATCACGATGGGCGTTCTGGCCCACCGCAATCTGCACGATCGGCTCTTGGCCGCGACATCGCGCGCCGACGCGTTGAGCGCCGCGCACACCTCACCCGATCTGCTCGCTGCCGAGCTCAACGGCGGCGGGATCCGGGCGCTCGTGCTCACGCCCGACGGCACCGCGTACGGCGACCGCGGGATCAGTCCCGAGCTGAGCGACGGCGACGTCGAACCGCCACCGTTGTATCCGCCACCGCCACCGCCACCGCCGCCTCCGTACCCGCCACCGCCATACGCGCCAGCGCCGCCGTACCCGCCACCGCCATACCCGCCACCGCCGCCGCCCGGCCCGCCGCCGGATGCCACCGCGACGGCCGTCGTGCACCCGCTGCCCGGTGGCGGCCGGGTGATCCTGGTCGCCGACACCACGCAGACCACCCAGGTCGCACATCAGTTGCGCGGCTTGATGATCGGTGCGGGTCTGGTGACCCTGCTGCTCGCGGCGCTGCTGCTCATCGCGGTCAGCCGGGCGGCCCTGCGCCCGCTGGATCGGCTCACCGCGCTGGCCAAGGCCATCACCACCGGCGATCGCGGCCGGCGGCTGCACCCGGATCGCGCGGATACCGAACTGGGCCGCGCCGCAACCGCATTCGACGGCATGCTGGACGCGCTGGAACTGTCCGAACGCCGGGCCCGGCACGCCGCCGACACCGCGCAGCGCGCGGAGACGGCGACCCGGCGATTTCTCGTCGACGCCGCCCACGAATTGCGCACCCCCATCGCCGGCATTCAGGTCGCCGCCGAGCAGGTCGCGCACAGTGCCTCCGAACACCACGACGACGGGCAATATCGCCGGGCGAGCCTGTTGCTCTCTGACGCCCGCCGCGCCGGACGGCTCGTCTCCGACATGCTCGACCTCAGCCGCATCGACGCCGGGCTCGCGCTCGAGCTGCACGACGTGGACGTGGCCGCCGTGCTCGACGGCGAAGTGGACAGAGCCGCGATGCTGGCACCGCAGGTCAGCGTCACGCGCACCGGTTTGACCACGCTGCATCTCGACGCCGACGCGACCCGGCTGTCGCAGATCGTGTCCAACCTGCTCGACAACGCCCGCCGGTTCACACCGGCGGGCGGGGCTATCACCGTCGACCTTCGCGCACCCGAGGGCGTCGCGGAAATCACCGTCACCGACACCGGCCCGGGCATCCCGGATGACCAGCGGGACAACATCTTTGAGCGCTTGGTCCGCCTGGACCCGGGCCGCGCCCGCGACCACGGCGGCGCCGGGCTGGGGCTGGCGATCGCGCGGGCGCTGGCGCGCGCCCACGGCGGCGAACTGGTCTGCCTGCCGCATCGGGGCGGCGCACAATTCCGCCTTACGCTGCCGCGGGTGTGACGCCGCGACGGTAGGAAGTCAGCCTGAAGCCGACCTGAAGATGGCGGGAAAGAGGCCGTCAGCCCGGGGCGGCCGGCGCGGTCACGGCGGTCAGGTGCCACTTGTCCAGCCAGGGCCGCACCAACTCGGCGACGGAGAACTTCGCCCGCGCCGCGCACCCGGCCTTGGCGGTATGGGGGTCGCCGCCGCGAATGAGGATCCCGACGGCGCTGACGGTGCCGTCCTTTTCGTTCAGGTACACCGGGCCGCCCGAATCGCCGCACCGGCCGCTCGCCAGGAATACCACCTTGCTGCCGGTGATCTGAACGATTTGTCCGCACGCATCCGTGCCGGACCCCATCCCGAACTTGCACAGCTGCTGGCCGATCACCAGGTTGGTGGCGACACCGCTGACCGGCAACGACGAGGCGATGGCCGGGGACCGCGGAACGTTGTCACCGTCGAGCGTGATCAGGCCGATGTCGTGCTGTTCGTCGTGGACACCCTCGTTGACCGTCTCGGTGAACGTGCCCAGCGTCGCGTAGGGCAGAACGCCGCCCAGGTTCATCGTCACCTTGCTGCGTTCCCCGGGGCGGTTGCAGTGCCCGGCGGTGAGGATCCCGGCCCCGCCGCTGCTGGTGTGCACCAAAAACCCTGCGGTGCAGCCCATTCCGCCGGATCCGTCAGCGTAGTCGACATAGATTCCGGCGCCCGGGCCCGCGGCGCTGGCGGCGGGCAGATCGATCGGCGCCAGGACGGGCGGCGGAGGCGGCGGCGGCTGCTGCGCCGAAGTGGCGGTCTCGGGGAACAGGCAGACGGCCGCCACCAGGGCGCCGATGCTGCACACCACCGCGAGGGTGAGCAGCGAGGTGTGGACCTTGGCGCGGCGCGGCTGCGCGCTCATGAGGGCGCGCAGGCTCCTCTTGGGCTTGCGCCGCCGCTCGTCCGGACCGGGCAGGAAACCCATCACGGCGAGCACCGCCAGCACCAGGGCGCTCAGCGGCAACGCGACGGTACGAGCCGGCGAGTACCCCGTCCCCCAACTCGCGACCTCCATCGCGTACACCCTCTCCATTAGACCGATGTTTGGCGCACCGCGCGGCGGTCTGACGAAGTTGGTGATCAGCTGATGGTGGCCGGTTCGGGGGAGCGCTCGTCGTCGAGGTGGCGGTGGGCGCGGCGGTGGTGCCGGCGGAAGTGCCGGATCTCGATGATCAGTCCCGTCAGTCCCAGCGCGCTCGTGACCGCCGACACCAGATACAGCAGCGCGCTGATGTGACCGGCCAGTGCGTCGCCGAGCACCACGACGGCGGTGGTGCCGGGCAGCAATCCGACCAGGGTCGCGACGGCGTAGGGCAGCACCCGCACGCTCGATGCGCCCGCGGCGTAGTTGAGCACGGAGAACGGCACCGCGGGGATCAGCCGCAGCGACAGGATGGCGAGCCAGCCCCGTTGGCGCAGGCGCTCTTCCACGGTGTCGATGGATCGGTGGCGCACCAGGCGATTCAGCCGCCACCCGGCCGCGCGCACCAACAGCATGGCGATCATCGCGCTCACCGTGCTGGCGACCACCGCGATGGCGACGCCCAGCAGCGGGCCGAACAACAGCCCGGCCGCCAGGGTGAACGCCGTGCGGGGAATGGGCACCACCGTCACGACGATGTGGGCGGCCAGGAACGCCAGCGGAAACCACGGCCCGACGGACTGCGCCCAGTCGCGCATCTGCACCGGCGAGGGCAGCGGCAGCAACGACGCCAGCAGCAGCAGCGCTGTGATGCCCACCACTGTCCAGACGATGCGCGACCGGGACACGCCTCGCGCGGCGACGCCGATGGCGCAGCCGAGATCGCGGAGCGTCGCGGTGATATTGCTGGTGGCGGAACCCGTCACGTCTCAATAGGGTACGGGGCGCAGGTGAATAAGCCGTGTCCCGAGCCTGGCGTTTCACCGGGAATCGGGCCCGCTCGCCGCACCTGGCGGTTTTTAGCGGCGAGCGGTCATCAATTAGCCTCAATAGCTAAGTGGTATCCCCAGAGCTGTAGCCCAAATGCTGGGAAAAGGGAGCAATCGGTGTCCATTGATGTACCCGAGCTCGACGACCTAGAACAGGTTCGCGGGCGTTGGCGCAGTGCGGTCGCCGGAGTGCTGGCTAAAAGCACCCGGAAGGACCCCGAGCAGTTGGGGGACGCGCCCGAGCGGCTGCTGGAGACCCCGACGTATGACGGGATCGCGGTCCGCGCGCTCTACACCGCGCTCGACGAACTGCCGGAACCGCCGCTGCCGGGCGAGTGGCCTTTCGTGCGCGGCGGCGACGCGCTGCGCGACGTCAAGTCCGGCTGGAAGGTCGCCGAGGCCTTCCCGGCCACCCCGGTGCCCGGCGTCGCGGCCAAAGACGTCAACTCCGCGGTGCTCGACGCGCTCGGCAACGGGGCCGGCGCGCTGGTGCTGCGGATCGGGGAATCGGGCGTCGCGCCCGATCAGCTGGGGGACACGCTCGAGGGCGTCTATCTGAGCATGGCGCCGCTGATCCTCGAGGCCGGCGCCGACTACCCGGCGGCCAGCGACGCGGTGCTGGCGCTGGCGGACGGGGTGGAACCCGACCAGCGCGCCACCCTGTCGATCGACCTGGGCGGCGACCCGCTGAGCGCGGCCCTGAGCGAGCGGCCGGCGCCGAGGACCGAGGACGTGGTCGCCGTGGCCAAGCGGGCCGCCGATCACACCGGCGTGCGCGCGATCACGGTCGACGGGCCCGCGTTCCACAACCTCGGTGCCAACGCGACGTGGGAGCTGGCGGCCAGTGTCGCGGCCGCGGTGAGCTACCTGCGGGTGCTCACCGAATCGGGGCTGTCGATCGGCCAGGCGTTGCGGCAGATCAGCTTCCGGTTCGCCGCCGATGACGACCAGTTCATGACGATCGCCAAGTTCCGTGCGGCCCGCAACCTGTGGGCGCGGGTCGCCGAGGTGGTCGGCGACCCGGATGCGGGCGCGACCGTCATCCATGCCGAGACGTCGCTGCCGATGATGACCCAGCGCGACCCGTGGGTGAACATGCTGCGCTGCACCGTGGCCGCCTTCGGCGCCGGTGTCGGCGGCGCCGACTCCCTGCTGGTATTCCCGTTCGACGTGGCGATCGACGGCGGATTCCCGGACGTCGCAACCAGTTTCGCCCGCCGCATCGCCCGCAACACGCAGCTGCTGCTCCTCGAGGAGTCGCACGTGGGCCGCGTGTTGGACCCCGCCGGCGGCTCGTGGTTCGTGGAGGACCTCACCCGCTGCCTGGCCGAACGGGCCTGGGAGCAGTTCCAGGCCATCGAGAAGCACGGCGGATTCACCCAAGCCCGCGACTTCATCGCCGGGCAGATCGCCGAGGTGGCCGCCCGCCGCGCCGACGACATCGCGCACCGCAAGACCGCGATCACCGGGGTCAACGAGTTCCCGAACCTCACCGAACCGCCACTGTCGCACAGCGACTCGACGTATTCGCCGCTGGCCGCCGGGAAACTGGTGCGGTACGCCGCGGAGTTCGAGGCGTTGCGGGACCGGTCCGACGCCTACCTGGCCCGCACCGGCTCGCGCCCGCAGGTGCTGTTGCTGCCGCTGGGGCCGTTGGCCGAGAACAACATCCGCGCGACGTTCGCCTCGAACCTGCTGGCCTCCGGCGGCATCGAGGCGGTCAACCCCGGAACGGTCGACGCCGACGGCATCGCGTCGGCGGTCGCCGACGCGGGGTCGCCGTCGGCGGCGGTCATCTGCGGCACCGACAAGCGCTACGCGGACGAGGCGTCCGACGTCGTGCGCGCGGCCCGCGACGCCGGCATCGCGCGGGTCTATCTGGCCGGGCCCGACAAGGCCGTGGCCGACGCCGAGCACCAACCGGACCAATTCCTGACCGCGAAAATCAATGCGGTCGAAGCTTTGTCGGATCTCCTCACCAGGCTGGGGGCGTAGACACCATGACGACCACTGCACCCACTGTCGGCAGCTTCGCCGACATCCCGCTGCACAGCGAGCGGCCGATCGCGCCGGCGACCGAAGCCGCCGTCGACGAACACGTGGCCGCGGCCGCGGCCGCGCACCTGTACACACCCGACCAATTGCGATGGCAGACACCGGAAGACATCGACGTCAAACCGGTGTACATCGGCGCCGACCGTGCGGCCGTCGAAGCCGAAGGGTATCCGCTGCACAGCTTCCCCGGCGAACCGCCGTTCGTGCGCGGGCCCTACCCGACGATGTATGTCAACCAGCCGTGGACCATTCGGCAGTACGCCGGCTTCTCCACCGCCGCGGAGTCCAACGCCTTCTACCGGCGCAACCTGGCCGCCGGCCAGAAGGGGCTGTCGGTGGCCTTCGACCTGGCCACCCACCGCGGGTACGACTCCGATCACCCGCGCGTGCAGGGTGACGTCGGAATGGCCGGTGTGGCAATCGATTCCATCCTCGACATGCGCCAGCTGTTCGACGGCATCGACCTGTCGTCGGTGTCGGTGTCGATGACGATGAACGGGGCGGTGCTGCCGATCCTGGCGCTGTACGTGGTGGCCGCCGAGGAGCAGGGCGTTGCGCCGGAGAAGCTGGCCGGCACCATTCAGAACGACATCCTCAAAGAATTCATGGTGCGCAACACCTACATCTATCCGCCCAAGCCGTCGATGCGCATCATCTCCGACATCTTCGCCTACACCAGCGCGAAGATGCCGAAGTTCAACTCCATCTCGATCTCCGGATACCACATCCAGGAAGCCGGCGCCACAGCCGATTTGGAGCTGGCCTACACGCTGGCCGACGGGGTCGACTACATCAAGGCCGGACTGGACGCCGAGCTGGACATCGACAAGTTCGCGCCCCGGCTGTCCTTCTTCTGGGGCATCGGGATGAACTTCTTCATGGAGGTCGCCAAGCTGCGGGCGGGCCGGCTGCTGTGGAGCGAGCTGGTCTCCCAATTCAACCCGAAGAACGCCAAATCGCTGTCGCTGCGCACACATTCGCAGACCTCGGGCTGGTCGCTGACCGCGCAGGACGCGTTCAACAACGTGGCCCGCACCTGCATCGAGGCGATGGCCGCAACGCAGGGGCACACGCAGTCGCTGCACACCAACGCCCTGGACGAGGCGCTGGCGTTGCCCACCGACTTCTCGGCCCGCATCGCGCGCAACACCCAGCTGGTGTTGCAGCAGGAGTCGGGCACCACGCGCCCCATCGACCCGTGGGCGGGCTCGTATTACGTGGAATGGCTGACCCATCACCTCGCCCAGAAGGCCCGCGCCCACATCGCCGAGGTCGCTGAGCACGGCGGCATGGCGCAGGCGATCAGCGACGGCATTCCCAAGCTGCGCATCGAGGAGGCCGCCGCGCGCACCCAGGCCCGCATCGACTCGGGCATCCAGCCGGTGATCGGGATCAACAAGTATCAGGTCGAAGAGGACCAGGAGGTTGAGGTCCTCAAGGTCGAGAACAGCCGGGTGCGCGCCGAGCAGCTGGCCAAGCTGAAGGAGCTGCGGGACACCCGCGACCAGTCGGTGGTGGACGCCGCGCTGGCGGAGCTGTCGCGCGCGGCGGCCGCCCACGGCCGCGCGGGTGAGGACGGGCTGGGCAACAACCTGCTCGCGCTGGCCATCGACGCGGCCCGCGCCAAGGCCACCGTCGGCGAGATCTCCGACGCCCTGGAGAAGGTGTATGGCCGTCACCAGGCGGAGATCCGTACTATCGCCGGGGTCTACCGCGACGAAGCTGGAAAGGCCGGAAACATGGACACCGCCACAGCGCTCGTCGAGAAGTTCGCCGAAGCCGACGGCCGGCGCCCCAGGATCCTGGTCGCCAAGATGGGCCAGGACGGCCACGACCGCGGCCAGAAGGTGATCGCGACGGCGTTCGCCGACATCGGATTCGACGTCGACGTCGGGTCGCTGTTCTCCACGCCCGAGGAGGTGGCCCGCCAGGCCGCCGACAACGACGTGCACGTGGTCGGGGTGTCCTCGTTGGCCGCCGGTCACCTGACGCTGGTGCCCGCGCTGCGCGACGCGCTGGCCGAGGTCGGGCGGCCCGACATCATGGTGGTGGTCGGTGGCGTCATCCCGCCGGGCGACTTCGACGAGCTGTACGAGGCCGGGGCCGCCGCCATCTTCCCGCCCGGGACGGTGATCGCCGACGCCGCAATCGGCTTGCTGCACAAGCTCGCCGAGCGGCTGGGTTACACGCTCGACTAAATGGCTGAGGATCTCTATCGCGAGCGTAAGCACACTGCGGATTTGGCCGGGATTTTTCGCAGTGTGCTTACGCTCGCGGCCCGTGGGAGCTGGAGATGAAACCCCAGGAGCTGGCCGAGGCCGTCCGCAACGGCGACCGGGCGGCGTTGCCGCGGGCGATCACGCTGCTGGAGTCCACCCGCGCCGACCATCGCGAGAAGGCGCAGCAGCTGCTGCTGGAGCTGACTCCGGACTCGGGTAACGCCTATCGGGTCGGTATCACCGGCATCCCCGGGGTGGGGAAGTCGACCAGCATCGAGGCCCTCGGCATGCATCTGATCGAGCTGGGCCACCGGGTGGCGGTGCTTGCCGTCGACCCGTCGTCGACGCGCACCGGCGGCTCGATCCTGGGCGACAAGACCCGGATGTCGCGGCTGGCAATGCATCCGGATGCATACATCCGGCCGTCGCCGACGTCGGGCACCCTGGGCGGGGTGGCCAAGGCGACCCGTGAAACGGCGGTGCTGCTGGAGGCCGCCGGGTTCGACGTGATCCTCATCGAGACCGTGGGCGTCGGCCAGTCCGAGGTGACGGTGGCCAACATGGTCGACACCTTCGTCCTGCTCACCCTCGCGCGCGGCGGCGACCAGCTGCAGGGCATCAAGAAGGGCGTGCTGGAGCTGGCCGACATCGTCGTGGTGAACAAGGCCGACGGCGATCACCTGGCCGAGGCCCGGTCGGCCGCACGCGAGCTGTCCGGGGCGATCCGGCTGATACATCCGCGCGAAACACTGTGGCGGCCCCCGGTTCTCACGATGAGCGCGGCCGAAGGGACTGGCCTCGAGGAGCTGTGGGACACCGTCGAACGTCATCGGCGGGTGCTCAGCGAGGCGGGGGAGTTCGAGGCGCGCCGCCGCGCCCAGCTGGTCGACTGGACGTGGCAGATGGTCCGCGACACCGTGCTGGACCGGGTGTTGTCCAGCCCCGCGGTGCGCAAGATCCGCGCCGACGTGGAGCGAAAAGTCAAGGCGGGCGAGCTAACTCCCGCGCTGGCGGCCGAGCAAATATTGACGGCCGCGTCGGGCTAACGGATAGGTAAATAATCGGGGTTTCGCTCCGGCCGGTTGTGTAATTCAAGTAAATTCAAAGTGTGACGGTGGATACCCGAGTCGATCGCCGCGCGGTCCGTGTCCACGATGACCTTGACGCAGGTCATCGTGTGTCCGGCGCGGCGGACTCACACTTCGGTTGCGTCGTTCGTAGTTTCGCCAGCATGTTCCCGGCCCGCCGGTTCGGTGGCGGGGCGCTGGCCGTCTATGTCGACGGACAGCCCGTCGTCGACGTCTGGGCGGGTTGGGCCGACCGGGGTGGCCAGCGGCCGTGGACGGAAAACACCGCGCCCATGGTGTTTTCCGCGACCAAGGGGATGGCCGCCACCGTCATCCACCGGCTTGCCGACCGGGGGCTGATCGACTACGACGCGCCCGTCGCCGAGTACTGGCCCGAGTTCGCCGCCAACGGCAAGGCCGACATCACGGTGCGCCAGGTGATGCGGCATCAGGCCGGGCTGTCAGGCCTGCGCGGCGCCACCAAGGAAGACCTGCTCGATCACGTCGTGATGGAGCAGAAGCTGGCCGCGGCGGCCCCGGGGCGGCTGCTGGGCAAATCGGCGTATCACGCGCTGACGTTCGGCTGGCTAATGTCGGGCCTCGGTCGGGCCGTGACCGGCAAAGGCATGGGCACGCTGATCCGCGAGGAACTCGCCGAGCCACTGGGCACCGACGGCCTGCACCTCGGCCGGCCGCCGGCCGACGCACCGACGCGGGTCGCCGAGATCATCTGCCCGCAGCACCTGATCGGAAACCCGGTCGTCAGCTACGTGACCCGCAAGGTCGCCAACGAGATGTCCGGGGCTTACCGGTCGATGTACTTCAAGGGCCTGGTCGGCGCGGTCCAGGGTGACACCCCATTGCTGGACGCGGAGATCCCGGCCGCCAACGGGGTTGCCACGGCGCGGGGGCTGGCGCGCATGTACGGCGCCATCGCCAACGGCGGCGAGGTCGACGGCATCCGGTTCCTCTCCCGCGATCTGGTCGCCGGCCTGACCGGTGAGCGTAGCCTGCGACCGGACCGAAACATCTTCGTACCGTTGGCTTTTCACCTGGGCTATCACACACTGCCCATCGGCAGCGTGATGCCGGGGTTCGGCCACGTCGGCATGGGTGGCTCGGTGGGCTGGGCCGACCCCGCCTCCGGGGTGGCGTTCTCGTTGGTGCACAACCGGCTGCTGACCCCCTTCGTGATGTCCGATCACGCTGCGTTCGTGGGCATCTACGCGCTGATCCGCAGGGCCGCGGAGCAGGTGCGCAAGCGCGGGTTCCGCCCGGTCACCGAGTTCGGGGCGCCGTTCTACGAGCCGGGAGCCGTCGCCGGCTGATGCCGTAAAATAACCATTGTGCTTAATTCAGCGACCGGATTCGAATAGGCGTAGTTGGTTGCCCGCGCGCGTCGGATTTGCGGGCGATGTACTCTGTCCGGATGTTTGCCCCGTCCATTTCCGCGCATTCTCGCGGCGTTGCCACGGAATGCCGGGCGGGCGATCTGCGCTCTGGGGGCGCGCTGATGGCCGGGCGGCGATATCGGCATCCAGGAAAGCGGCAAACTCAGTTCGCCTGGTTGAACGCATCGGAACCCGCAGATGAGCGCGCACCCAGAAGCCTCCGGCCCCGAGCCGACCGCCAACCGCCGGCCGAGGACCGCAAGCCCGAGGCTCGCGCAGGTATTCGACACCCGGAATAACGCGCTCAACGTCTGGCGCCTGATACTGGCGTCGGGCGTCATCCTGGAACACTCCTGGGCGCTCACCGGCCGCAAGTTGCACCCGCCGGTCGATCAGCTACTCACCCAGGGGTGGGTCGACGGGTTCTTCGTCATCTCCGGTTTCCTTATCACGTCGAGCTGGGTCCGCAACCCGCGGCTGCGCGAATACTTCGTCGCCCGCGCTCTGCGCATCTTTCCGGGGCTGTGGGTCTGCATGGCCGTGGTCGCCTTCGTCATCGCCCCGATCGGGGTCGCGATCCAAGGGGGCTCGGCGGTCAGGTTGCTGCTGTCGCCCGCGCCGATCACCTATGTACTGAACAACGCCGTCTTGAACGTGTACCACGCCGGCATCGACGGAACGCCGAAGAACGTCCCGTTCCCGGGGGTGTGGGACGGGGTGCTGTGGACCCTCATCTTCGAATTGTTCTGCTACGTCGCCGTCGCCGCTGCGGGCGTGGCCGGCCTGATGAACCGCAGATGGCCGGCCCCAGTGATTTTCACGCTCTTCCTGGTGGTCTCGGTGCTGGTGTCCTACCCCGTCGAGACGGTGCCGACGATCGTCCAGATGGTGACGCGGTTCGCGCTGGTGTTCGCGGCGGGTGCGGTGCTGCACGAGTTCCGGGACGTGATCCCGGCCCGGTGGTCACTGGTCGCGCTGAGCGCCGCCATCGTGGTGGTGACGGGTTTGCTGGTGCCGAACTACCGGATACTCGCCGCGCTTCCGCTGGCCTACGCGGTCGTCGTGTCGGGCGCGCTGCTCCACCACAAGCGCCTGCGGTTGCGGACCGACCTTTCCTACGGCGTCTACATCTACGCGTGGCCGATGCAGCAGCTGCTGGTCATCTGCGGGCTGGCCTTCCTGCCTCCGCTGGTGTTCGCGGTCGTCGCCGCCACCGCCACCCTCCCGCTGGCCGCGCTCAGCTGGTTCCTGGTGGAGAAGCGCGCGCTGTCCCTGAAGTCACGCTTCAAGCGGCGGGCGCGCGGATGGGGTGACACCGGCGTCGGCGCACCGCCGGCCGCAGACGCCGTCCCGGCCGAATAACTCACCGAAGGGCGCCGTCGCCCCCGCGCCGTCGCCGCGGATGCGGCAAACCCGCGCAACAATCCGCAACCCTCAATCTCACCTTTATGCGGAGACATTGGAAATACACAGGATTCACCAATATTTGACCCTAAATTGACGTTGCCGGAGGCGTGGTTCGAAGCCGCGGTGGCATTGCCGGAAACGAGTAATTGAACATCGCACCCGAAATTGCAAAGTCATGCATAATGGCCCCAGATCCCGGGGGCCCGCCAGAGCGAACTGAAAGGTTGGGTTCCGCGATGACGCCTGCCCGGACGAGCCACTCCGCCGAAAGCGCCGGCCTGCTGGCGCGCCCAGCCCGTTCGGGAACCACTGTCCGCCCCGTCGCGCTGTTCGTGCTGGGCATGGCGCGGTCGGGGACGTCCGCGCTGACCCGGGTGCTGTCGCTGTGCGGGAGCACGCTGCCGGCGGGGATGTGCGGCGCCGACGGGAACAACCCGCGCGGTTATTGGGAGCCGCGCGCGGCCATCATGCTCAACGAGTCGATCCTGCGTCGCCACGACAGCAACTGGTACGACCCGACGATGCGGCTGCAAGAGGAGCTCGCGTTCGGCGCGGAGGAAAAGGCCGCGTGTATCGCAGAGATCGCCGCCTACCTGGGCACGCTGCCGGCTGCGCCGCTGGTGGTGATCAAGGAGCCGAGGATAACCGCGCTCTCCGAACTCTGGTTCGAGGCGGCGCGCCAGGTCGGGTTCGACGTCGCCGCGGTCATCGCGCTGCGTCACCCGCAGGAGGTCGTCGCCTCGACCGCGAAGTACGTCCAAACCTCGCCGGAGCTCTCGAGTGCCCTGTGGCTCAAATACAACCTGCTGGCCGAGCGGCATACCCGCGGCATGCCGCGGGTGTTCGTCGACTACGCCAACCTTCTCGACGACTGGCACCGAGAGGTGAAGCGCATCGCCACGACGCTCGACATCGATCTGGACACCGCCGAGGAGAGCGCGATCGAGGAGTTCCTCACTCCCGATCTTCGCCGCCAGAGATACTGCGGACCGGTGGCCGACCACTTCGGTAGCGACTGGATCTCCGCCGTCTACGCAGCGCTGCGCGGGGCGGCGCAGGACGACCCGCTGCACGTATCGACACTCGATCGGGTTTTCGAGGCCTATCAGGCCGGCGAGCGTGATTTCCGCATGGCCTTCACCGAATTCCACACGCGGACCAACAGCGTGGTCCGCCGGGTGTTCAGGCCGTTCATCGTCAAGCCGATCCTCGAGGTGGCCGCGATGGTGCATCGACGCAGGGGAGCCTGGGCCTAGGGGAGCCGTCGCACTGGTCAGCGCGCTTGTCTCCACCAAACTTGGGTCACCGGCGTGGTTCACGCACGGCGGCTCAGATCGTTTGTTAGAGTAACCATGCTTGCGTTCGCGGAATGCACGGCCGGTCTGTCCAAGGCCGCGGCATGGGTGTGCGGATATGGCTTACCGGCCTCGCCGATGCAATTCGCGCCAGGCATAACAATCGCTGTCGTCGTGTCGTTCTGCGCGTTGCCATCCAAAAGTTAAGTAAACAAAACGGATTCGTAAAAATCATGTCGTGAACGGTGTGCCCCGGCTATAGTCCTTAGCGGGCACAATGATCCGACGAAACTGACCCGGGGGGCGAAGTTGACGGTCGCAAGTCATAGCTGACTCCGTATGAGGAGTTCGGTAGGTAATCTCCTCTTTTCGTCAAAGATGTTGCGGGGCCGAGATTCAGGCCCTGACTTAATGATGTGCGCAATCGGGTTGGCTCCGGTGATTGCTGCGCGCCCGTCCCGGACAGGCCCGCATCAGCTCGGAAAGACGTGAATAACAACGGAATTCCCGAAGCCGGTTAGATGCCCGAGAAGTGAAAGGTTCGATTCGCGATGAGATTGGCCCGGACGAGCAAACAAGCCGACAACGCCTCTGATTCCACCCGTCCGGTTGTGTTGTTCGTCCTCGGCCCGCAACGGTCCGGAACCTCGGCGCTCACCCGGGTGCTCTCGCTGTGCGGCGGCACACTTCCTGCTGCGATGTTGGGCGCCGACGCGAATAATCCGCTCGGCTACTGGGAACCGCGGGCGGCCATTTCGCTGAACGAGACGATCCTTCGCCGGCTCGGGACCAATTGGTACGACCCGTCATTGCGGTTTCTGGACGACGGCGCGGTCGATCCCGGTGAGAGCAAGGCCTGCGTCGCGAAGATCGCCGCGTATCTGTCCACCCTGCCCGCGGCGCCGCTGGTGGTGATCAAGGAGCCCAGAATCACCACCCTGTCCGACCTGTGGTTCGAGGCGGCGCGTCAGGCCGGATTCGACGTCGCGTCGGTGATCGCGGTACGTCATCCGCAGGAGGTCATCTCCTCGATTGTGAAGTCCTGGCACGTCTCTCCCGCGCTCGCGAGTGCCTTATGGCTGAAATGCAACATCCTCGCCGAGCGCAACACTCGCGGGGTGCCGCGCGTATTCGTCGATTACGCGAATCTTCTCGACGACTGGCGCCGGGAAATGAAGCGGATTTCCACCGAGCTGCCGGTCGAGCTGCATACCCAGGACGAGGACGCTATCGAGGAGTTCCTCACCCCCGGTCTGCACCGCCAACGGCACTGCGGGCCGGTGCCCAGCCTTTTCGGCGCGGATTGGATCTCGTTGGTCTACGAAGCATTACGCGAGGCCGCCCAGGACGATCCGATCGACATGTCAACACTGGACCGTGTTTTCGCGTCCTACCGGGAGAGCGAACGGGATTTCCGCAAGGCATTCGAGGACTTTCATGGTTTATCGAACAGCATGCTGTTCCGTATCTTCCGGCCGGTCATCGCCCGCCCGGTGATGGAGGTGCTGGCAATGGCGCATCGGCACCGGGGGACCTGGGCCTAACCCCTTTCGCCCGCTTCGTTCGCGCGCTTTGTGCGAATTCGAGACGCCGTCGGTCCGCTTCGCGGAATCCTGTGATGCCGCCTAGAGTCCCCGATATGATCGACCGGACCGCGCGGCGATGCGCGCCGGTTGCGTAATTTCCTCTGCACACGAAAGAAAGGCGTCGATTCTTGTCAGCGTCCGTGCTCATCAGTGGTGGGGCAGGATTCATCGGGTCGGCGCTCTCACACCGTCTCGTCGAGGCCGGATACGACGTCGCGGTGATGGACGTCTTGCATCCCCAGGTGCACGGCGGCGCCCGGCCGATCGAGCTGCCGCGCGCCGTGCGGCTGTTCACCGGCGACGTCACCCATGCGCCCGACTGGGACGCCGTGTTGCGGTTGTTCCGCCCGTCGCAAGTCGTCCATCTGGCGGCCGAGACCGGAACCGCACAGTCGCTGTCGGAGGCGACGCGCCACGGTTCGGTGAATGTCGTTGGAACCACTCAGCTTCTGGACGCCCTGAGCCGCTCGGGAAGCGTGCCCGAGCAACTGGTCCTGGCGTCGTCGCGGGCGGTCTACGGCGAGGGTGCGTGGCAATCCGGCGAGCAGGTTTTCTATCCGAAACCCCGCAGCCACGCACAACTTCTCGCCGGTGTCTGGGATCCGCAGGGGCCGGCGGGCGAACAGGCCGTGCCGCTGCCCAGCCGCGCCGACCGAACGGAGCCCCGGCCCACCAACGTGTACGCGGCGACCAAGCTGGCTCAGGAACACCTGTTGGCGGCCTGGACGGCCGCGCACGACACCAACCTCAGCGTGCTGCGGCTGCAAAATGTCTACGGCCCGGGCCAGTCACTGACCAATTCGTATACCGGGATCGTCGCGCTGTTCGCACGGTTGGCGCGGCAGGGGCTTGCGCTGGAGGTCTACGAGGACGGCCGGATCGTACGGGACTTCGTCTACATCGATGCCGTCGTCGACGCCCTCTTCGCCGCCGTGCAGCGGCCCGCGACGCAGCCGCGCTGCCTCGACATCGGGTCCGGCAGCGCGACCACCATCCATGAGCTGGCCAACAAGATCGCCGCCATGTGCGGCGCGCCCGAACCGACCGTCGTGCCGAAATTCCGCGACGGCGACGTGCGCGCCGCGAGCTGCGACATCGGACCGGCGCAGACCGAGCTGGGCTGGCATCCGAAGGCCACTCTCGACGACGGTCTGGGCGCGTTGCTCGAATGGATCGGCGAGCAACCCAAGGCTCCCGCGACCGATTCGGGCCGTCCCGCCGTCGAACACGCCGGGCGCCGCTAAGGGGCATCGTCCCGCACCCATCCAGCAGCCGAGGCCGCACAAATTTAACGCCTATGATGGTTGCTACTGCCCGGTAGGGCAGGGATGGTCACCCGGTAGCGGGGGGACAGGTCAAGGAGGCCGGGCAGGCGAGCTAGTTGGACAACTGCGACACGCATTGACGGCCTCGACGTGGTCGAGCGCATCACCGCCAGTACTTCATCTGAACTAAGGGGCACCCTTGACCGTTACCGATCGTGACATGCGATCTCCCTTTCTAGACACCCGTTCCGCCTATCTTGAGCTGCTGCGACGCAATCTCACCCGATACGGCAGCGACGAGTTGGTGCCGGTCGGCTGGAACTACCTCGGGCGTCCCCTCTTCAGCACCCGCAATCTGCTGCTGGTGCGCAAGCGCCCGTTCAACAAGCAGGCGCGTGACCTCGGCCTGGACTGGCCGGCGGACGCGTTGACGATGATCGGCATGCAGCGGCTGACCAGTTTGCAGCATTGCGTCGAGACGGTCCTGAAAGACGACGTTCCCGGTGATCTCGTCGAGTGCGGTGTGTGGCGGGGTGGGGCGTCGATCCTGATGCGTGCCGTGCTGTCGGCGTACGGCGACGAGAAGCGTTCCGTGTGGCTGTGCGACTCCTTCGAAGGCGTACCTCCGCCGGACACCGAGCACTACGAGGCGGACAAGGGCATCAAGTTGCATCGCGCCGCCGGCGTGCTGGCCATACCCCAGGAGCAGGTCAAGGCGAATTTCGAGCGCTATGGGTTGCTCGATGACCGGGTCCGGTTTGTTCCGGGTTGGTTCAAGGACACCCTGCAGGACGCCCCGATCGACCGCATTTCGGTGTTGCGCCTGGATGGCGATCTGTATGAGTCGACGATTCAGGCGCTCGATGCGCTCTACCCGCGGCTGTCGCCCGGGGGCTTTTGCATCATCGACGACTACCACGCCATCGCCGCGTGCGCGCAGGCGGTGACCGACTACCGTACGCAACATGGCGTGACTGCCGAGATCGAGGAGATCGACGGCACCGGCGTGCTGTGGCGCAAAGCCTGAGTCGCAGCTGCCCTTAGTTCGTCCCCGAGGTAGTCGCGCAAACCGGTGCTGTGAAGTTTCGTCGATATTTACAGTGATGTCGGTGCTTCAAATGACGGCGCAACCGAAGGGCGTGGATTCGCGATGAAATGTGTGCTGGCCAGTTATGGGACGCGCGGTGATATCGAGCCTTCCCTGGTGGTAGCGCGCGAACTGCAGCGCCGCGGGCACGACATGGTCATGGCCGTCCCGCCCGACTCGGTCAGCTTCACCGAAGCCGCGGGGCTGACGGCCGTCCCGTATGGGCTGGAATCGCAGGCCTGGCTCGACGTGTACCGCGACTTCTGGACGTCGTTCTTCCGCGGCTTCTGGAAGATCCGGGAAATGCGCGGCATGTGGCGCGAGATGTGGGACCTCAGCGATCAGTGCTGGGCGCAGATGAACACCACGTTGATGTCGCTGGCCGACGGAGCCGACCTGGTATTCGCGGGGCAGAGCTACCAGGAGCCGGCCGCCAACGTCGCCGAGTACTACGACCTTCCGCTGGCCACGCTGCACCACGTCCCCATGCGGCCCAACGGCCAGGTCGTCTCGATCCTGCCGCCGCCGCTGGCCCGCTCGGCGATGACCGCGTTCGACTGGTTCTGTTGGCGCCTGAACAAAAAGGTCGAGGACACCCAGCGCCGAGAACTGGGGCTGCCGAAGGCGAAGGGACCGTCGCCGCGGCGCATCGCCGACCGTGAATCGCTGGAAATCCAAGCGTACGACGAGGTTTGCTTCCCCGGTCTGGCCGCCGAGTGGGCGAAATGGGATGGCCTGCGGCCCTTCGTCGGCCCGCTGACGATGGAGTTGACCACCGAAGCCGACGACGAGGTGATGTCCTGGATTCGCGGCGGGACCCCGCCCATCTTCTTCGGCTTCGGCAGCATGCCGGTCGAATCCCCGGCCGACACCGTCGAGATGATCAGCTCGGCGTCCGCGCAGCTGGGGGAGCGGGCGCTGATCGCCGCCGGCCGTAGCGACTTCAGCGGCGTGCCCCTGGCCGATCACGTCAAGGTGGTGGGCCCGGTCAACTACGCGACGATCTTTCCCGTCTGCCGTGCGGTGGTCCACCACGGCGGTTCGGGCACCACCGCCGCGAGCCTGCGCTCCGGGGTTCCCACCCTGATTCTGTCGATGGACGCCAATCAGACCGTCTGGGGAGCCCAGCTCAAACGGCTGAAAGTTGGTACCACACGCCGGTTTTCGGCAACCGACCGGGAATCGTTGGTGGCGGACCTGCGGCGGATCCTGGCCCCGGACTACGCCGCGCGCGCCCGCGAGATCGGTGCCCGGATGACCAAGCCGGCCGACAGCGTGGTCAAGGCCGCCGACGTCGTGGAGAACTTCGTCAGCTCGCGGAGTCGGTCCCGTTCCAGCTAGCCCGCCGCAGCCGTTGTGCAGGGCGGATAGCTGACTCAGCTATCGAATCGGGGCGTGCGGCGCCATCCGGATCGACTTCTGATTTTTCTGAGACACGCTGTCGATCGTCTGGCAGACTTACATATGATCAGGCGGCGATACCTGGGGTTCAGCTAAACCACCCGGGGTCGTCATACTTCTACGGTCGGGGGGAAAGGCCGATGGGGTTGGGTTCGTCGCGCTCGACTGTACCGGTGCGCGCTCGCGATCGTGTCTGGCCTCGGGCTGCCAAATCCGTTGCGAAACAACTACATTCACTGTCTCTGACCACACCGCAGGGCCAATGGCGGGCCGCAGATTACCGAGCGAAAGCGCTGCAGTCAAAGTTGCCCATGCCGTCGGGGATTGATTAAGGTATTAATCGCGATGAAATTTGCTGTGGCAAGCTATGGAACGCGTGGGGATATAGAACCTTGCCTCACCATCGGTCGTGAGCTGATGCGCCGCGGCCATTCGGTTCGGATGGCCGTCCCGCCCAATCTCGTCGGTCTGGCCGAAGCGGCCGGTCTTCCGGCGATCGGCTATGGGCCGGATATGCACGACTTTTGGAGCGACGAGTTCATCCGGGACTTCTGGAAGAATTTCGTCAGGGGACCCATCAGTTTGATGCGCGAAGCCTGGGAACCGGTGCTGCGCAACTGGCAGGAAATGAGCTCGGCGCTGATGTCGGTGGGCGCCGGTGCCGATTTGCTGTTCAGTGGCCAGCTTTACCAGGATTTGGCCATCAACGTCGCCGACTATTACGGCATTCCGATGGCCACGCTGCACTACATCCCGATGCGTCCCAACGGTCGTCTCCTGCCGAAGGTGCCCGGGCCCCTGGTCCGCACCGGCATGTCGATATACGACTGGATGTGCTGGCGGATGAACAAGAAGGCCGAGGATCGGCAGCGCCGCGAGCTCGGCCTGCCGACCGCCTCGGTCGCCTCACCGCGACGCATCGCCGAACGCGGTTCGCTGGAGATTCAGGCGTACGACGACGTCTGCTTCCCCGGGTTGGCCGAAGAATGGAAGAAGTGGGGCACGCAACGGCCTTTCGTGGGTTCGCTGACCATGGAACTGCCGACGGACTCCGACGACGAGACCTTGTCGTGGATCGCCCAGGGAACGCCGCCGATTTGTTTCGGCTTCGGCAGCATGCCGGTCGCCGAGACACCCGCCGATACGGTCCGCATGATCGGCGACGCGTGCGCGGAGCTGGGGGAGCGGGCCCTGATCTGTTCCGGCTGGAGCGACTTCAGCGACGTCCCGCAGCTCGAGCACGTCAAGGTCGTCGGCGTCGTCAACTACACGAAGATCTTCCCCGCCTGCCGTGCCGTCGTGCACCACGGCGGATCGGGCACCACGGCGGCGGGCCTGCGCGCCGGGGTTCCCACGCTGATCCTCTGGACGGCGGGTGATCAGCCGATGTGGGGGTCTCACGTCAAGCAGCTGAAGGTGGGCACGTCCCGGCGGTTCTCGGCCACCACGCCCGAGTCCCTGGTCGCGGACCTGCGAAAGATCCTGGCGCCGGAGTACCTCACCCGTGCCCGTGAGCTTGCGGCGCGGATGAGCAAACCCGCCGAGAGCGCAGGTCGCGCCGTCGACCTGCTGGAAGAGTTCGCCCGCTCGGGGCGTTGCGTCCCGGGCATTCCCGCGGAGCGAAGTCGCTGAGCGGGGCAACGGATACACTGCGAAACGCATTAACGGCGCCCATGCGGCGTCTAGGCTCTACCGGTACTACTGGCTTGCGGATTAAGGGGCAGTTTTGGCCGTGACGGATCACGACACGCGGTTTGCATACCTCGACCTGCTCCGGCGTGACCTCACCAGGTACGGCAGCGACGAGCTGGTGCCGGTCGGGTTGTACCGCCTCGGTCGACCCTTGTTCAGCACCCGCAACTTGATGCTCGTGCGGAAGCGTCCGTTCAACAAGCAGGCGCGTGATCTCGGCCTGGACTGGCCGGCGGATGCCCTGACGATGATCGGCATGAAGCGGCTGACCAGCTTGCAGAACTGCGTCGAGACGGTGCTGGAAGAGGACGTGCCCGGCGACCTGGTCGAGTGCGGTGTGTGGCGCGGCGGCGCCTCCATCCTGATGCGTGCCGTGCTCGCGGCCCACGGGGACGAGAAGCGCACCGTATGGCTGTGCGATTCGTTCGCGGGTGTCCCGCCCCCGGACACCGTCAATTACAAGGCGGATAAAGGGATTAGGCTGCATCGCCACGCGCGCATCCTGGGCGTGCCGCAAGATCACGTCAAAGCGAATTTCGAGCGCTATGGGTTGCTCGATGACCAGGTCCGGTTTGTTCCGGGGTGGTTCAAGGACACCCTGCAGGACGCCCCGATCGACCGCATTTCGGTGTTGCGGCTGGATGGCGATCTGTATGAGTCGACGATTCAGGCGCTCGATGCGCTCTACCCGCGGCTGTCGCCCGGGGGCTTTTGCATCGTCGACGACTACCACGCGATCAAGGCGTGCGCGCAAGCCGTGACCGACTACCGAACGCAACACGGCGTGACATCGGAGATCGTCGAGATCGACGGCACCGGCGTGCTGTGGCGCAAGTGAGATTGCTGAAACCCTAGGTGTACGAAACGGTTTGCCCTCCGGCGAGGGATGGTCGAAACACGATCACCGCGCTCCCGTCGCGTTTCCCCGGGACGCCGTGCGCGCCGATGTTATGGTTGCCGCCGTGGCAACAGGGCTGACAGCTGGCACCCGCCTCAGGATGTGGTGGGTGCGCACCGAATACTGGCTCGCGCGCACGCTGCTGCCGGACGTCTACGCCAACGACGCGTTGATCACGTTCAACAACTTCCACGGATTCCTCGACGATCCCGACTTCCAGCGCGCTTACCGGCGCGGCGCCAAATCCCTCGGTAACGAGGACTGGTACCAGTGGCAATGGCGCGTACACGTGGGGCTGTGGGCCGCCGCGAGCGCCAGCCACCTCGAGGGCGATTTCGTCGAGTGTGGCGTCAGCTACGGGTTTTTGAGCAGCGCCATCATGGAGTACCTCGATTGGGATCGGCTGGGCAAGACGTTCTACCTGCTCGACACCTTCGCCGGGCTTGACCCGCGGTTCGTCAGCGACAACGAACGCCGGGCCGGAGCGCTGGAGACGAGCGAGGGACACCTCCGCAACGGGATGTACGTCAACGGAGTCGATGGCGTCCGCGCCAATTTCTCGCAATGGAAAAACCAGCGCATCATCGTGGGCGCGGTCCCGGAGACACTCGAGCAGGTCGAGGCGACGTCGGTGGCCTACCTGCACATCGACATGAACTGCGCGCCCCCCGAAGTCGCCGCGCTGCGCTACTTTTGGCCGCGCCTCACACCCGGCGCCTTCGTGCTGCTGGACGACTACGCGAATCGCGGACGCGACGAGCAGCGCATCGCCATGGATGAGGTCGCCGGCGAGCTGGGTGTGAAAATCTGCTCACTGCCCACCGGCCAGGGCCTGCTGATGAAACCCGCGCGCTGAGCTCAACCCCTGAATCTACAAGAGGCACTGTCTCTCAACACTTTTGGCTGGCCTGGACGTCGCCCGGAGCCGATGATCAGACGAGGCGGACATCCTGCGGCGCGTAGAAGATCCAGCGTCCGCCGTTCTCGTGAAACAAGCGCTCCTTCGTCATGATCTCGTCGGCGTGGTTCCAGGCGAACAGCAATGCGTAGTCGGGATAGGGGTGGGAGAAGGCTTCAGGTGAACACACGGGAACATTCGAGCCGGGTGCCAGGCAACCCTGCTTTTCGGGGGTCGAATCACACACCATGGGAATGAGATCCGGGCCGATATCACAGAAGTTCATCACCGTAGCGCTTCTGGATGTGGCTCCATACCCGACGATGCGCTTGCCGTCGGATCGTAAGTCGCGTAGGAGACGGAGTAGGTCCGCGCGGATGCGTTCGAGGTTGGTCGTGAACCGAACAAACGTTGCGTCTTCGGCAATCCCATCGGCTGTTTCCTGCGCCAAGTATTCGGCGACGTTGGCGGCGGCATTCCTGGTGCCTGCGCGGGCGAGGGTGTAACGAATCGAACCTCCGTGCAGTGGGAGGTGTTGGGCGTCAATCAGTTCGAGGCCGAACCGAACTGCCAGCGATTGCACCGAGCCCACGGAGAACAGGTAGAAGTGTTCGTCGTAGATCTGATCGAAGTAGACACACTTTTGGATATCACCGAGGTAGCGGTCCTCGATGATGAGTAACCCGTCGGGAGCAAGCAGCAAGTCGATTCCACGGAATATCGAGTCGAGGTCGGAGATATGGCTGATCGTGTTCGCCGAATAGATGATGTCGGCCGGGCCGTGCTCATCGCGGATCTGGCCGGCCGTTGGCTCGTCAAAGAACTCTGTACATACGGCGATGCCCTGCGCACGGGCGACATCGGCCGCGCTCGCGGCGGGGTCCACACCCAGGTGTCGTATCCCTGCCTTGCGGAGTGTCTTCAGCATGACGCCGTCGTTGCACCCGATCTCAACGACGAACGGATCCCCTCGTTCGCCTGCGCACATCTGCATAATCTGCTGGGCAACATCCTCACCGTGCCTGCGGATCAGGGCGGAGCCGGAGGCGCGATAGGGGTAATCCACGCGATACATTGCGTCCGGGGGAACCTGATTCAGCTGCTGCACCATCGTGCACGATGCACACATACCGACTTCAAGTTGGTAGAAGGGCACCTTCGCGGTCTCGTCGGGCCTCACAAATGCGTTTGAGACCGGCTGCCGTCCGAGGTCGAGGACCTTTCGAAGAGCTTCGCCGCACACCCGACATCTGTGTTCAGTCAAAGCGGCCCCCTGTCTAGAAGGTGAATACCACTTTTAATCAGCGTAAACCTCCGTGGCGGCGCCTGATGTTCTTCGAGCGCTTCCACGGATCTTCGCTAGAGCGCGACCGTTCTGGGTCTACTCAGCCGGTGCCCGGCGGGCTGCGTCTTCCAGAAGGTCGGCGACGGTCGCCGCGCTTTCGGCGGGTTTGGTCATCCGGCTGGCGAGCTCGCGAGCCCGCGTGGCGTACTGGGGGGCAAGGATGGTGCGCAAGTCGGCAACCAGCGACTCTTGGCTCGTGGCGGAAAAGCGTCGTGCCATGCCAACCTTGAGCCGTTTGACTTGAGCTCCCCAGTACGGCTGATCTCCCGAACTCCAGAGAATCAGCGTGGGGGTCCCCGCGCGCAGGCTCGCAGCCGTGGTGCCCGCGCCGCCATGGTGAACGGCGGCACGACAGGCGGGAAAGACGGTCGCGTAATTCACCGTGCCGACCACTTTGACATGGTCGAAATGCGGGACGTCGCTGAAGTCGGTGCCGCCGAAGCAGATTAGCGCCCGCTCGCCCAACCGTGCACAGGCTGAGCTGATCATCTCTACGGTGGCCGCGGGGGATTCGAGCGGTATGCTCCCGGAGCCGAAGCAAATGGGGGCTGTTCCTGAGGCAATCCATGACGTGATGTCGTCGTCGCCGTCCGTCGGCAATTCCATCGTCAGGGCGCCGACGAAGGGCCGGCGGCTGCCCCATTTCGCCCATTCGTCGGCCAGCCCCGGGAAGCACGCCTGGTCGTAGGCCTGTATTTCCAGCGACCCGCGTTCGGCCATCCGTCGCGGCGAGCGACGTGTCGCCTTGGGCAGGCCGAGCTGCCGGCGCTGCTCGTTCTCGGCCTTTTTCGTCGAGCGCCAGAACAGCCATTCGATCGCCGTCATCGTCGAGCGGACCGCGGTCGACGGCATGCTCGGGACGAGTTGGCCATTGGCTCGCATCGGGTAGTGGTGCAGCGAGGCGAACGGGATGTCGTAATACTCGGCGACGTTGGCCGCAGCCTGTTCGAAATTCAGGCCCGTCGCGAGCAGGTCGGCGCCGTCGGCCAGCGATTTCAAGGTGGTGCTCGCGTCGCTCCAGTAGCGGATAAGGGGCTCCCAGACTCTGGATATCGACCTGATTGGATTGCGAAAGGTATCGGTCCACATATTCCGAAGGAATTCCTCGTCGAGAAAGTCCTGCACCTTCGGGCCGTACGGAACCGCGGTGAGCCCGACCGACTCGACGAAGCTGACGAGTTCGGGCGGCACGGCCATGCGAACCTCGTGCCCCCGGCGCAGTAGTTCGACGCCAACGGCGGCGGCCGGTTCGATGTCGCCGCGAGTTCCGTAGCTCGCCAGGGCAAACTTCACGCCACGTCCTGCCTTCCGAGTCGTCCCGCCTGTCGGCGACGTCGGGGCCATTATTGCCGGTTCTACCGACCGGCCGTCAGGGGATCGCCAATGTGCGGGGGGCAGGGCTTAGGACGCCAATTCGACAAGGCCCAACCGTTTGGACACTTCGACAGCACCGACCACCTGAGGATCGGCGCAGATATCCCGCCAGGCTTCGCCCATCCCGCGGTTGAAGTCGATGTCATCGAACAGCACGCAGCCACCCGGGGCCATCCGGGGCTTCAAGATCTGCCATTGCCGGGTCACGAAGTCTCGGGTGTGGATCCCGTCCACCAAGGCCAGATCGATCGGGTCGGGGATGGCGCCGACGTGGTCTTCGAAGGCGCCCCGCGTCAGGGTGTAGCGATCGGTGACGGAGTTGATGTTTCGTTCTGCGATGTCGGCCCAGGAGGGGTTGATCTCGAACGAATACATCCAGCCCCGCCGAAGCGCCGAGGACAGGTACATGCCGGATACCCCGAACGCCGATCCGAACTCCACGACGATCGCGGGGTCGTGCCGGCCCACCAGGTAGGCGTACAGGTCGCCCTGCCACGACGCGGCCCGGACCTGTTTGGGCTTCCGGGTCGCACCGGGCTGCCCATAGGCCTCGGCCAGGGGCAGGGCGCCGAGCTTCTCGGTTGTGCGTGCTGACGATTCGATCTCGGTCTTGCGCTCCGCCAGCGGCAAGCGGCGGGGAAGATCGGCGATGCGCCCGCCGCGCTTGATCCACCTCAGCTCCAACCCTTTTCGCAGCGGTATCACGAGGCGAGACCCAACTCGCTTGCCAGCTCCGCGTATTCGCCTTCGAGGCGCCGTTTCAGGCGTGCGACGGCGGTGCGCTTCCTGCTCCGGATGCTGGACGCGTTCCCGATCGCATCGAACACCCGGTCGACGACGGCGCCGCTGCTCACCTCGTCGGTGCGAACCAGTGACCGTTCGTCGTCGATCGCAAGCGCGAAGTCCCGGCATTTCGGTTGGTACTCCAGCGAAACGACCGGCGTGTCCGAGAGCGAAGCCAGGACGCTCGCATGCAGGCGGGTGACGATCGCGACGGAACAGCGGGCCAGTTCCCGCGCCGCCGCATCGGGGTTGGCCGGCAGCACCATCTCCGCTTCCGGAATGTCCCTCAGCGCCACTTCGGTCCAGCGTCTGTCTTCCGGATTCATCAGTATCCCGACGAAGCGGTAGCCATGGGAGGACAGTTGCTTGACGGCGCCGGCTATCTCGTCCGCCAACTGCGTCGGGTCGTGTCCCCAAAGATCGTCGCCGAAGCCGAGATTCACTCCGATCAGGCCGTCTTCGGGGGTTACGGCGGGCCGGGGGAGAAGCAGCGCCGGATCGCCGGATACCTCGACGTCCAACCCGATGTCGGACAGCAGCTCGGCGCTGCGCGGCCCCCGCACGGACACGGTACGGAACTTGGAAAGTATCGGCGCCCAACGCCTCAGTTCGCCCCTGCCCGAGCCGCTATTGCGTCCGCCGAACGCCGGATCTTCCACGCCGACGCCGATCGCGTAGCTTGCATTGTCTTTGGTGAGCGCCAAGCCTCGGTTGACCAAGAGCCGCCACTGGCTGCGCCCGACGAGCGTTCCGCCACCCACGACTTGGCTGCTGCGCCGCAGCGATCGGTTCAAACCCATTGCCGCCGTGACGGTTGCATAGATCAGTTGGTGGGGAAGGCGCGGCAGATCGAGAAAGGTTGCGCCCTGCAACTGGCCCCGAACCGCGTCGTAGATCGCGTCGTCGCCAAGGTTGCCCAGCCCATGCCAGCCCAGGTACGCGACGGTGGCGTCGCCGGTGACACCCATCCTCAGGCACTCAGTTGTTCGTCGACACGGCGCCCAGCACCCTTCTTCGGGGCACCGGCGTTGCGAGTGAGCTTGCGCCGCAACCTCTTCACACGCCCGCCGAGCGTTTTGGTCCAGCGATTCTGCAATGCCAGCGTCGCGATGCGCGGGTACTGGGCCGTGGTTTGCACCAGAAGTTCCTGACCCTCAGGATCTGGGACCTGCTTGGCGATCGCGCTGAGCACCCAGTTGGCGTTTTTGGCAACGATCGACTCGTGCACGGGGTCGCCGCAGACGACGTCGAGCATGGCGTCCAATGTCGCCGCGTGCGCGGGGCCTTGCGTGCGCCAGAAGGTGGCGGGATCGGTGATGGACTTGTACCACATGCCGCGCGGGTGGCGGCGATACACGGCCATCGTCTCGGGCAGCATGGCGATACCGCCTTCGGCGGCATGGCGGACGTGCAGGTACCAATCCAGGGGCATGACGTCGGCCGGGATGTCGTCGTAGCGGGAGAGGCGGCGGTACATCACCGAGTTGGTCTGGATGAAGTTGCGCGAGATCAAGGTCTCGAAGCTGAGGTCGCCGGCCCGAAACGGCGGCGGAAACTTCGGAAGGAAGGTCTCTTCGAACTTGCGGTACAGGGTGTGGACGAGTTTCTCGTCCTCTGCGCGTTCGTTGGTCCAGACCACCTGCACCGGGTGGAAACACACGGTCGTGCGGGGTTCGGCGTCCAGCAGCTGCACCTGTTTGCTCAGCTTCGACGGGTCGGTCCAGTAGTCGTCGCCCTCGCACAGCGCGATGTAGTCACCACGCGCGGCGGACAGGGCGCCGGTGAGGTTGGCGTTGAGGCCGACGTTCTTGGACCGCAGGATGGGCCGGAACAGGTGCGGGTGGCGGTCGGCGTACTCGCGGATGATTCGGGGTGTGGCGTCGGTCGACGCGTCGTCGGCGACGATGACCTCCATCGGAAAATCGGTCTGCTGGGCGAGGAAGCCGTCCAGGGTGTCGCGGACGTAGGTCTGCTGGTTGTGCGTGGTCGATACCACGCTGACTTTCGGTGCGGTCGCTGCTTTCCTTATCGCGGTCACTGCGGGCCTCTCCTTCGCGCGCCGGCTGCGACGCGGTCGAGAAGTACCTTGTTATTGAGCAGCGAACAAAGTAGTTGCGAAGAGATGCCGATTCCCCCACTGCGGTTGCGTACAGCGCGACCCTGTGGGCGACGACGTACGATTACTGACAGTTTGGTCAATAATAGCCAACGTGGAACCCGGGTTCCTATCGGCTGCGCGGTTCGGGGGCTTGGCGCGGGATTCGGCAAATAATTACGAATGTTTCCTCGCGTCAAGAACTCCTGCTGAACCCATTTGGTTCTGTCAGCGACGATGTGCATGGCAACCCCGCTACCTCACGTGGCAAATTTCTCCAGGAGGTTGGCCGTGGTCGCGATGCTCTCGGCAGGTTTCGTCATCCGCGCCGCGATCGCGCGAGCGCGGATGGCGTACTCCGGTGCCAGGATCTGTCCGAGGTCAGCGACCAACGAATCCAGAGTGGTGCTCGGAAAGTGCCGCGCCAGGCCAACTTTCAAACGTTGAACCTGGCCGGCCCAGATCTTCTGATCGCTCAAACTCCAGAGGCTCAGCGTCGGGACTCCCGCGCGCAGGCCCGCCGCCGTGGTGCCCGCGCCGCTGTGGTGGACCACCGCGCGGCAGGCGGGAAAGACCGCTGCGTAATTCACCGGGCCCACCACCTTGACGTGGTCAAACTGTGCCGTACCAGTGAAGTCCGTTTTCCCGGAGCAGACCAGCGCCCGCTCGCCCAGCTGCGCGCAGGCGTTAGCAATCATGTTGAGTGTATTGGCCGGAGAATCAACGGATGTGCTGCCGAAACCGAAGCAGATCGGGGGCGTTCCGGCGGCGATCCACGCCGCGACGTCGTCGTCGGAGTCCGTCGTCAACTCCATCGTCAGCGTGCCGACAAAGGGCCGCTGGCCGTTCCATTTGGCCCATTCGGCGGCCAGCCCGGGAAAGCAGACCTCGTCGTAGGCCTGGATCTCCAGTGCGCCCCGGTCGGCCATCCGTTGTGGCGCAGGGCCTTTCGCCTTCGGCAGGCCGAGTTCGCGGCGCTGGGCGTCCTCGGCGTTCTTCGTCACTCGCCATTGCACCCAGTCCAGAGCGCTCATCGCGGTGCGCACGGCCGGCGCCGGCAGGTGAGGCGCGAGCTGCCCGTTGGGTCGCATGGGGAAGTAGTGCATCGTGGCCAATGGCACGTTGAGGTGTTCGGCCACGTTCGCCGCGATCCCCGGAAAGCCGGGGCCGGTGAACACCAGGTCGGCACCGTCGGAGAGCGATGTGAGGGTGGCGCTCATCTCCGCCCAGGACTGGGCAAGCAAGTCCTGGGCTTCGCGCCATCGCCTCCTCACCTCGGGGACGTTCCAGAACTTGCCGAGGAAGTCGGTGTCCCAGAAGCCGTCCTGCTGATCGGGCCCGTAGCCGGACGCCGAAAGGCCGGCGGACTCGACGAGGGGCACTAGGTTGGGCGGAACGACCATGCGGACCTCGTGCCCGCGGCGCTGCAGTTCGCGACCCACAGCCGTGCAGGGCTCCACGTCGCCGCGAGTTCCGTAGCTGGCCAGGGCGAATTTCACGACGAATCCTTCCAGTGGTCGTGCGTGTGCGGGCATTCGCAGAGGCCATTATCGCTGTTCGTCGGCTTTCACGTGGGTTGTTCGCTGTAGGCGCGTGCTGTTAATAGTGAGTTCGAATGCTCGACCTACCCGCTCAGAACATCGGGCTCCAGTGACTTGGCCGTGTGAGTGGCAGGCAGTAGGAAATCGTCGTTGGTTGGCGAACGCCGGAGCGGCGTGTCAAGACCTACACGCGCACGGCGGCGTCCTTTTTCCATTGACCTAGGGTCCTGCGACAAAAGCACGCGCTCCCCTATCGATCCACTGGGCCTGCACTGTCATCCGCGCGGCGGCGCTGCAGGGTCAAGGCCTTATCGGGCCACTGCGTTCTGATGGTCAGTGTGTTTTCGCCGTCGCAGCGATAGAGCCGTTCATCTCTTCAGAGATCGGAAGCACGCCCGTTTGTAACAGCTTGGCACCGTTGCCGTCATACGTGGCTCGGCACACCAACGATCCGCGGAGGGTCAAAGATGTTTTCCGGTTTCGCCCCAAAAAGCAGCAGGTCACGGCGGCCGTACTCGTCGGCGACGCTCTCGGCAAGTTGTCGAACAGTCACCCCTTCACCTGAGCAGATGTTGACCGGGCCTTGCTGCTTCCCGAGCGCGACATCGGCGATCATCCGCCCAGCGTCTTTGACGTCGAGGAAATCACGCACCTGATCGCCGCGAGTAAGGAGGACTTCTTTTCCAGCCTCGAGTTGCCCGCGGATATACGGCACCAGCCGCCGCTCGTCTTCTCCTTCCCCGTACAGGTAGAAAACCCGGCACCAGGCAAAGCTGATACCGTCTGCACCAAAGAAATGGTCTAGCACCTGAGCGGCCGCCGCCTTACACGCGGCGTACAACGTATTTGGCGCTAACGGCGTATCGGCTGCAAGCAGGCCCGCGGATGTGTCGTATTCCGCGCAGGTTCCTACACCAATGAATCGCTTGCCGCCGACCGCCGCGAATGCGCGGGCGAGGTTCAGCGTGCCGCTGAGGCAGCTAAGGTTCTCTGGCGACGTGAGGTATTTCCCGGGCTCCGCATACCAAGCCGCATGCACCAACGTTTCTGAGCTTTCGAGCAACTCTTCCAATTGCTGCGTCGCCTCGGTGAATAAGTTTGGCGTCTGCACGACCTCTAGCGCTCCTCCTGTCCGGCGAGCAGATAGACGGGACGGATCGCGAACGAGTGCCCTCACCGAGCAGCCTCGTTCAAGGAGGCTATGCAGAATCTGTCTTCCGACAAACCCGGTTGCTCCGGTCAAGGTGACGTTCATACGAGTGTCAGTTCCCGCGGGGTCGATAGTCGAATCCAGAAACAATCAAGTGCGTTTCGATTTTCACCATCTCGTCCACCTAGCTCCTCTTCGAGAAATTCGGCTACGCGCCATCGGCCGTGGCGCCCTTGCCCCAGGCCCGATACTGGAACTCGTCGCGCGTAGCCGTGGAACCATCACCGTACTTGCGCGTGTGATTATCTTGAACGATCAGGTTTGATTGGCCGTTTGCACAGTATGTTGCCGATTGTGGCCAATCGCTCGCTGCGAAATATCGGCCGTCCCGCCCTGCAACCAGAACCTTCAGGCCCTGGCGCTCGATCTGTCGAGTCATACTGCTCCGTCCGCTTTCAAAGGCCCAGGCGAGTTGCTTGCTGCGCGTTTGTGGAGACTTAAGCGCCAAGAACGTGTCGCGCTGCATGATGAATCCATTTGTGCGGATGTGCGGATTGGGGAAGTGCGGTGAGAAACGCCATTTGTAGAGCCACAGAATCGCAAGGTGGGGGAGTGGCTGTGCCCGCATAAGCTGAAAAGCATTGGATGTCTGGCTCTCCCAGGAACCCGTTACCCCGACGAGGCCTACGCCTTCTTGCCGGATGCCGTGATAAAGGCGGGCAAGCCATTCGTCGGCGAGGATCTCGCTGAACGAATTGAAAAAAGCCACATATCGGGTGTCGATCTCGCGCGTGGCTTCGTGGTAGGCGCCGATGTCGAATAGGTCGTCGCGTGCGAGCCTAAGCGTTTCGGCGCCAAACGTGCGTGCCAGCGCCTCGTGTTCCGTCAAGGTATTTTGATCGGCGTATCCCTTGAACACGACCAGAAACTGGTGAGCGACGCCGGCGTTGTGCGCGCGATAGCTTTCCAGGAACCGCTCGAGAGGTACACGGCCATTGCTACCGCGGGCTAGATGGATGACCGTCAACTCGCTCATAGCAATTGCCCGCTCTGCCTGTGCGGCTTGGTGTAGGCGGTGGCGTGCATCATCGGAAGTCCAACCCGGGAACCGCCGTCACGAACAAAAACCTCTCTGCACAAGATCTGTCAACTAGGCTCGCACCTCGTGGGCGATGTTCATGGGTAAGGTGACCACATCGTCTGTTGGCTTCGGTCGAGGAGTGAGCCGATTTCTTTCCGTGGAAAACGGAGGAGTGTGTTTTATGGGGTTGAGTCTGCCTGACGGTCGCCCCGAGACCAAGTACAAGGCCTGGCGGTTCGAAAGCGGCCAGGACAGGCTTTCGCGTTTCCTGGCTGCGTTGGGGTTGACCAGCCTGGTGTGCGGCCTCGGCCATGCGGCCCGGCCGTGGCTGGACGCGCGGATGCTTTCCGCACCGGCGCGAACGCAGTTGCTGGTGGTCGGCAATATCTGGCGTTGGGGGCGCGCTCCTACCGCGCCTGATGGCACCGCATGAGCGCACCTGAATTTTCGGTGCTCCTGCCCACACGCAACCGCGCGGAGTTGCTGGCCCAGGCGATCGCCACCGTGCGGGCGCAGGATGAGGCGAGCTGGGAGATCGTCGTCTCCGACAACGCATCCGTGGATGATGTGCGGGGTCTGGTAAAGAGCCTTGACGACCCGCGCATTCGCTATCTTCGCAGTGATACGCCGCTGCCGGTAACTGACAACTGGAACCGCGCCGCCGATGCCGCGACTGGCCGGTGGGTAGTGATGCTAGGTGATGATGACGGGCTTCCCGCCGGTTACATGAGGACGATGCGCGAGGCCTGCACGGCGCTGGCCGACCCTGACCTGATATATCACGGCGCGTACCATTTCATGGCGCCTGGCGTCGTCCCCGGCCAGACGCAAGGACTGATGTCCGATGTGACGCAGGTGTACTGCATGCTTCACGGCCGTGATGCGCCGGCGATCATTCCGCCGGAGGAGGCGCGGGCGGCGGCGCGGGCGGCGCTGGACATGCGTGCGCTCTACGCGTTCAACATGCAGCACTTCCTGTTCCGACGCGACTTCCTGGAGCGTTTGCGCGCCGACGCACCGGTGTTTAGGGGGCCGTTCCCGGATTTCTATACCGCCAACCTTGCCTTGCTGCGCGCGGCCCGCGTGGGCGTGGTGCCGCGCCCAATGACGGTGATCGGCATTACGCGCAAGTCCTATGGCTATTTCCACCTCAACGACTCCGAAGCGGCGGGGGTGGATTTCCTGGGGAACCAGGACTTCCGCGACGAAGTGGCACCGGGACTCCGCGAGCGGCTCCTGCCTGGCAGCTATATGAACACGCTGTGGCTTGTATCCGTGGCGCTGGTACGCGATGCGCTGGCGGATGATCCGTCTTTGCACCTGGGCGTGGACCGCTACCGGCGCTTGCAGATTGTGAGCACGATATTGCATCACTACACCACCGGGCGGCCTGTGGGCACGACGTTCGGTCAGATGTGGCCGCTGCTGAGTCGCTCGGAAAGGGCACTGGCGATGCTGCTGCGCATGGCATTGCTGCCATTGCGCGCATTACCGCAAGTCCTGCGCCGCGTGCTTGGCCACCTGGTTGCGAGCAGGTTCGGGCAATATGGCTGGCTAACCCGGCCACGCAAGGTGCCGCTGGCACCGTCCAACATGCTGGACGCCGTGGACGGCCTGCGCCGTCTGGCCGAGGGCGCCGCGTGATGGGCGGCGACGGGCCTCACTGCCCCTATTGCGCCGCGGCTACTACCGCTCTGCTGGCGGCGCCGGACGTGAATCGCCGCGTGACGGGGACCGTATTCCACCTGCGCCAGTGCAGTGGCTGTGGACTGATCTTCGTGGCCGACCCGCCAGCGGACCTCGGCCCCTATTACACGTCTGACTATCATTACGTGCCGAAGGACCAGGCCGAACTGGAGAGGCATCTGCCGCCGCAGCGCTTCAAGATCGAACTGCTGCGCCGCTACCGCCAAACCGGGACACTGCTGGAGATTGGACCTTCGATCGGCCAATTCTGCGCTCTGGCGCAGCAAGCGGGCTTCGTAGTTCACGCGGTGGAGATGGACCCCGAGTGCGCGCGGTTCCTGACGACGGAGCTCGGGGTTGTGACGACCTGTTCGGCCGATCCGGCCTCGGTGCTGCGGGACCAGCCGCAGACCTACGATGCGATCTGCCTGTGGCACGCTCTTGAGCATCTGCAGCGTCCCTGGGACGTGCTGGCAGCGGCCACGGCGCGGCTGAACCCGGGTGGCGTGATCGTTGTTGCGGCACCTAATCCATTGAGCATCCAGGCCCGCAGGATGGGCCGCCGATGGCCACATCATGACTTGCCGCGCCACCTCTTCGGATTATCGATGCCGTGGATGAGCCGTTGGGCCGAAGCTCACGGACTGGAGGTGGTATTGGCCACAACCCGGGACGAAGGCAGCTTGGACTGGAACCGCTTCTCCTGGGCGATGCGGACAATCGGCCTTGTGCCCGGGGCAAAGCCAGGCCGGTTGGTGTGGTGGCTGGGGATGCGGTTCGGTGGATTGATGCTGCGCTTCGAGGGAGGTGAGGGCGAGGGCGCGTGCTACACGATGGTGCTGCAGCGGCCCGAGTCACCCGCTGCCGCGAACTGATCGAGACTCGACTGGAGTGTTCCCGCGAATCGCTGCTGGAGCGCTCGATCAGCGCCGAGCGTGAGCGGGAGTTCGCGGGGGTCAGCGGCCCGCCAAAGATGCTGCGGACGGACAACGGCCGGGAACCGATTTCTCAAGCTCTGCGATCCTTTTCCGCTGGGAAAGTGGGACTGTCCTACATTTCACTTAGGCGCCGTGGGGCAACGTCTAGATCGTATCGTTCAGCAACCGGCTACGAAGGGAGCGCCTCACCCGCAACCACTGGATCAAGCTGCCCAGAATGCTATTTTGAATTGCGGCGCCAAACTCTATCAAAGAATTCCGGGACTATCGGATCGGAGAAGTGGTGAGACAGCTTCCATTCATTTCCATTGATGTAGTCGTCGGGTCCGATATCGGTTCCGTCAAGTGGATTCTTCCAAGACTTCCATTGCTTTAGATAGATGTAATCAGCCGATTTCCGCTGGAAAAGATCGATATAAAGTACCACCTGCTCGCGGCTCATCTCAGGCAAGGTGCTGATTGAGAGCATCACATCAAAGTATCTGTCTGGAAATTTGGTGATCTGATTAGCGGTAAAAAACGCAATGTCTGTCGACGACAGCTCGGCTTCGATCGTTGAGAAATCGTCAAAGGGACGGAATCGAAAAATCTTCTTGTCCGGGAACAGTTGGGACAAATACCACTGAGACACATAGAGGGCCGGTGGTATGTCAAAAATGACATACTGCCCTTGCAGTTTCTCGGCGAAAACTTGGGCCAACCGACCGGATCCGGCGCCTATTTCCGCCACCCTCCGCTGCGACGAAGGAGAATCCAGCAGATCAGCAATAACATTCGCCTCGATAATGGAATTGGCGAGATCCTGGCTTATTAGCGTCTCGCCCAATCGAATTTTAATCGGATTACCTAAAATCGGTTCAGACAGGTCAACGTGCAGCTTCCTCTTGTCGATCCGGACCATAAGGTCCCAGAGATAGGTCACGAACCGGCGGTAGTGGTTTTTTTGTCTTGGCTTCAGCGTTACTGGGGTGTCATGGGTAGTAAATGAGAGAGTGACATCATCCTCTATCGAGCTTCGCCAAGGATTGAGCGTGGGTCGCTTGAGCCAGTTAAGAAAGACGTGCCGGACCATCGGCCCTCCTCTGCCGACAACCCAGTTGAAGTAATTTTGAGAAACCGTTCTTTTGAAATTATCCAGTCCTCGGCTCTCCAACATAGCCATGTTTTTTTGACCAATGTCAGTCCAGAACTTCGACGCTAAAAAGCGGCGATCTCTTTCGATTTCCTGAAGCATCGAATTGCACACGCGATGAAGCTCAGTCTCAGTCATCTCGAGTTAGCCCCTGCGCCACATGCGATTTCAGCATCTGATTTCGTGACTCCTTGTCATGTTCACTAGATCTAAATGGCGAGAATTGTCCCTGGTGCGGCATCTCGGCCGTAGCGTATTCGGAACCTCGCTCCGAACGCCTCAAGGTGTCGGATAAAATTGGCCAACGCCGGACTTCACAGCACGCTCAATTCGGGAACCGCCGTCACGAAACGTGTACCGTTGTGTACAAGGTCAACCAATTGGGTTCGCACCTCCTGGGCGATGTTCCAGGGCAAGATGACTACGTCGTCCGGCCGATTCTCACGCAGTGCCTCAGGCGAATAGATGGGGATATGGCTTCCTGGCATGAATTTTCCTTGCTTGGACACCGCAGCGTCGCACACATACGGCAGCAAGTCAGGCTTGACACCTGCGTAGTTCAACAATGTGTTTCCTTTAGCAGCGGCCCCGTAGGCCGCCACACGCCGGCCGGCCTGCTTCTGCTCGATGAGGAACATCAGAAGATCGTCTTTCACGCGGTCGGCGCGCTGCTGGAAGGTCCAGTAAGTCTCGGGCCGGGATATCCCGAACGCATCTTCTCGCGTCAGCAACGAACCGACACGGTCCGTGGTCGAAATCGTTGCCTCGCTGTGGCAGCCGTACACTCGCAGGCTTCCGCCGTGCGTTGGCAGTTCTTCCACATCCCACACACGCAGTCCTGCGGCGTCGAAGATGCGGCATACTGTCGTGAGCGAGTGGTACGAAAAGTGCTCATGGTAGATGGTGTCGAACTGCGTCCGTTCGATCAACGGCATCAAATGCGGAAATTCCAGCGTGACAGTACCTTCCGGCTTCAGCGCGGCGGCCAATCCACGGGTGAAGTCATTGATGTCGGGAACGTGTGCGTACACGTTGTTGCCCGCGATCAGATCCGCCCGCCGTCCTTGGCTTGCGAGCCGACGTCCCAGGGCTTCTCCGAAGAATTCCCGCATGACGGCGATTCCCAATGCCTCGGCGGCTGCTGCTGTGCTCGCTGTCGGTTCGATGCCCAAGCAGGGGATCTTCTGGGCCACAAAGTTTTTCAGCAGATAGCCGTCGTTGGAGGCCACTTCGATCACAAAGCTGTCGGGCCCAAGCTGCAGCCGCTCGGTGATCATGTGTGCATAATCGGCCGCGTGCTCGAGCCAGCTGCTCGAGGTACTTGAGAAGTAGGCGTAGTCGGCACTGAACAGTTCTTCGGCGCGGGCGTAATCTTCGGTTTGAACGAGCCAACACTGGTGACAAACCTTAACGCGCAGTGGGTAATTCACCTCGGGACAACTCAGGGAGTCGGCCTCCAGATAGGCGTTGGACGGGGGAGCAAAGCCCAGGTCTACAAAACTGAGATCCAAGGGCACGCCGCAGTGTCGGCATTTCATAGCGTGACTCCAGTGAAATCGGCATTCAGGAGCGGATGTGCCTGGTCACGAGGTGACAGGTCCTGCGGTTGTAGCGGCCAGGCGATGGCGAGTCGTGGGTCGTCGTAGCGAAGTCCACCCTCGGCAGGTGGGTGGTACAAGGCCGTATGTAGATATAGCAATTCGCTCTCTGGCTCCAGGACCTGGAATCCGTGGGCAAAGCCTTCCGGGATGACCAGCATCTGCGCGTCCTCTTGCGCCAATTCCTGCGCATACCAGCGCAGGAACGTGGGGGACTCGGCCCGCAGGTCGACTGCGACGTCCCAGACCCTGCCGCGAAGGCAACGAATCATCTTCATTTCGGCGTGCGGCGGATGTTGAAAATGGAGGCCACGCACAGCCCCGACGTTACTGGTCCGGGAGTGATTGATCTGGGCGATCTGACGTTGCCCGACCACGGCCCGGAGTTCTTGCGCGCAGAACAGACGCAGGAAAGCGCCACGAGCGTCGCGGTGGGGCGATGACTGCACCACCTTCAAACCGGCGAGCGGGGTGTCGATGATATTCATGAAATCGCCCAGCCTAAGCCGGAATCGACCGCGTCGGTGGTATAAGTCGCCAGTTGGTCTGAACTCGACACTTCGCCTCGTTCGAGAAACTGGTGGTACCAATCGGCGGTGGAGTGGATGGCTTTTTGCAGGTTCCAGACCGGACGCCACCCGAGATGCATCTTCGCCTTCGCGGTGTCGAGTTGCAGTAAGCCGGCCTCATGAGGTTGGGGACTAGATGTTACTTGCCATTGGAGCTGCGGCCATGTGCCGGCGAGGTCTATTAGCACTCCTTCAACCGTACGGTTTCCTTCCCCATCGGGGCCGAAGTTCCAAGCGTCTGCGCACGCGTTCTCACCAGCCAGCAGCCGCTGACCCAGTAGCAGATACCCACTGAGGCAATCCAATACATGTTGCCAGGGACGTGTGGCGCGTGGCGAGCGAATGACGAGTGGCTCGCCGGCGGCGACCGACCGTACCAGGTCAGGAATGAGGCGGTCCTCGGACCAGTCGCCACCGCCAATCACGTTGCCCCCCCGGGCGGTTGCGAGCAGTGGGGCCGATGGCTGTTGCAGGAACGCGGACCGATAGCTCGCGGCCACCAACTCGGCACCGGCCTTAGACGCACTGTATGCATCGTGGCCCCCCAGCCGGTCCCGTTCTCGGTATGCCCAAGGCCATTCGCGATTCTCATAGCATTTATCGGTCGTCACGATTACCACCGCGCGCACGCCGGGCGTGTGACGAGCGGCCTCGATTAGGTGCGCCGTTCCCATCACATTCGTGGCCCATGTGGTGACTGGCTCGTGGTAGGACCGACGGACCAACGGCTGTGCGGCCAAATGAAAAACGATCTCGGGCTTTTCCGAAACAAAGACGTTGCGGACCGCCGATTCGTCACGGATGTCGATGCGATGATCGCGAATGGATAATTTCAACAGATCCCAGTGGTTGGGCTCGGTCGCGGGATCCAATGCGAGCCCGGAAATTTCGGCGCCGAGTGCCTGTAACCACAGACACAGCCAGCTGCCCTTGAACCCGGTATGGCCAGTGACCAGGGTCCGCCGCCCACGATAGGCCGAGCCGAAGGCGTTCAATGCCAGCATTTCCACGGCGCTTCGCCGCTGCTCCACAGTTCATCGAGCATATTCTTGTCCCGGAGCGTGTCCATCGGTTGCCAAAAACCAGAGTGCTCAAAGGCCATCATTTCGCCGTCGGCAGCGAGGCGCGCCAATGGCGCGCCCTCCCAAGAAATCTCGTCGCCCTCGATGTAGTCGAGTACCGCGGGCGACAGGACGAAGAATCCGCCGTTGATGAGGCCGCCGTCGCCGCGTGGTTTCTCGACGAAACGCGTGACACGGCCGCCCGCGCACTCAATGGCGCCGTAGCGGCCCGGCGGAAGTACCGCGGTGACCGTGGCGTGATGCCCATGCTCACGGTGGAATTCAATACTTGCGCTGATGTTCACGTCGCTGAGCCCGTCACCGTATGTGAAGCAGAACGCGTCATCGTCCTTGATGTAGGACTCCACGCGCTTTAGACGCCCGCCGGTCATGGTGTCGTCCCCGGTATCGACGAGTGTCACCCGCCAAGGTTCTGCGTGACGCTCATGGACTTCCATCTTGTTAGCGGACATATCGAAAGTCACGTCAGACATGTGTAGGAAATAATTGGCAAAATATTCCTTGATGACGTAACCCTTATAGCCACAGCATACGACGAAATCGTTAATTCCATGATGGGAATAAAGCTTCATGATATGCCACAGGATCGGCCGCCCGCCAATCTCCACCATAGGTTTGGGGCGGATCGTAGTTTCCTCGCGGAGGCGAGTGCCTAAACCGCCGGCTAGCAATACTGCTTTCATCAGGCTCGCTTACGTTTTAGATGGTACCTACGCGGCCGTACGTTGGGCCGATCTGTTTCAACGGCCTCCGATCTGCCGATCGAGTAACTTGAGTTACCTTCGACGATGACAGTCATATACCCGAATATATCGGCAGGAATTTTGTTTGAATACTTTTCCACAAGATGGCGAATTAAAAAGAAAGACCCCAGTCTCTCCGAAAGAAATCCAACCGCCCTTACCTGATACGTATCGTAATGTTTCAAACGACTCGCGTTTCTGTGTACAAAGTTCCTGCTAACGAGCTCTATGCTTGACATTGCGTCCATCAGCCATGACCTCGGATAGATCCCGAGTTGAATACCTCCGGGAATCAAATGTTTTGCGGTCAGAAACTCCGATGCGGAATCCGAATCTAATACCCCCAATTCAATCGCTAGCGCAGTGTAGTCGATTATATCCCTGCGATAATGAGCCGCTGCATATTGACCAATTATCGAGCTTTCGAAGTATAGGGGCTGCGCCACCAGGAACTCAATGCCATGCCTTGGTCTGATTACTGGTAGGGCAACCCCAGTTTCAAGGTTGCCGAGGCTCAATTCTCGCATGGTTGGATTGCCGTGCGATTTGGACTCCATGCCAGCCGGAGAGGGGAGAATTCTTTTCCTAAACGACGAAATTTCGATGAGCTCAGCGCCGCTGGATGACCTTTCGATCGCGATGGGTAAGACATAGGTGCCTTCCGCGCCGTACACAAGCGGTCTAGCCTCATGCCAAAAGCGATCGAGTTGCCCTATGTGAAATTTAGAGTCGGATTGGAAGTCGCCGAGCGAGATGCAATCGTCATACCAGCTATCCGGCAATAGCGGCTTCTGATGACTAATGCAGAATCGGTGAATCATGGTCGGGGATGACGTCGCGAAAGTTCGGATGTCGGAGACTTCCCTCCCACGTCTTTCCCGACTGTGTGCTGGATAACCCCGCAGTTCTCGGCCGGCGACACCATGAGCGCTTTCGGCTGCCAATGGACGATGTTCCCCTGGTTGTGTAGGAATTCATTCACTGCTTGGTCCGCGAGGCGCCGTGGGCGCGTCTCGGAACAAGCCTGTTTTCCATGTGGGCAACTGTAGCCCATGCTCTGCCTTACGAACCGGAGAACGCGCAGTCCGGTAGCCTTGGCCGCGGCACGCTCCTGCACACCAGCCGGAACTCCGTGGCCGCTTTTCGATTCCGCACCGGAACCGAGTGCCGTCGCACGCCCCCGCACCTCAGGCCTGCCAAGCGCATTGCCGGTATCGGGCGCGTGTCAACATGATCGATGCGATCTAGCGCGGCGAACATGGCTGCAAAGGTGCCTACTGATGGCTGGAGGACGTTTGCGTCAAATCTGGGGTTGTGCGCCGCACAATAACAATGGACTCGTAGATCTCGATGCTGCCTAAGGCCGGCGTGATTCTTGGTACCGAAACTTCGAGCATGTTGTTCGGGCTGCTGCCGCGCGCGCTGGTTCCGCTGGCGGTGACTTTGCTATGTATTGCGTCGATCAGTGCTCTAACAAGGTCGATGAACGAAACCGGGCTGTTGCGATAGGGATTCCGATAGTCGCAGTCAACCCTATCGACAATATAAGCCCCGCCGTCGCCCAGCGCGCTTACGAACAGACAACGAAAGCAGTCCACCATGTGAGAATTTGTATGGCTCCCAGTGTCGAGAATGACATCGAAAGGACCGAATTCCGCGGCCGTTCCGCGCAACGAGGAAATGGTCTGATCGCCACCGATACGAACGTGAATGCCTTGCGCATCCGCGATTTTTACCAACTTGGCGTCAACGTCGACCCCGACGATGAGCGAGTCGGGGTGAAGGAATTCCTGCCACATCTCTACCGAGTCGCCATAGAAGCTACCAATCACTAACATCCGGATCCGACTAGTTGAGTCGACTACAGATTCGTAGACCGGTAAGTCGTTCGGCGTCATGCGGGCCGGAGTCTGATTGCCTGACTCGCGCATTTCGCCGTGAAGCTCGGTGTGCACGGCAGGCAACGTGGTCATTGATCCAAGGTCGGGACCCAATGCTCTTAACATTTGGTCTTGGCCTCTATACGGGTACCGCCGAGCGAAGAAAAATAACTTCAAAACGGCTTTGGTTATCACCATCTTCCGATACAGGTCGCTTAGCAGCGGCCGTCGCGCGACGGCCGTCACGCACTTGCCTCTGCGGCCAACCGGTAGCCGCGCACGGCTATCGGGACGGATAGCGCGAGGAGCGCGACCGCCCAGGCCGCGGTTATGCTCAGGGGCTGCAACAGCGGACCGCCGTGGGCCAGCGACCGCATCGCCTCGATGGGCGGCGAAATAGGTTGCAGGTGAATCAAAAGTCGAATCCATCCGGGGAACTGCGCCATTGGCGTGGCGCCCGGATTGACGAACGCCATCGAAAAGGTAACGGCCACCAGCCAGTTCATCGCGGCACGGCCCTTGTCGCGAATGGCCACCGTCATCACGAGAGCGGTGAATCCGGTCACCACGATCGACGGAATCAGGAGGTACAGCACGATGGTCGGCCAGCCGTGGATGAAGCGCAGCCCCATCGCCACCCCGATCGCGGTGATCAGCGTCGTACCGAACAGAGCGCGCACGAACTCCGCGGTCAACCACCCGGTGAGCGCGCTCGCCCGATGTATCGGCAGGGTCCACATCCGGCTGAGCACGCGCGACTGACGGTCCATCATGATGCCGACAGAACCGCCGAGGGAGCCGAACAGCGCGGAAATCACCGCGCACATGGGCACAATGCCATAGACACTTTCGATACCGGTGGCCCTGCGCACCTGCTCGCCCAGCACGACCTGGTAGCAGAACAAGAGGAAGACGGGCAGCAGCAGCGACCCCATCAGCACCGCGAAGTCACGTCGCCAACGGATGAGCAGGCGACCGGCCTGCACCCAGCTCTCGGTAACCAGGGACCCTTGCGTCTCGAGCCGATGGGTCACTAGCCGCGCCTCTGCATCCGCAACGAGATCCCACCGAACACCACCACCATGCCTAGAGCCCAGGCCAGGGTGGTCGCCAGGTTGGCGAGTAACAGATGCCCGGTGGCCAGGCCGCGCAGTGTTTCGGCGAACTGCGAGAAAGGCTGGTTGCGGACATACGGGCGCAACCATTCCGGAAAGGTTTTTTCGGGCGCGATTCCCGTGGACAGCATGAACATCAGCAACTGCGGGACGAACAGTAGGTGGCTGGCCCCCTGAACCGTCTTGGCGCTTGATCCCAACGCGTCGGCGCCGAGCGTCACAGCCAGGCACAGCAGCAGCGCGACCACCACAAAAGCGATGGCATTGCCCGGGCCGCCGGTCATCCGAAAACCAAAGACAAAGCCGGCAATCATCGCCACTATCAGCGAGAGGACACCCCGCAGTAGGGTGGCCGCCGTCCGGGCCGTCACGGTGGCCGCCGCCGGAACCGGAAGCGTCCGGATCCGCTCGCCGAACCCGAAAATATGGTCGCGGACCGCGCGGTCCGCGGTGAGCATGCCGACGAAGGTCATCGACTGAACCACCACGGCGGGCAGCAGATACTGCGAATAACTGACGGGCCCGGTATCGATCAGCCCGTGCAGCGCGACGCTGAAGCCGGCCAAATACACGGCCGGCGCGAAGACCTCAAAAATCATCTCGCCATCGCGTGCCGCCGACATCAGCGAACGTTCGGTGAGGGCGGTCAGGGCGCTCATGACCGGGCGGGGGTCCGTTCGGTGATGTGCAGGAAGGCTTCGTCGAGCGACGGCTTGCGCAGCGAGATGTCGGCGAGTTCCAGCCCCAGCGCATCGACTCGGCGAAACACCTCGACCAGGGTGGCCACCCCATCGGGCGCAAACACCGACACCGAGCCCGTGTCGCTGTCGACCTCGACGCCCTCGAGTCCATTCAACGCCGCCGCGACCCGAGTCAAATCCGCGGGGTTCGCCGGTGTCACCTGGCAGTAGCTGGTACCCACCGCGCGCTTGAGCTCCTCGGAGGTGCCGCTGGCGATCACCCGTCCGTGATCGATGACGACGATCGAGTCGCTGAGCACGTCGGCCTCTTCCAGGTACTGCGTAGTCAGCAGCACGGTGATGCCCTGCACGGTCAGCGAACTCACCAAAGCCCACACGTCGCGCCGGCTGCGTGGGTCCAGCCCGGTGGTCGGCTCGTCGAGAAAGAGCACCTGCGGCGGAACCACCAGAGCGCTGGCCAAATCCACGCGCCGGAACATGCCTCCCGAGTAAGTCGACAGCCGGCGGTCGGCGGCGGCGACCAGATCGAACTGTTCGAGCAGCTCATCCGCCCTGGTCTTTGCCCGCTTGCGATTCAAGCCGCGCAGTCGGCCGAACAACACCAGGTTCTCCCGGCCCGTCAGCATGGGGTCCATTCCGGTGAACTGTCCGGCCATTCCGATGCTGGCACGTACCTTCGCCGGTTGGCGGATGACGTCGTACCCGGCGACGCTGGCGCGGCCCGAGCTGGGCCGGATCAGCGTGGACAGGATGTTGATCGTGGTGGTTTTGCCGGCACCGTTATGGCCCAGTACCCCGCACACCGTCCCAGCCGGAACCGAGAAGTCGATGCCGTTCAGCGCGACCGTGTCTCGCCCGAATGTCTTTGTGAGGCCTTCGACCTCGATCGCCAGAGCGCTCACGGTAGGAGTATTTCACGGTGCGTAGCGGCATGCTGGCGGTATAGGCAGATAGCGATATGGGGGATGGCGCAAGCCTTTCCTCGATGGCCACCGCGGATTCCGCCGGCACTGCGCAAAGCTGTTCGCAGCGGGGGAGTTCCGGATTTTCCATTCAAAATCATTGGCGTCCAATCTTTCTCGTCGCGTTTCGCGGAGGGCGTCGACCGCCTCGCTATCCGGGCAACGAAACGACGAGGACCACCTAGACGGTCGGCCTCGCGACGGGGATCTCGGCCGTGGGTGCGTCCATGTCGACCTCGTCGTGGTGGAGCAAGGTGCGTACCGACTGACGCGTTCCCACGGAGCGAAGCAGCAGACTGGCCGGCCTTGGTCGAACCAATTGTGGCCACCAGAACCACCGTCCGAGCAGCGCGGCGATGGTAGGCGTCATGAACGAACGCACGATCAACGTGTCGAACATCAGGCCGAGGCCGATCGTGGTACCGACCTGACCGATGATGCGCAGGTCGCTGACCACCATCGAGGCCATGGTGAACGCGAACACCAGGCCGGCATTCGTCACGACCTTGCCGGTGCCGCCCATCGCGCGGATGATGCCCGTATTGATGCCGCCGGCCAGCTCCTCTTTCATTCGGGATACCAGGAGCAGGTTGTAGTCGGAACCGACCGCCAACAAGACGATCACCGACATGGGCAGCACCATCCAGTACAGCTTGATGCCGAAGATGTACTGCCAGATCAGCACCGAGATCCCGAACGATGCGCCCAACGAGAGCGTCACCGTTCCCACGATCACCAGGGCGGCGATGAAACTTCGGGTCAGGATCAACATGATGATGAAAATCAGGCACAGCGCACCAATGCCGGCGATGAAGAGGTCGTACGTGGAGCCGTCCCGGAAGTCCTTGAACGTCGACGCGGTGCCCGCGATGTAGATCTTGGAATTCTCCAAGGGGGTGTTCTTGAGCGACTCTTCGGCCGCCTGCCGGATCTTGTCGATGCGGTTGACGCTTTCGGACGTCGCGGGGTCGCCTCGGTGCGAAATGATGAAGCGGGCGGCCTTCCCGTCCGGCGACAAGAATTGGGTCATCGCTTTCTTGAAGTCGGGATTCTCGAAAATCTCGGGCGGCAGATAGAACGAATCATCGTTCTTCGAATCGTCGAACGCCTGCCCCATGATGGTGGCGTCCTTGTTATTGCTGCTCATCTGGCCGATGATCCCGGACATGGTGCTGTGGTTCGTGAGCATCATGTTCCGCATGTCCTCGGACATCGCGATCATCGGCGGATACTGCTCGAGCAGCTGAGGCATCAGCTTGTCCATGTGATCGAGGTCTTGGAGTAGTGTCACCATCTTGTCGCTGAGCGTGTCGACGCCGTCCAGAATCTCGAAGATCTGCCGCAACGACCAGCAGATCGGGATGTCGTAGCAGTGCTTTTCCCAGTAGAAATAGCTACGCAGCGGCCGAAAGAAATCCTCGAAATCGGCCATCTTGCCATTTAACTCAGCGAGAACGACGGCCATTTCTTTGGTCTTCGTGATCGAGTCGTGCGTGATGTCCGTCATGCGGGACTGAAGTGCATATAAGCGCTTCATGATCTCGATCTGCTTGGCCATCATGTCCGCCTGGACAAGCATGTCGTCCATGCGCGCCTGCATGTACTTCATGTCTTGACCCATGATCGCTTGCTGCATGCTGAGCAGGAACGGGATCGAGGTGTGCTGGATCGGTGTTCCCTCGGGTCGCGTTATGCCCTGCACGCGAGAGATCCCGTGAACTCCGAAGATTGCCTTCGCAAGTCGGTGCAGCAACAGGAAATCCGCCGAGTTCCGCATGTCGTGATCGGATTCGATCATCAAGATCTCGGGCATCATGCGCGACTGGTTGAAGTGACGGTCAGCCGCCGCGTAACCGACGTTGGCGGGAACGTTGTCCGGCATGTAGAGCCGGTTGTTGTAGCTCGTCTGGTAGCCGGGCAGCGTCACCAGGCCCACCAGGGCGACGGCGATCGTCGCACACAGGATCGGCGCGGGCCAACGGACGATCGCCGTGCCGATGCGCCGCCACCGGCCGAATCCGATTGCGCGCGTCGGGTCGAACAACCCGAAGCCGCTTCCGACGGTCAGGACGGCCGGAACCAGCGTCAGGGCGATCAGCACCGAGATGAGCATGCCCACCGAGCAGGGCATGCCCATGGTCTGGAAGATGGGCATGCGGGTGAAACTCAGGCACAGCATCGCTCCGGCGATCGTCAGACCGGAACCCAAGACCACGGGGGCGACGCTGCGATAGGTGGTGAAATACGCCGTCTGCCGGTCTTCGCCCGCCTGGCGCGCCTCCTGATAGCGGCCGAAGAAAAAGATCGCGTAGTCCGTACCGGCGGCCATTGCCAGGGCCACCAGTAGGTTGACGGCAAACGTGGAGAGCGCCATCCAGTTGTTATTGGCGATAAAGGCGATGACGCCGCGAGCGGCGAAGACCTCGATCCCGACGGTGAGCAACAACAAAATGACCGTCGTGACCGAGCGGTACACCATGAGCAGCACGACGAAGATGATCAAGGCGCCGATCATCGTCATCTTCAGAATCGATCGGTCGCCGGCGAGCTGCATATCGGAGAACAGTGCCGAGGGACCGGTGACGTAGGCCTTGACCCCGGGGGGCGGTGGCGTTCGCGCGATCACATCGCGGACCGAGGCCACGGATTCCTGGCCCAGGGTGGTGCCTTGGTTGCCCGCCAGATTCAACTGCACATAGACGGCCTTACCGTCCGGGCTCTGGGCGCCCGCCGCAGTGAGGCGATCGCCCCACAGGTCCTGCACGTGCTCGATATGCTTTGTGTCGCTTTTTAATTCGCTAACGAGCTTGTCGTAGTACGCGTGATCCTGGTCGCCAAGCTGATGTTGCGACTCCAGGACCAGCATCGCGAAGCTGTCCGAATCGGATTCCTTGAAGTCCCGGCCCATGCGCTGCATGGCCTGCACCGCCGGCGCGTCCTGGGGGGCGAGCGGCACCGAATGCTGTTGGCCGACAATCTCGAGCCGTGGCACGCCGAACGTCACCAGCAGGGTCAGCGCCACCCACCCGATGATGATGAACACCGCAAGGTGGCGGATCGACCGCGCCAAGCGCGAGGGCCGGGGTGGGTGCGTAGTCATAAGGCCCTCGACGTGCCGACGACGCTATTGCCCTGTGTCACAGTGTTCCCCACGGTCGCTGTTCCCATCCTGAAGTGGAAAGCCACCACTTATTGCGGCTGCTTCAGGAGCAGTGAACGCACCAACGGACGGGGGCCGGTGTGCCGCAGCATCGTGCTGGCCGGGCGGGGGCGCACCAACTGTGGCCACCAGAACCAGCGTCCCAGCAATGCGGCGACCGACGGCGTCATGAACGCCCGCACGATCAACGTGTCGAATATCAAGCCGATGCCGATCGTCGTGCCCACCTGGCCGATGCTGCGCAGCTCGCTGACCCCCATCGAGGCCATGGTGAAGGCGAACACCAAGCCGGCGTTGGTCACGACCTTTCCGGTACCGGCCATGGCGCGGATGATGCCCGTGTGGATACCGGCAGCCAACTCCTCCTTCATTCGGGAGACCAAGAGCAAGTTGTAGTCGGAGCCCACCGCCAACAGCACGATCACGGAGGTGGACAGCACACTCCAGTGCAGTTGCATGTGCAGCAAGTACTGCCAGAACAGCACGGACAACCCGAAGGACGCCCCGAGCGAGAGCAGAACCGTGCCGACGATCACCATGGCGGCAATGAAGCTTCGCGTCATGATCAGCATGATGATGAAAATGAGGCAGATCGCGGATACGCCGGCGATCAACAGGTCGAACATGGATCCGTCAACCAGATCTTTGGTGATCGCCGCGGTACCGGTCAAGTAGATCTTGGCGTTTTCCAGGGGAGTGCCCTTGAGTGATTCCTCGGCCGCCGTCTTGATCTGTTCGACCCGGTTGAGGCCTTCGGGTGTCGACGGGTCGCCCCGCTGGGAGATCAGCAGACGGACGTCCTTGCCGTCCGGCGACATGAACACCTTCTCGATCCGCTTGAACGACTCGGACCCGTTGATGATCCCGGGCGGCAGGTAGAAGGAATCGTCATTCTTGGAGGCATCGAACGCCTGCCCCATGGCGCTGGGATCCTTTGCGCTCGAATCCATTTGGCCCATGACGCCGGACATGGTGCTGTGCATGGTCAGCATCATGGTGCGCATGCCCGACATGGTTTCGATCATCGGCGGGATCTGCATGACCAGCTGCGGCAGGATCGTATCCAGCTGGTCCAGGTCCTTCACCAGGTCGCCCAATTTGTCGCTGATCTCGTCGACGCCGTCGATTGCGTCGAAGATCGATCGCAGGGAGTAGCAGATCGGGATGTCGTAGCAGTGCTTTTCCCAATAGAAGTAGCTGCGAATCGGGCGCCAGAAATCCTCGAAGTCCGAAACGCGGTCGCGCAATTCTGAAGTGATGTCCTGCATTTCATGCGTCGTCCCGACCATGTGGTGGGTGGTGGCGACGAGTTCTTTCATCAGGTCGAGCATGTGCTGCATGATGCCGATCATCTTCCCCAGCTCATTGGCTTGGGTGAGCATGTCGTTCATGCGGTCTTTTTGGAAAGCCATGTTCTGCATCTGGCTTGCCTGACCCATGCTGATGATCCAGGGAATCGTGGTGTGCTGCAGGGGCGTTCCCTCGGGACGGGTCACGGTCTGCACCGTCGCAATTCCGGGCACCGCCAGCACGCCCTTGGCGAGCTTGTTGATGACGAGCATGTCCGTCGGATTACGCAAGTCGTGATCGGTCTCGATCAACAGAATTTCGGGCATCGACATCCGCTGACCGGGGAAGTGCCGAGCCGCGGCCGCATACCCCACGTTGGCGGGGATGCTCTGCGGAATGAATTTCTGGTCGTCATAGCTGGGCTTGTAATTCGGCAGGGTCAACAGCCCGATCAACGAGACGGCCAGCGAGGCGATCAGGATGGGCGCCGGCCACCGCACGATGGCCGTACCGATCCGCCGCCACCTGCGGGTCGAGAGCGCGCGCCGTGGGTCGAACAAACCGAACCGGGCACCGGCGGCAATAAGGGCCGGGCCCAGCGTGATCGCGACCAGGACCGCGATGGCAATGCCGACGGCGCAGGGAATGCCGAGCGGCTGGAAAAACGGAAGTCGGGTGAAGCTGAGGCAGAGCACCGCGCCGGCGATGGTCAAACCGGAGGCCAACACGACCTTGGCGACGCCGTTGAATGTGGTGTAAAAGGCCTCTTCTCGGCTTTCACCCGCGTGCCGCGCTTCTTGATATCGGCCGACGAAGAAAATGCCGTAGTCGGTACCCGTCGCGATAACAGCGGCGACCAGCAGGTTGACGGCAAAAGTGGTAAGGCCGACCAACCCGAGATGGCCGAGCAGCGCGACCATTCCGCGCGCGATCTGCAACTCGAGGCCGACGATCAACAACAAAAGAACGACCGTGACGATTGACCGGTAGACGAGCAGCAACGTCAAGAAAATCACGGCAAGGCTGACCAGCGTAACCAGCATGATGCTCTGCTGACCGGCAATGTTCATGTCCGCGACGATGGGTGCGGGCCCGGTCACGTAGACCTTTAATCCCGGTGGGGGCGAAGCCTCCTGCACGATCTTTCGAACGGCCGCCACGGACGCGTCACCCGCGGCCGCGCCCTGGTTACCGTTCAGGTTCACCTGCACATATGCGGCCTTACCGTCCTGGCTCTGCGCGGCGCCGCGGGTCAGCGGGTCGCCCCAGAAGTTCTGGACGTGCTGCACATGCGTGTGATCGTCTTCCAGAAGCTTGACCAGGCGGTCGTAATACTTGTGCGCGTCGTCGCCGAGTTGCTGCTGGCCCTCCAGCAGGATCATCGCCAACGCGCCGGAGTTCGTCTCGTGGAAGTCCTGACCAAGGCGCTCCATGGCCTTGAACGACGGCGCGCCCAGGGGGCTCAGCGAGACCGCGTTCTCCGCCTCGACCTGCTCCAGCGACGGGACGCCGATGCTGATCAGGACGGCGACAGCCAGCCAGCCCAAGATGATCGGAACCGACAGGCGATGAATGATCCGCGCAATACGTGGCCGCGGCGCAGCCTGGGTCTCCAGTTGCGGGGCGCTCATGTGGCCGTCAACACGCAGTAGGTGAACGCATTCAATTCGTGCGAGATCCTCTCGGCTTTGACGACACCGTCGACCACGATCCGGCAGCCGAGACTATCGCTGTTGCCCTGCGCGACCACATTTCCCACGATCGAAGGCAGCGTCGTCGAGATGTCGAACGTCCACGGCAGCTCGATACCGGTGATGTGGTTCGGCTCGCCGTTGGCGTCGAAGTAGCTGATGTCGGCCATCGACCCGGCGGGGCCGAAGACCTCGTACTTCACGTGCTTGGGGTTGAACGGCTTGGTGTCCTGCTGTCGTGATTCGGCGTAGCTCGGGCGCTTCTCGGAGCCGAAGACACCATGCAGCCGCGAGACGGTCATACCTCCGGCCACGACGACGGCCACGATGACCAGCGGGATCCACAGCCGGCCGAGGAAACCGAATATCCCAGGACCCTTTTTCGTCCGCGTCACCTGACGGCCGCTTTGCTGCACGGGTTCAGTTGAAGATCGACGACCAAAGCCTAGGAAACGACGTTGGCTAATGTCTCGTCCTTCCGCGATGGTGTTGTCGGGCCGGGCCCGGACATCCGATTCGACCACTGCACCCCCTTCAGCCGTGTTCATGCCCGGGCGGTTCTCGCCGCTCAAACATGCAACTACACCCCCGCCGCGACACGCCAGGCTGCAGCGCTTTGAATGTGGTGCACGTGGCGGACCAGCCGTGCCTCGGACACCTCATACAAGCTCCGCCCCCCGGGGAGCGCGACCAGGTCTTGTTGAGTAAACCACGCCAGTCGCTTCCGTATCAGTTCTTTGGCAACGCGATGCGGGATCGTAATGCCCCTCGCGTGCGTAAACCGCATTTGCTGACCGCCCGAATGTGCCCGGCGAGTCCCGCAGCGCCGCACCCACCTAAGCACAACACACGGTACGTGTCACTGGCCCGGGTGGTTCAAGGCTCCTCGCTGACCGGGCGCGTTCGCCTCTTGGTGATTTTCCCGGCCCCTGGGGCTTCGGCTAAGCTCAAGGGCGACAAGCACAAAAACTTCATCGGCCTGAAGGACGTGCCTGCCCCAATAGCGATATTTCGCAAGCCAACGCCATTGATGCAGGTCACTGCAGCGAACTCCGGGGCATCGGGGCCCCGCCGCACACCATTCACTGGACGCCGTCAACGCCTTCTAGGTCACACCAGGAACTTTGTCCAAACCACGGGCGAGCGCTCTAGGGCTCAACTATGGTTTGGACCTGTTCCACTCATGTCCACTATGCATCCTGGAGAATTGTGAGCATCAATCCATTCGACGACGACAACGGCAGCTTTTTCGTCCTGGTGAACGACGAGGAGCAACACAGCTTGTGGCCGGCCTTCGCCGATGTTCCAGCTGGCTGGCGAGTGGTCCACGGCGAAGCCGACCGAGCTGCGTGTCTGGAGTACATCGAGCAGCACTGGCCTGACATTCGGCCGAAGAGCCTGCGGGACAAGCTCGCAACGGGTCGGGGTTTTGACCAGTAACGAGTCGGGGTATGGGGCGGGTGGAGACTTGGGGGAGTCGATGGCGAGGGAAGATGGGGCACTTCCGCTAACGCGGGGGCAGCTTGACATCTGGTTGTCCCAAGAGGCCGGGTTCGCCGGCACGCAGTGGCAACTCGGTCTCCTGGTCAAGATCGACGGCATCGTCCACCGCGATGAGCTCGAACAGGCGATCACTCAGGCCGTCGCCGAGGCGGAACCGGGCAGGGTCTCGTTCTTCGAGGTCGACGGCCAGGTCGTGCAGAAGCCGGTCGACTACCCGCTCGTCGAGTTGACGTTCGACGACCTGAGGAGCGCGGCCGACCCCGTGCAGGAGGCCCGCGAGAGGTCGTCGTCAATCCAGCGCACGCCGATGGCGTTGAACGGCCAGCTGTTCAAATTCGTGCTTTTTCAAACAGGGCACGAGGAATTCTATTTGTTTGGTTGCTGCCACCACATCGCCATCGACGGTCTGGGCATGGCCCTCGTCTGCCGCCGGGTTGCAACCATTTACTCGGCGATGGTGGCCGGAAAACCGATTCCCGACGCCTACTTCGGTTCCACGCGGGACCTGGTGGACCTGGAGTCGGGGTACGAAGCCTCCGAGGACTACGCCGAAGACAGGGCCTATTGGAGCGAGCACCTGCCGCCGGAGAGCGGGCCGGTCGATCGCCTGCCCGAGGCGGCCGGCGAACGCGACCATTACTCGCCGTCCGCGTCCGTGCAGCTGGACCCCGCGGTTGCCAACCGCATCAAGGAGCTGTCGAAAAAGCTTGCCATCCGCCGCTTTTCGGTCACCACCGCCGCGTGCGCCCTGCTGGTCCGCGGGTGGTCCGGTAGCGGCTCGGAGGTGGCGCTCGACTTCCCGGTCAGCCGGCGCGTGCGGCCGGAGTCCAAAACGCTGCCCGCCATGCTCGCCGGAGTGGTGCCGCTGGTCCTGGCGACCGAGCCGCAATCGACCGTCGCCGACTTCTGCAAGCACGTCGACATCCGCATCCGTGAACTCCTGCACCACCAGCGCTTCCCGGTGCACACCCTGGAGGGCGACGGGCTGCGGCAGGCGCCGAACCGGGTCGGGATCAACTTCATCCCGTCCCGGCTGACGCTGGACCTCGCCGGCGCTCCGGCCACCGCGTCGTACACGAACCACGGCCCGGTCGGGCACTTCGGACTGTTCTTCCTCGGCGCCGGTGACCAGCTGTTCCTCAGCACCGCGGGCCCGGGCCAGCCGTTCGCCAGCTTCGGCGTCGCCGACCTGGCGGGGCGCTTGCAGCAGATCCTGGAAGAGATGACCGCCGACCCCGAGCGGCCGCTGTCGTCGATCGATCTCCTGACGCCCGACGAGCCCGCCCTGCTGGACGAGTGGAGCAACCGGCCGGCGCTGCACGAGCCGGTCCCCGACCCCGTGTCGATCCCTCAAGCGTTCGCCGAGCACGTGCAGAGCACGCCCGAGGCGGTCGCGGTGACATTCGGCGACCGCTCCCTGACATTCGCGGAACTCGACGAGGCCTCCAACCGGTTGGGCCATCTGCTCGCCGACCGCGGGGTCGGCCCGGGGGACTGCGTGGCGGTGCTGTTCCCCAGGTGCGCCGACGCCATCGTGTCGATGATGGCGGTGCTCAAGACCGGGGCGGCGTACGTGCCGATCGATCCGGCGCACGCGTCGTCGCGGATGGATTTCGTGCTCGAAGACGCGGCGCCCAGTGCGGTGATCACCACGGCGGAGCTGCGCCCGCGGCTCGACGACCATGACGTCCTGGTTGTCGACGTGCACGACCCGGCCATCGACAGCCAGCCCGACACCGCCTTGCCGCTGCCGGCGCCCGAGAACACCGCGTACATCATCTACACCTCCGGAACCACCGGAACCCCCAAAGGCGTTGCGATTCCTCATCTCAACGTCACCTGGCTGATCGAGTCGCTCGACGCCGGACTGCCCAAGGGAAACGTGTGGACGCAATGCCACTCCTCGGCCTTCGACTTCTCGGTGTGGGAGATCTTCGGCGCCCTGCTGCGCGGTAGGCGCCTGCTGGTGGTGCCCGAATCGGTGGCGTCGTCGCCGGCGGACCTGCACGACCTGCTGGTCGCGGAGAAGGTCAGCGTGCTGACCCAGACCCCGTCGGCCGTGGCGATGCTGCCGGCCGACGGCCTGGAGTCCACCGCGCTGGTGGTGGCCGGTGAGGCCTGCCCGACCGACGTCGTCGATCGGTGGGCGGCGCCCGGGCGGGTGATGCTCGACGCCTACGGTCCGACCGAGACCACGGTCTGCGCGTCGATCAGCACGCCGCTGGTGCCCGGATCGCCGGTGGTGCCGATCGGCTCCCCGATAGCCGGCGCGGCGATGTTCGTGCTCGACAAGTGGCTGCAGCCGGTGCCCGCCGGCGTGGTCGGCGAGTTGTACCTGGCCGGGCGCGGCGTCGGGCACGGCTACGTGCGCCGGGCCGGCCTGACCGCATCGCGGTTCGTGGCCAACCCGTTTGGCGGCCCGGGGGCACGCATGTACCGCACCGGTGACCTGGTGTGCTGGGGCCCCGATGGGCAGTTGCAATACCTGGGCCGCGCCGACGAGCAGGTCAAGATCCGCGGCTACCGCATCGAACTCGGCGAAATCCAGGCCGTGCTGGCCGGACTCGACGGAGTGGACCAGGCGGCCGTGGTCGCCCGCGAGGACCGTCCCGGCGACAAGCGTCTGGTCGGTTACATCACCGGGACCGCCGACCCGGCGGCGGTGCGCGCCGAGCTGGCCGACAAGCTTCCGCCCTACATGGTCCCGACCGCGGTGATGGTGCTCGACGCCCTGCCGCTGACCGGTAACGGCAAGCTCGACAAGCGCGCCCTGCCCTCGCCCGAATACGCCGCGAGTGAGTACCGGGCCCCGGCCGACGCGATCGAGGAGATCCTGGCCGACATCTACGCCCAGGTGCTCGGCGTGGAGCGCGTCGGCGTCGACGACTCCTTCTTCGACCTCGGCGGCGACAGCATCCTGTCGATGCAGGTGGTGTCGCGGGCCCGCGCGGCCGGCGTAATCTGCCGTCCGCGAGACATTTTCGTGGAGCAGACGGTCGCTCGCCTGGCGCGGGTGTCCGAGGTGGCGGCCGACGGTGAGTTCGGTGCGGCCGACGAGGGGATCGGGCCCGTGGTGGCCACTCCGATCATGCGCTGGCTGCAGACCATTGACGGCCCGATCGACGAGTTCAACCAGACCATGGTGCTGGCGGCTCCCGCCGGCGTGGGCGAGGACGACGTGACGGCGGTGCTGCAGGCGCTGCTGGATCGCCATCCCATGCTGCGGCTGCGCGTGCAGGACGACGGCGCCGGCGGCTGGTCCCTGGAGGCGCCCGAGGCGGGTTCGGTGCAGGCCGGCGACTGCCTGCGCGTGGTGGACACGTTGTCCGACGCGGCGCTGATCGAAGCCCGCGGCCGGCTCAATGTGGCCGACGGCGCGCTGGTGAGCGCTGTATGGGCAAGCGCGACAAGCCAATTGGCGTTGGTCATTCACCACCTGGCCGTCGACGGCGTCTCGTGGCGGACCCTGATCGAAGACCTCAACATCGCCTGGGCCCAGCTGCACAACGCCCAGCCGGTGGCCCTGCCGGTGCCCGGAACGTCCTTTGCCCGTTGGTCTTCGCTGCTCGCCGACTACGCGCAGAGCCCGGCGGTGACCGCGCAGGCCGACGCGTGGCGGCAGGTGGCCGCCACCCCGGCGGTGCTGCCGGCGGTGCAGGCCGAGGACACCTACGCGACCGCCGGGCAGTTGACGGCGTCACTGGACGTCCACACCACCCGGCTGCTGCTGGGGGAGGTGCCCGCGGCGTTTCACGCTGGGGTGCAAGACATTCTGCTGATCGCGTTCGGGCTGGCGTTCACCGAATTCCTCGGCGAAGCCGCCCCGATCGGTATCGACATCGAGGGACACGGCCGCCAGGAAGAGGTGGCCTCGCACGTGGACCTGTCGCGCACCGTGGGCTGGTTCACCACCAAATACCCTGCGGCGCTGAAGATCAACGGCACGCTGAACTGGTCGAAGGTGGCCGCCGGTGACGCCGCGCTGAGCGCGGTGATCAAGGACGCCAAGGAGCAACTGCGCGCCCTGCCCGACGGTCTGACCTACGGGCTGTTGCGTTACCTGAACACCGACGTCGACCTCGACGGTCCCGACCCGGTGATCGGGTTCAACTACCTGGGCCGGCTGGCCGCGGGAGCCGACCTCTCCGAGGACCTGTGGCGGGTCAGCGAGGACAGCCTGTCGTCGGCCGCGGTGGCCACAGCGGTGGCAATGCCCTTGGCGCACACCGTGGAACTCAACGCGGGCACCATGGACACCGAGGCCGGTCCGAACCTGCACGCCAACTGGCGGTGGGCGCCGTCGGCGCTGACCGACGAGCAGGTAAACCGGTTGAGCCAGTTGTGGTTTGAGGCTCTTACCGGGATCTGCGCGCACGTGCGCGCCGGAGGCGGCGGGCTGACCCCGTCCGACATCGCCCCCGCCCGGCTGGACCAGCAGCAGATCGACGAGCTCTGCCGGCAGCACCAGATCGCCGACGTGCTGCCGCTCAGCCCCGTCCAGCAGGGCCTGCTCTTCCACACCAGCTTCGCGCAGGAGCTCGAGGACCTCTACGCCGTGCAGCTCGGCATCACCGTAAGCGGTTCCCTTGACCCGCAACGGCTTCGCGACGCGGTGCAGGCCGTCGTCAACCGCCACCCCAACCTGGCGGCCCGGTTCATCGACGAATTCGGCGAGCCGGTGCAGATCATCCCGGCCGAGCCGGTGATGGCGTGGAACTACGTCGAGCTGAGCGGCGGCGAGGTCGACCAACAGGTCGAGGCGCTGTCCGCCGCCGAACGCACCGCCGTCTGCGATCTGGCCGGCCAGCCGGCCTTCCGGGCCGCGCTGATCCGCACCGCGCCCGACCGGCACCGGTTCCTGCTCACCATTCACCACATCGTCATCGACGGCTGGTCGCTGCCCGTGCTGATGCGCGAGGTCTTCGCCGGCTACTACGGCGAGCGGCTGCCCGCGCCGCCGTCGTATCGCAGCTACCTGATGTGGCTGGCCGCGCAGGATCGCGCCGGCGCCCAAGCCGCCTGGGCCGAGGCGCTGGAGGGATTCGAAGCGCCCACCCTGGTGGCGCCGCCGGGCAAGATCGGCCGGCGTGCCGTTGCCAGCTATACGGTTTCGGCGGACACCACCCGCGCCCTGAGCGAATTGGCACGCTCCAGCCGCACCACCGTCAGCACCGTGCTGCAGGGTGCCTGGGCGCAACTGCTGACCTGGCTCACCGGCCAGCACGACGTGGCCTTCGGCACCGCGGTGTCGGGCCGGCCCACCGAACTGCCCGGCGCGGACGCCATGGTCGGTTTGTTGATCAACACCGTTCCGGTGCGGGCCAACATCGCCGCCGCCACCACCGTCGCCGACCTGCTCGAGCAGCTGCAACGCGTCCACGCCGAGACGCTCGAGCATGAACACTTGGCGCTCAACGAGATTCACCGCGTCACCGGCCACGACCAGCTGTTCGACACGCTCTTCTTGTACGAGAACTACCCGATCGATGCCGGTGCGCTGCTGGGCGTCCAGGAGCTGGCCGTCACCGAATTCAACAGCCGCGAATTCAACCACTACCCGCTTTCCGTGGTGGCCACCCCGGGCCACGAACTGAGCCTGCGCGTCGAGTACGACACCGAGGTGTTCGAGGCGTCCGAAGTCGAAACGCTGATCGAGCGGTTGCGTCAGGTGATGGCGGCCATGACCGCCGATCCCGCACAACGGCTTTCGTCGATCGACCTGCTCGACGCCGCCGAGCACGAGCGGCTCGACGCCTGGGGCAACCGGGCGATGCTGGCCCGCCGTCCGCGCGGGAAGGCGTCGATTCCGGAGCTGTTCGCCGCGCAGGTGGCCCGCGCCGCCGACGCGGTGGCGATCACCTGCGGCGAGCGGTCGTGGACCTACCGCGAGGTCGAGGAGTCGGCAAACCGGTTGGCGCACTTGCTTTCCGACCAGGGCGCCGGACCGGGTCAGCGGGTGGCCGTGGTGATCCCGCGGTCGGCCGAAGCGGTAATGGCGATCTTCGCCGTGCTCAAGACCGGGGCGGCCTACGTGCCGATCGACCCGAGCGTGCCCGAGGCCCGGTTGCAGTTCGTGCTCGGCGACTCCGCACCCGTCGCGGCGGTGACCACCGCCGAGGTGCGCGCCCGGCTGGACGGGTTCGACGGCCTGATCGTCGACATCGACGACCCCGCCGTGCAGACCCAACCGGCGACGGCCCTGCCGGTGCCGGCGCCGGAGAACATCGCGTACATCATCTACACCTCGGGGACCACCGGAACCCCGAAGGGCGTGGCCATCCCGCACCACAACGTGACGTTGTTGCTGGAGACACTGGATGCTCAGCTCGGGTTGGGCCAGGTGTGGACGCAATGTCACTCGCTGGCGTTTGACTTCTCGGTATGGGAAGTCTTCGGGTCACTGCTCTACGGCGGACGCCTGGTCGTCGTGCCCGACGCGGTGGTGCGTTCGGCTGAGGACCTGCACGCGTTGCTGGTGCGCGAGCAGGTCAGCGTGCTGAGCCAGACCCCGTCGGCGTTCTATGCGTTGCAGAGCGCCGATGCGTTGGCGCCGGAGTTGGGTGAGCAGCTGAAGTTGCAGACGGTGGTCTTCGGTGGTGAGGCGCTGGAGCCGCACCGGTTGTCGACGTGGTTGCACCGTCACCCGGGGCTGCCCCGGATGGTCAATATGTATGGCATCACCGAAACCACGGTGCACGCGTCGTTCCGCGAGATCGTCGACGCGGACACCGACAACAACGTCAGCCCCATCGGGGTGCCGCTGGCCAACCTCGCCTTCTTCGTGCTCGACGGCTGGCTGCGCCAGGTGCCGGTCGGTGTGGTCGGTGAGCTGTACGTCGCCGGCGGCGGGCTGGCCACTGGCTATGTCGGGCGCCCAGACCTGTCGGCCACGCGGTTCGTGGCCTGCCCGTACGGGGCCCCGGGAGGACGCATGTATCGCACCGGCGACCTGGTGCGCTGGGGCGCCGACGGGCAGCTGCAGTACATGGGCCGCTCCGACGAACAGGTCAAGATCCGCGGCTACCGCATCGAACTCGGGGAGATCCAGGCCGCCCTCGCCTCGCTGGACGGGGTCGAGCACGCGGCGGTGATCGCCCGCGAGGACCGGCCCGGCGACAAGCGCCTGGTCGGCTACGTGACCGGGACGGCCGACCCGGCCGAGGTGCGCGCCCAGCTCGGCGAGCGGTTGCCGAGCTACATGGTGCCCACGGCCGTCGTCGTGCTCGAGGCCCTGCCGCTGACGGTCAACGGCAAGCTGGACACCCGCGCGCTGCCGGCGCCGGAATACTCCGACGCCGATCGTTACCGGGCCCCGGTGAGCGCCATCGAGGAGATCCTGGCCGGCATCTACGCCCAGGTGCTCGGTGTGGAGCGGGTCGGTGTCGACGACTCCTTCTTCGACCTCGGCGGCGACAGCATCCTGTCGATGCAGGTGGTGGCGCGCGCCCGGGCGGCCGGAGTGGTGTGCCGCCCGCGCGACGTCTTCGTCGAGCAGACAGTGGCCAAGCTGGCGCGAGTCGCCACCGTGGCCAGCGGCGAGGACGACGTGGTCGACGAGGGGCTGGGCGCCGTGGTGGCCACCCCGATCATGCGCTGGCTGCAGAACATGGACGGCCCGGTCGAGCAGTTCAACCAGACCATGGTGCTGGCGGCGCCGGCCGAGGTGACCTTCGACGACGTGCCGGTGGTGGTGCAGGCGCTGCTGGATCGGCACGCGATGTTGCGGATGCGCGTCGAGGACGACGGCGCCGGCGGCTGGTCGCTCGACGTGCCCGAGGCGGGTTCGGTGCAGGCCGGCGACTGCGTGGAGTCGGTCGACGAGTTGTCCGAAGCGGCGCTGGTGGACGCCCGGTCGCGGCTGAACCTGGCCGACGGTGTGCTGGTGCGTGCCGTATGGGCAAGCGCGACAAACCAATTGGCGCTCATCATTCACCACCTGGCCGTCGACGGCGTGTCCTGGCGGACCCTGATCGAGGACCTCAACATCGCCTGGGCGCAGCACCACAGCGGCCAGCCGGTGGCGCTGCCGGTGGGCGGCACCTCGTTCGCGCGGTGGTCGTCGCTGCTGGACGACTACGCGCGCCGGCCCGAGGTGGTCGAGCGGCTGGAGGAGTGGCGGCAGGTGGCCGCCGTCCCGGCGGTGCTGCCGAAGGCGCAGCCCGAGGACACGTACGTGACGGCCGGGCAGTTCTCGGCGTCCCTGGACGTCGAGACGACCCGGCTGCTGCTGGGTGAGGTGCCCGCGGCGTTCCACGCCGGGGTGCAAGACATCCTGCTGATCGCGTTCGGCCTGGCCTGGACCCAGTTCATGGGCACCGGCGCGCCGATCGCCATCGACGTGGAGGGCCACGGACGCAACGAAGAGCTGGGCCCGCAGGTGGACCTGTCGCGCACGGTCGGCTGGTTCACCGCGAAGTACCCGATGTCGTTGCGGATGGGTGGACTGTCCTGGGGCCAGGTGATCGGCGGCGACCCGGCCCTCGGCGGGCTGATCAAGGACGCCAAGGAGCAGCTGCGCGCGTTGCCCGACGGCTTGACCTACGGGCTGCTGCGTTACCTGAATCCCGAAGCGGCACTGGATGATCCGGACCCGGTCATCGGATTCAACTACCTGGGCCGGCTCGGCGGCGGGGCCGCCGAACTGTCGGCCGACCTGTGGCAGCTGGCCCCGGACAGCTTCGCGCTGGCCGGTGCGGCCGGCGCGGTGGCCCTGCCGTTGCCGCACACGGTGGAGCTCAACGCCGGCACCATGGACACCGCGGACGGCCCGCACCTGCAGGCCAACTGGACGTGGGCGCTCTCGGCGCTGGACGACAAGCAGATCGGCCGGCTCAGCGAACTGTGGTTCGACGCCCTGGCCGGCATCTGCGCGCACGTGCGCAACGGCGGCGGCGGCCTGACCCCGTCCGACATCGCGCCCGCCCGCCTGAGCCAGCGCGACCTCGACGAACTGCAGCAGCAGTACCAGATCGCCGACGTGCTGCCGCTGACCCCGCTGCAGCAGGGACTGCTGTTCCACACCGGCACCGCCCAGGGCGGCCAGGACTCCGACGACCTCTATGCGGTGCAGCTCGACATCTCCGTGACCGGCGCTTTGGACCCGGAGCGGCTGCGCGAGGCGGTGCAGACCGTCATCCGGCGCCACCCCAACGTGGTGGCCAGCTTCTCCGAGGACTTCGGGGAGCCGGTGCAGGTCATGACGACCGATCCGGCGCTCGCCTGGCAGTACGTCGAACTGGACACCGACGACGGCCCGGACGCTCACGCCGAGCAGGTCGAGCGGTTGTCCACCGCCGAGCGCGTCGCCGTCTGCGATCTGGCCGGGCAGCCGCCCTTCCGGGCCGCCCTGATCCGCACGGCGGAGAACACGTACCGGTTCGTGCTCACCAACCACCACATCGTGCTCGACGGCTGGTCCAAGCCGGTCCTGCTGCAGGAGATCTTCGCCAGTTACTTCGGGGTGCGGCTGCCCGCACCGGTGCCGTACCGCAGCTTCATCACCTGGCTGTCCGAGCAGGATCGTGCCGCGGCTCAGGCGGCGTGGCGCGACGTGCTGGCCGGTTTCGACACCCCCACGCTGGTGGCTCCGTCGGGACGCATGGCGCTGGGTCCGCGCGGCGTCGCCGAGTTCCATGTGTCCGCGGAGACGAGTCGTCTGCTCGGCGAATTGGCCCGCTCGTGCCGCACCACCGTCAGCACGGTGCTGCAGGGAGCCTGGGCGCAGCTGCTGATGTGGCTGACCGGACAGCACGATGTGGTGTTTGGCACAGCAGTTTCGGGCCGTCCCACCGAATTGCCCGGATCCGACGCCATGGTGGGCCTTTTGATCAATACCGTGCCGGTGCGGGCGACTATCGGCGCCGAAACCACCATCGCCGACCTGCTTGACCAGCTACAACGCGCCTACACCGACACTCTGGACCACCAGCATTTAGCACTGAATGACATCCATCGTGTAACGGGACATGACCAAATTTTCGACACAATGTTCGTGTACGAGAACTATCCCATCGATACTGCCGCGCTATCGGCCGTGGACGAGTTAACTATTACTGGATTCACGAATCGGGAATACAACCACTACCCGCTTTCGGTGCAAGCCGTGCCAGGCCATGAAATAGGCCTTCGCGTCGAGTTCGATACAGACGTATTTGGCGAGGCGAGGATCGACAAGCTCGTAGAGCGGTTCAAGCGGGTGCTGGAAGCCATGACCGTGGACTTGGAGGAGCAGTCATGACCGTCGGTGCGGGACGGCGCTTGTTGTCGATCGATCTGCTGGATGGCGGCGAACACGATCGACTCGACGAGTGGGGCAACCGGGCGGTATTGACCAAGCCGGTCAAGGCTCCCTTGTCGATCCCCGAGATGTTCGCCACCCAGGTGGCCCGTGCTCCGCAGTCGGTGGCACTGACCTTTGGCGACCGCTCCCTGACCTACCAGGAGCTCGACGAGGCCGCGAACCGGCTGGCCCACCTGCTGGCCGAGCAGGGCGCGCGCCCGGGCGAATGCGTCGCGCTGCTGTTCTCCCGCTCGGCCGAGGCGATCATCTCGATTCTCGCGGTGCTGAAGACCGGCGCGGCCTACCTGCCGATCGACCCGGCGCTGCCCTCGGCGCGGATGGAATTCATGCTCGGCGACGCAACGCCGATCGCGGTGGTGACCACGGCCAGCCTGCGCACCCGGCTGGACGGGTTCGACCTGCCCGTCATCGACGTCGACGAAGCCGCGGCCGACGGCCAGCCCAGCAGCGCGCTGGAGGGGCCGGCGCCCGAAGACATCGCCTACATGATCTACACCTCGGGCACCACGGGGACACCCAAGGGCGTCGCGGTCACGCACCGCAACGTCACCGAGTTCGTGCGGACGCTGCACGCCGATCTGCCGACCGGGCCGGGGAAGGTCTGGTCGCAGTGGCACTCGCTGGTGTTCGACGTCTCCGTCTGGGAGATCTGGGGCGCACTGCTCCACGGCGGTCGCCTGGTGGTGGTCCCCGAGTCCGTCGCGGGGTCGCCCGACGAACTGCACGCGCTGCTGGTGGCCGAGAAGGTCAACGTCCTGAGCCAGACCCCGTCCGCGGTGGGCATGCTCTCGCCGGAGGGCCTGGACGACACCGCGCTGGTGGTCGCGGGTGAGGCCTGCCCGGCCGAGGTGGTCGACCGGTGGGCGCCCGGACGCGTGATGATCAACGCCTACGGCCCGACCGAGGCCACCGTCTACGCCGCGATGAGCACGGCGCTGGCGGGCGATTCGGGCGCTCCGCCGATCGGATCGCCGGTCCCAGGCGCGGCGTTGTTCGTTCTGGACAAGTGGTTGCGGCCCGCGCCGGAAGGCGTGGTCGGTGAGTTGTATGTGGCCGGCCGCGGCGTCGCCACCGGGTACGCCCGCCGGGCCGGCCTGACGGCGTCGCGCTTCGTGGCCTGCCCGTTCGGCGGGCCGGGCGCGCGGATGTACCGCACCGGTGACCTGGTCCGCTGGGGCGCCGACGGCCAGCTGCAGTACCTGGGCCGCGCCGACGAGCAGGTCAAGATCCGCGGCTACCGCATCGAACTCGGCGAGATCCAGTCGGCGCTCGCCTCGCTGGAGGGCGTCGACCAGGCCGCGGTGATCGCCCGCGAGGACCGCCCCGGCGACAAGCGCCTGGTCGGGTACATCACCGGGACCGCCGATCCGACCGAGCTGCGCACCCAGCTGGGCAAGCGGCTGCCGGCCTACATGGTCCCGGCCGCGGTCGTCGTGCTGGAGACCCTGCCGCTGACGGTCAACGGCAAGCTGGACAAGCGCGCGCTGCCCGCGCCGGAGTACCACAAGCGCGGCGGCCAATACCGCGCGCCCGGCAACCACACCGAGGAGATCCTGGCCGGCATCTACGCCCAGGTGCTCGGCGTCGAGCGGGTCGGCGTGGACGACTCGTTCTTCGACCTCGGTGGAGACAGCATCCTGTCGATGCAGGTGGTGGCCCGGGCCCGCGCGGCCGGCGTGATGTGCCGCCCGCGCGACGTGTTCGTCGAGCAGACGGTCGCACGGCTGGCCCGGGTGGCCACCGACGGCGCCGACGAGGACGACGTGGTCGACGAGGGCATCGGGCCGGTGCTGGCCACCCCGATCATGCATTGGCTGCAAACCGTGCAGGGCCCGATCGACGACTTCAACCAGACCATGGTGCTGGCCGCCCCCGCGGGCGTCACCTCCGAGGACGTCGCGCTGGTGCTGCAGGCCTTGCTGGACCGTCACCCCATGCTGCGGCTGCGCGTGGAGGACGACGGCGACGGCGGCTGGTCGCTGCATGCGCCCGAGCCGGGCACCGTGCAGGCCGCCGACTGCCTGCAGTCGGTCGAGCAGCTGTCCGACGAGACCCTGGTGGCCGCCCGGTCCCGGCTGAACCCGGGCGCCGGAGTGATGGTGAGCGCCGTCTGGGCAACGGAGACAAGCCAATTGGCGTTGATCATCCACCACGTGGCCGTCGACGGCGTGTCGTGGCGGACCTTGATCGAGGACCTCAACATCGCGTGGGCGCAGCACCACAGCGGCCAGCCGGTGGCGCTGCCGACGGGTGGCACCTCGTTCGCCCGCTGGTCCTCGCTGCTGGCCGAGCACGCGCAGAGCCCGGCGGTGGTCGAGCAGGCCGACGCCTGGCGCGAGGTGGTCGCGACCCCGGCCGTGCTGCCGGCGGTGCGCCCCGAGGAGGACACCTACCAGACCGCCGAGCAGTTGTCGGTGTCCCTGGATGTCGAGACGACGCGGCTGCTGCTGGGTGAGGTCCCCGCGGCGTTCCACGCCGGGGTGCAGGACATCCTGCTGATCGCGTTCGGGATGGCGTGGACGGAGTTCCTGGGCAGCGGCACGCCGATCGGCATCGACGTCGAGGGCCACGGCCGTCAGGAAGAGCTCGGCCCGCACGTCGACCTGTCCCGCACCGTGGGCTGGTTCACCACCAAGTACCCGGTCGCCTTGAAGGTCGACGGCCTGGACTGGGCGAACGTGGTGGCCGGTGACGACGCGTTGGGCGCGGCGATCAAGGCCACCAAGGAGCAGCTGCGCGCCCTGCCGGACGGACTGACCTACGGCCTGCTGCGCTACCTGAACCCCGACGTCGACCTGGGCGGATCCGACCCCGTGATCGGGTTCAACTACCTGGGACGGCTGGGCGCGGCCGCCGACCTGCCGGGCGAGCTGTGGCGGCTGAGCCCCGACAGCCTGTCGCTGAGCGGCGCGGCCGCGGCGGTGGCGATGCCGCTGATGCACACCGTCGACCTCAACGCCGGCACCATGGACACCGAGGAAGGCCCGCACCTGCACGCCAACTGGACGTGGGCGGCCTCCGCGATGGACCGGGAGCAGATCAACCGGCTGAGCCAGCTGTGGTTCGAGGCGCTGACCGGCATCTGCGCCCACGTGCAGGCCGGCGGCGGCGGGCTCACCCCGTCGGACATCGCGCCCGCACGCCTGAACCAGCCGCAGATCGACGAGCTGAGCAAGCAGCACCAGATCGCCGACATCCTGCCGCTGACCCCGTTGCAGCAGGGGCTGCTGTTCCACGCCAGCTTCGCGCAGGACCCGGGCGACGACGTCTACGCGGTGCAGCTCGGCATCACCGTGACCGGCGAGCTGGACTCGCACCGGCTGCACGACGCCGTGCACACCGTGGTCAGCCGGCACCCCAACCTGGCGGCCCGGTTCTGCCCGCAGTTCGGTGAGCCCGTCCAGGTCATCCCGGCCGACCCGGTCATGGCGTGGCGGTACATCCAGCTGGGCGCCGAGGACCTCGACCCCGAGCAGCGGGTCGAGGAGCTGTGCGCCGCCGAGCGCGCCGCGGTGAGCGACCTGGCGAACCGTCCGGCATTCCGGGCCGCGCTGATCCGCACCGCGGACAACCGGTACCGGTTCGTGCTGACCAACCACCACATCGTGATGGACGGCTGGTCGCTGCCGATCCTGCTGCGCGAGATCCTCGCCAACTACTACGGCGACCAGTTGCCCGCGCCGGCGACCTACCGCAGCTACCTGACGTGGCTGGCCGGACAGGACCGCACCGCCGCGCAGGCGGCCTGGCGCCAGGTCCTCGAGGGCTTCGACACGCCCACCCTGGTGGGTCCGGCGGGCCGGATGAAGCTCGGCCGGCGAGCCGTGGAGTCCTACCGGCTGTCCGCGGAGACCACGCTCGCCCTGGGCGAGCTGGCCCGCTCGTGCCACACCACCGTCAACACCGTGCTGCAGGCCGCGTGGGCGCAGCTGCTGATGCGCCTCACCGGCCAGCACGACGTCGCGTTCGGCACCGCGGTGTCGGGGCGGCCGGCCGACCTGATCGGCGCCGAGTCCATGGTGGGTCTGCTGATCAACACCGTGCCGGTGCGGGCCAGCATCACCTCGGAGACCACCGTCGCCGACGTGCTGGAGCAGCTGCAGCAGCACCACAACGACACCCTCGAGCACGAGCACCTGGCGCTGAGCGACATCCACCACGTCACCGGCCACGACGCGCTGTTCGACACCTTGTTCCTGTACGAGAACTACCCGATCGACACCAGCGTGCCGTTGGGCTTCCACGAGTTGGCCATCACCGATGTCACCAACCGCGAGTACAACCACTACCCGCTGTCGGTGATGGCGCTCCCGGGCCGCGAGCTGGGCCTGCGCGTCGAATTCGACACCGACGTGTTCGACGCGGCCGGCATCGAGAAGCTGACCGAGCGGTTCCAGCGGGTGCTGTCGGAGATGACGGTCGACCCGACCCGAAAGCTGATGTCGCTGGACGTCGTCGACGAGCACGAGCACGCGTGGCTGGACGAGCGGGGCAACCGCGCGGTGTTGAGCCAGCCGGCGACCGGCAAGTCCATCCCGGCCATGTTCGCCGCGCAGGTGGCCAGCACCCCGGACGCGGCGGCGCTGACCTTCGACGGCCGCTCGATGACGTATCGGGAGCTCGACGAGGCCGCCAACCGGATGGCGCACCTGCTGACCGAAGAGGGCGCCGGCCCGGGCGAGCGGGTCGCGCTGCTGTTCTCGCGCTCCGCCGACGCGATCGTCTCGATCCTTGCGGTGCTCAAGACCGGGGCGGCCTATTTGCCGATCGACCCGGCCCTGCCGGCCGCGCGGATCGAGTTCCTGCTGGCCGACGCCGAGCCTGTCGCCGTGGTCACCACCGCGGGGCTGCGGGATCGGCTGGACGGCTGCAACCCGACGGTCATCGACGTCGACGACCCGGAGCTGGCCGCCCAGCCCAGCACGGCGTTGCCGATCCCGTCGTCGGACAACATCGCCTACGTGATCTACACCTCGGGAACCACCGGTGTCCCCAAGGGTGTGGCCGTCACCCACGAGAACGTCGCGCAGCTGCTGGAGACGCTGCACGCCGACCTGCCGGAGGCGGGGGTGTGGGCGCAATGGCACTCGCTGGTGTTCGACGTGTCGGTCCACGAGATCTGGGGCGCGCTGCTGCACGGCGGCCGCCTGGTGGTGGTGCCCGAGTCGGTCGCGGCTTCGCCCGACGAGTTGCACGCGCTGCTGGTCTCCGAAGGCGTCACCGTGTTGAGCCAGACCCCGTCGGCGGTGGGCATGCTCTCGCCGGAGGGCCTGGAGTCGACGGCGTTGGTGGTGGCCGGTGAGGCCTGCCCGGTCGAGGTTGTCGATCGGTGGGCGCCGGGACGGGTGATGATCAACGCCTACGGCCCGACCGAGGCCACCGTGTACGCGGCGATGAGCGCTCCGCTGGCGAGCGGAACAGGGTCGGCGCCGATCGGTTCGCCGGTGCCGCGCGCCGCGCTGTTCGTGCTGGACCGCTGGCTGCGACCGACACCCGAGGGCGTCGTCGGCGAGCTGTACATCGCGGGACACGGTGTGGCCACTGGTTATTCGCGCCGGCCCGGCTTGACGGCGGGACGCTTCGTCGCCTGCCCGTTCGGCGGCCCGGGTGCGCGGATGTACCGCACGGGCGACCTGGTCCGGTGGGGCCGCGACGGTCAGCTCGAGTACCTGGGACGGGCCGACGAGCAGGTCAAGCTGCGCGGCTACCGCATCGAGCTCGGTGAGGTCCAGGCGGCCCTCGCCTCGCTGGAGGGCGTCGAGCAGGCGGCGGTGATCGCCCGCGAGGACCGTCCCGGTGACAAGCGGCTGGTGGGCTACATCACCGGAACGGCCGACCCGGTCGGGATCCGGATCCAGCTCGCGGACCGGCTGCCGGCCTACATGGTGCCGGCCGCGGTGGTGGCGTTGGACGCGCTGCCGCTGACGGTCAACGGCAAGCTGGACAAGCGCGCCCTGCCCGCACCGGAGTACCAGAAGCGCGGCGGCGAGTACGTCGCGCCGGCCGACCCGACCGAAGAGATCGTGGCCGACATCTTCGGCCGCGTCCTCGGCATGGAGCGGGTGTCGGTCGAGGACTCCTTCTTCGAGCTGGGCGGCGACTCGTTGTCCGCGATGCGGGTGATCGCCGAGATCAACACCGCCGTCGATGGCGCCCTGTCGGTGCGCACCCTGTTCGACTCGCAGTCGGTGCGCGCACTGGCGCACCGGATCACCAGCGGTGCGGACACCGAGGGCGCCGCGGGACCCGGCTTCGCGGCGGTGCACGGCGCCGACGCCAAGGAGGTGTTTGCCCGCGACCTCACGCTGGACAAGTTCATCGACGCGACGACGTTGTCCAACGCGCCGGCGCTGCCCGGCCCGAGCGCGGAGGTCCGCACGGTCCTGCTGACCGGTGCGACCGGGTTCCTGGGTCGCTACCTGGCACTGGAATGGCTCGAGCAGCTGGAACAGGTCGACGGCAAGCTGATCTGCCTGGTGCGGGCCCGCTCCGACGAGGACGCGTGGCGCCGCCTGGAGAAGACCTTCGACAGCGGTGACCCGGATTTGCTGCGGCACTTCCAGGAGCTGGCCGAAGAGCACCTGCAGGTCGTCGCCGGTGACAAGGGCCAGGCCAACCTCGGGCTGGACGACGAGACGTGGCAGCGGCTGGCCGACACCGTCGACCTGATCGTCGACTCCGCGGCCGTCGTCAACGGTGTCCTGCCCTACAACGAGCTGTTCACCCCGAACGTCGGCGGCACCGCGGAGCTGATCCGGCTGGCGATCACTACGAAGAAGAAGCCGTACGCGTACGTGTCGACGTCGGACGTGGGCCGCCAGATCGACCCGGCTCAGTTCACCGAGGACGGCGACATCCGGGTGATCAGCGCCCGGCGCGTCATCGACGGCGGCTACGCCAACGGGTACGGCAACAGCAAGTGGGCGGGCGAGGTCCTGCTGCGCGAGGCCAACGACTTGTGCGGCTTGCCGGTCTCGGTGTTCCGCTCCGACATGATTCTGGCCGACACCACCTACGCCGGTCAGCTCAACGTGGCGGACATCTTCACCCGGATGATCCTGAGCGTCGTGGCCACCGGCACCGCGCCCAAGTCCTTCTACCAGCTGGACGCCGACGGCAACCGGCAGAGCGCGCACTTCGACGGCCTGCCCGTCGAGTTCGTCGCCGAGGCCATCGCCAAGCTGGGCGCCCAGGTGATGGACGGGTTCGAGACGTACCACGTGATGAACCCGCACGACGACGGCATCGGGCTCGACGAATACGTCGACTGGCTGATCGAAGCCGGCTACCCGATCGAGCGCGTCGGCGACTTCGGTGAGTGGCTGCAGCGCTTCGAGACCGGCCTGCGCGGCCTGCCGGAACGGCAGCGGCAGAACTCGGTCCTGCAGATGTTGACGTTGCTGCTGCGGGAACCGAAGAACCTGCAGCCCGCCGAGCCGGCCCGGGGGGCCTTCGCCCCGACGGATCGCTTCCGCGCGGCGGTGCAGGAAGCCAAGGTGGGTTCCGACAACGACATCCCGCATGTCAGCGCGTCGGTGATCGTCAAGTACGTCACCGACCTGCAACTGCTCGGTTTGCTGTAATCCCTTACGACGAAAACGAATGCGGCGTGGTCCACCCGGACCACGCCGCATTCGTTTATCCGGGATTGGTGAGATCGGCCCTTCGGGGCTAGCCACGGCCCGCCTATAACCGCGGGATAACGGTCGGCGCCGCGATGCGGGCTTTCGAATGGCGAAATGCCGCGCCACCAATCCATACCGTATGTTGCCGCCATACCATCGACCAGTACTGAAAGTACGTTCAATATGGCTATTACTGAGTCAAGATCTACCTTCTTGGCCAATTCACAGGACATTAAGTTTGAATAACCCTGGACCTACGGGGTGGTCGTCTACTAGCGTCCCAACTGTTGCACTCGTGTTGACTACGGGGTCTGCGGAGTGGGTGGGCGTCGACCGTTCGATGGCGGCGCCCGCCGGCTCGGTCGCCTCGGCCAACGACGAGCAGCAGCGAGGTTGTGGTCGGTCTTTGCCGACGCCGGGCCCGATGTGGGGTCGAGCGCCGCGAAGCGGACCGCGCCGAGCGCCGGAGCTATCTCGAGCGGAAGCGCAACGGGCCATGGCCTGAGCGTCCGCGCGAGCGGCTTCACTCAACCGGGGGGGTTGAAAGGAACACCCTGTTGTTGGGGAGTTGGATGGAGCTTGAGAGCCAGGCACTTCCGCTGACGCGCGGACAACTGGACATATGGCTTGCGCAGGAAACGGGCCACTCCGACACCGAGTGGCAGCTCGGCCTGTTCGTGCGGATCAACGGCATGGTCCAGCGCGACGCCCTGCAGTGGGCGATCCGGCAAGCCGTGCACGAGGCGGAACCGACCAGGGTCGCCTTCTTCGAGGTCGACGGCGAGGTCGTCCAGCGGCCGATCGAGGACCCAAACGTCGAGTTGACGTTCCTCAACCTGAGCGATTCGCCCGATCCCGAGCAGGAAGCCCGTCGCCGAGCGCTGGCCATTCAGCGCACGCCCATGCCGCTCACCGGGCCGCTGTTCAAGTTCGTCCTCTTCCAGACCCGGCGAGACGAATTCTTCTTCTTCGCGTGCTGCCATCACATCGTGATCGACGGCACCGGCGTGGGGCTGGTCGGCCATCGCATCGCCTCCATCTACTCCGCGATCGTGTCCGCCGGCCCCATCCCGACGGGGGTCTTCGGCTCGCTGCGGGAGCTGATCGACTGCGAATCGCACTACGAAGCCTCCGACGAATACCGCGAGGACGAGGCCTACTGGAGCGCCAACCTGCCCACGGACAGCGAAGCGCAGCACCGCATGCCCGACGGCGCGGGGGAGCGTGACCCGTGGCCGTCCGCTCCGGTCGCGCTGGACCCCGCGGTGGTGCGCCGGGTGCAGCGGTTCTCCGACGTTTGGGGCGTGTCGCAGACCTCGGTCATCACGGCGGCGTGCGCGCTGTTGGTCCGCGGGTGGTGCGCGAACGGCTCGGAAGTGGTGCTCGATTTCCCGGTCAGCCGGCGCGTGCGCCCGGAGTTGAAGACGCTGCCCGGCATGGTGGCCGGCGTCGTGCCGCTGGTGTTCACCGCCGGGCCACGGGCAACGGTCGCCGAGTTCTGCAAGCACGTCGAGAAGCGCATCGACGAGGCGGTGCAACACCAGCGATTCCCGGTGCACGCCCTGGAGCGCAAGGTCCGCGGCCTGACGAAGCCACCCGAACGGGTCAGCGTCAACTTCATCCCGTCCGCGTTCACCCTGCCCTTCGGTGGCGTCATGGCCTCGGCGTCGTACACGAACTCCGGTCAGGCCGACGGCTTCGGCCTCATCTTCTCCAGCGACGGTGACGAACTCTTCCTCAGCACGGCGGGCAGCTGGCAGCCCTGGTCCGGCCTGGACGCTCCCGACCTGGCGGCGCGTCTGCAGCGGCTCCTGGTGGCGATGACGGCCGATCCCACCAGGCCGCTGAGGACACTCGATGTGGTCGACGAGAGCGAGCGCGCCCGGCTCGACGGGTGGGGCAACGAGGCCGTCCTGGCCGAGCCGATGGAACCCGTGTCGGTGGTGGGGTTGTTTGCGGCGCAGGTGGGGCGGACTCCGGATGCGGTGGCGTTGACGTTCGAGGGCGAGTCGATGACCTACCGCGAGCTCGATGAGGCGGCTAACCGGTTGGCGAACCTGTTGGTGGAGTGTGGTGCCGGTCCGGGACAGGTTGTGGCGCTGTTGTTGTCGCGGTCGGCCGAGGCGGTCGTGGCGATTGTGGCGGTGCTCAAGTCCGGGGCGGCCTACCTGCCGATCGATCCCGCGCTGCCGGGGGCGCGGGTGGAGTTCATGGTGGCCGACGCGGGCCCGCGGGTCGCGGTCACCACGGCCGAGCTGGCCGGCAGGTTGGCCGGCTTCGACCTGACCGTGGTCGATGTCGGTGATCCGGCGGTGGCGGGGTGGCCCAGCAGCGCGCCGGCTGCGCCGGGGCCGTCGGATCTGGCGCACATCATTTACACGTCGGGTACCACGGGTGTGCCCAAAGGTGTTGCGGTGAGCCAGCACAACGTGGCGCAGTTGTTTGACGGGTTGGATCTTGGGTTCGCGCTGTCGGCCGGGCAGGTGTGGACGCAGTTTCATTCGTATGCGTTCGATTTCTCGGTGTGGGAGATCTGGGGGCGTTGCTGCACGGTGGGCGGTTGGTGGTGGTGCCCGAGGCGGTGTCGCGTTCTGCTGAGGAGTTTCATGCCCTGTTGATTCGTGAGGGTGTCACGGTGTTGACCCAGACCCCGTCGGCGGCTGCGGTGGTGTCCGCGGAGGGCCTGGACGGTACGGCGTTGGTGGTCGGGGCCGAGCCCTGCCCGCCCGAGTTGGTGGACCGGTGGGCGCCGGGGCGGGTGATGGTCAACGTTTACGGCCCCACCGAGACCACCATGTGGGTCTCGCACAGCACGCCACTGACCCCCGACCTCGGCGCACCACCAATCGGGTCACCGGTGACCCGCGCGGCGTTCTTCGTGCTGGACGAGTGGCTGCGCCCGGTGCCCGCCGGCGTGGTCGGGGAGCTCTATCTCGGCGGTGAAGGCGTGGGCGTCGGGTATTGGCGTCGGCCCGGGCTGACCGCGTCGCGGTTCATCGCCTGCCGGTTCGGGCAGGCGGGCACCCGGATGTATCGCACCGGCGACCTCGTCTGCTGGGGTCGCGACGGGCAGCTGCGCTACTTCGGCCGGGCCGACGAGCAGGTCAAGGTGCGTGGCTATCGCATCGAGCTGGGCGAAATCCGCACCGCACTAGCCGAATTGGACGGCGTTGAACGGGCGGCGGTGCTGGTTCGTGAAGATCGTGTCGGCGACAAGCGCGTCGTCGGCTATGTGACTGGAGCCGCTGACCCGGCCGACATTCGGGCCCGGTTGGGTCAGCGGCTCCCCACATATATGGTGCCCGCGGCGGTGGTGGTGCTCGACGCGCTGCCGGTGACGCTCAACGGCAAGCTGGACACCCGCGCCCTGCCCGCCCCCGAATATCAGGGCGGCCACGGCTACCGCGCACCGGAAACCGCCATCGAGGAAATCCTGGCCGGCATTTTCGCCCGGGTCCTCAACGTCGACCGTGTCGGCATCGACGACTCGTTCTTCCACCTCGGCGGCGACTCCCTGTCAGCGATGCGGCTCGTCTCCGCAATCAACACCGGACTGGACGCCCATCTGGGCGTGCGGATCCTGTTCGAGGCGCCCTCCGTCGCCGAACTGGCGCCGCATGTTTGCGGAGGCGGGAGCAAGCTCGCCCGGGTGGTGGCGGCCGACCGGCCGACCGTGGTGCCGTTGTCCTTTGCCCAGTCGCGACTCTGGTTCCTCGACCAGCTGCACGGGCCGTCGCCGGTGCACAACATGGCGGTGGCCCTGCGGCTGACGGGACGGTTGGACGCCGACGCGATGGGCGCCGCCCTGGGCGACGTGGTAGCCCGCCACGAAAGCCTGCGAACCGTCTTCGTCGCGGACCAGGGGACACCCCGGCAAGTGGTGGTCCGGGCCGACGGCGCCGAAGTCGGCTGGCAGGTCATCGATGCCTGCGGGTGGCCGATAGAGCGACTGAGCGAAGCCATCGACACCGTGGCACGGCACCGTTTCGATCTGTCCAACGAAATCCCGTTGCGAGCAATGCTTTTGCGCCTCGCCGACGACGACCACGTGTTGGTTGCGGTGGCCCACCACATTGCCGCCGACGGATGGTCACTCACCCCGCTGGTGCGGGACCTGGGCATCGCGTACGCCGGCCGGTGCGGCGGCCGTGCGCCGGATTGGGCGCCGTTGGCGGTGCAGTACGTGGACTACACGTTGTGGCAGCGGGCCCAATTCGGTGACCTGGACGATCCATCCAGTCCGATCGCCGGGCAGCTGGGGTATTGGCAGCGGGAGTTGGCTGGATTGCCCGAACGCGCTGAGTTGCCGACGGACCGGCCGTATCCGTTGGTGGCCGATTATCGCGGGGCCAGCGTGGACATCGACTGGCCCGCGCAGTTGCAGCAGCAGGTGCGTGCGGTGGCGCGGGCGCACAACGCGACCGAGTTCATGGTGATGCAGGCCGCGCTGGCGGTGCTGCTGGGCAAGCTGAGTGCGAGTTCGGATGTGGCGGTGGGCTTTCCGATCGCCGGTCGAAGCGATCCCGCGCTGGACGACGTGGTGGGGTTCTTCGTCAACACGTTGGTGCTGCGGGTGGACCTCGGCGGTGACCCCAGCGTCGCCGAGCTGCTGGACCGGGTGCGCCAGCGCAGCCTGGCCGCCTACGAACACCAGGACGTGCCCTTCGAGGTACTCGTCGAACGGCTCCATCCCGCCCGCAGCCTCGCGCATCACCCGCTGGTCCAGGTGGTGCTGGCCTGGCAGAACCTGCCGTGGCAGCACGACGGCCCGGCCGCCGGCCTGGAACTCGGCGACGTGCGGGTCACCCCGTTGCCGCTGGACACCCAGGTTGCCCGGATGGACCTGGTGTTCTCGCTCGCCGAACGCTGGACCGACGACGGCCAACCCGCCGGCATCGGCGGCGCGGTCGAGTTCCGCACCGACGTCTTCGATCCGTCGAGCATCGAAACGCTGATCGAGCGGTTTCATCGGGTACTGACGTCGATGACCGCCGATCCCGCGCAACGGCTTTCGTCGATCGACCTGCTCGATGACGCCGAGCGTGAGCTGCTCGACGCGGCCGGCAACCGCGCGGTCGTCACCCTGCCGCCCATGGCGTCGGTGTCGATTCCGGCGTTGTTCGCCGCGCAGGTGGCGCGCGCCCCGGGAGCGGTGGCGGTCACCTGCGGTGCGCGGTCGCTGACTTACCGCGAGGTCTACGAGTCCACAAATCGATTGGCGCACTTGCTTTTCGAGCGGGGCGCCGGACCGGGCGAGCGCGTCGCGGTGGTGATCCCGCGGTCGGCCGACGCGATCGTCGCGATCCTGGCGGTGCTCAAGACGGGGGCGGCCTACGTGCCGATCGACCCGAGCGTGCCGGCGGCCCGGTTGGACTTCGTGCTCCGTGATGCCGAGCCGATCGCGGCGGTGACCACCGCCGAGGTGCGCTCCCGGCTGGACGGGTTCGGCGGGGCGATCATCGACGTCAATGACCCGGCCCTGCGCACCCGGCCCGCCACCGGCCTGCCGGTGCCGGCCGCCGACAGCATCGCCTACATCATCTACACCTCCGGCTCGACCGGCGTTCCCAAGGGGGTGGCGGTCACCCACCGCAGCGTCACCCAGCTCTTGGACGCGATAGACGCCGGGCTGAGCCCGGGCGAGGTCTGGAGCCAGTGCCATTCGCTGGCGTTTGACTTCTCGGTCTGGGAGATCTTCGGTGCGCTGCTGCGCGGCGGTCGGCTGGTGGTCGTGCCCGACGCGGTGGTGCGTTCGGCTGAGGACCTGCATGCGTTGCTGGTGCGTGAGCAGGTCAGCGTGCTGAGTCAGACGCCGTCGGCGTTTTATGCGTTGCAGAGCGCCGATGCGTTGGCGCCGGAGTTGGGTGAGCAGTTGAAGTTGCAGACGGTGGTCTTCGGTGGTGAGGCGCTGGAGCCGCGTCGGTTGTCGACGTGGTTGCACCGGCATCCGGGGCTGCCCCGGATGGTCAATATGTATGGCATCACCGAGACCACGGTGCACGCGTCGTTCCGCGAGATCGTCGACGCGGACATCGACAACAACGTCAGCCCCATCGGGGTTCCCCTGCCGCACTTGGGCTTTTTCGTGATGGATGGCTGGCTGCGTCAGGTGCCGGTCGGTGTGGTCGGTGAGCTGTATGTCGCAGGCGGTGGGCTGGCCACCGGTTATGTGGGCCGCCCGGACCTGTCGGCCACGCGGTTCGTGGCCTGCCCGTACGGGGCGCCGGGTGCGCGGATGTATCGCACGGGTGATCTGGTGCGCTGGGGCGCCGACGGGCAGCTGCAGTACCTGGGCCGCTCCGACGAACAGGTCAAGGTGCGTGGGTATCGCATCGAGTTGGGCGAAATCCGTGCGGCGCTAAGCGATCTGGACGGCGTCGAGCACGCGGCGGTGATCGCCCGCGAAGACCGGGCCGGCGAGAAGCGTCTCGTCGGCTATGTAACCGGAGCCGCTGATCCGACCGACATTCGGGCCCGGTTGGGTCGGCGGCTCCCCACATACATGGTGCCCTCGGCGGTGGTGGTGCTCGAGGCCCTGCCGCTGACGGTCAACGGCAAGCTGGACACCCGCGCGCTGCCGGCGCCGGAATACTCCGACGCCGATCGTTACCGGGCCCCGGTGAGCGCCATCGAGGAGATCCTGGCCGGCATCTACGCCCAGGTGCTCGGTGTGGAGCGGGTCGGTGTCGACGACTCCTTCTTCGACCTCGGCGGCGATTCGCTGTCGGCGATGCGCCTGATCGCGGCGGTGAACACCGCGCTGAATGCCGGGGTTTCGGTGCGGACGCTGTTCGAGGCGCCCACCGTGGCCCAGCTGGCGCCGCGACTCGGCGACGGCGGTGTGCGCAGTGCCCGCGTGCTGGCGGGTCCACGACCGGCGTCGGTGCCGTTGTCGTTCGCGCAGTCCCGGTTGTGGTTCATCGACCAGTTGCAGGGGCCCTCGCCGATGTACAACATGCCGGCGGCACTGCGCATGTGCGGCCGATTGGACGTGGAGGCCCTGCATGCCGCGCTGATCGATGTGGTGGCACGGCACGAGAGCTTGCGCACGGTGTTTCCCGTCTCCGACGGGACACCGCGGCAGGTCGTGATACCCGCTGAACGGGTGGACGTCGGGTGGGACGTAGTTGATACCGCCGGTTGCTCACCGGCACGGATGAAGGAGGCAGTTGATGCCGCGGCAAGTCACGTATTTGACCTCGCAACCGAAATACCCATACAAGCAAAGCTATTCCGTCGCGGCGATGACGAGCATGTGTTGGTGGCGGTGGTCCATCATATTGCTGCGGATGGTTGGTCGCTGAACCCACTCGTGCGCGATCTCGGGGTCGCGTACGCCGGCCGGTGTGCCGGCCGTGCGCCGGATTGGGCGCCGTTGGCGGTGCAGTACGTGGATTACACGTTGTGGCAGCGGGCCCAATTCGGTGACCTGGACGATCCATCCAGTCCGATCGCCGGGCAGCTGGGGTATTGGCAGCGGGAGTTGGCTGGATTGCCCGAACGCGCTGAGTTGCCGACGGATCGGCCGTATCCGTTGGTGGCCGATTATCGCGGGGCCAGCGTGGACATCGACTGGCCCGCGCAGTTGCAGCAGCAGGTGCGTGCGGTGGCGCGGGCGCACAACGCGACCGAGTTCATGGTGATGCAGGCCGCGCTGGCGGTGCTGCTGGGCAAGCTGAGTGCGAGTTCGGATGTGGCGGTGGGCTTTCCGATCGCCGGTCGAAGCGATCCGGCGCTGGACGATGTGGTGGGGTTCTTCGTCAACACGTTGGTGCTGCGGGTGGACCTCGGCGGTGACCCCAGCGTCGCCGAGCTGCTGGACCGGGTGCGCCAGCGCAGCCTGGCCGCCTACGAACACCAGGACGTGCCCTTCGAGGTACTCGTCGAACGGCTCCATCCCGCCCGCTCCCTCGCCTATCACCCGCTGGTGCAGGTGATGCTCGCCTGGCAGGGCAACGACCCCACGCAGCTGAACCTGGGTGGCCTGCAGGTCACCGCCGAGCCCGTCCAGACCCACACCGCCCGTGTGGATTTGACGTTCTCGATGTCCGCCCGCTGGGGTGAGGACGGCGGGCCGGCCGGGATCGGCGGAACGGTCGAGTTTCGCACCGACGTGTTCGACGCGGACACCATCCGCACCCTGACCGAACGACTGCGTCGGGTATTGGTCGCCCTGACCGAGGATCCGCGCCGCCGCCTCTCGTCGATCGACGTGCTCGAGAACAACGAATGCGAGCGACTGACCGCGTTGGGTAATCGGCCCGCCCTGGGTCGGGCGTCGGCGCCGGTGTCGGTGGTGGGGTTGTTTGCGGCGCATGTGGGGCGGACTCCGGATGCGGTGGCGTTGACGTTCGAGGGCGAGTCGATGACCTACCGCGAGCTCGATGAGGCGGCTAACCGGTTGGCGAACCTGTTGGTGGAGTGTGGTGCCGGTCCGGGACAGGTTGTGGCGCTGTTGTTGTCGCGGTCGGCCGAGGCGGTCGTGGCGATTGTGGCGGTGCTCAAGTCCGGGGCGGCCTACCTGCCGATCGATCCCGCGCTGCCGGGGGCGCGGGTGGAGTTCATGGTGGCCGACGCGGGCCCGCGGGTCGCGGTCACCACGGCCGAGCTGGCCGGCAGGTTGGCCGGCTTCGACCTGACCGTGGTCGATGTCGGTGATCCGGCGGTGGCGGGGTGGCCCAGCAGCGCGCCGGCTGCGCCGGGGCCGTCGGATCTGGCGCACATCATTTACACGTCGGGTACCACGGGTGTGCCCAAAGGTGTTGCGGTGAGCCAGCACAACGTGGCGCAGTTGTTTGACGGGTTGGATCTTGGGTTCGCGCTGTCGGCCGGGCAGGTGTGGACGCAGTTTCATTCGTATGCGTTCGATTTCTCGGTGTGGGAGATCTGGGGGGCGTTGCTGCACGGTGGGCGGTTGGTGGTGGTGCCCGAGGCGGTGTCGCGTTCTGCTGAGGAGTTTCATGCCCTGTTGATTCGTGAGGGTGTCACGGTGTTGACCCAGACCCCGTCGGCGGCTGCGGTGGTGTCCGCGGAGGGCCTGGACGGTACGGCGTTGGTGGTCGGGGCCGAGCCCTGCCCGCCCGAGTTGGTGGACCGGTGGGCGCCGGGGCGGGTGATGGTCAACGTTTACGGCCCCACCGAGACCACCATGTGGGTCTCGCACAGCACGCCACTGACCCCCGGCCCCGGCGCACCACCAATCGGGTCGCCAATCTCTGGGGCGGCCCTGTGCGTGCTGGACCAGTGGCTGCGCCCGGTGCCGATCGGTGTGGTCGGGGAACTGTACGTCGCCGGTGCCGGGGTGGGCGTCGGCTATCTCGGCCGGGCGGGACTGTCGGCGTCGCGATTCGTGGCCTGCCCGTTCGGCGCGCCCGGCCAACGCATGTACCGTACCGGGGACCTGGTGCGGTGGGGGGCCGATGGACAGCTGCGCTACTTCGGTCGGGCCGACGAGCAGGTCAAGGTGCGTGGCTATCGCATCGAGCTGGGCGAAATCCGCACCGCACTAGCCGAATTGGACGGCGTTGAACGGGCGGCGGTGCTGGTTCGTGAAGATCGTGTCGGCGACAAGCGCGTCGTCGGCTATGTGACTGGAGCCGCTGACCCGGCCGACATTCGGGCCCGGTTGGGTCAGCGGCTCCCCACATATATGGTGCCCGCGGCGGTGGTGGTGCTCGACGCGCTGCCGGTGACGCTCAACGGCAAGCTGGACACCCGCGCCCTGCCCGCCCCCGAATATCAGGGCGGCCACGGCTACCGCGCACCGGAAACCGCCATCGAGGAAATCCTGGCCGGTATTTTCGCCCGGGTCCTCAACGTCGACCGTGTCGGCATCGACGACTCGTTCTTCCACCTCGGCGGCGACTCCCTGTCAGCGATGCGGCTCGTCTCCGCAATCAACACCGGACTGGACGCCCATCTGGGCGTGCGGATCCTGTTCGAGGCGCCCACCGTCGCCCAGCTGGCGCCACGCGTGGAGGCCGGTGTCGGTCGCGCGGACCGGTTGGCGCCCACCGAGCGACCCGCGCTGCTGCCGTTGTCGTTCGCCCAGTCCCGCCTGTGGTTCATCGACCAATTCCAGGGACCGTCGCCGGTGTACAACATGGCGGTCGCCCTGAAACTCAACGGGCCGGTGAATACCGACGCGATGGGCGCCGCCCTGCGCGACGTGGTAGCCCGCCACGAAAGCCTGCGAACCCTGTTCGTCGCACCCGAAGGCACACCCCAGCAGGTGATCGTCGCGCCCGAGCGCAGCGACGTCAGCTGGCAGGTCGTCGACGCCACCCGCTGGCCGGCGTCCTGGCTGGCGGAGGCGACCCAGGAGGCGGCCCGCTACACTTTCGACCTCGCGAACGAAATTCCCTTGCGGGCATGGCTTTTCCAGACGGGCGACGACGAGCACGTCTTGGTGGCGGTCGTACACCACATCGCCGCGGACGGGTGGTCGCTGACGCCGCTCGTCCGCGACCTGGGGGCGGCCTATGCCATCAGGTCCACCGGACGGACACCCGATTGGGCGCCGCTGCCGGTGCAATACGCGGATTACACGCTGTGGCAGCGGGCCCACTTCGGCGACCTGGAGGATCCGGCCAGCCCCATCGCCGGGCAGCTCGCCTACTGGGAACAAGCCCTGGCCGGGCTGCCCGAACATGTTGAGCTGCCCACGGATCGGCCGTATCCCTTGGCGGCCGATTACCGCGGATCCAGTGTCGACGTGCAATGGCCGGCCGAACTTCAGCAACGGGTCGCCCGCCTGGCGCATACCCACAACGCGACCGGTTTCATGGTCGTCCAGGCCGCGCTGGTGGTGCTGCTGGGCAAGCTGAGTGCGAGTTCGGATGTGGCGGTGGGCTTCCCGATCGCCGGTCGAAGTGATCCGGCGCTGGACGATGTGGTGGGGTTCTTCGTCAACACGTTGGTGCTGCGGGTGGACCTCGGCGGTGACCCCAGCGTCGCCGAGCTGCTGGACCGGGTGCGGCAGCGCAGCCTGGCCGCCTACGAACACCAGGACGTGCCCTTCGAGGTACTCGTCGAACGGCTCAACCCGTCCCGCAGCCTGGCTCACCACCCGCTGGTCCAGGTGATGTTGGCCTGGCAGAACAACGATCCCGTCGACCTGAGCCTCGGCGACGTGCAGGTCACCCCGCTGCCCCTGGAGACCCAGGTCGCCCGAATGGACCTGGTGTTCTCGCTCGCCGAACGCTGGACCGACGACGGACAACCCGCCGGCATCGCCGGAACCGTGGAATTTCGCACCGACGTCTTCGATGCGGCCAGCATCGAGACGCTCGTCGCGCGATTGCGGCAGGTGCTGTCGGGCATGGCCGACGACCCTGCCCGGCCGCTGTCGTCGATCGACATCCTCGACGCGTCGGAACACACCCGGCTCCATGAGATCGGCAACCGCGCGGTCTTGGCCCGGCCGCCGAGGGGGACGGTCTCGATCCCCGCACTGTTCGCCGGCCAGGTCGCTCGCACGCCGGGGGCGGTGGCGATCACCTGCGGGCGACGGTCGTGGACCTACCGCGAGCTCGATGAGTCGGCGAACAGGTTGGCGCACATGCTCGTTGGCCGCGGCGCGGGCCCGGGCCGACGGGTGGCGGTGATGATCCCGCGGTCGGCCGACGCGATCGTCGCGATCCTTGCGGTGCTCAAGACAGGCGCGGCCTACGTGCCAATCGACCCGGCTCTACCGCTGGCCCGCATCGAATTCATGCTCACCGATGCCGCTCCGATCGCGACGGTCAGCACCGCCGAATTCCCTGCCCGACTTGATATTTCCGGTCCGCTCATCGATATCGACGACCCCGGCGTGCGCACCCATCCCAGCACCGGGCTGCCGGCGCCGACGGCGGACAACATCGCGTACGTCATCTACACCTCGGGGACCACGGGCACCCCCAAGGGGGTCGCGGTCACCCACCACAACGTCACCCAGCTGCTGCAGTCGGTGGATGCTCAGCTGGGCCTGGGGCAGGTCTGGAGCCAGTGCCATTCCCTGGCGTTCGACTTCTCGGTGTGGGAACTCTTCGGGTCCCTGCTGCGAGGCGGGCGTCTCGTCGTCGTTCCCGACCAGGTCGTCCGATCGCCAGAAGACCTGCACGCCTTACTGATCGCCGAACGGGTCAACGTCTTGAGCCAAACCCCGTCGGCGGCGGCGGTACTGCCGTCCGATGGCCTGGAATCGGTGGCGCTGATCGTCGGCGGTGAACCGTGCCCGCTGGAGGTGATGGATCGGTGGGCGCCCGGGCGCGTGATGGTCAACCAATACGGCCCCACCGAGACCACGATGTATGCGGCGATGACCGTGCCGCTGACCGCGGGCCTCGATTCGGTGCCGATCGGCTCGCCGGTTCCCGGCGCCGCGCTGTTCGTGCTGGATCACTGGCTGCGTCCGGTGCCGCCCGGCGTGGTGGGGGAGCTGTACATCGCGGGGCGGGGCGTCGCCACCGGTTATCTCGGCCGGGCCGGCCTGACGGCATCGCGGTTCGTCGCCTGCCCGTTCGGCGGCTCCGGCGCGCGCATGTACCGCACCGGGGACCTGGTGCGCTGGGGCGCGGACGCGCAGCTGGACTATCTCGGGCGCGCGGACGAACAGATCAAGATCCGCGGCTACCGCATCGAGCTGGGCGAGATACACTCTGTGCTCACCGAATTGGAGGGCATCGAGCAGGCCGCGGTCATCGCCCGCGAGGACCATCCGGCCGCCGTGCGGCTGGTGGGGTATGTCACCGGGACGGCCGACCCGTCCGAGGTGCGGTCGCAACTCGCCGAACGGTTGCCGCCCTACATGGTGCCGGCCGCCGTCGTGACGCTCGACGCACTGCCGCTGACGGTCAACGGCAAGCTCGACACCCGCGCCCTGCCCGCCCCGGACTACGGCATCAACGAATATCGGGCCCCGGCCGACGCGATCGAAGAGATCCTGGCCGGCATCTACGCCCAAGTCCTCGGCCTCGAGCGGGTCGGCATCGACGATTCGTTCTTCGACCTGGGCGGGGACAGCATCTTGTCGATGCAGGTGGTGGCCCGCGCCCGCGCCGCCGGCGTAATGTGCCGGCCGCGCGATGTTTTCGTCGAGCAGACGGTGGCCCGGTTGGCCCGGGTCGTCACGCTGACGACCGCCGAAGACGACGCGGCCGACGACGGGGTCGGGCCGGTGCTGGCCACCCCCATCATGCGCTGGCTGCGGGACATGGACGGTCCGATCGAGCAGTTCAACCAGACCATGGTGCTGTCGGCCCCAGCGGAGGTGGGCCAGGCCGACGTGCAGGTCGTGCTGCAGGCGCTGCTGGATCGGCATCCCATGCTGCGGCTCTGCGTCGACGACGACGGAGCCGGCGGGTGGTCGCTTGAGGTTCCCGAGGCGGGCGCGGTGGACGCCCGCGCCTGCCTGCGGACCGTCGACGTGCTCTCCGATGCGGCCGTGAGGCAGGCCCGGTCGCGGCTGAACCCGGGCGCCGGGGCGATGGTGAGCGCGGTATGGGCCAGTGCGACAAACGAATTGGCGCTGATCATTCACCACCTGGCCGTCGACGCCGTCTCGTGGCGGACCTTGATCGAGGACATCAACGTCGTTTGGGCGCAGCACCACAGCGGTCAGCGCATCGAGCCGCCCGCGGGCGGCACGTCGTTCGCGCGCTGGTCGTCGCTGCTGGCCGACCATGCACGGAGCCCCGCGGTGCTCGACCACGCGGACGCGTGGCGGCGGATCACGCAGACTCCTGCGCTGTTGCCTGCCGTCCAGCCGGACGATACCTACGAGACGGCCGGGCAGCTGTCGGCATCGTTGGACGTCGAGACGACGCATCAGCTGCTGGCAACGGTGCCCGCCGCGTTTCACGCTGGGGTGCAGGACATCCTGCTGATCGCCTTCGGGATGGCGGTCAGCGAATTCCTGCAGACGACGGCGCCCATCGGCATCGACATCGAGGGTCACGGGCGCGCCGAGCAGCTCGGCCCGCATGTCGACTTGTCGCGCACCGTCGGCTGGTTCACCGCCAAGCATCCGGTGGCGCTGGAGGTCGGGACGCTGGACTGGGCACGCGTGGTGGCCGGCGAGGCCGCCCTGGGTGCGGTGATCAAGGACGCCAAGGAGCAACTGCGCGCCCTGCCGGACGGCCTGAGCTACGGATTGCTGCGCTACCTGAATCCCCAGTCGGGGCTTGCCGATCCGGATCCAGTTATCGGGTTCAACTATCTGGGCCGGCTCGGTGGCGGGGCCGCCGGGTTGTCCGACGACGTGTGGCAGCCCAGCCCGAACAGTCCTTCGCTGAGCTCCGCGGCCGCCGCGCTGGGGCTTCCGTTGCCGCACACGGTGGAGCTCAACGCCGGCACCATCGACACCGAGGATGGCCCGCACCTGCGGGCGAATTGGACGTGGGCGTCCTCGGCGCTGACCCATGATCAGGCAACGCGGTTGAGCCGGTTGTGGTTTGAGGCGCTCGCCGGAATCTGCGCGCATGTGCGCCGCGGTGGCGGCGGGCTGACCCCGTCCGACATCACGCCCGCCCGCCTGAACCAGCGCCAGATCGACCAACTCGAACGGCGATACGACGTCGCCGACATCTTGCCGCTGACCCCGCTGCAGCAGGGACTGCTGTTCCATGCGACCGCCACGCAGGGCGCCGCCGACGTGTACGCGGTGCAGCTGACCATCACGCTGCGCGGCGCCCTGGATTCGCAACGGCTGCACCGGGCGGTGCACACCGTCATCACCCGCCATCCCAACCTGGCGGCCCGGTTCGATTCCGAATTCGGCGATCCCCTGCAGATCGTCCCGCCGCCCCGGACCTCGCCTGGCAGTATGTCGAGATCCGCGACGGCGACGTCGAGGAGAGGGTTTACCAACTGTGCGCCGCCGAGCGCGTCGCGGCGCGCAGTCTCGGCGAGGAACCGCCCTTCCGCACCGCGCTGATCCGCACGGCGGGCGACGAATACCGGTTCGTCCTCACGGTGCACCACATCGTGATGGACGGCTGGTCGCTCCCGGTCCTGCTGCGGGAGATCTTCGCCTGCTATTACGGGTCGCGGCTGCCCGCGGTGGCGCCCTATCGAAGCTTTGTCACCTGGCTGGCCGACCGAGACCTGCCCGCCGCGCGGCTGGCGTGGCGCGAAGCGCTCGACGGGTTCGACACCCCAACCCTGGTGGGGCCGGCGGGCCGCGGGGAGCTCGGACCGCGCGGCGTCGCCGAGCTACACTTGTCCGCCGAAACTACGTGTGCACTAAGCGAACTCGCGCGTTCCTGCCGCACCACCGTCAACACCGTGCTGCAGGGCGCATGGGCGCAGCTGCTGATGCTGCAGACCGGCCAACGCGACGTCGCCTTCGGCACCGCCGTCTCGGGCCGGCCGGCCGACCTGCCCGGCGCCGAATCCATGGTGGGCCTGCTGATCAACACCGTGCCGGTGCGCGCCCGCGTCACGGCGATCACCACCGTCGCCGAATTGCTGAACCAGCTGCAACGCGCCCACAACGACACCCTCGAGCATCAGCACCTGGCGCTCAACGAGATTCACCGCATCACCGGGCACGACCAGTTGTTCGACAGCCTGCTGGTGTACGAGAACTATCCCGTCGACGCCGCCACGCTATCGGCAGCCGGCGACCTGACCGCCACCGCGTTCACCAGCCACGAATACAACCACTACCCGCTGTCGCTGCAGGCCGTGCCGGGCGACGAACTCAGCCTGCGTGTCGAATTCGATGCCGACGTGTTCGACGCCGCCGCCATCGACAAGCTGACCACACGGCTGCGGCGGCTGTTGGTGGCCATGGCCGCCGACCCGGCCCGGCCCGTGGCGGCGCTGGACGTGCTCGACGACACGGAGCGTGCCGAGCTGGCGCGGTGGGGGAATCGGGCGGCCTTGTCCGGCCCGGCAGGCGCGGCGGCGTCGCTCCCGGAGCTGTTCGCCGCGCAGGTGACCCGGGTCCCCGGCGCGGTCGCGGTGACCTTCGAAGGCCGCTCGATGACGTATCGCGAACTCGACGAGGCGTCGAACCGCCTGGCGCACCTGCTGCTCGACCAGGGAGTCGGCGCGGGAGACGTTGTGGCGCTGCTGTTTCCCCGGTCGGCCGAGGTGATCGTGGCGATGCTGGCGGTCTTGAAGGCCGGGGCGGCGTATCTGCCGATCGACCCGGCGCTGCCGGAAACCCGGATCGGCTTCATGATCGACGACGCCGCACCGACCGCCGCGATCGGCACGACAGAACTGCGGTCGCGGCTGGCCGGCTTCGCCCTGCCGGTCATCGAGGTCGGTGGCACCGTCGCACCGGACCACCCCAACGCCGCGTTACCGGCTCCCGCGGCCGCGAACGTCGCGTACGTCATCTACACGTCGGGCACCACCGGCGTCCCCAAAGGTGTTGCCGTCACGCACCGCAACGTCACCCAGCTGCTGCCGGCGCTGCACGCGGCGCTGCCCGCGGCGGGCGTGTGGTCGCAGTGCCACTCCTACGGCTTCGACGTCTCGATCCAGGAGATCTGGGGCGCCCTGGCCGGCGGCGGGCGGCTGGTCATCGTGCCCGAGTCGGTGACCCGCTCCCCGGATGAGCTGCACGCCTTGTTGATTGCCGAGCGGGTGAGCGTGCTCAGCCACACCCCGTCGGCGCTGGCGGCGCTGTCGCCGCAGCATCTGGACACCGCGCTGATCATCGGCGGCGAACCCTGCCCGCCCGCCCTCGCCGACCGGTGGGCGCCGCGGCGGGTGATGATCAACGCCTACGGCCCGACCGAGACCACGGTGGACGCGGTCCTCAGCGCGCCGCTGGCCGCGGGTGGGGGAGCACCACCACTCGGCTCGCCGGTGTCGGGGGCGGCCCTGTTCGTGCTGGACGGGTGGCTGCGGCCGGTGCCCGCCGGGGTGATCGGCGAGCTGTACGTCGCCGGTGCCGGTGTGGCCGTCGGTTATGCGCGCCGGGCGGGCCTGACCGCATCGCGGTTCGTGGCCTGCCCGTTCGGCGGTGTCGGCGCGCGCATGTACCGGACCGGGGACCTGGTGCGCTGGGCCCGGACGGCCGGCTGCACTACGTCGGGCGCGCCGACGAGCAGGTGAAGATCCGCGGCCATCGCATCGAGCTCGGCGAAATACGCAGTGCCCTAGCCGAATTGGATGGCGTCGGACAGACGGTGGTGATCGCCCGCGAGGACCGGCCCGGCCAAAAGCGGATCGTCGCCTACCTCACCGGGACCGCCGAGGCGGCCGACGTCCGCGACCGGCTCGCCGCGCGGCTGCCGGCCTACATGGTGCCGGCCGCGGTGATCGCCATCGAGGCAGTGCCGTTGACACCCAACGGCAAACTCGATGCTCGCGCGCTCCCCGCACCCGAACACACCGCCGGCGCCTATCGCGCCCCGTCCGGCGCGGTCGAGGAGATCCTGGCCGGCATCTACGCCGACGTCCTCGGGCTGGAGCGGGTCGGCGCCGACGATTCGTTCTTCGATCTGGGCGGAGATTCGCTGTCGGCGATGCGGGCGATCGCCACGATCAACGCCACGCTCGACGCCCACGTCGGGGTGCGGATGTTGTTCGAGGCACCCACGATTGGCCAGTTGGCGTCGCGTATCGGCACGGGCGGTGGGCGGCTCGACGGTGTGGTGGCGCACCAGCGCCCCGCGGTGCTGCCGCTGTCGTTCGCCCAATCGCGGCTGTGGTTCATCGACCAACTGCACGGTCCCTCCGCGGTGTACAACATGGCGGCGGCGTTGCGGCTGAGCGGACGCCTGGAGGCCACCGCCCTCGGGGCGGCGCTGCGAGACGTCGTCGCGCGCCACGAAAGTCTGCGCACGGTGTTCGCCGCCGTCGAGGGCGTGCCCCAGCAGGTGGTGCTGGCCCCCGAGCGGGCCGACCTCACCTGGCGAGCCATCGACGCCACCGGCTGGTCGCCGGCCCGGCTGGAGGACGCCATCCGCGACACGGCGCGGCACACGTTCGACCTGGCAACCGAAATCCCGTTGCGCGCAGAGCTGTTCCGTGTCGGCGACGAGGAGCATGTCCTGGTCGCCGTGGTGCACCACATCGCCGCCGACGGGGGATCGCTGACCCCGCTGGTGCGCGATTTGGCGGTGGCCTACGCCAGTCGCGTGGCCGGCGACGCCCCGGACTGGGCGCCGCTGCCGGTGCAGTATGTCGACTACACGCTCTGGCAGCGCGCCCATTTCGGTGACTTGGAAGATCCGGACAGCCCGATCGCGGCGCAGCTGGCGTACTGGGAACAGGAGCTGGCCGGGCTGCCCGAGCGCCTCGAGTTGCCCACCGATCGGCCGTATCCGTTGGTGGCGGACTACCGCGGGGCGAGCGCGCCCGTGGAGTGGCCGGCGGAGTTGCAGCAGCGCGTTCGCGCGGTGGCTACTGCGCACAACGCGACCACCTTCATGGTGGTGCAGGCCGCCCTGGCGGTGCTGCTGGCCAAGGTCAGCGCGAGTTCGGATGTGGCGGTGGGGTTCCCGATCGCCGGACGGCGCGATCCGGCGCTGGACGACGTGGTGGGCTTCTTCGTCAACACACTGGTGTTGCGCGTCGAGGTGGGCGCGGATCCGACCGTCGCCGAAATCCTGGCCCAGGTTCGCCGACGCAGCCTGGCCGCCTACGAGCATCAGGACGTGCCCTTCGAGGCGCTGGTGGAGCGACTGAACCCCACCCGAAGCCTCGCGCATCATCCGCTGGTGCAGGTCATGCTGGCCTGGCAGAACACCGGGGCCACCGACCTGAGTCTCGGCGACGTACGGGTGACCCCGCTGCCGGTCGACACCCGCACCGCCCGCACCGACCTGGCGTGGTCGCTCGCCGAACGCTGGACCCCCGACGGGCAGCCCGGCGGGATCGGCGGGGCCGTCGAGTTCCGCACCGACGTCTTCGACCCCGCCACCATCGAGACCCTGATCGGGCGTTTGCGCAGGGTGCTGGACGCGATGACGGCCGACCCCACCCGTCGACTGTCGTCGATCGACGTGCTCGGCGCCGGCGAGCGCACCCGCCTCGATGAGATCGGCAACCGGGCGACCCTGTTCGAGCCCCGCGTCGAACCGCCGTCGATCCCGGCGTTGTTCGCCGACCAGGTGGCGCGCAGCCCGCACGCGGTGGCGCTGACGTGGCAAGGCCGATCGACGACGTATCGGGAGCTCGACGAGTCGGCAAACCGGCTGGCGCACCGGCTGATTGACGAGGGCGCGGGCCCCGGGCAATACGTGGCCGTGCTGATGGAGCGCTCCGCGCAGGCCGTCGTCGCGATCCTTGCGGTGCTCAAGACGGGGGCGGCCTATCTGCCGATCGATCCCGCGGCCCCGCGCAACCGGGTCGGGTTCATGCTCGCCGACGCCCGGCTCGTCGCCGCGATCAGCACCGCCGCCCTGCGGTCGGTGCTGGACGGGTTCGGCGTGGCGGTCATCGACGTCGACGAGGCCGCCGCGCACGCCCGGCCGTACAGCGCACTGCCGCCGACGGCTGCCGCGGACATCGCCTACGTCATCTACACCTCCGGCACGACCGGAACCCCGAAGGGCGTCGCCGTCACACACCGCAACGTCGCCGAGCTGCTGGGCTCGGTGCGCGGCCGGCTAACCTCGACGACCGGGGTGTGGAGCCAGTGCCATTCGCTGGCCTTCGACTTCTCGGTGTGGGAGATCTTCGGCGCGCTGCTGCACGGCGGACGACTGCTGGTCGTGCCCGACGACGTGGTGCGCTCGCCGGAAGACCTGTGCGACTTGCTGATCGACGAAGACGTCAGCGTGCTCAGCCAGACACCGTCGGCGTTCTTCGCCCTGCAAAGCGCCGACGCCTCGCGGTCGGGACGCCGGCTCAGCCCGCACACCGTGGTGTTCGGCGGCGAGGCGCTGGTTCCGCAGCGCCTGGGCAAATGGGTGCACAACCATCCGCGACACCCGCGACTGGTCAACATGTACGGCATCACCGAGACCACGGTGCACGCCTCGTTCCGCGAGATCGTCGAGGCTGACATCGACGGCCATGGGAGCCCGATCGGAAAACCGTTGGCGCATCTCGGTTTCTTCGTGCTGGACGCGTGGTTGCGGCCGGTGCCCGCCGGTGTGCTGGGCGAGCTGTATGTGGCCGGGGCCGGAGTGGCCGCCGGCTATCTGGGCCGGGCCGGCTTGACGGCGTCGCGGTTCGTGGCCTGCCCGTTCGCCGGCGGCGGGGCGCGCATGTATCGCACCGGCGACGTGGTGTGCTGGGGCCACGATGGGCAGTTGCAGTACGTCGGCCGCGCCGACGATCAGGTCAAGGTGCGTGGCTATCGCATCGAGCTCGGTGAAATCCAGAGTGCGATAACCGAATTGGAGGGGGTTGGGCAGGCCGCGGTGATCGCCCGGGAGGACCGGCCCGGCGAGAAACGGCTCGTCGGCTATGTCACCGGCACCGCCGATCCCGCCGAGGTGCGCGCCCAACTGGCCGAGCGGTTACCGGCCTACATGGTGCCGGCCGCCGTGGTGGCCATCGAGGCATTGCCGCTGACACCCAACGGCAAACTCGATGCTCGCGCCCTGCCCGCTCCGGACTACCACGGCATCGATCAGTACAGCGCCCCGACCACCGCCGTCGAGCGGACCATGGCAGACATCTACGCCCACGTGCTGGGCGTCGACCGCGTCGGTATCGACGACTCCTTCTTCGATCTCGGTGGCGACTCGCTGTCGGCGATGCGCCTGGTCGCCGAGGTCAACACCAATCTCGATGTGCACCTTGGTGTTCGGGCCCTGTTCGAAGCGCCCACCATCCGCCGCCTGGCGGCGCGCCTGGGCGACGGCGGCGGAGACCGCCTCCCGCTGGTCGCCGGTGCGCGGCCGGAGGTGGTGCCCCTGTCGTTCGCCCAGTCGCGGCTGTGGTTCATCGGCCAGCTGCACGGGCCGTCACCGGTGCACAACATGGCGATGGCCCTGCGGCTGCACGGACGTCTGGACGGCGACGCGTTCGGCGCCGCGCTGGCCGACGTGGTGGCCCGGCACGAAAGTCTGCGCACCCTCTTTCCGGCGCACGGGGGCATACCTCAGCAGCTGGTGGTCGAGGTGGACGACGCCGACTTCGGTTGGCAGATCAGCGATGCGCGCGGGTGGTCGTCGACCCGGCTGAGCAAGGCCATCGACACCGTGGTGGCCCACCGCTTCGACCTGGCGACCGAGCTCCCGTTGCGCGCGCTGCTGTTCCGGCTCAACGACAACGAGTACCTGTTGGTGGCCGTGCTGCACCACATCGCCGCCGACGGCTGGTCGCTGACCCCGCTGGTGCGGGATCTGGGGGAGGCCTACGCCAGCCGGGTGCTCGGGGACGCGCCGGACTGGGCGCCGCTGCCGGTGCAGTATGTCGACTACACGCTGTGGCAGCGCGCGCAATTCGGCGAATTGCAGGATCCGCACAGCCTGATCGCCGGGCAGTTGCGGTACTGGGAGCACACCCTGGCCGGAATGCCCGAGCGGCTGGAGTTGCCGACCGATCGGCCGTATCCGTTGGTGGCCGATTTCGCCGGGGCGAGTGTGGCCGTGGATTGGCCGGCGGAGTTGCAGCAGCGGGTTCGCGCGGTGGCCACTGCGCACAACGCGACGAGCTTCATGGTGGTGCAGGCCGCCCTGGCGGTGCTGCTGGCCAAGGTCAGCGCGAGTTCGGATGTGGCGGTGGGGTTCCCGATCGCCGGGCGGCGCGATCCGGCGCTGGACGACGTGGTCGGCTTCTTCGTCAACACCCTGGTGCTGCGGGTCGACCTGGCCGGTGATCCCACCATCGCCGAGGTGCTGGCGCACGTGCGGGCGCGCAGCCTGGCCGCCTACGAGCATCAGGACGTGCCCTTCGAGGTCCTCGTGGAACGGCTCAACCCCACCCGAAGCCTGGCGCATCATCCGCTGGTGCAGGTCATGCTGGCCTGGCAGAACACCGACTCGGCGGAGCTGAGCCTGGGCGATGTGCGGGTCACCCCGGTGCCGGTCGACACCCGCACCGCCCGAATGGATCTCGCGTGGTCACTGGCGGAGCGCTGGACCCCCGACGGGCAGCCCGGCGGGATCGGCGGAGCGGTGGAGTTCCGCACCGACGTGTTCGACACGGCCACCATCGAAGCGCTCGTCACCCGGTTGCACCGGGTGCTGACGGCCATCACGGCCGACCCCGCCCAGCGGTTGTCGTCGATCGACGTGCTCGGCGCCGACGAGCACACGCGCCTCGACGCCATCGGCAACCGGGCCGCGTTGACGCGTCCGTCGCACCGGCCGGCGTCGATCCCGGAGGTGTTCGCCGGGCACGTCGCGCGCACGCCCGAGGCCGTGGCCATCCGCTACGGCGCGTGCTCGTGGACGTACCGCGAACTCGAGGAACACGCGAACCGGTTGGCGCACGTGCTCGTCGACCACGGCGCGGGGCCGGGACAGTGCGTGGCGCTGCTGCTGGAACGCTCGGCCCGGGCCGTCGCCGCGATCCTGGCCGTGCTCAAGACCGGCGCCGCGTATGTGCCGATCGACCCGGCCCTGCCGGCGGCGCGGATCGAGTTCATGCTCACCGACGCCGCGCCGACGGCGGTGCTCACCACCGCCGAATCGCGTTCTCGGATAGGCGATTCCGGCCCGCTGGTCATCGACATCGACGATCCGGCGATCCAGGCTCGGCCCACGACGGCGCTGCCGGCACCGGCACCGCATGGGGTCGCCTACACGATCTACACCTCCGGTACCACCGGCGTTCCCAAGGGCGTGGCGGTCACCCACCACAACGCCACCCAACTGTTCGCGTCGCTGGGCGCCGCCGGTCTGCCGGCGGCGCCGGGCAAGGTGTGGAGCCAGTGCCACTCGCTGGCCTTCGACTTCTCGGTGTGGGAGATCTTCGGCGCGCTGCTGCACGGCGGACGGGTGCTGGTGGTGCCCGACGAGGTGGTGCGCTCGCCGAAAGACCTGCACGCCTTGCTGGTCGCCGAGGGCGTCGACATGCTGACCCAGACGCCGTCCGAGGCGGGGATGCTCGCGACCGACGGCCTGGACTCGACGGTGTTGGCCGTCGCGGGTGAGGCCTGCCCGACCGAACTGGTGGATCGGTGGGCCGCCGGGCGTGTGATGGTCAACGTCTACGGCCCCACCGAGATCACCATCGTCGCGGCCGTCAGCGCACCGTTGGTGCCGGGCCCCGAGGTACCGCCGATCGGTTCGCCGCTGTCGGGCGCGGCGCTGTTCGTGCTCGACGGATGCCTGCAACCGGTGCCCGCGGGGGTGGTCGGCGAGCTGTACGTGGCCGGCGGCGGTGTCTCCACCGGTTACCTGCGCCGGTCCGGCCTGACCGCGTCGCGGTTCGTGGCGTGCCCGTTCGGCGGGACCGGTGCGCGCATGTATCGCACCGGGGACCTGGCGTGGTGGGGCACCGACGGGCAACTGCGCTACGCCGGGCGCGCCGACGAGCAGGTCAAGATCCGCGGCTACCGCATCGAACTCGGCGAGATCCAGGCCGCCCTGGCCGCGCTGGACGGCGTGGACCGGGCATTCGTGATCGCCCGCGAGGACCGGCCCGCCGCCTTGCGGCTGGTGGGCTACGTCACCGGAACGGCCAACCCGGCCGAGATCCGCACCCTGCTCGCCGAGCGGCTGCCGGCCTACATGGTGCCCGCCGCGGTGGTGGTGTTGCCGGTGCTGCCGTTGACACCGGGCGGCAAGCTGGACACCCGCTCGCTGCCGGCGCCCGACTACCAGGGCGCCGACGACTACCTCGCCCCGGCCACCGCGGTCGAGGAGATCCTGGCCTGGCTCTACGCCCAGGTGCTGGGCCTGGAACGGGTCGGGGTCTCCGAGTCGTTCTTCGACCTGGGCGGGGATTCGCTGTCGGCGATGCGTCTGGTCGCCGCGATCTACAACGCCCTGGACATCCACCTGCCGGTACGGGCCGTCTTCGAGGCGCCCTCGGTGCGCAGCCTGAGCCAGCAGCTCAACGCCGATCACGGTGCGGCAGAAGGCCTTCGGGCCGACTTCGCGTCCGTGCACGGCCGCGACGCGACCGAGGTGTACGCCAGCGATCTCACGCTGGACAAGTTCATCGACGCCCCGACGCTGTCGGGCGCGGCGGCGCTGCCGGGGCCGGGCGCACAGGTGCGCACGGTCCTGCTGACCGGGGCCACCGGCTTCCTCGGCCGCTACCTGGTGCTGCAGTGGCTCGAACGGCTGGAGCTGGCCGACGGGAAGTTGATCTGCCTGGTGCGTGCCACCTCGGACCAGGACGCGCGGCGCCGCCTCGAAAAGACCTTCGACAGCGGCGATCCCGCGCTGCTGCGCTACTTCCACGAACTCGCCGACGACCATCTCGAGGTCATCGCCGGCGACAAGGGCCGGGCCGATCTCGGTGTGGACGAACAAACGTGGCGGCGGCTGGCCGACACCGTCGACCTGATCGTGGACTGCGCTGCCGTGGTCAACGGCGTGCTGCCCTACAGCGAGCTGTTCGGCCCCAACGTGGCCGGTACCGCCGAGCTGATCCGGTTGGCGCTCACCACCAAACTCAAGCCGTACACCTATGTCTCGACGGCCAACGTCGGCGACCAGATCGACCCCTCGGCGTTCACCGAGGACGCCGACATCCGGACCGCCGGCCCGATCCGCACCATCGACGGCAGCTACGGCAACGGCTACGGCAACAGCAAGTGGGCCGGCGAGGTGTTGCTGCGGGAGGCCAACGACCTGTGCGGGCTGCCGGTTTCGGTGTTCCGCTGCGACATGATCCTGGCCGACACCACCTACGCCGGACAGCTGAACCTGTCGGACATGTTCACCCGGATGGTGCACAGCGTGGTGGCCAGCGGGGTCGCGCCGCGCTCGTTCTACGAGCTGGACGCGCAGGGCAACCGGCAGCGCGCGCATTTCGACGCCCTGCCCGTCGAGTTCGTCGCCGAGGCGATCACCACGCTGGGCGCCCAGGTGATGGACGGGTACGAGACCTATCACGTGATGAATCCCCACGACGACGGCATCGGGCTCGACGAGTACGTCGACTGGGTCGTCGAGGCCGGCTACCCGGTGCGGCGAGTCGACGACTTCACCGAATGGCTGCAGCGGATGGAGGCCGCCCTGCACGCGCTGCCCGAGCGGCAACGCCACCAGTCGGTGCTGCAGCTGCTGCAGTTGCGCAGCGCCCAGCACGTGCCGCCGGCGGACCCCGCTCGCGGGTGCCTGGCGCCGACCGACCGTTTCCGCGCCGCGGTGCAGGAAGCCAAAATCGGCCCCGACAACGACATCCCGCAGATCAGCCCGTCGGTGATCGTCAAATACGTCACCGACCTACAACTGCTCGGACTGCTCGAGCCACCGGGCTGACGTCGCGGCCGCGCCGCGATAGCGTGGCTGGTGATGATCGACGAAGTGGAGCGCGGCTGGGAGTACGTGCTGGCTCCGCCGCGCAGCGCGCCCGGCGTCATGTCGATGGTGGGCTATCGCACCCCGGATGTGGCTGAGAAGGTGCACCGCGGCATGCCGTCGTCGACGTTGACATTCATCGTCAGCCTCGACGACGGCGTGGAGGCCGCGTCCACCGCCGACGCGCTGGCGGGTTCTCGGCCCAACCCGTTGATCCTCGGCGGATTACACGTGCAGGCCAGCCATGTGCGGCTGTGTCGCGGCCAGGCGGGTGTGCAGCTGGCCGTGCACCCGTTGGCCTCGCGTGCGCTGTTCGGCGTACCCAGCGCCGAGCTCCCAATCACCGGCTTCGACGGCGTTGAAGTACTGGGCCGGTCTGCCGCCAGGCTCCCCGAGCGTGCCGCGGACGCGCGCGGATGGTCCGATGTATTCGCAACTGTCGCTGGATATCTCGTGGAGGCCCGCCGGTTCCGCGACGGCGCGACCGTGCGGCCGGAGGTCGCCTATGCCTGGCGGCTACTGGAACGCACTCGCGGCCGAGTGCAGGTTGGCAAGGTGGCCGACCAAGTCGGAGTGAGCGCACGACACCTAACGACTCTCTTCCACCAAGAGGTGGGCAGATCGCCGAAGACGGTGTCGATGTTGATGCGATTCCAGAACGCGTCAGCACGGATCGCGGCATCGGCGCGCGCGTACGGCCGGGTTGACCTGGCGGCGATCGCGGCCGGCACCGGTTACTGCGACCAGGCCCACCTGACCCGCGAGTTCGTCCGGTTCGCCGGGGTGCCGCCGCGGGCGTGGCTGGCCGACGAGTTCCGAAACATCCAAGACGGCGGCCACTCCTGGGCATCACAGTGGGACCATGACTACTTCGAATCCGACAGTCTGGTTGACGCTGCAGGCGCATGACGCCCCCAAGCTCATCGATTACTACGTCGAGACGTTCGGCTTTGTCGTCGCGGCACGCTACGGCGCCGGCGACCGAGTCGACCATGCCCAATTGCTTTGGCCGGAAGGCAGCGGCGGCATCATGTTGGGCAGCCACAAACCCGGGGCGGACTGGTCGCGCGAACCGGGAACCGCCGGTGGCTACATCGTCACCGGCGATCCCGATGCCCTCTACGCCCGGGTGTCCTCACACCAGGCGGAAATCGTCCGCCCGCTCGGCAAAACCGATTACGGTGCAACGGAATTCGCCGTCCGTGATCCGGAAGGCAACTTGTGGTCGTTCGGCGACTACGCCGGCGAGCCGATGCCGAGCTGACCCGTGAGACTGCGACGCCTGGCTACCATGACCGTAGAACGCGACGGTCCCGCCAGCACGGAGGAGTGCTCATCCGATGACAACAGCGCGCCTGCCTCAACTGCCACTCGACGAAGCCAAGGCCGCCGCCGACGAAGCGGCCGTCCCCAACTACATGGCCGAGCTCAGCATCTTCCAGGTGCTGCTCAACCATCCGCCGCTGGCGCGTGGCATCAACGACCTGCTCGCCACCATGCTCTGGCACGGGACGCTCGACTCTCGGCTGCGCGAGCTGGTGATCATGCGGATCGGCTGGCTCACCGCCTGCGACTACGAATGGACACAGCACTGGCGCGTCGCATCCCGGCTCGGCGTTCCGGCCGACGACCTGCTGGGCGTGCGGGATTGGCCGAACCACGCCGGGTTCGGGCCCGTCGAGCGGGCCGTGCTCGCGGCCACCGACGACGTGGTGCGCGACGGCTCGGTGAGCGCCAAGAGCTGGTCGGCATGCGAGCGCGAATTCCAGGGCGACACAACCGTTCTCGTTGAGCTCGTGACGGTCATCGGCGCCTGGCGGATGGTCGCGTCGATCCTGCAGAGCCTGGAAGTGCCGCTGGAGGAGGGCGTGTCGAGCTGGCCGCCGGACGGCCGGTCGCCCCGGTCCTAACCTCGGCGCGCGCATGAGTTGCCCACGCGCCGTGGCCGATTGACTTAGCCGTCGATAACTCTTAGCGTCGGGCAATGAGAACCAGGGTCGCCGAGCTGCTCGGAGTCGAATTCCCGATCTGCGCCTTCAGCCACTGCCGCGACGTGGTGGCGGCGGTGACCAACGCGGGCGGCTTCGGAATCCTGGGCGCCACCGCGCACAGCCCCCAGCGGCTGCAGAGCGAGCTGACCTGGATCGAGGAACAGACCGGCGGCAAGCCCTACGGAGTCGACCTGCTGCTGCCGCCCAAGTACGTCGGTGCCGAGCAAGGCGGCATCGACACCACCCAGGCCCGCACCCTGCTGCCCGAGGAGCATCGCGCCTTCGTCGACGACCTGCTGGCCCGCTACGGCGTCACCGCGGCCGCCGCGGAGCCGCGCGCGTCGCTGGGTGGCCTGAACATCTCGCCCAAGACCTATGAGCCGCTGCTCGACGTCGCCTTCTCCAACAACATCCGGCTGATCGCCAGCGCGCTCGGCCCACCGCCGGCCGACCTCGTCGAACGCGCGCACGACCGGGACGTGCTGGTGGCCGCGCTGGCCGGCACCACCCGGCACGCGCAACGGCACGCCGCCGCGGGCGTCGACCTGATCGTCGCGCAAGGCACCGAGGCCGGCGGTCACACCGGCGAGGTGGCGACCATGGTCCTGGTGCCCGAGGTCGTCGACGCCGTGGCCCCGGTGCCCGTGCTCGCCGCCGGCGGCATCGCCCGCGGGCGCCAGATCGCCGCGGCGCTGGCCCTCGGGGCCGAGGGCGTGTGGTGCGGCTCGGTGTGGCTGACCACCGAAGAGGCCGAGACGGTGCCCGTGGTCAAGGAGAAGTTCCTGGCCGCGACCTCGTCGGACACGGTGCGCTCGCGCTCGATGACGGGCAAGCCGGCGCGGATGCTGCGCACGGCCTGGACCGACGAGTGGGACCGGCCGGAAAACCCCGATCCGCTGGGCATGCCGTTGCAGACCGCGCTGATCACCGAGCCGCAGGTGCGCATCAACTCCGCCGCCGCCCAGCAGGGCGCCAAGGCGCGTGAGCTGGCCACCTACTTCGTCGGGCAGGTGGTGGGCTCGCTCGACCGGGTGCGCCCCACCCGCTCGGTGGTGCTGGACATGGTCGAGGAGTTCATCGACACCATCGGCCGGCTCGACGGCCTGGTCGAGAAGTGATCCGGGGCGCCGAACGGACCGCGCGGAATTGACGGATCCCTGACGGTGGGCGCGCGTATGCCCAGCTCAGCGCCGTGAACCTGGCCGATTGCTGTGTGCGCCCCTAATGAATGCGTACAGAATCGTCGACACGCCATCCGGGGATTTGACCGCGTCATGGCCGTCGTGCATCATCGGTCGGGTAAGCACCTCGTTAGGTGAGGCGTCTACACGAATACAGGCCACTGACCCCGAACGTCGAAAGACGCCCCGGGTCAGGACAGCTCCTCCCGGCTTAAGGGTTGAGCCCAGGTGGCTTCCGAGGTATCGGACACGTCGTGTGGTGCCGAAGCTCTGACGAGTGGGGTGCGGATCGCCGACGGTCGTCGGGTTCTGCTCCTTTGCTGCGCATAGATCGCATGCGACACGCGCGTGCGTCGTGACCGCGAGGAGGTGAGGGACACATGAGTTCTAGCGATAGTCCGGACCGAAGTCCGAACTGTGTTTTGTCCCGATCCGGTCTCCGGCGCGACCTTCTCGGCTGAGTCGTCGCAACGCTAAGTGGTTATCGCCCAAGCGTTCTGAGATCACACGGGATGGGACACACCAGTCCGATCAGTCCCCGTTAGATCTCCCCTCTAGGAGGCGATGATGACCGCAGCTTTCTACGACGAAGTGCTCACCGTAGCTCCCGCCCCCACGCTCACCGTGGTGCGCGACACCGACACGATCCCGGCGCCCGCCCCGGCTCCGGTGGCCAAGGCCCGCCGGTCCGACCACGCACCGTTCGGCGCCGGTGGCGACCCGCTGGTCGACGGCGCCGCGCGCCTGCTCAGCGTCCCGCTGCGCCACGTGTACGCCGCGCTGTGGCGGGTCGGCGTCCTCGACGTCCGGGCCTGACAGCCGAACTTCGATGGACGTCGAACACCCGGATTTGCGGGTTTTCGTAGAATCGACCTACTGGCGTCGATCCGGCCATCACCGGGGAGCCTTCGGAAGAACGGCCGTGCTGGCTCAGTAGAACCGAACGGGTAGGCCCGTCACAGCCCTCATCGAGTGGCCACGCGAAAGCGCGGCAAGCGGGGTGGTACCGCGGCGCTCGCGCAGCCAGCGCGTCGTCGTCCCCGGTTTGCACCGTGGCACAGGAGACAACGCGCATCGTGACCGACAACGTCGACGTCAACACGTACCCCAAGCCGGCCGGCGGGGCGCCCGACTTCCCGGCGCTCGAGCTCGAGGTGCTCGACTACTGGGCCCGCGACGACACCTTCCGGGCCAGCATCGCCCGCCGCGACGGCGCGCCGGAATACGTGTTCTACGACGGGCCGCCGTTCGCCAACGGGCTGCCGCACTACGGCCACCTGCTCACCGGCTACGTCAAGGACATCGTCCCGCGCTACCGCACCATGCGCGGCTACAAGGTGGAGCGCCGCTTCGGCTGGGACACCCACGGGCTGCCCGCCGAACTCGAAGTCGAGCGCCAGCTGGGCATCACCGACAAGTCGCAGATCGACGACATGGGCATCGCCGCGTTCAACGACGCCTGCCGGGCCTCGGTGCTGCGCTACACCGACGAGTGGCAGGCCTACGTCACCCGCCAGGCGCGCTGGGTCGACTTCGACACCGACTACAAGACGCTGGACCTGCCCTACATGGAGTCGGTGATCTGGGCGTTCAAACAGCTCTGGGACAAGGGCCTGGCGTATGAGGGCTACCGGGTGTTGCCCTACTGCTGGCGCGACGAGACCCCGCTGTCCAACCACGAATTGCGGATGGACGACGACGTGTACCAGAGCCGCCAGGACCCCGCCCTGACGGTGGGCTTCAGGGTGGTCGGTGGCCCGCTGGACGGGGCGCACCTGCTGGTATGGACGACGACGCCGTGGACCCTGCCGTCCAACCTCGCCGTCGCCGTCAACCCCGAGGTGACCTACGTCGAGGTCGAGGCCGACGGCAAGCGCTTCGTCCTCGCGGAGCCGCGGCTGACCGCCTACGCGCGCGAGTTGCGCGAAGAGCCCGAGATCCTGGCCACCTACCGCGGGGCCGACCTGCTCGGTATGCGCTACCTGCCGCCGTTCCCGTATTTCATGGATCCGGAACCGGGCAGGGCCAACGCATTTCAGGTGCTGCCCGGTGAGTTCGTCACCACCGAGGACGGTACCGGCATCGTGCACATGGCGCCGGCCTACGGCGAGGACGACATGGCGACCACCGACAAGGTCGGCATCACCCCGGTCACGCCCGTCGATTCCAAGGGGCGCTTCGACGCCACGGTCCCGGATTACCAGGGGCAGCACGTCTTTGACGCCAACCCGCACATCATCCGCGACCTGAAGAACGGCAGCGGTCCCGCCGCGGCCAACGGCGCCGTGCTGCTGCGCCACGAAACCTACGAGCACCCCTACCCGCACTGCTGGCGCTGCCGTAACCCGCTGATCTACCGGGCGGTGTCGTCGTGGTTCGTCGCGGTCACCGAGTTCCGGGACCGCATGGTCGAACTCAACCAGCAGATCACCTGGTACCCCGAGCACGTCAAGGACGGCCAGTTCGGCAAGTGGCTGGCCGGCGCCCGCGACTGGTCGATATCCCGAAACCGCTACTGGGGCACCCCGATTCCGGTGTGGAAGTCCGACGACCCGGCGTACCCGCGGGTCGACGCCTACGGCAGCCTCGACGAACTCGAACGCGACTTCGGGGTGCGGCCCACCAACCTGCACCGGCCGTTCATCGACGAGCTGACCCGGCCCAACCCCGACGACCCCACCGGCCGCAGCACGATGCGGCGCATCCCCGACGTGCTCGACGTGTGGTTCGACTCGGGGTCCATGCCCTATGCCCAGGTGCACTTCCCGTTCGAGAACGAAGAGTGGTTCGACAGCCACTACCCCGGCGACTTCATCGTCGAGTACATCGGGCAGACCCGCGGCTGGTTCTACACCCTGCACGTGCTGGCCACCGCGCTGTTCGACCGTCCCGCCTTCAAAACCTGTGTGGCACACGGCATCGTGCTGGGCTCCGACGGCCAGAAGATGAGCAAGTCGCTGCGCAACTATCCCGATGTGTCCGAGGTGTTCGACCGTGACGGCTCCGACGCCATGCGCTGGTTCCTGATGGCCTCGCCGATCCTGCGCGGCGGCAATCTGATCGTCACCGAGCAGGGCATCCGCGAGGGTGTGCGCCAGGTGCTGCTGCCGTTCTGGAACGCCTACAGCTTCCTGGCCCTCTACGCGCCCAAAGTCGGTACCTGGCGCACCGATTCGACACAGGTGCTGGACCGCTACATCCTGGCCAAGCTCGCCGAGCTGCGCGACGAGCTGACCCACGAGATGGACACCTGCGACATCTCCCGGGCCTGCGAGCAGCTGCGCCAGTTCACCGAGGCGCTGACGAACTGGTATGTGCGACGGTCGCGTTCGCGGTTCTGGGAGGAAGACGTCGACGCCATCGACACCCTGCACACCGTGCTGGAGGTCACCGCGCGGCTGGCCGCGCCGCTGCTTCCGTCCGTGACCGAGATCGTCTGGCGCGGCCTGACGTCGCAGCGGTCGGTGCATCTCACCGATTGGCCGGCACCCGGCGACGTGCCCGCCGACCCGGACCTGGTCGCCGCGATGGATCAGGTCCGCGACGTCTGCTCGGCCGCGTCCTCGTTGCGCAAGGCCAAGAAGCTGCGGGTACGGCTGCCGCTGCCTAAACTGACTGTGGCGGTGGAGAATCCACAGCGATTGGCGCCCTTCGCCGACCTGATCGCCGACGAGCTGAACGTCAAGAGCGTCGAGCTGACCGACGCGATCGACACCTACGGCCGCTTCGAGCTCACCGTCAACGCGCGGGTGGCCGGGCCGCGGCTGGGCAAGGACGTGCAGGCCGCCATCAAGGCGGTCAAGGCGGGGGAGGGCGTCGTCAATGCGGACGGCACGCTGACCGCCGGACCCGCGGTGCTGCAACCCGAGGAATACAGTTCACGGCTGGTCGCGGCGGACCCGGAATTCACCGCCGCCCTGCCCGACGGGTCGGGCCTGGTGGTGCTCGATGGCACGGTGACCCCGGAACTGGAGGCCGAAGGCTGGGCCAAGGACCGGATCCGCGAGCTGCAGGAGCTGCGCAAGTCGACCGGGCTGGACGTCTCCGACCGCATCAGCGTGGTGATGGCGGTGCCCGGCGAGCGGGCCGACTGGGCGCGCACCCACCGCGACCTCATCGCGGGCGAAATCCTGGCCACCAGTTTCGAATTCGGCGATCCGGTCGATGGCGCCGAGATCGGCGACGGTGTGCGGGTCAGCATCGCCAAGGCGTGAACCGCGAACCGGTCAGGCGCGCGACCACAGCGCCCGGTGGGCGTGCGGCCAGAACGGCATGCCCGCCACCACCGTCGCCCCGGTCGCGATCAGGCCGACCGCGACGTCCACGCTCTCGCGCCCTTCCTTGGCCCAGTAGACGTCCTTGAGGTCCAACAGCAGCGCCAGCTCGTCGACGATCATCGCGTTGGCGGCACCATAGGCCACCGCCGCCGCGGGATGCCGCCGCTGCTTGTCGGTTCCGCGCAGCCCCACTCCCGCCACGGTCGCCAGCATCCCGATGCCGATGTTGTAGTGGTGGAAGTGCTTGCCGCCCAACGACATTCCGCCACCGGAAGGTCCGTGGCCGGCGCGGATCCAGTGGGTGAGGCCCCGCAGCCCCGCGAAGGTCAGGGTGAACGACACCCACGCCAGCACCGTGGCCTGCTCGCCGGGTTGCAGGCGCTGGTCCCATTGGTGGCGCAGCCGCGCCCACCGCTTCGCGGGAGGCGCATCCCCGGGCGAAACGGCCGCGTCGCCGGCCCCGGTGCTCATCGGCGGACCCCGACCGCCCCGGCCGGGCGCCGCGAGCTGCGGATCCGGCGGGGCGCCAGCTTCATGGCCATGACAAAACGTTAGTCCAACTGGCCCTTCGCGCGGGCCCTAGCATCGATCGTGTGGAGTCGCGGTGGGTGCTGCACCTGGACATGGACGCGTTCTTCGCCTCCGTCGAGCAACTCACCCGCCCGACGCTGCGCGGACGCCCGGTGCTGGTCGGTGGCGTGGGCGGGCGCGGCGTGGTGGCCGGGGCCAGCTACGAGGCGCGCGTGTTCGGGGCGCGCTCGGCCATGCCCATGCACCAGGCGCGCCGGCTGGTCGGCGTGAGCGCGGTGGTGCTGCCGCCGCGCGGCGTGGTGTACGGGCTGGCCAGCAGGCGCGTCTTCGACACCATCCGCGCCGTGGTGCCCGTGGTCGAGCAGCTGTCCTTCGACGAGGGATTCGGCGAACCGGCACAGCTCGCCGGGGCGTCGGCGGCGGAGGTCGAGGCGTTCTGCGAGGACCTGCGGCGACGGGTCCGCGACGACACCGGACTGATCGCCTCGGTGGGTGCGGGCTCGGGCAAGCAGATCGCCAAGATCGCCTCCGGGCTGGCCAAGCCCGACGGGGTCCGGGTGGTGCGCCGCGCCGAAGAGCGGCTGTTGCTCGGCGGGCTGCCGGTGCGCCGGCTGTGGGGGATCGGCCCCGTCGCCGAGGAGCGGCTGCATCGCCTCGGCATCGAGACCATCGGGGAGCTGGCCGCGCTGACCGAGCCCGAGGCCGCCAACATCCTGGGCGCCACGATCGGGCCGGCGCTGCACCGGCTGGCCCGCGGCATCGACGACCGCCCGGTCGCCGAGCGGGCCGAGGCCAAGCAGATCAGCTCCGAGTCGACGTTCGCCGCCGACCTGACCAGCCTGGAGCAGCTGCGTGAGGCCATCGAGCCGATCGCCGAGCACGCCCATCACCGCCTGCTGCGCGACGGCCGCGGCGCGCGCACCGTCACCGTCAAGCTGAAGAAATCCGACATGAGCACGCTGACCCGGTCCGCCACGCTGCCCTACGCCACCACCGAGGTCGCCGCGCTGGTGGGCATGGCCCGCCGGCTGCTGCTCGATCCGCGCGAGATCGGGCCCATTCGCCTTCTCGGCGTGGGCTTTTCGGGGCTGAGTGACGTGCGCCAGGAATCGCTGTTTCCGGATTTGGAACTGGCTGCGCCGCAATCGGATTCATCGTCGGTGGAGACCGCGACCGAGGCCATGTATGGGCCCGGTCCCCAGCCGGCAGAGGCTGCGGGGTGGCGGGTCGGCGACGACGTCGCCCACCGCGAGCTCGGGCACGGCTGGGTGCAGGGCGCGGGCCACGGCGTGGTCACCGCGCGGTTCGAAACCCGCAGCACCGGCCCCGGCCCGGCCCGGACCTTTCCCGCCGACGGCGGCGACCTGGTGCGCGCCAACCCGATCGATTCCCTGGACTGGCCCGATTACGCCGGGGAGCTGCAGGCCTCAGAAGTCAGAGCGCTGTCAGCCCCACCGGGCGACGACGTCGGCGACCGGTAGCCCCGCGGCCAGCGCGGCGATCAGCAGGACGCGCGCCTGAGGCGGTCGCAGCCGCGGCACCATCACCGCCCCGCCGCCGCCATGTCGTGCCCGGGGCCATAGCTGGCGCCCACCGACCCGCCGGGGACGCGGGTGGACACCGCGACGACGACCCCGTCGCCGCAGTGCCGGCGCACCGCGTCGACCACCGCGGGTCCGGCGTTTCCCGAACCCAGCGCCTCGAGCACCACGCCCCGCGCCCCGGCGGCCACGCACGCATCGAGCGCCACCGCGTCGCTGCCCAGGTACGCCGCAACGATGTCGACGCGCGGGGCGCCGGTGGCCCGCAGCTCGCCGACGAACGGGCGGGTCTTCGGGCCGGTCAGGGACACGTCACCGGCCACGGATCCGAGCGGGCGGCCGGTGAAGCCGCTCAGGTCCTCGGTGGCCACCTTGCTCATGCCCAGCGGTTGCAGCACCCGGCCGGCGAAACACAACAGCACGCCCAGGTCACGGGCGGCCGGGCTGGCCGCCACCGCCAGGGCGTCGCGCACATTCGCCGGGCCGTCAGCGTCGGGGGCGTCGGCACTGCGCATGGCGCCGGTCAGCACGACCGGGGCCCGGCCCGCATAGGTGAGCTCGAGCCACAGCGCGCTCTCCTCCATGGTGTCGGTGCCGTGCAGCACCACCACACCGTCGGCGCCGCCGTCGACCGCGGCCGTCACCGCGTCGCGGATCCGGTCCCAATCGGCCAGTGTCAGCTCCGAGCTGTCCACCGCCAGCAGGTCGACGACGTCGACGTCGTGTCCTTCGCGGAAAGGCGCCGTGAGATCCGACCCGGTGTAGGAGGGCCGGTGCACCCCGTCGGCTCCGGTGCCGGTCGATATCGTGCCTCCGGTGGCGATCACGGTGAGGCGGGCCATGCTGGCATCATTGCGCATCGCCGCCGCGCGAACATGGCTAGCCCGCGCGGGGCGGTAGGGGATGATGGGGACGTGCCTGAAGAACCAACGAACTCGACTGAGCCGGTGACCTCAGCCGAAGAGGCTGGTGGGGCCGCCCCGGTCGAGCGAGACGCGGAGCCCGAATCGGTCGCTTCGCCCGGACCCGCGCCACGGCGGCTGCGGCTGCTGCTGTCGATCGCGGCGATCATCCTGGCCCTCGACGTGGTCACCAAGGTGCTTGCCGTCAAACTGCTGCCGCCCGGCCAGCCGGTGCCGATCATCGGCGACACGGTGACCTGGACCCTGGTGCGCAATTCCGGTGCGGCCTTCTCGATGGCGACCGGCTACACCTGGGTGCTGACGCTGATCGCGACCGGCGTGGTGGCCGGCATCTTCTGGATGGGGCGCCGGCTGGTGTCGCCCTGGTGGGCGGTGGGCCTGGGGATGATCCTCGGCGGCGCCATGGGCAACCTGGTCGATCGCTTCTTCCGTGCCCCGGGGCCGCTGCGCGGGCATGTCGTGGACTTCCTGTCGGTCGGCTGGTGGCCGGTGTTCAACGTCGCCGACCCCTCCGTGGTCGGCGGGGCCATCCTGCTGGTGGTGCTGTCGATCTTCGGGTTCGATTTCGACTCGGTAGGTCGGCGCACCGCCGGCGACCGGCGCAAGGACGAGGGCGACAGCCAGGACAGCGCGGGTGAGTGACCGCTCGATGCCCGTCCCGGAGGGCCTGGCGGGCATGCGCGTCGACGCCGGGCTGGCCCGCCTGCTGGGGTTGTCGCGCAGCGCGGCGGCGGCGATCGCCGAGGACGGCGGCGTCGAACTCGACGGCGTCCAGGCCGGCAAGTCCGACCGGCTGACCGGCGGCGCGTGGCTGCAGGTGCGGCTGCCCGAGGCGCCCGCCCCGCCGCAGAACACGCCGGTCGACATCGAGGGCATGACGATCCTGTACTCCGACGACGACATCGTCGCCGTCGACAAGCCGGCGGCCGTGGCCGCGCACGCGTCTGTCGGCTGGACCGGGCCCACGGTGCTCGGCGGCCTGGCCGCCGCCGGCTACCGGATCACCACCTCGGGTGTGCCCGAGCGGCAGGGCATCGTGCACCGGCTCGACGTCGGCACGTCCGGGGTGATGGTGGTGGCGCTGTCCGAGCGCGCCTACACCCTGCTCAAGCGGGCGTTCAAACAGCGCACCGTCGACAAGCGCTATCACGCGCTGGTGCAAGGACATCCGGACCCGTCCAGCGGGACCATCGACGCGCCGATCGGGCGGCACCGCGGCGGCGAGTGGAAGTTCGCGGTCACCAAGGACGGCAGGCACAGCCTCACCCACTACGACACGGTGGAGGCCTTCGTCGCCGCCAGCCTGCTCGACGTGCACCTGGAAACCGGCCGCACCCACCAGATCCGGGTGCATTTCTCCGCGCTGCACCACCCGTGCTGCGGTGACCTCGTCTACGGTGCCGACCCCAAGCTCGCGAAAAAGCTTGGGCTGGAACGCCAATGGCTGCATGCCCGCTCGCTGTCGTTCGCGCACCCGGCCGACGGCCGGCGGATCGAGATCGTCAGCCCCTACCCGCCCGACCTGCAGCACGCGCTGGACGTGTTGCGCGACGAGGGCTGACTCAGGCGGGCTTGCGGGCCTCGACGAGCAGCCGCACGGAGTGGGCGACGAACGGCCCCTCGGATTCGATGCGCTCGTGCAGTTCGGCCAGCCGCTCGCGGTAGCGCTGCACGCTGAAGTCGGGCACCGTCCAGATCACCTTGCGCAGGAAGTACACCACGGCCCCGATGTCGAAGAACTCGGCGCGCATCCGCTCCATCCGCACATCGACAACCTCCAGCCCGGCCGCCTCGGCCTGCGCGCGCACGGCGTCCGGGTGAAACTCGGCCCACTTCTCCGGCTGCGGCCCGATGAAAAACTCGACCAGCTCGCCCATGGTGGCCGGGCCGATGTGCTGCGCGAAGTACGTGCCGCCCGGCCGGAGCACCCGGCGGATCTCCGTCCACCAGACCGAGATCGGGTGACGGGTGGTCACCAGGTCGAACGCGTCGTCGGCGAACGGCAACGGGGGTTCGTCGCGGGTCGCGACGACCACCACGCCCAGGGCGTGCAGGCGCCGGGTGGCCAGCGCCGCGTTCGGCGGCCACGTCTCGATGGCCGCCATGGTCGGCGGGAACGGTGCCGCGCCGGACAGCACCTCCCCGCCGCCGGTGTGAATGTCCAGCGCCGCCGACACCGTCGCCAACCGCGCCCGCAGCAGCCGCTGATAGCCCCATGACGGGCGTTCCTCGGTGGCCCGGCCGTCCAGCCACGAAAAGTCCCAGCCCTCGACCGGGGCGGCGTCCGCCTCGGCGATCAGGTCGTCAAATGTGCGCCGCATGTCAGGCATGCTAGGCGTGCGGCGCGCCTAAAACCGTCAGATTCTGACCTTGCCGGCGTCGCCCGTGGCGATCTGGGGGGCCAGCGGGGCGATCGCGCCGAGTATCTCGGTGACCGTCTCCGACGGCACCCCGGCTGCGGCCAGCGCGTCGGCCAAATGGCCCGCCACCAAACCGAAGTGGTGCATGGTGATCCCGCGGCCCTGGTGCACCTGCTTCATCGGCGCGCCGGTGTAGGGCTCCGGGCCGCCTAGGGCGGCGGCGAAGAATTCCACCTGCTTGCCCTTCAGGCGGTTCATGTTCGTGCCGGTGAAGAAGCCGGACAGCTCGTCGTCGGCAAGCACGCGAACGTAGAAGTCCTCCACCACGACTTCGATCGCCTCGTGCCCACCGATCCGGTCGTAGACGGGTGCCGGTGCGGACTTGCGGAAGCGCGCCAGAATTTTCATAAGCTGGATTGGATCATTCCGGCGTTGCCCGTCGGTTAGTGTGCGATCACACCCGGATTGCCCTGTGTAACAAGCGGATTGCCCACGGCTGGCGGTCGCTGCCGGCGGGCCGTGAGGCCCGGCGCCGCGTTACATGACGGCAATCTGCATCGGGGTGACGGATTGATGTCCTAGGTTGGCTTAATGATGCACGTCACATCACTCGCGCAGCCCCGCAAGGCGGTCGTGGTCATCGGGCTGGCCAGTTGCGGTCGGGGGGCTCACATCATCAGGGGTGAAAGCCGATGAATCTTGGTGACTTAACGAACTTGGTGGAGAACTCGATCGGGAGCCTGGTGGAAAAGCCACTGGCCGCGGTGTCCCACATCGTCAACACCCCGAACTCGGCCGGGCGGTATCGGCCGTTCTATCTGAGGAATCTGCTGGACGCGGTGCAGGGCCGCACGCTCGAGGAGGCGGTCAAGGGCAGGACCATCCTGATCACCGGGGGATCGTCGGGCATCGGTGAGGCCGCCGCGAAGAAGATCGCCGAGGCCGGGGGGACGGTGGCGCTGGTGGCGCGCACCCGGGAGAACCTGGAGAAGGTCGCCGACGAGATCCGCGACGGCGGCGGGGCCGCCCACGTCTACCCGTGCGACCTGTCCGACATGGACGCCATCGCCGCGATGGCCGATCAGGTGCTCGCGGATCTCGGCGGCGTCGACATCCTGATCAACAACGCCGGCCGCTCGATTCGGCGCTCGCTCGAGCTGTCCTACGACCGGATCCACGACTATCAGCGCACGATGCAGCTGAACTATCTCGGCGCGGTCCAGTTGATCCTCAAATTCATCCCCGGGATGCGCGAGCGGGGATACGGGCACATCGTCAACGTCTCCTCGGTCGGCGTGCAGACCCGCGCGCCGCGCTTCGGCGCCTACATCGCCAGCAAGGCCGCGCTGGACAGCCTGTGCGACTCGCTGCAGGCCGAGACCGTCAACGACGACGTGCGGTTCACCACGGTGCACATGGCGCTGGTGCGCACGCCGATGATCAGTCCGACCACGCTCTACGACAAGTTCCCGGCGCTGACGCCCGAGCAGGCGGCCGGGGTGATCGCCGACGCGATCGTGCATCGGCCGCGGCGGGCCAGCTCGCCGTTCGGGCAGTTCGCCGCGGTCGCCGACGCCGTCAACCCGGCGGTGATGGACCGGGTGCGCAACCGGGCGTTCGCCATGTTCGGCGATTCCGACGCGGCCAAGGGTGATGAAACATCAACCGAGACAACGCAATTCGATAAGCGCAGCGAAAACTTTGTGCGGGCGACCCGCGGGATACATTGGTGACACCATGAGTCTTCCCAAACCTGATATTGAGACCACCGTCGTCATCACCGGCGCCTCGTCCGGCATCGGCGCCGAACTGGCCCGCGGGTTGGCCCGCCGTGGCTTCCCGTTGTTGCTGGTCGCGCGGCGCCGCGAGCGCCTCGACGAGTTGGCCAACGAGGTGGGCCAGGAGTACTCGGTGGGCGTCGAGGTGCTGCCACTGGACCTCAGCGACGCCAAGTCGCGCGCCAAGCTGGCGAGCCGGCTGCGCAGCGAGCCGATCGCCGGCCTGTGCAACAGCGCCGGTTTCGGCACCAGCGGGGTGTTCCACGAGCTGCCGGTGGAGCGCGAGAGCGAAGAGGTCACGCTCAACGCGCTGGCGTTGATGGAACTGACCCACGCGACGTTGCCCGGCATGGTCGAGCGCGGCGCCGGCGCGGTGATGAACATCGCGTCGATCGCCGGATTCCAGCCCGTTCCCTTCATGGCGGTCTATTCGGCCACCAAGGCGTTCGTGCAGACGTTCTCCGAAGCGGTGCACGAGGAGCTGCACGGGACGGGTGTGTCGGTCACCTGCCTGTGCCCGGGACCGGTGCCGACGGAGTGGGCCGAGATCGCCAACGCCGAGCGGTTCAGCATTCCCATCGCCCAGGTGTCGCCGCGCGACGTGGCCGAGGCGGCCATCGGCGGCATGCTCGCCGGCCGGCGCACGGTGGTGCCCGGCGTGGTGCCCAAGGTGGTCAGCACCGGCGGGCGGTTCGCTCCGCGCAGCCTGCTGCTGCCCGGGATCCGGATCGGCAACCGCTTCCGCGGTGGGCCGAAGAGCTGACTTGATGGCCCGGTTCGCGGTCGCCGGATCACATTCGTCACATCCGTCTCCGCGCCGGGCATATGACGAAATGCCCGCCTCGGAGCGACAACTGGGTTGGTGCGCGTCGCCGTTTCCGGTTGTCGCGTCGCCCGTCGCCCGTCGCCCGTCTCCCGTCGCCCGTCTCCCGTTGTCGCTCAGAGGCGGGCAATAGACCCTGTGCCTCGGCGGTGGGACCGCAGTGGCGGATGTGACGAAGCGCTAGGCTCAGGCGGTGGCTGCCGTGGACCTGACCGCCGACGTCCCGATGACTCCGCAGGACATGTGGGATCACGTCTCCGATCTCTCGGATCTGGGCGACTGGCTGGTCATGCACGAGGGCTGGCGCAGCGACCTGCCCGACGAGATCGCCGAGGGCACCCAGATCGTCGGCGTCGCGCGCGCCAAGGGACTTCGCAACCGGGTGACGTGGACCGTCACCAGGTGGGACCCGCCGCACGAGATGGCGATGTCGGGGGACGGCAAGGGCGGTGCAAAGTACGTCGTCACCCTCACCGTGCGGCCCGCCGGCGAGGGATCGACGCTGGGTCTGCGCCTCGAACTGGGCGGACGGGCGCTGTTCGGCCCGGTGGGATCGGCGGCCGCGCGGGCCGTCAAAGGCGACGTCCAGAAGTCGCTGAAGAACTTCGTCGAGTTGTACGGATAAACCGGTCAAGACACACGCCGCGACACGCCGAACTCGTGTCGGTCCGCGGTCATAGACTGGCGTCCCTATGACCGGTTCGTCAGCTCCGAACGCGAGCGCTCCTCGCGGGTCGTCCTTCGTGCACCTGCATAACCACACCGAGTATTCGATGTTGGACGGTGCCGCGAAGATCGCGCCGATGCTGGCCGAGGTGGACCGGCTGCAAATGCCCGCGGTCGGGATGACCGACCACGGAAACATGTTCGGCGCCAGCGAGTTCTACAACGCGGCGACCAAGGCCGGGATCAAGCCGATCATCGGCGTCGAGGCCTACATCGCGCCGGCCTCGCGCTTCGACACCCGGCGGATCCTGTGGGGTGACCCGGGCCAGAAGTCCGACGACGTGTCGGGCAGCGGCTCCTACACGCACATGACGATGGTGGCCGAGAACGCCACCGGGCTGCGCAACCTGTTCAGGCTGTCGTCGTTGGCTTCGTTCGAGGGCCAGCTCGGCAAGTGGTCGCGGATGGACGCCGAGATCATCGCCGAACACGCCGAGGGCATCATCGCCACCACCGGCTGCCCGTCCGGCGAGGTGCAGACCCGGCTGCGGCTGGGACACGAGCGTGAGGCGCTGGAGTCGGCCGCCAAGTGGCGCGAAATCTTCGGCGCCGACAACTACTTCCTGGAGCTGATGGACCACGGCCTGTCCATCGAGACCCGGGTGCGCGAAGGGCTGCTGGAGATCGGCCGCAAGCTGGGCATCCCGCCGCTGGCCACCAACGACTGCCACTACGTCACCCGCGACGCCGCCCACAACCACGAGGCGCTGCTGTGCGTGCAGACCGGCAAGACGCTCTCGGACCCCAACCGGTTCAAGTTCGACGGCGACGGCTACTACCTGAAGTCGGCCGCCGAGATGCGCCAGATCTGGGACGACGAGGTTCCCGGCGCCTGCGACTCCACCCTGCTGATCGCCGAACGCGTGCAGTCCTACGACGAGGTGTGGGAGCCACGCGACCGGATGCCGATCTTCCCGGTGCCCGAGGGCCACGACCAGGCGAGCTGGCTGCACCACGAGGTGCTGGCCGGGCTGCAGCGCCGGTTCCCGTCCGGCGTCGGGCAGGACTACATCGACCGCGCCGAGTACGAGATCAAGGTCATCTGCGACAAGGGCTTCCCGTCCTACTTCCTGATCGTCGCCGACCTGATCAACCACGCGCGGTCGGTGGACATCCGGGTGGGCCCGGGCCGTGGCTCGGCGGCCGGCTCGCTGGTGGCCTACGCGCTGGGCATCACCAACATCGACCCGATCCCGCACGGCCTGCTGTTCGAGCGCTTCCTCAACCCGGAACGTCCGTCGGCGCCCGACATCGACATCGACTTCGACGACCGTCGCCGCGGCGAGATGGTGCGCTACGCCGCCGAGAAGTGGGGCTCGGACCGGGTGGCCCAGGTCATCACCTTCGGCACCATCAAAACCAAAGCGGCGCTGAAGGATTCGGCGCGCATCCACTACGGCCAGCCCGGGTTCGCGATCGCCGACCGGATCACCAAGGCGCTGCCGCCGCCGATCATGGCGAAGGACATCCCGCTGTCGGGCATCACCGACCCGGGCCATGAGCGGTACAAGGAGGCCGCCGAGGTCCGCGGCCTGATCGAAACCGATCCCGACGTGCGCACCATCTATCAGACCGCGCGCGGCCTGGAGGGCCTGATCCGCAACGCCGGCGTGCACGCGTGCGCGGTGATCATGAGCAGCGAGCCGCTGACCGAGGCCATCCCGCTGTGGAAGCGCCCCCAGGACGGCGCCATCATCACCGGCTGGGACTATCCGTCGTGTGAGGCCATCGGCCTGTTGAAGATGGACTTCCTGGGCCTGCGGAACCTGACGATCATCGGCGACGCCCTGGAAAACATCAAGAGCAACAGGGGAATCGACCTCGACCTGGAATCGGTGCCGCTGGACGACAAGCCCACCTACGAACTGCTCGGTCGCGGCGACACCCTGGGCGTGTTCCAGCTCGACGGCGGGCCGATGCGAGACCTGTTGCGCCGCATGCAGCCCACCGAGTTCAACGACATCGTCGCGGTGCTGGCGCTGTACCGCCCCGGCCCGATGGGCATGAACGCCCACAACGACTACGCCGACCGCAAGAACGGTCGTCAGGCGGTCAAGCCCATCCACCCGGAGCTCGAGGAGCCGCTGCGCGAGATCCTGGCCGAGACGCACGGCCTGATCGTCTATCAAGAGCAGATCATGTTCATCGCCCAGAAGGTCGCCTCCTACACGATGGGCAAAGCCGACGCGCTGCGCAAGGCGATGGGTAAGAAGAAGCTCGAGGTGCTCGAGGCCGAGTACAAGGGCTTCTACGAAGGCATGACCGCCAACGGCTTCTCCGAAAAAGCGGTGAAAGCGTTGTGGGACACCATCCTTCCGTTCGCCGGGTACGCGTTCAACAAGTCGCACGCGGCGGGCTACGGCCTGGTCTCCTATTGGACGGCCTACCTGAAGGCCAACTATCCGGCCGAGTACATGGCCGGCCTGCTGACCTCGGTCGGCGACGACAAGGACAAGGCCGCGGTGTATCTGGCCGACTGCCGCAAGCTCGGCATCACGGTGCTGCCGCCGGACGTCAACGAGTCCCTGGTGAACTTCGCCTCGGTGGGGCAGGACATCCGGTTCGGGCTGGGCGCGGTGCGTAACGTCGGCGCCAACGTGGTCGGCTCGCTGATCAGCACCCGCAACGGCAAGGGCAAGTTCACCGACTTCTCGGACTACCTCAACAAGATCGACGTCGCGGCCTGCAACAAGAAGGTCACCGAGTCGTTGATCAAGGCGGGCGCGTTCGACTCGCTGGGGCATGCCCGCAAGGGCCTGTTCCTGGTGCACACCGACGCGGTCGACTCGGTGCTGGGCACCAAGAAGGCCGAGGCGATGGGCCAGTTCGACCTGTTCGGCGGCGACGAGGGGTGCACCGAATCGGTGTTCAACATCAAGGTGCCCGACGACGAATGGGAGGACAAGCACAAGCTCGCGCTGGAGCGGGAGATGCTGGGCCTGTACGTGTCCGGGCACCCGCTCAACCAGGTGGCGCACCTGCTGACCGCGCAGGTCGACACCCAGATCCCGGCCATCCTCGACGGCGATGTGCCCAACGACGCCCAGGTGCGGGTGGGGGGCATCCTCGCCTCGGTCAACCGGCGGGTCAACAAGAACGGAATGCCTTGGGCGTCAGCCCAATTAGAGGATCTCACCGGTGGGATCGAGGTGATGTTCTTCCCCCAGGCGTACTCCGTCTACGGGGCCGACATCGCCGACGACGTCGTGGTGCTGATCAAGGCGAAGGTGTCGCTGCGCGACGACCGGGTCGCGCTGATCGCCAACGAGCTTGTGGTGCCCGACTTCTCCAACGCGCAGCCGAACCGGCCGCTGGCGGTCAGCCTGCCGACGCGGCAGTGCACCATCGACAAAGTCACCGCGCTCAAGCAGGTGCTGGCCCGTCACCCCGGCACGGCGCAGGTGCATCTGCGCCTGATCAGTGGGGACCGGATCACCACGCTGGAATTGGATGCGTCCCTTCGGGTTACGCCCTCGCCGGCGCTGATGGGGGACCTCAAGGCGCTGCTGGGCCCGGGCTGCCTGGGCGGCTAGCGCGAACGGCTATCCGGCCAATCGCGACGCCGCCCGGTGGTCGTGGGTCGGGATGATCGTCACGGTGTGCCGCGCCAGGTGCAGGCGCTGCAGGGTTCTGAACGTCTCCTCGCGATCCTCGTCCACCAAATTGCCGGGGTAGCTTGCCTTCTGACGGACCTTGTCGATCTGCAAGTGGTGCCACGCGGCGTCGCCGGCGATGAGGATCCAGCCCCGCGCGGTGTGGGCCAGCACACCGACACTGCCCGGCGTGTGGCCGGCCAGGTCCACCAGCACGACCGAACCGTCACCGAAGAGGTCGTGGCTGGCGGTGAAGGTCAGCACCGGCGGACCGTCCAGGTCGTAGTCGTTGACGGGCCGGCCGAGCAGCGAATCGCGCACGCCGCCGACGGGCGCGACGGGACCCGAACCGACCCAATCGTGTTCGCGGCGGTGCAGGTGCACCGGAAGGCCCGGCAGGTCCAGCAGGCCCGACACGTGGTCCCAGTGCGCGTGGGTGGGGAGCGCGAAATCCAGGCGTGGCGCGTCGGGCAACCGGTTCAGCGCGGTGCGGGTGGGGATGGTCGAGGCGGGCGGGCGGACCGCGACCCGCAGCACGGCGGGCAGCTGGGCGATCGCGCGTCGCTCGACGTCGACGCACACCGCGGGGTCGACGATGAACGTCGCCTCCGGGTGGGTGACGACGAACGACGTGAGCGAGTTCTCGACGCGCGCCGGGGTGAAGGTGCCCTCGACGATGGCGGCGGTCGGCACCGGGCGCGGCACCTGCGGCAGCGCACTCACCGTCACGGTAGTACCGGGAGCCGGGAGGCCGGCGTCGACGACGCCGCGCAGGAACCTCTCGTCGGGCCGCTTCGGGCGCACCATGCCGAGCGCCAATCCCGCTGCGGCGCCGCAGCATTGGCGGAGGCCGGGGGAGCGGACGGGGTCGGACACCAGTGCCCGCGTCATGGCAGTTCCACCCGCACGATGACGCTGTCCGGCCACACCCCGCGGTCGCGGGCGCGCCGCAACTTCTCGCGCGCGCACAGGTCTTGGTGGACGTTGGTCACGCCGGGCACCTTGATCAGCGGGACGATGTTCCACTGCCAGCCGTAGCGCCGGTGCAGCACGCGGTTGGCGCGGGCGGCCTCGGCGCCGGACAGCACGGTGGCGCGGCCGGTCACCGTCGCCGCGCCGGGGCGCAGCCGGCCCCGGTGGTCGCAGGCGGCGAGTTCGACGTCGCGGCGGGCGGCCAGCCGCCTGGTCTTCGGGCCGACCTTGGTCCGGAACAGCAGGCCGTCGTCGTCGAACGCGAACCAGATCGGGGTGTCGACGGGCGTGCCGTCGCGGCGAAACGATCGCAGCAGCGCGTAGCGAGAGCGCCGGATTTCCGCGTGTTGGGAGATGGTCATAACCCCAGTCAAGGACTTAGAGTTGGCTCGAAGTCAAGCATCGAATTCCGGGAGGCTGCGATGGCGCCGAGCCTGACGATCGGGGAGGTGGCGCGCCAGACCGGGGTCGCCGCGACGGCGCTGCGGTATTACGAGCAGATCGGGCTGGTGCCGCAGCCGGCGCGGCTGGGCGGTCAGCGCCGCTACGACGACTCGATCCTGGCCCGCCTCGAGGTGATCGCGCTGTGCAAGGCCGCCGGGTTCTCGCTGGAAGAGATCCAGCTGTTGTTCGCCGACGACGCTCCCGGGCGGCCGGCCAGCCGCGCGCTGGCCGAGGCGAAACTCGCCGAGATCGACGCCCAGATGGACTCGCTGGCGCGCGCCCGCGCCGTCATCGAGTGGGGGATGCGCTGCACGTGCCCCTCAATTGACGCCTGTACCTGCGGCATTCACCCACCCCACGCCGGCAAGGAGCCCACATGACCCACCAGCACCGGATCGCCGTGCAGAACTTCTCGCACATCTGCATCGGCGTCTCCGACATCGAGGCCTCGCTGGCGTTCTACACCGCGGTGCTGGGCATGGACGTGGTGTTCGACGTCGAACTCGCCGGCGCCGGACTGGATTCGGTCACCGGCGGCGCCGCCCAGCAGGGCCGCATGATCGGCGGGCTGATCGGGGCGGCGATGGTGGAACTGTTGTCGTTGGGCACGGTGCCCGACTGCCCGAGCGGCCCACACCTGGGCTACACCAACATGTCGTTCCGCGTCGACGATCTCGACGCCGCCTACGACACCGTGACGCGCCACCACCCCGGCGTCCGGGCCGACCCGCCCGTCGACATCGGGGGCGTGCGGATGTTCTTCATCCACGACCCCGACGGCACGCCGATCGAGCTGGTGGAACTGCCCGGCGACGCGACGGGCACAGTGCAGCTCTGGCGGCCACAGGCCTGAGCCGTGCGTGAACCGGTGAAGTCACGCGATATGTTCCCTGCCCCTGTGCTCGGACGTAGGCTCACGAGGTCAGCGCTGCTGCGACACCGAGGAGGACGTACATGACGACACCCCGGGATCCGGCCACCTTGTGCGAGGCGTTTCAGCGCAACGCCGCGATCGAGCCCGACGCCGTCGTGTTGCGCACGCCCGGCGCAACCCAGACAATGACCTGGCGCGAGTGCGCCGAACAGGTGCGCAAGGTCGCGGCCGGCCTGGCGGGGTTGGGGATCCGGCGCGGTGACGCCGTGTCGCTGATGATGGCCAACCGGATCGAGTTCTATCCGCTCGAAATCGGTGCGCAACACCTTGGCGCGACGTCGTTTTCGGTCTACAACACGCTGCCGGCCGAGCAGCTGACGTATCTGTTCGGCAACGCGGACACCAAGGTCGCGATCTGCGAGGAGCAGTACGTAGACCGCATCCGTGCCAGCGGGGTCCCGATCGAGCACATCGTCTGCATCGACGGCGCACCGCCGGGCACCCTGTCGGTGGAGCAGCTCTACGCGGCGGCCGACGACGACTTCGACTTCGAATCGACCTGGCGTGCCGTACAACCCGACGACATCGTCACGCTCGTCTACACCTCGGGTACCACCGGAAACCCCAAGGGCGTGGAGATGACGCACGCCAACCTGCTGTTCGAGTCCCAGGCCCTCAACAGCGTGCTTCCCTCGAAGTTCGGCGACCGGGTCACCTCGTATCTGCCGACGGCGCACATGGCCGACCGGGTGATGGGGCTCTACGCGCTGGAGGTGTTCGGCGCGCAGGTCACCGTCGTCGACGATCCGCGGGCCATCGCCGCCGCGCTGCCCGACGTGCGGCCCACGGTGTGGGCCGCGGTGCCGCGGGTCTGGGAAAAGCTCAAGGCGGGAATCGAATTCACCGTCGCCAACGAGGCCGACGAGGCCAAGCGCCAGGCGCTGCGGTGGGCGATGGCGGTGGCCGCCAGGCGCGCCGACGCCCTGCTGGACGGTGGCCGGGTGCCGGACGAGCTGGCCGCCGAATGGGCCCGGGCCGACGAGCTGGTGCTGTCCAAGCTGCGCGAGCGGCTCGGGTTCGGCGAACTGCGCTGGGCGGTCTCGGGCGCGGCGCCGATCCCCAGGGAGACGCTGGCCTTCTTCGCCGGCATCGGCATTCCGATCGCCGAGGTGTGGGGCATGTCGGAACTGAGTTGCGTTGCGGCCGTGAGTCACCCGCGCGACGCCAGGCTGGGCTCGGTCGGAAAGCTGCTGCCCGGGCTGCAGGGCAGGATCGCCGACGACGGCGAGTTCCTGGTGCGTGGTCCGCTGGTGATGAGGGGCTACCGCAAGGAGCCGGCGAAGACCGCCGAGGCGATCGACGCCGAAGGCTGGCTGCACACCGGCGACATCCTCGAGGCGGATGCCGAAGGCTACCTGCGCGTGGTCGACCGCAAGAAGGAACTGATCATCAACGCGGCCGGAAAGAACATGTCGCCGGCCAACATCGAGAATGCCATCCTGGCCGCGTGCCCCATGGTCGGGGTGATGATCACCATCGGCGACGGACGGCCGTACAACACCGCGCTGATGGTCTTCGACGCCGACTCGGTCGGCCCGTACGCGGCCCAGTGCGGCCTGCCCGATGCCTCGCCGGCCGCGCTGGCGGCCGACCCGGAGGTCGTCGCGCAGATCGCGCGCGGGGTGGCCGCGGGCAACGAGAAGCTGTCCCGGGTCGAACAGATCAAACGGTTCCGCATCCTGCCCACCTTGTGGGAGCCCGGCGGAGACGAGATCACGCTGACGATGAAGCTCAAGCGCAAGCCGATCATGGCGAAGTACGCCGACGAGATCGAGCAGCTCTATGCGCCCGAACCGCATCCGGACGTGCACGAGCCCGCCGAGGCCGCCACGGTGCAGCCCGCATGAGCGGGGGACCGGCGGGGACGGCGCGGGAGATCGGCCGGGTGGGAGTGCGAAAGTTGTTGCAGCGCAGCGGCATTGTCGAGGAAGCGACGTCACCCCTGCCGACGGACCCGGCCGAGGTCGCCGATCTGCTGCGCGCCCCTGGTATGACGAGCGGCTGGGCAGGCTGGCCCACGAACTCGGGCGCGATCTGGACAGCGTGCGTGCCGAGGCCGCCGGTTACCTGCGCGAGATGGCGCCGTCGCTCGACGTGCGGGCGGTGAAGGCCTGGCGCAGCTTCAGTTGCTGGCTGATGCGCGCCTATGACGTGCTGACCGACGAGGACCAGATCGCCCAGCTACGCAGGCTGGACCGCAAAGCCACACTGGCGTTTGCCTTTTCGCATCGCTCCTACCTGGACGGGCTGCTGCTGCCCGAGGTGATCCAGGCCAACCGGCTCTCGCCCGCGCTCACCTTCGGCGGCGCCAACCTGAACTTCTTCCCGATGGGCGCCTGGGCCAAGCGCACCGGAACCATCTTCATCCGGCGGCAGACCAAGGACATTCCCGTCTACCGCTTCGTGTTGCGCGCCTATGCCGCGCAACTGGTGCAAAACCATGCCAACCTGACCTGGTCCATCGAGGGCGGCCGGACCAGGACGGGCAAGCTGCGGCCGCCGGTGTTCGGAATTCTGCGCTACATCAGCGACGCCGTCGACGAAATCGACGGCCCCGAGGTGTATTTGGTGCCAACCTCGATCGTGTACGACCAGCTGCACGAGGTGGAGGCGATGACCACCGAGGCCTACGGCGCGACGAAGCGGCCGGAGGATTTTCGCTTCCTGATCCGGCTGGCGCGACAGCAGGGCGAGCGGCTCGGTCGCGCCTACCTGGACTTCGGTGAACCACTGCCGCTGCGCAAGCGCCTCGAGGAGCTACGCGCCGAGGAGTCCGGCGCCAGCACCGAGATCGAACGCATCGCCCTGGACGTCGAGCACCGGATCAACCGCGCCACGCCCGTCACCCCGACGGCGGTGGTGAGCCTCGCCCTGCTGGGCGCCGACCGCTCGCTGTCCATCAGCGAGGTGCTGGCCACCGTGCGCCCGCTGGCGAGCTACATCGCGGCGCGCAACTGGGCGGTGGCCGGCGCCGCCGACCTGACCAACCGCTCGACCATCCGCTGGACCCTGCACCAGTTGGTCGCCTCCGGCGTCGTCAGCGTGTACGACGCCGGCACCGAACCGGTCTGGGGCATCGGGGCGGAGCAGCACCTGGTCGCCGCCTTCTACCGCAACGCCGCCATCCACATCGTGGTCGATCGCGCGATCGCCGAGACGGCGCTGCTGGCCGCCACGGAGGACGCCGAGGGCTCGGTCGACGGGCTGGTCCAACCGAGCGCCGTGCGCGATGAGGCGCTGAAGCTGCGCGAATTGCTGAAATTCGAGTTCTTGTTCTCCGCACGAGCGCAATTCGAGAAGGAACTTGCCGACGAGGTCCGCCTGCTCGGGCGGGTGGATGACACCAGCAAGGCGGCCAGCGCCGGCGACGTGCGCGGCCTGCTGGAAAAGGCCGACGTGCTGCTGGCGCACCTGGTGCTGCGCCCGTTCCTCGACGCCTACCACATCGTCGCCGACCGGCTCGCCGACTACGACGACGAATCGTTCGACGAGGACGCGTTCCTCGCCGAATGCCTTGAGGTGGGTAAACAGTGGGAGCTGCAACGCAGGATCGCCAGCGCCGAGTCGCGGTCGATGGAGCTGTTCAAGACCGCGCTGCGGCTGGCCCGGCATCGTGAACTGGTGGACGGCGTCGGGGACCTGGATATCGCCCGGCGGCGCCGTGAGTTCGCCGAGGAGATCGCGGCGGCGGTCCGGCGGGTGAATACCATCGCGGAGCTGGCCGGAACGCGCTGAGCGCCCGCTCGCCGCGCGCGGCGCGGTTCACGGACCGTTAACGTTTGGTGGCGATAGTGCGTTGGCGACGTCGGTGATGGTCGGCAGTGGCCGGTGAAGAGGATGTGATGAGTGAGAAATCCAGCGGGCAGTCCCGCCCGCTGATCGGGTACGTCACCCACGAGATCGCGCCCCCGATCAGCCCCGCGCCGATCGGCCGGGAGTGGATGTCGGAGATACGGCAGGGGTGGCCGCACCGGTGCCTGCCGATGCTGATCGCCAACCAGAGCGGCTGGGAGGTGCGCAACCGCAGCGCGTTCACCGCGACGTGGATGGGCGGCAACGACCGCACGAACCTGATGATCGCCCCCGACACCCGCGAAAGCGGCCAATTCCTGCCCTCCAGCCACTTCGGCTATGGCATCTTGACCTGGCATCTGCCGATCCTGTTTCGCACCCCGCCGGGCTACAACCTGCTGGCCCGGGGGCCGGCCAACTATCCGAAGGACGCCATCTCGCCGCTGGAAGGCATCGTCGAAACCGATTGGTCCAGCTCGAGTTTCAGCATGAACTGGAAGTTCACCCGCGAATTCATGCCGGTGCGGTTCGAGGTCGGCGAGCCGATCTGCATGATCGTGCCGCAGCGCCGGGCCGAGCTGGAGGAGTTCGCCCCCGAGCTTCGGCCCATCGAATCCGACGAGGAACTGCACCGCAAGCACGAGCACTTCCTCGGTTCACGCGGCGCACTGGGCCGCGAGCAGGAAGCCGCGGGCGGCGCCGGGAGCGAGAAGGTGCCCTGGCAGGGCGATTACACGCGGGGCCGGCACAGCGACGGCGAGCCCGGCGCGGAAGACCACCAGACCCGCCGTCATCTCCGGTCGTTCGTCCAGTCCGAGAACACGGACTAGCGCGAAATCACCGCGCGGGTACGGCGGTTGCCGCGGCCATCTTCGTGATCCGGTCCGGCGCCTGCGCCGACGCACCGGCCCACGCGATGTAGCCGTCCGGGCGCACCAGCACGGCCGGCCCGCGGTCGGCGCGCTGGGCCTGCAGCATCCCCGGTGTCTCGACCGGTGCGGCGCCGTATTCGCGGATGAAGACGAAGCCGCCGCCGCGCTGCAGGTGCGTCAACCGTTCCTCGACGAGGGGGATGGTGGCGGCACGGGTGCCGACCAGTCCGCGCCGGCCGTACCGCAACGTCGTGCCCGCGAAACTGCCGGCCACGAAGTCCTGCACCGCGGGTATCCGAAGCAGGTTGGGAGCCAACAGGTTACGCAGCCAGATCGCCGGCCGCCGGTGCAGCGTCGCGCCGCGGGCGATCATCCCGGACTGCAACAGCACCCGCTTGCCGATCGGGTGGCGTTCGTCCTGGTAGGTGTCCAACAGGGCGTCGTCGGCGCCGCCGAGCACCGCGTCGAGCTTCCAGGCCAGGTTCGCGGCATCCTGGATGCCGGTGTTCATGCCCTGGCCGCCCATCGGTGAGTGCACGTGCGCGGCGTCGCCGGCCAGGAACACCCGTCCGTGCCGGTACCGCGCGACTTGCCGTTCGTCGCAATGGAATCGCGACTTCCAGCCGATCTCGATCACGCCGAAGTCGGTGCGCATGGCGCGGGCCAGGACGTCGATGATCTCGGCGTCGTCGACGGGCGCGCTGTCGGGCAGCTGGTGGTCGCGGTCCCAGACCAGGGCCCGGTACCACGAGCCGTCCTCGTCGTGGCGGTTGTACGGGGCCAGGAACCCCAGCACGTCACCGGTGGTGCCCACTACCAGCCCGCCGCGCGACGGGCCGTGGGCCAGCTTGACGTCGGCCAGCATGAGCGAGGTGAGCACCGTCTTGCCGGGAAAGTCGACGCCCAGCAGCGTGCGGACGGTGCTGTGCGCGCCGTCGGCGCCGATCACGTACCGTGCCCGCCACGTCTGAAGGGGGGCGGGATCGCCGTCGCCCTTTGGGCGGGCGGTGACGGTGACGGCGGCGGCGTCCTGCTCGAGCGCGACCACCTCGACGCCGCGCCGGATGTCGGCCCCTTCGGCCACCGCGTAGCGGCGCAGCGCCGCATCGACGTTGGTCTGCGGGGTGACCAGGACGAACGGGTAGGCCGAATCGAGGCGGGTCAGGTCGATGCGGGCCTTGGCGAACAGGGTCACGTCCGGTCCGCGCTGCCCGACGGCGAGCAGCTCGTCGGCCGCGTCCCGCGCGTCGAGGACCTCCAGCGTCCGGGGCATGACGGCGAACGCGCGGCTGGTCGGGTTTTCGGCGGGCCAGCGCTCCAGGACGGTCACCGACCGTCCGGCCCGAGCCAGGTCACCCGCGGCGGTCAGGCCGGTGGGACCGGCTCCCACCACCAGCACGTCGACGTCGCGAACAGTGGTTGTACTCATCGGACCGCTCCTTCCGGTTGCGGGTACCAGCGACGGATGTCGCCGGGGGTGGCTTGCGCTGCCTGGTTGAAGACGAAGCGGCAGCCGGGCTGGGTGGTGTGCGCGAGGTTGACGATCGACTCGAACAGCAGGGTGTTGCCGGCGACCAGGCGAATCCCGGCGCCGATCAGCACGGCGTCGTAGCGCTTGGCGCGCAGCCACTCGCCGGCCTTCTCGGCGCCGGCGGCGCCGAAGTCGATCAGGCAGTTGTCGACCTGGTGGCCGGCGGCACGCAGGCCCGCGACGTTGTCGTCGTTGGCGGCCCGCAGCACCTCCCTGGACAGTCCCGCGAACTGGGCGAACTCCGGTGACGAGTAATCGATCACGTCGGGGTCGAGCCCGATCTGGATGACGGTCACGGTCATGTCTGTGCCTCCTCGGCCAACCGATTCAACAACTGTTGAAATCAACGTAAGCCCGGTCGGTGGCGATGTCAACAGTTGTTGAACTAGAATTTCGGCATGCCCGGTAAAGCCCGCGACGGCAAAGTCACCCGCGCGACGATCCTCAGCGCGGCGCGGACCCTGTTCTCCACCCACGGCTTCGAGCGGACCACCATCCGCGCGATCGCGGCCGAGGCCGGCGTCGACCCCGCGCTCGTGATGCACTACTTCGGCAATAAGGCCGACCTGTTCGCCGCGGTCTCGCGGCTCGAGATCACCTTCCCCGACCTCACCGGCGTCGCCCCGGAACGCATCGCCGACATCCTGGTGCCGTTCCTCATCCGGGTGTGGGATCCGGCCGGGTCGTTCCTGCCGCTGCTGCGCGCGGCCGCCACCAACCGGACCGCCGCCGACGCTCTCCTGGAGGTGTTCGTCGAAAAGGTGGCGCCGGCCCTGACCACCGTCACCCCCGACCGCGCCGCCGAGCGGACCGCGATGGTGGGATCGCAGGTGCTGGGAATCGCCATGGCGCGCAACGTCGTTGGGGTGCCCGCGCTGGCCGCTATGGACGACGCGACGCTGACCGAATGGCTGCGCCCGGTGCTGGCCCACTACCTCACCGGGGCGGCGCCGTGATCGCCGTCCGCGGCGGGACCGTGAAAACCGCGCCTAGAGTTGATGCCATGCCGCTAGAAGGGGAGTACTTGCCGAGCCCGTTGGACTGGTCTCGCGAGCAAGCTGACACATACGCCGAGTCGGGGGGAGCCGAGGCCGCCGACATGAAGGGCAAGCCGATCATTCTGCTGACCACGGTCGGCGCCAAGACCGGCAAGCTCCGCAAGACGCCGCTGATGCGGGTCGAACACGATGGCCAGTACGCGGTCGTCGCCTCGCTGGGCGGGGCGCCGAAGAACCCGGTCTGGTACCACAACATCAAGAAGAACCCCCGCGTCGAGCTGCAGGACGGCCCGGTGACCCGCGATTACGAGGCCCGGGAGGTCTTCGGCGACGAGAAGGCCATCTGGTGGGAGCGGGCCGTCGAGGCGTGGCCGGACTACGCCGAGTATCAGACCAAGACCGACCGCCAGATCCCGGTGTTCGTGCTGACCCCGGTCGGCTGAATTCCGGAGTTGGCCGGCTGTCATGGCACCATTGATCAGTGTCCGCCGAATTGAGCCAGCACCCGAGCGTGTCGCCGTTATCCGCGGCTGACATCGACAGCGCGGCCAAGCGGATCGCCGCGGTGGTCACGCCGACCCCGCTGCAGTTCAGCGACCGGTTGTCGGCGATCACCGGCGCGCAGGTCTACCTCAAGCGCGAGGACCTGCAGATCGTGCGCTCCTACAAGTTGCGTGGCGCGTACAACCTGCTGGTCCAGCTGTCCGACGCGGAACTGGCCGCCGGCGTGGTGTGCTCGTCGGCGGGCAACCACGCGCAGGGCTTCGCCTACGCGTGCCGGATGTTGCAGGTGCACGGCCGCGTCTATGTGCCGGCCAAGACGCCCATGCAGAAGCGCGACCGGATCCGCTACCACGGCGGCGATTTCATCGACCTGATCGTGGGTGGCACCACCTACGACCTCGCTGCCGAGGCGGCGCTGGCCGACGTGGAAAGCACCGGCGCCACCCTGGTGCCGCCCTACGACGACCCGCGCACCATGGCGGGCCAGGGCACGATCGGGGTCGAACTGCTCGACCAGCTGGACAAGCTCGGTATCGGGGAGCCGGACCTGGTGGTCGTCCCGGTGGGCGGCGGCGGCTGCATCGCCGGCATCACGACCTATCTCGCCGAGCGCACCGACAACACCTCGGTGCTGGGCGTCGAGCCGGCCGGTGCCGCGGCGATGATGGCCGCGCTGTCCGCCGGCGAGCCGGTGACGCTGGACCACGTCGACCAGTTCGTCGACGGCGCCGCGGTGCGGCGGGCCGGCGACCTGACCTATGCCGCGCTGGCGGCCGCGGGCGACATGGTGTCGATCACGGCGGTCGACGAGGGAGCGGTGTGCACCGCGATGCTCGACCTCTATCAGAACGAGGGCATCATCGCCGAGCCCGCAGGCGCGCTGTCCGTCACCGGACTGCTGGACGCCGACATCGAGCCCGGATCCACTGTGGTGTGCCTGATTTCGGGCGGCAACAACGACGTGTCGCGCTACGGCGAAGTGCTCGAGCGCTCGCTGGTGCACCTCGGCCTCAAGCACTACTTCCTGGTGGACTTTCCGCAGGAGCCCGGCGCCCTGCGTCGCTTCCTCGACACGGTGCTCGGACCGAACGACGACATCACCCTCTTCGAGTACGTCAAGCGCAACAACCGCGAGACCGGCGAGGCGCTGGTCGGCATCCAGCTGGGATCCTCGGCCGACCTGGACGGCCTGCTGGCCCGGATGCGTGCGACGGAGCTGCACGTCGAAACCCTGAAACCGGGCTCGCCGGCCTACCGCTACCTGCTGCTTTAACCGCGCGGACCGCGCCTGCTACCCGGACTGTGGCGGCGGGTGGCCGACAACGCCGTGATCGGCCAGACGCTGGCCTGGGTGCGCGACCGGACCGGCGACAACGGGCGGCCGCTGACGCTCCGGCTGCCGGTGAGCGAAGTCGTCCACTACGTCAGCGACGTGCTCTCCGGCTGAATGCTGGGCCTGGCCTGGGCCGGTGCCGTCATGCTCGTCGGATCCTGGTGGGACAGCGCCAAGCGGGCCAAGTAGGCCGGGACCGCAGTGCCGGGAGCCAGGTCGTCGGCCGGCACCGGCGCTGCGGCCGTCAGGCTCAGCGGCACCACGCCCGCCCAGTGCGGCAGCGGGACGTCCTCCGGATCGTCGGCCGGGGGACCGCTGCGCACCTTCGCCGACACCTCGACGAGGTCGAGCGCGAGCACCCCGGTCGCGGCGAGCTCCCGGGCATCGGGCGCCCGGCAATCGGCGGCGCGCCCCGGCGCGATGTGGTCGAGCAGGCAGCCCAGCGCCCGCGACTTCTCCACCGGATCGTCGACGATGCGCGCGTCACCCAGCGCGACCACCGAGCGGAAGTTCACCGAGTGGTGCATCGCGGACCGGGCCAGCACCAGCCCGTCGACCAGGGTGACCGTGACGCAGACCGGCAGGCCCGACCCCGACGCCTGGGCCGCCCCGGCGGCCAGCAGGGGGCCGCCCCCGTCGAACCGTGCAGGTAGAGCGTTTCGCCGAGCCGGGCATGGGTGGTGGGCAGGACCACCGTCCGGCCGCCGTTCGAGTAGCCCAGGTGGCAGATCAGCGCCTCGTCGAGGATGTCGTGAATGGCGCGGCGCTCGTAGTGCGCCCGCTCCCGGTAGCGGGTCGGGGTGGTGCGTGCCGTCGGCTGGTATGCGGTGTCCACGGAATTGCCCTCTAGTTTGTCCTAGTACATAATGTATTGCGTGCCAGTACAAAACAGCATAACCGGATCCGGGGCTGAATCCATAGCCGCCAGCGTCGAGGCGGCGATCTCGGACGGCTCACTGGCGCCCGGCGACGCGCTCCCGCCCGTGCGCGAGCTGGCCGCTCAGCTCGGCGTCAACGCGAACACCGCCGCCGCGGCCTACCGCCTGCTCCGCCATCGCGGGGCCGTCGAGACCGCCGGCCGGCGCGGCACCCGCGTGCGCCATCGCCCGGCGACCACTCCGCGTTCGCTGCTCGGCCTCGACGTGCCTGCGGGCGTGCGCGACCTCTCGACGGGCAACCCGCACCCGGACCTGTTGCCCATCGCCCGCGTCGCGCCGGTCGGCCCGGCGCCGGCCGTCCCGTGCTCTACGGCGAGCCGGCCCTCTCACCGGCGCTGGAAAAGTTCGCCCGCGATGCGCTGGCGGCCGACGGGATCGCCGCCGATCACCTTGCGGTGACCAGCGGGGCACTGGACGGCATCGAGCGCGCACTCGCCGCGCATCTGCGCCCCGGCGATCGCGTCGCCGTCGAGGACCCCGGCTGGGCCAACCTCCTCGATCTCCTTGCCGCGCTGGGGCTTTCGGCCGAACCGGTGCGGGTCGACGACGACGGCCCGCTGGCCGGCGACCTGGCCCGGGCGCTGGACGGTGGGGTGCGCGCCCTGGTGCTCACCAACCGCGCCCAAAACCCCACGGGCGCAGCGCTTTCGGCGGAACGCGCCGACTCGCTGCGTGCGCTGTTACGGCGGCGGGCCGAGGACCTGCTGCTGGTCGAAGACGACCACTGCGCCGGCATCTCCGGGGCGCCGCTGCACACCCTGGCCGGTTGCACCGCGCACTGGGCGTTCGTCCGCTCGGCGTCCAAGGCCTACGGCCCCGACCTGCGGGTGGCCGTCCTCGCCGGAGACCACCGCACGATCGAGCGCGTGCACGGCCGGTTGCGGCTCGGGCCGGGCTGGGTGAGCCACTTGCTGCAGCGCCTCGCCGTCGACCTGTGGTCCGACCGGGCGGCCGGGGAGTTGGTCGCGACGGCCGAGCGGCGCTACGCCGACAGCCGCCGACGGCTCCGCGAGGCCCTGGCCGAACGCGGCCTACCGGCTCACGGCCGGTCGGGGCTCAACGTGTGGGTCCCGGTGCCCGACGAGGCGGTCGCGGTATCCCGGCTGCTCGGCGCCGGCTGGGCGGCCGCACCGGGCAGCCGGTTCCGGATGAACACGCCGCCGGGTATTCGCCTGACCATCTCCGACCTGACTCCCGACGAGATCGATCCACTCGCCGACGCGGTCGCCCAGGCCGTGCGTCCGGCCGGCCGGGTCATCGTGTAGCCCCAGCTCACGCGCCTTCGTCGTCGTCGATGGCGCCGGGCCCGGGGCCGCTCCACAACAGCTCGACGCTGGGATGCGGCGGCGTCTCGTGGCGCACGGTACGCCGCCCGGACGGTGGGTTGGCGGCGCGGCGCCTCGGCTTGCACAGACAGATCCGCCGCAGGGGGCGACCGAATTCGGATTGACTCATGGCGGCATCATCGGGGGTGAGCCCGCCGCGCCGCTATTCAGTTATCCACAGCCCGTTCAGACCGACAGAATGGCGAACGAATGGCCTTGGAGCACAGTGCCGTCGGCGTCGGCGGCCGGCTCGTCCCAGGCCAGCACCACGTCGCCGCTGACCGGAACCCGCACCTGCTCGGCGCCGAGATTGCACACGATGCGCAACCGGCCACGGGAGACGCTGATCCAGCGTTGCCTCTCGTCGTAGTCGACCGCGACGTGCTCCAGCCAGGGATCGGCCATGTCGGGGTGGTTGCGCCGCAAGGCGATCAGGTCGCGGTACAGGCGGAGCAGCCGGACATGCTCGCCGGTGTCGACCTCGGCCCAGGCCAGTTTGGAACGCGCGAAGGTCTGGGGATCCTGCGGGTCGGGGATCTCGTCGGCGTCCCAGCCGTGCTCGGCGAACTCGGCCTTGCGTCCTTCGGCCGTGGCCCGCGCCAGCTCCGGTTCGGGGTGCGAGCTGAAGAACTGGAACGGGGTCGAGGCCCCGTACTCCTCACCCATGAAAAGCATGGCGGTGTAGGGAGATCCGAGCGCGAGCGCGGCCTTGATGGCCAGCTGGCCGCCGGTCAGGTTCTGCGAGGGGCGGTCTCCCAGGGCGCGATTGCCGACCTGATCGTGCGTGCTGGTGTAGGCGACCAGCCGGGTGGCCGGGATGCCGGAGCTCTCGCTGGTGTCCAGCGGCCGCCCATGGCGGCGACGGCGGAACGACGAATAGGTGGCGGCGTGGAAGAAGCCCTGGCGCAGCGTGTGCGCCAGGGTGGCCAGGCTGCCGAAGTCGCCGTAGTAGCCCTGCCGCTCGCCGGACACCGCGGTGTGGATGGCGTGATGAATGTCGTCGGCCCACTGCCCGGTCAGGCCGTAGCCGCCACGATCGCGCGGGGTGATCAGCCGCGGGTCGTTCATGTCGCTCTCGGCGATCAGCGACAGCGGGCGCCCCAATTGCTGTGCCAGCCAATCTGTTTCGGTTGCAAGCTCTTCGAGGATATGGATCGCGGTGGTGTCCACCAGCGCGTGGACCGCATCGAGTCGCAGTCCGTCGGCGTGAAAATCGCGCATCCAGCGCAGCGCGCACCCGATGATGTAGCGGCGCACCTCGTCGGAATCCGCGTCGGCGATGTTGATGCCCTCGCCCCACGGGTTGCTCGCCGACGACAGGTAGGGGCCGTATCGCGGCAGGTAGTTGCCCGACGGGCCGAGGTGGTTGAAGACCGCGTCGATCAGCACGCCCAGGCCCTTGGCGTGGCAGGCGTCGACGAAGCGCACCAGCCCGTCGGGGCCGCCGTAGGGTTCGTGCACGCTGTACCACAGCACGCCGTCGTACCCCCAACCATGAGTGCCGGCAAAGGAATTCACCGGCATCAGCTCGACGAAGTCCACGCCCAGATCGACCAGGTAGTCCAGCTTCTCGATGGCGGCGTCGAAGGTGCCGGCCTCGGTGAAGGTGCCCAGGTGCAGCTCGTAGATCACCGCGCCCTCGACCGCGCGGCCGGCCCACCCGGTGTCGGTCCACGTCGCGGCGGCCGGATCCCACAGCTGCGAGCGGGCATGCACCCCCTCGGGCTGCCGCGGTGAGCGCGGGTCGGGCAGCACGGTGGGGTCGTCGTCGAGCAGGTAGCCGTACCGGGCGTCCGGCGCGGTGTCGACGCTCGCATGCCACCAACCGTCATCGGAGCGTGTCATGGCGTGCGCCCGGCCGTCGACGTCGAGGCGAACCTGCGCGGGTTTGGGCGCCCAGACCCGGAATTCAGTCATGGTGGCGCTCCAGCAGCACGACGGGCAGGTCGGCGAACAATTGGGCGGCCGACGTCGGGCCGTCGGCGATCACCCCGGTGAGCGCGTCCTTCCAGGTTCCCTCGGGAAGCGGCAAAACGGTGTTGCCCCAGCCGGTTTCGGCCAGTGCCACCGTCCACCGGGTCACCGCCACCACGATGTCCTCGCCGCGGCGGAACGCCAGCACGTGGTCGGCGGCGTCGCCGTTGGCCAGCACCGGGACGTAGTCGCCGTGCAGGAAGGCGTCCGGATGCTCACGGCGCACCCGCAGCGCGGTGGTGACCACCCGAATCTTGGGATGCTCCAACGCCTGCAGGGCGGCGCGCCGGGCGGCGTAGTCGACGGCCCGGCGGTTGTCCGGGTCGACCAGGCTGTCGTCCCACAGCTCGGTGCCCTGATACACGTCCGGAATTCCGGGCACGGTCAACGCCAGCATCTTCTGGGCCAGCGCGTCACTGGCGGCATGCGGATTGAGTTGGGCGACAAGCTCGGTCAGCTGGCCGGCCACCGGGCCGTCGAGCACGGTGTCCAGCCACCGGTGCACCGCGTCCTCGAACTCGGCGTCCGGGTCGTTCCACGAGGTGTGCCAGGACGCCTCCCGGATGGCCTTCTCGGTGTAGGCGTGCAGCCGGTCGCGCAGCGCGTCGGTGCCTGCCCCTTTTTCGGGGCCTCCGACGGGCCACACGCCGAAGATGTTCTGCCACAGGAACTGTCCGGTCGCCGGATCGGGGGAGGGCGCGGCGATCTCCCAGCGTGCGAGGAACTCGGTCCACAGCGACGGCACCTGGGACAGCACCGAGATGCGGGCCCGCACGTCCTCGCCGCGCTTGGTGTCATGGGTGGTCAGCGTCGTCATGGTCTGCGGCCACAACCGGGCCCGGGTGGCGGCGCTGTGGTGGAATTCGGCCGCGCCGACACCGAAGCGGTGCGGCTCGCCGCCCACCTCGTTCAGCGAGACCAGCCGGGCGTCGCGGTAGAACAAGCAGTCCTCGACGGCCTTGGCGGTGACGGCGCCGCACAGCTGCTGCAGCCGGGTGGCCGGCTCTGCGTCGCGGGCCAGCGCCGCGGCCAGCACCTGTAGCGCGGGGCCCAACTCCGGTGCGGCCGCCTGGGTTTCGGCCAGTGCGGTGGGCAGCAGCGCGACCAGCCCGGGGTAGTCGCAGCGGTACACCCCGATGTGGGTGAGCAGCGCGGCCACCGCCTCGGGCAGCTGCGGGTCATCGGCGCCGGCGGCGGCCACGATGCTGCGGCGCAGCCGGCGCAGTTCACTGGCCAACGTGTCGGTAGCCGATCGGATCTTGAGGTCCACCAGCATCTTCGGCATCGCCTGGTAGTCCACGCCCGCCGACTCCACCAGCGCGGTGAGCGCCGGGGCGCCCTTCGGATCCACCAGCACGCCCCCGGTTTCGCGCAACACGTCATAACCGGTGGTGCCGCCGATGGGCAGGGTGGGTTCGAGCGCCTCGTCGACGGCCAGGATCTTCTCGATCACGATCCAGGCGTTCGGGCCGGTCAGTTCGCGCAGCCACGCCAGATACCCGCACGGGTCGGACAGGCCGTCGGGGTGATCGATGCGGATGCCGTCGACCAGCCCCTCGGCGAACCACCGCCCGACTTCGGCATGCGTGGCGTCGAAGACGGCGCGATCCTCCTGGCGCAGTCCCGCGAGCGAGGTGATGGAGAAGAAGCGCCGGTATCCGCAGACACCGTTGCGCCAGCCCACCAGCCGGTAGTGCTGGCGATCGTGCACCTGCGGGCCAGAGCCCCCCGCCGTGCCGGGCGCGATCGGGAACGCCAGGTCGCCCAGGCGCAACAGGTCGCCGTCGACGGTGAGGCCGGCGGCATCGTCGTCGGAGCCCAGCACCGGCAACACGATGCGGCCGTCGTCGTCGAGGTCCCAGTCGATGTCGAAATACGTTGCGTAGGGCGATGAACGGCCGTGCCGCAGGACGTCCCACCACCAGGGGTTCTGCCGCGGCTGGTCGATGCCCACATGGTTGGGCACGATGTCCACGATCAGGCCCATGCCGCGCTCTCGGGTCGCGGCCGACAGCCGGGCCAGCCCCTCTGGGCCGCCGAGCTCGGGTGACACCGTCGTGGGGTCGGTGACGTCGTAGCCGTGGCTCGATCCCGTCGTCGCCGTCATGATCGGGGACAGATACAGGTGCGACACCCCGAGGTCGTTCAGGTAGTCGAGCAGGTTTTCCGCGTCGGCGAAGGTGAACGCGAACCCGCTGGACTCACCACGCAGTTGCAGCCGGTAGGTGGAGATGACGGGTAAAGCCATGCGTCACTGGGTCTTACGCAGGACCAGCAGTGAGCGCGAGGGCAGCGACACCTTCTCCCCGGCGGTCACCACCTGATCGGCTCCCTCTTTGCGGCCGGTCGGTTCGTTGGTGTCCAGTTCCACGGTCCACTCTTTCGCATAGTCGCTGTTCGGCGTCACGAAGTCCACCGGATCTTCACCGGCGTTGAAACACAACAGGAATGAGTCGTCGACCACCCGTTCGCCGCGGGCGTTGGGTGCGCTGATCGCGTCGCCGTTGAGGAAAACCGCGACGCACTTGTGGATGCTTTCGCCCCAGTCCTCGTGCGTCATCTCGCGGCTGCTCGGATTCAGCCAGGCGATGTCGCGCACCTCGTCGCCGCTGCGGATCGGCTCGCCCTCGAAGAACCGGCGCCGCCGGAACACCGGATGCCGCTTGCGCAACGTGCTCACCCTGCGGGCGAACTCCAGCAGGTCGGCATTCTTGTCCACCAAAGACCAGTCCATCCAGGACAATTCGGAATCCTGGCAGTACACGTTGTTGTTGCCGCTTTGGGTACGCGCGAACTCGTCACCGTGGGCGATCATCGGCGTGCCCTGGCTCAGCATCAGCGTCGCCCAGAAGTTGCGCATCTGGCGGTAGCGCAGCTGGTTGATCTCAGGGTCGTCGGTGGGGCCTTCGACGCCACAGTTCCACGACCGGTTGTGGCTTTCCCCGTCCCGGTTGTCCTCCCCGTTGGCCATGTTGTGTTTTTCGTTGTAGGACACCAGGTCGTTGAGCGTGAATCCGTCGTGCGCGGTGACGAAGTTGATGCTGGCGCTGGGACGGCGACCGGTCGCCTCGTACAGGTCCGACGACCCGGTCAGCCGGGAAGCGAACTCGCCCAGGGTTGCGGGCTCGCCCCGCCAGTAATCGCGCACAGTATCGCGATACTTCCCGTTCCACTCGGTCCACAAACCCGGGAAATTTCCGACTTGGTAGCCACCCTCGCCGACGTCCCACGGCTCGGCGATGAGTTTGACCTGGCTGACGATCGGATCCTGCTGCACCAGATCGAAGAACGCGCTCAGCCGGTCGACGTCGTGCAGTTCGCGGGCCAGCGTGGCGGCCAGGTCGAAGCGGAAGCCGTCCACGTGCATCTCGGTCACCCAGTAGCGCAGCGAGTCCATGATCAGCTGCAGCACATGCGGGTGGCGCGGGTTGAGGCTGTTGCCGGTGCCGGTGTAGTCCTTGTACAACCGCAGGTCGCTGTCGACCAGCCGGTAGTACGCGGCGTTGTCGATGCCGCGGAAGTTGATGGTCGGGCCGAGGTGGTTGCCCTCGGCGGTGTGGTTGTAGACCACGTCGAGGATCACCTCGATGCCGGCCTCGTGGAAGCTGCGCACCATCGATTTGAACTCGGGCACGCTGGACTTGCGGTTGGCGGCGTACTCGTTGTTAGGCGCGAAGAACCCGAATGTGTTGTAGCCCCAGTAGTTTCGCAAACCCAGGTCCAGCAGTCGGAAGTCGTGCATGAACTGGTGCACCGGCATCAGCTCGATCGCGGTGACCTGCAGCGACTTGAGGTGGTCGATGACCGCCGGGTGGGCCAGGCCGGCATAGGTGCCCCGGAGCTCCTCGGGGATGCTGGGATGGGTCTGCGTCATGCCCTTGACGTGTGCTTCGTAGATGACAGTCTCGTGGTACGGGGTCAGCGGCGCGCGGTCGGAGCCCCAGTCGAAGAACGGGTTGCTCACCACGCTGGTCATGGTGTGGCCCAGCGAGTCGACCATCGGCGGCGTGCCCGGGTCGGCTCCGTCGGCGTTGGGCCCGTCCGGGTCCCTTTCGCTGGTGGCCTTCAAGTCGTAGGAGAACAGCGCCTGGCCGAAGGTGAAGTCGCCGTGAAAAGCCTTGCCGTACGGGTCGAGCAGCAGCTTGCTGGGGTCACAGCGGTGACCCGCCGCCGGGTCGAACGGGCCGTAGACGCGAAAGCCGTAGCGCTGGCCGGGGGTGATGTTGGGCAGGTAGGCGTGCCAGACGAATCCGTCCACCTCGTCCAGGGGAATCCGCGACTCGCCGCCCTGGTCGTCGATCAGGCACAGCTCGACCTTCTCGGCGATCTCGGAGAACAACGAGAAGTTGGTTCCGGCGCCGTCGTAGGCGGCGCCGAGCGGATAGGGGTTGCCCGGCCACACGGTGGCGAGCTTGGGTTCGTGGTTACCGCCTGCTTCTGAAGCGGGACTGTTGGTTGACACCTAACGACCTTATCCGCGCGCGGTTGCGCTCACTCGGGTAAGCAGCCAGGAGTAAGCCGGGTCACCACCAGCCGGTGGCCTCGGCGATCTGGCGGCCCAATTCGGGCGTCATCGTCCGCACGTACGTGGGGGTCAGGTGGTGGGCGCCGTGGTAGATCAGGATGTTGCCCTCCACCGGACGGCACACGTCGGCGCGGCAGATCGCGTCCGACATGTCGAGCACCTTGAGCCCTGGGAACTGCCCGACGAAGTCGAGCGTCTGGTTGCGGTCCGAGAGCAGGTCGGAACGCTTGATCGCGCAGGACTGCGCGGTGCCGCCGCGCTTGGCCAGGCAGTCCGCCGGGTCGAACGGTTGTCCGTTCTTGACCAGCCAGGGGGTGTCCCGCATGCCGAGAATGGGAATGTTGTTGTCCGACAACGTCTGCCAGATGCCGATATAGGTGGCGGGCATCACGTCGCCGCTCTTGATGTTCCACGGCCGGGTGGTGGTGGTGAAGACGTAGTCGGGCCGATCGGTGACCAGCTTGGTCATGGTTCGCTGCACCCACTCGCGGCACTGCGGGTAGGGGGCGTTGTTGCCCATGATCAGCGGGACCTGCTCGGTCGACAGCGGGCAGCCCATCTTCAGATACGTCACGACCTTGAAGTGGCGCGTCTTGCCCAGGATGTCCAGCGCGGGCAGCCAGTGCTCGGCGTGCGATCCGCCGGCCAGCGCGATGGTCCGGTCGGCGGCCACATCGCCGTAGGTGCAGGTGACCACCGCGGGGTTGACGAAGTCGCTGATGCACCCGTCCCGGGTGGTGGCGGGCAGGTCCTGCTTGACCTCCAAGACCGAGGGCCGCATCGGCAGCGCGGGCACCCGCAAGCGTTCGGTCAGCGCCCGCGCGCCGGGATAATCCTGCGGGTTGAGGACGCTGAGCTCCTTACCGGCCGACCGCAGCACCGTGACGTGCTGACGCCAGGTGAACGAGGTCGCGGTCAGCGTCACGCCGAGCAGCACGATGGCCGATCCGAGCGCCATCGTCGGCCGGGCCAGGCGCGTGGGCCACGGCCGTTTCGGCGCCGGCGCCGCGGCCGGCTTCGCGGAGGCCCGGTAGCGCAACGGGTCCTCGACGAGCCGGTTGGTCAGGTAGGCCAGCGCGCCGGACACCAGCAACAGCACCGCGCCCTCGACGAAGTTGGCGTGCTTGTGGCCGCTGTAGGACAGCCAGAAGATCAGCAGCGGCCAGTGCCAGAGGTACAGCGCGTACGCCATGGCGCCCAGCTCCACCAGGGGGCGCGTCGCCAGGATCCGGTTGGGCAGCGGCAACCGGTCGCCGGCCCCCTGCAGGTTGGCCCCGACGAGGATCAGCAGCATGGCGGCGCCCACCGGCACCAGCGCCCACGGGCCGGGGAACTCCTGCACGCCGTCGATCAGCGCGCCGCAGGACAGCACGGCGCCCAGCGCGACCGTGGCCACCACCGTCCGCAGCCACATGGGCCAGCGGACCCGGGTCACCAGCGCGCCGACCAGCGCGCCCAGCAACAACTCCCAACCCCGGGCGAAGGTGTTGTAGTAGGCGGCCGCCTGGTCCTGCTGGTGCGCGACGATCGCGTAGACGAACGAGGCCACCGTCAAGGCGGCCAGCACGACCAGGAACAGCGTCCGCAGCTTTTCGCCCAGCGCCCGCCGGAACAGGTAGGCCAGGCCGGCGATCAGCACCAGGAAGCTGACGTAGAACTGGCCCTGCACCGACATCGACCAGATGTGCTGCAACGGGCTGACGGCTTCGCCCGCCCGCAGGTAGTCCGAGGCGGTGTTGGCCAGTTCCCAGTTCTGGTAGTAGCCCAGGCTGGCAAGGCTTTGGTCGGCGTAGGTCTCCCAGCGGGTCTCCGGTTGGACCAGGATGGTCAACACCGCGCAACCGGCCAGCACCACGACGAGCGCGGGAACCAGGCGACGGATGAGCCGGACCACCTCGGACGCCGGCGACAGCGTCACGGCCGGGTTCAGCGCGGCGCGAATGACCTTGCCGCCGAAGAAGAATCCGGACAGCGCCAGGAACACGTCCACGCCGCCGGAGACGCGTCCGAACCAGATGTGGAAGACGGCGACCAACGCGATCGCGATGCCGCGCAGGCCGTCGAGGTCGTAGCGATAGAACCCCCGCGACCCCTTCGTCCGCGGTCCCGCGGCCCCCGGATCGGCGGTGGCGTCCGGTGCAGGAGAGGGTGACGGGGTCTGCATGATCGACAGTCAATTTACCGAAAACCCGCCACCCGCTCCCGACAGCTCGCGGCGGTGAGGCTGCTCAGATGGGTCGCGAGAGCCTGTGGGCCGGGCGGCGGGGGAGCCAGTGGCGGGCGTCGGACTGCCGAGGAATCGGCCCGGAATTACCTGCCGATGCCCGCGCCGGTCGGCTGCAACGGCGACTGCTGGGTCGGCAGTTGCTGGACGGGCGCCTGCTGGAACGGCGACTGCTGCAGGGGGGCCTGCTGCGTCGGGACCTGCTGCAACGGCGCCTGCTGAGCGGGCAGCTGCTGCGGCGTCTGCTGGTACGGCGACTGCTGCAGCGGGGCCTGCTGGGTGGGCAGTTGCTGCGGTGTCTGCTGGGTAGGCAACTGCTGCGGCGCCTGCTGCGCCGGCGCTTGCTGCAACGGCGCTTGCTGCAACGGGGCGCCCAGAACCCGGACCATGTACGGCGTCATGCCGCTGGTACGCACCGGCGAGACCTGCACGACGTCGCCGACCTCCAGCATCTGGTTGTTGCCCAGGTACATCGCGACGCTCTGTGTGCCCTCGGGGCCGTAGAAGATCAGGTCACCCTTGCGGGCCTGCTGGGGGACGATCTTCTGGCCGACGCGGTAGATCGCGCCCGAGGACCGCGGCAGCTTGATGCCGGCGCCGGCGTAGGCGTACTGCATCAGCCCGGAGGCGTCGAAACCGACGGTGTTGATGCCGGTGCCGGTGCCGCGGGTGGGGCCGTTGATGCCGCCACCGGCCCAGGAGAACGGCACACCGCGCTGCGACAGACCGCGGGCGATCACCACGTCGGTGGCCTGCTGGTAGTCCATCGACCTGGCGCCCGGGTCGGCGGTCGCGATGGTGGGAACCACCATCGGCGCCCCGAGCAGGGCTAAACCGATCGCGAAGGCGTAGATGCGTTTCATGTTTCTGGCCTTTCCCTGGCCTCTCCAGGCGCTCAATGGGCCTCGACGCGGTGACCTCGCGCGTCCGCCCCCGGTTCATGGACCGGGCGAGGGCCCCCACGCTGGGGCCCGGCGCCGTCCATGGCACTTGCGAAGTGAATCAGCGGTCAGGCCGCTGTATTCACATCAGTCACACAAGCCACTTTGACAACAGATTGTGTTAGCCGCCAGGTCCAGGCGAGATTTTTTGTCGTACCGTGACCGGATGGTGACTGGCGGGCCGAATCCCGTATGCGCCGTTGTGATTTCGGTCTCAGTCGGCGGACGAAAACGCACGTGCGCCGGTCGGGCGATCAGAGCCAGTAGCGTTCGCTGAACATGGTCAGCAGCGACCCGGCCACCGAGCTGACCATGACCAGCGCCAGCGCCAGAACCGGCCAGAAGGACATGTACCAGCCCTTCAGGATCGACACGACCGGCCCGATGACGGCGGCGGTCAGGGCCGCGCCGATGCCGCCCCACACCACCGGGTGGATGTACAGGTCCAGGCCGTAGGGCACCGGCCCGCAGGTTTCGTCCTCGCAGACGTTCGCCAGGAACCCGAAAAGCCGCGTCGGCCAGGTCGTCGCCGTGGCCAGCACCGCGAGCAGGATCAGCAGCACCACGGTGCACACGACGTCCCACGGCGCCAGCCGCACCCGGATCACCCGGGGCGCCTCGTCGTCGTAGTCCACCAGCGGGTAGTGCGTGTCCCTGGACCAGCCGGGCCCGGCCCCGGCCCGGCCTCGGGTCCGGGCGCGGCGCTGTCGGGCTGCTGCGGCGTGGCCATGATGCCCCATGCTTCCCGACGTCGGAGTTTTGCGCGAATCGGCTGCTTTACCCTCGATCACTATGCCCGCGGCCAAGGCCGGGTTGACGCCCGAGCAGATCAGCGCGATCGACGCCGCGCACCTCTGGCACCCCTACAGCACCATCGGCGCCGAATCCGTCGCCCCCGTGGTGGCCGCCGGCGCCCGCGGCGCCTGGCTCACCCTGATCCGCGACGGCGAGCCGGTCGAGGCGCTCGACGCGATGAGCTCCTGGTGGACCGCGATCCACGGCCACGGCCACCCGGTGCTCGATGCTGCGCTGAAAGCCCAGCTCGGCGTGATGAACCACGTCATGTTCGGCGGGCTGACCCACGAACCGGCGGCGCGACTGGCCCAGCTGCTGGTGGACCTCACCCCGCCGGGGCTGGACACGGTGTTCTTCAGCGACTCCGGGTCGGTGTCGGTGGAGGTCGCGGTGAAGATGGCGCTGCAGTACTGGCGCAGCCGCGGCCGGCCCGGCAAGCACCGGCTGATGACCTGGCGCGGCGGCTACCACGGCGACACCTTCACCCCGATGAGCGTCTGCGACCCCGATGGCGGCATGCACTCGCTGTGGACCGACATCCTGGCCCGGCAGGTGTTCGCCCCGCAGGTGCCGCGCGCCTACGAACCCGGCTACAGCGCGGCGTTCGAGGAACAGCTGGCCCGGCACGCGGCCGAGCTGGCCGCCGTCGTCGTCGAGCCCGTCGTGCAGGGCGCCGGCGGCATGCGCTTCCACGACCCGCAATACCTGCGCGACCTGCGCGACATCTGCCGGCGGCACGACGTGCTGCTGATCTTCGACGAGATCGCCACCGGCTTCGGCCGCACCGGCGAGCTCTTCGCCGCCGACCACGCCGGCGTGAGCCCGGACATCATGTGCGTCGGCAAGGCGCTGACCGGTGGATATCTCACCCTGGCCGCGACCCTGTGCACGACCGACATCGCCCACACCATCAGCGCGGGCGAGGCCGGGGCGCTGATGCACGGTCCCACGTTCATGGCCAACGCGCTGGCCTGCGCGGTGTCGGTGGCCAGTGTCGAGGTGCTGCTCGGGCAGGACTGGCGGGCGCGGGTCGGCGAGATCGGCGCCGGCCTGGCGGCCGGGCTCGAGCCGGCGCGGGCGCTGCCCGGCGTGCGTGACGTGCGGGTGCGCGGGGCCATCGGCGTCATCGAATGCCGGCGCCCGGTCGACCTGGCCGTCGCCACCCCGGCGGCGCTGGACAACGGCGTCTGGCTGCGCCCGTTCCGCAACCTGGTCTACGCGATGCCGCCCTACATCTGCACGCCCGACGAGATCGCCCGGATCACCTCGGCGATGGTGCAGGTCGCTCGCGTCGTCGGCTCTCGTAGTCTCTAAGGCGATGAAGGCACCGATCGAGGTTTCCCCGCTGGCCTGGCTCGAGGCGGTGGAACGGCAGCGCCGCGAGGCCGGGCTGCGCCGCTCGCTGCGGCCGCGTCCGGCCGTGGCCACCGAGCTGGACCTCGCCTCCAACGACTACCTCGGCCTCTCCCAGCACCCGGACGTGATCGACGGCGGGGTGAGCGCGCTGCGCATGTGGGGCGCCGGGGCGACCGGGTCGCGGCTGGTCACCGGTGACACCGAGCTGCACCAGCAGTTCGAGTCCGAGCTGGCCGACTACGTCGGCGCCGAATCCGGACTGCTGTTCTCCTCCGGCTACGCGGCCAACCTGGGCGCGGTCGTCGGCCTGTCGGGACGCGGATCGCTGCTGGTCTCCGACGAGTACTCGCACGCGTCGCTGGTGGACGCCTGCCGGCTGTCGCGGGCGCGGGTGGCGGTGACGCCGCATCGCGACGTCGGCGCCGTGGAGGCGGCGCTGCGGGCCCGCGACGAGGAGCGCGCGGTCGTCATCACCGAGTCGGTGTTTTCCACCGACGGCGCGCTGGCGCCGCTGCGGGACCTGCACGAGGTGTGCCGCCGGCATCGCGCGCTGCTCATCGTCGACGAGGCGCACGGCCTGGGCGTGCGCGGCGGCGGCCGCGGGCTGCTGCAGGAGGTCGGGCTGGCCGGTGCGCCCGACGTGGTCATGACCACCACGCTGTCCAAGGCGCTGGGCAGCCAGGGCGGCGCGGTGCTCGGACCGGCGTCCGTGCGCGCCCACCTGATCGACGCGGCGCGCACGTTCATCTTCGACACCGGCCTGGCCCCGGCGGCCGTGGGCGCCGCGCGGGCGGCGCTGGCGGTGCTGGGAGCCGAACCGTGGCGGGCCGACGCGGTGCTGCGCCACGCCGCCTTCCTGGCGCAGGTCTGCGGCGTGGCCGAGACGCCGCGGTCGGCGGTCGTGTCGGTGATCCTGGGCGACCCCGACCTGGCGGTGGCCGCCGCGAGCGCGTGCCTGGACGCGGGCGTGCGGGTGGGGTGCTTCCGGCCCCCGACCGTGCCCGCCGGGACGTCGCGGCTGCGGTTGACCGCGCGCGCGTCGCTGGACGACGCCGAGCTGGAGGTCGCGCGCCGGGTGCTCACCGATGTGCTCGCCCGGCTGGGTTGAGGCGCGCCGGTGACGGTTCTGGTCGTCACGGGCACCGACACGGGGGTCGGCAAGACGGTCGCCACCGCGGCGCTGGCCTGCCACGCGCGTCAGGCCGGCCTCGACGTGGCGGTCTGTAAGCCGGTCCAGACCGGCACCGACGCCGGCGACGACGACCTCGCCGAGGTGGCCCGGCTGTCCGGGGTGACCGAGCTGGCCGGGTTCGGCCGCTATCCGCAGCCGCTGGCGCCGGTGGCCGCCGCCGAGGCGGCCGGGATGCCGTTGCCCACCCGCGAGCAGCTGCTGGCGCTCGTCGGCGAGCTGGACCGTCCGGGGCGGCTGACGCTGGTCGAGGGCGCCGGGGGACTGTTGGTGGAACTCGGCGAAAACGGTGTCACCGCACGCGATCTCGCCGTCGCGCTGGGTGCGGCGGTGCTGGTGGTGGTCGGCCCGTCGCTGGGCACCTTGAACCACACCGCGTTGACCCTGGAATCGATTGCCGCACAGGGTCTTTCATGCGCGGGCCTGGTCATCGGCAGCTGGCCGCGGCGGCCCGGGGTGGTGGAGACGACGAACCGGCAAGCGCTGGACCGGCTGGCCGCGGTGCGCGCCGTGCTGCCCGAAGGCGCGGCGTCGCTGGGCCCCACCGAGTTCGCGGCCCTGTGCTCCCGGGCGTTCGACCGTGACTGGGTCACCTCGCTGGTGGGCTGATGGTGCACTCCATCGAGCTGGTCTTCGACCGCGACACCGAGTCGGCGATCCGGAACATCTGGGCAGCGTTGGCCGCGGCCGGGATACCGAGTCAGGCGCCGGCCAGCCGGCCGCACGTGACGCTGGTCGTGGCCGATGGCATCGCCCCCGACGTCGACGAGCTGCTGCGCCCGCTGAGCGAGCGGCTGCCGCTGCGCTGCCTCGTCGGGGCGCCGGTGTTATTCGGCCGCGCCAGTGCGGTTTTCGCGCGGCTGGTGGTGCCGACCGGCGAGTTGTTGGCCCTGCACGCCCAGGTGCACGGGGTGTGCGGTCCGCATCTGTCGCCCGGTCCGATGCCCAACAGCCTGCCCGGTCAGTGGACCGCGCACGTCACGATGGCCCGGCGCGTCGGCGGCGCTCAGCTCGGGCGGGCGCTGCGTATCGCGGGCCGGCCCGCCCAGATCGACGGCAGCTTCGCCGGTTTGCGCCGCTGGGACGGCAACAAGAAGGTCGAGCACCCCATCGGGTCAGGCGCCTGACGGCGCGAACTCCGGCGCGGTGGCCGCCTGCACTCTGGCGCGCCGCTCGTCGATGGTCCGGCCCAGCTCTTGCAGCAGCAGCGGCTTGTCCATCACGAGCTCGACCAGGTGATCGCGGTCGATCTCCAGCGCGGTCACTTCGTCGATGGCCTGCGCGTCGGCGAGGTTGGGCTGGCGGGTCAGGGCTGTCACACCCAGGAACGAGCCCTCGTCCAGACCGCCGACCGCGGCGACCGATCCGTCCGTGGCGATCGCGGTCAACCGCACGCCGCCCTCGATCAGGAACGTCATCCCGGCTGGAACGCGACCGGCGTGCTCGACGATCTCGTCGGCCCCGTACCGGACGATTCTCGCGTGCGACACCAAGGCCTGCTGATCCGGTTGGCTGAGCCGCAGGGCCGGCGCCACCACCGTGCGCACCGCCCTCTCGATGCGCTCGGTCGTGGAGATGTCGTCTTCGGCGCCGTCGAGGTGCAGACCCTCGCGCCGCGCCGCGTACCACAGCCAGCGCAGGAACGCCGCGTGCGCGGCCGCGTCGTCCGCGGGCGATTTCAGTCCGACGGTGACCCGATACTCGGCGCCCCCGGTCGGCGCCGCCGACGCCACCGTGTCGGGCCTGCGCTGCGGCAACGCGTCGGCGACCCGTTCCAGCAGGGCGCACACCCGGTCCGGCGGGTCGATCTCGGAAAAGGTTGTGGTGATTGCCAATTGGTGCCCTCCGGGCGGGCGGCTGAGATTGGTGAACGAGGTGGTGGCCAGCACCGAGTTCGGGGTGATCTGCAGCCCGCGGCCGGATTCGATGTGCACGGCCCGCCAGTTCGCCTCCACGATGCGGCCCCGCGCCGACGGGGTGTCCAGCCAGTCGCCGATCCGGAACGGCTGCTCGAACAACATGAACAGGCCCGACACGATCTGGCCGACGGAGTTCTGCAGCATCAGGCCGATGACCACCGAGGTCACCCCCAGCGCGGTGAACAGGCCGCCGACGCGCACCCCCCACACGTAGGAGAAGATGACCGCCAGTCCGACCCCGATCAGCACGAACCGGGTCACGTCCAGGAAGATGCCCGGGATTCGTTGGCGCCAGGATCCCTGCGGTGCGCCCTCGAAAACCGTTGCGTTGAGCCCGGACAGCAGCAGCACCAGCACCACGAAACCGAACACCGTCGCCAGCACCCGAACCGACGTGAACTGCGCCGGCATCCTGGCCACGTTCACCAGCAGCACCAGCAAAGCGCCCAGCGGGACGAGGTAGCTGCGCAACAGCAGGACGGGCCGCGCCAGCGGGCTCGCTTTGCGGACCAGGCCCTGGTGCCATTCGGTGAGGGCGATCAGCAGCAGCGGCAGGCCGAACACCACGCCGGCGGCCCAGTACAGCGTTGACGAGTCAAAGGTTCTCACTGTCCCTGCCCTTCGGAGAGCTTCCAGATCTGTTGCTCGACGCCGCCCACGGTGATGGTGCCCGCCGGTGTGAATCGCCGGATGTCGTGCATCACCTCATAGACCTGAGCGGTGACATAGATCCCCGATTGTGTTGTGCTGCTGCGGGTCTGATGGGCCAGGTTGACGGCAGCGCCCCACATGTCGTAGACGATGCTGGATCGCCCGACCAGCCCGCTGATCACGTGGCCCGTGTTGATGCCGGCCCGCAGGGCCAGGTGGTAGCCGGTCTTGCTGTTGAAGCGCGCGATGATGTCCTGCATCTCCACGGCGAACTCCACGGTGCGGTGGACGCTGTCCAGCCGGGGGAAGTTCAGGCCGCAGCTGGCCAGGTAGCCGTTGTGCAGCGTGCGGATCGGTTCGATGCCAAGGGATTCCGCCGCCGAGTCGAGCTCGCGGATCAGCTGGTCGACGATGCCGACCAGTTCCCGGCCGGAGATCTTGCCGGAGATCTCGTCGAGGCCGACGATGTCGGCGAAGATGACCGTGACGTCCTGGTGCTCCTGGGAGATGGTCTGTTCGCCGTCGCGGTAACGCCGGGCCACCGGTTCGGGCATCAGCGAAGCGAGCAGGCGGTCGTTCTCCTTGCGTTGTTCGGTCAGCAGTTCCTCTTTGATCTGCAGGTTGCGGCTCATGTCGTTGAAAGCGGCCATCAGCTCGCCGATCTCGTCGCGCGAGGTGACCGGGATCGAGACGTCGTAGTTGCCGGCGCCGATCTCTCGGGCCCCGGCCTGCAACCTGCGGATGGGCCGCACGAATATCTGGGCGACCAGCAGCGCGGCCACGCAGATGACGAAAACCATTGCCGCTGTGGTCAATATCAGGGTCTGGGTGAGCGACGCCACCCGGGCGTTGGCCTCCGAGGTCTCCCTGGTGGCCACGATCGACCAATGCAGGTCGGAATTCGGCAGGGACAACGGCGCATACGACATCAGCTCCTTGCGACCGAGATAACCGGTGTCGGTCACGGTTCCGGTCTCTCCGCGCTGCGCGGCGCGTACGGCCGCCGTGGCGACGGGCTGGACCAGCGTCGTGCCACCCCACTTGATCGCCGTATCGACGGTCTCGCGTCGAACGCCGGCGGCCAGCGCCTCACGGCGGTATCGCTCACGATCTTCGAGGAATACCCGTGAATCGGAACGCATCAGGCTGTCCGGGCCGGCCAGATAGGTCTCGGCCGTTCGGCCCATGCCGGCGGCCCGCCACTGCTGGTCGGCGGTCATGATCCGATTGACCGTCGCGATGGGCAGCGGCAGCGCCAGCACTCCGATCGGTCTTCCCGGTGAACCGATCGGCGCGACCAACCAGGCAATCGGGTGCCCGAGTTGAGGCTGATACGGCTGAAAGTCGGTGATCCACACGAAGTTCAGCGAATTCGCGGCCATCGCCTTTTCGTAGGCGCCGCGCAAATTGGACTGACGATACGGACCGGTGAGGACGTTGGTGCCGAGCGAGGCGCTCTTCCGGACGGTGTAAACCACGTTGCCGCGGGTGTCCAGCAGCATCGCGTCCTGATACTCGAAGCGGGTGGCGATCTCGCGGAAATAGTCGTTGAAGCGGGCATTGGCGGCCGACCAGGCGCTGCCATCGCCGGCGTCGTCGGGCGCGGACCCGTTCGAAGACCCGTGCGCCGCAACGGTGTAATGCGCCTGCAGGTACTTCTGTGCGTTGTTGCTGGGTAACACGGCGTCGAGAGCCAGCTTGTTGCCGGTGTCGCGCTCGAGCGGTTTGATCAGCCGCTCGTTGTAGAAGTCGACCAGCGCCTGCTGCTGGCCGGGGTCGACGGGGGCGTTGGCCAGTTGGTCGAAGCCGGAAGTGAACGCCTGTACGGCTTCGAACGCGGTCATCCCACGGCTGTAGACGACCAAGGAATCCGACAGATCCGAGAACAGCGTCTCGATGGCTCGTTTCTGCGACGCTCGCAACTGCGTCATCCGCTCGGTCGCCGCGGGCAGCAGCGCGTTACGCGCGGCGACGTACTCGACCGTCCCGATCACGCCCAGCGACGCCAGGCTCGACACCAGCAGCATCAGCATCACCTTGGACTGAATGCTGATCCAGGACAGCGCTCGCGGGCGACGCCTCTTCTTTCGGGCCGGGTTCTGTTCGTCCGGGGGGACCGACTCGGTCGGGCGCATCAACCGGCCCGGTGCCGGGTCGATCCTCGACGCCACGGCGCCGCTTCTCGCGATGGCGTTAGGAAGCGCACGCCCCGACGCCTACCCCCCGAAGAGCAAGTACAAACCGGTGAAGGTGTAGCCGACCATCACCAGCATCATCGTCAGCTGGCCGGTGAGCTGATGGCCGGTGGGCAGCAGCCGCAGGGCCTTGTCGTGGGCGGCGATCACCGCGACGATGTGCCCGGTGACCACGCAGGCCACCTTGATCGCGGCCAGCACCGGCGGGTGCATGGACAAGACGTAGGCCACGTGCAGATGCGCCAGACCGAGCAGATTCCACCCGCGGCCGAACGGGTCGGCCAGCGCGAACACCGCCTGCTGTCCACGCTCCACCAGGTAGGACAGGTAGTGCGCGAAGATGTAGCCCACCACGATCGGGATCAGTGAATGCGCCATCTCGCCGGGCAATTCGCGCCGCTGCTCCGCGGTGACCCCGCCGGTGGCGCGTGCCGCGAGTGAAAACGTCACTGCCACAACGCAAATAAAGACGATCAGGCCGACGGTGCGCAGCATCGAGGACGCCAGCGTCGGGGGAGCGCCGAATTCGCGGGTGAGCTGGTCGGAGAAGCCGCGCCACGTCGGCGACGACGAGAAACTGTCGAACGCCGTCGAGCCGAGCAGCACCGCCAGCAGCACCACGACACCCGGCCGCACCGGCAGCGACGGCAGATGGTCCAGCGGGTTTCCGATGACGATCTGCTGCGTGTCCCGGTTGCGCCGAAACGGTGAGAGCCGCGAGACGGCCACGCTGTACACGCCGAACGGGTCGGCGCGGGCCAGCCAGCGCTGGCCACACAGCCACGCGCCGGCCAGCATCAGCACGGCGTAGGCGGCCAGCCACGCCCTGACCCCCGGCAGTGACGCCGGATTCGGGCTGGCCAGCTCCATCCACACGAAGGCGAACAGTCCGAAGGCCGCGGGCCGATACCCCCAGCCCTCGGGGTAGGACAGCCGGGGCCGGCCGAGCCGCTCCGGAATGACGCGGCGCAGCAGCAGGTACAGCGTGCTCATCGGCGAGATCACCCGCCATACCGGCCCGATGGCCAGCGACAGCGCCACCAAGCCGACCCACAGCAGCACGTAGAACGCGCCCAGCAGCGCGTTGGCTTCCGATTCGGGGCCCCACACCCCGGCGGCCACCGCCCACGCCGCGCACACCAGCGCCAGCGCGGCCGCCGACCACCGGGTCACCGGGGAGTCGACGAACGTCGTCACCGCCGTCGGCAAGGGCCGGCCCGGCTTCAGCGGATCGAACCGCGGCCGCCGCCACGCGAACGCCACCAGGGCGAACGTGAAGGTCAGCGCCCAGGCCGCTCCCACCATCGCGTAGGCGTAGGGCACCGGAAGGTCGCCCGACCCGCCGAGTCCGTGCGCGAGCACCACCGCCGCGGCGGCGGACCTCACGACTGGACTTGGATCGTCGCGATGGTGCGGTCCAGGTGGTGCAGCTCCACCGCGACGTTGCCCGGAACGTCGACGGCGAACCCGAACGTCTGGTTGGGGGCGGCCGCGACCTGGAACTTGTGATCCGGCGTCGAATGCACGTGCAGCTCGTCGGTGGCGTCGCTGGTCACGTGCAGGGTGATCTGCTGATGCACCTTGGCCTGCAGCGTGGCGTTGGTCGGGGTGACCTGCCCGTGGGCGATGGTCACGTCGATCATCAGCGGCGCTGCCGGCGACTTACTGGTCGAACCGCCGCAGCCGACCAGGCCGCAGGCCAGCGCCGCCGCCCACGCCGCGATGAGGGTGCCTCGCAGTGTCATGGATTCACGCCGCCCGCGGGATCTGCTGTTTGTCCTCGACGGGTTCGGGCTCGGTGATCGCGTAGCCGAGCCGGCCCGCACCCCAGGTCAGGCCGCCGATCACCATGAGCGTCAGGAACAGCACCACGATCCCGCCGGCGGTGAACAACCAGGCCGGCGCGCTCTGGTCACGCTCGCGCTGCAGGATGGTGACTTCCAGGACGAAGGGACGCGTGCTGGCCGCCAGCGCGGGAACCTCGGGGGCCGGAATGGCCGAGTCCGCCGGCTCCCAGATCGGCACGGCCGTCATCGTGCGGCCGTCCTGGACCCGCAGCAGGGTCTTCCAATCCCCCCACACGGGGACCGGCTGAGTGGACCGGTAGTGCCCCGGCCCGACCTTGGCGAGCCGGTCGATCACCAGGCCGCGGTCGTTGTTCATGCGCCCCTGCCAGGACAGGATCGTCAACCAGTCCGGGTTGCCGCTGACCATGTCGGCGGGTAGCAGCTGGACGTCGGCCGACACCATGCGCTGCCCCGGTGCACTGGGCAGATCCGTCAACACGATGGTGGCGTTGTTCTGCCCCGGCACCACGATGTGCAAGCCATTGGCCACCGCGCCGCCGATCACCAGCACCGTCAACGCCACCGCGGCGATGCCGATCCCGCGGCCGGGTAGGCGTTGGCCGGTGAGCACCATGCCGAACAGGGCGCCGCACACCCCCATCAGGACCGCGACCGGTACCGCCATGGCCAGGGCCTCGCCCCACATGCTGATCGGCCACGGGTAGTGGTACACCGCCGCGATCCACAGCGACTCCAGCCACAGTCCGACGGTGCCCACGCCCAGCCCGGCGACGGCGCCGAACACGATGGGGCGCTTGACAAGCGGGGTCAAGGCGACCAGCTCGACGGCTAGCGCCGGGCCGAGATACAGCGGGAACCAGTTGATCGGGGCGCCCAGAATCGGCCCGACCAGCAGGGCGACACCGCCGCGCAGGGCGATGGCGAAGATCGCCGCGATCAGGGCCGCCCCCCGGCCCATGGTGATGCGGGCGGCGACCGCCGCCAGGGCCGCCGCGCCGGCGATCAGCATGGGCTGGAACACCAGGCGGAACTGCGGGACGCCGAAGTCGAACTCGATCTGATAGACCGACAAGCCAATGAACAACCCGCCGAAGGACAGGTAGCGCAGGAAGGTGATGAAGACGCCGTGATAGACCTGCTCGCCTTCTTGGGCCTCACCCTCGCGCTCCAGCATCAGCACCGCGAACAGCGAAAAACAGGCGCCGCCGATCATCATCAAATGCGTTGGGCCCCAAAGGGTTACATCCTGCCCGAAGATGCGGTGCCAGATGTCGTCGAGCGGGAACCCGATCATCGCGTAGAGGCCGCAGCCGGCCATCAGCACCCCACCCACCGGTGCGTGCCAGTTGCGGGTGATGCGCACCGGCGCCGGTCCGGGCCTGTCGAACGGCAGGACGACCGACACCATGCCGGCCAGGAACACCCCGAACAGCCCGATGATGATGAAGTAGTGCGCCGGGTTGGCCAGCGGGCCCGGGTCACGGCCGTTGCCGATGTGCCAGCTGACGTCCCAGATGAACCCGAACAGCGCGCAGATGATCGACGTGGTGAAGATCAGGACCGGCAGCGCCACCCAGTTGGGCCGGTGGAACTTCTCGCCCACCTTGTCGGCGGCGCGGGTCAGCCACTGGATGCGGTGGGTGCGATGAGCGTGGCCCGCCCACAGCATCAGTAGCGTGATCACCACCGCTGCGATCGACAGCCCGATCACCTGGTTCAGTCCCGCGCCGCGCGCGGGTGCCTCAGCAACAATCGTCAGTTCATTCGACCGCATCGTCGTGCCTCCCAACCGCGCCGGGCTGCCCCGGAGGATCCGATTCCGTCAACCGCTTATTACTGTCAAGTAGGTTCGTGATTGTTTGTTTAATGCCCCGATCCTGGGCTCGTCAATCACGCTCTTTGTCGGGCGTGTCGGGTTGGGAGGCGTCCTTGCCGGCGCCCGTGGCGCTCCGGCCCTCGCGGCGGTCGCGCAGCGCGATGTACAGGACCACCCCGACGACGATCACCGCAGGCAGAAACGCCGGCGCCGCCAACAGCAGGTAGTGGTGCGCCAGGAATTCGACGTGCGGAGTCACCATGGTCGTATACCCATAGGGAGGTCGTGTACTTCGGCCGTTACCCTACTTTGAACACCTTTTCATTCACCGCTGCCACCGCCACGTGGCAGATGTGTCCCCACGTGCGGACACGAAAAAGAGGCAAGGGGAGTACCTGGTGACTCAAGCGGCGACGCGACCGACGGCCGAAGCCGGCAGCGACGAGGACATCTTGGCGGTGGCCCGGCAGCAGGTGCTTCAGGACGGCCAGGGATTGAGCCGGGACCAGGTGCTGCGGGTGCTGCAACTGCCCGACGACCGCCTCGACGAGCTGCTGGCGCTGGCCCACGACGTGCGGATGCGCTGGTGCGGTCCCGAGGTCGAGGTCGAGGGCATCATCAGCCTGAAGACGGGCGGTTGCCCGGAGGATTGTCACTTCTGCTCGCAGTCGGGGCTGTTCGCGTCGCCGGTGCGCAGCGCGCGGCTCGACATTCCCAGCCTGGTGGAGGCGGCCAAGCAGACCGCCAAGTCCGGCGCCACCGAGTTCTGCATCGTGGCCGCCGTGCGCGGACCCGACGAGCGGCTGTTGGCCCAGGTCGCGGCCGGTATCGAGGCGATCCGCAACGAGGTCGAGATCAACATCGCCTGCTCGCTGGGGATGCTGACGGCCGAGCAGGTCGAGCGGCTCTCCGAGATGGGGGTGCACCGCTACAACCACAACCTCGAGACCGCCCGCTCGTACTTCACCAACGTCGTGACCACCCACAGCTGGGAGGAGCGCTGGGAGACGCTGTCGATGGTCCGTGACGCCGGCATGGAGGTCTGCTGCGGCGGCATCCTCGGCATGGGCGAGACGCTGGAGCAGCGCGCGGAATTCGCCGCCGAGCTGGCCGAACTCGGCCCCGACGAGGTGCCGCTGAACTTCCTCAACCCGCGGCCCGGCACCCCGTTCGGCGACCTGGAGGTGATGCCGGCGAGCGATGCGCTGAAGTCGGTGGCCGCGTTCCGGCTGGCGCTGCCGCGCACCATGCTGCGGTTCGCCGGCGGCCGGGAGATCACGCTGGGCGACCTCGGTGCCAAGCAGGGCATCCTGGGCGGCATCAACGCCGTGATCGTCGGCAACTACCTGACCACGCTGGGCCGGCCCGCCGAGTCCGACCTGGAATTGCTCGACGACCTGCAGATGCCCCTCAAGGGGCTCAACGCCAGCTTGTAGTCCGGCTTCGCGGCTAAGGTTGGAGACTTGTGGTTGGCGATTTGGGCGCTGCGGTCAGTGCCGGCGTCTACAACGTCTACACCGGGGAATTAGGGGGCACCTCAGTGCCGACAGCGGCTCAATTGGGCCTTGAGCCTCCCCGGTTCTGCGCGGCGTGCGGACGCCGGATGGTGGTGCAGGTTCGCCCCGACGGCTGGCGGGCACGCTGCTCACGGCACGGTGAGGTCGATTCCGGTGACTTGGAGACGCAACGGTGACCGCTCCGGCCAAGGCCGCTGCGCCGCCCGCCACCGTTTCCCGGCGGGCCCGGACGCGTGCGCTCCTGATCGTGTCCCTGGGATCGGCGGCCATCGGCGTGGTGATCGGCGCAGTGTGGGCGTGGATCGCCCCGCCGATTCGCGCCGTGGTCGCCATCACCCGGTCGGGCGAGCGGGTCCATGACTATCTGGGCAACGAGTCCGAGCACTTCTTCGTCGCGCCGGCCCTGCTGCTGGGGCTGCTGACCGTGCTGGCGGTGGTCGCGTCGGTCGGGGTGTGGCAGTGGCGGGAACACCGCGGGCCGGCGATGGTCGTCGCCCTGACCGGCGGCATGGTGGCGGCGGCCGCCCTGGCCTCGGCCGTGGGGGCCGGGCTGGTCCGGCTGAGCTACGGTGCCCTGGACTTCGACGCGGTCCCGCTGACGAAAAGCCCGTCGGTCGCCTATGTCACGCAGGCGCCGCCGGTGTTCTTCTCGACGGGTCCGCTGCAGGTCGCGGTGACCCTGTTGTGGCCGGCCGGCATCGCGGCCCTGGTCTACGCCGTGCGTGCCGCCGCGGACGCCCGCGACGACCTGGGTGCGCTTCCGCCCGAGCCTAGGCCCGCCGAAGCGCTTCCGGTGGGCGGCGGAGGCGCCGCGGACGCGCCCGTGTCATAGCGGGCGGCGGCTGATCTTGCGGCCCGTGACCACCTTGGCCGCGACCTTGAGCAGCCGGGCCATGCCGACGTAGGTCATCGGGTTGAACATCGTCGGCCACGTGGTGCGGATCAGGTGCTCGGTCAGCGGGCGGCCCTCGAAGCGATCCGTCAGCCAGCGCAGCGTCATCGGCGCCGACAGCGGGTGCAGCATCATGTGCTCGTTGAAGGCGTCGCGGTGGTAGGTGACGTGCGCGCCGCCGGCCGAATAGGCGTCGGCGAGCGCGTCGATGTCGTGGACGTCGATCAGGTAGTCGTGCACGGCCTGCACGATCAGCACCGGCGGCGTCGGGACGGCGGCACCCAGCCTGATGTGGTCGAAGACATAGGTGACTTCCGGGGTGGACAGGATCTGCTCGAGCGGCTGGTCGAGGTAGTCGCCCATGTTCTTGCCGGCCATCCGCACCACGGCCTCCACCGTGGTCATCTTCTCCAGCGAGTCGAGCAGGGCGCGGCCCTCCTCGTTGGTGTGCTCACGGATCACCCGGTCCAGATCGGGGTAGATGTGCGCGAGCGCGGCCACCACCAGCGCGGGCAGCCCCGACAGGAAGCTGCCGTTGAGCCGGCGGAACGTGTTGCCCAGGTCCCCGACGGGTGAGCCCAGCACGGCGCCGACGATGTCCAGCTCGGGCGCGTACTCGGCGCACACCTCCGCGGCCCAGGCGCTGGCCAGTCCGCCGCCCGAGTACCCCCACAGCCCGACCGGCGCGGTGGAGGACAGGTTGAGGCGCTCCGAGTTGCGCGCGGCCCGGATGCCGTCCAGGACGCGGTAGCCGGGTTCGTACGGTGCGCCCCACAGGCCGCGCAGGCCTTCGTGGTCGGGCACGGAGACGGCCCACCCCTCGGCCACGGCGGCGGCGATCAGGAACAGCTCGAACTGGCCGATCGCGCCCAGCGCCTTCGCCCGCCGCCGCAGCGCGTAGGAGGGGAAGCAGCGCGACGAGACGGCGTCGATCGCGCACTGGTAGGACAGCAGCGGGCAGGACTGGCCCGGGGCGAGGTCGGCGGGGACGATCACCGTCGTGGCGGTGGCCTCCGGCTCGCCGTTCATGTCCATGGTCCGGTACAACAGCTGGACGGCCTTGATGGGCTGCCGGATCAGTCCGAGGAACGCCAACTCGACGTCGCGCGAGCGCAGCACGGTCCCGGGCTCGGCGTGCTGGAAGCCCAGCGGCGGCTGGTAGAACGGGTCGTCCGAGGGCAGCAGCGGACGCACCTTGTGCTGCAGTTCCTCGTGCGGCGGCCGGGCGAGCCATTCCGCGCCCTGCGTGCCTGCGAGGTTGCCGAGCTCAGCCATTGAGGCTCCCTTCGTGGCCACCCGGCATTCTCGCGCAGAACGACAGGTAACCAAAACGTAATCGCCGCAGTGTGAGCGACTTCTCGTCACGTCGGCCAGGTCGGAACGCTACTGAAATTCGAATTGCCCCCGCGCCGCCCGATGACGCTTTTCTGCCAGCCTAGCCTGGCAGCCCCGGCGGCCTGAGCGCCGCGAACTCGTCGGTGACCCGCAACGCCGCGTCGGTGAACCGGTACAGCGCCGCCGGGCGTCCGCCGCTGCGCCCGGATTGTGCGATGGTGCCGGTCGCCCGGATCACTCCACGCCGGGCCAGCACGCGCTGCAGGTTCGTCGCGTCCACCTGATAGCCCAGCGCGGCGCCGTAGATGTCGCGCAGCGTGGAGAGCGCGAATTCCCTTGGCGCCAAAGCGAAGCCGATATTGGTGTAGGACAGCTTGGCGATCAGCCGGGTGCGGGCGTTGTCCACCATCTGCCCGTGATCGAAGGCCATCGGCGGCAGGGAGTTCACCGGATGCCAGCGGGTGTCCGGCGGCAGCTCGGGGCTGGCGGGGGAGGGCACCAGGCCCAAAAATGTGGACGCGATGACGCGCGTGTCCGGCACCCGGTGCGGGTCGGAGAACACCGCAAGCTGTTCCAGGTGTGCCAGCTCTTTGAGGTCGACCTTCTCGGCGAGCTGGCGCCTGACCGACGTGATCATGTCCTCGTCGGTGCGCAGCTGCCCGCCCGGCAGCGACCACGTGCCCTGTTGCGGCTCCCTGGCGCGCTGCCATAACAGCACGTTCAACTGCGGTTTCGCCGCGCTTAATCTGTTTGCCGGCCGCTTGGCGCCCTCGTCGGTCACTTCGCGAACCTGGAACACGACCGCGAGCACTTCGTGAGCGGTGCTACCATGGGCCATGTTTTCGATTATAAGTCGAAAACCTCCTGGGCTGAAAGGAGCCGCCATGACGGTTATCAATCGCATGGACACGCTCGCCGAAGGCATGATCGCCGACATCACCAATTCCCCCGCCGGGTACGCCGGCGTGGCCGGTGATGAGCAATGGGCCGCCGAGGTTCGCCGCCTGGCCAAGCTGCGCGGCGCCACGGTGCTGGCGCACAACTATCAACTGCCCGAGATCCAGGACGTCGCCGACCACGTGGGCGACTCGCTGGCGCTGTCACGGATCGCCGCCGAGGCGCCCGAGGACACCATCGTGTTCTGCGGTGTGCACTTCATGGCCGAGACGGCCAAGATCCTGAGCCCCGACAAGACCGTGCTGATCCCGGACCAGCGCGCCGGCTGCTCGCTGGCCGACTCCATCACGGCCGACGAACTGCAGGCTTGGAAGGACGAACACCCCGGCGCGGTCGTCGTCTCCTACGTCAACACCACGGCGGCGGTCAAGGCGCTCACCGACATCTGCTGCACGTCGTCCAACGCGGTCGAGGTGGTCGAGTCCATCGACCCCGACCGCGAGGTGCTGTTCTGCCCCGACCAGTTCCTCGGCGCCCACGTCCGCCGGGTGACGGGCCGCGAGAACCTGCACGTCTGGGCGGGCGAATGTCACGTACACGCCGGGATCAACGGCGACGAGCTCAACGAGCAGGCCCGCGCCAACCCCGACGCCGAGCTTTTCGTGCACCCCGAATGTGGTTGCGCCACTTCGGCTTTGTATCTCGCGGGCGAAGGCGCCTTCCCGCCTGACCGGGTGAAGATCCTGTCCACCGGCGGCATGCTGGAGGCCGCCAACCAGACCGACGCACGCAAGGTGCTGGTGGCCACCGAGGTCGGCATGCTGTATCAATTGCGCCGGGCCGCACCGCAAGTCGACTTCCGCGCGGTCAACGACCGCGCCTCCTGCAAGTTCATGAAGATGATCACCCCGGCCGCGTTGTTGCGCTGCCTGGTCGAGGGGGCCGACGAGGTCGATGTCGATCCCGACGTCGCCGCCGCCGGCCGGCGCAGCGTGCAGCGAATGATCGAGATCGGCCAGCCGGGCGGTGGCGAGTGACCGCCCGTCTCCAGTGGACGCACAGCGCCGACGTCGTCGTCGTCGGCACCGGCGTCGCGGGACTGGCGGCTGCGCTGGCCGCGCACCGCGCCGGGCGCAACGTCGTCGTGCTGAGCAAGGCAGACCAGGCCCGCGGGGCGACCGCGACCCATTACGCGCAGGGCGGCATCGCGGTGGTGCTGCCCGACAATGACGATTCGGTGGAAGCCCACGTCGCCGACACGGTGGTCGCCGGCGCGGGCCTGTGCGATCCCCAGGCGGTCTACTCGATCGTCGCCGACGGGTATGCGGCGGTCGCCGAATTGGTCGGTGACGGTGCACGTTTCGATGAATCCGCGCCGGGCAGGTGGGCGCTGACCCGCGAGGGTGGGCACTCCCGGCGGCGCATCGTGCATGCCGGTGGCGACGCCACCGGCGCGGAGGTGCAGCGGGCCCTCGACCACGCCGCGCGCACCCTGGACATCCGCACCGGCCATGTGGCGCTGCGGGTTCTGCGCGACGGTGCGGCGGTGACCGGCGTCCTGGTCGGCACCCCCGGCGGGTGCGGAATCATCAGCGCGCCGTCGGTGATCCTGGCCTCCGGCGGCCTCGGGCATCTGTACGGCGCCACCACCAACCCCGAGGGCTCCACCGGCGACGGCATCGCGCTGGGCTTGTGGGCCGGTGTCCCGGTCAGCGACGTCGAGTTCATCCAGTTCCACCCGACGATGCTCTTCGCCCCCGGTGCCGCCGGCGGGCGGCGGCCGCTGGTCACCGAAGCCATTCGCGGCGAGGGAGCGAAACTGATTGACCGGCAAGGCGATTCGGTGACCGCCGGCGTTCACCCGATGGGTGACCTGGCGCCCCGCGACGTCGTCGCCGCGGCCATCGACGCCCGGCTGAAGGCCACCGGCGATGCCTGCGTGTTCCTCGACGCGCGTCACATCGGCGACTTCGCGAACCGGTTCCCCACGGTGACGGCCGCCTGCCGGGCCGCCGGCATCGATCCGGTCCGACAACCCATTCCGGTGGTCCCCGGGGCGCATTACAGCTGCGGCGGCATCGTCACCGACGTCTACGGCCAGACCGAACTGCCCGGGCTGTTCGCCGCGGGCGAGGTGGCCCGCACCGGGCTGCACGGCGCCAACCGGCTGGCGTCCAACAGCCTGCTGGAAGGCCTGGTGGTCGGTGGGCGGGCCGGGAAATTGGCGGCGGCGCACGCCGCCACGACCGGGCGGGTGCTCGCGGTCGCGCCCGAACCGCTCGCCCACACCGCGCCCCAGCGCGCCGAGCTGCAGCGCGCGATGAGCCGGGACGCGTCGGTGGTGCGCGATGCCGCCGGGCTGGCCCGGCTGTCCACCGTGCTGTCCCAGGCGCAGCCGCGTCCCGTATCCGGCCGCCACGACTTCGAGGATGTGGCGTTGGCCGTCACCGCCCGCGCGGTCACGGCCGCCGCCCTGGCCCGCACCGAGAGCCGGGGCTGCCACCATCGCGAGGAATACCCGCAGACCGCATCCGAGCTGGGTCGCAGCAACGTGCTGCGCCTGGCCGACGACCAGAGCGCGGTGCTGGTTGAGGCGTTGGCGGCGGTCGTATGACCACGATGTCCGACTGTGAGCTGACCGCCGCGCGCGACACCATCAAGCGCGGCCTGGTCGAGGACCTGCGGTACGGGCCCGACGTCACCACGCTGGCCACGGTGCCCGCCGAGGCGGTGGCGACCGCGTCCATGGTGCCGCGCCAGCCCGGCGTGATCGCCGGCATCGACATCGCGCTGCTGGTGCTCGACGAGGTGCTGGGCACCCGCGGCTACCAGGTGCTCGACCGCGTCGAGGACGGCGCCCGCTTGGAGCCGGGCCAGCCGGTGCTGACGCTGCGCGCCGAGACCCGTGGCCTGCTGACCGCCGAGCGGACCATGCTGAATCTGATCTGCCACCTGTCCGGGATCGCCACCACGACGGCGCACTGGGTGGACGCCGTGCACGGCACCAAGGCTCAGGTGCGCGATACCCGCAAAACCCTGCCCGGCCTGCGCGTACTGCAGAAATACGCGGTCCGGGTCGGTGGCGGCATGAACCACCGCCTGGGGCTCGGCGACGCGGCCCTGATCAAGGACAACCACGTGGTGGCCGCCGGATCGGTGGTGGACGCGCTGCGCGCCGTGCGCGAGGCGGCCCCGGATCTGCCGTGCGAGGTGGAAGTGGATTCGCTCGAGCAGCTGGACGAGGTGCTGCCCGAGAAGCCCGAGCTCATCCTGCTGGACAACTTCCCGGTGTGGCAGACGCAGATGGCCGTGCAGCGCCGCGACGCGCGGGCACCCGCCGTGCTGCTGGAGTCCTCGGGCGGGCTCAGCCTGGAGAACGCGGCCGCGTACGCCGCGACCGGGGTGGACTACCTGGCCGTCGGCGCGCTCACCCATTCGGTGCGGGTGCTCGACATCGGCCTCGATATGTAGCCGGCTGTGGTGTGCGCACCGCCGCGCACCTGCGCCGCCGTCGAGTGTGCATCCCGGGCGTTGAGTGTGAATCGTGGGCGGCGGTTCCCGGCGTGTCGCCGCCCTGGGCGCACACCCAACGCCGCCGGCGCACACTCAAATGGCCTCAGGCGAGGTCGGCCTCAGGCGATGTCGGCCTCAGGCGATGTCGGCGACGAAGACCCCGATCCGGCGCAGCTGCATGCGCGCCAGCCCCGGCAGGCCGTCGCCGTCCGAGCCGGCGGGCAGGATTCGCGGGTTGATCAAATGCGCCGACCGGTTGCGGCTGAACTCCACGTCCGCCTCACCGGCGGCCAGCACGTTCTTCACCCAGTTCGTCTTGCCGTGGCCCAGCGCGATCGCCAGGGTGTTGCCCTTGCGGTACGTGGTCACGATCGTCTCGTAGGGCTTGCCGGAGGTGCGGCCCCGGTGCTTGATCGTCGCCGTTCCGGGCAGGTACCGCACGATCGGCTTCAGCGCCGGGTTGAAGTATTTGATCTGGAAACGCTCGAACCAGGGCGGGAAGACCATCGGGATGCCCGGGGCGTTGTTGGGGTGATCCTTCGCGGACATGGCGGCTCCCTGGGTCGGCGCTGTCGTCTCAGCGCGGGGTATGGCCTCAATACCGGCACTGTACCGGGCGGATATTGACTTGAGTTCCTCTGGGACAATGGACACCGTGAGCAACACCCAACCGTCGCCGATGGCCCGCATCGACCTGCGGGGCGCGGAGTTGACGGCTGCCCGATTGCGGGCGGCGCTGCCCCGCGGCGGCGCCGATGTGGAGGCGGTGCTGCCCAAGGTCCGGCCGATCGTGGCGGCCGTCGCCGAGCGCGGCGCCGAGGCCGCCCTGGAATTCGGGGCCACCTTCGACGGGGTGCGGCCCCCGGCCGTCCGGGTGCCCCACGCCGCGCTCGAGAAGGCCCTGGCGGACCTGGACGCGAGGGTGGCCGACGCGCTGCGGGTGATGATCGACCGCACCCGCGCCGTGCACGCCGACCAGCGCCGCACCGACGTCACGACAACCCTCGGCCCGGGCGCGACCGTCACCGAGCGGTGGGTCCCGGTGGACCGGGTGGGTCTCTACGTCCCCGGCGGCAACGCCGTCTACCCCTCCAGCGTGGTGATGAACGTGGTGCCGGCCCAGGCCGCCGGCGTCGCCTCGCTGGTGGTGGCCAGCCCACCGCAGGCCCAATTCGACGGCCTGCCGCATCCGACGATCCTGGCTGCCGCCCGGCTGCTGGGCGTCGACGAGGTGTGGGCCGTGGGCGGCGCGCAGGCGGTGGCGCTGCTGGCCTACGGCGGCACCGACCTCGACGGCGCCGAGCTGGCGCCCGTCGACATGATCACCGGGCCCGGCAACATCTACGTCACCGCCGCCAAGCGGCTGTGCCGGTCGCACGTCGGGATCGACGCCGAAGCCGGGCCGACGGAGATCGCGATCCTGGCCGACCACACCGCCGACCCGGCGCACGTCGCCGCCGACCTGATCAGCCAGGCCGAGCACGACGAGATGGCGGGCAGCGTGCTGGTCACCCCCAGCGCGGACCTGGCCGCCGCCACCGAGGCGGAGCTGGCCGCCCAGCTGCAGACGACGGTGCACCGCGAACGGGTGACGGCCGCGCTCGGCGGGCGCCAGTCGGCCATCATCCTGGTCGACGACCTGGACGCCGGCGTCGACGTGGTCAACGCCTACGCCGCCGAACACCTGGAGATCCAGACCGTCGACGCGGCCGCCGTGGCCGGCCGAATCCGTTCGGCCGGAGCCATTTTCGTCGGACCGTACGCGCCGGTGAGCCTCGGTGACTACTGCGCCGGCTCCAATCACGTGCTGCCCACCGCCGGCAGCGCCCGGCACTCCAGCGGCCTGTCCGTGCAGACCTTCCTGCGCGGCATCCACGTTGTCGACTACACCGAGGCGGCCCTGAAAGACGTGTCCGGACATGTGATCGCGCTCGCCGAGGCCGAAGACCTGCCGTCACACGGCGAGGCGGTGCGGCGGAGGTTCGAGCGATGAGCGGACCATCGGAGCCCACGCTCGACGATTTGCCGTTGCGCGACGACCTGCGCGGCAAATCGCCGTACGGCGCACCGCAGTTGGACGTCCCGGTGCGGCTGAACACCAACGAGAACCCGCACCCGCCGAGCAAGGCGCTGGTGGACGACGTGGTCCGGTCGGTGGCCGAGGCCGCCGCCGAGCTGCACCGCTACCCCGACCGCGACGCGGTGGCGCTGCGGACCGACCTGGCCGCCTACCTCAGCGCCCAGACCGGCGTTGCCCTCAGAGTCGAAAACCTCTGGGCGGCAAACGGTTCCAATGAGATACTGCAGCAGCTGCTGCAGGCCTTCGGGGGCCCGGGGCGCAGCGCCATCGGGTTCGTCCCGTCCTATTCGATGCACCCGATCATCTCCGACGGCACCCGCACCGAATGGCTGCAGGCCGCCCGCGCCGACGACTTCGGACTGGACCTGGACACCGCGGTCGCCGCCGTCGTCGAACGCCAACCCGATGTGGTGTTCGTCGCCAGCCCGAATAACCCGTCCGGGCAGAGCGTTCCGCTGCCGGATCTGCGTCGGCTGCTCGACGTGGTACCCGGCATCCTGATCGTCGACGAGGCCTACGGCGAATTCTCGTCGCAGCCCAGCGCGGTCGAACTGGTGGGGGAGTATCCGACCAAACTGATCGTCTCGCGGACCATGAGCAAGGCGTTCGCGTTCGCCGGCGGCCGGTTGGGCTACCTGATCGCCACCCCGGCGGTGATCGACGCCATGCTGTTGGTGCGGCTGCCGTACCACCTGTCGGTGCTCACCCAGGCCGCCGCCCGCGCCGCGCTGCGGCACGCCGATGACACCCTGGGCAGCGTGGCGACGCTGATCGCCGAACGCGAGCGGGTCTCGACGGCCTTGACCGGCATGGGTTTTCGGGTGATCCCCAGCGACGCCAACTTCGTGCTGTTCGGCGAATTCGCCGATGCGCCGGCCACCTGGCAACGCTATCTGGATGCCGGCGTGCTGATCCGCGACGTCGGCATCCCCGGCTACCTGCGCACCACCACCGGGCTGGCCGAGGAGAACGACGCCTTTCTGCGCGCCAGCGCCCAGATCGCCGCCACCGAACTGGCACCGATTACTTCCAGCCCCGTAGGAGCACCGTGACAGCCACCGCCACCCGTCGTGCGCGCATCGAGCGCCGCACCAAGGAATCCGACATCGTCATCGAGCTCGACCTCGACGGCACCGGCCAGGTCGACATCGACACCGGCGTGCCGTTTTACGACCACATGCTCACGGCCCTGGGCAGTCACGCCAGCTTCGACCTGACCGTGCGCACCAAGGGCGACGTCGAAATCGAGGGTCACCACACCATCGAGGACACCGCCATCGCGCTGGGCACCGCACTCGGCCAGGCCCTGGGTGACAAGCGGGGCATCCGGCGGTTCGGCGACGCCTTCATCCCGATGGACGAGACGCTGGCCCACGCCGCGGTCGACGTCTCCGGCCGGCCCTACTGTGTGCACACCGGGGAACCGGATCACTTGCAGCACACCACCATTGCCGGCAGCTCGGTGCCGTACCACACCGTCATCAACCGGCACGTGTTCGAATCCCTGGCGATGAACGCGCGCATCGCGCTGCACGTGCGCGTCCTGTACGGGCGCGACCCGCACCACATCACCGAGGCGCAGTACAAGGCGGTGGCCCGCGCGCTGCGCCAGGCGGTCGAGTCCGACCCCCGGGTGTCGGACGTGCCGTCCACCAAAGGGGTGCTGTGACGGCGCCCAAGAAAGTAGTTGTCCTTGACTACGGCTCGGGCAACCTGCGGTCGGCTCAGCGTGCCCTGGAGCGGGTGGGCGCGTCGGTCGAGGTGACCGGCGACGCCGGGGCCGCGGCCGCCGCCGACGGCCTGATGGTGCCCGGGGTCGGCGCCTTCGAGGCCTGCATGACGGGGCTGCGCAACATCGGCGGAGAGCGCATCATCGCCGAGCGGATCGCCGCCGGCCGCCCGGTGCTGGGCGTCTGCGTCGGCATGCAGATCCTGTTCGCCCGCGGGGTCGAATTCAGTGTGGAGACGCAGGGATGCGGCCAGTGGCCGGGTTACGTCACGCGGCTGCAGGCGCCGGTCATTCCGCACATGGGCTGGAACGTCGTGGAATCCGGGCCCGGCACCGTGCTGTTCAAGGGGCTCGACGCCGACACCCGGTTCTACTTCGTGCACTCCTACGCCGCGCAGAAGTGGGAGGGTTCGCCCGACGCGGTGCTGACGTGGGCGACCCACGAGGGCCCGTTCCTGGCCGCGGTCGAGGACGGACCGTTGTCCGCCACCCAATTTCATCCGGAGAAGAGCGGGGATGCCGGCGCGGCCGTGTTGAGCAATTGGGTCCAGGGATTGTGAAGGGCCTCGCGGAAGCGCTTTCTGCCAAGCAACAGCCGGGGATGCGCGTAATGCGTTGCGGCCCCGGCACACAGGAGGGAATGTGTTGATCTTGTTGCCCGCGGTCGACGTGGTCGACGGCCGTGCCGTGCGCCTGGTGCAGGGCAAGGCGGGCAGTGAAACCGAATACGGCTCGGCGCTGGATGCCGCGCTGACCTGGCAGCGCGATGGCGCCGAATGGATCCATCTGGTCGACCTGGACGCGGCGTTCGGGCGCGGCTCCAACCGCGAACTGCTGGCCGAAGTGGTCGGCAAGCTCGACGTGCGGGTGGAGCTGTCCGGCGGGATCCGCGACGACGATTCGCTCGCCGCCGCGCTGGCCACCGGCTGCGCCCGGGTGAACCTGGGTACGGCGGCCCTGGAGGATCCGCAGTGGTGCGCGCGGGCGATCAGTGAGCATGGCGACAAGGTCGCCGTGGGCCTGGACGTCCAGATCGTCGACGGCGCGCACCGGCTGCGCGGCCGGGGCTGGGAAACCGACGGCGGCGACCTGTGGGAGGTGCTCGAACGCCTTGACGGGCAAGGGTGTTCGCGGTTCGTGGTCACCGATGTGACCAAGGACGGGACGCTGGGCGGCCCGAACCTGGACCTGCTGGCGTCCGTCGCCGACCGCACCGACGCACCGGTGATCGCCTCTGGCGGCGTGTCCAGCCTCGATGACCTGCGGGCGATCGCCACCCTCACCGGCCGCGGGATCGAGGGCGCCATCGTGGGCAAGGCCCTCTACGCGGGCCGGTTCACCTTGCCGCAGGCGCTGGCCGCGGTGGCGGAGTAGCGCCGCATGGACGTGCACACGTTGGTGGCGCAGGCGTCGGCGATTCTCGACGACGCGGTCGAACCGTTCCTTGCCGGTCACCGCGCCGATTCCGCGGTCCGCAAGAAGGGCAACGACTTTGCCACCGACGTCGACCTCGCGATCGAGCGTGAGGTGGTCGCCGCGCTCGTCGAGGCCACCGGGATCGGGGTGCACGGCGAGGAATTCGGCGGCTCGGCCGTCGATTCGCCCTGGGTGTGGGTACTGGACCCCGTCGACGGCACCTTCAATTACGCGGCCGGATCTCCGATGGCCGGGATCCTGCTCGGCCTGCTGCACCACGGTGCCCCGGTGGCCGGACTGACCTGGCTGCCGTTCATGAATCAGCGCTACACCGCGGTGGCTGGTGGCCCGTTGCGCAAGAACGGGGCGCCGCAGCCGCCGCTGGCGCCCGTCGACTTGGCCGACGCCCTGGTCGGCGCCGGGTCGTTCAGCGCGGACGCTCGCGGCCGGTTCCCGGGGCGCTACCGAATGGCGGTGCTGGAGAACCTCAGCCGGGTTTCCTCGAGACTGCGCATGCACGGCTCCACCGGCCTTGATCTGGCGTTCGTCGCCGACGGAATACTCGGTGCGGCAATCAGTTTCGGTGGACACGTGTGGGATCACGCCGCCGGGGTGGCGCTGGTCCACGCCGCCGGTGGTGTCGTCACCGACCTGGCCGGACAGCCTTGGACCCCGTCGTCGGATTCCGCGCTGGCGGCCGGTCCCGCCGCCCACGCCGAGATCCTGGAAATCCTGCGCGCCACCGGCCGACCGGAGGACTACTGAGATGGCCCCGAACCCGCACGGCCTCGCGGTGCGAGTGATCCCATGCCTGGACGTCGACGGCGGCCGGGTGGTCAAGGGCGTCAACTTCGAAAACCTCAGGGACGCCGGTGATCCGGTAGAACTCGCGGCCGTCTATGACGCCGAAGGCGCCGACGAGCTGACGTTTCTGGACGTCACCGCGTCGTCATCCGGGCGGGCCACCATGCTCGAGGTGGTGCGCCGAACGGCCGAGCAGGTCTTCATTCCGCTGACCGTCGGCGGCGGGGTGCGCACCGTGGCCGACGTCGACGTGTTGCTGCGTGCGGGCGCCGACAAGGTGTCCATCAACACCGCCGCGATCGCCCGCCCCGAACTGTTGGCCGAGATGGCGCGGCAATTCGGCTCCCAGTGCATCGTGCTGTCCGTGGATGCCCGCACGGTGCCGCCGGGCGCGGTGCCGACGCCGTCGGGCTGGGAGGTCACCACCCATGGCGGGCGCCAGGGCACCGGGCTGGATGCGGTCGAGTGGGCTTCGCGCGGAGCCGATTTGGGGGTGGGGGAGATCCTGCTGAACTCGATGGACGCCGACGGCACCAAGGCCGGGTTCGACTTGGAGATGCTGCAGGCGGTCCGGTCGGCGGTCACGGTGCCCGTCATCGCCAGCGGCGGGGCCGGGGCGGCCGAACACTTCGCGCCCGCGATCGCGGCCGGCGCCGATGCGGTGTTGGCGGCCAGCGTCTTTCACTTCCGGGAGCTGACCATCGGTCAGGTGAAGGCCGCGATGGCCGCTGAAGGGATCACCGTGCGATGAGTCTCGACCCGCAGATCGCCGCGCGGCTGAGGCGCAACGCCGACGGCCTGTTCACCGCCGTCGTGCAGGAGCGCGGCAGCGGTGACGTGCTGATGGTCGCCTGGATGGACGACGCGGCGCTGGCCAGGACGCTGGAAACCCGTGAGGCGACCTATTATTCGCGGTCCCGCGGTGAGCAGTGGATCAAGGGGGCGACGTCCGGCCACACCCAGTACGTCCACTCGGTGCGCCTGGACTGCGACGGCGACACCGTGCTGCTGACGGTCGACCAGGTCGGCGGCGCCTGCCACACCGGCGATCACAGCTGTTTCGACGCCGACGTGCTGCTGGCACCGGAGCGCTGAGCGCCTAACCCGGCATTTCGTTGAGTCCGTTGGCCGCGGCCACCGCGGCGCGGGTCCACTCCCGCCGCACGACGGCCGGTTCGATGCGGTCGCGGCGAATGGCCTCGACGTCGATCGCCGTTCCGCTGATCGCCGCGCCGGGCACCCGGAAGGAAAAGGCGCGCTCCTCGGTGGCGACGGCCAAAAGCGCGTCGCTGTCGGTGAAACCGTTGGCGCGCATGGTGTCTTCGGCCCAGCGGAGCGGCCGGAGTCCGGCGAAATTCTTGACGTACACCACCCATAGTCGAATGCCGCGGCGGTTGTGCAGGTTGTTCAGCGCGCGTTCGACAGTGTTGTGCTCGATGGGGCCGAGCACCCCCGACTGGTCGGTGATCTGGCCGGACAGCTTCAGGGCCGGCTTCGCCGGTGGCGCAACCGCGCTCGCGGTGGTTCGGCCCGGCGGTGACGCGGTGCCAGGGTCCGGCCGGCCGGCGTGGCCGTTCAACAGGCGCACCCCGATGACGGCGGCGACGGCGACCAGCGCGGCGGCCACCAGCACGACCGTCAGCGCCACCGCCCCGACGCGCCCGCCGCGCGCCGGTGCCGCCGCGCTTTCCGGGGCCGGCGGCGTTGCGATGACTTCCGTTGGCGCGGAGCTGATTTCGGTTGTACCCGCGGCGTCGGGCGGTGTGGTGACCGCTCGGCCGGCCAGCGCCGCGGCGAAATCCGTGCAGGACGCGTAGCGGTCGGACGGGTGCTTGGCGAGCGCCTTGGCGATGACGGGGTCGAGTTCGGCCAACTCGGGCCGGCGCTGGCTGATCAGCGGCGGCGGCGCGGACAGGTGCTGGCCGATGACCACCGCCGGGTTGGAATGATGAAACGGAGCCGAACCCGTCAACAGGTTATAAGCCGTGCACCCCAGCGCATACTGGTCGGCCCGCGCATCGAGGTCCGCGCCCTGCAGTTGCTCGGGCGCGCAGTAGGCGGTCGTGCCCACCAACATGTTCGTCGCGGTCAGGCCGCTGATCTCACCCAGCTCGCGGGCAATGCCGAAATCGGCCAGCAGGATCCGCCGTCGCGGGTGGGCGTCACCGAGCAGGATGTTGGCGGGTTTGACGTCACGATGCAGCAGGCCGCGCGAGTGGGCGTAATCGAGCGCATCGGCCACCGCCGAAATGATCTCGACCACCTCGACTTTGGGCATGCCGGACGGATACCGGCTGTGCAGCAATTCCGAGGCGTCGATGCCCTCCACGTAGTCCATCGACAGCCACAGCTTTCCGTCGAACTCGCCTCGGTCGTGGATGCCGACGATGTGCTCGTTGTAGAGACTGGCGGCCAGATCGGCCTCGCGGTTGAAACGTTGGCGGAACTCGTCGTTCGCGGTCAGCTCGCCGGACAGCACCTTGAGCGCGTCGCGGCGCGGCAGCCGCGGATGCGCAGCCAGATAGACCTGGCCCATGCCGCCGGCTCCCAGCCGCCGAACGATGGTGTAGCCGGCGAACACCTGTCCCGGGGTCAGGCCGTCGCCGTCGTTGCCGCTGTCGGGCATGTGAGCATGCTACTGACGACGTCGCCGCCGCAACCGGTTATCGCCGGGGGTGTCCGCGGTCACTTTCCGCAGGCGCGGGCGCACGACTTCGACAAGAATGGCGGGCAATGTCGAAATGGTTGTCCTGGAACGTCGTTGTGCCGGTGCTTTCCGTTGTCGTGCTGGCATTGATCTGGGGCGAGACGCTCGGGCCGGTGCTGGTCGGGCTGGCGGCGCTGTTTCTCATCGGTGCGGTGGTGGCCGCGGTGCACCACGCGGAGGTGGTCGCCCACCGGGTCGGCGAGCCGTTCGGGTCGCTGGTGCTCGCCGCCGCGGTGACCGTCATCGAGGTGGCCCTGATCGTCGAGCTGATGGCGTCCGGGGGCAACGAGACGGCGACCCTGGCCCGGGACACCGCCTTCGCCGCGCTGATGATCACCACCAACGGAATCGCGGGGTTGTCGCTGCTGCTCGGTTCCCGGCGCTACGGCGTGACGCTGTTCAACGCCGAAGGCAGCGGCGCCGCGCTGGCCACGGTGACCACGCTGGCGACCCTGAGCCTGGTGCTGCCCGCGTTCACCACCACCGCCGTGGGCAAGGAGTTCTCGCCCGGGCAGCTCATTTTCGCCGCGGTCGCCTCGCTGTTGCTCTACCTGGTGTTCGTGTTCACGCAGACGGTGCGGCACCGCGACTTCTTCCTGCCGGTCGCGCAGAAGGGCCAGAAGAGCCTGTTCGCGGACGAGAGCCATGCCGATCCGCCGACCACCCGCGCGGCGCTGACCAGCCTCGGGTTGATGCTGGGGGCCCTGGTGGCGGTGGTGGGCCTGGCCGAGGAGGAGTCGCCGGCGGTCGAAAAGGCGGTGACCGCGGTCGGCTTCCCCCAGTCGTTCGTGGGCGTGATCATCGCCGCGCTGGTGCTGCTGCCCGAGACGGTCGCGGCCGTGCGGGCGGCGCGCCAGGGCCGCATCCAGATCAGCCTGAACCTGGCGTACGGGTCGGCGATGGCCAGCATCGGGCTCACCATCCCGGCGATCGCGCTGGCGTCGATCTGGCTCAAGGGGCCGCTGGTGCTCGGCCTCGGCGCCATCCAGCTGGTGTTGCTCGCCCTGACGGTGGTGATCAGCGTGCTGACCGTGGTGCCAGGGCGGGCGACCCGCCTGCAGGGCGAGGTGCATCTGGTGCTGCTGGCCGCCTACGTGTTCCTGGCGATCAGCCCCTGAGGCTCACGCCCGCGCGCGCAGCGTCGCCAGAGCCTTGTCGGCGTGGCTGTCCATGTTGAACTCGCTGGAGATCACCTCGAGCACCGTGCGGTCGGTGTCGATCACGAACGTCGTGCGCTTGACCGGCATCAGTTTGCCGAGCAGGCCGCGCTTGACGCCGAACTGGCTGGCCACGGTGCCGTCGGTGTCCGACAGCAGCGGGTAGTCGAACTTCTGCAGGTCGGCGAACTTGGCCTGCTTCTGCACGGCGTCGGCGCTGATCCCCACCCGGTTGGCCCCCACCGTGGCGAATTCGGAGGCCAGGTCCCGGAAGTGGCACGCTTCCTTGGTGCAGCCGGGCGTCATCGCGGCCGGGTAGAAGAACAGCACCACGGGCCCGCCGGAGAGCAGTTCGCTGAGCTTGCGCGGCGTCCCGGTCTGATCGGGCAACTCGAAGTCCGCGACGGTGTCACCAGGTTTCATGGCGGACACGCTACGCCCGCAAGCGTCGTCGGGCTGGGCCGAAGCACAGCAACCCGTCTGGGAGGATGGATCGGTGCACGCCCACCTTGCCGCGACGACCTCACGAGAGGATTTCCGCCAGCTGGCAGCCGAGCACCGCGTGGTTCCGGTGACCCGCAAGGTGCTGGCCGACAGCGAGACGCCGCTGTCGGCCTACCGCAAACTCGCCGCCAACCGTCCGGGCACCTTCCTGCTGGAGTCGGCCGAGCACGGTCGTTCCTGGTCGCGGTGGTCGTTCATCGGCGCCGGGGCGCCGTCGGCGCTGACCGTGCGCGACGGCGAGGCCGTCTGGCTGGGCGTGGTGCCACAGGACGCACCGACCGGGGCGACCCGCTGCAGGCCCTCCGCGCCACCTGCGAGCTGCTGGCCACCGGCCCGCTCGACGGGCTGCCGCCGCTGTCGGGCGGGATGGTCGGGTTCTTCGCTTACGACCTGGTGCGGCGCCTGGAGCGGCTGCCCGAGCTGGCCGTCGACGACCTGAAGCTGCCGGACATGTTGCTGCTGCTGGCCACCGACGTGGCGGCGGTCGACCACCACGAGGGCACCATCACGCTGATCTCCAACGCCGTGAACTGGAACGGGACCGACGAGCGGGTGGACGAGGCCTACGACGACGCGATCGCCCGCCTGGACGTGATGACGGCGGCGCTGGGCCAGCCGCTGCCGTCCACCGTCGGCACGTTCGAGCGGCCCGAGCCGCGCTACCGCGCGCAACGCAGCGTCGAGGAGTACGGAAAGATCGTCGACTACCTGGTCGACCAGATCGCCGCGGGGGAGGCCTTCCAGGTGGTGCCCTCGCAACGGTTCGAAATGGACACCGACGTCGATCCGATCGACGTGTACCGGATGTTGCGGGTCACCAACCCGAGCCCCTACATGTATCTGCTGCAGGTGCCGAATGGCGCTGGGGGAACTGACTTTTCGATCGTGGGCTCCAGTCCGGAGGCGCTGGTCACCGTCGCCGACGGCACCGCGACCACCCATCCGATCGCGGGCACCCGGTGGCGCGGGGACACCGACGAAGAGGACCAGCTGCTGGAAAAGGAGTTGCTGGCCGACGAGAAGGAACGCGCCGAGCACCTGATGCTCGTCGACCTGGGCCGCAACGATCTGGGCCGGGTCTGCGCGCCGGGCACCGTGCGCGTCGAGGACTACAGCCACATCGAACGCTACAGCCACGTCATGCACCTGGTATCGACGGTGACGGGCACGCTCGACGAGGGTCGCACCGCGCTGGACGCGGTGACGGCCTGCTTCCCGGCGGGCACGCTGTCGGGCGCGCCGAAGGTCCGGGCCATGGAGCTGATCGAAGAGGTGGAGAAGACGCGCCGCGGCCTGTACGGCGGCGTGGTCGGCTACCTGGACTTCGCCGGCAATGCCGACTTCGCGATCGCCATCCGTACCGCCCTGATGCGCGACGGCATCGCCTACGTGCAATCCGGTGGCGGGGTGGTGGCCGATTCCAACGGCCCCTACGAGTACACCGAGGCGACCAACAAGGCCCGCGCGGTGCTGAGCGCGATCGCGGCCGCCGAGACGCTGACCGAACCCGGCCCCAGTGGCGATGGCTGAGGCCGGCGCGGGCACCCGCCGCCCGAACAGCCGGTGGCTGATCCGGATTGCCCAGGCGGTGCTGGTGATTGCCGCAGGAACGTTATGGCTGGCCTCACGCCTGCCCTGGGTCGTCATCCGGTCGTTCGACGGGCTCGGGCCGCCCAAGCAGGTGACCCTGGCCGGCGCGGCGTGGTCGACGGCGCTGCTGCCGTTGGCGTTGCTCCTGCTGGCCGCGGCCGTCGCCGCCATCGCCGTGCGGGGTTGGCTGCTGCGCGCGCTGGCGGGTCTGTTGGCGGTGGTCAGCCTGGCGGTGGGCTACCTGGGGGTCAGCCTGTGGGTGTTGCCCGACGTGGCGGTCCGCGGCGCCGAACTGGCGCACGTCTCGGTGATGTCGCTGGTGGGAAGCGAGCGGCTGTACGGGGGCGCCGGTGTCACGGTGGCCGCCGCGGCGTGCACGCTCATCGCCGCCGTCCTGCTCATGCGCTCCGCGTCCGACTCGGGGTCGACCCGCTCGAAGTACGCCGCACCGGCGACGCGCCGGTCGATTGCGCGACGCGAAGAGGCCGACGGGGCGATGCTGGAGCAGGCGGAGACGCCGGGAATGTCGGAGCGGATGATCTGGGACGCGCTTGACGAGGGACGCGACCCAACCGATCGGCCGAACGAGTCTGACAGCGAGGGTCGGTGATGGGACGCAAGCCGCGGGCCGCTACCCTTCATTCACGTCGTCGCAATCGGCTGGGGACAACAAATCGGCCGTGGGATGACAGCGGGCGACAGGGCGAAGGGAAACGACAGGCATGAGTCCGGCAACCGTGCTTGACTCCATCCTCGAGGGAGTCCGGGCCGACGTTGCCGCGCGTGAAGCGCTGATCAGCCTGTCCGAGATCAAAGCCGCCGCGGCGGCCGCGCCACCGCCACGCGACGTGATGGCCGCCCTGCGCGAGCCCGGAATCGGCGTCATCGCCGAAGTCAAGCGCGCCAGCCCGTCGGCGGGCTCCCTGGCCACGATTGCCGATCCGGCGAAACTGGCCCGGGCCTACGAAGACGGTGGCGCCCGCATCATCAGCGTGTTGACCGAGGAGCGCCGCTTCCACGGCTCGCTCGACGACCTCGACGCGGTGCGCGCGGCCGTGTCGATACCGATTCTGCGCAAAGACTTTGTCGTGCAGCCCTATCAGATCCACGAGGCGCGCGCGCACGGTGCCGACATGCTGTTGCTCATCGTCGCGGCGCTGGAGCAGTCGGCGTTGGTGTCGATGCTGGACCGCACCGAATCGCTGGGCATGACGGCGCTCGTCGAGGTGCACACCGAGGAAGAAGCCGACCGGGCACTCAAGGCCGGAGCCAACGTAATCGGCGTCAACGCCCGCGATCTGGCGACACTCGAGGTGGACCGGGACTGCTTCGCGCGCATCGCTCCGGGGCTGCCCAGCAACGTGATCCGGATCGCCGAATCCGGTGTGCGCGGTACCGGGGACCTGCTGGCGTACGCCGGCGCGGGTGCCGACGCCGTCCTGGTCGGCGAAGGTCTGGTCAAAAGTGGTGACCCGCGCGCCGCGGTCGCCGACCTGGTCACCGCGGGCACCCATCCGTCCTGTCCGAAACCGGCTCGGTAGTCACAACGGCACTGAAGAGCCCCAGCGCTGAAACGTTGAACCCATGAGCCATCCCCGCGTAGAGACTTGGTGATGGTGGACCTGTCCCGCCCGGACCTTCCGCTCGCGAGCGCAGCCATCGCCGAACCCACCCGCCACGAACCCGATGCGGGTGGCCATTTCGGTGTGTACGGCGGCCGCTACGTCGCCGAGGCCTTGATGGCCGTGATCGAAGAGGTCACCGCCGCCTACGAGAAGGAACGCGTCAACCAGGATTTCTTGGACACCCTGGATTACCTGCAGGCGAACTACGCCGGGCGGCCGTCGCCGCTGTACGAGGCGCCGCGCCTGTCCGAAGTGGCCGGCGCGCGCATCTTCCTCAAGCGAGAAGACCTGAACCACACCGGTTCTCATAAGATCAACAACGTGCTCGGTCAGGCGCTGCTGGCGCAGCGGATGGGCAAGAAGCGGGTGATCGCCGAGACCGGGGCCGGTCAGCACGGCGTGGCGACCGCCACCGCGTGTGCCCTGCTCGGCCTGGAGTGCGTGATCTACATGGGCGCGGTGGACACCGAGCGTCAGGCGCTCAACGTGGCGCGGATGCGCCTGCTGGGAGCGACGGTCGTCTCGGTGGAAAGCGGTTCGAGGACGCTCAAGGACGCCATCAACGAGGCGTTCCGGGACTGGGTTACCAACGCCGACAACACCTTCTATTGCTTCGGCACCGCGGCCGGCCCGCATCCCTTTCCCGCCATGGTGCGCGATTTCCAGCGGATCATCGGCCTCGAGGCGCGTGCCCAGATCCAGGCCCAGGCGGGCCGGTTGCCCGACGCCGTGGTGGCCTGCATCGGCGGCGGATCCAATGCCATCGGCATCTTCCATCCGTTCATCGACGACCCGAATGTGCGACTGGTCGGTTTCGAGGCGGCCGGCGACGGTGTCGAAACCGGCAGGCACGCCGCGACCTTCAGCGGCGGCTCGCCCGGTGCTTTTCAGGGATCGTTCTCGTACCTGCTGCAGGACGAGGACGGGCAGACCATCGAATCCCATTCCATCTCAGCGGGTCTGGACTATCCGGGAGTGGGGCCAGAACATGCGTACCTGCGCGAGACGGGCCGCGCCGAGTACCGACCGATCACAGACTCCGAGGCGATGGATGCGTTCCGCGTCCTGTGCCGCACGGAGGGGATCATCCCGGCGATCGAATCCGCGCACGCCGTGGCCGGCGCCCTGAAATTGGGCCCCGAGTTGGGGCACGGCGCGATCGTCGTGGTGAACCTGTCCGGGCGCGGCGACAAGGACGTCGAGACCGCCGCGAAGTGGTTCGGGCTGTTGGGATCCAGCGATCGATGACGGTCAAACACAGCGAAGCGGGCAAGCTCGAGTCGATCTTCGATGACTGCCGCACAGACAATCGCGCGGCGCTGATCGGATACCTGCCCACCGGTTACCCCGACGTGCCGACGTCGGTGCAAGGGATGACGGCACTGGTCGAATCGGGTTGCGACATCATCGAAGTCGGGGTTCCCTATTCCGACCCCGGCATGGACGGCCCGACCATCGCCAAGGCCACCGAGATCGCGCTGCATGGGGGAGTGCGCGTTCGCGACACCCTTGCCGCGGTCGAGGCGATCAGCGCGGCCGGTGGCCACGCGGTGGTGATGACCTACTGGAACCCGGTGTTGCGCTACGGGGTTGACGCGTTCGCCCGGGATCTGGCATCCGCGGGCGGGTTCGGCCTGATCACGCCCGATCTCATCCCCGACGAAGCCGGGCAGTGGCTGGCGGCCTCCGAGGAGCACCGGTTGGACCGGATCTTTCTGGTGGCGCCGTCCTCGACGCCGCAGCGGTTGGCGATGACGGTCGACGCGTCGCGGGGATTCGTCTACGCGGCCTCGACGATGGGCGTGACCGGGGCGCGCGACGTCGTGTCGAACGCCGCGCCCGAGTTGGTGAGCAGGGTCAAGGAGATATCCGACATACCCGTCGGCGTCGGTCTGGGGGTGCGGTCGCGGGAGCAGGCCGCCCAGATCGGCAGTTACGCCGACGGCGTCATCGTCGGGTCCGCGCTGGTGTCGGCGCTGGGTGAGGGGGGGTTGACTGCATTGCGTGCACTGACTGAGGAACTCGCCGCCGGTGTTCGTCAGAGGGCGGCCGTCTCGTGACGAAGCTGCTGGCCTATTTCCCGAGCCCGCCGCGGGGCGTGTGGCACCTCGGCCCGCTGCCGATCCGGGCCTATGCCCTGTTCATCATCGCCGGCATCGTGGCCGCGCTGCTGATCGGCGACCGGCGCTGGGAAGCCCGCGGCGGCGAGCGCGGCGTGATCTACGACATCGCGCTGTGGACGGTGCCGTTCGGGTTGGTCGGTGGCCGGCTGTATCACCTGGCCACCGACTGGCGTACCTATTGGGGCCCCGGCGGCGCCGGACTCGGGGCGGCCGTTCGGATCTGGGACGGCGGCCTGGGGATTTGGGGCGCGGTGGCGCTCGGGGCCGTCGGCGCCTGGATCGGCTGCCGCCGGCACGGGATTCCGCTTCCCGCCTTCGCCGACGCGCTGGCCCCCGGAATCATCCTGGCGCAGGCCATCGGTCGGCTCGGCAACTATTTCAATCAGGAACTCTACGGCCGCGAGACCACGCTGCCGTGGGGCCTGGAGGTCTTCTACCGCCGGGACCCCTCGGGATACATCGACCCGCATTCGCTGGATGGCGTCTCGACGGGCCAGCTCGCGTTCGTGGTGCAGCCGACGTTTCTCTACGAATTGATCTGGAACCTCCTGATTTTCGTCGCGCTGCTCTACGCGGACCGCCGATTCACGCTGGGCCACGGCCGGCTGTTCGCCCTGTACGTGGCGGGCTACTGCGTCGGGCGGTTCTGCGTCGAGTTGCTGCGCGACGACACCGCCACCCACATCGCCGGCATCCGGATCAACTCGTTTACATCGACTTTCGTGTTCATCGGGGCCGTGGTGTATCTGATGGCGGCGCCTAAGGGCCGCGAAGATCCCGAGAGCCTGCGCGGCAACGAATACCTCGACGAGGAAGCGGCCGAGGCCGAACCGGACGCTGAGCCCGCGACGGTGGCGGCTGCGACGACCGCGGCGGCCGCCGCAGCGACCACCGCGGCGGGTGATGCGCCGACGTCCTCGGCGGAGACGGCGGAAGCTGACGACACCACCGCCGCCGATGCGGGCGCCGGAGAATCGGTGGCGGCCACCGAGGCGGAGCCCAGCGCGGCCGAGGCCGTAGAGGCCGAAGACGCCGAGGCAGAGGCAGAAGAAACCGAAGACGCCGAGGCAGAAGAACCCGAAAAGGCCGAGGCGGAAGCGAAATCCGAGGATTCTGAATCAGGGGCCGAAGCCGAAGAGCCCGAAGCCGAAGCCGAAGCGCCGGAAGCCGAAGAGCCGCAAGCCGAAGAGCCGCAAGCCGAAGAGCCCGAAGCCGAAGCCGAAGCGCCGGAAGCCGAAGAGCCGCAAGCCGAAGAGCCCGAAGCCGAGCAGCCGGAAGCCGAAGCCGAAGAGCCCGAAGCCGAAGAGCCCGAAGCCGAAGAGCCCGAAGCCGAAGAGCCCGAAGCCGAAGAGCCCGAAGCCGAAGAATCGGAGGCCGAAGAGCCGGAAGCCGAAGCGGCAGTGCAGGATTCCGAAGCCGAGGATTCCGAAGCCGAGGAACCCGAAGCCGAGGAACCCGAAGCCGAAGAGGCCGAAGCGGACGAGCCGGCCGCCGAGACACCCGAACGCGAGACACCCCAACCCGAAACACCGGAAACCAAGCCGACCCCGACTGAGCCCGAAACCCGTCGGCGATGGGGCTCGCGACTCAGGAACCGGCTGTCGGGGCGCTGACCATCGGCGTGCCCCGATTCACCTGGCGGAGCGCAACGGATCTGGCAGGCTGAAAACCGTGACCGACACAAGGTCAGCGGCGAGATGACGCGACCTCACCCGGCCGCGCAACCGCATCCGCGCGGCGTGCGGCGCCATCGCCTCTCCATCGCGGCCGGGACCGGGGTGGCGCTGGGTGGCGCGCTCGGCTACGTCGCGCTGGCCGACCCACACCGCCCCAGTTCGATCTACCCGGCGTGTCCGTTCAAATGGCTCACCGGCTGGAATTGCCCGTTTTGCGGCGGGCTGAGGATGACGCACGACCTGTTGCACGGCGACCTGATGGCCGGCATCCACGACAACGTCTTCGTGCTGGTAGGAATCCCGCTGCTGGCCGCATGGGTGCTGGTGCGCCGCGCCCGCGGCAAGGGGGTTGCGCCCAGGGCCGCGTTGCTCACCGCCCTTGTCGCGACGATCGCGTGGACGGTGCTGCGTAACCTGCCCGCCTTCCCCTTGTTTCCCACCGTTCTTGGTGGGTAAAAGCACACTGCGCGGGGCGCCAATCTGCGGGCCGTGGGGGTTACACACGACTATGCTGGGTCGGCGTGAGTAGACGCGGGAAGATCGTCTGCACCCTTGGCCCTGCGACCAATTCGGATGAGTCGATCCTGGCCCTGGTTGAGGCCGGAATGGACGTCGCAAGGCTGAACTTCAGCCATGGCGACTACTCGGATCACAAATCCGCCTACGAACGCGTCAGGTCCGCTTCCGACGCGACGGGCCGAGCCGTCGGTGTGCTCGCCGACCTGCAGGGCCCCAAGATCAGGCTGGGTCGTTTCGCCACCGGTCCCACGTACTGGGCCGACGGCGAAACGGTGCGGATCACCGTCGCCGACTGCGACGGCGACCACGACCGCGTATCGACCACCTACAAGAAGCTGGCCGAGGACGCCGCCGTCGGCGACCGCATCCTGGTCGACGACGGCAAGGTCGGCCTGGTGATCGACGGCATCGACGGTGACGACGTCATCTGCACGGTCGTCGAGGGCGGACCGGTCAGCAACAACAAGGGCATCTCGCTGCCGGGCATGAACGTGACCGCACCGGCCTTGTCGGACAAGGACATCGAGGACCTCACCTTCGCGCTGGAGCTCGGTGTCGACCTGATCGCCCTCTCGTTCGTGCGTTCACCCTCGGACGTCGAACTGGTGCACGAGGTGATGGACCGCGTCGGCCGGCGGGTGCCGGTGATCGCGAAGCTGGAGAAGCCCGAGGCCGTCGACAATCTGGAGGCCATCGTGCTGGCCTTCGACGCGATCATGGTGGCCCGCGGCGACCTGGGCGTCGAACTGCCCCTGGAAGAGGTGCCGCTGGTGCAGAAGCGGGCCATCCAGATGGCCCGGGAGAACGCGAAACCCGTGATCGTGGCGACCCAGATGCTCGACTCGATGATCGAGAGCTCACGGCCGACCCGGGCGGAGGCCTCCGACGTCGCCAACGCCGTCCTGGACGGCGCCGACGCGGTGATGCTGTCCGGGGAAACCTCGGTGGGGAAGTATCCGCTGGCGGCCGTCCGGACCATGGCGCGCATCATCTGCGCCGTCGAGGACAACTCCACGGCCGCGCCGCCGCTGACGCACGTGCCGCGCACCAAGCGCGGCGTGATCTCCTACGCGGCACGCGACATCGGTGAGCGCCTCGACGCCAAGGCACTGGTCGCTTTCACCCAGTCCGGCGACACGGTCAAGCGCCTCGCGCGCCTGCACACCCCGCTGCCGCTGCTGGCCTTCACCGCGTGGCCGGAGGTGCGCAGTCAGCTGGCCATGACCTGGGGCACCGAAACGTTCATCGTCCCGATGATGACCTCCACGGACGGCATGATCCGCCAGGTCGACAAGTCGCTGCTGGAACTCGGTCGCTACAAGCGGGGCGACCTGGTGGTCATCGTCGCCGGCGCGCCACCTGGCACAGTAGGGTCAACCAACCTCATCCATGTGCACCGGATCGGGGAGGACGACGTCTAACTAGAGGAGAGCGTGTGCCGGCCGGCGGTGAGTCTCAGGAGCCGAATGCGGTTGACGAAGCCGCGACGCAGACCCATCCGGATTTCGTCGAGCTGCTGGCGACCCTCGACCTCCGCCGTGTCGACGACGACCTGTTCATCGGCTCGCATCCCAGCAAGAACCCGATGCGGACCTTCGGCGGCCAGCTCATGTCGCAGTCATTCGTCGCGAGCAGCCGCAGCCTGGTTCGCGCCGACCTGCCGCCGGGCGCGCTGTCGGTGCACTTCATCAACGGCGGGGACACCGCCAAGGACATCGAGTTCCGGGTGACACGGCTGCGCGACGAGCGCCGGTTCGCCAACCGGCGCGTCGATGCAGTGCAAGACGGCACGCTGCTGTCCACGGCCCTGGTCTCCTACATGTCCGGCGGCCGCGGCCTGGAACACGGCATCGAGCCGCCGGAGGTGGCCGAGCCGCACACCCAGCCCACGATCGGTGAACTCCTGCGCGGCTACGAGGAGACCGTTCCGCACTTCGTCAACGCCCTGCAGCCCATCGAATGGCGTTACACCAACGATCCGGCGTGGGTGATGCGAACGAAGGGCGATCGGCTCCCGCACAATCGGGTCTGGGTCAAGGCGTTGGGGGAAGTTCCCGACGACCCCATATTGCACACGGCAACAATGGTGTATTCGTCGGACACCACGGTATTGGACTCGGTTATCACGACGCACGGCCTTTCCTGGGGATTCGACCGCATATTCGCCGCGTCGGCCAATCATTCCATTTGGTTTCACCGGCAGGTCAACTTCAACGACTGGGTGTTGTACGCCACATCGTCGCCGGTGGCGGCCGATTCCCGGGGCCTGGGGGCCGGGCACTTCTTCGACCGATCAGGGCAACCGCTGGCCACGGTGGTGCAAGAAGGCGTCCTGAAATACTTCCCATCTTCGGGCCGGTAAAACGTGACCTAATAGCTACGGAATCTCCGCGCGAATTCGTGCCCTAAACGGCCGTAACCGGGCGTAGCTTTGACGTAGTCGGGTATTCGGTGCAGAGGCGGCGATCAAGCCGCCCAGCTGATGTCAGCGCATCGGGAGGTGATTGTGAACGGGCCAGTGGTGGACGTCACGGCAGCAAGACCCCGCGCGCGCGAACGCGTTGTCGTGTCGGTCGATTCGCTCGCGGCCCGCTTGATCGGCGCGTTGGCGCTGTTCGGCGCGGCGTGCTGGCTCATCGAGATCCTCGCGCGGCACCATAGCCATCCGAGCTGGAACTACACCGACCGGTTGGCCTGGTCGCTGACCGTGCTGGTGGCGGTGGCCTGGATGGCTCGCGGCATCTTCCTGGGCCGCCCGGTGACGACCATGCACGCCATCGCCGCCGCCTTTTTCGTGCTGGCCGGGCTGGGCCTGCACGTGCTGTCGTTCGATCTGCTCGGCGACCTGGTGATCGCCGGCTCGGGCATGGTGCTGATGTGGCCGACGACCTCGTATCCGCGGCCCGGTGACCTGCCGCGGGTGTGGCAGCTGATCGACGCGACGGCCGGCGACGCACTGGCACCGTTCACCATGCAGACCGGCAAGAGCTATCACTTCACCGCCGACGGCACCGCGGCGCTGGCCTACCGTACGCGGATGGGAATCGCCGTGGTCAGCGGTGACCCGATCGGGGACGAGGCCCAGTTCCCGGAACTGGTGGCCGATTTCGCCGCCACCTGCCACGCCCACGGCTGGCGCATCGCCGTCGTGGGGTGCGGCGAGCGGCGGCTGGGCCTGTGGACCGATTCGACGGTGTTGGGACAATCGTTGCGGCCCATTCCGATTGGCCGTGATGTGGTGGTCGACGTGGCCGGCTTCGACATGGTCGGCCGCAAATTCCGCAACCTGCGTCAGGCGGTCAAGCGCACCCACAATTGCGGTGTGACAACCGAAATCGTGCCGGAGCAGGGACTCGACGACGAGCTGCTGGCCGAGCTGACCGAGGTGGTGCACGAGTCGTCCAAGGGGGCCCACGCCGATCGGGGATTCCACATGAACCTCGACGGCGTGCTGGAGGGCCGTTTCCCCGGCATCCAGCTCATCATCGCCCGGGACAAGGCGGGAACGGTGCAGGCATTCCACCGGTACGCCACGGCGGGCGCGGGCAGCGACATCACCCTCGATGTGCCGTGGCGCAGGCGCAGCGCGCCCAACGGGCTCGACGAGCGCCTCAGCGTCGACATGATCATGGCCGGTAAAGAGACTGGCGCGCAGCGGGTCTCGCTGGCCTTCGCCGCATTCCCGGAGATCTTCGACGACAAGAACCGCGGCTGGACGCAGCGCGTCTTCTACCGGTTGATCCACGTTCTCGACCCCTTGATCGCGCTGGAGTCGTTGTACCGGTATGTGCGCAAGTGGCACGCGCTGGACGCCCGCCGCTACGCGCTGATCTCCATGACGCAGATCGTGCCGCTATTGTTCGTGCTGCTGTCGCTGGAGTTCATGCCGCGCCGGCGACACCTCTGAGTGCGCCCAACTGTGATGTCGGAAAACGGCTAGCGCTGCGCCGACCCGGACGGTTGGGTGGGGACTGCACGAGAACGCCAGCCGCGAATTCATCCGGGAGTTCCTTTCGGCACCATGACAGACAGCGTAAGCCTGCGGGATGAAGCCATGCGCGCGTTCATCTCCAGCCTGTCCAAATGCGAGGCATCCGCGCCAACCTGGTGCACCGGCTGGAGCGCCCACGAGCTCACCGCCCATGTGACTGCCGCAGCGGCCGAACGGGCTGACCTCATCGAGGAATATCTGGCGGGCCGGCCAGCGAGGGCGACGCGTTCGTGGGAGGTACGCGAGCCGCCGTTTCGGGCGTTGCCAGATCCTGTCCTCCGAAAGCGGTTGGTAGAGCACGCCGCTCGCTTCGAGTCGAGCGTCGCCGCCCTCAAAGCGGACGACACCATCATGTACACGGGCTGGGAAATGACCGCCGAGCGGTTGGCCATGCACAGCCATAGCGAAGCGGTGCTGCACCGGTGGGATCTGGTGGGCGACGACGACCACAGCGTCCGGCCGCTCTCGGACCCGGCCATGGTCACCCACGCGCTCGCGGCATTCGACGCGCTGCCGGCCCTGGTGGAATCGCGCCGCTGGCGCGATGCCTGCGCGATAACCCGGCCGGTGACGCTACGAAGCGGCCACCGGCCCGATGTGGTTGTGGCACCGGGATTGTCGGCAATTCCGGCCGAGGCGGGCATCGTGATAGAACTCGCGCCCCACGAGTTACCGCTGGTCTTGTGGGGACGCTGCCCGTCCAGGTTGCGCTACCCGAGCGCCAACGCGGAGACACTCGACGACGTCTTGCGGCGCCTCCTGAGCGACGCGTAGTTGACGGCAGTCGAAGCCCTTGGGCAGGTGGTGGGTCGCCACCACCACCGTCCGCTCCGCCGACATCAACCGCGAATCCGGGGCCAGCAGGTCGCGGAGAACCTGTTCGGCGTCGGTGACATCGAGGTGCTCGCTGGGCTCGTCGAGCAGCACGATCCGCGTGGGCGAGAGCACCGCCCGGGCCAGCAACAGCCTTCGGCGCTGGCCGGCCGAAACCGCTTGCGCCCCACCGGTGAGCACGGTGGCCAACCCGTCGGGCAGACCGGTGAGCCAGCCACCCAGGCCTACGGCGCGCAGCGCTGCCGTCATTTCCTCGTCGGTGCAGTCTCCGCGCGCGACCAACAGGTTGTCGCGGACGGTGGTGGCGAAAATATGGGCGTCCTCGGCGAAAAACCCGATCGCGCTGCGCAAGTCGGCCTCGCCGAACTCGTTCACGGCGGTGCCGTCCAGCGTCACCCGCCCGTCCAGGGGCGGCAGCAGGCCGGCGAGCGTCATCAACAGCGTCGTCTTGCCGGAACCGCTGGCGCCGGTAACGGCCAGCCGCGCACCCGGCGCCAGGTCCACCGCTATCCGGGTCGAGCGTGCGGCGCCGTCATGACCGGAACGCACGTCGGCCGACAACCGTCCGGGCCCGACCGGTGCGGGCGCCCTCGCCGCCGCGTTCTGGGGTCCGGGCGGCGTCAGCTCGAGCAGGCGGCGCGCGGCGATCCGCGACCGCGTCAATTGGACCGCGGCGGCCGGTAACGGCGTCATCGCTTCGAAGGCGGACAGCGGTAGCAGCATCAGCACCGCCAGCGTGGTGGGCGCGACCGCGTGCGCCAATCCGATCCCGCACACCACCGCGCCCAGCACGCTCGCCCCGATCGCGGCGGTCGGCATCGCCTCGGCAATGGCCGCCGGTTTGGCGGCGGCGTCCAGAGCGTCGCCCCACGCGCGTTGCCGGCGTTGCGATTCGGCGATGACGTCGGGCAGCAGGCCGGCGACACGAAGCTCGGGCGCATGTTCGAGCGCCACCATCGCCGATGTGTCGCGCTCGGAATGATGCTGCCGCGCAACGTCTTCCTGGGCCGCGGCCGCGAGGCCGGCGAGCCGGGGCGCGACGAAGCCGGCGATCAGCAGACAGCCGGCCAGCACCACGGCCGCCGCCGGTGAAATGGCCGCCACGACGGCGGTCGCCGCCAGCGCCAGCACCACCGCGACCCCGATCGGCACCAGGGCGCGCACCAGCACGTTGGCCAGCTCGTCGACGTCGGCGCCGACCCGCGCCACCAGTTCACCGCTGTGCAGCCGGACGGCGGCCGCCACCGGTCCGCGCGCCAGCCGCTGGTAGATCTGCACCCGGGCGGTGCCGGCGGCGCGCAAGGCCGTGTCGTGGGTGGCCAGTCGCTCGCAGTAGTGCAGCACGCCCCGCGAGATCGCGAACATCCGGACCGCGACCGCCGCCACCGACAGGTCCAGCACGGGCGGCATCTGCCATGCCCGCGTGATCAGCCACGCCGACACACCGGCCAACGCCAGCGCACTTCCCAGCGAGAGCACCCCGAGCGCTATCGCCGTCAGTACGCGCGGCAGCCGCGGGCGCAGCAGCGTCCAGGCGTCCTCGAGCGGATCACGCCGGTGCATAATGCGCCCTCCGGTCGGCGACGACTTCGACGACCCGGTCACCGATGGCCAGCACCGGCGCACGATGGCCGACGACGATCACCGTCGCACCCGCGCGGGCCCGCTCGACGATGGCCCGCAACACGCGGTCCTCGGTGGCCGCGTCCAGGTGTGCGGTCGGCTCGTCGAGCAACAGCACGGCGGCCGTCGAGCCGAGCGCACGGGCCAGACCCAGCCGCTGCCGCTGCCCCAGCGACAATCCGGTGCCGCCGCGCCCGAGCACCGTGGCGCCGCCATCTGGCAGCTCGGCCAGCACCGCGTCGAATCCGGAATCGGCACAAGCCTTTTCGGCGTCGTGCAGCTCTCCGAGCAGCTTCAGGTTGTCGTCGACGGTGCCCGGCACGAGCACCGGACGTTGCGGCAGCCAGGACAGTTGCGCCCACCAGCCGGCCGGCTCGAGGCCGGCGACGTCGACGCCGTCCACGCTGACCCGGCCCGATGAGGGCACGCTGATGCCGGCGACCGCCTGCAGGGCGGTGCTCTTGCCGGCGCCGTTACGTCCGGTGAGCACCGTCACCGAGCCGGGCTCGATGACCGCGCTCAGATCGTACGGCGCCTGCCCGTCGCGGCCGGTAACGGTCAGATGGTCGAGGCGGATCCGCGCGCCGCGGGCCGTGACCGTCTGAGTCTTGGCGGTCGGCGCGGCCGGCTCGCCGATGAGGGCGAACGCGGCACCGGCTGCGGCCCTGCCGTCCTGCGCGGCATGGAATTCCACGCCGATGCGGCGCAGCGGCCAGTACACGTCCGGCGCGAGCAACAGGACGGTCAACCCGGTGGTCAGGGTCATCTCGCCGAACACCAGGCGAAAACCTATCCCGACCGCGATCAGCGCCACCCCGAGCGTGGCCAGCAGCTCGAGCACCAGGGCCGACAGGAATGCGATGCGCAGCGTCGCCATGGCCGAGCGGCGGTGTGCCGCAGCCAGTTCGGCGATGCGGTGTTCGGGGCCCGAGCTGCGGCCCAGCGCCCGCAAGGTGGGGATGCCGGCGATCAGGTCGAGCAACCGGGCCTGCAGCGTCGTCATCGCGGCCAGCGCCGCGGCCGACCGGTCGGCGGTCGCCAGCCCGATCAGCACCATAAAGATCGGTATCAGGGGCAGCGTGATCGCCACGACTGCGGCCGATTTCAGGTCGTAGGCGGCGACCACGGCGACGGTGGCCGGGGTCAGGATCGCGGCGAGCATCAACGTCGGCAGGTACCCGGTGAAGTACGGGCGCAAGCCATCCAGTCCGCGGGTCACGACGACGGCGGCGGTGTCGCGCTGCGTCGCCAGTTCACCGGGTTGCCTGGCGGTCACCGCGGCCAGCACCTGGCCGGACAGGTCGGCGATGACCGCGCTGGCTCCACGTTGTCCCAACCGGGCCTGAAGCCAATGCGTCAGCGCGCGGACCGTCCAGAGCGCCAACAGGATTGACAGCGGACCCAGCCAGGCGTGCAGGCTCGGGGCGGGGTCGCCGACGACGCCGGCGACGATACGCGCCAAGATGATCGCGGACCCGATCGCGCAACCGGAGATCACCACGCCGCAGCCCACCACGGCGGCAAGGTAGCGGCGCACCGCCGCCGACGCTCGCCACAGTCTCGGGTCTAGCGGCGCCCGGCTGGCACGGTCCGTACCGCTCAGGTCGTGCGCCTTGCCAGTCCGATCGGCGCGGGTATCCGGTCGGCCGAGATCCGTTGCCTGAAAATCCAATACGACCAGGCTTGGTAGATCACCGTCAGCGGGGCCATGAACGCCGTCACCCACGTCATGACCTTGAGAGTGTAGTGGGTGGACGAGGCGTTGTAGATGGTCAGGCTCCATTGCGGGTTCAGCGTCGAGGGCACCAGGTTCGGATACAGCGAGCCGAAGAGCAGAATGACCACCGCCGCCACCACCAGCGCGACGCAGGTGAACGCCCAGCCGTCGGACGCGCGGCGCCACACCAGCAGCACCGCCGCCAGTTGCGCCAGCACCGCCACGGCCAGCACCAGCCAGGTCCAGCCCTTGCCGTGCGCCAGCTGCGTCCAGAGCCCAAACGCCGCAACCAGTCCGGTGACCGGAAGTGATAACCAGACGCCGAACCGATAGGCGTCGTCGCGGATGGCGCCCGAGGTCTTCAACGCGACGAACGTCGCCCCGTAGAACAAGAACAGTCCGGCGGTGGCCAGGCCGCCCAGCACCGTGTAGGGGTTGAGCACGTCGGTGATCGAGAGGTGAATGTGGCCGTCGGCCTCGACCGGGAGCCCACGCACCAGGACGGCGAACGCGACGCCCCACAGAACGGCCGGCAGCCACGACCCGGCAGCGATGGCGGCGTCGGCCCAGCCGCGCCATTTGGTGTCATCGATCTTGCCGCGCCACTCGATGGCCACGGCGCGCACGATCATGCCGAAAAGGATCGCCAGCAGCGGCAGGTACAGCGTGGAGAACACGGTGGCGTACCAGGCGGGGAAGGCGGCGAACATCGCGGCGCCGCCGACGATCAGCCAGACCTCGTTGCCGTCCCACACCGGTCCGATGGTGTTGAGCGCCGTGCGGCGCAGCGGCTCGGGTTCGCCGATGCCGACGCGGGCGAACGGCTCCATCAACATGCCCACGCCGAAGTCGAAGCCCTCGAGGATGAAGAAACCCAGGAACAGCACCCCGAGGATGCCGAACCACACTTCCTGCAGTCCCACCGTCGCAACTCCTTTCGGCGTCGGGTAAGCCCTCGTCAGTACGCGAAGGACAGAGGTGCCACCTCGTCATCGCTGGGCGCCTGCGGGGGAGCGGGTTCCGCGTCGTGTTCCAGCGGCCCCTCGACGGTGTAGCGCTTGAGCAGGAAGAACCACAGGACTGCGAGCACCGCGTAGACGAGGGTGAAGGTCACCAGCGAGGTGACGACCATGCCGGGCACGTGATGTGACACCCCTTCGCGCACGGTCATCCGAATCAATTGGTCCCCAGTGGGATTGGGTGCCACCACCCAGGGTTGACGGCCCATCTCGGTGAACACCCACCCGGAGATGTTGGCCAGGAACGGCGTCGGGATGGTGAGCAGGGCGAACCAGGACATCCAGCGGCTCTTGGGTGTTCGCCCGCCGCGGGTGACCCACAACACGGTCAGGGCGAACAGCACCGGGATCGCCAGGAACCCGATCATCGCCCGGAAGGACCAATAGGTGACGAACAGGTTCGGCCGGTAGTCGTCTGGCCCGAAGCGCTGCTGGTACTCCTGCTGCAACTCGTCCACCCCACGCAGCGTCACGCCGCTGAATTTGCCCTCGGCCAGGAACGGCAGCACGTAGTGCACCTTGATCACCTCGGCGACGCTGCCGCAGTTGTTGTGCGTTCCGATCGTCAGCACCGAGAAGTCGGGATCGGTTTGGCTGTGGCACAACGCCTCCGCCGACGCCATCTTCATCGGCTGCTGGACGAACATCAGCTTGCCTTGCCGGTCGCCGGTGAAGAACAGGCCGACGGTGGCGAGCAGCACCACCCCACAGCCCAGGATGGCCGCCGGACGAAACATGGTGCGGGCATCGGTCTGCCCCTTGGGCGTGGCGGACGCCTGCGTGCGTGAGCGCACCATCCACCAGGCGCTGACCGCGGCGACGAAGGTGCCCGCAACCAGGAGCGCCCCGGTCACGGTGTGTGAAAACGCCGCTTGCGCAGTGTTATTGGAGAGCAGGGCGAAGATGTCGTCCAACTCGGCGCGTCGCGTCGCCGGGTTGTAGTGCGCGCCGACCGGGTGCTGCATGAACGAGTTCGCCGCGATGATGAAGAACGCCGACGCATTGACGCCGAACGCGACGATCCAGATGCAGGCCAGGTGTATCAGCTTCGGCAGCCGGCTCCAGCCGAAGATCCACAACCCGATGAAGGTGGACTCGAAGAAAAAGGCGAACAACCCCTCCATCGCCAGTGGCGCACCGAAGATGTCGCCGACGAACTTCGAGTATTCCGACCAGTTCATCCCGAACTGGAATTCCTGGACGATCCCGGTCGCCACGCCGATGGCGAAGTTGATCAGGAACAGCTTGCCGAAGAACTTGGTCAGCCGGTACCAGGCGGTGTTGCCGGTGGCCACCCACACCGTCTGCATGATGGCGATCAGCGGCGCCAAACCGATGGTGAGCGGCACGAAGATGAAGTGGTAGACGGTAGTGATACCGAACTGCCACCGAGAAATATCGACGACATTCATCTGTCATCTCCCGAGACTGCGGAGGGCCGACCAACGGCTACGACAGAGTGTAGTAGATGAGTCGGCGCCTCCGCTACCGGTGCCCTCGTCAGCCGGCGAGGGTCTTGGAGGCCTTGCGAATTCCGAACGAGGAAATGATCTCGAATACGCCGATGACGACGAACCACGCGCCGACCACGATCGCCAGGGTGACGATGGATTGGAACGGCGAGGCCAGCACGACGATGCCGGCGAGCAGGCTGATCACACCGACGAAGATGTTCCAGCCTCGACCCGGCAGGTGTGGGTCACTGACGGCCGAAATCGTTGTGGCGACACCGCGGAAGATGAACCCGACGCCAATCCAGATGGCCAGCAGCAGGATTGCGTATCCCTGACCGAAATGGCGGAATGCCAGCAGCGCGAGGATCAACGACGCTGCGCCACTGATGAACAGCAGGACCCGGCTGCCCGCCGAGACATGCAACGAGAACGCGAAGACGACCTGCGCGATGCCGGTGATCAACAGATAAACGCCGAAGGCGACGGCGGCGACCAGGATGGAAATTCCCGGCCACGCCAGCACCAGGACACCGAGGACAAGAGACAGAATTCCCGACAGCAGAGCGGATTTCCACAGATGCGGCAGCAGGCTTGGAACGGGGTGGGTTCCAGGAGAGCCAGGGGAGATAGTCATGGCCGCAGTCTGGCACAAACGTGAGCGGTGGTACAGGGACTTTCGTCAGACGTGGACCGTGCGCGGATCTTCGGCACGCAGGTCGGTGGGTTCTTCGCCCGCCTTGCGACCGATCAGATACCAGGTGCGCATAACGCCCTTGCCCTTGATCTCGATCCGGCCGCGCTCCTGCAGAACGAACTCGTGTTTGAGGCGTTCATACATCGCCTCGGGCACTTGGATTCGGCCCACCGAATCGGTGGACTCCATCCGCGACGCGACGTTGACGGCGTCGCCCCATACGTCGTAGAAGAACCGTCGCGAGCCCACGACGCCGGCCACGACGGGCCCGCACGCCATGCCCATCCGCAACGGGATCGCCTGGCCATGCGGATCCTTCAGTGCGGCAGCAACATTGGCCATGTCGAGCGCCAAAGCGGCCAGGGCGAAGGCGTGGTCCGGCCGCGCGCGCGGCACCCCGCTGACCACCATGTAGGAGTCGCCGCTGACCTTGATCTTCTCCAGGCCGTGCCTGTCCACCAACTCGTCGAAGGCGCCGTACAGCCGGTCGAGGAAGCGCACCAGGTCGGCGGGGGTGGTGCTGCTGGCGCGTTCGGTGAAGCTGACGATGTCGGCGAACAGGACGGAGGCCTCGTCGTACTTGTCGGCGATCACGTTCCGGTCGGCGCTCTTGAGGCGTTCGGCGATGCTGCCCGGCAACATGTTGGCCAGCAGCGCCTCGGACCGCGCGTACTCGGATTCCATCACCGCCTCCGCGCGCTGGGTGTCGCGCAGCGCGTACGACACCGTGATGAACACCATCACGCAGGCGGAGACGATGGTGACGACGAACATCATGGACTGCGCCCAAGCCGGCACCAGACCGGTGTCGCGGGGAACCAGGAATTCCAGGGCGATGATCAGGCCGGCGGCGATCGCCGCCAGGATCGCGGCCAACACGATGTGATCAAGCCCCAGCACCAGCACCACCAGGCAGGCGCCTACCACCAAGAAGAACTGGGCGCCCGAGGCGGTGCCCGAATCCCAGCAGGTGACGAAGACCGTGACGTAGGCGGCACCGATGAAGGTCAGCGGCGCAACCAGGTCACCGAAGCGGTGCAGCCACGGCACACACGCGAAGATCACCGCGGAGGCTGAACTGACGAGGACTATCTGCCAGATCCAGGCCCCGGTGACGACCTGCAGCACGACGAAAGTGGTGGAGACTGCCACTGCAAGCCAGGCCGCGATCATGAGCACTCGATACTCGCGTGCGGCGCTGTCGGCGTAGTGCTGAGTGCGGTCGCGTGACTGGGCCCGCGCCGCGGCCACGCAGTCCGGGCGCTCCGAGGAGCCGTCTAGGCGTGTTGGTGGGGCACCACACTTCTTGGCCGCCACGGGTGTAAGCCTAACCGCTGAGCAGCGAATTTTGTCGACTGCGGCATGAATATTGCCGTTTTCGCTCCCGCGAGTTTCCCGAGTCTGATAACAACTTTGTTATCGGGTTGTAATCGGGTTTGCGAATGGATCGTTATGGTTATTTAACACGTGTTGGGCAGGGCTGTTCGACACGTGTTCGCCTCGACTAAGGGGTGCCTGATGGCGGGTCTCAAGAGATTCGTTCTTGCGTTAATCCTTGCTCTCACCGCCGTGCTCATGGACGGCTGTAGTGCCGCCTGTAGCGAGCCGAGCTGGCTTCTCCGGGTCGCGGGCGACTCCATCGGTAACGACGCCACGGGGCTGAATGTCTCTGCGTCAGACCAGGTCTGCATCACCCGATCATTCGGCGACTGAACCGGACGGTGGGCCTCGACGAGGGGTGAGGCCCACCCCGACGGTCCGGTCGGCACGGAATCCCCGAGCATGGGCCCACGCGAACGAAGCCGTTGCTGGATGCATTTCGGCGCGCGCGTCGCGGGGCCGGAAAAAAATAATCTGAATTCATCGCGCTCGTGACAATGCATTGTTTGTCGAAATTTGCGCGGAGTTTATAAACGGGGCTGAATCCATACCATTGGAAGGTATAGGCCTCAATAACAGACCGACGGGTTTGGTGAAGCCCGCAGAGGGTCAACTTCGGTACCGGAAAGCGCCCGCGGCTCCTGCGGCGCGTCGATGTGAAGCGGGACGCTCGACCGGGACGCCCGGCCGGGACGCGGCGGGTGTGGTGCCCTCGGTGAGATTCGAACTCACACTGTACGGGTTTTGAATCCGTTTCCTCTGCCAGTTGGGATACGAGGGCGCGCGGCCTCTTACCTTAGAGGCAGCCTCCCACCATAGAGGATCACGAGTGCTCAACTGCCTCACCGCCCCCGAGGTCGCTGGTCTGAGGCGTTCACGACACAATATGCGTCATGACAGGCCCCACGACCGACACCGACGCCGCTGTGCCGCGCCGGGTCCTGATCGCTGAAGACGAAGCGCTCATCCGCATGGATCTCGCCGAGATGCTCCGAGAGGAGGGTTACGAGATCGTCGGGGAGGCCGGCGACGGACAGGAAGCCGTCGAATTGGCGGAAGCCCATCGGCCCGATTTGGTGATCATGGATGTGAAGATGCCGCGCCGCGACGGGATCGACGCCGCATCGGAGATCGCCAGCAAGCGCATCGCGCCGATCGTGGTGCTGACCGCGTTCAGCCAGCGCGATCTGGTGGAGCGGGCGCGCGACGCCGGCGCGATGGCTTACCTGGTGAAACCCTTCACAATCAGCGACCTCATCCCGGCCATCGAACTGGCCGTCAGCCGTTTCGGCGAGATCGCCGAGCTGGAACGCGAGGTCGCGACGCTGTCGGACCGGCTCGAGACGCGCAAGGTCGTCGAGCGCGCCAAGGGCCTGCTGCAGACCAAGCAGGGCATGACCGAGCCCGAGGCGTTCAAGTGGATTCAGCGCGCCGCCATGGACCGCCGGACCACGATGAAGCGGGTGGCCGAAGTCGTGCTGGAGACCCTCGACACCGACGACGAAGGCTGATCGCCCGGGAGGGTCCTAGCGCGCGACGATCACCGACGAGCCGTGCCCGAACAACCCCTGGTTGGCGGTCACCCCGACGGTGGCGTTCTCCACCTGCCGGCCGGTGGCCTGGCCACGCAGCTGCCAGGTCAGCTCGCAGACCTGAGCGATCGCCTGCGCGGGAATCGCCTCGCCGAAGCACGCCAGCCCGCCCGACGGGTTGACCGGGACCCGGCCGCCGATCGTGGTGGCGCCGCTGCGCAGCAGCTCCTCCGCTTCACCCTTGGCGCACAGCCCCAGGTGCTCGTACCAGTCGAGCTCCAGCGCGGTGGACAGGTCGTAGACCTCGGCCAGGCTCACGTCCTCGGGACCGATGCCCGCCTCGGCGTAGGCCGCATCGAGGATCTGATCCTTGAACACCCGCTCCGGTGCCGCCACGACGGCGGTGGAATCCGTTGCGATGTCCGGCAATTCGGGCAGGTGCTGTGGGTAGCGCGGCGTGACCGTGCTGACCGCGCGCACCGACGGCACGCCCTCGAGCGAACCGAGATGCTTGCGGGCGAACTCGGCGCTGGCCACGATCAGCGCCGCGGCGCCGTCGGAGGTGGCGCAGATGTCGAGCTGCCGCAACGGGTCGGAGACCACCGGGCTCGCCAGCACGTCCTCGACCGAAGATTCCTTGCGGTAGCGGGCATTCGGGTTCTGCAGGCCGTGCTGGGAGTTCTTCACCTTCACCGCGGCGAAGTCCTCGGACGTCGCGCCGTAGAGGTCCATCCGGCGGCGCGCCAGCAGCGCGAAATACACCGGGTTCATCGCACCGATGAGGTGGAAGCGCTGCCAGTCGGGGTCGTTCTTGCGTTCGCCGCCGACCGGGGCGAACGCGCCCTTCGGGGTGGTGTCGGCCCCGATCACCAGCGCGACGTCGCAGAAGCCCGCCAGGATGTGGGCGCGCGCGCTCTGCAGCGCCTGCGAGCCGCTGGCGCAGGCGGCGTAACTGGAGCTGACCGGCACGCCGTTCCAGCCGAGCTTCTGGGCGAACGTCGACCCCGCGATGAAGCCCGGGTAGCCGTTGCGGATGGTGTCGGCGCCGGCGACCAGCTGGATCTGCTGCCAGTCCAGGCCCGCCTCGGCCAGCGCGGCGCGCGCGGCGACCACGCCGTATTCGGTGAAGTCGCGGCCCCATTTGCCCCACGGGTGCATCCCGGCGCCGAGGATGTAGAGCGGTTCAGGGCTCATCGGGCGACCTTCCAAGCGTGCACGAGGCGCTCGACGCCGTCGTCGTCGGTGAACAGTGTCATGGTGGCCAGCTCCATCTCCATGCCGACCTTCAGGTCGGCGGCCAGCGTGCCCTCGACCACCTTGCCGAGCACGATGATCCCCTCGTCGGCCAGCTCCACCGCGGCGATGGCGAATGGTTCGAACGGGTCGGCCGCCGGGTAGGGCGCGGGCGGCGGATACCGGTTCTCGGTGTAGCTCCACAGCGTTCCGCGGGTGGACAACGCGACGGACTCCAGGGTGTCGCTGGCGCACGCCGGGTTGGGGCAGTTGTTCTCCCGCGGCGGGAAGACGTAGGTGCCGCACTCGGGGCACTTGCTGCCGATCAGGTGGGGATTTCCGGCGTCATCGGTGGCGAACCACCCGTCGATAGCGGCTTGTGTACTGGTGACCTCTGGCACCCGGCCAGACTACCCAGCTCATACACAAAACTGAAACGTGTTGCAGTTCTGCCGGCTCCGGTGACTCGTCGTAGCGCATGCCTAGAGTGAGACCCGTGCCCGCCACGAAAACCACGCCGAAGGCCAGCGAGGAAGAAACCACGCCGACGCTCATGCTGCTGGACGGCAACTCGCTGGCGTTTCGGGCGTTCTACGCGCTACCCGCCGAAAACTTCAAGACCCGCGGCGGGCTGACCACCAACGCGGTCTACGGCTTCACCGCGATGCTGATCAACCTGCTGCGCGACGAAGCGCCGACCCACATCGCGGCGGCGTTCGACGTGTCCCGGCAGACCTTCCGCTCCGAGCGCTACCCGGAGTACAAGGCCAATCGGTCGGCGACGCCCGACGAGTTCCGCGGCCAGATCGACATCACCAAGGAAGTCCTGGCGGCGTTGGGCATCACGGTGCTGGCCGAGGAGGGGTTCGAGGCCGACGACCTGATCGCGACCCTGGCCACGCAGGCCGAAAACGAGGGCTACCGGGTGCTGGTGGTCACCGGCGACCGCGACTCGCTGCAGTTGGTCAGCGACAACGTGACGGTGCTGTATCCGCGCAAGGGCGTCAGCGAGTTGACGCGCTTCACCCCGGACGCCGTCGTCGAGAAGTACGGGCTGACGCCCCGGCAATACCCCGACTTCGCCGCTCTGCGCGGCGATCCCAGCGACAACCTGCCCGGCATCCCCGGGGTGGGGGAGAAGACCGCCTCCAAATGGATCGGCGAATACGGCTCGCTGCAGGCGCTGGTCGACAACGTCGATTCGGTGCGCGGCAAGGTGGGCGACGCGCTGCGCGAACATCTGGCCAGCGTCATCCGCAACCGCGAGCTGACCGACCTCGTCAAAGACGTGCCGCTGGCCCAGACTCCGGACACGCTCCGGCTGCAGCCGTGGGATCGCGACCAGATTCACCGGCTCTTCGACGATCTGGAGTTCCGGGTGTTGCGGGACCGGTTGTTCGAAACCCTGGCCGCGGTGGAGCCCGAGGTCGACGAGGGCTTCGACGTGCGCGGCGGTGCGCTGGAAGCCGGTGAGCTGGCCGTGTGGCTGGCCGAGCACAGCTCGGGAAAGCGGTTCGGCCTGGCCGTCGTCGGCACCCACCTGGCCTACGACGCCGACGCCACCGCGCTGGCCATCGTCTCCGCCGACGGCGAGGGCCGCTACATCGACACCGCGACGCTGGATCCCGAAGACGAAGCGGCGCTGGCTTCTTGGCTTGCCGACCCTGGTCCGCCCAAGGCGCTGCACGAGGCCAAGCTGGCGATGCATGACCTGGCCGGACGGGGCTGGACGCTGGCCGGCGTCACCTCCGACACCGCCCTGGCGGCCTACCTGGTGCGGCCGGGGCAGCGCAGCTTCTCCCTCGATGACCTGTCGCTGCGCTACCTGCGCCGCGAGCTGCGCGCGGAAAACCCTGAACAGCAACAACTTTCGCTGCTCGACGACAACGAGGGCACCGACGACCAGGCGGTGCAGACGCTGATCCTGCGCGCGGTGGCGGTGCTGGACCTGGCCGACGCGCTCGACGAGGAGCTGGCCCGGATCAACTCCACCTCGTTGTTGAGCACGATGGAGCTCCCGGTGCAGCGAGTGCTGGCCGGCATGGAAAACGCCGGTATCGCAGTCGATTTGGATCTGCTCGGCGAGCTGCAAAGCGATTTCGCGCACCAGATCCGCGACGCGGCCGAGGCGGCGTACGCGGTGATCGGTAAGCAGATCAACCTGGGCTCGCCAAAACAGTTGCAGGCGGTGCTCTTCGACGAGCTGGAGATGCCGAAGACCAAGCGCACCAAGACCGGCTACACCACCGACGCGGACGCCCTGCAGTCGCTGTTCGACAAGACCGGCCATCCGTTCCTGCAGCACCTGCTGACCCACCGCGACGCCACCCGGCTCAAAGTCACCGTCGACGGGTTGCTGAACGCGGTGGCCTCGGACGGCCGCATCCACACCACGTTCAACCAAACCATCGCCGCCACCGGCAGATTGTCGTCGACCGAGCCGAACCTGCAGAACATTCCGATCCGCACCGAGGCGGGCCGGCGGATCCGCGACGCGTTCGTCGTCGGCGACGGTTACAGCGAGCTGATGACGGCCGACTACAGCCAGATCGAGATGCGGATCATGGCCCACCTGTCCAAGGACGCCGGCCTCATCGAGGCGTTCAACACCGGCGAGGACCTGCACTCGTTCGTCGCCTCGCGGGCGTTCGGCGTGCCGATCGACGAGGTCACCGCCGAACTGCGCCGCCGGGTCAAGGCGATGTCCTACGGCCTGGCCTACGGATTGAGCGCCTACGGGCTGTCCGCGCAGCTGAAAATCTCCACCGAGGAAGCCAAAGACCAGATGGAGCAATACTTCGCCCGGTTCGGCGGGGTGCGCGACTACCTGATGAATGTCGTGGAGCAGGCCCGCAAGGACGGCTTCACGTCGACGGTCTTCGGCCGCCGTCGCTACCTGCCCGAACTCGACAGCAGCAACCGCCAGGTGCGCGAGGCCGCCGAGCGGGCGGCGCTCAACGCGCCGATCCAGGGCAGCGCGGCCGACATCATCAAGGTGGCCATGCTCGAGGTCGACCGGGCGATCAAGGACGCCGGGCTGTCCTCCCGCATCCTGCTGCAGGTGCATGACGAGCTGCTGTTCGAGGTCGCCACCGGCGAGCGAGAGCAGCTGGAGGCGCTGGTACGCGACAAAATGGGCGGCGCCTACCCTCTCGACGTGCCACTGGAGGTTTCGGTCGGTTACGGCCGCTCCTGGGACGCCGCGGCGCATTAGCGCGGCGATCGGTCCGGTGCGGCGCACGGAGGGCCCCGCGGACGCATATTCGCTGCTCAGCCCGTTGTCGAGACTGGTGCAATGGCGAAATGTTTGCTGCGGATTCGGTGTGGCGTCACATTCGGGGCTGCCGCTCGACCCGGCGGGATCACGCTGAGTTTGGCCAGCGTGTGCACAGTCGAGTAGCCTCGACAGGTAAATCCAGAATTGTCCCTACGACCCAACCTGTCCGGAGCAACCCAACAATATGCCGAGTCCCGCCGTCACCTCGCCGCAAGTAGCCGTCAACGACATTGGCTCGAGCGAGGACTTTCTCGCCGCAATAGACAAAACGATCAAGTACTTCAACGATGGCGACATCGTCGAAGGCACGATCGTCAAAGTGGACCGGGACGAGGTGCTCCTCGATATCGGCTACAAGACCGAAGGGGTCATCCCCGCCCGCGAACTCTCCATCAAGCACGATGTCGACCCCAACGAGGTCGTTTCCGTCGGTGATGAGGTCGAAGCCCTGGTCCTCACCAAGGAGGACAAAGAGGGTCGCCTGATCCTGTCCAAGAAGCGCGCGCAGTACGAGCGCGCCTGGGGCACCATCGAGGCGCTCAAGGAGAAGGACGAGGCCGTCAAGGGCACCGTCATCGAGGTCGTCAAGGGTGGCCTGATCCTCGACATCGGGTTGCGCGGCTTCCTGCCCGCCTCGCTGGTCGAGATGCGCCGGGTGCGCGATCTGCAGCCGTACATCGGCAAGGAGATCGAGGCCAAGATCATCGAGCTGGACAAGAACCGCAACAACGTGGTGCTGAGCCGGCGCGCCTGGCTGGAGCAGACCCAGTCCGAGGTGCGCAGCGAGTTCCTCAACCAGCTGCAGAAGGGCGCCATCCGCAAGGGTGTGGTGTCGTCGATCGTCAACTTCGGCGCGTTCGTCGACCTCGGCGGTGTGGACGGCCTGGTGCACGTCTCCGAGCTGTCCTGGAAGCACATCGACCACCCGTCCGAGGTTGTTCAGGTCGGCGACGAGGTCACCGTCGAGGTGCTCGACGTCGACATGGACCGCGAGCGGGTTTCGTTGTCGCTGAAGGCGACTCAGGAAGACCCGTGGCGCCACTTCGCCCGCACCCACGCCATCGGCCAGATCGTGCCCGGCAAGGTCACCAAGCTGGTTCCGTTCGGTGCGTTCGTGCGTGTCGAGGAGGGCATCGAGGGCCTGGTGCACATCTCCGAACTGGCCGAGCGCCACGTCGAGGTTCCCGACCAGGTGGTCGCCGTCGGCGACGACGCGATGGTCAAGGTCATCGACATCGACCTGGAGCGGCGCCGGATCTCGTTGTCGCTCAAGCAGGCCAACGAGGACTACACCGACGAGTTCGACCCGGCCAAGTACGGCATGGCCGACAGCTACGACGAGCAGGGCAACTACATCTTCCCCGAGGGCTTCGACGCCGAGACCAACGAATGGCTCGAGGGCTTCGACAAGCAGCGCAACGAGTGGGAAGCCCGCTACGCCGAGGCCGAGCGCCGGCACAAGATGCACACGGCGCAGATGGAGAAGTTCGCCGCCGCCGAGGCTGCCGGGCACGCCGAGCAGTCGCCGGGCAACGGCGCTCCTCCGGAGAAGGCGGGCGGATCGCTGGCCAGCGACGCCCAATTGGCCGCTCTGCGGGAGAAACTCGCCGGCAACGCCTAATCGCCGATGCTGCGTATCGGGTTGACCGGTGGCATCGGCGCCGGCAAGTCGGCGCTGTCATCCACGTTCGAGAAGTACGGTGCCGTCATCGTCGACGGTGACGTGATCGCGCGTGAGGTGGTGCGACCGGGCACCGACGGCCTGGCAGCGCTGGTCGAGGCGTTCGGGAGCGACATCCTGCTCGCGGACGGATCGCTGGATCGACCGGCGTTGGCCGCCAAGGCCTTTCGCGACGACGAGGCACGCAAGACGCTGAACGGGATTGTCCACCCCCTGGTGGGCAATCGCCGTTCGGAGATCATCGCGTCGGTGCCCGAGGATTCCGTTGTGGTCGAAGATATTCCGCTGCTGGTGGAGTCCGGGATGGCGCCGCTGTTCCCGCTTGTGGTCATCGTCTACGCCGACGTCGAGGTGCGGCTGCGGCGCCTGGTCGAGCAGCGCGGCATGCCGGAGGATGACGCCCGCGCGCGGATCGCCGCGCAGGCCACCGACGAGCAGCGCCGCGCGGTCGCCGACATCTGGCTGGACAACTCGGGCAGCCTCGAGGATTTGGTCCAGCGCGCCCACGACGTGTGGAACAACCGCATCGTCCCGTTCGCACACAACCTGAGCGCGCACCGGATCGTCCGGGCCCCGGCCCGGTTGGTGCCGCCCGACCCGAGCTGGGCGGACCAGGCACAGCGAATTGTGAACCGCCTCAAGGCCAGCTGCGGTCACCGCGCGTTGCGCGTCGATCACATCGGCTCAACCGCGGTGCCGGACTTTCCCGCCAAGGACGTCATCGACGTTCAGATCACCGTGGAATCTTTGGCCGTCGCAGACGAACTCGTCGAGGTGTTGCTGTCGGCCGGGTATCCGCGCATCAAACACATCGCCGAGGACGTGGCCAAGCCCGACGCCCGCAGCACCGTGGAACGCTACGATCGCCGGGACGATCCGGCGTTGTGGTTCAAGCGAATCCACGCCTCGGCCGACCCCGGTCGACCCACCAACGTGCACATCCGGGTGGACGGCTGGCCCAACCAGCAGTTCGCCCTGCTGTTCGTGGACTGGCTGACGGCCAACCCCGACGCCCGCGCCGACTACCTGAACGTCAAGCGCGCGGCCGAGCGGGACGGCGGAACGGACACCGCGGCGTACGTCGAGGTCAAGGAACCGTGGTTCCTCGATGCCTACCGGCGGGCCTGGGAGTGGGCCGACTCGACCGGTTGGAAGCCCTGAGGTCTGTCAGGGCAACGGCGCGCCGCACTGCAGCGCCCCGTTGTTGGGATCGCTGTTGCCGGCCGTCGGCCTCACCATCTGGTCGGTCTGGGTGAAAACGTTGTCGTCGGCATCGATCTCGCAATGCACGTTGGCCGCGTAGGGAAAGTGCAGCACGATCCGCAGGCCGGCTTGCGCCGGATCGGGAAGCACGGTGTTGGCTTCGAATACGTTGCCGGGCATGGAAGGAAGGCCGGTCGTGCTGGTCTGACCGCCGTTCGTCACGAACGTGGCCTGGCTACCGGTCGTCAGGGCGTCGATCCTCGCCCGATAGGTGATGTTGTGCAGATCCGCTCGTGCGATTGCCGGACTCAACTGGGCGCCGGCGGCGACGACCGTCACCGCGGCGATCGGCATCCACCGGCGGAAATGGGAGCTCATAGCAGCTGAGATTACGCCCAACGTGGCCGGGTCCACCAGGCTGTCCGGTCGCCGCGGCTAGGGCTGGCATGCGGGACACCAGAACGACATCCGACCGCCGATCCGGCCGTGCCGAAGCGCGGTGCCGCAGCGCGGGCAGTGCGGGTCGGGATCGTCGCGTGCCCCGGTGAGCCAGCGCGACAGTCCGGGGACCCGGCCGTGGCGCACCGCGGTGTGCAGCACCTGCGTCATCGCGCGATGCAACTTCTTGACGGCGTCGTCGTCCAACTCCGTGACCGCAAAGCTGGGCCGTATCCCCGCCCGCCAGCAGATTTCGTCGACGAGCAGATTGCCCAGGCCGGCGATCACCGACTGGTCCATCAGCGTCGGCTTCAGGCGACCCCGTCGCCCGGCGACCACGCCGCGAAACTCCCGCAGGCCCAGGCCGAGCGCGTCGGGGCCCTGCGGACCCAGCACGTCGGCGACTTCTTCCTCGCCGTCGGCCAGCCAGACCCCGCGCAGCTTGCGCAGGTCGGCGTAGCGCAGTTCACCCTGGTCGAGCGACATCACCAGCCGTTCATACTTTTCCGGCTGGGCGCCGGGCTTCGCGTAATACGGGTGCCCGGTCATGCCACTGTGAATCAGCAGCGTCGGACCGTCGGTCGGCAGTATCAGCCATTTGCCGTGCCGGCGCGGGGCGCCGAAGCGGTGCCCGGTCAGGCGCCGCGCGAGCGCGGTGGCCGAGGCGTTGCGCAGAATTCCCGGGTCGCGGACGTCCACGCTTTCAATCCGGCGGCGGGGCAAGGCCTTTGCGAGCTCGCGCCGGAACCCTTCGACATCCGGCAGTTCAGGCACGAAGTTTCGCCAACCGCTCGCGCGGACCGCCCAGCGAGCGGGCATGCCGGAACATGTCTGCCCACGGATCACCTTGCTCAGCAAGCCGTTTGGGGATATCGCGGATGCTGAACCGATCCGCCCGCAGGCCACGCGCGTCCAGTTCGTCCCACTCCAGCGGGGTGGCCACCGGCGCACCGCCGCGGGCCCGCACCGAGTAGGGTGCGACGGCCGTCTGCGCGTAGGCGTTGCGCATGACGTCGAGGTAGATGCGGCCATCGCGCTTGTCCTTGCGGGCCTCGACGGTGCGGTGCGCCTCGTCGTCGGCCGCAACGACTTCGGCGACGTCCCGGGCGAATTGGCGCACGGTGTCGAAGTCGGCCTCGGCGCGCAACGGCACCACCACGTGTAGCCCGCGTGATCCGGTGGTCTGCACGTAGCGGGCCAGTCCGAGGTCGTCGAGCACATCGGCCACCGCGTGGGCGGTCGCGCGCACCGCCGCGAAATCCGCGTCGGACGGGTCCAGGTCGAAGACCAGCCGGTCGGGATGGTGCAGGTTGCCGCGGCGCGACTGCCACACGTGCAGCGTTATGCAGTTCTGGTTGGCCAACCAGCGCAGCGCTTCCGGGCGTTCGGCCACCGGGTGCACCAGGGTGCCGCCCTCTTTGTCGACCTCCACCCCGCTCATCCAGTCCGGCAAAGTGTCGGCGAAATCCTGCTGCACGAACCCTTTTTCGCCGATGCCCCGGGGAAACCGTTGCACGGTCAGCGGGCGGCCCTTCAGGTGCGCCAGCATCGTCTGGGCCACCTCGCCGTAGTAGTCGACCAGGTCGCGCTTGGTGAACCCGTCCTTGCCGAACATGACCCGATCCGGGTGGGTGATCTCGACCCGCATGTCGGGTGCATACCCGCCGCCGGGGGCAGAAAACGACTACGGTCCGCGCCAGGTCAGTTCCATGCCGTGCCGCGCCAGCCACCGCGCCAGGTCGTAGCCGTTGCACGCCAACCCGTCGACGGCGGCCACGGCCCGCAGCACCGCCTGCTCGGCGACCTCGGGAGTCAGCAATCCGTGCCGCACGGCGTCCAGCAGCTCGTCGACGTCGGTGAGCTCGGCCCTGGCGCCGGTGCGGACCTCGATGTCCAGGTAGTGGTCTTCGGAATGCCACACGGTGGGGCCGGGTGAGTAGTGGCCCACGTCCAGGTAGTAGTCGTGGTCGCGTTCATGGCCGGGGTTGAAGTGAAACACGGTGGCGCGCAGGCCCAGCGACGGCAGCAACCACGACTCGAGGTAATGGAATTGGGCGCGGCCGGGAGTGGGGCGGGCGATGTAGAGGCCCCACGGGCGCACGGCGTACTCGTCGACCGTCCGCACGATGCCCTTGGGATCGGTGTTCGTGTGGGCCAGCAGGTCGAAAGTCTCGTGCTTGGGTGGGTGAATGATGTCACCCTACCGCCGCGGGCCGATTTCTCACCGGCGCAGCCGGATCTTCCATCGCACGAACCCGGCGTAGAAGATCGACAACGCGGCGAGCATGCCCATGTCCAGCAGCCAGGTCTTCGGCGTGTGTTGCCAGAACCGGTCCTGGGACAGCAGGGAATCGGGCACCAGGTGGCGCAGGTCCACCGTCGACGCCGCCGCGGCGTAGCCCCAGCGCGCCGGCATCGCCCACGACAGCTGGTTCAGACCGAGCCGGCCCGTCACCGGGACCATCCCGCCGCACAGCACCAGCTGCGCCATCACCGTCACCACGAACAGCGGCATGATCTGCTCGCTGGACCGCACCAGCGACGAAATCGCCAGGCCCAGAATGGCCGAGGCGACACACGTCGCCGCCACCGTGGCGAACAATTCGGCGGTGGCCCCGACGGTCGAGTGGCCGAACAGCACCGCGCCGCGCGTCGGGGCGCTCTTGCCGATCACCACGATCGCCGTGACGATCGCCGACTGCAGTATCGCGAACCCGCAGAACACCGCGGTCTTGGCGAGCAGGTAGGCGGTGGTGGACAACCCGACCGCCTGCTCGCGCTGGAAGATGGCGCGCTCGCCGACCAGGTCGCGAATTGTCAAGGCGGTGCCCATGAAAGCCGCGGCGGGCATCAGCAGGGCCAGTATCTGCGCGGCCTCGTCGGGTGTCCCCGCGTTGGGCGCCGGCACATGAAATCCGTTGCTGCCCGGGACGGTCAGCGACAGCGAGCCGAGGATGAACGGCAGCAGCGCCAGGAAGACGAAGTAGGCGCGGTCGGCGATCACCAGTCGGACCTGGCGGCGGGCGATCGTCGAGATCTGGCGCCGCACGCTGGTGTGCACCGGTTCGCCGAGGGTGCTCGGCTCGTCGGTCTTGTCCGGCAGGTACTTCTGGGGCCGCTTCTGGGCCTCGTTTTGCTCCAGGAAGCGGCGGTTGGCTTCGTCGGGGTCGGCGCCGACCTGGGTGAAGATCTTCGCCCAGTTGGTGGTGCCCATCGCCCCGCCGATCTGGTCGGGCGGACCGCAGTAGGCCGTTTTGCCGCCGGGGGCCATCAGCAGCACCTGGTCGCAGACGTCCAGGTAGGACAGCGAGTGCGTCACCACCAGCACCACTCGGCCGGCGTCAGCCAGCTGCCGCAGCATCGTCATCACCTGCAGGTCCAGCGCGGGATCCAGGCCCGAGGTCGGCTCGTCGAGGATCAGCAGCGACGGCCCGGTGAGCAGCTCGAGCGCCACCGAGGCGCGTTTGCGTTGCCCGCCGGACAGCTTCTCGACGCGGGTGTCGGCGTGCTTGGTCAGGTCGAGCTCCTCGAGCACCTGGGCGACGACCTTGGCGCGGTCCGCTTTGCTGGTGTCGGGCGGCAGCCGCAGCTCGGCCGCGTAGCCCAGCGCCTGGTTGACGGTCAGCTGGCGATGCACCACGTCGTCCTGCGGGACGATCCCGATCCTGCTGCGCAGCGACGCGTACTCCGCGTGAATGTTGTGGCCCTCGAACGTCACTGCGCCGGACGTCGGGGTGGTGTAGCCGGCGATGAGCCGGGCCAGGGTGCTCTTTCCGGCGCCCGAACCGCCGATCACGGCGGTCAGCGTGCCGGGCCGCGCCGTCAGCGAGATGTCGTCGAGCAGTTGTTTGCCGTTGTCGACGACGTACTTGACGTCGCGCACCTCCAGGCCGCCGGTGCGGGTGGCGGCGCCGCCGCGTTCGGTCAGGGTGCCGTCGCGGAACACCAGGTCGACGTTGCCGATGGTGACGATGTCGTCCTCGGACAGGATCGCCGACCCCACCCGGGTGCCGTTCACGAACGTCCCGTTGACGCTGTTGTCCCGGATCTCGGTGCCCAGCTGGGTGGGCACCAGCGTCGCGTGCTGGCGCGACGCCAGGACGTCGGAGACGACGATGTCGTTCTCGGCGGCCCGGCCGATCGTCATGGCGCCGACCGTGCCCGCGGCCGACGACGCGCGCGGCGAGAGCAATTTCACAAAACGCGTCGCCAGGTTCGACACGTCGGCCGTCTTGGCGTCGATGACGGTGAATTCCGCTGCGGGCGTGGGGGATGGCTGCGACGGCGCCGCGATTCCGTCCGCGACGGGCGGCGTGACCTGCAACCTTGCCGGCGAGCCGGGGTCGATGACGGTGAGCTGTTCCGGCGGTGTGCCACGCCGCGCCGCCGACGGTGGCACCCAGGGTGGCGGTGCGGGCTGCCGTGGCGGTGCGTTCGGCGGTCCGGCCGGCCGCCGGGGTGGTTCGGGGCGCGACGGCGCACCCGGCGGGCCGCCCCGCGCCGGGCTCCTGCCCGGGCCACCGAGCCGGGCCTGAGGGGGCCGCGGCGGGTGGGTCGCATTGGTTTGCTCAGCAACAGCGGACCACGGCAGGGTCGGCGGTCCGGAATCGTGGCTCGGCCGGATCCGCTGCGGATGCCCGGCATGGCCCTGCTGCGGCCCGATCGCGAAGGTCAGGCGCGGACCCTGCGGATTTCCGATGTGAATGCTCTGGCCGTCGTGGATATCGACCACCGGCATCCGGTAGCCGTTCAGGTAGGTCCCGTTCAGCGAGCCGTTATCGATTGCCAGCCAACGGCCTTGATCGAACCGAAGGATCAGGTGCGCGCGCGAGATCCGCGGATCGGCGATGCGCACGTCGGCCTGCACGTCGCGTCCGACGACCACCTCGTGGCCGGCCGCGAAGGATCGTTTTGACCCGTCGTGCCGAATTGTCAGGATGGGCGGGGCGGGTCGAGTCACCCCTCAAGTATCGGCCCGTGTTGGCAGTGCGCTCTATTGGAGCCGGCTGTGACTTCCCTTTGTTTCGATTCGGCCACTCATAGCCCATTCATAGCCTGCTGCGACGAATCGCCAACGGCGGTGCGGCATTATTCGATCGGGAGGGGTAGTTCGATTGTGTCCGTGCGCGCCGAGCACAGCGTTGTGCCGGCAGACGCGAGACGGAGCAGAGGGCCCAATCGCTATGCGCCTGTTCATGGTATGCGATCCGCATCACAGTGCGGCGACACCTGGGCGGTGCCGGAAAACGAGGGGGCAAGGCATTGATGAACGAGCACAAGGGAACTACCCGGCGCATCGGCGCCGGGAGACGGTTGCTGAGCAACCCGCGGCAGGCCCGTGAGGCGTTGCGCGCGGGGTTTCACTCGTTGCCGGCCATGCCGATCGGGCAGCTGTTACGCCGGATACCCCCGGTCGATTCCGCGCCGAACGCGGAACCCGTGGTGGCGCAACGCCCCAACGATTCCTCCGGGGCGCGGCTTGCGGTCGGAAACGGCGCGTCGTTCGCCGGTTACACGATCTTGCGGCAGCTGGGCGCCGGTGGCATGGCCGAGGTGTACCTCGCGCTGCACCCCCGGCTGCCCCGCCGTGACGTGATCAAGGTCCTCGCCGAGGCGGTGACCGCCGACCCCGAGTTTCGCGAAAGGTTCAACCGGGAGGCCGATCTCGCGGCGACGCTGTGGCACCCGCACATCGTCGGCGTGCACGACCGAGGCGAATTCAACGGGCATCTGTGGATCTCGATGGACTACGTCGAGGGCACCGACGCCTCGCGGCTGGTCAAGGAGAACTATGCCGGCGGCATGCCGATCGACGAGGTGTGCGCCATCGTGCAGGCGGTCGCGGGCGCGCTGGACTACGCCCACGACCGCGGCCTGCTGCACCGCGACGTCAAGCCCGCCAACATCCTGCTCACCCACCCGGACGAGGGGGAGCGCCGAATCCTGTTGGCGGACTTCGGCGTCGCGCGTCACCTGGGCGACATCAGTGGGATCACCGAGACGAACGTCGCGGTCGGGACGGTGGCATACGCCGCGCCCGAGCAGCTGACGGGTTCCCCCATCGACGGCCGGGCAGACCAATATGCTTTGGCCGCAACGGCTTTCCATCTGCTCACCGGGGCACCGCCGTTCCAGCACTCCAACCCGATCGCGGTGATCAGCCAGCACCTGCACGAGGACCCGCCTCGGCTCAGCGATTTCCGTCCCGATCTGGCCGAGCTCGACGACGTGTTCTTCCGCGCCCTCGCCAAGCAACCCGAGGACCGGTTCGAGCGGTGCCGCGCGTTCGCCGCCGCCGTCGTCGAGTCGGCCGGTGGTGTCTCCGACGTCGGCCCCGGCGCCCGCCCGCGCCCCGCGGCGTCGACATCGCATCGCCGGCGCGGCCCCGCCGGCGTCGTAGCCGGGTTGAGCCACCGGTTTTCGGCGAAAACCCGGTGGGCGACGGCGCTGGTGTGTGCGGTGCTCATCGCCGTCGCGGCGACCTGGTCGCTCCTCTACTCCTTTCAGCCCGACGCCCCGCCGGCCAGCCCCGCGCTCGCGTCGAGACCGTCCGCACCGGCGGCCAGCGCCGCGCCCACCGCGGGCGGACCCGTGCTGAACGGCGTCTACAAGCTGGATTACGACCAGACCAAGCGCACCACCAACGGCATCTCGATCCGGCACGACGGGGCCGCCACCGGTTGGTGGGCGTTCCGGTCGGTGTGCACCGCGAACGGGTGTGCGGCCACCGGGACCCAGCTGGACGACGCCACCCATCAGGTGGCCAACACCACCGACGGGGGACAGGCCGACACCCTGCGCTTCGTCGGCGGCTACTGGCAGGGCGCCCCGGCGCAGCAGCGGGTGGGCTGCACGCAGCCCAATGGGCAGGTTCGGGCGACCCAGCAGGAAACCATCGCCTGGTCGCTCGCGCCGCAGGCCGACGGCACGCTGCGCGGCACGTTGACCGAGACGGTGCTGAGCAACGAGTGCGGCGCCCAGGGCGCGGTGGTGCGGGTGCCGGTCGTGGCCACCCGGACCGGCGACGTTCCCGCGACGGTGACGTTGGGCGACCCCACCCAGGTCATCAACGCCTCGACCACCGCGTCAGCTCCGGCGCCGCCGGTGCTCGGCGGGCTGTGCAGCGACGTCGGCAAGGTCGCCTACGACCCGACCAACAACGAGCAGATCGTCTGCGAGGGCAGCAGCTGGGCCAAGGCGCCGATCACGATGGGCGTGCACGCCGCCGGCAGCTCGTGCGACCGGCCGGGCACGTCGGTGTTCGCCATGAGCACCTCCAGCGACGGCTACCTGCTGCAGTGCGATCCGGTGACCCGGACGTGGACGCGGCCGGTGGGCTAGCCTGCTCCCGGCCCGGTCGGCCTCCAGGTACCAACGGGTGAGTTCAAAACTCGCTAGCGCATCCGCTAGCGCGTTTTAGAAAAGCCCTGTCGCTTCGCGCAGGTACTCATGTCGCCGGGCGCGGGCGCTGACTGACTTTCGCGACGTCACATTCCCGATTAACTTTCACTCATGCAGGTAGTGAGTTCGGACTCCGCTGGTCTGCAGGCGCTAGGTGCTCGGTGGACCGCGTCGGCCGGCGAGCTGGACGCTTCGATGGCTCCGATGGCATCAGGATTGTCGTTTCAGGCCAGCACGGCCGCTGTCAGCGTCGCCCACGCCGATGTCGAAGCATTCGTGACGACGCTAGCCATGCGTGTTCGCAACCGAGCAACTCGTGTCATTGCGGCCGATGGCCGCTATACCCGCAATGAAGCAGATTCGGCTGGCGAAATGGCCGCGGTGACCCATCCGAGCGTTGTTGTTTAGCCGATGTCTGCGGTCGCGGGATTTCCGCTCCTCTCGCAGGTGCTGGCTTGGCCAACTCGGCACCTGACTGAGGCGGCTGACTATTGGGAGGCGGTAGGCGGGCGCAGCTACGCGGTGGCCTCCCAAGTCTGGCGTGACGGCCTATCGGTTGATTGGCAAGGTCGCGCGGCTGACGCGCTGCATGCCGCGACGCACGGCGACTTGCAGAAGACGAGCGCGGTCGCCGATCAACTGCAAGCAGCGGCGAAAGTTGCCAGAAGCGGCGCCGCCGACCTCTCCGCGGCTCGATCACGGGTTCGGTATGTCGTCGAGGACGCTTTCGGGGCGGGTTTCGATGTGCGCGAAGACATGTCGGTCACTGATCCCTCGACTGGCGGTTCGACGGCGCAGCGCGCCACCCGGCGGGCTCAGGCACAAGGCTATGCCGGTGACATCCGCCAACGGGCGACGCAATTGGTCGCACTCGACCAGCAGGTCGCCGAGAGGGTCACCTCAGCCATGGCCGGAATCCGCGACACGTTTCCTTCAGCCACCGGCCCTGACGGGCCGGGCGAGAGGTCCAGATTCCGCGCCGTCGACAATCACTCATTCAAAGAGGATCCACCCCTGTCAGGGGGTTACCCCGCCAACGACGTGATCGCCGAAGCCACAGACCTGGACGGCAATCACATTGTTCTCCGACGGGGATACTACGATGCGGAGACCAGAAAGGGCTGGGGCTGGGACAAGGCGTACTGGAGGCACGGCGTAGTCAATCCAAATGTGTTCAAGGACTTGATCTCTCACAGCCGACCAGTGCACCAGCCGGACGGCACCCTCCGATATGACGTTCCGATCAACCGTGCCCACTGCACTAGGGGGCCACTGGGGATTGTCGACTGTCAGGACACGGGTGAGAGTTTGACAATGAGAATCGTGGTTGATCCGAGCGTGGGGCGTGCCGATGTGCCCGACGGTAGACAGAAAGGGGTGATCACGATGTATCCGCTCGAGGGTGGGAGTGGAGTGATCACATTAGGTCCGAAATGGACGTGGACTCCGCCGTGGGTAAACACCAATGTGCCCATCAACTGACGCCGACGATGCCCAAGTCCAGTTCGCCGTCGCGGTGTTGCGGAAGTTGTTGCGCCACATCGAAGCTGAGAACAGTAGAGGAAGCAAACCATTCCTCGTTTCGCATGCCTGGACCGACGGTCCAACAATCTACCTGGTTTACACCGCTCCGCCATCGGACAGAACGTGGGGGCTCGCGCGCGACACAAGGGAGTCGATCATCGACCCGGGACCCTGGCCGGACGTGGACGAGGCAGTGCGCTACTACTACCTCCTCGACCTTGAAGAGGGCCAGCCATGGGGTTCGTTCCGGCAGCCAGGCGAGCCTGACCGTATCCTGTGGGATGGCTTTCCGCTCGAAGAAGATCTGCCCGAGCGTCCATCGGACGTCCGCGACGAGTTTCGATACACGCGACCGACCGGTGGGTCATCGGCGAAGCCCAGCGCAGTTCACGACCCGTCCGTAACGGAGCCTCGTCGGTACGGGAATCCACTGTGAGCTATCCGCTCGTCCAGATGAGCGTGAACTCGCCAACTTCGTAAGATCAGCCCCACGACACTTGTCGGTGATCGGTCCTACCCTGGTGGCATGGCATTCGCCACGGAGCATCCCGTAGTAGCGCATTCGGAGTATCGCGCTGTCGACGACGTCGTGCGCGTCGGCGGCGACTTCGAGGTGGTCAGCCCGCACGATCCCGCCGGCGACCAGCCGGCCGCCATCCAGGAGCTGGAACGACGGATCAGGGCGGGGGAGCGCGACGTCGTGCTGCTCGGCGCCACCGGCACCGGGAAGTCGGCCACCACCGCGTGGCTCATCGAGCGGCTGCAGCGGCCCACCCTGGTGATGGCCCCCAACAAGACGCTGGCCGCCCAGCTGGCCAATGAGCTGCGAGAGATGTTGCCGCACAACGCGGTCGAATACTTCGTCTCGTACTACGACTACTACCAGCCCGAGGCGTACATCGCGCAGACCGACACCTATATCGAGAAGGACAGCTCGATCAACGACGACGTGGAGCGGCTACGGCACTCCGCGACGTCCTCGCTGCTGTCGCGGCGCGACGTGGTCGTGGTGGCGTCGGTCTCGTGCATCTACGGCCTGGGCACGCCGCAGTCCTACCTGGACCGCTCGGTCGAGGTGCGGGTGGGCGCCGAGGTGCCGCGGGATGCGCTGCTGCGCCTGCTGGTCGACGTCCAGTACACGCGCAACGACCTGTCGTTCACCCGTGGCTCGTTCCGGGTGCGCGGCGACACCGTGGAGATCATCCCGTCCTACGAAGAGCTGGCGGTACGCATCGAGTTCTTCGGCGACGAGGTCGAGGCGCTGTACTACCTGCATCCGTTGACGGGCGACGTGATCCGCCAGGTGGATTCGCTGCGGATCTTCCCGGCCACCCACTACGTGGCCGGCCCCGAGCGGATGGCCCACGCGATCTCGACGATCGAAGCGGAGCTGGCCGAGCGGCTGGCCGAGCTGGAGGGGCAGGGCAAGCTGCTCGAGGCGCAGCGGCTGCGGATGCGCACCAACTACGACATCGAGATGATGCGCCAGGTCGGGTTCTGCTCGGGCATCGAGAACTACTCCCGGCACATCGACGGCCGGGGTCCCGGCTCGCCGCCGGCCACCCTCCTGGACTACTTCCCGGAAGACTTCCTGCTGGTCATCGACGAATCGCACGTCACCGTCCCGCAGATCGGCGGCATGTACGAGGGCGACATGTCGCGCAAACGCAACCTGGTCGAATACGGCTTCCGGCTGCCGTCGGCGTGCGACAACCGGCCACTGACCTGGGAGGAGTTCGCCGACCGGATCGGGCAGACGGTGTACCTGTCGGCCACCCCCGGGCCCTACGAACTCAGCCAGACCGGCGGCGAATTCGTCGAGCAGGTGATCCGGCCCACCGGCCTGGTCGACCCGAAGGTCGTGGTCAAGCCGACCAAGGGGCAGATCGACGACCTGATCGGCGAGATCCGCAAGCGCACCGAGGCCGACCAGCGGGTGCTGGTCACCACGCTGACCAAGAAGATGGCCGAGGACCTCACCGACTACCTGCTCGAAATGGGCATCCGGGTGCGCTACCTGCACTCCGAGGTCGACACCCTGCGCCGGGTCGAGCTGCTGCGCCAGCTGCGGCTGGGCGAGTACGACGTGCTGGTCGGCATCAACCTCCTGCGCGAGGGCCTGGACCTTCCCGAAGTGTCCCTGGTGGCGATCCTGGATGCGGACAAAGAGGGCTTCCTGCGGTCGTCGCGCAGCCTCATCCAGACCATCGGCCGCGCGGCCCGCAACGTCTCCGGTGAGGTGCACATGTACGCCGACACCATCACCGATTCGATGAAGGAGGCCATCGACGAGACCGAACGGCGGCGGGCGAAGCAGGTCGCGTACAACGAGGAACACGGCATCGACCCGCAGCCGCTGCGCAAGAAGATCGCCGACATCCTCGACCAGGTCTACCGCGAGGCGGACGACAGCGAGGCGGTGGAGATCGGCGGGTCAGGGCGCAACGCGTCCCGCGGCCGGCGCGCGCAGGGCGAGCCGGGCCGCGCGGTCAGCGCGGGGGTGTTCGAGGGCCGCGATACGTCCGGCATGCCGCGCGCCGAACTGGCCGACCTGATCAAGGACCTCACCGCCCAGATGATGGCCGCGGCTCGTGACTTGCAGTTCGAGCTGGCGGCACGGTTCCGCGACGAGATCGCCGACCTGAAGAAGGAACTGCGCGGGATGGACGCCGCCGGCCTGAAATGAGTTTGCTGGCAACCGATCTCCCGCTCTTATCTCCGCGCGACCCCATACGGTAGAGGAGTGACCGACGCGGCGACTATCACCGGCGGCTGGCGTGAGCTGCTGGGCGCGAGGTATCTGAGAACTTCCGTACTGCTGGCCGGCGGGGTGGCGCTCTACGCGACGAATGAGTTCCTGACCACCAGCTTGTTGCCCAACACCATCGCCGAAATCGGCGGCAGCCGGCTCTACGCGTGGGTCACGACGCTGTACCTCGTGGGCTCGGTGGTGGCCGCGACGATGGTCAATCCGATGCTGCTGCGCATCGGTGCGCGGTCGTCGTATCTGATGGGTCTCGCCGTGTTCGGCATCGCCAGCCTGGTTTGCGCTGCCGCCCCGACCATGCATGTTTTGATTGCTGGACGGGCGATGCAGGGGGTGGCCGGGGGCTTGCTGGCCGGCTTGGGCTACGCGGTCATCAATTCCGCCCTGCCCCGTTGGTTGTGGACGAGGGGCTCGGCCCTGGTGTCGGCGATGTGGGGCATCGCGACCGTGGTCGGACCCACCACGGGAGGGCTGTTCGCCCAGCTCGGGATCTGGCGATGGGCGTTCGTCACGATGGCCGTCCTGACCTTCCTGATGGCCCTGCTGGTCCCGGTCGCGCTGGCCCGCGTCAACCCGACGAGCGGCCTCCCCAGGATGAGGGTGCCGGTGTGGTCGCTGCTGATCATCGGGGCGGCGGCGCTGGCCGTCAGCGTGGCGCAGATTCCGCGCAGCACCGTCGCCACGTATGGGCTGCTGGCGGCGGGCATCGGCCTGGTCGGCGTCTTCGTGCTCGTCGACTGGCGGATGCACGCGGCCATCCTGCCGCCCAGCGTCTTCTCGCCCGGCCCCCTGAAGTGGATCTACCTCACCATGGGCGTGCTGATGGGCGCGGCGATGGTGAACACCTACGTGCCGCTGTTCGGCCAGCGGCTGGCCCACCTGACGCCGATCGCCGCCGGATTCCTGGGGGCGGCGCTCGCGCTGGGCTGGACGGTCAGCGAGATCGTCAGCGCGTCGCTGGAGAACCCGCGGACGGTCGGGCGGGTGGTCATGGTGGCGCCGATGGTGGCGGCGTCGGGCCTCGCGCTGGGTGCCGTCGCCCGGCACGGCGACGACTCGGCCTGGACCGCGGCGCTGTGGGCGGTGGCCCTGCTGGTCGCCGGCATCGGGATCGGGATGGCCTGGCCGCACCTGTCGGCCCGCGCAATGGCGTCCGTCGCCGACCCCGCCGAAGGCGGCGCCGCATCCGCGGCGATCAACACCGTCCAGCTGACCTCCGCCGCGATCGGTGCCGGATTGGCCGGTGTCGTCGTCAACACCGCCACCGGCGGCGAGGAGATGGCGGCGCACCTGCTGTTCACGGTGTTCACCGCGCTGAGCGCGGCCGGAGTGGCGGTGTCCTACGCCGCGACGCGGGCCACCCGGCAAGCCGAACCGGTCGCCACCTGAGCCTGAGCGCAGCCGTGAGCGCAACCGCGGCGCAGCGGTTCACGGCCATCGGACCCGGTCGGCACAGCGGCACATCACCGCGTGGACTTGACGACCTGCGAGTAGTGAAACTGCCACCGCTCCACGATGTGGAAGCCGAGATAACCCGGGAACCGGTATGCCGGGGCGCGCCCGAATGCCTTGCCGGGCGGTAGCGATTGCCCGGCTTGATGGTCGGGCAGCGAGTTGTCCTTATTGGTGATGGTCCAGATCGCCGGGCATTTATTGATTTTGGCCGTCGTCAGCCACACGGCGACGTGCCCGTCCCACAAAGATCCGACCTTCGGGCCGTACACGCCGCGCTCCACGTCGATCAACGACCGGAACGCCGCCGGGCGGGTGGCCAGCAGCGCACGAATCGGGCCGGGCCGCCAGGGCACGGTGTTGTCCACCATCAGGCAGTCGCCGGGGGCGGCGTGCGTGCTGATCAGATCGGCGACCTGGCTGTAGTCCCACCCCTCTTTGGCATACGGCCAGCGCTGGACGAACAGGTAGTTCGGCACCGCGGCGACGGCGAACACCAGCACCCCGCCGGCGATGGGCCACGGGCGGCGGAACACAGTGACGAGACAGACGGCCAGCACGACGGCCATCGCCGGCGCGGTGAAGATCAGGTAGCGCGGGTAGTAGATCGGCTCGCTGACGGCCGAATAGATGACGACCAGGGCGGTGGGAATCACCATCCACGCGGTGGCGATGAGCAACAGCCGGCGCAGGTCACCCGCCGGCGCCGGCACGCCAGCCCACCGTGTCACGGCCGCCGCGACGATCAGGACCGCGCTCGCGATGGCGAAGGCCACGCTGTGGTCGAAGTATTGGCGCAGGATGATGTCGAACGCGTAATGCCAGCTGACGGGGTAGATCCAGTTGACCTGCCACACCTGGTTGTGCGCGAACACCAGGAACGGCGTCATGGCCGCCACGGCGACGGCCGACGCCGCGGCCCACCGGATCGCCGGAGACTTGCGGGCGCCCCGGGGCGCGAGCAGCGGCAGCATCGCGCCGTACACCGGCACCAACAGCACCAGGTTGAGGTTGAGCAGTATCGACAGCATCAATCCCAGCGCGTACCAAACCCATCCACGCGGCCTGTTCAGCCGGACGGTGCCGACGAACAACACCGTCAGCCAGACCGCGGCGGCGGCCACGAAGGCGTACGGGCGCGCTTCCATGCCCGCCCACGTCGTGCGCGGCAGGATCGCGAAAATCGCCCCCGCGCACACCGCCGCGGGCCGCGTGGAGAACTGTCTGGTGAACACCGTGACGCCGGCGGCCGCCGCTCCGATCGCCAGGGAACTAGGAAAACGCGACCAGAATTCGGTGGGCGGGAACAGCGCGAACCAACCGTGCATCAGCAGGTAATACGCGCCATGGACGGCGTCGATGTGGCCCAGCAACCGCCACAGCTCTGGCAAAGTCCGGCTGGCCGCGGCCGAAATCGTCGCCCCTTCGTCGAACCAGAGCGACGGTCGGCAGGCCCAGGCGGCGCTGACGGCGGTGGCGAACAGGGCGATTGCCCACGGATCGAGCAACCCACCGCGCGCACGCCCGGGCGCGGGCGCACCGCCGAAATCCCCTGCACCGGGCTCGACGGTGGGCTCGAGGGTGGGCATGGACATGATGCTTGTTACTGTAAGGCGCCGTTGACGGAACGGGTCACAAACGGCGTCCGGCGCATTCACTGTTCGCGTTCACTTTCACGAAAAGCGGCGTAATGCAATGCCTTCCACGTTGGCCTCGCACATTCGATGGTTTTGTCATTGGCAATATTGTCCGTTGCCGCAGCCAGGGCCCGCAAATTGTCGACGCGCCACGCCACGCTGTGTCGTTAATCTGTCTCCTGCGCATCGAGCAAACGCGCTACTGTCTTGGGTTGGCTGACCAACCGAAACTGGGAGGGTAAATGGGCGCCTATCGGACTGTGGTGGTAGGAACCGATGGCTCGGATTCGTCGATGCGCGCGGTGGAGAAGGCGGCGCAGATCGCGGGAGCGGACGCCAAGCTGATCGTGGCGTCGGCATACCTGCCCCAACATGAGGACGCCCGGGCCGCCGACGCCCTGCGGGACGAGAGCTACAAGGTTTCCGGCACCGCCCCGATTTACGCGATCCTGCGCGACGCCAAGGACCGCGCCCACGCCGCCGGTGCGCAGAACATCGACGAGCGACCCATCGTCGGCGCCCCGGTCGACGCGCTGGTGCACCTCGCCGAGGAGGAGCAGGCCGACCTGCTCGTGGTCGGCAACGTCGGCTTGAGCACGATCGCCGGCCGGCTGCTGGGCTCGGTGCCGGCCAACGTCTCGCGCCGGGCCAAGACCGACGTGTTGATCGTGCACACCACGACGTAGCCCGATGGTGGCGACCCGCTTCGCCCGGCTACGCCGCGCTCGCGATCGCCACTAGCCCGATGGTGGCGACCCGCTTCGCCCGGCTACGCCGCGCTCGTGATCGCCACTGCCCGCAGTCACCAGCCTCGCTCGCGCCATTCGCTCAGGTGCGGACGCTCGGCGCCTAACTGCGTGTCGTCGCCATGGCCGGGATAGATGACGGTGGAGTCGTCGTACACATCGAACACCCGGGTGCTGACGTCCTCGATCAGCTGGGTGAAATCGCCCGGCTGCCAGGTCTTCCCGACGCCGCCCGGGAACAGGCAATCGCCGGTGAACAGCTGGGTGACGCCGCCGGTCGCCGGCCCGTCCAGGGCCAGCGCGATGGAGCCCGGGGTATGCCCCCGCAAGTGGATGACGTCGAACGTCAGCTCGCCGATCTGCACGGTGTCGCCGCCCGCCAGCAAACGGTCCGGTTTGACCGGCAGCGGTTCGGCGTCGATCTCGTTGGCGGCGGTGGGTGCCCCGGTGGCGGCGGCCACGGCCTCCAGCGCCTGCCAGTGATCGAAGTGCTGGTGGCTGGTCACGATCAGCGACACCTTCGGCGCGTTCTTCTGGATCAGGTCGATCAGCACGTCCGCGTCGTTGGCGGCGTCGATCAGCAGCGTTTCGCCGGTAGCGGAACAAGTGATCAGATATGCGTTGTTGTCCATGGGGCCGACAGAGGCCTTTAGGATCGTGGCGCCGGGTAGGGTCCGGCGGGCCGCGGTACCGGGGTCAACGTGTCCGGTGTAGTTGTCGTCCACTTCAGTCATGTGCGCCACTCCTCGATCCCGCCAGTCACTGGCGGCCACGTTACTGGTCGCACAGTGCTTGTCGGTATGGGCACATAGCATGGAATGCGCCGTGCGCAATTCCGGTTCGGATTCCGCAGCGCGGCTACCAGAAGTCGCAGATAGTTCCTGAGAGGGGCAGCGTTGGCTGACCGTCTGATCGTCAAGGGCGCCCGCGAGCACAACCTGCGCGGCGTCGATCTCGACCTGCCCCGCGACGCGCTGATCGTCTTCACCGGGCTGTCGGGGTCGGGCAAATCGTCGCTGGCCTTCGACACGATCTTCGCCGAGGGACAGCGCCGGTATGTGGAGTCGCTGTCCGCCTACGCGCGTCAGTTTTTGGGGCAGATGGACAAGCCGGACGTCGACTTCATCGAGGGCCTGTCCCCGGCGGTGTCCATCGACCAGAAGTCGACCAACCGCAACCCGCGCTCGACCGTCGGAACCATCACCGAGGTGTACGACTACCTGCGGCTGCTGTACGCGCGGGCCGGCACACCGCACTGCCCGATCTGCGGCGAGCGGATCGCCCGGCAGACCCCGCAGCAGATCGTCGATCAGGTGCTGGCGATGCCGGAGGGCACCCGGTTCCTGGTGCTGGCGCCGGTGGTGCGCACCCGTAAGGGCGAATTCGCCGATCTCTTCGAGAAGCTCAATGCCCAGGGCTACAGCCGGGTGCGGGTCGACGGCGTCGTGCACCCGTTGACCGATCCGCCGAAGCTGAAGAAGCAGGAAAAGCACGACATCGAGGTGGTGGTGGACCGCCTGACCGTCAAGGCGTCCGCCAAGCAGCGGCTCACCGATTCGGTGGAAACCGCGCTGAACCTGGCCGACGGCATCGTGGTGCTCGAGTTCGTCGACCACGAGCACGACGCGCACAACCGGGAGCAGCGGTTCTCCGAGAAGCTGGCCTGCCCGAACGGGCACGCGCTGGCGGTCGACGACCTGGAGCCGCGGTCGTTCTCGTTCAACTCGCCCTACGGTGCCTGCCCGGAGTGCAGCGGCCTGGGCATCCGCAAGGAGGTCGACCCCGACCTGGTGGTGCCCGATCCCGAGCGCACCCTGGCCGAGGGCGCGGTGGCGCCGTGGTCGGCCGGCCACACCGCGGAGTACTTCACCCGGATGATGGCCGGGCTGGGTGAGGAGCTGGGCTTCGACGTCGACACCCCGTGGCGCAAACTGCCGGCCAAGGCCCGCAAGGCGATCCTCGAGGGCTCCGACCACCAGGTGCACGTGCGGTACCGCAACCGGTACGGCCGGACCCGGTCCTACTACGCCGATTTCGAGGGCGTGCTGGCCTTCCTGCAGCGCAAGATGGCCCAGACCGAGTCCGAGCAGATGAAGGAGCGCTACGAAGGCTTCATGCGGGACGTACCCTGCCCGGAGTGTGAGGGCACCCGGCTCAAGCCGGAGATCCTGGCGGTCACGCTGGCCGCCGGGGGCGCGGCAAAAAGTCCATCGCCGAGGTCTGCGAGCTGTCGATCTCGGACTGCGCGGACTTTCTGAACGGGCTCACCCTGGGCCCCCGCGAGAAGGCGATCGCCGGTCAGGTGCTCAAGGAGATCCAGTCGCGGCTGGGCTTCTTGCTCGACGTGGGGCTGGAGTATTTGTCGCTGTCCCGCGCCGCGGCAACGCTGTCCGGCGGTGAGGCGCAACGCATTCGGCTGGCCACCCAGATCGGCTCCGGTCTGGTCGGCGTGCTCTACGTGCTCGACGAGCCGTCGATCGGTCTGCATCAGCGCGACAACCGCCGGCTCATCGAAACCCTCACGCGGCTAAGGGGTTTGGGTAATACGCTGATCGTCGTCGAGCACGACGAGGACACCATCGCGCATGCCGACTGGATCGTCGACATCGGTCCGCGGGCCGGTGAGCACGGCGGCGAGATCGTGCACAGCGGCACCTACAGCGAGCTACTGGCGAACAAGGATTCGATCACCGGCGCCTACCTCTCGGGCAAGGAACGCATCGAGATGCCGGCGAAGCGGCGCGCGATAGACCGCAAGCGTCAGCTGACCGTCGTCGGCGCCCGCGAACACAACCTGCGCGGCATCGACGTCAGTTTCCCGCTCGGCGTGCTCACCTCGGTGACCGGTGTGTCCGGATCCGGGAAATCGACTCTGGTCAACGACATCCTGGCCGCGGTGCTGGCCAACCGGCTCAACGGCGCCCGGCAGGTTCCCGGCCGGCACACCCGGGTCACGGGGCTCGACCACCTGGACAAGCTGGTGCGGGTGGACCAGTCGCCGATCGGCCGCACCCCGCGATCCAACCCGGCCACCTACACCGGGGTGTTCGACAAGATCCGCACCCTGTTCGCGGCCACCACCGAGGCCAAAGTCCGTGGCTATCAACCGGGCCGGTTCTCGTTCAACGTCAAGGGCGGCCGCTGCGAGGCGTGCACCGGCGACGGCACCATCAAGATCGAGATGAACTTCCTGCCCGACGTGTACGTGCCGTGCGAGGTCTGCCACGGCGCCCGGTACAACCGGGAAACCCTGGAGGTGCACTACAAGGGCAAGACCATCTCCGAGGTGCTGGACATGTCGATCGAGGAGGCGGCGGAGTTCTTCGAGCCGATCACCGGCATCCACCGCTACCTGCGCACGCTGGTCGACGTGGGGCTGGGATACGTGCGGCTCGGCCAGCCCGCCCCGACGCTGTCCGGCGGCGAGGCGCAGCGCGTCAAACTGGCCGCGGAACTGCAGAAGCGCTCGACCGGGCGCACGGTGTACATCCTCGACGAACCCACCACGGGCCTGCATTTCGACGACATCCGCAAACTGCTGAAGGTCATCAACGGCCTTGTCGACAAAGGCAATACGGTCATCGTCATCGAACATAACCTGGACGTGATCAAGACCTCGGACTGGATCGTCGACATGGGGCCGGAAGGCGGAGCCGAGGGCGGAACTGTTGTCGCGGAGGGCACTCCGGAGGACGTCGCCGCCGTACCGGAGAGCTACACCGGCAAGTTCCTCGCCGAGGTGATCGGCCGCAACCCGGCACCGTCCAGCGCCGCGCGGCGATCGAGCCGGCGCCGCAAAGTCACCGCCTGAGCCCGGTCAACCCTTCTCGGGCCGCATCGATTCCCGAATCTCGGCCAGTCGCTCGGCCGCGGCCCGCTGGCGTTCGTCGTATTGTTCGGCGACCGAGCGTCCTTCGGGTGATTCCGCGTCGAGTTCGGCGGCGCCTTGCGCTGTCGCATACCGGGACTCGATCTGATCGCGCACCGACTCGAAGGTCGGCACACCGCCGTCGTCGTATGCGGGGACGGGCCCGGTGGGGGTGACTGGTTCGTCGGGCATGCCGCCACGGTAGCGCGACGGTTGACAGAAATATCGTGTCGTCGTTCTGAGTGCGGAAGCGTCAATATATCGGCGTCGCGGCACTACGGCGCGCCCGACCACCAAAACAAAAGGTACAGGGGTCTTTTTGGCGTCTTAATGCCCTCGCCGGTCGGTCGAATTCGTCCGTTTATGTCACAATCCCTTTGGTTAATTTGTCGGGAGTCGAATTAGCAAACGGCGCTCTCAAAAAATTACTCGTTAGTAACTGCGAATAGGCGGAGGTCACGTATGGAAGCGGTGCAAATCACGGGGCTCGGGATTGACGGCCCGTGGTCGGATTCGGGGTTCGGTTGGCGCGATCACGCGACGGGGTGCTGGGTCGCCGCGGCGACGCCGGCCGCGGAGCCTGATCTGTGGAATCAGTACCTCGAAGGCGCGCTGAACAGCTATCGCCGACACGGGCTGGATTGGGTGCTCGGCCTCGACCAGATTCAGGATGGAGCCGACACGTCCCTGTTTTTTGCTGCGCTCGACCCGCAGGGGCGGGTCGTCGGAGGCACGCGCGTCGTCGGGCCTTTGCGCTCGCCGGAGGACTCCCACGCTCTCGAGGAATGGAAAGGCAACCCGGGGCTTCCGCTGCTGCGCCATATGATTTCCAACCGGCTGCCGTTTGGCGTCGTCGAGGTGAAAAGCGCGTGGACCAATTCTCGCGAATACGGCAATCGGGCGCTGTCCACCGTGTTGGCCCGCACCGCGCTGCCGATGATGACTTTGCTGGGTGTTCAATTCGTGATGGCCACCGCGGCGGCCCACGTGCTGGAACAGTGGCAGTCCTCCGGCGGCGTCGTGGCCAACCGCGTACCGGCGGCGGCCTATCCCACCGAGGACTACCGAACCAAGGTGATGTGGTGGGATCGCCGCACCCTTGCCACGCATGCCGAGCCGGCACAGTTCAAGCTGATGTGCGCCGAGAACGCCGAAGTCCTCAGTCGCATTTCGGCGTAGGTGAAATCGAAGTGTTCTAGGGTCGACTCGTGTCCATCGCTGAGCCCGTGCGCGACGTCGCGGCGTTGCCGTTGGCCCCGAAAAACCCGCTTCCGTATCGGGAACGACTGAAGGCCATCAAGGAATTTCATACCGGTACCAACAAACTCCGCGACGCCGGTGGGCCTGTCACCCGGGTTACCTTGGGCCCGAAGTGGCTGATCCCGCCGATCGTTTTGGCGACATCGCCACAAGGCATCCGCGACATCGTCAGTGTGAGAGACGGTTCGGTCGACAAGACCAGCACGGTGGCCACCGAGCTTCGTCGGCTGCTTGGCGGAAACCTGTTCGTCTTGCCCCACTCGGAGTGGTTGCCGCGCCGACGCACCTTGCAACCGGTGTTCACCCGCCAGCGTGTCCGCCAGTTCGGTGGGCACATGGCCGAGGCCGCGGAGATCGTGTGTGCCCAGTGCCGCGACGGCGCCGAGATCGATCTGGACGCCCAATGCCGCACGCTGACGTTGCGGGCATTGGGTCGCTCGGTATTGGGTTTGGATCTCGATGAGCGCTCCGACGCGATCGCCGAGCCGCTGCGCGTGGCGACGAGTTACGCGGTACGGCGCGCACTGCGGCCGCTGCGTGCACCGGAGTGGATGCCCACACCGGCGCGTCGGCGTGCCCGCGCCGCGGCCGCGGCGATTCGCGAGCTGGCAGACGAGATTTTGCAAGCGTGTCGTGCTGACCCCGAGAGGGAGGCTCCGCTGGTACACGCGTTGATCGCCGCCACCGACCCCGAGACCGGACAGTCGTTGTCGGATAACGAGATCCGCGACGAAATGATCATCTTCTTATTCGCTGGCCACGACACCACGGCGACGACGCTGACCTACGCGCTGTGGGCGCTGGGTCGCCACCCGGACTTGCAGCAGCGGGTCGCGGCCGAAGCCGCCGGCCTACCAAATCGCCAACTCACTCCCGACGACGTTGCGCGGCTGGGCTTTACCGTCCGAGTACTTCAGGAGGCGCTGCGGCTGTGCCCACCGGGCCCGACCGGAACCCGAATGGCGATGCGCGATGTCGAAGTCGCCGGCTACCGCGTCGAAGCCGGCACCATGCTGGCGTTCGGAAGGATGGCGGTACAAACCGACCCGGACCTGTGGGACGATACGTTGCGATTCGATCCGGACCGGTTCAGTCCCGAGCACGCTGACGGCCGCGACCGTTGGCAGTACGTTCCATTCGGGGGCGGGCCGCGCTCGTGCATCGGGGACCACTTCGCGATGCTGGAAGCCACCCTCGCGTTGGCGACCATCGTGCGCCGGGTCGAAATCAAGTCTCTTTCCGAAGAATTCCCGCTGGCCGTGCCCTTCACAATGGTCGCGGCGGCTCCGATCAGGGCCAAGATACGACTACGTCAGTAACCCTTTCCGCTGGCCAAGGCGTGACGCAGCGCTGCACCTGCCGGCAGGGGGTGGCGACCGGCGAGTTGTCGCGGGTGCCATGATTGCGGCTATGGCTTCTCGACACATGCGATTTCGGTTCTTCTATCGGGTTGGCTTCACGCCGTGGGAGGGCCATCCGATCGGGCAGGGCCTGCGGGATCTGGTCGAGGGGAACGCGGAGACCCCCGCATTGCCCCAGGGGTCGGCTCTCGATGTGGGATGCGGCACCGGGGATTGCGCCATCTACCTTGCTCAGCAGGGCTGGAAGGTCACCGGAGTCGACTACGTCGCAAAGCCACTCGACAAGGCGCGGGCCAAGGCCGGCGCCGCCCAGGTTCCGGTCAATTTCGTCCGTGCTGACGTCACCCAGTTGAGTCAGTCCGGAATCGGAAGGGACTTTGGCTTGATCGTCGATAACGGGTGCATCCACAATATGAGTGGTGCCGATCGTGAGGCCTACGTCCGGGAGATCAGCGCCGTGGCGGCGTCCGATGCGCGGCTATTCATTGTCGCGTTCCCTCCCGGTGGCCGGTTCGGGGTGCCGGGTATTGATCACGCAGAGATCGAACGGCGGTTCGCTCCCGGATGGACGCTGCTGTCAACCGGCAACGAGCGGGAACTCGACGACAAGACCGCGACGTATTATTACCTGTTTCAACGCCGCCCTTGACGCCAATCAGCGGAGGGTTTTCGCTTCGTGGGCGGGTCTACAGCGAGTTACCTCTTCCAGAAGGCCCCGCGTCGGAGAAGTCAATCGGGACGACGCGTTTGGTCAAGAGTGACTCCATCGCCGAGTTGTCCAGCGGGCGGGACAGCAGAAAGCCTTGTGCGCGATGGCAACCGAGGCTGAGTAGCGTCTTGGCTGCGGCCACGGTCTCGACCCCTTCGGCGACGACCTCGAGCCCGAAAGCCTCCGCCAGCGCCATCGTCGAGCGCACGATCGCGAGGTCACCGGCGTTGGTATCGAGATTACGGACAAACCCTTTGTCGATCTTAAGTGCGTCGACGGGCAGCGATTTCAGGTACGTCAGCACACTGTATCCGGTGCCGAAGTCGTCGATGGCGATCTGTACGCCGATATCCTTCAAGCCGAACAACGTTTTGCGTGTGGCGTCGATATCTTGAACCACAACACTTTCGGTGATCTCCAGACATACGGTGCTGGGATTGAGATTGAACTCGTCGAGGGTGGCCGCGACGGCGCCGACAATACCATCTGTGACAAGCTGCACCGGCGACACGTTGACGCGGAGCACCGTGCCGTGTCCGACGCCGCGTGACTGCCAGAGCCCAAACTGCGCACACGCGGAACGCATTACGAGACGGCCGAGTTTGGCACCGAGGTTGATCGATTCCACGACCTGAATGAACGAATCGGGCATCAATAACCCCAGAGTCGGATGTTGCCAACGGATCAACGCCTCGGTACCGAGTATGGCCCCGGTATTCATGTCGAACTCCGGCAAGTAGTGGAGCACTAAGGTCCCGATACCGCTATCGGTCGTTCCTTCCAGGTGCAGTTCGATGTCATTGCGGATCATGTCTGTCGTAGACATCTCTGGACTGAAGGTTGCGAGTTTGTTGCCGCCGGAACCCTTGACTGACCGGGTGGCCTGGTCGACCCGACGTAGTAGGTCCGACGTGCTCTCGTGTCCGGGTACGCCGGCTGCGACGCCGATACTGACGGTGCGGCTGAGCATCTCACCGTCGATTGAGACTTGTCCGTGAAGCTGGTTGTGCAGCGACCGCGCGAATGCTTCGGCTGCATCGACGTCCATGGGCCCGGTCGGCACGACGACAAACTCGTCACCGCCGAAACGCGCTATGACGGTGGATACGGCATCGGTGGCCTCGCGCAGCAGCGCGGCGAAGGCCACGATGAACCGGTCGCCCGCGTCTTGGCCCAGGCGGTCATTGATGACTTTGAAGCGGTCGAGTGAGACGAATACCACCGAGACCGGACCCGGACGTCCCTCGGCCAACCGCTTATCGAGGTAGGCGATGAGGGCTCTGCGGTTCAGCAACCCAGTGAGTTCGTCGTGCTCAGCCAGGTAGTGGATCTGCTCTTCGGCGACGACCCGGGCCTGCAGTTGGGCGAAGAGCGCGGCGATCGCCTGCACCGCGTTGAGCTCTTCGGGCAGCCATTCGCGGTCTCCGACCTTGCCAAAGGCCAGGGTCCCGGTCGTTACATCGCCAGACAGCAGCGGCACGGCGGCCAGGGACACGGTGCCCCACCCGGTGCCCTCGTCGATATTGCGTTGATAGTCCTCATTCGCCGGCGCGGGACGCACGACTTGCGGCACTTTGAGGTGCTCGGCCTGGGCGAACACGGAGTCGGCGTCGGAGAAATAGATGACGCCGATCGGGTCGGGGTCGGCGTTGCGTGGCGGCCACTCTGCGACGAGCACGGTGGCACGGATCGTGTGATCGTTGTGGCGCAGGAAGCTGAAGTCCACAGCCAGTTCGCGGACCAAATCACCGAGCACTCGTTGACTCACCGCAGCAGAGTCAGCCGCGGTGGCCGCCATCAACTCTGCGGCGGCACCGGTGACCAAGTAATCCAGCGTGCCCGACATTGCCCTTACCGTAGCTTCAACTCGTGGGCTGCGCCGACATTGCGTACTGCCTCACGAGTCTGCGCGCCAAGCGGACTCGGAATCCATAAGTGGTGCATCAGCAAACGACCGCTCAACGAAGCACCCGTCCGCGGTCAAAATTGCGGCGGCTTGGTACCGATGCCGGTGGACCGGCAGTGAACCGGAGTACCAGCACCTCGGAATGGCCGGCAGGTATGCCCGCCAAGGCTCGGAAGTCGCGCTGCAATTGCGTTAGCTCATTCGCGAATTGGGTTGACAGCTCGCGGAATTCAATTTCGTTGTGGGCGTACAGGAAGACCGGCGAGACCGGCTGCACAGAAAGCCCTTGCCGCTGCGCGATGATCCAGATCAACTCAACAGCGGCTCCTCCTTTGGCGTAGTCGCAAAGTCCCCGCCCTGGCACGGTTACCGCGGCCAGCGCCGAACTGGCTAATATCCGGTCCCGGGTGTCTTCACCGAGGGCGCTGCCGGCGTTCCATTGGGCCAGATGGGTCATGACGTCGGTGCGGCGCAGGATATCGAGCATCGCCAGATCTCCGGTGTCGAGTTCCAGACTGCGCACGTCGATGCCGGTGTCGGGGTCGGTATCACCGGGCCAGCGCAGTTCGGAGACCATCTCTTTGTGCAGCTTCGGCGTCAGGTAGCGGGTGCGATCGGACGCGGCAAGAATTGTTGCGGCATGCGCGATGTCGTCTCTGTCGGTGAGGAGGTGTAGATGCGCGCATTCCCGTTTCGCCGCGACGCGCAGCGCTTCGATGGTGGCGGCGCCGATCGGCCGGGGAGTGCCGTGGTGGCGGTTGGTTTCGCGCTCGAGCATCGGTTGATAGAGATCGGCAAGGTCGGGGTCGGTGCCGTCGCTCAATTTCAGGGTGGCGCGCAGGGATCCGTTGCCATTTTCGGTGAGGCTGACGGGGCCCAGAACGTGGTGAGTCGCGGCGGCGATCCTGGCGTTCAAGAGCGCAGCCCCCACTGCGACAGCGCTGCCCCGGAATCCGACGTCCATTGTCGACGTGTGTTGTGCGGCAATATCGATGGTGACCTCGGTAGGTCCGGCCTGGACATACCAGGGCTGTACATTTCCCCCGGAAGGAGCGCGGATCGCCGCGGCAGCGATGATTCCGGCGATTCCGGGTAGTTCCGGTGGCTCGGGATGGTCTGCCGGCGCGGGGTGGTGCTTGGCCATCTCGGGGTCACCGAGTTGGTCTAGCGCCCAGCCGATATCGATGCGCGTACGGCCCGAGCGAAGCTCCTCGCCGAGCCCAATTCTGCGCACGCCCTCGGCCAACGCCGACGCCCCCAGCACGACATCCGAGGCCACCTGCGGCCAGGTCGACACCGTGCGGTCGATCTCCAACAGCGAGGCGGCCGTCCGGGGTGAAAGACGTTCGGCCTCAAGGTGACGCAAGATGTGGGGGACCTTCTCGCGGCTGCTCATGCCGGGCAACAATCCGATGTCGAGGTCGCCGAGCAGACCATGCAGAATCGGTCGCTGAGGCTGTTGATCGAAACGCTCCACATCGATGAGGCCGCGATCACTGGTCGCCATCAGAACCGGAATGCGGCGGGTTCGAGCGCCTTCCCGCAAGACCGCCTTCATGTCCAGGGAATCGCATTCTTCGATGACGATGTCGAGCCCGTCCAAAAATGCATCGACGGTATCGAACGTCAGTCCGGCGTCAAACACTTCCACCGGTAGGTACGGATCGAGCTCGGCGATCCTGCGCGCCGCGACACAAGCCTTGTTGACCCCAAGGTCGAACACGCTGGCAGGCACCCGATTCAGGTTTGACAGCTCGAGATGGTCAAAGTCGGCCAGGCGAAGGCGGCCACACAAGCCCTGGGCCGCGAGGGTGTGCGCGATGACGTGGCCGACGCTGAGACCGGCGACGCCGATGCGCAGCGCGCCCAGTCGGTCCTGTTCCGCCGGGGTGATGTTATTGCGATTGCGGTCGAGGCGCACGGCGCGATATCCGCGCGGGCCCAGCACCGCCACAACCGCGCGACGCCACGGGTAGTAGGCCCAGCGGCCGGGCTCTGTCAGAAGCTCAGGATGCGGGGTGGGCCGAAGGCTACGCAGGTTGGCTGTCTGCGCATCGAGACGGTCGATGAACTCCACGCTGGGATCGGCGCGTAGTCGCCGCAACACCGACTCGCCTTGTGCCTCGGTAGCGTCGAGAAGCTGCGCGGTGTAGGCGATTACGCCGGGCTCATCCATGGTGCTTCGTGTATAGCACCTGGGCGGCAAGCCGGACCGGGTTTGAGCCGGTTTGCCTAGCGCAAGGTCAACGCCGAGGTGTGGCTTCGTCGAGGAATTGCCCATGTCGTATGAGGCTGGTGACGGCCGCATCCCAGCGGCGCAATTGCCGCTCGGTAAAGAAAGATTCCCGCAGGTGCAGCTCGATGTACGGATGCAGGATGATCGCGCCGACACGCAGGATCAGCGGGTTGAGCGCAGCCCAATCGGGATCGAGGTCAGGGTGGATGTTGTTCCGTCGGGAGAACTCGTCACGCTGGGCCGTGCTGATGCCCAAAAGCCCGGTGAAGATGACCGAACCCAATGCGCCGCCCTCGGCAAGCGCGCGACCGAGATAGGTCATCACGTCGGGTCTTTCGACCATAAGTCCCGTCAGTCGGCGCCCGGCCGCGTTGAGCCCGTCGGAGGGAGGCTCGGGCATCGTTGTGGGTTCCAAAGCCTCGCTTACCACTTGCAGGACGTACTGATCGACTGCGGCGGTCAGCGCGGCCTTGGTACGAAAGTGGTGCTGCACCAGCCCAAGCGAAACCTCCGCGGTCTCCGCGATCGCACGCAGCGTCGTGGCGGCGATGCCGCGGACAGCAAAGCAGCTCAGCGCGGCGTCGCGAATTCGCTCCTTGGGAGAGGGCTCTGCTGGTGGGGGCGGGTCATACGGAAACAGCCGGGTGGATCCCACGGCCGGACAATACACCCGCACCGCGCCACGATACGTGGATATCGGATTACCCCGTACTGCGTATCGATTCCGGCGATCGGCGCTCGAAAAGCCGGACCATCTGCTGCCAGTACACCAGCGTCAGCGCCATCTGCACCGCGACGGCGATCAGCGCGGGGCGCAGCCGGTGCCGGCGCGCGGCGACCAGTGCCACCAGCGCGCTCGCCGACGTCGCCGCGCTGACCAGCATCGCCGCGTCGCGGGGCCGGCGGCTGATCCACAGCTCTTCGCCCAGCATCGCGCGGGTCGACCACGCGCGGAGATGCGCGGGCTTGCCGAACACCACGGGATTCACGGCCAGCCACAACGCAATCCACACCGCATGGGCCCGCCGCCGCGTCCAGACCGGCACCAGGATCAGCGGCGTGCTGGCCCACCGGGTCCAGGCGCTGAGCGGGTGGCAGTGCCGCGCGAAGACGGCCCGCCGAACCCGCGCGACGGACAGCACAGGCGTTATCGCTTGGCGGTGTTGGAACGCTGGGCCGGGACGACCACCGGGGAGCCCACGGCGGGCGCGGACGCGGCGGGCAACGGCGTCCGCGCAATCCCCGGCGTACCCAGTTCGCCGGCGAGCCAGGGCAGCGAGGCCGCGAATACGCGGTCCGCGAACGGCCAGTCGTGCTTGCCGGGCTGGGGCACCACCGCGCAGTCGATTCCCTCGGAGCGGCCGAGCGCACACAGCGAATAGGCGGCGGCGGTCTGATTGCCGGGATTGGCGGCCGCTTCGCGTCCCGCGAGCCGGATGGCGCCGCTGTCGGTCAGCGGGACGTCGCGGCGTGGGGTGGGCGGGCCGTCGGACGAGATCGCGAACCAGCCGGCCACGTCGCGGTACGGGCCGTGCCGGTTGATCACCGTGGTCGGATCGAAAGCCGCCCAGGCGTCGGCGTTTCCGCCGAACAGCCTGGCGATGGTTTGAGCCTTGTTGCCGGCGTTCGGGAAGAAATCGCCGGCGACGTCGACGAACGCGCTGAACATGTCGGGGTGCATGACGGTCAGGTCCACGGCGCAGGTCCCGCCCATGGACCAGCCCACGACGCCCCAGTTCGCCCGGTGCGGGCTGACCCCGAAACTCGAAACCATAAAAGGAACAACATCTTTGGTCAGGTGGTCGGCGGCGTTGCCGCGGACCCCGTTGACGCATTCGGTGTCGTTGTTGAACGCGCCGCCGGAATCCACGAACACCAGCACCGGAGCCCTGCCGTCGTGCGCGGCGGCGAAGTCATCGATCGTCTTGACCGCGTTGCCCGCGCGCGTCCAGTCCGCCGGCGTGTTGAACTGCCCGCCGATCATCATCACGGTCGGCAGCGGCGGGGGCGGGGTGGTGGCGAACCATTCCGGCGGCAGGTAGACCAGCTCGCCGCGGTGCTTGAAGTGCGACCCGTCCGAGGGGATCGCCACCGGCACCACGGTGCCGTGCGGCGGCCGGGTTCCCTTGGCGGCCATCGCGGTAACGGTGGCCTGGTCGGTTTGATCGGGCAGCGGGCCCGAGGTCAGCTGGCTCCAGGCCGACTGCACGGTGGGGAAGTAGCCCACCCAGAGGTTGAGCATCAGCGCGGTGCTGAGCAGGCACAGGGGCACGGCCAGCACCGTGGCGCCGCGCCGCCAGCGGCGCGCGGTGCGCCAGCCCAGCACCAGCACCGCCGCCGCCATGCCGGTCAGCGTGACCCAGAGCCACAGCGCCGCCGGGGCCGGATCGTCGGAGAGCCCGCGGTCGACGATGTACCAGTGCGTCAGGTACGCCACGACCCCGCCGGCCAGCAACGCCGCCGGCATCCACACCGTGCGCCAGCGGCGCGACCGCCAGCCGACCGCCGACGTCAGCACCACCGCGGCGAGCACCTGGATCGTCACCGGCACCCAGCCATGCATCAGCGAGGTGTGGCTACTTGCCAGGAGCTGCGCGGGAGCGCTGTCCATCGAGGCTGTCACGTGACTCATTGTGATCTATCGGTAACCGGCCTGGAACATGTTCACCGAATGTTCGCTCAGGGCTTTCTGCTTGGTCGGGTCCTGGTCTAATGCGGCTTGGCCAGCGGGAATGGCAGTGTCTCGCGGATGCTGCGGCCGGTTATGAGCATGACGAGCCGATCGATGCCCATGCCCAGCCCACCGGTGGGCGGCATCGCGTACTCCATCGCCTGCAGGAAGTCCTCGTCGAGCTCCATCGCCTCGGGATCACCGCCGGCAGCTAACAGCGACTGCTCCTGCAGGCGGCGGCGCTGCTCGACCGGATCGGTGAGCTCGCTGTAGGCGGTGGCCAGTTCGACGCCCCACGCCACCAGGTCCCACCGCTCGGCGACGCCCGGTTCGCTGCGGTGCGGCCGCGTCAGCGGGGACACCGACGTCGGGAAGTCGATGTAGAAGGTCGGCTCCTCGGTCCGGTCCTCGACCAGGTGCTCGTACAGCTCCAGCACCACCGCGCCCGCATCCCAGTGCGCCCGGTAGGGGATGTGGGCGGCATCGGACAGCTTGCGCAGGGCGGACAGCGTCGTCGCGGGGTCGATGTGTTCGCCGAGCGCCTCGGACACGGCGTCGTGCACGGTCTTGACCGCCCAGACGCCGGAGATGTCGGCCGGTTCCAGCCGGCCGTCGGTGCCGGGCCGTAGCACGACCTGCTCGCCGTGCGCGGCCTGGGCCGCGTTCTGGATGAGCTCGCGGCATCCGTCGATCCACACCCGGTAGTCGGCGTGGGCCTGGTAGGCCTCCAGCAGCGTGAATTCGGGGTTATGGCTGAAGTCCACGCCCTCGTTGCGGAAGGCCCGGCCCAGTTCGAAGACCCGCTCCACGCCACCGACGCACAACCGCTTCAGGTAGAGCTCCGGCGCGATGCGCAGGAACAGGTCGAGGTCGTAGGTGTTGATGTGTGTGACGAAGGGCCGGGCGGTGGCTCCGCCGTGGATCTGCTGCAGGATCGGGGTCTCGACCTCGATGAAGTCCTTGGCGAACAGGGTCTGCCTGACCGAGCGCAACACCTCGCTGCGCGCCCTGATCAGCTCGCGCGACTCGGGGTTGACGGCCAGGTCGACGTAGCGGGTCCGCACCCGCGCCTCCGGGTCGGTCAGCCCCTTCCACTTGTTCGGCAACGGCCGCAGGCATTTGCCGATCATCCGCCAGTCGGCGACGATCAGCGAGCGGCTTCCCTTCTTGGAGAAGCCCATGTGTCCGGACACCTCCACCAGGTCACCCAGGTCGATGGCGGCGGTGAAGTCGGCGGTTCGTCCGCGCTGCAGCTGCGAATTGTCCAGCAGCACTTGGATTTCCCCCGACCAGTCGCGCAGGTGGGCGAACAGCACGCCGCCGTAATCGCGGATCCGCAAGATCCTGCCCGCGACGGAGATGGTGTCCCGGTCGTCCGCGTCGAGCGCACCGGCGACGGTGTGGCTGGGCGGGGAGCCCACCGGATACGCGTCGACGCCGTTGCGCTGCAATATCTTCAGCTTGGCCAGCCGCACCCGCACCTGCTCGGGCAGCCGAGACCTCGACTCCTCCTCGTCGGCGGTCTCGCGGCGCTCCCGCAGCCCGCTGACGTCCGGGGCGCTGCCGTCGTGATGCAGCAGCCCGGATTCGGCCAGCCGCTGCGGGACGGCGGGGTAGTGGCCGGTGTGCGTCTTGCGCCGGCCGAACGGCAACACCAGGAACCCCTCGGCGAGCGCGGAGGCGACGCCGACCCGCGGAATCAGGCGGGCGTCCTCGTAGCACGCGTAGCGCGGCACCCAGTCGGGCTGGTACTTCATGTTCGAGCGGTACAGGGTCTCCAGCTGCCACCACCGCGAGAAGAACAGCAACAGCCCCCGCCACAGCCGCGCCACGGGACCGGCGCCGAGCTGTGCGCCCTGCTCGAACGCCGAACGGAACATCGCAAAGTTCAGTGAAATGCGGGTGATGCCAAGGGCTTCGGCATTCAGGGCCAGGTCGCTCACCATCAGCTCGATGGTGCCGTTGGGGGACTGCGGAGAACGGCGCATCAGGTCCAGGGAGACGCCGGTGGTGCCCCAGGGAACCAGCGACAGCATCGCCACGACGTTGCCGTCGCGGTCCAGCGCCTCGACCAGCAGGCAGTCCCCGTCGGCGGGGTCGCCGAGCCGGCCCAGCGCCATCGAGAAGCCGCGCTCGGTCTGCGTATCCCGCCAGGCGTCGGCGCGCGCGATGGTTTTGGCCATCGCGTCGGCGTCGATGTCGCGGTGCCGCCGGATCCGCACGGTCAACCCCGCTCGGCGGGCCCGGGTCACGGCCTGACGGACCCCGCGCATGTCCGGGCCGGACAGCTTGAAATCGGAGGTCCGCAGGATGGCCTCGTCCCCGAGCTCGAGCGCGTTCAGGCCGCCCTCACGGTACGCCCGCGCGCCCTGGGTGCTGGCCCCCATCACGCCGGGCGCCCAGCCATAGGTCTGGCACAGACCCAGCCAGGCGTCGACGGCCTGCCCCCAGGCCCGCGGATCGCCGATCGGGTCGCCGCTGGCCAGGCAGACCCCGATCTCGACCCGGTAGGTGATGGCGGCACGCCCGCTCTGGGCGAACACCACGGACTTGTCGCGGCGGGTGGCGAAGTAGCCCAGCGAGTCGTTCTTGCCGTAGAGCTCCAGCAGCCCGCGGATCGCCGATTCGTCCTCACCGGTCAGCGCGTTCTCCGCGCGCTGGGACTGGAAGAGCACGATCGTCGCCAGGATCAGCGCCAGCGCGCCGAACAACCCGAAGATCGCGTTGAGGAACACGTGCGGCCGGCCGGTGAACAGGTCCGGGTCGGCCAGCGCGAACCCCACCACCCGGTTGGCCACGTACGGCAGGCGGTCCTGGCGGGCCAGCGTTCCCGGGAACAACTCGACCAGGCCCCAGGACACCAGGATCCCCACCACATCGCCGGCGACCAGCACCGCGGCCGCCTTGACCAGTGCGCCCTTGCGGACCTTGGCCCAGAACTCCCGGTAGGCCAGCACCAGCAGGACGATCGCCACGATATGTACGGCGAACCCGAGGTTTTCGCCGAAGATCTCCGCGGCGGTGTTGTCGCCCGCGGCGATGTCGGCGGCGTTCAGCGCGGCGGCCAGGATCATGTTGGCCAGCAACAGCAGCCAGGCGATGCGCTTGCGGGCGGTCAGCGCCGCGGCCAGCAGGGCAAGGATGAACGACCACGCGATGCTGGTGTCCGGAAAGTTGAACAGATAGTTGTTGATGAACTCGCGGGGGACCTTGATCAGGTACCTGATCAGCGGGGACACGCTCCCGAGCAGCGACACGGTGGCGATGACGCCCACGGTCCATCCGGCCGCCGCGGGCACCCAGCGATACCGCGAGTTCGACCGGCCGCCGGGCCCCGAACGCGGCCCCGAACGAGGACCCGAAGCAGGAGTAGCGAGTGTCACAGACCGCGAGGATATGCCCTCAATCCGTGAAAAGCTTGTCTAAGCGCCAAGTGTGGCGGGCGCGAGTCCGGCCGCGTGTTTGGGGCCGGGTTGACGCCCGTTGCGGGGCCGTCGTCCGGCCGAAGTGCTAAAAGCCACCTCAAGGCTGCTAAACTAGCGCCTGCGACCATCCCGGCGAAAGCCAGGAACAGTTAAGTGGAGTCCCACTCCCACCGCGCGCCGACGAAATCCCTGAGCGGATCTTCCAAGGTTCAGCGGTCCGGTCACAGGCATCGCGGATGCCTGTTCCGCGGGCAACGCGGGCGGCTCGAGCAGTTCCAGCCGTGATCGGTCGGCATTGGGCCCTGCTTGTGCAGGGCTTTTTTGCTAGTGGTGTGGTGTCTCCGCCGCTGCTTCCTCCCGGCCTTCCCGACCGGTCGTCACCGCAGGACATATAGAAGCCCAACAAGGGAGGCCCCATCAGCACTGAGACCCGCGTCAACGAGCGCATTCGCGTACCTGAAGTCCGATTGATCGGCCCAGGGGGAGAGCAGGTAGGCATAGTGCGCATCGAAGACGCACTGCGCGTCGCTGCGGACGCCGATCTCGACCTTGTCGAAGTTGCCCCGAACGCCAGGCCGCCGGTCTGCAAGATCATGGACTACGGCAAGTTCAAATACGAAGCGGCGCAAAAGGCGCGCGAATCCCGCCGGAACCAGCAGCAGACCGTCGTCAAAGAACAAAAGCTGCGACCGAAAATCGACGATCACGACTACGAGACCAAGAAGGGTCACGTCATCCGCTTCCTGGAAGCGGGATCGAAGGTGAAGGTCACCATCATGTTCCGCGGACGCGAGCAGTCGCGGCCCGAGCTGGGCTATCGGTTGCTGCAGCGCCTGGGTGCGGACGTCGCCGAGTACGGCTTCGTCGAAACGTCCGCCAAGCAGGACGGCCGCAACATGACGATGGTGCTGGCACCGCATCGCGGCGCGAAGACTCGCGCCAAGGCGCGGCATCCGGAAGGGCCCGGCGGCGGCGCGGCATCCGACGACGATGCGGCGGCCGAAGCCGAACCTACGTCGAACTGACCGACAGACAGCAGCGAGTGCTCGAGTACCAGCACTCGAGCACTTCATAGAACAGAGGAAACATGCCCAAAGCCAAGACCCACAGCGGGGCGTCAAAGCGGTTCCGGCGCACCGGTACCGGCAAGATCGTCCGCCAGCAGACCAACCGCCGGCATCTGCTCGAGCACAAGCCCTCGAAGCGGACCCGCCGCCTCGACGGCCGAATCACGGTGTCGGCCAACGACACCAAGCGTGTTAACAGCCTGCTGAACGGCTGACCACCGCGCCGGCCAGACCCGCATCGCGAGCTGGCACGGCGACCCGACCAACTAATTGTGAACGAGAGTAGGAACATCCAATGGCACGCGTGAAGCGGGCGGTCAACGCCCACAAGAAGAGGCGCAGCATCCTGAAGGCCTCGAAGGGCTATCGCGGCCAGCGATCCCGGCTCTACCGCAAGGCCAAAGAGCAGCAACTGCATTCGCTGAACTACGCCTACCGCGACCGTCGTGCGCGCAAGGGCGAGTTCCGCAAGCTGTGGATCTCGCGTATCAACGCGGCGGCACGCGCCAACGACATCACCTACAACCGGCTGATCCAGGGCCTCAAGGCCGCCGGTGTGGAGGTGGACCGTAAGAACCTGTCCGACATCGCGATCGCCGATCCGGCCGCCTTCACGGCGCTGGTCGACATCGCGCGGGCGGCCCTGCCCGAGGACGTCAACGCTCCCTCGGATTCCGGAGAAGCGGCCTAACCAGAGACGGTGCGGACCGGCCAGGTGCTGACCGAACGTTCGGCCAGGGTCGCCGCGGCGGTCAAGTTGCACCGCCACGTCGGCCGCCGGCGGACGGGCCGGTTCCTCGCCGAAGGCCCCAATCTCGTCGAGGCCGCCGCCAGTCGCGGCCTGGTTCGCGACGTCTTCGTCACCGAAGTCGCCCAGCAGCGTCATGCGTCGCTGCTGGCGACTTTGACGTCCGCGGGATGCCCCGTGCATCCGGTCACGGACCGCGCGGCGAAAGCGTTGTCCGACACCGTCACCCCGGCCGGACTGGTCGCCGTCTGCGAAACGCCGCAGACCCACCTGCACGACGTGCTGGCCGGCCCGCCGGCGCTGGTGGCGGTCGCCGTCGAAATCAGCGAACCCGGCAACGCGGGCACGCTCATTCGCCTCGCCGACGCGATGGGCGCGGCCGGGGTGATCCTCGGCGGCCACAGCGTCGACCCCTACAACGGCAAGTGCCTGCGCGCGTCGGCGGGCAGCATCTTCTCGGTCCCGGTGGTCGCCGCGCCCGACACGCTCGCCGCCGTCGGCGCGCTGCGCGCCGCGGGTCTGCAACTGCTCGCCACCACCGTGGACGGTGAGACGCGGCTCGACGAGGCCACCGACCTGCTCGGCGTACCGACGGCGTGGCTGTTCGGCCCCGAATCACACGGTCTGCCAACCGACGTCGCGGCGGCGGCCGATCATCGCATGCGCATCCCGATGGCCGGCGGCGCGGAGAGCCTCAATGTGGCGTCGGCCGCGGCCATCTGTCTGTATCAGAGCGCGCGGGCGCTGAGCCTGCCTACGCGGCCTTGACCGGCCGCTTCGGCCGACCGCGGCCCGCCCGCAGTCCGGCCAGCGACAGCGTCGTGTGCACCAGGGATCCGGCGCGTTCCATCAGGGCACGGGCGGGCTGCAGCGCGGGGTCCAGCGGCGAGCGGGGCGACGGCGGAAAGTAGTGCATCGGCAGCCCGCGGCGGTCACGCGGCGGGGCCATGAACGGCGGGGCCTCCACCAGCGGCGCGTCGCTGGGCAGGCGTCCCTCGGCGCGGCGGTAGGCGGCCAGCGCCCGCGGGTGCAGCCGGATCTCGTCGGGCACCGCCAGGAAAGCCAGTTCGACGAGCTTGCCGAACAACCGCAGCAACACCTCGTCGCCTGGCGTCCAATGCATGCCGGCCTTCTCGCGCACCGCGGGCTCGAACAGGCCCGCCGCGATCCAGCGCTGGCCGGCGACCAGCGGCTTGAAGATCTGGTCCCAGATCGGGGTCGGCATCAACACGAATTTCGGCTTCGGGATTCGCATCTGGAAGATGTCCAGCGTCGCCCGGTTGATCTCCAGGGTGTCGCGGCCGGTGCGCTCCCAGTAGTCCTGGAACTCCTCCCACGTTTCGGGCACCGGCCGCATGCTCATCCCGTACATCCGGTACCACTGCACGTGCTCGGCGAACAGCTGCCGCTTCTCGGCCTCGGTGAGGCCGCCGCAGAAGTACTCGGCCACCTTGACGATCAACATGAAGAATGTGGCGTGCGCCCAGTAGAAGGTCTCCGGGTTGAGCGCGTGATAGCGCCGCCCGGCGGCGTCGGTGCCCTTGATGGTGTGGTGGTAGCTGGTGATCTGGCGCCCGGTCTGCGATGCGCGGTCGCCGTCGTAGACCACGCCCATGATCGGGTAGACCGACCGGGCCACCCGCTGCAGCGGCTCCCGCAGCAGGATCGAATGCTCCTCGACGGCCGCGCCGAGTTCGGGGTACATGTTCTGGATCGCCCCGATCCAGACGCCCATCATTCCGGTGCGCAGATCCCCAAAATACTTCCAGGTCAGGGAATCTGGTCCGAGCGGGTCCGCGGATTCGCTCCCGCAAGCGTTCACAGTGCCAGTCATCGCGGCCTCCTGCTCCGATTGGGCTCACGATAACTTTGACAACGCGTGTTGTCTACGATTTCGGCGATGTGTTCGCCCGGGTGTTATCGAGCTTCCACACCGGTGTGGCGCCACCGTGATCAGGTGGTTCGGTGCGAGATGCGACACACACGGCGGCCCCGTCGCGGACTGTCGTTGGCTGCCCGCAACGAAAACAAATAACCTGGCCAGGTGGAACTCGCGCGTCGCGATCTGGACCCGGGTAAGCCCGAAGAGACCGAGGCGCAATCCGTTACGCAACGCTCTCCACTGCACAGCGCGACCCAATGGCTACACAGCCGCAACCGCAGCCCCGGGGCGGTTGCCTTGATCCGGCGCGCGCGCAAACTGCTGCCCGGCGACCCGGAGTTCGGCGACCCGCTGTCCACGGCGGGCGACGGAGGACCGCGCGCCGCGGCGCGCGCGGCCGACCGGCTGCTGGGGGACCGGGACGCGGTGTCACGCGAGGTCAGCCTCGGGGTGCTGCAGGTGTGGCAGGCGCTGACCGAGGGGGTGTCGCGCCGGCCCGCCAACGCGGAGGTGACGCTGGTCTTCACCGACCTGGTCGGCTTCTCGACATGGTCCCTGCAGGCCGGCGACGACGCGGCGCTGGCGCTGCTGCGCCAGGTGGCGCGGGCCATCGAGCCGCCCCTGCTCGACGCCGGCGGACACATCGTCAAACGGATGGGCGACGGCTTGATGGCCGTCTTCGGCGATCCGACGGTCGCCGTGCGGGCCGTCCTGGCCGCCAAGGAGTCGCTGAAATCGGTCGAGGTGGCGGGCCACACGCCCCGGATGCGGGTCGGGATTCACACCGGGCGTCCGCAGCGGCTCGCGGCGGACTGGCTCGGTGTCGATGTGAATATCGCCGCACGAGTTATGGAAAGAGGCACCAAGGGTGGAATCATGGTGTCGAGTTCAACGTTAGATCTCATACCGCAAAGCGAGTTGGACGCGTTGGGCGTCGAGGCCAAACGCACGAGGAAGCCGGTTTTCGGGCCGAAGCCCGCCGGAATTCCCGACGATTTGGCGATATATCGCCTCAAGACTCTTAAGGAGTTGTCAGGCTCTGATGACACAGCCGAGACGAAACCGCAGCCATAATGGATGCCAATGTTAGGGGGCATCGTGTCCCGGCTCGCCCGGGTCCAATTCACTGTGGGGTATGCGGCGCTGCTGCTTGCCATCAGTTGCGCCATCCTGGCCCTCGGCCCGCAGGCACATGACATCATCGTGCAGCGCGCCAGCACCAACGTGCACAACCTGGCGCACGGCCACGTGGGCACGCTGCTGGGCAGCGCGCTGGTGGTCGACGCCGGCCCGCTCTACTTCTGGCTGCCCTTCCTGACCTGCCTGCTGGCGCTGGCCGAGCTGCATCTGCGCACCATCCGGCTGGTGGTGGCCTTCCTGGTCGGCCACATCGGCGCGACGCTCCTGGTGGCCGCCGCGCTGGCGGCCTCGGTCGAGTTCGGCTGGCTGCCCGTGTCCATCACCCGGGCCAGCGACGTCGGTATGAGCTACGGCGCGCTGGCGGTGCTCGGCGCGATGACGGCGGTGATCCCGTCGCGCTGGCGGGCCGCCTGGGTCGGCTGGTGGGTATCGGCGGGCATCGCTTCGGCGATCATCGGCGGCGACTTCACCGACGCGGGCCACACGGTCGCGGTGATTCTGGGTGTGCTGGTCTCCGCCCGGTTCCGGCAGCCGATCCACTGGACACCGGCGCGATACCTGATGCTGGCCGCGTCGTCGGGCTTCGGCTTCCTGATGCTGGCGCACCACTGGGGCACCCTGGCGGCGACGCCGGTGTTCGGTCTCGTGGGCGCCTTCCTCGCCTACCAGGTCGCCAAGTTCGCCGGCGGTCGCGGGCTGCCGGCGCTGCCGCTCGACGGTGGCGACCCGCTGGCCGGCCCGCAGCCGGCCGTCGCCGGCTAACGCCACCCCACCGCCCCGCCGGGCCCGCGCGTCGCGCGGCCGCCCAACTGCCACGCGCCCGCCGGGCGCCACGCGCCGAATCACTATGATCAGCACTTGCCGCTGGGCAACCTGCAGCCAACCTTGAAGCAAGGAGAGTGTCGCCGCGTGGCCGATCAACCCGTCGACCTGTCGCCGGCGGCCCTGGCCCGAGCGGTCAGCGCCGCCCGGGAGGCCTTCACGCGCGCCGGCGATCTCGACGCACTGGCGCGCGTCAAGACCGAGCACCTCGGCGACCGCTCACCGCTGGCCCTGGCGCGCCAGGCGCTGGGCGGCGTGCCCAAGGACGAGCGGGCCGACGCCGGCAAGCGGGTCAACGCCGCCCGAGCCGACACCCAGCAGGGCTACGACGAACGGCTCGCGGTCCTGCGCGCGGAGCGCGACGCCGCCGTGCTGGTGGCCGAAGGCATCGACGTCACGCTGCCGTCGACCCGGCAGCCGACCGGCGCGCGGCACCCGATCACCATCCTGGCCGAGCACATCGCCGACACCTTCATCGCCATGGGCTGGGAACTGGCCGACGGCCCCGAGGTCGAGTCCGAACAGTTCAACTTCGACGCGCTCAACTTCCCGGCCGACCATCCCGCCCGCAGCGAGCAGGACACCTTCTACATCGCGCCCGACGGCTCCCGGCAGCTGCTGCGCACCCACACCTCACCGGTCCAGGTGCGCACCCTGCTCGCCCGCGAGTTGCCCGTCTACATCGTCTCGATCGGCCGCACGTTTCGCACCGACGAACTCGACGCCACCCACACGCCGGTGTTCCATCAGGTCGAGGGCCTGGCGGTGGACCGCGGCCTGACCATGGCGCACCTGCGCGGGACGCTGGACGCGTTCGCGCGCGCCGAGTTCGGCCCGCAGGCTCGCACCCGGATCCGGCCCCACTTCTTCCCGTTCACCGAGCCGTCCGCCGAGGTCGACGTCTGGTTCGTCGGCAAGAAGGGCGGCGCCGGCTGGGTGGAATGGGGCGGCTGCGGGATGGTGCATCCAAACGTGTTGCGCGCCGCGGGAATTGACCCGGCTGTCTACTCCGGCTTCGCATTCGGCATGGGGCTGGAACGAACGCTGCAGTTCCGCAACGGGATTCCGGACATGCGCGACATGGTCGAGGGCGACGTCCGCTTCTCGCTGCCGTTCGGGGTGGGTGCGTGATGCGCGTTCCGTACAGCTGGCTACGTGAGATCGTGGCGGCCGGCGCGCCGGGCTGGGACGTCGCCCCCGCCGAGCTCGAGCAGGCGCTGGTGCGCATCGGCCACGAGGTCGAGGAGGTCGCCACCCTCGGGCCCGTCGAGGGTCCGCTGACGGTGGGCCGGGTCACCGCCATCGAGGAACTCACCGGCTTCAAGAAGCCGATCCGGTTCTGCCACGTCGACGTCGGCGAAGGCAAAGACCGTGAGATCGTCTGCGGTGCAACTAATTTCACCGTGGGTGAGCTGATCGTCGCCGCGCTGCCGGGCACCACGCTGCCCGGCGACTTCAAGATCGCCGCCCGCAAAACCTACGGCCGCAACTCCGACGGCATGATCTGCTCGGCGGCGGAACTCGGCATGGGCGCCGACCACTCCGGGATCCTGGTGTTGCCGCCGGGCACCGCCGAACCGGGCGCCGACGCCGCCGCGGTGCTGGGCCTGGACGACGTGGTCTTCCACCTGGCGATCACGCCCGACCGCGGCTACTGCATGTCGCTGCGCGGCCTGGCCCGCGAGGTCGCCTGCGCCTACGACCTGGACTTCGTCGATCCTGCCCAGGTGGTCAAGCCGCTGCCGGCGAACGGCGAGGCCTGGCCGCTGACCGTGCAGCCCGGCACCGGGGTGCGGCGTTTCGCGCTGCGCCCGGTCACCGGCATCGACCCCGCGGCCGTGTCGCCGTGGTGGCTGCAGCGCCGGCTGCTGTTGTCCGGCATCCGCGCGACCTCCCCGGCGGTCGACGTGACCAACTACGTGATGCTCGAGCTGGGTCACCCCATGCACGCCCACGACCGCAAGCGGATCACCGGAAGCTTCAGCGTGCGGTTCGCCCGGCCCGGCGAGACCGTGGTGACCCTGGACGACATCGAGCGCAAGCTCGAACCGGCCGACGTCCTGATCGTCGACGACACGGCGACCACCGCGATCGGCGGTGTGATGGGTGCCGCGAGCACCGAAGTGCGCGCCGACTCGACCGACGTGCTGCTCGAGGCCGCGGTCTGGGACCCCGCCGCCGTCTCGCGCACCCAGCGCAGGCTGCATTTGCCCAGCGAGGCCGCCCGCCGCTACGAGCGCGGCGTGGATCCGGCCATCTCGGTGGCCGCGCTGGACCGGTGCGCCACGCTGCTCGCCGACATCGCCGGCGGGGTGGTCTCCGACGGCCTGACCGACTGGCGCGGTGACCCGCCGGTCGGCGACTCGGTCACCGATTGGGCCGGGACGCCCATCGAGATCTCCGTCGACCTGCCCGATCGCGTCGCCGGGGTGAGCTATGCCCCGGGCGTGACCGCCAGGCGGCTCACCCAGATCGGCGCCGAGGTGGCGGAGCGGGGTGACACGTTGACGGTGACCCCGCCCAGCTGGCGGCCCGACCTCGTGCAGCCCGCGGACCTCGTCGAGGAGGTGTTGCGGCTCGAGGGACTGGACGTCATCCCGTCGGTCTTGCCGTCGGCACCGGCCGGGCGGGGCCTGTCGGCCGCGCAGAAGCGCCGCCGCGCCATCGGCAAGGCGCTGGCCCAATCGGGCTATGTCGAGATCCTGCCGACGCCGTTTCTGCCCGCGGGCGTGTTCGACCTGTGGGGCCTGCCGGACGACGACCCGCGGCGCACCACCACCGATGTGCTCAACCCGCTGGAGGCCGATCGCCCGCACCTGGCCACCACGCTGCTGCCCGCATTGCTGGAAGCGTTGGTGCGCAACGTCTCTCGTGGGCTGGTCGACGTCTCGCTGTATGCCCTGGCGCAGGTGGTCCGCCCGACGACCGACACCCGCGCGGTGGACGTCATCCCCGTCGACCGCCGGCCCACCGACGCCGAGATCGCCGTCCTGGACGCGTCGTTGCCGCGGCAGCCGCAGCACGTCGCGGCGGTGCTGGCCGGCCTGCGCGAACACCGCGGACCCTGGGGCCCGGGCCGCCGGGCCGAGGCCGCCGACGCGTTCGAGGCGGTCCGCATCATCGCCCGCGCGAGCGGAATCGACGTGCGGCTACGCGCGGCGCAGCAGCTGCCGTGGCATCCGGGTCGGTGCGCCGAGGTGCTCGTCGGGGACACCCCGGTGGGTTACGCGGGCCAGCTGCATCCCGCGGTGATCGAGCGCTCCGGGCTGCCGAAGGGCACCTGCGCCCTCGAGCTGGACCTGGATGCGATGCCCATCGCCGCGGCGCTGCCGGCGCCCCGGGTGTCGCCGTTCCCGGCCGTCTTTCAGGACGTCAGCCTGGTGGTGGCCGCGGACGTGCCGGCCCAGGCGGTGGCCGACGCCGTCCGCGCGGGCGCGGGGGAGCTGCTCGAAGACCTGCAGCTGTTCGACGTGTTCACCGGTCCGCAGATCGGCGAGGACCGCAAGTCGCTGACCTTCGCGCTGCGGTTCCGCGCGCCCGATCGCACGCTCACCGAGGACGACGCCACCGCGGCCCGCGACGCGGCGGTCCGCCGCGCCGCCGAGGCGGTCGGCGCGGAGCTGCGCGGCTAGCGGAATGGATTTGCAAACCACTGCATAACCATGCAGAATCGGCGGAATGGCCGACGGAATGAAGGTGGCGGTTGCCGGTGCCAGCGGCTACGCGGGCGGCGAGATCCTGCGTCTGCTGCTCGGGCATCCCGCCTACGCGCACGGGCGCCTGACGATCGGCGCGGTGACCGCGGCCGCCAGCGCCGGCAGCACGCTCGGTGAGCACCACCCGCACCTGACGCCGCTGGCCCAGCGCGTGGTCGAGCCCACCGAACTCGACGTGCTCGCCGGCCACGACGTGGTGTTCCTGGCCCTGCCCCACGGTCACTCGGCCGCGCTGGCCGAACAGCTCGGCCCCGACACGCTGATCATCGACTGCGGCGCCGACTTCCGGCTCACCGACGCCGGGGCGTGGGAGCGGTTCTACGGATCGCCGCACGCCGGCAGTTGGCCGTACGGGCTGCCGGAGCTGCCCGGCGCGCGCGAGCGGTTGCGCGGCGCCCGCCGCATCGCGGTCCCGGGCTGCTACCCGACCGCGGCGCTGCTGGCGCTGCTGCCCGCGGTGGCCGAGGACTTGATCGAACCGGCCGTCACCGTGGTCGCCGTCAGCGGCACCTCCGGGGCCGGCCGAGCGGCCAAGACCGACCTGCTGGGCGCCGAGGTCATCGGCTCGGCGCGCGCCTACAACATCGCCGGGGCGCACCGGCACACCCCCGAGATCGCCCAGGGTCTGGGCGCCGTCACCGGCCGCGACGTCACCGTGTCGTTCACCCCGGTGCTGATCCCGACGTCGCGCGGGATCCTGGCGACCTGTACCGCCCGCACCAGCGCCCCGCTGTCGCGGCTGCGGGAGGCCTACGAAAAGGCTTACCACGCAGAGCCTTTCATCTACCTGATGCCCGATGGACAGCTGCCCCGCACCGGCGCGGTGATCGGCAGCAACGCGGCGCACATCGCGGTCGCGGTGGACGAGGCGGCGAGCACCTTCGTGGCCATCGCCGCGATCGACAACCTGGTCAAGGGGACGGCCGGCGCCGCCGTGCAGTCGATGAACCTGGCGCTGGGATGGCCGGAGACCGAAGGCCTTTCGGTGATCGGGGTGGCGCCGTGACGTCCACGGCTGCCCACGCGCGGTTGTTGCGCGAGCAGGGCGTCACCGCGCCGGCCGGTTTCCGGGCCGCCGGCATCGCCGCCGGGATCAAGGCGTCGGGCAACCGCGACCTGGCCCTGGTCTTCAACGAGGGGCCCGACTACGCGGCGGCCGGGGTGTTCACCCGCAACAAGATCAAGGCCGCGCCGGTGTTGTGGAGCCAGCAGGTGCTGAGCACCGGCGCGCTGCGCGCGGTGATCCTCAACTCCGGCGGCGCCAACGCCTGCACCGGACCGGGCGGGTTCCAGGACACGCACGCCACCGCCGAGGCCGTCGCTGCCGCGCTGTCGGACTGGGGCACCGAGACCGGCGCCATCGAGGTCGCGGTGTGCTCGACCGGCCTCATCGGTGACCGGTTGCCGATGGACAAGGTGCTCGCCGGGGTGCGCGCGATCGTGCAGGACATGGCCGGCGGCCTGTCCGGCGGCGACGAGGCGGCCCAGGCGATCATGACCACCGACACCGTGCCCAAACAGGTTGCGCTGCATCATCCGGACAACTGGACGGTCGGCGGAATGGCCAAGGGCGCAGGCATGCTCGCCCCGTCGCTGGCGACGATGCTCTGCGTGCTCACCACCGACGCGGCCGTCGACGCCGCCGCCCTGGACTCCGCGCTGCGTCACGCCAGCGCCCGCACCTTCGACCGGCTCGACATCGACGGCGCCTGCTCGACCAACGACACGGTGTTGCTGCTGACGTCGGGAGCCAGCGGCATCGCGCCCAGCCAGGCCGACCTCGACGAGGCGGTGCTGCGGGTCTGCGACGACCTGTGCGCCCAGCTGCAGGCCGACGCCGAGGGCGTCACCAAGCGGGTCAACGTCACCGTGCAGGGGGCGGCCTCCGAGGACGACGCGCTGGTGGCCGCCCGGACGATCGCCCGCGACTCCCTGGTCAAGACCGCGGTGTTCGGCTCGGACCCCAACTGGGGTCGGGTGCTCGCCGCCGTCGGCATCGCGCCCATCGCCCTGGACCCCGACCGGATCACGGTGGCGTTCAACGGCTTTGCGGTCTTCGCCGACGGGGCCGGAGTGCCGGGTGCGCGCGAGGTGGATCTGTCCGAGGCCGACATCGACATCACGGTCGATCTGAGGCTCGGCGACGGGCGGGTCACCATCCGGACCACCGACCTGTCGCACGGCTACGTCGAAGAGAATTCGGCCTACAGCTCATGAGTCGTGCCGTGGAAGCGCTGCCCACCGGGGTCAAGGCGCAGGTGCTCGCCGAAGCCCTGCCCTGGCTCAAGCAACTGCACGGCAAGATCGTGGTCATCAAGTACGGCGGCAACGCCATGACCGACGACACGCTGCGCCACGCGTTCGCCGCCGACATGGCGTTCCTGCGCAATTGCGGTGTCCATCCCGTCGTCGTGCACGGCGGCGGCCCGCAGATCACCGCGATGCTGCGCCGGCTCGGCATCGAGGGCGATTTCAAGGGCGGATTCCGGGTCACCACACCGGAAGTGCTCGACGTGGCGCGGATGGTGTTGTTCGGGCAGGTCGGCCGCGAGCTGGTCAACCTGATCAACGCGCACGGGCCGTATGCCGTCGGCATCACCGGCGAGGACGCCCAGCTGTTCACCGCCGTGCGGCGCAGCGTCACCGTGGACGGCGTGGCCACCGACATCGGCCTGGTCGGCGACGTCGAGCGGGTGAACACCGCCGCGGTGCTGGATCTGATTGCCGCACGGCGCATTCCGGTGGTGTCGACGTTGGCCCCGGACGCCGAGGGCGTGGTGCACAACATCAACGCCGACACCGCCGCGGCGGCGCTGGCCGAGGCGCTGAACGCAGAGAAGCTGTTGATGCTCACCGATGTCGAAGGCCTGTACACCAGCTGGCCGGACCGCGGTTCGCTGGTCAGCGAAATCGACACCGGCACACTGTCGCAACTACTACCCACGTTGGAGGCCGGCATGATTCCCAAAGTCGAAGCCTGTCTGCGGGCCGTGACCGCGGGCGTGCCGAGCGCGCACGTCATCGACGGGCGCGTCGAACACTGCGTGCTGGTCGAGCTTTTCACCGACGCGGGCACCGGTACGAAGGTGGTGCGGAAAGCGTGACCCATACGGACGACATCAAGCAGCGGTGGGAAGCCGTGATGATGAACAACTACGGCACCCCGCCGATCGCCTTGGCCAGCGGGGACGGCGCCGTGGTCACCGACGTGGACGGCAAGACGTATCTCGACCTGCTCGGCGGCATCGCGGTCAACGTCCTGGGCCACCGCCACCCCGCCGTCATCGAGGCCGTCACCCGCCAGATGTCCACGCTGGGCCACACGTCGAATCTGTATGCCACCGCACCCAGCCTCGCGCTGGCCGAGGAACTGGTCAACCTGCTGGGCGCCGATCCCGCGGCGCGGGTGTTCTTCTGCAACTCCGGAACCGAGGCCAACGAGGTGGCGTTCAAGCTGTCCCGGCTCACCGGGCGCACCAAACTGGTTGCCGCGCAAGAGGCTTTCCACGGCCGGACGATGGGCTCGCTGGCGCTGACCGGCCAGCCGAGCAAGCAGGCGCCGTTCGCCCCGCTGCCCGGCGACGTCACGCACGTGCCCTACGGCGACACCGAAGCCCTGGCCGCCGCGGTCGACGACGCCACCGCCGCGGTGTTTCTGGAGCCAATCATGGGGGAGAGCGGCGTCGTCGTCCCGCCCGAGGGATACCTCGCCGCCGCCCGCGACATCACCGCGCGGCACGGGGCGCTGCTGGTGCTCGACGAGGTGCAGACTGGGATGGGCCGAACCGGAACGTTTTTCGCCCATCAGCACGACGGCATCACCCCGGACGTGGTGACGCTGGCCAAGGGGCTCGGCGGTGGCCTGCCCATCGGCGCCTGCCTGGCCGTCGGGCCGGCCGCCGACCTGATGACGCCCGGCCTGCACGGCAGCACCTTCGGCGGCAACCCCGTCTGCGCGGCGGCGGCGCTCGCGGTGCTGCGGGTGCTGGCCGAGGAGAACCTGGTCCGGCACGCCGAGGTGCTGGGCAAGTCGCTGCGCCACGGCATCGAGGCGCTGGCCCACCCGCTGATCGACCACGTGCGCGGCCGCGGGCTGCTGTGCGGCGTGGCGCTCACCGCGCCGCGCGCCAAGGACGCCGAAGCCGCCGCGCGCCGGGCCGGGTTCCTGGTGAACGCGGCCGCACCCGACGTCATCCGGCTGGCGCCGCCGCTGATCCTCACCGAAGCCCAGGTCGACGGCTTCGTCGCCGCGCTGCCGGCCATCCTCGACGAAGCCTCCGGAGCCGCAGCATGACTCGACACTTTTTGCGCGACGACGACCTGTCGCCGGCCGAGCAGGCCGAGGTGCTGGCGCTGGCCGCCGAACTGAAGAAGGATCCGTTCAGCGCCCGCCCCCTGGAGGGCCCGCGCGGCGTCGCGGTCCTGTTCGACAAGAACTCCACCCGCACCCGGTTCTCGTTCGAGGTGGGCATCGCCCAGCTCGGCGGGCACGCCGTCGTCGTCGACGCCCGCAGCACCCAGCTGGGCCGCGACGAGACGCTGGAGGACACCGCGCGGGTGTTGTCGCGCTACGTCGAGGCCATCGTCTGGCGGACGTTCGGCCAGGACCGCCTCGACGCGATGGCCTCGACCGCGACGGTCCCGGTTGTCAACGCGCTGTCCGACGACTTCCACCCCTGCCAGGTGCTGGCCGACCTGCAGACCATCGCCGAACGCAAGGGCTCGCTGACCGGTTTGCGAATGACCTATTTCGGTGACGGCGCCAACAACATGGCCCACTCGTTGATGCTCGGCGGCGTCACCGCCGGCGTCCACGTCACCATCGCCGCGCCCGACGGCTTCGCCCCGCACCAGGCCTTCGTGGCCGCGGCCCGGCGCCGCGCCGAGGACACCGGCGCCTCGGTCACCGTCACCGCCGACGCCGACGCGGCCGCGCGCGGCGCCGACGTGCTGGTCACCGACACCTGGACGTCGATGGGGCAGGAGGACGACGGGCTGGACCGCCTCACCCCGTTCAAGCCCTACCAGATCAACACCCGGCTGCTGTCCCTGGCGGACCCGGAAACCATTGTGCTGCACTGCCTTCCGGCTCACCGAGGCGACGAGATCACCGACGAGGTGATGGACGGACCGGCCAGTGTGGTCTTCGACGAGGCCGAAAACCGGTTGCACGCCCAGAAAGCGCTGCTGGCCTGGCTGCTGGAGCGGTCCCGATGACGCCGCGGCGACGACGATGCAGAGCGAAGCGATGCGGAGGAGTGGCGCAATGACGCGCAGCAAGACCACACCCGAGACCACCAGGGCCGGCCGGCAGGCCCGCATCGTGGCCATCCTGTCGTCGGCCGAGGTGCGCAGCCAGAGCGAACTGGCCGCGCTGCTGGCCGACGAGGGCATCGACGTCACCCAGGCCACGCTGTCACGGGATTTGGAAGAACTGGGCGCGGTCAAGCTGCGCGGCGCCGACGGCGGGGTCGGCGTCTACATGGTTCCCGAGGACGGCAACCCGGTGCGCGGGGTGACCGGCGGCACCGCACGGCTGTCCCGGTTGCTGAGCGAGCTGCTGGTGTCGGCCGACGCCAGCGCGAACCTCGCGGTGCTGCGCACCCCGCCCGGCGCCGCCGACTACCTGGCCAGCGCGATCGACCGCGCGGCGCTACCGTACGTCGTCGGCACCATCGCCGGCGATGACACCGTCTTCGTGGCCGCTCGAGAGCCGATGACCGGCGCCGAGCTGGCCACCACCCTGGAAAGACTCACGTAAAACTCGCGTAAGCGCTTCAAGTGTAAGGAGATTGGTTCATGTCAGAACGCGTCATCCTGGCGTATTCCGGCGGTCTGGACACCTCGGTGGCCATCAGCTGGATCGGCAAGGAGACCGGCCGTGAGGTCGTAGCCGTGGCGATCGACCTCGGCCAGGGCGGCGAAGACATGGAGGTCATTCGCCAGCGGGCCCTGGACTGCGGCGCGGTGGAGGCCGTCGTCGTGGACGCCCGCGACGAGTTCGCCGAGGGCTACTGCCTGCCCACCATCCTGTCCAACGCCCTCTACATGGACCGCTACCCGCTGGTGTCGGCGATCAGCCGGCCGCTGATCGTCAAGCACCTGGTGGCGGCGGCCCGCGAGCACGGCGGCAGCATCGTCGCGCACGGCTGCACCGGCAAGGGCAACGACCAGGTCCGGTTCGAGGTCGGATTCGGTTCGCTGGCACCCGATCTCGAGGTGCTGGCGCCGGTCCGCGACTACGCCTGGACGCGGGAGAAGGCGATCGCGTTCGCCGAGGAAAACGCCATCCCGATCAACGTGACCAAGCGCTCCCCGTTCTCCATCGACCAGAACGTGTGGGGCCGCGCGGTGGAAACCGGCTTCCTGGAACACCTTTGGAACGCCCCCACCAAGGACGTGTACGCCTACACCGAAGACCCGACGCTGAACTGGAGCACGCCCGACGAGGTGATCGTCGGTTTCGAGCGCGGCGTGCCGGTGACGATCGACGGCAAGCGGGTGTCGGTGCTGGGCGCCATCGAGGAACTCAACACCCGCGCCGGCGCCCAGGGCGTCGGGCGTCTCGACGTCGTCGAGGACCGGCTGGTGGGCATCAAGAGCCGCGAGATCTACGAGGCGCCGGGCGCCATGGTGCTCATCACCGCGCACACCGAGCTCGAACACGTCACGCTGGAGCGGGAATTGGGCCGGTTCAAGCGGCACACCGATCAGCGGTGGGCCGAGCTGGTTTACGACGGGCTGTGGTACTCGCCGCTCAAGGACGCGCTGGAAAGCTTCGTCGCCAAGACCCAGGAGCACGTGACGGGTGAAGTGCGAATGGTGTTGCACGGCGGCCACATTGCGGTCAACGGCCGGCGCAGCGCGGAATCCCTGTACGACTTCAACCTGGCCACCTACGACGAGGGCGACAGCTTCGACCAGTCGGCCGCCAAGGGTTTCGTCTACGTGCACGGGCTGTCGTCGAAGATCGCGTCCCGACGGGACCAGGCAGCAAAGGGCCCGGCCGAAGCGTGAGCACTCGGGAGGGGTCCCTGTGGGGCGGCCGGTTCGCGGACGGCCCGTCGGATGCGCTGGCCGCGCTGAGCAAGTCCACCCACTTCGACTGGGTGCTGGCCCCCTACGACATCGTCGCCTCGCGGGCCCACACCGTGATCCTGTACCGGGCCGGGCTGCTGAACGAGGAGCAGCGCGACGGGCTGCTGGCCGGTCTGGATCAGCTGGCCGAGGACGTCGCGGACGGCAGCTTCGCGCCGCTGGTCACCGATGAGGACGTGCACGGGGCGCTGGAACGCGGGCTGATCGACCGGGTCGGGCCCGACCTGGGCGGGCGGCTGCGGGCCGGCCGGTCGCGCAACGACCAGGTGGCCACCCTGTTCCGGATGTGGCTGCGCGACGCGGTGCGCCGGGTCGCCGCCGGGGCGCTGGACGTCGTGGGCGCGCTGGCGGCCCAGGCCGCCGCCCACCCGGGCGCGATCATGCCGGGCAAGACCCACATGCAGTCCGCGCAGCCGGTGCTGCTGGCCCATCACCTGCTGGCGCACGCCCACCCGCTGCTGCGCGACGTCGACCGGATCGTCGACTTCGACCGGCGCGCCGGGGTGTCCCCGTACGGGTCGGGAGCGCTGGCCGGCTCGTCGCTGGGCCTGGACCCCGACGCGATCGCCGCCGAGCTCGGTTTCGCCGCAGCGGCCGACAACTCGATCGACGCGACCGCGTCCCGCGACTTCGCGGCGGAGGCCGCCTTCGTGTTCGCCATGATCGGGGTCGACCTGTCCCGGCTGGCCGAGGACGTCATCCTGTGGAGCTCGACGGAATTCGGCTACGTCACCCTGCACGATTCGTGGTCGACCGGCAGCTCGATCATGCCGCAGAAGAAGAACCCCGACATCGCCGAACTGGCGCGCGGCAAGTCCGGCCGGCTGATCGGGAACCTGACGGGCCTGCTGGCCACCCTGAAGGCCCAGCCGCTCGCCTACAACCGTGACCTGCAGGAAGACAAGGAGCCGGTGTTCGATTCGGTGGCCCAGCTGGAGCTGGTGCTGCCGGCGATGGCGGGGCTGGTGGCCAGCCTGACCTTCGACGTCGAGCGGATGGCCGCCCTGGCCCCCGCCGGCTACACCCTGGCCACCGACATCGCCGAATGGCTGGTGCGCCAGGGGGTGCCGTTCCGGTCCGCGCACGAGGCCGCCGGCGCCGCGGTGCGCGCCGCCGAGCAGCGGGCGGTCGGGCTCGACGAGCTCACCGACGACGAACTGGCCGCCATCAGCCCCGATCTCACGCCACAGGTCCGTGAGGTTTTGACGATCGAAGGCTCGGTGGCGTCGCGCGACGCCCGGGGCGGCACCGCGCCGGCGCGGGTCGCCGAGCAGATCGAAACCGTCCTGGCCAGCGTCGATAGCCTCAAAAGCCAGCTGCGCGGCGACGATTGAGATGAGGTTGGTTTCCCTGACGGGCCGTGCCATGCAGACTAGACTTCGAGCTCAAAGCGATCCGGATGAACGTTTCGGGCCGGGTCCTCGTCACCAAGGGGTGGGAGAACAATGAGCGTCGTCGCCGGCGTCTTCGGTGCGCTGCCACCGCACCGGTACTCCCAGCGTGAGCTCACCGACTTCTTCGTCAGCATCCCGGAGTTCGAGGGCTACGAGGACATCGTCCGGCAGCTGCACGCCAGCGCCAAAGTCGGCAGCCGTCACCTGGTGTTGCCGCTGGAGCAGTACCCCGCGCTGACCGACTTCGGGATGGCGAACCGGATCTTCACCGAGCACGCCGTGAAGCTGGGCTGCGAGGCCCTGTCCGGCGCGCTTGACGAGGCGGGACTGCAGCCGCGCGACGTCGACGTGCTCGTCACCACCACCGTCACCGGCCTCACCGTGCCCTCGGTGGACGCGCGGATCGCCGCGCATCTCGGCCTGCGCGACGACGTGCGGCGGGTGCCGCTGTTCGGCCTCGGCTGCGTGGCCGGCGCCGCCGGCGTGGCCCGGCTGAACGACTACCTGCGCGGCGCGCCGGACGCCGTGGCCGCCCTGATCTCCGTCGAGCTCTGCTCGTTGACCTACCCCGGATACAAGCCGTCGCTGGCCGGTCTGGTCGGCAGCGCCCTGTTCGCCGACGGGGCCGCGGCGGTGGTGGCCGTCGGTGAGCGGCGCGCCGAGCAACTGGCGGCCGGCGGGCCCACCATCCTGGACTCGCGCAGCCACCTGTATCCCGACTCGCTGCGCACCATGGGCTTCGACGTGGGCGCCACCGGCTTCGAACTGGTGCTGTCCAAGGACGTCGCGGCCGTCGTCGAGCAGTACATCGAGGGGGACGTTACCAAGTTCCTGGGGGCGCACGGCCTGACCACCGAAGACATCGGTGCCTTCGTGAGCCACCCCGGCGGCCCCAAGGTCATCGAGGCCATCAACGCGGCGCTCGGCTTGGCGCCCGAGGCCCTCGAACTCACCTGGCGTTCACTCGGCGAGATCGGCAACCTGTCGTCGGCGTCGGTGCTGCACGTGCTGCGCGACACCATGGCCAAGCCGCCGCCGAGCGGAAGCCCCGGTCTGATGCTCGCGATGGGTCCAGGATTCTGTTCCGAACTGGTGTTGTTGCGTTGGCATTGATCCTCTCCCGCGGAAGTATCGCTGTGAGTGACATGAGAGGCCGCCTTCGATGAACGGCAACACCGAAGAGCTGGTCAAGGCCCTTCGTCAGGCGCTGAAAGACAACGAGCGGCTCAAGCGCGAAAACCGCCAGTACCTGGCCGCCGCAACCGAACCGGTCGCGGTGGTCGGCATGGCCTGCCGGTACCCGGGTGGGGTGAATTCGCCAGAGGCTTTGTGGCAGATGGTGGTTGACGGCCGCGATGTCGTCTCGGAGTTCCCAGCGGACCGCGGCTGGAACCTGACCGGCCTGTTCGACGCGGATCCCGACGCCGTGGGCAAGTCGTACGCGCGGTGCGGCGGGTTCCTCTCGGACGTCGGCGATTTCGACGCCGCGTTCTTCGGCATCGCGCCCAGCGAGGCCCTGGCCATGGACCCGCAACAGCGCCTGCTGCTCGAGGTGTCCTGGGAGGCGTTGGAGCGGGCCGGGATTGACCCCGCCACCCTGCGCGGCTCGGCGACCGGTGTGTTCGCCGGGATTTTCCACGGCTCCTACGGCGGGCAGGGACGGGTGCCGGGACACCTGGAGCGCTACGGCCTGCGCGGTTCGACGCTCAGTGTCGCCTCGGGCCGGGTGGCCTATTCGCTGGGATTCGAAGGCCCGGCCGTCTCGGTCGACACGGCGTGTTCGTCGTCGCTGGTGGCCCTGCACCTGGCGGCGCAGTCGTTGCGTTCCGGCGAATGCGATCTCGCGCTGGCCGGCGGCGTGACCGTGATGGCCACCCCGGCGATGTTCATCGAATTCAGCCGGCAGCGGGCACTGGCCGCCGACGGCCGGTGCAAGGCGTACGCGGGTGCCGCCGACGGCACCGGGTTCTCCGAGGGCGTCGGCGTGCTGGTGCTGGAACGGCTGGCCGACGCGCGCCGGCACGGGCATCCGGTGCTCGCCGTGGTGCGTGGGTCGGCGGTGAATCAGGACGGCGCCTCCAACGGCCTTGCGACGCCCAACGGGCCGTCGCAGCAACGGGTGATCCGGGCGGCGCTGGCCAACGCGCGGCTGGGCACGGCCGACGTCGACCTGGTCGAGGGTCACGGCACCGGCACCACGCTCGGGGATCCCATTGAGGCGCAAGCGGTTCTGGCGACTTACGGGCAGGACCGGCCGACGGATCAGCCGCTGTGGCTGGGCTCGATCAAATCGAACATGGGCCACACGTCGGCCGCCGCGGGCGCCGGCGGAGTGATCAAGGTGGTGCAGGCCATCCGCCACGGGGTGATGCCCAAGACGTTGCACGTGGATGAGCCGACGCCGCATGTGGATTGGAGCGCCGGCGCGGTGTCGCTGCTGACCGAGCAGCGGGGATGGCCGGCGGTGGAGCGGCCGCGCCGCGCGGGGGTCTCGTCCTTCGGCATCAGCGGCACCAACGCGCACGTCATCGTGGAGCAATACACCCCGGAGCCCGAGACCGCCACCCGCCCAGGCGATGACGTGGTGGTGCCGTGGGTGCTCTCGGCCCGCTCGGGGGAGGCGCTGGCGAACCAGGCGGCTCGGCTGCTAGCCCGGGTGAAGGCCGATCCCGGTGTGCGGGTGCTGGATGTGGGCTGGTCGCTGGTCGCGACGCGGTCGCGGTTCGAGCACCGCGCGGTGGTGGTGGGCGCCGACGGCGCGCAGCTGCTGCGCGGGCTGACGGCGCTGGCGGCCGGTGAGCAGGGCGCGGGCCTGGTGGTGGGCCGCGCGCACCCGGTCGGCAAGACGGTGTTCGTGTTTCCCGGCCAGGGCTCGCAATGGCGCGGCATGGGCGCCCAATTGCTGGACAGCTCACGGGTATTCGCCGAGCACATGCAACGCTGCGCTGACGCGCTCGCCGCATACGTCGACTGGTCGCTGATCGACGTGATCCGCGGCGCCCGGGCACGCCCGGGTTGGATCGGGTGGACGTGGTGCAGCCGGCGCTGTGGGCGGTGATGGTGTCGCTGGCCGAACTGTGGCGTTCGGTGGGCGTGACGCCCGATGCGGTGATCGGCCATTCGCAGGGCGAGATCGCGGCGGCCTATGTGGCGGGCGCGCTGTCGCTGGACGACGCCGCCCGGGTGGTCGCGCTGCGCAGCCGGCTGCTGGTGCGGTTGGCGGGCCGGGGCGGCATGGTCTCGTTGGCGTGCGGTCTGCCGCGCGCCGAGCAACTGATCGCGGGCTGGGGTGAGCGACTGAACATCGCCACCGTCAACGGCGTTGCGGCGGTGGTTGTTTCGGGTGAGGTGGACGCCCTTGCCGAACTGATGCAGCGGTGCGACGCCGACAACATCCGCGCCCGCAGGATCGACGTCGACTACGCATCGCATTCGGCGCAGGTGGACGCGATTCGCGAGCCATTGGCCGACGCGCTGCACGGCCTCGCGCCGCGATCGTCGGCGGTCGCCTTCTTCTCCACGGTCACCGGTGAGCCGATGGACACCGCGGGGCTGGACGCCGACTACTGGTTCCAAAGCATCAGGCACACGGTGCAATTCGAGCGGGCGGTACGCAGCGCGTGCGACGCGGGATACCAGGCGTTCATCGAATCCAGCCCGCATCCCGTGCTCATGGCCGCCATCGAAGACACCATGCCGGACAGCGAGCGGGCGTGGGTCATCCCGTCGCTGGGCCGCGACGACGGCGGCCTGGACCGCTTCTGGCTCTCGGCCGCCCAGGCCCACGTCTTTGGCGTGGCCGTCGACTGGCGCGCCGCGATGGCCGGCCTGGGTGGCCGGGCCGTCGATCTGCCGACATACGGCTTTGTCCGGCAGCACTTTTGGCTCCCTGGCGGGTCGGCGGGGACGCAGGACGTCACCACGCTGGGCCTGGCCGCCGCCGAACACGGGCTGCTCGGTGCGGTGGTGCCGCGGCCCGATTCCGGCGGCGTGGTGCTGACGGGCCGGTTGTCGACGGCGGCGCAGGCGTGGCTGGCCGATCACGCGGTGGGCGAGACGGTGCTGTTCCCCGGCGCCGGGTTCGTCGAGCTGGCGATCCGCGCCGGCGACGAGGTCGGCGCGACGGTGCTCGACGAGCTGACGTTGTCGGCTCCGCTGCTGCTGCCCCCGGCGGGCGGTGTGCAGGTGCAGCTGGTGGTCGGCGCGCCCGACGAGGCGGGGTCGCGACCGTTGTCGGTGTATTCCGCCGGCGCCGAACCGGATTCGGAGTGGACGTTGCATGCCGAGGGGCTGCTGCGCCCCGGCACGGTGACGCCGGGCGCGGACCTCTCGATCTGGCCGCCGGCCGGGGCGACCGCGGTGGACGTCACCGGCGCCTACGCCCGGCTGGCGCAGCGGGGCTACGACTACGGCGGCGCGTTCCGGGGTCTGCGGGCCATGTGGCAGCGCGGCGACGAACTCTTCGCCGAGGTCGTCGTGCCCGACGACGCCGGGACCCAGGACGGCGGCTTCGGGCTGCATCCCGTGCTCCTGGACGCGGCGCTGCATGCGATCGGCGTCGCCGCCGAGCAGGACCAGACCCTGCTGCCGTTCTCGTGGCAGGGCGTGTCGCTGCACGCCTCGGGTGCGTCGCGGGCGCGGGTCCGGATCGCGCCGGCCGGCGCCGGGTCGGTATCGGTGGAACTGGCCGACGGGACGGGACTTCCGGTGCTGTCGGTGCGGTCGTTGGCCATGCGCCCGGTCTCGGCCGAGCAGTTGACGGCCGCTCCCGCCCAGCGCTCGCGCGCCGAGGGGTTGCTCGACGTGACGTGGTCCCCGATCGCGCTGGGCGGCGCCGATTCCGGTGCCGGGGCCACGCTGTGGGAGCTGGGCGATCACGGCGGTGACGTGGTGAAGGCGGTGCACGCCGCGGCCGCCGAGATCTTGGCGGCGCTGCAATCGTGGCTGCGCGACGAAAACGCCGGGGTGCTGGCCGTGCAGACCCGCGGGGCCGTCGCCCTTGCCGGCGAAGAGGTTTCGGACCTGGCCGGCGCGGCGGTGTGGGGCCTGGTGCGGTCGGCGCAGGCCGAGCACCCGGGCCGGATGGTGCTGATCGACTCCGACGGCTCCCTCGACGCCGCAGCGGTGATCGACTGCGGCGAACCGCAGGTGGTGGTGCGTCAGGGCACGGCGTACGCGGCGCGGCTGCGCCCGGTGCGCGTGGGCCCCGTCGCCGCGCTGCCCTCCGCCGCCTGGCGGCTGGATGCCGGTGGCGAGGGCACGCTGCAGGACCTGGTTGTAAGTGCCTGCCCGCGAACCGAATTGACCGGCGGGCAGGTGCGGGTGGCGGTGGCCGCGGTCGGCGTCAACTTCCGCGACGTCCTGGTGGCCCTCGGGATGTATCCCGGCGGCGGCCAGCTCGGTGCCGAGGGCTCCGGCGTGGTCGTCGAGGTGGGACCCGACGTGACCGGGCTGGCCGTCGGCGACGCGGTGATGGGACTGCTCGGCGTCGTCGGTTCCGAGGCCGTGGTGGATCACCGCGTGGTGACACCGGTGCCGCCGGGCTTGTCGCTGGTGGCGGCCGCGGGTGTGCCGGTGGTGTTCCTGACGGCGCTGTACGGGCTCTCGGTGCTGGGCGGGCTGCGCGCCGGCGAGCGGGTGCTGGTGCACACCGCCACCGGCGGGGTGGGCATGGCCGCGGTGCAGCTGGCCCGGCACTGGGGCGCCGAGGTGTTCGTCACCGCCAGCAGCGGCAAGTGGGACACCTTGCGCGCGATGGGGTTCGACGACGACCACATCGGCGATTCGCGGACAACGGAGTTCGAGACGAAGTTCGGCTCCGCCACCGGCGGTGCCGGGTTCGACGTCGTGCTCAACTCCCTCGCGGGTGAGTTCACCGACGCGTCGTTGCGGCTGTTGGCCCCCGGCGGGCGATTCATCGAGATGGGCAAGACCGATGTGCGCGATCCGCACGCCGTCGCCGACGAGTATCACGGCGCGGTGTATCGGGCGTTCGACCTGATGGAGGCCGGCCCCGACCGCACCGCGGCCATGCTGGCCGAGATCGTTGGTCTGCTGACCGCCGATGTCTTGAAACCGTTGCCGCTGAAGACCTTCGACGTCCGCTGTGCCTCGGCGGCCTATCGATACGTCAGCCAGGCGCGCCACATCGGCAAGGTCGCGCTGACCGTCGGATCGGGACCCGGCGAAGTGCTCAGCGGCTGCGGCGGTGGGCTGGCGGACGCCAGCGTGGTGATCACCGGTGGCACCGGCATGGCCGGTTCGGCGCTGGCCCGCCACCTCGTCGACCGTTACCGGGTGGCGCACGTGGTGCTGGTCAGCCGCACCGGCGCCCGGGCGGCCGGCGTCGACGAACTGGTGGCCGGGCTGCAAAACGCCGGCGCGCAGGTGTCGGTGGTGGCCTGCGATGTCGCCGATCCCGAAGCGGCGTCGGCGATGCTGACCCAGATCCCCGCGCAGTACCCGCTGCGCGGAATCGTGCACGCCGCGGGCATTCTCGACGACGGGCTGATCTCGTCGCTGACCCCGGATCGGGTGGACGCGGTCCTGCGCGCCAAGGTCGACGGGGCCTGGAACCTGCACGAGCTCACCCGGCACCTGGATCTCTCGGCGTTCGTGGTGTTTTCGTCGATGGCCGGGATCGTGGGAACCCCGGGTCAGGCCAACTACGCGGCCGCCAACAGTTTCCTCGACGGGCTGGCCGCATACCGGCGCGCCCACGGACTTGCCGGCCTGTCGCTGGCCTGGGGACTGTGGGAGCAGGCCTCGGCGATGACGGCGCACCTCGGGGACCGCGACAAGGCCCGGATGAGCCGGATCGGGCTGGCACCGCTGTCCACCGAACAGGCGCTCGCGGCGTTCGACGCCGCGATGCTGGTCGAAACCCCGATGCTGGTGGCCGCGCGGGTGGACCGGGCGGCCCTGTCCGACAACATCGCCGCGCTGCCCCCGCTGCTGCGGGAACTCGTCGCCGGCCCGACCCGGCGCGTCATCGACGACACGGATGTCAGCGCGTCGTCGACCGGGCTGGCGGCGCGGCTGCACGGGCTGACTCCGGAGGCGCGACAGCGCGAGCTGGTCGACCTGGTGTGCGGCAACGCGGCGATGGTGCTGGGCGTGCCCAATCCGGCGGACATCGACGCCGGCCGTGCCTTCCAGGAGCTGGGGTTCGATTCGCTGACCGCGGTCGAACTGCGTAACCGGCTCAAAAACGCTACGGGCCTTACCCTTTCGCCGACCCTCATATTCGACTATCCAACACCCACCGTGCTGGCCGCGCACCTGGACACCCAACTCGCCGGCACCGCCGGTGCCGGCGATCAGCCGAACCTGATGGGCCGCTTCAACGACATCACCCGGGAACTGCAGGCGCTGCTCGGGGCGCCCACCTGGAATGCCGACGACAAGTCGGTGCTGCGGGCCCGGATTCACAACCTGCTCGCCGCGCTCCCGCCGGGCGATGATTCCGATGCCGAACACCTCGACGACGACCTCGACGCCGCCACCGAAAGCCAACTCTTTGCGATCCTCGATGAAGAACTCGGCCGCTGACACCCCGCAAGGAGCAACGATGCCGGGCACCTCGCAACACGTCGACTACCTGAAACGCCTCACGGCGGATCTCAGGCGGACCCGGCGGCGTGTCGCGGAACTGGAGGGCCAACTCTTTGAGCCGGTCGCCGTGGTGGGAATGGCATGTCGCTACGCCGGGGGCGTGGAATCGCCAGAAGACCTGTGGCAACTCGTGATCGAGGGCCGCGACACGGTGTCGGACTTCCCAGCCGACCGCGGTTGGGACGTCGAGGGGTTGTACGACCCCGACCCCGACGCCAAGGGCAAGATGTACACCCGGCAGGGCAGCTTCCTGCAGGACGCGGGTGACTTCGACGCCGGATTCTTCGGCATCGGGCCCAGCGAGGCGCTGGCCATGGACCCCCAGCAACGGATGATGCTGGAGATCTGCTGGGAAGCGTTGGAGCGGGCCGGCATCGACCCCTTCGCCCTGCGCGGCTCGGCGACCGGCGTCTTCGCCGGGGTGATCCACGCCGGCTATGGCGGCGAGGTGAAGGGCGAGCTGGAGGGCTACGGGCTCACCGGCTCGACGCTGAGCGTGACCTCGGGCCGGGTGTCCTACGTCCTGGGCCTGGAGGGCCCGGCGGTGTCGGTGGATACCGCCTGCTCGTCGTCGCTGGTCTCGATGCATCTGGCCGCGCAGTCGCTGCGGTCCGGGGAATGCGATCTGGCGCTGGCCGGTGGGGTGACCGTGATGGCCACCCCTGCGGCTTTCGTCGAGTTCAGCCGCCAGCGCGCGCTGGCCCCCGATGGTCGCTGCAAGGTGTACGCCGGTGCGGCGGACGGGACTTCGTGGTCGGAGGGCGCGGGCGTCCTGGTGCTGGAGCGGTTGGCCGATGCGCGGCGCCTCGGGCATCCCGTCCTGGCGGTACTGCGCGGCACGGCGGTCAACCAGGACGGCGCGTCGAACGGGTTGACGGCGCCCAATGGGCCGTCGCAACAGCGGGTGATCCGCGCGGCGCTGGCGAACGCCGGGCTGGCGGCCGCGGACGTGGATGTCGTCGAGGGCCACGGGACGGGGACGGTGCTCGGGGATCCCATCGAGGCCCAGGCGCTGCTGGCGACCTATGGGCAGGATCGTCCCGCGGACCGGCCGCTGTGGTTGGGGTCGATCAAATCCAACATCGGTCACACGTCGGCCGCGGCGGGGGTGGCCGGGGTGATCAAGATGGTGCAGGCGATCCGGCACGGGGTGATGCCCAAGACGCTGCATGTGGATGTCCCGTCGCCGCATGTGGATTGGACGTCCGGCGCGGTGTCGCTGTTGACCGAGCCGCAGCCGTGGCCGGATCACGGCGGGATACGGCGGGCGGGTGTCTCGTCGTTCGGGATCAGCGGCACCAACGCGCACGTGATCGTCGAGCAGGCCCCGGCGCAACTCGACAGCGACGCCGAACCGGTGGCGGGGCCGTCGAATCCGGTGATCCCGTGGGTGATTTCGGCCCGGTCGCCCGAGGCGTTGGCCGGCCAGGCCCAGCGGCTGCTGGACCGGCTGAGCGCCGACGCGGATGCGCGGGCGGTGGATGTCGGGTGGTCGCTGGCGACCAATCGGGCGGCCTTCGAGCACCGCGCGGTGCTGATCGGTCGCGACCGCGAGGCGCTGACAACGGGGTTGGCGGGGTTGGCCTCCGGGCGGCCCGACCCGGGCGCGCTGGTCGGCCGGACCCGGCCGGCGGGCAAGCGGGTGTTCGTCTTTCCCGGCCAGGGCTCGCAGTCGCTCGGGATGGGCGCCGAGCTGTACGACCGTTTTCCCGCGTTCGCGCAGGCCTTCGACGAGGCGGTCGCCGCGGTGGACGCGCACGCGCGGCTGCCGCTGCGCGAGGTGATGTGGGGCACCGACCCGGAGTTGTTGCAGAGCACGGAGTTCGCGCAACCGGCGTTGTTCGTCGTCGAGATCGCGCTGGCCGCGTTGTGGCAATCCTTCGGTATCACACCGGATGTGGTGATCGGGCATTCGGTGGGCGAGATCGCCGCGGCGTGCGTGGCGGGGGCGATGCCGCTGCCCGACGCGGCGCGGCTGGTGGCGGCGCGCGGCCGGCTGATGGCCGGGCTGCCCGCCGGCGGGGTGATGGTCGCCGTCAGCGCAACCGAAGCCGAGGTGGCCGGACTGCTGAACGGCGCCGTGAGCATTGCGGCGGTCAACGGCCCGCGGTCGCTGGTGCTCTCCGGTGAGCGGGACGCGGTGGGGGCGGTCGCGGACCGGCTGGCCGCCGGCGGCGCCCGGGTGCACCGGCTGGCGGTCTCGCACGCGTTTCACTCGCCGTTGATGGAGCCGATGATGGGGGAGTTCGCGGCGGTGGCCGCCGGCGTGTCGGCCGGCCAGCCGCGGATCGCCCTGGTGTCCAACCTGACCGGGCAGCTGGCCGGCCCCGACTATGGGACCGCCGGGTACTGGGTCGACCACGTGCGCAAGCCGGTGCGATTCGTCGACGGTGTGCAGCTGGCCGAATCCCTTGGTGCCGGGGTGTTCCTGGAGGTGGGTCCCGGCGCGGCGTTGACGTCCGCGGTGGAGCAGTCGCTGACCACCGAGCGCGCCACCTCGGTGGTGAGCATGGCCAAGGACCGGCCCGAGGTGGACTCGCTGCTGCGGGCGGCGGGGCAGCTGTTCACGGCCGGCGCCGACGTGCGATGGGCCGCGGCGTTTGCGGACGGCTGGGCACGCCGTGTCGAGCTGCCCACGTATGCCTTTGTGCGGCGCAGGTTTTGGTTGTCCAGCGATTCGGTGGGTTCGGCCAACATCGCCAGCCTGGGTCTGGCCGAGGCCGAGCACGCGCTGCTGGGCGCGGTGGTGGACCGGCCGGATTCCGGCGGCGTGGTGTTGACGGGCCGGCTGTCGATCGCCGCTCAGCCCTGGCTTGCCGACCACGCGGTGGCCGGCACGGTGCTGTTCCCGGGCGCCGGCTTCGTCGAGTTGGCGTTGCGGGCCGGCGACGAGGTCGGCTGCTCGGTGGTCGAGGAGTTGACGCTGGCGGCGCCGCTGGTGGTGCCTGCGGCCGGGGTGGTGCATCTTCAGGTCGTGGTGGCCGGGGCAGGCGACGCGGGCACACGCACGGTCACGGTGTATTCGCGTGCCGCCCAATCTGATTGGGTGTTGCACGCCGAGGGCGTGTTGAGCGGCGGTGCGCCGGCACCTGACACCGACCTGTCGGTGTGGCCGCCGCCGGGCGCGGACGCGGTGGACGTGACCGGCGCGTACGACGGCCTGGCCGGACGCGGCTACGGATACGGGCCGGCCTTTCGCGGGCTGCGGACCGTATGGCGAAGGGGGACTGAGACTTTCGCCGAGGTGGAGCTTCCAGAACAGGCCGGGGTGGCGACCGGCGGGTTCGGCATCCACCCGGTGCTGCTGGATGCCGCGCTGCACGCCCTGGGCGTCGCCGACGAGCGGATCGAGACGGTCTTGCCGTTCTCGTGGCAAGGAGTGTGCCTGAACGCGGCCGGCGCGTCCCGGGTCCGGGTCAGGCTGGCGCCGGTCGGCGCCGGCGCCGTGTCGGTCGAGCTGGCCGACTCGTCGGGGCTGCCGGTCCTGTCGGTGCGCGAGCTCGTGACGCGCGCCGTCTCGGCCGACCAGCTGGCCGCGGCCGTGGCGGCGCGCTCCGGCAGCGGTGAGCTGCTCGACGTGGTGTGGTCACCGGTCTCGCCGCCCGGCAACGACGTTGGCTCGGACATCACCGTCTGGGAGTCACCGCCGGCCGGCCCGGGCGCGGTCGGCTCGGTCTACCGCGCGACCCACGAGGCCCTGGGTGTGCTGCAATCCTGGCTGACGGCTGAGCAGGCCGGGGTCCTGGTGGTGCTGACCCGCGGGGCGGTGGGCCTGGCGGGCGAGGACGTCGCGGACCTGGCCGGTGCCGCGGTGTGGGGGTTGACCCGTTCGGCCCAGGCCGAGCATCCCGGCCGCGTGGTGCTGGTCGACACCGACGGGACCCTGGATGTCGCAGCGGTGATCGGCGGTTGTGGCGAGCCGCAATTGGTGGTGCGCGACGGCGTGGCCTACAGCGCCCGGCTGAAGCCGGCCGACCAACGGCCGCTGCTGCGGTTGCCCGATCCGCCGTCGGCATGGCGGCTGGCCGCCGGCGATGCCGGGACGCTCGAGGACCTGGCGGTGCAGGAGTACCCGCCGGCGGCGCTGGAGTCCGGTCAGGTGCGCGTCACCGTGGCCGCCGCCGGGGTGAACTTCCGCGATGTGCTGGTGGCGCTGGGCATGTACCCGGGTGCGGCGCAGCTGGGCGCCGAGGGCGCGGGAATCGTCACCGAACTCGGCGCCGGCGTGGCGGATCTGGCCGTCGGCGACGCGGTCATGGGGATCTTCGGACTCGCCGGCTCCGAGGCCGCCGTCGACCGCCGGTTGGTGACCCGGGTGCCGCGGGGCTGGTCGATGGCGCAGGCCGCGGCCGTGCCGGTGGTGTTTTTGACGGCGTATTACGGGCTGTCGGTGCTGGCCGGTCTGCGCGCCGGGCAGCGGGTGCTGGTGCATGCCGCCACCGGCGGGGTGGGCATGGCCGCGGTGCAGCTGGCCAGGCACTGGGGCGCCGAAGTGTTCGCGACCGCCAGCCGTGGTAAGTGGGACACCTTGCGCGTCATGGGGTTCGACGACGCGCACATCGCGGATTCGCGCACCCTGGATTTCGAGCAGAAGTTCGCCGGCGGCATGGACGTGGTGCTCAACTCCCTGGCGGGGGAGTTCAACGACGCGTCGCTGCGGCTGCTGGGGCCCGGCGGCCGCTTCATCGAAATGGGCAAGACCGACCTGCGTGACCCGGATGCCGTCGCGGCCGACCATCCCGGGGTGACGTATCGCGCGTTCGATCTCATGGAGGCCGGCCCCGACCGCATCGCCGAGATGCTGGCCGAATTGATGGACCTGTTCGCCAGAGGTGTCCTGATGCCGTTGCCGGTCAAGGAATTCGATGCGCGCAGCGCCGCCGACGCCTACCGGTTTGTCAGCCAGGCCCGCCACGTCGGCAAGGTCGTGCTCACCATGCCGGACGGGCCCGCCGGGCTGGCCGGCGGCACCGCGCTGATCACCGGCGGCACCGGCATGGCGGGTTCGGCGGTGGCGCGTCATCTCGTCGAGCGGCACCGGGTGCCGCATGTGCTGCTGGTCAGCCGCAGCGGGGAACGCGCGGGCGGCATGGCCGACTTGGCCGCCGAGTTGCGCGAATTGGGCGCATCGGTGTCCGTTGCGGCCTGCGATGTCGGTGACCGGGACGCCGTCGCCGAGCTGCTGGCGCAGGTGCCGGCGCGGTACCCGTTGCGCTCGGTGTTCCACGCCGCGGGGGTGCTCGACGACGCGGTGCTCGCGTCACTGACGCCCGCGCGCATCGACACGGTGTTGCGGGCCAAGGTCGACGGTGCCTGGAATCTGCACGAGCTGACCGGCGGGCTGAATCTGTCGGCGTTCGTGGCGTTTTCGTCGATGGCGGGCATCGTCGGGGCGCCGGGCCAGGGGAACTACGCGGCGGCCAACAGCTTCCTCGACGCGCTGGCGGCGCACCGGCGCACTCGCGGGCTGCCGGGACTCTCGGTGGCCTGGGGGATGTGGGAAGAGACTTCGACCATGACCCAGCACCTCGGCGAGCGTGACAAGGCGAGGATGAGCCGGGCCGGGCTGAGCGCGCTGTCCACTCGCCAGGCGCTGGAGCTGCTGGATGCCGCGTTGCTGACCGAACAGCCGATGGTGGTGGCCACCCGGCTGGACCGGGCGGCGCTGGCGCACCACGGCGACACGTTGCCGCCGCTGCTGAGCCAGTTGGCCACCCGCCCGGCCCGCCGGGTGCTGGAGCACACCGACATGGTCTCGCTGACGGGCCTGCGGGCGCGGCTGGAGGGCATGACCCCCGACCAGCGACACAGCGAACTGGTGGAATTGGTGTGCAGCAACGCGGCCACGGTGCTGGGCCACAGCTTTGCGGACGTCAATGCCGACGACGCGTTCGGCGACCTCGGGTTCGATTCGCTGACCGCGGTCGAACTGCGCAACCGGCTGAAAATCGCCACTGGGCTTACCCTTTCGCCCACGCTGATCTTCGATCAGCCCACGCCGGGCGCGCTCGCCGAGCACCTCGGCGCCCAGCTGGCCGGCAGCGCCCCCGGCGCCCCCGCGATCGGTGCCGCCGCGGCGCCCGATCGCATGGCCCGCTTCAACGACATCGCCCGGGAGCTGCAGGCGCTGCTGGGCCAGCCCGACCTGAGCCCCGGTGACAAGGCGCAGCTCATCACCCGGCTGGAAGGCCTGTTGGCCGCGGCGACCGGCCGGGCGCAGGCCCCGCTGCTCGAACACCCCGCGGACGCGTTCGACGACGACATCGCCACCGCCACCGAGAGCCAGCTGTTCGCGATTCTCGACGAGGAAGCCGGCCCCTGACGTTGTCTTCGACCGACGTAGCGATCATCGGGCTGGCGTGCCGGTTCCCGGCCGCCGCCGGACCGGGCGCGTTCTGGCGCCTGATCCGCGACGGACGTGAGGCCACCCGGTTCACCGGGGAGGCGGCCGAATTCGACGCCGACTTCTTCAATCTGTCGCCGCGCGAGGCGAGCGCGATGGATCCGCGGCAACGCCTGGCCCTGGAGCTGACCTGGGAGTTGTTCGAGGACGCCTTGCTGATACCGGAAACACTGCGGGGAGAACCGGTTTCGGTCTTCCTCGGGGCGATGACGGACGACTACGCCGCGCTGACGCTGCGCGATCTCGCCGACAACCTGGACCACCACAGCTTCACCGGGATCAGCCGGGCGATGATCGCCAACCGCATCTCGTACGCCTTCGGGCTGCGCGGGCCCAGCATGACCGTCGATTCCGGCCAGTCGTCTTCTCTGGTGGCGGTGCACCTCGGCTGCGAGAGCGTGGCCACCGGCCGGTCCGCGCTGGCCATCGCGGGCGGGGTGCACCTCAACCTGGCCGACGAAATCGGGATGCTGGAACGCGAATTCGGGGCGGTCTCGGTGTCCGGGCACACGTATGCGTTCGATCGGCGTGCCGACGGCTACGTGCGCGGCGAAGGCGGCGGGCTGGTGCTGTTGAAGGCCTTGCCGTCGGCACTGGACGACGGCGACCGCATCCACGCAGTCATTCGCGGTGGCGCCGTCGGCAACGCGGGGAACGGTGCGACCGCCCAGACCGTGCCGTCGGCGAGCGGCGAGGCGGACGTGATCCGGCGTGCGCTCGCCGCTGCCGGCCTGCGGGGCGGCGACATCGACTACATCGAGGCGCACGGTACCGGGACCAAGGTCGGCGATGCGATCGAAGCCCAGGCCCTGGGGCAGGTTTTCGCCGAGCGCGCCCACGATCCGGTGCGGGTGGGATCGGTGAAGACCAACATCGGCCACGCCGGCGGCGCCGCGGGCATCGCGGGCCTGCTCAAGGCCGTACTGGCGATCGAGCATGGTGCGATCCCGCCCAGCCTCAACTACGCCGACCCCGCGACCGAGCTCAATCACCTTGGGCTGCAGGTCAACACCGCGCTGACGCCGTGGCCACCGGTAGCTCGCGCACGCCGGGCCGGGGTGTCCTCGTTCGGCATGGGCGGCACCAACGCGCACCTCGTCGTCGAGCAGTTCGAGCGGCCATCGGCCCAGCCGCACGCACAACCCGCGGACCCGGACGAGATCCTGCCGTGGGTGCTGTCGGGCCGCTCCGAACAGGCGCTGGCCAACCAGGCGCGGCGGTTGTCGGCCTATCTGACCGACCGGGCCGATGTGAGCCCCCTCGACATCGCCTGGTCGTTGGTCGGTACCCGCACGGTCTTCGAGCACCGCGCGGTGGTGGTGGGCGGCGATCGTGCCGCGCTGGCAACGGGTTTGGCGGCCCTCGCGGCGGGGGAGTCCGGGCCGGGCGTGGCGGTGGGCCGGGCCGGCTCGTCGGAGTCGTTGGGCAAGACGGTCTTCGTCTTCCCCGGTCAGGGGTCGCAGTGGTTGGGGATGGGCCGGCAACTGTATGAGCGGTTCGGCGTGTTCGCCCGTGCCCTGGACGAGGCCGCCGCTGCGGTCGACGCTCACCTGCGTGCGCCGCTGCGCGAGGTGATGTGGGGTGCCGACCCGGACTTGTTGCGTAACACCGAGTTCGCCCAGCCGGCGTTGTTCGCGATCGGCGTCGCGTTGACGGCGTTGTGGCAGTCCTTCGGGGTGACACCGGATGTGGTGATGGGGCACTCGGTCGGTGAGATCACCGCGGCGTGCGTGGCCGGGGTGCTGTCGCTCGCGGATGCGTCGCTCATGGTGGCGGCGCGGGGCCGGTTGATGTCCGGGCTGCCGGCCGGTGGGGTGATGGTGGCGGTCGGCGCCGCCGAGGCCGAGGTGACCGGGTTGCTGGACGGCGGGGTGAGCATCGCGGCGGTCAACGGGCCCGACGCGGTGGTGCTGTCGGGCGCACAGGCGCCGGTGGACGCGCTGGCGGACCGGCTGGCCCGGGCAGGCCGGCGCGTGCGCCGGCTGGCGGTGTCGCACGCTTTTCATTCGCCGCTGATGCAGCCCATGGTGGCGGAGTTTTCCGCGGCGGTGGCCGGCATCGAGGTGGGGGAGCCGCGAATCGCGTTGGTGTCCAACGTGACCGGGCAACTCGCCGAGGATGGCTACGGGTCCCCGCGGTACTGGGCGGACCACGTCGGTCATCCGGTCCGATTCTTCGAGGGCGTGCGCGCCGCCGAGGCCGCCGGCGCCGGGATCTTCCTGGAACTGGGTCCGGGTGCGGCCTTGACCGCGGCGGTCGACCAATCGCTGAGCGCCGAGCGGGCGGTCTCGGTGCCCTGCCTGGCCAAGGATCGGCCCGAGGCGGAGTCGTTGCTCGGCGCGGCCGGCCAGTTGTTCACCCGTGGCCTCGACCCGAACTGGGCGGCCGCCTTCGCCGGGCTGAACGCGCGATGCGTCGAGTTGCCGACGTATGGCTTTGTGCGGCAGCGGTTTTGGCTTGGCGCCGAGGGTGCCGGTGCGACGGGGGCCCGCCCGCGACGGCTTCTCGCACGCCCGACCTGGCGCACCGGTTGCTCGGACTGCCGCCCGACGACCAGCGCCGGGCGCTGGTCGAGCTGGTCTGCGAGCACGCGGCGGCGGTGTCGGGGCACCCGGGCGGCCACGCCATCGACCCCGGCCGCGCGTTCGGCGACCTCGGCTTCGACTCGATGATCGGGGTGGAGCTGCGCAACCGTCTGACCAGCCATACCGGCCTGGCCCTGTCGCGAACGCTGATCTTCGATTACCCCACGCCGGCCGCGCTGGCCGAACATCTTCGCCGGCAACTGCTCCACGACGAGCCGGCCGAATCAGACGAGGAAAAGATTTGGTCGGAACTGCGCAAGATTCCGGTGCGCGAGCTCCGGAGAACGGGATTGCTCGAGAAGCTGTTGTTGCTCGCCGGCGCCCCGGAATCACCCGCCCCCGACGCAAATTCCGGTGCCGACGACATCGACGCGTTGAGCCCCGATGCGTTGATCGCGATGGCGCTCAGCTCGGCGGATGAGGAAGACACCGAACGATGAATTCCCCGCTGGCGGATATGATTACGCGGACACGGAACGCAATTAATAAGACATGTGTCGAATACATCGATCCTTTGCACCGCCAAACGGAACCGCATAAACTTCCCGCATTAAGGGGAGCGTTCACGCTGGTTGGCAAGCAAGAAGGTAGAACATGAGCGTCATCGCGGGTGTTTTCGGCGCGTTGCCGCCTCATCGGTATAGCCAAAGCGAAATCACCGACCAGCTCGTCGAGTTGCCGGCGCTGAAGGAGCACGAAGAGGTTGTCCGGCGGCTGCACGCCGCCGCCAAGGTCAACAGCCGCCACTTCGTGTTGCCCCTGGAGCGTTACCAGGAGCTCACCGACTTCAGCGCGACCAACGAGATCTTCATCGACAAGGCCCTGGAACTGAGCTGCGAGGCGTTGCTGGGCGCGCTCGACGAGGCGGGCCTGCAGCCCCACGACATCGACATGATCGCCACCACGACGGTCACCGGCATCGCGGTCCCGTCCCTGGACGCCCGGCTCGTCGGCCTCCTCGGCCTGCGCCCCGACGTGCGCCGCATTCCGATGTTCGGCCTGGGCTGCGCGGCCGGTGCCGGGGCGTCGGCCGGCTGCACGATTACCTGCGCGGCGCGCCGGACGGCGTTGCCGCCCTGGTGTCGGTCGAGCTGTGTTCGCTCACCTTCCCGACGGTCAGGCCGACCGTGTCGGGGCTGGTCGGCACGGCGATGTTCGGCGACGGCGCCGCGGCCGTGGTCGCTGTCGGCGACCGTCGCGCCGAGCAGCTGAATTCCGCCGGGCCCGACATCGTGGATTCGCGCAGCCGGCAGTACCCCGAATCGCTGCACATCATGGGGTGGAACGTCGGTTCGGACGGCATGCAGCTGGCCATGTCGCCGGAACTGCCGAAGGTCGTCGACCGCTACCTGGCCGACGACGTGAACAGCTTCCTGGCCGCACACGGGCTGACCAAGGTCGACATCGGCGCCTGGATCACGCACCCCGGCGGCCCCAAGGTCATCGACGCGATCGCCGGCAGCCTCGAACTGCCGCCGGAGGCACAGGAATTGACCTGGCGCTCGCTCGAGGAAGTCGCCAACCTGTCGTCGGCGTCGGTGCTACACATCCTGCGCGACACCATCGCCAAACCGCCGCCCAGCGGCAGCCCCGGGTTGATGCTCGCGGTGGGTCCCGGCTTCGGCTCCGAGCTGGTGCTGCTGCGCTGGCACTGAGCCGCTGACAGCGCCGCGAAACACCCTGCCACTCAACACATCCGCGTCGACGCGCCGCGCCAGACTCATTCGAGGAGTTCGGACAGCTCCAGCCAGCGACTCTCCGTCGCGGCGACCTCGTCTTCGAGCGCGCGCAACTCCTGGGTGAGCCGGGTGACGCCGACATGGTCGGACTGGTCGTGCGCGGCGAGTTCGTTGTGCTTGTCCGCGATCCGCTCCGCCAGCCGCGCCAGCTGGCGATCGACGGAGGCCACTTCCTTCTCCGCGGCGCGGCGTTGCGCGCCGGACATCGCTTGGGGGGCGGCCCCGGACGGCCGCGACGATCCGGCGGTCGCCGCGCCGGTGCGCTGCTCGGCCAGCCGCAGATACTCGTCGACACCGCCGGGCAGATGCCGTAGCCGGCCGTCGAGCACCGCGTACTGCTGATCGGTGACCCGCTCCAGCAGGTAACGGTCGTGCGAGACGACGATCAGCGTGCCCGCCCACGAGTCCAGCAGGTCCTCCATCGCGGCCAGGGTGTCGGTGTCGACGTCGTTGGTCGGCTCGTCCAGCAGCAACACGTTGGGCTCACTCAACAGCGTGAGCATCAGCTGCAGCCGCCGCCGCTCACCGCCGGAGAGGTCCTCGACGCGGGCGGACAGCTGCCCGCGCCCGAAACCGAGCCGTTCCAGCAGCTGCGCCGGGGTGACCTCGCGGCCGTCCATCTGATAGCCGCCCTGCAGCCTGCCCAGCACATCGGCGATCCGGTCACCGCCGACCGCGGCCAGGGAATCGCCCTGCTGGTCGAGCACCGCCAGCCGCACGGTCTTGCCGCGCTTGACCCTTCCCGCGTCCGGTGTGACTGTCCCGTCGATCAGCCCGAGCAGCGTCGACTTGCCGGCGCCGTTGGCCCCGACGATGCCGGTGCGCTCGCCGGGCGCGATCCGCCACTCGACGTCACGCAGCACCGTGCGCCCGTCAAACGAGACCGACACGTCGAGCAGGTCGACCACGTCCTTGCCCAGCCGCGCGGTGGCCAGCTTGGCCAGCTCGACGGTGTTGCGCAGCGGGGGCACGTCGGCGATCAGCTGGTTGGCCGCCTCGATCCGGAACTTGGGTTTGGACGTCCGTGCCGGCGCCCCGCGGCGCAGCCACGCCAGCTCCTTGCGCATCAGGTTCTGCCGCTTGGCCTCGGCGACGGCGGCCATCCGGTCCCGTTCGACCCGTTGCAGGACGTAGGCCGCGTACCCGCCGTCGAACGGTTCGACGATCCCGTCGTGCACCTCCCAGGTCGTGGTGGCGACCTCGTCGAGAAACCAGCGATCGTGGGTCACCAGCAGCAGCCCGCCGGTGTTGCGTGCCCAGCGCCCCCGCAGATGCTCGGCCAGCCAGGTGATGCCCTCGATGTCCAGATGGTTGGTGGGCTCGTCCAGGGCGATGACGTCCCACTCGCCGATCAGCAACCGGGCCAGTTGCACCCGGCGGCGCTGGCCGCCGGACAGCGTGGCAACCGTTGCCTCCCAAGCGATGTCGGAGACCAGCCCGGCGACCACGTCACGGACCCGCGCGTCGCCGGCCCACTGGTGCTCGGCCGCCTCGCCGACGAGGGTGTAGCCCACGCTGTGCTGCGGGTCCAGCGTGTCGGCTTGGCTCAGCGCGCCCACCCGCAGCCCGGTGCGCCGGGTGACCCGGCCGGCGTCGGGCCGCTGCTGGCCGGTCAGCAGCCGCAGCAGGCTGGACTTGCCGTCACCGTTACGGCCGACGATCCCGATGCGCGCGCCGTCGTTGACCCCCAGCGTGATCGATGCGAAGACCACCTGAGTCGGATATTCGAGGTGTACCGCCTCAGCTCCAAGTAGGTGCGCCACCGGGCCGACCCTAGCGTGGCGCCGCTAGCCCAGGGTCAGCAGCGCCTGGTCCACCTGGCTCTGGGTCTCCGGCGACGCCTTGCTGGCCACGGCGTCCAGGAAGCGGCTGGCGACGTCGCGCAGCTTGAGGTTCGTCTCCTGGGAACGCCACACCAGGATGTCGAAGGCCCGCTCGGCCGAGATGCCGTAGGAAGTCATCAGCACGCCCTTGGCCTGCTCGATGCGCGCCCGGGCCTCGGCCACCGCCGAGAGCACGTTGGTGATATCGGAGTGCAGTGAGTCGGTGACGTCGACGTAGAACCCCGACGTGCCGGCCAACGCACCGCTGTCGTCGAGCATCCGGTCGCCGGCGACGACGACGCAGTGGGTGCGTCCGGCGGCGTCGATGATGCGGTGCCGGCTGCTGAACGGCTTGCCCTTTGTCACCCGGTCCAGCACGGCGGCCACCTGCTCCCGGTCCTCGGGATGTTTGTGTCGCAGCAGCAGTTCCGTGGTGGGCTGCACCTGCCCGGGCTTGTAGCCGTGCATGCGTGCCACCGCATCCGACCACTCCCAGCGGTGGCCGTCGAGGTAGAACCAGTACCGGCCGACGCGCTGGGGCTCGCCGAGGCCCAACACCCGGTCGATCGCGTTCACGTCGTCTTCCTCGACGGCGTCGGGCACCGGCGCGTCGGGGCGCTTAACGGTTTCGTCGTTGGAGTTCACTGGCATCGTGTGTTTCCCCAATCCGCTTTGTGAAAACATTGGCGTATCGATTCCCGTTTTTGCGCGCGTTCATGCCTCGCCTGATGCGGGTGTACAGGGCCTGACGGTCACGCCGTCCGATAGCGCTCGGCATCTTGGTGTTTGAACTCCAGGCCGAACCCCGGCCGGTGCTGGTCGGGTCGCAATGCGCCGCCCTCGGGCGGCAGCGCGCCGTCGAAGAGCAGGTGTTCGATGCGGTGGTGGTCGTGGAAGTACTCCAGATGCCGCAGGTTGGGGATGCTGGTGGCCACGTGGGCGTGCAGGTTGGGAGCGCAGTGCCCCGAGACGTCCACGTTGTAGGAGGCGGCGACGGCCGCGGCGCGCACCCAGTCGGTGATGCCCCCGCAGCGAGTGACGTCGATCTGCAGGCAGTCGACGGCGTCGGCGGCGAGCATGCGGTTGAAGTACGCCAGGTCGTAGCCGTACTCACCGGCGGTGACGTCCGGTGTCACCTGGTCGCGCACCTCGCGCAACCCGTCGAGGTCGTCGGAGGACACGGGCTCTTCGAACCACGTGACACCGTGGTCGGCCATCGCGTGGGCCACCCGGATCGCCTGCTTGCGGTCGTAGCCGCCGTTGGCGTCGACGTACAATTCGACGTCTGGTCCGATCACCCTGCGCGCCAAGGCAATCCGATCCAGATCGCGGGTCACGTCGGAGCCCCATGACTCACCGATCTTGATCTTCACCCGGGGGATCTTCCACTCGTCGACCCAGCGTTCGAGTTGGGTGCGGGTGGTGCGCTCGTCGTAGGTGGTGAAGCCGCCGCTGCCGTAGATCGGCACCTCCGCGTGCGCCATGCCGAGCAGCCGGCAGACCGGCAGATCCAGCAGCTTTCCCTTGAGGTCCCACAGCGCGGTGTCGACCGCGGAGATCGCGCACGACGCCAGCCCGGGCCGCCCGTTGTTGCGCATCGCCGTCACCATCGACCCCCACCGCGCCGGGATGTCGATGGCGCTGTGGCCGGTGAGCGCGCCGGCCAGCTTGCCGGAGATCAGCTTGGCGCACGCCCCGTCGGCGTAGGTGTAGCCGATTCCGCGGCGGCCACCCGCAGCGACCTCGGCCAGCACCAGCGTGGTGGACGTCCAGGACAGGGTGCCGTCGGCTTCCGGTGCGTCGGTGGGGATTTCGTAGACCTGCGCGGTGACCTCCTCGATCCGCGCGTAGGGAGTCATCGCGCCCACCGGCGGCCCGCCCGGGCCGCGAACCAGGCGCCCACACCGGCGGCGCTGAGCGCGCCGGAGCCGCTGACGATCGGATGTTGGGACGCCCACAATTGCGGGCTGTGGGCGTGCGACTGGTCGTCGAACTGGCCGCGCGGGCCGTGGTCGGTGCCCGGCTCGGAGTCCAGCGGCTGCCAGAGGTTGTGGGGCCGGTCGCGGCTGACGTGTTCTTTGGTCTGCTGCGAGTCGTATCCGGTGCGGCCGAGGTAGCGGTCCAGCAGCGGCGCGACGAACTTCTGCCCCAGCAGGGTCACCATGGTGGAATCGCCGACCCAGAACTGTTTGCGCCCTGGGTGATCGGCGGCGTACAGCACGCCGCGGGCGGCGACCTCGGGCTGGTAGATCGGCGGCACCGGCTGGGGATGGCGGGGCAGCCGGGACAGCACCCAGGAGAATTGCGGGGTGTTCACCGCGGGCATCTGCACGACGGTGATCCGCACCTTCGAGCCCTCGTGAAACAGCTCGCAGCGCACCGATTCGGTGAATCCGTTGATGGCGTGCTTGGCGCCGCAATAGGCCGACTGCAGCGGGATCGATCGCTGGCTGAGCGCCGAGCCCACCTGCACGATGGTGCCCCGGTTGCGGGGGCGCATCTTGGCCAGCGCCGCCATGGTGCCGTGCACGTACCCGAGGTAGGACACCTCGGTCACGCGCTTGAACTCCTCGGCGCTGATCTCGGTGAACGGCGCGAACACCGACGTGAACGCGACGTTGACCCAGACGTCGATGGGACCGAAGGCGGCTTCGGCCTCGTCGGCCGCGGCGACGACGGCCGAGTGGTCGGCCACGTCGGTCGGGATGGCCAGCGCCTTGCCGCCGCCGGCCTCGACGTCGCGAGCGGCCCCGTCGAGCCCCGCGGCGCCGCGGGCGAGCAGGACGACATTGGCGCCACGTTGCCCGAATTGTTGGGCGGTGGCGCGGCCGATGCCCGCGCTGGCTCCGGTGATCACCACTGTCTGTGTCATCGTGGAAATGCCTTTCGCTCGCTCCGGTAGTCACTCATGGTGGGCGTCATCGTCGGTGAGGGTCGCCGTGCATTCGAGCATCAGCGCGTGCGCGAACGCCTGGGGCAGGTTGCCGCGGAGCTGGCGCTGCCGCACGTCGTATTCCTCGCAGAACAGACCGGGTGGGCCGCACGCGGCTCTGTTGCGCTCGAACCAGCGCATCGCGCAATGGCCATGGCCCTGTTGATCTTCGGCCAGCGCCATCATGAACCCGCAGAGCAGGAAGGCGCCCTCGGCGTCGCCGAGGTCGCGCTCATCGTGCCGGAATCGGTAGACGAACCCGTCGTCGGTGAGTTCCCGGCGAACCGCGTCCAGGGTGGCCCGGGTGCGGGGGTCGTCGGCGGGCACGGCGCCGCGCACGGGTGGCAGCAACAGTGACGCGTCGACGCCCGTCAACCGCGGGCTGCGCTGCCAATAACCGTGTGGGTGCAGGCTGTTCGACGCGGTGTCGGCCAGGATCGCGTCCGCCAGCGAGGCGCAGGCCGCCACCTCGGGACCGGCGCCGGCCAGTTTCGCGACGGCGCGCAACCCGGCCACGCAGGCCAGCCGGGACTGCGTCCAGTGCTCGTCGTGGATCTCCCAGACCCCGGCATCCGGTTCGCGCCAGCGCTTTTCGATGGCCGCGACGGCCGCCTGCACGGCGCGCCACCCGTCGGCGTCGAGCCGGTCGGCGGCGCCCGCCTTGGCCAGCAGCTGCAGCGCCTCGCCGAAGACGTCGAGCTGGAATTGCTGGTTGACCCAGTTGCCGACCTTGTCGGCGCCGCCGGGATAGCCGGGCAGGTCGAGCGTTCGTTCGCTGGGCACCGCGCCGCCGGTGACGGTGTAGGCGGGTTTGAGGTTCGGGCCGTCGTCGAGCAGCCGGGCGCCGACGAATTCGACCGCCGCGTCCAGCAATTCGGTCGTGCCGACGGCGGCGGCGGCCATGCCGGCGTAAACCTGGTCGCGGATCCAGGCGTACCGATAGTCGTAGTTCTGATTGGTGTGGGCCCTCTCGGGCAGGCTCATCGTGGCCGCGGCCACCATGCCGCCCCCGCTGCTGGTCAGCCCGCGCAGCACCGCGTAGGAGTGCCGGCCGTCGCGGGGTGCGATGGTGCAATCCAGGCTGGGCATGCTGCGCTGCCAGGCGGCCGCGGTGGCGTCCCAGGCCAGATCGGGGTCGGGGGGCTGGTCGGGCAACGCGTGTTCGGACAGCTCCAACACCAGGTCGTGTTCCTGGCCCTCCTCGAGCGTGATCTCGCAGGTGAGCAGCTCGCTTTTGTCGTGCGCGGCTTTGAGGGTGTGCGCGTCGCAGCCGGCCAGCCAGCGCCAGCGCAACCGGCCCGACCGGCCGCTCCACACCCCGCCATCACGGCTCGGCTGGCCGAGGCCGTGCCGGCCGAATGCCGCGCCGGGGGCCATCAGCACCCGCACCCGCGCCGTCCCTCGGCACACCGTGAGTCGCCGCAGCAGCACCACCCGGTCGCGGTCACCCGGAAAGGCCAGCGCCTCACGGCATTCCACGATGCCGTCGCGGGTGATCCAGCGGTTGCGCCAGATCAGGGTGCCCGGCTCGTAATAGCCGCCCCACACGTGCCGGACGTCGATCGGGGTGATCGCGTAAACACCGCCGCCGCCAATGAGATTGGAGAAGACGGCATCGGAGTCCCAGTGCGGCGCGCACATCCACGCCACGTCGCCCTGGGGCCCGAGCAGCGCGCCGCGTTCGCCGTCGGCGAGCAGCGCGTACTCACGCAGCACCCGGGGCGCAAAGGTGGTCTCGATGTCGATCGTTCGGTCAGCCACGGACTCCCGCCTCCGACCTCCGTCCCGCGCGGGTATCGATCTTCCCTCCTGCCAACCGCTCGGCGAGCCGGGAGGCCAGCGCCATGATGGTCAGCGCGGGGTTCGCCGAGCCCTGGGTGGGGCACACCGAGCCGTCGGCGAGGAACAGGTTCGGCACGCCCCACACCCGGTGATCGGAGTCGACGACCGAGTTCTCCGGGCCGGTGCCCATGCGGGCGCCGCCGATCAGGTGGGCGAAGCGCTCGATGGTGAGCACGTCCTGGGCGTCGGCGGCGTGCAGGATGTCACCGATCACCTTGGTGGAGTAGGCCATGTTGGCTTTGTCGTTGTCGCACAGTGTGTAGTCGAACCGGGCCACCGGAATGCCGTACGGATCCTTCTCGTCGGCCAGCGTCACGCGGTTGTCCGGCAGTGGCAACAGCTCGTTGAGCACGCCGACGGTTGCCCAGTGGTTGTAGTCGCGCATGTACTCGCGCAGGGCACGGCCCCAATGGCCGTCCGCCAGCACGTGTTCGGCCCAGCCGATGGGCATCGGCGACACGGTCTGGATGGCGAAGCCGCGGGCGAACCCGCGCGAGAGGTCGGTCTCGTAGAACTGTTCGGACGTCACCTCCGGGGGCGGCGCCTTGTACATCCGGACCTCCTCGGACCACCGGCCCGCGGACTGGGTGGCGCCCTGCACCATCACGTAGCGCCCTACCTGATCGTCGTTGTTGCCCAGCCCGTTCGGAAACCGGTCGCTGGTCGAGTTCAACAGCAGTCGCGGTGTCTCGATCGAATATCCAGCAATCGCAACCACTTTGGCTCGCTGCAGCCGTTCCTTGCCGCCGATCTCGTCGTAATAGACCACGCCCCGGGCGGCGCCGCTCTGGTCGAGCTCCACGCGGGAGGCCATGCAGTTGGCGCGGATCTCCACGGCGTGGGCCAGCGCGTCGGGCAGGTGCGTGACGTACGGGCTGGCCTTGGCGTTGACCTTGCAGCCCTGCAGGCAGTAGCCACGGTAGATGCAGTGCGGGCGGTTGCCGAAGGTGCCGTTGACGATGCCGACGGGCCCCACCCGCATCTCGATCCCGAGCTTGAGCGCTCCCCGCCAGATCTTGGCGGCCGCACCCGAAATAGGGTGCGGTGCAAAGGGGTAGCGGTGCGGATCGCCCCAGGGCCAGTTCTGTCCGGCCACCGGCAGCTCGAGTTCGACCTGCTCGTAGTGACGGCGGATGTCCTGGTAGCGGATGGGCCAGTCCGCCCCGACCCCGTCGCGCGTGTAGGTCTCGAAGTCGCTGGGGTGGAAGCGCGGCGTGTACCCGGCGTAGTGCACCATGGACCCGCCCACGCCACGTCCGGAGTTGTTCTTGCCCAGCTCGATTGGGTCGTCGCCGCCGATGATGCGTTTCTGCGTCCAGTAGAGCGCGTGCGACCCGGCCTCGTCGGACACCCAGTCCTCGTCGGGGTGCCAGAACGGGCCGGCCTCGAGGATCACCACCCGCCAGCCCTCCCGCGCCAGCCGCTGCGCCAGCACCGAGCCGCCGGCCCCGGCGCCCACCACAACCAGATCGACCTCGTCGTCGTCGGCGTAGCGGCGCATGGTCTTCTCGCCGGGCAGGTCGCGGCTGTGCACGTCGAGCAGGAATCGTGAATCGTTGTCCTTGGGTTCGACCGCGCCCTTGAACAGCCCTCGTAAGAAGTCGCCCATCACAACTCCCCGTTGTTCACGATTTGCACCGGATCCTCGTCGGTGGCCCCGCGGGTCTCGTACGGTTCGCGCGCGGAGGCCGGCCCGGTGGCGCCACCGAGGCGCATGAAGCCGCGCGGGTAGGCGGGGCCGCCGAACCCGATCTCGTTCCACGCCCAGGGGTGGGAGTAGAAGCCCGACAACGTCATTCGCATGCATACCGACCACGCCCGCTTGACGTTCAGGCTCTCCCACGCCCCGCCCTGCAGATCCGCCTGCGAGAACTTGTCGACGATCGCCTCGCGGGTGGTGATATCGGCGCCGGCGAACGACGCTGCGCCGTAATGAGTCCGCGCCGTCTCGTCGAGCCCGCGCAGCACCAGCCGCCAGGTGTCGCGGTCGTCGGGCATGTCGGCGTACTGGTAGCCGTCGAGGCGCCCGTCGGCGAGTTTGGAGTCGACCGACTCGGCCGCCGGCACCCGCGGGTCGACGTCCTGCGCCAGCACCGTGTCGCAGAAGGCGCGCAGGCACGGCTCCTCTTCGGGTGTGAAAAACCGCAAGGGCCCAGGCGGTTCGAGCCGGGCCAGCACGACCTTGCGGGTGGCCTCGTCCCAGGTGTCGGCGGTTTCCAGCACGTCGTAATCGGGGTAGCGCCCGATCATCTGCGGCGTGACGCCGCGGCGCTGCTTGGGCAGCCAGGACGGGTGCGGCGGCTTGCCGTCGGGGCGCAGGTTGGGCAGGTGGTCGGGGCGTGAGGTGTTGGCCATCTCAGATATCCCAGCGCCCTAACCGCGGAACCGTTCGCGGCGCAGTATCGACGCCAGCAACCCCATCCCGCCGACCATGCACATCAGTCCCGGCGCCGCGATCGGCGGCCCCATCGGCACGTTGTACGACGCGTTCTTCCAGCCGCCCGGCTTGCGCGCGACCCCACGGGCGTGCAGGTATTCGCCCATCAGTCCATTGGCGGTATAGATGCCCGCGGTGAGCGGGAGCCAGGTTTTGGCCCAGCGCTTTGAGAACACCCCGCCGATTCCGGCGACGACCACCGGCGGGGTCACCACGATCGGGCTCCACATCCATTTGTTGCCGAAGCTGGCTTTGTAGTGCTCGAAATAGATTTCGGCCGTCGTGACCAGAGCCGCCACGGCGGTCAGCCCGGACAGCGAGCGCTCGAATCGGCCGTGCGCGACGTCGTACAGCGCCCGCCCGGCCAGATGTTGGACCTCGCCGAGTCCGTCGCCGCCGGCGGTGCGGCCTTTCAACCGTCCGCCGTTGCCCAGCAACAACATGTGCATCCCTTTCTCGCTCGCGTTCGTGCCGGGCCGGCGGTCACCGGTCCGGTGTGACGTGGTTGAGGAACTGATTGGTTGCCGGGGGCGCGCCGAAGGCGTCGCCGAGCGAATTCGCCGTCGTCGTGCCCATGTGCCACCTCGCCTTCGCGTTGGAAGGAACACGGTCCGGCCGGCTTCGGCCCCGACACTGACAGCGCAGTAACGGTCGCCAAAGCCCGCCCAGAAAACTGGAAGCGCCCAGCTGTGTCTTTCAACCGAGAAGGCCCCGACGACGCGTCGCGACCGAAGCGCAACGGCTGTGTACCCGGCGTCCTGCTGCGCAAACGGAGCCCCGGCCGGTTCTCAGCGTGCTTTCAGGAGGGTGGCCGGAACGATGTCAGGGCAGCCGGCGCATCACGATGCGCTGGACGGCATTTCACGCAATCGCTTGAGCACGATTCGTCCCACCTGCATCGACATCGTCTGCGAGAGGCGCTCGAGGTACCACAGCGTCTTCCACCATGCCGGCACGATGATGATCGCCTTGTTGCGCAGCACGGCCCGAAGCACGCGGGCGGCGAACTTGTCCGGTGCCATCGGCCGCGTCGGCTCCCAGGATTTGAGGATGTCCTCTTCGCTGGCACCGGTGTTGGTCATCCGGCCGTAGACGCCGCCGGTGAGGATCGGGGTCCGGATCGCGCCGGGGCACAGCACCGACACCTTCACGTTGTGGCGCTTGGCCTCCAGCCGCAGCGCCTTCGACAGCGCGACGACGGCGTGCTTGGAGGCGGTATAGCTGGCGGTGCCCGGGCCGGCCAGCAGGCCCGCCATCGACGCCGTGTTCACGATGTGGCCCGAGCGCTGCCGGATCATGATGGGATACACCGCCTGGATGCCGTGCACCACCCCGTGCAGGTTCACGGCCAGGACGTCGTTCCAGTCGTCGAGGCTGTAGGAGTCGACCTCGCCGCCGACCCCGATGCCGGCGTTGTTGAACAGGTAGTCGATGCGCCCGGATGTCCGCACCGCCTCGGCGACCGCGGCCTCGAACGCGGGGTAGTCGCGCACGTCGAGTTCGATCGCGTGGGCCTTCGTGCCGCCGCTGCCGAGGCGTTGTGCGAGCTCCTGCGCGGCGGCCAGCTGGCGATCGGCGAGCCAGACCTCCGCGCCGCCCTCGGCCAACTTGGTGGCCAGCGCGGCACCGATGCCCGAAGCGCCGCCGGTGATGAATGCGATCTTGCCGGACAAGCTCGGCGTCATGAGGGAAGGATAGGCGTCGTCTGCGCAGCTAGGGGCGCTTTGTCTGACCCCTGTGGCATGATCGAACGCATGTTCGAGTGGTGGTACGCCTCGCGGGAGACGTCGGAGTCGGCGGCGCTGCTGGATCGGGCGCGCGAGGCCCGACGGGCGGAGGCGCGGGCGGCCGCTGAGCGGTTGGTGGCCGCCGGTGAGCTGTTGGTGTTGCGGTGCCGGGAGTCGGGGGAGCGCGCGGACTGGTCGGCCGACGCGTGGGAGGCGGTGGCCGCGCAGTTGGGTGCGGCGTTGGGGTGCAGCGTGGCGATGGGGCACAGCTATCTGCGTTACGCGATGGCGATGCGCGATCGGCTGCCACAGGTGGGGGAGGCCTTTCGGGCCGGCTACATCGACTATCGGGCGTTTCAGACGATCGTGTTTCGCACCGACTTGATCACCGATGCCGAGGTGCTGGCCCGCGTCGATGCGCGAGTGGCGGTGTTGTTGTCGCGGCGCCCCTCGCTGACCCGCGGTGGGCTGGCCGCCGCGGTGGACCGGGTGGTCGCGTTGGTCGATGGCGATGCGGTGCGCCGGGCCAAGGACGCACTCGGTGATCGCTATGTGGATGTGCTGGCCCACGGGTCGGGGATGGCGTATGTGACGGGCAGCGTCTTAGGCGCCGACGGCCGGGCGTTGGACCGGCGCCTGGAGGCGCTGGCCGCCACGGTGTGTGACGCCGATCCGCGCACCGTCACGCAGCGGCGCGCGGATGCGTTGGGGGCGTTGGCCGCTGGTGGTTCGCGGCTGGTGTGTGGCTGTGGGCGTGCCGACTGCGCCGCGGGCGCGCCGAGCGCGGGCAAGCCCGGGAGCAACGTGGTGATCCACGTGATCGCCGAGCGGGCCAGCGTCGAGGGCCGCGGTTCTGCCCCGGCGGTGTCGGCGGGGGTGGAGGGGCTCATCCCGGCCGAGGTGGTCGCCGAGCTGGCGAAGTCAGCGCGGCTGGTACCGGTGGCGGCACCGACCGGCGCGCAAACCGGTTACACCCCCTCGGCCAAACTGGCCGACTTTGTGCGCTGCCGGGATCTGACGTGCCGGGCTCCGGGCTGTGATCGTCCGGCCACCGACTGCGACCTCGACCATACGATCCCGTACGCCGACGGGGGGCCGACGCACGCGTCGAACCTCAAGGCGCTGTGCCGCGTGCACCATTTGATGAAAACGTTCTGGGGCTGGCGCGACCGCCAGCTGCCCGACGGCACGGTGATCTGGACGCTGCCCGACCAGCACACCTACGTCACCACCCCGGGCAGTGCACTGCTGTTCCCGCAGCTGTGCACTCCCACCGGCGATGTCATCATCCCGCCCCCGCCACGACCCGACCGTTGCACCGACCGGACCGCGATGATGCCCCGACGCACCCGCACCCGCGCCCAACACCGCGCCACGCGCGTCGCCACCGAACGCAAGCACAACCGCGAGGCCCGGCAACCGAAACCTCGAGAGCGCGAGGCCGCCCACTTCGGTCCCGCACCACCTGCCGACGATGACGAGCCGCCACCGTTCTGAACGGGTGCGGCGGCTGACACCTGATCGGAGGAACCAGCGCCCTTCTAGCTGCCCTGATGTGCCATGATGTCCAAGCTGTCAAGACTCAGGGAGCAGCAGTGGATCTCAATTTTTCGATGGTCACACGACCGGTCGAGCGGCTGATCGCCACCGCGCAGAACGGGCTGGAGGTCTTGCGGCTGGGGGGCTTGGAAACCGGTAGCGTGCCGTCGCCGTCCCAGACCGTCGAGAGCGTGCCGATGTACAAGCTGCGGCGGTACTTTCCGCCGGACAGCCGGCGCGGCCAGTCGCCCGTCGGGCCGCCGGTGCTGATGGTGCACCCGATGATGATGTCGGCGGACATGTGGGACGTCACCCGCGACGAAGGCGCGGTGGGGATCCTCCACGCGCACGGGCTTGACCCGTGGGTCATCGACTTCGGCGAACCCGACAAGGTCGAGGGCGGCATGCGCCGCACCCTGGCCGACCACATCGTCGCGCTCAGCCAGGCCATCGACACGGTCCGGGAAACCGCCGGCAGCGACGTCCACCTGGTCGGCTATTCGCAGGGCGGCATGTGGTGTTACCAGGTCGCCGCCTACCGGCGCTCGAAGAGCCTGGCCAGCATCGTCACCTTCGGTTCGCCGGTGGACACGCTGGCGGCGCTGCCGATGGGCATCCCGGCAAACTTCGCCGCGCCCGCCGCGAACTTCATGGCCGACCACGTCTTCAGCCGGCTGGCCATCCCCAGCTGGATGGCGCGCACCGGCTTCCAGCTGCTCGACCCGCTCAAGACCGCCAAGGCGCGCGTCGACTTCGTGCGCCAGCTGCACGACCGCGAGGCGCTCCTCCCGCGCGAGCAGCAGCGGCGGTTCCTGGAGCGCGAGGGCTGGATCGCGTGGTCGGGCCCGGCCATCTCCGAACTGCTCAAGCAGTTCATCGCCCACAACCGGATGATGACCGGCGGGTTCGCCGTCAACGGGCAGATGGTCACCCTCACCGACATCACCTGCCCGGTGCTGGCGTTCGTGGGCGAGGTCGACGACATCGGGCAGCCGGCCTCGGTGCGCGGTATCCGGCGGGCGGCGCCGGACGCCGAGGTCTACGAATCCACCATCCGCACAGGGCATTTCGGCTTGGTCGTCGGTTCAAAGGCAGCGCAACAGAGCTGGCCGACGGTCGCGGAATGGGTGAAGTGGCTGTCCACCGGGGGCGACAAACCGGACAGCATCGACCTGATGGCCGATCAGCCCGCCGAGCACACGGACAGCGGGGTCGCGCTGAGCTCGCGGCTTGCGCACGGCCTCGGGGAGGCCTCCGAGGCGGCGGTGGGGCTGGTCCGTGGCGCGGCCAACACCGTCGTCGCCGCCAACAAGTCGGTCCGCACCCTGGCCGTCGAGACGGCCCGCACGCTGCCACGCCTGGTCCGCCTGGGCCAGATCAACGACCACACCCGGATCTCGCTGGGCCGCATCATCGAAGAGCAGGCCCACGACGCGCCGCAGGGCGAATTCCTGTTGTTCGACGGCCGGGTGCACACCTACGACGCGGTGAACCGGCGCGTCAACAACGTCGTTCGCGGCCTGATCGACGTCGGGGTGCGGCAGGGTGACCGGATCGGCGTGCTGATGGAGACCCGGCCCAGCGCGCTGGTGGCCATCGCCGCGCTGTCGCGGCTCGGCGCCATCGCGGTGGTGATGCGGCCCGACGCCGATCTGGCCGCCTCGGTGCGGCTCGGGGGAGTGACCGAACTGCTCACCGACCCCGCCAACCTCGAGGCCGTGCTGCGGTCCGACCGCCAGGGGCTGCGGCAGGTGCTGGTGCTCGGCGGCGGCGAGTCGCGGGATCTGCACCTGCCCGAGGACTCCGACGTCATCGACATGGAACAGATCGACCCGGACGCCGTCGAGTTGCCCGGCTGGTACCGCCCCAACCCGGGGCTGGCCCGGGACCTGGCGTTCATCGCGTTCAGCGCGGCCGGCGGCGAGTTGGTCGCCAGGCAGATCACCAACTACCGCTGGGCGGTGTCGGCGTTCGGCACCGCCTCGACGGCCGCCCTGGACCGCCGCGACACCGTCTACTGCCTGACGCCGCTGCACCACGAGTCGGCGCTGCTGGTCAGCCTGGGCGGCGCCGTGGTCGGCGGCACCCGCATCGCGCTGTCGCGCGGCCTGGACCCGAGCCGATTCGTCCAAGAGGTGCGCCAGTACGGCGTCACCGTGGTGTCCTACACCTGGGCCATGCTCCGCGAGATCGTCGACGATCCCGCGTTCGTGCTGCAGGGCAATCACCCGGTGCGGCTGTTCATCGGTTCCGGCATGCCGACCGGGCTGTGGGGGCGCGTCGTCGAGGCGTTCGCGCCCGCCCACGTCGTCGAGTTCTTCGCCACCACCGACGGGCAGGCGGTGCTGGCCAACGTGTCCGGAGCCAAGGTCGGCAGCAAGGGCCGCCCGCTGCCGGGCGCGGGGCGGATCGAGCTGGGCGCCTACGACGCCGAGCACGACCTGATCCTGGAGAACGACCGCGGCTTCGTGCAGATCGCCGAGCCCAAACAGGTCGGGGTGCTGCTGGCGGCCTCCAACGGGCCGATCGATCCGAGCGCCTCGGTCAAACGCGGCGTCTTCGCCGCCGGCGACACCTGGATCTCGACGGAGTACCTGTTCTACCGCGACGACGACGGCGACTTCTGGCTGGCAGGCAGGCGCGGCTCGGTGGTGCGCACCGCGCGTGGCCTGGTGTACGCCGAGCCCGTCACCGATGCGCTGGGTTGCATCAACGGCGTGGACCTCGCGGTGACCTACAACGTGCCGGTGGGCGACCACGAGGTGGCGGCGTCGGCGGTGACGCTGTTGCCCGGCGCCTCGATCACCGCGGCCGACCTCACCGAGGCCTTCGCCAAGCTCCCGATCGGCCTGGGACCCGACATCGTGTGCGTGGTGCCGGAGATGAACCTGAGCGCGACGTTCCGCCCCACGGTCAGCGCCCTGCGGGCGGCCGGGATCCCGAAGGCCGGACGTCACGTCTGGTATTTCGACGCCGGCACCGACCAGTACCGCCGCCTGACCGGGGCGGTCCGTTCCGAGCTGACGGGAGCGCAGTCATGATCGACGATGCACTGCTGAGCATCCTGGTGTGCCCGGACGACCGGGGCCCACTGGTGCTGGTCGGCTCCGAATGGCTCTACAACCCGCGGCTGCGGCGCGCCTACCGCATCGAGGACGGCATCCCGGTGCTGCTCATCGACGAGGCCCGCGACGTCGGCGAGGAGGAGCACGCCCGGATCATGGCAGAAGGCCGTCCGGCAGATCCCCGGTGAGATAGCGCTGCAGGTTCGGCGCGATGGTCCGCGCGATCTGCTCGGGCGGCAGCGACGCGAACGGCTCCAGTCGCAGGATGTAGCGCGCCATCACCACGCCCACCAACTGGGACGCGACGAACTGGACGCGGGTGGTGCCGCTCCCGGGCGGGTTGTCCACGCGCGAGCCGATTTCCACGGTGATCACGTCCTCGATGAACGTGCGGAACAGGCTGATCTCCTCGCCGGCCAGGATGGACCGCAGTGTGGCGATGAACGCCGCACCGATCTCGGAATCCCACAGCGGCAACAACAATGACGGGATGCGATAGCCGAGCTCGTCCACCGGCATCTCGCGCAACGGCCCGATGATGTCCATCGGGTCGATCGGGATGTGCACGGCCGCGGCGAACAGCTTCTCCTTGGTGCCGAAGTAGTGATGCACCAGCGCCGAATCCACCCCCGCCGCCGCGGCCACCGCGCGGATAGAGGTGTTGCGAATCCCGTTGCGCGCGAACAGCTCCCGAGCGCTGATCAGGATGCGCTCGCGGCTACCCGAGCTGCCGGCCGGCCGCCCTCGCCGCCGGCGCCCGGCGCTGGTGGCCGTCACTAGGAGCCGCCCGTCACTAGGGCGTCCGCCGCCGCAGCGTCGCCGCGGCCAGGCACAGCGCCGCCAGCGCGAAGCCCAGCACCACGGCGATGTCGCGCACCGCGATGAACGTCAGTTCCGGATGGGCGCCCACCTGCTGCAAGGCCTCCAGCGCGTAGCTGGCCGGCAGCACATTGCTGATCCATTGCAGCCAGTGTGGCATCAGCGCGCGCGGCACGATGATGCCGGCCAGCAACAGCTGCGGCACCATGACCAGCGGAATGAACTGCACGGCCTGAAACTCGGTGCGGGCGAACGCGCTACACAGCAGGCCCAAGCCGACGCCCAGCACGGCGTTGACGATCGCGATGACGAACACCCATGCCGGGCTGCCGGCCGTGTCGAACCCGAGCAGCCAGAACGACACGACGCAGGCCAGAATCGCCTGCGCCGCAGCGGCGATGGAGAAGGCGCTGCCGTAGGCGATCAGCAGATCCAGCCGGCGCAGCGGCGTGGTCAGAATGCGCTCCAGCGTCCCGGAGGCCCGTTCGCGCTGCATGGTGATCGCCGTGATGATGAACATCACGAACAACGGGAACAGGCCCAGCAGGATCAGGCAGGCGTTGTTGAACGGGGTCGGCCCGCCGGGGCGGTGCGGGGCGTTCTCAAACATGAAGTACATCAGGCTGATCACCAGCACCGGCACGAACAGGATCATCGCGACACTGCGGTGATCGGCCGCCAACTGGCGCAGGATCCGCGCCGTGGTCGCGGTGTAGCCGCGCAGGCTCAGCCCGCTTCGCGCATGGTGCTGCGCTTGATGATGGACAGAAACGCGTCCTCCAGTGACGTGCATCCGGTGTCCTCTCTCAGTCGGGACGGGGTGGTGTGGGCGACCAACCGGCCGTCGCGCATCAGCAGCAGGTCGCCGCAGTGGTCGGCTTCGTCCATCACGTGGCTGGAGACCAGCAGCGTGGTCCCGGCGCGGGCCAGCTCGGCGAACTGCTCCCAGAGATCCGCCCGCAGCACCGGGTCCAGGCCCACGGTGGGCTCGTCGAGCACCAGCAGGTCGGGCTGGCAGACCAGCGCGCAGGCCAGCGACACCCGGGTGCGCTGGCCGCCGGAGAGGTTGCCGCACAAGGCGGTTCGGTGATCGGTCAGCCCCACGCGGTCGATGGCTACGTCGGCGGCCCGGCCGTCGAACCCGTACAGCGCCGCGAAGTAGCGGACGTTGTCCACGACCCGCAGGTCGTTGTAGATGGTCGGATCCTGCGGCAGGTAGCCGATCCGGTGGCGCAGTTCGGCGCTGCCGGCCTGCTTGCCGAGCACGGTGACGGTGCCCGTCGAGATGATCTGGGTGCCGACAATGCAGCGGATCAGCGTGGTCTTGCCGCAGCCGGACGGCCCGAGCAGGCCGGTGATGCTGCCGGCGGCGATGCGCACGGAGAAGTCGTGCAGAGCTGGCCGTTTGCCGCGGACGACCCGTAGGTGATCGATGTCCACCGCCGGTTCCGAGGGCCCGGTAATTAATTCATCATGGGATGAACTCATCATGCGATGAATAATCCGCCCGTCGCGCGGGGTTGTCAAGGTCGCCCGAGCAGCGCAGGTGGCTCGGGGATGCCGTGATTGGATCCGACGGCTAGTTGAAGCGTTCGCCGGTGGCCGGGCGGCGCTGCGGCAGATGTCCGTGCACGCCTTCGGCGTAGGCGGTTTCGGCGTGCTGCGTGAGGTCGACACCGGTGGTCTCGTCTTCGGCGCTGACCCGGAAACCCATCAGCCGGTCGATGACCTTGCCCAGCACGAAAGTCATGGCGAACGCGTAGAGCGCGACGACCGCGATCGCCAGCGCCTGCTTGCCCAGTTGGCCGAGGCCGCCCCCGTAGAACAGGCCCCGGGGGCCCGCCGTCATCACCGCGGTGGCGAACAGGCCGATCAAGGACACCCCGACCACGCCGCCGACGAAGTGCACGCCCACCACGTCGAGCGAATCGTCATAGTTGAAGCGCAATTTCGCGCCCACCGCGAACGCGCACACGACGCCCGCGGCCAGCCCGACGACCGTCGCGCCCAGCGTGTTGACCGTCCCGCAGGACGGGGTGATCGCGACCAACCCGGCGACCACTCCAGAGGCCGCACCGAACGTGGTGGGCCGGCCGTCGCGGATCTGCTCGACCGACAGCCAGCCGAGCATGCCCAGGCAGCCGGCGACCAACGTGTTGAGGAAGATCGCCGCGGCAGTTCCGTTGGCGGCCAAGGCGGAACCGGCGTTGAACCCGAACCAGCCGAACCACAGCAGCCCGACGCCGACGAACAGCAACGGCAGGTTGTGCGGCCGCATCGCGTCCTTCTTGAAGCCGATGCGCGGCCCGAGCACCAGCGCCAGCGCCAGCGCGGAGGACCCGGAGACGATTTCGACGACGAGCCCGCCCGCGTAGTCCAGGACGCCCAGCTTGGCCAGCCAGCCACCGGGCCCCCAGACCCAATGCGCGACAATCGAATACACCGCGAGCGTCCACACCGGGACGAAGACCATCCAGGCCGCGAACTTGGCGCGGTCGGCGATCGCGCCGCTGACCAGGGCGGCCGTGATGATCGCGAACGTCAACTGGAACGTGGCGAACAGCAGTTCGGGGACCGTGCCGTGGGCGGTGTCCGGGGTGATGCCGAGCATGCCGAAATGCCTGAGGTTGCCCGCCAGCCCGCTGACCCCGTCCTCGGAGAACGCGATGGTGTAGCCCACCAGCAGCCAGGCCACCGTCACCAGCGGGATGGAGATGAAGCTCATCATGATCATGTTGAGCACACCGGTGGTGCGGACCATGCCGCCATAGAAGATCGCCAGGCCGGGGGTCATCAGCAACACGAGTGCGGTGCTGGCCAGCAGCCACGCGGTGGCCGCGGGATCGATCGCATGCATGGGTGGGCTCCTTCTCGCGGCCCTGGGGTCACAGGACACCGGGATACTGCCATGTTTGGCCTGCCGGTAGGTTCGTCGGGTTGGCGAAAAGAGGATTCAGGATCTGATGTGGTCGAGGCTCGAGGGCGGTTTCGCGGAAACGCGGCTGCGGCCCAGCTGTTAGTCGACCCGGTCGAGGCCGCGCGCCGATTGCTGGGCGCCACGCTCACCGCGCGCGGTGTCAGCGGGATCGTCGTCGAGGTCGAGGCCTACGGGGGAGTGCCCGACGGCCCCTGGCCCGACGCCGCCGCGCACTCGTACAAGGGCCTGCGCGCCCGCAACTTCGTGATGTTCGGGCCCCCCGGGCGGCTCTACACCTACCGCAGCCACGGCATCCACGTCTGCGCCAACGTCTCGTGCGGACCCGACGGCACCGCCGCCGCGGTTTTGCTGCGCGCCGCCGCCATCGAGGACGGCACCGACGTCGCGCGTGCCCGCCGCGGCGAGTTGGTGCACACCGCCGCCCTGGCGCGCGGCCCGGGCAACCTGTGCTCGGCCATGGGAATCACCATGGACGACAACGGCATTGACCTGTTCGCGCCCGACAGCCCGGTGACCCTGGAACTGCACGAACCGCTGACCGCGACGGCAGGCCCCCGGGTCGGCGTCAGCCACGCCGCCGACCGGCCGTGGCGGTTGTGGCTGCCGGGCCGCCCGGAGGTCTCGGCGTACCGTCGTAGCCCCCGCGCGGCCGCGCCGGGCGCCAGCGACTAGCCGGGCCGATCCCGGGTGGAAGGATCTTGGATCATGGGCGACATGATCATCGACGAGCTGGCCTGGCGCGGGCTGATCGCGCAGTCCACCGACCTCGATGCGCTGACCGCCGAGGCGCAGCGCGGGCCGATGACGGTGTACGCGGGCTTCGACCCCACCGCGCCCAGCCTGCACGCCGGACACCTGGTGCCGCTGCTGGCGCTGCGCCGTTTCCAGCGCGCCGGCCATCGCCCGATCGTGCTCGCCGGCGGCGCGACCGGCATGATCGGCGACCCGCGTGACGTCGGCGAGCGCACCCTCAACGAGGCGGACACCGTCGCCGAGTGGACCGAGCGGATCGGCGGGCAGCTGCGCCGCTTCGTCGACTTCGACGAATCACCCACCGGCGCCGTCGTGGTCAACAACCTGGACTGGACCCGCCCGCTGTCGGCGATCGAGTTCCTGCGCGACCTCGGCAAGCACTTCTCGGTCAACGTGATGCTGGACCGCGACACCGTCCGGCGGCGCCTCGAGGGCGACGGCATCTCCTACACCGAGTTCAGCTACATGCTGTTGCAGGCCAACGACTACGTCGAGCTGCACCGGCGCTACGGCTGCACGCTGCAGATCGGCGGCTCCGACCAGTGGGGCAACATCGTCGCCGGCGTCCGGTTGGTGCGCCAGCAGCTCGGCGCGTCGGTGCACGCGCTCACCGTGCCGCTGGTGACCGCCGCCGACGGCACCAAGTTCGGCAAGTCCACCGGCGGCGGCAGCCTGTGGCTGGACCCCGAGCTGACCACGCCCTACGCCTGGTACCAGTACTTCTTCAACACCGCCGACGCCGACGTGATCCGCTACCTGCGCTGGTTCACCTTCCTGACCGCCGACGAGCTCGGCGAGCTCGAGCAGGCGACGGCCGAGCGACCCCAGCAGCGCGCCGCCCAGCGGCGGCTGGCGCGCGAACTGACCGTGCTGGTGCACGGCGAGGCGGCCACCGAGGCCGTCGAGCACGCCAGCCGGGCGCTGTTCGGGCAGGGCGAGCTGGACCGCCTGGACGAGGCGACCCTGGCGGCGGCGCTGCGCGAGGCGTCGGTCGCCGAGCTCAAACCCGGCGGCCCCGACGGGATCGTCGACCTGCTGGTCGCCAGCGGCCTGTCCGAGAGCCGCAAGGCCGCGCGGCGCACCATCGGCGAGGGTGGCGTCTCGGTCAACAACGTCCGCGTCGACAGCGAGGACTGGACGCCGCAGCCGACCGACTTCCTGCACGGCAAATGGCTGGTGCTGCGCCGCGGCAAACGCACCGTCGCCGGGGTCGAAAAGGTCTAGCCGCGCGGGGCCCCGAACCGCCTTCGCGAAACGCGTGCGTGCACAGATCTTTACCTCACCGTGTCGTTGACGTGACCCTCGGGGACCACTGTTGTCACGGTGATTTTCGCGACGCGCGTGCGGTGGACCGTCCTGCCGATCGTGGGGGTGATCACCGGACTGGTGTCGCTGGCCGCGGTCTTGTCGGCGCCCATCCGCGCCGACATCGTGGGCAACGCCTTCCTGTCGGCGCTGACGAACGCCGGGATCACCTACACCCAACCGGCCAGCGCCACGGCGATGGGAGAGTCGGTGTGCCCGATGCTGTTCGAGCCCGGCGGGTCGTTCGACGAGGTGGCCTCCAGGATGGCCGAGGGCAACGGACTGTCATACGAGATGGCGGGCAAATTCACCATCGTCGCCATCGCGACCTACTGTCCGGCGGTGATCGCGCCGCTGCTGGGTAACCGGCCGCGCAGCTAGGCGCAAGGCTGCCCGTATTCTCGGCTGCGTGGTCGACGACAGGCAAAGGCAGCGCGGCGAACGGCGGGGGCGGCCGGCATCCAACGGATGGTCGGGTCCGGGCCGTGCGCGCCCGGCCCAGCCGCAGAGCTCCGCGCGCCGGGATGCCCCGGCCGATCGCGCGCCACACGACGGCCCACCGATTCCGCCCGGCGTGGAGGCCAAGCAGCTGGCGCCCGACGTCCGCCGCGAACTGAGCACCCTGGACCGCGCCACCGCCGACGCGGTGGCGCGCCACCTGGTGGCCGCGGGCGAACTGCTCGACGAGGACCCCGAGGCCGCCCTGCGGCACGCCCGGGCGGCGCGCGCCCGGTCCAGCCGGATCGCCACCATCCGGGAAGCGGTCGGCATCGCCGCCTACCACTGCGGCGACTGGGCGCAGGCGCTCGCGGAGCTGCGCGCGGCCCGCAGGATGGGCAGCAAGTCGTCGCTGCTGGCCCTGATCGCCGATTGCGAACGCGGGCTCGGCCGCCCGGAGCGGGCGATCGAACTGGCGCGCGGGCCGGAGGCCGCCGAGCTCAGCGGGGACGACGCCGACGAGCTGCGCATCGTCGCGGCCGGGGCGCGCGCGGACCTCGGCCAACTGGAGCAGGCGCTCACCGTGTTGTCCACGCCGCAACTGGATCCGGCCCGCACCGGCACGACGGCGGCGCGGTTGTTCTACGCCTACGCGGACACGCTGCTGGCGCTCGGCCGCGGGGACGAGGCGCTGCAGTGGTTCCTGCACTCCGCGGCCGCGGACGTCGACGGCGTCACCGATGCCGAAGACCGGGTCAGTGAACTCGGCTGATGACGGAGCCGGGTAACACCAAAACTCTTGCGCAGCAACATGATTGCCTGCTGATCGATCTGGACGGCACGATGTTTCGCGGCCGTCGGCCCACCGAGGGCGCGGTGCGGGCGCTCGCCGAGGTGCGCAGTCGCGCGTACTTCGTCACCAACAACGCGTCGCGCAGCGCCGACGAGGTCGCCGCGCACCTGACCGAGCTGGGTTTCACCGCCGTCGCCGACGACGTCGCGACCAGCGCGCAAAGCGCGGCGCGGCTGCTGGCCGACCAGTTGGCGCCCGGCTCGCCGGTGCTGATCGTGGGCACCGAGGCGCTGGCCGACGAGATCACGGCCGTCGGACTGCGCGCGGTGCGCAGCTACGACGACGAGCCGGCCGCCGTCGTGCAGGGACTGTCCCAAACCATCGGGTGGCCGGAGCTGGCCGAGGCGGCGCTGGCCATCCGGGCTGGTGCGCTGTGGGTGGCGTCCAACGTCGACCTGACCCTGCCCACCGAGCGCGGGCTGCTGCCCGGCAACGGATCGTTCGTGGCCGCGTTGCGGGCGGCCACCGGCGGCGACCCTCAGGTCGCGGGCAAGCCGGCGCCGGGGCTGCTGCGGGATGCCGCGGCGCGCGGCGACTTTCGTGCGCCCCTGGTGGTCGGGGACCGGCTCGACACCGACATCGAGGGCGCCAACGCCGCCGAGCTGCCCAGCCTGATGGTGCTCACCGGGGTCAATTCCGCGCGGGACGCCGTGTACGCCAACCCCGGTCAGCGCCCCACTTATATCGGTCACGACCTGCGCTCGCTGCACGCCGACGCCGAGTCGCTCGCGGTCGGGCCGCAGCCGGGCTGGCGCGTCGAGGTCGCGGACGCGACGATCACGGTGAGCGCCGACGGCGCGGGCGACGGGGACGGCCTGGCGGTCGTTCGCGCGGTCGCCGGCGCGGTGTACGGCGCGGCGGGCTCCGGCGAGGTGCGCATCGAGGCCGCCGACGACCGGGCGCGCGCCGCGCTGCAACGCTGGTCTTTGGTGCACAGCGACTGACGGGTGACTAGCGTAGTAACGCGATGACTATCGATCCCGATGAGATTCGCGCCGAAATCGACGCCCTGCTGGCCCGGTTGCCCCAGGCCGGGGACACCGAGGACCCCGAGCAGGTGCCGTCGCTTGATGAGCTCGAAGAGATAGCACGCCGCCTGTCCGAGGCGCACGACGTGCTGCTGGCCGCGCTGGAGTCGGCGGAGAAGGGCTGAGTGCGCGGATGTCTCGACGCGCCCGCGTTGACGCCGAGTTGGTCCGGCGCGGCCTGGCCCGGTCCCGTCAGCAGGCCGCGGAGTTGATCGGCGCGGGGAAGGTGAGCATCGACGGGATGCCGGCGCGTAAGCCGGGCACCGCCGTCGCGGTCACCGCCGCCCTGACCGTGGCCGAGGACGGCGAGCGCGGCTGGGTCTCGCGCGGAGCGCACAAACTCATCGGGGCGCTGGACGCCTTCGCGATCGCGGTCGCGGGCCGCCGCTGCCTGGACGCCGGCGCGTCGACGGGCGGCTTCACCGAAGTCCTGCTGGACCGCGGCGCCACCGAGGTGGTCGCCGTCGACGTGGGATACGGCCAGCTGGCGTGGTCGCTGCGCAGCGACGCGCGGGTGGTCGTCGTCGAGCGGACCAACGTTCGCGACCTGACGCCGGACGCGATCGGGGGACGCGCCGACCTGGTGGTCGCTGACCTGTCGTTCATTTCGCTATCCACGGTGTTGCCGGCGCTGGCTGGATGTGCCGCACCCGACGCGGATATCGTTCCCATGGTGAAGCCGCAGTTTGAGGTGGGCAAGGGCCTGGTCGGTGCCGGGGGTGTGGTGCACGACCCGGAGCTGCGCGCCGGCGCGGTGCTGGCGGTCGCCGCCCGCGCGGCCGAGCTGGGCTGGCACCCGGTCGACGTCACCGCCAGCCCGCTGCCCGGCCCGTCGGGCAACGTCGAGTACTTCCTGCGGCTGCGCGCCCAGACCGATCGGCCGCTCGCCGGCGACGAGCTGGTGAGTGCGGTGCGGTCCGCGGTGGAAAGCGGGCCGCAGTGACTCACGAACGCACCGTGCTGATGGTGGTTCACACCGGCCGCGACGAGGCCACCGAGACCGCGCGACGCGTGCAAAAAGTGCTGGGCGACAACGCAATCGCGCTTCGTGTGCTGTCGGCCGAGGCGGTCGACAAGGGGCCGCTGCACCTGGCCCCCGATGACATGCGCGCCCTGGGCATCGAGATCGAGGTGGTCAACGCCGACCCGCAGGCGGCCGAGGGCTGCGAATTGGTGCTGGCGCTGGGTGGCGACGGCACGTTCCTGCGGGCCGCCGAACTGGCCCGCAACGCCAACATTCCGGTGCTGGGTGTCAACCTGGGTCGCATCGGGTTCCTGGCCGAGGCCGAGGCCGAGGCCATCGACCGGGTGCTGGAACATGTTGTGGCACAAGATTACCGGGTGGAAAACCGGTTGACGCTCGACGTGATCGTGCGCCACGGCGGCGGCGTCGCCGTGCACGGGTGGGCGCTCAACGAAGTCAGCCTGGAGAAGGGGCCCCGGCTGGGCGTGCTCGGCGTGGTGCTCGAGATCGACGGGCGCCCGGTCTCGGCGTTCGGGTGCGACGGGGTTCTGGTGTCCACACCCACCGGGTCCACCGCGTACGCGTTCTCCGCGGGCGGCCCGGTGCTGTGGCCGGACCTCGAGGCAATCCTGGTGGTACCCAACAACGCTCACGCCCTGTTCGGCCGCCCCATGGTCACCAGCCCGGACGCCACCATCGCGATCGAGGTCGAGGCCGACGGGCACGACGCCCTGGTGTTCTGCGACGGCCGGCGCGAAATGCTGATCCCGGCGGGCAGCCGGCTGGAGGTAAAACGTTGCGACACACCGGTGAAATGGGCCCGGCTGGACAGCGCCCCGTTCACCGACCGGCTGGTGCGCAAGTTCCGGTTGCCGGTCACCGGGTGGCGCGGGAACTGACGGCCCCGACGCAGGTGCTGACTGAATGCTGACCGAAATCCGCATCGAGTCACTCGGTGCCATCAGCGCCGCGGTCGGCGAGTTCGACCGCGGCCTGACCGTGCTGACCGGCGAGACCGGTACCGGCAAGACGATGGTGGTGACCGGGCTGCACCTGCTCGGTGGCGCCCGCGCGGACGCCACCCGGGTGCGGTCCGGCGCCGATCGGGCGATCGTCGAAGGCCGGTTCACCACAACCGATCTCGACGAGTCATTGATCGTGAAGCTGGACGAGATGCTGGACGCGTCGGGGGCCGAGCGCGACGAGGACGGCAGCGTGATCGCGCTGCGCTCGGTCAGCCGCGAGGGGCCGTCGCGCGCCTATCTCGGCGGGCGCAGCGTGCCGGCCAAGTCGCTGGGGGACTTCACCGCCGGGCTGCTGACCCTGCACGGGCAGAACGACCAGCTGCGGCTCATGCGTCCCGAGGAGCAGTGCGGCGCGCTGGACCGGTTCGCGAAGGCCGGTCCCGCGCTGGAGCGCTATTGCAAACTGCGCGACGCCTGGCTGTCGGCGCGGCGCGATCTCCTGGACCGCCGCAACCGGATGCGCGAGCTGGCGCTCGAGGCCGACCGGCTCAACTTCGCCCTCACCGAGATCGACGCCGTGGACCCGCAACCCGGCGAGGACGACGCCCTGGTCGCCGAGATCCTGCGGCTCTCCGAGCTGGACACCCTGCGCGAGGCCGCGGCCACCGCGCGCGCGGCCCTGTCCTCCGATGAGGCCGACGGGTCCGGGTTCAGCGCGACCGACAGCCTGGGAAAGGCAAGGGCCGCACTGGAATCGACGGACGACGCGAAGCTTCTCGCGTTGGGCGGCCAGCTCGGCGAGGTGCTGACCGTGGTCGTCGACGCGGCCGGTGAGCTGGCCGGCTTCCTCGACGAGCTGCCGGTCGACGCCAGCGCGCTGGAATCCAGACTGGCCCGGCAGGCCGAACTGCGCACGCTGACCCGCAAGTACGCCGCGGACATCGACGGCGTGCTCGCGTGGGCCCGCGAGTCGCGGGAGCGGCTGGCCCAACTGGACGTCTCCGAGGAGGGGCTGGCGTCGCTCGCGGCCCGCGTCGACGAGCTGGCGCGCGAATTAGCCGAGGCGGCGGTCGATCTCAGCAACATCCGGCGCAAGGCCGCCAAGCGGCTGGCCAAGGAGGTCACCGCCGAGCTGTCCGGGCTGGCGATGGCCGACGCGCAGTTCGGCATCGACGTCTCCGTCGATACCGCATCGGGCGCCGACGACGCGGCCAGCCTCACTGTGTCGTTTGGGCCCGACGGGCCGATGCTGGCCCGCGCCGGCGCCGGCGGCATCGACCAGGTGGAGTTCGGCTTCGCCGCGCACCGCGGGATGGACCAGCTGCCGCTGGCCAAGAGCGCCTCCGGTGGCGAGCTGTCCCGGGTGATGCTGGCGCTGGAAGTGGTGCTGGCGGCCTCGCGCAAGGAGACGGTGGGCACCACCATGGTGTTCGACGAGGTCGACGCCGGGGTGGGCGGCCGCGCGGCGGTGCAGATCGGCCGGCGGCTGGCGCGGTTGGCGCGCACCCACCAGGTGATCGTCGTGACGCACCTGCCGCAGGTCGCGGCGTACGCCGACGTGCACCTGGTGGTGCACGGCGCGGGGCCGAAGGGGACCAGCGTGGTGCGGCGGGTCGCCGACGACGAGCGGGTGGCCGAGTTGGCGCGGATGCTGGCCGGGCTGGGCGAATCCGACAGCGGCCGCGCGCACGCCCGTGAGCTGCTGCAGGCCGCGCAGAAGGATGAGATCTAACCGCCGACAACAAGTAATACAGATGTGACTAATGGGACTCTAGATAACTTATGAGGCTAATGTTACGGCGCGCCTCCCGTCCTCGCCGCAGCTTCGCGGACAGAATCGCCCCCATGAAGATGTCAGGCCTGCTCTCCCGTAACCCCGCCCGGCCCGGCCTCGTCGGCACCGCCCGCGTTGACCGGAACATCGACCGCCTGCTGCGCCGTGTCTGCCCCGGCGACATCGTGGTGCTCGACGTCCTGGATCTGGACCGCATCACGGCGGACGCGCTGGTGGAGGCCGACATCGCCGCGGTGGTCAACGCGTCTCCGTCGGTGTCGGGCCGCTACCCGAACATGGGCCCGGAGGTGCTGGTCAACAACGGGGTGACCCTGATCGACGAGGCCGGCCCGGACATCTTCAAGAAGGTCAAGGACGGCGCCAAGATCCGCCTGCACGAGGGCGGGGTGTACGCCGGTGACCGCAGGCTGGTCCGCGGCACCGAGCGCACCGACCACGACATCGCCGACCTGATGCGCGAGGCCAAGAGCGGGCTGTCCGCCCACCTGGAGGCCTTCGCCGGCAACACGATCGAGTTCATCAAGAGCGAGAGCCCGCTGCTGATCGACGGCATCGGCATCCCCGACGTCGACGTCGACCTGCGCCGCCGGCACGTGGTGATCGTCGCCGACGAGCCCAGCGCCGAGGACGATTTGAAGTCGCTCAAGCCGTTCATCAAGGAGTATCAGCCGGCCCTGATCGGTGTCGGCACCGGCGCCGACGTCCTGCGCAAGGCGGGCTACCGCCCCCAGGTCATCGTCGGCGACCCCGACCAGATCAGCACCGACGCGCTCAAGTGCGGCGCCCAGGTGGTGCTGCCCGCCGACGCCGACGGGCACGCGCCCGGCCTGGAACGGATCCAGGATCTCGGCGTCGGGGCGATGACGTTCCCGGCCGCGGGCTCGGCGATCGACCTGGCCCTGCTGCTGGCCGATCACCACGGCGCCGCGCTGCTGGTGACGGCCGGGCACACCGCCAACATCGAGACGTTCTTCGACCGGACCCGGGCGCACAGCAACCCCTCGACCTTCTTGACCCGGCTGCGGGTCGGGGAGAAGGTGGTGGACGCCAAGGCCGTGGCCACGCTGTACCGCAACCACATCTCGGCGGGTGCCATCGCGCTGCTGGCGCTGACCATGCTGATCGCCGTCATCGTCGCGCTGTGGGTGTCGCGCACCGACGCCGCGGTGCTGCATTGGGTCACCGACTATTGGAACCACTTCTGCCTGATGGTGCAGAAGTGGGTCACCTAGATGATCTCGTTGCGCCAACACGCGCTGTCGCTGGCCGCCGTCTTCCTGGCGCTGGCCGTGGGGGTCGTGCTGGGTTCCGGCTTCTTGTCGGACACCCTGTTGTCCAGCCTGCGCGACGAGAAGCGCGACCTGAACACCCAGATCAGCGGGCTCAACGACCAGAAGAATGTGCTGAACGAAAAGCTCAGCGCGGCAAACAATTTCGATACTCAACTGGCGGGGCGGATGCTGCACGACGCGCTGGCCGGCAAGGCGGTGGTGGTGTTCCGCACCCCGGATGCCACCGACGACGACGTGGCCGCGGTGTCGAAGTTCATCGGTCAGGGGGGCGGGACGGTGACCGGGACGGTGTCGCTGACCAGTGAGTTCGTCGAGGCCAATTCGGCGGAGAAGCTGCAGACGGTGGTCAACTCCTCGGTGCTGCCCGCGGGTCAGCAGCTGAGCACGAAGCTGGTCGACCAGGGTTCGCAGGCGGGTGACCTGATGGGCATCGCGCTGCTGGCCAACGCCAACCCGGCGGTGCCCCCGGTGGACGACGTCGCGCGCAACACCGTGCTGGCGGCGCTGCGCGACACCGGCTTCATCACGTACCAGGCGACCGATCACATGGGCGCGGCCAACGCCGCGCTGGTCGTCACCGGCGGCGCGCTGCCCGGGGACGCCGGCAACAAGGGCGTCAGCGTGGCGCGGTTCTCGGCCGCGCTGGCCCCGCACGGCTCGGGCACCCTGCTCGCCGGGCGCGACGGTTCGGCGACCGGAGGCGCCGCGGTGGCGGTGACGCGTGCCGACGCCGGGATGAACTCCGCGATCAGCACGGTCGACGACGTCGACGCCGCGCCGGGCCGCATCACCGCGGTCCTGGGCCTGCACGACCTCCTGGGCGGCGGGCACGCAGGGCAGTACGGCACCGGTCACGGGGCCACATCAATCACGGTGCCCCAGTAGCGGGCGTGTTAGCCGCGACACAGCGCGGTGGATGTTAGGGTGGGTTTCCGTGGGTCGGCAGGCCCATCTAGTTATTCGCTAGAACAATTTTCACGCCCTGCCCGTCTTCACGGAGGTCGCCTGTGCGAAAGCACCCGCAATCCGCCACCAAGCACCTCTTCGTCAGCGGGGGCGTGGCTTCCTCGTTGGGCAAAGGGCTGACCGCCAGCAGCCTTGGTCAGCTACTGACGGCCCGCGGGTTGTACGTGACGATGCAAAAGCTCGATCCGTACCTCAACGTCGATCCGGGCACCATGAACCCCTTCCAGCACGGCGAGGTCTTCGTCACCGAGGACGGCGCCGAAACCGACCTCGACGTCGGCCATTACGAGCGGTTCCTGGATCGGGACCTGTCCGGGTCGGCGAATGTCACTACGGGGCAGGTCTATTCGACGGTCATCGCCAAGGAGCGGCGCGGCGAATACCTCGGCGACACCGTCCAGGTGATTCCGCACATCACCGACGAGATCAAAGCGCGCATCATGTCGATGGCCCAGCCCGACGCCCAGGGCAACCGGCCCGACGTGGTCATCACCGAGATCGGCGGCACCGTCGGCGACATCGAGTCGCAGCCCTTCCTGGAGGCCGCGCGGCAGGTCCGTCACGACGTCGGCCGGGAGAACGTCTTCTTCCTGCATGTCTCGTTGGTGCCCTACCTGGCCCCGTCGGGTGAGCTCAAGACCAAACCCACCCAGCACTCGGTGGCCGCGCTGCGCAGCATCGGTATCACCCCGGACGCGCTGATCCTGCGTTGCGACCGTCCCGTCCCCGAGGCGTTGAAGAACAAGATCGCGCTGATGTGCGACGTCGACATCGACGGCGTCATCTCCACGCCGGACGCGCCGTCGATCTATGACATTCCCAAGGTGCTGCACCGCGAAGAGCTCGACGCCTACGTGGTGCGCCGGCTGAGCCTGCCGTTCCGCGACGTGGACTGGACCGAGTGGGACGACCTGCTGCGCAGGGTGCACGAGCCGCACGAGACGGTGCGAATCGCCTTGGTGGGCAAGTACGTTGACCTGTCCGACGCCTACCTGTCGGTGACCGAGGCGCTGCGCGCCGGCGGGTTCAAGCACCACGCCAAGGTGGAGCTGGTGTGGGTGCCCTCCGACGACTGCGAGAGCGCGGCCGGTGCCGCGTCGGCGCTGGGCGACGTGCACGGCGTGCTGATCCCCGGCGGGTTCGGCATCCGCGGCATCGAGGGCAAGATCGGCGCCATCCAGTACGCCCGCACCCGGGGGCTGCCGGTGTTCGGCCTGTGCCTCGGCCTGCAGTGCATCGTGATCGAAGCCGCCCGCTCCGCCGGCCTGACCGAGGCCAACTCGGCCGAATTCGATCCCGAGACGCCCGATCCCGTCATCTCCACGATGGCCGACCAGGTCGACATCGTCGCCGGCGAGGCCGACCTGGGCGGCACCATGCGGCTGGGCGCCTACCCCGCGGTGCTGCAACCGGAATCGATTGTGGCCCAAGCCTATGGCGCCACCGAGGTGTCCGAGCGCCACCGGCACCGCTACGAGGTCAACAACGCCTACCGCGACAAGATCGCGGAGAGCGGCCTGAAGTTCTCCGGGACGTCTCCGGACGGCCACCTGGTCGAATTCGTCGAATACCCACCGGACGTGCACCCGTTCATCGTCGGCACCCAGGCTCACCCCGAGCTGAAGAGCCGGCCCACCCGGCCGCACCCGTTGTTCGTCGCATTCGTCGGCGCGGCCATTGACTACAAGGCGGGCGAGCTGCTGCCGGTGGAAATCCCGGAGCAGTCATCGAACGGCATCCAGCACCGGGACAGCGCTGCGCGGCCTATACCTGAGCCCGCGACCCGTGGCTGAGCACGTCTTCGAGACGGCGTCATCCGAAACGCTGTACACCGGAAAGATTTTCGCGTTGCGCAGCGACCGGGTGCGGATGCCGGGCGGCAAGGTGGTGACCCGGGAGATCGTCGAACATTACGGCGCGGTCGCCGTGGTCGCGATGGACGACGACGGCAACATCCCGATGGTCTACCAATACCGGCACGCCTTCGGCCGGCGGCTGTGGGAGTTGCCCGCCGGGCTGCTCGATGTCCCTGGCGAGGCGGCCCACCTCACCGCCGCTCGCGAGCTGATGGAAGAGGCGGGGCTGAAGGCCGAGACCTGGGCCGTGCTCGTCGACCTCGACTCCACGCCGGGCTTCAGCGATGAGTCGGTGCGTGTCTATCTGGCCACCGGCCTGACTCGGGTCGACCGGCCCGAGGCGCACGACGAAGAAGCCGACATGACAGTGGAGTGGTATCCGCTGGCCGACGCCGTCCGCAAGGTGCTCGGCGGTGACGTCGTCAATGCCATTGCGGTGGCGGGGATTTTGGCCGCCCACGCCGTGACGACAGGGTTCGCGCAGGCGCGTCCGGTGGACAGCCCGTGGCGGGACAAGCCGACGGCGTTCGTCGCGCGCAAGGCCGCGCAATGACAACGGCGGCGCTGGACACGCAGTTGCAGGGCTACCTTGACCATCTCACGATCGAGCGCGGCGTCGCCGCGAACACCCTGAGCTCGTACGGCCGCGACCTGCGCCGCTACACAAGACACTTGTCGGACCGTGGAATTCACGACCTGGCCAAGGTGGGCGAGAACGACGTGAGCGAGTTCCTGGTGGCGCTGCGCCGCGGCGATCCCGACACCGGCGTCGCCGCGCTGTCCGCGGTGTCGGCGGCGCGGGCGCTGATCGCGGTGCGTGGCCTGCATCGGTTCGCCGCCGCCGAGGGGCTGGCCGAACTCGACGTGGCGCGCGCGGTGCGCCCGCCGACGCCGGGCCGCCGGCTGCCCAAGAGCCTGACCATCGACCAGGTGCTGGCGCTGCTGGAGGGCGCCGGCGGCGAGAGCCCGGCCGACGGCCCGCTGACGCTGCGTAACCGGGCGCTGCTCGAACTCCTGTACTCCACCGGCGCACGCATCTCCGAAGCCGTCGGCCTGGACGTCGACGACGTCGACACGCACGCCCGGTCGGTGTTGTTGCGCGGCAAGGGCGGTAAGCAGCGGCTGGTGCCGATCGGGCGGCCGGCCGTCGCCGCGCTGGACTCCTATCTGGTGCGGGGCCGTGCGGAGCTGGCCCGCCGCGGGCGCGGGACGCCGGGCATCTTCCTCAATGTGCGCGGCGGGCGGCTGTCGCGGCAGAGCGCGTGGCAGGTCCTGCAGGACGCGGCCGCGCGCGCCGGCATCACCTCGGGGGTGTCGCCGCACATGCTGCGGCATTCCTTCGCCACCCACCTGCTGGAGGGCGGCGCCGACGTGCGGGTCGTGCAGGAGCTGCTCGGGCACGCCTCGGTGACGACGACGCAGATCTACACCATGGTCACCGTGCACGCGCTGCGCGAAGTGTGGGCCGAGGCCCACCCGCGGGCGCAGTAGTCGCCCCGCTCAGCCGCCCAGGTAGTCGGACTCCAGCACCAGGTCGGACAGCATCGTCTGGTACTCCACGTGCGTCTTGTGCTCGACCGTGCTGAACAGCTTGCCCTGCTGGCGGTGCATGTACTCGCGGTATTTCGGCGCGCCCGGCACCCGGACGTTGTCGGCGACCACGATCGAGCCCGGATGCAGCCAGCCGCGCTCCATGATGCTCTTCAGGTCGTCGAGGTAGGCGTCCTTGTCGTGGTCGAGGAACACGAAATCGAGTGTGCCTTCGGCGAATCCGTGCTCGGTGGCCAGCGCGTCCAGGGTGCGACCGCCGTCGCCGATGGTGCCGACCACGCACGTCACCCGGTCGGCGACGCCGGCGTGCGCCCAGATCTGGCGGGCGTTGGCGGCGTTGGCGTCGGCGAGTTCGACCGAGAACACCTTGGCCTTCGGGGCCGCCCGGGCGATGCGCAGGGCGCCATAGCCGCAGTAGGTGCCCAACTCGAGCGCGAGCGCCGGGTCGGCGCGCCGCACGGCGGCGTCGAGCAGCAGCCCCTTCTCGTCGCCGACGTTGATCAGCAGCGATTTCTCGTAGGCGAACTTGTCGATGGTGGCCAGCACGTCGTCGATGTCGCCGGCCCGCGCGTTCTGCAGCACGTACTCGACGGCGGCCGCCTCGCGCCCGTCACCGATCTGGCCCGTCGTGGTGATGTTCTGGGCGCCGGCGGCCATGCGCCAGACCGACCAACGCAGTAGAGGTATCCGTCGCTTCAGGTTCATAGACGCCACGATAGGCGGGTGGCGCCGCGGGCCCTTTGCGCTCGGAAATTGGTGCTGGTGTGACTGAAGTGAATAGGCTGTCGGGATGTGCGTTCTACCACCGATTTTTCCCCATATTGGCTGGTTAATTGCCTGCGGGTCGCCGAGTTTCGCGCGTCGAACCCGTTAGACTTTCCGACGATGTTCACCTCCCGAACACCCCCGCCATGACCGAGCAGCCGGACAACGGCGTCGAGCTCGGCCTGACCGGGCGGCCGCCGCGGGCGATCCCGGAGCCACAGCCGCGCACCTCGCACGGCCCGGCCAAAGTCGTCGCCATGTGCAACCAGAAGGGCGGCGTCGGGAAGACCACGTCGACCATCAACCTGGGTGCCGCGCTGGCCGAGTACGGCCGCCGCGTGCTGCTGGTGGACATGGACCCGCAGGGCGCGCTGTCCGCCGGCCTGGGCGTCCCGCACTACGAGCTGGAGAAGACGATCCACAACGTGCTGGTCGAGCCGCGGGTGTCGATCGACGACGTGCTGCTGCAGACCCGGGTCAAGCACATGGATCTGGTGCCCAGCAACATCGACCTGTCGGCCGCGGAGATCCAGCTGGTCAACGAGGTGGGGCGCGAGCAGACGCTGGGCCGCGCGCTGCACCCGGTGCTGGACCGCTACGACTACGTGCTGATCGACTGCCAGCCGTCGCTGGGGCTGCTCACCGTCAACGGCCTGGCCTGCGCCGACGGCGTGGTGATCCCGACCGAGTGCGAGTACTTCTCGCTGCGCGGGTTGGCGCTGCTGACCGATACCGTCGACAAGGTGCGCGACCGGCTGAACCCGAAGCTCGAGATCAGCGGGATCCTGCTCACCCGGTACGACCCGCGCACGGTCAACTCGCGCGAGGTGATGGCCCGGGTGGTGGAGCGGTTCGGCGACCTGGTCTTCGACACCGTGATCACCCGGACCGTCCGGTTCCCGGAGACCAGCGTGGCCGGCGAACCCATCACCACCTGGGCGCCGCGCTCCACCGGCGCCATCGCGTACCGCGCGCTGGCCCGCGAGTTCATCGACCGATTCGGCGCGTGAACGCGACCGAAACCGGTGAGGCGCCACAGCAGAACGGCTTTCAGGTCCGCCTGACCAATTTCGAGGGCCCGTTCGACCTGCTGTTGCAGCTGATCTTCGCCCATCGTCTCGACGTCACCGAGGTGGCGCTGCACCAGGTCACCGACGACTTCATCGCCTACACCCGCGAGATCGGGTCGCAGCTGGAGCTGGAGGAGACCACGGCGTTCCTGGTGGTCGCCGCGACCCTGCTGGACTTGAAGGCGGCCCGGCTGCTGCCGGCCGGACAGGTCGACGACGACGAAGACCTGGCGCTGCTGGAGGTGCGCGACCTGCTGTTCGCCCGGCTGCTGCAGTACCGCGCGTTCAAGCACGTCGCCGAGATGTTCGCCGAACTCGAGGCCACGGCGCTGCGCAGCTATCCGCGCGCGGTGTCGCTGGAGGACCGGTTCACCGAACTGCTGCCCGAGGTGATGATCGGCGTCGACGCCGAACGGTTCGCCCAGATCGCCGCGATCGCGTTCACCCCGCGCCCCGTCCCGACCGTGTCCGTCGGGCACCTGCACCAGGTCCAGGTCTCGGTTCCCGAGCAGGCCAAGAAGCTGCTGGCCATCCTGGAAGCGCGGGGCAGCGGCGCGTGGGCGACGTTCTCCGAACTGGTCGCCGACTGTGCGGCGTCGATGGAGGTGGTCGGGCGCTTCCTGGCGCTGCTCGAACTGTATCGGTCCCGGGCGGTAGCATTCGACCAGTCGGAGCCGCTTGGCGTGCTCCAAATCTCGTGGACCGGGGAGCGTCCGGCCAGTGAAGCCTTGGTAGAAGTGCGGGACGAATAGTGAGTGAAGAACTGCCCGAGATCGACCTGGATTCACCGATCCCGGACATCGCCGAGGCCGTGCCCATGGAGCCCGAGGAACTCGGTTGCGTGCTGGAGGCGCTGTTGCTGGTGGTGGACACCCCGGTGACCGCGGAGGCGCTGGCGTCGGCCACCCAGCAGCCGGTGTACCGCGTCGCCACCAAGCTGCAGGAGATGTCCGAGCAGCTCACCGAGCGTGACAGCGGCATCGACCTGCGGCAGAACAGCGAGGGCTGGCGGATGTACACCCGCGCCCGGTTCGCGCCCTATGTCGAGAAGCTGCTGCTGGACGGCGCGCGGTCCAAGCTGACCCGGGCGGCGCTGGAGACGCTGGCCGTGGTCGCCTACCGCCAGCCCGTGACACGCGCGCGGGTGAGCGCGGTGCGCGGTGTCAACGTCGACGCCGTGATGCGCACGCTGCTTGCGCGGGGCCTGATCACCGAAGCCGGAGTGGACGACGACACCGGCGCGGTGACGTTCGCCACCACCGACCTGTTCCTGGAGCGCCTGGGGCTGACGTCGCTGGCCGATCTTCCGGACATCGCGCCGCTGCTTCCCGACGTCGACACGATCGAGGACCTCAGCGAATCCCTGGACAGCGAGCCACGTTTCATCAAATTGTCCGGCGGTCAATCGTCCGACCAGTCGCTGACGTTCGACGTGGACCAGGATTGATGGAAGAAGCTCAGGGGATCCGGCTGCAAAAAGTGTTGTCCCAGGCCGGAATTGCATCGCGGCGGGCCGCCGAGAAGTTGATCATCGACGGCCGCGTCGAGGTGGACGGCCAGGTGGTGACCGAGTTGGGCACCCGCGTCGACCCGGACTCCGCGGTGATCCGCGTCGACGGCGCCCGGGTGGTGCTCGACGACTCGCAGGTGTATCTGGCCCTGAACAAGCCGCGCGGCGTGCACTCGACCATGTCCGACGACCGCGGCCGGCCGTGCATCGGCGATCTGGTCGAGCGCAAGGTTCGCGGCAACAAGAACCTGTTTCACGTCGGGCGGTTGGACGCCGACACCGAAGGGCTGATCCTGCTGACCAACGACGGCGAGCTCGCGCACCGGCTGATGCACCCCTCCCACGAGGTGCCCAAGACCTACCTGGCGACGGTGACCGGGTCGGTGCCGCGGGGGCTCGGCAAGAAGCTGCGCGCCGGCATCGAATTGGAGGACGGGGTGGCGCGGGTTGACGAGTTCGCGGTGGTGGACGCCATTCCGGGCAAGACGCTGGTGCGGGTGACGCTGCACGAGGGGCGCAATCGGATCGTGCGCCGGCTGCTGGCGGCCGCGGGATTCCCGGTGGAGTCGTTGGTGCGCACCGACATCGGGCCGGTCTCGCTGGGCAAGCAGCGGCCGGGCACCTTCCGGGCGCTGGCTCACCACGAGATCGGGCAGCTGTATAAGGCGGTGGGGCTGTGAGCGGCGTGGTGGTGGCCATCGACGGTCCGGCCGGCACCGGAAAGTCTTCGGTGTCAAAGGGATTGGCGCAGGCGCTCGGCGCACGCTACCTGGACACCGGCGGAATGTACCGGATGGTGACGCTGGCAGTGCTGCGCGCCGACATCGACCCGGCCGACGCCGAGGCCGTCGCGCACACGGCGGAAACGGTGCAGATGTCGATCGACTCTCACCCCGACGGCGACCGTTATTTCCTCTGTGGAGAGGATGTTTCGACGGAGATCCGTGGCGACCGGGTCACCGGCGCGGTGTCGGCGGTGTCCTCGGTTCCGGCGGTGCGCACCCGGCTCGTCGACCTGCAGCGCGAAATGGCCGAGGGTCCCGGGAGTGTCGTCGTCGAGGGCCGTGACATCGGCACCGTCGTGCTGCCCAACGCGCCGGTGAAGATCTTCCTGACCGCGTCGGCCGAGACCCGCGCGCGGCGGCGCAACGACCAGAACGTGGCGGCCGGGCTGGCCGACGACTACGAGGCGGTGCTGGCCGACGTCCGCCGCCGCGACCATCTCGACTCCACGCGGGCGGTGTCGCCGCTGCGGGCGGCACCGGACGCGGTGGTCGTCGACACCAGCGAGATGACCGAGGCCCAGGTGATCTCGCACCTGCGGGACCTGGTCAAGCAGCGAAGCGGGGCGGTGCGGTGAGTCAAGACGGCACGTGGAGCGACGAAAGCGACTGGGATTCAGTCGAATTCGGCCTGGACGAACAGGAGGACGCCGGACCTGCGCCCGTGGTGGCAGTGGTCGGCCGGCCCAACGTCGGCAAATCGACGCTGGTGAACCGGATCCTGGGCCGGCGGGAAGCGGTGGTGCAGGACATCCCGGGCGTCACCCGCGACCGGGTGTCCTACGACGCGCTGTGGACGGGCCGCCGGTTCGTCGTGCAGGACACCGGGGGATGGGAACCCGACGCCAAGGGGCTGCAGCAGCTGGTGGCCGATCAGGCCTCGGTGGCCATGCGCACCGCCGACGCGGTGATCCTGGTGGTCGATGCTGTCGTCGGCGCCACCACCGCCGACGAGGCCGCCGCCCGGATCCTGCTGCGGTCGGGCAAGCCGGTCTTCTTGGCGGCCAACAAGGTTGACAGCGACAAGGTCGAGGCGGACGCCGCGATGCTGTGGTCCCTGGGGCTCGGTGAGCCGTACGCGATCAGCGCGATGCACGGCCGCGGCGTGGCGGACCTGCTCGACGCGGTGCTGGCCGCGCTGCCCGAGGTCTCCGAGGTGGCGGCCACGTCCGGTGGTCCGCGGCGCGTGGCGCTGGTCGGCAAGCCCAACGTCGGCAAGAGCTCGCTGTTGAACAAGCTGGCCGGCGACCAGCGCTCGGTGGTGCACGACGTCGCCGGAACCACGGTGGACCCGGTGGACTCGCTGATCGAGCTGGGCGAGCGGGTGTGGCGGTTCGTCGACACCGCGGGGCTGCGGCGCAAGGTCGGTCAGGCCAGCGGGCACGAGTTCTACGCCTCGGTGCGCACGCACTCGGCCATCGATGCGGCCGAGGTGGTGATCGTGCTGATCGACGGGTCGGACCCGCTCACCGAACAGGACCAGCGGGTGTTGTCGATGGTCATCGAGGCCGGCCGCGCCCTGGTGCTGGCCTTCAACAAGTGGGATCTGGTCGACGAGGACCGCCGCGAGCTGCTGGAGCGCGAGATCGACCGCGAGCTGGTGCAGCTGCGGTGGGCGCCGCGCGTCAACATCTCCGCCAAGACCGGGCGGGCGCTGCAGAAGCTGGTGCCCGCGATGGAGACCGCGCTGGCGTCATGGGATGCGCGGATCCCGACCGGCCCGCTGAACTCGTGGCTCAAGGAGGTGGTGGCCGCCACGCCGCCGCCCGTGCGTGGGGGCAAGCAGCCGCGCATCCTGTTCGCCACCCAGGCCACCGCGCGGCCGCCGACCTTTGTGTTGTTCACCACCGGTTTCCTGGAGGCCGGGTATCGGCGGTTCCTGGAGCGACGGCTGCGCGAGACGTTCGGGTTCGAGGGCTCGCCGATCCGGATCAACGTGCGGGTGCGCGAAAAGCGGGGGGCCAGGCGGCGCTGAGGTTCTGCTTTCGGGACGCCGGCGGTCTGTCCCGCTCTCTCCAGACCAATAGGTGCTTCCCAAATCCGCTAGCACCGGCGCTAGCACGTTTGCGATTCACCTATTGGTCTTCGGTCGCCAGCCGGGGGAGGTCGCTTGGCGGGTCCGTCGCGCGTTTACGGTAGGCTTTCGACCTGCTGCCGGTGCACGCATCGGCGCGCGGGCTGTGGCGCAGTTTGGTAGCGCACTTGACTGGGGGTCAAGTGGTCGCAGGTTCAAATCCTGTCAGCCCGACACAGGTCAGAGGCGGTTTTACCGCCGCCGATGACGCGAAGATTTCCGGCGTACGCCCTTTAGTACGCCCACCAGGTCTAGACTGACCGGCATGGCGAAGCGTCGCGCCAACTCACAGGGCAACGTCTACCAGCGTCCGAATGGGCGTTGGGAGGCGCGGTTGCGCTACCGCGACCCCGACACCGGCGAGCAGAAGCGGGTCAGCGTCTACGGCGCCACCCAGAAGGCGGCGCTGGCCGAGCTGAAGAAGGTCCGCGACAGGATCGACGAGGGCCAGCCACCGCGGGACGCCACCACGACCGTGGCTGCGTGGATGTCCCACTGGCGGGCCACCACGCTCGCGGCGTCCGGCCGCAGCCAGGCAACCAAGGCGCTGTATGACAGCCTGAGCCGCAAGCACATCGAGGCGGCGCCGATCGGTCGCGTGCGGCTCGACCGGCTTCGGCCGTCCGACGTCGAGAAGCTAGTCCTCGACATGCGGGCACAGATGAAGCCAGGGGAGCGGACCGACGACAACCCCAACCCGGACCCGGTGCGGGCGCTGGCCGACTCGACGATCCGGTCGACGTACACCGTCCTCCGCGCCAGCCTAGACGGAGCGGTACGCGACGGCCTGCTGGGCAAGAACCCAGCGGCCGCCGTCAAACGCCCCGGGGTCGAGCGCACAGAGGCCCGACACCTCGACCGCGACGCCGTCATCAAACTGCTCGACGCCGCGAAGGCGTCGCGGTACCACCCGGCGCTGGTGCTGATCGCGTCGACCGGGATGCGTCGCGGAGAGGCCGCGGCGCTGCGGTGGGAGCACGTCGACCTCAAGACCGGCGCGCTACGGGTCGCAGCGACCGTGGCGCGCGTGGACGGCAAGCTGGTCACCACGCCGCCCAAGACGGAACGCTCGAGGCGACAGATACCGCTGTCGGCCCCGGTGGTCGAAATGCTTCGCGCGCACCGCGCCCGGCAGAAGCGGGAGCGGCTGCAGGCCGGCGACCAATGGCGTGAAAGCGATTTGGTGTTCCCGACCGAGTTTGGTACGCAGGTCGACCCGCGCAACCTGCTACGGGTGATCCAGGCCGCGGCGAAAAAGGCTGGGCTGCAAGATGTCTACGTTCACACGCTGCGCCACAGCGCTGCATCGGCGTGGCTCGAAGGTGGTGTGCACATCAAGGCGGTCGCCGATCTGCTCGGGCACAGCTCCATCTCGATCACAGGCGACATTTACGGCCACGCTGAGGACGCAACCGCACGCGCGGCCGTGGACAGTTTGGCCAATTCGCTGGGTTTGTGACCGACGTTACATAACGCCAGCAAACCGCAAAACCACCGGCCAGCGCCGGTTCGACATATGTAGACATGTGCGCGCATATGCGAGCACATGCGCATCTTTCGCATTCGCCGAACGTGTAGAGCGCTCTGCAAACGTTTGGGGTGCAACGACCCCCACAAAATCGATTCGCATCGTCCGCGTGTGTAAGCCTTTATCGCAGAAGCCGCCCAATAACGGCGGTTAACGCAAAGCGAAGGACCACCACATGACCACCCAGCAACTTGTACCGATCGGCATGACCCGCACCGAAGGCGTCCGCGCCGCACTCGGCGGCATCAGCCGGCCGACCGTCTACCAACTGATCAAACGCGGCGAGCTCGTCCACGTGAACATCGGCCGCCGCGGATTCGTCACAGCCGCCAGCATCGACGCCTACATCGAAAGGCTCACCGCGGCAACCCAACCGGCCGGCGCCGCCTAAACACGCCGCTGCGTCAACAACTTCCCGAACACGGACCCCGGCTGCAACCCACGTCCACAGGGGAGACCTAACAGTGACAACCGCAAAATGCGAAAGGCCCGGCCGCCGAAACGAACCGGGCCTCCCACCAGAGGAGACATACCCGCACCACCAGGTAAATCCACCGCCGATTCTACCAGGTTGTGCCCGCGGTTACACCGCGGATGCCCGCTGGCGCAGCAACTTTGAACGCATGGCCAAGCGCGCGGAGAGCGATTCCGACTTCTACGCCATCGCCGGCGGCAACGTCCAACACCGCGCCGACCAGATCAAGCGAGGCCAACCATGACCGTGCCCGAACAACGCACTGCGTGCACGCTCTGCTGGCTCGGCGGCAGCCCATGCCGCGAACACGCGACACCCACACCGCGGCCAGCCAAGCCGCCGGCGGAGGTTGAGCATTCGTATAGCGGGCCGCTTGGCGACGACCCGTACGCCAACAAGGCGCTCGAGCGCCTGGCCGGCGAAGTCGCCGCAACACCCGAAGGCGCACGCAACCACACCCTCAACGTGAACGCGCTACGCGCCTACCGAGTAGCCGACGCCCGCCACGTTGATCGCCAGATCGTGACCGACGCAATGGAAGACGCCGCCCGGGCCTGCGGGCTGCCTAGCAACGAGATCGAGGCAACGCTGAAATCAGCGCAAGCCGGCGCCGACAAACACGGACCCGCCGACATAGACGACACCTGGGCACCCGGCAACGGCAACACCGACGCCGGCCACCTCGACCTAATTGACAACGGGCCGCCGGCGCTGGCCGCGCGACTACTCACACGCACTGCGCTGCGCAATCTGCCCGACCCCGAACCGCTCATCGACAACACGCTCGACCAAGGCACCGTTGCGCTGCTCTACGGCAAGTGGGGAACCTGCAAATCGTTCATCGCGTACGACTGGGCGGCGTCCGTTGCCACCGCCCGCGCATGGCAAGGCCGCGCAACCCGGAAGCGCCGCGCGCTGTACGTCGCAGCCGAAGGCGCGTACGGATTCAAAGCGCGGGCCGCCGCATGGGAAGCCGGTTGGCACACCACTATCGACGACGACAACCTCGAATTGTTGCCCCTCCCTATCAACCTGACACGCCCGGCCGACGTCCGCGAGCTCGGCGCGCTCATCAAGTGGGGCGGCTACGGATTCATCGTCTTGGACACGTTGGCGCGCTGCATGGTCGGCGCCGACGAAAACAGCGCCAAAGACTGCGGCGAGGTCGTCGACTCGCTCACCCGTCTGCGGGAAGCCACGCCCGACGGCCGCGGCGTCGTCCTCGGCGTCCACCACACCGGCAAGGACGGCAAAACGTTCCGCGGCTCGTCAGTGTTCGAGGCGGGCGCCGACACCGTATACGCGGTCAACGCGGACTGCGGCATGATCAGCCTCGAGCGCGAGAAGCGTAAGGACGGGCCAGAAGCCGACCATCACGAGCTGCGGCTCGAGCTGATCGAGGGCACCGGATCCGGCGTGATTTCTATTCACCGATTGGGTGGACAAACGGATCGCGCAGACCGGCTGATGTCCACCTTTGTCCACCATTTCGGCCAAACTGGAGCAACCAAAGCTGACCTACGCGCCGTGGCCGACATGCCTAGCGCCACGTTCCACCGCGCAGTAAATGACCTGCTGAAACAGGGCGCTCTGGCCAACACGGGCACCGAGAAGCGCCCATTCCTGAAGGTCGCCAGCGAATGAGCGTGTCCACCTTGTCCACCCTTGTCCACCCCGACTTGGACATGTCCATCCACCTGGGGGGGTCTATAGCCCCCCAGGGTGGACAGACAACGGGTGGACAGATCAGCACAAGGAGGCTGACGGCATGAACGCGAGAGGAGCCCCGACGCCGGCCGAACTGGCTCGGCCGGAAACGTCCAAGCAACGCCGCGAACGCCGCGCCGACGCACGGCAACCCGGTGGGCGTGTGGCACGCCGACCTGCCGAACGCCCCGTGGAATGTTGGCCGGCCTGACCGAGGCGAGGCCGCGCCGTGAACCGCGCTGTCACGGTGGTGATCCCGCCGGCCGCACGGGCGAACGCGGCGAAAACCCACTGCGCGCCGGCCGGCCATTCGCTCAACGACTGCCTGGTATGGCAGGACCGCCGCGGCAGATGGCATCGACGCTGCAGGCATTGCCAGCGGGCCGCGAACGCGGCCGGCTATCGACGACGGCGGGAACGTCTCGCCGCCCAAACGAAAGGAAACCCCCAACCATGACTGGCCAACCCGAGGCATACCCCGACCGCGACATCAGCGAGCTCCGCGACGTCCTCGCCGAAGCCCGCGCGCACCGGGCGCCGAAAGACGCTGCGCCGCGCGTCATCCCACCCGAGGGACTGCCGCCGATACCGGCCGGCCCGGCCGAGATAACCCACACCGAGGTGTGGGTCGACGCCGAAACGGGCGTGCCCGTGGCAGTCGACCAGTACACCCGAACCGATTGGGTGGCCGCCCCGATCACCCGAGAAGCACTGAAAGCGAGAGGAATCCACCTGCGATGACCACCGAAGCAGCCACCGCCGCCGAAAGCACCGCCCCGCCGCCCACGTCAACGGACACGGTTGAAAACCCCACCGCTGGCCCCGATACCCCAGAAGAACGGGAGAACGGCATTCCGGCCGACGACGGCGAACAGGACAGCCGCCCGCGTGGCCGGGCCGCTGTCTACCGCGAGCGTGCACAAGCAGCCGAAGCGCGAGCCAGCGAGCTCGAACAACAGATAGCCGGCCATGCGGCGACCATCGAACGGCTACAACGCCTACACGTCGACGCCGCAATCGAACGCGCCGGCGTGAAACCCGCTGCCGTCCACGCCATCACCGACCTCGCCGGCCTGCTCGGCGACGACGGGCTTCCCGACCCCGCCAAGATCACCGAGGCCGTCAACACGGCGAAGGAAACGCTTGGCATCCAACGGCCGACCGTGAACCGGCAGATGGGGATGCGCAGCGGCGCTGGCGTGTCACCGCCACGAAAAGACAACTGGGCGGCCGCTTTCGCCCCGCGCGACGAATAAGCGGCACCAGGCCCGGCACGGTACGCTTTAGGGGACGCGCGCACCGGCGCCCGAGCAGACCGTCGCCCGGCCGGAACCGTAGCGGATACCCATCCCCGTAAATTCGGCGCGCGCTCAACATATTTGGGTCACGCGCCCGACTCGAAAGAGTGAACCATGACTGTCCAACGCACAACCGACACCGCCTTCGGGTGGCATCCCGACGAGGTAACCTTCGCCGCCGACGACGTGGTGCCCCAGGCGCTCGTGCTGCAAACCTCGACCGTTTCCGGTGAAATCGACGGCGACCAGCCCGCCCTGCACGTCGCGTTCGTGACCGACGCCGGCCAGACCGGCGACGGCGCCAAGTACGTCGCCGAGGGCGCCACCATCGACGACGAGGAAGCCGGCCTCGACGAGGTCTTGGTGCACACCAAGAAGATCGCCCGCCTGGCCACCCTCTCCAACGAGCAATTCCGGCAGGCCCCGACCGCGGCGCGCGTCGCAGCGTCGTTCGCCCGCGACCTGGTCCGCAAAGCCGACGCCAGCTTCCTGGGCGACGCGGCTAACCCGACCGGGCTGCTACACGCGACCGGAGTCACCGACGCCTCGGCGCCCGTCGACAAGTCGCTCGATGTCCTGGTCGACTTGCTGGCCGAGCTCGAGGTCCAGGGCGCCACACCTTCCGCGATCGTGCTGGATCCGTTGAGCTGGGCCGCGTTCCGCAAGTTGAAGGTTGCCGAGACCTACAACGAGAGCCTGCTGGGCGCTGGCACGACCGACGCCGCGCCGATGCTGCTCAGCCTGCCGGTGCTGCGCTCCCGGTTCATCCCCGAGCACAGCGGCCTCGTAGTGGACCGCACCGCGATCGCCAGCGCCGTTGGCCCGGTTCGGGTTTCGCAGTCCGAGCACGCCGCGTTCAAGGCCGACGCCACCGTGGTCAAGGCCACCTGGCGTATCGGCTGGAACCTGGTTCGCCCCGAGCGGATCGGCCGCTTCACCGTCGGCGACATCAGCGGCAGCTAGAACGTGGGCACGGGCGCCGGGCTGCTCACATAACCCTGGCCGGCGGCAGCGCCGGCGCCCGTATCCGCCACAACCCCCGCGGGGTCCGCGTCCTTTCATCCTTTCAACGCGGACCCCCGCGGGGGCCACCAACCCCACCCACCCCACCGGAACGGACCCCCACCCGTGGACACCGCCACAGACCACACACGTCGCACGCCAGAGAACAGGCTGCGCGCCGCCATCACCGAACAGTTCGGCCGCTACTGCGTCTTCTGCGGCAACGGCGAACGCTATTTGAAGATGGACCGCCTCTCGCGCAGACGCCCCGAAAGCATCACCAATTGCGTGCTGATCTGCGAGGAATGCGCAGAACATCACAACCCTGAATTATTCGCGCCGCGTGAGAGGTTCGCCGGCCGCCGAGACAGGTGGAGTCGGCGATGACGTCGGGCTGGACGCGCAACCCGTGCATCGCCGAGCTGCCGCGCCACTCGCTGCGCCCCGTCAACACCACGCAGGTCGACAAGGACGTCCCGACCCTGCAAGGCGACAGGGATAACCTGCTCGAGAACGTCGAGACACCCTGCGCCCTTGCCATGACCGGCGCACGCGGAACCCGAGCCAGGGGAACCGTAGCCTCGCCCCGCGCCGGCCGTCGCCCACCTGTCGGCCGTGCATCCGTCGGCCGCTTCTGGCTGGCGCGGCGGCCGCGGCCGCGTCCGGCGTGTGGTCGCCGGCGGTTGCGCCAAGGGTGGGGGAGTGCCCCCAGTCGGCGCCGCCCCGCCCCGGGCCGTACATAGCGCCAGACAGTTTCTAAGTTGAACGGCCCACCGCTGGGCCACGACCGAAAGGAGCAGGCACATGTCTGCTGGTGACGATTTGCGCGCCGGGCTGGACGCGGCGCTCGCGCGTGAGGCCAAAGCACTAGGCCGCACCGAACTGGTGTGGGACGAGCGCGAAGCGTTCCACGTCGATGCGGCGTGCGCGGCCGCCGACAGCGCCGAAATTCTGGCCGCCCGCATCGAGGCCGCCGCAACCGACCCGGGCACGTCGCACTCCGACCTGGTGCGGCTGCTCGCCGAGCGGCGCCAACAGCTCGCGAAAGCCGCGGAGCACCTCCGCTGGCTGTCCCTGCCGCACGCGCTGTCGGCGGCCAGCGATCCCCAAAAGGCCAGCGCTGGTGTCGGTTCCGGCCGGTCTCGGCGCACCGGCCGGCCGGGGGCTGGCTGATGCCTATGCTGCCGGCGGCCGAGCAGGCCGCGAACAGTTTGCGTGACGCGCTGGTCCGTCGTGGCTACGCACCGGGCGCGGATGGCGTGTTGCGGGTGCCGCTGTGGGAGCTGCCGAACGTAGAGGGCGTGCTGCTCGCGTTGAGTGATCCGCGGTCGCGGATGGTTGAGCTTTCGCCGGGGGAAGACCATGTCATCCCGGAGGCCGCGTACCGGCGGTTGGTGGAGCCACCGCCGGTCGATCCGCTCGCCGAGTACCGGGACTTGTGATGCTGCGCTGCTGGTGGTTTCTGCGCCGGCTGCCGGGCCGGCTGGCCGAGATCGAGCGCCGCGTCGCCGATCTCGAGGCTGGGCGGCCGCGGATCGTGCGCGTGGGCGGCGAGCGGACAGCTGGCGACGTTGGCTCTAGCAGTCGCCTACTGATTCGATGACTTTCTTCAACGGCGGCGCCGGCCGTGCCTCGGTGTCATAGCCAGGATTGTCGGAAGCCCACGCGATCTTGGAACAGTAACCCGGGCCGGTTGGCTCGCCCGCGGGCCAAGTATCAACGGTGGGCTTGCATTGCGAGAGGTCCGCGTCACCTACTGTGAAAGCGCTGTCGGGGATGCGTGGCCGACGTTCCCAGATAATCAGGTCCCGGGTGGTCGGCATGTCGCACGGACCCGTTATGGGAATCGGGTTAGAAGTGGGCGTGCTCGCATCGCTTGGCACCGCTGGCATGAACGGCAACACACACATTGCAAACGCGGCAGTCGATGCGATTGTCACTCGGCCCACGGCGTCCCCGTCCCCTTGTTGTTGTTTGGCGTGCAAAAGCGTAATTCCTCAGCGAGCCAGGCGAAGTGGAAATGGTGTTCTTCGATGGGCTCGAGGTCCGGGGCGACGAAACTCATTTAGCCGGCCAGTAGGAGTAACACGGTGCCCGCTATCGTCAGCGCGACGCCAAGCAGGGCTATGGCCGTCTGGCGCCGCGTCGCGGCCCGCTGCTCTGCCCCGTAGGCGCTGATTGCCTGCTTGATTGCCTCCGCGTTGCGTTTGGAATCGTCTGCTCGTTCGTTGGCCGTCTTGTTGGCGAGTTCGTCGATCGCGCGCTCGATGCGTGCCAGTTGGTCGGCGTCAGTGCCGATGCGTGGTGTGAGCATTCGAGCGGTCGCCGTCATCGTGGGCGCAACTATCGTGTGGGCCTCAGCGGTGTGGTGCACTGGCCGGCCGAAGCGCGCCCACCGCCTGGCTTTCGCGCCGAGGTTGCGCAGCGATGCGCGCCACTTCTGCAGTGTGTCGGAGTTCTGGTGCCACATCACCAACAGACTGCAGGCCGTCACGATCGTGCCCAGGAGCACGAGCACGTTGCCTGCCGTGGCCATGCGCAACCCTAGCGTGAGCTGCGGCAACAATCCGAGGCCGCGCGCGGCAAAATCTTCAGCCGCCTTGCACGGCGGACATCTGCTCAGGGCAGTACGTGTTGATCGCGACGCCGAGGAACTCGCCCGCTTTGTATTCGGTGGTGTTCGCCCAGTTGGCCAGCCACGCGCCTTCGTCCGCGGTCTGCTGGGCTGGTGTCTCGTCGCTGTCGCCCCGGCGCAGGTCGCCGCAGAAGGTTTTGGCTTGGCTCAGCGCCACGCCTTTGGTGACCTTCGGTCCCATTTCGAAGGTTTGCACGATCGCCCAAAAATTGTCGTCGGTGTCGTCGGCGCGGGCCGGGGCGGCGAGTGTTATCGCGGCTGCGGCCGCGACTACGGTCAGGACGATAGGTCTTGCGCGCATCGGTCAATTGTTTCTTATGACATGTGTCGTCCGCGGCGATTTGTTCTATCCGTCTGGCTTGAATATCGACGCGGGCGCGCTCGCCTGGCGCGGCCTGGCCGGCGTTGCGCACGTCGGTGCCGGTGCGCGTCCCCAAGTGGGGGAAGGCTGCGGGCCGGTGATTGTGAAAGTAGGCGTGGAAGTTCTACCTGTTCGTGACGGCGTCTAGCTCATGGGCCAGTAGACAGGCCACGGTAGCGAGGCGACGCAGGTCGACCGGGTCCTGCAGTTTGACGAGCGACGCGCTGTCGCCGTGGCCGTCGATGTTGATCTCGGCGTCGTGCGTGATCGCGCCGTCGGTGTCGATGTAGTGCCAGAGCTCGCCGATTACGCGGCCGGCGATGATTGCCGCGGCGACGCCGCACCAGCCGCGGCCCGGCTCGATGTCGGCCGGGTCCGGCGGGGCGTGGCGGATGATCGTGATGGGCGGGGTAGCGGTGGTCGTCATGGGGCCGACGGTAGCTCCATAGGTGGGGCTTGGCAGGTAGTTGATTTACGTCAAACACTGTTTGATCCGTACGCCCTTTTGTACGCCCTTTGGGCGATGAGAGCGGATGTAAGCCGGCGGCAATAGCCGGTTTGAGCTGGTAAAATTACCATACGGCAACACGCATTTACGCAGAAAACATATCTGGGGGTCAAGTGGTCGCAGGTTCAAATCCTGTCAGCCCGACCAGAGTTGTTGTAGCCCATAGCACTATTACTTCGGCCACGCGCTGAGTGTTGCGGGTGGAACCGCTGGCCAGTCGCGGTCATGGTGGAACCGGCGTCGCCAGCAAGTCCTCAGATATGCGCCAGCCCCCCGGCCTATCGGCAAACGGGGGGCTGGTCGTTGTCTTTCTTAGCGCTGCGGCGCCGGAGGTGCCGGCTGCTGCTGCTGGTGCTGGTCGTGGTGCTCCACAGCTTTATGGATGTCGTGACCAACGACCGCATCCGTGATGATCCCGGCGTTAGCCGCCGGGGCCAAGCCCATCAGCAGCCCCGTGGCGACTGTGGCCGATATCAGAATCTTTTTCTTCATCGGTGTGTGTTTCCTTCCTGTAGTGGGTCGGCGCTTTGCGCTTTCCCGGCTCGGGTCTGGGACACGGCTCCAGGGTTACCAGTCACCCCCCTTTCCGCACCCATTGTGGGGAACCCCACATCGCTTGGGCGGCACTTCGTGGCCGCATAACTGCAGTTCAGGCCCTGGAGGGGGTGGGCAAATCCCGGGAGGGGCCCTTCGGATTCGAGGGCAACCAGTCGCAGGTTCGATCCTGTCGGCCCGCCCAGGGTTAGAACGCCGCAGGAGGCGGTGGCCCCCTCGCCCGCAACCACCCGGCGCGATGAGAGCATGGCCTCCGATGACCACGCACACCTGCATGGGCTGCGGCCTGGAAACCCGCTACTCCTATTGGCGCAACTGCACTGGGTGCGGCTTGGAGACCCGCAGCCCATACGACGAAGCCTGGCCGGATCGGTATCAGCAGGCCGCGGAAGCATTCGCGGCGCTCGCGGGAATCGTCCCTCTGATCGAGAAGCATCCGACGGCCGCGTTGGCGTTGCTGGTGCCGGGCTCGCTGCTGGCCATGGCCGCGGTCGCGGCGTACCCACTGGTGTTCGTGCCGCTGCTGGTCCTGCTCGCCGTGGCAATGGTGGCGGCCGTCCGGTACGAGGACGGCCGCACCCCCTTGAAGTAGCGGGCGTGGCTACGGCTGGAAGGCCGGAAGAACGAAGCCGGAGTCGCGGATCTCCCAGATGCTGGTCTTGCTGATGCCGTCGAAGTTGATCTTGTCCAACGTGGCCCGCGAATACGTGAGGTCGATGGCCACCTGGGTCGAGGTGTTGCCGTACGGGTCGGTCATCGGGAAGCTGCCCTGCACGTTCACCGCGGACGCGTCGGGATAGGTCGCTCTTGCGTACTTGAGGATGTCGATGGTGTCCAGCCGGGCGCCGTCCCTGATCAGCTGCTCGGTGTAGTTGTCGCGAATGGCGAATCGGGCGTCGACCACGTCGCCGTTCGGGCCCGGCGCCGTGGAGAAGGTGACGCCCTCGGGTTTCTTGGGGCCGGCCGGTGTCGACGGCGCCGGCTCGGTCGGTCCCGCGGCGACCGAACTGCTCGATGGGGTCGAGTGGCTGGCCTTCCTGGGGTCGAAGATCCAGCTTTTGCCCACGATGATCAGGAGGACGAGGACGCACAGGGCCGACACCGCCAGGACCGCCTTTCCGGACAGGCCCTTCTTCGGCGGCTCCGCGGAGAACGCCCACTCGCTGGTCCAGCTGGTGCCGTCGAAGTACCGCTGCAGCCCGTGACCAACGGCGGGGTCGGGGTACCAGCCCGGCGCCGATTTCGGCGGGGGCGGCGCCTGTTCAGACGGCATCTACCCATTTTCGCCGTGCCGTCGCCATCCCGCCTTCGCGCCCATGGTCCGCCGGACCGGGGCGGCCACCCTTGGGCTCGTCGTCGTCCCGCTCTGATTGCTTGGCCATCGCAACCTCCTTCGTCGACCGACGGACTATCCGCGGCGTGCAATCCGAAGACCCCGGGGACCGCAATCAGCCGCTCCGCCAAGCGTAGGCGCTGCACGGGTATGAGGGCGGCGGGCGCGTAACGCGCCGGCGATGTGAACTCGAGATGGCACCCGCGTGACGGTTCGGCGTTCGGCGCGTCGACGCGTCCGGTGCGGGCTATGAATCTAAACGTGAGCACCCACCACGTGAACCTGACCCCGCAGGAGAGCTCGTTGATCGGCGAGAGCCATCCCGAGGCTCTCACGCGCATGGATGAGAAGTCGCTCAAGGACTTACAGAGCAGGCTTCGGCAAGCGCGCGAGAAGAACTTCAGCCTGTTGCGGCGTCAGGGCGCGGCTCGGGTGGCGGCCGAAGGCGCCCGCGGCTCCGCCCAGCCGGCCAACGAGAAGCGCGGCGAAAAGCTGGAGATCTTCGACGAGGCACTGGCCCGGGTCGGCGAGCGCCTCGGCGCCGTCGGCGGCACCGAGTAGCAGCGAGCACTACACAATTTCGTGTCCGAAGGGGTAGGACTACGAGTGTGATGAACCCGCAGGATCTGGCCCGTGAGCTCAACCACCCCGGCGCGCAGAAGCTGCTGGCGGGCTCCATGGCGCGGCTCGCCTACAACGGACACGATGGCTTTCCGCGCGTCGTCCCGGTCGGGTTCTACTGGACCGGCGACCGCATCGTTGTATCGACGGCCCCGACCTCGCCGAAGGCGCAAGCGCTTTCGTCACGTCCGCAAGTCGCGGTGACGATCGACACCGGCTCCACGCCGGAAGAGGCGAGGGCCCTGCTGGTGCGTGGCCTCGCCACGCTGGAAACGGTCGACGGCGTCACCGAGGAGTACCTCGCGGCAGCGAGAAGCTCACTGGCCGAACCCCAACTCGCCGAGTTCGAACGCAACGTGCAATCGACGTACAAGCAGATGGTGCGCATCTCGATCGAGCCGAAATGGGCGCGGTTTTACGACTTCGGCGCCGGCCGGCTACCGGCCTTTCTCGCGAAACTCGTCAACGACGGCTAGCCCCAAACCCCTTGCGTTACGGCGCTTTCCGGAGATCGGCGAGCGAGTTTCGCAGCCCACCGTCCATCCGGATCTGCACGGCGGCGACGACCGCCATGATCGCGGCGGTCACCAGGTGCACCACCGCGTCGACCGTGTTGTTGGGAAAGGTGAACACGAACGCGACCTGATGCGAGAAGAAGGCCCAAATGCCCGGCAGCGCACCGGCTATCGCGGCCAGCAGCAGGTACAACACCGACCACGACTTGCGAATGGCGAAGACCAGCCCCGGCGCGAACAGCGCCAAGCCGGCGACGGCGTGCCAGCCGTTGTAGTCCATGCCGAGCAGCTGCACGGTCGGCGCGTCGGGCCCGGTCGCGAAGCTGGGATTGAGGATGAACCCGATCACCGCCTGGACGACATGGAAAACGCAGATGATCAGCAGCCCGACCTGGGCGAAGCTCCACCTCACAGTGCACCCCCTTGTGCGTGGCGAGATGGCCCGAATACTACGCTCGGTAGTAGATCGGGGTCAACGAAACGCCACAAGCTAGGTGGTGCCGTCGCGTTCGATCCACCGGGTGAGCGCGTCTTCGAGCGCGGTCGCGACGTCCACACCGGCGCTGACGGCGGCCTGCTCAAAACGCTCGACCAGGTCGGTGCGGACCGCGGCGCCCATCCTGGAGAACGGTGGTTTCGGCTTCGGCGGCAGCTCGACGGGCACGTGCCGCGCGACGGACGCATCGATGATGTCGCGAAGCGCGGGTATCTCGTCGAGCAACGCGGCGAGATCGTCGCGTTCGATCCGCAATAACTCGGCCGGCCCCATCGTCGTCACGGTCGCGGAACGCAGTCTGCCGCGGTGCAGCGCCGATTCGCCGATCACCTCGCCCGGCCCCAGCGCCGCGACGCGGTCCCGGCCGATGTACACGCCGACCTCCCCGCTGAGCAGGATGTAGCAGGAGTCCGACGGGGTCTGCTCGTGAATCAGCGGCAACGCCGCCGACGTCGTGGCGCGATGAGCCACTCGGGCCAGACGCTGCAGTTGGGCGTCCGAGAAGTTCCCGAACGTGGCGTACTCGCGTAGCCGCCGAGCGTCTTGCTCATACTGCTTCTCGTCGGCCTTCATAGCGGACTCCTGACGTGCGATGCGCCGCTGACATCGATGAGCGTAACGCCGATTTACGACGGGCCGCCGGCGAAACTTACTTTCGGCCGGGAAGCTTCGATACCGTCCGCACGATGGGCAGCAGCGACTTCTGCCAGAGTTTGCCCGGAATGCCAAGGGGCGGATCGAGATTGAACACGCGTGCGGTCGCGATCGTCTGCGATTCGGTGTACTTCAGCAGGCCCTCGGGACCGTGCCTGCGACCGACGCCGGACTGGCCCATGCCGCCCATCGGCGCGCTGAGGCTGCCCCACGCGAACGCGTAGCCCTCGTTGACATTGACCGTCCCCGACCGCAACCGCGCGGCGACCCGCTCGCCCTCGGCCGAGGATCCTGCCCATACGCTGGCGTTGAGCCCGTACTCGGTGTCGTTGGCCTTCTCGACGGCCTCCTCCACGTCGGCGACGGGATAGATCGAGACAACCGGCCCGAACGTCTCGTTGGCCGCGCACTCCATCTCCTGCGTGACGTCGGTCAGCACCGTCGGCTCGTAGAACAGTGGCCCGACGTCGGGCCGGGCCTTACCGCCCGCAATCACCTTGGCGCCCTTGGCTTTCGCGTCGTCGACGTGGTCTGTCACGGTGTCGAGCTGACCCGCGGAGATCAGGCTGCCCATGTCGACCGAGAAGTCATATGCTGTGCCCAGCTTCATGTTTCGGACGGCGGCACCGAACTTGCCGATGAAATCGTCGGCGATGTCCTTCTCCACGTAGATCCGCTCGATGGAGATGCACAGCTGGCCCGCGTTCGAGAAGCACGCGCGGGTGGCCGCCTTGGCGGCCTTGTCCAGGTTGGCCCCCCGCGTCACGATCATCGCGTTCTTGCCGCCGAGTTCGGCCGAGAAACCGATCAGCCGGCGGCCCGCGTGTTCGGCGAGCTGCCTGCCGGTGGCGGTCGAACCGGTGAACATCAAGTAGTCGCAGTTGTCGATGATCGCGGTGCCGACCACCGAGCCCGGTCCGGGCACGATCGCGTACAGCGCCCGCGGCAGGCCGGCCTCATAGAGCAGCTCGGCGCACGCGAGCGCGCAGTACGGGGTCTGGCTGTCCGGCTTGAGCACCACCGCGTTGCCCGCCAGCAGCGCCGGCACCGAGTCGGACACCGTCAGCGTCATGGGGTAGTTCCACGGCGAAATCACCCCGACCACACCCTTGGGCTGGTAAGCGACCGTGGTCTTGCCGATCCCGGGCAGCAGCGCGGGCACCGTGTGGGGCTTGAGCAGGTCCGCGGCCACGCCGGCGTAGTAGTTCGCGTTGGCCATCAGGTCGATGATTTCCTCCTGCGCCGCCCAGCGGGCCTTGCCGGCCTCGGCCTGCAGGAGGTCCATCAGGAACTCGCGGTTCTTCACGACGAGGTCGCGGTACCGGGCGATGATGGCGACGCGCTCGGTGACCGGGCGGTTCGCCCAGGCGGCCTGGGCCGCGCGCGCCTCGGCGAACGCGGCCTCGACGTCTTCGGCCGTGCCGATCGGGATGGTGGTCAAAGGCCTGCCCGTGAACACCTCGTCGATCGTCTTTGTCTGGCGTGCGGTGATGTCCTTGATCGCGGCGAGCTGGCGCAAACGGTCGAAGACCTCGGCTGACGGTGCGGGCATGTCATCACCTCTCGAACGGCGTACAAAACACCAGACTATTGGCTCTGAGCGATCGGGCCCGCCGGTGGCCGTGTCCGGTGGCGACGGGATGGGCGAGACGTCCGGCACAATGTCGACATCATCGGGCCGGCGGCAACGGTACCGCCGAAGGAGGTGCGCATGTCCGACGAGCGGGTCGACGCGGGGGAGCTCGGGGTGGACGATTCCGGGGAGCGGTGGCTGACCCCGGGCGTCGGAGCCGTCGGCGCGGCAAGCTTCTTCTCCGATTCCGGCCACGAGATCACCACATCGGTGCTGCCGGTATTCATCACCGGGACGCTGGGCGCTTCGGCAAGTGCCCTGGGCATCGTCGACGGCATCAGCGACGCGCTCATCGGCGTCATGAAACTGGTCGGTGCCTCGCCGGCCAATGACCGCACCAAGCGCGGTCGCACCGCGTCCGGCGGCTATCTGGGCACCGCGCTGGCCACGGGCGCGATCGGCGCGGCGACCGCGGTATGGCAGGCGGGTATCTTCCGTGCTTTGGCATGGGTCTCCCGCGGGTTGCGCTCGCCGTCGCGCGACGCGCTGCTGGCGTCGCTGAGCCCGAAATCGGCCCACGGCAGAGCTTTTGGATTGGAACGGGCGGGAGACAACCTCGGTGCGGTCGCCGGTCCGTTGCTGGCCGCGGGTCTGGTGGCCTGGGTCGGCGTTCGGCCGGCCTTGTTCCTGGCAGCCATACCGGGCCTGTTCGCCGCCCTGGCGATCCTCGTTGCGGCGCGCGAAGCGCGGCGCAGCGGCCAGACATCGTCGGAGCCGGTAGCGCGGCGCCTGCAACTTGGGGCATTGCGCGACGCGGGGATGCTGCGCGCCCTGCTGCCGGTCGCGCTGTTCGAATTCGGCAACCTCGCGGCGACGTTACTCATTCTGCGGGCGGCGCATCTGTTTGCGTCACCGACCCGATCGCTGACCGCGGCCACCTCGCTGGCCATCCTCGTCTACGCATGTCACAACATCGCCGCCACCGTTGCCTCACTTCTGGCCGGGCGCTGGTATGACCGCGCCGGTCCCCGCGCCGTATTCGTCACCGCCGCAGGCGTTTACGTCGTCGGATACGGGCTGTTTGCCGTCGGGGGCACCGGCGTGGCGCTGGTTGTGGTGGCGTTTTGCGCGGCGGGCGTGGGCATCGGCCTCGCCGAGCCCATCGAGTCGGCGGTGGTGTCTCAGCTACTTCCGGATCGGCTGCGCGGCAGTGGTTTCGGGGTTCTCGGTGCCGTGCAGGCCGCCGGGGATCTGGTGGCGACCGTGGTGGCCGGGTTCCTGTACACCCTGGTGTCTCCCGCGGCGGCCTTCGGGTATGCCGCGGCGTGGATGGCCGCGGCGATGCTCGCCGCCGGCCTGTTACGGCCACGCTGAGGCGGTGCCGACGCGATACTCGGCGGCACTCGGGGACTTGCATCGTGGCTGAAGTGGGTAAACAACATCCACGCCTCGGGAGCGTCACGTTTGCACACCAGGGTCACGAGCCGGAAGGCGGCAGCGGATGGTTGGTCACGAAGGAGGCCGGTGGGACGTCGCGGCCAAGGACAAGGCGGTTTACCTGCAACGCGTCTCGGACGGCGATGAGCGGTTGTTCGAGGACTCGCTGACACCCGAGGAGGCCCGGGCATTGGCGGGGCTTTTGACGAAGTACGCCGACAAGGCCGGGGAGTCCGGGGGTTCCGGTGAGGCAGAGGACTCCGATGAGTCCGGCCACGGCGACGAGGCCACGTCCGGCGACGAGGACAAGTCCGGCGACGAGGACACGTCCGACGAGGACGAATGACGCTCGGTGCCGACGGCGGCGGGTTGAAAACGCGGATTAGCGGGTAAGCGCCACTCACAGTGCGCAACCAAGATCGTTTCGACGTGATCGCCCGAAAAATGGTCCGGGGGGCATCGGGCGTGTGTTGCGTGCTTCTCGATCGCGACCTGCGGATACGGGCGGCAAGCAAGGACTACGAGCGGGTCACCCTTCGCGGGCACGGCGAACTTCCGGGGCAGTACCTCTTCGACGCCTTCCCGGACAATCCGAAGGATCCGCACGCGGACGGGACGGCCAGGCTCGCGTCGTCGTTGGAGACCGCAATGCGCAGCGGCCATCCCCACACGATGCGGATGCAGCGGTATGACATTCCCGATCCCGCCGCCCCCGACGAATTCCTGCCGAAGGTGTGGAGCCCCACCAACTCCCCGTTGCTCGATCACGGCGAACTGGTGGGCGTGGTGCACACCGTGAGGGAAGTTTCGCAGAGCAGGCAACTCCTCGACGAGGTGGCGCGCGACGTCGATCACGGTGTCCCCTGGGATCCGGCGGATCTGCTGCACACCCTCGAGGCCGTCAGCGCCGTGGAATCCGGCCGACACCGCCAGCGGCAGCAGGAACTGGCCACGGAGAACAGGCAGCTGATGCGCGCCATCGCCACCAGAGACATGATCGGCCAGGCCAAGGGCATGCTGATGGAACGATTCAACATCGACGCCGATCGAGCTTTCGGACTGCTGACCAGGCTCTCGCAGGAGACCAACACCCGGGTCGAGGAGATCGCCCGCAATCTGGTCCAGACGCCGCGCCCGCCCCGTTCGGACTGAGCTACAGAACGTGTAGACCCTGGGCCAGCTGTGACACCCCGACCACCGTGAACAGTGCCACCAAGATGTGGCGGTGGTAGCTCCGCACCCAGTTGTGCAGCACGAGCAAGAGGGTTTGCGTTTTCGCCGGCGCGACCACGTATCCGACCAGAATGACCTCGACGACGGCGTACATCAGGAGGATGAACGCGACGGACGCGCTGGCCTGCGCGGAGACCGATGCCCCCGACGCTGCGATGATCGCCACGATGAACAGGACGCCGTCGACCGGCACCGAGATGATGCCGATTACCCACGCGACCCACGAGGAGCCGCTCTCCCACGCGTCGTGAATGCGGTTGAGTAGCCGCCGGACCGGCGAGGGGTTCCTCACCGACTCCTCCGGGACCCGGGTCAGCAGCCGCGGCATCGGGATCGGCGCGCCTGAGACCATCGACATCTCGGGGGAGCGGGCGTCCTCGGGTACGGGCTGCGGCGTCCGCGGGCGGACGAGAAATCGCACCGTCAGCACGGCGGCGATCGACAGGCCGACCACACCGAGGCCGATCTGGATCTTGCCGAGGGCCGAATTCGTCGAGGGGGATGCCGAACCGTGCGCCACGTGCCCGAACATCGGGGTGAAGTTCAGCAGGAGCAGCGGGATGAGCAACTCGGGTATGCACACCGTCAGGCCGCCGAGCCAGTATGCGAGCAGACTCGGCCCGGGCCGGGGCCGAGAGATCATCAGCAGGGCGAGCCCGAGGCGGACAGGATTGAGCGCGGCCAGGATCCCCAAGCCCAGCACCGACCCCCACATGGTTCGAGGCTCTACCCGCGAGTGGCGGGGTCTAAACGCCGCCGGGGTACATCTGAGAACGTTGAAAATCGGCTCGGCAAAGTCGGCTATGAATCAGCTGTGTGCGCGGAAACATGCTCCTGTGCAACGGATTCCGGCCGTGCCGCCGCATGCGTAGCGGCGCAGGTGAGGCAGCGGTTCTGCGAGCCGAGGATGCACCGGCGTAGCTCGCCGGTTTCGGGGTAGTCGGGTTAGCGGGCCCGCACGGTCGGCGGGTCCTGGCGAAGTTCGTGCCCGCGATGGGTGCGTGAGATCAATCACAACTTGCCTGCGTGACGGCCTGCCCTGGCGCGCGTAGGGGCTCATCGGCAAACGTAGCCCGGCGGCTGGTGTGTCCGATGAAACCCGACCGGCGACGCCGCCACGCCTCGAGGCGAGACCGCCACGGGCCGCTCGTTGATAGCTATGCGGCAGCGGGATGTGGCGCGGATTGCGGCGATGACATGGGCTTTCGCATAGCAAGCGTCCATACCCTTTTGCACGGTGCGCGTGTGAGATTCGACATCTGAGCGATCGACGCTAGGCTGGTACGCGAATATCCGTGAATGCGCTGCTAGAGGCCATTTAGGGACGTTTTCGCGGAACTGAGTTCGGTGGCGCCGCAGGCCACAGGCGGCAGCGTCGGGCCGAAACCGGAAGTCAGAAGCAAAGATTCGGTGACCATCCGGGCCGCGTTCTGCTTGTCGACGTCGGCAAACGCGGAACGCCGATGGGTGGGCACGATCGCGCGGGCGACAGAAGCGGCCACCGGGGAGTGAGATATCCAACACCGGCGCGACACGGTCTTTTGCTGCGCAGCTACGCAACAGTGGGGCAGTAGAATCCGTCGTGGATCGGGTTATGTAGGAACGGAATTCAGATGTTTCGGGGAGTGATCGTTGGGTATCCGCGCAGCGTGGATCGCGACGCCGATGGTCGTATTGCGGGCGCGCACCGGGTGCGCTGTTCGGTAAACAACGATTGTCGGCTCGGGGCCGCAATGGGTACCGCGACGATCGCGTTGCGGCGCCACCCCTCACGACCGAGCTCATCGGTGCCGGTATTCGACGGCGGAGCTGGTCGATATTGTGGCCCGGCCTGACGGCTCAATCCTTAAGCGCTGCAAAAAAGTTCGGCGCGCCCGTGCAAGATGTTTACGGAATTTACGCTGGTGTAAGGGGGTCCATCCGTTGCCGCTCAATCCGTTTGATGACGACAATGGCAGTTTTTTCGTCTTGGTCAATAACGAAGAACAACACAGTCTTTGGCCAACATTCACTGTCATTCCCGCCGGTTGGAGAGTAGTTTTTGGAGAAGCCGACCGCGCCACCTGCCTGCATTACATCGAAGAAACCTGGCCCGATATACGGGCGAAAAGTCTGCGCGACACGCTGACCGCTCCGGTTCGTGATCAATAAGCCGGCGTCGGTATGAAGGGTTTCGGGGTCAACTTTTTAGTGGGGGGCGTGTAGTGGAGCGTGCTGACCGGGCACTTCCCGTGACGCGGGGCCAGCTGGACATCTGGCTGGCGCAACAAACTGGCTACTTCGATGTGGCCTGGCAGCTGGGCGTACTCGTGCACATCGAGGGCGCGATCGACACCGGGTTGCTGCATCAGGCTATGCGACACGTGGTGAACGAGGCTGAGAGCCTGAGGGCTTCGTTCTTCGAGGTCGACGGCCAGGTCTTCCAGAAGGCCGTCGAGTACGACGACGTCGATCTGGTCTTCTATGACCTGACCGAGTCGCGCGATCCCGAGCGGGAAGTCCGCGCGACGGCTTCATCGATTCAGAACACGCCGATGCCGCTCACCGGCCCGATGATCAAGTTCGCGTTGTTCCGGACGGCCCCCGACGAGTACTACTGGTTCACCACCTGCCATCACATCGCCATCGACGGGATGGGCATCGCGCTGATCGGTCGCCGCATCGCGGCCGTCTATTCCGCGCTGGCCTCCGGGAAACCGATTCCGCCGGCCTTCTTCGGCTCGCTGCACGACCTGGTCAGCGGCGAGTTGGAATACGAGGCGTCGCCCAAATTCGTTGAAGACCAAGAGTATTGGGCCGCCCACCGTCCCGAGGGTGACGGTGCGGATTACCCGGCGACCGCGGCCGACGACGGGCGGGATCCGTATTCACCTTCTCCGCCAGTGCAACTGGATCAATCGGTGGTCGGCAAGGTCAAGGAGCTGTCCAAGACGCTGGGCATCCGCCGGTCGTCGGTCCTGACGGCGGCGTGCGCGCTTCTGGTGCGCGGCTGGTCCGCCGACGGGTCGGACGAAGTCGTGCTCGACTTCCCGGTCAGCCGGCGCCCCGACCCGAAATCCAAGACGCATCCCGGCATGCTCGCCGGGGTGGTGCCGCTGGTGCTCAAGGCCGCGCCGGACACGACGTTCGCCGACTTCTGCCGGCACGTCGACACGCGATCACGGGAAGCGCTGCGGCATCAGCAATTCCCGACCCGCACGCTGGACGGCGAAGGTGACTTCAGCGGTCCGCGGCAGGCGCCGAACCGGGTGGTGGTCAACTTCGTCCCGGCGCGCCTCACGCTCAGCCTCGGCGACGTGCCGGCGACCGCGAAATACACCAGCTTCGGCCCGGTGGGCCACTTCGGGCTGTTCTTTCTGGGATTCGGCGATCAGCAGTTCCTGAGCACCGTCGGCACCGGGCAACCCTTCTCGAACTTCGATGTCTCGGATCTGGGGGAGCGGCTGCAGCGGATCCTGGCGGCCATGGCGGCCGATCCGGGCCTGCAATTGTCGTCGCTGGATGTGCTGCACCCCGATGAGCGCGCCCGCCTGGAAGAGGTTGGTAATCGGGCGGTTTGGAGCCGCCCGGCGAGCGCGCCGCTGTCGGTGGCTGCGCTGTTCGGCACGCACGTGGACCGCTCACCCGAGTCGGTGGCACTGGTCTGCGCTGATCGCTCGATGACGTATCGCGAGCTCGACGAGGCGGCTAATCGATTGGCGCACTTGCTGATCGGTCAGGGCGCCGGCCCGGGTGAGTACGTGGCGCTGTTGTTGCCGCGGTCGGCCGAGGCGATCGTGTCCATCATGGCGGTGCTCAAGACCGGTGCCGCGTACCTGCCCATCGAACCGGCGTCACCGGACGCGCGCATCGGCTTCATGCTCGCCGACGCCAACCCGGTGGCCGCGATCACCACGGCCGATCTGGCCGACCGGCTCGACGGCCACGACATGACGGTCATCGATGTCGCCGACCCGCGTATCGAGGCGCAACCCGGCACGCCGCTGCCCGCGCCGGATCCGGCCGACCTCGCGTACCTGATCTACACCTCGGGCACCACCGGTACGCCCAAGGGCGTGGCGATCACCAACCACAACGTCACCCAGCTGCTGGAGTCGCTGGATGCCGGCCTGCCGTCGCCGGGCGTGTGGTCGCAGAGCCACTCGTATGCGTTCGACTTCTCGGTATGGGAGATCTTCGGCGCGCTGCTGCGTGGCGGGCGGCTGGTCGTCGTCCCCGACGACGTCGCGCGCTCGCCGGAGGACTTGCACGACTTGCTCGTCGAGCAAGGGGTCACCGTCTACAGCGAAACCCCGTCCGCCGTGCAGATGGTGTCGCCGGAGGGTCTCGATTCCACCGCGCTGGTGATCGGCGCCGAGGCCTGCCCCGCCGAGGTCGTGGACCGCTGGGCGCCCGGGCGCGTCATGGTCAACGCGTACGGGCCGAGCGAGACGACGATGTGCGTGGCGATCAGCGCGCCGCTGCGGGCCGAGTCCGGGGCGGTGCCGATCGGCTCGCCGGTGCCGGGGGCGGCGTTGTTCGTCCTGGACGGGTGGTTGCGCCCGGTGCCCGCCGGCGTGGTCGGTGAGCTGTACGTCGCGGGTCGCGGGGTGGCCGCCGGCTACGTGGGCCGGACCGGACTGACCGCGTCACGGTTCGTGGCCTGCCCGTTCGGCGAGCCCGGCGAGCGGATGTATCGCACCGGCGACCTGGTGTGCTGGGGCGACGACGGTCAGCTGCGCTACCTGGGGCGTGCGGACGAGCAGGTCAAGATCCGCGGCTACCGCATCGAGCTCGGCGAGATCCAGGCGGCGCTGGCCGCGCTCGACGGGGTCGAGGCCGCGGTGGTGATCGCCCGCGAGGACCGTCCCGGCGACAAGCGGCTGGTCGGGTACGTCACCGGCGCCGCCGACCCGGTCGAGGCGCGCGCCGCGCTGGCCGACCGGCTGCCGGCCTACATGGTGCCGAGCGCGGTGGTGGTGCTCGAGGCGCTGCCCCTGACGGTCAACGGCAAGCTCGACACCCGCGCCCTGCCTGCGCCCGAATACAGCACGGGCGAATACCGCGCCCCGGGCAACGCCTTCGAGGAGATCCTGGCCGGCATCTACGCCGAGGTGCTCGGCGTGGAGCGGGTCAGCGTTGACGAGTCGTTCTTCGAGCTCGGCGGCGACAGCATCCTGTCGCTGCAGGTGGTGGCGCGGGCGCGCGCCGCCGGCCTGACCTGCCGGCCGCGCGACGTCTTCGTCGAACAGACCGTGGCGCGCCTGGCCCGGGTGGCCGGCGTGAGCGACGGGGCCTCCGACGTGGTGGACGAGGGCGTCGGCCCGGTGCTGGCCACCCCGATCATGCAGTGGCTGCACGGAATCGAGAGTGCCGGCGGCCCGATCGAACAGTTCAACCAGACCGTGATGGTCCAGGCCCCCGCCGGGGTGACCGAAGCCGACGTCGCAATCGTGTTGCAGGCCTTGGTGGATCGGCATGGCATGCTGCGGCTGCGCGTCGACGACGACGCGGCCGGCGGTTGGTCACTGCAGGTGCCCGAACGCGGCTCGGTGCGGGCCGAGGATTGCCTGCGGTCGGTGGACGCGCTGTCCGACGAGGCGCTGCTGGACGCGCGCTCGCGGTTGAACCCTGCCACGGGGGCGATGCTGAGCGCGCTGTGGGTCGAGTCCACCGGCCAGCTGACGGTGATCATTCACCACCTCGCCGTCGACGCGGTGTCGTGGTGGATCCTGTTGGAAGACCTCAACATTGCCTGGGCCCTGCACAGCGCGGGGCAGCCGGTGGAGTTGCCGCCGGCGGGCACCTCGTTCGCGCGCTGGTCGACGGTGCTGGCCGAGCACGCCCAGCGTCCCGACGTCGTGAGCCAGCTGGGCGCGTGGAAGAAGGTGGCGGCGACGCCCGCCGCGCTGCCCGCGGCCAACCCCGAAACGGATACGTATGCCTCCGCCGGCCGTCTGTCGGTGGAGCTGGACGCCGAGACGACCGGGGCGCTCATCGGTGACGTGCCAACGGCGTTCCACGCGGGAATCCAGGACATCCTGTTGATCGCGTTCGGCCTCGCCTGGTCCGAATTCCTGGGCGAGGGCGCCGATGCGATCGGCATCGACGTCGAGGGCCACGGCCGCCATGAGGAGCTCGGTGCCGACATCGACCTGTCCCGCACCGTCGGATGGTTCACCACCAAGTACCCGGTGTCGCTGGGAGTGGCCGGGCTGCGCTGGGCGCAGGTGGCGGGCGGCGACGCGGCGCTGGGCGCGGTGATCAAGCGCGCCAAGGAACAGCTGCGGGCCCTGCCCGACCCGCTCACCTACGGGCTGCTGCGGTACCTCAACGCCGACGCCGACCTGACCGGCCCCGACCCGTCGATCGCCTTCAACTACCTGGGACGCCAAGGCGCGGCGTCCGATTCGGCGGGCGAGGGCTGGCGGATCAGCCAGGACGGCCTGTCGTTGATCGGTGCGGCCGCGGCGGTGCCCATGCCGCTGATGCACACCGTCGAGCTCAATGCCGGCACCATCGACACCGGTACCGGACCGCACCTGCACGCCGAATGGACTTGGGCGCCATCGGTTCTCGATGCGAGCCAGATCACCCGGCTGAGCCAGCTGTGGTTCGAGGCCCTGGCCGGTGTTTGCGCGCACGTGCGCTCCGGTGGGGGCGGCCTGACCCCGTCGGACATCGCGCCGGCGCGCCTGAGCCAGCAGCAGATCGACGAGCTGGCGCGCCAACACCACATCGCCGACATCCTGCCGCTGACCCCCCTGCAACAGGGCCTGCTCTTCCACTCCAGCACCGCGCAGGGCAGCGACGACATGTACGCGGTGCAACTGGACTTCACCCTCACCGGGCCGCTGGATCCGGACCGCCTGCGCGACGCGGTGCACACCGTCGTCAACCGGCATCCGCACCTGGCGGCGCTGTTCTGCGAGCAGTACGACGAGCCGGTGCAGATCATCCCCGCCGACCCCGTCGTCGAGTGGCGCTACCTCGAACTCGGCGGAATCGGCGACGCCGAGGCCGGCGAGCTGATCGAGCGGCTGTGCGTTTCCGAACGCGCCGCGGTCGGCGACCTCGCCGCCCAGGCGGCCTTCCGCGCCGCGCTGGTCCGCACCGCCGACGGCCGGCACCGCTTCGTGCTGACCAATCACCACATCCTGCTCGACGGCTGGTCGCTGCCGATCCTGCTGCGCGAGATCTTCACCAGCTACTACGGCCAGCGGCTGCCCGCCGCCGGCTCCTACCGAGCCTTCCTCACCTGGCTGGCCGCCCGAGACCTCGACGCCGCCCGCGAGGCCTGGGGTGAGGTGTTGCACGGCTTCGACACCCCCACCCTGGTCGCGCCGGAAGGACACCTGGGACAGGGCGCCCGGGGCTTCGAAAAGTCTTGCGTGCCTGAGCAAACCACCGCCGCCCTCACCGAGCTGGCGCGCTCCTGCCACACCACCTTGAGCACCGTGCTGCAGGCCGCCTGGGCGCTGGTGCTGACCTCGCTGACCGGTCAACACGACGTCGTCTTCGGCACCCCGCGGTCCCGGGTCGGCCAGCTGGAGGTCGACGACGCCGAACAGATGGTCGGGCTGCTGATCAACACCGTGCCGGTGCGCGCCGACATCACCGCGACCACGACCACCGCGGACCTGTTGGCGCAGTTGCAGAACAGCCACAACGACGCCCTCGAGCACCAGCACCTGGCGCTCAGCGAGATTCACCGCGTCACCGGTCACGACCAACTGTTCGACACGCTGTTCGTCTACGAGAACTACCCGATCGACAGCGGCATGACGCTGGGCGAAGACGGGTTGGCCATCGCCGAATTCAGCAACCGCGAATACAACCACTACCCGCTGACGGTGGAGGCCCTGCCGGGCCGCGAACTCGGGCTGCACATCGAATTCGACACCGACGTGTTCGACGCCGGCGCCATCCGGGCGCTGGTCGAGCGGCTGCAGCGGGTGCTGGTGGCGATGACGGCCGACCCCGGCCGGCGGCTGTCGTCGATCGACCTGCTGGGTCGCGACGACCGCGAGCTGGTGCTGGAGCGGCTGTCGGGCGCCGGCGTGAGCGCGCCGGTGGGGGTGGCGCCGCAGCTGCTGGCCGCGGCGGTGGCCGCCGACGCGGACGCGCCGGCCGTGGTCGACGGTGCCCGGGAACTGTCGTATCGCGAACTCGACGAGTGGTCAACGCGGTTGGCGCGCAAGCTGATCGATGCGGGTGTCGGTCCCGAGCGCGCCGTCGGCGTGGCGGTTGACCGGTGCGCCGAGTTGGTGGTCGCCTGGTGGGCGGTGGTCAAGGCCGGCGGCATCTACGCGCCGGTCGATCTGGACCACCCGGTGGAGCGCATCGCCTCGGTGCTGGACGCCGTCGACGCGGTGTGCGTATTGACCTGCGGCACCGACGAAGTCGCCGGCGCCGGCGCGCGACCGATCGTGCGCATCGACGGCCTCGACTTGTCCGGGTACTCCGCGCGGGAGATCACCGACGCCGATCGGCTGTCGCCGCTGCGCGCGGACGACACCTCGTACCTCATCTTCACCTCGGGGTCCACCGGTGTCCCCAAGGGTGTGGCGGTGAGCCACACCGGCCTGCTGGGCTGGGCCGCGGCCCAGCGCGAGCTGTTCGGCCTGGGCTCCGACGCGCGCGTGCTGATGGTCGCCTCGCCCACCTTCGACGCATCGGTGGGAGAGCTGTTGCTGGCCGCGGGATCCGGTGCCGCGCTGGTGGTGGCGCCGCCGCAGGTGTACGCCGGTGACGCGCTGACCGCGTTGCTGCAGAACCAGCGGGTGACTGCCGCCATCTTGACCCCCACCGTGGTGTCGACGCTGGATCGCGCACGCCTGGATGCGCTGCAGACGCTGGTCGCCGTCGGGGAGGCCTGCCTGCCGGAGCTGGTGGACGCCTGGGCGCCGGATCGCCAGATGTTCAACGGCTACGGCCCCAGTGAGACCACCATCTGGGTCACCTGCGCACGGTTGCACGCCGGGCAACCGGTCCGCATCGGCGCCCCCATCGCCGGCGTGTGCGCCCGGGTGCTCGACGGATGGCTGAACCCGGTTCCGGTCGGCGTGGTGGGCGAGCTGTACCTGAGCGGACCGGCGCTGGGCCATGGCTACGTGGGCCGGGTCGACCTGACCGCGGAACGCTTCGTGGCCAACCCATTTGGGGAGCCCGGAACGCGTATGTATCGCACCGGCGACCTGGTCCGCTGGATGCCCGACGGCACGCTGGACTACCTGGGGCGCGCCGACAGCCAGATCAAACTGCGCGGCCAGCGCATCGAACTGGGCGAGATCGAAAACACCCTGCTGGCCTGCCCGCAGGTCACCCAGGCCGCCGTCACCGTGCAGGACGGCGCCACCGGCTCGCACCTGGTCGCCTACGTGACGCTGGATCACGCCACCACCACCGACAACGACGCCGAAGACGTCGAGGAGTGGCAACACCTCTACGACGACCTGTACGGCGCCGACCTGGCGGCCGGCTTCGGCGACGACTTCCGCGGCTGGAACAGTAGCTACACCGGCGAGGCCATCCCGCTCGAGGAGATGGTCGAATGGCGTGCCGCCACCGTCGACCGGATCATGTCGCTGCGCCCGCGGCGCGTGCTGGAGATCGGCGCGGGCTCGGGGTTGCTGCTGTCCCAGATCGCGCCGCAGTGCGATCAGTATGTCGCCACCGACTTTTCGCCCGTCGCGATCGACAGCCTGGCGCGCTCCATGGAGCGGCTGCAACTGCCGTGGCGTGACCGGGTCGAGCTGCTGACCCAGCCCGCCCACGTCACCGACGGGCTGCCGCGCGGCCACTTCGACACGATCATCCTCAACTCGGTCGTGCAGTACTTCCCCAACGCGGGATACCTGGCCGAGGTCATCGACAAGTCGATGGAGCTGCTGGCCCCCGGCGGCTCGGTGTTCATCGGTGACATCCGCAACCACACTCTGCAGGGCGCGTTCCAGACCGCGATCGCGCTGGCCCGCGGCGGCGCCGCGAACGCGACCGAAATCCGCCGGCGGGTGCGCCACGCGATGCTCGGCGAAACCGAATTGCTGTTGGCCCCAGAGTTTTTCACCACCTGGGCCGACTCGCGCGACTCCGCGGTGGGTGTCGACATCCGCATCAAACGCGGAATGGCCGACAACGAGCTGAACCAGCACCGCTACGACGTCGTGCTGCACAAGGCTCCCGCACCCGTGCGCTCGGTGGCCGCCGAACCCACCTGGGCGTGGGAGCGGTGCGCAAGCCTGGACGGGCTGCGCGACGCGCTGACCACCGAACGCCCCGCGGCCGTCCGCGTCACCGACATCCCGCGCACCGGGCTGATCACCGACGTCGCCGTCGAAAACGCGCTCGCCGCAGGGCTTCCCCTGGCCGACGCGCTGGCCGAGGCCGACGCCGAAAGCCGCGCCGACGCCGTCGTCGGCGAGGAACTGCACCGTCTCGGCGAGACCGCCGGATACCGCGTCGCGGTGACCTGGGGTGCCCAGCGGGGCACGCTCAGCGCGGTCTTCCTCGCGGCCGACGACAACGCCTCCGCCCTGACCGACGTCTACCTGCCGCCCGCCGGCGCCCACAAACGCAGCAGCCACGCCAACGACCCCCGCACCAACACCAAGATCGGTGAGGTGCGCGAGCGGCTCAGCGCATGGCTGCCCGAGTACATGGTGCCGACTCACATTGTGGCGCTTGAAGAATTCCCGATGACCAGCTCGGGCAAGCTGGACCGCAAGGCCCTGCCGGCGCCCGAATACCAGGACGCCGATCGGTACCGCGCCCCGTCCACCGCCGTCGAGGAGATCCTGGTCGGCATCTACGCGCAGGTGCTCGGGCTCGAGCGGGTTGGCGTCGACGACTCGTTCTTCGACCTCGGTGGGGACTCGCTGTCGGCGATGCGCCTGATCGCCGCCGTCAACACAAGTTTGAACGCCGACCTCGGCGTGCGGGCCGTCTTCGAGGCGCCCACCGTCGCCGAGCTGGCGCTGCTCACCGGCAGCGGCGGCGATCGGCCCGAGCCGCTGGTGGCGGGGGAGCGGCCCGCGGTCATCCCGCTGTCGTTCGCCCAGACCCGGCTGTGGTTCATCGACCAGTTCCAGGGCCCCTCACCGATGTACAACATCACGGTCGCGCTGCGGCTGCGCGGACGCCTGGACGCCGACGCGCTGGCCGCCGCCCTGGCCGACGTGGTGGGCCGCCACGAAAGCCTGCGCACGGTGTTCGCGTCGGCCGACGGCGTCCCGCAACAGGTGGTGGTTCCCGCCGAGCGGATCGGCTTCGCCTGCGACGTCATCGACGCGCGCGGGTGGCCTGAGGACCGGCTGCGTGAAGGCATGGCGGCCGCCGCCCGCTACACCTTCGACCTGGCCAACGAAAGCCCGCTGCACACAGAGCTTTTCAGCGTCAGCGAAGGCGAACACATGCTGGTGGTCGCGGTGCACCATATTGCCGCGGACGGGATGTCGATCGCGCCGTTCGCGCGCGACCTCGGGATCGCCTATGCCAGCCGGTGCGCCGGCGAGGCCCCTGAATGGGCGCCGCTGGCGGTGCAGTACGTCGACTACACGCTATGGCAGCGTGCGCATCTCGGCGACGTGGACGACAGCGACAGCCGCATCCATGCGCAGCTGGACTTCTGGGCCGACACGCTGGCCGGGCTGCCCGAACGCCTCCAGCTGCCCACCGACCGGCCCTACCCGCAGGTCGCCGACCACCGCGGCGCCCGGCTGGCCGTCGACTGGCCGGCGGAGCTGCAGCAACAGCTGCGCCGGGTGGCGCGCGAGCACAACGCGACGAGCTTCATGGTGATCCAGGCCGCGTTCGCCGCACTGCTGGCCAAGATGAGCGCGAGTGACGATGTGGCCGTGGGCTTCCCGATCGCCGGGCGCCCCGAACCCGCGCTCGACGAGCTGATCGGGTTCTTCGTCAACACCCTGGTGCTGCGCGTCGACCTGAAAGAGCTGGGCGGGGACCCGACCTTCGCCGAGCTGCTGGCCCAGGTGCGCCGGCGCAGCCTGGCCGCCTTCGAGCACCAGGACGTGCCCTTCGAGCTGCTGGTGGAGCGGCTCAACCCCACCCGAAGCCTGACGCATCACCCTCTGATCCAGGTGTTGCTGGGCTGGGAGAACTTCCCCGGCGAGGTCAGCACCCCCGCGGCCGGGCTGACCCTGGGCGACCTGCAGGTCACCCCGATGCCGGTGCACACCAACACCGCTCGCATGGACCTCACGTTCTCGCTGGCCGAGCGGTTCACCGAATCCGGTCAGCGGGCCGGCATCGCCGTCACGGCCGAGTACCGCACCGACGTGTTCAACGCGGACACCGTCGAGTCGATGATCGAACGCCTGCAACGACTCTTGACGGCGGTCACCGCCGAGCCCGGGCGGCGGCTGTCCTCGGTGGATCTGCTGGATTCCGCCGAGCACGCCCGCCTGGCGGAGTGGGGCAACCAGGCCGTCCTTACCGAGGCGATGGAGCCCGTGACGGTCGCCGGGCTGTTCGCCGCGCAGGCCGCGCGCACCCCGGACGCGGTGGCGCTGACCTTTGAGGGCCGGTCGATGACCTACCGCGACCTCGACGAGGCGGCCAACCGCTTGGCGCACCACCTGGTCGACCGCGGTGCCGGCCCGGGAGAGTCTGTCGCGCTGCTGTTTTCGCGTTCGGCCGACGCGATCGTGGCGATTCTGGCGGTGCTCAAGTCCGGGGCGGCGTACCTGCCGATCGACCCCGCGCTGCCGGCCACCCGCGTGGAGTTCATGCTGACCGACGCCGGCCCGACGGCCGCGGTCACCACGGCCGAGCTGGCCGACAGGTTCGACGGCTTCGACCTGACCGTCGTCGACGTGGCCGATCCCGCGGTCGCGACGCGGCCCAGCACCGCGCCGCCCGCGCCGGCTCCCACCGACCTGGCCCACATCATCTACACGTCGGGCACCACCGGTGTGCCCAAAGGCGTTGCGGTGACCCAACACAACGTCGCGCAGCTGTTCGACGACCTGCGCCTCGGTTTCGCGCTGTCGGCCGAGCAGGTGTGGACGCAGTTCCACTCGTATGCGTTCGACTTCTCGGTGTGGGAGATCTGGGGGGCGTTGCTGCACGGCGGGCGACTGGTGATCGTGCCCGAGGCGGTGTCGCGGTCGCCCGAGGAGTTCCACACGTTGCTGGTCCGCGAGGGCGTCACGGTGCTGACCCAAACCCCCTCGGCCGTCGGACTGCTGCCCACCGACGGCCTGGACGCGACGTCGTTGGTGATCGGCGCCGAGCCCTGCCCGCCCGAGCTGGTCGACCGCTGGGCGCCGGGCCGGGTGATGGTCAACGTCTACGGCCCCACCGAGACCACCATGTGGGCGTGCAAGAGCACGCCGCTGCAGGCCGGGTCGGGCTTCCCGCCGATCGGCTCACCGGTGACCCGCGCGGCCTTCTTCGTGCTGGACGAGTGGCTGCGCCCGGTGCCCGCCGGCGTGGTCGGCGAGCTCTACCTGGCCGGCCAAGGCGTGGGCGTCGGGTATTGGCGTCGCCCCGGGCTGACCGCGTCGCGGTTCATGGCCTGCCCGTTCGGCGAACCGGGCACCCGGATGTATCGCACCGGCGACCTGGTCTGCTGGGGTCCCGACGGGCAACTGCGCTACTTCGGCCGCGCCGACGAGCAGGTCAAAGTGCGCGGCTACCGCATCGAACTCGGCGAGATCCAGGCCGCGCTGTCCGCGCTCGACGGCGTCGAGCAGGCCGTCGTGGTCGCCCGCGAGGACCGGCCCGGCGACAAGCGCCTGGTGGGTTACGTCACCGGGTCGGCGGACCCGGGCGCGGCGCGCGCCGCGGTGGCCGAGCGGCTGCCCGCCTACATGGTGCCGGCCGCGGTGGTGGTGCTCGACGCGCTGCCGGTCACGGTCAACGGCAAGCTCGACGCCCGCGCCCTGCCGGCGCCCGACTACCGGGCCGTCGACAACTACCGCGCCCCCAGCACCGCGGTCGAGGAGATCCTGGCCGGCATCTACGCCCAGGTCCTGGGCGTCGAACGCGTCGGCGTCGACGACTCGTTCTTCGACCTCGGTGGCGACTCGCTGTCCACCATGCGCCTGGTCACCGCGATCAACGCCGCGCTGCACAGCGACCTTCCGGTGCGCGTGGTGTTCGAGGCGCCCACCGTCGCGCAGCTGGCACCGCGCGCCGCGGAGAGCGCGGGCGGCCTGGAGCCGCTGGTCGCCGGTGAGCGGCCGCCGGTGGTTCCATTGTCGTTCGCGCAGAACCGGTTGTGGTTCATCGACCAATTCCAGGGCCCCTCACCGCTGTACAACATGGCGGCCGCGTTGCGGCTGCGCGGGCGGCTCGACGCCGAGGCCCTAGGCGCGGCGCTGGCCGACGTGGTGGGCCGCCACGAAAGCCTGCGCACCCTGTTCCCGGCGCACGAGGGGACCCCGCAGCAGGTGGTGGTGCCCGCCGAGCGCGCCGAATTCGGCTGGGACGTCGTCGACGCCACCGCATGGCCGGCCGGCCGGCTGGACGACGCCATCAAGGCGGCAACCCGCTACACGTTCGACCTGGCCGCCGAAATCCCCATGCGGGCACAGCTTTTCGCGGTTGCCGAGGACGAGCATGTGCTGGTGATCGTGGTGCACCACATCGCCGCGGACGGCTTGTCGCTGACGCCGCTGGGCGCCGACCTGAGCGTGGCCTACACCGGCCGGTGCGCCGGACACGCCCCCGAATGGGCCGAATTGCCGGTGCAGTACATCGATTACACGCTGTGGCAGCGGGCCCAATTCGGTGACCTCGACGACAGCGCCAGCCGCATCGGCAGCCAGCTGGCCTACTGGGAGCAGGTGCTGGCCGGCATGCCCGAACGGCTGCAGCTGCCTACCGATCGGCCCTACCCGCCGGTGGCCGATCAGCGCGGCGACAGCGTGGTGGTGGACTGGCCGGCGGAGCTGCAGGAACAGGTGCGTCGTCTGGCCCGCGAGCACAACGCCACCAGCTTCATGGTCGTACAGGCCGCCCTGGCGGTGCTGCTGTCCAAGATCGGCGCGAGTTCCGATGTGGCGGTGGGCTTCCCGATCGCCGGCCGGCGCGACCCCGCCCTCGACCGGCTGGTCGGCTTCTTCGTCAACACCCTGGTGCTGCGGATCGACCTGGCCGGCGACCCCAGCTTCGCCGAGCTGCTGGAGCGCGTACAGGGGCGCAGCCTGGAGGCCTTCGAGCACCAGGACGTGCCGTTCGAGGTGCTGGTGGAGCGGGTCAACCCGACCCGGAGCCTGACGCATCACCCGTTGGTGCAGGTGATGCTGGCCTGGCAGAACTTCGCCGGGCACGACGACCCGGCCGCCGGCCTGGCCCTGGGCGATCTCGAGGTCGCGTCCGTGCCGGTGGAGGACCAGTCGGCCCGCATGGACCTGGTGTTCTCACTCGCCGAGCGCTGGAACGCCGCCGGCGAGGCCGCCGGCATCGGCGGGCGGGTCGAGTTCCGCACCGACGTGTTCGACGCGGCCACCATCGAGACGCTGATCGCGCGGTTGCGGCGGGTGTTGACGGCGATGACCGCCGATCCCACCCACCTGCTGTCGTCCGTGGACCTGCTCGACGAGGCCGAGCACGCCCGCCTGAAAGAGCTTGGCAACAACGGCGTTCTGACCCGTCCCGCGGGCGCACCCACGTCGGTGCCCGAACTGTTCGCCACCCACGTCGCCGGCACACCGGACGCCGTCGCGCTGGTGTGCGAGGGCCTGTCGGTGACCTACCGCCAGCTGGACGAGGCGTCGAACCGGCTGGCGCACTACCTGGTGGACCACGGCGCCGGCCCCGGACAGACTGTGGCGCTGCTGTTTTCGCGGTCGGCCGAGGCGATCGCGTCGATCCTGGCGGTGCTCAAGACCGGGGCGGCCTACCTGCCGATCGATCCGTCCTCGCCGGACACCCGGATCGAGTTCATGCTCGGCGACGCCAAGCCGGTCGTCGCGGTCACCACCGCCGACCTGGCCGGGCGGTTCGACGGGTACGGCGTGGCCGTCATCGACGTCGACGATCGGCGCATCGACACCCAGCCCGAAACGGGACTGCCGCTGCCGACACCGGACGGTGTCGCCTACCTGATCTACACCTCGGGCACCACCGGTGTGCCCAAAGGCGTTGCCATCACCCACCGCAACGTGACGCAGCTGCTGGGATCGCTGGATGCCGGCCTGCCGGCCGCGGGGGTGTGGTCGCACAGCCACTCGCTGGCGTTCGACGTCTCGGTGTGGGAGATCTTCGGCGCGCTGCTGCGCGGCGGCCGGCTGGTCGTGGTGCCCGAATCCGTCGCCCGCTCGCCGCAAGACCTGCACGACGCTCTGGTCGCCCAACAGGTCAGCGTGTTGACCCAGACGCCGTCGGCGGTGGCGATGCTCTCGCCCGAGGGGCTGGAGTCGGTGTCGCTGGTGATGGCCGGCGAGGCCTGCCCGGCCGAGGTGGTGGACCAGTGGGCGCCCGGACGGGTCATGGTCAACGCCTACGGCCCGACCGAGACCACGATGTGCGTGACCATCAGCGCGCCCCTGGCGCCGGGCTCGGCCGCCGACGGGCCGGTGCCGATCGGGTCCCCGGTGACGGGGGCGGCGCTGTTCGTCCTCGACGAGTCGTTGCGGCCGGTGCCGCCCGGCGTCGTCGGTGAGCTGTATGTCGCCGGATCCGGTGTGGCCGCGGGGTATGTCGGCCGGCCCGACCTGACCGCGTCGCGGTTCGTCGCCTGCCCGTTCGGCGGGGCCGGCACCCGGATGTACCGCACCGGCGACCTGGTGCGCTGGAACGCCGATGGCCAACTGCAGTACTTCGGGCGCGCCGACGAGCAGGTCAAGGTTCGCGGCTACCGCATCGAACTCGGCGAAATCCAGTCCGCGTTGGCCGGACTCGACGGCGTCGAGCAGGCCGTCGTCATCGCCCGCGAGGATCGCGCCGGCGACAAGCGCCTCGTCGGCTACGTCACCGGCAGCGCCGACGCGGCCGCGGCGCGCACCGCGCTGGCCGAGCGGCTGCCCGCCTACATGGTCCCCGCCGCGGTCATGACCCTCGACGCAATGCCGTTGACCGCCAACGGCAAGCTCGACACCCGCGCCCTGCCCGCACCCGAATACACCGCCGGCGAATACCGCGCCCCGGAAACGCCCACCGAGGAAATCCTGGCCGGCATCTACGCCGAGATCCTCGACGTCGAACGGGTCGGCGTCGACGACTCCTTCTTCGACCTCGGCGGCGACAGCATCTCCGCCATGCGCCTGATCGCCGCGATCAACGCGAGCCTGGACGCCGGCCTCGCGGTGCGCGTCGTGTTCGAGGCGCCCACGGTGGCCCAGCTGGCACCCCGGATCGGCGAGGGCGGAACCGGACTGGACCCGTTGACGGCCGGTGAGCGGCCCGCCGTCGTCCCGCTGTCGTTCGCGCAGAACCGGTTGTGGTTCCTCGACCAATTGCAGGGCCCCTCACCGGTTTACAACATGGCGGCCGCGCTGCGGCTGGACGGCCGCCTCGACGCCGAGGCGCTCGGTGCGGCCCTGGGCGACGTGGTGGCCCGCCACGAGAGCCTGCGCACCCTGTTCGCGGCCCCGGAGGGGACCCCACATCAGGTGGTAATCCCCCCGGACAAGGCCGATTTCGGCTGGGAGATCGTCGACGCCGGCGGCTGGTCGGCAGGCCAGCTGGACGAGGCGATCGGCGAGACGGCCCGCTACACCTTCGACCTGTCGGCCCAAATCCCGTTGCGGGCAGAGCTTTTCCGGATCCGCGACGACCAGCACGTGCTGGTGGCCGTGGTGCACCACATCGCCGCCGACGGCATGTCCATCACCCCGCTGGTGCGCGACCTGGGGGTGGCGTACGCCGGCCGGGCCGCCGGGCGCGGACCCGACTGGACGCCGCTGCCGGTGCAGTACGTCGACTTCACGCTGTGGCAGCGCGCGCAATTCGGCGACCTGGACGACGGCAACAGCCGCATCGCGGCCCAGCTGTCCTACTGGGAGGACGCCCTGGCCGGGATGCCGGAGCGGGTGCAGTTGCCCACCGACCGGCCCTACCCGCTGGTGGCCGACCAGCGCGGCGCCACGGTCGAAATCGACTGGCCGACCGAGCTGCAGCGGCGCGTCGGCGAAGTGGCGCGCCAGCACAACGCCACCAGTTTCATGGTCGTTCAGACCGCGCTGACGGTGCTGCTGTCCAAGCTCGGCGCCAATCCCGATGTGGCGGTGGGCTTCCCGATCGCCGGGCGGCGTGACCCCGCGCTCGACGAGCTGGTGGGCTTCTTCGTCAACACCCTGGTGCTGCGCGTCGACCTGACAGAGCTAGGCGGCGATCCCACGTTCGCCGAGGTGCTGTCGCAGGTGCGCCAGCGCAGCCTGTCCGCCTACGAGCACCAGGACGTGCCGTTCGAGGTGCTGGTGGAGCGGCTCAACCCGACCCGGAGCCTGACGCATCACCCGCTGGTGCAGGTGATGCTGGCCTGGCAGAACTTCGCCGGGCACGACAGCGGTCCCGCGGCCGGGCTGTCGCTGGGCGACGTCGACGTGACGCCGATCCCGGTCGACACCCAGACCGCCCGCATGGACCTGACCTTCTCGATGGGCGAGCGCTGGACCGACGGCGGCGAACCCGACGGCATCGGCGGGACCGTCGAATTCCGCACCGACGTCTTCGACGCGGCCAGCATCCGGGCGCTGATCGACCGGTTGCGGCGCGTGCTGCTCGCGATGACCACCGATCCCGCGCGGGCGGTCTCGTCGGTCGACCTGCTCGACGACGCCGAACACGCCCGGCTCGACGAGATCGGCAACCGCGCCGCGGTGACCGGATCGGCGCCCGAAACCGATTCCGTCCCAGCGTTGTTCGCCGCCCAGGCGGCCCGCACCCCGGACGCCGTCGCGCTGGTCTGCGACGGCCGCTCGCTGACCTACCGCGAGCTGGACGAGGTCTCGAGCCGGCTGGCGCATTGCCTCGTGGAGCGGGGCGCCGGCCCGGGACAGATTGTGGCGCTGCTGTTTTCGCGGTCGGCCGAGGCGATCGTGTCCATCCTGGCCGTGCTCAAGTCCGGGGCGGCCTACCTGCCGATCGACCCCGCGCTGCCCGAGTCCCGGATCGGTTTCCTGCTCGGCGACGCCGCGCCCATCGCCGCGATCACCACCGCGGAGCTGACCGACCGGTTCGACGGCCACCACGTCAAGGTCATCGACGTGAACGACCCGGCCATCGGCGACCGGCCCGCCACCGCGCTGCCGGCACCGGGACCGGAGCACCTCGCCTACCTGATCTACACCTCGGGCACCACCGGTGTCCCCAAAGGCGTTGCCGTCACGCATCGCAACGTCACCCAGCTGCTGACGTCCGGCGACTCGGGTCTGCCGCGCACCGGCGTGTGGTCGCAATGGCATTCGCTGGCGTTCGACGTCTCGGTGTGGGAGATCTTCGGCGCCCTGCTGCACGGCGGCCGGCTGGTCGTGGTGCCCGAGTCGGTGGCGCGCTCACCCGAAGACCTGCACGCGCTGCTGGTGGCCGAACAGGTCAGCGTGCTCAGCCAGACCCCGTCCGCGGCCGGAGCGCTCTCGCCCACCGGGCTCGACTCGGTCACCCTGGTGGTGGCCGGCGAGGCCTGCCCGTCCGAACTGGTGGACCGGTGGGCGCCGGGCCGGGCGATGATCAACGCCTACGGCCCCACCGAGGCCACGGTGTACGCCGCCATCAGCGCGCCGCTGGGGGCGGGCTCGCCGGGCGTGGTGCCGATCGGCTCCCCGGTGCCGGGCGCGGCGTCGTTCGTGCTCGACGAATGGCTGCGGCCGGTGCCCCGGGCGTGGTCGGCGAGCTGTATGTCGCCGGCGCGGGCGTGGCCTGCGGCTACTGGCAACGCCCCGGCCTGACCGCGGCGCGGTTCGTGGCGTGCCCGTTCGGGGCGCCCGGGGCGCGCATGTACCGCACCGGCGACCTGGTGCGCTGGCGCGCGGACGGGCAGCTGGACTACCTGGGCCGCGCCGACGAGCAGGTCAAGATCCGCGGCTACCGCATCGAACTCGGCGACGTGCGCGCGGCGCTGGCCTGGGTGGACGGCGTCGAGCAGGCGGTCGTGGTGGCCCGCGAGGACCGGCCCGGAGACAAGCGCCTGGTCGGTTACGTCACCGGCACCGCCGACCCGGCCGCGGTGCGTGCCGCGCTGGCCGAGCGGCTGCCGGGCTACATGATCCCGACCGCCGTGGTGGTGATGCAGGCCCTGCCGCTGACCCCCAACGGCAAGCTGGACACCCGCGCCCTGCCCGCGCCCGACTACCAGGACGCCGACCGGTATCGCGCCCCCGACAACGCCATTGAAGAAATCCTGGCCGGAATCTTCGCCCAGGTGCTCGGCATCGAGCGCGTCGGCGTCGACGACTCCTTCTTCGACCTCGGTGGCGACAGCATTTCGTCGATGCAGGTGGTGACGCGGGCGCGCGCCGCCGGCCTGGTGTGCAAGACGCGCGACATCTTCGTCGAGCAGACCGTGGCCCGGCTGGCCCGGGTGGCCGAAGTCCTCGACGCCGACTCCGCCGTGGCCGACGAGGGGCTCGGGCCGGTGCAGGCCACCCCGATCATCCGGTGGCTGCAGGACGTGGAAAACGCCGGCGGCCGCGTCGACCAGTTCAACCAGGCCATGCTGGTGCAGGCGCCCGCCGCGGTCACCGAGGCCGACGTCGTCGCGGTGCTGCAGGCGCTGCTGGACCGCCACGCGATGCTGCGGCTGCACGTCGACAGGGACGCCGCCACCGGCTGGTCGCTGACCGTGCCCGAGCCCGGCTCGGTGGACGCGCGCGCGTGCCTGCACGCGGTGGACGAACTGTCCGACGAGGCGGTCATCGAGGCGCGGTCGCGGTTGAACCCGGCCGCAGGCGTGATGCTCAGCGCGGTGTGGGCGAACGCCACCCGGCAACTGGTGGTGATCGTTCACCACCTGGCCGTCGACGGTGTTTCCTGGCGAATCCTGTTGCAGGACTTGAACATCGCGTGGGCTCAGCATCACGGCGGGCAGCCCGTGACGCTGCCCGCCGCGGGCACCTCGTTCGCCCGGTGGTCGGAGCGGCTGGCCGAACGCGCGTACCACCGCGACGTGGTGGATCAGGCCGACGCCTGGAGGCGGGTCGCGTCGGCGCCCGCGGTGTTGCCCCCGGTGCGCGCCGACGTGGACACGTTCGCCACCGCCGGACACCTGTCGATGGAACTCGACGCCGAGACCACCCGCACGCTGCTCGGTGACGTGCCCGCCGCGTTCCACGCCGGCGTGCAGGACATCCTGCTGATCGCGTTCGGGCTGGCATGCGCGGAGTTCGCCGGCGATTCCGGCGCGCCGATCGGCATCGACGTCGAAGGCCACGGGCGCCACGAGGAACTGGCCCGCGACGTCGACCTGTCCCACACCGTCGGCTGGTTCACCACCAAGTACCCGGTTTCCCTTGCGGTGCACGGTGTTTCGTGGGCTCAGGTCGCTTCCGGCGGCGCCGCGCTGGGCGCGGTGCTCAAAGACGCCAAGGAACAGCTGCGGGCCCTGCCGGATCCGCTGAGCTACGGGCTGCTGCGCTACCTGAACACCGACGTCGACCTGGACGCCCCGGAGCCCCCGATCGGCTTCAACTACCTGGGACGCCAGGGCGGCCTGGGAACCGGCAGCGCCGAGCTCACCGACGCCATGTGGCGCCCCGAACCGGACGGCTGGTCGGTCACCCGCGCCGCGACCGCGATCCCGATGCCGCTGATGCACACCGTCGAGCTGAACGCGGTCACCGTCGACGCCGAGGACGGCCCGCAGCTGCACGCCAACTGGACCTGGGCGCCCTCGGCGTGCAGCGACGAGCAGGTCACCCGCCTGGGCCGGCTGTGGTTCGAGGCCCTGGCCGGCATCTGCGCGCACGTGCGCTCCGGGGGCGGCGGCCTGACGCCGTCGGACATCGCGCCCGCCCGCCTGAGCCAACAGCAGATCGATCAGCTTGCGCGGCAGCACCACATCGCCGACGTGCTGGCGCTGACCCCGGTCCAGCACGGCCTGCTCTTCCACGCCAACACCGCGCAGGCGACCGACGACCTGTACGCGGGACAGCTGGACATCAGCGTCACCGGCCCGCTCGACCCGGACCGGCTGCGCGACGCCGTGCAGGCGATGATCGACCGCCATCCCAACCTGGTGGCCCGGTTCTGCGACCGGTACGACGAGCCCGTCCAGATCATCCCGGCCGACCCGGCGGCGGCCTGGCAGTACCTCGAGCTGGACGGCGACGCCGACGCCGAGGGGCGGGTCGCGCGGCTGTGCGCCGCCGAGCGCGCCGCGGTCTGCGGCGACCTGGCCGAGCAGCCGGCCTTCCGCGTGGCGCTGGCCCGCACCGCCCCCGAGCGCTACCGGCTGGTGTTGACCAACCACCACATCGTGCTCGACGGCTGGTCCATGCCGATCCTGCTGGGGGAGATCTTCGCCGGCTACTACGGCCAGCGCCTGCCGGCGTCCGCGCCCTACCGCGGCTTCGTCGACTGGCTGGCCGGACGGGACATCGACGCCGCCCGCGCGGCCTGGGCCGAGGTCTTCGCCGGCTTCGACGCCCCGACCCTGGTCGGCCCCCGGGCCGCACCGAGCTCGGGCCGCAAGGCGTCGAGTCGTTCGCCCTGCCCGCCGAGCTCAGCCAGGCCGTCACCGACCTGGCCCGCGCGCGCCACACCACCGTCAACACCGTGCTGCAGGCCGCCTTCGCGCAGCTGCTGTGCGGCCTGACCGGCCAAAGCGACGTCGTGTTCGGCACCACCGTGTCCGGCCGTCCGGCCGAGGTCGCCGGCGCGGACACCATGGTGGGCCTGCTCATCAACACCGTTCCGGTGCGGGCGAACATCACCGCGACCACCACCACCGCCGAGCTGCTCGACCAATTGCAGGGCGCGTACAACCACACGCTGGACCATCAGCACCTGGCGCTCAACGAGATTCACCGCATCACCGGCCAGGACCAGCTGTTCGACACCCTGTTCGCGTACGAGAACTATCCGATCGACGCCAGCGCGCTGTCGGCCGACCAGGAGCTGGCCGTCACCGACATCACCAGCCGGGAATCGACCCACTACCCGCTGACCGTGCAGGCCCAGCCCGGCGAGGAACTGCGCTTGCAGGTCGAATACGACACCGACGTCTTCGACGCGGCGCGGATCGCAACCTTGATCGAGCGGCTGCGGCGCCTGCTGGTCGTCATGACCACCGACCCGGCGCGGCGCTTGTCCTCGATCGACCAGCTCGACGACGCCGAACACGACCGGCTGGACGCGTGGGGCGACCGGGCCGTACTGGCCCAGCCCGGCACGTCGGCGTCCATCCCGGCCTTGTTCGCCGCGCAGGCGGCGCGCAGCCCGCGGGCCGCGGCGGTCACCTTCGAGGGCCGGTCCATGTCGTACCGGGAGCTCGACGAGAAGTCGAACCGGTTGGCGCACTTGCTGATCGAGCGTGGTGTGGGCCCGGGCGAGGCCGTGGCCCTGCTGTTCGGGAAGTCGGCCGACGCGATCGTGGCGATCCTGGCGGTGCTGAAAACAGGCGCGGCCTACCTGCCCATCGATCCGGCGCTGCCGGCGGCCCGCATCGACTTCATGCTCACCGACACCGCGCCGATGGCCGCGATCACGGTCGCCGCGCTGGCGGACAAGCTGGACGCCCACGACCTGATCGTCATCGACATCAACGACCGTGCCGTGGCCCGCAAGCCCCGCACGGCCCTGCCGGCGCCGGCCCCCGAGCACGTCGCGCACATCATCTACACGTCGGGCACCACCGGTGTGCCCAAGGGCGTGGCCGTCAGCCACCGCAACGTGACCCGGCTGTTCGATGCGCAGGCCGTCGGCGTCACGCTGTCGGCCGACCAGGTGTGGACCCAGTTCCACTCGTACGCCTTCGACTTCTCGGTGTGGGAGATCTGGGGCGCGCTGCTGCACGGCGGCCGGCTGGTGGTGGTGCCCGACTCGGTGGCCCGCTCGCCGATGGAATTCCACGCCCTGCTGGTCGCGGAGAAGGTCACCGTCTTGAGCCAGACCCCGTCGGCGGTGCGGATGCTGTCGCCGCAGGGTCTGGAGTCCGCAGCGCTGGTGATCGGGGCCGAGCCCTGCCCGCCCGAGCTGGTGGACCGCTGGGCGCCCGGACGGACGATGCTCAACGTCTACGGTCCGACCGAGGCCACCATCTTCTCGTCGATGAGCACGCCGCTGGCCGCGGGCTCGGGCGCGCCGCCGATCGGCTCGTCGGTGCCCGGGGCGGCGCTGTTCGTCCTGGACGGCTGGCTGCGCCCGGTGGCGGCCGGCGTGGTCGGCGAGCTGTACGTCGCCGGTCGCGGCGTCGGCTACGGCTACGTGCGGCGGCCCGGGCTGACCGCGACGCGGTTCGTGCCCTGCCCGTTCGGCGAGCCCGGCTCGCGCATGTATCGCACCGGCGACCTGGTGTGCTGGGGCCCCGACGGGCAGCTGCAGTACTTCGGCCGCGCCGACGAGCAGGTCAAGATCCGCGGCTACCGCATCGAGGTCGGCGAGGTGCGCTCGGCGCTGGCCGCGCTGGACGGCGTCGAGCAGGCGGTCGTCATCGCCCGCGAGGACCGACCCGGTGACAAGCGCCTCGTCGGCTACGTCATCGGCGACGCCGACCCGGCCGAGGCCCGCACGCAGCTGGCCGACCGGCTGCCCGGCTACATGGTCCCGGCCGCGGTGGTGGTGCTCGAGGCGCTGCCGATGACCCTGAACGGCAAGCTCGACATCCGCGCCCTGCCCGCCCCCGAATACTCCGCGGCCGGCTACCGCTCGCCGACCACCCCCACCGAGGAGATCCTGGCCGGCATCTACGCCCACGTGCTCGGCGTCGAACGCGTCGGCGTCGACGACTCCTTCTTCGACCTCGGCGGTGACAGCATCTCCGCGATGCGGGTGATCGCGGCCGTCAACAGCGCCATGGACGTCGGCGTCGCGGTCCGCGTGATCTTCGAGTCGCCCACCGTCGCCCAGCTGGCGCCGCGCATCGGCGAGGACTCCGGCCGGCTGGACCCCCTGGTGGCGGGCGAGCGGCCGGCGGTGATCCCGCTGTCCTTCGCGCAGAGCCGGCTCTGGTTCCTGGACCAGCTGCAGGGACCGTCGCCGGTGTACAACATGGCGGCGGCGCTGCGGCTGCACGGGCGCCTCGACGCCCGGGCGCTGGGCGCGGCCCTGGCCGACGTGGTGGCCCGGCACGAGAGCCTGCGCACGGTGTTCGCCGCGACCGACGACACGCCGCAGCAGGTGGTGATCCCGGTCGAGCAAGCCGATCTGAGCTGGCGGACCGTGAACGCCCGCGGCTGGTCGGCGGGCCGGTTGCGCGAGGCCGTCGACGCCGCGGCCCGCGAGACGTTCGACCTGGCCACCCAGATCCCGTTGCGCGCCTCGCTGTTCCGCGTCGACGACGACGAGCACGTGCTGGTCGCGGTGGTGCATCACATCGCCGCGGACGGCTGGTCGCTGCGGCCGCTGGTGCGCGACCTGGGCATGGCCTACGCCAGCCGGTGCGCCGGGCGGGCCCCCGACTGGGAGCCGCTGGCCGTGCAGTACGTCGACTACACCCTGTGGCAGCGCGCGCAGTTCGGCGAGCTCGCCGACAGCGGCAGCCGCATCGCCGGGCAGCTGGCCTACTGGCAGGACGCGCTGGCCGGCATGCCGGAGCGGTTGCAGCTGCCCACCGATCGGCCCTACCCGCCGGTCGCCGACCAGCGCGGGGCGGCCGTCGAGGTGGATTGGCCGGCCGACCTGCAACAGCAGATCGCGGGGCTGGCCCGCGAGTACAACTCCACCAGCTTCATGGTGGTGCAGGCCGCCCTGGCGGTGCTGCTGTCCAAGATCAGCGCCAGCACCGACGTGGCGGTCGGCTTCCCGATCGCCGGGCGGCGCGACCCCGCGCTCGAGGACCTGGTCGGCTTCTTCGTCAACACCCTGGTGCTGCGGGTGGACCTGGCCGGCGATCCGAGCTTCACCGAGCTGCTGACCCGGGTGCGGGCGCGCAGCCTGGAGGCCTTCGAGCATCAGGACGTGCCGTTCGAGGTGCTGGTGGAGCGGGTCAACCCGACCCGGAGCCTGACGCATCACCCGCTGGTGCAGGTGATGCTGGCCTGGCAGAACTTCGCCGGGCAGGACAGCGAACCGGGCGCCGGGCTGGCGCTGGGCGACGACGTGCAGGTCACGTCGATACCGCTGGACACCCAGGTCGCCCGCATGGATCTGGTGTTCTCGCTGGCCGAGCGCTGGGCCGAGGACAACGAGCCCGCCGGGATCGGCGGGCGGGTGGAGTTCCGCACCGACGTGTTCGACGCGGAGACCATCGAGACGCTGATCGCCCGCCTGCAGCGCGTCCTGGAGGCGATGACGGCCGATCCCACCCGTGCGCTGTCCACGGTCGATCTGCTCGACCGTCGCGAGCACGCCCGCCTGGACGCCCTCGGCAACCGCGCGGTGCTGACGGCGCCCGCCACCGTCGACGCGTCGGTGCCGGCGTTGTTCGCCGAGCAGGTGGCGCGCGTCCCGGACGCGGTGGCGCTGCGCTGCGAGGACCGCTCGTGGACCTATCGCGAATTCGACGAGGCCGCCGACCGGCTGGCCCGCCGCCTGGCCGGACTGGGCGTCGGCCGCGGCGAGCGGGTCGCGCTGCTGTTCGGACGGTCCGCCGAGGCGATCGTGGCGATCCTGGCCGTGCTCAAGGCCGGGGCCGCCTACCTGCCGATCGACCCGGCGCTGCCGGCCGAGCGGATCGGATTCATGCTCGGCGACGCCGCGCCGATGGTCGCGATCAGCACCGCCGAGCTGGCGGAGCGGCTGTATGGCCATCACGTCCCCGTCATCGACGTCGGCGACGTCGATGCCCCGGGCGTTGACGCCCAGCCTGCAACCCCGCTGCCGGCGCCGAGCCCCGACGACATCGCCTACCTGATCTACACCTCCGGCACCACCGGTGTGCCCAAAGGTGTTGCGGTCGCGCACCGCAACGTCGCGCAGCTGCTGGCCTCGGGGGAGTCCGGCCTGCCGCACGAGGGCGTGTGGTCGCAATGGCACTCGCTGGCCTTCGACGTCTCGGTGTGGGAGATCTTCGGCGCGCTGCTGCAGGGCGGGCGCCTGGTGGTCATCCCCGACGCGGTGGTCCGGTCGCCGGAGGACTTCCACGCGCTACTGGTCGCCGAAGGGGTCACCGTGATCAGCCAGACCCCGTCGGCGGCGGACGTGTTGTCGCCCGAGGGACTGGAGTCCGCGGCGCTGGTGGTCGCCGGTGAGGCCTGCCCGGCCGAACTGGTCGACCGGTGGGCGCCGGGCCGCGCGATGATCAACGCCTACGGCCCCACCGAGGCGACGGTGTACGCGGCGGTCAGCGCGCCGCTGCAGGCGGGCGCGGCCGCCAACGCGCCGGTGCCGATCGGCTCCCCGGTGCCCGGGGCGGCGGCCTTCGTCCTGGACGAGTTCCTGCGCCCGGTGCCGCACGGCGTGGTCGGCGAGCTGTACGTCGCCGGCGGCGGCGTCGCGGTCGGCTACTGGCGCCGCGCCGAGCTGACCGCGTCGCGCTTCGTGGCGTGCCCGTTCGGGGCGCCCGGGGCGCGCATGTACCGCACCGGCGACCTGGTGCGCTGGGGCTCCGATGGGCAGTTGCAGTACCTGGGCCGCGCCGACGAGCAGGTCAAGATCCGCGGCTACCGCATCGAACTCGGCGAGGTGCGCTCGGCGCTGGCCGCACTCGACGGCGTCGAGCAGGCGGTCGTCATCGCCCGCGAGGACCGGCCCGGTGACAAGCGCCTGGTCGGCTACATCACCGGGGGAGCGGACCCGGTCGAGATCCGCACCCGGCTGGCCGATCACCTGCCGGCCTACATGGTCCCGGCGGCCGTCGTGACGCTCGAGGCGCTGCCGTTGACGGCCAACGGCAAGCTCGACGTGCGGGCCCTGCCCGCACCCGAATACCGCGACGTCGACCGGTATCGCGCACCCGGCAGCCCGGTCGAGGAGACCCTGGCCGGCATCTACGCGCAGGTCCTGGGTGTCGACCGGGTCGGCATCGACGACTCGTTCTTCGACCTCGGCGGCGACAGCATCTCCTCGATGCAGGTGGTGACCCGCGCGCGGGCCGCCGGCCTGGTGCTGCGCACCCGCGACATCTTCACCGAGCAGACCGTGGCCCGGCTGGCCCGGGTGGCCGGCGTGACCGACGGTGAATACGGCGTGGCCGACGAGGGCGTCGGCGACATCGCCGCCACCCCGATCATCCGCTGGCTGCGCAGCGTCGACGGTCCCGTCGACCAGTTCAACCAGACGATGGTGCTGGCCGCACCGGCCGGCGTCACCGAGGCCGACGTGGTGACCGTGTTGCAGGCCCTGCTGGACCGGCACGCCATGCTGCGGCTGCGCGTCGACGACGACTCCGGCGAATGGTCGCTGCGGGTGCCCGAGCCGGGCTCGGTCGACGCGGCCCAGCGCGTGCATGCCGTCGACGCGCTGTCCGACGCGGCGATCATCGAGGCGCGGTCGCGGTTGAACCCGGCCGCCGGGGTGATGCTCAGCGCGCTGTGGGTGGCCGCCACCCGCCAGCTGGTGCTGATCATTCACCACCTCGCCGTCGACGGGGTGTCCTGGCGAGTGCTGCTGGAAGACCTCAACATCGCCTGGGGCCAGCACCACCACGGGCAACCGATCGCGCTGCCCGCCGGCGGAACGTCGTTCGCCCGCTGGTCCGCGCTGCTCGCCGAGCACGCGTCGTCGCCCGCCGTGGTCGCGCAGGCCGACGCGTGGCGGCGGGTGGCCGCCACGCCGGCCGCCCTGCCGGCGGTTCGGCCCGACGTCGACACCTACGAAACCGCCGAGAACATGGCGGTGACGCTGGACGTGAAGACCACCCGCACGCTGCTCGGCGAGGTGCCGGCCGCGTTCCACGCCGGCATCAACGACATCCTGCTGGTCGGGTTCGCGCTGGCCTGGGCGGAGTTCCTGGGTAACGCCGGCTCGCCGATCGGCATCGACGTCGAGGGCCACGGCCGCCACGAAGAGCTGGCTCCCGGAGTGGACCTGTCCCGGACCGTGGGCTGGTTCACCACCAAATACCCGGTCGCGCTGAACGTCGGCGGGCTGTCCTGGTCGCAGGTCACCGCCGGAGCGCCGGTCCTGGGTGCGCTGATCAAGGACGCCAAGGAACAACTGCGCGGGCTGCCGGACCCGCTGAGCTACGGGCTGCTGCGCTACCTGAACGCCGAAATCGACCTCGACGGCGCCGACCCGGCGATCGGGTTCAACTACCTGGGCCGGTTGGGCGGCGCGGCCGCCGAGCTCTCCGACGAGCTGTGGCGGATCGCCGCGGACGGTTCGTCGGCCACCGCCACCAGCACCGCGGTGCCGATGCCGTTGATGCACACCGTGGACCTCAACGCCGGCACCATGGACACCGCGGACGGCCCGCAGCTGCACGCCAACTGGACGTGGGCGGCCTCGGCGCTGGACCGCGAGCAGGTCGCGCGGCTGAGCCGGTTGTGGTTCGAGGCCCTGGCCGGCATCTGCGCGCACGTCCGCACCGGCGGAGGCGGCCTGACCCCGTCGGACATCGTCCCGGCGCGCCTGGACCAGCAGCAGATCGACGAGCTCGAGCGGCGGCTGCGGGTCGCCGACGTGCTGCCGCTGACGCCGCTGCAGGAGGGGCTGCTCTTCCACGCCGACTCCACGGGGGACAACGGGGACCATCGGGACGACCACCTGTACGTGGTGCAGCTGGACCTCACGCTGACCGGCCCGCTGGACGGGGACCGGCTGCGCGACGCGATGCACGCCGTCGTCGGCCGGCACCCGCACCTGGTGGCCCGATTCTGCGACCAGTTCGACGAGCCGGTCCAGGTCATCCCGGCGGATCCGGCGATGGCGTGGCGGTACCTCGAGTTCAAGCCGAACGGCAGCGAGCCCGATGAGAAGATCCGGCGGCTGTGTGCGTCCGAGCGTGCGGCGGTCTACGACCTGGCCGACCAGCCGGCCGTCCGCGCGGCGCTGGTGCGCACCGGGGACGACCGGCACCGCCTGATCCTCACCATCCACCACATCGTGCTCGACGGCTGGTCGGTGCCGATCCTGCTGAACGAGACGTTCGCCTGCTACACCGGGCAGCGCCTGCCCGCGCCCGCGCCGTATCGCAGGTTCGTCACCTGGCTGGCCGACCGCGACCTGGACGCCGCGCGCGCGGCGTGGGGCGAGCTGCTGGCCGGCTTCGACACCCCGACGCTGGTCGGGCCGCCGCAGCAGCGGGAGCTCGGCGCCCGCGGCGTGCAATCGTTCGCGCTGTCCGAGGACACCACCCGGGCGCTCAGCGAGCTGGCCCGCTCCAGCCACACCACGGTCAGCACCGTGCTGCAGGCCGCGTGGGCGCAGCTGCTGGCCTGGCTGACCGGCCAGCACGACGTCGCCTTCGGTACCACCGTGTCGGGCCGGCCGGCCGAGGTCGTCGGCGCCGAATCGATGGTGGGCCTGATGATCAACACCGTCCCGGTGCGCGCCGACATGACGGCGGCGACCACCACGACCGAGCTGCTCGGCCGGCTGCAGCGCGGTCACGCCGAGACGCTCGACCATCAGCACCTGTCGCTGAGCGAGATGCACCGGATCACCGGTCACGAGAAGCTCTTCGACACCCTGTTCGCCTACGAGAACTACCCGCTGGACACCTCGGCGATGGCGGTCGACCACGAACTGGCGATCGCCGACGTCAACATGTTCGAGCGCAACCACTATCCGCTGACCATGCAGGCCGCGCTGTCCGGCCAGGAGCTGGGCCTGCGGGTGGAGTACGACACCGGCGTCTTCGACACGCCGACCGTCGAGGCGCTCCGCGACCGGCTGGAGCGGGTGCTGCTGGCGATGACCGCCGATCCGGACCGGCCGCTGTCGGCGGTGGACCTGCTCGACGCCTCGGAGCACGCCCGCCTGGACGAGATCGATAACCGCGCGGCGCTGGCCCGGCCGCGGGCCGCGCTGCCGTCGATCCCCGCCCTGTTCGACGCCCAGGTCGCCGACCGGCCCGACGCGGTGGCGATCAACTGGGGCGGCACGTCGATGACCTACCGCGAGGTCGACGAGTCCGCCAACCGGCTGGCCCACCTGCTCGCCGAGCAGGGCGCGGGCCCGGGAGAGTCTGTGGCGCTGCTGTTTTCCCGGTCGGCGCAGGCGATCGTGGCGATCCTGGCGGTGCTCAAGACCGGGGCGGCCTACCTGCCGATCGACCCGGCGGCGCCGGGCGCCCGGATCCGCTTCATGCTCGACGACGCCGCGCCGGTCGCCGCCGTCACCACGGCGGGCCTGCGGTCGCGGCTGAACGGTTCGCGCCTGACGGTCATCGACATCGAGGACCCGCGGATCGAGCGCCAGGCGGCCACCCCGCTGCCGGCACCCGCGGCCGACGGCATCGCCTACGTCATCTACACCTCGGGGACCACCGGCGTCCCCAAAGGCGTTGCGATCACGCATCGCAACGTGACCCAGCTGCTGGAGTCCCTGGACGCCGGCCTGCCGCGGCCGGGCGTGTGGACGCAGAGCCACTCGTACGCGTTCGACGTCTCGGTGTGGGAGATCTTCGCTCCGCTGCTGCGCGGCGGGCGGCTGGTCGTGGTGCCCGAGTCGGTGGCCCGCTCGCCGAAGGACTTCCACGCCCTGCTGGTCGACGAAGAGGTCACCGTGTTGACCCAGACGCCGTCGGCCGTGGCGATGCTTTCGCCCGACGGCCTGGAGTCGGTGTCGCTGGTGATGGTCGGCGAGGCCTGCCCGGCCGACGTGGTGGACCGGTGGGCGCCGGGGCGGGTGATGGTCAACGCCTACGGTCCGACCGAGACCACCATGTGCGTGGCGATCAGCTCCCCGCTGACGCGGGGATCCGGGGCGCCGCCGATCGGCTCGCCGGTGGACGGCGCGGCCCTGTTCGTGCTCGACCCGTGGCTGCGTCCGGTGGCCCCGGGCGTGGTCGGCGAGCTGTACGTGGCCGGCGACGGCGTGGCCGCCGGGTACGTCGGGCGGCCCGGGCTGACGGCCTCGCGGTTCGTGGCGTGCCCGTTCGGGGCGCCCGGGGCGCGCATGTATCGCACCGGCGACCTGGTGCGCTGGCGCGCGGACGGGCAGCTGGACTACCTGGGCCGCGCCGACGAGCAGGTCAAGATCCGCGGCTATCGCATCGAACTCGGCGAGGTCCAGGCCGCGCTGGCGGCGCTCGACGACGTCGACCAGGCCGTGGTGATCGCCCGCGAGGACCAGCCCGGCGTCAAGCGCCTGGTCGGGTACGTCACGGGGACCGCCGACCCCGGCGAGGCGCGCACCGCGCTGGCCGCGAGGCTGCCGGTCTACATGGTTCCGGCGGCGGTGGTCGCGCTCGACACCATCCCGTTGACGCCCAACGGCAAACTCGACACCCGGGCCCTGCCGGCGGCGCAGTACACCGGCGGCGCGTACCGGGCGCCGTCCACGCCCACCGAGCGGGCCCTGGCGGACGTCTACGCCCGCGTGCTCGGCACCGACCAGGTGGGCGTCGACGACTCGTTCTTCGACCTGGGCGGCGACAGCATCTCGGCGATGCGCGTGGTCGCGGCGATCAACGCCGAACTGGGTGTTGACCTGGCGGTACGCACCCTGTTCGACGCGCCCACCGTCAAGGAATTGAGCCAGCGGGTGCGGGCCGAGGCGACGGACACCGACGAGGTGGTTCCCGTGCAGACCCTGAAACAGGGGTCCGGCGTGCCGCTGTTCTGCATCCACCCGGCGGGCGGGGTGAGCTGGCCGTACCAGGTTCTCGGGAACTACGTGGACTGCGCGATCTTCGGCATCCAGCAAATCCCGCAGGCCGACCAGGCCGCTCCGCGCTCCATCCGCGAACTGGCCGAGGTCTACGCCGACCGGATCCAGGACGTCTATCCCGGTGGGCCCTATAACATCCTGGGCTGGTCGTTCGGCGGCGTCGTCGCCCATGAGATCGCGATCGAGCTGCAGCGCCGGGGCTGCGTGATCGGCCGCCTGATCCTGCTCGACGCCCAACCCAGCATCGACGACGGCATCGCCCTGCCGGAGCATGCGCTGAGCGAGCAGCAGGTGCTCGACGACGTCCTGCGGGCCTACGACATCAGCACCGATGCGCACACCGGCCCGCCCACCGACGAGCAGCTGGCGGAGCTGTTGCGCGAGTCGGGGGTCGCGGACATCTCCCGGCACCGGCAGCTCGTCGATTTGCTGGTCGGGAATCTCAACGCCAACATCGAGCTGTACCGGCTGCACGAGCCGGGGTTGTTCGACGGTGACCTCAGCGTCTTCTCCGCGGTGCGGGATCAAAGCGACCGCAGTTCGCTGCTGGTCCGATCCTGGGAGCCCTACGCCTCGGGTGACGTCCTGACGTTCGCCGTGGACTGCACCCACAACGAGATGCTGACCGCCGAGTCGGCCGAGATGTACGGCGAACAGCTGCGGCGGCTGGTTCGCGCGGAGCGGCGCCGCGAACTGGCCCCGCACGAACGGTTCAACGCGGCGTCCGGCGACGACGAACCGACCGCCACGTGACGAGCGTTTCGGGCGGTTCGCGGCGCCGGTGCGATTCAGTTCACACATCCGTCGATCGCGGTGATCACCATGCGTTGATCGCGGCCGCAGGTGGCCCGTTGCAGCGCTTTTGGTGGAGCTCACGCGCGCTGGGAATCGGACAACGGTAGGGTCGAAGGCGTGTGCGGAGTCACCGGGGAGGTACGACTCGACGGGCAGGCGCCCGATGTAGCGGCGGTCTCAGCGATGGCCGCGGTGCTGACACCACGGGGTCCGGATGCCGGCGGCGCCTGGTCGCAGGGTCGCGTTGCGCTCGGCCATCGTCGCCTCAAAATCATCGATCTCACCGAAGCCGGCGCCCAGCCGATGGTCGACTCGGAGCTGGGCCTGTCGCTGGCGTGGAACGGCTGCATCTACAACTACAAGGAGTTGCGGCAGGAGCTCAGCGGGTACGGCTACCGGTTCTTCTCGCACAGCGACACCGAGGTTCTGATCAAGGCCTACCACCGCTGGGGCGACGACTTCGTCAGCCATCTGTTCGGCATGTTCGCCTTCGCCATCGTCGAGCGCGACAGCGGGCGGGTGCTGCTCGGCCGGGACCGGCTCGGCATCAAGCCGCTGTACCTGACGGAGGACAACCACCGCGTGCGGTTCGCGTCCACGTTGCCGGCCCTGCTGGCCGGCGGCGGCGTGGACACCCGGATCGACCCGGTCGCCCTGCACCACTACATGAGCTTCCACTCGGTGGTGCCCGCGCCGCACACCATCCTGCGCGGCGTCCGCAAGGTGCCGCCCGCGTCGCTGGTGGCCATCGAGCCGGACGGCAGGCGCACCGTCACCACGTACTGGGCGCCCGACTTCACCCGTCACGCCGACCGAGCCGACTGGTCGGAGCGCGACTGGGAGGACGCGGTGCTGTCCACGCTGCGGCTGGCGGTCAAGCGCCGCCTGGTCGCCGACGTGCCGGTCGGCTGCCTGCTGTCCGGGGGCGTGGACTCCAGCCTGATCGTGGGTCTGCTCGCCGAGGCCGGCCAGCACGGCCTGTCGACCTTCTCCATCGGCTTCGAGTCGGCGGGCGGCGTCAAGGGCGACGAGTTCCAGTACTCCGACATCGTGGCCAAGCGCTTCGAGACCGACCATCACCAGATCCGCATCGATTCCGACCGGATGCTGCCGGCGCTGGACGGGGCCATCGGCGCGATGAGCGAGCCGATGGTCAGCCACGACTGCGTCGCCTTCTACCTGCTGAGCCAGGAAGTGGCGCGGCACGTGAAGGTCGTGCAGTCCGGTCAGGGCGCCGACGAGGTGTTCGCCGGCTACCACTGGTACCCGCCGATGGGCTCGCCGGCCGCCGCATCGCTGGAGGGTGCCGTCGCCGAGTACCGCGGTGCCTTCTTCGATCGCGATTCGGCGGAGCTGGCCGGCCTGCTGGGGCCGGGCATCATGGCGCCGGGTGACCCCAGCCTGCGGTTCGTCACCGAGCACTTCGCCCAGGCCGGCGCCGAGACCGGCATCGACCGCGCGCTGCGGCTCGACACGACCGTGATGCTGATCGACGACCCGGTGAAGCGGGTCGACAACATGACGATGGCGTGGGGCCTGGAGGGCCGGGTGCCGTTCCTCGACCACGAGCTGGTCGAGCTCGCCGCCACCTGCCCGCCGGAACTCAAGATCGCCCACGAAGGCAAGGGCGTCCTGAAACAGGCTGCGCGACGGGTGATTCCGTCAGAGGTCATCGACCGACCGAAGGGATATTTCCCGGTTCCGGCGCTGACCCATCTCGAAGGCCCCTACCTCGACATGGTCCGCGACGCCCTCTATGCGCCGGTTGCCAAGGAGCGCGGGCTGTTTCGTGCAGACGCGGTCGACACCCTGCTGGAGAATCCCAACGGCAAACTGACCCCGCTGCGGGGTAACGAGCTCTGGCAGATCGCCCTGCTCGAGCTCTGGTTGCAGCGTCACGGTGTATCGGGCCCGGTTGCATGACCACGGTCGATCCGTCCGGCGACCACACCGAGGCGATCACGCTCGGTCTGCACGACGCCTCGCCGCCGGAGCTGGTGGACGCGATGGCCAAGGATGTCGAGCTCGAACTCGGTTGGGGCCGGCTGATTTTCGGGCAGACCTTCGCCAATTCCCAGGAACTGGTCGAGGCGCTGCGCCGCGAGGGGCCCGGGCGTCGCGACATCTGCATCTACGCCCGCGAGTCGCACGTGGTGGTTGCCGAGGCGCCCACCGAGCTGTTCATCGACCCCAGCCACACCTACCGGCTGCGTTTCACCCCTAAGACGAAGAACCTGGCGCCGTCGCCGCTGGGCGTGACGGTGCGCACGCTCAACGACCCGATCGATGCCGACGCCATGAACCGCGTCTACGTGCGTTGCGGCATGGTCCCGGCCGGCGTCGACGTGATCTGGGACAACCATCAGAACGTGCCGGCGGTGAAGTATCTGCTCGCGGTGCGCGACGAGGACGGGGCCGTGGTCGGCACCGTCACCGGCGTCGACCACGAGTTGCTGTTCAACGACCCGGAAGAGGGCTCGAGCCTGTGGACGCTGGCGGTCGATCCGGCCGCCGGGCTCCCCGGCGTCGGCGGCGCCCTGACCAAGGCGCTGGCCGAGCACTTCCGCAGCGCGGGCCGCGCCTACATGGACCTGTCGGTGGCGCACGACAACGCCGCCGCCATCGGCCTCTACGAGAAGCTGGGGTTCCGCCGCGTCCCGGTGCTGGCGATCAAGCGCAAGAACGCGATCAACGAGCCGCTGTTCACCCCGCCGCCCGAGACGATCGACGACCTCAACCCGTACGCCCGGATCATCGCCGACGAAGCGCTGCGCCGCGGCATCTGGGTCGAGGTGCTCGATGCCGAGACGGGCGAGATGCGCCTGACCCACGGCGGCCGCAGCGTCGTCACGCGCGAGTCGCTGTCCGAGTACACCTCCGCGGTGGCCATGTGCCGCTGCGACGACAAGCGGCTGACGCGCCGGCTGGTCTCCGAGGCGGGCATCACCGTGCCGCGCGCCCGGCTGGCCACCTTCGACGAGGGTGACTTCGCCTTCCTCAAGGAGGTCGGCGAGGTCGTCGTCAAACCGACGCGTGGCGAGCAGGGCAAGGGCATCACCGTCGGGGTCCTGCCGGACAACGGACCCGACGACCTCAGCTCCGCGCTGGCGCGGGCCCGGCAGCAATACCCGGACGTGCTGATCGAGCAGCGGGTGACCGGCGACGACCTGCGGCTGGTGGTGATCGACGGCCGCGTCGTCGCCGCCGCGCTGCGGATGCCCCCGGAGATCATCGGCACCGGGGAGCACAGCGTGCGCGACCTGATCGCGGCCGAGAGCCGGCGGCGCTCGGCGGCCACCGGCGGCGAGTCCCGCATCCCGCTCGACGACCTCACGGAATCGACGATCGCCGAGGCCGGCTGGAGCCTGGACGACGTGCTGCCGCAGGGCACCCGGCTGCGGGTTCGCCGCACCGCCAACCTGCATCAGGGCGGCACCATCCACGACGTCACCGCGCACGTCAACAGCGAACTGTGCCGCGTCGCGGTGACGGCCGCCGAGGCGATCGGCATCCCGGTGACCGGCATCGACCTGCTGGTGCCCGACGTCAGCGGCGCCGACTACGCCTTCATCGAAGCCAACGAGCGCCCCGGGCTGGCCAACCACGAGCCCCAGCCCACGGCCGCGGCCTTCATCGACTTCCTCTTTCCCGGCCACCCCGGCCAGCCGCAGGCCTGGACCCCCGAAGAGTCCCGGGCCGATCGCGGCTGAGGCCGACGGGTGCTGAGTGGGTAGATCTCTGTCAAACGCCGAACGGAGACCGCATGAGTGCCAGCGCGCAAACAAAGACCATCTCGACGCACGTGCCGGCACGGCTGGACCGGTTGCCGTGGTCGCGGTTTCACTGGCGCGTCGTCGTCGGGCTGGGCGGGGTGTGGGTGCTCGACGGGCTCGAGGTCACCATGGTGGGCAACGTCTCGGCCCGGCTGATGGAGCACAACAGCGGCATCTCGCTGAACGCCGCGCAGATCGGCATGGCGGCCGCCATCTACATCGCGGGGGCGTGTTCGGGGGCGCTGTTCTTCGGCCACCTGACGGACCGCTTCGGCCGGCGCAACCTGTTCATCATCACGCTGGCGATCTACCTGGTGGCCACGGTCGCCACCGCGTTCGCGTTCGCCCCGTGGTACTTCTTCCTGACCCGGTTCTTCACCGGGTCGGGCATCGGCGGCGAGTACGCCGCCATCAATTCGGCCATCGATGAGTTGATCCCGGCGCGGGTGCGCGGCCGGGTCGACCTGGTGATCAACGGAACCTATTGGCTGGGCTCGGCCGCCGGTGCGGGCGGCGCGCTGGTCCTGTTGGACACGTCGAACTTCCCGCCCGACATCGGCTGGCGCCTCGCCTTCGGCATCGGCGCCATCCTCGGCATTTTCGTGTTGCTGGTGCGGCGCAACGTCCCGGAGAGCCCGCGCTGGCTGTTCATCCACGGCCGCGACAAGGAGGCCGAGCAGATCGTCGGCGACATCGAGGAGGCGGTCGAGCGGGAGACCGGCGAGCCGCTGCCCGAACCGCAGGGCAAGGCGCTGCGGATCCGCCAGCGCACGGCGATTTCGTTCCGCGAGATCGCCGCCGTGGCGTTCAAGCTCTATCCGCGGCGCGCGATCCTGGGACTGGCGCTGTTCATCGGCCAGGCGTTCCTCTACAACGGCGTCACGTTCAACCTCGGCACGCTGCTCAGCCAGTTCTACGCCGTGCCGTCGGGCATGGTGCCGGTGTTCTTCGTGCTGTGGGCCCTGAGCAATTTCGCCGGGCCGCTGGTGCTCGGGCACCTGTTCGACACCGTGGGCCGCAAGCCGATGATCACGTTGACCTACATCGGTTCCGGGGTGGCGGTGGTGGCGCTGGCGATCGTGTTCCTCACCCAGGCCGGCGGCGTGTGGGCGTTCATCGGCGTGTTGATCGTGGCGTTCTTCCTGGCGTCGGCGGGCGCCAGCGCGGCGTACCTGACGGTCAGCGAGATCTTCCCGATGGAGACCAGGGCCCTGGCGATCGCGTTCTTCTACGCGATGGGCACGGCGATCGGCGGCATCACCGGCCCGCTGCTGTTCGGTCAGCTGATCAACTCGGGCATGCGCAGCGAGGTCGTCTGGTCGTTCCTGATCGGCGCGGTGGTGATGGCCGCGGCCGGGCTGGTCGAGTTGTGGCTCGGCATCGCCGCCGAGCAGCGCCCGCTCGAGGAGCTGGCGCTGCCGTTGACCGTGGAAGACGCTGAGCGGCAAGAGGATTCGGAGCCGGTCACGGACTAGGCCCGGACGGGTCAGCCGTACGCGTCCCACCACGTGTGCAGGTCTTCGACGGTCGCCGGATCGCCGGTGACGTCGCTGAGCATGAGCCTGGCGTCGTTGGACCAGATCACGTTCGGGTGGCCGTTGTAGGTGCCGCACGCGATCAGGCCCGCCATGTCGTTGGGGGTCTCGTCGTAGTGCCAGCTGACGGGCGAGCGTCCCTCGCCGGGGCAGTTCACCAGGCTGACGTTGCCGACGTCGTCGTTGAAGGCCTTCTTCAGCCGGTCGGGCGTTGCGAACAGGCCGTAGGTGGCCCGGGCCGGGCCGCCGGGCTGGGTGTTCTGTCCGCAGGTCACCATGGCCACCGCGTGCACCCAGATGCTGCCCGACTCGGCAGTGGCGGGCGTGCAGGTTCCCGGCAGGTAGCCCGGTGGCAGCAGGCTGATCAGTCGCGCCGCCTCGCCGCTGGGGGCGGCGGCCGACGGCGGCGCCGTCTTGCCCGAGCTCGCCCGGTGCTGCGGCTGGCTGGTGGGTTTGAGCACCAGCCAGACGCCGACGGCGCTGATCGCGACGGCGACGACGGCCGCGGCGGCCACCATCGGCCAGCGGGTGCGCCGGCGCCGCGGCGGCGCGGGTGGGCTGATCGGGACCTCGGCGACCGCGGTGCTGCTGCGTTCCAGGATCGTCGCGGCGCGTTCGCGTTCCGGGCTGGTGAGCGCCTTGTGCGCGGCGTCCGCCAGCGCGCCGGCGGTGGGGTAGCGCTCGCTGGGATCCTTGGCCATTCCCGCCGCGATGACCGCGTCGAATGCCGGGTTCACGCCGTGCGCGCTGGGTTTGGGGATGGGGTGCATCAGGTGCGCGGTGACCAGCGCGCCCGTGCTGTCGGCCGCGTACGGTGGCACGCCGGTCAGGCATTCGTAGAGCACGCACGCCAGCGCGTACACGTCGGCGCGAGACGTCACGTCGCTGCTCGACGAGTCACTCGAAAAGCGTTCGGGCGCCATGTATTTCAATGTCCCCACCGCGGTGCCCAGTTGGGTGAGCTTCTCGTCGGTCTTGGCGCTGGCGATGCCGAAGTCGACCAGATAGGCGAAGTCGTCGCCGGTGATCAGGATGTTCTGCGGTTTGACGTCGCGATGCGTCACCCCGGCGGCGTGGGCCGCGTCCAGGGCGGATGCGACCTGGTGGATGATGGCCACCGCGCGCGGCGCGGGCAGCGGTCCCTCCCGTTGCAGCAGGCTGTCCAGGTCGGCACCCTCGATGAGGCGCATCTCCAAGAACAGCTGGCCGTCGATCTCGCCGTAGTCGTGGATCGGCACCACATGCGGCTCCAGCAGCCGGCCGGTGATGCGGGCTTCGCGCTCCATTCGCTTGCGGAACACCGGATCCTGGCTGAACGTGTGCGACATCAGCTTCAGCGCCACGGTCCACTGCTTGACGGTGTGCTCGGCCTCGTAGACCTCGCCCATGCCGCCCCGGCCGAGCAGCCGGCCCAGGCGGTACGGGCCGAACATCGTTCCCGACCGCGAGCCCTGCGCGTCGCCCATCGCCGACTCCAATCAACTCGCCGCAGGAAACGTACAACATCCCCGTGTGCTGCGATGGCGGCTCGCCCCACCGGCGGCCCCCGGTCCGGCCGCTCGCTATCCGGTGAGTTTCGTCAGCCAGGCCGGGTTCTGGTAGTTCACCGCGGTCGTGCCGTCCCAGACGAAGGGCGTGGAATTGGCGTTGTCCGCCGACAGGGTCGAGTAGCCGTTCGCCGCCTTCGCCTTGGCGGTGCCGATGTCGTCGCCGGACTTGATGCACGCGACGACGGCGCCATCCGCGCCGACCGTCTTGGCCAGTTGCGCGAGCTCGCCGTCGGTGCGGTCTTCGGCGGCGCCCTCTTGGGGCTGAAAGCTGCTGGCGAACAGGCCGGAATAGAAGTCGACGTAGACCTTGGGGTCGTTCTGCCCGGCGACGCAGTAGGTGGCCGCCACCGCGCGCGTCGAGTAGTCCTGGCTGTGCGACTTGTCGTCGAGGAAGTTCAGCAGGTGGTAGCGCACGGCGAGCTTCTTGTTGTTCACGGCGGTGTCGATGTCGGTGGCGTTCGACCTGATGAAGCTGCCACACGGCGGGCAGATGGGTTCGTTGAAGACGTCGATCGTGGTCTGGGCCGCCGAACTGCCCACGAACACACCGTCATCGAGGACCCGCAGCGCCACGGCATCCGGCGGTGGCGGGGGTGGGGCGGGCGCGGGCCGGGTCTTCGATTCCCAGGGACGGACGACGCCGAGGATCACCCCGATGAGCGCCACCGTCAGGGTGGCGGCGACACCGACCCACAGCCAGGGTTTGCGGCTGGAACGCGGCGGTTGGCCCCACGGCGGTGTCGCGCCGGCGTTCGTCCAGACCGGCGGGCCGCCCCACGCGGCGGGCTGCAGCCCCGGGGCGCCGGCGGTCAGGGGTTGCGCGGCGGGCGGCGCGGGCCAGCCGCCGAGGGGCGGTGGCGCCGGCGCGGCGACGGGCGGCCCGGGCGCGAAGCCGCCGGCCGGCTGGCCGGCGAATGCGGCCGGTGGCGTTGCCATTTGGCTGCGTTCCAAGATGTCGGTGGCCCGATCCTGATCGGGTGCGGCCAGCGCGCCGTAGGCGGCCGCCGACAGGTCACCACAGGTGAGGAAGCGGTCCGCCGGGTCCTTGGCCATGCCGCGGGCGATGACCCCGTCGAAGGCGGCCGGGATGCTGGGCCGGGCCGCGCTCGGCCGCGGGATCGGCTGGTGCATGTGCGCGCCCATCACGCTGAGCTGGTCGCCGGTGTAGGGCGGCGAGCCGGTCAGGCATTCGTACAGCACGCAGGCCAGCGCGTAGATGTCGGCTTTCGCGGTGATCTCGGAGTCGCCGAACCGTTCCGGGGCCATGTATTTGGCGGTGCCCACGGTGGTGCCGAATTGCGTGAGCTTTTCGTCCGAGGTGGCGCTGGCGATGCCGAAATCGACGAGGTAGGCGAAGTCGTCGGCGCTCACCAGAATGTTTTCCGGTTTGACGTCCCGGTGCAGGATCCCGGCGGTGTGGGCGGCGTCGAGCGCCGAACCGATCTGGCGGACAATAGCTATCGCCCGCGGCGGTGAGATCGGCCCGTAGCGCTTCAGCATGCTGGCCAGGTCTTTGCCGTCGATCAGCCGCATGTCCACGTACAGCTGGCCGTCTATCTCGCCGAAGTCGTGGATGGGCACGACGTGCGGTTCGTGCAGCCGTCCGGCCGTGCGGGCCTCGCGCTGCATCCGCGAACGGAAGACCGGGTCGTTGGACAGGGTGCGCGACATCAGCTTCAGGGCCACGATGCGCTCGCGGACGGTGTCCTCGGCCTCGTAGACGTCGCCCATGCCGCCGCGACCGACCAACCGCCGCAGCCGATACGGCCCGAATTGCGTACCCTCCCGCGAATCCGCGGTCGCGTCACCCATCGACACTCCTCACCCGCCGGCCATGCGCCGCAAACCGGCCGCCGGCGCTGGCGCCGTGGCGGCGACTGCGCCGAATCCGCGTATGCGGTGGCATGCAGGCCTAAGGCTAAGGTTTTCGCGACCTCGGGGCACGGCGAATAGCGAAAGCCAGCTAATTCGACGGCGCGGAATTAACGGTTGTCGTCGTCGCCGCTGGCGCGTTCGGTGAGCCCCTCTCGGGACAGCGCGCGGACGAATCCGTAGGCCTGCATCCCGGCCGGGCCCGGATTGTCGAAGATCCATTCGTTGATCTTTTCCAGCGCGTTGGCCAGGTCGTCGCGCTTGACTCGCACCAGGTAGGTCTTCCGGTCGTCGTCGGGATCCTCGATGGAGTCGGCGACCGCGACGGGATTCTTGAACGCGTAGGCGATCCCGTGCACCGCATCGTGATTCAGCGCCCATTGAATTTCACTGGGGCGCAGTCGATTCACCGCCAGATTACGGTAGTCATGGTCGTGGTCTGAACTGCTCACCGGGCCGGTGATCCTATTCTCGAACGCGTTTCAAGCCGGGCATTTTCATCATAGGAACAGGCGCCGTCGGCTGCATGTTGAGCGCTTTCGCGCACCCGCACTCCGCCGGGCCGCCGCGCGGCTCAGCGGCGATATTTCACAAACAGATAGCCGTCGCAGACGAACACGTGCTCGAGTTGCATGGTGACCGGGGTGGGCAGCCGGGCCGGGTGTGACCGGTAGCCGACCGGCTGGCTCGCCGCCAGCTTCGGGGCGAGGGTCACGCAGATCTCGGTGACGGCGTCGGCCTCCACCAGCTCGTCGAGCAGCGTGGGGCCGCCCTCGCACAGGATGCGGTGCATGCCCAGCTCGCGCAGCATCGCGACCGCGCGGGAGACGTCCACCGAGTCCTGCCCGGCGACCATGACGTGTTGCCGATCGTCGTCGGGGTCGTGTCGTGCCGCGGTGCGTTCGCAGGTGACCAGGATCGGCGGCTGGTCCGGGTTGCTGAACAGCCGGGCCGGTAGTTCACCGCTGCGGCTCACCACGGCGATCGGGGGCGGTTCGGCGCGCCCTTCGTGCTGCCGCCTGGCGCGCGCCGCGTCGCTCAGCTTCACCGGGCCATAGTTTTCGGCGCGGGCGGTACCGGCGCCGACGAGCACGACGTCGGCCAGGCCGCGCAGGATGTTCAACAGCCGCTGATCGGTGGGGCATGACAGGGGACCGGCGCGACCGCCGAACGCGGCCGCGCCGTCGGCGCTGAAGATCATGTTGGCGCGCACGCCATCCGGGGGATCGGCATAGAACGGCGCGAGTTCGACGATGCCGGGGACGGCGCCGATTCGGGGCGACTCGCTCACGCGCTAGGCCTCATGGCCGGGTTCCAGCTCGCGCACGTCGCCGAAGGACACCCAGGTCTCCAGTTCCTGTGGCGGGCTGCCGCCCACCGGCGCCAGCAGGTGCCCGACGTGATCGCCCAGCGAGAAACGTTCCAGGATCTCGCCGGCGAACCAGGCGGCGGCGTCGTCGAGGATGGGCAGCTGTTCGGGGCCGCGGTGCCAGGAGCATCGGGCGAACTTGTCGACCTCGTCGCCGGTCTGGCTGCCGAAGAGCTCCACCACGTCCAGGTGGTCGTGGTCGAACACGTGCACGGCCAGGTGGGAGGCGTCGTGGGCGACGCGGAAGGTGTGGTTGCGCCGGGACAGGCCGACCAGGAAGCGGGGTGGATGGATGCTGGTCTGGCTGGCAAAACCCACCAGGCAGCCGGCCGGGGTGCCGTCGGCCTGGGTGGTGACGACGTACATCGGATAGTTCAGCAGCGCCACCAGCTTGTCGAACGCTTCGGTTTCCGGGTCGGACATCCGGTCAGTCTTCCCCGTCCGGCCCGCGGGGAATCGCGTTGTGGCGAATTGGCCGGTGACGGGCCGCGACCGACCCCGGTGAAATTCGCCGGCGTCAGGTGTGATTCCGGTTGCGTCGCAACCCCATTGGGGCGACGAAGCGGCGAATCAAGTAGGCGGCTGCGCCGATGCCCAGCACCACCACACCGGACAGCGCGGACCACGGCGGCATCGCGATGGCCAGCACCACGCAGCCGAGCAGCCCGATCAGCGGAATGGCGCGGTGCGGGCGTCCCTCGTCGGGGCCGAGGGTGAACGCGGAGGCGTTGGCGACGGCGTAGTAGATCAGCACGGCAAAGGAGGAAAACCCGATCGCGTCGCGAAGGTCGGCGGTGGCGGCCAGGGCCGCGACCACGACGCCGATCAGCAACTCCGCACGGTGGGGCACCCGAAACCGTGGGTGCACGGCGGCCAGGGCACGGGGAAGGTGGCCGTCGCGCGCCATCGCGAACGTGGTGCGCGAGACGCCGAGGATCAGCGCGAGCAGGGAGCCGACCGCCGCCACCACCGCGCCCACCCGCACGACCGGGACCAGCCAACCGGCCCCCGCGGCGCGGGCCGTCTCGACGAGCGGGGCGGCGCTCTGGGCGAGGCGGCCCGGCCCCAGCACCGTCAGCGCGGCCACGGCCACCAGCGCGTAGACGGCCAGGGCGATGGTGAGCGCCAGCGGTATCGCGCGGGGGATGGTGCGCGACGGGTCGCGCACCTCCTCGCCCAGCGTCGCGATGCGCGCGTAGCCGGCGAAGGCGAAGAACAGCAGACCCGCGGCCTGGACGACGCCGCCGGCGGTGGCGGCGGTCGGGTGGAGTTGATCGGCGCCGGACGCCGCGGCGGTGAACGCCGCGACGACGACCGCGGCGAGCACCGCCAGCACCGAGCCGACGATGACGCGGGTCAGCCAGGCCGACTTCTGCACGCCGCCGTAGTTCACCGCGGTGAGCACGACCACCGCGGCGACGGCCACCGCATGCGCCTGCGCCGGCCACGCATAGACGCCGATGGTCAAGGCCATCGCCGCGCAGGACGCGGTCTTGCCGACGACGAAGCCCCACCCGGCCAGGTATCCCCAGAAGTCTCCCAACCGTTTTCGGCCATAGACGTAGGTGCCGCCCGACGCGGGGTAGCGCGCCGCCAGTCGAGCGGAGGAGGTGGCGTTGCAGTAGGCCACGGCCGCGGCCAACGCCAGGCCCGGCAGCAGTCCCGAGCCGGCGGCGCGCGCGGCAGGCCCCAGCGCCGCGAAGATGCCCGCGCCGATCATCGACCCCAGCCCGATCACCACCGCGTCGAAAACGCCGAGGCTCCGGCGCAATTCGCCGTCGGTCGGCGGGGTGCTCATCGGGGTGGTACCGGACACTCGGTCTCCTCGAAGGTCGCCAGAGATGGGCACGCCTGTGTCACTCGCGCGCTGCCTAACCTATCAAATCATTTTGATGTATTGTGCGGAAGCATGGCGGCAGCCGATCGAGCGAACGTTCCACCGCTGATGCAGCTGGCGGCGCACCCCCTGCGGTGGGCGTTGCTGACCGAACTGGCATCCGGGGACCACCGGGTGCGGGAGTTGGCCGCCGCGGTCGGCGAGCCGCAGAACCTGGTCTCGTATCACCTGCGGCTGTTGCGTTCGGCCGGACTCGTCGAGGCGCGACGCAGCAGCTTCGATGGGCGCGACACCTATTACTGGCTGAACCTGACGAAGTGCGCCAAGGCATTTCGTGAGTCCGCCGCGGCGTTGCATCCGGCCTTGGCGCCCGGGCCCGCGACTATGGCGGCGCCGCGGTCGGTGTTGTTTTTGTGCACCGGCAACAGCGCGCGGTCGCCCATGGCCGCGGCGCTGCTCGAGAAGCGCGCCCGGGGCCGCATTCGAACGGCGAGCGCGGGCAGCCATCCGAAGCCCGAGCTCCACGTCAACGCCCTCCGGGTGATGCGCGAGGAATACGGCATCGACCTCAGCGGCACCCGGCCCCGATCCCTGGCCGCGGTCTCCCGGCGCCGGTTCGACTGTGTGATCACGCTGTGCGACAAAGTGCGCGAATACGCGCGCGACCACGACCTGGCGACCACGATGCATTGGAGCCTGCCCGACCCGTCGGCCGCGGGCGGCGGCTACCCGCAATTTTCGCGCGTGGCAGGCGAATTGAGCCGGCGGGTGGAGTTCTTCGTGCCCGATCCGGGCGCCCCACCGGGCGGGCGCTGGTGATGGCGCTCAGCCGGCGCCAATTCGGCAAGTGGGCGGGCGTCGCGCTGACGGCGGCGGCGGGAAGCGCGGGTGCCGGTGTCGCGTGTACGCACCCGTCGCCCCAGGGCCCGCCCGGCGGCAAGGCCGACTACACGCTGCGGATCGGCACGGGCAAGGTCGAGCTGGCCCCGGACCGCATCGTGTCCACCCTGACCTACAACGGCCAATTTCCCGGTCCGCTACTGCGATTCAAGGAGGGCCGGCGCACCTGGGTCGACGTCGTCAACGACACCGATTCGCCGGAGCAATTGCACTGGCACGGCCAGCACATCGGCGCCGACGTCGACGGCGCCGCCGAAGAGGGCACCCCCGACATACCCGCACATGGCATGCGCCGGATTTCCTTCGTCCCCGGCCCGGCCGGCCTCCGCTTCTATCACACCCACGTCGTCCCGCGCGCCGATCTCTCGCGTGGCCAGTACAGCGGCTTGGTGGGCCCGGTCTACATCGAGCCCGCGCACGACGCCGGCGCTTACGACCAGGAAATCTTCCTGACGCTCAAGGAGTTTGAACCCGCCTTCAGCCGCGGGGGCGACATGGCCAGTGACTTTCTGGCCGGCGAGCAGGACCAAGACCTCAGGGACAGAGGCGAGTCGGCGATGGCCGCCTCGCTGGGGCGCGGCGAATCACCCGGCAACGAGGTGGGGTACGGGGCATTCGCGATCAACGGGCGCATGCTGGGCCACGGTGATCCCATTCGCGTGCAAGCCGGTCAGCGGGTGCTGCTGCACGTTCTCAACGGCAGCGCCACCGAGACGCGCAGTCTTGCCCTGCCCGGGCACACCTTCGACATCGTGGCGCTGGACGGCAACCCGGTGCCCACGCGGGCGGCGGTGCCGGTGTTGTGGCTCGGGGCGGGCGAGCGAATCTCGGCCCTTGTCAGCATGACCCATCCGGGAGTGTGGGTGCTGGGCGATCTGTCCGACGACGACCGCGGCCACGGAATGGGCGTGGTGGTCGAATACGCCGGGCGCGGCGGGTATCCGCAATGGGCGGCGCCCCCGCCCTTCAGGTGGGACTACCGGCTGTTCGGCACGCCGCAACCGACCGGTGTCCGGCCGCCCGACCACACCATCGACATGTTGATCGAGAAGCGCAACGCCGCCGACAACGGTTTCAACGTCTGGACGATCAACGGCACGCCTTTTGCGATGGACGCCAACAAGCCCGTGCTGCACATCGCGCGCGGCATGCGTTACCGGCTGCGGTTCCGCAACGCCAGCGACGACCTGCACCCGATGCACCTGCACCGGCACACCTTCGAAATCACCCGGTTCGCCGGGACACCGACCGCCGGCGTCCGCAAGGATGTCGCCATGCTCGGCGGCTACCAGAGCATGGAGGTCGATTTCGTCGCCGACCAACCCGGCCTCTCGCTGCTGCACTGCCATCAGCAGATCCACATGGATTACGGGCTCATGCTGCTGCTCGACTGCAGCTGAGCATCCTCACCCCAGCGGGTCGTTCTGGCGCACCCCCCGGTACATGCCCCAGCGCACGATCCACGGCATCACCACGCGCTCGACCGACCACGACGGGAAGCGGAAGGCGTGGCCGGTGGGCAGGAAGACCTCCAGCCCGTTGGGCTGTATGCCCACCAGGGAGCCCCATCGCCGGGTCGGTGCACGGTAGGTGCGCAGCGGCCGGCCGGCGAAGTCGGCGAGGACGTTGCGCGCCACCAGCGTGTCGCCGCGGTTACGGGCGGAGCTGCGCAACGGGTCGGTCGCCGCGACGTCGCCGACCGCGAACACGCCCCGGTGGCCGGGCACCCGCAGCTCCGGCGTGACGCGCACGAAACCCCGCTCGTCGAGCAGTTCCGGCGGCAGCCACCCGGTGTTGGGCCGCACCCGCCCGATCGCCCACAGCACGGCGTCGGCGGCGGCCGGGGGTTGCCCGGTGCTCCAGTGAACCGGTCCGCTGGTCAGTTCGTCGCCCGCGAACCCGTCGGCCACCACCGCGCGGTGTCCCGGGTGCAGGCCGACGCCCAGCTGGGCCAGGCGGCCGCGGATCCGCTGCCAAATCCGTGGATGGTGCCCCTCGAGCGCGGACTCGCCGGGGAAGTACAGCTCGATCCGCTTGTCCGGCCAGGTGGTCGCCATGTTGAGCGCGCTGCTCACCGCCGCGGCCCCGCCGCCCACCACCACCACCGACGCGGCGGCGGCCAGCCGGTCGTGCGCGGCGCGCAGTCCCGCGCCGATCTCGGCCGCCGACTGCAGGGTCGGCTGCCGCCAGAAGCCGTTGCTGACGCCGGTCGAGATGACCAGCGCGTCGTACGGCTCGGTGATCGCCGTGCCGTCTTCGGTTCGGACGAAGACGGTCTGGGCGGCCAGGTCCACCCCGGTCAGCGTGGCCTGCACGGTGCGAACGCCGTCGAGGCGGCGGAACCGGTCGAACGGGATCCAGTAGTCGCGCGCCCAGTCGTGCGGACGCGAGAGCCGGACGCCGAGTTCCTGACCGCTCACCAGCGCGGGTTTGGCCGAGATGCCGACGACGTCGGCGTGCCGGGACAGCCGGATCGCCGCGAGGACGCCTGCGTCCCCGAGTCCGGCGACGATGACACGCTTGCGGTTCATGCCGTTATCCTGCCCTGCGTAGATTGCGGGCGAGCCGTTGACCGATCCGAGAGCGAGGGGGGCACGTCAGTTGATCGTCTCGCGCAGAATCGACAGCCCGGCGCGGCTGGGGGAGTCCGGGGCGTCGGCGCATCCGCGGGTGAGTCCCGCGCTGCGCACCTTTCTGAGTGCGATGGTGCGCGCGTCGGCCCCTCGTCCCGCCGCGGCCCGGCGCGCCGCGAAGGACTTCGAGAAGCGCCTGATGCCGGCGGTCATCGCCGAGATCCGGTGGTCGTTCAGCCGGCCGCGCACCTGGTTGATGGGTGTGGTGGCCAACGTGCTCTTCGCCGGCGGCTGGTTGCTGGTGCAGCCGCTGACTCTTGGCCGGCACCACGACTGGGTGATCCTGGTGGGCACCTATTTCTCCTCCTGGGTCCTCGCCGACGTCACCACCACCAACTTCCTGGGCGCCGACCATTACCGCATCCTTCGCGGTTTGTCGGACGGGGTGCCGTTCTGGCGAATCCTGTTGATCAAGAACCTCGCCCTGCTCGCGATCGTCGGGCTGCCCACCCTGGCCGCCGCGGTCGCGTTGACGCTGTGGCTGGAAACACCGGCGCGGCTTGGCATTACGATGCCCACCGTCGCGGTGCCGATTGTGTCCTGGCTGGGTGTCGGCAACTTCATCTCGGTGCTGCACCCGGTCAGCGTCGAGCCGCTGATCCGGCGCTGGCGCCAGCGCGGGGACCTGCGCCGCACCCGCAGCTGGGTGCTGGCCCTGACGTTGCCGTACGCGCTGTACTACGTTGCCGATCCGATGAACGGGGTGGAGCACCGCGTGTTGTGGCAGCAGGCGCCCGCCCTGTTCTGGCCGGTGTTCGGGCGTGACACCAAAAGTTTCGTCCACCTCGCCATCGCCGCGAGCGTGTGGGTCGCGGGCAGCATCGCCGCGGTGTATTGGGTGCGCCGGCGCGGACTGCAGATCCGCTAGGACACCTGGGGTTTGATCTCTTCGATGACCCATTGCGCGTAGTCGAGGTATTCGTCCACGCCGCTGACGGCGGGGACCGGAACCGCGGTCACGGTCACGCCCTGCTGGGCGAGCCAGCTCAACCGGTCGACGATCTCTGTGGCGCTCATGCCCGGGCGGTCGGTCGCGCGGCGGGCGACGTGTCCCTCGCCGACCCGGTTGGTGCCCAGCCCGTGCATCACCTCGAAGTCCCGGCCGTCGTAGGAGGGTTGGGACTTGATGTAGTCGAGCTTCCCGGCGATCTGTTCCGGTTGTGTGAGGAATGGCCACCACCCGGACCCGAAGGTGGCCGCCCTGCGCAGCGCGGCGTCGGCGTCCCCCCCGATCCAGATCGGAAGATGGGGTTTTTGAACGGGTTTCGGGTCGAAGGCGATGTCGGCGAACGACACATACCGTCCTTCGAACCGAGGCGTGTCGCTGGTCCACAATTCGACGATGGCGGCCAGATACTCGTCGGCGATGCGGCCCCGTTCCTTGAACGGCACTGAAAGCAACTCGAACTCGCGGGCCAGCCACCCCACTCCGAACGTCACCATCATCCGGCCGCCGCTCATCCAGTCCGCGGTGGCCAGCGCTTTGGCCACCACGATGGGGTGCTGCAGCGGCAGGATGGTGACGCAGGAGTTGATGGCCACCCGTTCGGTGGCCCCCGCGATGAAGGCTTGGGCGGTGGTCGAGTGCAGGTAGTGCGACCCGGACAACTCGACGTGGTCGGTGGGGATGACGAGATGCTCGGGCACCGCGATCATGTCGTAGCCCCACCGGTCGGCGCATTGCATCATGCGTCGTTGTTCGGGCCCGGTGACGGCCGCCTCCCAGGGCTGCGTAATCGCCTTGAGGCGCAGCAGGTGCGGAACGGGGAAGGCGAATTTCACGGGGCAACTCCTGCTGAGCTCTCGGATAGCCGACGTTGTCGGCAGTCCCTGTAACAATCGCACGCGCATCCCGACCAGCGGTCCATGCCGGGCAACCTTTTCCCGCGAGTTGTTAGTCTGGCGACGTGGACGGGCCTGGCGACAAACCCACGAAGGCGGCACTGGCCGCGACGAGTTGGGCGCTGCTGGGCATGATGTCCTACGAAGAGGAAGTCTCGGGCTACGACCTCAAGAAGTGGATCGACTGGAGCGTCGACCTTTACTACTGGAGCCCGTCGTACAGCCAGATCTACACGGAGCTGAAAAAGCTCGAGAGCCTGGGCCTGGTGACATCACGCGTCGAGCACGACGAGGGTACGCGCAGCCGCCGGCTGTACAAGATCACCTCGGCGGGGATGGCCGCCGTCACCGACTGGACCAACAACGCGCCGGTGGACCCGCCGGTGCTCAAGCACAGCGTGTTGCTGCGGGTGACCTTCGGGCACCTGAGCAACCCGGCGCGGCTGAAGGAACTGCTGCAGGAGCACGCGGCGTATGCCGAAGCGCGACATCGCAAAGCGGTGGAGGACGCCGAGGGGGCGGAGATCGAGCCCGCGTGGGCGTATTCGGTGATCGCACTTCGCTGGGCGGCCAAGTATTACGCCGCCGAGCGAGAGTTCGCCTTGGAGCTGATGAAGGACATCGACGAAGCGGATGCCATCATCGAGAAGGCCGCCAAGGGCGGCTACGGGCGCCCGCGCCCCACGCCGGGCTTCTGGCGCGAAGTCGAAAAACAGATCGAAGCCCAACGCGAAGCCGACTAGTGCTGCCGGTGGCGGTCAGCCTGGCCCGGCTCCACCGCGCTTGCCGTCGCCGTACCCGCCGCGTCGCGGGCCGCGATGTAGCCGTAAACGAGGCCCTGCGCGATCGTCGCACCCGCTCCCGGATAGGTCGTGCCGAAGGCGTTGGCGGCGGTATTGCCGATCGCGTACAGCCCGGGGATGGCTGTCCCGTCTTCGCGCAGCACCCGCGCCCGTTCGTCGGCCTTCAGCCCGCCGCACGTGCCGAGATCGGAGAGCACCATCCTGACGGCGTAGAACGGCCCCTTGCGCAACGGACGCAAGTTCGGATTCGGGGTTATCGTCGGGTCGCCGTAGTACCGGTCATAGGCGCTGCGTCCCCTGCCGAAGTCGGGATCTTCTCCCGCGCAGGCGCTTTCATTGAAACGGAGCATTGTCGCGGTGAATTCCGGGATCGGGACGTTCATGTTCGCGGCCAGCTCTGCGTGGCTGTCGGCACGCACCGCGATACCCGCGTCGTACCAGGCCTGGGGAATTCGCATCCGCGGAAATAACTCGGCGCCAAAGACATAACTGTTGCGGTATTGCTGGTCGAAAACGATCCACATCGCCTCGACAGGCGTTCCCGCCCGTTCCAGTTCGAGCAGCCGTTGGCCGAACGACATGTAGTCTGCGGACTCGTTGGCGAACCTGCGGCCGTTCTGGTCGACGATCAGCGAGCCCGGGAGTGATCGTTCGGCGAGCATCACCATCGGTGCCTTGCCCGGCAGCGGTGCGACGGCCGGAAACCACCATGCCTGGTCCATCAAATCGACGTCCGCCCCGAGCTCCTGGGCCGCGCGGATTCCGTCGCCCGTATTCGATTCGGCACCCAGGCTCAGGTTCGCGCCCAGCGCTTCGGACTGGAATTTCCACCGCAGGTCCATGCTGTGGTCGAATCCGCCCGTCGCCAGCACCACACCGCGCCGCGCCGTAACGGTGACTTCGCGTCCGGCGTGGTCGAGGACGGCGCCGGTTACCCGGCTGTCGTCGCCGGCGAGCCGCAACAGCGTGGTATCGGTCCACAGGGGGATTCCCGCCCGCAACACGCCCGCAAAAAGGCCGGCCGTCAGGCCTTGGCCACCGGCCGCGTAGTGACGCCCCAACAGCAGGCCGCCGACGCCTTGGGTCACTCGTTTGAGGATCGTCGGGATGCCCTTGCGCGGCACCCGCGCCATCAGATTCATCCAGCGGTAGTCCGCGCCCGTCGTCGGGACGGGGACGCCGGCCTCCATGACCCCGGGCCGCAGCCGGGAACGGTATTCGCCCAGCACCGAGGTGTCCAGTGGGCGGCATTCGCAGGTGCGCCCCGCGGCGCTGCCCCCGGCTTGCTCGGGGTGGTAGTCCGAGTAGTCACGGGCCCAGAAGAGACGCAGCGGAGTGGTCCGGCGCAGCAACTCGACCGTTGCGGGCAGGTGGGCCAGAAACGCGGCGGAGCGCTGCGCCGGTGCGGACCCGGCGACCACCGATTCGAGGTAGGTGGCGGCACGTTCGGCGCTGTCGTTGGCACCGGCTTCGGCGAGCACCGGACCGGCGGGCAGCCACAGTGCACCGCCGGACCGGGCGGTCGAGCCGCCCACGTATGACGACTTCTCCACGATGAGCACCGATAGCCCGAGCTCACGGGCGGCGAGCGCGGCCGTCAAGCCGGTGCCGGAACCGACTACCAGCAGGTCGACGGTCATGTCGGCCACTGGAAGTCCGGCGGGAATCGTCGTGCTTGGCGCGGTCACGTCACAAAACGGTAGGCGTGGGCGTGGGGGCGCAGCAACGGTCCTCCTGATGAGTGGAACATCCGTCCCCCGAAGCCCGGTTGGAGGTTGTTCAATGATGCCCATGAGTTTGCAGTCCGATGCCGACGAAATCCGACTCATCGAGGCGCAGGCGACGCCGACGCGGTTCGCCCGCGGCTGGCACTGCTTGGGTCTGATCAAGGATTTCGGCGACGGTAAACCGCACGCGGTCAACGCCTTCGGGCAGAAGCTCGTCGTCTTCCGCGGCGGTGACGGGAACATCAACGTGCTCGACGGCTACTGCCGCCACATGGGCGGTGACCTGTCCCAAGGCGAGGTCAAGGGTGACGAGATCGCGTGTCCGTTCCATGACTGGCGTTGGGGCGGCGACGGTCGCTGCAAGCTGGTGCCCTACAGCAAGCGCACCCCCCGACTGGCGCGCACCCAGGCATGGACCACCCTGCAACAGGACGGGATGCTGTTCGTCTGGAACGATCCCGAGCGCAAACCACCGCCTCCGGAGGTGACGATCCCGCGCATCGAGGGCGCCACCAGCGACGCGTGGACCGATTGGCACTGGTACACCACCGTGGTGGACACCAACTGCCGCGAAATCATCGACAACGTCGTGGACATGGCGCATTTCTTCTACATCCATGGGTCTTTGCCCACGCAATTCAAGAACATCTTCGAAGGCCACGTGGCGACGCAGTACATGAACAGCGCGGGCCGTCCCGACATCGGCGGTGAGGGTCCCAAGATGCTCGGGACCACCTCGGTGGCGTCCTACTGGGGTCCGTCATTCATGATCGACGACCTGACCTATCACTACGAGGACGCCGACCACCAGACCGTGCTGATCAACTGCCACTACCCGATCGACGCGAATTCGTTTGTGCTGCAATACGGGATCATTGTCAAGAAGTCGGACGCCCTGCCCGAGGACCTGGCCATGCAGACCGCGATTGCTCTCGGCGACTTCGTCAAGATGGGCTTCGAGCAGGACGTGCAGATCTGGCGGCATAAGGCGCGCATCGACAACCCACTGCTGGTCGAGGAAGACGGTCCGGTCTATCAGCTGCGTCGCTGGTATCAGCAGTTCTACGTCGATGCCGCCGACGTGCAACCGGATATGGTGGACCGCTTCGAGTTCGAGCTGGACACCACCCGGCCCTACGCGGCGTGGATGAAAGAGGTCGAGGACAACATGACGGCCAGGGCCTGACGATGCTGGAAGCGTCTGTGCGCGAGGATAACCGGCTCGAAGCGGCGCCGATGGTGCCGGTGACGTGCCGTGAGTGCCGTGCACGGGTGCTGGCGCGCAAAAGCAGTTGGAACCAGACCAGCGTGCAGTGGGACGCGGCGTCCTCGGCGCGCTGTGTCGAGCGGCGCGAGGCCGAGCGCCTCGCCGGCCATCACCGGGGACCGTTCCTGGCGTGTGAAGCTTTGCGCGATTCGATTCAGGTCGCCGTTGCGACAGGGGAATTGGCGATCGTCGACCCGATAGCCTGACCGGCGTGCCGCACCCGTCCGTGAGCCGGCAGCCTGTCGATCGGTGACGCGTCGACGCCGTGCAGAGGCGGGTGCGGCATGGTCGCCTCCTACGTAGACGACACCGGCATGATGGGGATCTTCTTCATCGCACTGGCGCGCGGATCGGGTGCTGCGGCGGCGGCACGATGATTTTCTTCACCCCGGGTATAGGTCCACACGCAGAAGGGTTCGCCGACGGCGAATTTGAAATCTTTTGGTGGCAAGTTGATCTCAAGTTTGCAGCCAGGGAAGAACGGTGCCGAGATGCGTTGCTCGAAAGTGCAGTTCATCCATGCTCGCGCGGGTGGGTAGAGACCTTCATCCGTGTACTTCTGCAGCACCTCGCATCGACGCATGTTGAGTACCACATGATCAGGGTTGTGCACGATGTACTCGCCGCCATACCCGAGCGTGCCGTCGATGCTCAGGCACGCCAGCTTGAGAAAGTCGACGACATGCACGGGCTCGATCTTGAGCACCTTGGCCAGCTTCGGGTATTCGTAATCGATGATGAGCTGGTACATGTCCGGTAGTCCCAGCCAGACCTCTTCTTCGGGAATGATTTTGGTCCACTGATCGATGAAATAGTTGTGCCCTTTCAGGTATTGGTCCCAGTAGGTCTTGATGAGCCGCATCAGCGCATCCTTGGTCAGATCCTCGGTCTGAACATCGAAGGGAATCGCTTGGTACTGGGGGTTTTTCCAGTCCCAGGCCGGGGGTGCGATGAAACGGCCCATGGGCATCACCTGGCGCATTACCGCCCTGGACACTTCGGCGGCCACGTCCATGGCGGTGTTGATGCCGACTTTCTCTGAGTAGATTTTGACGTGGGCATAGGGCATGAAGTTCAACGTGTCTTCGAACACGCGGGCCAAGCCGAGAAGAAAATCGCGTGAGAAGTCCTCGATATTTCCGACCTTGCCCATGAAGTCGTGGGAATAGTCGTCGTAGTTCAGTTGGGCTGATTCGGTGGTCATTGCTCCTCCTAGTGACTTGCGATGTCGTTGCATCGCCTTCGCGTGGTGTCGCCCGCGTCGGTCGAGCGTTTTTGAGGTTCGACCCCAGGCCGGTACACGGCCGATAACTCACCACGTAGGCTGTGTCAGATTCAGCATGCCTGGCAGAATCTGACATGTTTGAGCGTAGGGTTATGACCATGCATCTGGCCGTCTGGCTTCCCGCTCAGCGGGACCTCGCCCGCCATGGATACGCGCGTGAGCAGTACGGACAGCTACGATGAACGGGCCAGGCGGGTATCAGGGAGCCGTAACGTGAGGGTAGTGAGCAGGCCCGCGACACTGACAGCGCGGCGTGCCGCGGAACTCCGCATGGAAATCGCCTTGGCGGCCCGCAACCTTTTCCTGGCGGAGGGTTCGACCTCGGTTACGGTCGAGCGAATCTGTGCAGCGGTGGGCATCGCGCCGCGTACCTTTCACCGTCACTTCCCGGTCAAAGAAGACGTCGTGATGCCGCTGTTTCAACGATTCGGCGCACTGAGCATCGAGGTTCTCGACAACGCCGCGCCGACCAGCGACACCGTCGACACGCTTGTCGAAGCGTTCGCAACCGAGGTCCCCAAGCGTGGGCAGATCGATATCGACCGCGCGTTCATGGCGCTAATGATCGACAACCCCCAATACCGACTGCGGTGGCTGGATTGGGGAGAAGATCTCATCGGTCCCGTCTCCGCGTTTCTGGCCGATCGATTCGATATTGGCAATGATCCGTTCACCCGAGAGTTGCCGGCGCAGTTGGTTATTCAGGCTTGTCGGTACGCCTATGTGCACTGGGTACGGGATGGCGACTTCGGCAACCTGCGGTCCACCCTGCGCGTTGCCATGCAGATGATCGTCCGAAGCCTGCCTACCCTGCCGCCCCCAGAGTGATACGGCGCAGCTTCATACGGTGAACTCTCCGTGGAACTTTGGGCGGACCGATAGCCGCCGGCACCGGTCACCCGCCGAATACGTCGAGTGCTCCGACGTACGCGCGGTTGGCCTTGACTCGCTCGGTCAGGCACCACGACCCATCAGGGCGGCGCCGCCACGTGTCGTGATAGTCGCCGATGGTATAAAACCGCGTCGTCGGATCGGCTGTCGAGTTCAGGTGCACGTCGCGGACATAGGAGCGGCTCACCGCGGTGTCTCCCGTGACGTCGATGATGATGTTGCCCAAGAGGTGTTGAGTGGGACCGCACCCGTCGAGGAACCCGCGAATCGTTTCGATGATCGCAGTGCTTCCCTCCAGTCGCCCCGTCCCGAGATCCCCGTGGGCATCCTCGGCCAGGATCGCGGCCATCGCCGCGTAGTCGCGGTCGTCCATGGCCCGGGCGAATCGGATCAGCGCGCGTTGCACGTCACGCTCGTCGCACAGCGTCTGCAATCGATCAGCAACCATGTCAGGCGTGTGCGCCGCCGTCGATACGGATCTCCGTCCCGGTGAGGAACGCACCATCGTCGGACGCCGCCATCGCGATCACCGCGGCGACCGCACTCGGGTCGCCGAGTATTTCGCTGTCCTTGCCGTGCAGCAACGGAGTTTGCTTGGCCCACAGCCCCAGGTCATATCCGTCGGGCATCTTCTCCAGCGTGCTGTTGGCCAGTGCCGTCGAGATTCCGCCGGGTTGGATGTTGACCGCACGCAGCCCCTGCTTGGAATACTCCAGCGCCAGCGAATGCGTGAAGCTCAAGATGCCGCCCTTGCTGGCGGCGTACGCGGCCATGTAGGGGTGCGCGAACGACGCGGCGGTGGAGGTGAAGTTGACGACCACACCGCGGCCGGATTCGAGCAGCGCCGGTAGCGCCTGGCGGGTCATCAGGAAGGTGCCGGTCAGATTGACCGCCAGCGTCCTGTTCCAGTCGGCCAGCGTGGTCTGGTGAGTGTGCGAACACGTCTGTACGGCCGCGACATTGACCAGCACGTCGAGGCCGCCGAGGTCGGCCACCGCGGCATCGACGGCGGCAATGACATCCCCTTCCACCGAGATGTCGAGGACGGCGGTGCTCAGGCGCTTACCGGTGCCGGCGTCGTCGGCGGCGGCAGTCGTGCGCGCCAGCCCCTCCGCGGAGATGTCGTAGGCCACGACGGTGGCGCCCTCGTCGAGCAGACGGGCTGCGGTGGCCGCACCGATCCCGGAGCCCGCCCCGGTCACGATTACGCGGCGGTCTGCGAAACGGTCCATGACGCAATGCCTCTCGGTGATCAGGCCGGCTGGAACGCGCTCAGCGGCGCCTGCTCGGGATAGGTGGTTGGACCCCCGACGTCATAGGCGGCGTTGAGGGCGGCGATGAATTCCGGGTCATGCAGTGGCTCGCTCGGGACGTCGAGTTTGATGCCCTTGGCACTGAGGTCGTCCAGCATCATGTCGATCGCGCGGTCGACGGTGATGTCGTCGGAGCCCTCCATGTTTTTCTTGAGTTCGTCGTAGTCGGAGAAAACCTCGGCCGACCAGTGGACCAGGAATCGCAACTCGTCAGTGTGGTGGCGGGCGATGACGTCGTCGCCGTTCTTGAGCAACCAGTGGTTGCGATCGGTCGGGTCACCCGCGAAAACGGTGTCGAACGCCAAGCCGGGCGGAACCTGTTGTTCCAGTGGCCCGTTGGCTTCCCCGCGGTGCACCATCATCTCGTTTTGCACCACCACGCCGCGGTTGTTGATCGGCGGCAGCACTCGCGCCGGAGCTTTCAGCGGACCGTCGGGCCAGTAGGTAAAGCCACTTCCGGCGTCAAGGGAGAACCACGTGATCACCTGCGCCATTTTGACCAGGTAGTCGGAGAACAACCCCGACTTGCCCATGACGCTGCACAGCCAGGTGGGTGCGTTCTCGTGGCGTACGCCGCGAAAGCTCGGCGAATCCAAGTGGCCTGGATCGCGGTTGGCGCAAGGGCCATTGATGTTGAAGAGCATCATCTCGGGCTTGGCGTACTCAGCGTTCCAGTAGCGCTTGGCATGTTCGAGGAAAGCGGCATTGTAGAAGCAGTCGTGTAGTTCCGGGTACAGCACAGCGCCATAGCTGGCGAGGTAGCCCCGGAATGTCGGCGTAAGAAACAGGTCCAGCGAGGGGGTGAACCCCTCAGGAAACGCACCGCTCATCGTCGCCATCAGCTCATCGGCGGACGCGAAATGCTGGGCGATGATGAGGCGCCACGGACCGTGCGTGTGCACCACATTCAATAGGCGCTCGCGCTGGTCGTCGGTGTAGACATTGTCGATCTCGCGGGGCGGGGCGGCCGGCCGCAACACGTCGGAAAGCTCCATCCGGCGCTCGTCGGTGAGCATCAGCTGTCTCCTTTGCGGTTCAAGGTTGGTTGATTGTGCGCAGCGTCAGTGCGATGCGGTGTACGGCTGTCCGGTGATCGGGACGTCAAAACCGCAGCGGATGGGCGAACTTGGCCCGCAGCAACCCACCGATCTCGGCGAGCGCCAGCCGGCCGCGGGCGGTGGCATCGGAGCGCATCAGAAAGCCGTGGTACATGCCGGGGTAGCGGGTGAGGGTGGTCTGCACGCCGGCGTCGCGCAACCGTTCCGCGTAGCGCTCACCCCAGTCCCGGATGGGGTCGCAACCCCCGGTCACCACGATTGCCGGCGGTAGACCGGACAGGTCGGTCGCATACGCCGGAACCAGATACGGGTCGGTGGGGGGCCGGCGTCGCCATCGGCCAACGCGTGCATGTAGTCGATGTCGGCCCGGGCGAGCAGTGGCGCGTCGGGCAGCGTGACGATCGAGGCGACCGACATGTCCCGGTCCAGGCCCGGATAGAGCAGCACCTGCGCACAGATGGTCGGTCCGTGGCGATCGCGCGCGGCCAACGCCACTGCAGCCGCCAGCGACCCACCGGCGCTGTCGCCGATGACCGCGAGCCGGTCAACGTCGACGCCGAGCTCGCCACCGTTTCGCGATACCCATTCGGTGGCGCCATAGGCGTCCTCGAATTGGGCGGGCGGCGGCGCCTCCGGGGCCAGCCGGTAGTCCACGGCCACCACGGTGGCCGCGGACGCCGAGGCGAGTTCGCGGGCCAGCGGCTCGAACGAGTGGTTGGAACCCATCACCAGTCCGCCGCCGTGCAGATAGACCAAGACCGGCCCGCCGGAATCATCTGTCGGACAATAAATCCTGACCGGAATGTCGCCCGTGGCAGCGGGGATGAGCCGTTCGGTGACGGCGGCCATCTCGGGCATCGCCGCCGGCAGCGGCGCGGACTCGAGCCCGGCGCGCACCGCGGCCAAACCCCGTTGCCGCATCGGAGCGATCTGGCCGAGCGAGGCTACCCGCGCGGCTGCGTCGGGATCCAACGCGTTAGACGTCATGTGGTCGCCATGTCACTGCGGCGCGGAGTCGAACCGGGTCTCGGTCCTCAGTTGTGGGGACCGTTGCGCGGCAAGAACATTGGCGCGCTCGGCCATCGCCGCGCCCACGCTGTCCGGGTGGGTGTGCAGGTAGAAGTGGCCCTCGGCGGACTGCGTGAAGATCATCTCGGCGGCTTCCAGGGGATCCATCGACGCCGCCTTGATGTTGAGCATCGTCGAGCGGTGGCCTTCGGCTGCGGCCACGTCGCTGGTTACGCCGGGTTCGACACCGCCCGCTGACTCGAAGATGTTCGAGCGCACCGGTCCGGGCAGCACGGCCTGGACGTGGATGTGATGGTGGTGCCCGGTGGCCTGCACCTCGAGGTGCAGACACTCGGTCAACGACAGCACCGCATGCTTGCTGACGATGTAGGGCGCCTGCAACGGGATCGCGACCACCGCGCCTACCGACGCGATGTTCCACACCCAGGCTTGCTCGTCGGCGGCCATCATCTTCGGCAGAAATGCACGCACGCCGTAGAACACGCCGTTGACGTTGATGTCCATGATGCGCTGCCAGTTGGCCACCGGGGTGTCCCACAGATAGCCGAATTGCTCGATGCCGGCGTTGTTGACCAGCAGGCGCACCGGTCCGACGTCACGGTAGGCGCGGTCGGCGAGGTCTCGGAGGGCATCGGGATCGCGCACGTCGCAGAGGACATCGTGTGCCACGCCACCCGCCGCGGACAGTTCGTCGCGCAGTGCGGCCGCAGCGTCCCCGTCGATGTCGGCCAATACCACCGTCATGCCCAGCCGGGAGGCGTACCGCGCGAGCCCGGCTCCCAGGCCGGATCCGGCGCCGGTGATGACCGCGACACCGCCCCCGAATGCTTGTCGAGCGTCCATCACTGGGCGCCGGCGCCGCTTTCGGCGTGCAGTTCCGAGAGCAGGACCGAGTTGGTGGCGTCGAGAACCACGTCCATGTCGGTGAACTCCAGTCCATTGGGACCGCGCCGAACGGCGACGTTGACCACCCCGCTGGACACCGCGAACGGCACGAAGTTCGCGATCTGGTTGACGAAGATGTAGAACCGCGCGCGGGTGGCCCCGTCGTCGGAGCCGTCGGGGCCGATGCGGTGCACGTTGGTCGCGTGGTGGCGCAGTGGGTAAGGGCTCTGCTCGCGGTGCTCGGACAGCCATTCCATCACCGCGTCGCGGCCCCGCAGCTCCGGAGACATCAGTTCTTCGAAAGGGCTTGCGCCGGAATCGCTTCGAGTCAGGTAGTGCACGTCTTCGGCGTAACTGGCGGCGAGCTCGTCGTAGTGGCCCTCGTCGTAGTGATACCAGAAGGATGCGATGAACTCCTGCAATTCCGGCAGCGTGATGTCGTCGCTCATCCCATCAGTCAACTCCGGGTGTGGTCCCGGTAACAGTGCCGGTGCCCGGTCAGTGGAACACGGGTCTGGGACTCAGCCGGTGATCAGGTCCCACAGCGCGCCGGCGCTCGCGTGCATCGCCGCGTCGGTGACCCGCTCGTCCCAATACCGCACCGAGCCGAACTCCGAGCGCCAAGCCAGCGCCGCGCGGGTGAACTCGTGCAACCGATGCTCTCGGGTGGTGCCGATCGCGCCATGCAACTGGTGGGCGTTGCGCACCACGACCGAAGCCGCATGGCCGGCACACGAACGCGACACGGCCACCAGGAAATCCAAGTCGGGCGCCGACCAATCGCCGGTAACCGCGGCGTGCAGTGCGGCCTCGGTCGCCGCCCGGGCCAGTGCGGCCTCGGCGGCGGCATCCGAGATCAGGTTCTGTATGGCTTGAAACTTCGCGAGGGGGCGGCCGAACTGGACCCGTGCGGTCACATGCTCGACGCACAGCTGCAGGATCCGGTCGAGGGCGGCACTGACCTGGATGGATCGGACCAGGGCTGCCTTCAACTCAAGCTGGTCGATGAGCGCCCGGCCCACCGGAATCCCGTCCAGCCCGGCCAGATCGGCGGCCACTGTGTCTCGTGGTTCGCCGATCAGGTTGCTACCCGCAGTGATCGACAGCCGGGCGGCGGCGACGTCGGCGACCTGGCGGCCGCCCCCGCCGCGCCAGGCGACGACGATCCGATCTGCCGAAGCCGCCCAGGGCACTGCGGTCGCGGTGCCCCGATTGTCGAGCACGCATACGGTCCGAACCGCGTCGTCGACCGGAATCCCGGCCGCGTCCAATAGCCAGCATGCCAATAAATCGTGCTCGGCCAACGGGATTCGCACCCCGTGATTGACGGCCGCGGCCAGAAGTTCGGCCGCTTCATACCAGCTTGCCCCGCTGCCGCCCTGCTGTTCGGGACCGGTCAACCGCACCAGACCGAGCTCGTCGAGGTGACGCCACAAGAGCGGGTCCCGCTCGATCGTCGCCGAGGGCGGGTGCGTGTCCCGGTAATCGGCAAAAACCGCCCCCATCATGTCGACGAGGGCGCTGTCGACCGACGGCCCGGCGCTCATCGCATGCCCAATCCGCGCGCCAGGACGCCACGCAGCACCTCGTTGGTGCCGCCGCGCAGCGTGAAACCGGGTCGCTGATCCACGGCCGCACGTACCAGATCGGTGAACAGGGAATCGGGGGAGTCCTGCAGATCGGCGAACTCCGCGATATCGCCCTCGGTGGTGGTGCCCAGCACCTTGACGACCGCCGCGGGTAGGTCCGCGGGCTCGTGCCGTTCCAGCGCGCCGGCCACCGCCGTGGACATCCGGTGCAACCCGGCGATGCGCGCCACCAGACGTCCCAGGTTCGGATCGCGGGGAATGGCGTTGGACGCCATCCGGTCGGCGCACGCCGATAGCAGCACGAACGTGGACAGGAACCGCTCGGGTCCACTGCGTTCGAAGGCGAGCTCCGAGGTCACCTGCCGCCAACCGTTGCCGATGTCGCCGAACACCAGGTCGTCGGGGACGAACGCCGAGTCCAGGATCACCTCGTTGAAGTGGTGGGCGCCGTTCATCGACACGATCGGCCTGATCTCGACGCCGGGTCCGCGCAGGTCGACGATGAACTGACTGAGCCCGGCGTGGCGGTGCTCGGGATCCACCGGCGCGGTGCGCGCCAGCGCGATGAACCAGTGCGCCAGGTGCGCCCCCGACGTCCAGACCTTGGTGCCGGTCAGCGACCAGCCGCCGTCGACGCGCTCGGCCCTGGTGCGCACGCTGGCCAGGTCTGAGCCGGAGTCGGGCTCGCTCATGCCGATGCCGAAGAAGCACTCGCCGCGGACGATTCGCGGCAGGAACTCCGACTTCTGTTGTGCGGTGCCGTATTTGAGCAGCGACGGGACAATCTGGCGGTCCGCGATCCAGTGCGCGGCCACCGGGGCGCCGGCCGCCAGCAGTTCCTCGGTCACGACGAAACGTTCCACAAACGAGCGTCCGTGGCCACCATATTCGACCGGCACGGTCATGCCCAGCCAACCGCGGGCGGCGAGCGCGGCGGTGAATTTCTCGTCCCAGCCCGTCAGCCAGGCATCGACCGACGGGGTGAACGCCCCGGCGGCCAGTTGGTCGGCGAGGAAATCGCGCACTTCGGTGCGCAGGTCCGCGCTCGCCGCGGCGTCGACGCCGGCGGGCGGCACCAAGCGGGGCAGCGTCATCAGCGCGTCTGCCACTTCTGGATGCGTTGCCCGTGTTCGGCGGAGGCATGGGCCAGCGGCTGCATGGCCGCGGCCATGCCCAACGTGGCGTCGAGCGTGCCCGTGCGTGACTCCCGTAGCAGCCGCTTGGCCATGCGCAGCGCATGGGGCGGATTTTTGCTGATCCGCTCGGCCAATGCCTGTGCCTCGGTGAGCAGTTCGTCGTGCGGCACCACCCGGCTCACCATGCCCCATTCCAGCGCGGTCGCCGCGTCCACGCGGTCGCCGGTGAACGTCATCTCGGCGGCGCGCTCATATCCCACCGCACGCGGCAGGAACCAGGTGCCTCCGTCACCGGGAATCAGACCGAGCTGCACGAAGCTCTCCGCGAACGACGCGCGTTCCGAGGCGATCCGCATGTCGCACATCATCGCGAGGTCGCAGCCGGCGCCCACGGCGGCACCGTTGACCGCGGCGATCAGGGGTACCTCCAGCAGGTCCAGCGCCCGCGGGATGCGCTGGATTCCGGCGATGTAGGCGTGCCGCTGGTCCAGTGCGTCCAGGCCGAACATGCCGTCACGGTCGGCCATCTCCTTGACATTGCCGCCCGCGGAGAAGATCTTGCCTGCTCCGGTGAGGATGACGGCGCGGATCGAGGTGTCGGCGTTGGCGGCGTCGACGGCCTCCTCGAACGCGGCGATGAAATCGTGGCCGGTGATCGCGTTGCCCACCTCGGGCAGGTTGATCGTCCAGACCTGAGTCGGTCCGCCGGCGGCGATATCGAGAGGCGCGTTCATGCTGGCAACTGTAGAGACTTGGTCTGCAGGTACTCCTCGAACCCGGCGCGGCCCAGTTCGCGGCCGATGCCGGATTTCTTGTAACCACCGAAGGGCGCGACAGGGTTGTACCTGCCGCCGTTGATGTCGAGCTGACCGGTTCGCACGCCGCGGGCGAAGGCGATCGCGCGCTCGGTGTCGCCGGCCCACACCGCGCCGGACAGGCCGTACGGGGTGCCGTTGGCGATCCGCAGGGCGTCGGCGTCGTCGTCGAACGGTATGACCGCCAGCACCGGACCGAACACCTCCTCCTGGCCCAGCTCCGAGTCGGGGTCGACGTCGGCGAACACCGTCGGTGCCACGTAATAGCCCACCTCGCGGACCTTCTCGGGCCCGCCGGTGACCAGTCGCGCGCCGTCGCGCTGCGCGCGCTCGATGTAGCCGCGGACTGTGTCGAACTGCTTGGCCGAAGCCGACGGGCCGATCCGGGTCGCCGGATCGAACGGGTCACCCACGGTGTACTTGGCCGTCGCGGCCCGCGCCACCTCCAGTGCCTCGTCGTAGCGCGACCTGGGCACCAGCATTCTGGTCCAGGCCATGCAGGTCTGGCCCCCGTTGAGGAAGGCGTTGCCGACGCCCACCTTGACCGCGGTGGCCAGGTCGGCGTCGTCGAGGATCACGTTGGCCGACTTTCCGCCCAGTTCCAGGGCCACCTTCTTGACTGTGCGCCCGGCCAACTCGCCGACCCGGGCACCGACGCCGGTGGAACCGGTGAACGAGACGAAGTCGACGCCGGGATGCTCGGCGAGCCGCTCGCCGATCACCTGCCCGCCGCCCGACACCAGGTTCACCACCCCGGCGGGAAGGCCCGCCTCCTCGACGGCCTCCACGAACTCGAACACCGACAGCGGCGCCTCGTTGCTGGGCTTGAGCACCACCGTGCAGCCGGCAGCGATCGCCGGCAACACCTTGGCGACCACCTGATACAGCGGATAGTTCCACGGCGTGATCGCCCCGACCACGCCGTAGGGTTCCCGGATGACCAGCGAATTGCCCACGCGCTCTTCGAATTCGAAGGTATCCAGCACCTCGGCGAAACCCCGGGCCACCGCCAGCGGCACTTGGGTCTGCACGGTTTGGGCGATGCGCAGCGGAGCCCCCATCTCCCGGGCGATGGTCTCGGCGATATCGGGCAGTCGCTTTTCCATCGCGGCGATCACGGCGGCAGTCCGCTCGCGACGCTCGGCGATGCCGATCAGCGGGTCGAACGCGCGCTGGGCGGCGGCGACCGCGGCGTCGACGTCGGCCGTGGTGCCCGCGGGCACCGACCCGATCGGCTTCTCGGTCGAGGGGTCGATCACCTCGATGGCGTCACGCCCGTCGGGCTCGACCCACTTTCCGTCGATGAACAGCGTGCTGCGGTCGTAGTTGTGCATGGTCTTCTTTCTTCGATCAGGGGACGATGCTGGCGCGCACGTCGCGCTTGCCTTCGGCGGCCGCAAATGCCTCGTCGATGTCGTCGAGCGAATAGCAAGCCGCGGCAAGTCGGTTGAGTGGCAGCCGGTCTTGGTTCTGTTCCAGGAAGGTCAGCGCCCGCGACAACACCTCCGGGTCGTAGAGCGAGACGCCGATCATCGTCTTGTTCCCGAACACGAACCGGGAGGGGTCGAACTCGAAGGTCTTGCCGATGTTGATATTGCCGATCTCGACGTAGCGGCCGAACTGGCCGAGCAGCTTGAGCCCTTCGTCGATCGCCGACGGGTGGCCCACCACTTCGACCACGACGTCGGCGCCCTGTCCGTCGGTCAGTGTGCGCACGATCCTGGCCCGGTCTTTGACCTCGGCCACCTCGGTCATGTCGATGACGCGGTCGGCGCCGAAAGCGGTTGCCAGTTCCAGGCGTTCGGGCACGCCGTCGATGGCGATGACGGTAGCGGCGCCGCGCGCCTTGGCGACCGCGATCGCGTACAAACCGAGCGCACCCGCGCCCTGCACCACGACCGTTTCCCCGAGTTGCAGGTCAACCCGCTCCAGACCGTACATCACCTGGGATAGAGCACAATTGGCGCCGGCGGCGATATCGTCGGACACGCTGTCCGGCACTGTGTAGAGCACCGCCCCGGCCGGTAGCAGGTAATAGTCGGCGTAGCCGCCGACGAAATACGGGGGTTCGTCGGCTCGGCCGAGCATGGCCATCTTCAGGTTGATGCACGCATTCCTCTTGCCGGCCAGGCAATTCCGGCACCGGTGGCAGCAGAAAAAGTAGGGAAAGACCACCCGGGTGCCCGGTTGCAGCGGTTTGCCGTTGGAATCCGTGCTGACGCCGTCGCCGAGCGCTTCGACCGCTCCGACCATTTCGTGGCCGAGGACGGTGGGCAGCTGACCGCCCAGGCCCCGGGTGGCGAAGGTGCCGTGCCAGGCGTGCACGTCCGAGCCGCAGATGTTGGCCCGGGTGACCTTGATCAGGATTTCTCCGGCGCCCACCTCGGGCAGGGTCACTGTTTCTATTTCGAAGGGCTTTCCCGGCCCGTCGAATCGCGCTATGCGGCCTTTGTGCATTGGTCGTGAATTCCTTTCGGGCAGAGCAATAACGAGATCAGCAGGGCACCTGGTTGTCGAGGGTGAAGCGCTCGCGCAGCAGACGTTTGAGTAACTTGCCGCTGGGGTTCTTCGGCAACTCTTCGGCGAAGAAGACCCTTTTGGGTGTCTTGAATCCGGCCAGATGCTCCCGGCAGTGGGCGATGACGTCCTCCTCGGTCACCCGGACGCCGTCGCGGGGGACGACGGCGGCTACCACCGCCTCCACCCACACCGCGTCGGGTAGGCCGAACACCGCGACTTCCCGGACGCCGTTGTGTCGGTAGATGACTTCCTCGACCTCACGGCTGGCCACGTTTTCGCCACCGGTCTTGATCATGTCCTTCTTGCGGTCGACGACGTGCAACAGTCCGTGCTCGTCGTAGTAACCCAGGTCCCCGGAGTGAAACCAGCCGCCCCTGAAGGCCTCGGCGGTGCGTTCCGGGTCGTCGAGGTAGCCCGGCGTCAAATGCGGGCTGCGGTGGGCGATTTCGCCGACCACGCCGGCCGGGACGGGGTTGTCCTCGTCGTCGAGGATGACCGTTTCGACGTTGACCACCGGCCGGCCGGCGGACCCGGCGTGTGCGTCCTGTTCGCCGGGTCCCAGCGCGGAGGCCAGCGGCGCCATCTCGGTCTGGCCGTAGAAGTTCCACAACCGGAGATCGGGTAGCCGGTCGCGGATCTCGTGCAGGATTTCCACCGGCATGGCCGACGCGCCATAGTAGCCCTTGCGCAGGCTGGACAAGTCGACCTGATCGAACAGCGGTGAACGCAGCAGCGAGATCCACACCGTCGGGGGAGCGAAGTAGTTGGTGACCCGGTAGCGCTCCATCGTGCGCAACACCGCTTCGGGCTCGGGCCGTGGCAGGATGATGCTGGTGGCGCCGAGGTAGACGTCGGTGGCCAGGAAGTTGTCCAGCTGCGCGCAGTGGTACAGCGGCAGCGAGTGGATCTCGACGTCGTCGTGCGACATCTCGCCGGCGACGATCGTGCTGACGTACTGCCACATCAGGCTGCGGCTGGTGTGGATGGCGGCCTTGGGACGGGATTCGGTTCCGCTGGTGTACATCAGCCGCACCGGCTGGTCGTCGTCGATGTGCGGGCTCGGGGCGGGCGTGTCGGTGGCCAGCCACTGGGCGAAGTCGTCCCACCCGGCCGCGGGCCGGTCTCCGGTGGGCGCCAGAGCGACCTTGGTCCGCACCACACCAGCGCGCTCGATCGCCTCCTCGGCCGTGCCTGTGAGCTTCGCTTCGACGATGAAACCGGTGACCCGGCTGTGACCGAGGATGTAGGCGATCTCCTCGGCGGTCAGCATGAAATTGACCGGAACCAGGACCACGCCGACGCGCGCCGTCGCGAATGCCAGCACGGCGTACTGCCAGCAGTTCCGGGATAGCAGGGCGATCCGATCGCCGACCTGGAAATCGTTGTCGCGCAACGCGGCCGCCGCACGGTCCACCAGATGGTCGAATTCGGCGAAGGTCAAAACGATGTCGCCGTCGATGATCGCGATCTTGTCCGGCTGCCGGAGTGCCGACCGCCGGGGAAGGTCGCCGAGTCCGTGGCTGCGCGCCCTGGCGATCGACGCATCGAGGTCATCCGGCTGCATGGCCGTCACGGTAAGCGTTGACATCACTGATCGGGTCGTGCGTGTCCCGCTGAGTAGACAAGGGCCTGCCTACGGTTGGGAATCGCGCCGATACTCGTTGGCATGAGCACTGGTGTCCCCGTCCCGACCGACAACGCCGGACAGGCGGATCTGGACCCCCGAGAAGTCGACGAGCTTCGGGCCAACCTGCGCCAGGCAGACCCCGGGGTGCTGGTCGCCGTCCTGGCGCAGCTGACCGGTGACCCGGCCGTGGCCGAGCGGTTCGCGCCCAAGATCAGCTACGTGCCCGATCCGCCGGAGCAGGCGGGTGTCACCGACCCGGAGACGGCCGAGCAGCTCATCGACGAAATCGTTGCGGCGCTGGGGGCGCCTCGACCGGCGGATGCGGTTCCCGCCGATGACCTCGACCTGTTCGCCCGTGTCGCCCCCGTGGCGCTCGGGGGAGAGATCGGCCCGGAGTATCTGCACCTGCTGCTCGAGCAGGGTGGATTCCAGCCCTCGCAACCGGTGCTGCCGCGCACCGCGAAACTGCCCGAGGGCTTCCGTGTGGTCATCATGGGCGCGGGCATTGCAGGGATAACCGCCGCCCTCGCGTGTGCCGACGCCGGTATCGACTACCAGATCATCGAGCGCAATGACGAGGTGGGCGGCACCTGGTACACGACAACGTATCCCGGCATCGGCGTGGATACGCCGTCGGCGTATTACTCGCTGTCGCGCGACATCAACGGCGACTGGTCGAGCTACTACCCGCAGGGCGCGGAGTACCAGGCGTACCTGGTTTCGGTGGCCAGCAAGAACGGCCTGCGCAAGCGCACGCGGTTCGGTACCGAAGTGGAAGCCCTGTGGTGGAACGAGCGGCGCCGGCAATGGCAGATACACTCGGTCGGCCCGGACGGGATGCGCGACGTCAGCTATGCCAACGTTGTCATCCCGGCGGCAGGCTATCTCAACCGGCCGCGTTGGCCGGATCTGCCCGGCCGCGAAACGTTCTCAGGAATTTCCATCCATTCCGCGCAGTGGGATCCCGAGCTCGATCTCACGGGTAAGCGGGTGGCGATCATCGGGGCGGGTTGCACCGCGGTCCAAATCGTCGACGCAACCGTGGACCAGGTCGCCCGGCTGACCGTCTTTCAGCGCCAGCCGCATTGGGTCGCACCGCGGCGGCGCGCGTCCGACGATGTCCCCACCCATCAGCGGTGGCTGGGCACCCGGCTGCCGTACTACGCCAATTGGGTTCGGCTCAAATCGTATTGGGGGACATCGGACAACAACTATCCGGTGATCCTGCACGACCAGGAATGGGCGCGCGAGCATCTGTCGATCTCGCCGGCCAACGACGCCTTGCTGAAGATGTGCCAGGAATACATCGATCGCGTGTTCGGCGCGGGCAGCGAGCTTGCGCGCAAGGTGACGCCGGACTTCGCTCCGTACGGCAAGCGGATCATTCGCGACCCCGGCGGCTACTACGCGGCGCTGGCCCGCGACCACGTCGACGTGGAGGCCAATGAGCCGGCCCGGGTGAACGAGGCCGGGATCGTCACCGCCGACGGCCGACAAATCGAACTCGACGTGATCATCTACGCCACCGGCTACTACCTGGATTTCCTATCCACCGTGGATATCCGGGGCCGAGACGGCAAGAAGCTGACCGACGAGTGGGGCGACGCCCCCCGGGCCTACCGCGGCGGGATGGTGCCCGGATTCCCCAACATGTTCATCTCCTCGGCGCCCAACTACAGCCCCGGACACGGGCCGGCCACAACTTCGGCGTCGAGGTGATGGTGCACTACGTGATGGAATGCCTGCAATTGATGGCGTTGCGCGAGGCTGCAACCATCGAGGTGACGCAGCAGGCTTACGAGAGCTACGTCGCCCGGATCGATGCGACCATGGCCGGCACCGTGTGGTGCCACACCCCGTCGGCGCACACCTATTACCGCTCGGGCGGGGCCGGATCGTGACCGCCTTCCCCTACCGGTTGGTGGACTTCTGGCATGATCACCGTGCCCCCATCGAGACGGAGCTCGAGCTCAGATGAGTGGAATACTCTGCGGTAGAACGGCTTTGGTGACCGGAAGTAGCCGGGGTATCGGCCGTGCCATCGCCCAGCGGCTGGCCGCCGAGGGCGCCACGGTGGCTGTCACCGCGCGATCGCACGCCCCCTCTTTGTCGATGCGGGCAGGCACGACCGCCGCCCTGCCCGGCACCATCGGCGAAACGGTGGGGCTGATCGAGGCCGCCGGGGGCTCGGCCTTCGGCATCGCGAGCGACCTGGAGGACGCCGCGCAACGCGACGCCTTGGTCGACGCGGTCCTCGACCGCACCGGCCGCATCGACATACTGGTCAACAACGCCGGTTTCGCTGACTACTCGGTGGTCGAGGACATGAGCCTGGACACCTTCGACCGCACGGTGGCGCACTACCTGCGGACACCGTTTGTGTTGACCAAAGCCGCCGTGTCGCACATGCGTAAGCAAGGCGCCGGATGGATCGTCAACATAGGCTCGGTTACCGGAGTGGCACCGGTGCGCCCCTACCGCGCATACAACAAGACATCTGGCGACGTCGTCTATGCGTCCTGCAAGGCGGCGCTGCACCGCTTCACGCAGGGGGTGGCGGCCGAACTCCTCGACGCCAACATTGCGGTGAACTGCGTCGGTCCGTCGACGGCCGTCCGCACACCCGGTGCCGCGCAGCTGATTCCGGATACGTTCCCGACCGAACCAGTCGAATATTTGGCCGAGACGGTTCTCGCGATGTGCCATTTGCCGGCCGCGCAGCGTACGGGCCTGGTCGCGTTCAGCTTGCATTACCCGTGGTCGCAGCAGCTGCCGGTGCACAGCCTGGACGGCTCCGAAGTGCTGCCCCCGCTGGAGCCGCCGGCGAGCGCCAACCCGAATATCTCCGCGGTCGGGATCTGACGGCCGCCACACTGACGCGTATGGCCGATCAGGCCGGTCGGTGCTCGGCTCCTCTGGCCAACGCCGTCGCCATCCTGGGCATGCTCGCGCGCAGCATCAACCAGATCAACGGTCCCGCACAGGGAATTCGCGAACGGAACGTCGCCCGCCAGACAATGAGCGATCCACGGACTTGCTCCTCGATGTGCACATCGGCGCGATGATCGGTCACCGGGACCCCCGAGACGATGCGATAGGCGTGGTGGTGTGGGCCGTCGTCAACCAAGACCTCCTCGCGCATTGTCAAGCCGCTGACGACGATTCGCCGGATGGCCCCCTCGTGGGCCCCGAGGCTTCCCGTCTCTTCCCAGTTGGCGCTGCGCGCGCCCGGTAACCAATCCGGCCACCGCTCGACGTCGATGAGAAGCCCATACACGACCTCGGGCGGCGCGGCGCATGCCCGCTCGAACCGAATTGAATAGCGCATCGTGCGGATTATCCGCTGAGCCGCAGAACGGCCGCCTCGCTGTGGCAGAAACTGTGGCAGACGCGATCGCGCACGATGACGTCGGGACATTCGGGGTCGAACCAGCGATCCACCACCGCCCAATGGATCGGATGCATCAGGTAGGGCCCCATCAACCCGTCCGCGTCGGTGAAGAGCTGCTCGAACACGTGGGTCCACGCCGAGGCTCCGGTCGCCTCCTCGACCCTGCTCAGCTGCCAGTCGGTGATGCTGCGCACGTACCGCGGCATCAGTCGCAGGTCGGCCTCGAAACGGGCGACGGTGGCCGCGTCGGTGCCAGCCGACACGCTCAGCAGCAGCGCTCGGTACACGCCGCCGGGCTTGTCGCTGCTCTGCACGGGCGTGCCGGAGTAGGCCGCGCCGTTGATCCGGCTGACCGCGGGGTCGTCCAGGACATCACCGAAACCTACTGCCGCAGCGTCCCATTGATCGTGCGAGGCGAACCGCATGTGCATCAGGATGTCGCCGCCGTTGCGCGAACCGGCCAGGGTCGGTTGTACCACGAACCGCAGCGGTGCCGCGGCCGCGGCGGCACCGCGCAACTCGTCGAGTATCCGGTCGCGGTCGGGTTCGGCGACGTCGATCAGCCGGGTGACGCTATACATCGCACAGCCCGTCCACGTCGTCGGCCGCCGCGGCGAAGGACCGCGACCGCTGGGCCACCAACTCGCTTATCCGCGACCACCATTCGCCGAGCGTCGGGTCGGGGCGGCCTTTCCAGGTCATCTCCCACCACGCCTGCGCACTCGGTAGCGTCCAGGTGACCGTGACGACGTTGCTGTCGTCGTCAAACCAGATCGGTGGGCTGACGAGAACGTCCCGCAACGTCATACCCCGTGCCCGCGCGCCGGGGCGTACTCGGCGAGGTAGGCGTCGACGAATCGGCGGGCACATCCGGGTCGGGTCACCACGCGGTCGATCACGAAGATGTCGCCCTCGGCCATAGTCCGACCATAGGACGCCCGCGGCGGCCCGCGCCGCCGGCTCCCGGCCATCGGGAAGGTGCGTTGACCGTCGCCCGGCGCGGAGTAAGGGTGGCCGCATGAGCGCAGTGCAGCCGGATCCCTTCGCCCCCGCAACCCTGGGCCCGGTGACCTTGCGCAACCGGGTGATCAAGGCCGCCACGTCGGAAGGCCGCTCACCGCACGGTCTGGTCACCGACGACCTGATCGAGTTCCACCGCGCCTTCTCCAGTGGAGGTGTCGGCATGACGACGGTCGCCTACTGCTGCGTCTCCGCGGAAGGGGCGAGCGCCCCCGGGCAGATCGTGATGAGCGAGGCCGCCCTGCCCGGCCTGCGAGGCTGGCCGACGCGGTCCACAGGGACGGCGCCGCGATCTCGGCGCAACTGGGTCACGCCGGTGTCGTGGCGCACAAGAAGCTGACCGGGGTGACCCCGGTGGCGCCGAGCAGGTTCATCAATCCCGCGTCCATGAGTTACTGCCGCGAGATCAGCCGCGACGAGATCGCGAGGGTGATCGACCAGTTCGGTGCGGCGGCCCGGGTCGCCGCCGACGCGGGTTTCGACGCTGTGGAACTGCATTTCGGCCACCTGTACCTGCCCAGCTCGTTTTTGAGCCCGCTGATCAACCGCCGCAAAGACGAGTACGGCGGCGACATCGACAACCGCTCGCGGTTCTGCCGCGAGATCGCCCGGCGCGTGCGCGACGAGATCGGGGATCGCATCGCAGTAACCGCCAAGCTCGACATGGACGACGGTGTGCCCGGCAGCATCTGGGTCGACGAGGCGCTGCGCACCGCCGTGCTGCTCGACGCCGACGGGACCCTCGATGCAATCGAATTGACGCAGGGCTCTTCGGTTTTCAAGCCCATGTACCTGTTTCGCGGTGACGTCCCGGTCAGGGAATTCGCCAAGGTCATGCCGCAGCCCATGCGCAGCGGGATCCGGTTCTTCGGGCGGTGGGCGATGGGCGACTACCCTTACCGCGATCTCTACATGCTGGACAATGCCCGCCAATTCGTCCCGGTCATGCGCAACACCAAGCTGATCCTGTTGGGTGGCATCACCAATCGTGAGCACGCCGATACCGGTATGCGCGAAGGCTTTGATTTTGTGGCGATGGGGCGGGCGCTGTTGCGCGAGCCCGACTTGGTCACCAGGATGATCGCCGATCCGGCCGCCCGCAGCCGGTGCACGCACAACAACAAATGCATGGTCACCGTGTTCGGGCGGACCCACTGCGTGCTGGATCCCGGGCAGCGTTACGGTGCGGCTAAAATGTTGCCTGCCAACGGATTACCGCTGCAGCAGATCCGCTAGGCCGGCGGTCGCCTCTTTGCGGGCCCGATGCGCGATGTCGAGCATCGGCATCGTCATAAACCCGTGGATTCCGCCCTCGTAACGCAATTGCGCGGTCGGCACGCCGGCCGCCGTCAGCGCGGCGGCGTAAGCCAGGCCCTCGTCGCGCAGCGGGTCGTGACCGGCGATCACCAGGACGGCCGGCGGTAGTCCACGCAGGTCGGCGTTGAGCGGGGCGGCGTAGGGGTGCGCGCGGTCCTCGAGCGACGGCACGTAGGAATCCCAGTACCACCGCATCGCCGGCTTCGGGTTGTAGTAGCCCTGGCCGAACAACCGGTAGGACTCGGTGTCGAAGTCGGGCGCGATCACCGGGTAGAGCAGCAGTTGGGCGGCTGGCATGGGTCCACCGCGGTCGCGGGCCATGATCGCGGTGACCGTGGCAAGATTGCCCCCCGCACTGTCGCCGCCCACGGCCAGACGCCCGGGATCGGCGCCGAGGGCGGCAGCGTTCTCGGCGGCCCAGCAGGTCACGGCGTACATGTCCTCGGCTGCCGCCGGCCAGGAATTCTCCGGCGCGAGTCGGTAGTCGACCGAAACCACTACGGCGGGAACAAGGTTGGCGATGTTGCGACAAAGCCCATCATGGCTGTCGAGGTCGCAGAACACGAATCCGCCGCCGTGCGCGTGGACCACGATGGGGAGTGGCCCCGCGGCGCGGGGCCGGTACACGCGCACGGGGATCGGGCCATCCCGGCCGTCGACCGTGCGATCGGCGACCTCAGCGACGGGCTCGGGCCGGGCCGCCGGTACGAACCTCGACTTGATCAGTGCCCTGGCCTGCGCCCCGGTCATGTCCTGCACCGGGGGGAAGCCGTCGTCCAGTTGCTGCAGAACCGCGGCGATCTGCGGGTCGAGGCTCACGCGAACTGCAGGGCAGGCCGGGGCGCCGGGGTCGCGTGCTGGGGTCGATGCGGAAGTAGCGGGCGCAGCGGCTGCAGGGTGGGGGCAACCCGTTGTGGACCGTCTTCCACGTTGCGCCAGATGCCCATCGCGGTCATGCGCACGGGAGCCGCGAGCCGCTGGTCGAACCTCATGCGATTCATGGGGCCGCACACGGAGACCGCGGCAACGGCCTCGCCGGGGCCCCCGATAGGCGCTGCGACACAGCCGAACCCGAGCACCGACTCTTCGCGCTCGAATGCGACGCCGTGGGCCCGGACTTTGGCCAACTCGGCTGCCAGCTGCGGTGTGGTGGAAATCGAGTATTTGGTCAGGCGGGCCGCGAGACCATCCTGACCGTTCCGGCGGGGGTCCTCGCCCCTGTAGGCCAGGATCGCCTTTCCGATCGCGGTGCAGTGAGCCGGCTGCCGGCCACCGACACGCGTCGGGATCACACCGGCCATTTGATCGCCGATCTTCTCGAGATAGACGACATCGCCACCGTCGAGGACCGCAAGGTGCACGACAAGTCCTGTGGCGCGGTGCAGTTCCCCCAGCAGCGGGGTGGCCGCGCGCACCAGGCGGTCCTGGTGCACAGCGAGCGAGCCCAGCTCGACCAACCGCATGCCGAGCTCGTAGTCACGCCCACTGCGGCGCAACCAGCGCAGCTGCACCAGGCGCTCGAGCATCCGGTGCGCCGATGACCGGGGCAGGCCGGTGCGCCGGACGATCTGGGCCAGCGTGAGGCGCCCCGGGCCGTCGAAGGCGTCCAAGACGAGCGAGATGCGGTCGATGACCGCCGTGGGCGTGGCGGATTCCGTGGTGTCGGCGGTCGGGGCCATCGATCTGTCCTCCAATACGTCCGTGTATCTGGATGGCATATTCCTATTAGGAATATCTATTCCTACCACACCCATGTGGTTGCTGTCACACTCCACACGAACAATCGCCGCCGGACATGGTCGTGTCCGACGGCGATCAAGAAGTGGGTGCTGGTCAGCCCTTGGCTGCCGAGCGGCCGGCGCGGCGGCCGTAGAAGCTGCCGTCACCGAGCGAGACACCGCTGGCGTAGCCCCAGGCGGCGAGCCCGGCGGTGCAGCGGCCGGCGGCGAAGAGCCCCGGGATCGGTTCGCCGCTGACGTGCAGCACCTCGGCGTCCAGGGTGGTCGCCAGCCCGCCCAGGGTGAAGCCGCCGGTGTTCTCCCGCAGGTCGACGGCGCCGACGGGGGAGCCGATCGGCTTGATCCACTCCGGCTTCTTGTGCAGCAGCGGATCCTCGCCGCGGGAGGCACCCTCGTTGTACGCGGCCACGGTCGCCTGCAGTGAGCCCGGCGGCAGCCCCATGTCGCGTTCCAGGTCGGCGACGGTGTCGGCCACCCACGTCGCCGGGCGCAGCATGAACTTCGGCGACCACGACGCCATCGCCTCCTCCTGCGCGTCGCCGTCGATGATCAGATAGGCGACGTTGTCCTGCTGGTAGAGGGTGAGCTGCCCGATCCGGCCCGGGTAGGTGTCCTCGGCGACGTAACGCTGGCCGCGGCCGTTGACCAGGATTCCGCGCACCAGCTGCTGCGGGTCGATGAAGATCGCGACCTCGGTGGCGTCCATGTGCGCCAGGTCGGCGCCCAGCGCCTGCGCCATCCGGATCGCCTGACCGTCGTGCTGCTCGATGGAGGCGGCGGGCCGGCCGGCGATCCGCGGCGCGTAGCGCTGGACCATCGCGTCGTTGTAGGCGAAGCTGCCCGTCGCCAGCACCACCCCCGACCGCGCCCGGATGTTCATCTCGCTGCCGTACTTTCGGGCGCGGATGCCGACCACCCGGCCGTCGGATTCGGTGATCAGCCGCTGCACCCGCAGGTCGTACAGGGCCCGGGCGCCGGCCGCGGTCGCGGTTTCCACCAGCGGCTTCATCAGCATGTAGCCGGCGCTGGCCTCGCCCTGCTTCTTGTTCTGCATCTGCGGGACGTGCCCGCGCGGCGCGGGGGAGGCGATGGTGTTGAACGGGAACGAGTTCTCGCCGCCGCTGTACATCAGTCCCTGATCGCCCATCGGCTCCCAGCCGGGCTCGGAGAAGAACTCGGCCTTGAAGGGGACGCCGCACCCGACCAACCAGTCGAAGTGCGCGACGCTGCCGGCGCAGTAGTCGGCGATCCTGTTCTCGTCGGCGCCGGGGCCCATCGCGACGTTGAGGAAGGCCGCCATGTTCTCGACGGAATCGTCGAAGCCGCAGGCCTTTTGGATGGGGGTGCCGCCGCCGAGATAGATGAAGCCTCCGGCCATCGCCGCCGCGCCGCCCCAGGACCCGGTGCGCTCCAGCACCAGGACGTCGGCGCCGGACCGGGCCGCTTCCACCGCCGCCGCCGCACCTGCGACCCCGTAGCCGGCGATGACGACGTCGGCCTCGTCATCCCACGAGGCGATCGTCGACGCCGCGACCGGCGTCACGTCCCATTCGGTCATGTGTCTTCGAAGTCCCTTCTGCCACTTCCGTCAGCGGGAAGTGGGATATGGCGTTGTGCCCGCCTCCGAGCGACAACGCGGGTCCTTGATCGGTGCGTCTGTACGTTGTCGCTCAGAGGCAGGCACATTGCCACATGTCCGAACTGTGTGACGCACGAGGTTTCACGGCGCGCCGGGGACATGGCCGTCACATTCGCATAGCCGCGGGCATTTCGCCGACCCACTGGTGGCCCCAGTAACTGTCGGCAGTGATTTCCTCTGCGGTGTAATAGGTTTCGTCCACCCGCATCCCGTCGGTGCCGAATTCGATGTCCCAGTCACCGGGGGCGCGGACGTAGAACGAGACCATCTTGTCGTTGGTGTGCCGCCCGAGGGTGGACGACAGCTGGAAGCCCTCGGCGTTGACCCGGTCCAGCGCCTGCCCCACGGCGTCCAGCGTGTCGACCTCCACCATGATGTGCACCAGGCGCGGGTCGCGCTGGTGTGCGGCCGGCACGATCGCCAGGCTGTGGTGTCGCTCGTTGATGCCCAGGAACCGAACCCGCACCGGGCCGAACTCTTTCGGCAGCGGCACCCGGAACGCGCCGCGGGCGCGGAAGCCCAGCACCTCGGTGTAGAAGTCGAAGAGCCCGTTGGGGTCGGTGGCCGGCACCACCACGTGGCCCATGCCCTGATCGCCGGTGACGAACTTCGCGCCGAACGGCGTGACGACCGGGCTGTGGTCGAGCACCGCGCCGTGGAACACCTCCAGCGTGGTGCCGGCGGGATCCTCGAACGTGATCACCTCTTCGACGCGGCGCGCCTCGGCCTCGTCGGGGGACAGCTGCTTGTACGCCACGCCGGCGCGATCCAGTGCGGCCTGCACCCGCTGCAGCGCCGGGTGATCGCGCACCTCCCAGCCGACGGTCAGCACCCGGTCGGTCTCGCCCGGCACCACGATGAGCCGGGCCGCGCGCTCGTCCATCCGCAGATACAGGGCGGACTCGTCGGGTCCTTTACCTTCGGCGAATCCCAGCATGCCGAAGGCGAACTGGCGCCACCGGTCGATGTCGTTGGTCGCAATGGTGATGTAGCCCAGGCTTTTCAGGTCGGTCACGTTCACACCCTCCTAGATCAGCGCCCGCAGCGGACCTTGCGGCGGGTCGACGCCAAGGGAACTCAATGCGGCCGCGTGGTAAATCGTGCCCGGGACATGGATCGCGTGCATTTGACCGACGTGGACGTCGCGCCAATAGCGCTGCAACGGTTTGTCCATCCGCGAGGCGTTGCCGCCCGAGCGGGCGAAGATCTCGTCGACCGCGGACACCGCGCGCCATACCGCGCGCACCTGCGTGCGCCGCCCGGCCGCGCGGTCCGCGAACGACACCTCCTTGCCGGCGGCGACCATGTCGTAAATGCGATCCGCGTTGGCCAGCAGCTCCTGGCGGGCGGCGTTGATGTCGGCGGCGGCCTCGCCGATCGCGTGCATGACGTAGGGGTCGTCCTTGATTGCGGTCCCGGTCGCGCCGACGCGTTCGCGCTGGTAGTCCAGGTGTGCGGCCAGCGCGCCTTCGGCGATGCCGATCGTCGCGGCCGAGATGCCCAAGGGGAACATGGTCGACCACGGCATCAAATACAGCGGCTCGGTCATGCCGGCCTCTCGCTGCGCGGTGCCGTCCATCACCTTGGTCGCGTCCATGGTCCGGTAGGTCGGCACGAACGCGTCTTTGACGATCACGTCCTTCGACCCGGTTCCACGCAGCCCCACCACATTCCACGAGTCGTCAACGATCTCGTAGTCCTTGCGCGGCAGGATCATGTGCAGCATCTGGGGTGGCATCAGCGGTTTGCCCTCGGCGTCGCCGAGCATCGCGCCCAGGATGATCCAATCGCAATGGTCGGTCCCGGAGCTGAACTGCCAGCGGCCGTTGAAGATGTAGCCCCCGTCGACGGGCTTGGCCACGCCCTGTGGTGCGTAAGGGGACGCCATCCAGGTGTCGACGTCGTCGGCCCAGATCTCGGCGGCGACCTTCGGATCGGCGTAGGCCAACTGGTAGGGGTGCACGCCGACCACGCCGACGATCCAGCCCGCGGCCGGATCCAGCGCCGCGGTGGCCATCGTCGTCTCGGCGAACTCGCGGGGATGCGCCTCGAAGCCCTGATACTGCTTGGTCTGCAGCAGCCGGATCAGGCCGGCGCCCTTCATCAGCTTGACGGTGTCGTCGGTAAGGCGACCGATTTGCTCGGCCGTCGGCGCCTGCTCGCGCAATTGGTCGGCCATCTCGACGACCCGGTCAAGTACCCGCTCGCTCATGTCATCGTCCTTACGTGTGTGGGCTTATGAATGGTTTACCGCACTCGGCGCGGCGACTCGCCGGTGATCCCGATCAGCGGGCGAAATTGGGTGCGCACCAAGCTCCGGTCGTTGCAACTCCGTCGACGCACGCTCGACGAACATCTCTTACGCCTTCGCCAGCAAGCCGGCGTCGACCACGATCTGGGTGCCCGTGATGTACCGCGCCTCGTCAGAGGCCAGGAACACCACGGCATTGCTGACGTCGGCGGGTTCCACCCACGGCACGGGGAGCAGGTGCCTGGCGGTGAGCACTTCGGCGGCGTCGGCCGCGGTGGGGCTTTCCAGGTCGGGCCGCAACCGTTTGAAGGTTGTCTCATTGAGCACCATCGCCGTCCCGACCGCTCCGGGATGCACGGTGTTGACCCGGATGCCGCGCGGTCCCAGCTCGTTGGCGAGCGTGCGGGCCAACCCCACCACGGCATGCTTGCTGGCGGTGTAATGGGCGCTGTTCGCCGTACCGCGAATCCCGTTGGTGGAGCTGATGATCACGATCGACCCATTGTCGCCGAGATGCGGAGCGGTGGCCTTGACGGTATGCCAGACGCCGGTCAGATTGACGTCCAGCACCTGCTGCCAGCTGTCCGGCGTTATTTCCCAGGTCGGCGCCCCCGGCGGATGGATGCCCGCGTTGGCGACGACGACATCGAGGCGCCCCAGGGTGCTCACGGCCGCGTCCACCGCGGCCGTCAGGGCCGCGAGGTCGCTGACATCGGCCAGGCCGGTGGCGGCGCGGCTGCCGCGATCCACGACCGCGGCAGCGGTGTGCTCGAGGTCCGCGGCCGCCGCGGGCACATCTACCGCGATCACGTCCGCGCCGTGGTCGGCGAAGCGCTCGCAGTGGCTGCGGCCGGTGCCCCGCGCGGCACCGGTCACCAAAACCACACGACCGCGCAAGCCGGACATCATGGCTCCTTGATCAGCGAGAATCCCTTGTACCCGGCCTCGGCTACCTCGTTGCAGATGTCGAGATAGACGCCGAACCCGCCGATGAAGAGCATGAATACGCGTGGCTTGCCGGGCACGTTGGCTCCTAGATACCAGGAGTTGGCTTTGGTGAACAGGGTGGCATCGGCCCGGCGTGCACATTCGGCGCCCCAGTCGTCGACGGCGTCGGAAGTCGCCTCCGCTGCCACGTAGCCGTGGGCGTCAAGATAGCCGATACAGGCCGCGATCCAGTTCACGTTCGCCTCGGCGTGCAACACCATGTTGGCCAGCACGGCGGGCGCTCCGGGGCCCGAGATCAGGAACAGATTGGGGAATCCGTCGACCCCCATTCCCAGGTAGGTACGCGGCCCGTCGGACCAGTCGTCGCTCAAGCGCCTGCCCTCGCGGCCGACGATGTCGATCTTGCCCAGCGCGCCGGTCATCGCGTCGAATCCGGTCGCCAACACGATGGCGTCGAGGTCGTAATGAGCGTCGGTGGTGTTGATCCCGGTGGCGTCGATCGATTCGATCGGCGTCTTGCGCACGCTGACCAACTTCACGTTCGCCCGGTTGAAGGTCTGAAAATAGTTGGTGTCGGTGCAGATTCGCTTGGTACCAATCGGATGGTCGTTCGGGATCAGCAGGTCGGCCAGCTGTGGGTCGTCGATGACCGCCCGCACCTTCTCCTCGTAGAACTTGCGTGCTTCCTCGTTGGCGGCCGGGTCGGTCATCTGGTCGGTGAATGTCTTGGAGAACAGCACTCCGCCCAGTTGCCAGCGGGTCTCGAACGCCGCTCGCCGTTCCTCGGGGGTAGCCTCCATCGTCAGCTTCGGATGGGCGACGTGCGGTGATCCGCCCCGCTGCGCCATGACATCCGGCGCCGTTCCCCGTAATTGGCCTTCACCCGGTCGCGATCTTCGTCGGTGAGCGGCCGATTACCCGCCGGCACACTGTAATTCGGGGTGCGCTGGAAGACGTACAGTTGTGCGGCGCTTTCCGCGATGATCGGAATCGACTGGATCCCCGACGAGCCGGTGCCGATCACGGCCACCCGCTTGCCGGTGAAGTCCACGGATTCATGGGGCCACGACGCGGTGTGGTAGATCTGCCCGGTGAAGGCGTCCAGACCGGGGAAGGGCGGGGTCATCGCCGCCGACAGTGGACCGGTGGCCATCAGACAGAACCGAGCCGTGACGGATTCGCCAGTGTGGGTGGTCACCGTCCAGCGCAGATTTTGTTCATCGAGCACCGCCGATATCACGCGGGCGTTCAAGGTGATGCCGGGACGCAGGTCGAGTCGGTCGGCGACCCAGTTGATGTAGGCCAGAATCTCGGCTTGGGTGGCATACTTCTCCGACCAGTTCCACTCCTGCTGCAGCTCGTCGGAGAACGAATAGCAGTAGTCCACGCTCTCGACGTCGCATCGGGCACCGGGGTAGCGGTTGAAATACCAGGTGCCACCGACATCCGGGCCGGCTTCAAAGACGCGCACCGTCAGACCGTTCGATCGGAGTTTGTGCAGCGCGTACAGGCCGGCGAACCCCGCGCCGACGACCACAACATCCACGTCCGGTTCTGCATCCGCGGTCACGCGCCGATCGCTGCCACTCACAGCTGTCCACGGTAGATCTCGGAGGTCAGTGTCGGGTGCGGTATCCCGGTGACCGGACTCCGGCGTAGTCGTCTCCCAGCCATCGGAAACGGTGTGGCGGCCCAGCCGCTTGCCCGGTCAGAATCGCCGAATGCCGGAAGTCGCAGGACGCACAGGCGTGCAGGCCGCCACCGTCGAGGTGGATCTGGACGGTGAACTGCATCGTCTGCCGTGGCCGCGCGACAAGTCTCTGGTCGACACGATGCTCGACGCGGGAATCAACGTGCCACACTCATGCCGAGAGGGCCACTGCGGCTCATGCGTTGCGACGTTGATCTCGGGCGAGGTGGACATGGTCAGTTGTGACGTCCTGGGGCCGGAGGATCGCGCCGAAGGCCTGATCCTGGGCTGTCAGGCCCGTCCGGTGAGCGACGATGTCCGTGTCGTCTTCTGACGCCCGATGAACGCGGGTGCGGCCGGGCGGCTGATCGGCAAGGTCGCCTTGATCACCGGCGCGGCGCGGGGCATCGGCCGGGCGCAGGCCGTACGGTTCGCCGAGGAAGGCGCGGCCATCGTGGCGCTCGACCTGTGCGGGCCCGTCGACACCGTGATGGTCCCGCACAGCACACCGGCCGACCTCGAGCACACGGCCGGACTGGTCGCGGACATCGGCGGGCGGGTGCACACCGCACTAGTCGACGTTCGTGACCTCGATGGCCTTCAGGCCGCCATCGATCGCGGTGTCGATCGGTTCGGCGGATTGGACGCGGTATGCGCGACGGCCGGCATCACGTCGCGCGCGATGGCAGTCGAGATGGACGAAAGCGTCTGGCGGACCATGCTGGACGTGAACCTCACCGGCGTATGGCACACCTGCCGGGCTACCGCACCGCACCTGATCGCGCGCGGTGCCGGGGCGATGGTTCTGACGAATTCCATTGCGGGGCTTCGAGGTCTGGTCGGCGTCGCACACTACACCGCCGCCAAGCACGGGGTGGTCGGCCTGATGCAGACCCTCGCCCACGAACTCGCGCCGCACAATGTTCGGGTCAATTGCGTGCACCCGACCAACGTCGATACGCCTTTGATCCAGAACGACGTTGTGCGTAGCGCGTTTCGGCCGGACCTCGGCCGGCCCCCGACGCGAGCGGAGTTCGCCGAGGCGGCGCGGAATATGAACATGCTCCCCTTACCTTGGGTCGCCCCGCTCGATGTCGCCAACGCCGCACTTTTCCTGGCTTCCGACGAGGCTCGCTACATCACCGCCGCGACACTTCCGGTCGATGCGGGGGCCAGTCAGAGATAGGGAGAATCGGTGACCGACACTGCGAAGTACGGACCATCGTGCCGGGCGTTTCGGTTGCCGAACCGGTCGACGTCGCTCGCGAGGGGCTGGAGAACCTGGCCAATGGCCCGGTGTTCATCGCCGGTGGCAATGCCGCCGCTAGTCTCGGAAATCGTTGTGGCCCATTGCTATCCACCAGACATGTCCGCATGGAGTTTGCGGCAGGACGAGGCGGCCTTGCCGGGTGATCGAGCTCGCCCACGGGGGCTGGCCGGCGAAAGGAGACCAACCGTGATCGATGACGAACTGGTGGAGCGCCTGCGCAGACTCGAGGACGAACGCGATATCGCCCGGCTGATCGCGTCCTACGGTCCGGCGGTGGACGCCGGGGACGCGGACGCCGCGGCGCGGCTGTGGGCCACCGACGGCAGCTATGACGTCGAGGGCTGGCAGATGCGTAGTCAGGCCGACGTACACGCCATGGTGAGTTCGGCCGCCCACCAGAACCTGGTGGGCGGCGGCTGTTGCCACTTCATCGGGCCGGCTGTCGTGACGGTCACGGGCGATTCGGCGGTGGCGGTCAGCGAATCGCTGGTTCTGGTACGCGATGACGAGAGCTATCGGGTATGGCGTTCGACGGCTAACCATTTCGAGTTGCGCCGCACCGAGGAACGCTGGCGGATCACCAAGCGCACCAGTCGTGTCCTCGACGGCGATCCGGGTGCACGCGCCTTATTGATGGCAGGGCTGGCGGGTGCACCGGCACCGTTACCCGGGGCGGGGGAGATGTGAAGGACTGCCCGCTGGTGTTCTTCTCGTTTGTCGCGCTGGATGATCCAGATCCCGATTCACACCGCCGTTACAACGAATGGCATCAACTCGACCATCGCCCGGAGAACTTGGCACTGCCTGGCGTCGCGTGGGGAGACCGGTGGGCTCGCACTGCCGGATGCCGCGCCGAATCGATCGCAAGCCCCGAACATTCGGCAACCGACTACGTCGCCATGTACTGGTTTCGCGATCCGGTGGAGCGATCGGTACGGGAATGGGAGCAGCTCGGGCGCGACTCATTCGAGTGGGGGCGTGGACCCATGATTGCGGGAGTGCGCCGAACGCTCCTCGCGTTCTTCCGGCCCGTCAAGGGTTACGCCGCGCGTTCTGCTTTGGTGTCGCCGCAAGCCATTCCGTGTCGGCCCAACCGTGGGTTGCACCTCACGATGACGCGGTTCGCCGATCCGTTCGGCCCCGGTACACACCAGCATCACCGTTGGGAGGACCGCGTCTTGATCCCGGAACTGCTCGACATTCCGGGAGTGGCTGGGGTGTGGACGTTCTCGCTCGTTCGTCATCAGGACGATCGACTCGGGCTTCGGTCCCACGCACCGCCGGCCGGTAGCCCAGCGTTACGCATCCGCTTGCTCTATCTTGACGATGAACCGGTGGCGACCTGGGCCCGGGTGCGTGATCGGATCGGTGCCCCCGATATGCGGATACCGAACTCTGTGGTGCACGGAGACATCGTGATCAGCACACCACTGCACACGATAATCCCCTGGCAGGATTGGTAATTGGGCCGTCGTGGCGGGTTATGTGGGAAGGGTTGGTTCGATGGCGGCTGATGGCAATGGTGAGCAGGTGGCACCCGCCTATGAATCTCTGGCCGAATCGGTACGGCGACTCATCGATGCCACCATCCGCACCGAAGTCGACGCCAGCGTCGTCGCGCGAGCCACGGCGCAGGTCGATTCCGTGGTTGAGCAGCTGAGCCAAGTTCTGATGCCGTCCTCATTCGGGGTTCGCGACGGCGTCGACGGCCAATCGTCGGTATCGGGCAACGTCGCGATCGGCATGCGTAATCCCATCGCGCCGCCACTGGTGATTCATCACGAGGCCGACGGCGAGGTGTGGACCGAGATCGTGCTGGGCGCCGCCTATGAGGGCCCGCCCGGTCATGTGCACGGCGGGATGTGTGCCTTGATTCTCGACCACGTGCTCGGCGCAACCGCGCACCGGCCCGGGAGCCCGGCCTACACCGGCACGCTGACGGTGCGCTACGAGCGCGGAACGCGGCTGGGTCCGATACGAGCAAGTGCGCGGGTCGAGCGGGTCGAGGGCGCAAAGACTTTCGCGGTGGGACACATTGCCGACGGGCAAGGAATCACGGTCATCGCCGAGGGTGTGTTCATCATCCCCAAAACAGCCGTCCCATGATGGCCGCGGCCGGTCAGTGTGGGGCTGTGGCGCCGTTTTCTTGTTCGCGTTTGATTTCTAGGGCGATGTCGATGAGTTGGTCTTCTTGGCCGCCGATGAGTTTGCGCTGGCCGGCGCGGTGCAGGAGTTGGTGGGCGGGTACGCCGTAGCGTTCGGATTGGCGGATGGCGTGTTTGAGGAAGCTGGAATATACCCCGGAGTAGCCCATGATCAGGGCGTTGCGGTCGAGTAGGCACTCGGCGGGCATGGCCGGGGCGACGACTTCTTCGGCGGCGTCGGCGATGTCGAAGAAATCGATGCCGGTCTTGACGCCGATCTTGTCGAACACCCCGATGAGGGCCTCGACGGGCGCGTTGCCGGCACCGGCGCCGAACCGGCGGCACGAGCCGTCGATCTGCTTGGCCCCGGCGCGGACGGCCTCCACGCTGTTGGCCACCCCGAGCCCGAGGTTCTCGTGGCCGTGGAAGCCGACTTGGGCGTCGTCGCCGAGTTCGGCGACCAGCGCGGCGACCCGGTCACGCACGCCCTCGAGGACCAGCGCCCCGGCCGAATCGACCACATACACGCACTGGCAGCCGGCGTCGGCCATGATGCGGGCCTGGGCGGCCAGTTTCTCCGGTGAGATGGTGTGGCTCATCATCAAGAACCCGACGGTTTCTAGGCCGAGTTCGCGGGCCAGGCCGAAGTGCTGGATCGAGACGTCGGCCTCGGTGCAGTGCGTGGCGATCCGGCAGATCTCCCCGCCGTTGTTCTGGGCCTCTTTGATGTCTTCTTTGGTGCCCACCCCGGGCAGCATCAAAAAGGCGATCTTGGCCGCTGTGGCGGTCTGGGCGGCGAGCTTGATCAGCTCCTGTTCGGGGGTCTTGGAGAACCCGTAGTTAAAGCTCGACCCACCCAGGCCGTCGCCGTGGGTGACCTCGATGACCGGCACCCCCGCGGTGTCCAGGGCGGCCACGATCGCGCCCACTTCGTCTTTGGTGAACTGGTGGCGCTTGTGGTGGGAGCCGTCGCGCAACGACGTGTCGGTCAGCCGGATGTCCCAGACCGGATCGAAGAAAATGTCTTGGGTGCTCATGATTGCGCTCCTTTAGCCGTCGCGCTCAACGACTCTTTGGCGATCTGTTCGCCGACCTTGGTGGCCGCGGCGGTCATGATGTCCAGATTTCCAGCGTAAGGCGGCAAATAGTCGCCCGCACCCTCGACCTCGACGAACGTGGTGACCAGCGCCTGACCCCCCGAGTGCAGCGACGGATCGTCGAACTGGGGCTCGTTGAGCAACCGGTAGCCCGGCACATAGGACTGCACCTCGGCCACCACGTCATGGATGGACTGGGCGATCGCGGCCCGGTCGGCGTCTTCCGGGATGGCGCAAAAGATGGTGTCGCGCATGATCATCGGCGGATCGGCCGGGTTCAAGATGATGATCGCCTTACCGCGCTGGGCGCCGCCGATGGTCTCCACGCCTTTGCTGGTGGTCTTGGTGAACTCATCGATGTTGGCCCGCGTCCCCGGGCCGGCCGACAGCGACGCCACCGAGGCCACGATCTCGGCGTACGGCACCTCGACGACGCGGGAGACCGCGTACACGATCGGGATCGTGGCCTGACCACCGCAGGTGATCATGTTGACGTTGGGGGCGTCCACATGCGCGCGCAGGTTGGCCGGCGGGATCACCGCCGGCCCCACCGCGGCCGGCGTCAAGTCGATGGCCCGGATCCCGGCGGCCTCATACTTCGGCGCGGCGTCGCGATGCACATAGGCACTGGTCGCCTCGAACACCAGATCAGGCTTCTCAGGCTGGGCCAACAACCAGTCCACCCCCTCGTGGGTGGTCTCCAAACCCAGCTTGCGGGCCCGGGCCAAACCCTCACTGTCCGGGTCGATACCCACCATCCAGCGCGGTTCCAGCCACTCCGATCGCAACAACTTATAGAGCAGGTCAGTGCTGATATTCCCCGACCCGACAATGGCCACACTCGCCTTAGCCGGCATGAATCCTCCTCTATTCCAACGACAATCGGACCGAACCCAGCCCGGTAAACTCCGCGACGAACTCGTCACCGGGACGGGCGTCGATCGCCCGGGTGCAGGATCCGGGCAGCACCACGTCGCCCTTGCGCAGCCGCACACCGAAGCCGTCCACCTTGCGGGCCAGCCAAGCCACCGCGGTGACCGGGTTGCCCAGCACCGCGTCGGTCCGGCCTTCGGCGACCACCTCGCCGTTGCAGCGCAACACCGCGTCAATCCCCTTGACGTCGATGTCCTGCGGTGAAACGCGCGCCGCACCGAGCACGAAACCCGCCGACGAGGCGTTGTCGGCGATGGTGTCGCACAGTTCGATCTGCCAGTCGGTGATCCGAGTGTCGATCAGCTCAATCGACGGCACCAACGCCTCGGTCGCCGCCAACACATCGTCCTCGGTGCACCCCGCCCCCGGCAGATCCGCATTCAACACGAACCCCACTTCGACCTCCACCCGCGGGTACAGGTAGCGGTTCGCCTTGACCGGGGTGTCCTCGAACAACTGCATCTCGTCGAGCAGATGCCCATAGTCCGGCTCATCGACACCCATCATCTGCTGGATCGCCTTGCTCGACAGGCCCACCTTGTGGCCCAGCACCCGGGCCCCCTCCGCGACCCTCTGGCGGATATTGATCAGCTGAATCTCATAGGCGTCGACGACATCGATGTCCGGATGGGCCGCAGTAAGCGGGGCGATCGGCTCACCGCTCCGCTCGGCCTGCGCCAAGTCCGCAGCCAGCTCGTCACGCACCTCACGGCTGAGCATGGCACCCAGGCGCCTCGTCACCCGCCGAGGCCATGGCCTTGACATCCATGCCGCCAAGCGAGCCCATCCCGACTTCTGCATTGTGCGCGTGGGCGAGGTGATGCAGGCCGAAGACGGCGTCCATGCCGTTGCGTAACCCCATCTGATCCTCACACTGGTTGATCGATCGCTTCGTCAACGCCAGACCGAAGCGTGGCATCTTTGCGATATGCGCTGCGAGCCGCAGTGTTTCGCGTTCCAGCTCGAGACGCGGAACCACCCGGTTGACCATGCCGACCGCGTAGGCGCGCCGAGCGTCGAACCTGTCGCCGGTGAATAGGATCTCCTTGGCGAACCGTGGTCCCAGCACCCAGGGATGAGCGAAGTACTCGACGCCAGGGATGCCCATCCGCACGACGGGGTCGCTGAAAAAGGCGTCCTCGGCGGCCACGATCAGATCGCAGATCCAGGCCAGCATCAGGCCGCCGGCGATACAAGCGCCCTGCACCATGGCGATGGTGGGCTTGGGAATCTCGCGCCAGCGTCGGCACATCCCCAGGTAGACCTCCATTTCGCGGGCGAAGCGCTGATCGCCGCCCGGTTTGCCGACATGGTCCCACCACAGCACGGCGCGATTGTCGTAACTGACGTGGTGGTCGCGGCCGGGAGTCCCGATATCGTGCCCCGCGCTGAAATGCTCGCCGGCGCCCGCCAAGACGATCACGCTCGCCGCGTCGTCCTCGACCGCCCGTTGGAACGCGGCGTCGAGGGCATAGGTCATCGCCGAGTTCTGTGCGTTGCGAAATCGCGGACGATTCATGGTGATAACGGCAACGCCGGCGGTCACCCGGTAAGTGACCACTTCATCTTCGTTTGGTGCGTCCATCCGCTGCCTTCCCGCATGACGCTGTAAGTGCCGACCATCATCGATGCGGCTCGGCGGCGCATCGGGCTGGGTGTCCGCCCACCGGGAGCCATTCCGGTCACGGTCCAGGCGAACAGTGCGATGCCGCCGCGCGAGTGATCCGATGTCTGGGTGGTATCCCCACGTGGACTATCACGAGACAGGCCGACGTTTGGTTGCTGCGGGGGCGACCGGGCTGAGGGCCGGCTCCCGCACAAGAACCCGTGATTCCTACATCCGCACCAGCGCAAAGGGATAGGTAGAGCTTCCCCCAGGCGCCCCGTTGCATCCGGTGGCAAACGACGAGTCGAGGGAACCGGCCAACGTCATGGCATCCCATGAGTAGACGTCGTGTGTGGGAATGACCGGGCCGTAGTAGACGTCGCCACATCGCAGCCCGTCCGGCACGTCGACGGCCAAGGTGTAACGGCCGTCGACGAATTGCGCCGAACCGCGGTACTCGAAAGCCTTTGCCACGGGCCGTGGTATCGCCTGGACGGTTACGCAGTTACCGAGGCACGACGAGATCGCCCACACCCAGGTGTGAAAGTCGTATCTGCCGGTGATCGCGAGCTCGTAGTTGCCGGTGCGCATCTCGGCGTGCGCGGCGGGTGCGAAAAGCATCGCCGCCGGCGCGAACCAAATAGTCAGCGTCAACGCCATCACGCGGGCGCGTCGAGTTGTTTGCGGCGTCATGTGGATACCACCGCCCGGCAGTCGTATCGGGCATGCCGGCTGTGGCGACAGGTCACCCAGCGATACTGTGCCGCCGCGCCAGTGTCATCTGTCAGTCCTCCCGGTAGGCGGGACACACCGTGTTGCTCACGTCACGAATCCGGGAAGGTTTCGGCCGGGCTGTTCGTCGGCGCGGCTGGACGTGTTGGGTTTTGACCGCGGTGACAAGGATATAAGAGGAGTCGGTTCGAGTGGTGACCAAGGCGTCAGCCCGCTTGTCGCTGCGACTTCCGAAGCTCGGCGGGAACGCGGGTGGCCCTTTCCAGGCCATCGGTGGTCTGGTCGCGATGGCGGCCGATGCGGCAAAGTTTCTCTTCCGCAGGCCGTTTCAGGGGCGTGAGTTTCTGGAGCAGTCCTGGTTCGTCGCGCGTGTGTCGATGATGCCGACGCTTCTGGTGGCCATCCCGTTCACGGTGCTGGTCAGCTTCACGCTGAACATCCTGCTGCGCGAGTTGGGTGCGGCCGATTTGTCCGGGGCGGGCGCGGCCTTCGGCGCGGTCACCCAGGTGGGTCCATTGGTCACGGTGTTGATCGTGGCCGGCGCGGGCGCCACGGCGATGTGTGCGGACCTCGGCTCACGAACCATCCGCGAGGAGATCGACGCGCTGGAAGTGTTGGGCATCAATCCGATTCAGCGACTGGTGGCACCGCGCATGCTGGCGTCGGGGGTGGTGGCACTCCTGCTCAACAGCGTGGTCTGCATCATCGGCATACTGGGCGGCTATTTCTTTTCGGTGTTCGTCCAGCAGGTCAACCCGGGAGCATTCGCCGCCGGTATCACCCTGTTGACCGGAATTCCCGAACTCATCATCTCGTCGGTCAAAGCTCTGCTGTTCGGTCTGGTCGCGGGTTTGGTCGCCTGCTATCGCGGCCTGACGATCACCGGCGGTGGCGCCAAGGCGGTCGGCAACGCCGTCAACGAGACCGTGGTGTACGCGTTCATGTCGCTTTTCGTCATCAACGTGGTCGTCACGGCCATCGGTATTCAGATGACGGCGAAGTAGGCAACCAGTGGCGTTACAAGCGACGTATCCGGGCCTGGCTCGGGAAATAGGCAAACCGGTTGCTGCGCTGGCCGGGATCGGTGATCACGCCGTGTTTTACGGAAGGTCGATCGCCGGGGCGCCGTTTGCGGTCACCCGCTACCGACGAGAGATCATTCGTCTGGCCGCTGAAATCAGCATGGGTTCAGGGACATTGGCGATGATCGGTGGCACGGTCGTCATCGTCGGATTTCTCACCTTGGCAACCGGTGGGACGCTGGCGATCCAGGGGTACAGCTCGCTGGGCAATATCGGTATCGAGGCGTTGACCGGGTTTTTGGCTGCGTTCATCAATGTCCGGATCTCGGCGCCCATCGTCGCCGGTATCGGCTTGGCGGCGACTTTCGGTGCCGGGGTGACCGCCCAGCTGGGCGCGATGCGGATCAACGAGGAGATCGACGCGCTGGAAAGCATGGGCATCCGGCCCGTGTCGTACTTGGTCAGCACCCGGCTCATCGCGGGGATGCTGGCGATCACACCGTTGTATTCGATCGCGGTGATCTTGTCGTTTGTCGCAAGTCAATTCACGACAGTGGTGGTGTTAGGGCAATCGGGGGGCTTGTACGGTCACTATTTCTCGACCTTCCTGAACCCGACTGATTTGGTGTGGTCGTTTCTGCAGGCAATCCTCATGGCTTTGGCCATCCTCTTGATCCACACGTACTACGGCTATTTCGCGAGCGGGGGCCCGTCGGGCGTGGGTGTGGCGGTGGGTAATGCGGTGCGGACCTCGCTGATCGTTGTCGTCTCGGTGACCCTGCTGGTCTCGTTGGCCATCTATGGGGCCAACGGAAACTTCAACCTGTCGGGCTAGGGAGGAAACCTGTTTTGAACTCCGCTGTGCGCCCGCTACTCGGACTTGTCATCATCGGCGCGATCGGTGCGATCGTGGCGGGAACCGTCTTCCTGTTTCAGGGCGGTGCCTCGGAATCGGTTCCGGTCACCGTGATGTCGCCGCGCGCCGGGCTGGTGATGAATCCGGACGCCAAGGTGAAGCTGCACGGCGCGCAGGTCGGCAAGGTCTCCTCGATCGAAAACCTGCCGGACGGGCGGGCGGCCATTCATCTGGCGATGGATCCGGCATGGCTGCATCTGATCCCGGCGAACACGCGAGTAGACATCGAATCGACCACCGTCTTCGGATCGAAATTCGTTCAGCTGATACCACCACCGGATCCCTCTCCGCGATCGTTGACGGCGGGTCAAATCCTGGACTCCGAGCATGTGACGGTCGAAATCAACACGGTGTTCCAACAGCTGGTTTCGGTGCTGTCGCAAATCGAACCAGAGAAGCTGAACGAAGCCCTGGGCGCGCTCGCGCAGGCTATGAGCGGCCGCGGCGCAAAGTTTGGTCGCACGTTGGCCGATCTCGACACGCTCCTGACCAAAATCGACCCCAGCCTTCTTACCCTGAGCCGTGAAATGGCAGTGGCGCCAGGTGTGCTCCGGGCGTATGCCGATGCGGGCCCGGATCTTGTCAGGACAATCGAAAACGGCACCCGCGTCAGCGACACGGTGGTCGACCGGCAGCGGGATCTGGACGCACTGCTGATCAGCGCGATCGGGTTGGCCGACATCGGAAACGACCTGTTGGCAACCAACGCGAAGCCGCTGGAGACCGTCCTGCATTCGCTGACTCCCACCACTGACCTGACCAATGAATACCACCAGGCCCTCACCTGCGGCCTGGCCGGCCTGAAACCGTTGGCCACCGGCCCACCGCTGCCCGTGCCGGGGGTGCTGTTGCTGGATTCGTTTCTGCTGGGCACCGAACGTTATCGGTATCCGCAGAACCTGCCCAAGGTCGCGGCGACCGGCGGTCCGCAGTGTATGGGCCTACCGAATGTCGGCTTCGGACAGCGGCCCCCGTATCTCGTCACCGACATCGACGCCAACCAGGCACAGTACGGAAACCAGGGAATCTTGTTGAACTCCAACCGTCTCAAGCAAATGCTGTTCGGCCCAATCGACGGTCCGCCACGCAACACCCCGCAGATCGGGCAGCCCGGATGAGAGGAGGGGGCGGGACTGCCGTCAAGTTCGGAGCCTTCGCCGTGGTGACGCTGCTGTTGACCGCGGCCCTGTTCGCGATTCTCGGGCAATACCGCACGGGTGCGACCAACGGCTACTCGGCCGTGTTCACAGACGCATCCAGTCTGAAGCCGGGAGATTCGGTGCGCGCCGCAGGAATTCGGGTGGGGACGGTCGACGGCGTCGTCCTGCAGCCGGACAACTCGGTGCTGGTGGCATTCGATGCCGACCGCGCGGTGATGCTCACCACCAGCACCAGGGTCGCGGTGCGCTACCTCAATCTGGTCGGTGACCGCTACCTCGAGCTGCTCGATGCGCCCGGTTCCGCGTCGATCCAAGCGCCCGGTTCACGGATCCCGCGAAACCGCACCGAGCCGGCACTGGACCTGGATTTGCTGCTCGGCGGACTCAAACCGGTGATCCAGGGGCTCAACCCGCAAGCGGTCAATGCGCTGACCAACTCGCTGCTGCAAATTTTGCAGGGCAGCAGCGGCGATGTGGAGTCGCTGTTCGCCAAGACCTCGTCGTTTTCGAATGCGTTGGCAGACAACGATACTGTGGTGCAGCGACTGATCGACAATCTCAACGAGGTGCTCGCCACGGTCGCCAAGGACGGCGACAGGTTTTCCGGGACCGTGGATCGCCTCCAACAACTCATTGCCGGGCTATCGCAGGACCGCGACCCCATCGGTGACGCCATCACGGCACTGGACAGCGGGACCGCATCGTTGGCGGACCTGCTAACCCAGGCGCGTGCACCGTTGGCCGGAACCGTTGGCCAACTCAATCGGCTGGCTCCGCTGCTCGACAATGACAAGGCGCGACTGGACCTTTCATTGCAGCGCGCTCCGGAAAACTATCGCAAACTCGTCCGCCTGGGCGCGTACGGAAGTTTCATCAACCAATACCTGTGTGGAATTTCCATTCGGGTCAGCGACCTTCAAGGCCGCACCGCGGTATTCCCATGGATCACCCAAAACACCGGAAGGTGCGGGGAGCCCTGATGCTCAAATATCGCGGAGCTCACCTGATCCGGGCCGGCTTCATCGGCTTCGTGCTGGTTGTGCTGATCATCGTCATCGGATTGCGCTCCCAGCAGTTGGTGTCGATGGCCACGTCGATCCGGTACCAAGCGCTGTTCGCCGAAGCCGGTGGCCTGACCGCCGGCAACGACGTCCGGGTGTCGGGCGTCAAACTGGGAACGGTCTCCGACGTCGCGCTCAGTCACGGCAAAGCACTGGTGACCTTCACCCTGGACGCGAAGGTGCGCCTCGGATCGCGCACCACCGCGCACATCAAGACGGGGACGGTGCTGGGTGCGCGGATGCTGGCGGTGGAGCCGGCGGGTAGCCGAGTCCTGCATTCGTCCGACGTCATCCCGCTGTCTCAGACCTCATCGCCCTACTCGCTGACGGATGCCGTCAGCGACTTCGCCGGCAACACCGCCGACACGGACACCGGTTCGCTCAACCGGTCGCTGGACACGCTGGCCGAAACGATCGACCGGATTGCGCCGCGCCTGGGATCCACATTCGACGGGCTGAGCCGGCTGTCGCGCTCGCTGAACGGCAGAAACGACTCACTGGCCAACCTGCTCAAGAGCGCCGCCGATGTGACCGGGGTCCTGTCTGCGCGCAGCCAACAGGTCAACACCTTGCTGCTCGACGCCAACGACCTGATGGGGGTCTTGAAGCAACGCCGCTACGCAGTCGTCAATCTGCTGGCCAACACTTCGGCGCTCGCCAAGGAGTTGTCCGGGATGGTGGCCGACAACGAAAAGGAACTGGCACCGACCCTGAAGCAACTCAACTCGGTCACCGCGATGCTGGAGAAGAATCGGGACAACATCGCCAAGGCGATCGTCGGCCTGGCGAAATACCAGGTGACGCAGGGGGAGTCGGTCAACAATGGCTTCTACTACAACGCCTTCGTCGGAAACCTGTTGCCGGCACAGGCCCTGCAGCCGTTCCTCGACTACGCCTTCGGATTCCGGCGAGGCACCAACGCGGGCCAACCACCCGACAATGCCGGCCCGCGAGCTGAATTCCCGTGGCCGCACAACGGTATCCCGGGAGGACGATGATGCGGGCGCGGCCACCGTGGATCACCAAGGTGCTGATGTCGATCCTGATAGGGCTTATCGTTTGCGGCACAACGTTCCTGGTGCATCTGGAGTTCTTCGGGCCCAAGATCATCACCGCATATTTCAGCTCGGCGACGGCGATCTATCCCGGGGACGAGGTGCGAGTCGTCGGCGTCAAAGTGGGCACCATCAAATCGATTGAACCGCAGGGGACCCAGGCCAGGATGACCCTCGCCGTCGACCACGACGTGCCGATCCCGGCGAACGCGAAAGCAGTGATCGTGGCGCAGAACCTCGTCGCGGCCCGTTACGTTCAGCTGACGCCGGCCTACGATGCCGGCGGTTCCGGAGGTCCTGTCATGGCCGACGGTGCGGTGATCGGCGTGGAGCGCACCGCGGTGCCCGTGGAGTGGGACGAAGTCAAGACGCAACTGATGCGACTGGCGACGGACCTGGGCCCGACCAACGGAGTATCGGCCACGTCGCTCGGCCGCTTCATCGACAGCGCCGCCAATGCCATGGCGGGCAATGGGGACAAGCTGCGGCAGGCCATCGGCCAGCTCTCCACCGTGGGTCGCGTCCTGGCCGCAGGCAGTGGCAACGTCACGGAAATCATCCAGAACCTGCAGATCTTCGTGGCGGCGCTGCGCGCCAGCAACGTTCAGATTGTGCAGTTTCAAGACCGGCTCGCCACCGTGAGCAGCATCGTCGACGACAACCGGTCGGATCTGGACGCCGCGCTCACCAACCTCTCCTCAGCGGTCGGCGAGGTAAAGCGATTCATCGCCGGAAGCAGGGACCAGACCGCAGAGCAGATCTCGCGACTGGCCAACGTGACTCAGAATCTGGCCGACAACCGCATGGGGGTGGAGAACCTGTTACATGTGGCACCCAACGCGATCGCCAACGGCTACAACATCTACAGCCCCGACAGCGGGACGGCCCGAGGGGCCTTCGCGATGTCGAACTTCGCCAATCCGGTGACACTGGTGTGCTCGGCAATCGGGGCCGTCAAGAACGCCACCGCAACCGAGACCGGCAAATTGTGCGCGCAATACCTCGGCCCGGCGCTGCGTTTGATCAACTTCAACTACCTGCCGATACCGTTCAATGCCTACCTGGCCAAATCGCCGAGCCCGGGAAATCTCGTGTACTCCGATCCGAAACTGGCTCCCGGTGGGTCCGGCGGAGTCCCCCCGATCCCGTCCGAACCGCCGGCGGTATCGGCGTACACGGGTGCCGATGACATACCGCCGCCTGCTGGGTGGGGGATGCCGCCCGGCCCGCCGGGAGCCTATGCGCCCAACGGATTACCGGCTGATCCCTCGCCCGCGTTGTTCCCGGGTGCGCCGGTTCCACCCGGGGTGCCCAGGGCGGCGCAACCGGCGCCCGCGCCGGGCAATCTGCGGGACATGTTGCTACCGGCCCAGTCCCAGCCGCCGGTGGCTGCCACGGCGCAGCCGGGCGGGGGGACACAGTGACGGGCGCCCGATCCTTGCGTCGGTTGACGGCGATCACGTCGTGGGTGGTGATGACCGCGACCGGATGCGCATTCGACGGGCTGAATTCGCTGCCTCTGCCCGGCACCGCCGCGCATGGTCCGGACGCGGCGACCTACCACGTCGAGATCGCCAATGTCGGTACACTCGAATCGAATTCGCCGGTGCTGATCCATGATGTCGTCGTCGGCAGCGTAGGCAAGATGACGCTGCGGAACTGGCACGCCGACGTCGAGATCTCGGTGCGTCCGGATGCGGTGGTGCCGGCCAACGCGGTGGCCAGTGTCGGCCAAACCAGCCTGTTGGGTTCGATGCACCTGGCGCTGGACCCGCCGCCGGGCCAGCCGGCGACCGGCAGACTCAAACCCGGAGCGACCATCGGTCTGCAACGCTCGTCGACGTATCCGTCCACCGAGCAGACTCTGTCCTCGCTGTCGGTCGTCGTCAACGGCGGCGGCCTGGGGAAGGTAGGCGTTCTGGTCAATGAGTTCAACGCCGCACTGGGCGGGCGGGAGGACAAGATCCGGGATCTGCTGACCCGCCTCGATGACTTCGTCGGCGTTCTGGACACGCAGCGCGACAATATCAACGCATCCATCACGGCACTCGACGCACTCGCAGGCACCGTGGCAGGGCAGCGGGGTGTCATCACCACTGCGCTGCAACGCATTCCGCCCGCGTTGGACGTGCTGATCAAAGAACGTCCACGGATCACGACTGCGTTGGACAAATTCCGGGTGTTCAGCAACACGGCGACCGGAGTGGTCAGATCAACTCAAGCCGATCTGGTCCAGAACCTCAAAAACCTGGAACCGACCGTGCGCGCCCTCGCCGACGTCGGCCCCAGCCTGGACACGGTTCTCGCCTTCGCGCCTGCCTATCCGTACCCGCAGAACTTTATCGACCGCGCGATCCGGGGCGACTATTTGAATGAGTTCATCACGTTCGATTTCACGATTCCGCGGCTCAAGAGGGGGCTGTTGCTGGGCACCCGGTGGGGGCAGGAGGGCGCCCAGTTGGTCCCCGCGCCCGGGGATCCCTGGTACAGCACCTTCACCAAGGACCCGCTCAACGCGCCGCTCACCGCGCCACCGAGCGCCGTGGCGGTGCCGTCGGCGACCGGCCTGGCAACGGCCGCCGCACCGGTCACGGCCCTACCAGTGACGAAGGCGCCGGTCCCGGCGCCGACCGATTTCGTGCCCTTGGACGTGGGGGACCGCTGATGTTGACGCGTTTCGTCCGAATCCAGCTGATCATTTTCACGATCGCGTCGGTCATCGGCATGACCGTGATGGTCGTCGAGTACCTGCAGGTGCCCATCCTGCTGGGGGTCGGCCGCATCACGGTCACGCTGGAATTGCCCGGCACCGGTGGGCTGTACCGGTTTTCGAACGTGACCTACCGGGGGGTGGAGGTCGGAAAAGTCACCGATGTGCGGCCCACCCGCACGGGCGCGGAGGCGACGCTGTCGTTGAAGACCGCCCCGAAGATCCCTGCGAATCTGCACGCGGCCGTCCTCAGTGTGTCCGCGGTGGGTGAACAATACGTAGACCTGCAGCCGACCACCACCGCGGCGCCCTACCTGAATGACGGCGCGGTTATTCCCGCCGGGAGAACTTCGATTCCGCAGGCCGTCGGACCCATGCTGGATCAGGTCAGCTCGCTTATCGACAGCGTCCCCAAGCAAAAGATCGGCGGCCTGCTCGACGAAACGTTCAAGGCCTTCAACGGATCCGGGTTCGACTTCGGGTCGCTGCTCGACTCCTCGTCGCGAGTCATCGGCGACGTGAATGCGAACGCCGAGCAATCACGTTCCCTCATCGACGACAGCGGCCCGCTGCTGGATGGCCAGGCGCGATCTACCGACGCCATCCGGACCTGGGCGCGGAGCCTCGCCGGAATCAGCGAGCAACTCGTCAACGACGACGCGAAGACGCGGACCCTACTGCGCACGGCGCCCGCGACGGCCGACGAGGCGTCACGCCTCTTCGAACAAGTGAAACCGACGCTGCCCTTGCTGTTGGCGAACCTCACCACCCTCGGTCAGGTGGGCGTCACGTATCACCCGTCGCTGGAGCAACTGCTGGTGCTGCTGCCCCCCACGATCGCGGCCACTCAGTCCTACGGCGCACCGAAAAACAATCCCACCGGGTTCTCGCTCGGCGACTTCACCCTCACGATCGGCGACCCGCCCGCGTGCACGGTGGGCTTTCTGCCGCCGTCGTCCTGGCGATCCCCGGAGGACACGTCGGTGATCGACACCCCCGACGGCCTGTACTGCAAGCTGCCGCAGGATTCCCCCATCGGGGTGCGCGGCGCCCGCAACTATCCGTGCATGGGACATCCGGGAAAGCGCGCGCCGACCGTCGAAATCTGTGACAGCGATAAACCCTTCGAGCCGTTAGCGATCCGTCAGCACGTGCTCGGCCCCTACCCGACGGATCCGAACCTTCTCGCGCAGGGCATTCCGCCCGACGATCGCGTCACCTTCGGGGACCAGATCTTCGGACCCGTGGACGGTACGCCCCCGCCGGGGACGCCCGCGTCACCGCCCGCCGCACCCGAGCCGGCGCCGGGCGATCGTGGCGGCACCGCGCCCGAAGCCGCCCCGAGCGCGTACACGTCCCAGCGCCCCGGCCCGTCGATCGCCGTCGCCACCTACGATCCCCGCACCGGGCGCTACGCCACTCCCGACGGCACCGTGTATCGGCAGTCGGATCTCGTGGCCCAGGCCGGGACGCGGTCGTGGAAGGATCTCTTCCCCACATGACCGCCCGCCTGCCTCGGAGTATCCGAACCGCTGAACATGTTGCGGTGCCGATGATCTGCGCTTGGTCTGCCCTGGCGAGCATCGTCGCCGCCGGAACGATCGTGCTCGGGGTTGCGTCGCCACCGGCGGCCGCCGCCGACGATTGGGGACTCAACGGCACCTACATCGCGACGTCTAACGGGGAGTGGGCGAAAACCAACGAAGTCTTCCACAACGAGGCCAGCATCAGAAGCAGCTGGACCGTGAGCACCACGTGCAGTTATCCCACCGAGTGCACCGGCACTGTCGTCAGCGATTGGGGCTGGCGGGCTCCGATCTATCAGACCGGGGGCGTCTGGTTCGTCAAGCGCGTCGTCGACAACTGGCAGCCATGCCCGGACGGACCGGCAGGCCCCGGGCTACAGGTCTTCCGTTTCGCTCCCACCAGCCCCGACGGCGATTCCGTCGACCCGGCCTCGCCGGTTCTGACCGGCGCCGACGAGACGACCGGCGTCAGCGGAACATGCGGCATCAGCAAGACCCTGTTCATCTCCATGCCCTTCAAGCTGGTCAGGGCGTCTGCATGACCGAAGCGGATGAAACCGTCTCCCCGGGAGAATATTTCGATTCCTTGGCAACGCGACGTCCTCGGCGTGATGCGGTGCGATCGGTCGCGCTCGGTGTGGGACTGCTGGCCGTGGCCGTCGCGATGCCGGCACCCGCTGTTGCCCGTCCGTCATCGTGTGACGACCCGTCCTGTGTGCCGGGCATCACCGGTGGCGTCGTGCTCGGGGCGCCATGCCCGGATACCACCCGCTTCGTCTTCGGCACGACGTCCTGGGGGCGACTGGTCTTTTGCGGATCTCCGCGACGCTACGCGCCCAGATATTTCCGCTCCCCGTCGATGCGGGGGATCAAGGACGAGAACTCCGACTGCGAGGGTTCCGAGAATTCGGTCGCACAGGCACCGGATGGTCTGTTTCTGACGTGCCTGTCGGTCGACGGTGCTCCCCGCTGGGTTCGTGGTGACACGTAGGCCCCCGGACGTGTCGGGACGGAATCGAGCGCACCGGTGCCTGGTTGCGCTGGCATTGCCATACCTGGTCTCGACGGCTGGTGGAGCGGTCGCGGGCGCGGACCAACCGGTGCTGCACCACGTCACGTACACGGTCACCGCCGAACGACCGGTCCACGTGTATATCTACTTCAGGGACACCGATCCGCCCAACTGGGCCGAATATAGCCACGACCCATACCAATTCAGCCCCAAGGTCGAGGCCGATGTAGGCCCCGGTGCGCGGTGGACGCACGAGGTCATGCTCGCCGATCCTGAGCAGTGGGCGATGGTGACCGTCACCGGCGGGCCGTCGGCGGCAACGGCAGGGTTTCACTGCGAGTTGTCGGTGGACGGTGCCGTCGTCGCGTCCAACAATGGTGCCAAGGGCGCGCTGTGTTCGATGCGCCATTGGTGAGCCGGCACCCCGGGCGCCGAGAGGAATGCTCACTGAGCGGGAACCTGGTCCCGAGTCAACCCCCCATCGAGGTAAGTTGCCTTGTCCGAACCGCATTCGCGGCGCTCCCGCCCAAACCCGGTTCCACGCATCCGGCGGCAAACGAGAGGACGGCAATGCCCGGCACGAATTCGCCGCTCGAGCTCGACGCCGACCGGGTTGCCCTGATCGACGCGGAGGAAGAAGCCGCCCGAGCTGAGGAACTCGCTGCGGCCGCTCGAGCGCGCGTCGACGCCCTGCGGCTACACCGGCAAGAAGACGCAGCCGACGAGGTGTCCACCCCCTCCGACGAAGAAGGTGAACCGATCGCGCCGCCGTCAGCAGATGACGATGCGGGAAGGAAACGGCGTCGCCGTCCGAGGCTGAAGACGGTTGTTGTCGGCGTAGCCGTTGTCTGCGCGGCGGCGCTTCTGGCGGTGAGCGCGATGATGGTGCGACATCAGCGAGATCTGGTCCGCAAGCAACAAGACGCTGCTGAATTCACCGCTGCGGCACGCCAAGTCGTCGTCACCCTGATGTCGATCAATGCCGCCAGCGCCAAAGACGACGTGCAGCGCATCATCGACAGCACGACCGGTCAATTCAAAGATGAATTCCAACGTGCGGCTGAAGATTTCACCAAGGTTGCCCAGAACGCGAAGGTCTCCACCAAGACGAGTGTGCAGGCTACGGCCGTTGAGTCGATTTCCCACGACACCGCGGTCGTCCTCGTGGCCGCCAGCTCTACCCTCACCAATGCGGCCGGCGCCACCGAGCAGCCCCGTTCGTGGCGGCTGAGCCTGAAACTGGCCCGGGACGGCGGGAAAATCAAGATGTCGAGCATGGAATTCATTCCATGACCGCCGAACACCCCGAGGTTCGCGGCGAGCCGCAGGTCGACGACAAGGAAATCGGAGCCGGCGATCACCGCCACGCTGACGACAGTACCGGCGACGCCGAATGTCTCACTGTCGGAACGTCTGTGCGTGCGCAGCGCCGCTGGACGCACCGAGCGATCTCGCACTGGCCGTTGATCGCCGCCGGGGCGCTGCTGACGGCCGCCGCCGCGACCACCGCGGGGCTGTACTTCGGGCAGTATCGCGGCGGCGAACAGATCAACGATGCCTCCGCGAAATCGGCAATTGGCGCCGCGTCCGATGGCACCGTGGCGCTCCTGTCGTATTCTCCGGACCGGCTGCAGAGCGATTTGACGGCCGCAAAATCACACTTGACGGGTGAGTTCTTGACCTACTACGGCAAGTTCACCGATCAGATCGTGGCCCCGGCGGCCAAAGAAAAGGCCGTCAGCACCAAGGCCGTGATTCAGCGCGCGGCCATAGCCGACCTGCATGATGACACGGCCAGGGTGTTGGTGTTCCTGGATCAGACAACGACGAGCAAAGACGCGCCCGAGCCCGTGCAGACCGCTAGCAGTGTGATGGTCAGTCTGTCCAAAGTCCATGGCGCGTGGCTCATTTCGGCATTCGATCCTGTCTAGAGCTGACACCGAGTCGGTGCGACGGCGCTCGGGACAGCGTCGAACCGGGCCCGCTAGCCGCGTGACAGGAAAGCCAGCACGGTGCTTTCGAACGCGTCCTTGGCCTCGATCATCGCCCAGTGCCCCGAGTTGGGGAAGATGTGCAGCTCCGCGTTGGGGATCGTGCGCATCGGGATCAGCGCCATGTCCGGCGGGCTCACCCTGTCGTCGCGGCCCCACGTCAGCAGGGTGGGCGCGGTGAGCTTGTGCATGGTCGCCCACGGCAACGGCCGGTCGGAGGCGTTCAGCGCGGCGTTCATGCCGGCGAACGCGGCCTTGCCGTACATCCGTCGCGCCGCGGCCAGGGTGTCCGGGTCGGTGGCCAGCTGCCACCGTTCCTCGATCAGCTGGTCGGTGACCAGTGCCTGGTCGTAGACCATCGACTTGAGCCAGTCGACGAGCCGTTGCCGCGTCGGGTCCTCGACGAACTCCTGCAGCAGCCGAATGCCTTCGCTCGGACTGGGACTGAAGATGTTGGTGCCGATCCCGCCGATGGTCACCAGGCGGGCGACGCGGTCCGGGTTGTGGGTCGCGAAGTTGATGCCGACGCCGCCGCCCATCGAGTTGCCGACGATGTGCACCCTGTCGATGCCCAGCGCGTCCAGGAACGGCGACACCGTGCCGAACGCGGTGACCATCGGGTGCCCGCCGAAGTCGTCGCTGACCCCGAACCCGGGGAATTCCAGGATCAGGCACCGGAAGTGCGCGGCGAAGGCGGGCAGCACGCCGCGGAAGTTCCGCCATCCGGTGACTCCGGGCCCCGAGCCGTGCAGGAACAGCAGCACCGGGCCGGATTCCGGGCCGCCGGTGTCGTAGTAGCGCAAAGCGCCCTTGTCGAGGCCGATTTCACGCAGGTCGTCCGCCGCGATGGTCGTCGGTTCAGAAGTGTCTGCCACGGATGTCACCCTGCCATGCCGCGGCGGCGAGGGCGGACGGGGTTCCGCTGACCGGACCGCTCAGCCCGGGCCACCGGCGGGCTCGCCGGAATTCAGCAGCTCTTTGAGCGCGGCCGGGAACGCGTCGGCGAGGTCCCACAGGTCCGGCACCAGGTCGGGGCACGAGATGATGCCGACGCCGAGCCGGCCGTTGAGCGACATCACGGTGATGTTGAGCGCGGCGCCCGCGATGATCGGGCCCAGCGGATACATGGCGTCGAGCCGGCACCCCAGGAAGTACAGCTGCTCCTGCGGGCCGGCCACGTTGGACATCACCAGGTTGTGCGGGGGCCTGTCGGGCAACGGGATGCGTGGCAGCAGTTTTCGTGCGGCGCCGAACAGGCTCTGTCCGGCGACTTGCGTCCAGTCGTGCAGCAGGGTCGGGCCCAGCGCGGCGGAGTGGTCCTTGGCGGCGGCGTTGGCGGCGGCGATGCTGGCCAGCCGTTGCACCGGGTCGTCGATGTGGGTTTCGAGCCGGCAGAGCATCCAGGTCATCTGGTTGCGGCCCGTCCGGGTGGAACGGTCGCGGACGGACACCGGGACGCTGGCCACCAGGGGCAGGTCCGACAGCGCGTCGCGATCCTGGAGGTACTGGCGCAGCGCCCCGGCGCACAGCGCCGTCACGACGTCGTTGACCGTCACCCCGAACCGGTTTTTGACGGTTTTCACGTCCTCGAGGTCCACGCTGGTCAGCGCGATGTTGCGGCGCCGGGTGAACGAGCCGTTGAACTCCGTCGCGGGTGCCGCGAACGGAGCCGCCATCGTCTGCCCGCCACCGCGGGCACGCAACACCGTTCCCGCCAGCGTCAGCGCCGTGGACGGTACGACCCTGGCCAGGCGCCACGGCCGCAGCGCCGCGCCGATCAGCCCGCTGGCCGCGATCTGCAGCGGATTCGGCGCGCCGGTGCGCTCGGCCGGTTCCGGCGGCGCGGCGTCAGGCGCGGTGCTGCACAGTTGCGCAAGCAGGTTTGCTCCGCCCACGCCGTCGACCACCGCGTGGTGAACCTTGAGGACGACGGACAGCGCGTCGGTGCCGTGCAGGCCTTCGATCACCCACATTTCCCACAGGGGGCGGTCCCGGTCGAGCGCCAGCCCGGCGACGTGGCCGCAGATCTCCGCTAATTCTTTCGGCCCCCCGGCGAGGGCAGGGCGACGCGGTGCAGGTGTCGTGCCACATCGAACCGATCGTCGTCGACCCACACCGGGTGGTCGAAGTTCAACTGGCTGTCGGCCAGCTTGAGGCGCAATTCGGGCACGGCGTCCACCCGCACCGACAGCGCCTCCTTGAAGCGGTCGAAGGTGTAGCCCGCCGGCATCGTGGCCGGGTCCATTTCCAGGACACAGCAAATATTCAAGGGCTGCGTCGGTGATTCCAGGTACAAGAAGAACGCGTCTAACCCACTGAGTCGTTGCATGCTTGCTCGTCTCGGTTGTGCAGCCATGACCGCTGGTCACGTGACCGGCGGTCATCCCGGAGCTCCTGAGGGGACGCGCGATCGGGGCGGCCGCGACTTATTCGGTGTGACTATTACCTGTAGCCGTTGCCGGGCTTTCGGCAAACATTCCGGCGGTACATTTAACGAAATCGCTACTCAGCCGACGCCCCATGGGTCCCCGGGCATGCCGGTTATGCCCTGGTGGGGCGCCGGCCCGCGACCAGACGGTCGACCGAGTAGCGGTTGTGGCCACGGAACGCAATCACGCTGACGAGAAAGAGCGTGTGCACAAGTTGCTCCCCGATCACGTTGAAGTGCTCGATGGACGTCGCGCCCAGGACCAGGACGATCATCACCAACCCGGCGGCGATGGCGGCGGCGCGGGTCAGCGCGCCCGCCAGCAGCAGCACCCCGGTGATCAACTCGGCGAAGGGGAGCGCGTAACCGCACGTCGAGACCGCGACGGTGGGCAGCATCGACTTGGTGAACTCGCCCATCAGCTGCGCGTGAAACGCGGCCAGCTTCGGCATCCGGACCAGCCCGTGGCCGAACAGGCTGGCGCCGATGGTCAGCCGAAGCAGCAGATACGCCAGCGCACGGTCGGTCGCGGCGATGATCGGGCCTCCTCGATGCTCAGGCGAAAAGCCAATGCGGACAGGCGGTTCGGTGCGCCCGCGCGGGCGCGGTCACTGCGCCCCGGAGGGCTCGCGGGCCATTGCCGACTCGGGCGCGGCCCAGTCGGTCGAGACCTTGCGGTGCTTGAGCAGCCAGGCATCGTCCTCGGACACCAGGAGGTCGCGGTACCGGCCGCAGTGGTCGAGCCCGATGTGCGTGACCACGGTGAAATAGGAGTCGACGCGGGCCTGGCCGGGTGTCACCTCGGTGAACAACACGTTCGCGACGTTATGGCGCACAATCGGTTTGACGCCGGCGTGAACGGCGACCCGCCCGGTGACACCGCCCAGGAATGCCGCGATCTCCGAACGCCCGTTCAGCGGCGCAATACCCCGGATCTCGAGGACGCCGTCGACGCAGAACGTCTCCGCGAGTCCGTCGAGCCGGCCGGCGTCACCGGACCAGTTGTAGCGCGCCAGGGTATCCCGGATCCGTTCGCGGGCGATCAGTTCCCACAGTTCCACCGTCCCGACTCCTCGCGCCGTCGACACCTCGGCCCACCAGCGTAGGCGCATTCGGTGACGGCGCGGCATTCAGGCGGCGCGGCGATGGTCGGGGCCGAAGAGAGGCGATCAGTGATGTTGTCCGGCAAGGAAATTGGACCGCGCCACCGGTGACTTCTCGGTGACGGCGAATTGCCAGGTCAGGGTGTGGCGGAGGCTACTCGCCGTGCACGTTTCGAGATAGCCCCGGTTGGGCAATAAACGTGACGAGCGCGCGACACGGGCGTTGTGCGTCACACGGAGGGAGAACGCATGTCGGACAAGAGTGGTCCCGAAGAAGCCATCGAGGGCATCGTCGAGGGTGTCAAGGGCAAGGTCAAGGAAGTCGCCGGCGCCGTCGCCGGGCGTGACGACCTGATGCGCGAGGGCAGGGCTCAGCAGGACAAGGCCGACGCGCAACGAGAGGCGGCCCAGAAAGAGGCCGAGGCCGAAAGCGCCCGCAAGGCCGCCGAAGTCAACGAAGCTCGCCAGAAGGCCGAACAGTAGCGGCGATCGGTGGTGGCCCGGTCACAGGCGTGGCCGGGCCACCGCTGTGTCGCGGCCTCGTGGGAATGAAAGACCGCGCGTCGGCGTAGTACGGCGCATGGAACTCAACGACGCCGCCCGCGATCTCATCGGGAAGGGCGCGGACGCCACCCTGGTCACCGTCAATCCCGACGGCAGCCCCCAGGTGAGCGTGGTCTGGGTGGCGTTGCGTTCGACGCCGGACGGCGACGAACTCGTCAGCGCCCACCTTGCCGAACACAAGAAGGTACGCAACGTCCGTCGCGACCCCCGGGTCGCCGTGACGATCGTGTCGCTCGACGCCGCGGGCCAGGGGATGCGGCCCTACCTCTCGCTTTTGGGGACCGCGCGGATCACCGAGGGCGGCGCCCCCGAACTCCTGGCCGAGCTCAATCCGATCCTGGGCGACCCGAACGCGAAATTCCCGCCCGACAACGCGCCGCCGGGCTACCTCACCCACATCCACATCGACAAGGTGGGCGGCATCGGCCCCTGGGCCGGCTGACCCCCCGATCTTGGCACTTCCGCTACTTGTGGTAGCGGAATAGAGTGGGTGGATGAAAACGGGCGAAGACGGTACCCACCTGCGCACCTGTCCCTTGTGTGAAGCCATGTGCGGCTTGGAAATTCACGTCGAGGGCGGCCCCGGCAACGGTAAGGTCACCAGCATCCGCGGCAACCGTGATGACGTGTGGAGCCGCGGATATCTGTGCCCCAAAGGCACCTCGCTTGCGGCCCTGCACGACGATCCGGACCGCATCCGCCAGCCGATGATCAAGGTCGACGGCCAGTGGCGGGAAGTCAGCTGGGACGCGGCGTTTCGGCGCTGCACCGAACTGCTGACCCCGGTGATCGACAAGTACGGCATCGGCGCGGTCACCGCCTACACCGGCAACCCGCTGGCTCACTCGTTCTCGCTGGCCCGCTACGCGGGCGTCCTGATGGGCATGTCCGGCATGCCGGTCACGTATTCGCCGGGCACCGTCGACCAGTGGCCGAAGAACCTGTCCTCGCATCTGATGTACGGCCTGTGGTGGAACTTCCCGGTGCCCGACATCGAACGCACCGACTTGCTGGTGATCATGGGCGCCAACCCGGCGGCGTCGCAGGGCTCGTTGTTGGCCGCGCCCAACGTGATGGGCCTGATCGACGGGATTCGCAAACGCGGCAAGGTGATCGTGATCGACCCGGTGCGCACCCAGACCGCCGCGCGCGCCGACGAGTGGCTGCCTATCGTGCCGGGAACCGACGCGGCGCTGTTGCTGGCCGTCGCGCATACCCTCTTCGGCGAGAACCTCGTCAATCCGGGGCCACACGTCGACGGTGTCGAAGCCATGCGGCGGGCCGTTGCGGACTGGCCACCGGAACGGGTCAGCGCGGTCACCGGCATCGACGCGGACCGCATCCGCCGGCTGGCCCGCGAGCTCGCCGCCACCGAGAAGTCGGTGGTATACGGCCGAATTGGCCTGTGCAATCAGGAGTTTGGCAGCCTCGCCAGCTGGCTGGTCGACGTGATCAACATTCTTACCGGACACTTCGACACGCCGGGCGGCGCGATGTTCCCCAAGCCGGCGGCCTGGTCGATCACCACGCAGCCACTGCCCGGGCTTCAGGACGGCGCACCGGAATTCGGTCGCTGGCACACCCGGGTGCGCGGCGCCAAGGAGGTGCTCGGTCAGGCGCCGGTGTCGTGCATGGCCGAGGAGATCGCCACCCCGGGCGACGGGCAGCTCAAGGCGCTGATCACGGTCGCGGGCAACCCGGTGCTGTCCACCCCGGCCGGCGACAAACTCGACGAAGTGCTGCCGATGCTGGAAGCGATGATCTCGGTTGACCTTTGGCTCAACGAGACCACGCGGCACGCCGACGTGATCTTGCCCGGCCTGTCCCCGCTCGAACAGCCGCACCACGACGATCTGATCCTGCTCTTCGCCATCCGCAGCATCGCGAATTATTCTGCGCCGGTGTTCGATCCGGGCGATCGCCCGCACGAATGGGAGATCCTGATCCGGTTGACCGGGCTGTGCACCGGGACACCCGCCGAGGACGTGGACGTCACCGCGATCGACGACGGCTTCTTCGACTACCTGGCCTTTACCCAGGGCCTCGACGGTGCCCAGATCCGCAAGCTCTACGACCACGGCGGGCCCGAGCGAATGCTCGACCTCACCCTGCGCACCGGGCCCTTCGGCGACCAGTACGGCAAGAACCCGGGCGGGTTGACGCTGGACCTACTCAAGGCCAACCCGAACGGCATCGACTTCGGGCCCATGGTGCCGCAGCTCCCCGACATCCTCGGCACCGCCGACAAGAAGATCCGGCTCGCGCCGCAATACCTACTCGACGACCTGCCGCGGCTGGCCGCGCGGGTGGAGCGGCCGGCCGAGCCGCTCGTCCTGGTGAGCCGCCGGCACTTGCGATCAAACAACAGCTGGCTGCACAACGTGCCCGCGCTGATGAAGGGGAAGGACCGGTGCACGTTGCTGATCCATCCCGACGACGCGGCCCGCTGCGGCGTCACCGACGACGACGTCGTGACGGTGAAATCGGAGGCCGGCGAGATCAAAGTTCCCGTCGAGGTCACCGAGTCCATCAAGCCCGGTGTGGTCTCGATGCCGCACGGCTGGGGGCACGGCAAGCCGGGCACCCGCATGTCGGTCGCCAACGGCTCGCCGGGCGCCAACACGAATGTGCTTTCCCCGCCAACGTTTGTCGACGAACCCTCCGGCAACGGCGTGCTCAATGGCATCCCGGTCACGATCATCGATGACCGGGCCCGGTTCCGCCCTGCGCCAACGGCCTGCACACCGGCGGCGCTTCCTGGTTAACGGCAGCGGCGCCGTTGTGGTTCGCCTCACTTCGGCGGTGATCCGGTGAACCTTTGACGGGGCCGCCGTCGTCGGCATGGGCATGACTGCAACAACGTATTCCAGTTCCGCGCAACGGGCCGCGGGCCGTGGATCTGGCTCTCCGCGGATCGCCGGCACCGCGGTGGCTTTCACGCCGCACCGCTACAACCAGGACGAGGTCGCACGCGAACTCACCGAGTTCACCGATCCGGGATTCCTGCGCTTCGCGCGGACGGCCGGCGTCGATCAGCGCAGCCTCGCGCTGCCGCTGTCGCGCTATCCGAGGCTGAGCGGCTTCACCGAAGCCAACAACGCGTATCTCGAAGTAGCCGTCGATCTCGGTGAGCGGGCGATCAATTCGGCGCTGGCGGCCGCCGGGGTGGCACCGCACGAGGTCGACACCATCGTGATGGTCTCCAGCACCGGAATCGCCGTACCCACTATCGACGCGCGACTGATGACCCGAATCGGGTTGCGGCCCGACGTCAAACGGGTACCGCTGTTCGGGCTCGGCTGTGTGGCCGGCGCCGCGGGAATGGCGCGCGTCCACGACTATTTGCACGGCTACCCCGGGCATGTGGCCGTGCTGCTGTCGGTCGAGCTGTGCTCGCTCACCCTGCAGCGCGACGACACCTCGATCCCCGCGCTGATCGGAGTGTCCCTGTTCGGTGACGGCGCCGCCGCCGTCGTCGCCACCGGAGCGCAACGAATCCCGTTGGCCGACAGCGCGACAGGGCCACGCGTGCTGGCGACCCGCAGCCGCGTCGTCCCGGAGACCGTCGACGTGATGGGCTGGAATGTCGGCTCGAGCGGATTTCAGCTCGTCATGTCCCGTGACGTCCCCAAGATGGCCGACGACTACCTGCGCGCCGAGATCGACACGTTCCTGGCCGACCACGGGCTGACGCTCGCCGACATCGCGGCCTGGGTGTGTCACCCCGGCGGTCCGAAGGTACTCGACTCGATCGAGAATGCGCTCGGACTGCCCGCCGAAGCCCTGGCACACAGCCGAAATTCCATGCGGGAGAACGGGAACGTGTCCTCAGTGTCCGTGCTGGACGTGCTGCGCCGCACGGTCGCCGCGCCTCCGGGCGACGGCGCCTTCGGGGTAATGCTCGCGATGGGGCCGGGGTTCTGCTTCGAGCTGATCCTGCTGCGGTGGTGACGGGGAGGACGCCATGTACTACTACCTGTTCATTCTCGCCGTCGGGGCCGAACGCCTCGTCGAGTTGGCCGTCGCCCGGAGAAACGCCAGATGGTCAATGGCGCACGGGGGCAAAGAGTTCGGACGCGATCACTACCCGGCGATGGTCAGCATGCATGGGCTGCTGCTGGTCTCCTGCATCGTCGAGACATGGAGCCTGGGTCGGCCGTTCATCGGGTGGCTGGGCTGGCCGATGCTGGCCGTGGTCGCACTCAGCACCGTCGTCCGCTGGCGCTGTGTCAGTGTGCTCGGCAAGCACTGGAACCCGAGGCTGATCGTGATCCCGGACGCGCCGCTGGTTCGGCGCGGACCGTATCGCTGGGTGCGCCACCCCAACTACGCCGCGGTGGCGGCCGAGGTCGCAGCCCTGCCGCTGGTGCATTCCGCGTGGCTCACCGCGATCATGTTCAGCCTGGCCAATGCGCTGGTGCTCGCCGTGCGCATCCGCGCGGAGAACGCGGCGCTGGGTTACGCGTGATCAGGGGGCGATGGGCCGATTGGTCCACTGGCGATCGGGCCGGCGCGTCGAGCGGAACCAGCCGCCGGCCGCGCCGGTGCCGCCGTCGGTCGGGATGACGTGGCCCGTGACGAAACCCGAGAGGTCCGAGGCCAGAAACAGGATGACGCGGGCCTGATCCTCGGGCAGGCCCATCCGCCCGACCGGGACCCACTGCGGCCACTGGCGCTGTTCCTCGGCCGAAAGCCATTGCGAATAGGGCACTTGCAGGGATTCGGTGACGTCGGGCGCGATCGCGTTCACCCGCACCCCGTCGTTGCCCACCTGGACCGCGAGACTGCGGGTGAACGCGTTGACGGCGGCTTTGAAGGCGGCATACACCGGATCCTCCGGATAGCCGCGCAGCCCCTCGACCGACGAGACGTTCACGATCGCGCCCGTGCGCCGCTCGACCATGGCCGGCAGGAACGCGTGGGTCAGCAGGAAGACGTGGTGCAGATTGATCCGGTAGAGCTCGTCCCACAGCTGCGGGTCGGTGGCGGCGAAGTCTCCGGGATGGCGCAGCCAGTGGCCCACGTTGTTGACCAGCACGTCTACCCGGCCGAACCGGTCCAGCACCGTCGCGGCCAGCCGGGACACCTGGTCGGGGTCACGGACGTCGGTCACGACCGCCAGCGCCGACCCACCGTGCTCGGTGATCGAGGCCGCCGTCGCGTCGGCGAGGCCGGCGTCGATGTCGGCGATGATCACGTCCGCGCCGTGTTCGGCGAACAGTCGCGCGGTGGCCGCGCCGATTCCTCCCGCGCCGCCGGTGACCACCGCCACCCGGTCGGTCAGCAGCGGATCGTGATGCGTAGCGTGTGTCACCGCTCATATCATCGGGCATTCAGGGAATTGAGCAACAGCCGGTCCGGCCGGATCAAGCCCGCGCGGCAACCGCAACAGAGATAATCGAGTGATACCCATCTCCGCGGCCAGCAAACAGTGATGCACCTGACATTTCTCGTGCGTTAATTCGCCGTTAGCCCTTTGCGGCGGCGGGTACCCGCCCTCCACTTAGGAGGTTGAAGCCCAATGGTGAGTACAGCCGAACCGACACATATATTGCCGAGCGTGGCGACCACGAGGCGCGTCCATCATCGCCACAGCCCGCAGTCAGTTGCCGTAGGACTTGCCAGCCGCTTGATCGTGAAGAACACCGTTCGCGCGTGGGCCATGACGCCGAATCTGCGTTGGCCATTCGAATACGTCGACACCGTCGCGGGATTGTTCCCTCGCGTCGGATACGCGGCGCACACGGAATCGGTGCGATTGGACAACTGTGCCGCCGAATGGGTCCGCGCGCCCGGCGTATCGGGGGAGCGGGCGATCCTGTATCTGCACGGCGGCGCATTCCTGACCTGTGGCCTCAACACGCACCGCTCGATGGTGACCCGCCTGTCGAAGGCGGCCGATGCCGCCATCCTCGCCGTCGCCTACCGGAAGCTGCCCGCACATCAGATCACCGATGCCATCGACGACGGGATCAGCGGCCTGCGCTGGCTGCAGGATCACGGCTACGACGGCGACCGGGTGGTCGTGGCCGGCGATTCCGCCGGGGGGTACCTGGCCTTCATGACCACGCTTCTGGCGATCCAGGACGGCATCATGGAGCCGGCCGGGGTCGCGGCCGTCTCACCATTCACCGATGCGGATCCGGTGCGAAAGCTCAAGCACCCCAACGCCCGTAGATGCTCGATGTTCACCCGCCGGGCCTTCTCGCGGTTCGCCCAATTGCTCAGCAGCGCGCAGGTTGTGGAGGGCGAGGGGCAGGGCGACACCACCGTCGCGTCGCCGGTGGACGCCGATCTGTCCTCGTTGCCACCGGTCACCATTCACGCCAGTTCCGACGAGTTGTTGCTCGCCGATGCCGAGCTGATGGCAAAGCGCTTGGAAGCCAGCGGGATCCACTGCGACCTGCACCTGTGGGACGGACAGATCCACGACTTCCCTTTGGCCGCAGACGTTTTGCCGGAGGGCAGGCGCGCCATCCGGTACCTGGGGGACTTCGTCAAGGACGTCACCGCTGTCCGCGCCAAGGTTCCGAGCATGCGTAGCCTGCGCAATGCCGCGGTGGCCGGTTGAAGGCGTCGAAAGTAACTGCGCTGCAAACCGTTTCGCTGGACCGCTGCCCCGGGGCCCGCGTACCGCTTTCTAGCATGCACTCTGGCGGGCGGTCGCGCGACACCGGGCCGGGCGAACAACCCGGCGCATAACTTGCGCCGCTGCCGTTACAGTTGGTCCTGATGACCCCACCAGCCCCGCCTGCGCTGACCGTGCGCTACGAGGGAGCCGAGCGCACCTTCGCGCCGGGCAACGACGTAGTGATCGGCCGTGACCTGCGCGCCGACATGCGAGTCGCCCACCCGCTGATCTCCCGCAACCACCTGATCGTGCGGTATGACCAGGGCCGATGGATCGCCATCGACAACGGCAGCCTGAACGGCCTGTACGTGCACAACCGTCGCGTCCCGGTCGTCGACATCCAGGACGGCCTGCGCGTCAACATGGGCAATCCCGACGGCCCCCCGCTGTCCTTCGAGGTCGGCCGCCACCAGGGCACGGCCGGCCGCCCCCCGCTGACGACGTCCATACCGATCGTCAGTAACCCCAGCGAACCGCTGGCGCGGGCGCCGCAGAGCCAGCCACTCGGCCCGCAGTGGCCCGGCCAGCCCCAGCAGCCGGCGTCGTCCTCCTTCCGCCACCCCGCCCATCCGCCCACCGCCGCGCAGCCGGGCCAGCAGGCCGGCGGAGCCACGCCGGGCTACCCGTCCGCACCGCAGCCCCGGTACCCGACCGGCGGCCTGCCGAGCGCCCCGCCCAGCGGCGCCCAGCACGCCCCGCAGATCTACCGGTCGCCGTCGGCGCACGCGGCACCGCCGACCACCGCCGGGCCTGCGGCGCCCCAGACGGGCCGCATCGGCGGCGACTCGTCCGTCATCGCGACGTCGATGATGAAGATCCTGCGGCCGGGCAAGACCGGGCTGGACGTGCCCGGCGCGATCAAGATCGGCCGCGCCAACGACAACGACATCGTCATCCCCGAAGTGCTGGCCTCGCGCCACCACGCCACCCTGGTCCCGACGCCCACCGGCACCGAGATCCACGACAACCGCAGCATCAACGGCACCTTCGTCAACGGCGCCAGGGTCGATTCGGCCGTGCTGCACGACGGCGACGTCGTCACGATCGGCAACATCGACCTGGTCTTCCACGGCGGCCACCTGGCCCGCCGCGACCAGGCCGCGACGGCGACGCGCAGCGGCGGGCTCGACGTGCGCGGGGTGACCTGGACGATCGAGAACAACAAGACGCTGCTGGACAACATCTCGCTGACCGCGCTGCCCGGCACGCTGACCGCGATCATCGGGCCCTCCGGCGCCGGCAAGTCGACCTTCGCCCGGTTGGTCGCGGGCTACACCCACCCCACCACGGGAACGGTGTCGTTCGAGGGCCACAACGTGCACGCCGAGTACGCCTCGCTGCGCAGCAGGATCGGGATGGTGCCCCAGGACGACGTCGTGCACGGGCAGCTGACCGTGCAGCAGGCGCTGATGTACGCCGCGGAACTGCGGCTGCCGCCGGACACCACCAAGGACGACCGCGCCCAGGTGGTGGCCCGGGTGCTCGAAGAACTCGAGATGACCCAGCACCTGCACACCCGGGTGGACAAGCTGTCCGGGGGTCAGCGCAAGCGGGCGTCGGTGGCCCTGGAACTGCTGACCGGGCCGTCGCTGCTGATCCTCGACGAGCCGACCTCCGGCCTGGACCCGGCGCTGGACCGCCAGGTGATGACCATGCTGCGGCAGCTGGCCGACGCCGGCCGCGTGGTGCTGGTGGTGACGCACTCGCTGACCTACCTCGACGTCTGCGACCAGGTGCTGCTGCTGGCGCCGGGCGGCATGACGGCGTTCTGCGGGCCGCCCAGCCAGATCGGTCCGGCCATGGGCACCACCAACTGGGCCGACATCTTCAGCACGGTCGCCAACGACCCCGACGGGTCCCGCGCGCGCTACCTGACGCGCACCGGTCCGCCGCCGGCCCCGCCGCCCGCTGAGAAACCCGCCGAACTGGGCGATCCCGCGCACACCAGCCTGTTCCGGCAGTTCTCCACGATCGCGCGGCGCCAGATGCGGCTGATCGTCTCGGACCGCGGCTACTTCGTCTTCCTCGCGCTGTTGCCGTTCATCATGGGGTCGCTGTCGATGTCGGTGCCCGGCGACGTCGGCTTCGGCATCCCGAACCCGATGGGCGCCGCGCCCAACGAGCCGGGGCAGATCCTGGTGCTGCTGAACGTCGGCGCGGTGTTCATGGGGACCGCCCTGACCATCCGCGACCTGATCGGTGAGCGCGCCATCTTCCTGCGCGAGCAGGCGGTCGGGTTGTCCACGTCGGCGTATCTGTTGGCCAAGGTCTGCGTGTACACGGTCTTCGCGATCGTCCAATCGGCGATCGTCAGCATCATCGCGGTGCTCGGCAAGGGCGCCCCGACCCAGGGTGCGGTGGCGCTGGGCAAGCCGGCCCTGGAGCTGTTCGCCGACGTCGCGCTGACCTGCGTCGCCTCGGCCATGCTCGGGTTGGCCCTGTCCGCCGTCGCCAAGTCCAACGAGCAGATCATGCCGTTGCTGGTGGTGGCGGTCATGTCGCAGCTGGTGTTCTCCGGCGGGATGATCCCGGTCACCGCGCGCATCGGGCTGGACCAGATGTCATGGGCGACACCGGCGCGGTGGGGATTCGCGGCGTCGGCCTCCACCGCGGATCTGACCAAGCTGGTGCCCGGCCCGCTCACGCCGAAGGACTCGCACTGGCGGCACACTCCGGCGACCTGGTGGTTCGACGTCGGCATGCTGTTCGTCATCAGCGCCGTCTACCTGGGCTTCGTGCGCTGGAAGATCCGGCTGCGGGGCGGCTGAGCGCTGGACTGTCAGGCGCCCTTGCGCACCAACTGCTCGGCCGCGGCGCGCATCCGGTCGGACAGCTGCAGCAGATCGTGCTCGCCCACGCCCAGCGGCAGCGTGTATGCCAGTTGCCGCAATTCGACGGCGTAGTTGCGCAAATCTTCGCGAAGGCGCATCTCAACAGTGGGCATGAACTTCTCCCTCGGGCTGGGCAGGAGTCTGGTCCGCGTCGACCAGCCGATCTGAAAATTTTCGCAGCCCGTAGGGGCAACCGCGAGGGCGCCGACGCGTATTAACGGGAGTTTGACAGCGAATTTACAGTTCGGGCGTTGGAGCTGTCGGCACGCGCGCGTGCCGCAATACCGAAATTCCTTGCGCCAGCTCGCCGTGGCGTTACGCTGACGACGCTCGGTGACAAGCATGCGGAAAGGCAAAGGCGCCGGAATGGATTTCGAACTCGACGCTGGGCAGCGCGCCTGGCTCACCGAAATTCGTGAGTTTCTGCACCAGAACGTCACCCCGGAATTGCGCGCCGAACTCGCCGAGCACGACCTGGAATTCCCGGACGGCGAGGTCGCCCGGTTTCGCCGCAAGATCGGGGCCAAGGGCTGGTTCGGGCTGAACTGGCCCCGCGAATATGGGGGACTGGGGCTCGGCGCCATTCACCTGCACCTGCTGATGAGCGAATTCGAATACTGGGGCGTGCCCGGCCCCGACTTGACGGTCACCTCGGTGGCGCCGATGATCATGTGGCACGGCACCGAGCGCAACAAGACCGAATGGCTGGCCCCGATCGCCCGGGGCGAAATGATCTGCGCGGTGGGCTATTCCGAGCCGGAGGCGGGAACCGACCTGGCCAGCCTGCGCACCAGCGCCAGGCTGGACGGCCAGGAATGGGTGATCAACGGCACCAAGATCTGGAACAGCGGCGCCCAGCGCGCGACGCACGAATGGCTCTGTGTCCGTACCGATCCCACCGGCGCCCGGCACCGGGGCATCTCGGTCATCATCGTGCCGATCGACAGCCCGGGCGTCGAGGTCCGACCGCTGTACGCGTGGTCGGGTTATCGGACCAACGAGGTGCACTTCCGCGACGTGCGGGTCCCGGTCACCAACCTGGTCGGCGAGGTCAACCGCGGCTGGACCTACATCACCGGTGCGCTCGATCTCGAACGCGGCGCGCTGACCAACGCCGGAGACCTGCGCCGCGCCGTTGACGAGCTGCACGAGCTGGCGGGGCGGCCGCGGCGCGACGGGTCCGTACCCGCCGACGACCCGTCGCTTCGACGCAGGTTGGTGCAGGCGGAGGCCGATGTCGCGGTGGCCGTCCTGATGGGCTACGAGGCGGCGTCGATCCTCGACAGCGGCGTCATCCCGAGCGTCGAGGTCAGTGTCGAGAAGGTGTTCACCAGCGAGCTGCGCCAGCGCATCGCCGACCTGGCGCTCGACCTTCTCGGCCCCGACGGCCTGCTGGCGCATCGCAGCGAACGGGCCCCGCTGGCGGGCAAATTCGAGCGGCTGTACCGGGCCGCCCCGCTGATGCGCTTCGGCGGCGGCACCAACGAGGTGCTGCGCGACATCATCGCCCAGCGCGGGCACGCGATGCCCTCCTATGGGCGCTGACCCCGAGCCCCGCCCCCGCCGATGAAGACGATCCTCACCGCCGAACAGCGCGAGTTCGCCTCGGCGTTGCGCGCACTGCTGGCCGCCGAGAACCCGATCGCTCTGGTGCGCGCCCTCGCCGAACCCGGCGCGGACCGCGGTACGCCGGCGCTGTGGAAGGCGCTGGCCGATGCGGGCGTCTTCGGCCTGGCCATCAGCGAGGAATACGGCGGCGCCGGCGGCTCGCTCGACGACCTCGCGGTCTTCTACACCGAGGCCGGCCGCGCGCTGTGCCCGACGACGGTGCACAGCAGCGTGCAGGCCGCGCTGGCCATCGACCAACTCGGCTCCCCGGCCGCGAAGTCGCGCTGGCTGCCGCCGCTCGCGTCCGGGGGCATCCGCGCCACCACCGCGCTGTGGAACGCCCGCGACGCCGGCGTCGTCGCCCCGCCGCTGCACGCAGATCCCGCCGGAGAACGGTGGCGGCTCAACGGAACCGCGGACTACGTCCTCGATGCCGACATCGCCGACCTCATCGTGGTGTCGGCCGCGGCACCCGGGCGCACCCTGCTTTTCGTCGTCGACGTCGGCCTGGTCAGCGTGGAACCGCTCGACATGGCCGGCGGGCTGCGGGCCTACACGGTGCGCTTTGACGACGTGGCCGCCGACGCGGCGCCCGACGGGATCGCCGCACCGGCGTTGCGCCGCCTGGCCAACACCGCCGTGGCGCTGGGATCGCTCGACCTGGTCGGCGTCGGCCAGGCCGTGCTGGACCGCACCGTCGACTACACCAAGCTGCGTCATCAATTCGGCCGGCCCATCGCGTCGTTTCAGGCGGCCCAGCATCTGGTCGCCAACATGCACATCGCGCTCGCGGCGGCGCGACTGGCCGCGCACGCTGCGGTGTTCTGGCTGGGCCGCGGCCGGGTCGCGGCCAGGGAGACGGCCGTCGCGCGCATGCATGCGGCTGCCGCCGCGCGGCTGATCACGCTGGACGCCCACCAATTGCACGGCGGCATGGGCTATGTCACCGAGACCGACCTGCACCTGTGGAGCGAGCGCGCACGGCTGGGCTCGACGCTCGGCGGCGGGCCCGACGTCGCCGCCTGCTGGCTCGAGCGGAGCATGCACGGGGAGACCGATGAAGGGGAGCGCCGTTGAGCGAGGACAGTCTGATCGATGCGGAATCGGCATCGCGGGTGGGCACCGTCGCCGCGTCGGCGACCGGTGAGGTGAACCGGCGCGACTGGCAACGCTGGGCCGCGGCGGTGGGTGACCACAACCCGCTGTATTTCGACCCGGATCACGCGAGGGCCAATGGATATCGCGACATCATCTGCCCGCCGTTGTTCCTCCAGTACGCGATCCTCGGGGTCTCGCCGCTCGGGTCGCTGCGCCCCGACGGATCGTCCGGCGCGGTCTCCGGCGGCCTGGCCTTCCCCCGGGCCCCCAAACGGATGGCCGGCGGCGAGAGCTTCACGTTTCACCTGCCGGCCTATCACCGCGACGAGATCGAGATGGTCCGCACCATCGCCTCGATCATCGAAAAGCAGGGCCGCTCCGGCAAATTCGTTCTCGTCACCTGGCACACGGTGTACCACAACCAGCACGACGACCTGCTGGCCGAAGCGTCGACCTCGATGATCGCCCGTCCATGACCGGTCAGCAGCCGTTCTTCGAGGACGTCGCGGTGGGCGACGACATTCCCACCCTGACCGTCACCGTCGACGAAACCCAGATGTTCTTCTTCAGCGCCGCCACCTACAACGGCCACCGGATCCACTACGACAAAGAGTGGGCCCGCGACACCGAAGGCTACGAGAACATCCTGGTGCATGGCCCGCTGCAGGCGGCGCTGCTGGCCCGCGCGCTGGGCGACTGGATCGGCGGGCGCGGGCGGCTGGTGTCGTTCTCGGTGCAGAACCGGGCCGTCGCCTATCCCGGCGAAGCGCTCAGCTTCGGTGGTGAGGTCACCGGTAAACGGCTGAGCGACACGGGAACCGGGCTGGTCGACCTCGTCATCGCCGGGCGCCGCGACGCCACGATACTGATGCCGGGCATGGCGACGGTCGAGCTACCGATGCGGGGAGCCCAGCCGTGACCGGGCTGCGCGGCGAGGCGGCCATCGTCGGCATCGCCGAGCTGCCCGCGCAGCGGCGGCCGACCCGTGCGCCGCTGTTCACCCTCGACCAGTACGCGGTGCTGGCGAAGATGGCGATCGAGGACGCCGGAGTCGACCCCGGCTGTGTCAACGGCCTGCTGACCCACGGCATCGCCGAGTCGCCCATGTTCGCACCGGCCACACTGTGCGAATACCTGGGCTTCGCCCTGGATTTCGGCGAGCGGGTAGATCTCGGCGGGGCCACCGCCGCCGGAATGATCTGGCGGGCCGCGGCGGCCGTCGAACTCGGCGTCTGCGAAGCGGCGCTCGCCGTCGTGCCCGGATCGGCTTCGGTACCCCAATCCGAGCGCCGGCCCATGCCCGAGCCGAATTGGTATGGGGCGTCGTCGAACAACTACGGCTCGCCGCAGGCCGAATTCGAGATTCCCTACGGCAACGTGGGCCAGAACGCGCCGTATGCGCAGATCGCCCAGCGTTACGCCGCGGAATTTGGTTACGACCCGGCCGCGGTCGCCAAGATCGCCGTCGACCAACGCACCAACGCGTGTGCGCACCCCGGCGCGGTGTTTCACGGCACCCCGATCACGGTGAACGACGTGCTGGACAGCCCGATGATCGCCGACCCCATCCACATGCTGGAAACGGTGATGCGCGTGCACGGGGGAGTGGGCGTATTGATCGCCAACGCCGACATCGCGCGCCGCGGCCGCCACCGCCCGGTGTGGATCACGGGCTTCGGCGAGCACATCGCCTTCAAGACCCCGACCTATGCCGAGGACCTGCTCTCCACCCCGATCGCACGCGCGGCCGACCGAGCCTTCGCGATGGCCGGGCTGAACCGGTCCGAAGTGGACGTCGCGTCGATCTACGACTGCTACACCATCACGGTGCTGATGAGCCTGGAGGACGCCGGCTTCTGCGCGAAAGGCGAAGGCATGTCCTGGATTACGGAGCACGACCTGACCTTTCGCGGTGACTTCCCGCTCAACACCGCCGGCGGCCAACTGTCCTTCGGCCAGGCCGGCATGGCCGGCGGCATGCACCATGTGGCCGACGGTGCGCGCCAGATCATGGGCCGGGCCGGCGACGCGCAGGTGGCCGACTGTCACACCGCGTTCGTGACCGGCAACGGCGGCATCATGAGTGAACAGGTCGCACTGCTCCTGCGGGGGGACTAGCCATGGCCCACCCCGTCCCCGAGCCCACACCCGTCTCGCGGCCGTTCTGGGACGGCCTCGCGCAGCACCGGATCCTGGTGCAGTATTCGCCGTCGGCGCAGCGCTACGTGTTCTACCCGCGCACGCTGGCCCCGGGCACCCTGGCCGACGACCTGGAATGGCGCGAAATCGACGGCGCTGCAACGCTGTACACCTTCACGATCGCCCGCCGGCCCACCGGGCCGCCGTGGCAAGACGCGCTGCCTCAGTTGCCCGCGGTGGTGCAGTGGGACGCCGGGCCGAAATTCAGCACCGAACTTGTCGATGTCGAACCCGGTGACATCCGGGTCGGGATGCGGGTGCGGCCGGTGTTCTACGATCTGCCGGAAGAGGGCATCACCCTGCTGAAATATCGGCCCGCATGACCTTGGGCGGCCACGTCGGAGAGGAAGCGATCCCTGCTGGAGACGGTTCAACAGCTATTGCGGCAGCGTCGCGACGACGACAGCCCGGCGCTCGCCCACGGCGAGGCGACGTGGACCTGGCGCCAACACCTCGCCGAGGCGGAGGCTGAGGCCGCCGCGCTCATCGAACTCGCGGACCCGGCGCGCCCGCTGCATGTCGGTGCGGCGCTTGGCAATTCACCGGCGATGTTGCGGGCCATGGCCGCGGCCGCGCTTGGCGGCTACGTACTGTGCGGCCTCAACACCACGCGGCGCGGTGCCGGATTGCTAGCCGACATCCGGCGATCCGACTGCCAGCTGCTGCTCGTCGACCCCGACCATCTCGAACTGCTGGAGGGATTGGACCTCAACGGCATTCAGGTGCTCGACGTGACCGGCGCACGCTACGCCGAAGCCGTGGCCGCGGCGCCCCCGCTGGTCCCCGTTCGCGAGGTGGCCGCCGCCGACACCCTGATGATGATCTTCACCTCGGGCACCAGCGGTGACCCGAAGGTGGTGCGGTTCGCCCACGGCATGGCGATCATGTGCGGTGCAAGCCTGATCTATCAGTACGACGTCACCGCCGACGACGTCTGCTACCTGTCCATGCCGCTCTTCCATTCCAATGGCGTCGCCGCCGGGTGGGCCGTCGCCATCGGCAGCGGGGCCACCATGGTGCCGGCCCGGTTCTCGCCGTCGCGCTTTCTCGACGATGTCCGCCGCTACCGGGTGACCTACCTGAACTACGTCGGCAAGCCGCTGGCGTTGATCCTGTCCACCCCCGAGCGTCCCGACGACGCCGACAACACGCTGCGGGTGGCGTTCGGCAACGAGGCCACTGATCGCGATATCGCGGAATTCGCAAGGCGGTTCGGCTGCCGGGTGATCGACAGCTTCGGCTCCAGCGAATTCGCGGTCATCGTGGTGCGCGAGGACGGCACCCCGCCCGGCTCCATCGGCAAGCCGTACCCCGGCGTGAGCATCTACAACTCGACGACGCTGCAAGAGTGCGAGACCGCGCGGTTTGACGCGCACGGGGCGCTGGCCAATTTCGATGACGCCGTCGGTGAACTGGTCAACACCCAGGGCGCGGGGCCGTTCGCCGGCTACTACAACGACCCGGCCGCCACCGCCGAGCGGATGCGGCACGGGATGTATTGGTCCGGCGATCTGGCCTACCGCGACGCCGACGGCTGGATCTATCTCGCCGGGCGGACCGCCGACTGGATGCGGGTGGATGGGGAGAACCTGGCGGCCGGCCCGATCGAGCGGATTCTGGCACGGCTGCCCGAGGTCAGCCAGGTCGCCGTCTACGCGGTGCCCGACGAGCGGGTGGGCGACCAGGTGATGGCCGCCCTGGTGCTGCGGCCCGGGGCCAGCCTGCAGCCGGAGGATTTCGCGAAATTCCTTGCCGCCCAAGCCGATCTGTCCCCGAAGGCGTGGCCGCGCCACGTCCGCATCAACGATCGGTTGCCCTCGACCGCGACCAACAAGATCCTCAAGCGGGCGCTGATCGCCGCGGGCGTCACGGCGCAGGACGGTGTGTTGTGGACGCGGCCCGCGCGCGGCACCGGCTACGCCCTGGCGGGTGACAGCGCCGACGGCCGCGACATCGGCCCTCGGGTCGTGAGCTAGCGGGCCGGCTCAGCCCGCTTCCTCGGGGGCCGGGGCCTCGCCGAAGCGCGCCAGCACCAGGGTCCCGGACACCGCGACGGCGAACCCCGCGATCACCAGCCAGCCGAGGCCGTCGCGCGCGGTGTCACCCAGCCACACCACCCCGACGAACGCCGGCGCCAGCGTTTCGCCGACCACCATCCCCGCGACGGCCGTGGTCACCGATCCGCGGTGTAACGCGGAGGTGAGCAACAGAAACCCCGCGGCGCCACCCGCGGCCGCCGCGTACAGGGCGGGGTTGGTGTAGAAGGAGCGTTCGGTGGGATCGATCGCGTCCACCAGGCGCACGCCGACCTCGACGACGCCGAAACCGGTTCCGGCGCCCAACCCCAATACGAGGGCACGGGCACGGTCGGGCAGACGTCCCGCGGCGGCGCCGCCGGCGAAAATCGCGGCCACCACGCCCAGCAGGGCCCAGCCGAGTCCGGCCGGGGCGTGCCGAAAGTGGCCCGGCCCGGCGGCGAGGGCGAGGGCGACCAGGCTGGCGCAGACGACGCCGACGGCCGTCCACTCGGACGACGACAAGCGCGCCGAGAGCACCGACGCCGCGACGACGCCGGTGACCGCGATCGAGGCGGCCAGCGCCGCCGCGACCACATAGATCGGGACGAGGCGCAGCGCCGCGACCTGCAGCGCAAACCCGGCGACGTCCAGGCCGACACCGGCCAGATAGCGCCACTGGCGCACCGCGCGCAGCAGCAACACCGCGTCCACCCCCGAGCCGCTGCCGGCTTCCACCGAGCGCGTCCCCGCCGCTTGCAGCACGGTCGCCGTCCCGTAGCAAAGCGAGCAACCCAGCGCGAGGAGGAAGCCGATCAGCACACCCACCGACAGTAGGCGACCGGCGTCGTGCGGCGGGCCGGCGCGGCGGATGATCCTGCAAATCACCTGAACAAACGTTTGGGCCCCGCGGGCCCGGGGCACCTCACAGGTATCCCTCGCCACAGCGGAAAATCGAGCACCGAACGGCCAGTGAACGGCTGAGATTTCCCTGTGTGCGCGTTGTACATATGTATAAACCTGTGCGACAACCACATTCGAAACCATGTTTAGAGTCGGTGTACAACTGTGTACTCTGGCGCTATGGCTGAACGCGGCGCCCAGCCCCACGTCCCCCGGGGACGTCGGCTGTTCCTGCGGGCGGTGCGGCGGCTGTTCAGCCCGCTTCAGCCCGACGATTACCTCGAGATGATCAATCCGCTGTGGACCACCAAGGAACTGCGCGGCAAGGTCGACCGCATCGAGCCGGAGGGTTCCGAAGCGGCCAGCGTTCTCATTCGTCCCGGCTACGAATGGCCCGGTCACAAGCCCGGTCAGTACGTGCGGCTCGGCGTGGTGATCGACGGCGTCTACCACTGGCGTGCGTATTCGCTCACCTCCGATCCGACGCCCGAGGACGGGCTGATCAGCGTGACGCCCAAGAAGGTCGACGGCGGCGTGGTCTCGCCGTACCTGGTGCAGAAGATTCAACCGGGAGACCTGGTTCGGCTCGGTGAGATCGAGGGCGTGTTCACCCTGCCCGAGCCGCTGCCGGCCAAGCTGCTGTTCATCAGCGCCGGCAGCGGCATCACCCCGATCATCAGCATGCTGCGCAGCCTCGACCATCATGATCAGCTGGCCGACGCGGTGGTCATTCACTCCACCCGCACCCGCGAACAAACCATGTTCCTGTCCGCGCTCGAAGAACTCGACCGCCGGCACGAGGGGATGCGGCTGGACCTGCGCCTCACCTCCGAGCGTGGCCGGCTCGGGCCGGACAACCTGGACGAGGCATGTCCGGACTGGCGCGAACGTGAGGCCTTCTGCTCGGGCCCCGGCGAGATGCTCGACGCGCTGATCGAGCACTGGGAAAACAACGGCGATCGCGACCGCCTGCACTTCGAACGGTTCCAGCCCAAGATCGGCGGCGACGCGAACGCCGGCGAGGGCGGCACGGTGTGCTTCCTGGACAGCGAGAAATCCGTCGAATGTGACGGCGCCACATCGATTTTGGAGTCGGGGGAGCAGGCCGGGCTCAACCTCGCCCACGGTTGCCGAATCGGAATTTGCCATACCTGTGTGGGAACGCTGAAGTCGGGAAAGCTGCGTGACCTGCGCTCAGGTGAAGTGACCGAGCCCACCGGGCAGGACGTCCGGATCTGCATCAACACCGCCGAGGGCGACGTCGAACTCGAATTGTGATCGAAAGGAGCGGCTTGTGACGACCGCTGTGAAGAAATCCGGGGGAGAAAGCCCATTGGCCCGGCTGAGCGAGCAGGAAATCGAAAAGCTCGCCAAAGAACTGGATGCCATCCATGACGAGGTCTTCGCCGACCTCGGGGAGCGGGACCGCCGCTACATCAAGACCGTCATCTCGGCCCAGCGGCAGATCGTGGTGCTGGGCCGGGTGCTGTTGTTGGCCTCGCGGTCGAAGACGGCGTGGGCGCTGGGCACCGCGTGCCTCGGCATGGCCAAGATCCTGGAGAACATGGAGATCGGCCACAACGTCATGCACGGCCAATGGGATTGGATGAACGATCCCGACATCCATTCCTCGGTGTGGGACTGGGACACCGCGTCCACCGCCGAGGCATGGAAACACTCACACAACTACATTCACCACACGTACACCAACATCCAGGGCAAGGATAAGGACCTCGGCTACGAGCTGCTGCGGATCGACCCCAGTCAGAAGTGGGTCCCGCGGTACCTGTTTCAGCCGATCTCGAACATCCTGCTGATGCTGCTCTTCGAGTGGGGTGTGGCCATTCATGATATGGACATCGACGCGATACGCAAGCGCGAGAAGCCGTGGTCGGAGGTGCGCAAGGACCTCAAGGGCATCAGCGGCAAGGCACGCGCGCAGATCATCAAGGACTACATCGGGTGGCCCATGATCAGCGCTGGCGCATTCGCCTTGGCACAGCTGGCTTTTCGCGGCCGGATCGAACAACCGGCGCAGTCACGCCTGGGCAAGCGGCTGCGCAAGGTGTCGAACAAGGGTCGCGTCGGGGCCCTTGCCGGTTTCCTCGACAAGACCATGCCCGGCGTGGAAAGCACTTATCTGCGAACCTTGGGCGCCGACGCCGTCGCCAACCTCATGCGCAACGTGTGGTCGAACGCCATCATCTTCTGCGGCCACTTTCCCGACCAGGCCTACAGCTTCACTCAGGAAGAGGTCGAGGACGAGACCCGCGGCGGTTGGTACTTGCGCCAGTTGCTCGGCGCCGCGAACATCGAGGGCAGCCCGCTGTTCCACATCATCAGCGGCAATCTGGGCTATCAGGTTGAACACCACCTCTATCCCGACATGCCGAGCAGTCGTTACTCGGAGATCGCGCCCAAGATCAAGGACATCTGCGAACGCTATGAACTGCCTTACAACTCCGGCCCATTCGGGAAGCAGTGGCTGATGGTGCAGCGCACCATCTTGCGGCTCGCCTTCCCGGGCGGCAAGCCGAGGCCGAAACCGGGACCGTACCGCAGCCAGGACTCCCGGGTGGAAGCGCAGCGGCCCAGTGAGGGCGCCCGGTTCCGTGACCGCGTCCCCGCCGAACACCCGGCGGCCGGCCCCGAACACGACTCCGGTGGTGTCGAGGTGCAGCCCCCGCCGCGTGGCAAGGACTGACACCGCCCGGACCCTCATCGGGATTCTTGATCGCCGGCATCGGCGATCCCGATAGCCGCGGAGCACCGCGCCCGCCTCTTGGCGCCTTGAATGGGGTGATGGAACTCGAATCGCAGATCGCGCTGGTCACGGGTGGCACTGCCGGAATCGGCCTCGAATCGGCCCGACTGCTGGCCGGCGAGGGAGCCGAGGTGGTGATCTCGGGACGCGACGTTGAGCGCGGTGCCCGCGCCGTCACCGAAATCGATGGCAAGGTCAGGTTCGTCCGGGCCGATCTGGCCGACATGGGCTCGATCGACGAGCTGGTGAGCGAAGCCGGAGCGGTGGACATACTCGTCAACAACGCCGGCGCCTTTCCGGTCGCGCCCACCGTCGGGCAGGATGTCGCCCGGTTCGAGGCGATGTTCGACACGAACGTGCGGGGCGCCTACTTTTTGGTCGCTCGACTCGTCCCGGGCATGATCGCCCGGCAGCGCGGCAGCATCGTCAACATCACGTCCCTGGCGGCGGACAAAGGGATGCCGGGGGCATCGGTTTACGGCGCGACGAAGGCGGCGCTGGCATCGCTGACCCGCACCTGGGCCGCCGAATTCGGTCCGCACGGTGTCAGGGTGAACAGCGTGTCGCCGGGCCCCACGCGCACTGCGGGTGTCCTGGCGGAGTGGGGAGAGTCCATCGAGGACATCGCCGCTGCTCTCCCGCTGCGCCGCACCGCGCGCCCGGCCGAGATCGCGCAGGCGGTGCTGTTCCTGGTGTCACCGCGGGCCAGCTACGTCACCGGATCGACGCTCTACGTCGACGGCGGCGGGACCGCTGGCTGAACATGCACCGAATCTGAACCATTTTCCCGGACCTGTCGTGGATCATCATCGATGATGCGCCCCGTCCGCAGTCCCGCTAGCGAAGGCACCGAGGCGCCGGAAGCTCCCGGCGGCTACGGATTTCCCGCGCGGCTGTGGCGCCTACTGGACAAGCATCCGCCCCCGGGCGTCCGGCGGGCACAACGGTGGCGCAGCCCGTTGCGCGGGCCTTGGCTGACATCGGTCTTCGGTTCGGTGCTGCTGGTGACGCTGCCGGTCGTCATCGTCACCGGCCTGCTGTCGTACATCGCCTATGGGCCCCGGTTCGGCCAGGCCATTCCCGGCGACGTCGGCTGGCTGAAGCTGCCGACGTTCGATTGGCCCACCCGTCCGTCGTGGCTGTATCGGCTGACCCAAGGGCTGCACGTCGGGCTCGGCCTGATCTTGATCCCGGTGGTGCTGGCCAAGCTGTGGTCGGTGCTGCCCAGGCTGTTCGTGTGGCCGCCCGCCCGGTCCATAGCCCAACTGCTGGAACGGGTTTCGCTGCTGATGCTGGTCGGGGGCGTCCTGTTCGAAATCGTCACCGGCGTGTTGAACATCCAGTACGACTACATCTTCGGGTTCAGCTTCTACACCGCGCACTACTTCGGGGCGTGGGTGTTCATCACCGGGTTCGTGGTGCATATCGCGATCAAGCTCCCGAAAATGTGGGCCGGTCTGCGCTCGATCTCCGTGCGCGAGGTCTTCCACACCGGGCGCGCGGGCACCAGAGCCCAGGCGTGGGAGCCGGACGGACTGGTCGCCCCCGAACCGCGGCCCGCGACCATGAGTCGTCGCGGCGCGCTGGCGCTGGTGGGCGGCGGCGCGCTGTTCATCGCGGTGATCACGGCGGGCCAGACGTTGGGTGGCTTCGCCCGCCCGGCCGCGCTGCTGCTGCCGCGGGGGCGCACCCGCGGGGCCGGACCCAACGATTTCGAGATCAACCGGACCGCGGTGGCGGCCGGGATCTCCGCCGAGAACACCGGCGAACGCTGGCGGCTTCACCTCAGCGGCGGCTCCCGGCCCCAGGCATTGGGCCGCGCCGCGCTGCTGGCCATGCCGCAGCACACCGCGGTGCTGCCGATCGCCTGCGTGGAGGGCTGGTCGACCACACAACGCTGGACCGGCGTGCGGCTGGCGGATCTGGCCCGGCTGGCCGGAGTACCGGCGCCGGAATCGGCGCACGTGACATCGTTGGAGCGCTCGGGCGCGTTCGGCCGGGCCACCCTGCAGGGAAGCCAGGTGCTGCACCCCGACGCGCTGCTGGCCCTGCGTGTCAACGGCACCGACCTGTCACCGGATCACGGCTTCCCGGCGCGCATCATCGTGCCGGCGCTGCCCGGGGTGCACAACACCAAGTGGGTGGAGTCCATCGCGTTTCAGGGCGCCGCGAATGCCTGACTTCCGAGCGGGTTTCGCCAAGGCCTACGGCTCCCACCCATTGCATCTGCTGATCCTGCTCGCCGGGTTCGCGCTCCTGGGTTACGTGGTGGCCACCGTCGATCCGGTCACGCTGTGGAATCCGCGGGTGTGGTGGCAGTCGATCATCGTGTGGTTCGCCGCGGCCATCGTCGTCCACGACCTGGTGCTGTTCCCCGTCTACGCGCTCCTCGACGGGCTGCTGTCACGGGCCGTCGTCCGCCCGGAACCGCCACGCGTGCCGGTGGTCAATCACATCCGGGTGCCCGCGCTGGGAGCGGGTCTGACGCTGTTGGTGTTCCTTCCTGGAATCATTAGGCAGGGTGCGGCCACCTATTCGGCCGCGACGGGCCAGACCCAGGACCCCTACCTTGGGCGCTGGTTGCTGTTGACCGGGGCGATGTTCGGGGTCAGCGCCGTGATCTACGCGGTCCGCGTCGTCAGGCGGTGAACCGCCGCGGCGATTTCGGCGGGATGGTCCTCTTGCAGAAAATGCTTGGCGGGCAACAGGATCGGGTCCGCGACACCCGCCGCGCGCTGCGCCTGGATGCCGTACCGCCGCCAGGGGAGCATCGCGTCGCGAGAACCCCAGATGACCTGCACGGGATAGCGTGCCGGGCGCACCGCGTCGAGGTAGCGCTGCTGCTTGGCGGCGGTCAGTTCGAAGCCGCGCATGATTTTCAGGAACGCCCTCCCGCCATCGTCGCCGAACAGCAGCGGCGGCCAGCAGGCCAGTTCGGCGGCCGGGATCTGCCGACTCACCCCGACCAGGCGCATGATCGCCGCGAAGGCGCCGGGCACGCGCATCGAGGCCAACCAGGCTTCGCCGAGGCCGCGATGCGCGAACGGTTCCATGGGCCATGGCCGGTGGAACGACTGCACTTCGACGATGGTGTTCAGCAGCGTCAACGACAACATCCGCTCGGGCACGGCGTGAGCCACCTCGAATCCGACGGGCCCGCCGATGTCATGCACCACGAGGTGGAACCGGTCGAGCCGCAACGCGTCGATCGCGCTGAGCAGCCATTGGCCGAGCCCGGTCCAGGAGTAGTCGGCGTCGTCGGGCCGGTCGGCGAACCCGAGCCCCGGCAGATCGACCGCGATGCCGCGTAACCCCCGCGCGCCCAGTTCCGGCACGACCTTGCGATACAGGTAGGCCGAGGCGGGGACGCCGTGCACGCAGACGACCGGTGGCGCGTCGAGCGGGCCCGCCTCGAGCACGAACGATGCGATGCCGCCGGCTTTGAAGGTGCGCCCCGAGGACCGATGAGCCGCGAGCAACCGGGTGACGTGCGCGGCGCTCATGTGGCCGGCTCCGTGTCAGGCATCCATCCATACAACCCGATGGCCGGGCACCGACGTCGCTATCGCCCATTTCGATTCGCGATGGCCGCCATCGGCCGGCGTAATGGAACAGCCGCGGGCCGTCGTCGTGTTGGTGTACGGCATGGAGATCTGGGATCTGCGGGCGTTCATCGGTGTGGTGGAGGAAGGGGGCCTCTCCGCGGCAGCGCGCCGTCTGCACATCAGCCAGCCATCGCTGTCACAGACCATCCAGGCCCTCGAGAAGGAGCTCGACGTGCGGCTGTTGACCCGCAGCAGCTCCGGCGTCGCGCCCACACCGGCGGGAATGACACTGCTGGGCGAGGCGCGGGCGGTGATCGCGCGCTACGACCATGCGATCACCGCAATGGCGAAGCATTCGGCGCAGGAGGGCCGGTCGCTGAGGATAGGCGTTCCCCTCGAGCTGCCCGCGCAGCCGCTCTCGGGGGCGCTCGCGTCGCTGGCGACGGCGTTCCCGCTGACGGTGGTGCAGGTGCGTCATCTGTCGACCGCGGCGCAGATCGAAGCGCTGACGGGCGGGGAGTTGGACGTGGGACTGGTGCGGGAACGCCCGATCGCCAAGCATCTCGACGTCTCGATCGTCACCGAGGAGCCACTCGGCGTGCTGCTCGCCGCCGAGCACGCCGACGCGATGGATACGACCGACGGGCAGGTGCGCCTGGACCGATTGTCCGGTCTGCAGTGGCTCGGGTTTCCCCGCGCGGGCAGCCCGGCCTGGTATGACGAGCTGACGGCGGTGCTACGCAGCCATGGCATTGACCCGGGGCCCGCGGCGTCGTACGACCAGGACCTGTTGCCGGAGGTGAAGCTGGCGGCGGTGAGTGCTGGGGGGAAATTCGCGCTGGCCCCCGCGGGACGGCTGGAACCCCTTCCGGATTCGGTGCGCTGGCTGGCCCTCGCCGGACGCCCGCTGGTGCGCCGGACCTGGGTGGCGTGGCCCGGCGCGTCGCGGCGGCGCGATCTCGCGCACCTCGTCGCGGCTCTGGAAGACACACTCGCTGCGCTAGCCGCCGGCGATGATGTGTAGGCGCCGGTCCCGGTATTCGCGGTCCGAGATGACGCCCCGCGCATACAGGATGTCCAGTTGCCGCAGTCGCTCCGACGACGCGGCCGGGTGCTCGGGAGATTCCCTGCGCCGCAAGGTGTCCGGTCCCGCACGCCACCCGTCGCCCAACTCGAGGAGCCGCAGCGCGAACAGCACGCCGGCGCCGGTCACCGGCAGGCCCAGATAGAGCATCCAGCCCAGCGGCACGCCGGCCCGGCTTAGCGCGAAATAACGCGTCACCAGAAACAAGGAGACCGCCACGCCGGCCGCCAGCACGAGGACCTTGCTCTTCATTCGCGGAAATCCTCTGTCTCGGGGGCTTGAGGCAACTGCAAACCCGCTGCGTCGCTACCGATCCCAACTCGTGGCGACGTAATCCTGCGGCCGGCGCCTTGAAGGATCCTTGGAGTGTCCTCGCAGTTGCCCCGCGTGACCTGCGTGTCTATCGATCAGCCACTACTGTGGTGCCTCATGGGGACGCCGAAGGCCAGGGCACGCGCCGCGCTGTTCGGGTGCGTGACCGCCGTCGTCCTGGCCGCCGGTCCCTCGTTCGGCGGCGCAACGGCCGCCGCCACGCCGTCGGTCGTGACGCCCCGCCGCCGGTTCCGGGTGGTGCGGTGCCGGTGCAACCGGTCGGGGGAGGCGGGTGCATCATCGGCCTCAATTGCGGGTGCATTCGCAATGTCACCTGCCCGTCACCGCGCCCGCGCCACCCGGGCGTCAACAACAACCAGCACGCCGCGCCCGCCCCACCGAATCCCTAGCGCCGAAACCGCGGGCGGCTTTCCTATCATTTGGTGATGGGTGCCGCTGGGTTGGAGACCGTGGGTTCGCCGGCGTTCGCCGACGAGGACCCGGCCCGCTTTCGTGCCGCCGGCTGGTGGTGCGATACGACGCTGTCGGATGCGGTGCGCCGCAACGCCGAACGCACACCGGACCGCATCGCATATCGCGACCACGGCGGGTCCGCCCTGACTTGGTCTGAATTCGACTGTGCAGCAAATTGTTTGGCTGAGTCGTTGGCCGGGGCCGGTGTCGCCCGTGGTGACCGGGTGGCGGTGTGGCACGGCGACTGCGCCGCCATTCACGTGCTGTTCGTCGCGATCGAACGCTGCGGTGCGGTAGTCGTCGGCATCGGCGCGCGCGCCGGCGCGCGCGAGGCGTCGGCGATCCTGTGCACCGCCCAGCCGAAGCTCGTGATCAGTGACCCGCCCCGCGCCGGGATCGCCGCGGACGTGGCGGACGAACTGCGGGCGGCCAGTCTGGTGTTGAGCCACGACGACGGGAAACTCGGGCTCGACGTCGACGTCGACGTCGACGTCGACGTCGACGCCGAGCCCAGGGCGCCGGCGGCCGGCTGCGAACTCGGCCCCGACGATGTCTTCCTGATCAACTCGACGTCCGGCACCACCGGGCTGCCCAAGTGTGTCGTGCACACCCAGAACCGTTGGCACTACTTCCATCAGAAGGCGGTCGCCAACGGCCTGCTGACCAGCGACGAGGTATTCCTGCCGGTCATTCCCACCCCGTTCGGGTTCGGGCTGTGGACCAGCCACACCACGCCGATCTTCCTCGGCGCCACCGCGGTGATCCTGAACCGGTTCACCACGACGGCCACCTGCGAGGCGATAGAACGGCACAAGGCCACCGTATTATGTTGCGTCAGCACACAATTGACCATGCTGATGGCGGACCCCGCGAGCCGCCGCCACGACCTCAGTTCGCTGCGCGTGGTGTACACCGGCGGGGAGGCCCTACCGTATCGGCCCGCCGCCGAGTTCGAGGAACTCACGGGCGCCAAAATCCTGCAGTTCTACGGGTCCAACGAGACCGGGATGCTCAGCGCGACCACCGTTGACGACCCGCGCGAGCGCCGGCTGCGCACCGGCGGTCGCGTCATCCCCGAAATGGAGGTCCGGCTGTTCGACGGGGACCGCGACGTCACCGCGACGGGGCGCGGCCAGCCCGCGTGCCGGGGACCGGCGACCAGCCTCGGTTACCTCGGAGGCACCGACCACGACAAGCTGTTCACCCGCGACGGGTGGATGCGCATGGGCGACATCTGTGAAATCGACGCCGACGGCTACCTGCGCGTCACCGGGCGCACGTCCGATTTCATCGTGCGTGGCGGCAAGAACATCAGCGCCGGCCAGGTCGAAGACGCCGTCATGACCCATCCCGCCATCGCGATCGCGGCGGCCGTCGCGATGCCCGACCCGGTGTTCGGCGAAAAGGTCTGCCTTTACGCCGAACTCACCGACGGCTCCGCCGTCGACCTGCCCGGACTCGTCGAACACCTGCTGGCGCTGGGGGTTTCCAAGGAGCTGCTGCCCGAACGGCTCATCGTGGTCGACGAGTTGCCCCGCTCATCGGGCGGAAAGATAGCCAAAGCCCGGCTGCGCGAGGATATTGGAGCCAGAATAGAGGCCGGTCATGAACGCTCCTGATGCACGCCGCGGCGGGTTGGAAGTCTGGGCGCCGTCGGTGGTTCCCCCCATCGGGGTCGAGCTTTCCCACAAGCAGGCGCTGGCCATCGCCTTCCGTCACCTGGCCGGCATCGGCTTCGCCGAGAACATGGCCGGGCACATCACCTGGCAGCTCGACGGCCAGACCGACATGCTCGTCAACCCGTGGGGGCTGTGGTGGCAGGAGATCACCGCGTCCGATATCTGCGTGGTGGACGGTGACGCGCGCGTGGTCAGCGGCCGCTGGGACGTCACCCCGGCCATCCACATCCACACCGAACTGCACCGGGTGCGCGACGACGCCCGAGTGGTCATCCATAACCACCCCTACTACGCCTGCGTGCTCGCCGCGTTGGGCAGGCTGCCCGAGCTGGTGCACCAGACCGGTTCGCTGTTCCTCGACGACCTGTGCCTGGTCGACACCTACGACGGTGAGATCGACAGCCCCGCGCGCGCCGCGGAACTCGCCGCCCGGATCGGCGGCGCCAACCTGACCATCCTGGCCAACCACGGCGTCATCGTGACCGGCCGCAACCTGCCCGAAGCCGTCTACCGCGCGGCATCCATCGAACGCGTCTGCAAGCTGGCCTACGACGTCCTGCTCACCGGCCGGGACCCGGTGCCCATGAACTGGTCGGACATGGCCGGCATGCAACGGTCGCTGATCGAACGGGCGGCCGACGTGTACTGGGCCGGGGCGGCGCGCATGACGATCAAGGCCGATCCGGACGTGCTGGCTTGAGCCACAAGGAGATTGACGAATGAAATCGATCGACGAGCTGGCCTCCGACCTCAGCTTCACCACGGCGAAGACCGGTGCCCAGCGTTCGGTCACCTTCCTGCCGGATCCGCCGCGGGCACCGCGGCGTTACACGGTGATCTCGGTGGACGATCACATCGTCGAACCCCCGGACACCTTCACCGGGCGCCTGCCCCGCAAGTACGCCGACCGGGCGCCGAGGATCGTCGAGACCGACGACGGGGGACAGACCTGGGTCTACGACGGCAAGGAACTGCCCAATGTCGGATTCAACGCGGTGGTCGGACGGCCGGTGTCGGAGTACGGCTTCGAGCCCGTCCGGTTCGACGAAATGCGCAGGGGCGCATGGGACATCCATGCCCGGGTCAAGGACATGGATCTCAACGGCATCTACGCCTCGCTGAACTTCCCGTCGTTCCTGCCGGGCTTCGCCGGGCAGCGGCTGCAGCAGGTGACCAGCGACCGCGACCTGGCGCTGGCCGCGGTGCGGGCGTGGAACGACTGGCATTTCGACGTGTGGGCGGGGTCGTACCCCGACCGGATCATTCCGTGCCAGTTGCCATGGCTGCTCGATCCCGAACTCGGCGCCGCGATGATCCGCGAGAACGCCGAGCGCGGTTTTCACGCGGTGACGTTCAGCGAGAACCCGGCGATGCTCGGATTGCCCAGCATCCACACCGGGCACTGGGACCCGCTGATGGCGGCCTGCGCCGAGACCGGCACCGTGGTGAACCTGCACATCGGATCGTCGGGGTCGTCGCCGTCCACCACCGCGGACGCGCCACCGGACGTGCAGGGTGTGCTGTTCTTCGCCTACGCCATTTCCGCTGCGGTCGACTGGCTGTACTCCGGGCTGCCCAGCCGATTCCCCGACCTCAAGATCTGCCTGTCCGAAGGCGGAATCGGTTGGGTGGCCGGCCTGCTCGATCGCCTCGACCACATGCTCAGCTATCACGCGATGTACGGCACCTGGCAGGCGCTCGGTGAGCCCTTGACCCCGGCGGAGGTGCTGACCCGCAACTTCTGGTTCTGCGCGGTCGAGGACAAATCCTCCTTCGTCCAGCGCGACCGGATCGGCGTCGACAACATCATGCTGGAAGCCGACTACCCGCACTGCGACTCGACGTGGCCGCACACCCAACAAACGATTCACGAGCAGATCGGCGACCTTCCGGCCGACGTCATCCGAAAATTAAGCTGGGAGAACGCGTCCCGGCTATACCGGCACCCCGTGCCGGCGGCGGTGCAAGAGGACCCCGAGGCGTTCTGACCGGGCTCGCACGCCGCCCGAGCACAACGCGCAAAACTGCGAAAATCGCTCGTTGCGTGGCTTTCGCGCACAAGCGAGTCATGGCCCGCGCCGGTCCGTAACTTCGATCGCAACGAGATGCCGGGACCCCCCTCGGCATCGCCACCGGTCAGGAGTTCGCCGTGTTCATTGAGCCAGAACTGATTACGGGATCGAACGCGTACCGCTCGACCAACGTGACGCCGCCGCTGCGGCTGGAGGCCAAGCGCGACGGCTATGTCGAGCGGACGGTCACCACGAGCGACGGTGTGCGGCTTGCGGTTCGCGACTACGGGTCGGCCGTCGCCCGCGAGCACACGATCGTCCTGCTGCACGGCCTTTGCCTGACCCAGGCGAGTTGGGCCCTGCAGGTTCGCCACCTGCGGCGCCGCTGGGGCAGCAGCGTGCGGATCATCACCTACGACCACCGTGGCCACGGTGAGTCGACGGGCGCCGACATGCGCACCTACCGCATCGACCGGCTGGCCGACGACCTCGCCGAGGTGCTCTCCGCACTGCGCGTCACCGGGCCGCTCACGCTGGCCGGTCACTCCATGGGGGGCATGACCGCGCTGGCCTACCTCGGCCGCCCCGCCGCCGACCGCCCGGTGGACCCGCAGGGTTTGGTCCTGGTCGCCACCGCGGCCGGCCGGCTGGCCGAGCGCGGCCTCGGCCGGCTGCTGAACACGCGCGCCACCGAGATGCTGTTCGAACTCGTCCACCACATTCCCCGCCGCGCCATGGACCGGGCGGTCAGTGGTCTGGTACGCCCGCTGTGCGGCGGCCTGATCAAATTTTCCGGCCCCGATTGGCGGGGCGCGGCCGCACTGACGGTGTCGGCCATTCGCACCACGCCGTTGACCACGGCTGCCGGCTTCCTGCCCAGCTTGAAGCGATACGACGAATACCACGCGCTCGCCACCATCGCCGCCAACACCGTGGTGGTCAGCGGCGGCGCCGACCGGACCACCCCCACCGCGCACGCGCGTGACATGGCGGCGGCCATCCCGGGCGCCACCCACCTGCACCAGCCCGACGCCGGGCACATGCTGCTCGAAGAGCGGCCGCGGTGCGTCAGCGACGCGATCGACCGCGTTGTGGGGCGGCGCGCCCCGGCCTCGCAGGGCGCCGCGAGCTGATGCGCGAAGCGCCGAACCGGTACCGCGCCAAGGGAATTGGAGACGGCATCGGTACAACGTCGCATCCGGTGCCGGACGCAGTTCCGCGGGCCGTGCCATTGGTGTAAATTACGTTTAGTACGTACTGAACGAACTGGAGGCTTATGTTTCCGGAAGAGGCCGAGTTCGTCGACCGCCTCGGGCTGTTCTTCGAGCTGCTGGGTGCGACCCGCACCATGGGGCGGGTCTATGGCTGGCTGCTGATCTGCGAACCGCCGCAGCAGTCGTTGACCGAGCTGGCCGAGGTGTTATCGGTGAGCAAGGCGTCGATCAGCACCGTCGCCCGTCAACTGCTGGACGGCGGCATGGTCGAGCGGCTGCCCAGCTCGAACCGTCAGCACCTCTACCGCGTCAGGCCGGGCGGGTTCACCAGCGTCCTGGAAACGCAGTTGTCACTGATGCGGCTGGGCATCGAACCGGCGGAGTTCGCGCTGTCGGTGCTGGGTGAGGACCGCGCCGAACAGCGTCGGCGCGTCGAGGACTTCCGCGACTTCTGTGAATTCTGCACCCAGGCCTACGGCGATCAGCTCATGCAGATGTGGAACGAGTACCGGAAAAGGAAGAAGCCATGACCACGACGGACAAAGTCGACTTCAGCTCCGTCCCTTGGGGTTCGGTGGAGTGGACCAACCTCGTCACGCTGTACCTGCGGGCGCACGAGAGCCGCACGGCGCGGCCGATTCTGGGGGATCGGGCGGCCGCGGAAGCGGTGGACAGGATCGCGTATGACTTCAAGAGGATCCACCGGATGTCGTGGCCGGGGACCAATCAATACCTGGTCGCGCTGCGGGCCAGGCAGCTCGACGACTGGTGCGCGGATTTCCTTGCCCGGCACCCGGATGCCGTTGTGCTGCACTTGGGTTGCGGCCTGGACGGGCGGGCGTTCCGGTTGGATGTCCCGCCGGCGGTGTCGTGGTTCGACGTCGATCAGCCGGGCGTGATCGGGCTGCGCCGCCGGCTCTACGACGACAGCGACCGGTACCGGATGATCGGCTCGTCGGTGACCGAACTGCAGTGGTTGGATCAGGTCCCGACCGGACGCCCGACCCTGATGATTGCCGAGGGCCTGCTGATGTACCTGCACGAGCACGAGGTTCGCCGGTTGCTGCAGCGCCTGACCGACCAATTCACTTGCGGCGAAATGCATTTCGACACGCTGTCCGCGCTGGCCCCGCTACTGTCCAAGCTCTTCACCAGGGGAATCATCAAGTGGGGCATCCGGGACGTCCGCGAGATCGCGACCTGGAATCCCCGGTTGCGGTTCCTCGAGCAGACGCCCGTGTTGGCCGGCTACAACCGGATCCCCTCGGCCGCGGTGCGGCTGATCTACCGGTTGACCTGGCTGACGGCCGGTCGCCACTACGACGTGCTGAACCGATTCGAGTACTGACCGATCACAGGCCGGACGCCAGCCGGCGCAGAATGTCGGCGGCGGACTCCGCGGTCGCGTGCCGGTATCCGGTGCCCGCCCAGAGGTGGACGTAGTCCGGCTTGCCCGCCGCCGCGGCGGCCTTGCGCAGCGGGCTGGTCAGGTAGTGGATGGCGGGATAGCCCGCCGGAGCCTCGGCTTCATGGGCGTCGATGAACGCGTTGCGCAGGCCCCGGGCCGGGCGGCCGGTGAAGGCGCGGGTCAACACCGTCTCGGTGTAGGCGGGATCGACCAGGGCCGCCTGATGAGTGGCGGAGGCGCCGCTCTCCGTGGCGCGCAACAGTACGGTGCCCACCGCCGCCGCGGTCGCGCCCGCGCGGATCACCTCGGCCACCGCGCCGGGGGTGGCCAGCCCGCCGGTGGCCATCACCGGCAGCGGCACCTTCGCGACGACCTCCTTGACCAGCTCGACGATCGGGACCGGCGTCAACGGCCGGTGTGGCGAGAGGGTGCCGGAATGGCCGCCAGCGTCGGCCGCCTGCACGGCGAGCATGTCGACGCCGGCGTCGTGCGCCCGCGCCGCCTCGTCGGCCGTGGTGACCGTCTGCACCACAACGCTGTTGGCGCGGCGCAGCGCGGCGATCACGTCCCGCGACGGAATGCCGAACGTGAACGACACCATCGGCACCGGGTCGTCGAGCAACAGCGCGATCTTCTCGTCGAACCTGTCGTTGTCCTCGATGGGTTCGGGAGGCAGCGTCAGCCCGAACTGGTCTGCCTCGGCCTGGACGATCGCCGCGTAGGCGCGGTAGCGCTGCGGGTCGACCGGCACCGGATTCGGCGCGAAGACGTTGACCCCGAATGGGATTGACTCGGCACGAACGGCTTTGATCTCGGCCTCGGTGGCCTCGACGGTCTTGTATCCGGCCGCGAGCAGGCCCAGCGCGCCCGCGCGGGTGGCGGCCGACACCATGGCCGGGGTGGTCGGGCCGCCCGACATCGGGGCCGCCACCAGCGGAACGGACATTCCAAACTGCGCCAACATCTCCAGGCCCCTTCCCTGTGCTCCGCGGTAAACCCTGCCTGCCTCGACCCTATCGGCGCCCGGCCGGTGCGGCAGCATCCGCGGCGGGAGCCGACCTGGCAGGATGCTTGACTGTGACGCGCCCCAACTTCCTTGTGATCGTTGCAGACGACCTCGGCTTCTCCGACATCGGCGCGTTCGGCGGCGAGATCGAGACGCCCAACCTCGATCGGCTGGCCCATGCGGGGATCCGGCTCACCGATTTCCACTCGGCACCGGCCTGCTCACCAACCAGGGCGATGTTGTTGACCGGGACCGACCACCACATCGCCGGAATCGGCACCATGCTCGAGGTCGCGTCCCCGGAATTCCGCGGCGCGCCCGGGTACGAGGGCTATCTGAACGACCGGGTGGTCGCGCTGCCCGAACTGTTGCGCGACGCGGGGTACCTGACGCTGATGTCGGGCAAGTGGCACCTGGGCGCCACGATCGAGACGTCGCCGTGGGCGCGCGGTTTCGAGCGCTCGTTCGCCCTGCTGCCGGCCGGCGCCAGTCACTACGGCGGCTCGGGGGCACGCGGATTCTCGCCCGTGCCAACGCTGTACACCGAGGATGACCAGTTTGTCAGCGTCGGCGACGACTTCTATTCGTCGGACTCCTATACCGACACCCTGCTGCGGTATCTGGATGAGCGCGCGCCCGGGGACGACCGGCCCTTCTTCGCCTATCTGCCTTTCCAGGCGCCGCACTGGCCCCTGCAGGCGCCCGACGAATCCGTCGCGAAATATCGGGGTCGCTACGATGCCGGGCCGGACGCGCTGCGCGAGGAGCGGTTGGCCGCGCTCAAGCGGCTCGGACTGTGTCCGCCGGATGTGGTCGCACACCCGGTGGTGGCCGACGGCGCACCGGAGTGGGCCGACATGACCGGCGAGCAGCGCGCGCGCTCGGCCCGCAGCATGGAGGTCTATGCCGGGATGGTCGACCGCATGGACTACAACGTCGGCCGGGTCATCGACTACCTCTCGGCCAGCGGCGAACTCGACAACACCGTCATCATCTTCATGTCCGACAACGGCGCCGAGGGCGCGATCGTGGAGGCGATGCCGCTGCGCGGTCCGCAGATCGTCGCGCAGATCGAAAAGCATTGCGACAACAGCCTGGACAATCTCGGCCGGCCCACGTCGTTCATCTGGTATGGCCCCCGCTGGGCGCAGGCCGCCACCGCGCCGTCGCGCCTGCACAAGGCGTTCACCACCCAGGGTGGGATCCGGGTGACCGGCTTCGTCACCTGGCCCGGCTTCGCCCGGCAACAACAGATCGGCACCGCGTTCAGCACCGTGATGGACATCGCGCCGACCGTGCTGGAGCTGGCCGGGGCCACGCACCCGGGCACGTCGTACCGCGGCCGCGAGGTGGCCCCGATGCGCGGCCGCTCACTGGTGGACTACCTCACCGGGAACGCGGAGAGCGTGCACGACGCGGGCACCGGCACAGGCTGGGAGCTGTTCGGCCGTCGCGCCATCCGGCAGGGCGACTGGAAGGCGCTGTACCTCCCGGCACCGTACGGGCCGGGCCGCTGGCAACTCTACGACCTGTCTTCCGACCTCGGCGAGATCGACGACCTGGCCGAGGCGCGGCCCGACAAGCTGGCCGAGCTGCTGGCGCTGTGGGATCGCTACGTCGAGGAAACCGGCGTGATCCTGGATCCCATCTCGGTGTACGACGTTCAATTGTGACGGGCCTCGAATAGCTCCACTGAACCGCTGTGCCGCGCAACCGAGACTTCGAGTCCCGCATCCGTGAGCCAGCGCTGCACGTCACCGGCCCGGGGCGTATCCCCGAAAAAGCCAGCCGCCTGCAGCGCCGTCACAAAACGATCCTGGCGCCGGCCGCGACCACGTACACACGTGCTGCCGCGAAGAATCCCACCCGGCTTGAGCACGCGGGCAAGCTCGAAAACCGCCGCTCGCGGGTCGGGAAGACAATGCAGGCCGTTGAAGGTCAATGCCAGGTCAAAGGTGTTGTCCTGGAAGGGCAAGGCTGTGATATCGGCATCGGCGAACTCCATCAGGTCGGCCACCCCCAACTGAGTCGCCCGACTGCGCGCCCGCCTCAGCATGTCCGGGGAAATGTCAGCGGCCACGTAGCGGCAATCCTGCCCAGGGCGCAAGCCGCGAAAGGCAAATCCACCACCGCACGGGATGTCAAGCACGTGGGCGCCGGCGCGAGCTTCACCGACACGCTGAACATCTTCTAGGAGTTCGTGTAACGTCAAGCCCCACAACGCTTTTGCGCCTACCGCAGCGACGCTGTCATGCATTGCGGCCATGTTGTACAACGCCGATGCCACCCGAGCGGCACGCCAGCGGTCCGTTACCTGCCCCATGCACTGACTCTAGCTGGAAACCAAGGTGTGGCGACCTCGGCTGGACAGGCGGGCGATAAGCTCAGCGGCGTGTACGGACCGCAGGGCCGCGATGGCTGATTCCGCGATACGCATCGGCATCCTGGGGGCGGCCAGCATCGCGCCGGTGGCGTTGATCGATCCCGCCAAGGAGAACGCGGAGGTGATCGTCACCGCCGTGGCGGCCCGCGACGTGCCGCGTGCGCGGGCGTTCGCCGCACGACATGACATCCCCACGGTGCACGGGGATTACGGGGCGTTGATCGCCGATCCCGACATCGACGCCATCTACAACCCACTGCCGAACGGCCTACACGGGCGTTGGACCCGGGCCGCACTCGCCGCGGGCAAACACGTGCTGTGTGAAAAGCCGTTCACCGCCAACGCGGCCGAGGCCCGCGAAATCGCCGAGCTGGCAGCGGATTCAGACCGCGTGGTGATGGAGGCCTTCCACTACCGCTACCACCCGTTGACGCTGCGCGCCGAGGAGATCATCGCCTCCGGCGAGCTGGGCACGCTGCGGCATGTGCAGGCCGCGCTCTGTTTCCCGCTGCCGAAGTTCTCCGACATCCGCTACGACTACGCGCTTGCCGGCGGGGCGACGATGGACGCGGGCTGCTACGCGGTGCACATGGCCCGCACGTTCGGCGGGCCCTCCCCGGAAGTCGTCTCGGCGCAGGCCAAACTGCGCGACCCACGGGTCGACCGGGCCATGACCGCCGACCTGCGGTTCCCGGCCGGCCACACCGGGCGGGTGCGCTGCTCGATGTGGTCGCCGCGGCTGCTGCAGATCAGCGCCCGGGTGATCGGCGAACACGGTGAGCTGCGCATCCTGAATCCCGTGCTGCCACAGACTTTCCATCGGCTGTCGGTGCGATCGCGGCGGGGCGAACGGGCGGAACGTTTCGGGCGCCGGGCTTCCTATGCGTATCAACTGGACGCGTTCGCCGCGGCGGTGCTGCGCGGCGAACCGGTGAAGACCACCCCGCAGGACGCGATCGACAACATGACCGTCATCGATGCGATTTATCGCGCCGCAGGTCTCCCGCTGCGTTACCCGAGCTGAACGTCTGCCACAGGCGTCGCCATCACCGTCCGCAGCCCGGTATTGCGGCGTCGTTGTCACATTCTGGGCGTGCAGGGGTTCACCACTATGAACCGTGCAGCGGGAAGGCGTTCGCGATGAATGAGAACGAATGGTTGGCGGGGCAGTTCGAGGAGCACCGCCCCCGGCTTCGCGCGCTGGCGTATCGGATGTTGGGGTCGCATGCCGAGGCCGACGACGCCGTGCAGGACACGTGGCTGCGTCTGAGTCGCGCCGACGACGATCAGATCGATAACCTCGGCGGCTGGTTGACCACCGTGGTGACCCGGGAATGTCTGCACCTGCTGCGCTCCCGCCGAAGCCGCCGGGAGGATCTGATTGGCACTCAGCTGTCGGATCCGATCATCACCGCCGACGAGGGCCTGGACCCCGAGCAGGAAGCGTTAATCGGGGAATCGGTTGGCCTTGCCCTGCTGCTGGTGCTTGACCGGCTGCCTCCCGCCGAACGGGTAGCCTTCGTGCTTCACGATGCGTTCCAGTTGCCGTTCGACGAGATTGCCCGCCTGACCGAACGACAGCCCGCCGCCGCCCGCCAGCTTGCCAGCCGGGCGCGGCGTCGGGTGCGCGACGCCGGTCTGGCCGCAGCGGCGACTGACGTGGCCAGTCACCGCAAGGTTGTCGATGCCTTCTTCGCCGCGGCGCGGGCCGGTGACTTCGACGCACTCGTCAAACTGCTCGATCCAGACATCGTGCTGCGCGCCGACTTCGGTCCCGCCCTGCCACAGGCCGAGTACCGCGGAGCCGCCCAGGTGTCCCGATTTGCCCTTGCCCCCCGCGGTGCCGCACTGCACCCGGTGTTGGTTAATGGTCGAGTCGGGAGATTGGTCACCATCGATGGCCGGCCGGTCGCGATGCTGGTGTTCACGATCGCCGACGACCGCGTCATCGAGATCGACGCTGTCCGCTGGGGCGAGAGCCGCGGTTGACCACATTCGCCGTTCGGCCCGCGGCAGATGAGTGCTTGCCGGTGTCCGCCGTCGAGGATGGCTAGTCGCATTGGGTCTCCTTGGTGCGGCATTTTTCAGCTGCCCGGAGGTCTCGGACCACTCATGAGCGCAGCGTCAAGTGCGGCCAGCGCGCGAGCATGCCGACCACCAATGTGGCAACCGCCGGCGCAACATAAGTCAATGGAACGGGGATGTGTGCGTACCACCGCCGTGATATTGAAATAACCACTGCTCCAGAGAAATACACGATCAGACAAATTGCGGCTAGCACACCGACAGTCGGGACGGCGAGGCCCGCGACCAGGCCGGCGGCACCGGCTGCCTTGGCGGTCGCCAGCCACGGCCACCATGACGGCGGCACCCGCAAGCGCTCGATCGGCTCCATGACAAACTTGCGGCGCGAGGACAGTGCGTAAGAGGAGAAGGCGACCAGCGCGGCGGTCACGATTGTCAGTGTGAAGTACGCAGTGGCCATGGTGCGGCCTCCTTTGCATCTTTTGCGGTTTCACCAGATATGAACCGCCACCACGTGAAAGTGTGACGGCTAATCGAAAAAGGGTGCTGCCCAAAGGTTCGGTCGTGATCAGATCGCGTGGTCCGCAAGGCGGCGGGATGTAGGCCGCATCGTCCACGAGCCGAACGTGAGAGCAAGGAAGACAGCCGGCAGCAACGCGGTGGCGACCGAATCGTGAACCGATAAGTGCGACACAACCGCGCCGGTGTAGACGAAAGTCGCGCCGGCATAGGCCCATTCCTTGAGCCGCGGAAACCGTGGGGTGAGCAGTGCGATACCGCCCAGCGCATACCAGACACCGAGCAACACACTGAAGTAGGTCGGGTAGCCCAAGTGCTGCAGCACCACCCGCGCACGCGGAATCCGGAAGGTATGACCCGCGGCGGCCGCAGAATGTGACCGGCGTTGAACCTGTTGGAACGAAGCTATCCGGTTGCGTCAGGTTTTTCGGGACGGCCCTGTGACAACAAACGGCGGGCGGCCTCGACGCACGGGCGCAGACGGTCGATAGGACTCACCCCGGCCAGCGCGAACGATCTTCGGGGAACCTCGATTTCGATGATGGTGTCACCGGGCAGCGCCGACAGCAGGTCATGCAGCGGAAGTTCCCCCTCACCGGGCACCATCCGCTCGAACATGGCCTCCTCCAGGTAGTTGTCGCCGCGTGGCCGCAGCGTCGTGTCGTTGAGTTGGGCGTAGCCGATGCGCTCGGGGTCGACGGCAGCGAGCTCGGCGGCCCCGGCACCCGACCGCACCAGGTGCATGGTGTCGATCAACATTCGGAAGTCCGGCCGGCCAACGTATTCCGTGGCGGCCAGCGCGGAGCTCAGGTTGCCGATGGTCAGGCCGGGCACCGGTTCGACGACCGTGCCGATATGGCGCTGCGCGGCGAGCTCGGTCAGTGCGGCGAACTGGTCGAGCGTTCGGGGCAGGTCGGGGTCCAGGCTGACCACGTTGATCCGCGGCACAGCGAGCTCGGCCAGCGCGTCGAGGTCGCCGCCCAGCGCGCTCACGTCGGCGCCGGGCCGCACCAGGAAACCGTCGCCGAGCGAGACGCTCACGCCCCGATCGCCCATCGCGGCGAGCAGGTTCTTCCGCAGAACGGCGTCGTCCCGCAACGAGAACGGGGGATAGCCCAGCGGCACCAGCGGCATCCCCTGCACGGCGACCGAGACGTACCGGCAACCCAGGTCCGCGGCCAGATTCACCAATTCGATTGGGGGCAGCCCGAATACGCTGAGCATGCCGATGCCGAGGCGGTCCGCGCGCCCCGAGGCCGTCATCCGGGACGACCTACCAGCTGGGCCAATTGTGCCGCGCCCTGGGCCGTTTGGGTGGTGAGCACGATCCGCCCGGACGTGGCGGGCTGTTCGATGATCGGCGCCTCCAGGACCATGTTGTCCCGGAGGAAGGCCACGTGGTCCTGCAGATGCGCGCCCGTGAATGCGGCCCACGCTGCCGCCGACGGCGGATCCAGCACAAGCGTCAGTTCGTAATAGTCCGCGGTCAACGCCTTTGGCGGGTCGACGCGGACGAGGCCGAGCTGCGTGGTCTCGGGGCCCAACGTGTAAACGGTGGTCCGCCCGATGTCACAGGTGGTGAGGGCGTCGGTCGGCTTAACCGGAGCGTTCGGATCGGTGGCCGGGCACTTCACGGCGGGCGTCGTCGGCTGCGACTTCGTCACCGGACGGACCGGCAGCGGCGCGATCTTCACGACCGGCGGCGGCGGGGGTGACGGCGCGGTCGTGCCGGGCGGCGCGGTGGTCGACGAGGTGGGCGGCGCGGGCTTGTGCGCCTGTTGACAGCCACACAGCGCCGCCGCGAGCAGCCCGGCAGACCCAAGCCAGGCGGCGGCACCACGCGCGCTGAATCGGTGAATCATCGTCAGCGCACTCTACCTGCAGGGGCGTCGATTCCAGGTGCGACGGGAACTCCTGCACCGCAATTTCTTTGGCGCCCGGCGGCGCGCCGCGTCGAAATCGCACAATTCGACGAGGGCTGCCGCAGCGGCCTGGCCTGCACACATGCGGCATTCCGGCGCGCACGGAAACGCGTTCTTTACTGACACTACGAATATAGAGTAAGGTCGCCGTCGAGAAGACTGTCGCCGTCGAGAAGACTATGGATAAACGCCGAAAGCCCAACCCCGCTGAGCGCCGCCGCGATCTGTGCGACGCGGCGATCCAGTTGTTGGCCGATGACGGCGCCAAAGGGCTCAGCCATCTGAAGGTCGACCGCGCCGCCGGTGTGCCGGACGGCACCACGTCGTTCTATTTCCGTACCCGGTCCGCGCTGTTGCGCGCGGTGGCCGAGCGCTCGGCCGAGCTCGACCTCGCCGAACTGCAGGCGATCGCGGACAGCTCGGACGGCGACGGCGGGGATCACGCGCCGTCGCGGTTGTCGCAGGTGGTCATCCAGGCCGGCAGCGATCCGCAGTTGTACCGGACCAGGGCACGCTACGAGCTGACCATGCAGGCCACCCGCGATCCCGCGCTGGCCGCGATCCTGCAGCAGGCCACCGACGAGTTCACCAAGCTGCACCGGGAGATCCTGGTGCAGCTCATGCCGCACGGCGCCGAGCTGGATCCGGCCGTCGTCGACGACCTGAGCAACGTCACGCTGACGTTCATCAACGGCCTGCTGCAGCGGTTCGCCCACGGCGACCGGATCATCGACAGCGCCGAGCAGCTCGACGGGATCCTGTCGGCGATCGCCGCCGGCATCTTGAAGAGTTCCGACAAGGGGCGGCTGACCCAGGCCGGCGGTCTGCGGGTAGTGCGCAGCACGGCGGCCGGGTCCGCGTGAGGACGCCGCCGGGACACGTCATGCGGGGCTATGGCTCTTGCCACGGCACGGGCTGTATGGTTCTCTACGAGAATAGAGTAAGCCCACGTTCATGCGTCGCTTTCCGCGGAGCTTGTGCAGAAGTCAGAACGACGCAATTAAGCGGAGTGTATAAATTGCCCCGACCGAATCCAGCGCTGCGACGCTGGCAGCGCTAGCCCTGGTGCAGGTCATGCGGGCGTCTAAAACTGCAGCGGTAGGAGGGTTTTCGTGACGGCGAGCACCGATAGCCATGTTCGGTTCGATCCCTACGATGTCGGGTTGATCGCCGACCCGTATCCGATGTTCGCGCGATTGCGCGAAGAGGCGCCGCTTTATTACAACGCCGAATACGATTTTTACGCGGTGAGCCGTTACGCCGATGTCAGCAAGGCGCTCGTCGACCACGAGACCTACAGCTCCGCGCGCGGCGCGATCCTGGAACTGATCAAGGCCAACCTCGAAATCCCGCCGGGCATGTTGATCTTCGAGGACCCGCCGATCCACGACGTGCATCGCAAACTGCTGTCGCGCATGTTCACGCCACGCCGGATCGCCGCGCTCGAGCCGATGATCCGCGACTTCTGCGCGCAGCTGCTGGATCCGTTGGTGGGATCGGGCCGCTTCGACTTCGTCACCGACCTGGGTGCGCAGATGCCGATGAAGGTGATCAGCATGCTGCTCGGCATTCCGGAAGACGACCAGGAGTACATCCGCGACCGGGGCAACGCCCAGCTGCGCACCGAGGCGGGCAAGCCCATGAGCGCCGCCGAGCATGGCCTGGCGGTGGGTGAACAATTCGAGGCCTACATCGACTGGCGCGGCGAGCATCCGTCCGACGACATCATGACCGAGCTTCTCAACGTCGAATTCGTGGACGAAACCGGCACCACACGGCGGCTGTCCCGCGAAGAGATCCTCGTCTACCTCAACGTCGTGGCCGGGGCCGGCAACGAGACGACGACGCGGCTGATCGGTTGGTCCGGAAAAGTTCTCGCCGAACACCCCGACCAGCGCCGTGACCTCGTCGAGAATCCGGCGCTCATCCCGCAGGCCATCGAGGAGCTGCTGCGCTACGAGCCGCCGGCGCCGCACGTGTCGCGCTACGTGACCCGCGACGTCACCGTGCACGACCAGACTGTGCCCGAGGGCAGCGTGATGATGATGCTGATCGGTTCGGCGTGCCGCGACGAGGCCCAGTTCGGGTCCGACGCGGGCGATTTCAACATTCATCGCACCGTCCGCCCACACCTCACCTTCAGCATGGGAACCCATTTCTGTCTGGGATCGGCGCTGGCCCGCCTGGAAGGCCGCGTCGCGCTGGAGGAGATCCTGAAACGATTCCCCGAGTGGGAGATCGACCTGACCAACGCAGTCCTGAGCCCGACCTCCACGGTCCGGGGGTGGGAGTGCATGCCGTCGCTGGTGCCCTGATGACCGGCCGGGTCGAGGGCAAGGTCGCTTTCGTCAGCGGCGCCGCGCGCGGGCAGGGTCGCAGCCACGCCGTCCGCCTGGCGCAGGAGGGCGCCGACATCATCGCGATCGACGTCTGCGGGCCGATCGACAACCTGGCCTACCCGCACTCGACGCCGGAAGACCTTGCCGAGACGGCGGATCTGGTCAAGAACCTCGACCGGCGCATCGTGACCGCCCAGGTGGACGTGCGCGACTACGACGCGCTGAAGGCGGCGGTGGACGGCGGGGTCGAACAACTCGGTCGTCTCGACATCATCGTCGCCAACGCCGGCGTCGGCACCGATGGCAGGAAGCTGCACAAGATCCGCGAGGACGTGTGGCAGGACATGATCGACATCAACCTCAGCGGCGTGTGGCACACCGTCAAAGCGGGTGTGCCGCATGTCCTTTCGGGTGGCCGCGGTGGATCCATCGTGCTCACCAGCTCGGTGGGCGGCCGCAAGGCGTACCCGAACACCGGCCACTACATCGCCGCCAAGCATGGGGTCATCGGCCTGATGCGGGCCTTCGCGGTTGAGCTGGGCCCGCACATGATCAGGGTCAACTCGGTGCTGCCCACCCAGGTCAGCACCACGATGGTGATGAACGACAACACCTATCGGCTGTTTCGCCCGGATCTGGAAAATCCCGGACCGGACGACTTCGCGCCCATCTCGCAAATGATGCACACACTGCCGGTGCCTTGGGTGGAAGCCACCGACATCAGCAATGCTGTCCTGTTCCTCGCCTCTGACGAATCGCGTTACGTCACCGGCGTTTCGCTTCCCGTCGATGCGGGCAGCTTGCTCAAATAGGCGCTAACCCCAAGTGAAAGAAGAAGCCCATGCCGGAATATGACTACGAAGAGCTGAAGAAGGAAGCCGAGCAGTACATCAAGTTCGAAAAGGACAAGAAGAACCGGATCGCCTACATCACCTTCGATCGTCCCGATGCGCAGAACGCCACCAGCCTGGGCATGCGGCAGAACTACGCGGACCTGATCCACAAGTGCAACGTGGACGACGACGTCAAGGTGGTCGTGATCCGCGGCGAGGGACAGGATTTCGGCAGCGGCGGCGACCTGCCCGAGCAGCGCCCGATGCTGGAGAACCCCGGCCTCCCACTGCATCACGAGCTCGCGATCAACGACGATGACGTCAAGTACCCGCCGGGTGGTTCGTACCGCTACCTGTCCACCGTCACCGACTTCTATGCCAAGGCCCGCGCCGGAAACCGTCCGCTGCAGGAACTTCGGAAGATCAGCATCATCGAGGCCAAGGGCTACTGCTACGGGTGGCACTTCTACCAGGCCGGCGACGCCGACCTGGTGATCTCCTCCGACGACGCACTGTTCGGGCACCCCGCCTTCCGGTACGTGGGCTGGGGACCGCGGCTGTGGTGGTGGGCCGAGACCATGGGTCTGCGCAAGTTCTCCGAGATGCTGTTCACCGGACGGCCGTTCAGCGCGAAGGAGATGTACGACTGCGGCTTCGTCAACAGCGTCGTGCCGCGTGACCAGCTGGAATCCGAGACCGAGAAATACGCCATGGCATGCTCACGGTCGCGCCCAACGGACACGGTCGCGGTGCAGAAGACCTTCCTCGAGCTGTACAAGCAGCACAAGGGCGAATACTTCGGGAGCCTGCTGACCGGCATGGTCGAGGGCATGCTGCCGATGATCCAGAACGACGCGCAAGAAGTTGACCTCACCGAAGGCACTTTCAACAAGGGCCTCAACAACGTGGTCAAGGACAACGACATGAACTTCCCGCCGGAGTGGCGCCTGAGCCGCTCGGGCCGCGCGAAGCCCTGACCGACTTGGCGGGGCGTGCATGTCCGCGCTGACGGGTATCAGGGTCGTCGAGTTAGCCGAATCCGTCGCGGGGGAGTACTGCGGGAAGCTGCTGGCCGACTTCGGCGCCGAGGTCATCAAGATCGAGGCGCCGGAGCGCGGCAGCGCGACCCGCGCCATGGCACCGCTCCTCGCCGACGGGTGCGACGGCAGCGCGTTGTTCGCCTACCTCAACACCAACAAGCGCTCCGCCGTCCTCGATCTCGGCTCTGAGGTCGATGCGGAGCGGCTGCGCCGGCTGATCGACACCGCGGACGCGGTCATCGAGGGCCGGGCCACGGACCGGTCCGCGCTCTACCCGTCGGTGGTCTTCTGCTCGATCACCCCGTACGGCCACGGGGTGCCCGCGGAGTTCGATAATGCCCGGAGCATCAACGTGTTCCACGCGAGCGGGTGGGGGTATCACACCCCGAGCCACCCGGACCCCGGTAAGCCTCCGCTGCAGGGTCCGGGCCGCTTCCTGGCCGACTACGAAGCCGGACTGGAGGCGGCGCTGTGTGTCGCGTCGTCGCTGTGGGGACGGCTGCACACCGGCCGGGGCGAGTTCATCGACATCTCCCAGCAGGCCGTGCTGGTCTCTCGCGCCGACTGCATCCTGGGCCGGTTCGTGACCGGGGAGGTGCCGGCCGGCGGCGAGCGGGGCGATTTCGATCAGGCCGGGCCGGCCTCGTTCTTCGCCTGTGCCGACGGCTTCGTCTACCTCTACATGACCAGCGGCGCGCACTGGTCCGGGGTGAAAACCTTGCTGGGCCATCCCGATTGGCTCGATGAGTTCGAGGACGACTGGCTGGAGTTCTCCGTCACCGCGCAGAAGGTCACCGCGTTTCAGCGCGGCTTCGCCGCCTGGGTCGCCGGCCTGCGCAAGGAGGAGGCCGCCGAACGGGCGCAGCGCCTCGGCGTGCCGCTGGTGCCCGTCAACGGCGCCGCGGACCTGCATCACTCGCCCCAATACCGGCATCGCGGCTTCTTCCAGCGCATTCGCCATCCGGTGCTGGGCGAAGCGGCGTATCCGACCGTGCCGTACGCGCTCAGCGCGTCGCCCGCGCGAATCGCCAGCGCCGCACCGGGTCTCGGCGAGCACACCCGGTCGGTGATGGAAAGCGTCGACATCCCGCGCGCACGGCCGACGGTCAAGTCGGCGCAACTGAAGCCACCCAGGGACGCCCGGGGCGGTCCGCTGGAAGGCGTGCGGGTCGTCGAGCTCACCAAGGTATGGGCCGGTCCGTACGCCGGCAAGCTGCTGGCGATGCTGGGCGCCGAAGTCATCAAGGTCGAGACGCCCGGCAACCCCGAGGAGATGCGCGCCTACGGCGGCACCGACATCAACCACGCTCCCTACTTCTTGAGCATCAACCCCGAAATCCTCAGCGTGGACCTCGATATCAAGTCGGCCGACGGTATGGCGCGGCTGCGCGAGCTGATCGCCCGCAGCGACATCGTCATCAACAACCTGCGCCCGGGCGCCATGGAGCGTCAGGGCCTGGGGTACCAACGGCTGGCCGAGATCAAGTCCGACGTCATCTCGGTGTCGATCAAGATGTGGGGCAACGACGGACCGCTGGGCCACCAAACCGGTTATGCCCCATGCTTTGCCGCGTTGGCCGGTCCGGCATCATTGGTCGGCTATCCCGATGGGCCGCCGCTCGGGACCAGCATGCGCTACGGCGACTCGACGGTGGGTGCGGCCGCCGCCTACGCCGCCGTGGTGGCGTTGCTGCATCGCGAGCTCAGCGGCGCCGGGCAATTCGTCGACGTGTCGGCCGTGGAGACCCTCTCCTCGATGATCGGTGACTGCCTGCTGGAGCAATCGCTGACCGGACGACCACTGGGTCCCAGCGGCAACACCAACCCCGACATGTGCCCGCACGGTTGCTACCCGTGCGCCGACGGCGGGTGGCTCACGGTGGCCGTCGCGAATGACTCCGAATGGCGGCGGTTGTGCGAGGCGCTCGGGGCGGCGCCGCTGGCCGACGAGCCCCGCTACGCCACACGTGAATCGCGACACCGGCACGCCGACGTGCTCGACGAGGATCTCTCCCGGCTCACCCGGGGCCAGGACGCGGAGCGGCTCGCCGAGCGCCTGCGCGCGGCCGGGGTGCCGGCCGCCAAGAGCGCCACCTCGATGGATGTGGTTGCCGATCAACGGCTGTGGGACCGCGAGCTGTACCGCTTCGTCACCGATCACCGCGAGGGCCAGCGACCGGTGCTGGGTCCGTCCTGGCGGATGGCGCGGCCGGCCCGGATCTCGCGCGGCGCGCCGGACCTGGGCGAGGACACCGACTACGTTCTTCACGAGATACTCGGCAAACAACCGATGGGCGGAACATGGCGACCCGGAACATGACGACGCTGGCGCAAACAGCGGCCCTGGTCACCGGCGCCAGCAGCGGCATCGGCGCGGCGACGGCCCGAGCGCTGGCGGCCCAGGGCGCGGCGGTGGCCCTGCTCGCGCGCCGCGCCGACCGGTTGGCGGAGCTGAAAGCCGAGATCGAATCCGCCGGTGGCACAGCGCTCGTGGTGACCGCCGACGTCACCGATGCCGAACGGGTGGCGTCCGCGGTGCAGCGCACCGTCGCCGAGCTGGGACGCCTCGACATCCTGGTGAACAACGCGGGCCTGATGCAGTCGGCACCCGCGATCGAGGCGCCGCTGCGGGATTGGGACCAGATGGTGGCCGTCAACGTGCAGGGCGTCCTCTATGCGACCCGCGCGGCGCTTCCCCACCTGATCGATGCGGCCGCCGACTCGCCGCGCGGGGTGGCGGACCTGGTCACCATCAGTTCCACCGCCGGCTGGGTGGCCAGGCCGAACACGGCGGTGTATTCGCTGACCAAGTTCGGGGTCAACGCCTTCAGCGAGGGTCTTCGCCAGGAGGTGCTCGGCAAGCGGGTCCGGGTCGGCGTGGTGGGCCCCGGAACCGTCGACACCGAAATCTTCAGCCACCTGGCCGAGACGTCACGCGAGGCGTTCGAACGCCAGACCGCCGGCATGGTGATGCTGCGACCCGAGGACATCGCGGATGCCGTGCTGTTCATGGTGACGCGCGACCGGCGCGTCGCGGTCAACCACATGCTGGTGCGCTCGGCCGAGCAGACCTGGTAGCGGCGTGGACCCGGAGTGGGTGACCGGCGATCACCACGGATTGCCGCTGCCGGTGGACCCCGCCGCGTTGCTCAGCGGGGGAGCGTCGTTCCTGACCAACGCGTTTCGGGCCTCCGGCGTGCTGGTGGAGAACAGCGTCGCCCGGATCGGCGAATTCCGGGAGATCGGCGGTGGCAGCACGGGCCGCAAGGTGATGCTGTCGGTCGAATACGACCGGCCCGCACCGACTCTGCACACCGATCTGTTCGTCAAGTTCTCCCGCGATCTCGACAATCCGGTGCGCGACCGCGGAAAGACCCAGATGGCATCCGAGGTCCGGTTCGCCTCGTTGGCGCGTGCGCCCGAATTCCCCATCGCGGTTCCGAGCCCGCAGTTCGCCGATTACCACGCCCGAAGCGGTACCGGAATCTTGATCACCGAGCGAATCGGCTTCGGCGCCAACGGGATCGAACCCCAATATCACAAGTGCCTCGACTACGAGATGCCCGATCCGGTGGGGCATTACCGCGCGCTGCTGACCGCTCTGGCGCGGTTGGCCGGCACACACCGGTCCGGTCGGCTGCCCGCGGCACAGGCCGCGCACTTTCCCCTCGATGTGGCGGCCGCGACGGTGGGCGAGCGGCGTCCGCTGTCGATGGAGAAGCTGCAACGGCAGGTGAACCGACTGGCCGAATTCGTCGCGGCCAACCCCGGGCTGGTGCCCGACGGGGTGGGCTCGCCACAGTTCCTGGCCCGGTTGGCCGACGAGGCGCCTCGGTTGGCTCTGTTCGAGGACGAGGTCGCGGATCACCTGGCCGGCGACGGCGATTACATCGCGCTGTGCCACTGGAATGCGAACATCGACAACGCGTGGTTCTGGCGGGATGGCAACGGCACTGTGCGCTGCGGCCTGATGGACTGGGGATGCGTCAGCCAGATGAACGTGGGTATGGCCCTGTGGGGGGCCATGTCGGGCGCCGAGAACGACATGTGGGATAACCACCTCGACGACCTGTTGGAATTGTTCGTCGCGGAATTCGAGCGTAGCGGCGGTCCGCGCCTGGATCCGGGCCGGCTACGCCGGCACACGCTGCTGTATGCGGCGGTGATGGGCGTGGCCTGGTTACTGGACGTGCCGGCGTTGACACGTAGGCGTTTCGACATCGCACCGACGAGCCGGATGGACCCTCGGATCAAGGACGATGAGGGCGTGCGCGCCCCGCTGCAGATGCTGTCGAACCTGCTGTTGCTGTGGCAGCGCCATCCGATGGGCGACCTGCTCGACGAGGCGCTGGCCGAGGAAGGGCGCGTCGCCTAGGGCACGTCGTCGTCGCGGTCATGCAGCAGTTTCTCGGGGTGGTGGAAGGTGTTGGTGCGTGGTTGGCCGCGGTCGAGGTGCGGGGGTGGGACCCATTCGGTGTCGGCTTTGGTGTTTTTGCGGGTCATCCAGCCACCCGGTTGCAGGAGGCGGTGGTGCGGTCCGCAGGCGAAGGTCAGGTCGTTGACGTCGGTGGTGTGGCAGGTAGCCCAGTCGGTGACGTGGTGGACTTCACTGTAGTAGCCGGGCACCGTGCAGCCCGGGTTTGAGCAGCCGCGGTCCTTGGCGTACAACACAATTCGCTGGCCGGGTGAGGCCAGCCGTTTGGTGTGATACAGCGCTAAGGCTTTGCCCTTGTCGAAGATCGCCAGGTAATGGTGGGCGTGGCGGGCCAGGCGGATCACGTCGCTCATCGGTAGGAGGGTGCCGCCGCCGGTCAAGCCGCGTCCGGTGGCGGCCTCGAGGTCCTGCAGCGTGGTGGTGACGACGATGGAGGCCGGTAAACCGTTGTGCTGGCCCACCTTTCCGGAGGCCAATACGGCACGCAGGGCGGCGTTGAGTCCGTCGTGGCTGCGTTGGGCCGCCGAGCGCGGATCGCGCTCGATCGCCTCCTGGCTGGGCGCCCCATCCACACACGGCGTCTCATCCAGGGGGTTGCACATCCCCGGCGCGGCGAGCTTGGCCAGCACGGCTTCCAAGGTGGCGCGGGCTTCGGGGTCAGCCAGCCCCGCAGCGCCGACATGCCGTCGGCTTGCTGATTACCCAGCGTCAGGCCGCGCGCCCGGGCCCGATCCTCGTCGCTGTAGTTCCCATCTGGGTTGAGGCAATCCGCCAAGAGGTCGGCGAGCTTGCCGAGTTGTTCGGGCCGATACCGGGTTCCCTCCGTGGCCAGCTTCGCCTCGGCCCGCTCGCGGGTCGCCATGTCGATCCAGCCCGGCAGCTGGTGGTAGAACTTGCGGATCACCGCCACCTGGCCAGTGCCGAGCGTGCCGTCGCGTTGGGCTGCCGCGGTGGCAGCCAGCGTCGGCGGCACGGATTCGCCGGTCAGGCCGTGGCGTGGACCCAAGTCGCGAGCCTCCCTGATGCGCCGAGAGGCTTCGGACCGGCTGATCAGCGTGGCCTCAGCGATGGCGTGGGCCAGCGTGGCGCCAAGCTCGTCGGAGGGGACCTGGCGGGCCAGGGAATTGATCAGCGGATGCTCGAGGGCCGGGATGCGCCGGCGCTGCCTTTCACAGCGCTCCAACACCGCCAACTGTTGGCGCGGACCCAGCGCCTCGACGTTCAACGCGCACAAGCGATCCCAAGCAGCATCGAGCGCATCAAACGCCGCCTCGACATCCTGCTGACCACTCACACCGCCAAACTAGCGATGCCCACCGACAAAAGACGCGTCGATGTGACCACTGGAACCACAGTGGCACAGGAGATTTGAGTTAATTGTCACTGGCGGCTCAACCCTGGAAAGGGCCGATTAGGTCGTCATCGCCTAGTCGCCCCAGGTCGGGCTCTGCGTCAGCACGTCGACCCCGCCCCCGGTGATGTGCACGGTGTCGCGGCGGAACACCGCGCCGACGCCGTGTTGCCACACGTAGCCGGTGATTGCCAGCACCATCCCGGCCTCGAGCACGTCGTGTTCGCCTGCGGCCAGCAGCGTTTCGGACACCACCGGCGGGTCGAAGCCCAGCCCGAGCCCGTGCGCCACCGGCATCGGCGGCACCGGCTCCCCGGCCTCCTCATAGGCGGCGAGCAGATCGCGGGTGGGTGCGCCCGGCCGGCACGCGGCAAGCATGCTGTCGTACAACGTTTTCGAGCGCTCGAAGAGCGTGCGTGCCTCGGCGGTGACGCCGTCGCCGGCCGGCCAGGTTCGGCCGACCTCGGCGACGTAGCCATTCACCAGGGCGCCTGCGGCGAACGCGACGAGATCACCCGTGCGGACCTCGTGAGCGGCCGCGCGGCGCCACGGTTGATCCGGCGAGGTGACCCATGCGGCGTCCTGGGTGGCCGGCGTGCTCACCCCGCCCGCGGCCATCGCCTCCATCATCGCCCCGGCCAGCGTCCGCTCGGAAACACCCGGCGCCAATTCGCCCAGCGCGGTGGCTAACCCGTGTTCGGCGACGCGCAGGGCCTGATCCATCGCCGCGATCTCGCCGGGCGTCTTGATGCGCCGCGCCGCACGCATCGCCGGCTCGGCGTCGACTAGCTCGGCATGGGGAAACGCCTCGGGCAGCAGCGCCGCGAAAGTCGGTGTGATCGCGTCGGTCCCGACCCGTCGCGCCGCATCGGCGCCGTCGACCTTGCGCAGGACATCGATGAGTGTCATCGGGTTCCAGGCCAGACCGTAAAGGTGGTCGTGGCCGATCTCTTCCGGAACGCCCTCGTCGTCGGTGCTGTTGAGGTAGATGTCCCCGGTGGCACGTACCAGCACACACATCGGACCGAACGGGCGGGTGCCGGCGATCCACAGCTGCGGAGCGCCGGTGACGTAACGGATGTTGGCCTGCCGGCCGAGCACCAGGATGTCCAGGCCGTGCTCATCCATCTGGGCCAGCGCCCGTTCCCTGCGGCCCGACCGCAACGCGGCTGCGTCGGGCAGAACTTCAGTCGCCATAGGGGTGTACGGGTAGTCGGTGATCGGCGCGTAGCCGTCTTCGGTGATCACCACGATCTCCTCACTGCGGTAGCCTCCCGTGCCGTCCTCCCAGACCACGGGTTCCAGCACCAGAACCATGCCCGGCGGGAAGACGAAGTTGTCGTCGAACTCCTCGCCGAGGTCCGTTCCGATCATCGGCGCTTCGGCGGGGTAGGTGCCGATGCCGTGGCCCAGGTAGAAATGCGGCAGCCACGGTTTGCGACCGCCGTTGGCCGCGATCGCCGCGCGAGCCAAATCGCCCGAGGTGGCACCGGCTTTGGTGACCGCGAGCACCGCGTCCACAATGGCGCGCCACTGCCGGAACTGGTCTTGTTGGCGTGGCGTGGGCGCCGCGCCGACCACCCAGGTACGGCCGAAGTCGGAGCAGTATCCGTGGTAGGTGATGCTGATATCGGTCCACAGCACGTCGCCGGCGGCAAGTTCACGATCGGTGGGCAGCAGCGGCAACGCCAGATCGCCGTGCGTCGTCCACACTCCGGCTTCCCGCGAGCTCGGCATCACCTGCCAGATGGCCTCCAGCATGTTGGTGGTGGCGCCCAGTTCGAACGCGCGGCGCACGAAGGTGGCCGAGAGATCGATCTGTCGCACACCGGGTTTCAACGCCTCCTGCACGTCCACGATCGCCCGTTCGGTGATGCGGGCCGCCCGGCGCAGACAGGACAACTCGTCGCGGGTCTTGACCAGTTGCGCCGCGCCGACCACGATCGCCGCGTCGGTCGGCGCGCCCGCGGGGAACAGCGTGCCCGCCGCCCGCCGCATCGCGCCGGTGAGTTCGTCGACGGCGACGTTTGCTCCCGGCGGAACGAGCCCGGCCAGCTTTCGCCCGAAATCCTGTACGCCATGGTCGAATTCGAGGTAGGCGGGACCGTGCAGATGGTCGTCGGGCACGGGATACTCTGCGGACGCCCCGCTGCGGAACGGCATGAAAAGGTGCGGATGCACGTCGTCGGCCAGCACGACGGCGACCGGGCGCTCCACGTGTGACAGGCCCGCGTCCAGGAGCGGCCAGCTGGCTCCGGTCGCATAGCCGACGTAGCCGTTCATCAGCAGGATCAGCGCGTCGACACCGTGTTCGGCCATGGCGGATCGCAGCCGCGCCCCGATCTCGGTACGCATCCGGACCCAGTCCGGTTCGTCGGGAATGTCGAGCACCGAGGCGCGAGCGGTAACCGAGTTGGTCATGCGGGGATTCCCAGGAATCTCTTGATGTTGCCGCCGACAACCCGAACGGCATCCTCGGGACCGACGGCGTCGATAAGGAAGCCGGTGATACCTGTCATGGGTTCACGGTAGACGTCAAGCACCGTCAGCACCGGCTGTCCGCGCTGATTCTCTGGAAGCGCCCGCAGCGCAGCCGTTCCCATGTCAACCCGGATATCTGACACCGGTGAGCTGTTCGGAGAGCTGCCACAGCTGTCGCATATCGGGCTCGCTGCGCGCCAGCTGGGGGACCGCAGCGAAAGTGACCCCGCCCCTGACCGTTTCGTAGAATCCGCGCGGCCCGTAGTAGGCGCCGCCCTGTGCGTCCGGCGAGACCGCGGCGTAGAGCGTCGGCTTGATGCCTTCGTCGATGTTGAGCCACATGAACGGCAGCAGCCGCCACGTCAGCCGTGTCAGCCGCGCCTGCAACGTCGGTGTGGTGCGGCCGTACGAGGCGCCGCTGAGCAGGTTGGTCTTGGTCAGGCCTGGGTGGGCGGCGTTGGACATCAACCCCCAACCACCCGCGCGGCTGCGCCGATCCAATTCGACGGCGAACATCAGCTGTGCCAATTTGGCGACGCCATACGCATGCATGGGCTTATACCCTCGCTGCGCGTTGACGTCGCCGAAGTCGAGATCGCGCTGGGTCGCGGCGATGCTGCTGACGGTGACCACGCGCGCGGCTGCCGCGGCCCGCAGCAGACCCAGCAGTCGCCCGGTCAACGCAAAATGTCCCAAATAGTTTGTGCCGAACTGTAATTCGAAGCCGTCGCCGGTCTGTTGCCGTTCCGGGGGCGTCATGACGCCCGCGTTGTTGATCAGGATGTCGATAGGGCGGCCTTCCGCGGTCAGCTCCTCGCCCAGCGCGGCGATGCTGGACAGCGATGACAGGTCGAGTTGCCTGATGCCGAGCTTGGCCTCGGGCACCGCACGGCGGATCTCGGCGATCGCCCGTTCGCCCTTGGCCCGGTCGCGGACGGCCAGCACCACGTCGGCACCGGCGGCCGACAGCCGCTTCGCCAACCCGAACCCCAAACCGCTGTTGGCGCCGGTCACTACGGCGAATCTGCCGCGCAGAGCCGGAACATCCAGCGCCAGATCGGGCTTCACCATGTCACGGGCAGCTCGTAGAGGCCGTACGCCAGCGCGTCATGTTTGAACGGCAGATCAATCAGCGGCACAGCGAGCTTCAGGGTCGGAATGCGGCGCAACAGCGTGGGCAAGACGATCTGCAATTCCATCCGGGCCAGCTGTTGACCCACACACTGATGGCGGCCGTAGCCGAACCCGACGTGCGGCCCGTCCTCGCGGAGCAGGTCGAGCCGGTCCGGGTTCGGGAACTGGCGCTCATCCCAGTTGGCCGGGGCGACGTCCAGAATGATGCCGTCGCCGGCGCGGATCGTCTCACCGCCAATCTCGATGTCCTGGACCGCGATTCGCCGCTGGCCGGTCTGGATGATGCTCAGGTAGCGCATCAGCTCTTCGACCGCGGTGGCGACGACTTTCGGGTCATCGGTGTCGCGCAGCAACGCTCGTTGCTCCGGGTGTTCGAGCAACGCCGCGATGCTCAGGCTGATCATGTTCGCGGTGGTCTCGTGGCCCGCGATCAGCACGCCGGTGGCCAACTGTGCGGCCTCGCGCACGCTGATCTCTTCGGCGTTGACCCGCTCGGCCAGATCGGACACCAAATCCTCTGACGGGCTTTGCATCTTGGTCCGAACCAGGTTGGCCAGATATTTCGCCAACGAGGCGGCACCCTGGGCGGTGTCCTCCTCGGTCGCGTAGCGGCCCATGCCCCGCTGGGCTTGGGTCTGAAAGAATTCCGCGTCTTCGTAGGGCACGCCCAGCAGTTCGCTGATGACCAGGGAGGGGACCGGCAGCGAGAGGGTGCTGACGATGTCGCCCGGCTTCGGGCCTGCCAGCAGGGCGTCGATGTGGTCGTCGGTGATCTTCTGCACCGCGGGCCGCAGCGCCTCGACTCGCTTGAACGTGAACGGCTTTGACAACATCCGGCGGAACCGGGTGTGTTCTTCGGCGTCGGAGGTGAACACCGAGCGCGGGCGCTTGTGCACCGTGGCCAGCATGCCCGCGTTCCAGTGCGGATAGCCGGGCAGCCGGTCGTCGACGCTGGTGCGGGAATCGGTGAACAGCGCGCGTATCGCGTCGTAGCCGTGGATGAGCCACGGGGTGCTGGCGTCCCAGATCCTGACCCTGCTCAGCTGCTTGTCGGCGTTGAGCTCCAGTACCTTCGGAGGCGGGGCGAACGGGCAGCCCGGCGCCCGTGTCATCGGAAACTCCGGGATATCGGTGGCAGTGGATCCTTCGGTCATCGTGCTCCTCGGTTGTCGGCCTGCCCGGTCGTCGGTGTCGGCCGGCCGCCGGCCACGCCCACGTGCACCGGCGCCCGCCACAGGCCGACGATCGCGTCGATCAGCCCTTCGCCGGCGACCGGCCATGCCGAACGCGACCGCGGTCCGTGTTCGGCCAGCGCGCCTTCATGCTCCGCGCAGGTGTGCATGAGCAGGTTGCGCACCATCACCATCCGTTCCGAACGCACCCGCTTGGGCAGCTCCGGGAGGCAGCGGTTGATGCCGTCGAGCGTCTGCACCAGCAGCGGCGACGCCAGTGCGTCTTTGGTGACCACGTGGCGGTAGGTCGGATCCGCCATGGCCTGCGCGGCGAATCGGGCGTACCAGGTCGGGGTGCCCAGCGCGGACAGGTGATCGGTCAACGGGCGCACCAGGGCGCCGACCCAGTCGCGCAGCTCGGTCGAATCGCCAACGGCGGCCAGCATCCGGGCGCGCAGCTCCTCGATCGGCTCGCGATGCTTGCTTTCGATCGCGCGGAGCAGGTCGACCCTGGTGCCGAAGTGGTAGCACGCCGCCGCGTTGTTGCCCTGCCCGGCCGCTTCGCTGATCTGTCGGTTGGACACGGCGTACATGCCGCGCTCGGCGAACAGCACTTCGGCGGCCGACAGGATCGCCTCCCGGGTGCCCGTCGACCGGTCGGAGCGAGTGGCCCGCTCGGCAGTCATCGCCTCAGTGAACACGCCACGCCGGGTTAAATCAAGCCATTTATTTATCTCGATGGGTCGGATGCTCACCGAAACCCTGGCTCGTCAGCGGCATTTCATCGCCGTGACGCCCGGGACCGGCGCGCGGCGAATACAGTCGTGCCCATGAATCCGCTGCAGCGGTTGGCCCGCAACCCGACGGCCTACCGCGTGCTGATCCTGAACGGTCACGGGATTATTCAGGGGCTCGAATCCGCGCTCCGGTTCCTGACCAGTGGCCGGCTCGGCGCGTTGGATCTGGTCGGGCTGCCCAACGTGCGGATCACCATCTCGGGCCGCAAGACCGGTCTCGCCCGCAGCGCGACGGTGCAGTACGTGCCCTTTCGCGATGGCCTGCTGTTGGTCGGATCGAACTGGGGGCGTACGCGCCACCCATCCTGGTCGGCGAATCTGAAAGCAGCGCAACGGGTTACCGTGCGCCGGCGTGGCCACCGGTTCGTGGCGGCGGTGCGGCCGCTCGCTGGCGCGGAGCGCGACGAAGCGTGGGCCGAGGCGCTGGCGTTCTGGCCGAATTATCGCCTGGCCCAGGAACGCGCCGGCGCGCGCCGGTTTCGGTTGTTTGTGCTCACGCCGGTGAGTTTCCCGGCCGGCGCACCCGGCTAGCCGCCGAGTCCGGTCCTGACCGCGGCGTCTTGTTTCTGGCCGACGTCGGTCACGAAGTCCGGCGGCACGAGGGCGCTGGGCGGGCCGTCGAATTCCAGCTCGACGAAGGCTTTGCCCTCGGTGAACATCAGCACCGTCACGCCCTTGGCGCCGTCGGGTGAGGGGCCCGAGATCGTGGTGCCCGCGGTGCCGATGCCGATCGGCTCGGGCGCCCCGTGGACGTAACCGTCATGCGTCGACTTCGCCGATTCCAGCGCACGCTGCGCGGCCGGGGGATCGGACAGGACCTGGATGCTGTCGGTGATCACGTGCGTGCGGTCGGTGTTGCTGAACGTGGTGCTGGCCCCCGGTTGGCCGTTCGGGTTGCTGATCGGCGGGGTGGCCGTGAACACCTCGGGCGCGTTGATATCGCCGGCCGCGATGAGCCACCGCGTGTAGTCGGTCGGCTGGGCGGGCGGGGACGTCGACGTCGCGGTGTGTCCGGCCGGACTCGAGGGGCCCGACGCGGATGTGGGCGACGATGCAACCGGTGACTTCGATCCGTTGCCGCAGCCGACCACCGTCGCGCCGGCCAGCGCCAGCGTCAGCGGCAACCCGACGGCGAGCCTGGAGAATTTGCTCATGGACGTTTCCTTCCGCCCCCGGGTTCGACACCGCAAACGGTAACGCAATGCAGGCGCCCCTGCCGCAGAATGTGGTTAGCGCACGGCAGTTACTCCGGCGGTGCCTGCACGCGGGCGCCGAATGGCTTTGCCACCGGCGGCGTCGTCAGCCCGCGTGGTTCTTCGTCAGGCGCGCGATCTCGGTGCCCCAGACCGACTGCGCTCCGGCGTCGCCGACCCGGTAGATCTGGACCATCGACGCGATCCCCGCCGCCACCACCAGAAGCGCGACGAGGATCCGGGTGGCGACCCGGCTCTTGTCGGACCGGCGTTCGATCACCCGCACGACGACCAGCACGACCGCAGCGATGAGCAGCGCGGCGGAGAAGTACGTCATCAGACTGCCGCGCTCGGCGTGTTCGCGCAGGATCGGGCTCGGATTCGTCCTCAGGCCGTAGAGCCATCCACCGGCGTTGATGGTGATCGGCGTCAGCACCATGGTCACCACGGCCAGCACCAGCGTGAGCCACATCAGCTGCCCGCGCCGGGCCGCCGGCCACACCGCGCAGACGATGTCCAGCAGGGCGGTCAGCGGCACCAGCACCAAGACGAAATGCAGCAGCAGGGCATGAGCCGGCATGCCGTTGATGACGTTCATAAGTCCCCCGATGGTGGTGGCTCAGCGGCTAGCTGCCTAGCCCCTTCTTGATGGCCGCATCCTGCTTCTGGCCGACGTCGTTGACGAAGTCCGGCGGGGCCAGCGTGTCGGTGGGGCCGTCGAATTCCAGCGTGGCCAGCGCCTTGCCCTCGGTGAACAGCAGGATGACCAAGCCCTTGCTGCGGTCCGGGGTGTTGCCCATCAACATCGTTCCGCCGCTGCCGATGTTCGACGGTTGGGTGGAGGGATCCTTGATCAGGCCGCCCTGCTGGCCCTTCGCGGCGTTCAGCGCGTTCGTGGCGGAGTCGGGGTCGTCGTATACCTGGATGGTCACCTTGATCGCGTGGCTACCGTCGTCGTCCTTGAAGGTGGTCGCCACGCCCGGCTGGCCGTTCGGGTTGTCGGTCGGGGGCGCGGCCGTGAAGGGGACCGGGGCATTGATGTCGGTGGGCTGGATGAGCAGCTTCGCGTACTCGTTGGGCTGGGCGGGCGCCGATGCGGCCGGAGCCGAGCTGGGGCTGCTGGGCGCCGACGTCGCCGAGGTGGGCTTCGATGGCGACGGCTGCGGCTTGTGGCTGCCACAGCCGGCCACCGACACCGCCAGTGCCGTCGTCGCCGCGACACCCGCGATCACCGTGCGTGACACCCTCATCGCTTCCAGCTCCCTTCCAGGCCTTCCTGGCGACAAAGTCGGATTGTCCTTCGATCGCACAGTACAGGGCTGCGCGGCAGGGTATGCCGCGCAGCGTCCTGGGGGAACTGGCCGCCTACTCGAGCTGATCGCGCAGGCTGCTCAGCGTGCTTGCCAGGATGCGGGATACCTGCATCTGCGACACGCCGATCCGCTCCGCGATCTGGCTCTGCGTCATGGATTCGAAGAACCGCATGCGCAGCACCTCGCGTTCACGCTGCGGGAGGGTGGCAACCAGCACCCGTAGCGCTTCCCGATTGGTGATGTGCTCGATCTGTGGATCGATGTCGCCGACGGAGTCGGCCACCGAGCGAGGCGTTCCCGAACTGTCGGCGCCGAGCGGTGCATCCAGGGAGTCGAGCCGATAGGCATCGCCCGCGACGAGGCATTCGACGATCTCCTCGCGCGGCACCTCGAGCATCTGGGACAGCTCGCCCGCGGTGGGCGCGCGCCCGAGCTGTTGGGACAGGTCCGCGGTCGCCCTGCTGATCTGCACGTGCAGCTCGCGCAACCGCCGCGGGACGCGCATCCCCCAGCTGTAGTCGCGGAAGTAGCGCCGGACCTCGCCCATCATGGTGGGCACGGCGAACCCGATGAAGCTGGGCCCCTTCGCGGGGTCGAAACGGTTGACGGCGTTCATCAACCCCAGCCGAGCGACCTGAATCAGATCTTCGAGGCCTTCGCCCCGCCGGGCGAAGTGGCTGGCCACGTGGTCGGCCAGTGGCAGGCACCGCGAAACGATGCGTTCGCGTTGGTGGGCGTACTCGTGCGATTCGGCGGGCAACCGCTGCAGCGTCAAGAACATTTCGACGACATCGTCGTACGAATCGTCGGTCCTGGTGGTGGGTGGTGGTGCGGGACGGGTTGCAGAAATCACATTGGTCATCGGCTGGCGCACCCCATGTTTACTCGAAAAATCGTGTAAACGGTTGCGCAAGAATAAGTTTGCATACTGACTCTCTCCTAGAGTCGTGTGCAGTGAGAGGTCGCAGCAATGCGCATTTCGTGCCCCCACTGCATCTCGATCCGCCGGACGGTCGTTTACCCATCGCACAAAGGAGCCAGGAAGGTGACTGGGGCTGGTTCGCCGGAGCCATACCAAGCTCAGTAGCCGTGCGGCTGACTGGACCGCTTTTAGCTAAACGGCGACGCGTCCATAACGGACTTCATTGGAGACTATACGCCCCTTCTCCTAACCCGGCGCGGGGTTGCCGCAGCGGGTCGGGGGCGTTTCCGGGCGATTGCAGCCAGGGCGAAGGGGTGCACCAGCAACCGCCGAGCCCTCGATGGCGGCCATACCGAGCACTGGCAGGAATCTCGTCCAGCTGCGGTGTTACGCGCATCCGTCGAGTTGCGTCGTTGGTCGTGTCAGCGCCTGGCAAACGCTATCGGCACGCACATCGGGCCGTGGCGCCGGCGGTGGTGACCGGATTGCGTGCTCGCTTGCCGCGGCCCGCCGAGGACATTGCCGGCGGGAACGACGTCGTTTTCCGTCCGGCCCTGCCGCGGGTGCGCTGCGCAGCGGGGCGGGCGCCGCCCGACCGACCAATCATCCGGTTGGTGGAGATTGCTCGAGGTGACCGGCGCCGCGTGATTGCGGCATCGAGCGGCGTTGGTTCTCATTTCGGATTCGGCTGGGTACTGTTCGCCTAATGTTCGTGACACCGATCGGCCATCCCGGCGGCAGTCAGCTGCGAGTGCACTTCGCGCGCAACGCATTACATGACCGGCGCGATGGCGCCCGCGGGAGTGGGCGATGAATGGCACTGAGGCTGAGCTGGATGGCCACGGGGTGGTGGTCTCGGGCGGCAGTCGCGGCATCGGACGCGCGGTCGCCGAGCTGCTGGGCAGCCTGGGCGCTGGTGTGGTCGTCAACGGGCGCGACGAACATGCCGTGGCCGAGACGGTCGCGGCGATCACGGCGTCGGGTGGCCGGGCCACCGCGGTCGTCGGGGCCGCCGACGACGAGCGCGTCGCGCGCTCGCTGGTGGACGAATGCCTGAGTGCGTTCGGGCGACTGGACGCCCTGATCAATTGCGCGGGTATCGCCGAACCGCCCGGCTCGTCGATCCTGACGATCAGCCCGGACGAGTTCGACCACCTGATCAGTGGCCACCTCGGCACCGCCTTCCACACCTGCCGGGTGGCCGCCCCGGTGTTGGCCGGGCAGGGGCACGGAGCCATCGTCAACACCAGTTCGGTGGCGTATCTGGGTGACTACGGCGGAACGGGTTATCCGGCCGGCAAGGGCGCCGTCAACGGCCTGACGATGGCCATCGCCGCCGAACTGAAGCCCTACGGCGTGCGGGCCAACGTGGTGTGCCCCGGCGCCAGGACACGGCTGTCCACCGGAGCCGAATACGAACGGCACATCGAAGACCTGCACCGCCGCGGGCTGCTCGACGAGATGACCATGCGGGCATCGCTCGACAGCGCCCCGCCCGAGTTCGTCGCACCGGTCTACGCCTATCTCGCCGGCGGCCGCTCGCGCGACGTGACGGGACAAATCCTGGTTGCGGCAGGCGGTTTCGTCGGCACGTTCGACCGTCAGACCCCGCGGCCGCTGGGCTACCGTGACCACCATCAGGCCGGGCCGTGGTCGGTGCGGGAGGTGCACGCCATGATCGGTGGCGCGGCCCGGTGACGGGTACCGGCGCCGGAGGCGAGCGAGCCCTACGAGAGCCGGTTGGCGACGAAATCGGCCGCCTGGTCGACCATCCCGGCCTCGACGTATTGGCGGTGCGCGGCAGGGTTGCCCGCACCGGAACAGACGGGGTCGCCGGGGACACACAACTCGAGCGTCTTCGCCGAATACAGCGGCCCGATGTCGACCGGAGGCTGGTTGATGATGCTCATGAACTGGGTCGACGGCTTGCCGAACAGCGCCACCGCGGCCACATGGTTGGCCACCTCGGCCGGCATCGGCTGCAGCGCGCGCACCAGGTGCACGCCGTCGGGCACCGCGCTCTCGGTGACGAAGCCCATCACCGCGGCGCCCTGCGAATAGCCGCCCAGCACCATCTTGGTGCGGGGGCAGTTCGCCGCCATCCGTTCGACGTGACTGCCGGCGTCGCTGATGCCATCGGCGGCGGTGGGGAAGTCGGTGGTGGCCGGGTAGTTGACCGGATACACGCCGACGGACTTACCGCCGACGTGTGAGCGCAAGGTGTCGACGAAGTTCTGGCCGATGCGGCCGACTCCGGGCGGCTCGGTGGTGCCCCGGGCGAACACCACCTCGACGTCGGGGCATGGATCCGCGGACGCCGCTGTGGCCGGCCCGACGAGCAGAGCCCAAATCGGCGACAGCACAGCGCAAGTCAACACAGCGAGGGGATTGGCCTGCACAGCGTGATCTTGCCACAGGACCGCCGGGAGCGCGCGCTGGGACATAACGGCGAATATGTATGGTCAGGATCGCCGCGCTTACTCGGCCGGTCAGGAGGCTTTCGATGAGCGCCGTCGAGTTCGCGGCGGCTCCGCGCCGCCCAGCGCGTCCATGGCCCGGGCCAGCTGCGGGTAGGCGATCGCCGGCCCGATCCAGCGGGTGAGGTAGCGCCGCAGGTCGGCACCGCTGCGCGGCGGCCGTCCCGGGTCGGTCAGGAAGGAATGCAGGACGCGCAGCGAGAATTCGTTCAGCTCGTCCAGGCCGGCTTCGTCGAAACCGTACTGCTCCCAATCGATGTCGTACCGATGCAGCATCGAACGACCGAACGCCAGGGCCGTATCGGAGATGATCGAAACCTTCTGGGCGCCGCGGTGGCGCTGGCTGAGCACGAACTCGACCTGGTTGTCCGCGGCCAGCTCTTCGACGGCGAAGGCCATTCCTTCTGTGATGGCCACCACCGGGTCGGTGACCCCGTCCAGGTGGGCGGCCATCCGATCGAGGAAGCCGTCGGCCGACCGCATCGCGGACGCCACCAACAGGGCCTGCGTCCCGGGGAAGTATCGGTACACGGTCTGACGGGTCACCCCCAATGCCCGCGCCACGTCCGCGATCCGCATCGCCGACCCGCGTTCGTCGATGATCCTGTCGGCGGCGTCCAGGATGCGCTCGATCGCCTCGGCATCGGACGCCGGCGTGTTTCCTGCCCAACCGTGACTACGCATGATTAACGGGCGGCAAACCCGCGGCCGGTGAACCCCACAGCTGGATCATAACGTCCGTCACGGCGCCATCGTTGCTGGCTAACCGCCGAGTCGTGCGGCGATCGCGTGGCAGGACAACATCCGCACTATGTATGATCACTGCTGATCCGGAAGGCTCCGGCGCGACAGAGAGGCCGACCGATGCAGTACGACACCGTGATCACCAACGGCCGCTGGTTCGACGGGACGGGCGGGCCGTCGGCCCTGCGGGACATCGGCGTGCGTGACGGCCGCGTCGTCACCATCGCCAAGGGGCCACTCGACACGACCGGAGCCCGCGTCATCGATGCGACGGGTCAGTGGGTCATTCCCGGCATCATCGACATCCACACCCACTACGACATCGAAACTCTCTGTGAGCCAGCACTTTCCGAATCACTGCGGCACGGCGTGACCACGGTGATGCTGGGCTCCTGCTCGCTGTCCACCGTGTACCTGGACAACGTCGACGCGGGCGACATCTTCGGCCGTGTCGAGGCCATTCCGCGGCGCTACGTCATCGAACAGCTCAACGCGGCCCGGTCATGGAACACCCCCAAGGAATATGTGGCCGCACTCGAGCGCCTCAACCTGGGCCCCAACCTCGCGGCGTTCATCGGGCACTCCGACCTGCGCGCCGCAACGATGGGCCTGGACCGGGCGACCCGCAAGGACATTCGCCCGTCGGCGGCCGAACTCGCGCGGATGGAGTCGATGCTCGAAGAGGCCCTCGACGAGGGCTTCGTCGGGTTGTCCTCGCAGCAACTGCTGTTCGACAAGCTCGACGGTGAGGTCTGCAGGTCGCGCACGCTGCCGTCGACCTACGCCAAGCCGCGTGAGCTCCGGCGCCTGAACGCGATCCTGCGGCGGCGCAACAAGATCCTGCAGTCGGGCCCAGACATCAAGAACCCGCTGTCGATCGTCTCCCAGCTGGCCGCGTCGCTCGGGGTCGGGCGTCGGCGGTTGAAGACCAGCCTGCTCTCGGCCGCCGACGTCAAGGCGTTGCCGCCGGTCATCTACCTGATGGACTGGCTCGCGCGGCTGGTCAACGCGCTGGGTGCGGACTTCCGCTGGCAGCACCTGCCGGTGCCGTTCGAGGTCTACGCCGACGGGATTTCGCTGGTGATCTTCGAAGAATTCGGCTCCGGCGCCGCGGCGCTGCACCTGGCCGACGAGATCGCCCGCAACGAGCTGATCCGCGACGAGGACTACCGGCGTCGGTTCCGCAAGGACTACGACCAGAAGTACGGGCCCCGGGTATGGCACCGCGACTTTTTCGACGCCGACATCGTGGCGTGCCCCGACGAATCGGTGGTCGGCAAGTCCTTCGGTCAGGTGGGCCTGGACCGCGGCGGCCTGCATCCGGTCGACGCGTTCCTCGACCTGGTGCTCGAGCACGGCGAAAAGCTGCGCTGGCGCACCACGATCTCCAACCACCGGCCCGAATTGCTCAAGAAGCTCGCGCAGAGCCCAGGCGTGCAGATGGGCTTCTCGGACGCCGGCGCTCACCTGCGCAACATGGCCTTCTACAACTCGGGGCTGCGCCTGCTGCGCCACGTGCGCGACGCCGAGAGGCAGGGCAGGCCGTTCATGTCGATGGAGCACGCCGTGCACCGGCTCACCGGTGAACTCGGCGCGTGGTACCAGATCGACGCCGGCACGCTGCGTGAAGGCGACCGCGCCGACGTCGTCGTCATCAACCCGGACAAGCTCGACGAATCACTCGAGTCCTACGCCGAACATCCGGTCGAGTCCTACGGCGGGCTGTCGCGGATGGTGAACCGCAACGACGAGACGGTCACCGCGGTCCTGGTGTCCGGAAACCTCGCCTTCGGCGCGGGCGAGGCCTCGCCGGAGCTGGGCGAGCGGCGCTTCGGTGAATTCCTCCGGGCCGGCGGCTCGGCGCGAAAGCTGGCCTACACGGGCTAGTCGCGCCGATTACTCTGGTGCACACAGGTTTTCATGCGACCGATGCACCCAGGATCAGGTTGACGGCCTCGTCGAGCTGTCCGGAAATCTCGGCGAAGCTGACGAACCTCGCGGTCATCAGCGCCCCCGAAAACGTCATCTGCAGCGTGGATTTCACGGATCGCGGCCAACCCGGGCCGAGCGCGGCCCCGATCCGTTTGGCCACTTCTTCGCCGATCTGTTCCCGCAGCGGTGCGACCGCCGGATCGTCGGCCATCAATGCGGCGCCGCAGGCGGCGGTCAGCTCCGGCTCGTCGGCCACCACGACCGCCATGTCCCGCAGCGTGGCGCTGACCCGGGTCTTGGTCGTGTCGTTGACGTCGGTGTGTAGCGGCAGGTCGCGCAGGAAGCGCAGGTACACCGCCGCCACCAGCGCGCTTTTCGAGGGGAAGTAGGTGTAGGCGCTGGCCGGCGACACCCCGGCGCGGGTGGCCACCGCGCGCATCGTCAAGTTCGCGTACGAGGACTCCCGCAACTCCGCCAGTCCCGCATCGAGGACCTTGCGGATCGTCTGGCCGGGCCGACGATCCGACCGGCGGGCCGCGCCGGCGCCCGCCGCCTTCCCGGCGACGACCGGGAACGACGCATCTCTAGACACCCGTCCAGTGTAGAAACGCGAACTGTCACCAACAACAGCATCAAGTCGCGGTCGCCTCGCTGCCTGTGCGGACGTCGTGGCCCATTTACAGACAGCTGTCTAAAACGGGACTGACTGTCACCGGCGACCACCGTTCTAGAGTGGCGCCTATGGGCGAAGCGGACCGGCACCGCTGGGACGAACGGTACGCGGCGAAGGGGCCGCCACCGTTGAGTTCGGTTGCGCCGCCCGCCGTTTTCGCCGGCCATGCGGATCTGTTTCCCGCCGCAGGCCGGGCCATCGACCTCGCCTGCGGACAGGGGACCGGCTCGGTCTGGCTCGCCTCGCGCGGCCTTCAGGTGGTGGGGCTGGACGTCTCCCCGGTGGCAATCAGCCACGCGCGGGAGCTGGCCCAGCGGGCCGCGGTGGGCAACCGCTGCCGCTTCGACGTCGTCGATCTCGACACCGGTCTGCCCGCGGGGACCCCGGTCGACGTCATCCTGTGCTGCAAGTTCCGCGACCCCCGCCTGGACCGCGCGATCGTGGAACGGCTCGCGCCGGGCGGCCTGCTGGCGATCGCCGCCCTGAGCGAGGTCGGGGCGAGCCCCGGCCCCTTCCGGGCCGTGGCCGGCGAGCTGCCCGCAGCCTTCGCCGGCCTGGACCTGCTCGGCGCCGGCGAAGGCGACGGTCAGGCGTGGCTACTGGCTCGGCGCTGAACCGTTCTGACCGCTCGGGCGGCCGGCACTCCCTTGCGCACGGCTCGAGCGGCGACGGTCCGGCCGCCGGTGCGGCGCACCCGTGCGATGCGGCATGGCGGATTCGGTGGGGGCCGGGTTGGTCCTCGGCGACCTGCTGGTCCGCCGGCGCCGCTGCCCGCCGGAGTTGGCCCGCTGCTGCGCGCCGGCGCCCGAGGGCACCCGAGCGGGGGCGGGCGCCTGGTACGGAGCGACCTCGCCCACGAGCGCTTGCACGGCGTCCGACGCCGCGGTCACCTGCTGGGGGGCGACCTTGATTCCGGCCTTGCGCATCAACGCTTGGGTGTCGTGGCGCTGCTCCGGCAACACCACGGTGACCACGTCACCGGCGCTCCCCGCCCGCGCGGTGCGCCCGGACCGGTGCAGATAGGACTTGTGCTCGGCGGGCGGGTCGATGTGCACGACGAGCTCGACCTCGTCGACGTGCACGCCGCGCGCGGCGATGTCGGTGGCCACCAGCACCCGGGCGCCACCCGAGGCGAACATCGCCAGGTTGCGCTCACGCGCGGGCTGAGACAGGTTGCCGTGCAGGTCGACCGACGGGACTCCCGATTCGGTGAGCTGCCTGGCGAGCTTGCGCGCCTGATGCTTGGTGCGCATGAACAGGATCCGGCGCCCGGCGCCGGATGCGAGCCGGTGCACGACCTCCTTCTTGGCCTCCGCATTGGCGACGTGGAACACGTGGTGGGTCATCTCGGATACCGGCGAGTTGGCCTCGTCGACCGAGTGCAGCACCTCGTTGCGCAGGAATCGCGTGACGAGCTTGTCGACACCGTTGTCCAGGGTCGCCGAAAACAGCAGCCGCTGGCCACCATTCGGAGTCGCGGCCAGGATCCGGGTGACGCCGGGCAGGAAGCCGAGATCGGCCATGTGGTCGGCTTCGTCGATGACGGTGATCTCGACCGCGTCGAGGTTGATCAGCCGCTGCTTCATCAGGTCCTCGAGCCGGCCCGGGCAGGCGACCACGATGTCGACGCCGGCCTTCAGGGCGGTGACCTGGCGGCTTTGCGATACGCCGCCGAAGATCGTGGTGATCCTCAGGCCGGAGGCCGTCGCCAATGGCTCCAGGGTCGCTGTGATCTGCGTCGCTAACTCCCGGGTTGGCGCGAGCACCAAACCCGATGGCCGCGAGGGGCGCCGGTTTCCCCGCGAGAGGCGGCTGACGAGCGGGATGGAGAAGGCCAGCGTCTTGCCGCTACCGGTCTTCCCGCGGCCGAGTACATCGCGCCCGGACAGCGTGTCGGGCAGTGTCTCGACCTGGATCGGAAACGGGTGGGTGATGCCGCGCGTGGTGAGCGCATCGACCAGCGAAGCGCGCACGCCGAGTTCGGCAAAAGTCTTGTGGGTAGTCACTTTTCGGTGCCTTTCAGGCATCGGTGGTGCCGTGCTGGGCGCGAAACGCCGCGCGGCATCGGCACGAGGTGGCGAGATTGCCGGATGGCAAAATCGATCGCCGCGAGACAAGCTAGTGCGGGATGCACGGTTCATCTCGGTGCCCGGCGCGATCTAATGCGCCGGTAGCAATGGGATGAGGAAGCGTTCCACGACGGTGTTGGCATGCAATGTCATGAAGCCAACGTTGCTGCCAGCCTAGCGTATCGGGCGCCAATCCTCGAACCAGCATCGAAAACCGCGGTCGGCGCCGCGACTTGACGGCTTCGCTCAACCTTGCAGCCGGCCCCGCACCGCGGCCAGCCTGTCCTCGAGTTCGGACTCCTCGATGACGCCGCGCACCACGAGCGAGTGCGCCAACGCCACCAACCGGTTCTCCGGATAGGGCAATTCCGAGTAGACGGTCGCCGACAGGGCATCCTCTTCGCCGCGCCGGTCGGCGAATCCGAGCACCTGCGCGCCGCGCTCGCTGTGGTCGAGCGCATCACAGATCCCGTCCAGGCTCGTCTTCCAGGGTGGGACCGGATTGTCGACGCCGTACTTGGCCGCCATGCGTTCCCAGACCTGGTTGCGCTCAACGATCTTCGCCAGCGCTGCGACGACCGCGTCTGCGGCGGGGCCCGGGGTGGGCGCGGTGCTCATCTCGTCGCTCCCATCAGTCGTCGACGGGGTGGACGGCCGGACGCGTCCGGGTGATGACGTTGGACGTCACTCCCGGCCTGGGCAGCGCAACGCCGATCAGGCAGTCACGCGTGATGATGTCGACCAGTTGGTCCTCGGTCCACCCCTGCGTTCCCTCCGGACGGACGGGCATCACCATGAACCGATGCTTCTGGTTGGAATCCTCCACCCGGATCTCGACGTCTTCGGGAAGGATCAGGCCGAACTCCGCGAGAACCTGACGTGGCCAGCGCACGATGCGACGGCGATAGTTGGGTGTGCGGTACCACTCCGGCGAATTGCCCAAAATCGGTCGCGGGTAGCACGAGCACAGGGTGCAGACGATCACGTGATGCAGCGTCGGGGTGTCCTCCAACACGTGCAGGGCGGTGAAGTCGCTCGGGGTACCGAACCCGGTCGGTTCCAGCCAGTCGACGCCGACCTCCTTGCTGGCGGCGAGCGCATCCGAACGCACCAATTCCTTGAAGCCGGGATCGAGCCATGCCCTCGCCACCAGGCGCGCCGCGGGAGTGGGGCCGATCTGTTCGGCGAACTCGGTGAAGCGGCGATGATCTTCGGCGGTGAAAATGCCCTTCTCGATGCATAATTCGCGAAGGGCGATCTCGAGGACCTCGAAGTCGGTGATCTCGTCCACCATGGGCGCGGCGGTGCGCTCGTGGTCGTGCTCGTGGGCGGTCATGCTGAGGTCCTTTCCGACGCTATCCGGCCGATTCGAGCCACCGCTCGGGGATCTCGGTCTGCAACGTGTCGTTGCCCGGTCCGGTGTAGCCATGCCACAACTCGGACAGGTTGAACCGAACGATGTAGAACCATTCGGGTTGTTGGTCTGGCCCGTCCCAGGTTTCGTCCTCGGCGGCCGGGCTTTCGTACGACACGACCGCGACCTCGCCCGTCGCGCCGCGCACGTACTCCTGGGTGCGGGTGTAGAGCAGCACGGGCAGATCCCGCACCACGACCTTGTCGCCCACGCTGAACCTGGGTTCACCGGCCTGTCCGGCGAACACCTGGGGGTCGCCTTTGCCGACGGCGTGGCGGTGGTGCCGGTTGCGGGTGACGGCGGCGGGGTCGCCTTCGGACTTCGGCTTGGCCTCCAAGGGTTTTCCGCGCAGGCCTCCCGCATAGCGGTCCTTGACCTCGGCCATGCGTTCGGCTAATTCGCTGAGGCCGATGTGGTGCTTTTCGGCGAGGACGCGGGCGACCGCCAGCAGCCAGCGCCCGTAGTAGGGGAGGCCGAGATAGATGGTGCGGCCCAGGTCGACGTTGCCCATCCGGCGTCGTTCCTCGGACAGCCAGATGCCACGCCAGCCGAGCACCTCACACATCACGTACGTGTTGTGTTCCCAGATCTCGTACTGCTTGTTCTCGAATTCGATGGGAGCGTCCGGCTCGCCGCCGACGTCATGGGGAGTCTTGACGTACGCGCTGAAGCGTTCGTGGTCAATGAGATCCGGCGTGGGGGCGTCGGGGAGTTCGGGGTAGGAGGACTGCAGCCGGGCGATCAGGTCGAGCCGTGCCGCTCGGTCCGAAGGAGTCGCCATCTGAGCTCCATTCGTGACGGACTAGTCCAGCGCCTCCATACACTTCACTCCTCCCGCGAACATTGCGCAACCACAAAGCGAATTCGCGGCTTGCGGTCTCCGGTAGTGTCACCAGGATGGAGCGGCGCGTCCTGGAAGCGGTCATTTACGAGCGCGAACCGCCGATTGCGCGGATCGTTCTGAACCGGGTGGACAAGGCCAATACGAAGGACGCGGTGTTGGTCGGCGAGGTCGACAGTTGCCTGCACGAGGCCGACCGCGACAAGGACATCAAGGTCGTCATCCTCAAGGCGAACGGCAACGGATTCTGCGGCGGCCACGTGGCGCGCTGGGGCCCGGACGAGAATCCCTATCCGGATTTCGGGGACACCTTCGAGGACCTGTACAAGGGCACCGCCGATCTCTTTTTGTGGCCGACGCTGTATCTGTGGGAATTCCCCAAGCCGACCATCTCGCAGATCCACGGTTACTGCATGGGCGGCGGGATCTACCTGGGGTTGCTGACCGACTTCTGCGTCGCCTCCGATGACGCCTATTTCCAGATGCCGCTTGCCCAAAGCCTCGGCGAGCCCGGCGGGCACACCATGATCGAGCCGTGGCTGTTGATGAATTGGCATCGCACCATGGACTGGCTGCTGCTGGCGCCGACGCTGTCCGCGCAGCAGGCCCTGGAGTGGGGCCTGCTCAACAGGGTGGTGCCGCGCGACGAGCTCGAGGACACCGTGGAGGAGATGGCGCGCAAGATCGCCCAAATCCCGTTGACCACGCTGATGGCGGTCAAGAACAACGTGAAGCGCGCATGGGAATTGATGGGCATGCGGGTGCATCTGCAGGTCAGTCACATCCTGACGAACATGGTGGGCGCCGCGAGCGACGTGCAGGCGCGCCGGGCCGAGCTGATCCAGTCGGGACTGAAGCCGCGCGAATTCGTCGACAAACCCGACCCGCCGGCGGCGCTTAGCTAGCGGCTCATCTCGCCGGCCAGCTTGCGTCCCGCCGCGTGGCGGGCGGCGACGTACCCGAACACCATCGAGCTGGCGATGCTCGCACCGGCCCCCGGATACGTCCGCCCCATCACGGTCGCGGTGGTGTTGCCGGTCGCGTACAAGCCCTCGATCACCCGATCGCGCTCATCGAGCACCTGGGCGTGCTCGTTGGTCAGCACGCCGCCGCACGTCCCGACGTCGGCGGGGAGCACCCGGGTCGCGTAGTACGGGGCGGTGTCCAGCGGACCGATGGCGGCGTTCGGCCGGTACCCGGGGTCGCCCAGGCAGTCGTTGTAGGCCGACTGGCCCCGGCCGAAGTCGGGGTCCAGCCCCCTGGCCGCGAATTGGTTGAACCGCCCGATGGTGATCGCCAATTCGTCTGCGGGAAGGTCGATCTCGCGGGCCAGGTCGGTAATCGTCGCGGCGCACCTGACCGCGCCGGACTCGATCAGCTCGGGGGGCAGCGGCTGATTTCGCTTCAGGGGATTCGCGCTGGTGACGTATCGGCGCACGTACCCCTCGTCGAAGATCATCCAGCACGGCACGGCCTTGTTCGCGTACATCGCCTTGCCGACCTCGACGTAGGAGTTGGACTCGTTGCAGAACCGCCTGCCGGTCGAGTCGACGTAAATCGCGCCGGGCCGCTGACGGCCGGACCCCAGCGACGCGGCGACGGCACCACCGTTGGCGATGAAAACCGAAGGCAGCCACCACGCCTCGTCCAACAGGTCGGTCTTGGCGCCCAGCCGCATCGCCGCCTCGAGCACCTCACCGGTGTCGCCGGCGTTGGCGATCGACCACTTCCCTTCGTTGGGCTGATTACCGCTGTACCGGCGCCGCATCTCCGGGTTGTGGCCGAAACCGCCGGCGGCCAATAGGACCCCTTTTCGGGCCTGGACAGTCACCGTGCGCCCATCGCGGACCACACGCACGCCGACCACCCGGCCGTCGTCGACGACCAAGTCGGCCATCGCGGCATCGGTCCACAGCGGGGGATTCCCGTCGCTGAGATCGATCAGCGCCTTGAGCATCTGAGCGATCAGCGACGCGCCGTTGGTGAGGAGCCTTCGGCGCCGGGCCCGCGCCAGCGCGGTGCGCAGGAATACCCGCGATGCGACGGCGAAGGCGCGCGGCGCGCGGTTGAAATACTGAACGGACCGCAATTCGTTGGTCAGTACCACATACCCGTAGTTCTTGGCCAGCGGCGGCTGCACCTTGTCGCGCCACGCACCCAGCCTCGCGGCGTCGAACGGGATGCCCTCGACGGCGCGGCCGGACGCGTTGCCGCCCTTGTGGTTCGGGTAGTAGTCGCTCCAGCCCGCACACCGGATCAGTCGGACGCCCTTGCGGGTGAGGAAGTTGATCATCTCGAAGCCGGCGGTGAGGAACATCTCGCGACGCTCGGGGGAGGAGGCCGCGCCGATGTCGCCGACCACGTCGGTCAGGTAGGCCAGGCCGTCCTCGTGTGAGTCCGCGATGCCGTCGGCCCGCATCAACGGATTGTTCGGCAGCCAGACGATGCCGCCCGACAGCCCCGTCGAACCGCCGACCAGCGGCTGCTTTTCGATGATCAGCGGTTCGAGCCCGCAATCCAGCGCGGCCAGGCCCGCGACCATGCCGCCTCCGCCGCTGCCGGCGATGACCAGGTCCACGCAGTGGTCCCACCGGGTGGTCATGGCGCCTCCGAGCCGAACCCGAGATCGGCGATCGGTATGTCGATGGTGGTGTTGGTCTTCTGGATGGCGGGCAGCAGGGTGGCGTATGGCAGGCCGGCGAGGAAACCGTCGATGACCCGCTCGAAATTCGAGATCAGGCCCTCGATCTGGTCGGACAGGCGCATGAACTCAAAGCCCTTGGAATGCAACCCCTTCTGCTGCCTGGGCAGGTTGGAGAAATCCTGGGCGGGGATGGGCGGCCAGCGCGGATCGTCGGGCGGCATCGGCTCGGGGGCGTCGGCTTGCCGGCCGACTCGTCCGCGGGGAACCGGGTGAGCGACCAGATCTCGAACAGCGTGTCCTCGGGTCCCAGGGGACGGATGCGATATGACGATGCGCTGCTGTAGGTCGGCAGGATGAAGTGGTGCGGGAACGCGAATCCGATCGCGTCGGTGATCCCGCGACGGACCAGGTCGTTGAGATCGGGCATGCCGCTGCCGCGGGCGCGGTGCCAGTTGACGACGGCATCGTTGAGCGCGCTGCGCCAGGCGGCCATGGCCGCCGCCGGGTCGGCCGGCAACTCGATGTTCTGCAGGCCCTCGGCGATGCGGATGTCGTTTTCGTGCGTCATGCCGCCCATGCCCTCACCGAGCGTGCGCATGAAATACAGGCTGCTGGCGACGACGGGATGCACTGCCGCGGAAGGCTCGCCGGTCTGCGCGGACGGCAGCAGTTGCGGGTGCGTCTGCGGGACGTGGTAGCCCTCCATGAACGCCGCGGTCGCCAGCTTCCAGTTCACCGGAAGCCGGCACGATTGCCACCACTCCACGCGCAGCGAGTCCACCTGCCACGCGTCGTAGGTCGTCGCGAAGGGCTCCATCCAGTCGCGCAACGCCGGTGCGTCGTCGTCGAGGTTGATCCACGCGCAACCACCCCAGAGCTCGCAGCGCACGGACACCAGCCGCAGGTCGTCGCCGGTCATGTTCTCTTCCGTGAACGCCTCGGGCCGCAGCACGAACGTATTGCGGCCGTCGACGCCCCAGCACCAACCGTGGAACGGACACACGAAGGTGCGCCGATTCCCGTTGCCCTCCACCAGCTTCACGCCCCGATGGCGGCAGGCGTTGTGGTAGGCGCGCACGGTGCCGGCGTCCACCCGCACCACGATGATCGACTCGTCGAGGATCTCGTATTCGACGAAATCGCCGGCCTTGGGAATCTCCTCGAGCCGGCACGCCATCTGCCATACCCGCGGCCAGAACATGTCGCATTCCAGCGCGTAGAAATCCGGGTCGTAGTAGCGCTGCTTGGGGATTCGATCGGCGGTCTGCACCGCCCACGGCACCGGTAGCGGCGTCCAATTGGCACCCGGCCGGCGCGGGGTTGGTGCGTTGGCGACCTCGTTGCCCATTCCTATAGCCATCTCGTCATCCCTTGTGTCACATCACAAGATCCGTGATACCCGCCCCTGCCAGTAACGGTCGCGGATGCGTCTCTTGTACAGCTTTCCGTTCGGGTCGCGGGGCAGGGAGTCGAACTCGATGCTGCGCGGGCACTTGTACCCGGCCAGGCGGGCCCGGCAGTATTCGATGAGTTCGGCCGCGAGCTCGGGACCGGGCACCACGCCGTCGGCCGGCTGTACGACGGCCTTGACCTCTTCACCGAATTCGTCGTTGGGAACCCCGAATACCGCCGCGTCGAGGAGCTTCGGATGCATGACGAGCAGATTCTCCGCCTCTTGCGGATAGATGTTGACCCCGCCGGAGACGATCGTGAACGTGGACCGGTCGGTGAGGTACAGGAACCCGTCTGAGTCGACATAGCCCATGTCGCCGAGCGATCGCCACCCTCGGTCGTTGTACACCGACGCGGTCTTGGCGGGATCCTTGAAGTATTCGAAGTTGGGTCCGCCTTCGAAATAGAGCTCGCCGGATTCGCCGACGGGCAGTTCCCGCCCGTCCTCGCCGACCACGTGCACCGGGGCCGTCGGGATCCCCACCGAACCGGGATGCGCGAGCCACTCCCGCGGCCCGATGGTGGTCCCCGCGAATCCCTCGGTGCCACCGTAGTATTCGTGGATGATGGGTCCGAACCACTCCATCATCCGGTGTTTGACGTCGACCGGGCACGGCGCCGCGGCGTGAATGACGCACCGCAGGCTCGACACGTCATAGCGTTCCCGGACCGCTGCGGGCAACTTGAGCATGCGCACGAACATCGTGGGCACGAACTGCGCGTGGGTCACCCGGTGGGTCTGGATGAGACGCAACACCGTTTCGGCGTCGAATTTGCGCATGAGGATCGACGCGGCGCCGACCCGGTGGACCGCCATGGTGTAGTTCACCCCCGCCGCGTGATACAGCGGCGCGGGGGACAGGTACACGCTCGATGGGCTCATCCCGTATTTGTGGATGAGCGCCATCTCGAGCACCGACTGCGCCCAGGATCCATTGCCGTCGACGGGAAGCGGTCGTCGCACCGCCTTGGGTCGTCCGGTGGTGCCGGACGAGTAGAGCATCTCCGACCCGTCCGATACCGGTGGGGCGTCGCCCGCGGACGCCAGCGCGTCCTCGTAGCATCGCCAGCCCGGCAGGGCTCCGCCGATCGCGATGCGCGCGCGCACCGCGGCGTTGGCCGCGCGGATGTGGACGCCCAGTTCGGGCATCGAGGCGTCGAGGAAGACCGCCTTGGCGTCCGAATCGTCGATGACGTAGCCGACCTCGTCGGGCAGGAAATGGGTGTTGACCGCGGTGTAGTAGAGGCCGGAAAGCTGGGCGCCCCAGGTGATTTCGAAGAACTCCGGCCGGTTGGGCAGAACCAGGGCCACGCCGTCGCCGCGGCGCAGGCCCGCCTCGTGCAACACGGCGGCCACCCGCTGGCTGCGGGCGTACAGTTCGCCGTACGAGATCGTGCCGCCGTCGGCCACCAGCGCCGGCGACTGTGCGGCTGTGATCGCGTGATCGGCGATGTTCACCGGTGGGCCTATGTCGCTGCGGCGCCGTCGGTCTGGGCGGCGGCCGCGGCCTGGCGCCGGGCGTGCTCGGACGGCAGCACCTTGTCCTTGAACACGGTCTGGATCAGCTGCTGCACGTCCTTGCTGATCGAGGCGAGGGCGACGAGGTCGTTGGAGCTCTGCCAGTGCACCCGCATGCCCATCAGCTCCCAGGCGCGTTTGAGGTTGGCCTTGGTGAGCATCAGGGTCGTCAACGGGGCCTGGGCGATGTGCCGGGCGATGGCCTCGACGCGGTCGTCGAGCTGGTCACGCGGGACGACCTCGTTGACCAGGCCGACCTCGAGGGCCCTCTTGGCGTCGATCACCTCGGCGGTGAACAGGTAGTAGGCGGCGCGGCGCCAGTTCATGAAGACCCAAGGCTCGATGGAACATTCGCCGGATGGCATGCCGAACCCTTGCAGCGGCGGGTAGGAGAAGTAGGCGTCGTCGGACGCGATGACGATGTCGGTGGTCAGGCCCATGTGGGTGCCGCCGCCCACGCAGTAGCCGTGCACCTGCGCGATGGTGGGCTTGGAGAATTCCCACAGGTTCAGGGTCGGCTTGACGAAGAGGTCCGACTGCGCCTTCCACGGGTGGCCCGTGACCATGGCGTTCTCGACGAACGACGGGTAGTCGACGGCGTTGTTGCCGATCGCGTGCCCGGAGCAGAAGCCCTTGCCGTTGGCCTTGAGCACCAGCACCTTGATGTCGTAGTCGCGGTCGGCGTCCAGCAGTGCGGCGTCGACCTCCTCGGCCAGCTTCTGGTCCTGGGCGTTGGCCTTCTCCGGCCAGTTCAGCGTGACGCGGGCGATCGGGCCGTCCTTTTCGTAGATGATTCTCTCGCGGGTCTCGTTGAGATCCATAGGGCTTACCCTTCCTTAGTCGTGATGACGCCGATTTCGGCGCCGATGTCGTACGTAGTCCCGACCTGCCCCGTCCAGCGCACGATGCCGGAGGCCCCCGCCTCGATCTCCTGCTCCACCTTCTCGGTGGCGATCACGTAGATGGGCGTGCCCTCCTCGACGTGCTCACCGGCGCCGATCAGCAGGCCGGTGAGTTCGGCCTCGGAGACCGCCACCGAGACCCGGGGGATACGAATGATGAAGTCAGCCATGCGCATTCGCCCGTGCCAGGGTGCGCTGGGCGGCCGCCACGATGCGCGCCGGCGACGGGTACACCTGCGCCTCGAGGGCCGCCGCGGCCGGATTGGGCGCGAACCGAGCGGCGACCCGCTCGATGGGCGCGGAGAGTTCACCGAAAAGTTCGGTGGACAGCGTCGCGGCGATTTCGGCTCCGGGACCGCCGAATTGGACCGCGTCGTGCACGATGACGGCCCGGCGGGTGCGCCGGACAGAGTCGACGATGGTCTCGACATCGAGGGGGACCAGGGTGCGCAGGTCGACGACCTCGGCGCTGACGCCGCCCTCGGCCAGCGTGGCCGCGGCGGTGAGCGCGTCGTGCACGCAGCGTCCGTAACCGATCAGGCTGACGTCGGCGCCCGGCCGCTTGATCTCGGCCTGGCCCAGCGGGATCGAGAAGCCGGGTTCGAGGGGCACAGGACCCTTCTTGCTCTGCAACCGGACGGTCTCGATGAACAGGCAGGGGTCGGGGTCGAAGATCGCCGACGTCAGCAGCCCCTTGCCGTCGCGCGGGGTGGACGGCACGATCACCTTCATCCCGGGGATGTGCATGAACCACGCCTCCAGGCTCTGCGAATGCGTCGCGCCGGTGGCCAGGCCGGCGTACACCTGAGTGCGGACGGTGATCGGCGCCGACGTGCGTCCGGCCGTCATGAACCGCAGTTTGGCGGCGTTGTTGATCAGCTGATCGGCGGCGATGCCGATGAAATCCATGATCATGATCTCGGCGACGGGCAGCAGACCGTCGATCGCGGCCCCGACGGCCGCGCCCAGGATCGCGGCCTCCGAAATCGGGGTGTCCAGCACGCGGTCGTGGCCGTATTTCGTCGACAGCCCCGCGGTCGGGCCGGATGCGCCGGGATCGGCGATGTCCTCGCCGAGGAGGAACACCCGCTCGTCGGACGCGAGCGCCTGATCCAGCGCGAGGTTGAGCGCCTCGCGCATCGTCATCTCCTTGTCGTCCATGCCTTTACACCGGATACCTGATCGGGGTTGCGTACACGTCCCGGCCGAGTTCGTCGGCCGGCGGCGACTCGGCGTTCATCACGGTCTGCAGCGCGGACTCCACCGCGGCCAGTGCCTCGCCCTCGATCCGGGCCAGTTCGTCTTCGCCGCATACGCCCGCGTCCGCGAGATGCCGGCGGAAGCGTGGCACCGGGTCGGCGGCCAGCGCCGCCTCGAGTTGTTCGGCGGGGATGTAGGGCGCCCGGTCGCCGAAATAGTGGCCGCGGAAGCGGAAGGTCACGGCTTCGATGAACGTGGGGCCGCCGCCCTCGCGGGCCCGTTGCAGCGCCTGGTCCAGCGCGGCCTTCACCGCCAGCGGATCGTTGCCGTCGACGCGCACACCCGGCATCCCGTACCCCGCCGCCCGATCGGCCACCCGCTCGAGCTTCATCGTGTCTGTGGTCGGTGTCATCTCGGCGTACAGGTTGTTCTGGCAGACGAACACCATTGGCAGATCCCAGAGCGCGGCCATGTTGGCCGCCTCGTGGAAGGAACCGGTGTTGGTGGCACCGTCGCCGAAGCTCACCACGGTGACCCGGTCGAGCCCCTTGTGCTTGGCGGCCATCGCCAGCCCCACCGCCACCGGCGGCCCGGCCCCGACAATGCCGGTCGAAAGCATCACGCCGACCTCGGGTTTGGCGATGTGCATGGTGCCGCCCTTGCCCCGGCTCGCGCCGACGGTGCGGCCCATCATCTCGCCGTAGATCTCCTCGAGCGGCACCCCCTTGCCGATCAGGTCGTGCAGCCCGCGGTAGGTGGTCACCAGCTGGTCGTCGGGCCGCAGGGCCACACCCATCGCGGCGGCGATCGCCTCCTGGCCGCGCGACGGCCAGTACACGCACATGAACTCCCCGGTACCGATTCCCTTGGACAGCCGGTCGTCGGCGGCCTTCATCAGCGCCATCAGCGCGTAGAGGTGCCGTTGAACGGAGCGGTCGTCGGTCATCGAGTAATCCCATTGTGGTGCACTATGTTCGGTGCCACCGCAGTCACGCGCCCGACCACGGCTTGACCTTGAGGAAGCCGCCGCCGTCCACGCGGAGTTGCTGGCCGGTGATGTAGCGGGCGGCGTCGGAGGCGAGGAACAGCACGGCCTCGCTGATGTCCTCGGGCTCGACGTAGGGGATCGGCATCGCCTGGACGAACGGGAAGACGGGTTCGGCGTCCACGCGGGTCGGTTCCTTCAGGTCGGGCCGGAACGCCCGGTACATCGGCGGGCTGTGCAACATGTCGGTGTTGACATTCGTCGGATGTACCGCGTTCATCCGGATGGAGAACGGGGCGAGCGCCAGCGCGAAGTCGTTGACATAATGCGCGGCAGCCAGTTTCGCGAAGGCATAGCCGGCCCCGCCGGGGCCGCCGTCGATGCCGGTGGTGTTCATCGACGACATGAAGGCCGCGTTGGAACCGATGACCACGATCGACGCGCCCGACTGCAGGTGTTTGAGGCTGGCGTGGACCAGGTTGAGCACGCCCACCAGATCCACGTCCACCGCGTCGGCGAAGGCCTTCGGCGGCAGGCCCGCCGTCAGAGGGCAGATGCCGGCGTTGGCGACCACGACGTCGAGGTGCCCGAATTCGGCCACGCCCTCGTCGATGGCCGCGGACAGGGCGACGCGGTCGCGGACGTCGGCGATCGCGGTGTGGGCACGCCGGCCCTCCTTCTCCACCAGCCGCGCCGTTTCGTCCAGGTCCTCGGGACGGGCCAGCGGATACTCGTTGGTGTCGATATCCGCACACAGGTCCACGGCGATGATGTCGGCACCCTCGGCGGCCAGCATCCGCGCGTGTGAACGGCCCTGACCGCGCGCGGCGCCACTGATCACGGCCACCTTGCCCGTCACTCTGCCCATCGCACGTCCTTCGTCCGTGTGTCTACATCACGACCCGTATTGGGGCCCAACACCATTCGCTGTCGCGGCCGACATTGCGGCTGGACCGAATCGACTTCTCGCCCGCCGGTGCCGCCTCGCGGCACGCGGCCATCGCGGTGGGCGTCGGAATGCGACCTTCGGTCGGCTCCATCGCATCTCTTCCACGGAAAACTGCGCTGACCTGCAGATGGGCTATCACTACGCCCAAGACTAGCTAGAATATCTAAAATAGCAAGGAATGGCCGCGACGAGGGGATGGGCGATGGCTGACGGGCACGGGGGAGTCCTTCGAGGCGTGCGGGTTGTCGAACTGGCATCGTGGACCTACGTGCCGTCCGCCGGTGCCGCCCTATCGGACTGGGGCGCCGACGTCATCAAGGTGGAAGGCGTCGCCACCGGCGATCCGGGCCGCGCGCTGGTCGTCGGCGGGTTCACCCGGCAAGCGGCCCGCCCGGATGCGGACTTCATCCTCGAACTGGGCAACCGCGGCAAGCGCAGCATCGCCGTCGACATCAAGTCGGAAACCGGTCGCGAGCTGTTCGGCCGGCTCCTGGCCAGTGCCGATGTGTTCTTGACCAATTGGCTGCCCGGCGCGCTCGAGCGGGCCCGGCTGACCGTCGACGACATCCGCGCGTTCAACCCGAACATCATCATCGCCCGCGGCACCGGGCTGGGGGTCCGCGGTCCCGACCGCGATCGGGGCGGATTCGATGCGGCGACATACCTGGCGCGGGGCGGGGTCGCCTACACGCTCACCCCGTTCGGCAGCGAGACGCCCGCGGTCCAGGGGCCCGGCTTCGGTGACCTGCAGGGTGGGGCGACGCTGGCCGGCGGGGTGTGCGCCGCGCTGTTTCACCGGGAACGCACCGGCGAACCGACGATTGTCGACTCATCGCTGCTGGCACAGGCGATGTGGTCGATAGCGCCGTCGATTTGTGCGGCCGACTTCTTCGATATCGACGGGATCCCGGGTGCACCGCCGGGCCTGGCCATCAATCCGCTCGTCAATCGGTACAAGACGAAAGACGACAGGTGGATCCAGCTGGTGTTTCTCCAGCCCGACAAATACTGGGCGGGCTTCTGCCGGCGCATCGGCCTGGTGGAGCTGGCCGACGACGAGCGATTCGTCCCGTCCGGCAACCTGATCGCCAACGCGGCAGCGGCCACCGAGCTGCTGGCGAACACCTTCGCGAGCCACGACCTTGCGCACTGGCAGGCGGTGCTCGATGACGAGCCGGGCGTGTGGGGCGCGCTCGCGACGCCACGGGAGACCCTCAACGACCCGCAGGTCGAACCCAATGGATATGTGGTCACCAATGTCGACGATTACGGCGAGAAGTACCGAATCGTGGCCGCGCCAGTCCAATTCAATGAGACGCCACCGTCTCCCGCGCGCGCCCCGGAGCACGGGCAACACACCGAAGAGATCCTGCTGGAACTGGACGTCGGCTGGGACGACATCGCCAGGGCGAAGGAAGCCAAGGCGATCCTGTAGCGAGCCGCAAGGCGTGGTCAGCGACTGATCGCGCTGTTTCACAGCCTGTTTCGCTACCACGTGTCGCGAATTTTGTTGATGTGCGGCCTGTTCCGAAACGGTCACAGCCGCATATCAATGTCAATGACACACTGGCACAACGCGACGGATCCGCAAATCATTGCACAGGGCGCCTTTTGGGGATTGCGGCCGCGACGAAGCGCACGAATTCCTGCCGTTACGCGAGTAGCGGGTTTCGCGAGGGCGCAGCAGGAGGTATCAAAGCATGACGACGAGCTGGGTTCCCGCCCAAACTTCGTGTGGCCCGAATTCCGGTCGCATCCTCGACACCGCGCGGGGCATCCTCATCGGCCTTCGCCGGTGTCCATCCGATGCCGCTTTGGACGAATTGCACAGCGCGGCAATCCGGCACAAAGTACCGGTATTCGCCATGGCGTGGGCGCTGGTCCACCTGGCGGGCGACGGCGAGAAGACTCCCAGCTTCGTCGACGCGCAATCCGCGGCCCGCCATGAGTGGGGGCCGCTGTTCAAATCCGCCGCTCTGACCCGTTGAGCGCGCGCCAAGACGTTGGGGCGGCCGAGCTTTCGAGGGGTAACCCGGCCGCCTCCAACTTCAACACCATCGACGGCGACATCGACCCGAAACTGCCCTCGCGGGGCGACGCTTCCCGGCTCCGGTTGCAGTGGCCGACGCGCGCACGCGGTGCCCGGCGGTGGCGAAGGGGCCGCGCCGCCACGCTACCGGCGTCCGAAATCGACTACGGGATAAGGCTGTTCCGCTGAGGTTGCCCTACGTCGGCGGCGGCGGCAGCTGGCGCGGCCCGTCCGGCGGATCCAATTCGGGCGGCCCGTCCCGCTTCGTCAGCGCACGCCGGCGGCCGCCGTCCGCGGACTCCACCGACAAGTGATCCGCATCTTCTGCGGCCGGCCGCGGCAGGGACGGCTGGGAATGGCGTCCGGTCACCCGCCGGTGGGCTCGGCTGCCGGGTTCTTGCCGCGACGAGGCAACGAAGTCCGTCCGTGCCGAGCGGGTTTCGGGGTCCGCGGGCCGGCCGGAGAGCTCGGTGTCCGAGGCCTCCGAGTTGACCGTCACCCTGCGGCTGCGCTTGAGCGTGAACGTGATCTCTTCGGTCTCTTCGAGGACGCCTTCGAACACCTGGCGCGCGGTACGCAGTGGCTGGGTGGTGGTGTCGATCACCTTCGCGACGAACGGCGGCACCAGCGGGCGAATCCACCGGGCCGCGGCCTTGGTGGCGTCCGGAATCGACGGGATCGACGGCACATTCCGTTCCTCGTGGGCCTCGACCTCGCCGCCCGTCGGCAGGGGAGCGGGCAGGTTCTCCGGAACATCCGCCGGCTGGGCATCACCCGGGCCGGCTGCCGACTGGGGCGCGGGCAGTTGGGTGAGCGCCCGGCTGGCCGCCTCGGCCTCGGCGGCGATCGGCAGATATACGTCGTCGTCGGCCGGCTCGAAGGCCCGCCGCGACGGCGCGTGCGCCGGAGCGTCCAGGGCTTCGGAAACCCGGCGGCGCTGCTGCTCGCGGTCGATCTCGATCTGCGCCTCGATGGCGAGCCGGGCCTGCGTGAGTTGGTGCTCGGCCCAGAGGATTTCGGCCTCGCGGCGCACCTCGGCCCGCTTGACCGCGATGGCGGTGTCCGCGTCGAGTTCGGCGCGTTCGCGCTCGGCGCGTGAGCTGGCCCGGCGATCGTGGGTCGTCTCGCCGCGCCACAACCCCAGGATCAGCGGCGTCAGGTAGAGCAGCACGCACAGCGCGACCGTCAGCACCCGCAGGCTCACCGCCCCGGCCTCGGCGAAGGTGAGGTCGTTCATCGCGACCCAGCGCGCGCCGAGGCCCCGGCCGGCGTCCGCCACGACGGCGTCCCGCGCGGCGCGCAGCGCACCCTCCTGTCGCGAGATCGTGGCGTCCAGGTCCGGTGCGCGGCCGTCCCTGGCCGCCAGGGCGGCGTCCAGTTCGCGCTGGGCATCGGCGAGAAGATCGTTGGCCGTGCGGGTTTCGGGTCCGGCACCGGGGACACCGGTGATCCGGGTCTGCGGGCACCCGGGCGTCGGGTGGTATTCACAGCGGGCGACGACCAAGGCCTTGTCCTGGCGGTCCCTGGCCTGTGCGACGGCGGCGTCGAGCGCGGCGCGGGCGTCCCTGGTCTGCTGTAGCGACGCCGCCGCCTGCGCGACGGCCGGGGTCGATTCGGCGTTGCGCAATGCCCGCTCGTCGAGCCGGTGCTGGATGGGGCTGGACAGAATGACCAGGGCCGCGAGCTCACCGACGACGACGCCCACCGCCCCGCCACCGCGGCGCGTCCGATGACGCCAGGTCGGCTGCGTTCCGGCCCCGGGATCGTGCCGCGGGTGATGGCGCCGACCAGCAGGCCGAAGACGAGGGTGAACGGGACGACGGCCGGCAGCGGCCAGCGGACCGATCCGCAGATCGCCAGGGTCGCGACGAGCCAGGCCAACACCGCGCCCAACAATGCGACCGCGCCCGCGACGGCGTGGGCGGACCGTTCGTGACGCTCGCCCAGTTCGGGCCGGTGTCCACCACCAAGCCAGATAAGCATCCCCGACACCAGGCCCGTGCGCTGCTCAGTTACTTCCTGGGGCATGAGACTGAAAACACCTCCACCATCAAGCCTTGCAGGCCACCGCCCGACACATCGAATCGAAGTGCCCCGCCTGTGGTGCGCTTCACAAACCCGTCGGATCGGACACGGATCGCCCGCCGGATTTGCTGGTTCGACGAAAGGGGATCTGGCGCGGAATTCCTGCGACGCGAGCAGATCAGCGACCGTTCCGGCAGGTGACATGAGACGGTATAAGCCTATGACGAACCACGATTATGTCACCTACGAAGAGTTTGGCCGCAGGTTCTTCGAGGTGGCCGTCACCCCCGAGCGGGTCGCAAACGCGTTCGCCGACATCGCCGGCAGCGAGTTCGCCATGGAGCCGATAGCGCAGGGGCCGGGTGGGATCGCCAAAGTCAGCGCCAACGTCAAGATTCAGGACCCCCGGGTCACTCGGCGACTCGGCGACAGCATCACGTTCGTCATCCACATTCCGCTCTCGATCGACCTTTTGGTCGACCTGTGGCTCGACAAGCAGCGATTTGTGGTGTCCGGGGACATCCAGTTGCGCGCGACGGCGCGCGCGGCCGAACCGCTGTTGCTGATCGTCGACGTCGCCAAACCGCGGCCCTCCGACATCACCGTCAACGTGTCGTCGAAGTCGATCCGCGGCGAGGTGCTGCGGATCCTGGCCGGCGTCGACGGCGAGATCCGGCGGTTCATCGCGCAGTACGTCGCGGCCGAGATCGACGCGCCCCAGTCGCAGGCGGCGCAGATCATCGACGTGGCTCAGCAGCTGGAGCAGGCCTGGCCCTAGTGGCGATCGCGAGCGCGGCGTAGCCGGGCGAAGCGGGTCGCCACCATCGGCTAGTGGCGATCGCGAGCGCGGCGTAGCCGGGCGAAGCGGGTCGCCACCATCGGCGAGTGGCGATCGCGAGCGCGGCGTAGCCGGGCGAAGCGGGTCGCCACCGTCCCGCCCCGGGCGTCGGGGCCCACGAATACGCGCGACGGTGGCGGGGTACCCAGCCACGAATGTGTGTTGTCGCCGGCAGGTGGTGCGGTGGCGTTTCTGATCCGTCCGGGGAGGAAGACTTGGCTCGCGTAGATGTCTCGGTGAAGTCGCAGGTGGAGCCGGAAGCAGCCTGGAAGCTGGCGTCCGATCTGGATCGATTCGACGAGTGGATGACGATTTTCGCCGGATGGCGCGGGCCGGTGCCCGACAAGATCGAGAAGGGCACCTGCGTCTCGTCGTGCGTCAAGGTCAAGGGTTTCCGCAACATCATTCACTGGGAGGTCACGCGGTACGACGAGCCGAAGGCGATCGAGTTGCGAGGCCGCGGCCGCGGCGGCATCCGCCTCACGGTGGCGATGAGCGTCGGCGATGACCACCCCGGCTCGACGTTCCACCTGACCGCCGATCTCGGTGGTGGTTTGCTCAGCGGGCCGGTCGGGGGATTGGTCGCCCGGGTGCTGCGCTCCGACGTGCAAAAGTCGGTGAACAACCTCGCGGCCCTGCAGTAGCCGCCTATCGGGCCGGGTGCCTGATCACCCATTGCCGCTCGGCGTCGCGAATTCGCCTGCGGTCCATCGCAAGCCAGGACAGGCCGGCCCCGAACGCGAGCATCGAGATGATGGCAGCGGCAACCCCGGCGCCGGCCTCACCCAGCGCGAAATTCGCCACGCACACCGCGAAGGCCAGCGCGGCTGCGGCGACCACGAGGAGCCCGGGTGTTGGCGCGGGTCGGTCGGTGGTCCGATCGTGGTCGGCAGGATCGTGCCTCATGGCGTCTCCTCTGCTGTCACTTCCGTTTCGGCCCGATGTCCTCTAGCTACCCAAAGGGCCGTCGGGACAAACGACTTGGCGGAGGTAACGCGCGGTTACGCCTAGAGCGTTTGGTGGCGCCCGAAGTACTTGTGGTCTTCGCTGTAGCCGCCGTACCCGCTACCGATGTCGTGGTAGTCGGCGACGAACTCGATGCCCTTGATCCACTTCACCAGCTTGAAGCCGTGCTGCAATTCGTTGCGCAGCCGCAGCGGCCTGCCGTGCATGTAGGGCAGCTGCTGGTCGTTCATGTTGTACGCCAGCATCGTCATGTGGTGGTCCATCTGGCCGATGTGGTGGGCGTTGTAGTAGATGCCGCCGGTGGCGCCCAGCCCCATCGAGTAGAAGACCGCCCATTTCGCCTCGGGCAGCGGTTTGACGATGTCCATGATCGTTTTCATCTGCACGCCGCCCCATTTGGCGACGCCCGACCACGCCTGGATGCAGAAGTGCTGGCTGATCTGCTCGTGGTAGGGCAGCGCCATCAGGTCCTCGAGCGAGAATTCCATCGGGTGCTCGACGAGCCCGTAGACCTTGAGCCGCCAGTCCTTGAAGTCGTCGCGCTCCAGCTCCTTGTACTCGACGGTCTCCGGCAGGCGGCCGTTGCGCCAGTGATGCGGCGAGATGTCTTTTTCGGTGAAGGCGCCGGGCTTGGGGTCCAGCTGCTCGAGCATCCGCTGGAAGGGGCCCACCAGTGCATACCCGACCCGTTGCACCACCCGGGGATGCTTGATGGTGAACGGAGTGGCCCAGACCCACGCGATCGCCGTGATCACCATCGCCAGCGAGAAGATCCCGAAACCGATCCAGCTGTTGTCGTCACGGGAGGCGAACATGTGGTTGAGGTTCCGCAGCGCCTCGGTCGTCAGCACCATCGTGACGTGCACCAGGATGAAGAACAGGAAATAGACCAGCACCACGAAGTGCAGCGACCGGGCGTGCTGGATGCTCAGCCGCTTGCTGAGCCAGTGCACCCGCTGGGACAGCGCGGGCGACATGCCCAGGCCGGTGATCAGCGCGGCCGGGGCGGCGATGAAGACGGTGGTGAAATAGGCCAGCAGCTGCAGGCCGTTGTAGGCGACCCAGCCGTTGTCGGTCGGCCAGTCCAGCGACAGGTACTGAATGGCCACCGACGCCGCGTTCGGGAAGACGTCCCAGCTCATCGGCACGATGTGGCGCCACTGACCGGTGGCGAACAACAGCACGTAGAAGACGGCCCCGTTGACGAGCCACAGCACGTCGATGCCCAGGTGCCACCAACGGGCCAGGCCGATCGAGTGCCGGAAGCCGGGCAGCCCCAACTGCGGCGGCAGGGCGACGGTGTCGGCGTTGGCGGTCCACAACTCGTCGTCCGGAACCGGCGGACCCACCCGCAGCCACTCGTCCTTGCCGGGGGTGGCGTTGCGGCTGAAGTAAAGGCGGGGATGGTCGCAGAGGATCTGGATGCCCGTCCTGATGATGAACATCATCATGAAGAGGTTGAAGAAGTGCGTCCAGCCGATCCACGCGGGCAGGCCGGGGGGCACGCCGGTGCTGTCCGATCCGGGGTAGCGCTGGATGAACGACTGCACCGCCGGCACGTTGTGCAGGCCTTTGCCGACCGCGATCCCGGCGATCAGCACGGCAAACCCGATGGGGATCAGCCAGAGCAGGTTGAACCATCGGTCGCGGCCGATGCGCAGCTTCGGGGCGGTGGCCCGCCTGGTGAGATCGAAGCCGCCACCGTAGTGCTCCACATCGATGATGTCTTCGGCGGTGTGTATCTCGTTGCGGTAGTCCGGGTTCGACGTCAGCGGCGTGCCCACTGCCAGCGTCGATACCGAGCCGCTCTGCGCCGCTCGCCCTCCACCGGTCCCCGCGGAATCAACGGTGTTCGTCACGCGGCCGAAATTACACGAATGCCCCTGGATTAATTAGAGGCAATCAGGGAACGAAACCTCTGCTCGCGGCGCCCGCACGGCGAGGAACGCCCGCTGCGCGGGCGGATCGCGCAAAATCCGGCCGAGTGACGGCGGCGTTAGCCGCACCTGCCCAAAGAAACCGGTTATTTGCTCCGCAGATACGAACCGATGAGTTTTGCTGTGAGTGTCCGCATAATCTGCTGCCAACACGCCTAAGCGGGGTCGTGTGGCAGCACCCGGCGCGCCGGGCGGGTCTCGATGGCGAGGACCGTCAGCGCCCGGCGTCCGATCCGCCAGCCCGCGTCGGTCAACGCGTACTCGTCGTCGTAACGCAGGTGCCAGGCCACGTCCATCGGCTCGCCGTCGCGCTCGGTCCAGTGGTGCGCGACGCACGCGACCCGCCCGCGGGCGGTGCCGGGGTGGGGGGCCGCGTCGTACACCTCACCGACGATCGCGTGCTCGGTGCGGGTGACGGCGGCGACCACCGCGACGGCGTCGGTGATGGCGTCGTGGCCGCGATGCGAATGGATCGGCAACAGATCGGCCGGCGGTGCCGGCAGCACCAGTTCGGCGTCCGCTGTGAAAAGAGTTGCAACGGAAGTGAATTCGCGATCATCGACGTGGGCGGCGTACCGGTGCACCAGGTCGCTCAATGCCGCCCGTTGGTCGGCCGACAGCGTCATGATTTGAGGGACAGCCGTTGCGCGCACGCCGACAACAGGTCTTTGGCCTGCTCGATGTCGGTGGTCGGCGGCATGGCCAGCACCAGGCGGTCGGCACCCTGATCCGCGAGGGCGGCCGCGCGCTCGGCGTCGATCTTGGCGACGGCGTGCCCCAGCGACACCTCCAGCGCCGCCGGATCGCGGCCGGCCGCCCTGGCCTCGTCGCGCATGAGCGCGATCAGCGACGCGAGGCGCGGCCCGGTCACCCCCAGCGGCTGGAAGCCGTCACCGAGGCGCCCGGCGCGGCGCGCGGCGGCCCGGCTGTGCCCGCCGATGTGAATCGGGAGACCTTCGGCCGCAACGGGTTTCGGATAACACATGACGTCGTCGAAGGTGAAGAATTCCCCCGCGAAGGACGCCCCGCCGGACCGCTGGGCCCACAACTCGCGCATCACGGCCAGCTGCTCGTCGGCCCGTCGGCCCCGGCTGTCGAAATCCGCGCCGCAGGCGGCCAGCTCCTCCTTCAGCCAGCCCACGCCCACGCACAGGCGCAGCCTGCCGCCGGACAGCGCGTCGACCGTGGCGGCCCGCTTGGCCAGCACCACCGGGTGGTGGTTGGGCAGGACCAGCACCCCGGTGGCCAGCCCCAGGCGGCTGGTCTGGCCGGCCAGAAATGCAAGCAGGTCAAGCGGATCCGGGATCGGGCAGTCCGGCGCCAGCCCGACGCGTCCCGAATCGTCGTAGGGATACACGCTGTCGTAGCGGGTGAGCAGCACGGTGTGCTCGACGACGACGATCGACTCGAACCCGCAGGCTTCGAGGTGGCGCGCGAAGGCCACCATCCAGGCGGGGTCCGCGGTGACACCGTCGGCGACCGGGGCCACCACTGAGACCTTCATGGTTTTCGAAGCTAACAAGGCACCCGACAGGGCGACTAGCGGGTCGCGGTTTCGGCGGCGACGGGCGCGATCGCGGCGCGTACGGCTTCGGCGAGCGTGGCGGTGCGCGGGTCGGTGAAGACGTCCTCGAGCATCACCGCGCTCCCGTCGGGGCCCGTCAACGGCACCCGCCAGTTGGGGTATTCGTCGGTGGTGCCGGGCTGATTCTGGGTCCGGCGGTCGCCCACGGCGTCGGTCAGCGCCACCCCTAGTAGCCGCGACGGGGTCCGGCCCAGGTAGCGGTACAGCGCGATGACCACCCGCTCGGGGTCGTCGTCGCCGTCCTCGAGCAACCCGACCCGGCGCAGCTCTGCCATCCACGCCGCCAGCTCCGTCCGGTCGGACTCGAGTTCCTCTTCGACGGGACGGGTCAGCAGCCCCAGCGAATCCCGCAGGCGCACATGGTCGCCCGCCAGATAGCCGGCGGTCGGCGGCAGGTCGTGCGTGGTGACCGAGGACAGGCAGTACTCACGCCAGCGCTCGGCCGGCAGGGGGCCGCCGTTTCCGTCGCGGTCCAGCTCGAACCAGAGGATCGAGGTGCCCAGCAGGCCGCGCAGCAAGAGGTAGTCGCGCACCCACGGCTCGACCGTGCCGAGGTCCTCCCCGACGACGACCGCGCCCGCCCGGTGCGCCTCGAGCGCGACGATGCCGATCATGGCCTCGTGGTCGTACCGCACGTACGTGCCTTCGGTGGGCGAGCTGCCGCGCGGGATCCACCAGAGCCGGAACAAGCCGATGATGTGGTCGATGCGCACGCCGCCGGCATGCCGGAGCACCGCGCGGATCAGCGCGCGAAACGGCCGATATTCGTGTTCGTCCAATCGGTCTGGCCGCCAGGGGGGTTGGGACCAGTCCTGGCCGAGCTGATTGAACTCGTCCGGTGGCGCGCCCGCGGTGACGCCCAGCGCCATCACGTCCTGCAGCGCCCACGCGTCCGCGCCGTTGGGGTGCACGCCGACGGCCAGGTCATGCATGACGCCCAACGACATGCCGGCCCGGATCGCCTGTGACTGCGCGGCGGCCAGCTGCTCGTCGAGTTGCCACTGCAGCCAGCGGTGGAAATCGACTGTGTCCGAATGCTTTTTGGCGAAGTCCGCAACCCCCGAGGCGTCCGGGTGCTGTAGCTCCCCGGGCCAGGAGTGCCAGTCGGCGCCGTACTTCTCGGCCAACGCGCACCAGGTGGCGAAGTCGTCGAGCGCGCGGCCCTCCCGGTCGCGGAACGCGGCGTAGGACAGCTCCCTGCCCGCCGATCGCGGTTCTTGGTGCAACAGCTTGAGTGCGACCCGCTTGGCCGCCCACGAGCCGTCGCGGTCGATGGCGTCGACGCGGGCGGCGCGCTGCTGCACCTCGGAGCGCAGCCGGCGGACCCGGCTGCGCTTGGTCAGATCGGCGAATTCGGGGATCGCCTCGACGTGAAGATAAATCGGGTTGACGAAGCGGCGCGACGTCGGCAGGTAGGGCGACGGCTCCATCGGTGTGGTCGGCGCCGCCGCGTGCAGCGGATTGACCAAGAGATAGTCGGCGCCGTGGCGCGAGGCCGACCACACCGCCAGGTCGGTCAGGTCGGTCAGGTCGCCGATGCCCCACGACTGCCGCGACCGCACGCTGTAGAGCTGGGCGGCCAGGCCCCACGCGCGCCGGGCGCCGAGCCGCTCCGGCAGCCCGAGCCAGTCCGGCGTGACGATCAGCGCGGTGCTGGCCTCGGAGTCGCCGGAACGCAGGTGCACCCGGTGGTAGCCCAGCGGCAGATCGGAGGGCAGCAGAAAGCTGGCCTCACCCACCCAGCGGCCGTCGAGGTCGAACGGTGGGGTGAAGTTGTCGACCTGTTCGACGCCGCCGCGCACCGTGCCGTCTTCGAGCTGCAACCACACCTCGGCCGGATCGCCATGGGTGACGTGCGCCCAGAACCGGATGGGCTCGCCGGTACGCCCGACGATGGTCGCCGGCAGCCGGCGCGCCCAGTGCGCGCGCAGCTTGGCGGTCAGCGCGACGTTGCGCTCCTGCTCGTTGTCGGCGGCGACGCCGAGGGCGCCCAGCACGGCCTTCAGCGTGGCCTCGGAAACCCGCACCCGCCGGCCGGTCCAGTCCTCGTACTCCGTCGCGATGCCGTACCTCCGGGCGAGTTCGATCAGCGACGGCGCGAGTTCAGTCATAGGGCCATCTTGCTGCCAGGATTCGCGGCCGGGCGACTCGGACGCGGCCCGAGTTGGCCCATTCTTTGCTGTGGTGTGGCCTGCCATTCATTTACGGCGACTCCCGAGAACGGTTCGGTGCGCTCGACAGGACGAAAGGCCGCGCGGCCACTACGATGCTCCGAGGAGACGAAAAGTGTCCGGTCGGCTCATCCGCGGGGGAACGAAACTGCCAGCTCAGTGGCGCGCGCCGGCGCCGTCCTGGCGGGCGGCCCCGGGCGGGGAACGCGGTCGGCTTCGGGTGCATAAACAGATGTAGAAGTGAATGGCTTTGGCGCCGCGTGGCGAGGTCCGCGCAGGTGCCTTACGGTTGTCATGTAATTCGCGCTGGATCACTTCAGCGGGACAATATCCAGGCGCATCAGTAGACCGGATGGTGAATTAAGTGGCGGAAGAGAGTCGCGGGCAGCGCGGGTCGGGGTACGGCCTCGGGTTGTCGACCCGGACCCAGGTGACCGGCTACCAGTTCCTTGCGCGCCGGACCGCGATGGCGCTGACCCGGTGGCGCGTCCGCATGGAGGTCGAACCCGGCCGGCGCCAGAACCTGGCCGTGGTGGCGTCGATCTCCGCCGCGCTGGTGATCTGCCTCGGCGCGCTGCTGTACTCCTTCATCAGCCCGGCCGGCCAGATCAACGAGTCGCCGATCATCGCCGACCGCGACTCGGGCGCCCTGTATGTCCGCGTCGGCGAGAAGTTGTACCCGGCGCTGAACCTGGCGTCGGCCCGCCTCATCACCGGCCGCCCCGACAATCCGCACCTGGTCAAGTCCAACCAGATCGCCAGCCTGCCGCGCGGCCCGATGGTGGGCATCCCAGGTGCGCCGTCCAGCTTCCACCCGACCAGCCCGGACGCGTCGTCCTGGCTGGTGTGCGACACCGTGGCGAACTCGACCGGCGCCGGGGCACCGTCCGGCGTGACGGTGACGGTGATCGACGGCAACCCCGATCTGAGCAACCACCGGCGGGTGCTGACCGGGTCGGACGCGGTGGTGCTGAACTACGGCGGGGACGCCTGGGTGATCCGGGACGGACGTCGCTCCCGCATCGACGGGTCGAACCGATCGGTGCTGCTGCCGCTGGGCCTCACCCCCGAGCAGGTCAGCATGGCCAAGCCGATGAGCCGCGCCCTGTATGACGCGTTGCCGGTGGGTCCGGAACTGACCGTGCCGCAGATCCAGAACGCCGGTGCCGGGGCGTCGTTCCCGAACGCGCCGGGTCCGATCGGCACGGTGATCGTCACCCCGCAAATCAGTGGGCCGCAACAGTATTCGTTGGTGCTGGCCGACGGTGTGCAGACGCTGCCGCCGCTGGTGGCGCAGATCCTGCAGAACGCCGGGCCGGGCAACACCAAGCCGGTGACCGTGGAGCCGTCCGCCCTGGCGAAGATGCCGGTGGTCAACAAGCTGGATCTGTCGTCCTACCCGGACGCGCCGCTGAACGTGATGGACATTCGCGAGAACCCGGCGACCTGCTGGTGGTGGCAGAAGACCTCCGGTGAGAACCGGGCCCGCGTCCAGGTCATCTCGGGCGCGACCATCCCGGTCGAGCAGAAGGACGTCAACAAGGTGGTGTCGCTGGTCAAGGCCGACACCACGGGCCGCGAAGCCGACCAGGTCTTCTTCGGGCCCGACTACGCGAACTTCGTGGCCGTCACCGGAAACGACCCCGGAGCCAAGACGACCGAATCGTTGTGGTGGCTCACGGACGCGGGCGCGCGGTTCGGAATCGACGACACCCGCGAGGTACGAGAAGCGTTGGGCCTGAAGACGAAACCGGGCCTGGCACCGTGGGTCGCGCTGCGGCTGCTGCCGCAGGGCCCGACCTTGTCGCGGGCCGATGCGCTGGTGGAGCACGACACGCTACCGATGGATATGTCCCCAGGAGAGTTGGCGGTACCGAAGTGAAACGTGGATTTGCCCGGCCGACGCCGGAGAAGCCTCCGGTAATCAAGCCGGAGAACATCGTCCTTCCGACGCCGTTGAGCATCCCGCCGCCGGAAGGCAAGCCCTGGTGGCTGATCGTGGTCGGCGTCGTGGTGGTCGGCCTGCTGATCGGTATGGTCGCGATGACCTTCGCCAGCGGTTCGCACGTGTTCGGCGGCGCCGGATCGATCTTCCCGATCTTCATGATCGGTGGCGTTGCGATGATGATGTTCGGCGGCCGGTTCGGCGGCCAGCAGCAGATGAGCCGCCCCAAGCTGGACTCGATGCGCGCCCAGTTCATGCTGATGCTGGACATGCTGCGCGAGACCGCCCACGAGTCGGCCGACAGCATGGACGCCAACTACCGGTGGTTCCACCCGGCGCCCACCACGCTCGCCGCCGCGGTGGGGTCGTCGCGGATGTGGGAACGCAAGCCCGACGGCAAGGACCTGAACTTCGGCGTGGTCCGCGTCGGCGTCGGTATGACGCGTCCCGAGGTGACCTGGGGTGAGCCCCAGAACATGCCGACCGACATCGAACTCGAGCCGGTGACCGGTAAGGCGCTGCAGGAATTCGGCCGCTACCAAAGCGTCGTCTACAACCTGCCCAAGATGATCTCGGTGCTGGTCGAGCCCTGGTACTCGCTGGCCGGGGACCGCGAGCAGGTGGCGGGGCTGATGCGGGCGATCATCTGCCAGCTGGCGTTCTCGCACGGGCCCGACCACATGCGCATGATCGTGGTCAGTTCGAACCCGGAGGACTGGGACTGGGTGAAGTGGCTGCCGCACTTCGGCGACCCGCGCCGCCAGGACGCCGCCGGCAACGCCCGCATGGTCTACAGCTCGGTGCGCGAGTTCGCCGCCGAGCAGGCCGAATTGTTCGCCGGCCGTGGCTCTTTCACCCCCCGGCACGCCAGTTCGTCGGCCCAGACGCCGACCCCGCACACCGTGATCATCGCCGACGTCGTCGACCCGCAATGGGAGTACGTGATCAGCGGCGAGGGTGTCGACGGGGTGACGTTCTTCGACCTGACCGGTTCCGCGATGTGGAGCGCCGTCCCGGAGCGCACGCTGCGGTTCGACGAGAAGGGTGTGATCGAGGCGCTGCCCCGCGACCGCGACACCTGGATGGTCATCGACGAGAAGCCCTGGTTCTTCGCCCTCACCGACCACATCAGCGCCGCCGAAGCCGAGGAGTTCGCGCAGAAGCTGGCGCGCTGGCGACTCGCCGAGGCGTACGAGGAGATCGGGCAGCGGGTGGCGCACATCGGCGCCCGAGACATCCTGTCCTACTACGGAATCGACGATCCGGGCCGCATCGACTTCGAGTCGCTGTGGGGTAGCCGCAACGACTCGATGGGCCGGTCCCGGTTGCGGGCGCCGTTCGGTGTCCGCTCCGACAACGGCGAGCTGCTGTTCCTGGACATGAAGTCGCTCGACGAGGGCGGTGACGGCCCGCACGGCGTCATGTCCGGTACGACCGGTTCGGGTAAATCGACCCTGGTGCGAACCGTGATCGAGTCGCTGATGCTCAGCCACCCGCCGGAGGAGCTGCAGTTCGTGCTGGCCGACCTCAAGGGTGGGTCGGCGGTCAAGCCGTTCGCCGGCGTGCCGCACGTCTCCCGGATCATCACCGACCTGGAAGAGGACCAGGCGTTGATGGAGCGGTTCCTGGACGCGCTGTGGGGTGAGATCGCCCGCCGCAAGGCGATCTGCGACAGCGCCGGTGTGGACGACGCCAAGGAGTACAACTCGGTGCGCGGCCGGATGCGGGCCCGCGGCCAGGACATGGCGCCGCTGCCGATGCTGGTGGTGGTCATCGACGAGTTCTACGAGTGGTTCCGCATCATGCCGACCGCGGTCGACGTCCTCGACTCGATCGGCCGTCAGGGTCGCGCCTACTGGATCCACCTGATGATGGCCTCGCAGACGATCGAGAGCCGCGCCGAAAAGCTCATGGAGAACATGGGTTACCGGTTGGTGCTGAAGGCACGCACCGCCGGCGCGGCGCAGGCGGCCGGTGTGCCGAACGCGGTCAACCTGCCCGCGCAGGCGGGCCTGGGCTACTTCCGCCGCAGCCTGGAAGACATCACCCGGTTCCAGGCCGAATTCCTGTGGCGGGACTACTTCCCGCGCGGCCTCACCGACGACGGAGACGAGGCGCCGACGCTGGTGCACAGCATCGACTACGTCCGCCCGCAGCTGTTCACCAACTCGTTCACGCCGCTGGAAGTCAGCGTCGGGGGACCGGACGTCGCCACTCCCGCCATCCCGGCCGACGGCGAACCGCTGCCGATCGAGGCGGCCGAGGACGACGATGCCGAAGGGATCCGGACGCCCAAGGTGGGCACGGTCATCATCGACCAGCTGCGCAAGATCGACTTCCAGCCGTACCGGCTGTGGCAGCCGCCGCTGAACCAGCCGGTCGCGATCGACGAACTGGTCAACCGGTTCCTCGGCCACCCCTGGCAGCAGGACTACGGCACCGCGCAGGATCTGGTCTTCCCGATCGGGATCATCGACCGTCCGTTCAAGCACGACCAGCCGCCGTGGACGGTCGACACGTCGGGGCCCGGTGCCAACGTCTTGATCCTGGGTGCCGGTGGTTCGGGTAAGACGACCGCGCTGCAGACCCTGATCTGTTCGGCGGCGCTGACCCACACGCCCGAGCAGATTCAGTTCTACTGCCTGGCCTACAGCAGCACCGCGCTGACCACCGTCGCCCGGCTGCCCCACGTCGGTGAGGTGGCCGGTCCGACCGACCCCTACGGCGTCCGCCGCACGGTCGCCGAACTGCTGGCGCTGGTGCGGGAGCGCAAGCGCAGCTTCCTGGAGTACGGGATCGCCTCGATGGAGGTGTTCCGGCGGCGCAAGTTCGGCGACGAGCCCGGCCCGGTCCCCAACGACGGCTTCGGCGACGTCTACCTGGTGGTGGACAACTACCGCGCGCTGGCCGAAGAGAGCGAGGTGCTGATCGAGCAGGTCAACGTGATCATCAACCAGGGCCCCTCGTTCGGGGTGCATGTGGTGGTCACCGCCGACCGCGAATCGGAGCTGCGGCCGCCGGTGCGCAGCGGTTTCGGTTCCCGCGTCGAGCTGCGGCTGGCCGCCGTGGAAGACGCCAAGCTGGTGCGTTCGCGGTTCGCCAAGGACGTTCCGGTCAAGCCGGGGCGCGGCATGGTCGCGGTCAACTACGTCCGCCTCGACGCCGACCCGCAGTCCGGTCTGCACACCTTGGTGGCGCGTCCCGCGCTGGCCAGCACGCCGGACAACCGATTCGAGTCCGACAGCATCGTCGAGGCCGTCAGCCGGATCACCAGCGCCCAGGCACCGCCGGTGCGCCGGCTGCCGGCGACCTTCGGGGTGGAACAGCTCCGCGAGCTGGCCGCGCAGGACACCCGTCAGGGCGTCGGCGCGGGCGGAATCGCTTGGGCCATCTCGGAATTGGACCTGTCCCCGGTGTATCTCAACTTCGCCGAGAACGCGCACCTGATGGTGACCGGCCGTCGCGAATGTGGGCGTACCACGACGCTGGCCACGATCATGTCCGAGATCGGCCGGTTGTACGCGCCGGGAGCGACCAGCGCACCGCCGCCGCCGGCCGGCCAGCCCTCGGCACAGGTGTGGCTGGTGGACCCGCGTCGCCAGTTGCTGACCACGCTCGGCTCCGACTACGTGGAGAAGTTCGCCTACAACCTCGACGGCGTGCAGGCGATGATGGGCGAACTGGCCGCGGTCCTGGCCGGCCGCGAGCCGCCGCCCGGCCTGTCCGCCGAAGAGTTGCTGTCGCGAAACTGGTGGAGCGGGCCGGAGATCTTCCTGATCGTCGACGACATCCAGCAGCTGCCGGCGGGCTTCGACTCGCCGTTGCACAAGGCCGCACCGTGGGTGACCCGGGCCGCCGACGTCGGGCTGCACGTGATCGTCACGCGGACGTTCGGTGGTTGGTCCTCGGCCGGCAGCGACCCGATGTTGCGGGCGCTGGCCCAGGCGAACGCGCCGCTGCTGGTGATGGACGCCGACCCCGACGAGGGCTTCATCCGCGGCAAGATGAAGGGCGGTCCGCTGCCCCGTGGCCGAGGCCTGCTGATGGCCGAGGACACCGGCGTGTTCGTTCAGGTCGCTGCGACCGAGTTCCGCAAGTAGGACGGCGCGCGCTGCGCTGGGGCCGACCGGTCAGGTTCAGCCCCAGCGCAGCGGCAACGCCTTGAGCGCGAAACTCTTTGACGGGTAATTGATCTCGGGGGAGTAGCCCTCGGGCAGCTCGAAATCCGGAATCCGGGACAGCCATTCCGCAACGACCACGGTCAGTTCGATGCGGGCCAGGTGAGAACCCAGGCAGCGGTGCGGTCCGCCGCCAAACCCCCAGTGCCGGTGGACTTTTCCGTCCATGTTGAGCTCGTTGGTGGACATCGCGTCGCTGTCGTCGCGGTTGACCGCGGCCATGCACAGCCGCACCGACGTGCCCGGCGGCAGTGTCATGCCGCCGACTTCGACGTATTTCGTGGTGATCCGCGGCGCCACCGGCGCCGACGGTTCCAGCCGGACGATCTCCTCGATGAAAACCCGGATCTGCTTCGGATTGTCGCGCAGCTGCTTGCGCAGCTGCGGCCTGCGCGCCAGCTCGTACAGCGAGAACCCGATGGCCGCGGTCACCGTGTCCAGACCGGCCAGGATCAGCAGGTGACTCATGCCCAGCAGCTCGAGGTCGGTGAAGTTGCCCTTGCCGGTGATCACTTTCGACAGCATGTCCGACCCCGGGTTGCGCCGGCGCTGCGCGATGGCGTCGGCCAGATACTGCAGCAGTTGCTCGGACTTCTCGATGTCGCTCTGGGTGATGAAGGGCTTTTCGCTGACGACCGCGTCTTTCCAGTCGATGAGGCGATCGCGATCCTCGACCGGCAGGCCGTACAGATCCAGGAACACCTGGAACGGGTACAGGTTGGCGAAGTCGGCCATCACCTCACACTCGCCGCGACCGGCCAGGGCGTCGATCATCTCGCCGGCGTGACGCTCCAGCACCGGGCGTGACTTGCTCAACGCGTGCGGGCTGAAATACGGCTGCAGGATCTGGCGGTAACGGGTGTGCTGCGGCGGATCAAAAGCCAGCGGCAGCACCGGCAATGGGTGACCCGGAGGCTGCAGCACGGTCGACGAGAAGACCTTGGTGTTGCGCAGTGCGGCCAGCACGTCTTCGCGCCGGGTGATGTAGTAGTGGCCGTTCATGAAGACGACGGGCCCTGCGTCGCGCAGCGTCTTCCACCCCACTCCCCGGTCCGCGCCCATCGGCAGCGTGGCGAAATCAAGTCGGGGCAAATAGAACGAGCCCTGCTGGCCTTCGCTCATGCGCTTCGATCTCCGGTTGTCGGTGTTCGTCCGAATTGCCTGACGCGATTGCGCCGTCGTCGGACGCCGTCGTTACCAACATGCGGCGGCACATCAATATTGCATGCGCGGCAAAGGAACACGGAGACGCCTACCCGGACCGATCCGGAGCTTGCGGCGCACGGAATCGGCTGGCGAACATCTTCGACACTTTACCGACCCACTAACCTGGGTACCGAACCGTGAAGTGCCAGCCCGGCCATTTCGTGGAGCCGTTACCGGCCGAACCGGGCCGCCTAGGGAGGAAGCCTCGTGAGGGTTCGTCTGGAACAGTCGAAATGTGTGGGCCACGCCCAGTGTTACGCCGTCGACCCAGACCTGTTTCCCATCGACGAGTCCGGCTATTCGGTGCTCGAGGAGCACGAGGTCGCACCGGAGGACGAGCAATTGACTCGCGACGGCGTCGCTTCCTGCCCCGAGATGGCGCTGATTCTCGACGAGGACTGACGGCGCAGCTCCGTCCTGGCGCGGCGGGCGAAAAGCAAACGGATGATGAACAATCCGTTGCCTTTAGTGAACTCCCACCGACCGGGAATGAACAGTGGCTGGCCATTGATGAACAGGTGGCTTCGGGGTGTCGGTGTTTGCCTCGTAACGAACTAATCTCAGTGCCGGGCGGCAGTTCGGGCACACGCGAGCTGTCGCTCGGTTGCTGATAGCGGGAGATTAGCCGAGGCAGAAGGTGCATGTCGTTTCTGGCCAGACGTCCGAGAAGTGCGGTGGCACACCAACTTTGCGGGCGCAGTCAACTGGTCGACATGCACGGGTCCGCCGGGCTGACGGGGTTGGGGGGCGAAGAGGCTCCTGCAGCGACTCTCGCGGGCGCAGCGACCGACCGGTGGCGTCGGTTACAAAGCCGTGACCGCGACCACCACTGATTCCTATGTGACAGCCGAGATCGCATGCGTTCGCGGCCGACTGAGGAGGACACGGTGTTTGACTTCGCGGCGTTACCGCCCGAAATCAATTCCGGTCGCATGTATGCGGGTCCGGGGTCGGGGCCAATGATGGCCGCCGCCGCCGCCTGGGACGAGATTGCGGCGGAATTGGGTGTAGCGGCCAGCGGCTACAGCTCGGTGATCACCGAGCTCACCAGCGGGCCGTGGGTGGGACCGGCATCGATGTCGATGCTGTCGGCGATCACCCCGTACGTGAGCTGGCTCACCACCATGGCCGCGCAGGCCGAGGAGACGGCCGGGCAGGGGCGGGCCGCCGCGGCGGCCTTCGAGGCGGCGTTCGCGATGACGGTGCCGCCGCCGGTGATCGCCGCCAACCGAGTGTTGTTGGCGACCCTGGTGGCCACGAATTTCTTCGGCCAGAACACGCCCGCGATCGCGGCCACCGAGGCGCAGTACATGGAGATGTGGGCCCAAGACGCCGGAGCGATGGCCGGCTACACCGCATCGTCGATGGCGGCCTCCACGCTGAGCCCGTTCGCGACGCCGCCCAACACGACCACTCCGGAGGCCGGCTCCGACCAGGCCGCCGCGGTCGCTCAGGCGCTGGCCCAGCCGGCGGGTAACACCGCACAGACCACGTCGCAGCTGGCGACCCCACAAGCGTTGTCGGCCGGAACGACTCAGGTGGCGACACAAACGACCGCGGCCACCTCGAATCCGGGATTGCTCTCGAGCACACTTCAGGACTTGTTGAATTCGGGGCTGCCGACCCCGAGCAACAACTACCTGGGCCTCAATCCCACGCTGTACACGGTGATCCTCAAGCAAACCTCGGGTCTGGCCTATTTCTCGAACGGCATACCGACCTTCTGGTCGCAGCTGGCCCAGCAGTTGGTCTTCGGCCCCGGTGGTACCACGGCCGGTGCCAATGGTGCCTGGTTCCCGACGCCGCAGTTCGCCAACCTGGGGCTGGGCAACCTGGGCGGTGTGGGCCACGTGGGTGCGGTCTCCGCCGGCGTCGGCCAGGCCGGCCGGGTGGGAATGCTCTCGGTCCCGCAGCACTGGGGAACGCTGACCTCGTCGGTGACGCCGGCGGCGCTGTCCGAGGAGGCCACTTCGATCGAGGCCGCGGCGACCGGTGGAGCCAATTCCCCGGTCAACGGTCTGCTGCGCGGCATGCCGGTCGGGTCGATCGGGCGACGCGGAGCCGCTGCCGGCTACGTCAACAAGTACGGCTTCCGCTACAGCGTGCTCACCCGCCCACCATCGGCCGGATAAGAGACCAGATGAACGCTCAACACAACGCAATGCTCGCCGGGCCCCACCGAAGGGAAGGAAACTAGATGTCCTTTGTGACCACGCAGCCCGAGGCGCTTGCCGCCGCCGCGGGCAATCTGCAGACCATTGGCTCAACGCTGAGCGCTCAGAACGCCGCCGCAGCGGCCCCGACGACGGGGGTGGTGCCGGCGGCTGCCGACGAGGTCTCGGCGCTCACGGCGGCGCAGTTCGCCGCGCACGGGCAGATGTACCAGGCCGTCAGCGCACAGGCGGCGGCGATTCACGAAATGTTTGTCAACACCCTGAGCACCAGCTCTGGGTCGTACGCGGTCACTGAGGCGGCCAACGCGGCCGCGACTGGTTAAGGAGTCAATGATGTTGGATTACGGAGCGTTTCCGCCGGAGTTCAATTCGGCGCGAATTTATTCTGGTCCGGGGTCGGGGTCCTTGATGGCCGCGGCGTCGGCGTGGAGCGCGCTGGCGGCCGAGCTGAATTCGGCGGCGCTGAGCTACGAGCAGGTGGTCACGGCGCTGAGCAGCGAGGAGTGGACCGGCACGGCCTCGGCGGCCATGGCCCAGGCGGCGGCTCCCTACGCCGCATGGATGACCGCGACGGCCGCTCAGGCCGAAGAGGCGGCCACCCAGGCGCGCGCGGCGGCGGCGGCGTATGAGACCGCGCTGGCCTCGTCGGTGCCGCCCCCGCTGATCGCGGCCAACCGGATGCAATCGCAACAGCTGCAGGTGACGAACGTGCTGGGCCAGAACACGCCGCTGATCGCGCAGCTGGAGGCCCAGTACGGCGAGATGTGGGCGCAGGATGCCGGCGCGATGTACAGCTACGCGGGCCAATCCGCAGTGGCGACCAAGCAGACGCCGTTCCAGAAGGCGCCCGAGGTCGCCAACCCGTCCGCTCAAACCACCCAGGCCGCGGCGGTCACCAACGCCACGGCCAACTCGACGGCGACCAACACGTCGAAGACGCTGCAGTCGCTGGCCACGCCCGCGACGAGCTCGACGGTCAAGGCCGCCGCCACCACGGCGTCGACGACCTCCACCGACCCCCTGTCGGAGCTCTGGTTCCTGCTGACCGGCCAGACCAGCCTGCCCACCAGCCTGGGGTCTGCCGTCAATGGCTACAGCCCGTTCGCCAGCCTGTTCTACAACACCGAGGGTCTGCCGTACTTCAGTACCGGTATGGCCAACACCTTCACGCAGATCTCCAAGACCGTCGGGTTGATCGGCGGCGCGCCTGCGGCCGCGGCCAAGGCGCTGCCGGGACTCGGTGGTTTGGGTGGCATGTTGGGTGGCGGCGCCGCCGCGGCTCACCCGGTGGCGGCGCTGGGCAGCGCGGCCTCCGTGGGTGGCAAGCTGTCGGTCCCGGTCGCCTGGTCGGGAGCGTCGGGGGCCGCGCCGGCCCTCGGGCATGCGATTCCGGTCAGCAGCATCTCCGCCGCGCCGGAGGCGGCCGGTGGACCCGGAAACCTGCTCGGCGGCATGCCGCTGGCCGGCGCCGGTGCCGCCGGGCACGGAGTCGTCGGTCCCAAGTACGGCTTCCGGCCCACCGTCATGGCTCGACCGCCCTTCGCGGGATAGCCTCAGCCCCAACCGATCTCGAACGCGCCCTGTCGAAGGCAGCTACGGCAGGGCGCGTTCGCCTGTGCAGACCAACCTTGCCCGGTTGCCGCTCGCGTTTGAGTTCCTATGCCACGCCGAGGCCCGGGTTTCATTCCGGGCCCGGCCGACGTACGGTCATCTAGCGGGACAGTGCGCTGCGATGCGCGGCGTGGACGGACCCCTGGCTCTGCCTGTTTCCGCACCTCAGCATGTATGTCGGACCAATCTGGTGGCGGTGGCCGGTGCCGACTTCCTGTCCGCGGCGACGATCCGAGCGGTGCATCAGAAAGCCCGTCCCGAGGCGACCGGCGTGGGCCAGCCATCGGCCCGCCGGCGTCTTCCTGCACCTCGATGCAGCGATTCGGACATGACACGTAAGGGGGCTATGCATGGTGGACTACGGGGCGTTTCCGCCGGAGTTCAATTCGGCACGGATTTATTCGGGGCCGGGCTCGAGTTCGTTGGCGACGGCGGCGTCGGCGTGGAGTTCGCTGGCGGCCGAGCTGAATTCGGCCGCGCTGAGCTACGAGAAGGTGGTCACCTCGCTGAGCAGCGAGGAGTGGACTGGCGCGGCGTCCGCAGAGATGGCGCAAGCGGCGGAACCGTTCGTGGAGTGGATGACCAGCACGGCGGCTCAGGCCGAGGAGGCGGCTACCCAGGCGCATTCGGCCGCGTCCGCCTATGAGACCGCGCTGAGCTCGTCGGTGCCGCCCCGCTGATCGCGTCCAACCGGACGCAGGCCACCGAGCTGCACGCGAAAAATGTGCTGGGGCAGAACACCCCGCTGATCGCGCAACTGGAGGCACAGTACGGCGAATACTGGGCCCAGGATGCCGCCGCCATGTATCGGTACGCGGGCCAGTCGTCGTCGGCCACCAAGGTGAGCCAGTTCCGCAAGGCGCCGCAGGTCACCAACCCGGCGGGAAAAGCCACCCAGAGCGCCGCGGTCACCAACGCGACGACCACCTCGCCCGCGAGCAACACGCCGAAAGCCCTGGCGGCGGCGTCCAGCGGTACGTCCGGCGGCTCGTCGGGATCCGCCGCGGCGGGCGGCGCGTCGAGCGCCGCCACGAAGTCGAGCACGGACCCGATGTCCGAGGCCTGGTTCCTGTTGACCGGGCAATCGAGCTTCCCGTCCAACCTGGGATCGCTGGTCAACGGCTACAGCCCGTTCGCGGGTCTGTTCTATAACACCGAGGGTCTGCCGTACTTCAGTACGGGTATGGCCAACTCCTTCACGCAGATCGCCAAGTCGGTGGGTGCCATCGGTGGCGCGGCTCCGGCCGTGGCCAAGGCGCTTCCCGGCCTCGGCGGGCTGGGTGGCATGTTGGGTGGCGGCGCGGCCGCCGCCCATCCGGTCGCGGCCCTGGGCGGCGCGACGTCCGTCGGTGGCAAGCTGTCGGTGCCGATCACGTGGTCCGGAGCGTCGGGGCCGCGCCGGCAGTGGGGCACGCCGTCCCGGTCAGCAGCGTCAGCGCGGCACCGGAGGCGGCCGGCGAGCCGGGGAATCTCCTCGGTGGCATGCCGCTGTCCGGTGCCGGTGCCGGCGGGCATGGGGTCGCCGGTCCCAAGTACGGCTTCCGGCCCACCGTCATGGCCCGACCGCCTTTCGCGGGATAGATTCAGCGCCAGCAGATCTCGAGCGGGTCCCGCGGCGCACCCCAGCGAACCCTCGCGCGCGCCGCCCGGGGGCGCTGCACCGCATCTGGTGTGGCCTTTATCTGCGGCCGGATTTTTACCCCGCGCCCGGGTCTTCGTATCGGCGCGATCCCCCGGAAAGGGGCCGCGAGGTCGGGGCGCTGAGCGGGTCGCGGATGGCCGCACCCGGATGTTCCCGCAGGTAGTGACCGTGCCGGCGAGGCGCGACCGATGTCGGCCCGATTCCGCCGCGGCGCCGGAACACCGCTTCCCAAAATGCCGCCGATGGGACGGCGGCCGAATCGCGGAGCGGCGATGCAGCGGTGAGTCGACCTAGCCTTCCGAGCAAGCAATTTCTTCATGGCCATCGCCGAGAGACCAGCTGCGAGGGGATAGATGTCGTTCGAGCCCGGTGCTTCGTAACCATGGACTTCGGGGCATTACCGCCGGAGATCAACTCCGGCCGCATGTACGCGGGACCGGGGTCGGGTCCGATGATGGCCGCGGCCGCGGCCTGGGACGGACTCGGCGCCGAGCTGAGCTCGGCCGCCAGCGGCTACACGTCGGTGATCTCGGAGCTGACCCATGCACCCTGGGTAGGCCCGGCGTCGTCGTCGATGCTGTCGGCGGTCACGCCGTACGTGAGCTGGCTGAGCGTGCTGGCCGCGCAGGCCGAGGAGACCGCGGGCCAGGCCAGGGCGGCCGCGGCGGCCTTTGAGGCGGCGTTCGCGATGACGGTGCCGCCGCCGGTGATCGCCGCCAACCGAGTGTTGCTGGCCAACTTGGTGGCGACGAATTTCCTGGGGCAGAACACGCCAGCGATCGCGGCCACCGAGGCGCAGTACATGGAGATGTGGGCCCAGGACGCGGCCGCCATGTACGGCTACGCCGGCTCGTCGGCCGTCGCCTCGGAGCTGCCGCCGTTGACGTCGCCGCCCAACACGACCACTCCGGAGGCGGACTCCGACCAGGCCGCCGCCGTCGCCAAGGCCGTCGCCGAGCCGGCCGGCAACACCGCGCAGACCACATCCCAGCTGGCGACCCCACAAGCGTTGTCGGCCGGCGCAACTCAAGCGGTGACCCAAGCGTCGACCACAACGACGGCGACCCAGCCGGGTCCGTTCACCTGGCTGCAGAACTTGATCAATGGATTCTTGACTTCCGGACTGCCCACCCCGACCAACAACTACGCCGGGCTGAACACCGGCATGTACGGCACCCTGCTCAAGCAGACCACGGGCCTTGCCTATTTCTCGACCGGCATAACGAGCTTCTGGTCGTCGATCGCCCAGCAGTTGACGTTCGGTCCCGGTGGTACCACGGCGGGTGCCGGCGGTGCCTGGTTCCCGACGCCGCAGTTCGCGAGCCTGGGGCTGGGCAACCTGGGTGGTGTGGGCCACGTGGGTGCGGTCTCCGCCGGCGTCGGCCAGGCCGGCCGGGTGGGAATGCTCTCGGTGCCCCAGCATTGGGCGACGCTGACCTCGTCGGTGAGCCCGGCGGCGCTGAGCGAGGAGGCCACTCCGATCCAGGCCGCGGCGGGCGGAGCCAATTCCCCGGCCAACGGCCTGTTGCGCGGCATGCCGGTCGGGTCGATCGGGCGACGCGGCGCCGCCGCCGGCTACGTCAACAAGTACGGCTTCCGCTACAGCGTGCTCACCCGCCCCCCGTCGGCCGGATAAGCGGCGGAATCAGGCATGTATCACCTCACCTTTATCCGCGGCCGGATTTTATCGCCGACCAGGACACATGCGCGCCCGGCCACGCAGACATCGGGCCGCGGCGCGCGTGGCGCACGGGCATTGAGCTCGGGTCATTCCCGCAGTTCACACCCGCTATCGAGGCCCCTGTTGGGGGAGTCGGCCGGCAACGAGGGGCCGGCCCAGGCAACTGGCGCAACGAAGCGCCGAGCGGCTATCACTCCGCTGGCCGGCGTGGCAGTGGCCACCAGCGCATTAACGTCGTTCACTACTCGACGCATCGATTCGAACATCACAGGTTAAGGGGCAGATTCGTGGTGGATTATGGGGCGTTCCCACCGGAGTTCAATTCGGCGCGGATCTACTCGGGTCCGGGGTCGGGTTCGTTCGTGGCTGCGGCATCGGCGTGGAGCGCGCTGGCGGCCGAACTCAACTCGGCCGCGCTCAGCTACGACAACGTGATCACCGCGCTGAGCAGCGAGGAGTGGACCGGCACCGCGTCCGCGGCGATGGCCCAAGCGGCCGAACCGTACGTCACCTGGCTGACCACGACGGCCGCTCAGGCCGAGGAGGCGGCCACGCAGGCGCGTGCGGCCGCCTCGGCGTATGAGACCGCGCTGGCCTCGTCGGTGCCGCCCCCGCTGATCGCAGCCAACCGCACGCAATCGCAGCAGCTGCAGGCGACGAACGTGCTGGGACAGAACACCCCGCTGATCGCGCAGCTGGAGGCCCAGTACGGCGAGTACTGGGCCCAGGATGCGGGCGCGATGTACAGCTACGCGGGCCAGGCGGCGTCGGCGACGAAGGTGACGCAGTTCCAGAAGGCGCCCGAGGTCACCAACCAGTCGGGCCAGGCCAACCAGGCCGCGGCGGTCACCAACGCGACGGCGAACTCGACGGCGACCAACACGTCGAAGACCCTGCAGTCGCTGGCGACGCCCGCGTCGACCACGACCACAAGCGCGACAACGGCGACAACGGCCGCCACCAGCACGACGGATCCGTTGTCGGAGGTCTGGTTCCTGCTGACCGGCCAGACCAGCCTGCCCACCAACCTGGGAACCCTGGTCAACGGCTACAGCCCGTTCGCGGGTCTGTTCTACAACACCGAGGGTCTGCCGTACTTCAGTACCGGTATGGCCAACACCTTCACGCAGATCGCCAAATCGGTGGGTGCCATCGGTGGCGCCGCTCCGGCCGTGGCCAAGGCGCTTCCCGGCCTCGGCGGCCTGGGTGGCATGTTGGGCGGCGGCGCGGCCGCCGCCCACCCGGTCGCGGCCCTGGGCAGCGCGGCCTCCGTCGGTGGCAAGCTGTCGGTCCCGGTCGCCTGGTCGGGGGCCCCGGCCGCGCCGGCCCTCGGACATGCGATTCCGGTCAGCAGCATCTCCGCCGCGCCGGAGGCGGCCGGTGGACCCGGAAACCTGCTCGGCGGCATGCCGCTCGCCGGCGCCGGTGCCGCCGGACACGGAGTCGCCGGTCCCAAGTACGGATTCCGGCCCACCGTCATGGCCCGTCCACCGTTTGCCGGCTGAGATCGGCACGGGCCGGAAATGGACGAAAGGAGGTCCCCGCGACACACCACCGGGAATGGTCGACGCATTGATTCTCTGGGACGGGTTAATCGACGATCAGCTTTTTATGCCGCTCGACGCGGCCGCAACGACCCGGGCGCCGATTACCAGCAACTTTTTCGCCTGGGGGCTGGTACCGTTTGCTATGACCGCCCCGCAAGGGGCAGCGGTCGAGGTCAGGCGCTGTTACTGTGTCGTTACCAAAAGTGAATTCGCAGTACCGCTAAGTGAACAATTGCAAACACCGGGCTTCCGCAGCGACTGGGGAGGCCCCAGTCATCTAGTCTCGCAGAGTCGGGGATTGAACTAGGAGGGAAAACAATATGTCGTTCGTGACCACACAGCCGGAGGCTTTGGCCGCGGCGGCCGGGAATCTGCAGGCTATCGGGTCGACCTTGAGCGCCCAGAACGCAGCCGCTGCAGCCCCAACGACGGGGGTGGTACCCGCCGCTGCCGACGAGGTGTCGGCTTTGACCGCGGCTCAGTTCGCCGCGCACGCGCAGATGTACCAAGCGGTGAGCGCCCAGGCCGCCGCGATCCACGAGATGTTCGTGAACACCCTGTCCACCAGCTCCGGTTCGTACGCCGCGACCGAAGCGGCCAACGCCGCCGCCGCCCTGTAGCTCGGACGGGCGGTTCGGGGGCTTGGGACAGGTCGTCGCCGAAGTGGGTTCCAACGTCATAGCGTCCCGCAACGCAACACGCACTCCGTCAACTCAAACGCCGCGGTTCGGGTTTGACGTCCGTCTCACCGTGACAGCACCCGGTGGCCGCCGGTTGACGGGAAGGGGGGGTCATTTCTATTCATTCGGCTCGGCGGTTGCGTAACGCGTAAACGATCCGGCCACCGTCTTCACCACATCACCCAGTAACCACGTAGCAAGGAGAACAGCCGACATGGCAACACGTTTTATGACCGACCCGCACGAGATGCGGGCGATGGCGGGCCGCTTCGAGGTGCACGCCCAGACCGTTGAGGACGAGGCTCGCAAGATGTGGGCGTCGTCGATGAACATCGCCGGCTCGGGCTGGAGCGGTCAGGCCCAGGCCACCTCGTACGACACCATGGGTCAGGTCAACCAGGCCTTCCGCAACATCGTCAACATGCTCCACGGGGTGCGCGACGGGCTGATCCGCGACGCGAACAACTACGAGCAGCAAGAGCAGGCCTCGCAGCAAATCCTCGGCAGCTAGCGCTGAAAACCGCAGCTGCGTAACATTCCAAGACATTAGGAGAACACCGTTATGAGCATTAACTACCAGTTCGGCGATGTAGACGCCCACGGTGCGTTGATCCGCGCCCAGGCCGCGTCCTTGGAGGCCGAGCACCAGGCCATCGTTCGCGATGTGCTTGCTGCCGGCGACTTCTGGGGCGGTGCGGGTTCGGTGGCATGCCAGGAGTTCATCACCCAGTTGGGTCGCAACTTCCAGGTCATCTACGAGCAGGCCAACTCCCACGGACAGAAGGTCCAGTCCGCGGGCAGCAACATGGCCAGCACCGACAGCGCCGTTGGGTCCTCCTGGGCCTAACCCGCAACTTCAGGCGCGGCAGCACACCACCCGTCGGTGTGCTGCCGCGTCCTGCGGTTACCGTGCAGTTTGGCTTGAGGTAACTAGGGACCAATTGGGGATTTGATGGACCAACAGAGCACCCGCACCGACATCACTGTCAACGTCGACGGCTTCTGGATGCTCCAGGCGTTGCTGGACATCCGGCACGTCGCGCCGGAGTTGCGGTGCCGGCCATATGTGTCGACCGACTCGAGCGACTGGCTCAACGAGCATCCCGGAATGGCGGTGATGCGCGAGCAGGGCATAGTCGAGAACGACCAGGTGAACGAGCATGTGGCCGCGCGTATGAAAGTGCTCGCCGCGCCCGACCTCGAAGTTGTCGCCCTGTTGTCCCGAGGCAAGCTCGCCTACGGCGTCCTCGATGACGAAAACCAGCCGCCCGGCTCCCGAGACATCCCCGACAACGAGTTTCGGGTGGTCCTGGCCCGGCGCGGTCAGCACTGGGTGTCGGCGGTCCGGGTCGGTGGCGAGATCACCGTCGACGACGTCGCCGTCGCGGACAGCGCCTCGATCGCTTCCCTGGTGATCGACGCGCTGGAGTCCATCCACCACGCCGAGCCCGCGGCGATCAACGCCGTCAACGTGCCGCTGGAGGAGATGCTGGAAGCGACGAAGTCCTGGCAGGAGTCGGGCTTCAACGTGTTCTCCGGGGGCGACCTGCGCCGGATGGGCATCAGCGCCGCGACGGTGGCCGCGCTGGGTCAGGCGCTGTCCGACCCGGCCGCCGAGGTTGCGGTGTACGCCCGCCAGTACCAGGACGACGCGAAGGGCCCGAGCGCGTCGGTGCTGTCACTCAAGGACGGCTCCGGCGGCCGCATCGCGCTCTACCAGCAGGCCCGCACCGCGGGCTCGGGGGAGGCGTGGCTGGCCATCTGCCCGGCCACCCCGCAACTCGTGCAGGTGGGCGTCAAGACGGTGCTGGACACGCTTCCCTATGGCGAGTGGAAAACGCACAGCAGGGTCTGACATTCGCGCGAAACACAGAGTTCACCAATGTCTTTGCACTCAACATGCGGTTGAGCTGCGAACACGGCATACTTCTCTCAAGGCATCAGCAAATCTCAAACCGGTGTCAACGACAACTCTTAATCGCAAGGCGAGGCAGATGGAATTCCAATTAGTCGGAATGCACTTTGCGGGGGGCCGCAGCACCTCGACGAGTACACCGGCGCACGCCCGCGCGCGACTGGCGGCACGGGCTCACACATTCATCACGATAGGGAGTGCAGGGCGATGACTGCGGTAGTTGAAGTACCACAGCCTGACGTAGAGGGAATCTCGCAGCCTCAGGCAGTCGTCGTCGGCGTGATGGCCGGCGCGGGTGTCCAGATCGGTGTCCTGCTGGACTCCAACGCCCCCGTCTCGGTGATGACCGAACCGTTGCTGAAGGTGGTCAACAGCCGGCTGCGCGAGCTCGGCGAGACCCCGCTGGAGGCGTCCGGCCGGGGCCGCTGGGCGCTGTGCCTGGTGGACGGCTCGCCGCTGCGGGCCACCCAGTCGCTGAGCGAGCAGGACGTCTACGACGGCGACCGGTTGTGGATCCGGTTCATCCCGGACACCGAGCACCGCTCGCAGGTCATCGAGCACATCTCCACCGCCGTCGCGGCGGACCTCAGCAAGCGCTTCGCCGCCATCGATCCCGTCATCGCGGTGCAGGTCGGTGCGACGATGGTCGCCGTCGGCGTGACGACCGCGGCCGGCCTGCTCGGCTGGTGGCGGTGGCACCACAACTCGTGGCTCCCGACGGTCTACGCGGGCGTGATCGGCGCCGTGGCGCTGGGCGTCGCGCTGCTGCTGTTGATGCGGGCTCACACCCAGCAGGAACGGCGTGTCGCCGACACCATGCTGCTGAGCAGCCTCGTACCGATCGCGATCGCGGCGGCGTCGGCACCGCCCGGCGGCGTCGGATCACCGCACGCGGTGCTGGGTTTCGGAGTCCTCACCATCGCGGCGATCCTGGCCCTGCGGTTCACCGGTCGCCGACTGGCGATCTACACCGCCATGGTCACCGTCAGCCTGATCGCGGCGGTGGCCGCGCTCGCGCGCATGGTCGCCATGACGAGCGCCGTCACGCTGTTCACCTGCGTCGTGCTGGTGTCGGTCATGGTGTATCAGAGCGCGCCGGCGATCTCGCGGCGGCTGGCCGGCATCCGGCTTCCCGTCTTCCCGTCGGCGACCAGCCGGTGGGTGTTCGAGGCCCGGCCGGACCTGCCGACCACGGTGGTGCGTTCCGACGGTGGCCCGCCGGTCCTGGAGGGGCCCGCCTCGGTCCGCGACGTGCTGACCCAGGCCGAGCGCGCCCGCTCGTTCCTGTCGGGTTTGCTGATCGGGCTCGGCGTGCTGATGATCGTCTCCCTGACGGCGCTGTCGGATCCGCACACCGGGCAGCGCTGGCTGCCGCTGCTGCTGGCCGGCTTCAGCGCGGGATTCCTGATGCTGCGCGGCCGCTCCTACGTCGACCGCTGGCAGGCCATCACCCTGGCCGGGACCGCGGTGCTGATCGTCGGTGCGGTGGTGCTGCGCTACGCGCTGGTGCTGCAGTCGCCGCTCGCCGTCTCGATCAGCGCGGCGATCCTGGTTCTGCTGCCCGCGGCGGGACTGACATCGGCGGCCGTGGTGCCGAACACGGTCTACAGCCCGCTATTCCGCAAATTCGTGGAATGGATTGAATACCTCTGCCTGATGCCAATTTTCCCGCTGGCATTGTGGTTGATGAATGTCTATGCAGCAATCCGTTACCGCTAACGGCAAGGTGTGGCGTGGTCGCGCGGCCGCCGCGACCCTCGCCGCCACCCTGCTTACGTCGGGCGCCCTAGCCGGCTTGCCGCCCGCGTACGCGATCTCACCCCCGACAATCGACGCCGGCGCGGTCCCGCCGGACGGTCCGCCGGGACCGGGGGCGCCGATGAAGCAGAACTCGTACTGCACCGAGGTCGGTGTGCTGCCCGGGACGGACTTCCGGCTGCAACCCAAATACATGGACATGCTGAACCTGCAGGAGGCGTGGCAGTTCGGTCGGGGAGCCGGCGTGAAGGTGGCCGTCATCGACACCGGCGTGACGCCGCACCCCAGGTTTCCGCACCTGATTCCCGGCGGTGACTACATCATGTCGGGCGACGGCCTGTCCGACTGCGACGCGCACGGCACTATCGTCGCGTCGATGATCGGTGCGGCGTCGGCCAACGGCGCCGGCGTGCCGCCGGCCGCACCCCGCAAGCCGGTCACCATCCCCACCACCGAGCCACCGCCGAAAGCGCCACCGCCGCAGACGGTGACGCTGTCACCGCTGCCTCAAACCGTGACGATGGTCCCGCCGCCACCGCAGTCTCAGGAACAGGCGCCGCCTGGACCTTTTGGCGCGCCGCCACCGCAACCGGCGGCTCCGCAGCCCGCGGGCCCGCCCCCGGGACCGCCGCAGGCGGGCCAGGGCCCCAATGGGCAAGCACCGGCGTCCAGTCAGGGCGGCGGCACGGTGACCATCCCCGGCTACGCCGGTGGCGGGCACGTCGCGAAGGTCGACAACCTGCGCGGCCCGCGCCCGCTCGACCCGCCGCCACCACCCCGCCGCCCCCGCCGCCGAAGGCCGGTCCGGACGCGTTCAGCGGCGTGGCCCCGGACGTGGACATCATCGCGATCCGGCAGTCCAGCCAGGCCTTCGGCCTCAAGGACGCCTATACCGGTGACGAGGATCCGCAGACGTCGGCGAAGATCGACAGCGTCCAGACGATGGCGCGGGCGATCGTGCACGCCGCCAACATGGGCGCCCAGGTCATCAACATCTCCGATGTGACCTGTATGAGCGCGCGCAACATCATCGACCAGCGGTCGCTGGGCGCGGCGGTGCGCTACGCGGCGGTGGACAAGAACGCCGTCATCGTGGCCGCCGCCGGCGACACCAGCAAGAAGGACTGCAAGCAGAACCCGCCCCATGATCCGTTGCAGCCCAACGATCCTCGCAACTGGAACGCTGTCACCACCGTCGTGACGCCGTCCTGGTTCAGCGACTACGTCCTGACGGTCGGCGCGGTCGACACCGAAGGCCGCCCGCTGAGCCAGGGCAACCAAGGCCAGGCGTCGACGAGCGTGGCCGGGCCGTGGGTCGGGATCGCCGCCCCCGGAACCGACGTCATCGGGCTGTCGCCCCGCGACGACGGCCTGATCAACGCGATCGACGGACCCGACAACACGCTGCTGGTTCCGTCCGGCACCAGCTTCTCGGCGGCGATCGTGTCCGGCGTCGCGGCGCTCGTGCGGGCCAAGTTCCCGCAACTGTCGGCGTACCAGGTGATCAACCGGTTGACCCGGACCGCCCGGGCGCCGGCGCGCGGCGTGGACAACCAGGTCGGCCACGGCGTCGTCGACCCCGTTGCGGCCCTGACCTGGGATGTACCCGACGGTCCGGTGAAGCCGCCGCAGCAACTGTCGGCACCGCTGAACATTCCGAAACCCGTCCCGCACCGCGATATGGTGCCAGTGTGGGTGGCCGCCGGCGGCTTGCTCGGGGCGCTGCTCATCGGCGGCGGAGTGTTCGGTACGGCGATGCTGATGAAGCGATCGCGGAAACAGCAATAGGGGCGGAGCACCTTTCATGAAGCGTCAGCGCAGGTTTGGGTTGTCATTGTCGTGGCCGCGACTGACCACCGTGTTCGTGGTCGATGTCGTGATCATGGTGGTGGCCAGCCACTGCCCCGAGTCCTGGCAGGGCACGTATCGCATCGCGTTCTGGGTGGGTGTCGGCCTGGCCGTGCTGGTGACGCTGCTGTCGCTGGTCACCTACCACGGCCTCACCGTGACGTCGGGGCTGGCCACCTGGCTGTGGGATTGGTCCGCCGATCCGGGCTCCGCGCTTTCCGCGGGCTGCACCCCGGCCCTGGACTACCAGCGCAAGTACGGGCGCGACAAAGTCGGCGTGCGCCAGCACGAGGGCCAGCTGGTCACCGTGATCGCCATCAACGGCGGCGACGACGACTCCGCCTCGCGCCTCCGTCACCGCAATTCGCCTCCCACCCTGCTGGTTTCGGCGGTCGCGTCGGGCCTGCGCCAGTTCGACGTCCACCTCGATGACGTCGACATCGTGGCGGTGAAGGTCCGCCGCGGCGGACCCGAAGCCAAGGCCGCCGAGTTGTCCAAGCTGGACGACTTCGGCCCGGAAGAGTGGGAGGTGGCCAACGGCGAGCCGACCTCCTACATTCGCCGCACCTGGCTGGTGTTGCGGATGAACCCGCAGCGCAACGTCGCCGCCGTCGCGGCCCGCGATTCGCTGGCGTCGACGCTGGTGGCCGCCACCGAGCGGCTGGCTCAGGATCTCGACGGGCTGACCTGCGCGGCCCGGCCGCTGACCGCCGAGGAGCTGGCCGAAGTCGATCGTGCGGTCCTGGCCGATCTGGAACCGACCTGGAGCCGTCCCGGCTGGCGTCGCCTCAAGCACTTCAACGGGTTCGTCACCAGCCTGTGGTTGTCCCCGTCCGACATCACCACCGACAAGCTGGATGAGCTGTGGGAGGACGAGACCGTCGCAACGGTGCTGACCATCCGCCTCACCTCGCGCGGCGGCCGGCCGCAGGTCTCGGCCTGGGTGCGGTATCACACGGAAAAGCGGTTGCGCAGAAACGTCTCGTCGGGCCTCAACCGTCTCACCGGACGCCAGCTGGCCGCGGTGCGAGCCAGCCTGCCCGCCCCGACGGCGCGCCCCTGCTGGTCGTGCCGAGCCGGCCGTTGCGCGCCGACGATGACGACCTGGCGTTATCCGTCGACCAACCGCGAGGGAGCTCGGCGGGCGTAGCTGTAGCGCAATGACGAGGCCGCAATCTACTGCTGAAGGCGCCCGGAACGCGATGGTCGCCGGCCTGCTGGCCTCGGGCGTCTCGGTCAACGGGCTGCAGCCCAGCCACAATCCGCAGGTTGCGGCGCAGATGTTCGCCACCGCCACCAACCTGGATCCGGGGATGTGCGACGCCTGGCTGGCGCGGATCCTGGCGGGGGAGCAGAGCATCGACGTGCTGGCCGGTGCGTGGTCCTCGATCCGGACGTTCGGCTGGGAGACTCGCCGCCTCGGGGTGACCGAATTGCAGTTCCGCCCAGAGGTTTCCGACGGGTTGTTCCTGCGGCTGGCCGTCACCAGCGTGGAGACGTTGGCGTGCGCGTACGCCGCCGTCCTCGCCGAAGCGAAACGCTACGAGGAAGCCGCGAAACTGATCGACGGTGTCGAACCCCGTCAACCGGTCGACGAGGAACTCGTCAGCTACGTCCGCGGCGTGCTGTACTTCCGCACGGCTCGGTGGCCGGATGTGCTGAATCAATTCGCCGAGGGAAAGAGCTGGCGGCAGCCCGAACTGAAGGCCGCGGGCGCGGCGATGGCCACCACGGCGCTGGCTTCGCTGGGTGTGTTCGAGGAGGCCTTGCGTCGCGGTCAGGATGCGATCGAGGGCGACCGGGTGCCGGGCGCCGCCAACATCGCGCTGTACACCCAGGGCATGTGCTTGCGGCACCTGGGCCGCGAGGACGAGGCCGTCGAGCTGCTGCGCCGGGTGTATTCGCGGGACCCGAAGTTCACCCCGGCCCGTGAAGCGCTGGACAACCCGAACTTCCGCCTGGTCCTGACCGACCCGGAGACGATCGAGGCCCGGACCGACCCGTGGGATCCGGACAGCGCGCCGACCCGCGCCGAGACGGAGGCCGCCCGCCACGCCGAAGAGGCGGCGAAGTACCTGGCCGAAGGCGACGCCGAACTCAACGCCATGCTTGGCATGGAACGCGCCAAGCGCGAGATCAAGCTGATCAAGTCGACCACCAAGGTGAACCTGGCGCGCGCCAAGATGGGTCTGCCCGTGCCGGTCACCTCGCGCCACACGTTGTTGCTCGGCCCGCCCGGTACCGGAAAGACCTCGGTGGCAAGGGCTTTCAGTAAGCAGTTGTGCGGGTTGACCGTGCTGCGCAAGCCCGTGGTGGTGGAAACCAGCCGCACCAAGCTACTGGGCCGCTACATGGCGGACGCGGAGAAGAACACCGAGGAACTCCTCGAGGGCGCCTTGGGCGGCGCGGTGTTCTTCGACGAGATGCACACGCTGCACGAGAAGGGTTACCAGCAGGGCGACCCGTACGGCAACGCGATCATCAATACGTTGCTGTTGTACATGGAGAATCATCGCGACGAGCTGGTGGTGTTCGGCGCCGGCTACGCCAAGGCCATGGACAAGATGCTCGAAGTGAATCAGGGTCTGCGGCGGCGCTTTTCGACCGTCATCGAGTTCTTCAGCTACACCCCGGACGAGCTGGTGGCGCTGACCCGGCTGATGGGCCAGGAGAACGAAGACGTGATCACCGACGAATCGGCGCAGGCGCTGTTGCCGTCGTACACGAAGTTCTACCTCGACGAAAGTTATTCGGAGGACGGCGATCTCATCCGCGGCATCGATACGCTCGGCAACGCCGGTTTCGTGCGCAACGTGGTGGAGAAGGCCCGCGATCACCGGAGCTTCCGGCTGGACGACGAGGACCTGGATGCGGTGCTGTCCAGCGACGTGACCGAGTTCAGCGAGCGGCAGCTGCTGCGGTTCAAGGAACTGACCCAGGAGGATCTGGCCGAAGGCCTCAGCGCGGCGGTCGCCGAAAAGAAGTCGGACTAGCCGCGGACCCGCGGGCGAACTGGCCCGCGCGTGGCGGTAAGGTGAATTGTTGCGATCGAGTGGTAGTTAGGGTTGACTTACCTTCGCTTCTTTGCAACGATAACCATTGCAAGCACCTCGTTAGGTGAGGCGTCTGCACGGACACAGGCCACTGACCTCGAACGTCGAAAGACGCCCAGGGTCAGGACAGCTCTTCCCGGCTTAAGGGTTGAGCCCAAGTGGCTTCCGGACTTCGTTGGCCGGATACGCCGTGTGGTGCCAAAGCTCTGACGAGAGGGGTGCCGCAACCGGCTGTATCGCCCGGTTGTTCCTCCCCGTGTGCGCTGTGCGGCGCCCCCGCGTGCCCTGGCTTAGAGGAGGTGAGAGCGAATTAGTCCCGATGACAGTCCGTATGCCAGATCGTTGACCATTTCGCGTCGATCCGATCTCGGCATCGCATTTTCCTGAATTGGCTTGTAGCTAGCCAATTTTCGTAACACGCGCGCTCTGACATGTGGTGTAGGCGCGCGCCCGCGGCTGGCCAGAATCTCTGGCACGCCGACTTCTTCGTGGGGAGATTTGTGATGAATTTTGTTACCGCACAGCCGGAATCGCTGGACATTGCCGCCAGCCGGTTACACGAGATCGGTTCGGCCCTGACCGCCCAGAACTCAGCCACCGCCGCCCCGATGACGGGAGTGGCGCCCGCCGCCGCCGACGAGGTATCGCTGCTGACCGCCGCGCAATTCGCACGGCACGGCCAGACTTTTCAGGCGCTCAGCGCCCAAGCCGCGGCGATACATGAAAACTTCGTGACCACCTTGCAGGTCAGCGCCGGATCGTATGCGGCCACCGAGGCGGCCAACGCCGTCGCGGCCCGCTGAACCCTAAAGGGGGGACCATGTTGGATTTTGCGGCGCTGCCGCCGGAAATCAACTCGGCCAGAATGTATTCCGGCCCGGGATCGGGACCGATGCTGGCCGCCGCTGCCGCCTGGAACACAATGGCCGCCGAGATGCGTGCCGCGGCAGCCTCTTACGGCTCGGTAGTAACCGAGCTCAGCAGTGAAGGCTGGCTGGGTCCTTCATCGATGTCGATGTTGGCCGCGGCAGCGCCCTATCTGGCGTGGCTGGACGGCACCGCCACCCAGGCCGAGGAGGTCGGCAGCCAAGCCTTCGCCGCCGCCACCGCTTACGAGTCGGCGTTTGCGATGACGGTGCCCCCGGCGGTGGTCGCGGCCAATCGGGCCCAACTGGCGATGCTGGTGGCGACCAACATCTTTGGTCAAAACACCCCGGCGATCGCCGCCACCGAAGCGCAATACGCCGAAATGTGGGCCCAGGACGCGGGCGCGATGAACGGCTATGCCACCGCATCGAGCGCGGCGGCACAATTCACGCCATTGGCCACACCGCAGTCGAACACCAACGCCGACGGCGTGGCTGGCCAAACCAACGCGGTGGCTCAGGTGGCTCAAACGCCGGCCGGTGCCGTCCAGTCGAACCTGTCGTCGGCGGCCAGCGGTTCCAGCTCCTCGTCTCCCGGGTCGGTGTCGTCGTATCTGGCGGGCCTGCTGAGCGGATCGGACAATTCGGCCTTCGGCACCTTCACGAATGGCAACTTCTTCAGTACCGCGGTGGTCAACGGTGCTCTTGCCGGTGGCCCGTTCAACCCGCAATTCATCATTTCGTCGCTCCAGGGCGTCCTGGCGGCGCAGCACGCCACGGCGCTGGGGGGCCTCGGGGACTTCGCCGCGGATGCCGACGGCGTCGCGGCTGCCGACCTGGCATCGAACACGGTGGGGTCTGCCGGCCTCGGCGGCGCATCCGCCGGGGTGGGTAACGCGCATCTGGTGGGGTCGATGTCGGTGCCGCAAAGCTGGGCGTCGGCGGCCAATATCAACCCGGGTCAAACCGCCGTGCAGGCCACCGGCGTCACCGGTCTCACTGACGCCGGCGCAGCGCCGGCGGCGGGCGGACCCGGGGGCGTCGCGGGTCCGATGGGCGGCACCGGTAGGCGACTGCGCCGCGCCATTCCCAAATACGGGTTCCGACCCGTCGTCATGCCACGTCCGCCGGCCGCCGGCTGAGAACTCTGGAGAAGATGTCATGTCGCTTTATGTTGGATTGCCGCCGGAAATCAACTCGGCCAGAATGTATTCCGGCCCAGGCTCGGAATCCATGCTGGCCGCCGCCGCCGCGTGGAACGCCGTTTCTGCTGAAATGCGCTCCGCTGCAACCAATTACGAATCGGTGATCGCCGCGCTGACCAGCGAAGGCTGGTTCGGGCCGTCCTCGGCGAAAATGTCGGCTGCGGTGGCACCTTTCGTCGAGTGGCTCAACGCCACCGCCTCGCAGGCCGAGCAGGCCGGCACGCAAGCCAACGCGGCCGCGGCAGCCTATGAGGCCGCGTTCGCCGCGACCGTGCCGCCGGCGGCGGTCGCGGCCAATCGCACCCAGCTGACGAACTTGGTGGCGAGCAACATTTTCGGCCAGAACGCCGGATTGATCGCGGCCAACGAGGTCCAATACGGCGAGATGTGGGCTCAAGACGCGGCCGCGATGACGAACTACAGCGCGGCCTCGCGCGCGGCAACCGAAATGACGCCGTTCCAACAGCCGCAAGCCGCCACGACCAGCGACGGCGTCGCGCAGCAAGCCGTCACGGTTGCTCAAGCCAGCGGCGCGACCAGCGCCAGCGACCCGTCGGGTGGACTGCTTGCGTGGCTGGGACTGGCGCCCAATACCAACGGCGCCGGCCAGTCCGGTCTCGCGGGACTCATGAACTTCTTGGATGGATCCGACGGGAACGTGTTCGGAAGCTTCCTCAACAATGCCTCGGTCGCCAACTTCTCCAACGCGTTCACCACCAGCGGGCTGCTGAACCCGACGTCGTTCATCGACGCGGCGGTCAACATGAACTCCATCTCCTCCCTGAACGCCGTCGACTCAACCACGTCGGGACTGGGGGTCCTTGCCGCCGGACTCGGGGGGACCGCGAATCTGGCGTCGGTGACCGCGCCCGGCGCGGCAGCGGTGGCGGGCGTGGGCCAGGCGAGCCTGGTTGGGGCCCTGTCTGTTCCGCCGGCCTGGGGCGCCACCGGGGCGGCGATCACGCCACTGGCGGCGACGACTCAGGTCGGCCTGGGCGCCTACCACGGCTTCGGTTCCGCCACCCCGATGGTGATGGAAGAGGCTGGGGCGGTGGGCATGCCGGGTGTGCCCCTGGCTGGCATCCCCGGTGGGCATGAGGAGGAGTTCTCTGAACCTATGTACGGGTTCCGCCTCCGCATCATGGGTCGCCCGCCGGCGGCCGGCTAGGGAAGGGAACTTTCGACATGCGATTCCTACCGTTTCTGGCCGGCGCCGTTGCCTTCGCCGGCCTGGCGCTACCAGCGCACGCCGATTCCGATGACGACGCGTTCCTGGCCGCCCTCAATAAGGCTGGAATCACCTATCAGAACCCCGACCGCGCAATAAAAGCCGGCCAAAAGGTGTGCGACTTGGCCAATTCAGGCACCACGGAACTCGACATCATCAGGGACGTCCACGACCTCAACCCGGCCTTCACCACCGCAAAGGCTGCCCTGTTCGTCCAGGCCGCCGCCAGCGTCTACTGCCCTGACCGTCTATCCGCCGGCGATGGCGGGACAAACCCCCGCACCCCTGGCTGACGCATCGGAGGCGGGAACCGCGTCCGCACGGGGCCCCGGAGCCGCCGTGCCCGTGTGTGGCGGGTCCCCCTGGCCGGGCGCAATCGCCGGACGTAGCTTGCGCGTCGGGGCCTCTTCACGCGACGCAACCGGTTGTGGAGTTGGCCGGGCGGCCCGTTGCATTTCCACCACACAAACCCAGAGATCCGGCCCGTTAGCAACTTCTCACACCGCGGTTATCAACCCTGTGAGGGCATCGAAAACCCCAGCGATCAGCGAATAACGCCTCCCAGGAAATTGTCAGTAGCTAATCAGTGCTAGAGCAGACTGACCGCGTCTACTCGTATGAGGAAACCTGAGGAGAACGGTATGACGATCAATTGCCGGTCCGGCGATAGAGGGACCCGCGGTGCCCTGATTCGCGGCCGGGGCGCGCTCTCGCACGCTGAACATCTGGCGGTCGTTCGTGCTGCCGTGGCCGTTGCCGGCGACCCTCGGAGCGCTACCTCCGCGGTCGTCCGCGCGAGGTCATCACCGGTGGTTGGACTACGACGGCCGGGCGATTTACCGGCGGGGCAATTCCTATGGACAGAAGGCTCGCCAAGGCCCGGGATGCGATAACAACAAACCGATAAACGAACAACTTAGCGATTTACTGAAACCGATAGGGGAGGTTGTCAAGATTCGCGATCGGACACAATAGCGGTAGAATCGGGTCAATTATCAGGTCGGCATGGCGCCGATTTTCGCACAGAATCAGCCGAATTAACAGACCAACGGACTAATGACATTTAGCCGCGGCTCAACGCTGCTCACAATTGCCCTTACCGGTGATTCATGCCACTAATTCACCCGGCGCCATGTGCGGTTCTCACACAGCTCACGACGGCGCGAACATGTTTGTTTAACAAGCGTTTACCTCACGGCTACGCTGGACGAAATAACTGATCGGCACCATCGTCGGTGCAAAAGCAACGTGGCTTGACTAGTCGTTCGGGCGCCATTCAGGCGCCGATTCAGAGCTAGGAGCAGGATGGCTTTGTTGTCTGCAGTACATGGAATCTGCACATGTATCTCGTAGCAGATTTGATGAATTCCCTTAGAGCTGCGACTTTGTCGATGCCCGGGCCGCAACTGCGTGCCTACCATGGCCGCCAGATGAGGGACCGGAGGTTTTAGATGTTGGATTTCGGGGCTTATCCGCCGGAATACAACTCGGGGCGGATGTACGTCGGAGCGGGGTCGGGGCCGCTGCTGGCCGCGGCGGCTGCCTGGGACGAATTGGCCGCGGAGCTGCAAAGCACGGGGGCGTCGTACAGCTCCACAATCGAAACTCTTGCGACGGGTCCGTGGACCGGCCCCTCCTCCATCGCGATGGCGGCCGCGGCGGCGCCGTACGTGGCGTGGATTCACGCCACCGGTGCGCAGGCCGAGCAGGCGGGCGCCCAGGCCAAGCTCGCGGCCGGGGCCTACGAGGCCGCGTTCGCGGCGACGGTTCCGCCGCCGGTGATCGCCGCCAACCGCTCGTTGCTCGCGACCTTGGTCGCCACCAACATCCTCGGCCAGAACACCCCGGCGATCGCCGCCACCGAAGCCCACTACATGGAGATGTGGGCGCAGGATGCCGCCGCCATGTACGCGTACACAGCGGCTTCGGCGAGCGCCTCTCAGTTGACCCCGTTCGCCGAGCCGCCCCGGACCACCAACGACTCGGCCGGTCCGACGCAAGCCGCCGCGGTCGCCCAGAGCACCGGGCAGTCCAGCGGGGCTACCGTCAGCCACCTGTCCCAGCTGAGCACCACGACGGCGCCGGCGGCACAGGCCGCGAGCAACGCCAGCACCACGCCGACGGCGGCGTCCGGTTCGTCACTCACCCTGCCGAGTGCGATAACCAACTGGAACGAGTTCTGGTCGGTCGCCACCGGGCCGTTCTCCCCGCAGTCCTGGAGCAGCATCCCGGGTGGCCCGTTCCTGTCATTCGGCCAGGCCTACGCCTGGGGCCAGAACGGGCAAGGCGCCGCCGCCTATCTGGCCGGGCCGAAAGCCATCTCCGGGGCGTTGGCGCCGCTGACCAGTGGCGCCAACGCCGTCAAGCCCATGCTGAGCTCCGCGGTCGGGGCGGGGCAGGCGTCGGGGTCGATGGGCAAAGCCGCCCTGGTCGGCAGCATGTCGGTGCCGCAGGGCTGGACCGAAGCCGCCCCGGCGATCAGAACACTCGCCCAGGGGCTGCCGACCAACTTGGCGGCGGCGCCGGCCGCGATGGCCGCCGAGGAGGGCGTCTTCAACCAGATGGCCCTGTCCAGCCTGGCCGGCCGCGCCGTCGCGGCCGCCGCAACCCGGCCGGCCGGGGGAGCCGGGACGGTAGTGGGCTCGCTGGGCGGCGTTGCCGCCGAGGCCGATCCGGCCGCGGCCACCATCATCGTGATCCCGTGTGTCGAGGAGTGATCGCGATGACCAAACCGGTTGGCACCCAAGCGCTGTCGATCCAGGCAGCCAGGTAGGGGGTACGCGAGATGTTTTACGGAGCCTTTCCGCCGGAATTCAATTCGGGCCGGATGTACAGCGGGCCGGGCGCGGGGTCGTTGGTGGCCGCGGCGACGGCGTGGCAGAACCTGGCCACCGAATTGCAGTCCACCGCGACGTCGTATTCGTCGGTGCTCTCGAGCCTGACCGCCGGGCCCTGGGTGGGTCCGTCGTCGGTCGCCATGGCGAGCGCGGCCACCCCGTATGTGGCCTGGATGCAGCAGACCGCCGCGCAGGCCGCGCAAGCCGCGGCGCAGGCCACCGAGGCGGCCGCCGCCTACGAGACGGCATTCGCGGCCCACGTGCCGCCTGCCGTGATCGCGGAAAACCGGGCCCTGCTCGCGCAGCTGGTAGCCACCAACCTGTTCGGGCAGAACACGTCGGCGATCGCCGCGAACGAGGCCCAATACAGCGAGTTTTGGGCGCAGGACGCCACCGCGATGGACACCTACTTCGCCTCGTCGGCGACCGCGTCCAACAAACTGACGGCGTTCAGCCCGGCACCCAAGACCACCAATGAGGCTGCGGCGCCGATGCAAGCCGCGGCGGTGAGTTCGGCGGCCAGCACGCCGGCCGCCAATGTGGCGAACACCGCGGCGAGCGCAGCCACGACCACTCTGCCCTACAGCGGATTGTTCTCCGGCCCGGCGAACCTGGCCTATCTCTACAACCAATTCGTCACGGGCCTCCTGAACGGGCTCCCGGGCGGGTCGAGCTTCTACACGGGCTTGTACAACGCGGTGAAGGTGCCGCTTGGCCTGACGACGCAGTTCAACGACGTCGGGTTGCTGATCAACTTCCCGTTGTCGCAGTGGCTCAAGTTCGCCCCACCCGTCGGGTATGGGGCGCTGCCCAAAGACGCGCTGGGCGCCGGGCTGGGGGCGCTGGGTTTCGGTCGCGGCACCCTGTACAGCTCGATCAGTCCGATCGCAGGGATGGGAAATGCCGGCACGCTGGTCGGGAAGTTGTCGATCCCGCCGAGCTGGGCCACGGCCACCCCATCCATCCGGACCGTCGCCGCCGCCCTGTCGGCCGCCGGAACCGAGGCCGTGCCCGCTTCCGCGCTGGGCCAGGGGAGTCTGTTCAGCTCGATGGGGCTGGCCGGAATGCTGGGCAGCGCCGTGGGCGCCGGTGGTCCCACCGTGGCGCGGGCGGGCGTGCGCAACCGGATGACCCCGATCAAGGACCTCAAAGACAAGCAATCGCCGGAACAACTGAAACGCCTTGTCGCACAGATCTCGGAGAAGCCGGAAACCGTCCAGCACCACAACGTCGATCAGGAGAACCTCGACGCGCTCCTCGAACAGCTGGCCAAGAAACCCGGCATCCACGCGGTGCATCTGAAAAAGGGTGGCAAGTCGAAGGTTCTGCCAGCCGATGCCCAATCCGGTTGACGGACAACGCAGAAGGGTGACCAGGGATGAAACGACTATTAGCACTGCTCGGTGTGTTCGCGATGATCGGCCTTGCTGCGCCTGCGTACGCCGAACCCCCGCCCGTGCCGGATGGCGACGACGGAGGCTTCGTCGCGGCGCTGCAGCAAGCCGGTTTCAGCTTCTCCAATCCCGGTTCGGCCGTCGCCGCCGGACGGGCGGTGTGCTCGTGTTTGAATAACGGCGAGTCGGGCCTGGAGCTGGTTCACGACGTGAAGACCCACAATCCGGGCATGGACATGGAGATGGCGTCCAACTTCGCGTTGATATCCGCGAAGTTTTATTGCCCCCACCAACTCTCAAAGGCGTGAGCCGGGAGCGGCTGCCGGTCGCGAAGGCATTGCTGTTCAAGCGATCTGAGTAACGTCTCCCGCCGCTGCGAACATCGCCGCAACATGGGACAATCATGGGCCATGAGACTGCTGCTGCTGGTGCTGAGCGTCGGTGTTTCGGCCGCGATCGGAATGGCCCCTCTCGCGCATGGCGACCCGGTGACACCCGGCGGCGACGAGGCCGGTTTCCTTGCGTCGCTGCGGAGCGCGGGCATCACCTACGCGACCCCCGAGGCGGCGATCACGTTCGCCAAATCGGTGTGCGTGTCGATGGGCGACGGCGAAGTCGGCCCTCAAATGGTTGACGAACTGAAGAGTCAAAACCCCGAGCTCACCAACGAACGCGCGACATCGTTCTTGGCGATCGCGGCGAAATACTATTGCCCGCAGCAACTTAACCGACAGTAGCCGCGCGTCCGGCACCGCCGCACGTCGGGTGACCGCGGCGCAACCAATTGTCGGCGCGCAGGTTTCGCCGATGTGGCCGCCCCGCGCCCGATTTGGCCCGGGTCCATCTGCCGTTCACCTCCACGTGTTTAGCTGCGCCAACCGGCACCACGCCGGGGCCGCAACCGGAATCGCCCGGTGTGGCCGGGGATACTCGACGGCGAGTCAGGGGAAGGAGTGTGTCGTTGGAGACGCTGAGCGCTCTCGATTTCGTGCTCCGGCTGGGCGTCGGCGTGGGCTGTGGCGCCCTCATCGGCCTGGAACGGCAATGGCGGGCGCGGCGCGCGGGCCTACGCACCAACGCGCTCGTGGCCGGAGGCGCGACGCTGTTCGTGCTCTACGCGGCGGCGACCTCCGACACCAGTCCTACTCGGGTCGCCTCCTATGTCGTGTCCGGCATCGGCTTTCTCGGCGGTGGCGTGATCCTGCGGGAGGGCGTCAACGTCCGGGGCCTCAACACCGCCGCCACCCTGTGGTGCTCGGCGGCGATCGGTGTGCTGGCCGCGTCCGGGCACCTGGTGTTCGCGCTGATCGGCACCGGGACCGTCATCGGCATCCACCTGCTGGGGCGCCCGCTGGGCCGGCTGATCGACCGCGACAACAGTGCGGAAGAGGACGAGAGCCTGGTGCCCTACCTCGTGCAGGTGGTCTGCCGTCCAAAGCAGGAGAAGTACGCGCGGGCCCAGATCGTTCAGCACGCGAACAGCAATGACATCACGCTTCGCGGCATCCATACCGGCAACCCGGACGGCGATGAAGTCACGCTCAGCGCCCACCTGCTGATGAACGGCGACGCCCCGGCCCGGCTGGAGCGGCTGGTGGCCGAACTGTCACTGCTGCCCGGGGTCCGCGCGGTGCAGTGGTACGCCGGGGACGAAGCGCAGTCCGACGATCGTCGCTGAGGGCCGGACGGCCATCGCCGCGCTCGTCGTAGTCTTACCTGTGTGAGTGCCCTGTCCGGCTTCCTGTCCGCCCTGCCGCCGCAGATGCGGGATCCGGTGCTGTTCGCCATCCCGTTCTTCCTGCTGCTGTTGACTCTCGAATGGACCGCGGCCCGGAAGCTGGAACACCTCACGGCCGAGGCCGCCGACACGGCGCGGCCGGCGTCAGGGGCGCACCGGACCCGCGATTCGGTGGCGAGCATCTCGATGGGGCTGGTGTCGGTGGCCACCACGGCCGGCTGGAAGACCCTGGCCCTGCTCGGCTACGCCGCGATCTATGCTTACGTGGCGCCCTGGCACCTGTCGGCGAGGCATTGGTACACCTGGGTCGTCGCGATTCTCGGGGTGGACCTGCTCTATTACGCGTATCACCGGATCGCGCACCGCGTGCGCCTGATCTGGGCGACCCACCAGGCGCATCACTCCAGCGAGTACTACAACTTCGCCACGGCGCTGCGCCAGAAATGGAACAACAGCGGCGAGATCTTGATGTGGATTCCGTTGCCTCTGTTGGGCATTCCGCCGTGGATGGTGTTCTTCAGCTTCTCGCTGAACCTGATCTACCAATTCTGGATTCACACCGAGCGGATCGACAAGCTGCCGCGGCCGTTCGAGTTCTTGTTCAACACTCCGTCGCATCACCGGGTGCACCACGGGATGGACAAGGTGTACCTCGACAAGAACTACGGCGGCATCTTCATCGTCTGGGACCGGCTCTTCGGGACGTTCCAGGCCGAGCTGTTCCGGCCGCATTACGGCCTCACCAAGCGCGTGGACACATTCAACATCTGGACGCTGCAGACCCGGGAATACGTCGCGATGGCCCGCGACTGGCGTTCGGCGACGCGCCTGCGCGATCGGTTGGGCTACGTGTTCGGCCCGCCCGGCTGGCTGCCCCGGGCGGCCCGTCACGCCGAGGCCGGCGCCCCGGTCGTGACCTCCCTGTAACATTTGCGCAGGCCGGCGCGAAAAGCTGAACGTGGAGGAACGGTTACGCCGTAACCTCACCCTCCCGTCGGTATCGGCCCGATGGATCGGAGTTCATGGTGCATCGTCTGGCAACGCGCACGTTCGCCGCGTCGGCTGCGGTCGTGGCGCTCAGCTCCTTTGTGCCGGCGGCGCCGGCCAAAGCCGACGTCGTGGTGTATCCGGGCATGGAAATACGCCAGGACAACCGCGTCTGCACGCTGGGATACGTCGACCCCGGCCTGAAGATCGCGTTCACCGCGGGGCACTGCCGGGGCGGGGGCAGCGGTGTGGTGACGGATCGGGGCGGCGCCGTCATCGGCCGGATGGCGGCTTTCCGGGACAACACCCCCAGCGGAACGACGGTGTCCACCAGCCAGGTGATCAACGACTACGAAGCGATCGTGCTGGACAACAGCGTCACGGCGAACAACATCCTGCCGGGTGGCCGGCCGCTGGTCTCGGATCCCGGCCTGACGCTGGCGCCCGGGCAGCCGGTCTGCCATTTCGGTGTGATCACCGGTGAAACCTGCGGGACGGTGGAGAGCGTGAACAACGGCTGGTTCACCATGTCGCACGGCGTGCAGAGCCATAACGGCGATTCCGGCGGACCGGTCTATCTGGCGCCCAGCGGCGGTCCGGGACAGATCGTCGGGATCTTCAACAGCGTGTGGGGGGACTTCCCGGCCGCGGTGTCGTGGGGGGCCACGTCGGAGGAGGTCCGCGAGGACCTCGGGGTGCGCGACAACGCGCGTTAGTGGCGGTCAGCCCACCGGGGTCAACGCGAACACCGGGATCGAGGGCGCGGCGGCGCGGAACTGCTCGTCGGTGCTGTCCGGGGTCAGCCCGGCGACATAGTCCTTGACCTGCCAATACCATCTGGCCAGGTAGCCGCGCAGCAGCTCGGGCTTGGCCGCGTCGTCGACCTCGTCGGCCCGCAGCCGACGCCGCCGCCAGCGGGGACCCACCTCGACGACGGAGGAGGCCCGGACGTTGCGTGCCCACTGCGTATTGCCGCGCGGCGACACCAGGTACTCGACGCCGCCGACGGTCAGCAGGTTTATCACCACCGCGCGCTGTCTGCCGGTTTTGCGGCCGCGGACGTGCAGCGCACGGGTGCCCGCGATGCTGATTCCCGCCTCGGCGAGCCAGCGGATGACCCCGTTGGCGACGCGGGCGGCCCGATTCGGTTCTTCATAGCGGGTGGACATGGTGCGGCCTCTCAGCGAATCCTGGTCAAATTTACGAGAGCGGTGCTCTCTCTCGTGAAGACGCTGCCACAACGCACCGCGGAAAGCAAGAGCAGTGTTCTCGGTTGTGTCAGACTGACCGCGTGGGCAAACGCCAGGAATCGCGGGAGCAGATCGAGGCACGCATCATCGAGCTGGGCCACCGCCAGCTGTCGGAACGCGGCGCGGCCGGATTGTCGGTGCGGGCGATAGCCCGCGACCTGGGCATGGTGTCTTCGGCGGTGTACCGCTATGTGTCCAGCCGCGACGAATTGTTGACCCTGCTGCTGGTCGACGCCTATTCCGACCTGGCCGACGCCGTCGATCGCGCCCGCGCGACCGTCGGAGACCTCTGGAGCGACGACGTCGTCGCCATCGCGCGGGCGACCCGCGGCTGGGCCGTCGCGCACCCGGCATGCTGGGCCCTGCTGTACGGCAGTCCCGTGCCCGGGTATCACGCTCCGCCGGAGCGCACCGTCGCGGTGGGGACCCGGGTGGTCGCGGCGCTGTTCGACGCGGTGGCGGCCGGGATCGCCACCGGCGATATCCGGCTGACGAATGATCTTGCGCCGCAACCGACGTCATCCGACTTCGAGCGGATACGTCACGAGTTCGGGTTCCCCGGTGATGACCGGGTGCTCGCCAAATGCTTTTTGCTGTGGGCGGGGGTGCTGGGTGCGATCAGCCTCGAGGTGTTCGGGCAGTACGGCGCCGATACGCTGACCGACCCGGAAGCCGTCTTCGACGCCCAGCTGCGGCTGCTGGTGGATGTCCTGACCCAGCACTGAGCCTTGCGTCCGCCGCGGGCACAGCCAGAATTAGAACGTGTTCACTCGGGCATTCGCCGGCCGGAGCGGCCCGTCTTGGCAAAGTTGATCGGGCCCTTTCAGGCGGCCCGGCGACTGGACTATTGTGCGAGGCGATGACGCTTCCCGTTCAGTCGCCGACGCAGATCGCCTGGGTCACCGCCGACCTTGATGCCACCGAAACGGCCCTTACCGGCCTGTTAGGTGTGCGCAAGTGGGTGCGCATACCCGATGTGCATTTTGCTCCGGACGCGTGCAGCTACCATGGCCGGCCCGCCGACTTCTTTGCCAGCATCTCGCTGAGCTACCTCGGCGACATGCAATTGGAACTGATCCAACCGGTCCGCGGCGAGAACATCTATAGTGACTTTTTGTCCGATTGCGGGCCGGGTCTGCACCACATCTGCACGGAGGTCGAAAGCCCCGAGCGGCTGGAGGCGGCCGTGACCGAGGCCGCCGACAAGGGTGCCGCGGTCGTGCAGCGGGGCGTGATGCCCGGAGGCATCCAATTCGTCTACCTGGCGGCGCCGCAGGCGGGGGTGCCGTATCTGGAGCTGGCATACATTTCGCCCGAAATGCGGGCGTTTTACGACTACATCAAACAAGAGCAGCAGTGAGCCGCGTCGGCGACGACGCGGAACTCAGCGACGAGGAGGAGTGGCGCCAATGAGCACGGAGATACCGGCAACAGTCAGCGCGGACGGCGTGACCACCTGGTCGGACGACGTCGACGTCGTGGTGATCGGGTTCGGCATCGCCGGCGGCTGCGCCGCGGTGAGCGCGGCGGCGGCCGGCGCGCGGGTGCTGGTGCTCGAACGCGCGGCCGCGGCGGGTGGCACCACTTCGCTTGCCGGAGGCCACTTTTACCTCGGCGGCGGGACCGCGGTGCAGCAGGCAACCGGTCAAGAGGATTCCCCCGAGGAGATGTACAAGTACCTGGTCGCGGTGTCGAGGCAGCCCGACCTCGACAAGATCCGCGCCTACTGCGACGGCAGCGTCGAGCATTTCAATTGGCTGGAGGACCTGGGTTTCCAGTTCGAACGCAGCTACTACCCGGGCAAGGCGGTGATCCAGCCCAACACCGAGGGGTTGATGTTCACCGGCAACGAGAAGGTGTGGCCGTTTTTGGAGAAGGCCGTGCCGGCCCCACGCGGCCACAAGGTACCGGTGCCCGGTGATACCGGTGGCGCCAGCATGGTGATCGATCTATTGCTCAAGCGTGCCGCCGACTTGGGCGTGCAAATCCGCTACGAGACGGGCGCTACCGAATTGATCGTGGACGGCTCCGGCGCGGTGACCGGCGTGATGTGGAAGCAGTTCTCCGAAAGCGGTGCGATCAAAGCGAAGTCGGTCATCATCGCCGCGGGCGGTTTCGTGATGAATCCCGACATGGTGGCCGAGTACACCCCGAAGCTGGCCGAGAAGCCGTTTGTGCTCGGCAACACCTACGACGACGGTCTGGGCATCCGGATGGGTGTATCGGCCGGCGGTGCCACCCAACACATGGATCAGATCTTCATCACGGCGCCGCCGTACCCGCCGTCGATCCTGCTGACCGGGATCATCGTGAACAAGCTCGGACAGCGTTTCGTTGCCGAGGATTCCTACCATTCCAGGACTTCCGGATTCATCATGGACCAGCCGGACAGCGCCGCGTTTCTCATCGTCGACGAGGCGCATCTGGAACATCCCAAAATGCCGCTGGTACCGCTGATCGATGGATGGGAAACAGTTCCGGAAATGGAAGCCGCGCTTGGCATTCCGGAAGGCAACCTGGTAGCGACGCTGGACAGGTACAACGCCAACGCCGCCCGCGGTGAGGATCCAGATTTTCACAAGCAGCCGGAGTTCCTTGCGCCGCAAGACAAGGGGCCGTGGGGCGCGTTCGACATGTCATTGGGCAAGGCGATGTATGCCGGTTTCACCATCGGCGGCCTCGCGGTGACGGTCGACGGCGAGGTGCAGCGCGCCGACGGCAGCGTGGTGCCCGGCCTGTACGCCGCGGGCGCGTGCGCGTCCAACCTCGCCCAAGACGGCAAGGGGTACGCGAGCGGGACCCAGTTGGGCGAGGGATCGTTCTTCGGCCGCCGCGCCGGAGCGCACGCGGCCCGGCGGGCCGGGGCAGCGTAGGCGCGCAACGACACAGCGCCGGAGCGCACGCGGCCCGGCGGGCCGGGGGAGCGTAGCCGCGCAAAGACACCGCGCGGGAGCGCACGCGGCCCGGCGGGCCGGGGCAGCGTAGCCGCGCTACGGCGCCGCCGCGAACTCCACCATGGCCTCCACGGTGGGACGATAGTGCTCGATCGGTGGGACGCGCCGGCCGGAAACCTTTGCCGCGTCATCCCAGCGGCGCAGCCGGCAAGCTTGGCCGGCGTGGCGCAGACGGCCGAAGTGGACGATTTCCTCGGCATTCATCGGTCCGCCCTGTACCCGCAGACTTTGCACCGAGGCGGGCGAAAGGCCGCAAGCGTAGGACGGATCGGTCGCGACCAGGTAGCGCTTCGCGGCGACGTGCAGCGCGATCGGTGCGGTCACGGCGGGCGGGAACCAACGACCGAGGATGCTCGCGGCGACAACTTGGTGTTTCTCGTCGCCGTTCAGGAAGTCGCGGTTGCCACTGTGTTCGTCGACCACGAGATGACCGAGGTCATGTAGTAGCGCCGCGATTACCATTGCGGCGCCGGCATTTTCGGCGTCGGCGAGGGCGGCGCACTGGGCTGCGTGTTGAGTTTGGGTAACCGCGTCGTCGTAATGGCTGTCACCACGCTCGGCGAACAGCGCGAAGATCTCGTCGGTCACAGCTCTCGCCGTGGTGAGACGTGTGTGCGGCCAATGTGGTCTGGTTGTCATCTACTGGTTCTTCTCGGTGGGGGCGACGCCGCGGAAGTGGCCGATGAGGCTGAGTCGTTGCGCCCCGCGGTCGCCGGCGAGGGTCGCAGCGGACAGCGCGGCGCGCTTGTCGCGGTAATAGGTTTCGTGCAAGTCGCCCAGGGAGGCCGCGTTATAGGTGAGATACAGCGCCCGTCTCGAGGCGGGCGACGTGTTGGGCGCGCTGCGGTGTGGCGTGTGGCTGTGAAACCACACCAACGAACCGGCGGCCACGGAACAGGGTTGCCATGTCAGCTCATCGGCGATGCCGGGGTGGATGCAACCGTCTCCGTCGGTGCTCAGTAGTTGGTGGTGCATACCGGGCACGAACTCGAGGCATCCGTTCTCGACGGTCGAATCGTCAACCGCGAGAAGGCAACTGACGCTGACGGTGATGTGGGGATACGCGCGGGCGTCCTGGTGGGCCGCGAATCCGGCCCCACCGGGGTGCTTGTAGTTGATCTTCTCCTTATAGAGGACGGCGGGCTCGCCGAGCAGCTGGCCGGCCATCGCCGGAATGGCGGCGGTGGTCAACAGCGCGCGCAGATGATCGTGACACGGCGAAAAGTTCTCCGTGCGGGCACGCCGAACCAGCCCGCCGATCTGCTCGTCGTGCTGTAGCCAGGGCACGCCGGGCTCGTCGGGCCATCGCTCGACCTCTTCGACCCAGCTCTGCAGGCGGGTCACGCCTTCGCCGGACAAGAACCCGGGTAGCACCAGGTAGCCGTCTCGGCCGAACGCGTCGAGTTCGGCCGGGGAAAGGCGCTCCGCGGGCTGGAGAACGTCGGTGGCGAGGTGGCGGTGCGTCGGCATGCTGTCCCTTCGGTGCTCAGAGCTTCCGTGACGGACCGTAGCAAGCCATGGAATTTAGTTTCAAGCTACGATGTAGGCAGGAATGAAACTTCCATCCTTTGTTCACCCGCAATTCGGTAGATCGTTTCATCGCCTCGTTACCGTCGCCGCATGACACAGACCCGGAGTCACCCGGCCGAGGCACCAAGCGTGATCGACGTTCTGGACAAATCTCGATTTCAGCGCTTCCACTACAAGGCGATCGTGGTCTCAGGTGCGGGATTTTTCACCGACGCCTACGACCTGACCGTCATCGGTACCGCCCTGCTGCTGATCAAACCGGAATGGGGGTTGAGCACCGGCCAGGTGGCGATGTTGGGCAGCAGCGCCCTGATCGCCTCGGCGATCGGGGCCATCCTGTGCGGCAGGCTGTCCGACGTCTTGGGGCGCAAGCGCATGTACGGGCTGGCCGCCCTGGTCATGACCCTCGCGGCCATCGCCTCGGGCTTGTCACCGAACTTCATGTGGCTGCTGGTATTTCGCTTCATCCTCGGTATCGCCATCGGTGGCGACTATCCGGTGTCGGGCGTGATGATGACCGAGTTCGCCAACGTCGTCGACCGCGGCCGGATGGTCGCGTTGATGTTCTTCAGCTACGTGCTGGGCTCCATCGCCGGGCCTGCCGTCGGCCTGCTCTTGCTGGGATCCGGGCTGGACCACTCGTTGACCTGGCGGTTGCTGCTCGGCCTAGGGGCCGTGCCGTCTCTGCTGGTTGTCTATGCCCGCTCGAAAACGCCGGAGTCGCCGAGGTTCCTGGCCGAAATCGACGAGGAGCGGGCGGCCTCGGACCTGACCACGTTCAGCGGGACCACGGCGGTCGCCACCGGCACGCCGCCGGCCCGCCGCACAATGCGGCAATGCCTCACGGCACCCGGCGTCTGGCGGGCCGTGCTCATGACGGCCGGGGTGTGGTTCCTGTTCGACATCGCCTATTACGGCAACACCATCAGCGCGCCCCTGCTGGTGAAAAACGTTGCGCCGCACGCCTCCGCGATGGAAACGGTCGCCGTCAACCTGGTGTTGTACGCGGCGTTCACGGTGCCGGCATTCGGCGTCACGATCTGGGCGATCGACAAGATCGGCCACATCAGGCTGCAGGTCATCGGGTTGATCGGGATGGCAGCGGGGCTCGCCGCCATTGCGCTGGTGCCGGCGGTCAGAAACAACGTCGGGCTCTTCATCGCCGCATATGGGCTCAGCAGCTTCTTCGTGTGGTTCGGGCCCGGCGTGGCGACCATGCTGCTCTCCGCCGAGCTGTTCGCCACGTCGATTCGCGCGACCGCGCACGGCTTCGCCGCGGGCACCGCCAAGATCGGGGCGTTCGTGGGCGCGATCACCTTTCCGCCCATGCTCGCGGCGTGGGGATTGCAGGGCACCGAACTCGTCGCGGCGGCGTGCTGCCTGGGGGCCGCAGGCTTGTCCTTCCTGGTGCCCGAACCGCGCGGGCGATCGCTCGACGACATCGCCTCGACCGGACGCGACGATCGCACGCCGGCGACCGCCGGTCTGGCTCTACCCCAACCCGCGGCGTCCGCCGTGCCATGATTCACCCATGACGACCACCGATCCCCGGCCTCCGACGGGATCGGTGGTCGCGCATATCCGCGCGGCGTTGCCTAACCTGACCCCTCGGGCGCGGACGATCGGTCAAGCGGTCCTGGACGATCCCCGGGCGATCATCCACATGACGGTCAGCGACCTCGCGGAGCACACCGCCACCTCGGTGGCCTCGGTGGTGCGGTTCTGTCAGGACGTGGGCCTGCGTGGTTACGCAGACCTGAAGATCCGGCTGGCCGCCGACACCATTCCCGCCGAAGAGGCCCTGCCCGAGGGCCTCAGCCCGACCGACGACGCGTTCACGGTCTTGAAGAAGGTGCTCGCCGATTCGCAGGCGGCGGTTGCGGGAGCCGCCGACACGATCGACAGCGCAATGTTCGAATCGGCGGTCGTCGCCCTGGCCGGCGCGTCTCACGTGCTCTGTGTCGGAGTGGGGACATCCGCGCCACCCGCCCAGGACGCCGGATATCGGTTGCGCACAATAGGTTTGAGCGCGGAAGCGCCCGCGGACGGGCACGTTCAACACGTCGCGGCCCGACTGCTCAAGCCCGGCGCGGTGTGCCTGTGCTTCAGCCACACGGGTCAGACCAGCGAGTCGCTGATGGCGGTGGAAGCGGCCCGCGATGCCGGCGCCACCACCATTGCCATCACCAGTTTCTACCGCTCGCCACTGAGCGCACTGTGCGACATCGTGCTGGTGGCGGGGGCCAAAGAGACCGACTTCCGCGTGGAAGCCGTCACCAGCCGCATCGCGCACATCGCGGTGTTCGATGCCTTGCACGCCGCGGTCTTCCTCAAGACGTCGCGGCGGGCGGGCGAGGCGCAGCGGGTCACCGCGGAAGCCCTTACCCGGCACCGCATTTAGGCGCTACACCTGCGCGGGTTCCTTGTCGACCGGGCCCAGCTGCCACGGGCCGCCGCCGAGCAGGTGCAGCTGCTGCTCGTGGTGCTGCTCGACGGTGGGCCGGTGACTCACGCTGACCATGACGCACTCCGGCAGCTCGGCCCGAATCAATTGATACAGCGCGAATTCCAGGCCCTCGTCCAGCGCGGAGGTGGCCTCGTCGAGGAAGACCGCCTTCGGCTCGGTGAGCAAAATGCGCGCGAAGGCGACCCGCTGCTGCTCGCCGGGGGAGAGCACCTTGGCCCAATCGTGGTCTTCGTCCAGCCGGTTGATCAGCGGCGCCAGCGCCACCTTGGTGAGCACGTCGCGCAGCTGCTCGTCGGAAACATCGTCCGGCGAATTCGGATAGGCCACCACGGTGCGCAAGTTGCCGAGCGGCACATACGGCAGCTGCGACAGGAACATCGTCGCGTTGTCGCCGTCCGGACGGCACAGGGTCCCCGAGGCGTACGGCCACAGTTCGGCCAGGCTGCGCAGCAGCGTCGTCTTGCCGGCCCCCGAGCGGCCGGTGATCACCAGGGTGTCGCCGTGGTCGAGCTGGATGTCCAGCGAGTCGACCAGCTGGTCGCCCTCCGGCGTGCGCACCTCGATGCCGCGAAGCTCGACCGCCGTCTCTTCACTGGGTTTGACGAGAATGGCGGGCAGCGCCCGGCCCTTGCTGTTGGCGTCCACCAGCCCGTGCAGTCGGATGATCGCGGCCCGGAAAGAGGCGAACGCGTCGTAGTTGTTGCGGAAGAACGACAGCGACTCCTCGATCTGCCCGAAGGCCACCGCGGTCTGGGTGACATCGCCGAAGTGAATCCGGCCGGCGAACAACCGCGGCGCCTGAATCACCCAGGGCAGCGGAACGATCGCCTGCGTCATCGACCAGTTCCATCCGTTGAAGATGATGGTCCGGCGAACGAACCTGCGGTAGTTGTCGATGATCGGCGTGAAGCGGCGCCACAGCTGTCGGCGCTCGACCCGTTCACCGCGGTAGAAGCCCACCGCCTCGGCCGCATCGCGCAGGCGGACCAGCGCGTAACGGAAGGCCGCATTGAGCTTTTCGTTGTTGAAGCTCAGCCAGATCAACGGGCGTCCCAGCCAGAACGCCACCACCGTGGCCACCAGCACGTAGACCAGCACCACCCAGAACATGGCGCGCGGCAGGTTGACACCGGCAACGGTCAGGTCGCCGGACAGGTTCCACAGGATCGCGGCGAACGAGATCACCGAGGCCATCGCGTTGACGGCTCCGAACAGCAACGTGTTGGTCGTACCGTTGGTCGGTGCGTTCGGAGTGCCACCGGCGTTGGCGGTGAAGATGTCGATGTCCTGCTGGATGCGCTGGTCGGGGTTGTCGATGGTGTTGTCGATGAACAGGTCCCGGTAGTACGCCCTGCCCTCGAGCCAGTCGTCGGTGAGGTTGGCGGTCAGCCAGACCCGCCAGGCGATGACGAAGCGCTGGGTCAGGTAGATGTCCGCCATGACGCGCATAACGAACAGCGTCGCGAGCAGGATGAAGATCGCGATCGACATCCAAAAGCCATGTACCCCAGACTGTTTGATCTTGTCATTGTCCGCCGCCATGCCCTGCACCGCGATCTGCACCGCCGTGCTCAGGTCGTTGGACTGATAGCTGAGTAGCACGTTGAGGCGTACGGACAGGACCACCGACAGCAGCAGCACGCCGAGCATCAGCCAGACCTTGATGCTGGCCGAGCCGACGAAGTATCCCCGGGTGATCCGCCAGAACTGCTGGCCCCAGGGGGTCAGGTAGCGCAGGGCAACCAGCACGACCAGCAGGCAAACCGCGCCGATCACCCACGCCATGGCGAGCCACCGCAACGAATCCATGGTTGCCGTCGACCAGTCGATCGATGGCGTGAACGGCTTGGGGCCCACGGTCGGTCCCTCCTTAACGGGCGTGGTCGGACTGTCCTCGACTTCAAATCCTTCGGCGAAGGTACCCGACGGATCTGGTTAGGCTGCGGTCATGACTACCGACGCCGTCCCCGCACAAACATTGCACGCCGGCCGGCTTGTCGCGCGGCGTCTGCGGGCCAGCGGCGTCGACACCGTCTTCACGCTGTCGGGCGGCCACCTGTTCTCCATCTACGACGGCTGCCGCGACGAGGGCATTCGGCTGATCGACACCCGCCACGAGCAGACGGCGACCTTCGCCGCCGAGGGGTGGTCGAAGGTGACGCGGTCGCCGGGCGTGGCCGCGCTGACGGCGGGGCCCGGCATCACCAACGGGATGAGCGCGATGGCGGCCGCGCAGCAGAACCAGTCGCCGCTGGTGGTGCTCGGCGGACGGGCGCCGGCGCAGCGCTGGGGCATGGGCTCGCTGCAGGAGATCGACCACGTGCCGTTCGTCGCGCCGCTGGCCCGCTTCGCGGCCACCGCACAGTCGGCGGACGACGCCGGCCGGCTCGTCGACGACGCGCTGCGCGCGGCGGTCGGTGCGCCGTCGGGCGTGGGGTTCGTCGACTTCCCGATGGACCATGCGTTCTCCATGTCCGACGATGACGGCCGGCCGGGCGCCCTCGTCGACCTGCCGCCGGGCCCGGCACCCGACGGCCAGGCGCTGAGCCGCGCCGCCGCGCTGCTGTCCGCTGCGCAGCGTCCGGTGATCATGGCGGGCACCAACGTCTGGTGGGGGCGCGGGGAAGCGGCCCTGCTGCGCCTCGCCGAGGAACTCCAGATCCCGGTGCTGATGAACGGGATGGCCCGCGGCGCGGTGCCCGCCGACCACCCGTTGGCGTTCTCCCGGGTTCGCGGAAAAGCGTTGGGGGAGGCCGACGTTGCGCTGATCGTCGGCGTGCCGATGGATTTCCGGCTGGGTTTCGGCGCGGTGTTCGGGGCGCAGACCCAGCTCATCGTGGTGGACCGGGCCGAACCCGAACGCGGCCACCCGCGGCCGGTGCAGGCCGAACTCTACGGCGACCTGCTGACCATCCTCGCGGCCCTGGCGCCCGCCACCGGGACCGACCACCGGGACTGGATCGGCGAACTGCGAACCGCCGAGACCGCGTCGCGGGCCACGGAGCAGGCCGAGCTGGCCGACGACCGCAGCCCGCTGCACCCCATGCGGGTGTACGCGGAGCTGGCACCCATGCTGGATCGCGACGCGATCGTCGTGATCGACGCGGGCGATTTCGGGTCGTACGCCGGGCGGGTGATCGACAGCTATCAACCGGGGTGCTGGCTGGACAGCGGCCCCTTCGGCTGCCTGGGATCGGGCCCCGGCTACGCGCTGGCCGCCAAGCTCGCCCACCCGGACCGTCAGGTGGTGCTGCTGCAGGGCGACGGCGCGTTCGGCTTCAGCGGCATGGAGTGGGACACCCTGGTGCGGCACAACGTGCCGGTGGTGTCCGTCATCGGCAACAACGGCATCTGGGGGCTCGAACACCACCCGATGAAGGCGCTCTACGGCTATTCGGTGGTGGCCGAGCTGCGTCCGGGGACCCGCTACGACGAGGTCGCGCGGGCGCTGGGTGGCCACGGCGAACTGGTTGCCACGCCCGGCGAACTGCGGCCCGCGCTGGAACGCGCCTTCGCCAGCGGGCTGCCCGCCGTCGTCAACGTGCTCACCGACCCCGAGGTCGCGTATCCACGCCGCTCGAACCTCGCCTGAGGTGCGTGCGCTCCGCGCTGCCGCCGACTGGGCTTGGGCCCGCGCGACAAGCCACCGCGTACCGTTGACCTGTGCCTAAGACGACCCGCGCTCAACCCGGCAGGCTGAGCAGCCGCTTTTGGAAGCTGCTCGGCGCCAGCACCGAAAAGGACCGCAACCGCTCGCTCACCCTGGTCACCGACTCGTCGGAGTACGACGACGAAGCGGCCGGGCTGACCGACGAACAGCTCCGCAAGGCGGCCGGGCTGCTCAACCTCGAGGACCTCGCGGATTCCGAGGACATCCCGCAGTTCCTGGCCATCGCGCGCGAGGCGGGCGAGCGGGCCAGCGGGCTGCGGCCGTTCGACGTGCAGCTGCTGGGCGCGCTGCGCATGCTGGCCGGCGATGTCATCGAGATGGCCACCGGTGAGGGCAAGACGCTCGCGGGCGCGATCGCCGCGGCCGGATACGCGCTGGCCGGGCGGCACGTGCACGTCGTCACCATCAACGACTACCTGGCCCGCCGCGACGCGGAATGGATGGGCCCCCTCATCGAGGCCATGGGCCTGACGGTCGGCTGGATCACCGCCGAGTCGACCAGCGAGGAACGCCGTGCCGCGTACGGCTGCGACGTCACCTACGCCTCGGTCAACGAGATCGGCTTCGACGTACTGCGCGATCAACTGGTGACCGACGTCGCCGACCTGGTGTCGCCCAACCCCGACGTGGCGCTCATCGACGAGGCCGACTCGGTGCTGGTCGACGAGGCGCTGGTGCCGCTGGTGCTGGCCGGGACCACGCACCGCGAGACGCCGCGGCTGGAGATCATCAAGCTGGCCGGCCAGCTGGAAGCCGGCACCGATTACGACACCGACGCCGACAGCCGCAACGTGCACCTGACCGAGGTCGGCGCCCGCAAGGTCGAAAAGGCGCTCGGCGGCATCGACCTGTACTCCGAGGAACACGTCGTCACCACGCTGACCGAGATCAACGTGGCGCTGCACGCGCACGTGCTGCTGCAGCGCGACGTGCACTACATCGTCCGCGACGACGCGGTGCACCTGATCAACGCCGCGCGCGGGCGCATCGCGCAGCTGCAGCGCTGGCCGGACGGCCTGCAGGCCGCGGTCGAGGCCAAGGAGGGCATCGAGACCACCGAGACCGGCGAGGTGCTCGACACCATCACGGTGCAGGCGCTGATCAACCGGTACGCGACGGTGTGCGGCATGACCGGCACGGCGCTGGCCGCCGGCGAGCAGCTGCGCCAGTTCTACAAGCTCGGCGTGTCACCAATTCCGCCGAACGAGCCCAACATTCGCGAAGACGAGTCCGACCGGGTCTACATCACCGCCGCGGCCAAGAACGACGCGATCGTCGCGCACATCGCCGAGGTGAACGAGACCGGGCAGCCGGTGCTGGTCGGCACCCGCGACGTGGCCGAATCCGAGGAGCTGCACGAGCGGCTGCTGCGCCGCGGTGTGCCCGCGGTGGTGCTGAACGCCAAAAACGACGCCGAGGAAGCCCAGGTGATCGCGGAGGCGGGCAAGTTCGGCGTGGTCACCGTCTCGACGCAGATGGCCGGGCGCGGCACCGACATCCGCCTCGGTGGCTCCGACGAAGCCGACCACGACGGGGTCGCCGAGCTGGGCGGGCTGCACGTCGTCGGGACCGGGCGGCACCACACCCAGCGCCTGGACAATCAGCTGCGCGGCCGCGCCGGCCGTCAGGGCGACCCGGGCTCGTCCGTCTTCTTCTCCAGCTGGGAGGACGACGTCGTCGCCGCCAACCTCGACCACAACAAGCTGCCGACCCAGACCGACGAGGACGGCAGGATCGTCAGCCCGAAGGCCGCGGGCCTGCTCGACCACGCCCAGCGCGTCGCCGAGGGCCGCATGCTGGACGTGCACGCCAACACCTGGCGCTACAACCAGCTGATCGCCCAGCAGCGGGCCATCATCGTCGGTCGACGGGATACGTTGCTGCGCACGCCGACCGCGCGTGAGGAGCTCGCCGAGCTGGCGCCCAAGCGGTACGAGGAGCTGGCCGACACCGAAGGAATCTCCGAAGAGCGCCTGGAGACGATCTGCCGGCAGATCATGCTGTATCACCTCGACCGCGGCTGGGCCGACCACCTGGCGTACCTGGCCGACATCCGCGAGAGCATCCACCTGCGCGCGCTGGGCCGGCAGAACCCGCTGGACGAGTTTCACCGGATGGCCGTCGACGCGTTCGCGTCCCTGGCCGCCGACGCGATCGAGGCGGCCCAGCAGACGTTCGAAACCGCGAACGTGCTCGAGGAGGAGCCCGGCCTGGACCTGTCCAAGCTGGCGCGGCCGACGTCGACGTGGACCTACATGGTCAACGACAACCCGCTGTCGGACGACACCCTGTCCACCCTGAGCCTGCCCGGGGTGTTCCGCTAGCGCCCGCCTCCCGCTCGGTCCGCGCTGCGGACCGCATCGTCGGCGGGCTAATGTCACGGCTCATGGAGCCGGTGCTTCCACCCAACCGGGTGCTGACGGTCCCCAACGTGCTCAGCGCTGTGCGCCTGGCGCTGATCCCGGTGTTCGTCTACGCGCTGCTGGTCGCGCATGCCAACGGGTGGGCCGTCGCGATTCTGATGTTCAGCGGGGCCTCGGACTGGGCCGACGGCAAGATCGCCCGGCTGCTCAATCAGTCCTCCAAGCTCGGGGTGCTGCTCGACCCCGCGGTCGACCGCCTCTACATGGTGGCCGTGCCCATCGTCCTGGCGTTCAGCGGGATCGTGCCGTGGTGGTTCGTCATCGTCCTGATCGCGCGCGACGGCCTGTTGGCCGCGACGCTGCCGCTGCTCTGGAGCCGGGGGCTGACGGCGCTGCCGGTGACCTACATCGGCAAGGCCGCGACGTTCGCGCTGATGTCCGGATTCCCGCTGGTGCTGCTGGGCACCTTTGACGCGCTGTGGAGCCGCGTCATCGGCGCCTGCGGATGGGCCTTCCTGGCCTGGGGCATGTACGCCTACCTGTGGGCGTTCGTGCAGTATGCGGTGCAGATGACTCTCGTGCTGCGACGCATGCCCAAGGTCGACCGTGGCTCCCGTCCCTCGGCCGCGGCGAAGGTGGCTGACCATGGCTGACGCCGACCGCCTGCTCGGCGGCTACGACCCCAACGCCGGTCACGGCGCGCATGTGGCTTCGCGGCCCAAGACGATCCCGGTGCCGTCGCTGTTGCGCGCGCTGCTGTCCGAGCACCTCGACCCCGGCTACGCGGCGGCGGCGGCCAAGCGCGGCGCCGCCGCCGCGCCCCGCGGCGGGCGGCAGCGCGTGGCCGGTTGGCTCTGGCAGGCGTTGGCGGCGCTGCTGATCGCGACGGTCTTCGCCGCCGCGGTCGCGCAGGCCCGCTCGGTGGCCCCCGGGGTGCGGTCCGAGCAGGAGCTCCTGTTGGGCAATGTGCGGTCGACGGAGGGCTCCGCCGCCAAGCTGAACCAGCGCCGCAGCCAACTGGCTACTCGGGTCGACGACGTGCAGCGCCACGCTCTGGCCGAAGACGCCGAGGGGCGGAGCCTGTTGAAACGCCTCGACGCGCTCAGCCTGGCGGCGGCCAGCACGGCGATCATCGGGCCCGGGCTGAAGGTGACCGTGACCGATCCCGGTGCCAGCCCGAACCTTTCGGACGTGTCCAAGCAGCGGGTGAGCGGCAGCCGCCAGATCATCCTGGACCGCGATCTGCAGCTGCTGGTCAATTCGCTGTGGGCGAGCGGCGCCGAGGCGATCTCCGTCGGCGGTGTGCGGATCGGGCCGAACGTCACCATCCGGCAGGCCGGAGGGGCGATCCTGGTCGACAACACCCCGACCAGCAGCCCGTACACCGTCCTGGCTATCGGGCCGCCGCGCGCGATGCGCGATGTCTTCGACAACAGCCCGGGCATGCAGCGGCTGAGGCTGCTGCAGATCTCCTACGGCGTCGTGGTTACCGTGGACGCCGGCGACGGACTAACGCTTCCCGCCGGATCGACCCGGGATGTCAAGTTCGCCAAGCAGATTGGGCCACAGTGAGAAAAGTCCTGGACAGACAGGTTCCCCCGGGTGAGACGCGGACGGGAAACCAAGCATGATCGGTATCGCGGCACTGGCGATCGGCATCGTGCTCGGCCTGGTTTTCCACCCCGCGGTGCCCGAAGTCGTCCAGCCCTATCTGCCGATCGCGGTGGTCGCGGCGCTGGACGCGGTGTTCGGCGGGTTACGGGCATACCTGGAGCGGATTTTCGATCCGAAGGTGTTCGTCATCTCGTTCGTGTTCAACGTCTTCGTGGCCGCGCTGATCGTCTACGTGGGCGATCAACTGGGCGTCGGCACGCAGTTGTCCACGGCCATCATCGTCGTGCTGGGCATCCGCATCTTCGGCAATGCCGCCGCCCTGCGCCGCAGGCTGTTCGGGGCGTGACCGCCATGACCCACGCGAGGCCGACGTGAGCCAGGATCCGGAAGATCGCAACGCCGGACGGCGCGCCGCCGGTGGCCAAAGTGCCGACGGGCCAACCGGGCCCGATCGCCCCGGGGCCGGCGCGGCGCGGGACCAGGGCGCGCCGCGCGGCCGCCACGAACTGGACGCGAAAAGCCCCCGTCCGGAAATCGGCCCGCTGCACCGCAACGGGCTCTCCGGCATGGTGCGCGGCGGCCGGTCCCGGATGGCGTTCGGGACGCTGGCCGCCATGCTGTGCCTGCTGCTGGGGCTGGCGATCGTCACCCAGGTCCGCCAGACCGAATCGGGTGACTCGCTGGAGACGGCCCGCCCCGCAGACCTTTTGGTGCTGCTGGATTCGTTGCGGCAGCGCGAAGGCACGCTCAACACCGAGGTGAACGAGCTACAGAACACGCTGAATTCGCTGCAGGCGTCCGGAAACAACGACCAGGCCGCCATCCAATCAGCACAGTCCAGGCTGGCGGCGCTGTCCATTCTGGTCGGGGCGGTCGGCGCCACCGGCCCCGGCGTCACCGTCACGATCGATGACCCCGGACCCGGGGTCGCGCCCGAGACGATGCTCGACGTGATCAACGAGTTGCGCGCCGCAGGCGCCGAGGCGATCGAGGTCAACGACGCACACCAATCGGTGCGGGTGGGTGTCGACACCTGGGTGGTGGGTACTCCTGGGTCGCTGATCATCGACTCCAAGACCCTGTCGCCGTCGTATTCGATTCTGGCGATTGGCGATCCACCCACCCTGGCCGCCGCGATGAACATTCCCGGTGGCGCGCAGGACGCCGTCAAGCGCGTCGGTGCGCGAATGTCCGTTCAGCAGGCCGACCGAGTGGACGTCACCACCTTGCGGCAACCAAAACCACACCAATACGCTCAGCCCGTCAAGTGAGCACCACCCGAACAGAACAGGACCACCCGTGAGCGATATCCCGCCCGATCTGCGCTACACCGCCGAACACGAATGGGTTCGCCGAAGTGGGGATGACACCCTGCGGGTGGGCATCACCGATTTCGCGCAGTCGGCATTGGGTGATGTCGTTTTCGTTCAGCTGCCCGACGTGGGCACCGAACTGACCGCGGGCGAATCGTTCGGTGAGGTCGAATCGACGAAATCGGTGTCGGACCTCTACGCGCCGGTGTCGGGCAAGGTGACCGCGGTCAACGGCGATCTGGACGGCAGTCCGCAATTGGTGAACTCCGACCCGTACGGGGGCGGGTGGTTGCTGGATGTGCAGGTATCCGACGTCGGCGAATTGGAGTCGGCGATTTCTTCGCTGCTCGACGCGGAGGCCTACCGCGGAACGCTCACCGAATGACGATTGCTAATGTCCCTGCAGCCCGGCGCGGCCAGCGCGCGGTGCAGCCAGGGTGCGGGGAAATCGAAGTTTCGGATCGTCAGGTGGTGGGCGCATTGCAAGCCGGTGCGCGGTACCGTCGACACATCGACCTTTGATCTCTCTCGAAGATCGCTGAAAGACACGTGAAAGACTCTTGAACGTACGAAACGGCAGTAATCGGCACATCGGGCAAGCAAACCTGGTGCACAAGCCGGCCGAGCGGCCCGGACAGACAACGCCACAGCAGCCAGTGAGGAGCAGCGCGTGACGGACATGGACAACGACCAGAATTCGGACGAAGTCACGGTGGAGACGACTTCGGTCTTCCGTGCCGACTTCCTCAACGAGCTGGACGCTCCCGCCCAGGCGGGAACCGAGAGCGCGGTGTCCGGGGTCGAAGGACTCCCCGCGGGCTCGGCGTTGCTGGTCGTCAAGCGTGGACCGAACGCGGGCTCGCGGTTTTTGCTGGACCAGCCCACCACGTCCGCCGGCCGGCATCCCGACAGCGACATTTTCCTCGACGACGTGACGGTCAGCCGCCGGCACGCCGAATTCAGGTTGGAAAACAACGAATTCAGCGTGGTCGACGTTGGTAGTCTCAACGGCACCTACGTCAACCGTGAGCCCGTGGACTCCGCGGTGCTTGCCAACGGTGACGAGGTGCAGATCGGCAAGTTCCGCTTGGTGTTTCTCACCGGACCCAAGCAGGGTGAGGATGGAGGATCTTCAGGCTAGTGAGCGCACCCGATAGCTCGGCACTGGCCGGGATGTCGATTGGGGCGGTCCTGGAACTGCTGAGGCCGGACTTCCCCGATGTCACCATCTCCAAGATCCGCTTCCTGGAGGCCGAGGGGCTGGTGACGCCGCAACGGGCCGCGTCGGGTTATCGAAGGTTCACCGCTTATGACTGCGCGCGGTTGCGGTTCATCCTTACCGCGCAACGTGATCACTACCTGCCGCTGAAGGTCATCAGGGCGCAGTTGGACGCCCAGCCCGACGGCGAGCTGCCGCCCGTCAAGGGGCCGTATTCCGTTCCGCGCCTGGTGTCCGTGGCGGGCACCGGGGAAGCCGCCGACGCGGGCCCCGACGCCTCCGCGGTGGCCCCCACCCACGTCCGGCTGAGCCGCGAAGAACTGCTCGACCGCGCGGGCGTGGGGGACGACCTGCTGATCGCCCTCCTCAAAGCCGGGGTCATCACCACCGGGCCCGCCGGTTTCTTCGACGAGCACGCCGTCGTCATCCTGCAGTGCGCGCGGGCGCTGTCGGATTACGGTGTCGAGCCGCGGCATCTGCGCGCTTTCCGCTCCGCCGCCGATCGCCAGTCGGACCTGATCGCCCAAATCGCCGGGCCGGTAGTCAAAGCCGGCAAGGCCGGTGCGCGCGATCGCGCAGACGATTTGGCGCGCGAAGTCGCGGCGCTCGCGATCACGTTGCACACGTCGCTGATCAAATCCGCCGTTCGCGACGTTCTCGATCGCTGAGGACTAGACTTCGGTCGACAGCTTGGTTTTCGGCAGCAGGGCGGAATTTTCACCTCGCCGTCCACTGGCGAATACCAATCCAACCGGCGCCACTAATGCGGAGGGCAGACACAAATGGGTGAAGTTCGTGTTGTCGGCATTCGCGTAGAGCAGCCGCAGAACCAGCCGGTGCTGTTACTGCGCGAAACCAACGGTGACCGATACCTTCCGATCTGGATCGGTCAGTCCGAGGCCGCCGCCATCGCCCTCGAGCAGCAAGGTGTCGAGCCCCCGCGCCCGTTGACGCACGATCTGATCAGGGATGTCATTGCCGCGCTTGGGCATTCGCTGAAAGAGGTGCGCATCGTCGATCTGCAGGAGGGCACTTTCTACGCTGACCTGGTGTTCGACCGCAACATCACCGTGTCGGCCCGGCCCTCGGACTCGGTGGCGATCGCGCTGCGGGTCGGCGTCCCGATCTACGTGGAGGAGGGCGTGCTCGCCCAGGCCGGCCTGCTGATCCCCGACGAGAGCGACGAGGAAGGCGGCACCGCCGTCCGGGAGGACGAGGTGGAGAAGTTCAAGGAATTTCTCGACAGCGTGTCCCCGGACGATTTCAAGGCGACCTAGCGCGCCGACGATGCGCACGCCACGGGGGCAAACCCGCCGCGACCAGCGATTGGGAACGGCGGGGGTGGCTGGTTTAGCCTGGACGGTGACATCACGGATCCGTCTCAAAGCACACCGTGATGTCGACACGCTGTCGGATAGCCCGCGCACTTGGCCCCGCGGCAGCCATACTTTGATCGCGACTACAGGCGCGGCGGCTATCAGCGTAAGCTCTACTAGCACTCGGGCCTGAGCACACGTGGCTGCGATGCAGCCATAGACGCAGCTAACGACGAGAGCGCGATCGCGGAGAGGAACCACCGTGAGCGAGCAGCCACGCCAAGAGCAGCTCAACCTAGCTGACAGCGGTAGCCCGGCGGCCAGTGACCGCAGCGTCACCGTAGCCAGCGCACCCGTGCAGCCCGGACTTTTCCCGGACGACTCCGTGCCCGACGAGCTGGTCGGCTACCGCGGTCCGAGCGCCTGCCAGATCGCCGGCATCACGTACCGGCAGCTGGACTACTGGGCCCGCACCTCGCTGGTGGTGCCGTCGATCCGCAGTGCGGCCGGCTCCGGCAGCCAGCGGCTGTACTCGTTCAAGGACATCCTGGTCCTCAAGATCGTCAAGCGGTTGCTGGACACCGGGATTTCGTTGCACAACATCCGCGTCGCGGTCGACCACCTGCGTCAGCGCGGTGTGCAGGATCTCGCCAACATCACCCTGTTCTCCGACGGCACCACCGTGTACGAGTGCACGTCGGCCGAAGAGGTCGTCGACCTGCTGCAGGGCGGGCAGGGCGTGTTCGGCATCGCCGTGTCGGGCGCCATGCGCGAGCTGACCGGCGTCATCGCGGACTTCCCCGGCGAGCGGGCCGACGGCGGCGAGTCGATCGCCGAGCCCGAGGACGAGCTGGCGTCCCGGCGCAAGCACCGCGACCGCAAAATCGGCTGAGCGGCGCGCCCGCGCCCTCGCCCCGGGCGGCCGAGTAAACTGGGCCGCGCATCGCATTCGAGCGGGAGAGTTCCGTGGCTGCCAGCCACGGACGCCGAAGGAGCAACACCTCTCCGTCAACCTCTCAGGCACCCGGACCGCGCGAAATCATGATGCCTCTGGAAAGCGGCGAGGGCCCCCGTGGCCCACGCCCGCCGATGGGGAAAGGCGCTCGGGCAGCATCGGGCACCGAATCTCTCAGGCGCCCGGCGAACGGGTGAAGACAGAGGGAGAGGGCCGTTAGTCCTCTGCCTTGATACGTCTTCGTCCGCCTACTCAGGAGTTCCAGTGTCCGATCAATTCACTTTCGCGGCTCGGCACATCGGCCCGGACAGCCAGGCCGTCGCGGCCATGCTCGCCGTCATCGGGGTCGACTCGCTCGAGGAGCTGGCCGCCAAGGCGGTCCCGGCCGGCATCCTGGACCGGCCGACCGATGGTGGCGCCGCGCCGGGTCTCGACCGGCTGCCGCCGCCCGCCACCGAGACCGAGGCGCTCTCCGAGCTGCGGGCGTTGGCCGAGGCCAACACGGTGGCCGTGTCCATGATCGGGCAGGGCTACTACGACACGCTCACGCCGCCGGTGTTGCTGCGCAACATCTTGGAGAACCCGGCCTGGTACACCGCCTATACGCCGTACCAGCCCGAGATCAGCCAGGGCCGGCTGGAGGCGCTGCTGAACTTCCAGACCATGGTCGCCGACCTCACCGGCCTCGAGGTCGCCAACGCGTCGATGCTCGACGAGGGCACCGCGGCCGCCGAGGCCATGACGCTGATGCACCGCGCGGCGCGCGGGAAGGCCAATCGCCTGGCGGTGGACGCCGACGTCTTCGCCCAGACCGCGGGCATCCTGGCCACCCGGGCCAAGCCGCTGGGCATCGAGATCGTCACCGCCGACCTGCGCAACGGGCTGCCCGACGAAGGGGAGTTCTTCGGCGTCATCGCCCAGCTGCCCGGGGCCAGTGGCCGGGTGACCGACTGGGCGGGTCTGGTGGAGCAGGCGCACGATCGGGGCGCGCTGGTCGCCATCGGCGCCGACCTGCTCGCCATGACACTGATCACGCCGCCCGGCGAGATCGGCGCCGACGTCGCGTTCGGCACCACCCAAAGATTCGGTGTGCCAATGGGATTCGGTGGTCCCCACGCCGGCTACCTGGCGGTGCATGCCAACCACGCGCGCCAGCTGCCGGGCCGGCTGGTAGGGGTGTCGCTGGACGCCGACGGGTCACCGGCTTACCGGCTGGCGCTGCAGACCCGCGAGCAGCACATCCGCCGCGACAAGGCGACCAGCAACATCTGTACCGCGCAGGTGCTGCTGGCCGTGATGGCCGCGATGTACGCCAGCTACCACGGCGCCGAGGGGCTGACCGCGATCGCGCGCCGCGTGCACGGTCACGCCGGGGCGATCGCCGCCGCCCTCGGCGATGCGCTGGTGCACGACAAGTACTTCGACACCGTGCTGGCCCGGGTGCCCGGGCGGGCCGCCGAGGTGATCGCCGCGGCCAAGGATCGCGGCATCAACCTGTGGCGGGTCGACGACGACCACGTGTCGGTGGCCTGCGACGAGGCCACCACCGACGAGCACGTGGCCGCGGTGCTCGAGGCCTTCGGAACCCAAGCCGCCGAGCCGACGTGCGCCGGCATCACCACCCGCACCTCGGAGTTCCTCACCCACCCCGCGTTCACCCAGTACCGCACCGAGACCGCGATGATGCGCTACTTGCGGGCGCTGGCCGACAGAGATATCGCCTTGGACCGCAGCATGATTCCGCTGGGTTCCTGCACCATGAAGCTCAACGCCGCCGCGGAGATGGAGCCCATCACCTGGCCGGAGTTCGCCCGCCAGCATCCGTTCGCGCCGGCGTCGGACACCCCCGGGCTGCGGCGCCTGATCGCCGACCTGGAGACCTGGCTGGTGGAGATCACCGGCTACGACGCCGTCTCGCTGCAACCCAACGCCGGGTCGCAGGGCGAATACGCCGGCCTGCTGGCCATCCACGACTACCACGCCAGCCGCGGGGAACCGCACCGCGACATCTGCCTCATCCCGTCCAGTGCGCACGGCACCAACGCGGCGTCGGCGGCGCTGGCCGGGATGCGGGTGGTCGTGGTGGCCTGCCACGACAACGGGGACGTGGATCTCGACGACCTGCGCGCCAAGGTCGGCGAGCACCGCGACCGGCTGTCGACGCTGATGATCACCTATCCGTCCACGCACGGGGTGTACGAGCACGACATCGCCGAGATCTGTGCGGCCGTGCACGACGCCGGCGGCCAGGTGTACGTCGACGGCGCCAACCTCAACGCGCTGGTCGGTCTGGCGCGGCCGGGCAAGTTCGGCGGCGACGTCAGCCACCTGAACCTGCACAAGACGTTCTGCATCCCGCACGGCGGCGGCGGACCCGGTGTCGGGCCGGTGGCGGTGCGCTCACATCTGGCGCCGTTCCTGCCCGGTCACCCGCACGCACCCGAGCTCCCCCAGGGGCATCCGGTGTCGGCGGCGCCCTACGGGTCGGCCTCGATCCTGCCGATCAGCTGGGCCTACATCAGGATGATGGGCGCCGACGGACTGCGTGCGGCGTCGCTGACCGCGATCACGTCGGCCAACTACATCGCCCGGCGTCTCGACGAGTACTTCCCGGTGCTCTACACCGGCGAGAACGGCATGGTCGCCCACGAATGCATCCTGGACCTGCGCGGCATCACCAAGGCGACCGGCGTCACCGTCGACGATGTGGCAAAGCGCTTGGCGGACTACGGGTTTCACGCACCCACCATGAGCTTTCCGGTGGCCGGCACGCTGATGGTGGAACCCACCGAGAGCGAGACCCTGACCGAGGTCGACGCGTTCTGCGACGCGATGATCGCGATCCGCCGCGAGATCGACCGGGTGGGCTCGGGGGAGTGGCCCGTCGACGACAACCCGCTGCGGGGCGCACCGCACACCGCCGAGTGCCTGGTGCTCGGCGACTGGGACCACCCGTACACGCGGGAGCAGGCCGCCTACCCGCTGGGCAAGGAGTTTCGGCCGAAGGTGTGGCCGCCGGTGCGTCGCATCGACGGCGCCTACGGCGATCGCAATCTGGTCTGCTCGTGCCCGCCGGTGGAGGCGTTCGCCTGACGGCGGCGCGGGTCGAGCCTCAGCCGGGCGCCGCCGCGGGGATGTGCACCACCAACGGCACCAGGTAGCGGCGGGCGAAGTCGCGGGCCCGATTCATGTTGTAGATCGGGATGACCGAATTCGGCGTCTTGACCAGCGAGATGATCAGCCGTCCGATCATCTCGCCCACCACCTCGGCATCGAGATCGGCGGGCAGGTCACCGCGTTCCTGCCATCGGCGAAGCCAGGTGGCGATGTAGCCGCGGGTCATGGCGATCAGGTTCTCGTCGGTCAGGTAGGCGGATAGTTCACCGGCGGCGGGTGATTCGCGGATGCTGCGGGTGAGCAGCTTGGGCGCGGAGGCCTCGTGGACGAAGGCCGCGAAGACCTCCGCGATGCCCTCTTCCGGCGTGGCCGCCCGGCCCGCGACCTCCGAGACGAGCGTGCTCAGCCGCAGTGATTCGTCCATGATGGTCAGCCGCACCAGGTTTCGTTTGTGCCGGAAGCGGCGGTAGACCGTGGCGACGCCGACGCCGGCGGTGTCGGCGATGTCCTGCATGGTGGTGCTGGAGAATCCGCGCTCGGTGAAGCAGGTGCGCGCCGCGGTGACGATGGTCCGGGCCGTGGGGTCCAGGGTGGCCAGGCCGTCGGGCACCAGTCCCAGCAGCATCGCGGGGTCTACCATCTGGCCCTCCAGGCGATCGGGGGTATCACGTCGATTCTGCGTTGCATCAGCGTATTCGCCCGCGGGTGCGGCGAACTCGTCCGGGTGCCTGCGGGCCGCCGCCGGTCCGGCGTGGTCGGATCAGGTGCGGCTCGGCGCGGCGAACGAATCGAGCAGCACCGAGCGATAGCGGTCGCGCAGCCGCTCGTACCGGTAACGGTTGTAGGCCAGGGGCTCCAGCGTGAGCCGGCGCGGCAACCATCGCCAGCCCAGCTGCAGGGCGGCGACATAGACGGCGAACTCGGCCTGCTCACGCGCGCCCCACCGCACGCCCAGCAGGCCGCGCATCGTGGGGTGGGCGACCGCGGCCGAGCAGACCACCACCGGCCGGGACACCAGCGTGGTCAGCACCGGCCACGCGAGCCGCAGCAGCGGTCGTATCTGCCGCGATACCAACAACTTCGGGATGGGTGGCGCGACGAAGCTGCGGTTGGCGAACTGCAGAAAGTCGTTGTCGGCCAGATCCTTCGCGGCGACGGCGTCGTAGTACTCGAGCATGTCCTGCAGCGTCGCCGGCAGCTTCGCCTGCTTGCTGGGCAGTTCCAGGAATTGCAGCTCCGCCCGCAGTGTCTGGTAGACAACCTCTTTCTCGGCCGCGGTGAGCCGACGGCCGCACACCCGCAGATACGCCTGATAGAGGAGGTTGAGGCCGCTCACGGCCACCCAGATCCACACCTCGGGATCCAGTGCGCTGTATTGGGTGTCGCTGAACGAGTCCTTGCCGGTGCCCCGCACGTCGCGGTGCAATCGTTTGAGGTCGGCCCGCGACGCCCGCACATCGGAGCTGTCCCCGAAGGTGGCCAGGGCGGTGAACGCGGCGCTGCGGATGCCGCGGTCGGTGAAGTTGTCGGCGAACCGCCCGCTGCGGTCCACCGCCGCGGCGATCTCCCGGTGCGCCACCTGGTCCAGGGCCAGCCGCCCGAACGCCGCCGCGAGCGGCGAGCCGGCGAACCATCGGACGTCGTCCGCCAGTTCCCGGTGCGCCGCGCCCGCTTTCACCGTTGCGGCTGGCCCATTGCCCTGCATGAAGCTCGACGTCGTCGTCATGCCGCTCCTCCTTTACTGGGCTTTACCGGACGCGAGTTCGGGTCACACCACGGTTGCCCCGGTGATGCGGCGCATCCGCATGTCCCACACCACCGCCTTCACGCCCAGCCGCATCAAGAACCGCGGTGTGAACAGGTCCAGCACCCCGAGAACGCGCTGCCAGCGGTCGAATCGGCGCTGCTGCGCCTCCGACCAGCCGAATCCGAGCTTCTCGCGCAGTCGCGCCGGCAGGTACCCCAGCGTCATGAACAGGTTCCAGCTGCCCAACAGTGCCGGGATGGGAGCGGGCAGGAAATTCAGCCGCGCGATGCCGATCAGGTAGGCGCGCATCCGTTCGTCGAAGTCGAGTCGGTCGAGTTGCTCGCGCCAGTAGCGCTGGGCGGCCGCCCGATCGGCGGGCCACATGTCGGGTGGCACCTGCAGGGTGGTCGCGAACACCGACGCGGCCCGGTGAATCGTCTCGGGGTCGTGGCGAGACCGGCCGCCCCGCAGCCGGCGGGTGTCCTCGAACACCGCGGCCATGCAGGATGCCACCCAGAGTTGTAATGCGGGGTCGAACGCGTTGTAGCGCACCGGGCTGTGCGGGCCGGACCGCACCGGTACGTGCGCGGCGTTGACCGCCTCGCGATACACCCTGCGATCCTTGGCCTTTCCGCCGATGGCCACCGCGATGTAGGTGAACGTGGTGCGGGCCCGTTTGAACGGGTGCTTGTGCAGGTTGCCGCTGTCGACCTTGCTCTCCATTACGCCGTAGGCCACGCCCGCGTTCGCCAGCTGCATCACGACATTGGCCGCACCGTAGGCCGGGGTGAGCCAGGGCGACATCTCCTCGGCCAGAAAGGACGTGTTGACCGAATCGGTGTCCACCCGCTGGGCCCGCCGATCCGGTGGGGCGGCCGCACCGGGGCCGTCCGGGTGCATCGGCGGCGGCGCAGCCGGCCCGGCTGGTGCGGCGGACATCTCGACCACGTCTACTCGGCCCCTCGCCTGATAGAAATGAAGGAAGATTCTATCGTCGAGTCTGACACACCCCGCCGGCGTTTGATAGAGACCGCGAGGAATTATCCGGGATCGGTGCGCCGGCCAGGGCTTTCGCCGCGCCCGAACCGCCGGTTCCGCGAGCGCCGGACCCCGGCGAGGCGATAGCCGCCGGTAGGCGGAAGCAATCTGGCTATCACGCGGCGCGCCGACCCGGGCTGCGCGCCGGTCGGGCGCCGACTCGCGTACTCAGCTCAGAAAGGCGTTGATCGCCGACGCGAGATCGGGGGACGCCGACGTCGCGAGGTTCTGATAGCCACCGCCACTGAGCTGGGCGACGGCTTCCCAGGTCGCCCGGTCCGGGTCGGCCCCGAAGTCGATGACATTGACCGCGATGGGTTTGGCCGGATCGGCACTCTTGCGAACGAAGTCCTGCAGCCCCGACCCGTCCAATGTCTGGTCGGTGTGCGGCCCCGCCGTGATCAGCAGGATCGAATTCGTCTGTCCCGCATGGTAGTTGGTCTGCATATCCTGGTAGAGCATCCGCAGCGTGGTGAAGGACACCGCGCCGCCGCCCGACGAGTACTGCTTGTCCAGCGCGGCGGCCAGCGCCGCCGAACGTGGCTGTCCGTTGACGGCGTCGGACAGCGGCCCGCTCGCCACCTCGGAGCGGCCCTCGTGGCCGTCGAACGTCCACAGCCCGACCACCGCCGTGCCGGGCAGCCCCTTGATTTTGTCCTGCAGCGCCCCGATCACGTTGGCCAGCCGGGACTTTCCACCTTCCTGGCCGGGCATCGACTGGTCCAGCATGATCGTGGTGGCCTGTCCGCTCGACGGGCTCGCCATCGCCTCGGCGAGGGTGGCCCGCAGCGGCTCGTCGCCCACCGACAACGCGGCCGGCAGCGCCGGGAAGTTGGTGACCGGGCTGCCGGGCGGCTTGACCCCGTTGACGCGGAAGCCGGCCTTCGCCAGCTTGGCCAGCTGGTCGGACTTGTGCATGTAACGCGAGAACTCGCTGGCCGCCGAGGCCTGTTCCCGGCTGAGCCAGGAACCGCTGAGCAGCACGGTGGGGTAGTCGGCCACCGCGGCAGAGCCGGGCGGGAGCCAGAACCCCAAGGCGCCCTTGGCGTCCGGCAACGATTGCCCACGCTGGAACAGTTGCTGCTCGGTGGTGACGACCGCGTGTACCGGCGCAGTCGCGGGGTCGCCGGGCTTCAGCAGCGAATTCATCGCCTCGTTGAGCGAGTTGTCGGCCAGTTTGGGTTGGGCGTTCAGCAGGCTGCGCACCGCGCCGGTGCCCTGCGTCACCGGGGCGCCGGGCGGCACGGACGCGGCCGCCACCGCCTCTCCGGCCAGAAACGATGCGTCCCCGTTGCCGTTCATCGGCAGGGCCAGGCGCAACGCACCCCACGCGGGTAAGTTCAACCCCGCCAACGCATTCGGATTGGTTTGCAGCCCGGGCAGCGCCGCCCAGTTCTGGTTGGACAGGGCCGGGGCGAGTTGAGGACGGATGGCCAGCACCACCGGCGAGGTGACCAGCGAATGACTCTCGGTGATGGTCTTCTGGGCCGTCGCCCCGGCGAGCCGCGCGGCCGAGATCGAGCTCCCCGGAATCCACAGCGCCGGCTGGCCGCCCAGTTCCGCGGGCCACTTGCCGATGAAGCCGTTCAGCACCGCGTCGGAGTTGGCCGGCTTGACGCTCACCACCATGCAATGGTCACCGATGGGCCCGGCCGATTTGTTGTAGCTTTCCGCCAGTTGCTGAACGGAATCGGCGATCGACGGATCGGCGACGACGGCCACCGTCTCCTGGCCGCCGGAACAGCGGCCCGCCGCAGTGTGCGATCGCTTGGACAGCGCGTCACCGAAGAAGCTCCACAGGATCACCGATCCCACCACGACGACGACCGCGACCAGCGCCACGATCACGCCGATGCTGACGCCGCGGCGCCCTGCCTCGCTGCGATGGCCGCCCAGCCGATCGGCGAGCCCACGATGCCCGCCCCGGAAGAGCGACGGTGTCGAGGCCGGCGGCTCCGGGCTCGAAGCTGCCCGTGACGGAAACTCCGGGTAGTCGTCGGCGGCGAAGTCCTCGTCGTCGGGATGGCGACGCTCGTCCGAGTAGTAACCCTCGTCCGCGTGGTCGTCGTCGTCCGAGTAGTCGTCCTCGTCCGAATAGAGGTCGGCTTCCTCCTCGTCGCCGGCGTCCCGGTAGCGGTGTCCCGCCTCGTCACCTCGAGACGGCTCGTCGACGACGTCGTCGCGAGATGGCTCGTCGAGGGAGTCGTCAGGGTCGGGCGCACTGTGCCTACCCATAGCAGTGCCCGCGGCCTTTCCTTCGATCCATTAACTCGGCGCCGATTTTAGTCATCGACGGCACTATTACACGCTCGAACCCGATTTGAGCGCAGGCTCAATTCGACTGCGCGGCGCGTGCCTTGGCCTCACGCCGGCGGCGATGCAGGATTGGCTCGGTGTAACCGTTGGGCTGCTGCGTCCCGGTCAGGATCAGGTCCTGTGCCGCGAGGAAGGCGACGCTGTCATCGAAGTTCGGCGCCATCGGCAGGTACGCCGCGTCCTTGGCGTTCTGCTCGTCGACCAGCGGGGCCATCCGCTCCAGGCTGGCCCGCACGTCCTCCTCTGTGATCACTCCGTGGCGCAGCCAGTTGGCCAGCAGCTGGCTCGAAATCCGCAGCGTGGCACGGTCTTCCATCAATGCCACGTCGTGAATGTCGGGCACCTTCGAGCAGCCGACGCCCTGCGCGACCCAGCGCACCACGTAGCCCAGGATGGACTGGCAGTTGTTGTCGACCTCTTCGCGGATCTCCTCGGGAGCCCAGGCCAGCTCCTTGGCCAGCGGAATGGTCAGCAACTCCTCGATCTTGGTGCGCTTCTTGCCGGCGAGCTCCTCCTGCACGGCGCCCACGTCGACGTAGTGGTAGTGCATCGCGTGCAGAGTGGCCGCGGTCGGCGAGGGCACCCACGCGGTGGTCGCGCCCGCCTTCGGCTGGCCGATCTTCTGCTCGACCATGTCGGCCATCAGCTCGGTCATCGCCCACATGCCCTTGCCGATCTGGGCCTTGCCCTTGAAGCCGGCCGCCAGGCCGATGTCGACGTTGGCGTCCTCGTAGGCCTTGATCCAGGTGCTGTTCTTCATCGCACCCTTGCGGATCATCGGCCCGGCCTCCATCGAGGTGTGGATCTCGTCGCCGGTGCGGTCCAGGAAGCCGGTGTTGATGAACACGACGCGGTCGGCCGCGGCCTTGATGCAGGCCTTGAGGTTGACGGTGGTGCGCCGCTCCTCGTCCATGATGCCGACCTTCAGCGTGCCCTGGGGCAGGCCGAGGACGTCTTCGACGCGGCTGAACAGCTCGCAGGTGTAGGCGACCTCGTCGGGCCCGTGCATCTTGGGCTTGACGATGTAGATGGACCCGGTGCGGCTGTTGGCCAGCGGGCCGTTCGCGTCACCGGTCTTGAGCCCGTGGATCGCGGTCAGGCCGGTGAACAGCGCATCCATGATGCCCTCGAACACCTCTTTTTCTTCGTCGCCCTCGCTCCACAGGATCGCGTCGTTGGTCATCAGGTGACCCACGTTGCGCACGAACAGCAGGCTGCGGCCGGGCAGAACCAGTTCGCCCTCGCCGTCGGGTGTGGTGTAGGTGCGGTCCTCGTTGAGCACCCGGGTGAAGCTCTTGCCGTCCTTGGAGACCTCTTCGGACAGATCGCCCTTGTTCAGCCCGAGCCAGTTGCGGTAGCCGAGCACTTTGTCGTCGGCGTCGACGGCCGCCACGGAGTCCTCGAAGTCCATGATCGTGGTGATCGCCGATTCCAGAACCACGTCCTTGATGCCCGCGGAGTCGGTCTTGCCGATCGGCGATTGCGGGTCGACCAGGATCTCGATGTGCAGGCCGTGGTTGACCAGCAACACCGACCAGGCGGGGGAGCCGAGCTCGCCGGTGTAGCCGGCGAACTTGTCGGGGTCGGCCAGGCCGACGGAGCCGTCGGCGGTCGCGATCTTGAGCTGGCCGTCGTCGACCGAGAGCCCGGTCGCGTCGGCCCACGACCCCGACTCGAGCGGCACGGCCTCGTCGAGGAACTTGCGCGCGTAGGCGATCACCTTGTCGCCGCGCACCTTGTTGTAGCTGGTGCCCTTCTCGGCGCCGTCATCCTCGGGAATGACGTCGGTGCCGTACAGGGCGTCGTAGAGCGACCCCCACCGCGCGTTGGCGGCGTTCAGCGCGAACCTCGCGTTGAGCACCGGCACCACCAGCTGCGGTCCCGCGGTCGTGGTGATCTCGTCGTCCACACCGGAGGTGGTGATGGTGAAGTCCGCCGGTTCGGGTTGCAGGTAACCGATTTCGGTGAGGAACTTGTGGTACGCCTCGATGTCGAGCGGCTCGATGACGCGCTGCCGGTGCCACTTGTCGATCTGGGCCTGCAGCTCGTCGCGCCGGCGCAGCAGCTCCTGGTTCTTGGGGGTGAGGTCGGTGACCACCTTGTCGACGCCCGCCCAGAAGCTGTCCGGATCGATGTCGGTGCCCGGCAAGGCCTCGTTGTTCACGAAGTCGTAGAGCACTCGGGCGACGCGCAGGTTCCCCGCCGACACGCGATCAGTCATGATTCTCCTCCGTCATGGGCCGCGCCGGACCGTCCGTGGGCCGGATTGGCAATGTCACAAGCCTACCCAGCGCGGCCTGGTGGGCGATATTCGCCTGACCCGGCAGGCGCAGGTCAGGCCGCGCTGACAGCTCCAAGAACGATGCCGCGGCGAGTACCGGGATGTGGTTCCAGCAACGCATGTTCCGCGCGCCGACGTCCTCTGCCTTCCAGCACTTTCTTAACTGGTAGCCGTGAAGATCATACGGGCTGCGCGAAGCCGTCCCGGCCAGGCCGGCGCGACTACGCGTCGCGCATGGTGCCGACGAGGTCTTCAACCAGGTCTTCCATGGCCACCATGGCCACCACCGCCCCGAGTTCGTCGGTCACCAGCGCCAGATGGCTGTTGCTGCGGCGCATCCGGGACAGGGCATCGGCGAGCGGCAGCGCCCGGGACAGCCGCGGCAGCGGCCGCACCATCGCCAGATCGATCACCGTCCGCGGATCGTCGTCGAGCGTCAGCACATCCTTGATGTGCAGATATCCCAGGAAGACGCCGCTGACGCTGGCCACCGGGAACCGGGAGTAGCCGGTCTGGGCCAGGGCCTGCTCGACGGCCCCGACGGTCGGGCCCGAGCCCGCCGCGGCCACCGGTACCGCGTGCACCGCGGCCAGCGGGACCGCCACGTCACCGACGACACGGTGGCGAATTTGCAGCGCCCGGGTCAGCCGGGTGTGCTCCTCGCGGTCCAGCAAGCCTTCGGATTCGGATTCCGCGATCATCTCGCTGAGCTCGACAGGGGAGACTGTGATCTCCAACTCGTCCTTGGGTTCGACGCCGAACGCACGCACCACCAGGTTGGCGCACTTGTTGTAGAACACGATGAACGGCCGGGCCGCCCGCACGTAGGCCAGATACGGCGGAACCAGCAGCATCGCGGTGCGCTCCGGCCCGGCCAGCGCGATGTTCTTGGGCACCATCTCACCCAGCAGCACGTGCAGCGTCACCACGATCGCCAGCGCGATCGCGAACGACAGTGTGTGCAGTAGCGCGGGGTGAATTCCGGTGAGCCCCAACGCCGTTCGTAGCACATTGGACACCGCCGACTCGCCGATCCGCCCGAGCAGCAGGGACGCGGCCGTGACGCCCAACTGGGCTCCTGCCAGCATCGACGGCAGCTGCTCCCCGGCGCGGATCACCGTGACCGCGGCCGCCTTGCCCTGTTCGGCCAGCGCCTCGAGGCGGTCGCGCCGCGCCGAGATCAGCGAGAACTCGGCCCCGACGAAGAACGCGTTCACCCCGATCAACAGGCAGGCCAGCAGCAGGCCCATGGTGTCGCTCATCGGCGCACCCCGGTCGCGGGGACGTCACCGTGACTGCTCAGCTCGATCAGCTCGAGCAGGTCGATCCGGCGGCCATCCATCCGGATCACCGTCGCCTGCCACCGCGTCACCGCGTCCAACAGGCCGTCGGCGTCCAGCGCGGGCAGCTTGACCGTGTCGCCGGCCACCGGGATGTGACCGATCTCGCGCAGCACCAGCCCGCCGATGGTCTCGTAGGGCCCTTCGGGAGCGCGAAAGCCGGTGGCGGCGGCCACTTCGTCGATGCGCAGCAGGCCCGACACCCGCCAGCCGGAGCCGGCGGGCACCACGTCCGGAGTCGCGTCGTCGTGCTCGTCGCGGACGTCGCCGACGATTTCCTCGATCAGGTCCTCGACGGTCACCATGCCGGCGGTGCCGCCGTATTCGTCGACGACCAGCGCGGTTTGCAGGCTGTTGGCCCGGATCTCGGCCATCACCGCGTCGCCGTCCAGGGTGGACGGCACCTTCGGGACGGGTTGGGCCACCGTGATCAGCCGCGTGCGGGCGCGTTCGGTCCGCGGAATGGCGAACACCTGTTTGACGTGCACGATGCCGACCGTCTCGTCGAGGTCGCCGTCGACGATCGGGAAGCGGGAGAATCCGGACTCGGCGGCCGCGGTCACCAGGTCGGCGATCGTGTCGTCGGTCTGCAGCGCCACGATCTTGGACCGCGGCGTCATCAGCTCCTCGGCGCTCAGGGCGCCGAACTGCAACGAGCGCCGCACCAGCGCCGCCGTGGCGGCGTCCAGGGCGCCGCTGCGCGCCGACGAACGCACCAGCGACAGCAACTCCTGCGGCGACCGGGCCGACCGCAGCTCTTCGGCCGGTTCGACGCCGAGCCGGCGCACGATCCAGTTCGCCGCCCCGTTGGTCAGCCGGATCGCCGGGGTGAGCAGCAGCGAGAACAACAGCTGAGCGCTCACGACGGCCCGGGCCGTCGACAGCGGGCGAGCCACGGCGAGGTACTTGGGCACCAGCTCGCCGAACACCATCGACACCGACGTCACGATCACCAGCACCAGGAAGGCCATGATCGCGTCGCCGACCTTGTCGGGGATGCCGAGCGCGTCCAGCCAGGGATGCGGCAAGTCGTCCACCATCGGATCGGTCAGGTAGCCGGCCGCCAGCGTGGTGATCGAGATGCCCAACTGGGCGCCGGACAGTTGAAACGACAGCCGGTGGTGTGCGTGGCGGATCCAGCGGTCGCGGCGCCCGCCGCCGCGCGCGTTGGCCTCCACCGCGCTGCGGTCCAGGGTGGTCAGCGAGAACTCCGCGGCGACGAAGACGGCGTTGCCGAAGATGAGCACCGCGATCGCCACAACGCTGATCACGGTGACGGTGACGTTCATGAACAACGCCGCCGGCCGGCCGAGGGGGATGGCGTGAGCGGCGCCGAAGGAGGCTCCGCATCGGGCGATTCGGCTGACGGCCCGTGCGCCAAGCCGATGGCTGGCACGGGTGCCTGCGGCACGTTGATCCCTTCGCTGCCTGGTGGTTGAGCGGTCGCGGTTGCGGCCGTCTTTGCTGTCATATGCTAGCCCGGGCCGCGGCCGCACGGCGCTTCCCGACCCGGGGTACGCGGCCGCCTGGCCGACTTCGCCGTCCGACCCGAGGCGGACCAAGTAAAGTATGGCTAACCTTACTCCGGTATGCTCTGCGCACTATGCCCGACGCTCAGACGCCGTCCATCCATGTCCTCCCGCGCGAACGCTTCGACCTTCCCGACGAAATAGCGCGCATTCCCCGCCCACCGCTTCCCACCCTCGATCCACCGTTCGGCATGCGCGTGGCGCGACTCGACGACGTGGAGCTGGTGACCGAGTGGATGAACCGACCGCACTTGGCGGCCGCGTGGGAATACGACTGGCCCGCGCCCCGGTGGCGCCAGCACCTGAGCGCCCAGCTGGACGGGACGTATTCGCTGCCGTTGCTCGGCAGCATCCGGGGCGTCGAGCGCGCCTACCTCGAACTATATTGGGGCGCAAAGGATCTGATATCCCGTTACTATGACGCCGAGGCCTACGATCTGGGGCTGCACGCCGCGATCGCCGACCCGCACCTGGTGAATCGCGGCCTGGGTCCGATGCTGTTGCCCCGCATCGTTTCCAGCGTCTTCTCGATGGAGCCGCGCTGCCGGCGGATCATGTTCGACCCCGATCACCGCAACACCACCGCGCGCCGGCTGTGCGAGTACGTGGGATGCACGTTTCTCGGCGAGCACGACACGACGAACCGGCGCATGGCGCTCTACGCGCTGGAAGCCCCGACCACCGAGTCGTAGCCGCCGTAGTCGGGCGCCATCCCGGCGGCCACCAGCTCCCACAGCACCTCGTCGGTGCCGCCCCGACGCGCGCCAGCTTCATGTCGCGCCACCAGGAACCGAGCGGCGTCTCATCGACGAGATATCCCGAGCCGCCGAAGATGTGCATGCACTCCGACATCACTTCCTCACCGAGGCGGGCCGCGGTCACCTTGACGCCCGCGGCCGCGCGCAGGTCCAGCCGGCCCTGGGCCGCAATGCCGTTCAGCGCGTGGCGCAGCACGTCGACCCGCGCCTGCAGATCCGCCATCCGCAGCCGCAGCGCCTGGTGCTCGAACAGGGTGCGCCCGAACTGCCGGCGAGTCATCATGCGGGCGAGCGTGATTCCGATCGCCCGCTGGCACGACGCGGCGATCTGCCCGGCGATCGACATGCGCTCATGCGCCAGCCCCCAGCTGATCGCGGCCAGCCCGGTGCCGGCGCGCGCGACCAGGGCGTCGGCGGGCACCCAGGTATCGATGTGCACGGCGGCGGTGTCCAGCGGGCCGGCGCCGAGCTTGTTGTAGGGCCGCTGCACGCTGACCTGGGCGGTCGGCACGGCGATCAGCGCGACGTTGCCGTGTTTGCTGCCGGAGTCGTGGTCGACGCTGCGCGCCACCACCATGATGTGGTCGGCGACGGGGGACAGCGACACGAACTTCTTGATGCCCCGGACATCGAAACCGCCGTCCCGAGAAGATATCTCGGTGCGAACGATCTGCAGATCCGAGCCACCCGATTCTTCGGAGGCACCGAGGCACAGCACGGCCTGGCCGCTAATCGCCCGCTCGCAGACGTCCTTGAGGTAATCCGACTTGCCGAATCGGCGCAGCACCGCGATGGCCGAGTCGTGCAGGCTGACCCCGACACCGATGCCCGCCGAGGACAGCCGGCCCAGCGCGAGCGCGAGTTCCACCAACTTGGCCACGTTGGGCAGCGGCCCGGCGCCCCACTTCTGGCTGAACACGCCGCGGGCGCCCAGGTGCTCGATCAGCTGACGCGGAAAGCGTTGCTGCGCTTCGGCTTCGGCCGTCCACGCTAGGACTCGGTCGTCGAACGCGCCGGCGAGCAGGTCCCGGTAGTCGTCGAGTGCGGTCCCGAGACTCTGGGTCGTCGTTGCCGGTGTCGCCACTTAGTCCACCGCCTCTGGCGAACGCCGGACTTCCCGCCGGCGCAGTTTGCCCGACGACGTCCGGGGCGGCGCCGCGGCCAGTTCATTCATCGCGGGGTTTCGCGGTGATCGCGGCCTGCAGGTCACCGACGGTGTCGCAGTTCAACAGCTCCTCTTCGGACAGGGAGACGCCCAGCCGCTCTTCGATCGCCACCATGCCCACGGCGAAGGCCACCGAGTCGAGTCCGACGTCGTCGACGAGGCGCGCATCGGGCGTCACGCGGGACGGGTCGACGTTGAGTTCGTCGCGCAGGATGCTCAGCAGGTCGGCGTCGACCGTCAAATGGGCGGACGAAGGAGTGGGCGAAGAGGAGGTCATGGCGCTGAACGTTAGCAGCCAGACTTAGGCAAGGCTAGCCTTACCTCCGCGTCACCAACCTAGTGGCAGCGGATGCCCCTCGGCGAAGCCGGCGGTCGACTGCACGCCGACCACGACCCGCTCGTAGAGCTGCGCCAGGTTGGCCGCGCCCACATAGGTGCAGGTGCTGCGCACGCCCGAGGTGATGTGATCGAGCAGGTCCTCGACGCCGCCGCGGGCCGGATCCAGCCCCATCCGCGACGTCGAAATGCCCTCCTCGAACAGCGCCTTGCGGGCCCGGTCGAACGCGGTTTCGGCCCCGCTGCGCGCGACCACGGCGCGTTTGGAGGCCATGCCGTAGCTCTCCTTGTACGGCTGGTCTTCGCGGTCGCGCATCAGGTCGCCGGGCGACTCGTAGGTGCCGGCGAACCACGACCCGATCATCACGTTGGACGCGCCGGCGGCCAGCGCCAGCGCCACGTCCCGGGGGTGCCGGATGCCGCCGTCGGCCCACACGTGACCGCCCAATTCGCTTGCCGCCAAGGCACATTCGACGACCGCCGAGAACTGCGGACGGCCGACGCCGGTCATCATCCGGGTGGTGCACATCGCGCCCGGCCCGACACCGACCTTGACGATGTTCGCCCCGGCGCCCAGCAGGTCGCGGGTGCCCTCCGCCGAGACGACGTTGCCCGCCACCAGCGGCACCCCCAGCTGCAGCGCCGCCACCGTCCGGATCGCCTCGACCGTCTTGACCTGGTGCCCGTGCGCGGTGTCGATGACCAGCACGTCGATGCCGGCCTCGACGAGGGACCGCGCCTTGGCCCCGACATCGCCGTTGATGCCGATCGCCGCGCCCACCCGCAGCCGGCCCCGCGCGTCGACGGCCGGGGAGTACAGGCCCGCGCGGATGGCGCCGGTGCGGGTCAGCACGCCGGCCAGCGTGCCGTCGGCGTTCGTCACCACCGCGACACCGATGGGCGACTGCTCGAGCAGGTCGAAGACCTTGCGCGGCGCTGTTCCCGCCGGGGCGCTGACGAAGTCGGTCATCGCGACGTCGCGCACGCGGGTGAAGCGATCCACCCCCAGGCACGACGATTCGCTCACCAGGCCCAGCGGGCGGCCCTCGAACGTGACCACCGCGACACCGTGTGCGCGCTTGTGGATCAGCGCCGTCGCGTCGGACACCGAGTCGTCGGGCCCGAGCACCACCGGGGTGTCGAGAACCAGGTCACGACTCTTGACGAACTCGACCGTCTGCTGCACCGCGGTGATCGGCAGATCCTGCGGCAAGATGACGAGTCCGCCACGGCGCGCGACGGTTTCGGCCATCCGTCGGCCCGCCACCGCGGTCATGTTCGCGACGACGACCGGGATCGTGGTGCCCGAGCCGTCACCGGTGGACAGGTCGACGTCGAAGCGGGACGCGACCTCCGAGCGGTTCGGCATCACGAACACGTCGTTGTACGTCAGGTCGTATGCGGGTCGGTGCCCGTCGAGAAACCTCATCGCAGTCGCCCCACCAACTCAAGCCCCCTTCGCGCCTCTGGTGTCGCCCGCTACGCGGGCACTTCGGAGCGGTCCCCGCTCCACAACGTGTGGAAGCGCTTGTCCGGGTCGTCGTCGATCCGGCCGTAAGTGTGTGCGCCGAAGAAGTCCCGCAAGCCCTGGGTGAGCGCCGCCGGCAGCCGCTCGGTGCGCAGCGCGTCGTAGTAGGACAGCGCGGAGGCGAAGCCGGGGATCGGGATCCCGAGCTCGGTGGCCGTCACCACCACGCGGCGCCAGCTGTCGATGGATTCCTCGATGGCGCTGCGGAAGTAGGGCGCGACGATCAGGCTCGGCAGGTCGGCGTCGGCGTCGAACGCCTCCTTGATGCGGTTGAGGAACTTCGCGCGGATGATGCAACCGCCGCGCCAGATGGTCGCCATGTCGCCGGGCGTGATGCCCCAGTCGTACTCGGCGCTGCCCGCCTGGATCTGGTTGAAGCCCTGCGCGTAGGCGATGATCTTCGACGCGTACAGGGCCTTACTCACGTCGTCGATGAACTGGGTTGCATCACTTGGCTTCTCGCCCAGCTTCCCGGAGGCCAGCCCGGTGGTGGCCTTGCGCTGGGCGACCGAGCCGGACAGCGCGCGGGCGAACACCGCCTCGGCGATACCGGTCACCGGCACGCCGAGATCGAGCGCCGACTTCACGGTCCAGCGCCCGGTGCCCTTCTGCTCGGCCTCGTCGAGAATGAGGTCGACCAGCGGCTTGCCCGTCTTGGCATCGGTCTGGCGCAGTACCTGGGCGGTGATCTCGATCAGGAAGCTGTCCAGGTCGCCCTTGTTCCATTCGGCGAACACGTCGGCGATCTCGGGAGCGGTCTTGCCCAGGCCGTCGCGCAGCAACTGGTAGGCCTCACCGATCAGCTGCATGTCGGAGTACTCGATGCCGTTGTGCACCATCTTGACGAAGTGGCCGGCGCCGTCGGGGCCGATGTGGGTGCAGCACGGCACGCCGTCGACGTGCGCGGAGATCTCCTCGAGCAGCGGGCCCAGCGACTTGTACGATTCGGCCGGGCCGCCCGGCATGATCGACGGCCCGTTGAGCGCGCCCTCCTCGCCGCCGGAGATGCCGGCGCCGACAAAGTGCAGGCCGCGCTCGCGGATGGCCTTCTCGCGGCGGATGGTGTCGGTGTAGAGCGCGTTGCCGCCGTCGATGATGATGTCGCCTTCTTCCATCGCGTCGGCGAGTTCGTTGATGACGGCGTCGGTCGCCTCGCCGGCCTTGACCATGATCAGCACCCGGCGCGGCTTCTCCAGCGCGTCCAGGAATTCCGCGATGCTCTCCGAACGCACGAACTTGCCCTCGTCGCCGTGCTCTTTGAGGAGCGCATCGGTTTTGGCGATCGAGCGGTTGTGCAGCGCCACGGTGTAGCCGTGCCGGGCGAAGTTGCGGGCGATGTTGGAACCCATCACGGCCAGGCCCGTGACGCCGATCTGCGCGGTGCCGGTCTTCGCTTCCGACGAACTCATGTTTTCGCCTCTCAATTTGGAGAACTTGTCCGAAAAGCTTTCGGTGACACTGTGGCACAGCGAACAGTCGAGCGCCCGGGGTGATCGGCTCTCGGCCGCGTCAGAGGTTGAACAGGCGTTCCAGCTCGGTGAGCCATGGGACGGCGAGCGCGACGGTGGGCACCACGAATACCGCGGCCGCGGCCAGGTATGCGGCCGCCGACAGCAGCGGGCTGTTGCCGCGGCCGCCCAGCCGCCGCACCCGCAGCACCGTGCTGGGGCCGCTGGCCGCGAGCGCGCCCGACGGGGCTCGGCCCGATGCGCACGCGACCAACGCCCGGGCCAGGGGAGCGCGCCCCGCCGCGCGGACCGCCGCGTCGTCGGCGAGCAACTCGACCAGAAGCTGGACCGCCCCGAGCGCGTTGGCGCTGCGGACCAGCCGCGGGAAGGCGGCGTGCACCGCGGTGAAGGCCTCCAGCACCAGGTCGTGCCGCGCCCGCAGGTGGGCGCGCTCGTGAGTCAGAATCGCCTCGACCTCGGCGTCGGCGAGCGTGGTCAGCGTTCCCTCGCTGACCACCACCCGGCTGCGCACGCCGGGCAGGCAGTAGGCGAGCGGCTGCGGCACGTCCAGCACGCGCAGGTCGCGGGTTCGGGCGCAGGGCTGCGACAGCGCCGCGCCGTGGCCGACTCCGACCAGGTCGACCACCATGCGGTGATGGGCCCGCCGTTTGCGGTTGGCGATGGCCACCCGGACCACCGCGACCATCAACCGGACGCCGACCAGCACGGTCAGGGCGAAGACGCTGATGTAGAGCGTCCACAGCGGCCAGCCCAGGCGGTCGGCGGCGCCGACGATGCTGGTGGTGGGCCGCCCGTCGCGGCCGGGCATCAGCAACCGGGTGGCGATCGCGATGCCGGCGCTGAACGCCGACAGCACCGCGGCCAGCGCGACGGCCTGCCAGAGCACCATGGCGGCCCGGGGAGCGCGCAGCGGCCACCGCGCGCGTGCCACCATCGCCGGCACCGGGCCGGTCAGTAGCACCGCGAGAATGGTGAAAGCCAGCGCGGACACACAGTAAGTGTCCCTCAGCCCTCCGGGGCAGCGCCAGCAGATGGTGAGTTATTGCGTTGATTGGCTTCCAGTTCGGCGAGTGCGCGCCGCAGCGCCTCCGCCTCGTCGGCGCCGACGCGTTCCACGAAGTGCACCAGCGCCGCCTGGCGGCCGCCGGAATCCTCGGCCTGGGCCAGGGCGTCCACCATGAGTCCGGCCACCAGCTCGTCGCGGCCGTGTACCGGCGCGTACCGGTGCGCCCGGTCGTCGCGGATCTGGGAGACCAGGTTCTTCTTGGCCAGCCGTTGCAGCACCGTCATGATCGTGGTGTAGGCCAGGTCACGCTGCGCCGACAACGCCTCATGGACCTGGCGAACGGTCTGAGGCTCGGGCGTGGACCACAGATGGTCCATGACGGCCCGTTCCAGGTCCCCCAGCCGTGTCAGTTTGGCCATAGTTCGTTCATCTCCTGAGCGTCGAATCAAGCGTACTCCGGCTTACTACCGACGGTCGTACGGAAGCCTGACAAATCACTGTGCCGGCCGCCGCGCGCCCCCGCCGCGAACACAAAGAACGATACCCCTTGCAAAGTTAGGGCAGCCTTGCCTATGCTGATCGGGTCGAGCGAAACGACCGTGTGAGTGTCCTGAGGGCTGCAGCGACCCCCGGTCTACTCGATCGGCGAGCCCCGCGCCTGTAAGGCGCGGGGCTCGCCGCTTTCCGGGGCGCAATCCGCCGCGAGCGGTGCGCCGGGAGCCATGGTGTAGACACATGGACGTGCCAGAGCCGCAGAAAACGATCCTCCCGCCGGACTTCGCCGCGCCCTTCGACCGCGAGATCGGGCTGCAATTCACCGAACTCAGCCCGGACGGCGCCCGCGCCCAGCTCGAGGTCACGCCCAAGCTGCTGCAGCCGATGGGTTTGGTTCACGGCGGCGTTTACTGCTCGATGATCGAGAGCATGGCCAGCGTGGCCGCCTACACCTGGCTGGCGACCCGCGGCGGCGGAAACGTGGTGGGCGTCAACAACAACACCGACTTCTTGCGCTCGATCGGATCGGGCATGGTGTACGGCAGGGTCGAACCGATCCACCGCGGCCGCAGTCAGCAATTGTGGTTGGTCACCATCACCGACGGCGACGACCGGGTGGTCGCGCGCGGTCAGGTGCGGTTGCAGAATCTCGAGATTCGTGAGGGCTGATCCGCCCCTCCCGGCCCGCGATGAGATGCGTTGTCCGGCAAGCCCATTGGGGATGCGCCGGTAATCGGCTAGCTGGCCCGCCTGGCGGCCGGCCGCTTGGCCTCCGCCGCGACCACCGCTAACTGTTCGAGTCGGGTCCGCGCGAACGCCTGCTGCTCGGTGATGGTCAGCTGGCCGCGGCGGGTGCTCAGGAACGTCACCGTCCAGGACAGCAGCGTGCTGATCTTGGTCTTGAACCCGACCAGGTAGACCAGGTGCAGCACCAGCCAGGCGAACCAGGCGAACAGCCCGCTGAACTCCACCGGGCCGATCTTGGCCACCGCGGAGAACCGGGACACCGTCGCCATGGAGCCCTTGTCGAAGTACTGGAACGGCTCGCGGTCGGCCGGGTTCGCGCCGCCGAGTTCGGCCTTGATGGTGCTCGCGACGTACTTGGCGCCCTGAATCGCGCCCTGCGCCACGCCCGGCACGCCCTCGACGGCGGCCAGGTCGCCGATGACGAACACGTTCGGGTGGCCGGGGACCGACAGGTCGGGCAGCACCTTGACGCGGCCCGCCCGGTCCAATTCGACCGAGGACTGGTCGGCGAGGTCGCGGCCCAGCGGGCTGGCGGACACGCCGGCGGACCACACCTTGCAGGCCGATTCGATGCGCCGGACGGTGCCGTCGGAATCCTTCACGGTGATGCCGTTGCGGTCGACGTCGGTGACCATCGCACCCAGCTGGATCTCCACGCCCATCTTCTCCAGCCGGGCCGCCGCACGCTGACCGAGCTTCTCGCCGAACGGCGGCAGCACGGCGGGGGCGGCGTCGAGCAGGATCACCCGCGCCTTCGTCGAGTCGATGTGACGGAAGGAGCCCTTGAGCGTGTAGGTGGCCAATTCCGCTATCTGCCCGGCCATTTCGACGCCGGTGGGGCCGGCCCCGATCACCGTGAACGTCAGCAGCTTGGCCCGCCGTTCCGGATCGCGAGACCGCTCGGCCTGTTCGAACGCGCTGAGGATGCGCCCTCGCACCTCGAGGGCGTCGTCGATCGACTTCATCCCGGGCGCGAACTCGGCGAAATGGTCGTTGCCGAAATACGACTGGCCCGCGCCGGCGGCGATGATCAGGCTGTCGTAAGGGGTGTCGTAGGTGTGCCCGAGCAAGTCGGACACCACGAACTTGCCCTCCAAATCGATGTGCGTGACGTCGCCGAGCAGCACCTGGACGTTGCGCTGCCTGCGCAGCACGACGCGGGTCGGCGGTGCGATATCGCCTTCGGACACAATGCCCGTCGCCACTTGGTACAGCAGCGGCTGGAAGAGGTGGTGCGTGGTCCGGGCGATCAGTTTGATGTCGACGTTGGCGTGCTTGAGTTTCTTCGCGGCGTTCAGTCCACCGAACCCGGAGCCGATGATGACGACCTGGTGACGGCGCTCCGGTCCAGCTGTGGTACCTGGCTGGGGGCTCATGTTTCCGCTGCTCCTGACGGGGGGCTTCTGGACGCGCGACTGCAGTTAGCCACCACGCTAGTCAGGCGAATACCCGCAAACCTAGCTGGCAACATGTGTAATCAAACACATCGCCAGTATCACTGCTGGTCGTCGTACGTGATACTTGTCATGTCCGAGCGACCGGTCCGCCGAAGCGGCGAAATGCCTACAGCCCCACGAGCGGACGCAGCGCCGCGCCGGCCGCCTCGACGACGCCGGGCGTGTAGAACGGCAGGTTGATGATCACGCCGTCGATGCCGGCGTCGATCACCTTGGTCTTGATCTGATCGGCGACCGAATCCGGGGTGCCGACCACCATGCGCTCGGTCATCTCGGCCGGAATCTGGTCGAGGCTCGCGTTGTCGTCGATCAGCACCGTGGTCAGCGTGCTGGTTTCCAGGGTGGCGGGGTCGCGGCCCACCTCCTCGCAGGCCCGACGAACCGCGTCCAGCTTGCGCGGCAGCTCGTCGAAACCCGCGATCACGTTGAGGTGGTCGAAATGCCGTGCGGCGAGCGGGATCGTCTTCTTCTCGCCGCTGCCGCCGATCATCAGCGGAATGTGTTCCCGGAAGCGGGGATTGGCGAACGCCTCGCTGGTTTGGTACCACTTGCCCGAGACGGTGGCCCGCTCGCCCTTGATCATCGGCAGGATGATCTGCAGGGCCTCGTCGAGCCGGTTGAACCTGTCGGTGAAGGTGCCGAACTCGAAGCCCAGCTGTTCGTGCTCGAGCTCGAACCATCCGGTGCCGATCCCCAGGATCGCCCGCCCCTGGCTCACCACGTCGAGCGTCGTGATGGTCTTGGCGAGCAGGGACGGGTGGCGGTAGGTGTTGCCGGTGACCAGGGTGCCCAGCTGCACCCGCTCGGTGGCGGTGGCCAGTGCGCCCAGGGCGGTGTAGGCCTCCAGCATCGGCTGGTCCGGCGATCCCAGCATCGGCAGTTGGTAGAAGTGGTCCATCACGAAAACCGAATCGAATCCGGCGGATTCGGCCTCGCGGGCCTGGGCGATGACGGTGGGGAAGAGTTGGTCAACCCCGGTGCCGTAGGAGAAGTTGGGAATCTGCAGACCGAGTCGAATAGCCACGGGAATTACCGTAGCGATCGGCCCCGCCCGATAGAAGGTTGCGCGTTACGCCTCAGGCGAAACGCGCCAGCGCGCCGTGACTCACGTGCAGCGTCTGACCGGTGATGTGGCGCGCCGCCGACGTGGTCAGGAACAAGGCCAACCGGGCGGCCTCCGCGGCCACCGGCGCCGGGGTGCGGGACAGTCCGTCGTAGCCGGCCTCGGCGCTGCGCCCACTGGCCACCACGTTGACCGTGATTCCGCGGGTGCCGAAGATGCCGGCCTGCCCTGCGGTCCAGTTCGACAGCGTGGCCTTGACGGCGGCGTCGGCGCTGCCCGCCGGCGGGTTCTCGGGCACCAGGCTGATGATGGAGCCGCCCGAGCGCAGGTGATCGCCCACGGCCTGCACGGTCAACACCGCCGAAAGCACGGTCGCGTCAAGGGCATTGCGCCAAGCGCTGGCCGTGTCGGCGATCGAGTAGGTGCGCGGGTCGCCGGCTTCCCAGGCGGGGGCGGGCACGTTGACGATGGTGTCCAGATGATGCGGGAACAGCGGACGGGCCTCTTCGAGGCTGGCCGGGTCGGTGGTGTCGCAGACGATCGCCTCGACCTCGAGTTCTTTGGCGGCGATCTCCAGATCGCTCTTGCGCGCGCCCACCAGGGTCACTTTGTGGCCGTCATCGCGGAAGCTCTCGGCTACCGTGCGCCCCAGGTCCGTGTCTCCGCCGGTAACCAGCACCTCCACTGCCATGACCTCCTCGTGTCCACGCGCGTTATGGCATCAATTCCCACATATGTTACTGGACAGTAGCTAGTCGGCGAAACTTTCGCCGGCGCGACGCGCGGATCATTTGCGTAACTATTCGGCCGCTGCTTTCCCGGGCACTTTCTTGCGGCGATTCAACCGCCGAGCGGACCGCATCATCGGCGGGCTAGGGTGCATCCATGCGTCGGATCGGGATCCTGGCCGCTGTGGTTTCGACGGTGCTGACGGCGGGCCTGATCGGGTGCGGTTCGAAGTCGCCCCATTCGCAGACCTCGTCGACGTCCGGCGGCAAGATCATGGTGTTCGCCGCGGCGTCGCTCAAGCCGTCATTCACCCAGATCGGCCGGCAGTTCAAGGACCAGAACCCGGGCGTCGGCGTCGACTTCGAGTTCGCCGGCTCCTCCGACCTGGCGACCCAGCTGACGCAGGGCGCGACGGCCGACGTCTTCGCCTCGGCCGACACCGCGCAGATGGACGCCGTCGGCAAGGCCGGCCTGCTGAACGGCAACCCGACGAACTTCGCGTCGAACACCCTGGCCATCGTCACCGCGCCCGGCAATCCGAAGAAGATCGGCTCCTTCGCCGACCTGGCCAGGCCGGGCCTCAACGTGGTGACCTGTCAGCAGCCGGTGCCGTGCGGGGCGGCGACCCACCGCGTCGAGGACAACACCGGGGTGCGCCTCAACCCGGTCAGCGAGGAGCTCAGCGTGACCGACGCACTGAACAAGGTCACCAGCGGCCAGGCCGACGCCGCGCTGGTCTACGTCACCGACGCCAAGTCGGCGGGCGCCAAGGTCGCGACCGTGAACTTCCCGGAGGCCGCCGGCGCGGTGAACGTCTATCCCATCGGTGTGCTGAAGAAGGCGCCGCTCGCCGCGCAGGCGCAGAAGTTCGTCGACCTGGTCACCTCGCCGACCGGGCAGCAGATCCTGGCTCAGGCCGGCTTCGCGAAACCCTGACCCCACCATGCACCGGCCGACGGATCTGCCCCGCTGGGTGTATGTCCCCGCGGCCGTGGGCACCGCCTTCGTTCTGCTGCCGTTGCTGGCCATCGCGGTCAAGGTCGACTGGCCGCATTTCGCGTCCTTGATCAGCAGCTCATCGTCGCGCACGGCGTTGTTGCTGAGCCTGAAGACCGCCGCCGCCAGTACGGTGCTGTGCCTGGTACTGGGGGTGCCAATGGCGCTGGTGCTGGCGCGCAGCACGGCGCGCGTGATCCGGCTGCTGCGGCCGCTGATCCTGCTGCCGCTGGTGCTGCCGCCGGTGGTGGGCGGAATCGCGTTGCTGTACGCGTTCGGCCGGTTGGGGCTGCTGGGCCGCTACCTGGAAGCCGCCGGTGTCAGCATCGCGTTCAGCACCACCGCCGTGGTGCTGGCACAGACGTTCGTCTCGCTGCCGTTCCTGGTGATCTCCCTGGAGGGCGCCGCGCGCACGGCCGGCGCGGACTTCGAGCTGGTGGCCGCGACGCTGGGGCGCGCCCGAGCGTCGTGTGGTGGCGCGTCACCCTGCCGCTGTTGCTGCCGGGTCTGGTGTCGGGGGCGGTGCTGGCCTTCGCCCGCTCGCTGGGCGAGTTCGGCGCAACGCTGACGTTCGCCGGATCCCGGCAGGGGGTGACCCGCACGCTGCCGCTGGAGATCTATCTGCAACGGGTCACCGACGCCAATGCCGCTGTGGCGCTGTCGATCCTGTTGGTGGCGGTGGCGGCCCTGGTGGTCTTGGGCCTGGGCACCCGCCGGCTGACCGGAACCGGGCAGACATGAGCGAATTGCAGCTGCGCGCGGCCGTCGCGGACCGCCACGTGGACGTGGAGTTCTCGGTGTCCGCGGGCGAGGTACTCGCCGTGCTCGGCCCCAACGGCGCGGGCAAATCGACCGTCCTGCATGTCATTGCGGGGTTACTTCGTCCGGACGACGGGGTGGTGCGGCTGGGAGACCGGGTCCTGACCGACACCGCGGCCGGGATCCACGTGGCGACGCACGACCGCCGGGTCGGGCTGCTGCTGCAGGACGCGTTGCTGTTCCCGCACATGAGCGTTGCCGCCAACGTCGCCTTCGGACCGCACAGCCGGCGTGCGCGGTGGCACCCGGCGCGCGCCGCCCGGGCGGCGACCGCGCTGCGCTGGCTGCGCGAGGTGGACGCCGAACGCTTCGCCGACCGGAAGCCGCGACAGCTGTCCGGCGGGCAGGCCCAGCGGGTCGCGATCGCCCGGGCGCTGGCGGCCGAACCCGACGTGTTGTTGCTCGACGAACCGCTGGCCGGGCTCGACGTCGCCGCGGCCGCGGCGATCCGGGCGGTGTTGCGCAAGGTCATCACCCGCATCGGCTGCTCGGCGATCCTGGTCACCCACGACCTGCTGGACGTGTTCACCCTGGCCGATCGGGTGCTGGTGCTGGAATCCGGCGCGATCGCCGAAATCGGCCCGGTGCCCGAGGTTCTCACCGCGCCCCGCAGTCATTTCGCGGCCCGCATCGCGGGCATCAACCTGGTGAATGGCACCGTCGATCGCGACGGCTCGCTGCGCGCGGGCTCCGGTGACCGTTGGCATGCGGCGCCGCCGGAGAGCGGCGAACGGTTCTCGACGGACCAGCATGCGATCGCGGTGTTCCCGCCGACGGCGGTGGCGGTCTATCGCGAGCGCCCGCACGGCAGCCCCCGAAACACCGTTGAGGTCACCGTGGCCGAGATGGACGTCCGCGGGCCGGCGGTGTTGGTGCGCGGGGCGCAGCAGCCCGACGGCGCCCCGGGCCTGGCCGCGGAGATCACCGTCGACGCCGCATCCGAGTTGCACATGGCGCCCGGCGATCGAGTGTGGTTCTCGGTCAAGGCCCACGAGGTGGCGCTGCATCCCGCTGCGCGCTGAGCCGCCGAACGCCACGGCGTCGCGTCCCGGAAAGATTGCACATTGGCAACATCGGTAAATCCGCGCTGCATTCGTCCGCAATGCATCCTTGCGTCACAGCGGTAACACGGTAGGTTCGTCGCCATGGAGCAGGTGGATCCGACCTCGACCCGTCGCAAAGGACTGTGGACGACGCTGGCAATCACCACGGTGACCGGTGCCAGCGCAGTCGCCATCGCGTTGCCGGCGACTTCCAGCGCCGACCCCGAGGTGCCGACCCCGGTCCCGCCGACCACGGCCACGGCCCCGCCGGGGGCACCGGCGACGAACGCGCCGCCGGCCGCCCAGGCGCCGAATGGGCAACCGGCACCGGGCGATCCCAATGCCGTCCCGCCGCCACCGGCCAACCCCAACGGCGCACCACCGCCGCCCGTCGACCCGAATGCGCCGCCGCCTCCACCGGCTGACCCGAACGCCGGGCGGATCACCAACGCGGTCGGGGGCTTCAGCTACGTCCTCCCCGCCGGCTGGGTGGAGTCCGACGCGTCGCACCTCGACTACGGTTCGGCGCTGCTGAGCAAGGTCACCGGCCCGCCGCCGATGCCCGACCAGCCACCGGCGGTCGCCAACGACACCCGCATCGTGATGGGCCGCCTGGACCAAAAGCTGTACGCCAGTGCGGAAGCCGACAATGGCAAGGCCGCGGTGCGGCTGGGCTCGGACATGGGCGAGTTCTTCATGCCCTATCCCGGCACCCGGATCAACCAGGAAGCCACCCCGCTCAGCGGGAGCAACGGAAGCACCGGCAGCGCGTCATACTACGAAGTCAAGTTCAGCGATGCCTCCAAGCCGAACGGCCAGATCTGGACGGGCGTCATCGGTTCCGCCAACGGTGGGACCGCCCAACGCTGGTTCGTGGTGTGGCTCGGAACCTCGAACGACCCGGTCGACCGGGGTGCGGCCAAGGCGCTCACCGAGTCGATCCAGGCGTGGACACCGCCCGCGGCCCCGCCGGCCGCTCCGGGAGCCCCGCGGCCCCGGGTGCGCCGGGAACAGCGACGGCTCCCGGCGCGCCGGCACCGGCGCCCGCCGCTCCCGCCGCGCCCGGGGCACCGGCGCCGGTTCCGGGTGGCGCGCCGGCCTCCTCCGAGGTCAGCCCGCCGCCCACACCCGCACCGCAGCAGACCTTCTCGGCCTGACGGCGCCGCCCGGGCGGGCCGCCGCAACCGAAACCGACTGGTCAACCGTCTCCATTTCGGCGCTCATTTCGTGACCCAAACTGGGTATACCGAAGTGACGGCCCAGCAAATAGCTGGGCTTTGCCAGCGATTGCGAGGAGACTCTCATGACCGTCATGGCAGCTACCGAATACCTTGCTTTGAACCTGAACGGGAAAACAGGCATCGGGTGGATCGGTTACATCATCATCGGCGGTATAGCCGGCTTCCTCGCGAGCAAGATCGTGAAGGGTGGTGGATCCGGCATCCTGATGGACATCGTCATCGGCGTTGTGGGAGCGTTTGTCGCAGGTCTTGTCCTCAATCTCTTAGGCGTCGACGTCAACAGCGGTGGCTACTGGTTCACTTTCTTCGTTGCCCTGGGTGGTGCCGTTGTGCTGCTTTGGCTATCGCGCCTAGCCCGGAGAACATAGCCGCTTAACCCGTTGCGGCCGTGGTGGTTAGCGGCATGATGGATTGATGCCTCCACCGGTGACCACCACGGCAATGCGCGCCTGGCGCGTGCGTCGACCCGGGCCGATGAACACCGGCCCACTGGAGCTGGTCACCGCCGAGGTTCCACACCCCGGCCCCTCCGAACTGCTGGTGGCGGTGCGTGCCTGCGGTGTCTGTCGCACCGACCTGCACGTCACCGAAGGGGACCTGCCGGTGCACCGCGACCGGGTCACTCCGGGCCACGAGGTGGTCGGTGAGGTCATCAAGATGGGGGAGCAGGCCGGCGACGAATTCCGGGTGGGGGACCGGGTCGGCATCGCGTGGCTGCGCCACACCTGCGGCGCGTGCGCATACTGCCGTCGCGGCGACGAGAACCTGTGCCCCCATTCCCGTTACACCGGTTGGGACGCCGACGGCGGATACGCCGAATTCGCCACCGTCCCGGCCGCTTTCGCTCACCCGCTGCCGAGCGGCTACAGCGACAGCGAGCTGGCGCCCCTGCTGTGCGCGGGCATCATCGGCTACCGCTCGCTACAGCGCGCCGAGCTGCCGCCCGGCGGCCGCCTGGGCCTCTACGGCTTCGGTGGCAGCGCGCACATCACCGCGCAGGTGGCGTTGGCGCAGGGCGCTGAGGTGCACGTGATGACCCGCGGATCCGAGGCCCAGCAACTGGCATTGCAGCTCGGCGCGGCGTCGGCGCAGGGCGCGGCCGACCCGCCGCCGGTGCCGCTGGACGCCGCGATTCTGTTTGCGCCGGTGGGTGAATTGGTGCTGCCCGCGCTGGAAGCGCTGGACCGCGGCGGCACCCTGGCGATCGCGGGGATCCACCTGTCCGACATCCCACCCCTGAACTACCAGCGTCACCTGTTCCAGGAACGCCAGGTCCGGTCGGTCACCTCCAACACCCGGGCGGACGCGCGGGCCTTCCTGGACTTCGCGAGTAAGCACCACATCGAGGTGACGACGCCGGAATATCCGCTGGGGCAGGCGGATCGGGCGCTGGCGGATTTGAGTGCGGGCCGCATCGCCGGTGCGGCGGTGCTGCTGGTCTGATCCGCTCTCAGGTGGACAGGTGCCACACCAGGGCGGCGGCCAGCGCGCCGAGCCCGTTCAGCGACCAGTGCAACGCGATCGGTGCGATCAGGCTGCCGCTGCGCCGGCGCAGCCAGCTGAAGACGAATCCGGCGGCGCCCGTCGCCAGCACGGCCCCGGTCACCCCGGCCATCATGCCCACGATTCCGCCACCGAACAGCCGGGTGAAGCCGACGTTGGTGCTGGTCAGACCGAGCGACGTGGCGACATGCCACAGCCCGAACAGCAGCGAACCCGCCAGCGCCACGCCACGAAAGCCCCAGGCCCGGTTGAGCGCGCCGTGCAGGACGCCCCGGAACGCCAGCTCCTCGGGGATGACGGTCTGCAGCGGGATGACGACCATTGAGGCGATCATCGCCCCGGAGATCGTGGCGTAGCGGTTGTTCAAAAACAGGGGCCGGGTCTCCGGCAGCAGCACGCCCACCGCGATCACCGACGCGACGACGGCCACGGCGGCCACCGCGTAGCCCATGCCGGGCTTCCAGTGCTCGCGGCCCAGGCCGAGGTCCGCCCAGGCCAGGCCCCGCCAGCGCATCAAGACGACCAGTCCGACGGCCGCGGCCGGGACGGTCGCGATGCTCGCCCACGGGGTGGTGAAGTGCGCGATCAGGTTGGTCAGCACCAAGACCACGACGACGACGGCGATGTCGAGATGGATCCGGAATCGGTGCAGCGCCGAGAGCTGTGACGTCGCGGGCTGGATATCGGCTGTCCCGGTGGCGTCAAGCATCCGACCAGTTTACCGGCGCCACAGCGACCGACCGGGTTGCTCGCGTCACTCGCTCGACTCCCAATCCGACGGGTCGTCTCGCTCCCATCACTCACTACGCTCGTTCTGCTCGCTCGACTCCCAGGTCCAGCCGGCGATCTTCGGGTCGTCCTCCCCGTGCTCTCGGGTGTACATCCGCGCGGCCAGGCGGGCGTCGACCATCCGCTGCCGCAGCAGGGCGGCGCGACTGGCCAGCCCGTCCACCCGGTCGATGACGTCCATGACCAGGTGGAAGCGATCCAGGTCGTTGAGCATCACCATGTCGAAGGGCGTCGTCGTGGTGCCGCGCTCCTTGAAGCCGCGGACATGCAGGTGCGCGTGGTTGGTGCGGCTGTAGGTGAGCCGATGGATCAGCCACGGGTAGCCGTGGTAGGCGAAGATGACCGGCTTGTCGCGGGTGAACAGCGCGTCGAACTCGCGGTCCGGCAGGCCGTGCGGGTGCTCGGAGTCCGGCTGCAGCCGCATCAGGTCGACGACGTTGATCACCCGGACGCCCAGCTCCGGCAGTTCGCGGCGCAGGATGTCGGCGGCGGCGAGCGTCTCCAGCGTGGGGATGTCGCCGGCGCAGGCCAGCACCACGTCGGGCTCGTCGGTGGCCGTGCTGGCCCAAGGCCAGATGCCCAGGCCGCGGGTGCAGTGCGCGATCGCGGAGTCCATGTCGAGGTAGGCCAGCGCCGGCTGCTTGCCGGCGACGATGACGTTGATGTAGTCGCGGCTGCGCAGGCAGTGATCGGCCACGGAGAGCAGCGTGTTGCCGTCCGGCGGCAGGTAGACGCGGGTCAGCTCCGGCCGCTTGTTGGCGACGAGGTCGATGAAGCCCGGGTCCTGATGGGACGCGCCGTTGTGGTCCTGACGCCAGACGTGGGAGCTGAGCAGATAGTTCAGCGACGCGATCGGCCGCCGCCACGGCAATTCCCTGCTGGTGGCAAGCCATTTCGCATGCTGGTTGAGCATGGAGTCGACGATGTGCACGAACGCCTCGTAGCAGTTGAACAGCCCGTGCCGCCCGGTCAACAGGTAGCCCTCCAGCCAGCCCTGGCACAGGTGCTCGGAGAGCACCTCCATCACGCGGCCGTCGGGCGCCAGGTGCTCGTCGTCGGGCTCGACCTCCGAAAGCCACACCTTGTCGGTCGACCCGAAGACGGCGTCGAGCCGATTGGAGGCCGTCTCGTCGGGTCCCATCAGCCGGAACCGGTCCCGGTTGCGGGCGATCACGTCGCGCAGGAATGCGCCCAGCACCCGGGTGGCCTCGTGGGTGGCCGCCGCCGGGCGCTCGACGGACACGGCGTAATCGCGAAAGTCCGGCAGGTCCAGATCGTGCAGCAGCAGGCCGCCGTTGGCGTGCGGGTTGGCGCTCATCCGGCGATCGCCCTGGGGCGCCAGCGCGCGCAGCTCGTCACGCAGCCTGCCGTTGTCGTCGAAAAGCTGCTCGGGCGCGTAGCTGCGCAGCCAGTCCTCGAGCTGGGCGCGGTGGTCGGGATTGTCGTGCGTCTGGGACAGCGGCACCTGATGTGAGCGCCAGGTGCCCTCGACCTTCTTGCCGTCCACCACCTTGGGCCCCGTCCACCCCTTGGGCGTGCGCAGCACGATCATCGGCCACACCGGTCGCTGCGCCTGGCCGCCGCCGCGGGCCGCGCCCTGGATGGCCGCGATGTCGTCGAAGGCGTCGTCGAGCGCGGCGGCCAGCTGCCGGTGCACGTCGGCCGGGTCGTCGCCCGCGACCGTGATCGGCCGGTAGCCGTAGCCGCGCAACAACGACTCCAGCTCGTCGTGCGGGATGCGGGCCAGCACCGTCGGGTTGGCGATCTTGTAGCCGTTGAGCGCCAGGATGGGCAGCACGGCGCCGTCGGTCACCGGGTTGAGGAACTTGTTCGAGTGCCAGCTGGCGGCCAGTGGCCCGGTCTCGGCCTCGCCGTCACCGACGACGCAGGCCACCACCAGGTACGGGTTGTCCAGGGCAGCGCCGTACGCGTGCACCAGCGCGTAGCCGAGCTCACCGCCCTCGTGGATGGAGCCGGGCGTCTGGGCCGCCACGTGGCTGGGGATGCCGCCGGGGAAGGAGAACTGCCGGAACAGCTTGCGCAGCCCCTCGGCGTCCTCCTCGATGCCGGTGTACACCTCGCTGTAGGTGCCTTCCAGGTAGGCGTTGGCGACCAGCCCGGGGCCGCCGTGACCCGGCCCGGTCACGTAGATGACGTCCGCGTCGCGGTTGCGGATGATCCGGTTCAGGTGGGCATAGACGAGGTTGAGCCCGGGCGTGGTGCCCCAGTGCCCCAGCAGCCGCGGTTTGACGTGCTCGGTGGCCAGCGGCTCGGTGAGCAGCGGGTTGTCCAGGAGGTAGATCTGCCCGACCGACAGATAGTTGGCGGCGCGCCAGTACTTGTCGAGCAGAGCGAGTTCGTCGTCGGAGAGCGGAGATTCGGTGGGCGCGGGGGTTCGGGTTTCTAGGCTCACCCGCCCGATTGTGCGCGCCTTGGGCGAACAATGCTCGTGCGATTAGTCCTCGCCGCGGGCGCGTGCCTCGTACGCCCGGCGCTTGGCGACGTCGACGTCGTCGGTGAAGACGTGATCGCCTCCCAGCATCCGGTTGAGCCCCTCGGCGATGCGGCGCGGCCAGAACTTCTGGGACACCACCATGGCGCCGGCCGCCTTGGTGATCCGCACCCGGGGCTTCGGGTGGGCCACCAGGTTGACGATCGCGTCGGCGATCTCGGCGGGTTCGGCGTTGCGAAACCCCTTCATGCCGGGGGTCCCGGCGACCAGCTCGGTGTTGACGAAGGTCGGCAACACCAGCGAGAACTTCACGCCGGCGTCGTGGTACTCCAGCCGGGCCGAGTCGGTGAATCCGATCACCGCGTGCTTGCTGGCGCAGTAGGTGGCCAGCCCGACGATGTTGAGTTCACCGGCCAGCGAGGCGACGTTGATGACGTGCCCCCGGCCCCGCGGCGCCATGCGCTGGGCCGCCAGCTTGCTGCCGACGATCACGCCGTACACGTTGATGTCGAGGATGCGCCGGGTGACGGCGTCCGGCTCGTCGACGATCCTGCCGACGGGCATGATGCCGGCGTTGTTGATCAGCACGTCGATCGGCCCGAGCTGGCGCTCGACCTCGTCGAGGAAGTCGGAGAACGAGTGCGGATCGGTGACGTCGAGCTTGCCGTAGACGTCGAGGCCCAGGTCGGCGCCCGACTCCTTGACGCGCACCTCGTCGACGTCACCGATGGCGACCTTGGCGCCCAGATCGTGCAGCGCGGTGGCGGTGGCCAGCCCGATGCCCCGCGCGCCACCGGTGATCACGATGACTTTGTGGCGGACCTTCAGGCCGATCGAATCCGTGTCTGCCATCCCGGCCCCTCCAGTTTCTTGACGGGTGTCAACTCAACAACGGGCTAAGCACAGCACTCGAAGTCGTCCGGCGCAACAACCCTGGTGGACGACCGGGCGCTACGGCCAGTATTCGTTCATCGGTTGCGCGAACTTGTCGTTGTTGGTGAGCCGGGGCAGCGCCAGGGAGTCTTCGATGGTGCGCTGCAGGCTGTAGTGGTTGTTGTGCACCGATGCGACGAAATGGCCTTGGCGCATACCGGAATTCGGCGAGGGGATGACGATCATGGGGACGTGGTTGCCGTCGTTGCCGATGGTCAGCGACAGGTTGTTGTAGTCCTCGTCCCAGGTGATGAAGATGGCGCTGCGTTGCGTCTGGAACGCCGGCGAGTTCACGATCGTCGGCAGCACCTGCTGCAGAAACTGGTCGCCGGCCCTGATGTTGTACTGGTGGAACGTCAGCTCGCTGCCCACGAAGCGCAGGTTGACCGGGCCCTCCATGTTGTTGTCCTCGTCGGCGGCGAACCACACGAAGTTCGGGGTGGTGTTGGTCGCGGCGAGGTCGGTGGCCATCCGCGTCAGCGGCAGCACGTGCGTCTGGCAGCGGGCGGCGTTGGAGACGATGTCGTGGAAGGCCAGGAACGGCAATTCGCCGGGGCTGTAGCCGCCACTTGACGTGGTGGCGCACGGGGTGGGCATCGACTGCTCGTAGCCGGCCCAGGACTTGCCCGCGGCGTCCAGGTTGTCGGCCAGGTTCCGCGCGTCGACGCAGTCCATGGCGCAGTCGTAGTTCAGGCCGAAGTCCGATCCACCGAGGATCGGGTAATAGTTCGGATTGCTGGGATGGGTGAGCGCGAAGTAGTTGGACCCGTATCCGTAGGTGTTGATCAGGCTGTTGATGTACGGCGCCCTGGGGCTGCCGACGATGTCCTTCACGCCGTGGTTCTCCATGTACACCAGGAAGACGTGGTCGAGGGGGCCGACGGTCGATGCGGGTGGCGCCGGTGGCGGCGGGGCGGGCAACGGGGCGCCGATGGTGAACGACAGGTTGTCGGCGTAGGAGTGGTTGTAGGCCCCGCCGGCCCAGTGGGTGTCCTTGAAGGTGACGGTTACCCGCGCGCTGCGGGTGCCCGCCGGGATGATCCCGCTGGTGTCGCGTTCGGCCAGCTCGGTCTTGAGCCCGCGTGCGAGTATCGAGACCGGCCCGATTTTGCCTGTGCCCAAAGGCAATTGGCTGGCGGCCAGGAAATCGACGGTGGCCGACGCCTCGGAGAACTCCAGCCTGTTGCCCCCGAGCCAGCCGCTCAGCGTGTAGGGCACGGTGCCGGTGTCGATGGCGGCCGCCGCACCGCTGACGTCGACGGTCTGGGTGAGGGTGGACGTCGCGACATTGCCACCGCCGAAGTACTGGACGCCGCCGTCGGGCGGCCCGTTCTGGGCGGCCGGGAACGCGAGGAACTTCGGCATGGTCGGCCCGGCGAACCGAGCGGCGAGGGCAGCCGGACCAGGGTGTTGTATTTGATCACCGTCGGGGTGCCGGTGGCGACCCAGCCCGGTATCGACACCGCGCCGTATCCCGACGGCGACGGGTCGCCGAGCTCGGCGCCCGGATTGGCCAACAGATTCGCGCTCATCGGGGCCGCGCCGGCGGCTCTCGGCGCACTGAACGCCGACAGCACCAGCAGGGCAGCCCCGGCGGTGGCACCGGCCACCCGACCAAGGCGACTCAACATCAGGCATCACCTCTATGGTCCAGACGCCGCGAATCGCTGGATCGATGGTGAGCTACGTCACGCGCAACACCTACGTTGTTGCGCCAATTGAGACCGAGCGGTTGCCTTTTGGTGACCGCGCCGGTGAAGGTTTTTCACCTAGATCGTGTAATGAATTGCCGCAATTGCGGATTGGGCCCGCCGCCCCGCCCGGCGTTCAGCTCAGCGCAAACCAGACCAGGCTGGCGCCGCCGGCCAGCGCGCAGTAGATCGCGAACGGCGTCAGCGTCCGGGTCTCGAAATACCGGGTCAGGAAACGCACGGCGAGGTAGGCGCAGACGAACGAGGCGACGCTGCCGGCCAGCACCTGGCCGCCGATCCCGGCGCCGAGCGGCCCGAAGAGTTCCGGGATCTTGTACACACCGGCGGCCAGGATGATCGGGGTCGCAAGCAAAAAGGAGAACCGGGCGGCGTCTTCGTGCGACAGGCCGCGCCACAGTCCGGCCACGATGGTGATTCCCGAGCGGCTGATGCCGGGCAGCAGCGCGAGGATTTGCGCGGCACCGATCACCACGCCGCGGGGCAGGGGGAGTTGGGCGAGCCGGTGATCCGAGGCCTCGTCGCCGTGTTCGAGCTCCCCGCCGGCCAGCACGGCCGCGTCCGGCGCGGGCGCGATGCGCCGGCGCAGCACCTCGCCCACGTACAGGGCGATGCCGTTGAGCAACAGGAAGGCGGCGGCGGGGACGGGCTTGCCCAGCGTGGTGCGGAACAGCTGCTCCAGCAACAGCCCGGCCAGGCCCACCGGGATGGTTCCCGCCACGATCAGCCAGGCGAGCCGTTCGTCGGGCGTCTGGATCCGCCGATGGCGCAGTGAGGTGAAGAACCCCGTCAGGATCCGCACCCAGTCGCGCCAGAAGAACACCAGCAGCGCGGCGGCGGTGGCCACGTGCAGGCCGACGATGAACGCGAGGTACGGCGACTTGGGGGCGGACACGCTGAGGTCCTGGGCCCATCGCCCGCCGACCAGCGCCGGCACCAGCACCGCGTGCCCCAGGCTGGAGACCGGGAACAGCTCGGTGACGCCTTGGAACGCGCCGACCACCACGGCCTCCACGTAGCTCAGGTGCGCGGTCATAGGGATGCCTCCATGAGACGGTCGGGCGGATCGGCCTGTGACGATAGCGGACGCCGCCCTTCGAACGAACCTTGCGCCGGAGCCGCAGGCCCGGCCGGCCGAATCAGCTTGCCCACCCGGCACTTTGGCCGTCGCCGTGGCCGGTCGGCGTCACCAACGCCCGCCGCGCAGCGGCCTGACCAGGCAGGTACGGTGTCCAGATGGCCGACGGATTGCTCGACGCCGTGCGCGTCCTCGACTTGTCGAGCGGCGTCGCGGACGCGGTCACCCGGCTCTTCGCCGACCTGGGCGCCGACGTCCTCAAGGTGGAGCCGCCGGGCGGATGCCTGGGGCGCGACGCGCTGCCCACGCTGCGCGGCGCCAGCATCCCCTTCGCGGTGCACAACGCGAACAAGCGCAGCGCGGTGCTCGACCCCTTCGACGACGAGGACTGCGACCGCTTCCTGGACCTGGCCGCGGAGGCCGACATTGTCGTGGACACCGGCGCCGACGAACGCGGAGCCATGTTCGGGACCTCGGGCGAGGAGCTGGCGGCCCGCTATCCGCACCTGGTGGTGCTGTCGATCACCGACTTCGGTGCGACGGGTTCGCGCTCGTCCTGGCGTGCCACCGACCCCGTGCTCTACGCGATGTGTGGCGCGTTGTCGCGGTCCGGCCCCACCGCCGGCACCCCCGTGCTGCCACCCGACGGTATCGCGTCGTCGACCGCCGCGGTGCAGGCGGCGTGGGCCGCGCTCGCGGCGTACTACAACCGGTTGCGCTGTGGCACAGGCGATTACATCGACTTTTCCTGGTTCGACGCCGTCGTCATGGCCCTCGATCCCGCCTTCGGCGCACACGGACAGGCGGCGGCCGGGGTTCGTCGCAGCGGGCGGTGGCGGGGCCGCCCGAAGAACCAGGACGCCTACCCGATCTACCCCTGCCAGGACGGCTACGTCCGGCTGTGCGTGATGGCGCCGCGGCAGTGGCGCGGGCTGCGGCGCTGGCTGGGGGAGCCCGAGCAGTTCCAGGACCCCAAATACGATGCGATCGGCGCGCGATTCGCGGCCTGGCCGCAGATCAGCGAGCTGATCCGGGAGCTGTTCGCCGGGCAGACCATGAAGGACCTGGTGGCGGCCGGCCAGGCGAACGGGGTGCCGATCGCCGCGGTGCTGACGCCGGCCCGGATCCTGGGTTCCGAACACTTTCAGGCGGTCGGCGCCATCACCGAGGCCGACCTCGTCTCCGGCGTGCGCACCAGCGTGCCGACCGGATATTTCGTCGTCGACGGCAGGCGCGTGGGCTTTCGCACGCCGGTGCCGGCCGCGGGCCACGACGAACCGTATTGGCGGGGCAATCCGTCGGTGGTGCCGTCGTCCCCGGGCCGGCTCGGCGACTATCCCTTCGCCGGGCTGCGGATCCTCGATCTGGGCATCATAGTCGCCGGGGGCGAGCTGAGCCGGCTGTTCGGGGACTTGGGCGCCGATGTCATCAAGGTCGAAAGCGTCGATTACCCGGACGGATTGCGGCAGGCCCGCGTCGGCGACGCCATGAGCGAGTCGTTCGCCTGGACGCACCGCAACAACCGGGGACTGGGACTGGATCTGCGCAGCGCCGAGGGCAAGAAGATCTTTGCCCGCCTGGTGGCCGAGGCCGACGCGGTGTTCGCCAACTTCAAGCCGGGAACCCTTACCGCACTGGGCTTTTCCTACGATCAGCTGGCCGCCATCAACCCGCGGATCGTGCTGGCCGAAAGCAGCGCGTTCGGCGACACGGGGCCGTGGAGCGCCCGGTTGGGCTACGGCCCGCTGGTCCGCGCCACCACCGGGGTCACCCGGCTGTGGACATCCGGCGACGCGACGGGCGACGCCGACACGGGCAGGCACGGGTTTTACGACGCGACGACGGTCTTCCCCGATCACGTGGTGGGGCGGGTCACGGCGATCGGCGCGCTGGCTGCGCTGATCCACCGCAACCGGTCCGGCCGGGGCGCGCACGTGCACGTTTCCCAGGCCGAAGTCGTGGTCAATCAGCTCGACACGCTGTACGTCACCCAGGCCGCGCTGGCCGCGGGTGTCGCCCAGATCCGCGAGGACACCGCCCTGCACGCGGTCTATCCGTGCGCGGGCGACGACGAATGGTGCGTCATCTCGATCCGTACGGACGACGAATGGCGGCGCGCCGCTTCGGTTTTCGACCATACCGGGTGGGCCGAGGATCCGCGCTTCGCGACCGGTGAGGCGCGGCTGGCCCATCGCGACGAGCTGGTGGAGCTTGTCTCCGGCTGGACCCGCACGCGCACGCCGCTACGGGCGGCCGAGTTGCTGCAGTCGGCCGGGGTGCCGGCCGGGCCGATGAACCGCCCGCCGGACGTGCTGGAGGACCCTCAGCTGATCGCGCGAAACGTGTACAGCCCCATGACCCATCCGCTGATCGAGAGTCCGTTGCCGGCCGAGACGGGCCCGGCGCCGTACCGCCACATCCCGGCGGCCCGGCAGGCGCCGGCCCCGCTGCCCGGCCAGCACACCGTCGAGATCTGCCGAAGCGTGCTGGGAATGAACCCCGCCGACATCCAGCGCCTGATCGACGATGGCGTCCTGTCCGTCCCGAGTGAGGAAGCCGATCCATAGCCACGCTAAATTCGTTCCCATGAGCGTCGACCCCAGGACCCCGGTGTTGATCGGCTGTGGCCAGGTCAACCATCGCGACGAGATCGACCCGGAAACCCGCTCGGTCGAGCCGATGGACCTGATGGTGGCCGCGGCCGGGCAAGCCGCCGACGCCGCGGTGATCGAGTCCGTCGATTCGATCCGCATCGTGAACATCCTGTCGGCCCAGTACCGCGACCCGGGCCTGTTGCTCGGCCAGCGGATCGGTGCGTCCGACTTCAGCACGCTGTACAGCCCCGTCGGCGGCAACGTGCCGCAGTCGCTGGTCAACCAGGCCTGCCTGGACATCCAGCGCGGCAACGCCAAGGTGGTGCTGCTCGCCGGCGCCGAAACCTGGCGCACCCGGCGGGGGCTGCGGGCCAAAGGCGCCAAGCTGGTGTGGACCGAGCAGGACCACTCGGTGCCGATGGCCGAGATCAGCGGAGACGACGTCGCGATGGCCGGCGACGCCGAGATCAGGATCTCCCTCGACCGGCCGGCCTACGTCTACCCGATGTTCGAGGAGGCGCTTCGGGTCGCCAACGGCGAGTCCGTCGACGATCACCTCAAGCGGATCGCGGCGCTGTGGGCACGGTTCAACGCCGTGGCGGTGGACAACCCGAACGCCTGGATCCGCAAGCCGTCGAGCGCCGACGAGATCGGGCAGGCGGGTCCGCAGAATCGGATGATCAGCTGGCCCTACACCAAGCTGATGAACTCCAACAACATGGTCGACCAGGGCGCGGCGCTGGTTCTGACGTCGGTCGGGGAGGCCACCCGGCTGAAGATCCCCGCCGAGCGCTGGGTGTACCCGCACGCGGGCACCGACGCCCACGACACCGCGTCCATCGCCGAGCGTCACGAACTGCACCGGTCGCCGGCGATCCGGATCGCAGGCGCGCGGGCGCTGGAGCTGGCCGGCCTCGGCATCGACGACATCGATTACGTCGACCTGTACTCCTGCTTTCCCTCCGCGGTTCAGGTGGCGGCCGCCGAGCTCGGGCTGAGCACCGACGATCCCGCCCGACCGCTGACGGTCACCGGGGGACTGACGTTCGCGGGCGGACCGTGGAGCAACTACGTGATGCATTCGATTGCCACCATGGCGGAGTTGCTGGTGGCCAATCCGGGCAGGCGCGGACTGATCACCGCCAACGGCGGCTACCTGACCAAACACAGCTTCGGGGTCTACAGCACCGAGCCGCCGGCCGAATTCCGTTGGGAAGACACGCAACCCGCCGTCGACCGGGAGCCGACGACGGACGCTGCGATCCAGTGGGAAGGCGTCGGCACCATCGAGGCCTGGACGACGCCCTACGACCGCGACGGCCGGCCCGAGAAGGCTTTTCTGGCCGTGCGTACGCCCGACGGGTCGCGAGCGCTGGCCGTGATCACCGATCGCGCCGCGGCGCAGGCGTCGGTGCGCGAAGATATCGGTGGCGCCAAGGTTGCCGTCGCCGCGGACGGCAGCGCGACGCTGCGGTAGCGCCCGGCTACGGCATCACGGCAGGTCGCCGAACCGTTACCGGACTGACGGTCGCGTAGCCAGGGCCTATTTGCCTATTGTTGAGTGCTGAGGGTTGGGGGAGGTGAGCCCAGGTGCACATCCTGGTTACCGACGCCACCGGCGCACTCGGGCGGCTGGTCGCTGGGCAGCTGATCGCTGCCGGGCACACGGTCACCGGCATTGCTGAGCTTCCCCATCCGTGCCTCGACCGCAACGTCGAGTTTGTTTGCACGTCGCTGCGCGACCGGGTCCTGCGGGAGCTGACCGACGAGGCCGACGCGGTGATCCACCTGGCGCCCGTAGACCCGTCCGCTCCCGGCAGCGCGGACATGGACGGTCTCGCGCGGGTGACCGATGCGGCCGCCCGCGCGGGCTCCCGGCTGCTGTTCGTGTCGCAGGCCGCCGGCCGTCCCGAGCTGTACCGGCCGGCCGAGGACTTGGTGTCCTCGAGCTGGGGCCCGAGCGTGGTCGTCCGGATCGCGCCGCCGGTCGGCCGCCAGCTCGACTGGATGGTGTGCCGCACCGTGGCCACCCTGGTGCGCGCCAAGGCCTCGGCCGAGCCCATGCGAGTGCTCCATCTCGACGACCTGATGCGCTTCCTGGTACTGGCCCTGAACACCGACCGCACCGGTGTGGTGGATCTCGCCAGCCCGGACACCGTCAATCTGATCACCGCCTGGCGAATGCTGCGGGCCACCGACCCGCGGTCCCGGCTGCACGGCGTGCGCAGCTGGTCGCGACTGATCCCGGAGATGAATGTTTCGGCGGCGCAAGAGGATTGGTCGTTCGAGTTCGGCTGGCACGCTCTGGACGCGGTCGCCGACACCGCACGCGGACTGGTCGGCCGCCGACTCGATACCGCCGGCGCGATCAACCACGGCGGGCGGCTCGCGCTCCCGGTCGAGGTGCTGGCACACGGCCGGCGGGCGGCGGCCGACGCGCGCAGCGCGGCACCGGAGGGCATCGAGGGCGAATTCGACGACCAGATCGATCCGCGGTTCCCGATCTTCAGTGGCTCCGCCCTCAACCAGGCGCTGCCGGGACCGCTCACACCGATAACGCTCGACGTTCAGCTCAGCGGCCTGCGCGCCGCGAGCCGGGTGCTCGGCCAGGCGCTCGCGCTCGGCGACGCGGTCGATGAGGAGTGGGGCAGCAGGGCCATCGCGGTGTTCGGTCACCGCCCCTACGTCGGGGTATCGGTCAACCTGATCGCCGCCTCCCAGCTGCCCGGTTGGGACCAGGAGGCCGTCGCCCGCGACGCGCTGGTCGGCCGGCCCCACGTCGGGGATCCGCTGCCGTTCGGTGAGCCGGCCTTGGCGGGCGGAGCGCTCGGCTCGGTCGCCAAGGCGGTGGCCGCGGGTCGGTCGGTGGCCCTGTTGCGCCATCTGCGGGCCGACACCCGCGCCTATCGCGCCGCAGCGACCGCGGAGCACCTCGACGCCGGCCAACTCGCGCTGCTGCCGGAGGCGGCACTGGAAGTCCGGCTCCGGCTGTTGCGCGACCGCATCCATCAAGGCTGGATCCTCAACGCGCTGTGGTTGATCGACGCCGGCGTCAGCGCCGCGACGCCGGTGCGCAGCCAGGCGCATCGCAGCGTGCCCGGGGTGGGCATGATCACCGACAGCGGCCTCGTCGCCGCGGAGATCGCCGGGTTGGCGGCCGCGCTGCGGGCCGACCCACCGTTGTGCGCGCTGGCCGCCGACGGCAACCTCGCGAGCATTCGCGCGTTGTCACCGAAGACCGCTGCCGTCGTGGACGCCGCCGTCGACCGGATCGGGCACCGCGGCCCGGGGGAGGCCGAGCTGGCCAGCACGACATTCTCCGACGACCCGACGACGTTGCTGATCGCCGCCGCTGCCGCCGCCGCGCTGCCCGCACCGTCGCCGGCGCCGGAAGGACACGCCGCCACCGGCTCCCGCGGCTCAAGGGAGCTGGCCCACGACACCACGATGCGATTCACGAACGAACTTCGAATGACGTTGCGCGCCTTGGGTTCCCTGCGAGTCGAGGCCGATCTCATCGACGACGTCGACGACATGTACTACTTGACCTGCAACGAATTGGTCACCCTGCCCGGTGACGCGCGGCTACGGATCAAGCGCCGCCGCACCGAACGGGAACGGCTGCAGGTGCAATGCCCGCCCGACGTCATCGACGGGGCCTGGACCCCGGTGCCGCGCGGCGCCGACGGCTCCGACCCCGAGCGCACCGCCGGCTAGTCGCTCGGCCGGTCGGAGTGGCCAATGCGGTCAAGCTCGCGTACCCCACTGGCCTCCCAGCTCTGTGCGGTTGGGGCGAGCCGTCGGCGGCGCGCGATGGCCCTGACCGCGCTAACGCCGGCAGCGCAACCCAAGCCAGCGATGACAAGCGGTTCCCACCAGGTGTCTTTGATGACAAATTCACCGGTTCGGTGGACCTCGACGTCGTGACCGACGTCTGGAGACGAGGCACCGCTGATGATCACCGACCCGTTCGGCGCGCCGCTTGCGTGCGCGGAACAGTTATTGATGGGCACGTTGACACTATCCGCCCCGTTGTCCCAGCAGTTGTCGACTGTCACTCGAGCGGGAACGCCGTAGTGCTGATTCCATACCAGGAACGTCGCGATGGCTAACAGCGCGAGCGAAGCGACGAACAAGCCCACGCTCGTGAGGAGTCGAGGACGAGCGCCTCTTTGGCCGGGCCGTGTCATCGTGGTCCCTCCTGATAGCGGTTTGCTGAAATCGGCGTGGTGTTGCCGGTGTCTAGGTTGTGGGCGACCGCCGCATGTCTTCCAGATGCGGGGCCAGCCCGAATTTCTCGGCGAGCGTTCGCCAATCCGCCGCCGAGACCACATATGCCGGGCGGTCATTCGGCCGATGCGCATCACCGCGCCACGAAAATCGAAATTGCGACCCCACCAAGTCGAGGCATCCGATGGTCACCGGCGGCACACCGGGAACACCCACGACCAGGCCAGGGATCGCGGCGTAGTCATACGTGCTGCCGTCACCGCTCGTGACGCTATCGGGTTGGTAGATCGCCGGAGTCGCGGTTACCTGCGCACGCGACGCCGAGCCACTGGGCGTATCGCGGTTCGGGTCGATCACCCGGATCGCGTCGTCGTCCACGTCAAGGATCAGGCTCGGCTGCGAGAGTGATCGCTGAAGCTGTAGGTGTTTTCGGAAGGCGAACGACCCCATCTGTTCGGCCAGATAGGGGTTGGGAAACAGCAGACACCGAGTCGCTTCCCCTGGCGCAGGCCCGCGCACATCGGCTCCACCCTGCCGCCCGCCCGCGGTGAGAAGCTCATCGAACTCTGCGTCCCACAACCAGGCGTCGACCGCCTGGACCGGCGGCGCGTCGAGCCGTGTCGAGGAGGCAATGCGACGATCTCGTCCGCCGAGAACAAAGCGGTGAGAGCCAGACCGAAGGTGAAGCGCCACACCCATGTTCACCCATGGGCCCAGCGTCGCATCGGCGAATGAAAAGACATCACCCGGCCACCGATCGATGCTCAGGCCTTCGTTCGTCACGCCAACGAGGACCTTTTGGCGCGAACGCCACCACGCGTAGGCCAACCAGGCCAGGGGGACCAGCATGATGATCGCGGTTCCCGCGCCCAGGCCGACCCCGATCCCGGTACCCACGCCCGCGCCGGCGCCCACGCCCACCCCGGCCACCAAACCGACGCCGATCGCCAAGCCGTATACGGCGTTGAGAGTTCGCTTCCCGGTGGCGAATTCATTCATTGTGGCGGACACGGATGCAGGGGATGCCACGAACTGGCGCGGCGCGGACGGGCTGTCGTTGACTCGCATCCCGATTCCTCCCACTGACTGTTTGCCGGCCCCCGGGGCCGGTGACGCCGAACGCTGCGGAACAAGACGCGTCAGGGCGGTGTCGCGGCTACAGTGAGAGCCGCATCATGTCCGGACGTGCGGTTGCTGCGGCCGCGGCGGCCCGCCCGGGGCGCGTGTGTGTAGTGTGCGCCGGCGGGGCGGCGCGGTTGATGGGCAATTGGGCCCATTTTTCTGGCACCCGGCACAGACGGCACCGTGGGTCTTGGCGGAACGAGGCGGCGCCTGTGGAGGGCTTACTGGAGCGCTCGGCGGTGCTCGCCGAGCTGGGCAACGTGGCGCGGCAGGTTGCCCGCGGCGGGGCCGGGCGTCTGGTTTTGGTGCGGGGGGAGGCCGGGGTCGGAAAGACCGCGGTGCTGGATCACTTTGGCGCCGGCCTGGATTCGTCGATGCGGGTGCTGCGGGGCTGGTGTGATCCGCTGGTCGCGCCGCGCCCGTTGGGGCCGCTGATCGACGCGTTGGCCGGGGTGGGTCCCGCCGCGGCCGGCGCGCTGGACGCGGCGATCCAATCTGGTGACACCGGCGTGCTCTACCGGCGGCTGCTGTCGGTGTTGCGCGACGGGCACAGCTGGGTGTGGGTGATCGAAGACGCCCATTGGGCCGATGGCGCCACGCTGGATCTGCTGCGCTTCCTGGCCCGGCGCACCGAGTCGCTGCCGCTGCTGCTGGTGGTGTCCTACCGCGACGATGAACTTGACCGACAGCACCCGCTGTCGGTCGCCCTGGGGGACGTGGCCACATGCGCGGCGGTGCGCCGCATCGGGCTCGAGCCGCTGAGCCGCCATGCGGTGGCACAGCTGGCCACCGGCAGCGGGGTCAACGCCGAGCAGCTACACGAACTGACTGGGGGTAACCCGTTTTTCGTCACCGAGGTGCTGGCCGCCGGCCCGGCCGCGCTGACCCGGCAGGGCTTGCCCCGCAGCATCGCCGAAGCCGTGCGCGGCCGGCTGGCCCGCCTGTCGCCGGCCGCGCGCGAGACCGCTGCTGCCGTAGCGGTCTGCGGCCCACGCGCCGCTGTTGCCCTGGTGGAAAATGTCTGCTCCGCGGCCGGGGTCGGGCTGGCCGAATGCCTCGACGCCGGGGTGCTGGTCGAAGGGCACGACGTCATCGACTTCCGCCACGAACTGGCCCGCCGCGCCACCTCCGACCAGATCTCCAGCTACCAGCGCCGAGCGTTGCATAAACGGGCACTGGCGGTGCTGGCCGAACCACCCATCGATCCGGATACCTTGGCGGCGTTGGCGTTTCACGCCGAACAGGCCAGCGATACTGACGCCGTCATCCGTTATGGGCCCGCGGCCGCCGAGCGTGCGTCGGCGCTTGGCGCGAACCGGGAAGCCGCCGAGCTATACGAGCTCACGCTGCGCCACGCCGATAGCGTCCCGGTCGAACAAAAGGTGCGCTGGATGGAGCAGCACGCGGTGACCTGCTATCTGTGCGGGCTCGCCGAGGCGGCGGTGTCGTCGTGGCGCGAGGCGATCCGCTGGCGTCTCGCGTTGGGCGATCCGCTCGGCCAAAGCGAGAATCTGCGCTGGATGTCCCATGAGCTATGGGGCATGGGCCGCGTAAGCGAGGCCTTCGATGCTGCACAAGCCGCGTTAGAGCTGGTGAAAGACGCCGGACCGAGTCCGCAGCTGGGCTGGGCGCTGGCCAACTTGGCCGAGTTCGGGAGCTGGGGTTTCGACCCGGGCGCCGTTGATTACGCCGCCCAAGCCATCGCCTTGGGAACGCGCATCGGTGATAACGCCCTGGTTATCCGGGCCCGCGCTGCTGCCGCGACGGCACAGATCCTCACCACCAACACCGGTTGGGAACAGCTGGAAGCGACGTGGCGGGACGCGATGGCGACCGAAGCTCGCGGCGAACATGCCGGACTGCTGGCGACTCTCGTTTGCTTGCTGGCGGCGATGCACCACGACATCGATCGCGCCGATCGCTACATCACCGACTCGCTCGCCTACTGCCGTGACCACAACGTGTTCACCTTCGAGGCCTTAATCGTCGGGGTCGATGCGATGGTGCGGCTGCATCGCGGCGACTGGGACCACGCCCGCACAGCTGCCGAAGATCTGCTCACCCGGCCAGGCCTGGCCGCAGTGAACCGGATTCTGCCGCAACTCATCCTCGCCCTGATCCATGCGCGGCGCGGCCAGCACTCCGCCGTCACGCTGCTTGATGACGCCGTAGCCGGCGCCGAAACGGAGCACCTTCGGTTCTTCTCGGTGTGGGCAGCGCGCGCCGAGGCGGCCTGGCTGGCCGGCAATGACGACAACTGCCGCAGCGAAGCCCACGCAGGGCTGGCCACCACGGGTGCCCACGGTGACCCCTGGCTGGTCGGAGCGCTGCACCGCTGGCTGTATCTGGCCGGCGGCTGGTCCGTGGCCGACGGCGGCGACCCACGCACACCGTTCGAGTCAGAGATCCGCGGCGACTGGCAGGCCGCCGTCCAGGAATGGCAGCGGCGCGGCTGCCCCTACGAGGCGGCGATCGCCCAACTCGGCGGCGATATCGCCGCCGTGCAATCGGCGCTGGCCACCTTCGGCAGCCTCGGCGCCAAGGCCGCCGCACGGCGCGCACGGCAACGCCTCGCCGAGTTGCGTGGGCCCACCCGCCGCAGCCGCCGCGCCGACATCCTCGTCGACCCCGACGGGCTAACCCGCCGCGAAAGAGAAATACTGTCCCTGATCGCCGCTGGCCACAGCAACGCCGACATCGCCACCGAACTCACCATCAGCCACAGAACCGTCGCGCACCATGTCGCGGCGATCCTGGCCAAGCTGGGCGTGGACAACCGCATCCAGGCCGCCGCCCGCGCTCTGCAGCGCCAAACCGCCTCAGGGCTCTGACTCGACGTCTCGCGTCAAAAAATGGGCCTACTTGCCCATCAACCGCGCCCGCCCGCCGGCGCACACTACGCACAGGCGTCCCGGGGCGAGCCGCCCGGATATGCCATGTCCGCCAACTGAAACCCCACCGAAGGCAGGGAGCCGGCACATCATCAATCACACGGCAGCGACCCACCGGCCTGCCGATCGCTGCCGCAGCGGCCACCATCACGCCGCCATCGCATAAACGGGAACTGAACGCACGACCACACGTGAACTCATGATCGCCTTGGCCAACGTGGCGAACCTGGTTGCCGCCCTGGCGAATTGGGGTACGGGAACGGATAACGAAGGAAAACAGCATGAACACCAAGCACACCCCGAAGACAATCATCGCGAGGGCACTGCTGTCAGGCGGCGTCGCCGTGGCCCTTTTAGGCGTCGGAGCCGCTACCGCCCGAGCCGACCCATATCCGCATGCGGTGTGCAACGGCATGGCCTGCAGCTACGTGTGGTGTCCGGGCATGCCATTGCCGCAGCCGAATCATGGGCCGCCAGATTGGGACATGAACGTCTGCCACCACTTTATGGTCGGCAAGCTCGCTCCGAATTCCCCGCCGTGGGCTACTAACGGGGGACAAAATAGGCAAGTTAGCCCGATGCTGATTGAGGGCGATCCAGGTCCTTGCCCCGGTTGTGTGAGCTAACCCTGTTTCGGGTGTCAAAAATGGGCCCAATTGCCCATCAACCGCGCCCGCCCGCCGACGCACACTCTTAACTACACACACGCCCCGGCCCCGCTGCCGGGATGCGTCCGGTTCTGCCGACCGAAGACCCCACCGGAGACAAAGGAGCCGGCACGTGAACACCGAGCACAACCTGAAGAGGATTATCGCCAGGACACTCCTGTCAGGCGGCGTCGCGGTGGCGGCCTTGGGCCTGGCCGCAGGTACCGCCGAAGCCGACCGCGGATTCATGCCGTCGATCCATGGCCTCTTGCCCGAAGACGGGCCCGTGCCGCCGGGCGCATCCGGGCCGTACAAATGTTGCCCCGGAGATGGAATGGGAATTCGCGGAGCGACCGGCCACGGCTGCCCGCCCGGTTCACAGGGGCTTGGCGTCAACTGGGACAGGTCTGTGTGCCACACCTGGTGGGGCGTCCTCTGGGGTCACGGAAACGTTGACACCAGTGTGTGGGAGGGAACCGATCCGCCGCCGCCGGAGGCGACGCAGAAGCCACCGTGCGGGTTCCCCTTCATGTGCTCGGGGACGCCGTGATGCGCACCGCGCGAATATGGCCCCGCGCTGTGGACCGAATTACGTTGTCTGACGGATCTATTCAGCCGCCGTGGTTGCCAGCCGACGGGCATGGCTTTGGCCGATTGTTGGGATCGGTAGTGCACCGAAGGCTTGTGTACTTAGTCGAGTAGCAGCCAATTGTTCCTGGGTGTTCGTCAGCAGCAAACCGTCCGGAAAGGACGTGAGGCCATGTCACATCATCGTCCAAAGAAGGCCATCACCAGCGCGCTTGTATCGGGTAGTGCGGCAGTCCTATTCGCGTTGTCGGCAGGTCCGGCCCATGCCGACACGTTTTCTCCGCAGCCGCACAACTGGTGTCCTGGTCAGGGGTTGCCGTTCCGCGGCATCCAATGGGACATGGGTGTGTGCCATACCTGGTATGAGGTCCCGTTCGGCCAGGGCAATGTGCGGATGGTCGACACACACGGAAATCCGGTGAACAGCTTCGTGTCGGCGGACACTCCGGCCCCGGTGTTCACACCTCCACCGTCGCCGCCGCCACCACCCCCGCATCCCTTCTGCACCCCGCGCGGCAACCTGATCATCATCCCGCCCATCTGCGACGAGATCGGCGTGCCCGACTGACCTCAGCCGAGCAGGTCGGCCAACGACGACTGCGGGTCGCACAGTTTGTCGACGTCGACCGGCGCCTGGGCCCGGATCAACGCCTTGACGTCGTCGAGCACATCCCAGACGTTGACGTTCATTCCGGCCAGCACCCGGTCGTCGCCGTCGAGCCAGAACGCGACGAATTCACGGCCGGCGACGTCGCCGCGGAACACCACCCGCTCGGAGTCGGGCGCGTGCCCGGCGTATTCCATGCCGAGGTCGTATTGGTCGGTGAAGAAATACGGCAACTCCGCGTATTCGCCTGGCGTGCCCAGCATTCCGGCCACCGCGACCGCGGGCTGCTTGAGCGCGTTGGCCCAGTGCTCGGTGCGGATTTGGGTGCCGAAGAGCGGGTGCTGGGCCGCGGCGATGTCGCCGACGGCATAGATGTCGGGGTCGCTGGTGCGCAACGAGGCATCGACGAGCACCCCGCCGTCGCCCATCGACAGCCCCGCCTGCGCGGCGAGTTCGGTGTTCGGCTTGGCGCCGACGGCCACCAGCACGGCGTCGGCCGTGATCGCCGCCCCGTCGCGGGTCCGCACTCCGGTCGCCGCCCCGTTCGCCCGGGTGATCTCCTCGACCTCGGTCTCGAGCCGCAGGTCCACGCCGTGCTCGCGATGCAGGGTGGCGAACACCTCGCCGACGGTTTCGCCGAGCGCGGCAAGCAGCGGTTGCCTGGCCGCCTCGATCACGGTGACCTCGACCCCGCGCTGACGGGCGCCGGCCGCGACTTCCAGCCCGATCCATCCGGCGCCGACGACGGCCAGCGACGCGCCCTCGGTCAGAACGGAATCCAACGCCACCGCGTCTTCGTAGGTGCGCAGGTAATGGACGCCGCCGGCGTCCGAGCCCGGTATCGGGGGGCGCCGCGACGCCGAGCCGGTCGCCAGCAGCAGCTTGTCGTAACCGACGGTGGTGCCGTCCGCGAGACCCACGGTGTGGCCGGCGGCGTCCAGATCCGACACCCGGGTGCCCAGCCGCAAGTCGACGTTGTTATCCCGGTACCAGTCGGAGTTGCGGACGGTGAAATCGGTCAACGACTTCTTGCCGGCCAGATACTCCTTCGACAGTGGGGGCCGCTCGTAGGGCAGATGCTCCTCGTCGGCGAATACCACGATGTGACCATCGAAGTTGTTGTCGCGCAATGCTTCTACGGCTTTAGCCGCCGCAAGCCCGCCGCCGACGATCACGAAGCTGGTCGAACCGGCCATGATGGGCGCTCCCTTCCTTCGAAGGATTCCAGCCTACTCGCGAGCCTTCACCCCAACAGGTCGCGCAAGGCCAGCGCGTTGCGGACCGCATGCCCGCCCAGGTCGTTGTTGAAATACATCCACACGTCCCTGCCGTCGCGGTCCCACTGGGCGATGCGGTCGGCCCAGCGTCGCAGGTCGGCGCCGGAATAGGAGCCGGCATAGTTGGCGTCCGGATCCGGGCCGTGCATCCGGATGTACACCAAATCGGTCGTCGCTCGGGGGATGCAGTCCAGTCCGAGCCCGCTCATCACCACGTAGGCGGCGCGTCGGCGTTCCAGTAACTCGAACACGGCGGGGTCATTCCACGACGGGTGGCGCAATTCGACCGCGACGCGGATCGATTCGGGCATGCGGGCCAGGAAGGAATCCAGGCGCGCGTCGTCGCGCTGCTGCTCGGGGTGCAGCTGCACGAGCAGCACCCCGTGTCGATCACCCAGTAGCTGCCAGCAGCGCTCGAACCGCTCGATCCACGGCTCCGGTGAGGCCAGCCGCCGGTAGTGTGTCAGGCCGCGATGCGCCTTGACCGACATGGTGAAGCCGTCCGGAAGCTGCTGGCGCCAGCCGGTAAAGGTCGAATCCTGGGGCCAACGGTAGAAACTCGCGTTCAGCTCGACGGTGTCGAACACCTCGACGTAGCGGGCGAGCCGGCGTCCCGACGGCGTCCCGGTCGGGTACAGCACGTTGATCCAGTGGTTGTAGGACCACCCCGAGGTGCCGATGCGTATGGTCACGGGTCGCTCAGCCGGTCACCCGCCGACGCACGTCGTCGTCCAGCGAAACCCTGACCAAGGCGGCGGCGAGCCGCGCATTGTCCTGCGGTGCAAGCGATCCCAATTTCTTCGGGTCGGCGGGAAGGCCCAGTCGCTTGGCGGTGCCGGTGGTGCGGTCGTCGAAGTGCGGCCGCACCCACGTCCACACGTCCTGAACCTCGCGCAGGTAGATGTCGGCACCGGTGTCACCGATTCCCTTGAACTGCTTGAGCATTCGTTTCGCCGCGGCCGAATCATGCCGGCTGCGCTCGGCCAGCAGGCGCAGATCACCGGAGTACTCGTCGCGAACGCGCTCGGCCATGTCGGCGAGCCGGGTCGCCGAGCTCTCGTCGTAGCGCACGTAGTGGGCGCGTCCGAACGCGTCGATCATGGTCTGCCGGTTCGCCTGAAGCACGGCTTTGGGGGTTCGCAGGCCGGCTTTGAACAGCTCGCGCGCGGCGGCCGTGGCGATGCCCGCGTCGATCGGCTTGCTGGCCAGCATGCACAGCACCAGGAGCTCGAAGAGCGGCATCGGCTTGTCGCTCATCGTGATACGTGCCTGCGCGGCATAAGTGGTACCGGCAACGTCGAGCAGTCGTCGCACCCGCTTGTCCATAGGCACCCGCGTACCCGCGCCCTGCGCGGACAAACGGGACCCGCTATTTGGGCGGCAGGCTGCGCGCGTACCCGACTCCGCGGGTCACCCAACCGCCGAGCTGGCGTTCGGTGTGCACGCCGGCGGGCTCCACGCGCAACCAGCCGCGGGTTTCCCGGCCGGCCATCACCATCGGGCTGACGTGCGCACGTTCGACGAGTTTGTCGGTGTCTTCCCGCGGCACCCGTACCAGCAGCCCGCCCTGCCCGCTGACGGCCACGGACATGTTGCCGTTGATCAGAAACGCCAGGCCGCCGAACATGGGCTTTTCGTCGACACCCGATTCGGTGCCGAGCAGCTCGCGGATTCGGTTGGCCAGGTCTTCGTCGTAGGCCATGGCACGACCCTATTCCCGCGCTCCGACAGGCGTGGCCGCGTCAATCCAGATCGACACGGATCGTCAGCAGGTCGCTGCCCATCAGTCGCACCACCGCGCTGTTCAGCCGCGGCAGGTTGCCCAGCCGCCGCACGGCGTCGTCGTCGGGTAGCAGGTGCGCGGTGCCGTTGCGCCACCGCCCGCCGACTCGTACGCGGACGGCGGGGTCGGCTTTGATGTTGCGGACGTAGTCCGAGTGCTCGCCGTGCTCGGAGACCATCCAGAACTGGTTGTCCACGACGCGGCCGCCCACGGCGGTGCGCCGGGGCTGTCCGCTCTTCCGGCCGGTGGTTTCCAGCATGGTCATGGGCAATTGGCGACCCACCGGGTTGACCACCAGCCGCTGAACACGATGGACGACTTGCCGTTTCAGTTTCGCGAAGTCACTCATACCCCGCGATTCTGCCGCAAAGAGAGCGGCCGCCGCATGGGCGGCGGCCGTCTCGTTGTGCGGTTTTTACGTCGCGTAGGCGACGAATTGACCACCGGGCAGGAAAACGCCCCACTGGTTTACGTCCGGGTTGAATACGACCGGGTAATCGCCCGGTTGACCCGGAGGCGTCCAGCGCGCCGGGTACCCGTAACCAACCGGGTCGTTGAAGTGGCCCGGCGGCGGGAATCCGCGCTGCCCAGGCGGAAGCGGCGTGCCCGGCCCGTTGCAGTTCGCGCCCGGGCCGCCAACGCAGCCTGGCACCGGCGGGTTGGGCCCCTGCGGGTCGGCCTGCGCGAATCCGGCGCCCACTCCGAGAGCACCCGACGTCAAAGCGCCCGCAATCGCGGCGCTGGCAGCAATTCTGTTCAACCTCATGATGAACTCCTTACCCAGCCGCTATGCCCACCATCGGCGGGCTCACGGCGTGATTTGTTGTTCGTCACCCGCGCCCTTGTTGACGTCGGGCTTAGAGGTCATACCCCCCTCGGCCGGTCTTCCCTCTGCGCCCATAGATACCCGGCCCCGGGGGAGGCCGAAACCTGCCGGCCTTCCCCGGGGGTGCCGCGCCAGCAACGGCTGAACACGCGTTCAGTCCGGTGTCAGGCGGCCACCGTCGCGGCCTGGGGCGCCGGTTCCAGCGCCTGTGCCACGATCTCGGCGACGTCGGTCATGGGCCGCACGTCCAGCGCCTCGAGCACCTCGCCGGGCACGTCATCCAGGTCCGGCTCGTTGCGGGCCGGAATGAAAACCGTTGACAGCCCGGCACGTTGGGCCGCCAGCAGTTTCTGCTTGACGCCGCCGATCGGCAGCACCCGGCCGTTCAGCGTGACCTCACCGGTCATGCCGACGTCGGAGCGGACCTGACGTCCGGTCGCCATCGACACCAGCGCGGTGACCATGGTGACACCAGCCGACGGGCCATCCTTGGGCACCGCACCCGCGGGCACGTGCACGTGGATGCGCCGGTCCAGCGCCTTGGGATCGACGCCGAGCTCCGGAGCATGCGAGCGCACGTAGGACAGCGCGATCTGCGCCGACTCCTTCATCACGTCGCCCAGCTGGCCGGTCAGCTGCAGACCCGGCTCACCGTCGGTAGCGCCGGCCTCGATGTACAGGACGTCGCCGCCCAGGCCCGTCACGGCCAGGCCGGTGGCCACGCCCGGCACCGCCGTGCGCTCGGCCGACTCCGGCATGAACCGCGGACGCCCCAGGTAGTCAACGAGATCCGGCTCGTCGATGGTCAGCGACGCCGGATCGACCGCCAGCTTGGTGGTCGCCTTCCGCAGGGCCTTGGCCAGCAGCCGCTCGAACTGCCGCACCCCCGGTTCGCGGGTGTAGTCGGCGGCGATCTTGCGCAACGCGGCGTCGGTCACCGCGACCTCGTCCTCGGTCAGCGCCGCGCGGTCCCGCTGCCGGGGCAGCAGGTAGTCGCGCGCGATGGCGACCTTGTCGTCCTCGGTGTAGCCGTCGATGGCCACCAGCTCCATACGGTCCAGCAGCGCCGACGGGATGTTCTCGATCACGTTGGCGGTGGCCAGGAACACCACGTCGGACAGGTCCAGGTCCAGATCCAGGTAGTGGTCGCGGAAGGTGTGGTTCTGCGCGGGGTCCAGCACCTCGAGCAACGCCGCGCTCGGGTCGCCACGGTAGTCGGAGCCGACCTTGTCGATCTCATCAAGCAGCACAACGGGATTCATCGATCCCGCCTCGCCGATCGCGCGCACGATCCGGCCCGGCAGCGCGCCGACATAGGTGCGCCGGTGCCCGCGGATCTCGGCCTCGTCGCGCACACCGCCCAGGGCGACGCGCACGAACTTGCGGCCCAACGCGCGGGCCACGCTCTCGCCCAGCGAGGTCTTGCCGACGCCGGGGGGCCGGCCAGCACCATCACCGCGCCGGAACCACGTCCGCCGACCACCTGCAGCCCGCGCTGGGCGCGGCGCGCCCGCACGGCCAGGTATTCGACGATGCGATCCTTGACGTCGTCCAGCCCGTGGTGGTCGGCGTCCAGGATCTCGCGCGCGGCCTTCAGGTCGGCGGAGTCCTCGGTCTTGACGTTCCAGGGCAGGTCGAGCACGGTGTCCAGCCAGGTGCGAATCCAGCCGCTTTCCGGGCTCTGGTCGCTGGAGCGTTCCAGCTTGCCGACCTCGCGCAGCGCGGCCTCACGCACCTTCTCGGGCAGCTCTGCCGCCTCGACGCGGGCGCGATAGTCATCGGAGCCGTCGGGTTCGCCCTCGCCCAGCTCCTTGCGGATGGCGGCCAGCTGTTGGCGCAGCAGGAACTCCTTCTGCGTCTTCTCCATGCCCTCGCGCACGTCCTCGGCGATCTTGTCGCTCACCTCGACCTCGGCCAGGTGGTCGCTGGTCCAGTCGATCAGCACCCGCAACCGCTCGGCGACGTCGACCGTCTCCAGCAGCTGCCGCTTCTGGGCGTTGGTCAGGTAGGACGCGTACCCGGAGGTGTCGGCCAGCGCCGACGGATCGGTCAGCCTGTTGACGTAATCGATGATCTCCCAGGCCTCGCGGCGTTGCAGCATGGCCAGCAGCAGCTTCTTGTACTCCGCGGTCAGCGCCTTGATCTCGTCGGTCGCCTCGGCCTCGGGGACCTCGGTCACCTCGACCCACAGCGCCGCGCCGGGTCCGGACGCGCCCGCCCCGATCTGGGCCCTGCGCTCGCCGCGCACCACGGCGGCGGTGCCGCCGCCGGCGATGCGACCGACCTGCAGGATCTTGGCGATCACGCCGTGCGAGGGATAGCGGTCCTCGAGCCGGGGGGCGATCAGCAGCTGTCCCGATTCGCTCGCCGCAGCGGCGTCGATCGCCGCGCGGGCGGCGTCGTCCAGCGCGATCGGCACCACCATTCCGGGCAGCACGATGGTGTCAGTGACAAACAGCACCGGCACCGACTTGGCTTCAGCCATCAAATCCTCCAAAAGTTGAGTCTGATGCGCTTAACCCAGCCCGGCGGCGGTTTGTTCCCAAGAGGGACGTCTGCGCCGAGTCCTGCGGCCAGCTTCACATTGGGTCCCGAAGGTGCGGCCAGCTTCACACTCGTCGCCAACTGCGTACCGCGATGAACGTGAACCTGGCACCCGCACCAGCCTTGTCGGGACCTCAACCCAGGTGAGCCCGAGCCCACCAGTCGGTGACCAGCGCGGCATATTCGGCGGGTTTTTCCTCCCAGCAGAAATGCCCGGCACCGGGAATCAAGTCGACCCGGCTGTGCGGAAGGCGCTGCTGCAAGAATTTGGCGTTGACCGGGGCACCACCTGGTCGTCGGCCCCGGCAACGATGCGTACCGGCGTCTGGATCCCGGGCAGCAGCTCAGCCAATTGGGGCAGGTACTCGCGGTAACTCTGGGCGTACGGGATGGTTCTCGCGAAGCGGTCACCCTCGTACGCGGACATGTAGTCCCCGCGGATTTCGTCAGAGGGTTGGTAACCCGCGATGGTGCCCAGCGCGATCTCGACGACGGCACAACCGCCCAACTTTATGTACGGCTCGAGATCGGTGGCCTCAACCCAATCCTTCAAGACCCCGGTGACCTGGATCGGCACCGCCGCGCCGCCGCTGCCGACGACGACACTGCGGAACCGGCCGGGCTGTGCCGCGGCCGCGAACAACGACGACGAAGTGCCGATGTCGGGGCCGACCAGGTGGGGATTGTCCAATCCGAACGTGTCCGCGATACGGACGATGAAGTCGCCCATCGCCTTCGGGTTCATCAGGGATTCGCGGTAATCGGATTTGCCGAATCCCGGCGGGTCGACCGCCACCACATGCGCGTGCGCTGCCAGCTGCTCCCAGCTTTGTTCAAACGCGTACACGCTCTCAGGCCAGGGGCTCATGAGGATCGCATCCTGGTCGCCGTGTCCGCCCTCGGCGAAACGCACCGAAAGTCCGTCGATCGTGGTGAATTGGGGACGAACTAGAGAACTCATTGCCACTCCTAGTGCTCGGATGCAGCCAATGATGCGCTGCCTGACGAGCGCGAAGAACCCGAAATCGGACCTGTATCCCACACAATCCGCCGCGGCGGCGCTGTTGACCGCGCGTCACTGATCGAGGGGACCAAACCGCTTGAGCTGCGTGACGTGCTGGGGAGTCAGCTCTTCCAGACAGGTGACGCCCAGCAGCGCCATGGTCCGCAGGATCCCGCTCGCCAGGATGTCGATCGCGCGGCTCACCCCGGCCTCGCCGCCGGCCATCAGGCCGTACAGGTAGGCGCGCCCGACCAGGGTGCAGCGGGCCCCCAGCGCGATCGCGGCAACGATGTCGGCGCCCGACATGATGCCGGTGTCGAGCAGGATCTCGGTGTGCTTCCCGAGCTCACGCGCGACCGTGGGCAGCAGGTGAAAGGGGATCGGGGCCCGATCTAATTGGCGCCCACCATGATTGGACAACACGATGCCGTCGACGCCGCGGTCGACGACGGCCCGCGCATCCTCGAGCGTCTGAATCCCTTTCACGACGAGCTTGCCGGGCCATTGCGCCTTGATCCACTCCAGGTCGTCGAAGGTGAGGCTGGGATCGAACATCGTGCTGAGGTATTCGGCCACCGTGCCCGGCCAGCGATCCAGCGACGCGAACGCCAGCGGCTCCGTGGTCAGCAGATCGAACCACCATTTCGGGTGCGGCACGGCGTCGAGCACGGTGCGCAGCGTCAGCGTCGGCGGGATCGTCATGCCGTTGCGGTTATCGCGCAGCCGCGCACCGGAGACGGGAACGTCGACGGTGGCCAGCAGCGTGTCGAATCCCGCCGCGGCGGCGCGCTTCACCAGCTGCATCGACCGCTCGCGATCGCGCCACATGTAGAGCTGGAACCACTTTCGGCCCTGCGGGACGGCGGTCACCAGATCCTCGATCGCGCAGGTGCCCAGCGTGGACAGGGAAAACGGGATGCCCGCCCGGGCCGCCGCGTGCGCGCCGGCGATCTCACCCTCGGTGTGCATCAAGCGGGTGAAACCGGTGGGCGCGATCCCGAACGGCAACACGACCGGCTGCCCCAGCACGTTCCAGCCCGCGGTGACGTGGGAGACGTCGCGCAGGATGGTCGGATGAAACTCGATGTCGCGGAACGCCTGTCGCGCACGTTGGATGGACAGCTCGTCCTCGGCGGCGCCGTCGGTGTAGTCGAACGCCGCCTTGGGGGTGCGCCGTTTGGCGATGGCCCGCAGATCCTCGATCGTGTAGGCGGCGTCGAGGCGGCGCCGGGTCGCGTTGAACCGGGGCCGCTTGAATTGCAGCAGCGGCGCCAGATCGCGCACCTTGGGCACTCGTCGTTGCACTGCCATGTGTGCAACCGTAGTCATATGGATCCGGCAGGCGACCCGTTCGATCTCAAACGTTTTGTGGACGCGCAGGAGCCGGTGTACGGCGACGTGGTCGACGAGCTGCGGGCCGGCCGAAAGCGCAGTCATTGGATGTGGTTCGTCTTCCCGCAGCTGCGGTGGCTGGGCGGCAGCCCCACGGCGGTGCGCTACGGCATTTCGTCGCTCGACGAGGCCCGCGCGTACTTGCGTCATGAGCTGCTCGGGTCGCGGTTACGTGAATGCACCAGGCTGGTCAACGAGGTGCGGGGCCGGTCGGCCGGCGACATCTTCGGCTCGCCCGACGACCTGAAGCTGTGTTCGTCGATGACGCTGTTCTCGAACGCGACCGACGATAACGAGGACTTCGTCGCGCTGCTCGACAAGTACTACGACGGCCGGCAGGACCGTCTCACGCTGGAGCGCCTAGGCCGGGCTTAGGATTCGCCAGCCCCGGCCCTCGACGACGACGGTGTCGACGACCTCCTGCGGCGGTGCCGCCGATCCCCCGATCACCTGCGCGCGGGCCGTGCCCAGCTTCGGCAGCGAGACCCGCAGCGGCTGGTCGTCGATGTTGAGCACCACCAGCAGTGCATCGTCGCCGTTGCGGGTTTCGTACACGTAGTGCAGGTTTTCCAGCAGCCGCGCGGTGGTGGCGGCCCCGTGCAGCCAGGGGTAGCGCCGACGCAACCCGACCAGATACTGGTGCAACCGCCAGGTCTCGACGCCGACGTCATCCAGTTGCAATGGGGGAGAGCCGAACTCGGGTCGCACCGCGTCGTCGCCGCCGTACCGCTCTTCCTTGACACCCCGGAAGCCGAGCTCGTCGCCGGCGTACACGCTGGGCACCCCGCCGATGGTCAGCAGCAGCACCAGCGCGTGGGCCACGTGCTCGGGCGCGTCCAGCCGGCTGGCGATGCGGGTGACGTCGTGGTTGCCGATGAACGTCAGCGGGGAGAAGGCGCTCAGAAAGTCGTTGTGGCGCTGCAACGCCCAATCGAGCTCGAAGAAGTTACCGTCGTTGAGGCTGCTCCAGATGGCCTTCCACAGCTCGTATTGCGTGGCCGAGTCGAAGGTTGCGGCCCGCACGACCGCGGCGTAGTCGCCGTGGATGAGCTCGCCGACGAACCAGGCATCCGGGTAGCGCTCGCGCACCCGCGGCAGGGTCGTGGCCCAGAAGTGCTGCGGCACCGCGTAAGCCGCGTCGAGTCGCCAGCCGTCGGCGCCGCGCGCAAGCCAGTGGGCCATCACGTCGACCGCGTAGTCGGCGACCTCGGGGTTGTCGTGGTTGAGGGTGATCAGCCCGGAGTGACCTTCGAAGGTGTGGAAGCGGCCGGGGCGCCCGCGAAACCAGCGCGCCGCCGCGTCGTCGTCGGAGGCCGCGCGGTAGCGTGCGAAATCCTCGCCGACGTGATTGAACACGCCGTCGAGCAGCACGCGCAGGCCGCGCCGGTGCGCCTCGGCCACCAGGTGGTCGAAGTCGGCGTCGTCACCGAGCCGGGGATCGATGCGGTAGTGGTCGGTGGTGTCGTAACCGTGTGTGCGCGAGGCGAAGATGGGGCCAAGCGCGATACCGGACGCCCCGAGTTCGATGGCATGGTCCAACCAGTCGACGAGCCGCCGCAACCGGTGTTCGTCCGGTTGCGGCGGCTCGTGTGACTGCGGCGTGGGGAACGCTCCCACGAACCCCAGCGGGTAGACCTGCCACCAGATGGCGTGCTGGACCCAGGCGGGTCCCGTCACGGCACTGGACACGGCGGCGCGATCAGCCGACGGTCGCCAGCGTCTGGGACGCGATGATCGCTTGCGCCACGCCGGAAACGATCGCCGCGGCCTTCAACGCCTCCTGGATGGTTTCCCGGCTGACACCCGCTTCGCGCAGCGTGTGCTCGTGGGCGGCCACGCAGTCCGGGCATCCGTTGATCGACGACACGGCGAACGACCACAGCTCGAAGTTCACCTTCTCCACGCCGGGATTGGCGATGATGTTCATCCGCAATCCCGCGCGCAGGTCGTCGTACTTGCCGTCCAGGAAGCCGCGGCCACGGTAGAACACGTTGTTCATGCCCATGATCGATGCGGCTCCCAGCGCCGCGTTGTATGCCTCGGCGGACAAAATGTCGGCCGCCTCGGCCCCAATCTCGCTGAGCACCTGCGTGTTCCGGGTCGCCGCGGCGCTGGCCAGCAGCGTGCCCCACAGCTGCTCCTCGTTGAGCTCGGTGGTGCGGGTGATCGAGCCCAGGTTGAGCTTGAGGTCCTTGGCGTACTCCGGTAGCGCTTCTTTGAGGTTGTCTACGCTCATCTCGCCTCCTAGTGCGACCTTATGCGATCAGGCCGCGATCAGGCCGACTGCTTGAGCAGCTCGGTGGCGTCCAGCGTCGGGTCGCCCTTGCGCCAGTTGCAGGCGCACAGCTCGTCGGACTGCAGTGCGTCCAGGACGCGCAGCACCTCTTCGACGTTGCGGCCCACGGAACCCGCGGTGACCGACACGAACTGGATCTCGTTGTTCGGGTCCACGAGGAAGGTCGCCCGGTCGGCCACGCCATCGGCGTTGAGCACACCGGTGCCCAGGCTGAGCTCCCGCTTGATGTCCGAGAGCATCGGGAAGGGCAGGTTCTTCAGGTCCTCGTGCTGCGCACGCCAGTTGAAGTGCACGAACTCGCTGTCGATCGAGACGCCCAGCACCTGCGCGTCGCGGTCTTCGAATTCGTCGTTCAGCTTGCCGAACGCGGCGATCTCGGTCGGGCACACGAAGGTGAAGTCCTTCGGCCAGAAGAACACCACGCGCCACTTGCCGGCGTGGTCCTCGTTGGTGATGGTGGTGAAGTAGTCCCCAGGCTGCTTGGCGTCGACCTTGGACAGATCGCCCGCGATCAACGCAGTGAGCTCGTAGGCGGGGAACTGGTCGCCGATGGTCAGCAGAGGCATGTCGCTCCTTATTTGGATTTACTCAAGATTAGCTTTCCTTCACCATGTTGCCGCGTACCCTAGTTGAAGTAAAGGTGATATTTCCCACTAGAGTTATAGGTATGTCCGATAAGAGTTATCAGCCCACGATCGCCGGCCTGCGGGCGTTCGTCGCTGTCGCCGAGAAGCGGCAATTCAGCAGCGCCGCAACGTCTCTCGGCGTAAGCCAGTCGACGTTGTCGCAGGCGCTGGCGGCGCTGGAAGCGGGCTTGGGCACCCAGCTGGTTGAGCGCTCAACCCGGCGTGTCTTCTTGACAGCGGAGGGCGCCGAACTGCTGCCGCGCGCCCAGGCCGTCGTGGAGGCGGCCGACGAATTCAGCGCCGCGGCGGCGGGCTCGGCGGACCCGCTGCGGGCCGGCATCCGGCTGGGGCTCATCCCCACGGTGGCGCCGTACGTGCTGCCGACCGTGCTGGCCGGCGTCGCCGAGGAGCTGCCGGGGCTCACGCTACGGGTCACCGAAGACCACACCGAGCGGCTGCTGGCGGTGCTGCGCGAGGGGGCGTTGGACGCGGCGCTGATCGCCCTGCCCGCCGAGGGCGCCGGCATCACCGCGATCCCGATCTACGACGAGGATTTCGTGCTCGCCCTGCCGCCGGGCCACCCGCTGGCGGGCAAGCGCCGGGTCCCGGCGACCGCACTGGCCGACCTGCCGCTGCTGTTGCTGGACGAGGGCCATTGCCTGCGCGATCAGGCGCTCGACGTCTGCCACAAGGCGGGGGTGCGCGCCGAGCTGGCCAATACCCGGGCCGCGTCACTGGCGACGGCGGTGCAATGCGTGACCGGCGGCCTGGGCGTCACGCTCATTCCGCAGAGCGCGGTGCCGGTCGAGGCGTCCCGAAGCCGCCTGGGCCTCGCGCAGTTCGCCGCGCCGCGCCCGGGCCGCCGGATCGGCTTGGTATTCCGCTCGTCCAGCGGGCGCGACGAGTCCTATCGCCGGCTGGCCGGGCTCATCGGCACATTGATCAGCAGCCAACACCAGGTGCGGCTGGTCAAATAGCGGCAGGGCGACGGTAAGTTCTGCCTATGGAAAAGGTGATCGCCGTGCTGAGGCGTCCCGAGCCGGATGACGCGTGGTGCGCCCGGCAGCGGGCTCACGTCGCCGACGCGCTGCTGCAATTGGGCGTCGCGGGGCTGCAGATCAACGTTCGCGACGGCGCGGTGCGCCACTCGCTGATGACGTTGACCACCTTGGACCCGCCCGTGGCCGCGGTGGTGAGCATGTGGACCCAGCAGTGCTACGGCGACCAGACCACGGCGGCACTCAAATTCCTCGCCCAGGAATGTGAGCAGCTGGCCGCCTACCTGGTGACCGAGTCGGTCCCGCTGACTGCGCCCCCCGTCGAATCCGGGTCCCGCACACCGGGTTTGGCCAACATCGCGCTGCTGCGCCGCCCCGCCGAGATGGACCAGGCGACCTGGCTGAACCGTTGGCAGCGTGACCACACCTCGGTGGCCATCGACACGCAGTCGACGTTCGGTTACACCCAGAACTGGGTAGTCCGGGCGCTCACCGACGATGCACCGGGAATTGCGGGCATCGTCGAGGAGTTGTTTCCGATCGAGGCCACCACCGACCTGCACGCGTTCTTCGGGGCCGCCGACGACGGCGACCTGCAAGACCGGCTTGGCCGGATGGTCGCCAGCACAACGGCATTCGGCGCCAACGAGAACATCGACACGGTGCCGACCAGCCGCTACGTGTTCGAGACGCCGTTCCGGGATTGAGGACCGCTCATGACAACACTCGACGAGGCAGTGGCGCTGGCCAAGGGAGAAAGCGGCCTGGCGGTGATCTCCACGGTCCGTGCCGACGCAACCGTGCAGGCGTCGCTGGTCAACGTGGGCCTGCTGCCGCACCCGGCGAATGGTCAACCCGTCCTGGGCTTTACCACCTACGGCCGGGTCAAGCTGGCCAACCTGCGCGCCAGGCCGCAGCTGGCCGTGACCTTTCGCAACGGGTGGCAGTGGGCGACCGTCGAGGGCCGCGCGGAGCTGGCCGGCCCCGACGACACGCAACCCTGGTTGGCGGACGCCGACCAGTTGCGACTGTTGCTCCGCGACGTGTTCAGCGCCGCGGGCGGCACGCACGACGACTGGGACGAGTACGACCGGGTGATGGCCGCCGAGGGCCGCGCCGTGGTGCTCATCGCGCCAACCCGCGTCTACAGCAACGGCTAGCCTCGCTAGGCTGCTCGCGTGACGCTGCAGATCGATGACGAGAACCGGGTGCGCACCCTCACGCTGAACCGCCCGGAGGCGCTGAACGCGTTCAACGAAGCGCTCTACGACGCCACGGCCGAGGCGCTGCTGGCCGCGGCGGAGGACCCCGAGGTCGCGGTCGTGCTGCTGACCGGCGCGGGGCGTGGCTTCAGCGCCGGCACCGACCTGGGCGAGATGCAGGCCCGCATCACCGATCCCGGCTTCACCCCGGGCAGGCACGGGTTCATCGGGCTGATCAACGCGCTCAGCGCGTTTCCGAAACCCCTGATCTGCGCGGTGAACGGCGTCGGCGTCGGAATCGGCGCCACCATCCTCGGCTATGCGGATCTGGCCTTCATGTCGTCGACCGCGCGGCTGAAGTGCCCGTTCACCAGCCTGGGCGTGGCGCCCGAAGCGGCGTCGTCGTATCTACTGCCCCAGCTGGTCGGCCGCCAGAACGCGGCCTGGCTGTTGATGTCGTCGGAATGGGTCGGCGCCGACGAGGCGTTACGGATGGGCCTGGTCTGGCGGGTCTGCGAACCGGACGAGCTATTGGCGCAGGCCCGTCAGCACGCCGAAATCCTTGCCTCCCGGCCGATTTCGAGCCTGATGGCCGTCAAGCACACGATGATGGAACCCGTCCGCCCGGAGATCGTGGCGGCCACCGCCCGGGAAAACGCGCACTTCGCCGAACTCATGGGCGCGCAAGCCAACGCGGCGGCCCTGGCCGACTTCAACAAACGCTAGAGCGACGGAGCCGTTTCCAGCTTCGCCTGAGCGGCGAGAATCGCGCGCAAGGTGCGCCGGCAGCGGCCGCAGTCACCGCCGGCCCCGCAGGCGGCGGCGATCTCTTTGGAGGTGGACGCGCCCTGTGCAACGACGTCGCACACGGTCTGGTTGGTCGCCCCAACACAGAGGCACACGTACATCAGCGCACCTCCTGCACGTCGAATCCCCTTCGTCGAGAGCTCGGTCAGCGGCTGCGATTCGTCCCCGAGGAGGCCGAAATCGCGGGTCGCTTATTAGCGGAGTCTAACCTAAGTTCGTAAGCCCAGTCTAACCTAACCAAGGGGTGACTTAGTTCACTCGGGGCGTCACTGAGTGCAGCCAAACCTTGCTGGAACATTCCCAGCGGCCGTGGCAAAGTGCTGCTACAGCCCAGGTTTGCGCGCTCCAGCCCAGCGCGCCCGCCGCGGCCACATACGACAGCCGCTCACACCATAGGAGTGACAATGCAAGGGGATCCGGAAGTTTTGCGTCTGCTCAACGAGCAGTTGACCAGCGAGCTCACCGCGATCAACCAATACTTCCTGCACTCCAAGATGCAGGACAACTGGGGGTTCACCGAGTTAGCTGAGCACACCCGGGCCGAGTCGTTCGACGAGATGCGGCACGCCGAGGCGATCACCGATCGCATCCTGTTGCTCGACGGGCTGCCGAACTACCAGCGCCTGTTCTCGCTGCGCATCGGCCAGACGCTGCGCGAGCAGTTCGAGGCCGACCTGGCCATCGAATACGAGGTGATGGACCGGCTCAAGCCGGCGATCATCCTGTGCCGGGAGAAGCAGGACTCCACCACCGCGAACCTCTTCGAGGAGATCGTGGCCGACGAGGAGAAGCACATCGACTACCTCGAGACCCAGCTCGAGCTGATGGACAAGCTGGGCGTCGAGCTGTACTCGGCGCAGTGCGTGTCGCGGCCACCCAGCTGACGCTCGGGCGCCGCCCTGCGGGGGTTTTGGTTGCCACCGGTTGACCGTGGGCACTCATTACCATCGAACGCCGTGGGAAGGCAGGCATGACGAGCGCGACACCAGCAGCGGCTCCGGCCGGCCACGCTTCAGAATCGCAACCCGGCAATGTCGCGGTCGACCCGCAGCGACGCAATTTCATCTTCGTGGCGATCCTGCTCGGCATGCTGATGGCCGCGCTGGATCAGACGATCGTGGCGACCGCGTTGCCGACCATCGTCGCCAATCTCGGTGGCGCAGGCCATCAATCGTGGGTGGTCACCAGCTACCTGCTCGCGTCGACCATCATCACCGCCCTCGTCGGCAAGTTCGGTGATCTGTTCGGCCGCAAGCGGGTGTTTCAGGCGGCCGTCGTGTTCTTCGTCGCCGGATCCGTGCTGTGCGGGTTGTCCAGTTCGATGGGCATGCTCGTCGCGTCGCGCGCACTGCAGGGCATCGGCGGCGGCGGGCTCATGGTCACCGCCATGGCCCTGATCGGCGAGGTGATCCCGCTGCGGGACCGCGGCCGCTACCAAGGCGCGATGGGAGCGGTGTTCGGTGTCACCACCGTGATCGGTCCCTTGCTCGGCGGCTACTTCACCGACCACTTCACCTGGCGGTGGGCCTTCTGGATCAACGTGCCGATCTCGGTCGTGGTCTTCTTCGTGGCGGCCGCCGCCATCCCCGCACTGACCGAACGCACCAAACCGGCCATCGACTACACCGGGATCCTGTTCGTCGGCCTGGGCGCCGCGGGCCTGACGTTGGCCACCAGTTGGGGCGGGACCACCTATCCCTGGGGATCGCCCATGATCATCGGCCTGTTCGTCGGCTCGGTGATCGCGTTGTGCATCTTTGCCTGGGTGGAAAGCCGCGCGGCCGAGCCGATCCTGCCGATCCGGCTGTTTCGGAGTTCGGTGTTCAGCGTCTGCTGTGGGCTGTCGTTCGTGGTCGGGTTCGCGATGCTGGGCGCCCTGACGTTCCTGCCGACCTATATGCAATTCGTCGACGGTGTCTCGGCCACCACGTCGGGCCTGCGCACGTTGCCGATGGTGCTCGGGATGCTGACCACGTCGATGGGCAGTGGTGTCATCGTCGGCCGCACGGGCCGATACAAAGTGTTCCCCATCGCCGGCACCGCCGTCATGGCGGTGGCGTTCTTTCTGATGTCGCGGATGGACCCGTCGACATCCGCTGTCGTGCAATCGGTGTTCCTCGTCATCCTCGGCGCCGGGATCGGGATGTGCATGCAGACCCTGGTCCTGATCGTGCAGAACACCTCGAGCTTCGACGACCTCGGCGTCGCGACCTCCGGCGTCACCTTCTTCCGCACCATCGGTAGCTCCTTCGGAGCCGCCATCTTCGGCTCGCTGTTCACGAACTTTCTGCACAGCCGGATCGGCCCGGCGATGATGACCGGCCACGCGCCGGCCGCGGGCGCCGCGTCGCCGGAGGCGTTGCACCGGCTGCCCCGCGAGGCGGCCGCCCCGATCGTCGCCGCCTACGCCGATTCGCTGACCCAGGTTTTCTTCTGGGCGGTTCCGGTCGCGTTGGTGGGGTTCGTGCTGGCGTTGTTTCTGCGCGAGGTCCCGCTCCAGGAATTCCACGACAGCACAGTCGATCTCGGCGATGCGTTCGCGATGCCGACCAGCGAGACACCGGACCAGATGCTGGAGAACGCGATCGCGCGGATGCTGCGGGGTGAAACCGGCATGCGGCTGCGCAGCATCGCGATGCGGCCTGATTGCCGGCTCGACGTCGCCGGGCTGTGGGGCGTCCTGCGGATCAATCGGTACACGCAGATGCACGGCACCGCTCGGCTCACCGACATGGCCGACTATCTGCGGGTGCCGTTCGAGGTTCTCGAGCCCACCTTCGCCCGCCTGGTGTCCGGCGGCTACGTGCAGCGCGACGGCGAACAGTTGTGGCTCACCCCGGCCGGGGCGCAACAGGTCGCCTACGTCCAGTCGCTGCTGTTGGCGTGGCTCGTCGACAAGCTCGCCCGGTCACCGGGTTTCGAAGGGCGCCCGGACCGCCGAGCGGTCGAGGCCGCGCTGGAACGCGTCGCGCATCGCGTTCTGGCCCAACGTGATTGGCGTGACGAGCAGCCAACCGTGGCGATCCCGTCGGCCGCTCGCTAGCGGGCACCTATTCGCATTCGCCGACACGCCCGACCCGGGTCCGGACGCGGGCGTACCATCACGCCATGAGCCGAATCGGAACATTTGCTGACGACGACCTGGCCGGCTGGTTTGCGAAGTCTCCGGATATCGGCGGCGCGCTGGGCGGTTTCAGCCAGGCGGTCTACACCAAGAACCGGTTGCCGTTGCGCACCCGCGAACTCGCCCGCGCCGTGATCGCCCACCGCAACGAATGCGTCGTCTGCGTCAACACCCGTGACGAAGACGGACCCGCGGCCGGCGTGGACGAGGCGCTGTACGACCACGTCCACGAATGGCGTACCTGGCCCGGTTACAGCGACCAGGAGCGGCTGGCCGCCGAGTTCGCGGACCGGTTCGCCACCGATCACACCGCCCTGCGCGACGACGAAGACTTCTGGAGCCGTTGCGCCGCACACTTCTCCGACGAGTTGCTGGCCGACCTGGCCCTGTCCTGCGCGCTGTGGGTCGGCATGGGTCGGGTGCTGCGGACCCTCGACATCGGCCAGGCCTGCAAGCTCACCATCCCCAGCCGCGGCTAGCTTCCCGCCCGCGGAGGCCGGGCAACCGGCGATGACGCACGCCCGGGCACAAATGGCGCCGCGGCGATGTTGCGGGGTGGGTGAGAGAACTCAGCGGGAGGGGCCGATGAAGATTCGCTTCGGCGTCGGTCTGGGCGCCGATACCGCGCCGGATCAACTGGGCGCCATCGTCGATCACCTCGAGGCCGGCGGGGTGGACTCGCTGTGGTTCTCCGAACTGGTGTACTCGCCGGCGGTCGATCCGGTGGTCGGCATGGCCTACGCCCTCGCGCGGACGTCCCGCCTGAAGGTGGGGACGTCGGTGGCCGTGCTGCCCGGGCGGCATCCGGTGCTGGTGGCAAAGCAGTTGGCGTCCCTGGCGGCCGTCGCGCCCAAGCGGGTGCTTCCGGTCTTCGGTCTGCGCTCGGCGATACCGGCAGAACGCGAGGTGTTCGTGGTCCCCGCCGGCGAGCGCGCGGCGGTGTTCGACGAGTCGCTGCGACTGCTGCGTGCGGCGCTGGTCGAAGAGTCGGCGACGTTCAGCGGCCGGTACTTCAGCGTCACCGATGTGTCCGTCGCCCCGAAACCGAGTCCGCCGCTGGACATCTGGGTTGGCGGTTCGGCGCCGGCGGCGTTCCGGCGCATCGGCGAGCTCGGCGACGGCTGGCTGGGCAGCTTCCTCACCCCGGCGGAGGCGCGGGCCGGACGCGAGGCGATCGAGCGGGCGGCCGCCGACGCCGGTCGCAGCATCGAACCCGACCACTACGGCATCTCGTTAGCGGTCGCCGACGGGGAACTGCCCGCCGAACTGGCCGCGGCGGTACGCCGGCGACGCCCGGACCGCGACCCGCGCGAGCTGATCGCCGCCGGGTGGGCTCAGCTGCATCGACAACTCGACGCCTACATCGAGGCGGGACTGACGAAATTCGTCATCCGGCCGGTGGGCAAGGCGCCGATGGACGGCTTCGTCGATCGGTTCGTCACCGAATTGGTCGCCCGGCAGAACTGAGCGTGCGGGTGGGCCGTTTACCGTACGGGGAGGCCCGGGGTTGGGAGAATGACTGCCATGACCGGCACACCGCTGGCCGCCGCGGCCATTGCCCAGCTGGAGGCCGAGGGCGTCGACACGGTCATCGGCACCGTGGTGAATCCCGCCGGGCTCACCCTGGCCAAGGCCGTGCCGATCCGGCGGACCGATACCTTCGCGGATCCCGGGCTGGGGGCCAGCCCGTCCTGGCACGCGTTCGCCATCGATCAGACCGGCATCGCGTTCACCGCCGAGGTCGGCGTGGTGGGCGACCAGCGTCTTCGTATCGATCTGTCCGCGTTGCGCATCGTCGGTGACGGCCTGGCGTGGGCACCCGCCGCGTTCTTCGCTCAGGACGGCACGCCGGTTCCCACCTGCGGCCGGGGTACGTTGCGGCGCCTCGAGGCCGCGCTGACCGAAGCCGGCATCGAGGCAGCGGTCGGGCACGAGATCGAATTCCTTCTGGTCGGCCCGGACGGCGACCGGCTGCCGTCGACGTTGTGGGCGCAGTACGGCCTGGCCGGCGTGCTGGAACACGAAGCGTTCGTGCGCGACGTGATCGGGTCGGCGACGGGCGCCGGCATCGCGATCGAACAGTTTCACCCCGAGTACGGCGCCAACCAGTTCGAGATCTCGCTGTCACCGCAGACCCCGGTGGCCGCCGCCGATCAGCTGATCCTGATGCGGCTCATCATCGGCCGCGCGGCCCGCCGCCACGGGCTGCGCATCAGCCTGTCGCCCGCGCCCTTCGCCGATGGCGCCGGATCCGGTGCTCACCAACACTTTTCGCTGGCAACCTCGGGTGGCCGGCTGTTCTCCGACGGCCCCGCAACCCACGGCATGACGGAGGCGGGGGAGAGCGCGATAGCGGGTGTGGTCCGCGGCCTGCCGGAGGCCCAGGGCGTACTGTGCGGCTCGATCGTCTCCGGCTTACGGATGCGCCCCGGCAACTGGGCCGGCGCCTACGCATGCTGGGGCACCGAAAACCGGGAGGCCGCGGTGCGATTCATCGTCGGCGGCCCGGGAAGCCCGCGCGGCGGCAATGTCGAGGTGAAGATCGTCGACCCGTCGGCGAACCCTTACCTCGCCTCCGCGGCCATCCTCGGCCTCGCCCTGGACGGCATCAAGTGCCAAGCGGCGCTGCCCCCGGAGGTCACGGTCGACCCCGCCGTCCTGTCCGATTCGGACCGCGCGCGCGACGGTATCGTGCGACTGACCGATTCGCAGGCCGAAGCGATTGCGGCCCTTGATGGTTCAGAGGCGATGCGCCGCATTTTGGGTGATCCGGCGGTCGACATGGTGGTCGCGGTGCGCCGTCTCGAGCAGGAGCGCTACGGCGACCTGGCGCCCGAACAGCTGGCGGACAAATTCCGCATGGCCTGGAGCCTGTGACGGCGCGCTCGTGATGGTTTCCGACGCTCGCGCCCTGACCCAGCACATCGGCGAAGTGGCGCTGGTCGATCAGCATGTCCACGGTTGCTGGCTGACGCCGGGCGACCGGCCGCGATTCGAGAACGCACTCAACGAGGCCAACAGCGAACCCATCACATATTCGGGCTTCGACTCCCAATTAGGGTTCGCGCTTCGTGCGCATTGCGCACCCGTCCTGGGGCTGCCCAAACACGCTGAACCGCAGGAGTATTGGGAGCGACGCAGCCGATTCGAGGGGGAGGAGCTGGCGCGGCTGTTCTTGGCGGCCGCCGGCGTGAGTGACTGGCTGGTGGACACCGGGATCGGCAGCGATGATGTCGCCGGGGTCGCCGACATGGCCCGGCTGTCCGGTGGTCGTGCGCGCGAGGTCGTCCGTCTCGAGGAGGTGGCCGAGCAGGCCGCGCGGGCGCCGGGTGACTACGCGGCGGCCTTCGAGGAGATCCTGCACCGACGCGCGGCCGGTGCGGTCGGCACCAAATCGATCCTGGCCTACCGGGGCGGGTTCGACGGCGACCTGAGCGAACCGTCGCCGGCGCAGGTCGCCGACGCGGCGGGCCGCTGGCGCGAGCGCGGCGCCACCCGCTTGCGCGACAGGGTCCTGTTGCGGTTCGGGTTACACCAGGCGCTGCGACTGGGCAAGCCACTGCAGTTCCACGTCGGGTTCGGCGACCGTGACTGCGACCTGCACAAGGCCAATCCGATGCTGCTGCTTGACTTTCTGCGCGAGGCGGCGGATGTCCCGGTCGTGCTGTTGCACTGCTATCCCTACGAACGCGAGGCCGGCTATCTGGCCCAGGCGTTCAACAACGTCTATGTCGACGGCGGTTTGAGCGTCAACCACCTGGGGGCGCGATCACCGGCATTCCTTGCCCGATTGCTGGAGATGGCGCCGTTTTCCAAGATCCTGTATTCGTCCGACGGGTTCGGCCCGGCAGAGCTGCACTTCCTCGGTACGGTCCTGTGGCGCCGGGGCATTGATCGGGTGCTGCGCGAGTTCGTGGATCGCGGCGACTGGAGCGAGGCCGACGCCATTCGGGTGGTCGACCTCATCGCCCGCGAGAACGCGGCGCGCATCTACCGCGTTTGACCGCCGGCGACGTCGGGGTATGCCTCGCGTCATGGCGACCGCGAAGGGCGTCTTGAATTGGGCTCGCGACAAGGTCGTGTCGTGGGTGCCTAAAGCCGACCTTGACCAGCGGGATCCCGATTACATCCGCGATCAGCTGCCCGGAACCTGGTTGCTGGCGTCGTTCTATTTCCGGGCGGACGTGCGTGGCCTCGACCGCATTCCCGCCGAGGGACCGGTGCTGCTGGTGGGCAACCACAGCGGCGGCAACGTGCCGCCCGACACCTTCGTGTTCACCCTCGCCTTCTGCTCCTATTTCGGCGTCGAGCGCCCCTTCTACCAGTTGGCCCATGACCTCGTCGTCTCCGCCCCGCCGCTGGGAGCGTTGCGCAAATTCGGCACGGTCGCCGCTAACCCCGAGAATGCCCGTCTCGCACTGGATTCCGGCGCCGCGCTGCTGGTCTACCCCGGCGGTGATTACGAGGTGTTCCGACCCTCGTGGGAACGTCACAAGGTCGACTTCGGCGGGCGCACGGGCTATGTCAAGCTGGCCCGCGAGGCCGGGGTACCGATCGTCCCCGTCGCGAGCATCGGTGGGCAGGAAAGCGCGCTCTTCCTCAACCGCGGGCAGTGGCTGGCCAAGTTGCTGAAGGCCGACAAGTTGCTTCGGCTCAAGAGCATCCCGATATCGCTGGCGCTGCCCTGGGGACTCAACATCAGCGACCTGGCGGGCCACATACCGTTGCCCACCAAGATCGTGATCGAGGTTCAAGACCCGATCGAGGTCGACGGCGACGATCAAGCGGTGCACGACAAGGTGATGGCCTCCCTGCAGGGGGGCGTCGACCGACTGGCCGCCGAACGACGATTCCCGGTGATCGGCTGATGCGCGTCGAACGCCGGTGCGTCATCAACGCCGACCGTGCCGCCGTCTGGAAAATCGTCAGCGACCCGGACTGCTACCCGTTGTTCATGGCGAACCTGGAGCGATGGGAGTCGTCGAACGACAAACCACCGGGCGTCGGTGCGCGGTACACCGTCCACTGGAAAATCGGCTCCGTACCCGTTGGCGGGTTGATCGAGGTGGTCGAGTTCGACGACGGCCGAGACCTCGCCTGGGTGGGACTCACCGGCGTAACGCTGCGCGGGCGGATGCGGTTGCGCGACAGGGGCGACGGCTGCACAAGGGTGACATTTCGGCTGTCGTATCAGGCGCCCGGGGGAATACTTGGGTATATCGCCGATCGGATCGCCGTGCGCCAGGTGGGACGCACACTGACGGAAACGTTGAAACGCCTCCGGAAACTGGCCGAGTCGTAGCCGCGAAAAGCGTTGTCAGACCAGCGCCGAGGCGTCGAACACCCAGCTCACGTCGCCCGTTGCCAAGCCCTCGAAGTGGTTGGGGGGAGCGAAGGCCACCAGGCTGTTGAAGTCCCAATAGTCTTTCCACACAGTCACTTTGCCGTCGATGACCTGGTGGACGGTCACGAACCGCAGCACGCCCTGCTCGCCGGTGGCGAATGTCCAGGTCTCGGAGTGCTCGTAGAGCACGTCGGAGCCGTTAGACACCAGCACGCCGGTGTGGTTCTCGTAGCCGGCCAACTGCTCGAGACCCATCCTGAGGCGTTTGACGATGTCGTCGGGCCCACGGGCCGACAGCGCGGGAACCGGCATGTCGACGTAGAGGCAGTCGTCGGACAGGAAGGTCTTGATCGCTTCCCAATCGCGCCGCGAAAGGGCCTGCCACAGCCCGCGTACGACATCCTCGACCGCGATCATAGATACCTCTGTCATAACGGCACATAAAACTCCGTTGCCGCCCCGGTGTCAATAAGTCGGGTGATACCCGCGGCGGTGGACCGCTAGCTGTACTCGGCACTCACATTGGTGACAGTCGGCTGATCGGGGGCTGGCCTCCGATTGCTGAGTGGCGGCGTTGATTGTTGTAGTGCTGTAGCCAGGGCGCAAGGGCTGCGCAGCGGGCGTCGTTGGTGATGAACACCTGCCGGTAGGCCCATTCGGTCTGCAGGGTGCGGTTGTAGCGCTCCACCTTGCCGTTCTGCCAGGGACAGTGCGGCTTGATGAAGACGTGCTTGGCGCCGAGACCGGCGATGACTCCGGCGACGTCGTTGGATCGTCGGTAGCTGAAGTGGTTGTCAGTGATCACGCGTTCGATGGTGGTGATCCCGCAGGTGCAGAAGTAGTTGGCAGCGCGGACCAGAAATGCTGCGCAGGTGGCGCCCTTCTCGTCGGGAAGGATCTCGGAATACGCCAAGCGGGAGTGGTCGTCGATGGCTGAGTGCACGTAGTCGTATCCGATGCGAGCTTTCTTGGCGAGGCTGCTTCGGCCCATCTGCGGACCGTGAGCCTTCCATCCGCCGCCGTCGGGTATACGTCCAATCTTTTTGACGTCCATGTGAATCAGCTCGCCGGGACGCGATCGCTCGTAGCGCACAGTGGTGGCTTTTGATGCTCGGATCACCGCCCCGGTCAACGGGTCGCAGTCACGCAAGTACGGCAGCTGGTGGCGGCGCAGGATCGCGCTGACCGTGCGGGCCGGCACGCCCAACTCGTCGGCGATCCACTGCTGACCACGGCGTGCCGAGATGCGCAACGCGACGACAGCGGACTCCACATCGGGTGGTGTGCGGTGCGGGCAACGATGGGGACGCGAGGACCGATCAATCAGGCCAGCAGAACCCTCATCGAGAAATCGGCGCACCCATCGATAGACACATTGCCGAGACACACCGAGCTCGGCAGCGACGTGAGCGGGTTTACGTCCACCGGTGAGGACACGATCGACGAGAAGTTGTCGACCGTGAACGGTCAACCGAGCATTACCGTGAGACACGAGGACCTCCGTGCGCGAGTAGAGACGTCAGACATCTCCACTAAGCCCGGAGGTCCTCCCTTCCGACAGCTAAACCGTCAACAATGTCCCTGCCGGGTACAACTAGCCGTCCACCGCGGCCATCGACCGGACGGGTCCCAGGTTCACCGGCAACGACGACCACCCCCGCAGGACGCGGGTTTCGCGCCTGCTTCCGGCACCCGCCGCGCGCACGTCGGGGAAGCGGTCGAAAAACGTGCGCAGTCCGACTTCGCCCTCGGCACGCGCGAGGGCGGCGCCGAGGCAGAAGTGCCTGCCCCCGGAGAACGCGAGATGCCTTCCGGCGTTCTCCCTTTCGATGTCGAAGCGGTGCGGGTCGGGGAAGACGGCGGGATCCCGGTTGGCGGCGGCCAGATACACCAGCACCAAATCGCCACGTTCGAGCTGCCGGCCGGCTATCTCGACGTCGGCCCGCGCCAATCGCGCGGTGAGCTGCACCGGCGATTCCAGCCGCAGGATCTCTTCGACGGCGTTGGGCCACAATTCGGGGCGCCGCCGCAGGGTGTCGAGGTGCTGCGGCGCGTCCAGCAGCATGCGAATCCCGTTGCCCAGCAGGTTCACCGTGGTCTCGAATCCGGCGGCCAACACCAGACCGGCGATCGCCTGCAACTCTTTTTCGTTGAGATACGTTTCCGCAGAGCCGCTTTCGGCGGTCTGGATCAGTTGGCTCATCAGGTTGTCGCTGGGGTCCAGACGCAGCTGCTGCAGGTGCTCGTCAAGCCAGGAGCTGAAGCCGGCGATGCCATCCTGCACGCTGCGGTACTGCCGCCACGGCAATCCGATGTCAAGACTCGGCGCGGCCAGTTCACCGAACTCCAGCACGCGGCGCCGCTCGGCCTCCGGCACCCCGAGGATCTCGCTGATGATCGAAACCGGAAGTTGCGCGCAGTACCGCCGGACGATGTCCACGACACCCAGCTCGCCGGCCAGCCGATCCAACAGCTCGGCGGCAGTCTGCTCCACCCGATCTCGCAGCGCGGCAACCGCTCTGGGGGTGAACACCGCCGATACGGTCTTGCGGTAGCGGGTATGGTCGGGCGGCTCGACCGCCAGTAACGACGGCGCCCGCAGCGGATGCAGAAGGTCGTCGCGGGTCCGGCGCTCCAGCCATCGCAGCGGCGCAGGCAGGTTCGACCCGAAGATCAGCACCCGGAAGTCATCGGACCGCAGCAGCTCGTGAGCGAGCGCGTGATCGGCCGTCAGATAGGCGACTCGGCCCTTCACCAGCTTGCCCCGGGCGCGGACCTCGTCGTAGTAGCGCACCGGGTCGGCGGCCACCGCCGGATCGGCGATCAGCCTGGCCTGAACATCACCGCGCCGGGCCCCGAGCGCCGCGGCTCCGCGGATGAAGCCGTGCATCGCGAACCAGTGCAATCGTTCCTTCACCGGCCCTCCCTCGTTCGGGGTGTCGGTACGAGCCTAGGCCCCGATCGCCTGGAGAGTCAGCACTGCGCGACGATTTTGAAGTCGGTGGTCACCACTTTGTTGGGGTTGCTGCTGTTGATGCCGTACGCGCTGCCGGTGATGGTGTACGCGTCGTTGGTGAGGTCGACGTGCGCGTCTCCCACCCCGCCTTGCCAGAAGCTGCCGGTGAAGCCGTCGACGTTGCGAATCTTCACCCACTGCGGCATCACCCGGTAACCGCTGAGCAGCACCACCGCCTCGACTCCGCCATCGTGGTCCGGGATGTCGATGCTGCGGTACATCTGGTCCTGGTGGCACGCCGGGGGTCGCGTCGTATGGGTGGCGCCGTCGATGGTCAGGCGCGCGGCCCGGCGCGGTGTCGTCTGGGCCGCGCTGCACCCCGCGACGCTCACGACGACCGCCGTCAGGGCCAAAGCGACTGCGAGCAACCGATTTCGCACCAGCCGACCTCCTTATCGTTGCTTCGGCACAAGCCTGGGTAGGGATTTGACGATGCTGCGTCGCACGAATTCCGGGCTCAGGCCTTTGAACAAGTCGATCAGCCGAATGCTCTTCGGCACGTACCAGTGCAACCGCTTCTGATTGTGGTAGGCCTGCCACGCCGTCTCGGCCACGCTGCTCGCCGGCATCAACCGGAGCATGCCCTTCTTGGGCGCGGTGGCCCGTAGTTGCTCGGCTGTCATGGGTGCGGCGCCGTCGTCGGAGTGGTTGGTCGTCGTCGTGAGGATGGCGGTGTCGATCAGACCGGGCAGCACGTCGGCGACGCGCACCCCGTGCCGCTGCCACTCCACGCTCAGGGCCTCGGTGAGCCCTTTGACCGCGTGCTTGGTGGACGAGTAGACGGCCAGGCGCGGCATGCCATAGGTGCCCGAGGAGGACGACGTCGAAAACATCAGGCTGCCAGGGGATTTCTTCAGGTAGGGCAGCGAGGCGTAGGCGCCGGTGAGTACCGCCTTGAAGTTCACGTCGACGACGCGCATCGCGGCGTCGTAAGGCACGTCCTCGAACCAGCCGGATTCGCCGATGCCGGCGTTGTTCCACATCATGTCCAGGCCGCCACCGGCGTTGCCGGCGCAGAAGTCGGCCAGGGCGCCGTCGAGGGCCGCCTTGTCCGTCACATCGACGGCGCGGGTCCACAGCCGATCGGTACCGAGCTCGCCGGCCAGGGCCGCCAGGCCGGCGTCGTTGCGGTCGACCGCGCCCACCCGCCAACCCTTGGCGTGGAACAGCTTTGCTCCCTCGCGGCCCATGCCGCTGCCCGCGCCGGTGATGAAGACCGATTTCACGCGCGTCAGCCCGCCTCGACGACGTCTTTGATGCGGTTCAGCGTCTTGGTCATGTCGCGGATATTGCGGCGCTTGCGCAGAAAGCCGCCGAACAACCAGTACACGCCGAGCCATGGTGCCGGGTTGAGCCGGAACGACTCGGTGACGTCGGTCCCGCCGTCGCTGGGCGCCAGGCGATAATGCCAGTTGTTGACCGGCCTGTCACCGAGCAGCACCGTGAACCCGAATTCGCGGCCCGGTTCACACGCGGTGACCTTGCACGTCGTCCAGTACACCGGGCCCATCTCGTTGCGCTTGACGTGGCCGCGGAATTTGGCACCGAGCGCCGGGCCGGTCGCGTCGCCCAGCCACTCGGCTTCAAAAACCTCCGGGGAGAACTTTCCGGTGTTGCGGACATCTGCGATGAGATCCCAGATCTTGGCCGCAGGCGCCGCCATGTGAACAGTCGCCGAACCTTCCATGGGCTGATCCAAACACAGCAGGGCGCCGGGTCATAGACCGCAGGTGCGTTTCGTCAGTGCGGGACGGCCGCCTGGATCAGGCCGTTGATGATCTGCTTGATGCCCTGCGCCGGGTGCGAGTACCAACCGATCGGCAGCCCGGAATTCGCGCCGCACTTCGGCCAGGCCTCCACGCCCTCTTCGGCGAAAACCCGGTTGGCCACGGCGATTTGCTGCTCCCTGGACGCGGCTGCGGGGTTCCCGACGCCGCCGTAACGGGCCCACGTGCTCGGTTTGAATTGCAGCCCACCGTATTCGCCGTTCCCGGTGTTGGCGTGCCAGTTGCCACCGGATTCGCATTGAGCGATCGCGTCCCAGTTGGGGGTGGGTTCCGCGCTCACCACACCCGCGGACGAAGCCATCGACGCTGCAATGAACCCGCCGACCGCTACGGACTTGACGAGAAGCTTGCAGAGATATTTCATGTCCAGGATTTCGGCGCGTGTGGCCAAAGCGTTACCTATTCGAAAATGGCGTGAGATATGCCATCTATCTGCGGAGATCGCTTTTTTAGCAGGCCAAATCGGACCGTTAGAAATCGGTGAGGAAAAATTAAATTATCGCTGGCAATACGACTGCGTCGCTGATGAGAGGGCCTTTTGGTACAGGCCGTCGAGCCGGCGATCACGGATGACCTCGTTCCGCGCCGCGCCCAGTTGCGCGGCGCATTCCGGAGAGTGCAGCAGGTTCCAGTCGTCCGAAATCTGGGCCACCATCGCCCGGTTGAAGGCGTCGATCGATGAGCGCGAGGCCGACAGGTCCGGCGAATCGCCCGGAGCGCTTGCCGGGTTCAGCTTCCAGTCCGCGAACCGGCTGTATTCGATGGCCTCGGTGGCGCCGATCTGGTCCCCGAAGACCCGGGTGACGTAGTCGCGGTCGACGTGCGCGGCGTCGGCCTCGTCGCCCAGCCTGGCCAACTCCTGCTGGACGCGGACCGGGTCTTCGATGGCGCCGTGCTGATTCCACTTGTAGGCGGCGACCGGCTCGGCAACCTGCAGCCGTTGCGCGGCGGCGTCGACCAAGGGGGTCAGCGGGCTCGCCGGGTCGGCCCGAACCGGTGCCGCGAGCATCGCAAGGCCCACGGTCACCGCGCCACACCGCGCGGCTGCGGTCAGGCGCGGCCGGTGAACGCTGCGGTGCATGACGACGATTCTGGCGTGTCGGTCACCCGCGCCGGGCAGCCGGACCCCTTGACGCACTACTGCGCCTGACGAAGTTGTCAGGCGCAGTAGTGAACGAGCCGGGCGAAGCGCTATCCGCCGCCGCCCTGAGTGGCGCCGAGGGCGCCTTGCAGGTCGGGCTTCATGGCGTTGAGCTGCGCTCCCCAGTACTCCCAGCTGTGCGTGCCGTTGGCGTCGAAGTTGAATACGGCGTTGTGGCCGCCGGCGCCGTTGTAGGCGTCCCGGAACTTCAGGTTGCTGCTGCGCACGAAGTTCTCCAGGAACTCGGCCGGCATGTTCGCCCCACCGAGCTCGGACGGCGTGCCGTTACCGCAGTACACCCAGAGCCGGGTGTTGTTGCCGACCAGCTTCGGGATCTGGATGGTCGGGTCGTTGCGAGCCCAGGCCGGGTCGCTCGACGGCCCCCACATGTCGTTGGCCTTGTAACCGCCGGCGTCTCCCATCGCCAAGCCGATCAGCGACGGGCCCATGCCCTGCGAGGGATCCATCAGGGCCGACAGCGAGCCGGCGTAGACGAACTGCGCCGGGTGGTAGGCGGCCAGGATCAACGCCGAGGAACCGGCCATCGAGATGCCGATCGCTGCGCTTCCGTTGGGCTTCACACTCTTGTTGGACTGCAGGTACTGCGGCAGCTCGCTGGTCAGGAAGGTCTCCCACTTGTACGTCTGGCAACCGGCCTTACCGCACGCCTGGTTGTACCAGTCGCTGTAGAAGCTGGATTGTCCGCCGACCGGCATGACGACCGACAGGCCCGACTGGTAGTACCACTCGAACGCAGGGGTGTTGATGTCCCACCCGTTGTAGTCGTCTTGAGCCCGCAGACCGTCCAGCAGATACACCGCGGGAGAGCCGTTGCCGCCGCTCTGGAACTGGACCTTGATGTTGCGGCCCATGCCCGCGGACGGCACCTGCAGGTACTCGACGGGCAGACCCGGACGCGAAAACGCGTTCGCTGTCGGGGCACCGCCGGCAAGACCGATCAGGCCCGGCAGTGTGGCTGCCGCCGCTGTGCCGACCAAAAGCCGGCGCCCCCAGGCCCGGACCTTCTCGCTCAGATCTGTCATACCTGCCCCTTGTCGATGTGGTCAGTGTGATCGTGGTCTCACAGGAATTTACCGTGTGACTCCGCGAAATGTCGATTGGGACGCGAACGCGTCTCGTTTCGGCATCGCTTTTCACCTCATAATTTCGCCACCCGGCACACCCGGGCGGCGATAGGCCACGCGTACCCGCTCGCCGGGCGGCCCAACCCGTCGCGTCGGAAAGCGCCAGGCAGCGCCGCCCTTGAGGGGTTGTGGGCGCCGCGGGCACCGCGATCGCCACGTTATAGAAGGCACCCAATACGAGCCCGGGATTAGATTTCGGCGCGCACCGCCACCGAACGGCGACGTGTCGCATCTTTGATCGGTTTGAGGCCTCGCCGCCGCGCGCCGACACCCGACGAATATTTGCCCGGCCGATAAATCGGTGTGGAATTTGCCGCAGAACTGCCGCCGCCCACCTCCGCGGGCGCGTCGGCAGCCGCGCCGCCGTTGCGGGCGCCGCCGTGTTCATCTGGCGATTCCCCAGCGATGACTGACCGGGGCAGCCGGACTTGCGCCGACCGCGTAGGCTCTCTCGGAGCAAGCCGACGAAGACCACGCTATCCCGTGTCTGTTCCGGCTCTCACGAATCACCGCGCCTGCGGCTTCATGGTGCGCGTCGGTGCGGCTGAGGGCGTCGGGCGCGGGACCGATTGGGGCATAGATTTTGGACACGGTTCTTGGCCTGTCAGTGACGCCGACCGCCGTTGGTTGGGTGGTCGCCGAAGGACACGGCGCGGACGGCACCATCCTCGATCACCAGGAGCTCGCGCTGCGTGCAGGCCACGGCGTGCGCGCCGTGGGTACCGCGGAGCAGGTAGTGGACGAGGTGTTGCGGGCCGAAACCACTGCGGCCGCAAGCGACCACCGCCTGCGGGTCATCGGAGTCACCTGGACCGACGAAGCATCCGCACAGGCCGCGCTGGTGCTGGAGGCGTTGACCGACGCGGGATTCGACAACGTCGTGCCAATTCGATTCCTGGACGCCGTCGAGACGCTGGCTCAGGCCATCGCGCCCGTCATCGGCTATGAGCAGACGGCGGTCTGCATCCTCGACCACGACGTGACAACCGTCGCCATGGTCGACACGCACGACGGGGAGACCCAGACGGCCACCAAGCACGTGCGCGGCGGCTTCGACGGCCTGACCCGATGGCTTACCGGCATGTTCGAACGCAACGGTTGGCAACCGGGCGGCGTGGTGGTGGTCGGCGGCCATAGCGACATCGACGGGCTCTCCTGGCAACTCGAAAAGACTTTGCCCGTACCGGTTTTCGTGCAGTCGATGGCCCAGGTGACCATTGCGCGCGGCGCCGCGCTGTCCGCGGCCCGCAGCACCGAATTCACCGACGAGCAGTTGGTGGAGCACGTCAGCGAACCCGTTCCGGCACCGGCTCAGAAGCGGCAGTTGTCCTACTCCGGGGCGCTGACCGCGCTGGCGGCCGGAGCCATCACCTTCGTCGGCTCGGTGTCACTCGCGGTGGGGATCCACGTCGGCCCCGCCAGCGCGGCGCCCGCGCCGAAGCACGCTACGCACCCGCCGACGCCGCAGATCGCCGAGGCGGTCACGGCCGTGGCGCCGCTTCCGGCGGCCCCTCCGACGAAGCCGGCGGCTGCGCAGGCCAAGCCGCCTGCCGGAGAACCGGTTTCGCAGCCGAGCCCCCCTGAGGAGCAGCCGGGCACCGGCGGCGACCGGCAGCCGTATCTGACCCGGGTACTGGAGCACATTCCCGGCGACACCGGCGAGCCTGCGGCTGAGGACACCCCGCGCGCAGCGACCGACCCGCAGCCCTGATTTCCCACCGGCGCCGCGCCCGCGGCGTTCAGCTGTTCCGGGCGTGAACCGCGGAGAAGGTCAACGACACCTCGTCGGCGACCTGGACCGAACCCATCAGCAGCGAGTAGGGCTTGATGCCGTAGTCGGACTGGCGGACGGCGGATTCGACTGACATCCGCCACGAGTCCCCGAGATCTTCTGTGCGGACGTCGATCACGTGGCCTCGCGACTTTCCCCGGATGTCCAGCGTGCCGGTCAGGTGGTACCCGCCGTCCGCCTCATCGATGACGTCCGCGGTGTAGCGGATCTCGGGAAATCGACTGGCGGACAACGACTTCAGCGCATTGGTGCGTACCAATGCCTTCTCCGCCCCGGACAGCCCTTTGACACCGCCGTCGCCGCGCAGCACCTCGAACGAATCCGTCTCGACCGCGAGTTGTGCGCTGACGGGCCGAGAACCGGCCCAGCTCACGGTGGCGCGCCAGCGCGTCATCGCGACGGTGAGCCGATGCCCCATCCGTGCCGCCCTACCGGCAACACCGGTGTGCAGCAACAATTCACCGTCAGTCGGACCGATCGTCCACACCGAGTTTTTGTCGGAGGTCACGGACCGAGGGTGTCACATGGTCAAAACGGTGCGGTAGTGCGCCCGACCTTCTTCCAGGGCCGCATAGCCCTCCCTGGCCTGTGACAGCGGAAGTTCCTCGATCCACGCCCGCACGCCGGACAGGACAGCGAAGTGCATCGTGTCTTCGACATCCTTCGCGGTCCCGGAGGGATGGCCGACGATGCTGACGCCCGGCGTAATCAGTTGCACCGGACTGATCGGCAGCGGCTCGGGCGTGACCCCGATGGTGACCAGTTCGCCTTGGGGGAGTATGCCGCCGACCGTGGCGGCCATGGCTTGTGAATTGCCGGCGGTGGCCAGGACGACGGTCGCGCCGCCCAGGTCCTTCAGCGCCTCGGCCGGGTCGCTGGCCGTGGAGTCGATGTAGTGATGGGCGCCCAACTTCCGGGCATCGTCGGCCTTGCCGGTACCGCGGTTGATCGCAATGGTTTCGAAGCCCATCGCCCGGGCGAACTGCACGCCCAGGTGGCCCAGGCCGCCGACACCGAGGATCGCCACCCGGTCACCGGGCAGCGCCTTGGTGTGCCGCAGAGCGTTGTAAGTGGTCACGCCCGCACACCCCATCGGGGCGGCTTCGGCGTCGGAAAGCTCGGCCGGGATTCGCGCCAGCGCGCTCACCGGCACGGTCACCGACTCCGCGTACCCGCCGGGATACTGCCAACTCGGCACCTTGCCGTTCTCGCAGTGAATGAACTGACCCTTACCGCATTGGTTGCAGCGGTGGCAGCATCCGCCGAACCAGCCGACCGCGACGCGATCACCGATCGCGAAATCCTGTACGCCATCGCCGATCTCGGCGACCTTGCCGGCGATCTCATGTCCGGGAGTCAGCGGCCAGGACATGCCCGGGAACCCGCCGTTGACGAAGTGCGCGTCGGTGCCGCAGATGCCGCACGCGGCGACCGTCAGCCGTACCTCGTCGCGACCCGGTGGTTTGGTTTCGGCATCGACCAGCTCCAAAGCTGCGCCTGCGGACGGGACATGGACGGCTCGATGCGTGGGCATGCCCCTAGCTTGTCACCCCTGCGCCTGATGCGCGACAGGGCATTGCTGGGCGCCGTTGGTGTGATAGTCGACCTGCCAGTGCTTGATTCCGTTGAGCCAGCCCGACCGGAGCCGTTCGGGCTTGCCGGCCGATTCCAGATTGGGCATGGCGTCGGCGATCGCGTTGAACATCAGGTCGATTGTCATCCGCGCCAGGTTGGCCCCGAGGCAGTAGTGCGCGCCGGTGCCACCGAAGCCCACGTGCGGGTTGGGATCCCGCAGAATGTTGAAGGTGAACGGGTCGTCGAACACGTCCTCATCGAAATTGGCTGAGCGATAGACCATTACGACCCGTTGGCCCTTCTTGATCTGCACGCCGGACAGCTCGTAGTCCTGCAGCGCGGTCCGCTGGAATGAGGTGACCGGCGTCGCCCAGCGCACGATCTCGTCGGCGGTGGTGACGGGGCGCTCGCGCTTGTAGAGCTCCCACTGATCCGGGAAGTCGGTGAAGGCCATCATGCCCTGGGTGATCGAGTTGCGCGTCGTCTCGTTGCCGGCGACCGCCAGCAGGATCACGAAGAAGCCGAACTCGTCGTCGGAGAGCTTGTGCCCGTCGACGTCGGCCTCGATCAGCTTGGTGACGATGTCATCGCCGGGGTTTTGCTTACGGTCGGCGGCCATCTGCATGGCGTAGGTGATCAGTTCGACCGAGGCGCCCATCGCGTCGTTGCGCGCGAACTCGGGATCCTGGTCGCCCACCATCTCGTTCGACCAGTGGAACAGCTTCATGCGGTCCTCTTGCGGCACCCCCATCAGACCGGCGATCGCCTGCAGGGGCAGCTCGCAGGACACCTGCTCGACGAAGTCGCCGGAACCCTCTGCGGCCGCGGCCGCGACGATGCGTCGGGCGCGCTCGTTCAGGTCATCGCGCAGCAGCTCGACGGCGCGGGGGGTGAACCCGCGGGAGATGATTTTGCGGAGGTGGGTGTGCTGCGGGGCGTCCATGTTGAGCAAGACGAACTTGCCGGTCTCCCGCTGCTCGCGCACCGTGCCCTCTTTGTATCGGGGCAGGGCGGTGTTCTCCAGGCTGGAGAACACGTCGCTGCGCCGCGAGATCTCTTTGACGTCCTTGTGCTTGGACACCACCCAGAAGCCGCCGTCATCGAATCCGCCCACCCCGTCCGGCTGTTCGTTCCACCAGATCGGCGCGGTACGGCGCAGCTCGGCCAGTTCTTCCACCGGGAGCCGCTCGGCGTGGATGTCCGGGTCGGTGAAGTCGAAGCCGGGAGGCAGATTGGGGACCGGCTTGGCGGATGGCTCGACGGTTGGCATGGCCCGCTCCTCGATGACGAAGTGGTCTAGTCGTCCTTGTGCAAGGAAACCACTGCCGCACCTTGGTTGGGAAGCATTGGCGCAAGATCCCCGGGCACGAATTGGAACGTGTTCTTCACCGGCGGTTTCTCACCGCGGGGCGGGTCTACGCCGGCGCTCGCGCCGGTACACCGGAACGGTCTTGTGGCCGGCGGTCCGACCGATATGCTTTGGTGCAGGTCACCGGCGACGACAGGCGGGGTAGGACATGATTCGGGAACTGCTCAGCGCCGCTTCGATAGCGGGCATCACGATCGGCTTGGCGCCGTGCGCGGCCGCCGGCTACGACGGCGACGTACCGGGGATGAACTATCAGGCCTCGCTGGGCGCTCCGTGCGACAACTACGAGAGTTTCATCTTCGGGCGAGGGCCCAGTGGCCAGGCCGAGGCCTGTCACTTCCCGCCGCCCAACCAGTTCCCGGCGGCCACCACCGGATATTGGGTGGCGTCCTACCCGCTGTACGGGGTCCAGCAGCCCGGCGCGAAATGCCCGGGGCCGCAGGCCGCGGCGCAATCGGATCGCGGACTGCCGATGCTGTGCCTGGGCGCCCAAGGGTGGCAAGAGGGATGGTTCACCGGCGCAGGGTTCTTCCCGCCTTCGGGATAACGGCGATGCGCGAACCCACGCCGACCCAAAATCCGATTCCCCGCTGGCTGCGTTTCGTGCTGGCCTCCGATCGCGCCGGGTCGGCGTGATACATCGGCACCGGGTTCTTCTTCGCGCCGGTGCTCGCGATGCTCTCCCCGTGGCCCACCGTCACCGCGGTGCTGTGGGGCGTCATCGCACTGGCCGGGCTGTGGCTGGGACTGCTGGGCATCGCGATGGCCGCCGGGCTGGCGCGAATAATGCGCTCCGGGGCCGAGATTCCCGACGACTACTGGCGTTCGTTGGTGCATTACTAGGCCGCGACGCCGACGAGAAATGGTGCGCGACCCCGTCTAGAGTCGAGGCGACCGCCCTGCGACCAAAGGAGACTCGAGATGGCCTTCAATCCCAAAGATGCAGTCGACGCGGCGAGGGACATCGCGACCAACGCCGTCGAGAAAGCCTCCGACATCGTCGAACACGCCAGCGACATCATCCGCGGCGACCTCGCCGGGGGCGCCAGCGGCATCGTTGCGAATTCGATCGACATCGGCACGTACGCGCTGGACCGGACGAAGGAAGTGTTCACCGGTCGCGACGAAGTCGACGACGTGTAGGGGCGACGCCTCCGCGCTAGACGGAGGCGGCCTCGTTGAGCTCGTCGAGCCGGTTGGTGGCTTCCAGGTACTCCTGCACCCAGCGCTCGATGACCGTTGAGGTCTTCTCCACCTTGGTGAACTGGCCGACCACCTGACCGACGGGGTTGAACGCCACGTCGACGGATTCGTTGGGGTACCTGTTGGTGGCGCGGACGGCCATGCCAGACACCATGTACTGCAACGGCATTCCGAGCGGCTTCGGGTTTTCCGGCGCCTCCCATGCCTCGGTCCAGTCGTTGCGCAGCATGCGCGCCGGCTTGCCGGTGAACGAGCGGCTGCGGACGGTGTCGCGGCTGCCCGCCTTGACGTAGGCCTGCTGCTGGACCGGGGTGTTCGAGGACTCCTCGACCATCAGCCACTGCGATCCGGTCCACGCGCCCTGCGCGCCGAGCGCCAGCGCGGCCGCGATCTGCTCACCGCTGCCGATGCCACCCGCGGCCAGCACCGGAACCGGGGCGACCTCCTTGACGACCTGCGGCCACAGCACGATCGAGCCGACCTCGCCGCAGTGCCCGCCGGCCTCACCGCCCTGGGCGATGATGATGTCGACGCCCGCGTCGGCGTGCTTGCGAGCCTGCGAGGGGGAGCCGCACAGCGCCGCCACCTTGAGCCCCGCGTCGTGGATGTGCTTGATCATCTCGGCCGGCGGGGTGCCCAGCGCGTTGGCGATCATCTTCACCTTCGGGTGCTTGAGCGCCACCTCCACCTGGGGCGTGGCGGTCGCCTCGGTCCAGCCGAGCAGCTGCAGGGTGTCGCCGTCGCTGTCCTCGACCGGCACGCCGTGGTCGGCGAGGATCTTCTTGCCGAAGTCCAGGTGCTCCTGTGGCACCATCTTGCGCAGCGTCTCGGCCAGCTCCTCCGCCGACAGGTGGGAGTCCATGCCCTCGTACTTGTTCGGGATCACGATGTCGACGCCGTAGGGGTGGTCGCCGATGTTCTCGTCGATCCAGTTGAGTTCGATCTCCAGCTGCTCGGGGGTGAAGCCGACCGCTCCGAGCACGCCGAACCCCCCAGCCTTGCTGACCGCCACGACGACGTCGCGGCAGTGGGTGAAGGCGAAAATCGGGAACTCGATCCCGAGTTCGTCGCAGATAGGGGTGTGCATTACAACTCCTAGGAGCTCGCCGAATTGGAACGTGTTCTAGTTTAGTACGTGGCTCACTGACGTGGCCAGCGGGTCCCGGCCTGCGCCTCGTTACTACGGTCCGTCGTGGGTCCGTCGTGCGTGTCAGATCGCGATGCTGGTCGCCACCCACAGGATGAGAAACGTGAGCATGCAGGCGGCGGAGAGCAGATGGTCTCGACAGATCGATCGCGCCAGGCGCGTCTGCTCGGACGGGCTGTCCGTGCGACGCCCGAGTTGTTTCGCATCGGGAACGGTGTGCGTCAACGCCAACATGGTCGGAATGCCGGCAATCGGGGCCGAGGTCACCAGCAGCCAGCCCGGGTCGTGTCCACGCGCGGCCTGCAGGACGAGCACCCCCAGCAACGTCAACATGACGACCGCGATCAGGCGGTTCATCGGCCGCGACGTGGTGGTCGCGCGGTGGTAGTACGCCGCGATGGACGCGAGCACGGGCTCGGGAAGTTCGGTCGGCGCCTTCCGGTAGCGGAGAACCTGGACGTCGAAAATCAAGTCCATCCACAAGACGGCGAACAGGAACCCGCCGCAGGCCATGAGCAACGAGGCCATGGCTCTCACCCACCTCTGATCCATCCCGGGCGGCGTGCCGCGACGCGGTCGCCACTTGGACCCATTGTTCTCGGCAGCGCAAGGGGCATCGGGGGCCGGCAAAGCCTCGGGCCACTCCTCGCGATTCGCATGCGGAACGCCGATCGTAAGCCTAGGGTCGGCGAATGAACTGGATGACGCTGGTGATGAATGCCGTCGTACCGCTTGCATCCGTGATTTCGAGCGCAACCGTCGCGATCTGGACGAAGCGCATCGACGCCAAGAACAAGGCCGAAGACCGCCGCCACGAACGTGTGCTCGACTTCGAGAAGCGGGCGGCCGAGGACAAGAAGGCCGTATTGAAGTCGCTGATCTCCGCGACGATCTACGTCAAACGCGCGGCGCAGTACGAAGGCGTCGGCACCGCCGAGGAGGTCGCGAGCCAGCGGCGCGCCGAGGCCATCCGTGAGCTCTACGACTTCCGTATGCGCCTGGGCCTGGACGACGGCGTGGCCGAGCTGTTGGTCTACGCCGCGCCACCGGTGCGCGACCTGGTCAGCCTGCTACTCGACGAGTGGGATCGGCAGTTCCGCGAGCACGGCTACTCACTCACTCAATTGGATTCGTGCAAACGGCAATTGGCGCAGAGCACGGCCTGCCCCGCCCCCCGCGAGGACGTGACCGTGTATTACGAGGGCGAGCTCAAGTGGTCGGAGCTGAGGAAGGTGGAGACGGTCTGGCTGGACAGGTTGGGCAGGGAATCGGATCTCGATCTCGAAGCACTCGTGGACCTGTGCGATCGCACCCTGGAGGCCGCGCACAAGGACTTGCGGGGCGGATACGGGCTCGAGTAACGCGGCGCCCATCACGCAGCGACGCCTTCCACCGTTGATGCGGGCGACGAGGCCGGCGAGCCGTGGCCCCGGATCCCTTGATCCGGCGCCGAGCGACCGGGTACCGTAGTGCTGCCAATTACGAAACTCTGCGTAGCGTAATTGGCTGCCACGCCACACGGAGAGGATCCCTTGATGCGCAGCCGCTACGCGGGCGATCCCTTCACCACATCCACACCCGAGATCGCCGCCGCGCTAAAGGATGTCAGCATCCCTACGATGTTGCTCTCACTCGTCCACATCACCGGCGATCCCAGATTCATCCGCGACTTCAAGCAGATGGGCATCTTCCTCAACGAGGTACAGGGATTCATGTCGGAGGAGGATAAGGCGCGCGCCCGCGCGGAAGCCCTGACGGTGATCACGCAGTACCGGGACCGCGGTTGCCCCGAACCGCCGCCGCTGCGCCCGGAACTCATCAGGGAGATGATGGATTGGGCGGCGTGCGAGCACGTTCCGGACGACTACCTGCCGCTGGTCGCCGAGGAACTCGACCTCGACGGTGCCGACCCCCGGCGACCCGCCGCATTACCGGCCGGGCGCGCCGCCGAGCTTCCGGTCCTGGTCATCGGGTGCGGCGAATCCGGCATCCTGGCCGGCGTCCGCCTCAAGCAGGCCAACATCCCGTTCACCATCGTGGAGAAGAACGCGGGGCCCGGCGGAACATGGTGGGAGAACAGGTATCCCGGCGCCCGGGTGGACGTGGCGAATCATTTCTATTGCTACAGCTTCGAGCCCAACAACGACTGGACGCACTTCTTCGCCGAGCAATACGAGCTGCAGGACTATTTCACCAAGGTCATCGACACACACCACCTGGGTGAGCACGTGCGGTGGCGGACCGAGGCCGTGGCGGCCGAGTGGAACGACGACGACGGCACCTGGAGCGTGTCGCTGCGTTCGGCCGACGGCGCGACGACCGACGTGCGGGCACGTGCGCTCATCACCGCGGTGGGTCAGCTGAACCGTCCCAACATTCCGGCTTTCGACGGGGCGGACACGTTCCAGGGACCGTCTTTTCACTCGGCGGCCTGGGACCATTCCGTGGACCTGACGGGTAAGCGGGTCGCGCTGGTCGGCGCGGGCGCCAGCGGCTTCCAGATCGCCCCGGCGATCGCCGGGGACGTCGAGCAGTTGACCGTGTTCCAGCGGACCGCGCAGTGGATGTTCCCCAATCCGATGTATCACGACGAGGTCGGCGACGGGGTGCGCTGGGCGATGCGCCACCTTCCGTTCTACGGGCGGTGGTATCGCTTCCTGGTGCTCTGGCCCGGTTCGGACAAAGGCCTCGACGCCGCCGAAGGCGACCCGGGCTACGCCGACCAGGATCACGCCGTCAGCGACATCAACGCCGCCGCGCACATGATGTTCTCGCAATGGATCACCAGCCAGGTCAGCGCCGACTCGGAGTTGCTGGCCAAGGTGATGCCGGACTATCCCGCGTGCGGCAAACGGACCCTGCAGGACAACGGCAGCTGGCTGCGGACGCTGCAGCGCGGCAACGTCGAACTGGTTCGCACACCCATCGCCGAGATCACGCCGCACGGCATCGTCACGGATGACGGCGTGACGCACGACGCCGATGTCATCGTGTACGCCACCGGGTTTCGGCACACCGAGGTGCTGTGGCCGCTGAAGGTCACCGGCCGAGACGGGACCGACCTGCACGAGATGTGGGGGAGCCGGCCCTATGCCTACCTCGGGATCACCGTCCCGCAATTCCCGAACTTCTTCGTCGTCTACGGCCCGGGAACGCACCTCGCGCACGGCGGCAGCCTGATCTTCCAGTCCGAACTGCAGATGCGCTACGTCGACCAGTGCCTGGCGCGACTGGCCGAGCCCGGTGTGTACTCCCTGGAACCCAGGCCCGAGGCCGCCGCGGACTGGCATCGGCGGACGCAGAGCCAGATCAAGAAGATGGTGTGGTCACATCCGGCGGTCAAGCATTCGTATTTCAAGAACGCCGACGGGGAGATCCACACCGTGAGCCCATGGCGGCTCAACGAATACTGGTCGGCGGTGCGCGAGCCCGACTGGTCACAATTCTTCGTGCGAACGAAAGATTCAGCGCAACAAGGAAAGTGAGCACATCCCTATGCGCACCGTAGTCGTCGACGGCCCCCGCAGCATCCGGGTGGACACCCGGCCCGATCCAACTCTGCCCGGGCCCGACGGGGCGATCGTGGAGGTGAGCGCCGCCGGCATCTGCGGATCCGATCTGCACTTCTACGAGGCCGACTTCCCGATGCCCGACCCGATCGCGCTCGGCCACGAGGCCATCGGAACGGTGGTGGACGCCGGGCCAGACGTCCGCAACGTGAAGGTCGGCGAGAAGGTCCTGGTGTCGTCGGTCACCGGCTGCGGAGCGTGCCCGGGATGCGCCACCCACGATCCGGTGATGTGCCACTCCGGCTTTCAGATCTTCGGTGGCGGTGTGCTCGGCGGTGCGCAAGCAGACCTGCTGGCGGTGCCCGCCGCCGACTTCCAGCTGCTGAAGATACCCGAGGGCATCAGCACCGAACAGGCACTGCTGCTCACCGACAACCTGGCCACCGGCTGGGCCGCGGCGCAGCGCGCCGATATTCCGTTCGGCGGCACGGTGGCGGTCATCGGACTTGGCGCGGTTGGGCTGTGCTCGCTGCGCAGTGCGCTTTTTCAGGGCGCGGCAACGGTTTTCGCCGTCGACCAGGTCGACGGCCGACTGGAGCGCGCCGCCCGGTGGGGCGCGACACCGCTCAAAGTGCCGGCGCTCGAGGCGATCATGGCCGCCACCGGTGGCCGCGGCGCCGACGCGGTGATCGACGCCGTCGCCACGGACGCCTCCCTGACCGACGCGATCAACGCCGTGCGGCCCGGCGGGACCGTCTCGGTCGTCGGGGTGCACGACATGAATCCGTTCCCGCTCAACGCCCTGGGCTGCCTGATCCGCAGCACGACGGTGCGATTCACCACCGCACCGGTGCAACGCACCTGGCCGGAACTGATACCGCTGCTGCAGTCGGGCCGGCTGGACGTCGAGGGCATCTTCACCAGCACGATGCCGTTGGATGATGCGGCCAAGGGCTACGCGACCGCGGAATTGCGATCGGGCGACGACGTGAAGATCCTGCTGAAGCCCTAGGCCGTCACCTGGTCGCCGTGATGTATTGCGAGCGCATGAAACTGTCGATTCTTCACGTCGACGTCCGGCGGGGTCATGCCGTACCCGGCTTGCAGCTCGAGCGTGTTGCGGACGGGCTCGACGTTCCATCCATGGGCGGTGAGCCACTCCGCCGGATCCGACTGGGGCTCGTAGGTCAGCGCCGAAAAGTCCACGTTGCCCGACACATTGACCCCCGGGTGGTTGGTCTCCAGCGCGTTGAGCTGGTCGTGGTCCAGTCGCGAGCCCAGCGCGCCGATGGCGATCCGGCTGCCCGGGGCGCTCAGGCCGCTGATCCGGGTGAACAGCGCGTGTTGCGCCTCGTCGGTCAGGTAGGGCAGGAGCCCCTCCACGGACCAGGCGCTGGGACTCTCCACGTCAAACCCGGCCGCTTCCAGCGGCCGCGACCAATCGGTGCGCAGATCGGCGGCGACCTCGACGCGGTGCGCCCGCGGTGTGGCGCCCTGCTCCCCGAGAACGCGCGCCTTGAATTCGAGGACCTTGGGCAGGTCGACTTCGAAGACCCTTGCGCCGTCCGGCCATTCGAGCCGATATGCCCGCGAATCCAGGCCGGCGGCGACGATCACCGCCTGCCGGATGCCGGCCGCGCCGGCGGCCTCGAAGAAGTCGTCGAAGAAGCGGGTCTGCACGCCGTACAGGCGCGGGAAGGCCGTCTCGTCGTCGGAGCTACCCGGGTTCGCCAGCACGCCCGCCAAATACGGGTCCTGCGAGGCGGCGATGAAGACTTTCGCGTACTCGTCGCGCACCAAGGGCCGCGGGCTCACGGCATGCAGCGCGCGCCATCCCGCCACCAGCAGCGCGGTGTACCCGACGCTGCTGACGATGTCCCAGTTGTCATCGTCGGAACGCAGCGACCCGAATTCGGGTGTCGTGCTCATGCCTGCCCCTCCCGTCGGCCCCGGCTCCGGCCCCGAGAGCCAACGCTTCCACGGTACCCGCGGCACGGCCTCAGAGCTCCAAAATCACCGTCACCGGACCGTCATTCACGAGTTCGACCTGCATGTCTGCGCCGAACACCCCGGTCTGCACCTCGGCGCCGAGTCGCCGCAACGCGTCGGCGAACTCCGCGATCAGCGGCTCGGCGACCGCTGCGGGGGCGGCCGCGTTCCATGACGGGCGCCGCCCCTTGGCGGTGTCGGCGTACAGCGTGAACTGGCTGACGACCAAGATGGGCGCCCGGGCATCGGCCGCGGAGCGCTCGTCGGCGAGAATCCTTAGCTGCCAGAGCTTCTCGGCCAGCCGGCGCGCCGTGTCGGGATCGTCGCTGTGGGTGACGCCGACGAATGCCAGCAGACCCTGGCCATCCGGCCGGATGGCCCCGACCACCGCGCCGCCCACCGAGACCGTTGCCGACGAGACCCGTTGCACCAACACCCGCATGGGCCTCGATGGTGCCAGATCGGTCCTTCGCGGGTTGGGTACGCTCGTGGGGTGTCCGTCCTCGTCGCGTTTTCCGTCACCCCGATGGGGGTGGGCGAGGGCGTCGGCGAGATCGTCGCCGAAGCGGTTCGCGTGGTTCGCGAATCGGGGCTGCCCAACAAGACGGATTCGATGTTCACCGTCATCGAAGGCGAAACCTGGGCGGAAGTGATGGCCGTGGTGCAGCGCGCGGTCGAGGCCGTGGCCGCCCGCGCGCCCAGGGTCAGCACGGTGATCAAGGCGGATTGGCGGGCCGGCACCTCCGACGCGATGACGAAGAAGGTCGCCACCGTCGAGCGTTACCTCTCCGGGAGCTAGCCGCGCACGGCGGCGCGAAAGGCCCGTTCGGCCGGCTCACCGTGCACGGCGAACACCACCCTGCGCAGCGAACTCGGGTGGTGCCGCCGCACCGCGTCGACCATCAGCCGCGCCGCCTCGTCGAGCGGGAAGCCGCCCACGCCGGTGCCGAAGGCCACCAGCGCGAGCGAGGCACAGCCGAGCTCGTCGGCCTTGCGCAGCGTCGAGGCCGTGGCGTCGGCGATGATCTCGGCCGAGGTGGGGCCGCCGAGCTCCATCGTCGCGGCGTGGATGACGTAGCGCGCCGGCATGTCGCCGGCCGTCGTCTCGACCGCTTCGCCGAGACCGATTGGCGCCTTTTCCGTCGATTCCCGCTGCACGGCGGGCCCGCCCGCGCGCGAGATGGCCGCGGCGACGCCGCCGCCGTGGCGCAGCTGCGTGTTGGCCGCGTTCGTGATCGCGTCGAGTTCGAGCTTGGTTACGTCGGCCTGGATCACCTCTAACTCGATCATCAGCTCATTGTCCCGCACCCCATGCGTAGGCTCAGGGCGGTGAGCGCACGCGCAGGAATCGTTGTCACCGGAACCGAGGTCCTCACCGGCCGCGTCCAAGATGCGAACGGGCCCTGGATCGCCGATCGCCTCCTGGAACTGGGCGTCGAGCTGGCACACATCACGATCTGCGGCGACCGGCCGGGCGACATCGAAGCGCAGCTTCGGTTCCTCGCCGACCAGGGCGTGGACCTGATCGTCACCAGCGGCGGCCTGGGGCCGACGGCCGACGATATGACGGTCGAGGTGGTGGCCCGCTTCTGCGGACGCGAGCTGGTGCTGGACGCCGAGGTCGAAGAGAAGATCGCCGACATCCTCAGGAAACTGATGGCGCGTAACCCCGCGTTCCAATCCGCCTTGGACCCGGGCACTTTCGAGTCACTGCGCGCCGCCAACCGCAAGCAGGCCATGGTGCCCGCGGGGGCGCAGGTGCTCGACCCGGTCGGTACCGCGCCCGGCGTCGTCGTGCCCGGCGCGCCGACGGTGATCGTGCTGCCGGGTCCGCCGCGCGAGCTGCAGCCCATGTGGCACACCGCCATCGCGACCCCCGGGGCGCAGGACGCGATCGCCGGCCGAACCGTCTACCGGCAGGAGATGCTGCGCATGTTCGGGCTGCCCGAGTCGGGCCTGGCCGAAACGCTGCGCGACGCCGAACGGGCCGTCCCCGGCTTCGGGCAACTCGAGATCACCACCTGCCTGCGGCGCGGGGAGATCGAGATGGTCACCCGCTACGAGCCGGACGCCGCCGACGCGTACGCCCAACTGGTCAAGCTGCTGCGGGAGAGGCACGGACACCAGCTCTACTCCGAGGACGGCTCGCGCGTCGACGATCTGGTCGCGCAACTCCTGGCCGGCCACCGGATCGCGACCGCGGAGTCCTGCACCGCGGGGCTGCTGGCGGCGCGCCTGACCGACCGGGCCGGCTCGTCGGATTACGTGGCCGGCGGTGTGGTGTCCTACTCGAACGAGGCGAAGACGGAACTCCTCGGCGTCGACCCGGCGCTGATCCAAGCGCACGGCGCGGTGTCCGAACCGGTGGCCGAGGCGATGGCCGCGGGTGCGCTGCAACGCTTCGGCGCCGACACTGCGGTCGCGATCACCGGAATCGCCGGCCCCGGCGGGGGAACCGAGGAAAAACCAGTGGGCACAGTCTGTTTCAGCGTGACGGCGGGCGGCCGCACCGACACCCGCACGTTGCGGCTCCCCGGTAACCGCTCGGATGTCCGGGAGCGCTCGACCACCGTGGCCATGCACCTGCTGCGGCGGCTACTTGACGACGGCGCTTAACCTCACGTCATTTCGGTTGCCAGGAAGGCGCTTTCGGTGGTGCCGAACCGGATTCCGGTGGCGTCCTTGCCGATCAGCGTCAGCACCGCGACTGCGATCAGCACCGGCACGATCGTCGCCGCCAGAGCAAACGGGTAACCGTGTGATTCGGCGAGGCGTTCCTGGATCGGCAAGTTGAACGCCGCCAGCAGGTTTCCTAATTGGTAGGTCACGCCGGGGTAGAGGCCGCGGATGGCGTCCGGGGACATCTCGGTGAGGTGGGCGGGAATCACGCCCCAGGCGCCCTGCACGAACAACTGCATCAAAAACGAGCCGAGGCACAGCATCGCCGCGCCGCGTGAGTAGGCGAACAACGGCACGATCGGCAGCGCCAAGACCGCGCAGAAGACCACGGTGTAGCGGCGGCTGAACCGCTGGGACAGGGTGCCGAAGACGAGCCCACCGATGATGGCGCCGACGTTGTACACCACCACGATCCACTTGACCGTCGTGCTGGACAGAGTCGCACCCTGGTTGGCGTGCGCCCCCAGGAAGGTGGGGTAGACGTCCTGCGTGCCGTGGCTCATCCAGTTGAACGCCGTCATCAGCAACGCCAGGTAGACGAACCGCCGGATGATCGCGCCGTTGCGCAGCACGTCGCGGATTCGGGTGCTGGTGAGCCTCATCTGATCCTGCGCGGCCTCCCACACCTCGGACTCCTCCACCCGATAGCGGATCACCAGGCTGATCAGGGCGGGGACGATGCTCAGGCCGAACAGCCAGCGCCACGACAATCCGAGCCAGTCGATCACCACCAGCGAGGCCACACTCGCCAGCAGGTAGCCGAATGCGTACCCCTCCTGCAGCAGCCCGGAGAAGAACCCTCGCCGCGCAACGGGGACCTTCTCCATGGCGAGCGCGGCGCCGAGCCCCCACTCACCGCCCATGCCGATGCCGTAGAGCAGGCGCAGGATGACCAGCACGGTGAAGTTCGGCGCGAACGCGCACAGGAAGCCCACCACGGAATAGAACATGACGTCGACCATCAGCGGCAGCCGCCTGCCGACGCGGTCGGCCCACAGCCCGAAGAGCAGCGCGCCGACGGGCCGCATGATCAGGGTGGCCGTGGTGACGAACGCGACCTCCGCCTTGCTGTGATGGAACGTCTTGGCGATGTCGGCGTAGACGAGCACCACGATGAAGTAGTCGAAGGCGTCCATCGTCCAGCCCAGCAGCGCCGCGATGAAGGAGTTCCGCTGATCGGCGGTCAACTTCTCTTTAGGACTTTGTGTGGTCACGTCAGCATCGTGCAGTACGCGGCGCGATACCGCGACCTGTTCCACCATGCGGGCTCCGAGAGTAAGTTCCGGATACATGCGGATCATCGACGCCGACGGGCATGTGGCCGAGAATTCCTCGCTGGCAATCGAAGCGATCAAACGATGGCCGCAGCACGTCAAGCTCAGCACGGACGGGCGGCCGGGGCTGACGCTGGAAGGCCGCAATTACCCCGAGGACACCGGCCCTGGCGCGGGTTGCCCACCCGAGCATGGGATCAGCAAGGCCCCCGACATCAATTGCCGCTCACCGGAGGGCGTGCTGGGCGACGCGGACCTCGATCACATCGACACGATGGTGCTGTATCCGAGCATGGGGCTGTGCGCGCCCAGTCTCGAGGATCCCGAATTCGCCGCCGGATTCTCCCGCCTGTACAACGAGTGGATCGCGGACTACTGCGCCTCGTCGGGCGGGCGGCTGCGCGGCGTCGCGGTGACGCCGATCGAACACGGCCGGGTGGCCATCGACGTGATGACCGAGGCCAAAGAGCTTGGGCTGATTGCGACTTTGGTGCCGCCGGCGCTCAAGAGCCGCAACCTCGACCATCCCGACCTCGACCCGTTCTACGCCGCCGCCGTCGAACTCGGCATGCCGTTGGGCGTGCACGGCGCCCCGGGCATCCACCTGCCCAAGATCGGCGTCGACCGTTTCACAAACTACATCCAGGTGCACTGCATCAGTTTTCCGTTCGACCAGATGACGGCGATGACCGCGATGGTGTCCGGCGGTGTCTTTGAGCGCCACCCGCAACTGCGGGTCGCCTTCCTGGAGGCGGGCGCGGGCTGGGTGCCCTTCTTCATGGATCGGCTGCACGAGCACTACGAGAAGCGCGGCGACTGGGTGCAGGGCGGCTGGCGCCGGGATCCGCACGACTATCTGGCCGCGGGCAACATCTGGGTGACGTGCGAGCCGGAGGAACCGATCCTGCCCGGCGTCATCGATGTGCTCGGCGACGATTTCATCATGTTCGCCAGCGACTACCCGCACTGGGACGGCGAGTGGCCGGAGAGCACCAAGCACCTGCGCACGCGCGGCGACATCAGCGAGGGCTCCCGGGAAAAGATCGGTGGCTTGAACGCGCAGCGCTTTTACAACCTGAACTGAGCGGCGGCGACGGCCGTACGCCGGGTCAAACGCGGCTCAGCGGATTCTCAGATTCTGCCGGCGTTGGGGTAATGTGCTCCGCGCAGCTGGTTTGCCAGGGTCACCGTGGGTGTCCCCGGCACCGAGTGGGGGCGCTGGTAGAGGCCCATCGCGAGAGGGAACCCGGTGTGAATCCGGGACTGTCCCGCAGCGGTATGCAGGAACGACCGCCGTCAGAGTTTTTGGCAAGCACTGGTCGCAAGACTGGGAAGCGACGGCCATTAGGGGCACCGTATTTCGGTGCGTGCCTGCGAGTCCGAAGACCTGCCAGTTGCGCCGGGCGCGCCGCGCCCGGCGTGCGCGTCGCCTCGTGGATTGGGCAGATGGCCGTGGGCAGGACAGCTGTGATGCCGATTTATCGGTGCGCTGACCGCGCCTGCGGCTGAACGTCTTTGGAGCGACGAGCATCCCGTCGCACCGAAGGACGATTGATGGCACCGCCGCGTATCACCACGACCATGCCTGCCGCGCCTGGCTTTACCGCCCAGCGCCCCGGGGCTGAACGAACGAGCCGTCAGTCATGACCGCGGTGCTGGATTATGGCCTGTTGCCGCCCGAGATCAACTCCGGGCGTATGTATTCCGGGCCGGGGCCGGCCCCGCTGCTGACCGCCGCAGCCGCCTGGAATGGGCTGGCCGCGGAGCTGAGGTCGATGGCCTCGTCCCAGAACTCGGTGATCGCCGCGCTCGTCGATCAGTGGCATGGTTCGGCCGCGGCGTCGATGGCCGCCTCTGCCGCGCCCTATGCGGAGTGGATGAGCGCCACCGCCGCCCAAGCCGAGCAGACTGCCGCTCAAGCCACCGCCGCGGCGACGGCTTATGAAACGGCGTTCGCGGCGACGGTGCCGCCACCGGTGATCGCCGCCAACCGCACCCTGCTGATGTCGCTGATCGCGACGAACTTCCTGGGCCAGAACACCGCCGCCATCGCGGCCGTTGAGGCCCACTACGGCGAAATGTGGGCGCAGGATGCCGCCGCCATGTACGGCTATGCCGGCGATTCGGCGATCGCCTCGGCGGTGACCCCCTTCGCCCCGCCTCCTCAGACCACCACTGCGACAGGGCAGGCCACGCAGGCCGACGCGGTCACGCAGGCCACCGCCACCTCGGCCGCGTCGAATACGCAGACCGCGCTGTCGCAACTGCAGACCGCGCTGCCGACGACTCTCCAAAGCCTCGCGATGCCCTCGTCGGTGTCGTCGCCCACGTCGGATTTGATCGATTGGCTGGGATTCGGCGGGGCGGACTTCTCCAGTCCGAAGGGAATCCTGAACTTCCTGGCCGGAACGGATGGGTCCCCGATGGGTGCCTTTCTCAACAACAACTTGCTGAACACCATATTTTCGTCAGGGTTCTACATGCCGGGTAACTACCTGGGCACTATGACCGACTTCGCCGGCATGGCGAGCTCCGGTGGCGCCGCGAGCGCCGGAGCGGCGGCCGAGGGTGCCGCCGCGGGAGCGGGCTCAGTCGAAGCTGCGCTCGCGAACGCGGTCAGCCCGCTGGGGCCGACGGGTCTGGGCGGTGCGGTATCGGCGGGCCTGAACCAGGCTTCGTCGGTCGGGGCTCTGTCGGTTCCGTACGGGTGGACCACCGCCGCCCCGGAAATCACCCTCGCCGCGCAGGCGTTGCCCAGTGGCGGGCTCGGCGCGGCACCCGCCGTCGCGGCGGGGGCCGAGGGAAGCCTGCTCAACGAATTGGCCCTGGCGGGATTGGCGGGACGCGGGGTGAGCGGCATGGGCACGGGCGGACGCTCGATGGGGGTCACCGCTGCCCAAAACCGGCCGCTGCCCATCGTCATCGTAAAACCACCCCCGTCGGCCGAATGACCCGACTTCGGCGGCCCGGGCCGTCGACCGGACAGCGGCACGCTCCTCAATCATGCTGCGCAGCAACGTCATCGCTACCCGTCATCGCTACGCCGCCACCGGGGAAAGCACGGGCCGCGGTTGGGCCGCGCGGCTCGCCGGTTCGGTTCCTCCGACGCCGGTGACAATCGCGCGCCGCTTGCCGGCTTACCTCCCGGCCGGGCGGGTGGCAGGATCTCGGGGCATGGGCCCTTTTCTGTTGCGCGCCGCATTGACCGGATTGGCGTTGTGGATCGTCACCCTGTTCGTGCACGGCCTGACCTTCGTGGGTGGCGACACGAAGCTGGAGCGGGTCGGCATCATCTTCGTGGTCGCCGTGATCTTCGGTCTCGTCAACGCCTTCATCAAGCCGATCGTCCAGATCCTGTCGATCCCGCTGTACATCCTGACGCTCGGCCTGTTCCACGTCGTCGTCAACGCGCTGATGCTGTGGATCACCGCGTGGATCACCGAGCACACCACGCATTGGGGACTGCAGATCGACCACTTCTGGTGGACCGCGATTTGGGCCGCGATCGTGCTGTCGATCGTTAGTTGGTTGCTGTCCTTGGTGATTCGGCGCACCGGCGCCGGACGCTAGCCCTCGGTTGCCAGGCTTACGACGTCGCGCGCGCAACCCCAGGACAGGGTGACGCCGTTGCCGCCGTGCCCGTAATTGTGGATGCACCGCGCCCGTCCCAACGGCTCGGCCTCCACCCGCACCGACGGGCGGTCGGGACGCAGCCCGGTGATCACCTCGATCACCTCGGCGTCGTTGAGCCTCGGCTCGACGGCGCGGCAGCGCCGCAGGATGCGTTCGGTCAGATCCGGTTCCGCCGCGGTGTCCCAGCGGTCGGGGATGCTGATGCCGCCGCAGACCACCCGCCGCGGGTGGGGGAAGTAGCAGGTCCATTCCGGACCGTCGTTGATGTGCACAAACGGTTGCCGCAGACCGGGATTGGTGAGCACCACGTGCTGGCCGAACAACGGCCGCACGGTGTCGTCACCGGTCAGCGCGCCCGCGGCCAGGCCGGTGCAGTTGACGACGATCGCGGCGGCGTCGGCGGCCTCCGCCAGGGATTGCACGGGATGTTCCTCGATTTCGCAGCCGGCCGACGCCAGCCTGCGGGTCAGGTAGTCGAGGTAGTGCGGCATGTCGATCATCGGCACGGTCGCGCGAAATCCGGTGCCGAAGCCGCCGGGCATGTCGGTCGGGTCGGCCGGGCGCAGGTCGGGGATCAGCGCCGCCGCCGACGATGACATCGCCTGGCCCGCGCTCAACTCACCGACGGCCAGCACCGGCGCCAGCTGAACCCCGGAATCGGGGTCCTGCGCCAGCTCGGTGAACACCCGCAGCGAGTGCTCGACCCAGCCCACCGTCTCGGCCGCGCGCTCGGCGGGTCGCGGTGGAAGCCAGATAGCACCGGCCACCGCCGACGTCGTTTGCTTCAGTGTCGCGGCCGCCCATACCCGGACCGGCCAGCCCGCCTCGGCAAGACAGATGGCCGACGTCAATCCGCTGACGCCTGCGCCGACGACAACGACCTGCTGCGAATGTGCCACGGCGCCACCGTAGCGAAAAGGCCCCGTCGCGGGTGGCGCCGCGGTCAGCGGCGAGCGCTCGTCAGGCGGGTCAGGAATGCGCGGCCTGCGGGGCCGCCGAGGTTGCCGGTGCGGCCGGTGCGGCGGCCGGAGCCTGCGGGGCCGGTGCAGCCGCCGGTGCTTGCGGGGCCGGTGACGCGGCCGGAGCCTGCGGGGCCGGCGAGGCCGGCTTCGCCTGCTGCTGACCGCCCAGCAGGCTGTTGAGGATGCCGAGCGTGCCCTGGACGCCCGCGGGCGGTGCCGTGGAGGGCGGAACGGCGTCCGGCGTCAGCTGCCAGGGCTGGCAGCCGGAAGTCTTGAACGCCTTGTCGCCCGCATCGATCTGCACCACCTGCGGCTTCTTCGACATGGCGTTGTCGATGAGGGCGCCGTCCGGGTTGCTCATCCGCTTCCAATAGCAGGTGCCGTTGTCGACGGGACCACCGGAGCTGTAGATGCCCGGCACGATGTCCGTGCCGACCGCATAGATGCCGTCCTTGTCGATGGACGTCTTCGGCCCGGCGGGTGCCGGCGAGGCGTCCGGCGACGGCGCGGCCGACGGCGCCGCTGACGCGGCCGGTGCCGGTGATGCCGCCCCGGGTGCCGGCCCTGGTGCCGGTCCGTGTGTCTCGTCCGGATCGGCGCTGGCGACCACGGTGGACGCGGCCCAGCCCGCGACCATCAGGCTCGCAGCAACCAGCCTTGCCGCAGTAGCTACTCCACCCATAGAGACCGAGGGTACCGGGGTCAACAACCTAATTCATATCGTTGTGAAATCGGCGCTGCGGCAAATGCCGCCTAGGCGAGCCGGTGCACCCGCCCCGCGTAACCGAGCGCGTGCTCATAGGTCTCGAGGTTGTCGCGGGAAATCTTCGCGTGCACCGGGCGTTCGAGGAAGAAGCGCAGCACCGGGTTGTAGGCGTGATAGGTCTCGTGGAAGGTCAGCACGGTGGTGCCGTCGGGCTGCTCTTCGAGGCGGTGATAGCCCTCGGCGCGGGACCATAGCGGAGCGCCGACGGCGACATAGCGCGACAGCTTGTTGAGCTCTGCCTCGGTCACCGTTTCCCACGATCGCGCCCTGCCGCCGGTCAGCAGGTATTTGGGCACTGCGAAGACGCAGGTGCGGACCAGGCCCTCACCGGCTTCGTTGCCCTCGTTGAGGATTTCCATGCTGCCGGTGGGCCAGGTAAGCACCCGCGGACGCGGGGCGTTCGGCGGCGCCGGCGGATGCAGGACCCGCCAGACTTTCCGCGGCGGGGCGTCGATGTGGAATCGCACGGTGTAGGACTGCATCAGCTCTCCCCATCGGCTGGCATCCAGCTGTTCCAGAACGTGATGGACTCGGCGGGGGGCCGCTTGGCCGGCCGGAAGTCAGTGCCGATCGTGTAGGCGACGGGGAACAGCGCGGCCTGCGTGACGGTGGGCGGGATGCCGAGCAGCTCGGCCACCTCCTGCTCCTTGAACAGATGCATCGTCGTCCACACCGACCCCAGCCCGCGCGAACGCAGTGCCAGCAGAAAGCTCCAGCCGGCCGGGATGATCGAGGCCCAGGCCGCAGCGGCGATGCCCAATGGGGCGCCGTCGACGCGCTGTTCGATGCACGGGATGACGTGGACCGGTACGTCCGCCAGCGTCCCGGTCAGACTCATCGCGCTCTGATACACCCGCTGCGTTTGCGGATCTGTCGCGCTGTTGGCCGCATACTCCAGGTATTGCGCGCCGATGCTGCGGTAGATCTCGGCGATCGCGGCTCGCTTGTCCGCATCGGTGATCACCAGCCACCGCCAGTCCTGCGTGTTGCTGGCCGTGGGCGCCTGCATCGCCAGCTGGATGCACTCCAGGATCACCTCGCGACTTACCGGGCGGGTCAGGTCGAGGCGTTTGCGAACCGACCGCGTGGTGCTCAGCAATTCGTCAACGGTGGCGATGTCCATTGGTTCCTTCCGAGTCGTCAGAGGTCGATGGCGCAGGACTGCTCGACGCCCAACACGCTCAGCGAGCGTCCCAGGCCGAGAAACACCGCGACGCACAGCGTGAGATCCAGGATCTCCTCGTCGGAGAAGGACGCCCGAAGGCGTTGAAAGAAGGCGTCATCCAGCGAGGCGTGGTCGGTGGCGAAGCGCTCGGCGTACTCGATGCAAAGGCGTTGTCGCGGGGTGTATCCCGGGTAGCGGGCGTACGCGGCGACGTTGTCGTACAGCTCGGGGGCCAGGCCGGCATCCAGCACCGACCGGGCCCGAAAATCCGAGCAGGCCACGCAGTCGTTGATCTGGGCGATGCGCATCCTGGCCAGCTCCCGCTCGTCGGCCGGAAGGATGCTCTGCTGATAGGCGCCGCGGATCATGCGTTCGACCATGCCGCCGAGTTCGGGCCGCAGCGTCCAGATCATGGCGGCGTCGCCGCCGGGACCATCCGGCACGTCGAGACGGGCCATCTGCGAACTCCTGCCCGCGAAAGTGAACTACCAGCTGAGCAAACCAGACCCGCCGCTGGGCTGTCTAGGGCGCGCCGTCCCGGTTGAGGATGCGCTTGGCTTCGCGGGCCATGTCGGTGACGATCTCAGCGGCGGGGCGAACGTCACGGATGCACCCCACCCCTTCGCCGGTGAGTATGGCGGCGGTGTCGAAATCCTCTGCAGCGACTGCCTTTTCGTAGGCGCTGATCGCTTCGGGCAGTTGCGCCGACAGCTCGGCCTCGTTGCCGTGCCAGGTGTCCAGGAAGGCGTTGCTCAGCGCCCGGGCGTCGTAACCGGCGGGCCAACCGAGGCGGCGCACAAGGTCATAGACCCGGGTGCGCACGGTGTCGTCCCCGCCGGCCGAAACGGCGCGCCGCTGGGCTCGTGGTGAGACCAGCGCCTCCGGGGTCGCCCAGAACCGGGTTCCGACGACAGCGCCATCGGCCCCCAGCGCCAGCGCGGCCGCCAGGCCGCGACCATCGCTCACGCCGCCCGCGGCCGCCACCAACGTCTCGGGCGAGCGATCCGCCACAAAATCGACGACCTCGGGCACCAGGGTGAAGGTCGACCGCACGCTCATGCCATGACCGCCGGCCTCTCCGCCCTGAGCCACAATGACTTCCGCCCCCGCGTCCAAGGCCTGACCCGCCTGATCGAGGGTCTGCACCTGCGCGAGGAGCGGAACGCCGGCGGCGTGAATGCGGTCGGCGAAAGGCCGTAGCTCACCGAACGACAGCATCACGGCCGCCGGACGACGGTCCAGGGCGATGTCGAGCACCCCCGGGTTTCGGGCCAGGCTCCAAGTGATGAAGCCGTATCCCACCCGGGCGTCGGCGGCCCGCTCGATCTGCGCCCGCAGCCATTCGGCGTCGGGGTAGCCCCCACCGATGAGGCCCAGGCCGCCCGCCCGCGTCACGGCGGCCGCCAGCTCGCCTCCGGAGACCAGCGCCATCGGCGCGAGCACGATGGGATGCTCGATCCCGAACAGCTCGGTGAGTCGCGTCGTCAAACCCGGGGCGGCGCTCACTTGAGCTCACCGGTGAGGAACTGCGCCCTGCCGAGGCCGAAAGACCAGTCCTCGTCGCCATTTTCGGTGACCGCGACGATGAGGTCGGCAGGATCGAGTCCGCAGCGGTCCGAGAGACGCGACGCCAGCAGCTCATAGAACTTCTGCTTGAGCTCGCGCGGGCGTCGCCGGCTCACCACGTGCAGGACGACCTGGCGAGACGAACGGTCGATGCCCAGACCGGTGTCCAGCGTGACGATCTCGTGGGCCGGATGGGTGCGCACCACCTGGTAGCGATCCCGCTCCGGGACGCCGAACGCCTCGACCACCGCGTCGTGAATCGTGTCCAGCAGTGCACGAACCTCCGGCGCCGAACGGCCCTCGACGAGGTCGACATACAACAACGGCATTTTTCCTCCTGCGATTAGCGGATTACGCATCCGTTGCAACCGACGGTAGGCCCGCGGGAATCCCGCGTGAAATGCCTTCTGTAGGGCATCTATGCTCGTCAGGCATGGATGTAGTGCAGGCAGGCCGGGTCGAGTTGCGCCACCTGCGGGCATTCGAGGCGGTGGCGCGCCTCGCGTCGTTCACGCAGGCCGCCCAGGAACTCAGCATCACCCAGCCCGCGCTGAGCAGGACCATCCAGCAGCTCGAGGACGCGCTGGAAGCGACGCTGCTGGACCGGAGTTCGCGACACGTGACGACCACCTCGGCCGGGCGGATTTTTTTCGACCACGTCGAGCGGGTCCTCGCCGAGCTGGGACGCGGCGTGGACGCCGTCCGGCAGCAGGCGAGCATCCGCCTCGGGTTCAGTTGGCTGCTGCCCGACCCGTGGGCGCAGGACACCGTCGCGCGCTTCGAGCGGGCCGCCCGGACCACGGTCAACCTGATCCGCACCGACGACGCGCTCGGCGCGGTCCAGCAGGGCAGAGTCGACATCGCGCTGGTGCGTGGGCATGTCACGTCGACCGCCATCCGGATCGTGCACCTCTTCGACGAGCCACGCGTGGCCGTGTGTTCGGTCCACTCGCCCCTCGCAGAGCGGGCGACGTTGGACTGGACCGAGGTGCCACGGTGGCCGCTGGTGGTGAACACCACCAGTGGCACCACCGGGCCCTGGTCGTGGCCCGCGGGCGGGGGTCCCGAAATCGTGGTCGAGACAACGAATTTCGATGAGTGGATCGAATCCGTCGCGGCCGGCCGGGGCATCGGGGTCATCCCCGACGTCGCCGTCAGACGCAACATCCACCCGGGCGTGCGGTTCGTCGGGCTGCGGGGCGCCCCCGACATCCCCGTCGCGCTGGCGTTTTTGAAGCGGTCCAACGGGCCCGTGCTGCGCCGCTTCATCGAGGCGGCGGTGGACGCCGCGACCGAGCCGTGACGGATCGCCCCCGCGGGCACCGCCGTCAGGCGAGCGGCGCCAGGCCCGAACGCACCAGATCCAGACTCGATGCCACGTCTGCCCCAAGGTCGCCGGAACAACCCCTGCGACCCCAATTCTCCACTGCCGCAACGAGAGCCGCGGCAATCGCGGAGCCCGCGACCTCGGCGGCCAGGTCGATGTTCGGCAGTTCGGGATTCCGCTGTCTGACGAAGTCGGTGAGGACCCGGGCGAACGAGGACTGCACGACCCGCAGGTGACCGGCGATCCGCTCGGCGCTGATCAGCTCGGCACGAGCGGCCGCGGCCTGGCGCACCACTTCGAGGTCGTGCGGAAAAGCGGCGACGCTGGCCAACACCGCGTCGAACAGCGATTCCGAGTCCGGGCGCTGGGCAAGCGCCTCGGCCAGCCACTCCAACTGGGTCTCGTAGTCCTGGAAGAGCACGGCTTCCTTGGTCGGGAAGTGCCGGAAGAAGGTGCGTTCGGTGACACCGGCCTCGCGGGCCAGCTCGGTGACGGTGACGTTGGTAAACCCCTTGTGGGCGAAGCTCTTCAACGCCGCTTGGCGAAGTGCGTCGTGCGTCGATCGTCGTCGTTGCTCGTGACGGTTGCCCGGGGAGGTCATCTCAGCGGCGATCGTATCCCAGGCGAGCGGGACACAACTGACATCTTCCAATTATGTCAGTACTGACATATTGTTGGCCGCGACGATCCGACGGAGGCGAAGGGCCGACATCATGACCGACACCGAGTACGACGCCATCGTGGTGGGCGCCGGACACAACGGGCTGACCGCCGCGGCGATCCTGCAACGGGCCGGCCTGCGAACCCTGTGCCTGGAGGCCAACACCTACGCGGGCGGCATGGCCGCGACCGTCGAATTGATCGACGGCTTCCGGTACGAGATCGCCGGTTCGGTGCAGTTCCCCTTGGCGAGCCAGCTCACCAAGGACCTCGGCCTCGACACGCTGCCCGCGGTGGAACCCGACGTGATGTCCGTCAACATCGGCGAACACGGGGAGGAGCCGATGATCTTCTACCGCGATCCGATGCGCCTGATGACACATCTGAGCGACAGGCACGGCCTCGAGGCGGTCACCGGCATGGCCGAACTGATCGGCTGGAGTCAGGGCCCGGCGAAGGCGCTGGGCCGCTTCGACGTGCGCCAGGCGCCCAAGACTTTCGACGAGATGTATGCCTGCGCGGCCGACGACTCCGAACGCCGGGCGATTCACGAGATGCTGTTCGGCTCGGCGATGGACGTGATCGACCGCTACCTGCCCGACAAGGACAAGCACGCCGTCATGCGCGGGATGCTGGCATTCCTGGCCGTCAACTCGACCTACCGTGGCCCGTACACACCGGGCAGCGCGACCTGTCTGGCCTTCGCCCTGGCAGTGCCCCAGGACGACACGGCCGGCACCGCGATGATGACCAAGCTGAAGGGCGGCATCGGCGCGCTCACCGAACACCTGCGCGAGCTCTTCATCGGCCACGGCGGCGAGATCCGGTTCCGCACCAAGGCCGAGGAAATCCTCGTCGACCGCGGCAAAGTGACCGGTGTGCGGCTGCGCGACGGATCGACGATATCGGCGCCGATCGTGATGTCCAACCTGTCGCCGGACGTCACCCTCACCGAACTGATTGCACCCGAGCATGTTCCGGCATCGCTGGCCGCACGAGTCTGCGCCCGCGACCACCGAGCCTCGTTCGTGCAGATCCACTTCGCCCTGGACGGGTTGCCCGAATTCGCCCCGCCGTATGAGTTCCTGAACACCGACGGCATGCAACAGTCGGTCGGGATCTTCGGGTCACCCGAATCCCAGCAGCTGCACTGGGAGAACTGCCGGCGGGGCGTCGTTCCGGACAACCCGTCGATGGGAATGCAGATCCCGTCGGTGCACGACCCCGCCATGGCGCCGCCCGGCAAGCACGCGGCGAGCGCGTTCGCCTACGCGTTCCCGGTCGAAACCAGCCGCGATCAGCACGGGCACCTCAAAAATGAGATGGCGCAACGGGTTATCGACAAGATCACCCGCCTGGCGCCGAACTTCAAGGACATCGTGATCCGCCACATCACGTTCGCGCCCTACCACATGAACACCATGTTCGGCGCGCCGTCGGGCGACTTCTGCCACGGGCTGCTGCACCCAGACCTGATGGGTCCCAACCGCCCCGGGCCGAAGGGCTTCCTCGACATGCCCATCGGAATCGACGGCCTCTACCTCGCGGGCGCCGGATGCCATGGGGGACCGGGCATCACCTTCACCCCCGGTTACAACGCCGCCTATCAGGCGCTCGACGACATGGCCTGAATCAGGGTTTGCATGCGGCCTCGAGCGCAAGCACGGGGCCACCGGATTGCAGCGACAACAGATACAGGTAGGTCGCGAGCGAATGTTCGCATGCCACCGTGTATTTCACCAGGGCCTTGGGCGGAAGCGGAACCAGCCGGATCGGGTTCAGCTCAACCGGATTGAGCACGTGCTCGTAGTCGATGGGCGGGGGCAGGGCGGGGACGATGTCCAGGCGGTTCGCCACGCGGTAGGAGTCCTTGACGACCTGGTCGAACGTGCCCGCAAACAGCGCATCACCGGTGCGTGGACTGCCGTAGGTGTAGACGGCCGGATTGGTGAACGCCGTGTTCGCGGCCACGTCGAGAGCGAGCAGTGTCGCGAGCGCCCCGCCCAGGCTGTGCCCGCAAACCGTCACCGAGCCGACGGGTTGCGCAAACGGGAGCGTCCCGAGCGCGCCGACCACCGCCGGCGAACCCGGCGCGGCTCCGGTGCGCAGGGACTCGTACATCTGGGTGAAGCCGTCCTCCGTGTGGCCGGCGCCGGCCAGGAACGGGCATGGCACCTGGAGAAAGTCGGCGTCGTGAATCCATTCCAGCCATCCCTCGGTGCCACGGATTGCGATCGCGACGTCGCCGGTCTTGACCTCCTGGCAGATCAGCCCCATGGACACTTCGTCGACGCCGCGGGCCGGGTTCATGTCCGTCGCCAGATCGTTCGCGTAGATCGTGGTCACCACGGTGTAGTCGACACCGCCGGCGCTCAGGGCTTGACCCGCCTTATTCGTCAGATCGCCGGGCAACGTCCCGTAGGTCGCATTGACGAGCTGAGCGAATTGTATTGCCCGCGTTGCGTCGAACGTCGGTGGTGTTGGCATGGCGCTCCCGCTCGGATTCAGCCGCCGAACATTCCGGTGAGTTGCGCCTGCGCGGTCGCGGCGCCGGCGATCGCCTGGGCCGCCGGAACGCCGGCCAGGCCGCCGGGCAGTTGGTAGTCGTTGGGCAGCTGGTAAAGGGTGAACCGGTAATGATGCGTGCCGGTTCCGGCCGGCGGGCAGGGGCCCTGGTACGCGGATTGGCCCGCCGTGTTCGGCAGGGTGGTCGCCCCGGCCGGGGTCTGACCGTCGGCGGTGCTGCCCGAGCCGGGGGCGATCCCGACGACGACCCAGTGGATGTACAGGCCGTTGACGGCGTCGGGATCGTCCACGACGAGGGCCGCCCCCAGCGGCGCCGACCAGGTCAGCGGGGGCGCGATGCCGGCGCCTTTGCAGGTGTACTGCACCGGAATCGCCGCGCCGTCGGCGAAAGCCGGGCTGCTGATCGTCAGCGGTCCGTCCGCGGGCGCGTTCGGCGCCGTGCGGCCGAGGGTGGTGATCTTCGGCGCGGGCGGTGTGGTCTGGTGGCTGTTACCGTGGCCGCCGCAGCCGGCCAAGCCCGGCGCGATCGCCAGCGCACCGATGATCGCCGCGATTCGGTGCAGCGTGCCCGCGGGCGTGGATTCCATGCATAACAGTCTGACTCGCGCACCGGCGGTGCGGAAGGACCCGATTTTCACCGGACCTCGATGCCGCTACTTGCCGCGCTTTTCGACTTCGAGCACCCGCTTGCGCAGCCCCTCGGTGGCCGTATCCATCAGGCTCTTGGCGCCCTTCTTGACCAGGAACCCGGGAACCGGCGCCACCAGGTCCACCATGAGCTCGAAGTGGACGCGGGTGGAGTCGCCTTCGGGGGTGAGCGTGTACCGACCTTCTTGAGCGCGTTGCTGTTTGGAGCTGACCAGGGTCCAGCCGACGCCGTCGTCGTGAACGGTGTACTCCAGCTCCTGTTCGTCACTGACGCCGACGAGTTTCACGACCTGCCGGGATCTGGTCGGGTGGTTCTGGTCGTCGCGCTCGAGCACTTCGACCTTCTTGTGGGCCGACGACCACTCGGGCAGCGACTCGATGTCGAACAGCACATCCTTGATCTCGTCGGGTGTCGCCTCGATGACGACTTCCCGGGAATCCGTGATAGCCATGTCCTGGGAAGTAGCCGGTGCGGCGCGGCTCGAAACCCAGCCGAACGACGCGTCAGGGGCTCGGCTGGGCAGCAGCCGGCCGGTGGGCTTACCTTCGGAGGGTATGCGTCTCGCCTGGGAACGACTGAGCAGCGGCGTGCAGCGCTGCCGGCTCCCGTTCTGCGACGTGACCGTCGGGCTGGTGTGGGGCAGCGGCGCGGCGTTGCTGGTCGACACCGGCACCACGCTCACCGAGGCGGCCGCGATCGACGCCGACGTCCGGCGGTTCGCCGGACGGACAGCGAGCCATATTGTCTTGACGCACAAGCACTTCGACCACGTACTCGGTTCGGGACTGTTCACCGGGGCGCGGGTGCACTGCGCCCCCGAGGTGGCCCAACACCTGTCCTCGGCAACCGGCCAGCTCCGCGAGGACGCCCTGCGGCATGGCGCCGACCCCGTCGAGGTGGACGCGGCGATCGCCGCGCTGCGGCCCGCGAACGGCGGCGGTCACGACGCCGTCGTCGACCTGGGGGACCGGACGGTGGCGATCGCCCACCTCGGTCGTGGCCACACCGCGTCGGACTTGGTGGTGGTCGCCCCCGGAAGGGACGGTGGCGAGCGGGTCGTGGTGTTCACCGGTGACTTGGTGGAGGAGTCCGCCGACCCCGCGATCGACGCCGACTCCGATGTCGCGGCCTGGCCCGCGACCCTGGACCGGCTGCTGGCGGTCGGCGGCCCCGACGCGATCTACGTCCCGGGCCATGGCGGCGTCGTCGACGCGGGCTTCGTCCGGCGCCAGCGGGACTGGCTGGCCCGCCGGGCGGCCGCAACGTGATCGACCCCGCACCGAAAAGCATTGTGTCCCAAGGCGTTGACGCCGTCCGCGAGCATGGCAACCCGGCGGACCCGCGTTGCGGGCGGGCAGCGGTGCGGGCCGGGCACCGCCCCCCAGCCGAAAAGCTCTCGCAAGTACAGGGCGCGGCAACAGTTTTGGCTCGAGTCCTTCGACCCCTGATTGAACTGCCGTTTCCGGGGATAGACTCACGTTCAGTGGAATCGTGTGCGAAGAGGAGCGTAAGACATGGCGATCATTGATAGGGACACGCAAGTCCGGCCATCGTTCGAGGACGAGGTCGCTGCCACGCAGCAGTACTTCGACGACCCGCGCTTTTCTCGCATCACCCGGCTGTTCACCGCCCGCCAGGTCGCGGAGCAGCGCGGCACCATCCCCACCGACTACACCGTCGCCCGCAACGCGGCGGCCGCCTTCTACGAGCGCCTGCGCGAGCTGTTCGCCGAGAAGAAGAGCATCACGACCTTCGGCCCGTACTCGCCCGGCCAGGCTGTCGCGATGAAGCGCATGGGCATCGAGGGGATCTATCTGGGCGGTTGGGCGACGTCCGCGAAGGGCTCCACCACCGAGGACCCCGGCCCCGACCTCGCCAGCTACCCCCTGAGTCAGGTGCCCGACGACGCCGCGGTGCTGGTGCGCGCGCTGCTGACCGCCGACCGCAACCAGCAGTACCAGCGCCTGAACATGAGCGAGCAGCAGCGGGCCACCGCCACGGAGTACGACTACCGGCCGTTCATCATCGCCGACGCCGACACCGGCCACGGCGGCGACCCGCACGTCCGCAACCTGATCCGCCGCTTCGTCGAGGTCGGCGTGCCCGGGTACCACATCGAGGACCAGCGCCCCGGCACCAAGAAGTGTGGCCACCAGGGCGGCAAGGTGCTGGTCCCGTCGGACGAGCAGATCAAGCGCCTCAACGCCGCGCGTTTCCAGCTCGACATCATGAAGGTGCCCGGCATCATCGTCGCCCGCACCGACGCCGAGGCGGCCAACCTGCTCGACAGCCGGGCCGACGAGCGCGACCAGCCCTTCCTGTTGGGCGCCACCAACCTGAACATCCCGTCGTACAAGTCGTGCTTCCTGGCGATGGTGCGCCGCTTCTACGAGCTGGGCGTCAAAGAGCTCAACGGTCACCTCCTCTACGCGCTGCCGGAGGGGGAGTACGCCGAGGCCACCGCCTGGCTGGAGCGGCAGGGCATCCAGGGCGTGATCTCCGACGCCGTCAACGCCTGGCGCGAGAACGGCCGGCAGTCGATCGACGACCTGTTCGACCAGGTCGAGTCCCGGTTCGTTTCGGCCTGGGAGGACGACGCCGGGCTGATGACGTACGGCGAGGCCGTGGCCGAGGTGCTCGAATTCGATGCGAGTGAGGGCGAGCCGGCCGACATGAGCGTCGACGAGTGGCGCGCCTTCGCGGCGCGCGCGTCGCTGTACTCCGCCAAGACCAAGGCGAAGGAGCTCGGCGTCGACCCCGGCTGGGACTGCGAGCTGTCCAAGACCCCCGAGGGCTACTACCAGATCCGCGGCGGTATCCCGTACGCCATCGCCAAGTCACTGGCGGCCGCGCCGTTCGCCGACATCCTCTGGATGGAGACCAAGACCGCCGACCTGGCCGACGCCAAGCAGTTCGCCGACGCCATCCACGCCGAGTTCCCCGACCAGATGCTGGCCTACAACCTGTCGCCGTCGTTCAACTGGGACACCACCGGCATGACCGACGAACAGATGAAGCAGTTCCCCGAGGAACTGGGCAAGATGGGCTTCGTCTTCAACTTCATCACCTACGGCGGACACCAGATCGACGGCGTCGCGGCCGAGGAGTTCGCCACCTCGCTGCAGCAAGACGGCATGCTGGCGCTGGCCCGGCTGCAGCGCAAGATGCGCCTGGTCGAATCGCCTTACCGCACACCGCAAACGCTGGTCGGCGGGCCGCGCAGCGACGCGGCGCTGACCGCCTCTTCCGGGCGCACCGCGACCACCAAGGCGATGGGCGAGGGCTCGACCCAGCACCAGCACCTGGTGCAGACCGAGGTGCCGAAGAAGCTGCTCGAGGAGTGGCTGGCGATGTGGAGCGAGAACTACAACCTCGGTGAGAAGCTCCGTGTGCAACTGCGGCCCCGGCGGGCCGGCTCGGACGTGCTGGAGCTGGGTATCTACGGCAACGACGACGAGCAGCTGGCCAACGTCGTCGTCGACCCGATCAAGGACCGGCACGGCCGCAGCATCCTCCAAGTGCGCGACCAGAACACCTTCGCCGAAAAGCTGCGGCAGAAGCGGCTGATGACGTTGATCCACCTCTGGCTGGTGCATCGCTTCAAGGCCGACGCGGTGATCTACGTGACGCCGACCGAGGACAACCAGTATCAGACCGAGAAGATGAAATCGCACGGCATCTTCAGCGAGGTCTACCAGGAGGTCGGCGAGATCATCGTCGCCGAGGTGAACCGGCCCCGCATCGCCGAGCTGCTGCAGCCCGACCGCGTCGCGCTGCGCAAGCTGATCACCAAGGAAAATTAGCCAGCCGGTCACCAGCGGCCGCCCCGTCGACCAACGCGGCGGCCGCTGACCGCTGCCATCCATCCAGGCCGGCACGCTTTTGCCGGTGATGCGCCACCCGGCTCGGGCCAGCCCGTCGCGCGCGCGGCCGGCGCGTGCCGTTTCGCCACCGTCCGCGATGCCAAAAATTTACCGTGCGAACAGTTGCACAAGTATATGATTTAGCTTGTAACAAACGTGCGTTCAATTTAACAAACGGCCGGAACAGAGAGGAGCGCCTGATGAGAACCCCGATCACGAAGGCGATCGCCGCGTTCGGTGGTGCGGCAGCGGTGGTTCTGGCGGTCGGAATCGGTGCCGGCGGTGTTAGCCCGACGGGCGACGCGCCGTCGGCGGCGACGCACCCGTCGCCCGGTGTCACGACGACACAGCCCGGCACACCCGCGCCGGGCGTGCACATCGCCACGCTCGCCGGTTGCATCCCGGGAGCCAACTGCTAGCCGATCACCATTCGCGATGGCCCGTCACACCGCTGTGATGGGCCACTTCGTCTGCCGCAATCTCGGCGCCGAAATCTGTTTGCACGGCGGCGGCCGGGGGTAAGAAAAGGTGGGCGGGGCGAAGTGACGCAAGTGCAGATTGGGGGATCCGATGAGATCTGGACCGAGGACGGCGGTCGCGCTGTTCGGCGGTGCGGCCATGCTCGTGCTGTCGGTCGCGTGCGGCGGCGGCCATAAAGGCGGCCCCAGCAGCACGACCACCCCGACGACTACCCCGTCGTCCAGCGTCGCGCCCACGACTGCACCCGGTGGCGGCGAGCCCGGCGGTCCGACCGGTGGCGGCGGCCCCGGCGGTGGCGGCGGCGGTGTGCCCGGCGGTCCGACCGGTGGCGGCGGCCCCGGCGGTGGCGGCGGCGGTGTGCCCGGCGGTCCGACCGGTGGCGGCGGCCCCGGCGGAGGCGGCGGCAGCATTCCCGGCGTCGGCGGTGGTGGCGGCGGACCGGGCGGTGGCGGCGGTTGTGTCGGCAACGTCTGCGGCGGCTACTGATCGCCGAGTCGCGTTGACCCCGCGCTGAAGCGCACCACACATACTTGTTTCGCTAGCCGGTGGGGCCGGGATTACCTGGCCCCATCGGCTGAACCCTTGTCTGGGCCTAGGGCCGAGCCCGCAATCCGAGTTATGGTTCTGGCCAACTCGGATGCAAGGGGACTTCAATGTCGAAGCTGCGGTTCGGATACTTCATCGCCCCGTTCCACCGCGCGGGTACCAACCCGACGCTGGCCCTGCAGCGGGATCTCGCGTTCGTCGAGCACCTCGACGCCCTCGGCTTCGACGAGGTGTGGCTGGGTGAACACCATTCGGCCGGCAGCGAAATCATCAGTTCCCCAGAGATTTTCATCGCGGCGGCCGCCGAACGGGCTAAGCGCATCCGATTCGGCACCGGGGTCATTTCGCTGTCCTATCACAACCCACTCTGGGTCGCCGACCGCCTGATGCTGCTGGATCACCTGACGCACGGCCGCATCATCGGCGGCATGGGTCCCGGCTCGCTGCCCAGCGACTCGTCGATGATCGGACTCACCCCCACCGACACGCGAGAGCTGCTGGAGACCAACCTCGACATCGTCGTGCGGTTGCTGGCGGGCGAGACGGTCAGCGCCAAGACCGCAACCCACCAGCTCTTCGACGCCAAGCTGCAGCTCGCCCCCTACTCCGACGGCGGGATCCCGCTGTCCGTCGCCGCGGTGGCCTCGCCGACGGGCGCGCGGCTGGCCGGCAAGCACGGCATCGGCCTGCTGTCCATCGGGGCGACGCTGACCGTCGAGGGTTTCAATGCGCTGTCCTACCACTGGGGCATCGTCGAGGAGCGTGCCGCGGCCTTCGGCACGCAGGTCGACCGCAAGAACTGGAGCCTGGTCGGCCTGTTCCACCTCGCCGAGACCGAGAAGCAGGCCCGCGAAGAGGTCAAGTTCGGCATCGAGCCGTGGTTCCGCTACTTCCAGAAGGTGGCCGCGTTCCCGCAGATGACGATGCCGGGGGAGCAGCTCGACGAAATGATCGACGTCATCAACGACAACGGGGCGGGCGTCATCGGCACGCCCGACCGGGCGCGCGAACAGGTACAGCGGTTATGGGATCAGTCCGGCGGTTTCGGCTGCATGCTGCAGATGGGCCACGAATGGGCCAACCCCGCCGCCACCCGGCGGTCCGCCGAATTGTTCGCCGCCGAGGTGATGCCGCACTTCCAGGGGCAGGCGCAGCCGACGCTGGACGCCGCCGCGCGCGCCGGCCAAGCCCGCGAGAACCTCGCGCAGTCGCAGTTGGACGCCGTGGCGCACATGACCAAGAAGTATCAGGATGAGGTCGACGCGAAGTAGCGTCTTCTCCGCAGCCACCCGAATTCCCTTGGCGGCCCGCATAATTCGCCGGTATCCGGCGTGGATTCCGGCTGCGGCCGGGGCCGGCGGCCATCCCGCGGCCGCGCAGGTTTCACATCCAGGCGACAGCCGGGACCCAGGGGGCAGCTACGGACGCGGCGCATACCTGGAGGATGACCACCAACACCCCTCACCCCACGACCGCCGGCCGACGCCGCCGGCGATTACTACGCCTGTGTCTCGCGGGTGCCGCAGCCCTTGCCGTCCTGGCCTTCTACGGCGCGGCGCAGCCGCAGATCCGCGGGACCACCGCGGGATCCGGATCGGTACGCCTGATCGACGCGGCCTTGTCACCCCAGGCGCCGCCGGGCCTGACCGGCGGCGCCCTGGCGGCCGATGACGACGACGACCAGGCCCAACTGCAACAGCAGCTGAATCAGCAGCAGCTGCAGCAGTCCATGCAGCAGGCCGAGGAGCAAAACGAGCAGGCCCAGCAGCAGTTCAATCAGGACATGCAGCAGCAACAGACCTACGAGAACCAGTTCAACAACCCGTAAATCGTGAATCCAAGCGTGGCGGCCGCTGTGCGCGGTCGTCACGCGCCATGCCAGAACCTAGCGGCCGCCGGTGGATTCGCGCTCGGCCGCCTTCACCAGCCGGCCCGCGAAGAACCGGACCGCCCCGCCCATGGCGGCGCGCATCAGCGGGCCGGTCCCGCGAACGCCTTCGGTGAACGAGCCGGTCCAGCGGATGTCGGTGCCGCCCGACGCATTCGGCGTGAGGATTACCTCGCCGGCGTAGTCCTTCACCGGGGTGGCGGGGCCCACCAGCTTGTAGGCGTGGCGACGGTCCGGTTCGTACGCGACCGTCTCCTCCTGTACGTAGACCGGCCACATGCCCACCTTGCGGATCGCGCCCACGCCGCCCGGCGCCGGATCGCCCTGGCGAGCCCAACTCGAATGCATGACAATCGGCTTGGCCCACTGCGACCAGTTGGCGCCGTCGGCTACCAGCCGGAACACCGTCGCGGGGGATGCGCTGCTGGTGCGGGTGATTTCGAAAGAAAAGTTCCGGCCCGGCATGACGACTCCTGGTGGATAGCAGACGGACGGCGCTGGACGCCGCTCGCCGGTAGGCTACCGCCCACGCCGGGCGCCGGCCGGGCCGGGTGGATCGCCGCCGTCAGCCCGGCGATCGGACGCCTGCCGGAATCGGCGAATGCGCCCGCCGCTCTTGATGTTTGCCGTTTGCCGCAGGGGAGCGCCGTATCGGCTTGCCTAGACTGCAGCTATGGATCGCGGTTCCCGGCAGGACAGCCCAGGCGCCGCTGGCCTGCTTCGGATCGAGGACTGCCTGGACGCGGCCGGCCGGGTCGTGCTGCCGCCCGGGGTCAACCTGATCTCGCTCATCGACCGCAACATCGCCAACGTCGGCGACACCGTGGCGTATCGCTACCTCGACTACAGCCGATCGGCCGACGGGCACGCCGAAGAAGTGACGTGGGATCGGTTCGGCGTCCGGCTGCAGGCCATCGGCGCGCGCATCCAGCAAGTGGCCGGTCACGGTGAGCGGGTTGCGGTCCTCGCGCCGCAGGGCATCGACTACGTCGCGGGCTTCTACGCGGCGGTCAAGGCCGGAACCATCGCGGTGCCGTTGTTCGCCCCGGAACTGCCCGGGCACGCCGAACGGCTGGAGACGGCGCTGCGCGATTCGGAGCCCAGCGTCGTACTCACGACGACGCCCGCCCGGGAGGCGGTGGAGAAGTTCCTGGCCCGCCACCCGCGCCTGCGCCGGCCGCGGGTGATCGCCGTCGACCAGATACCCGATTCGGCGGGGGAGTCGTTCGTGCCCACCGAGCTTGGCATGGACGACGTCTCGCACCTGCAGTACACGTCGGGCTCGACCCGGCCGCCGGTCGGGGTCGAGATCACCCACCGCGCGGTGGGCACCAACCTGGTGCAGATGATCCTGTCGATCGACCTGCTGGACCGAAATACCCACGGCGTCAGCTGGTTACCGCTCTACCACGACATGGGCCTGTCGATGATCGGCTTCCCGGCCGTCTACGGCGGCCACTCCACGCTGATGTCTCCCACCGCATTCGTGCGCCGGCCACAGCGATGGATCCACGCCCTGTCCGACGGCTCGCGGCAGGGCAATGTCGTCACCGCCGCCCCGAACTTCGCCTACGAGTGGGCGGCGCAGCGCGGCCTGCCCGGCCGCGGTGCGGACGTCGACCTGCGCAACGTCGTGATGATCATCGGCTCCGAACCCGTCAGCATCGATGCGATCACGACCTTCAGCAAGGCGTTCGCGCCGTACGGATTGCCGCGGACGGCGTTCAAGCCGTCCTACGGCATCGCCGAGGGCACTTTGTTCGTCGCGACCATCGCCCCCGCCGCCGAGGCCACGGCGGTGTACTTCGACTCCGAACGGCTGGGCGCGGGACACGCGGTGCGCGTCGACCCGGACGATCCCAACGCCGTCGCGCAGGTGTCGTGCGGCCAGGTCGCGCGCAGCGCATGGGCCGTCATCGTCGACCCCGCCCGCGGATCCGAATTGCCGGACGGCGCGGTGGGCGAGATCTGGTTGCAGGGCAACAACGTCGGACGCGGCTACTGGGGGCTGCCGGACGAGACGCGGCGGGCCTTCGGCGCCGAGCTGCGATCGCGGCTCGCCGAGGGCAGCCACGCCGACGGCGCGGATCCGGACCGCTCCTGGCTGCGCACCGGCGACCTGGGCGTCTACCTGGACGGTGAGCTGTACGTGACGGGCCGGATCGCGGACCTGGTCACGATCGGCGGCCGCAACCACTATCCGCAACACATCGAGGCCACGGTCGCCGACGCCGCGGAGATCGTCCGGCGCGGATACGTGACGGCGTTTTCCGTGCCGGACGGCGATGACCCGGATGCCGCCCGGCTCGTCGTGATCGCCGAACGCGCCGCGGGCACCAGCCGTCAGGATCCGCAACCGGCGATCGAGGCGATCGGTGCCGCGGTCGCGCAGCGGCACGGCCTGACCGTCTGGGACGTGCGCCTGCTGCCGGCCGGGGCCATCCCGCGCACCACCAGCGGCAAGCTGGCCCGCCGGGCCTGCCGGGCGGAATACCTGGGGCGCACCCTGGGCGTCCGCTGACCCGGCGAACGCGCAAAAGGGCCTGCGCGCGAACGCGGCTGGCTAGTCTCCACTCGGAGGCGTGAGATGGTTCTCAAATTGCGGGTGTCACCCGATCTGATCGGCGGCGACGTGGACGCCGGCTATGGCAAGGTGGCCGACGCGTTCCGGGCGACCTTCCGCGACGGCGCCGAAGTCGGCGCGGCCGTCGCCGTCTACTGCGACGGCGTCAAGGTGGTCGACCTGTGGGGCGGCTACCGCAACGGGCTGACCAAGGATCCGTGGCAGGCCGACACGATGGTGAACATGTTCTCCACGACCAAAGGGGTCGCCGCCCTGGTCGTGGCGGTGGCGGCCGCGCGCGGGCTCATCTCCTACGACGCCAGGGTCGCCGACTACTGGCCGGAATTCGCGCAGGCCGGCAAGGGCGACGTCACCGTCCGCCAACTCCTGGCGCATCAGGCCGGAGTCTGCGCGCTCAAGCCGAAGCCGACGCTGGCCGACGTGGCCGATCCACGACGGTTGTCGCGGATCCTGGCGGCCCAGGTGCCGGCGTGGCGGCCGGGCACCCGGCACGGCTACCACGCGATCACGCTGGGCTGGTACGAGTCCGAGTTGATCCGCCGGACCGATCCGGCCGGCCGCACGCTGGGCAGGTTCCTGGCCGACGAGATCGTCGCCCCTACGGGGCTCGACCTGCACATCGGCCTGCCCGCTTCGGTCGACCGCGCCCGGGTCGCCCATATTCACAATTGGGCGCGCGCGGAAACGATGCTGCATCTGGGCGTCATGCCCGCCGGATTCGTGGGCGCGTCGCTGAATCCGGTCGGCCTGACGGCCCGCACCATCGCGGTCCCGCGCGGGGTCAACCCGTTCAACGGGGACTACAACCGTGACGACGTCCGGGCCGTCGAGATCCCGTCGGCCAACGGGATCGGCACCGCCCGGTCGGTGGCGCGGATGTACGGCAGCGCGGTGCGCGGCGGCGCCGAGGTGCCGCTGAGCACGGACGTCCTGAAGGCGCTGACGGCCCCGGCGGTTGCGCCGAGCCATGGCGCGCGCGACAAGGTGATGCACATCGACGTCGCGTATTCCCTCGGTTTCTGTAAGCCGGTGCCGCAGTTCACCTTCGGTTCGTCCGACCGGGCGTTCGGCACGCCGGGCTTCGGGGGTTCCTTCGGCTGCGCCGACCCCGATACCGGCGTCGGGTTCGCCTACGTCATGAATCGGCTCGGGTTTCACCTGTGGAGCGATCCGCGGGAACTGGCGTTGCGGCAGGCGTTGTTTCGCGATGTGCTCGGGGTGCGCCCGCAGAGTTGAGCCAACACCGGCCGGTGCGGGTGGCATCCTGGCCAGGTGGGTTTGATATTCCGGTTGGCGGAGCTGCTGATCTTGATCCTGCCGCTGACCGGCGCGATCGTCGCCGCGGTGCGCGCATTCGGCGCCTACCGCCGGCGCGCCGACGAGCGGGCGCGCGAAATCGACGCCACACCGGCAGCCGACGCGGCCACCGCGGACGGGGCGGGCGTGAACCAGGCGGCCCGGTGGCGCTCGATCCGCCGCGTCCTCGACGAGCACGCCCGCACGGACGGGCGCTGGCTGGAGTACGAACTCGACGTCGCCAAGCTGCTGGACTTCCCGCTGATGACCGACATGCGCGACGCCAACACGATCGCGTTCCACAAGGCCAAGCTGCGGGCCGACTTTCTGCGCCCCGTCAAGGCCGAGGACCTGCTCGACGACCGCGACGGCGCCGCGCGATACATGGCCGCCGTCGAGGACTACGTCACCGCGTTCGACGCCGCCGAGTCCGAGGCGATTCGCCGCCGCCGCACCGATTTCTCCCAGGCGGATCAGCAGCGAATCACGCGGGCGCAGAGCCTGTTACGGGTCGCGGCCGATCCCGGGGCGGCGCCACACGAACGCCAGCGCGCCTATGACGTGGCCCGCAGCGAACTCGACGGCCTGCTGGTGCTGCCGTCGGCCACACAGGCCAACCTCGAACGCGGGATCTCCGGCGAGCTGGAGCGATAGCCGGCCGCGCTAGGGGCAGGTGTAGCCGCCGTCGATCACGACGTCCGAACCGGTCATGTAGCTGGAAGCCTCGCTGGCCAGATAGACGTAGAGGCCGGTGAGCTCCTCGGGGCGCCCGATGCGCCCGAGCGGGATCTTCGGTTCCCACTGGCGGTGGTACTCGGTCAACGGCTCGACGAGCTCGGTGAGGATGTAGCCGGGGCTGACGCTGTTGACCCGAATGTTGTGCGGCGCGAACTCGACCGCCATGGCCTTGGTCAGGTGGATGACGGCCGCCTTGGAGGCGCAGTAGTGGCCGACCCGCTGCGGGACGTTGATGATGCTGCCCGACATCGACGCGGTGGTGATGATGGCGCCGCCGCGGCCCTGCGCCACCATCGCCCGGGCCGCCGCCTGCGCGGTCAGGAACACTCCGGTCACGTTGGTGTCCTGGATGCGCTGGAATTCTTCGGGCGACATGTCCAGCATCGGGACGACGTCGATGACGCCGGCGTTGCAGACCGCGACGTCGAGGCCGCCCAGCTCCGCGATCACCCGGTCGACCATTCCGGTCACCTGGTCGGGTTGGGTCACGTCGCACCGGATCGGCACCACCTTGCCGTCACCGTCGGCCGCCAGCTCGGCGGCGATGCGTTGCAGCGCCTCGACATTCCGCGCCGCGATGGCCACGTCGGCGCCGGCCTGCACGTAGGCCTGGGCCACCTTCCTGCCGATGCCGCTGGACGCCCCGGTGACCACCGCCCTCTTGCCGCGCAGGCCGAACAAGTCCATCACGTTCATCCGAGATCCCCGTTCATACGAGCCGCCCAAAACCGGAACACGTTCTAGTGTGTCCGCATGGGCAAATTCAGCAGGGCAGAAATCGACAACGCGGTCGATAACTACACCAAAGTCGTCGAAGGGTGCAGCGCTTCGGGCGACTGGCGGCCGTTTGCGGACCTCTTCACCGAGGACGTCGTCTACACCGAGCATCACTACGGCGTCTTCCACGGCCGCGAGGCGGTCCGTGACTGGATCGTCGCGGTGATGGCGCCGTTCCCGCACATGCGTTTTCCCAATGACTGGGTCGCTCACGACGAGGACAACGATGCCGTCGTCGTCATGATCAAGAACCTGCTCGATCACCCGACCGACCCGAGCGGCGAACCGTTCTGGTTTCCGAACTGGACCCGGCTGGTGTACGCCGGCGACGGGCTGTTCTCCAGCGAGGAGGACATTTACAACCCGGAGCGCGACGCTCCCGGCGTCGTTGCGGCGTGGATGCAGGCCGGCGGCCAGCTCGCCACGACCGACATCCTGCAGCCCGGCGCCTGACGTCGGGCAGCGATAGCGGTTGCGCGCGAACCGCTATCGGCGGCGCTGGCTGTTTTCTGGTCCGCCTAGGACATGCCGGAGGCGACCGTCCGCCCGCGGCGCCGCGACCGGACCCTGCCCAGCGCCTGCTCCCAGGCGAGCAGGGTCGTGGCTTTCACGTTCGCGGGCTTCACGCTGTCGCGGGACAGCAGCGCCGTCGCGGCGGCCTTGGTGGTCGCCGACGCCTTCGACATGTGGCCCGAGTCGAACGGCGGCTGCGGGTCGTATTCGAGCGCGAGCTGAATCGCCTTCGCGCGGAATTCGCCGGCGATCTGGCCGGCCAGCCACAGCGCGAGGTCGAGCCCGGCGGACACGCCCGCGCTGGTGACGACGTCATCGCAGTGCACGATCCGTTCGTCGGCCACGGGCACCGCGCCGAATGCCTTCAGCGCCGGGATCGTCAGCCAGTGCGACGTCGCCCGCCGGCCGTCCAGCAGGCCGGCGGCCGCAAGGATCACCGACCCCGAGCACACCGACGTCGTCCAGCTCGCGCCCTGGTGGGCCTGCCGCAGCCACTCGAGCAGCACGTCGTCACGGGCGTGTACGGGCGTCGACGGGCCCCCGGGCACGAGAACCACGTCGGGGGAGGGGGTTTCGGCCAGCGAGTGGGTGGCGCCGATCACCAGCACGCCGGAGTCCGCGGTGATCGGTCCGGCTTGGTGCCACACGAAGCGCACCTCGGCGCCCGGCAGGTTGCGCAGCACCTCGTAGGGACCGATCATGTCCAGCGCGGTGAATCCCGGATAGGCCACCATGGCGATTTGGGTCATCGGAGTCGTCCTTTCGATGTCAGGCGAAGGCCTTGCGGTATTGGTCGGGCGAAATGCCAACGCGGCGAAGGAAATTGCGGCGCATGGTTTCCGCGGTGCCGAAGCCGCACCGAGCGGCGATGGCGACGACGGTGTCGTCGGTCTCCTCCAGCTGCCGGCGCGCGGCTTCGGTGCGGATGCGTTCGACGTATTGGCCTGGCGCCTCACCGATTTCGGCGGTGAACACCCGGGTGAAGTGCCGCGGGCTCATCGCGGCGCGGCGAGCCAGCTCGTCGATGCTGTGCGGTCGTCCCGGTTCGGCCTCGATCGCCTCCTGCACCTCGCGGATGGAGTCCCGTCTGGCGCGCGGCATCCACACCGGCGCGGCGAACTGCGTCTGGCCGCCCGGCCGGCGCAGATACAGCACGAGCCAGCGGGCGACCGTCTGCGCGAGCTCGGTGCCGTGGTCGTCTTCGATCAGCGCGAGCGTCAGGTCGATGCCCGCGGTGACGCCCGCGGCGGTCCACAGGGTGTCCGAGCTGCGCACGAAGATCGGGTCGGCATCGACGTCGACGGCGGGATATTCGCTCGCCAACCGCTCGGCGAAGGCCCAGTGCGTGGTCACGCGGCGCCCGTCCAGCAGACCCGCCTCGGCGGCGAGAAACGCACCGGTGCACACCGTCACCACCCGGCGTGCGCGGGTGGCGACGGCCTTGGTCCAGGCGACCAGGTCGGCGTCGCGGCGCGCGGCGTCCACGCCGGCGCCGCCGGGCAGAACGACCGTGTCGATCGGGTCGCCCGGGTCCGGCAACGGGCTCGCCACGAAGGCCAGGCCGGTGGCCGTCTGCACCGGTTGGCCACCGACCGAGGCCATCGCGACCTCGTAGCCGCCGCCCGTCAACAGCGATGCGCCGGTGAACACGTCGTACGGTCCCACCACGTCCAGCGCCTGCACGCCGGGAAAACCGGCGATGACCACCTTGCGAGGCATGGATACAGTGTTGGACACGCCGGGTCCTGTCGTCTACGCCATGCATCCCACTGATTAGGACATGGGACCTGTGCGCACCCTGCCCCGAGGCGACCACAGCGGCCTTGGCAGACTGTTGCCCATGGCACAGATAACGTTGCGTGGAAACCCGATCAACACTGTCGGCGAGCTGCCTGCCGTCGGATCCAAAGCCCCGGCCTTCAGTCTGGTCGGCGGCGATCTGGCTCCGGTGAGCAGTGACCAATTCGGCGGTAAGCCGTTGGTGCTCAACATCTTTCCGTCCATCGACACGCCGGTGTGCGCCGCCAGCGTGCGCACCTTCAACGAGCGCGCCGCCGGCGGCGGGGCGACCGTGGTGAATGTCTCGAAGGACCTGCCGTTCGCGCAGGCGCGATTCTGTGGCGCCGAGGGCATCGAGAACGTCAAGAGCGGTTCGGCGTTCCGCGACAGCTTCGGTGAGGACTACGGGGTCACCATCACCGACGGCCCGATGGCCGGACTGCTGGCGCGGGCCATCGTGGTGATCGGCGCCGACGGCAACGTCGCCTACACCGAGCTGGTGCCCGAAATCGCCCAGGAGCCCAACTACGACGCGGCGCTGGCGGCGGCGGGCTGACCTCGGCGCCCGCCTCGGGCTAGGCCCGCTCGGGCCCGGCCCGGCCCACCCGTTTCGAGGTGGCCGCGAGCACCTCGCGGCAGCCTCGCCACATCTCGTTAATGATGTCGGCGGCCGGGGCAGATCCTGGATGCGCCCGGCCACCTGACCGGTGTTGGCGACGCTGGCGTCCAGGTCGCCGTCGAAATACAGGCGCTGCACCCGCTGTAGTGCCGCGGCGCCCGCTTCGGCGGACGTCGCGGCGTCGAGCCGCTCGGCGGCCGCGGTGCGGATGACGCGCATCATCCGCGTGCCGTCGAGGGGGAGCAGCACCGTGCCGGTCTCGTCGGCGTCGACGACCGCTTGCTTGAGGTTGCCGTGCACCGGCGAATCCGCCGAGGCCAGCAGCCGCGTGCCCATCTGCACCGCTTCGGCGCCGAGAACAAACGCGGCCGCCATCGACCGCGCGTCGCAGATCCCGCCGGCCGCCACGATCGGGATGTCGACGTGGGCCGCCACCAGCGGCAGCAGCACCATGGTCGACGCGCCGAACCGGTTCTTGAATCCGCCTCCCTCGACGCCCTCGACCACCAGCCCGTCCACCCCGGCGTCGACGGCCTTCTTCGCCGCGGCCAGCGTGCCCACCACGTGGAACACGGTGATGCCGGCGTCGTGCAGGCGTTCGGTGAACACCGATGGGCTGCCGGCCGAGGTGGTGACGAACCGAATGTCGTTGGCGACGAGCAGATCCAGCATCGCCGGGTCGCGGTTGAACAGCAACGCGATGTTCGCGCCGACGGCACCGCCGGTCAGCTCGCGCACCCGTCGCAGATCGGCCTTGCCCTGGTCCGAGGTGGTCTCGATGATGCCCAGGGCACCGGCGTTCGAGACCGCGGCGGCCAGTTGGGCGCCGGCGATGTAGGTCATCGGCGCCTGGATGATCGGGATGTCGATGCGCGCGAGCTCGCAGACCCGGTTGGGTGCGGGGCTCGGGCCACCGGCGGTCATCGGCCCCGCGGATCGATGAGGTCGCGGAAGCCCTCCGACCGGTGGACCGACGCGCCGAGGCTGCGCACTCGCTCGGTCAACGCCCGATCGGACGTCACGACGCGAATGTCGTGCGGCGCAGCGTCGGCCGCGACCAGCCGGACGATTTCGTCGTCGGCCGAATTCGCGGCCGCCCTGGGCGCGTGCGCAATCTCGACCACCGATGACGCGATGGCCGTCGACGGCGGCCGTTCAAAAACCACTGTCACCGTTTCTCCTTGACCCGACGCCCATCGATCCAGGCTTTCCACCAATGTGACCATCGCACCGTTGCGGTCTTTCCACCAGCCGTCGGGACGACTTCCGATCACATTCATGCCGTCGACGATCCAGCGCACAACCCACACCGTAAACGACCTGGCGCGAGCCATTGATTTTCGTTCGAGAAGCCATCCGTGGTTGATACGGTCACCGTCATGACCTCGATCGCCGACACCGAAGACAGGGTGATCGCGCTGGCCCGCGGTATGCGGGACCTGGTGCGCGCCGAAGCCGCCGAATCCGAGCGGATGCGCACCCTGACCCCGGCGATCGTCGACGCGATGTGGGCCGGCGGCCTGATGTCCGCGTTCAACCCGGTGGCCGCCGGCGGTGTCGAGCCGTCGTTCACCGAGATGATCGAAACCTGGATCGAAATGGCTTGGCAGGACGGGTCCTTCGGCTGGGTGGGCATCGCCAATCTGCCGTCGTCCTTCGCCGCGGCGGCCTACCTGCCCGACGAGGGCTTCGCCGAAGTGTTTACCGCGCACGACAACCGGGTCACCATGGGCGGCCAGTTCTTTCCCAACGGGCAAGGCGCCGCCGTCGACGGCGGCTACCGGGTGACCGGCGCGTGGAACTTCGGCTCGGGCACCGGTCACGCGCAATACGTTGCGGCCGGCTTCCTGCCGACGGACAACGGCGAGATGCGCTGGGTCAGTGAGGGTTTCCCGGAGATGCGGGTCGCCGTGATCCCACGCGAGGAGATCAGCTTCAACGACGGCTGGTTCGTGCAAGGGCTGAAGGGCACCGGCTCCTACGACTACAGCGCTTCGGACCTGTTCGTGCCCGAGAGCCGCACGTTCGAGCTGTTCGCGCGGCAGCCCTACCGGGGGACCTCGCCGGCCACCCGGATGGGGCTGATGCCCGTGACCGCCGCCGGGCACGCCTCGTGGGCGCTGGGCGTGGCCAGGAGCATGCTCGACGACGTCCAGGAGTTGGCCGCGACGAAGTTCCGGATGAGTGACATGGCGGCCCTGGCCAGCCGGCCCACCTTCCAGAAGGGGTTGGCGCATCACCGCGCGGCCTGGCGTGCGGCCCGGCTCCTGGTGCTCGACGCCTTCACCACCGCCGAGGCGGCGGTGGCGGCGGGGCGCGACCTCACGCCGGCGCTTCGCGCCGACATGCGCGTGGCCGCCGTCTACGCCACCGATGTGGCGCGCGGCTGCGCCGAGTGGGCCCACCTGGTCGCCGGGACCAGCTCGATCCGCGAGGGCAGCCGGCTCGAGCGTGCCTTCCGGGACATCTACACCGGAACACAGCACGCCTTCATCAGCGAGAAGGTCGCCATCGACGTCGCCCAGATCTGGCTGGGCATCATCGACGACCAGCCCGGCTTGTGAGTCGCTGAACCACAGCCGCATCGGCTCCACCGAGCGAGCACAACGCGCAAAACCCCGTAATCGTCGGTTATCCCGACTATCGCCTACAAGCGCGACACCGCTGCGGGCGCGCCGTAACTTCGGTTTCACCGAAAACCGAATACGCCGACCGGCCGCAGCGTGAAATCCCTTCCGCGATAGCACTTTGCGGGCTCGGCGCCGCGCAAGATCGGCATTGCAGAGAACAGGATTCAGACATGGTCACGCTGGGCAAGATCACCGGATGGCAGCCACCGGCCGGTTCAGTCACCACCTGGATGGCCTCACCCGCGGCGCGGGCAGCGGCACGGAACGCTCCGCGAAGCGATCCGCCGCCGAGCTACCAGCGGGCCCGGCACCTGCGCACCGCCTACGATGCCGCGGCAACGGGCAGGCAGCTTCCGCGGCTGATGGTGGTGGCGTGGGATGTCCCCGGCGTGTGCGACGTCGCGGCCATGACGGCGACGATCAATACGCACGTCCGCCGGCATGACACCTACCACGATGCGTTCGAATTCGCCGACGGCGTCGTCGTCCGCCGGACCATCGACGACCCAGGGGTCATCGACTTCGCCCCAATGGAATTCGGGTACCTGACACCGGAGGAAATCCGCGAGCACGCGTTGACGACGACACCGGGCACGCTCGAGTGGGACTGCTTCACGTTCGGCATCGTCCAGCACACCGACCACTTCTCCTTCTACGCCAGCGTCGACCATCTCCACATCGACGGCATGTCCGCCGGCCTGATCTTCTTCGACATCCATTTGACGTACCAGGCCATCGCGAACGGAGCCGCGGGGCCGGCCATTTTTCCGCAGACCGCCAGCTATCACGGCTACACCCGACGCCAGCACGACAAGCTGGCGGGGCTGACCCTGGCGTCCCCCGAGGTCGAGGCCTGGGTCGAGTTCGCCCGCGACACCGCGGGCGAGTGGCCGAGCTTCCCGCTTCCCCTGGGCGCGAACGAGGTCGACACCGCGGGCGACTTCGTGACCGTCGACCTGCTGGACGCCGCCCAGACGGAGTCGTTCGATACCGCCTGCCACGCGGCAGGGGCCCGGTTCAGCGGGGGAGTCCTGGCGTGCGCCGCGTTGACCGAGCACGAGTTGACGGGCGACGACACGTTTCACGGTTTCACGCCGTACGACACGCGGACGCCGGCACTGGACTCGATGACCGTGGGCTGGTTCGCCAGCCTCATCCCGGTCACCGTGCCGACCGTCGCCGGCTCCTTCCCGGAGGCGGCGCGGGCCGCCCAGGAATCCTTCGACGGCGCCAGGCATCTCGCCGCCGTCCCGCTCGACCGGGCCATCGAGTTGGCCGACCCGCGTGGAGTGTGGATCCAGCCGCCCACCGCCCGCGCGATGATGGTGTCGTTCATCGACTTCCGCGCCGTGCCCGCCGCGGACCTGCTGGACGCCAACAACTTCGGAACCTACGCCGACAACCTGTCGCACGGCGGGATCAACCTGTGGATCAACCGCCACGCCGACAAGACCACGGCCACCATCTCGTTCCCGGACAACGCCGAGGCGCGCGCGTCGGTGCAGCACTACCTCGAGGCGCTGATCCGGTCGTTCGCCCGGGCAGTCAAGACCACCTCCGACTGGGTGGATGCGGTTGCCGCGCATGCGAACTGCGGCCACCGCACAGCCATCAACGCCTAACACCGAAGGGAGACCGAGGAACATGGACAACGTACTCGACCTGGTCGACGACACCTTCTTCCGCGTCGAGCGGGCGGCCGGCGTCACCAACGTGATTCAGTGCATCTGGGTGTACGACCGGGCCGTCGACATCGACGGCCTGCGCCGGTTCCACCGCCACCTCCAGCGCGGCCGGTTGTCGCGGCGCATCGAACGCTCGCCCCTGCCGTTCGGGCGCCACCGCTGGGTCGCGCCCGCCGATCAGCCGGCGATCGAGTTCGTCGAAACCGCCCGGCCGCGCGCGGAATTCGACGACTGGTGCGATGAGCAGTCCAACACCCGGCTGGACGCCGAAAGCGGACCGGGATGGCACCTCGCGGTGCTGCCGTTCACCGATGGCGGCGCCGGGATCAGCGTGATCGCCTCGCACTGCCTCACCGACGCCGTCGGCCTGTGCCAGGCCCTGGCCGCCGCGGCCGCCGGTGACGACAGCGCGGTCGACTGGCCCGCCGCCGGGTCCCGCGGGCGCTGGCGGGCGCTGCGCGACGACGCCCGCCAAACCGCGCGCGACATCCCCGCGATCGGGCGCGCCGCCGTCGCCGCCGCACGTTTCCTTCGCGACGGCGCCCCGCCGCACCGGCTGCCGCGACGCCGCCCCTCGCCGCCGCCGTCGACGAGAACATCACGCTCCCGGCGGCGACCTTCTTCGTCGACGCCGGCGACTGGGACGCCCGCGCCCACTGTCTGGGCGGAACCGGCAACGGGTTGTTCGTCGCGTTGGCGGCCCGCCTCGCCCAGCGGGTCGGGCGCGTGGGAGCGGACGGTTCGGTTGCGGTGACGATGGCCGTCAACGAGCGCACCGACGGCGACACCCGCGCCAACGCCATCACCAACGTCGACTTCACGGTGGACCCCGGCCCGGCGGCCATGGACCTGAGCGGGATTCGCGCCGCGACCAAGCGGGCGCTGGTCCGCTCGCAGCACGAGCCCGACGCACGATGGACCCTGCTGCCGCTGATGCCGCTGATACCCGAACGACTCGGCAAGCGATGGGTCGGTGCCGCCACCAACAGCGCGGCCACCGTCGGCTCGTCCAACATCGGCGCGGTCGACCCCGCCACGAATCGCCCGGACGGCAGCGACGCCGATCACTTCGCCATCCGGTCGCTGAGTGCGCGCATGACCACCGGCGTCATGCGCCAGCTCGGCGGCCTGCTGTCCCTGCTCTCGGGAAGGGTGAACGGACGGGTTTTCGTCTCGGTGGTCTGCTACAACCCGGCCGGCGTCAACTCCGGCCACGCCCTGCGGCAATGCATTTCGAGCGTGCTGGACGAATTCTCACTCGCGTCGACCCTGGGCTGGCCGTGCGCCGATCCGGTCCGCGGGCGGTGAGCACAATGCGCACAATCAAGCCGATCGCCGCTAATTCCGACTAACGCCCACAAGCGTGACACCGCGGCCGTCCCCACCCTACGTTGAATCTCAATCGAACCACCCAATGCCGTTCGCCCCCATGGCAACTGGCTCAGGCAAAGGACTCTGCGACATGGACAACGTTCTCGATTTGGTCGACCAGACCTTCTTTCGCCTCGGGGCGGCGGCCGGCGTCGGTCAGAACGTCTGGGTGTACAACCGCGAGGTCGACCTCGATGGTCTGCGCCGCTTTCATCGCCATCTGCAGCAGGGCCGGCTGGCACGTCGCATCGAACGCTCACCGCTGCGGTTCGGCCGGCATCGCTGGGTCGCGCCGAGCGATCGCGACGGGCTCGAGATCGCGGCGCCCCGTCCGCGCGCGGAGTTCGACGCCTGGCTGGGCGAGCAGGCCGGCATCCCCCTGGACGCCGAGCGGGGGCCCGGATGGCACCTCGCGGTGCTCCCGTTCACCGACGGCGGCGCCGGGGTGAGCTTCGTCGTCACGCATTGCCTCACCGACGGCATCGGAGGGTGCCTGGCCCTCGTGGAAGCGGCGTGCGGCTACGACCACCCGATGGACGTGCCCGCCGCCGGGTCGCGCCCGCGGGGGCGGGCACTGCGCGAAGACGCCCGCCAGACCGCACGCGACCTCCCCGCCATCCGGCGAGCCGTGAGTGCCGCGGTCGGCGCGGCGCGATCGGCGCGGCGCGACCGCCGCGCCGCCGGATCGGTGACCCGGCCCCTTTCTCAGGCCCGTCCCGCGCTGTCGATCGCCGGAGCCGACGACATCGTCACGATTCCGACGGCGGCCTTCTTTCTGGACGCGGACGAGTGGGACGCGCGCGCAGCCTCACTCGGCGGGACCAGCAACACGCTGCTCGCGGGAGTGGCGGCCCGGCTCGCCCAACGGGTGGGACGAATCGGCCCGGACGGTTCGGTCGCCCTGGCGCTCCCCGTCAGCGAGCGAACCGCCGACGACACCCGCGCCAACGCCGTCACGATGGTCGACATCAGCGTCGACCCGGCACCCGCGGCGACGGACCTGCGCGACATCCGCGCCACGACCAAGCAGGCGCTGATCCGCCACCGGGAGGTGCCCGACGAGCGCCGCACATTGCTGCCGCTGGTGCCCCTGCTGCCCGAGCGGCTGATCAAGAAAATGGTCGGCGTGGCCACGGGCGGCGCGACGAACGTCGTGGTCGCCTCCAACATCGGCGCGGCCCCGCCGGCGGCCAACCGGCCGGACGGCACCGACGCCGACTACGTCGCGCTGCTGTCTCGCTACCCGGGCCTGACCCGGGCGATGATGGACCAGCTCGGCGGCCTGATGGTGGTGCACTCCGCGACGGTGCACCGCCAGGTCTTCATCTCGGTGCTCGCCTATCAGCCGGGCCGGCTGACTTCGAATGACGGTTTGCGACAGCACGTTTCGAGCGCCCTGGACGACTTCTCGCTCACCGCCACCACCGGCTGGAGCGCGATGAACCGGTCGCCGGCGGCGCGGTAGACGGCGCCGAAAGCCGCCGATTCCGCGGGTGAGCACAATGCGCGAAACCGGGGAATCGCGGCTAAGCCCCACTATCAAGCACAAGCGCGACGGGCGGCGCCCGGCGCCATACGGTGAATCCAAGCGAGGCAAAAGCACTTCGTCCCACCGAATCCGGCAGCGCGACAGGCGAAAAGGAGCTGAAGAACGATGGGCAACGTACTCGACCTGTATGACCAGGCCTACTTCGACTTCGAGCGGGCGGCCGGAGCCACCTGCGCGTTGCAGTGCGTGTGGGTGTACGACCGCGGGATCGACATCGACGGCCTGCGTTCGTTCCACCACCGGCTGCGGCGGGGACGGTTGGCGAGGCGCATGGAACGCTCGCCCCTGCCATTCGCCCGGCATCGCTGGGTCGCGGCCGGCAACCAGGCCGACCTTGAGATCGCCGAAACGCCGCGCGCACGCGAGGATTTCGACACCTGGCTGGCCGAGCAGGCCGACACCCCGCTGGACGCCGAGCACGGGCCCGGATGGCACCTGGCGGTGCTGCCGTTCACCGACGGCGGCGCCGGGGTGAGCCTGGTCGTCTCGCACTGCCTCATCGACGGCGTCGGCTTGTGCGAGGCGCTGACGGAAGCCGCTACCGGACAACATCACCCGGACGACTGGCCGGCGGCCGCGTCGCGCCCGCGGTGGCAGGCCCTGCGCGAAGACGCCCGCCAGACCGCGCGCGACCTTCCCGCCATCGGCCGCGCCGTCGTCGCCGCAGCGCGATTCGCTCGACGCGACCCCGCCGCGGCGCCGATGGCCACGCCGGCCGCGCCGTGCTGCGGACCCGGCGAAAAAGCCACTCTGTCAACGGCAACCATCTTTCTCGATGCCGATCAGTGGGACGCCCGCGCGCGGGCGCTCGGAGGAACCAGCAACACCCTGCTCGCGGCGGTGGCGGCCCGCCTCGCCCAGCGGGTGGGGCGGCTCACCGCGGACGGGCGGGCCACTCCGTCGATTCCGGTCAACGAGCGCACCGCCGGCGACACCCGCGCCAACGCCATCACCAACGTCGACATCACTGTCGACCCCGCACTCGCGGACACGGACCTGCGGGAAATCCGGGCGGCAACCAAGCAGGCGCTGATCCGGCACCGCGACGTGCCCGACGAGCGGTGGGCCCTGCTGCCCCTGGTTCCGCTGCTGCCTCGGCGGTTGGTCAGGCGACTGGTCGGCGTGGCCACCGGCGGTACCACCAACGTCGTGTCGTCCAACCTGGGCGTCCTGCACGCCGCCGCCGTCCGGCCGGACGGCACCGAAGCCGACCACTTCGCCATGAAGTCCCTCTATCCGGGCGTGACCACCGCGATAATGCGCCGCACCGGCGGGGTTTTGGCGTTGCTGTCCGGAAGGGTGCACCGACAGATCTTCGTCTCGGTGCTTGCGCATCAGCCGGGCCGCCCCAACTCGAACAACATTCTGCGGCATGACATCTCGACCGTTCTGAGCGACTTCTCGCTCACCGCCTCGATCGGCTGGCCGGGCCCCGTGCCGGCGGCCGACCTGGCGGCGTAGGCCAGCGAGGAAGAAAGGACCCCACGACAATGAGCAACGTACTCGACCTGTTCGACCAGACGGTGTTCCTGGGCGAGCGAGCGACCGGCGCCACCAACCTGCTGCAGTGCGTGTGGATCTACCAGCGCGCGATCGACATCGACGGCCTGCGCCGGTTCCATCGCCACCTGGCGCAGGGGCGGTTGTCCCGCCGCATCGAGCCGTCGCCCCTGCCGTTCGGGCGCCATCGCTGGGTCGCACCGAAGGGGCAGTCCGACCTGGAGATCGTCGCGGCGCCGCGCTCGCGGGAGGACCTCGACGCCTGGCTGGGCGAGCAAGCCGACACCCCGCTCGACGCCGAGAACGGACCCGGCTGGCACCTCGCGGTGCTGCCGTTCACCGACGGCGGCGCGGCGGTGAGCCTGGTCATCTCGCACTGCCTCACCGACGGCGTGGGGCTGTGCGAGGCGTTGGCGGACGCGGCGGCCGGACGCCGCGACCCGATCACCTGGCCCGCGGCCGGGTCGCGCGGGTGGTGGCGGGCCGTGCGCGAGGACGCCCACCAAACCGTGCGCGACGTCCCGGGTATCGGGCGCGCGGTCGTGGCCGCGGCGCGCAGGGCGCGGCGTCCCAGCGCCGGCGCCGCGGCACCGCTCGCGGAGCCGCCTGTCCTCTCCGGCAGCGCCGACGAGCGCGTCACCCTGCCGACGGCGACGATCTTCGTCGACGCCGACGAATGGGACGCTCGCGCGGAGTCACTGGGCGGGACCGGCAACACGCTGCTCGCGGGACTGGCGGCGCAGCTGGCCCTTCGGGTGGGACGCATCGCGGCGGACGGCTCGGTCGCCGTGACCATGCCCGTCAACGAACGCGCCGCCGCCGACACGCGCGCCAACGCCATCATCAATGTCGACTTCGCCGTCGACCCCGCACCCGCCACGACGGATCTGGGCGAGATCCGGGCCACCATCAAGCAGGCGCTGATCCGCTCGCACGACGAGACGAACGCGCGGTGGGAGCTGCTGCACCTTGCTCCGCTGTTGCCGCAGTGGCTGGTCAGGCGGTGCGTGGGCGTTTCGGCTAACGGCGCGGCCAGCGTCATCTCGTCCAACCTCGGTGCGGTCGACCCGGCCTCGCGCCGGCCGGACGGAACCGCCGCCGACCACTTCGTCATGAAGCCGCTCGCCCCGGGCGTGACCAGGGGGGTCATGCACCGGCTCGGCGGCTTGCTGGTGTTGCTGTCGGGGAGAACGAATGGGCGCGTCTTCGTTTCGGTCCTGGCGTATCAGCCGGGCGGTTCCAACTCGAATTCCGCTTTGGCGCAGACCCTTTCGAGCACACTGAGCGACTTCGCGCTCACCGCCACGCTCGGTTGGCCGGACCCGGTGCCGGTTGCCGGCCTGACGGCGTAGGCAACCGAGGCAGACAAGGATCGTGAGAAAAATGGACAACGTCATCGACCTCGTCGACCAGAGCGCGTTTCTGGGCGAGCGGGCGACCGCAACCACCAACCTGCTGCAGTGCGTGTGGATCTACCACCACGCGATCGACATCGACGGCCTTCGGCAGTTCCACCGGCATCTACAGCGGGGACGGCTGTCCCGCCGCATCGAGCGGTCAGCCTTGCCGTTCGGCCGCCATCGCTGGGTCTCACCCGGCACCCAGTCCGACCTGGAGATCGTCGAAAGCCCCCGCCCACGCGAAGAATTCGAGGCCTGGCTCACCGAGCAGGCCGGCACCCCGCTGGATTCCGAGCAGGGTCCCGGCTGGCACCTCGCGGTGCTGCCGTTCACCGACGGCGGCGCGGGCGTGAGCTTTGTCATCTCGCACAGCCTCATCGACGGCGTCGGATTGTGCGAGGCGCTGGCGGACGCGGCCAGCGGCCGCCGCGACCCGATCACCTGGCCCGCCGCCGGGACGCGCCCGCGTTGGCGAGCGCTGCGCGAGGACGTCGGCCAGACCGCGCGCGACGTCCCCGGCATCGGCCGCGCCGTCGTGGCGGGGGCACGATTCGCCCGCCGCAACCGCCGCGGCTCCGGCGCCGAGGCGCCCAGCGCGCCGCGCGCGCCGTTCGCCGGACCTGACGCACGCGTCGATCTCCCGAAGGTGACGTTCTTCGTCGACGCCGGCGAGTGGGATGTCCGCGCGCGGGCGCTCGACGGAACCGGCAACGCGCTCCTCGCGGGATTCGCGGGCCGCCTTGCCCAACGGATGGGACGGGTCGCCGCGGACGGCGCGGCCACGGTGGCGATACCGGTCAACGAGCGCACCGACGGCGATACTCGCGCCAACGCGATCACCAGTGTCGACATCACGATCGACCCCGCGGGCGCGGCGGCGGATCTGCGCGAGATCCGGGCCGCGATCAAGCAAGCGCTGATCCGCCATCAGGAGGTCCCCGACGAGCGATTGGCGCTGCTGCCACTGGCCCCGCTGATGCCGCGGTGGCTGGTCCGGCGCATGGCCGGCGTGGCCCTCGGCGGCGCCACCACCAGCGGATCGTCCAACCTCGGTGCCGTCAGCCCGGCCGCCAACCGGCCGGATGGCACGGATGCCGACCACTTTGCCGTCAGGTTGCTCGCCCCGGGGGTCACCAAGGCGACGGTGCACCGGACCGGTGGACTGCTGGGCCTGCTCTCGGGACGGGCCCACGGACGGGTCTTCGTCTCGGTCGTCGCGTATGAGCTGGGCCGCCCCAATTCGGATGACGCGTTACGGCAGCATATTTCGAGCGTTCTGGAGGACTTCTCGCTCACCGCGACGATCGGCTGGCCGTGCCCGGCGCGAGCACAATGCGCAGAACCGCAAGATCGCCGGTAACGGCGACTATCGCTGACAAGCGCGACACGGGTGTCGCGGCGCCATAGATTCGGTGTCGACGATCGTCGACGAAGGGTTTCACCATGATCAAACGTCCAGGCGCGCTTGACATCTCGGCACCTTCCGGCGTGTTCGCGGCGTTGGGTCGCTGCTCCGTGCGCGCGCCCTGGCTCATCATCGCCGCGTGGGTCGCCGCGGTAGCCGTGCTGACCGTTGCCTTCCCGGCGTTGACGAAGGTGGTCGAAGGCCAGACGGTACAGCCGCTGCCGCCGCAGGCCATGGCCGCAACGGAGCAGATGGCCAAGGACTTCGGTGAATCCGGGCAGAACATCCTGATTGTCGTGCTCACCGACGGCCGGGGCCTGCAACCGGCCGACGAGGACGCCTACCGCGAGCTGGCCGCCACATTTCGCGGCGAGACCAAAGACGTGGCCGGCGTGCAGGACATCGTCGCCACACCCGCGCTGCGGTCGTTGATGGTCAGCGCGGACCACAAAGCGTTCTACCTCGCGGTGATCCTGCGGGCCCCCGTCGGTTCGCCCGAGTCGTCGCAGGCCTACCAGCGCATCACGGAGATCGCCAAGCGCGCCACCGCGGGCACGCCCTTGGCCGCACAGGTGACGGGACAGGGTGCGATGGCGGGCGACCTGGCGATCGTCACCGCTCACGACATGCAGACGATCGAGACGGTCACCGCATTGTTCGTCCTGATCATCCTGCTGGTGATCTACCGGCGACCCGTGACCGTGCTGCTGCCGTTGATCACCATCGGCGTTTCGGTCGCGTCGGCCCAGGGCCTGGTGTCCGGACTCGTTCAGCTCGGGCTCGGGGTGTCCTCGATGACGATCGCCTTGATGACGGCGATGATCTTCGGCGCCGGTACCGACTACGCCGTCTTCTTGATCAGCCGCTACCACGAGTGCCTCCGCTCCGGCATCGACTCCGACCTGGCCGTGCAAAAGGCACTGAGCTCGATCGGTGAGGTGATCGCCGCGTCGGCGGCCACCGTTGCCGTCACCTTCTTCGGCATGGTGTTCACCCGCCTACCCGCGTTCACGAGTATCGGCCCGGCGCTGGCGGTTTCGATCGGGGTCGCGTTCCTTGCCGCGATAACGCTGCTGCCCGCCGTGCTCGTTCTCGCCGGCCGGCGCGGATGGGTCACGCCGCGTGCGGCGCTCACCGGCCGCCTGTGGCAGCGCTCTGCCGTTGCGCTGGTGCGTCGGCCCAAAGCGCATCTGCTGGGGAGCCTCGCGGTGTTGCTCACGCTGGCCGGATGCGCGGCGTTCCTGCGGCCCACGTTCGACGACCGGCTGCAACTGCCGCGGTCGGCACCGAGCAATGCCGGCTTTTCGACGATGGCGCAACACTTTTCGGAAAGTATGTTGCTGCCGCAGTACATCTACGTCCGGTCGCCGCGCGACCTGCGGACGCCGCGGGCGCTGGCCGACCTGGACCAGATGGCTCAGCGCGTCGCTCAGCTGCCCAATATCGCTGCGGTGCGCGGCATCACCCGACCCGGCGGCCAGCCGTTGGATCAGGCCAAGATCAGCTTTCAAGCCGGGGAGGTCGGCGGCAAGCTCGAAGACGCCTCGACACAGATCAACGACAGGACGAGTGACCTCGACGCGCTGACCAACGGCGCAGACCAACTGGCGACGGCCCTCGCGCGGGTGCGCGATGAAATCCGCGGCGCCAGTGGGCCGATGACCAGCGTCACCGCGACACTGAACCAGGTGCAGCAGCAGCTCGCCACCGCGGCGAGCGCCCTGGACAACGTCCGTGGGCTCACGAACGGGTCCGTCTCGGCACTCGCCAACAGCGTCGTCGCGGCGGCGGGCCCGATGTTCGACGGTTTGACCAAGCAGTCGGCGGTTCCGGGCGTGCAGGCGGCCGTGCAAAGTCTGAGCGCTCAATTGGCAACGGCGACTGGCGGTCTGCGGGCGCTGCGTGGCAACGTCGCCGGCATGCAGCGCACGATCGCGGGAATGCAGGCAGCGGCCGATCAGCTCGCCGATGGCAGCCGGCGGCTGGCCGACGGCGTCCGGACACTCGTCGACAAGGTCAAGCAGATGGGCCTGGGCATGAACCAGGCGGCCGACCTGCTGCTGTCGGTGAAGCGTGACGCCACCGCGCCCTCGATGTCGGGCATGTACATCCCGCCCCAGGTGCTCACCTCGGACGAATTCAAGAACGCCGCGAAGCTGTTCTTCTCGCCCGACGGCCATTCGGTGCGCTATCTGGTCGAATCGAGATTCACCCCGTTCAGTCCGCCCGCGATGGACCAGGTTTCCTCGATTCTGGACACGGCGCGCGGCGCCCAGCCCAACACCGCGCTGGCGGACGCATCGATCTCCATGGTCGGGCTCAACGGGATGTACAGCACGCTGCGCGACTACTACGACGACGACTTCGGGCTGATCGTCGTCATGACGCTGCTCATCGTCTTCGCAATCCTGGTCATCTTGCTCCGCGCGATCGTGGCGCCGCTGTATCTGATTGTCTCCGTGGCGATCTCGTACCTGTCGGCGGTGGGGATGGGCGTCGCCTTCTTCCAGTTCCTGCTGCATCAGGCGATGTCGTGGAACGTGCAGGCCACCGCCTTCATCGTGCTGGTCGCCGTCGGGGCGGACTATAACCTGCTGCTGATCACGCGAATTCGCGAAGAGTCGCGCACGGGCATCCGCTCCGGCATCGTCCGGGCGGTCCGTTCCACGGGTGGTGTCATCACCTCGGCAGGCATAATCTTCGCCGCCTCGATGTTCGGCCTGCTGTTCGGCAGCCTGGCCACCATGGTGCAGACGGGCCTGGTCATCGGCGTGGGCCTGTTGATCGACACCTTTGTGGTTCGCACCGTCACCGTGCCGGCCATGGCGGCGCTGGTCGGCAAGGCCAACTGGTGGCCGGCCAAGAGGATCAACACCGGCCGCTAGGCTCAGCGCGGCGGCCCGGCCGGCCGCTTGGCGGCGGCCGCGAACTCTTGCTCGGGTCGTCCGGTCGTCCCGTACCGCAGGCCGACGGTGACGTCGCGGGCGGTGGCCAGCGCCGCCAGATAGCGTTGCGCGGTCGCCCGAGATATTCCGATCGCGGCGGAGACCTCGGCCGCCGACATCGGCCGCTGGGACGTTCGTAATGCCTGCAGCACAAGCTGTTTGGTCGATGAGGCCGCGATGGTGGCGGTTGGCGGGGGAGCGACCCTGGGCCGCAGCGCGTCGAGTGCCGCGTCCACGTCGCCGGCGGTCAGGTTGGGGCCGGCCAACACCTTGCGGTAGCGCGCGTAGCCGGCGAGCCGCGCGGCCAGCTCCGGGGGTGCGAACGGCTTGACGAGGTAGCTCAGCGCCCCGGCGGACAGCGCGGCCCGGATCGTCGCCGCCTCGGTGGCCGCGCTCAGCACCATGCTGTCGCCGTCACGTTCGCGGACAAAGTCGACTCCCGACCCGTCAGGCAGGTAGACGTCGACCAGGGCCAGGTCGACGGGATCGGCCTTGCGCGCGGCCTCGAGCGTGTTCGCCGTGCCGCTCACCGCGAAACCGGGAAGCGTGTTGACCACCTCGGCGTGTAGATTCGCCACGCGGAAGTCGTCGTCAATCACCAGCACCGTCAGCTCTGGGTCGCCCATTGCTCCTCCTCCACCATCACGCCCGGCAGCCGGGCGATGAATTCCGCACCGCGCAGCCGCAGCTCGGCGTCGCCGGCGCTGGCCAGCCACAGGTCACCGCCCAGCGCGCGAGAAATCTGGCGCGACAACGCAAGCCCGATGCCGCGGCCGCCCGGTATCCCCGAGTCGGGCTTGGTCGTGGTGCCCTCGGTGAAGAGGTGATCGACGAAATCGGGTGCCACGCCGCCGCCGCTGTCGGCGACGGTGATGTGCAGCGTCGAACCATTCTGCAGCAGTTCGACTTCCACTTCCTTCACGTCGTTGCCACCCGTCCGGGCCGCATCGATCGCGTTGTCGAGCAAGTTGCCCAGCACGGTGGTGACATCGACGGGCAGCCCGAGACGGCCGGACACCCAGGTGTTTTCACCGATCGTCATCGTCACCCCGGCCTCGCGGGCCGCCGCGGCCTTGGCCGCCAGAAATGCTTGCAGGTAGGCATCGCGGATGGCCTCGATGCCGGGCAGCGCGGATCCCAGCGGGCCCGACCCGAGAATTTCTTCCAGGTATTGCAATCCCTCGTCCACATGACCGCCCTGCAACAGCCCGTTCAGCAGGTGCAGGCGGTTGGCGAATTCGTGGCGTTGTGCGCGCAGCACCGTGCTCATCACCTGCACCGCGTCGAGTTGCCGCGTGAGGGATTCCACGTCCGTTCGGTCCCGCACCACCAAAACCGTTCCCAGCGCCCGCCCTTCGCGCGATACCGGCCGGGCCGAGACGACGATGATGCGCTCGCCCACGCTGGCCAACACCGGGGTCGAATCGGCGGCCTCGAACACGTCGAGAACCCGTGGGGTCAGGCCGATCTGGTCGACCGGCCGCCCCGTCTTGTTGGAGATCTCCAGGAGCCGGCATGCCTCGTCGTTGACGAACGTGGTGTAGCCGGACGTGTCCGCCGCGAGAACGCCTTCGCCGATTCCCTGCAGCACCGCCGCCTGCGTTCGCACCAGCCCGGTGATCTCCGCCGGCCGCAGACCCAGTGTCAGCCCCCGCCAGCGCCGGGCCAATACCGCCGAGCCGGCGACAGCGATGACCAGCAGGGCACCGGCCATCGCGGCCAATACGCGGAGGTTCCTCGAGAACTGCTCGTCGAATGCCTTGGTGGACAGGCCGACGATGACCACCCCCAGCACCCGGTCGGAACCCGATTCGAACACCGGGATTTTCGCCACGATCGCGCGTCCCATATAGGTGTCGTCATGTGATGTCACCTCGTGCCCGGCCAGCGGAGCCGCGATGTCGGCGGCAACGTGGGCTGCCAACCTGTCGCGCTGGGGGCACGCGACCCTGATGCCGCTCGCATTGGCGATGACGACGAACAACACGTGGGTGCGTTGTTCGACCCGGGATGCCACGCCCTGAATCGGACCCGTGGCGAGTTCGTCCACCAGCTCGGGGGTCGGGCTCAACGGGCCGCTGTCGTAGCGCGCGATGTTGGCGATCACCGTGGGGGAGGAGGCGACCACGCGGGCCATATCGGTGGCGTGGACGTGATATTGGCTGTCCAGGCGCGCCCGGTTGAATGCGGCGAAGAGCCCGAAAGCGACGATCAACGTCAGCGTCACGATGACGAGCTGCAGCAGCATCACCTGGGTGGCGAGTCGCAAGTCGATGCGACCCCTGGGGGCCATGGACAGACACTACCGCGCAGGTGAGCAGAATGCGCGAAAGCATGATCATCTCCGTCGCGATGTCGCTACCATTGCGCGCATGCGCGGCTCAAAAATCCTGATCACCGGCCCGACCGGTCAGATCGCCACCCCCATCGCCCGGGCGCTTGCCGCCGACAACGAGGTCTGGGGAATCGCCCGGTTCACCGATCCCGTCGCGCGAGAAGGTCTCGAGAAGGCCGGGATTCGTTGCGAGAAGGTGAATCTGGCGGCCGGCGACTTCGCGGCGCTGCCAACGGATTTCGACTATGTCCTGAACCTGGCGGTGGCCAAGAGCGGAAGCTGGGACAAGGACCTGGCGGCCAACGCGGAGTCGGTCGGCCTGCTGATGGCCCACTGCCGCAACGCGAAGGCCTTCCTGCACTGCTCGTCGGCCGCCGTATACGACCCGCCCGACGACGACCCCCGCAGCGAGCGATCCGCGCTGGGCGACAACCACAAGCCGTTGTTCCCGACCTACTCCATCTCCAAGATCGCCGGCGAGGTCGTCGCCCGGTCGGTGGCGCGCGTCCTCGGAGTGCCCACCACGATCGCAAGGCTCAACGTCCCCTACGGCGACAATGGCGGGTGGCCGTTCTATCACATGGAGATGATGTTGGGCGGCATCCCGATTCCCGTTCCACCCGGCGAACCCGCCCGCTACAACCCCATTCACGAGGACGACATCATCGCGACCATCCCCAAGCTGCTCGAGGTCGCGTCCGTCCCGGCGACCACGGTCAACTGGTGCGGCGACCAGACGGTCAGCCTGCAGGAGTGGTGCGACTACCTCGGCTCGCTCGTCGGCAGGGAGCCGATCTTCGAGGCGAGCGAACAGGCGCTGCGCGGCAATCCCACCACCATCGACCGGATGCACGAACTGATCGGCGGCACCTCGGTCGACTGGCGCGACGGAATCCGCCGCATGGCGGCCAAATTCCATCCCGAGCTCGTCGGCGTCTAGGGCCGGCGTCGCGAGTGGCCATCAGTTCCGAGGCGGCGGCGCAGCGCCTGCGCACGCTGGTCCTGTTGCGCCGCGTCCGCGACCGCATCGACCGGGACCACACGCAGCCACTGGACGTCGAGGCCCTCGCGAGGGGGGTGCACATGTCCGCCGGCCACCTCAGCCGCGAGTTCCGGAAGGCCTACGGCGAATCGCCCTACTCCTACTTGATGACTCGACGCATCGAGCGAGCGATGGCGCTGTTGCGCCGAGGCGATGTGAGCGTCACCGAGGTGTGCTTCGCGGTCGGGTGCTCGTCCTTGGGCACCTTCAGCACGCGGTTCACCGAACTGGTCGGCGTGCCGCCCAGCACCTACCGGCGCCGAGCGGCCGGTGCGCTGGCGGGCATGCCGCCGTGCGTGGCCAAGCAGGTGACGAGACCGATCAGGAATCGAGAAGCATCCGCCGTCGGACCGCACCTAGCCTGACCGCATGAACATCACCATTCACTCGAGCTTCCTTCCCCACCAGGACCCGGAAGCGTCGCTCGCCTTCTACCGCGACGTCCTCGGGTTCGAGGTCCGCCTCGACGTCGGCAAGGGCACGATGCGCTGGATCACGGTGGGTCCGCCGAACCAGCCCGACACGTCCATCGTGCTGAACCCGCCCGCCGCCAACCCGGGCCTCACCGACGACGAGCGCCGCACCATCGCCGAGATGATGGCCAAGGGCAGCTACGCCACACTGCTGCTGGCCACCAAGGACCTCGACGGCACCTTCGAACTGCTGCAGGCCGGCGACGTCGACATCGTCCAGGAGCCCACCGACCAGCCGTACGGGCTTCGCGACTGCGCCGTACGCGATCCCGCGGGAAACCTCATCCGCATCCAGCAACTGCCCTGAGCCGGTCGTGCTTGACCATCCGTGTGCACAATGCTAAGCAAGTGCTCAGCACTGAGCGCATTGGGCGCTGAGGCGCCACGACCGGCAATACGAAAGGGATCAGATGACGGTGCAGGCGGTATTGGACGACATTCGCAAGCGCCCCGGAACGGGTGACGTCATCTCGGTCATCGATCCCGCGACCGAGGAGACGATCACCGAATTCACCGACTGCGGGCAAGAAGCGGTCAACGAGGCCGCGGCCACCGCGAAGGCGACCTTCGAGTCGGGGGTCTGGTCGGACCTGCCGGGCCGCGAGCGGGCCAAGATCCTGTGGCGGATCGGCGAGCTGATCGACGAACACGCCGAGGAGTTCGCTCAACTCGACTCCCTCAACACCGGCATGCCGCTGATGCAGGCCCAGCTGCAGATGTCGACCTGTTCGGAGTTCTTCCGCTACTACGCCGGTTGGTGTTCGAAGATCAACGGCGTCGCCTACGACGTGAAGACGGACGGCATCGCGACCGACAACTACGTCAACATGCACGCCTACACGCTCAAGGAGCCGTACAGCGTGGTGGGCCTGATCTTCCCGTGGAACGGCCCCATCTTCAACGCCAGCGCGAAGCTCGCACCGGCCCTGGCCGCCGGCGGCAGCCTGCTCGTCAAGCCGGCCGAGGAGACGCCGCTGTCGGCTCTGCTGCTGGACCAGCTGATCCACGAGGCCGGCGTGCCCGAGGGCGTGGTCAACCTGCTGACCGGTTACGGCCACACCGCGGGTGCGGCGATCACCGCGCACCCCGACGTCCAGAAGGTCGCCTTCACCGGTTCGACCGAGGTCGGCAAGGAGATCGTGCGGGCCTCGGCGGACAACCTCAAGAAGGTCACGCTCGAACTCGGCGGCAAATCGCCGGTGCTGATCTTCGACGACGCCAACCTGGACAACGCCATCATGATGGCGTCGCTGGGCATCTTCGTGCACTCCGGCCAGGGTTGCGTGTGCGGGTCGCGCATCTTCGCCCAGCGCGGCGTCTACGACCGGGTCGTGGAAGGCATTGCGATGATGGCGAATTCGTTCAAGCTGGGCGCCCCCAGCGAGGAAGGCTGCGTCAGCGGCCCGCTGATCAGCGAGAAGCAGCTGAACCGCGTCATGGGCTTCATCGACGAGGGCAAGAGGGACGGCGTCGAGGTGGTCACCGGCGGCCACCGCCTGGACCGCAAGGGCTACTTCGTCCACCCGACGGTGCTCACCAACGTCGACACCAGCATGCGGCTGTACCAGCAGGAGATCTTCGGTCCGGTGGTCACCATCCTGCCGTTCGACGACGAGGACGAGGCCGTGGCTCTGGCCAACGACACCACCTACGGCCTGGCGGCCACCGCCTGGACGGAAAACCTGGGCCGGGCCCACCGCATCATGAGGCGGCTGCAGGCCGGCAGCGTTCAGGTCAACTGCCAGTTGGTCTTCGACCACGACGTGCCGTTCGGCGGTTACAAGCAGTCCGGCTGGGGACACGAGTTCGGCAAAGAGGGCCTGGAGATCTACCTGAAGACGAAGTCGGTGTGGGCCCAGCTCTAAGGTGCGTATAACGAAAAGTCCCGGGCCCCAACGGGGTCCGGGACTTTTCGATGTCGGCCCGAAGGCGTCAAGATCTCTTGTTGTAGCGGGTGAGGAACCCGACGGAGGCCACCGCGGCGGCGGTCCCGATCACGCCCCACAGCACCACCTGGAACGCCATCGCGCCGAAGAACCAGCCGAATGTCATCCCGAGGTAAAGCATCCAGATCAGCCGGTAGACGCTCCAGATCGCGAGCAGGCCAGTGCTGATCCCGATGTACAGGCTCCGTTGGCGATCGACACGGTTGATCTGCTCCTGGATGCTGGTCGGCACGATGTTCATCTGCTGTCTTCCTTTCGTGGGGCGCCGCCTCCGTGGCGGCGTCGTTGCGGTAAGTACAGACCCGCGAACCGGCTACCGATCCCAATCACGGCCGCCGATTCCGGGCCGCCGGCCCCGCGGGCGCTCTACCCTGCACAACGGGGGCCCGCTCGACCGGAGGTGCGCTCGATGAACGCGATGTGGCGACTTGTCCTGGTATCGGTCGCGGCGGGCGTCGCTTTCGTCGAGCCCGGCGTCGCGGCCGCCGATCCGCCCGCCACCCAGGTGATCACGGTGATGGCCGTCGGACCCGGCGGCGAAGCGATCAACGGCTACCGGGTGGCATCCGGGCCGGGCAACGTCGGTCAGGCCAGCGACTGCTCGGAACCGTCACCGTCGGCGGTCGCCGACGATGTCTACTACTGTTCGCCGAGCGCGGCAGGTGCCGGTACCTGCTGGCCCTCGACACCGGGATCGCTTCTGTGCGTGGACAATCCGTGGGACATGCAGATGCACCGGGTGATGTTCGACGGTCAGCTCCCGCCCGTGCACCCCAACGCCACCCCGGATCCGTTCGCGCTCGCCCTCGACGACGGCACCCGCTGCCTACTGCGCAACGGCGGCGCGTGGGGTGGGCGAGCCGACGGGTACACCGGGGTGTACGGATGCGGCGGCGCCGGCAGCGACCTTGCCGTGCTGTGGCTGCCCAGCCAGGGCGCCGGATCGTGCATCGACCGCTCGGCGTCGGCGTGGACCGTCAAGGTCGGTCGCCTCGGCGCTCCGGACGCCGTCCTGCCACCGCCCGCGACCCGCACCGTGACACAGGCCTGGTTCGCCGGGGGCAGGGCTGGGCAGTAGGGCCACGACGGTACTGCTATAACGCAACCTATGTCTGGTCCAGCGCACACCATTACCCATGTCTCCGATACGGCCCGGTGGACGGCCCTGCACCGGGCGACCGAAACGGCCCGTCCCGATGCGCTATTCAGCGACCCGCTCGCCGAGCGACTCGCCGGTGAACAGGGCCGCGCGATCGTCGACAACGTTCGATGGGCGGATCGCAGCGGATGGTGGCTGGTCGCACGCACCAAGCTCATCGACGATGCCCTCGCCGACGCACTCGCGCACGGCTGTGACCGTGTCCTGAATCTGGCTGCCGGCCTGGATACCCGGCCCTACCGCTTAGATCTCCCGTCCGATCTCACCTGGATCGAAGCCGATTTACCCAAGCTGCTCGCGGAGAAGACGCAAATACTCGCCGATCAGACTCCGCGCTGCCGGCTCACTCGCATAGCGGTTGACCTTGCCGACCCGCACGCCCGAGACGCCTTCTTCACCGAAGCGCTGGACGGCGCGGCGACGGCCTTTGTGCTGACCGAGGGTCTGTCGATGTACCTGGAGACCTCCGACATCGCGGCGCTGTCGGGTGCGATCAAGCGACCCGAGGTCGCCTGGTGGATGCTCGATTTCGCGTTCCCCGGCCTGCGGAAGCGGATCAACAAGAATATGGCCGGGATTGCGGCAAACGCCCCGTTCAAGTTCGCGCCCGAGAACGGGCTGGCCTTCTTCGAAGACCTCGGCTGGCGAGCTGTCGAAGCGGAAACGGTGCTGGTGGCAGCCCACCGGCTGCGCCGCTTACCGATATGGATGCGCCCACTCGCCTGGCGGCAGCCGGACTTGCGCCGTCCTGGCAACAAGCCCTCCAGTGCGGTCGCCCTGCTCACGCACTGAGGCGCCCGCACCCGCCTACCAGACGCGTATCCAGTCGATGAGCATGTCGGCGGGGTAGCTGCCCGGGCCGGGGTCTTCGCCACCCGAACCGGCGACCGCGAGGTTGAACACCGGATAGACCGTGTAACCCGCGCCGTTGAACGGCCAATCGGGCAGCGAACTCGCCGGCACGTCGAAGTAGGGCGCAGCGCCGTCGGTGTAGTCCTTCCAGAAGCGGATGCCCGCCTCGTCCCACTGCGTGCGCCAGGTGTGCCAGGCGCTGTCCACCGCGATGTTGTGGGTCTTCCATTCGCCGCCGTTGGCCTTGGCGTGGACGGTGGTCGCCGAGGGCCATTTGCCGTTGCCGTACCACTCCATCACGTCGATCTCGCCCTGATCGTCGTTGCCGAGCCAATACGCCGGCCAGGCTCCCGGGGTCAGGCAGTTCAGTTTGATCCGGGCTTCCCAGGTGTGGCCGACGCCGCCGCGCCACAGGCTTTGCACCTTGCCGCTGTAGTACGTGGGACCGTCCTTGGCCGCGCGCAGCACCAGGTTGGAATTGCCGTCGACGAACACGTTGCGGCGATCGTCGCGATACTGCCCGATGTGCTCGGGCAGCTCCCAAAAGGTCGGGTCCTTGATCGTCTCGCGGGCTTTGGCGATCGCCCACTTCGACGCGTCGGGGGCGGAGCCGGCCGGACCATCGAATTCGTCCGAGAAGATGTAGCTCCCGGATTGGCCGCTGGGCGCCGCGGGCGGCGGTATCCGGCCGGCAGGTTCGTCCTGCCGGGGCGGGTAGGCCCAGGCTCTCGAGGCCGGCAGCGTGGCTGCCAGCACGCCGATCCCGGTTGTCAAAATCATGCGGCGGCGGTCGATCTCCGGCATAAGCAAGGGACCCTAGCAGCCGACCGTGCATGACGCTCAAACGGGAATTCTGTCGGTGCCCGTCGCTATGGTTCTGATCGCGGTCGTACCAGCACGGACGGCAGCACGGCAGTGGCAACGGATTACGTTCGCAAATTCACGGCCAATTCTCACCTTGACGGGTGGTTTGGTCTCAGGATTCGGCGGGCATTCTGGAATCACGATCCGATAACCACACTGTTGTAGCTTTTGCGGGTGGTACTGAGAGGAGTGACGATCGTGGCGAATACACAAGAAGGCACGGTTATCTTCCTTCAATCCCATCCAGCATGGGCCGCCGCCCAACGACGCGAACGCGAACGCAATGAGGCAATGCGCCGTCATCCGTCGTTCCGCGCCCGCCAGCGCGCCGCAGCCGCTGGTAACCCGGTGGTTCCGATGGTCCGCAACTTCAAGCTGTACTCCAGCGGCAATACCCCCGCCTGAATTCGCCGTCCCATTGGCGCGATCCCGTTCGCATCCGGATCCCGGAATGCCGGCCGCGGAGCAAACGATTAATCCGACCGCATCGGCCGGAACTCTCAAGTTGTAGTTGAGGTATTTACCGACCGTTTCCGGCCTTACTACCGTGCGTAGTAGACATTGGTGGGGAACCGCAATATGGACGGACGGGATGCGGCGAGACCGCACCGTTCGCAAACTGCAGCCGTTGCCTTCGCCGGCTCGGTTTGGCGCCCCAAGTACTCGATCATTTCGGCAGGGGACGTTTTCGTGGCTCGCCGCCGTGACATCGGGGCGGGGCGATCCTCGGCCGTCGCGAGCATGCGGGTGAGGCGCGAAGCGGCCACCCCTTTGGACGCCGTTTGAGTACCGCTTAACGCGTCACGTCAGTCGCGCCCGGAGGTCGCGGCACCGATATCGAGCGCACCGCCGCCCGCTGGATCGTCGACCTCGACGATCGGGTCGTCAACGTCATCGAATTCCAGCCGCAGCGCCCGCGACATGATCGCGTGCATCACGTACATGGTCGTGGTGTAGGTGAATTCGAGGATCTCGGTGTCGGTGAAGACCTCACGCAACCGAGTGAACAACCGCTCGGGCACTCGGCCATGCTGTCCCGCAAGGCAATCGGCATAGGCCAGCAACAGCCGCTCGGTCTGGTCGAAACACTCGGCGGTCTGCCAGGACGGTATGGCCGCGATCTTCTCCTCGGACAGTCCCGCGGAACGGCAGGCCTTGCAGTGTTGGGAGAAGACAAACTGGCTGCCGACCACCCAGCCCGCCCGGATCTGGCCCAACTCTCGATGGTCGGCCCGGATGGAGACCTCTTCGCGGTAAAGGCGGAAGCCGCGCACCGCATGGCGCAGCGCGGCGGGGGATTGGGCCATCACCGTCCACCAGTTGCCGGGAGTGCCGCCGACGGCGCCCGGCTCCGCCACGGGATCGCGCTCGCCGAACATGAAGTCGTACATCTTCAGCGTGAATTCGTCGCTGACTTCACCCCGCGGTATCGGATCAAGACGCGGCATCGCGTCTCCTCTCGGCTGGCGGCCGACCTGGCATGACCGCAGATTGCTTTCGATCCTAGGTTCCGCGGGTGTCGTAACCCAGTTCACGGCGGCTCGGCGGCCGTTGGGCGATAGCCGCCAGTCCCGGCGACCATGCCGCACCGCACACGACCATGGACCGGCTCGCGAATCCGCTGCTAGCGCATGCGCCGTCGCGAGCCGGTCAGAGCTTGCTCGCGACGAAGTCCGCCGCTTGGTTGGCCATGCCGGCGTCGATGTAGGCGCCGGCCAGATGCTGGGGCCAGTTTTCCTTCCAGGTGTTCGGGTCGGCCGGGTTGCAGATCGGATCGGCGCCGTGGCACAGCTCGATGGTCCGGTCGTTGTAGGTCGGGTTGAAGTTGGTGATCGGACCCACCCACTGGCTGCCGTTGCCGAACAGTGCGACGGCGGCGATGTGCTGATCGACGCCCGGCGGCAGCGGGCTGTCGAAACCGAACGCACCGATCGGCGCGGCCAGCACGACGTCGGTGACCGCCGCGCCCAGCGAGTAGCCGCCCAGCACCAGCCGGGTGTCGGGGCAGTTGTTGACCATGTCCTGGACGTGGTGGCTCATGTCGTTGGCGCCCTGGGCGACCTCGGTGTCGGCCGGATACTGCACCGCGTAGGTGCCGACGGTCCTGTTCACCTTGCTGCGCACGTCGCTGATGAACGCGTTGCCCAGCACGCCCGGACCGGGTGATTCGTTGCGGCCGCGGGCGAACACGATTTGCACCGGCGGGCAGTTCGCGGCCCCGGCCGGCGGCGCGGCCCCCGGCGTCCCGGGCGGAAGCAGCGCGGCGGGCAACATCAGGGCGGCCGCGGCCATCACCGCGGCGAGGCCGACAACAGCAAATTTGCGGATAGGCAAGGCGCGCACCAGATGATGGTAGAGCGAACCCGCCCGGTCCGCTGGCCAGCCGTGATACAGATCGCGGATGATCGCTCAGCGCGAACAACGACCACGATGTCGGCGGTCCGGATCGAGACGATAGGTTCAGCTGATGAGTCACGTCGACGCGGATGCGCCCGAGCGCCTGTTCGCGCTGGCCGAACAGGTGCAAGGTTTCATGCCGGCCGACGAGGGTCGCGCGCTGTACGACGCCGCGCTGCGATATCTCGGCGGCGGCATCGGCGTCGAGATCGGCACGTACTGCGGCAAATCCACCCTCCTGCTGGGCGCAGCGGCGCAACAGACCGGCGGCGTGGTCTACACGGTCGACCACCATCACGGTTCCGAGGAGCACCAGGCCGGGTGGGAGTATCACGACGCGTCGATGGTGGACGAGGTCACCGGACTGTTCGACACGCTGCCGACGTTTCGCCGTGCGCTCGATACCGCCCGGCTGGACGAGCACGTCGTCGCGATCGTCGGCAAGTCACCGCTGGTGGCGCGGGGCTGGCGCGCACCGCTGCGGTTCCTGTTCATCGACGGCGGCCACAGCGAGGCCGCCGCGAACCAGGACTTCGACGGCTGGGCCAAATGGGTCGACATCGGTGGGGCGCTGGTCATCCACGACGTGTTCCCCGACCCGAAGGACGGCGGGCGGCCACCGTATTACATCTACTGCCGCGCACTCGATTCCGGACAGTTCCGGGAAGTCTCGGCCACCGGATCGCTGCGGCTGCTCGAACGTGTCAGTGGCGAGCCGGGGGAGCAGCTCTAGCGGAGCGGCGGTCTATCGGCCAGGACCGGTGACAACGCATTCGCAATCGAAGTCGGTCTGCAGGCCCACCGGCAACGCGTCGCCGCGGAAGATTCCCGCCCCGGCGGTGGTGTTCGACAAGGCGTCTGCCGCCAGGATCATCGCCGCACCGGTCCACGTGGTGCGCTCTTCGGGCCACCGCTTGCCGTCCGCGAAAACCAGTCCCGTCCAATACGATCCGTCGTCTTCGCGCAGATGCTGCATCGCGGCGAACTGGCGGCGAGCGTCCGCGTGCCGCCCGATGGCGTCCAGCGCCATCACCAGCTCGCAGGTTTCGGCGCCGGTCACCCAGGGACGATCGCCGACACACCGGATGCCCAGGCCGTCGACCACGAATGCGTCCCAGCGCTGCTTGATGCGCGCGGCCGCCGCCGGACCCCGCAGGGCGCTACCGAGGATGGGGTAGTACCAATCCATCGAGTAGCGGTCCTTTTCGGTGAACGCCTCCGGGTGGGCGGAGATGGCGTGGCCCAGCCGGCCCAGCGCCAACTCCCACTCCGGCTGCGGATCCTCGACCAGGGCGGCCAGGGCAAGCGCGCAGCGGATGCTGTGGAAGATGCTCGAACACCCGGTCAGCAGAGCTTCCGGCAGCACGCCGGCTTCGCTTCGCGCCCAGCCGATCTCGCCGTTGCCGAATTGCATGTCGATGACGAAGTCGATCGCCTTGCGCACCACCGGCCACATCTCGGCCGCGAACGTCTGGTCGCCGGTGACCAGGACGTGGTGCCACACGCCGGCGCCGATGTAGGCGCAGAAGTTGCTGTCGCTGTTGGCGTCTTCGATGACGCCCGCGCGGAATTGGATGGGCCACGAGCCATCGGGGCGCTGGGTGCGGCGGCTCCAGGCGAAGGCGGCCCGCGCCGGCTCCAGCAGCCCGGCGGTGGTGAGCGCCATCGCGCACTCGATGTGGTCCCACGGATCGGTATGGCCGCCCTCGAACCAGGGGATGGCACCCGATGGTTCCTGTTCGGCGGCGATGGAAAGCGCGGTCTGTCGGCATTGTTCGGGAGTCAGAACCCCCGGAACTGCGGGTAGGTTAGACCGATGCAACTGAATACCCTTCAGTCGCTTCGCTTTTCGCCTCCTGCGGTTTGACGAAGTACATCGCTACGCTCTTGCCCACCAGCGGATTGAGCAGCGACTCCGCCAGCTGGGTGATCTTCGGGCGCTGCATCAGGTCCCACACCAGTAGTTTGTGGTAGGCGGTCACCGCGCGGTGGTCGGTGTTCTCTACGCCCACAGCGCATTTGAGCCACCAGAACGGGGAGTGCAGCGCGTGGGCGTGGTGGGTGTGGGTCAGTTCCAGTCCGCCGCCGGAGATCTTGCCGCGCAGCTCGCTGGCCCGGTAGATGCGGACATGGCCACCCTCGTTGGCGTGGTACTCGTCGGACAGCCACCAGCACACCTGCTCAGGCAGCCACCGCGGCACGCTGACCGCCAGCGTGCCACCGACTTTGAGCACCCTGATCAGCTCCGCGATCGCCGCATCGTCATGGGGGATGTGCTCCAAGATCTCCGACGCGATGACGCAGTCGAACGTCTGGTCGGCGTAGGGCAGCTTCAGCGCGTCGCCGACGACCACCGTCGCCGAGGCGCCGGCGGGCGCCTCGCCGGTTTCGGCCATCGCGCGCAGAATGCTGTCCACCGAGCGCAATTCGGCCTCGTCGCGGTCGAAGGCGACGACGTCCGCGCCGCGCCGATACGCTTCGAACGCGTGCCGGCCGGCACCGCACCCCACGTCGATGACCTTGGTCGACGGCCCGATACCGAGCCGGTCGAAATCGACTGTCAGCATGGCGCCCCGTTCTGCGCGCTGCGGGCGATCGCCCGCTCGTACACCCGAACGGTTTGCGCGGCCACGGCTTCCCAGCTGAAGACGTTGACGGCACGGGTGCGGCCCGCCTTGCCGAGGCTGCGGCGCTTTTCCGGGGAGTCCAGGAGTGCGCCGAGCGCGTGGGTCAGCGCATCCACGTCTGCGGGCGGCACCAATTCGGCGCAAGCACCGTCGGTGCCAAGGACTTCCGGCAGCGCGCCGACCCGACTGGCGACGATCGGGGTGCCGCTGGCCATGGCCTCCACCGCGGGCAGCGAAAACCCTTCGTAGAGCGAGGGGATGCAGGCGACCTCCGCGGACGCGAACAGGGCGGCCAGCTCGGCATCGGACAGCCCGCTGGTGATGTGCACGATGTCGGAGATCCCGAGTTCGGCGATGAGCTTGTGGGTGGGGCCATTGGGCTCGACCTTGGCGACCAACCGCAACTCGAGATCGCGGACGGTGCGCAGCCGGGCGACCGCCTGCAGCAGGGTGCGCACGCCCTTCAGCGGGGTATCGGCGCTGGCGATCGCGATGATGCGACCGGGCTCGCGGGGGCCGGATCCGGGTTTGAACAGTTCGGTGTTCACGCCCAGCGGCACCACGTGAAGTTGCTCCGGTGCCACGCCGAAGTCGGCGATGATGTCCGACGCCGACGACGACGAGACGGTCAACAGGTCGGCGATGTGCCGGGCCACCTCTTGCTGCATGTCCAAGAACCCATACCAGCGGCGCACCAACGGCTTTCGCCACCATCGCGCGGCGGCCAGATCCAGCACCCGATCGCGGGTGATCGGGTGGTGCACGGTGGCCACCACGGGAAGCCCCGCCTGGGCGATGCTGAGCAGTCCGGTGCCCAGGCTCTGGTTGTCGTGCACGACGTCGAAATCGGCTGTCCGCTGGGCAAGTAACCGCGCGGCCCGCATCGTGAACGTTCGCGGTTCGGGAAAGCCCGCGGTCCATGTGGTGAGCAGTTCCAAGAGGTCGATGGAGTCACGAATCTCGCTCGGCCGCGGTACCCGGAAGGGATCGGGTTCCCGGTAAAGATCGAGGCTGGGCACCTCGGTGAGGCGGACCCGCGGATCGAGCAGGTCGGGATACGGCTGTCCGGAAAACACCTCGACGTCGTGACCGAGCTCCACCAGACCGTGGCTGAGATGGCGCACGTAGACGCCCTGTCCGCCGCAATGGGTCTTACTACGGTAGGACAGCAGGGCAATTCGCATACTCAACTCTTCTTTGCTGGAAAATGACCGCGGAATGGCGCCGAATCCATCGCGATCAACGGACTCCCGAACTCCGTGACAGCAAACTGGACATGTGTCCAGACTATAGTTCGATCACCTAATCGAGCGCAACGAGCCGGAGATCCGCCGTCCCGCGCGTAGGCGGCCCCCTGGATGTCCGACACGCAAAGATCATGCCACCCGTCGATGTCCGCCATCTTTCCGGCCGGTCGGTCCCGACCGGCCGGGCGCCGCAGGTGACCTGCGCTGACCGGCGAAGATCGGCCGAAGGAAGGCCCGCGTTTTTGTTACCATCGCGCGGTGCGGGATTCGGGCGGACGCGGCGATCGGCGATCGCCTTCGCGGCGCGACCTCTTCAAATATGCGGGCGCCTATGCCGTGGCGCCGGCACTGCTGACCCTGGGTGCGGGCGCCGCGGCCCCGAAGGCGTCGGCGGCCGGGATGAGGCTGATCGATTTCGCCGAGCGCCGGATCGCTCCCGACGAGATCAAGGCGGCCGGCTACGACGGCGTGGTGAATTATGTGTCGCAGTCGCGGCCGGGCGCCAACTTCGAGGCCAAGCCGCTGACCCGGGACTACGCCGACGCGCTGCGCGCCGCGGGCCTGCATATCGTCAGCAACTTCCAGTACGGCAAGCCCGGCTGGCCCGACCCGTCGGATTTCACCCGGGGCTATGACGGCGGCGTGGCCGACGCCCACACGGCCATGCAGTTGCACTCCGCGGCGGGCGGCCCGAACTCGGCGCCCATCTTCTTCAGCGTCGATGACGCCATCGACGCCAACGCGTGGAATAGCGCTGCGGTCCAATGGTTTCGCGGGATCAACTCGGTGTTGGGCGTGGGCCGTACCGGCATCTACGGAGACGCCCAGGTATGTGGATGGGCGATCAGGGACGGCGTCATCGGGCACTCCAGCACCCCCGGGCACCTGTGGGCGTGGCAGACCAGGGCATGGTCGAACGGCGACCGCGAACCCGCCGCGGTCCTCTACCAGACGGTCGTCAACAGCCCGAGCAATCCGGGGCCGCTGCTGGGCGGCATCAATGTCGATGTCGACGATGTGCTCGCTGCCGACTTCGGGCAGTGGGATCTCGATCGCTGACCCGGACGTGAAAGAACGGCACCCCGCGAGCCGGTCGCTCGCGGGGTGCCGCTTTCGATCAAGACCCTTTCCTACTTGAGGTCGAAGCGGTCGTTGTTCATCACCTTGACCCACGCCGCGACGAAGTCCTCCACGAACTTGCCCTGGGCGTCGTCCTGGGCGTAGACCTCGGCCAGCCCGCGAAGCACCGAGTTGGAGCCGAACACAAGGTCATTCGCGGTCGCGGTCCACTTCTGCTGGCCCGTGGAGCGGTCGACGACCAGGTAGACGTTCTCCGCCGACTCCGACGCCTTCCACTCATTGCCCATGTCGACCAGGTTGACGAAGAAGTCGTTGGTCAACGCGCCCGGCCGGTCGGTGAACACGCCGTGCTTGCTGCCGCCGTGATTGGCACCCAGGGCACGCAGCCCACCGATGAGCACCGTCATTTCCGGACCGGTCACGCCCAGCAGGTAGGCGCGCTCCAGCAACAGCTGCTCCAGCGGCGCCTTCTCCCCGGGACGGGTGTAGTTGCGGAACCCATCGGCCCGCGGCTCGAGCACCGCGAACGAGTCCACGTCGGTGTTCTCCTGCGATGCGTCGGTACGCCCGGGTGCGAAGTGCACCGAGATCTCGTATCCGGCGTCCTTGGCCGCCTTCTCGACCGCCGCCGAACCGGCCAGCACGATCAGGTCGGCCAGGGAGATCTTCTTGCCGCCGGACGCCGAGGCATTGAAGTCCTGCTGGATCTTCTCCAGGACGGGCAGCACCTTGTCCAACTCGGCGGGCTCGTTGACCTCCCAGCTCCGTTGCGGCTCGAGACGAAGCCGCCCGCCGTTCGCGCCACCGCGCTTGTCGGTGTTGCGGTAGCTCGAGGCCGCCGACCACGCGGTCTTGACCAGCTGGGGAACGGAGAGGCCGGACGCCAGCACCTTGCTCTTCAGAGCCGCGACGTCCTTGTCGTCGACCAGCTCATGGTCGACGGCCGGAACCGGGTCCTGCCACAGCTGCGGTTCGGGGATCCACGGCCCGAGGTAGCGGGTGATGGGCCCCATGTCGCGGTGCAGCAACTTGTACCACGCCTTGGCGAACGCGTCGGCGAGCTCCTCGGGATGGTCCAGCCAGCGCCGGGTGATGTCGCGGTAGATCGGCGACTCGCGCATCGAGATGTCGGTGACCAGCATCGTCGGGGCGCGGCCCGGCCCGCCGAACGGGTCCGGGATGGTGCCCGCCCCGGCGCCGTCCTTCGCCGTGAACTGCCAGGCGCCGGCGGGACTCTTGGTCAGCTCCCACTCGTACCCGTACAGCGTCTCCAGGAAGGAGTTGTCCCACTTCGTCGGCGTCGGCGTCCAGACGACCTCCAGGCCGCTGGTGATGGCGTCCTTGCCGACGCCGCTGCCAAACGAGCTCTTCCAGCCCAGCCCCTGCTGCTCGATCGGGGCGGCCTCCGGCTCGGGACCGATCAGGTCTGCGTCACCGGCACCGTGGGTCTTGCCGAAGGTGTGGCCTCCGACGATGAGGGCGGCGGTCTCCTCATCGTTCATCGCCATCCGTCCGAAAGTCTCACGGATGTCGATGCCCGCGGCGACCGGGTCCGGCTTGCCTTCGGGGCCTTCCGGATTCACGTAGATCAGACCCATGGTGGTGGCACCGTAGGGTTGCGCGAGATCGCGCTCGCCGGAGTAGCGCTTGTCGGTGCCCAACCATTCTTCCTCTTCTCCCCAGAGGATCTCTTCGGGCTCCCAGACGTCCTCGCGGCCGAAGGCGAAGCCGAACGTCTTGAATCCCATCGACTCCAGGGCGCAGTTCCCCGCGAAGATGATGAGGTCCGCCCAGGAGATCTTGTTGCCGTACTTCTTCTTGACCGGCCACAGCAGCCGGCGGGCCTTGTCCAGACTCACGTTGTCCGGCCAGCTGTTGAGCGGGGCGAAGCGCTGCATGCCCTGGCCGCCGCCGCCGCGGCCGTCGTGAATGCGGTAGGTACCCGCCGCATGCCAGCTCATCCGGATGAACAGGCCCCCATAGTGGCCGTAGTCCGCGGGCCACCAGTCCTGCGAGGTGGTCATCACCGAGATCACGTCGGCCTTGAGCGCATCGACGTCAAGTTTGGCGAACTCCGCCGGGTAGTCGAAGTCCTCGCCGAGCGGGTTGGACTGGGCGACGTGCGGGTGCAACTTCGACACGTCGATCTGATCCGGCCACCAGTCCCGGTTCGTCAGGGGCGCATGCGATTTCGGCGTAGGGGATGGGATTGCCGGGTTTTCGCTTTCGCTTTTACTAGCCGTCCCGGCGTCTGGCTGGGGCGGACGGCTAGCGGATGTATCAGATGACACAACATTCCTTTCCGGGGTGGGTGAATCGGCTGCGATCTAGGAACCCGTGGTCGAGCAATCGGCGCACAGGCCCCAGTAGATGACTTCGGCCTCGTCGAGAACGAAGCCATCAAGAACGTTGTCGTCGTCCGAGGGCGTGAGGCAGGGGGCGTCGCCGACGGCGCAGTCGATGTCGGCGATGATCCCGCAGGACCGGCAGACGATGTGGTGGTGGTTGTCGCCGACGCGAGACTCGTAGCGCGCCACCATCCCGAGCGGCTGGATGCGACGCACCAGACCGACGGCGGTCAGCGCATTGAGTACGTCGTAGACGGCTTGGCGCGAGACGTCGGGCAGGCCGACGCGGACCGCCGAGAAGATCGTCTCGGTGTCGGCGTGCGGATTGGCGTCCACGACTTCCAGCACGGCGACCCTGGGCCGGGTCACCCGCAGATCGGCCCTCCGCAACCTGTCCGCGTAATCGGCCGTCGATGACACGCCACCAATATGACGCACTTATTTGGAACGAGTCAAGACTTTATTGTGAAGTGGGGCACAACTGCGGGTGACAAATGAGCTGCGTCACGGTCAGGTCGGCTTCAGCGCGCTGCCCTTGCGCCAATCGTCCCAGCTGAGTGTCCAGTCGCCGTTCTGCGCCAGCGTCAACGGAGGCCCGCCGCTGTTGCGCACCTCGACCACGTCGCCGGGCACCGAAAAGTCGAAGAACCATTTCGCGTTGTCGGCATTGAGGTTCAGGCAGCCGTGCGAGGTGTCGCGGTGCCCCTGGGCCCAGACCGTCGCGTCGAGCTCGTGCAGATAGATGCCGTCCGAGCTGATCTTGGTGGCCCAGTTGATGGTCTCGCGGTAGCCGAGCCTCGAGTTCTTCGGCAGACCGAACGTCGAGGAGTCCATGATGACGGGATTGCCCTTGTCCAGGACGGTGTAGACGCCGGATGGGGTCCACAGCGAGATGGTTCTGCCGCCGACGTCCTCGGTGCCGCCCATTCCCATGCTGGTGGGCATCGTGCGCTGCAGGACTCCGTTGCTGAACACGCTGACCTGGTGGGTGGCGTCGTCGGCGATCGATACGTGCGCATCGCCGACACGGAACGACACCTTGGTGTCGTCCTGCCCGAACAGGCCGTCGCCCAAGGCGATTCCGTAGATCTTCGCCTCGGCCGTGACGTTGGTGCCCGGGGCGTAATAGCGCTCGGGCCGCCAGTGCGCGTTCTGGCCGTCGACCCAGTACCAGGAACCCTCGACTTTCGGGGTGGTGGTCACCGACAGCTGCCGCTCGGCGGTGGCGCGATCGGCGATCTTCTCGTCGAAGTGCGCCACGATCACCGTTCCGACGCCGTAGGTGCCGCCGTCGTGCAGCGCGGCTTCCGACGTGGTGGTGAACGACACCTTGGTCTGGTTGGACGGCTTGAGCGTGGAGAACGACGAAACCTGCTTGGCCGCAACGCCACTGACGCCGCTGCTGGTGACCGTCAGCGTGTAGGTCCGCCCGTAGCCCAGCGGGGCGGTGGGCTTCCACACCGTGTTGTCCGGGGTCATGACGCCCTCGATCGTTTTGCCGCTCTCGTTGACCATGTCGACGCCCGTGAGGGTCCCGTTGTCGGCTTTGACCATGACCGGGGCGACGGGGTCGACGTCGTGAGCGTCGGCGCCGGGGGTGATCGTGATCTGTGCCGGGCCTGCGGTTTTCGCGGGGGCGCCGCGCTGACCGCAGTCGCCGGTCGGGCAATGGGAGGCCGCCGTGAGATGTATCGCGCCGACCAGGGCGACGATCACGAACACCGCAAACAAGAATCGGCGGGGCCGGCTGACGCCGAGGATCCGGCCGACGAACTGATCGCTGGACTTGGACGTCATGAAGTTGCCGAAACCCTGCCTTCTGTTGCGCGCAGGCCGCGAACTTCTGCCCGGCGGTTCGATGTTGTAGATGAGGTATCCCGCGACGTGCGGGTTTTAAACCGCCGCGCGGTTGGGCGTGGTCACTGACGCCGCCGCCGGCCGCCGGCGAGAGATCATGGCCTCATGGCCGATGGGGAACTGGACAGCCTCTACGAGGCGCCGCCGAAGGAGTTCACCGCGGAGCGCGCCAGATTGGCCGCCGCGGCCAAGCAGCGCGGCGATACCGCGGCCGCGAAACGGATTTCCGCCGCCAACAAACCGACGACGGCGGCCTGGATCATCAACCGGCTCGCCCTGCGGCATGCCGACACCCGGCAGCGGCTGACGGACCTCGGGGAACGACTGCGCGACGCGCACGCGGCGATGGACGGTGGGCGGATCCGGGACCTGTCGGCCGAGCAACGCAACCTCATCGACGACCTCACCCGCACGGCGCTGCGGGAGGCCGACCTGACGCGACCGTCGGCGACCGTGCGCGAAGACCTGACCAGCACGCTGCAGGCCGCGATCGCCGATCCGCAGATCGGCGATCGACTGGGCAGATTGACCCGTCCCGAGCAGTGGTCGGGTTTCGGCGCCTTCGGCGGTGCGGTGCCGGAATCGATGGACGCCGCCGGCGAACCGGCGAAGCCGCGGCGCGCGCCCGCGCGGAAACGGCCCGCGAAGCGGCCGGCGCGCGACAAGGCGCAGGACCGACGGCGCGAGAAACTCGACGCGGCCGTCGCCACCGCAGAGCGCGCCAAGGCCGAGGCCGGCGACCTGGTGGCCGAGCGACGGGCCCGGCGGGACGCCGCCCGGCAGCGCCGTGACGATGCCGCCCGGGCGCTGCGCGCGGCCGAGCGGGAACTCAGTGCCGCCGAAAAGGACTACGACACGGCGCGGGACGCCGGCCGGACCGCCGCGGACGCTGTGCGGGAGGCCAAAGCCCGGTTGCGGCGGGCGTGAGCCGGGCGCGGCGTTTCCCCGCGCCGCGCAGGGGTATCAGCTCAGCCGTGACTTCTTTGTGGATGACCGAACGCAGCGAACAGCCTTGGGCCCCAAGCCGGCTTGATCAGGGACCGTTGTCCGCCGATGTCATCGTCGTGGGCGCGGGCATCACCGGCCTGATGACGGCGGTGCTGCTGGCCCGCGCCGGCAAGGATGTGCTGGTGCTGGAGGCGCGCACCGTGGGGGCGTGCGCCACCGGAAACACCACCGCGAAAATCAGCCTGCTGCAGGGCAGCCAGCTCTCCAAGGTGTTGCCACGGCACGGCCGGGACGTCGCGCGCGCGTACGTCGACGGCAACCGCGAAGGACAGGAGTGGGTGCTGGGCCACTGCGAGGCGCGCGGCGTGGCGGTGCAGCGCGAGGACGCCTACACCTACGCCCAATCCGTGCGGGGCGTCCCGTCGGCGCGCGCCGAGCTCGCGGCGTGTCAGGCGGTCGGGCTGCCGGTGACGTGGGACGACGACGCCGAGGTGCCGTTCGCCTATCACGGCGGTGTGCGGCTGGCCGATCAGGCCCAGTTCGACCCCATGCCCTTCCTCGACTCGCTGGCCGTCGAGCTGTTGGGGCACGGCGGACGGCTGGTCGAGCACACCCGCGTGCGGCGGGTCTCCTGGCGCGGCAAGGGGGTGCGTGTGCATGTCACTGACGCCGCCCAGCGGGACGTCGAACTGCAGGCGCCCCAACTGGTGCTCGCCACCGGGATCCCGATCCTGGATCGCGGCGGGTATTTCGCGCGGGTGAAGCCGAGCCGGTCCTACTGTCTGGCGTTCAAGGTGCCGGGCAACATCACCCGGCCGATGATGATCTCCACCGACTCGCCGACACGGTCGGTGCGGTACGCGCCGGTCGCGGACGGGGAGCGGCTGATCGTGGGCGGGGCCGGCCATACCGTGGGCCGTGAGAAGAGCCCGTCCGAGGCGCTGGACGAGCTGTCGACGTGGACGCGCAAGCACTATCCGGGGGCCGTGCAGACCCACTTCTGGTCGGCGCAGGACTACACACCCATCGACCATCTGCCGTACGTCGGCCCCATCCTGCCGAACACCGAAAGCATCTTCGTCGCAACGGGTTTCAACAAGTGGGGGATGACCAACGGCCCCGCCGCGGCGTTGGCGCTGTCCAGCCGCATCCTGGGCGGGCGGATGGACTGGGCCCGCGCGTTCGCCAGCTGGAGTCCGCACGAGCTGACGGGACTGGCGACGGCCCTGCAAGCCAACCTCGAAGTCGGCTTCAACCTGACGAAGGGCTGGATCACCCCGGCGATACGGACGCACCGCCGCAGCCCGGTCGACGGCGAAGGCGGTGTGGTGAGCGGCCCACCGTGGCACCTGGAGGCCCGCTGCCGCGTCGACGGGACCGAGCACCGCGTCTCCCCGGTGTGCCCGCACCTGGGTGGGATCGTGAACTGGAACGACGCCGACAACGCGTGGGAGTGTCCGCTGCACGGGTCGCGGTTCGCGCCCGACGGCACCTTGCTCGAGGGCCCGGCCACCCGCGACCTGACCGCGTAGCGCCGCAGTCAGCCCGCCTTCTCAAACACCAGCCAGCGCAACTCGATTGGGGAGTCGTCACGTTGGACGTCGAACACATCGAGGCCGCCTGCCCAGCCCTCGAACCAGCCCGTGGGCGGCCAGGAGTCCGGCGGTAACTGGGCCTTCTCGTATTCGTAGGCCGAGTCGTCGGCGATCGGTTCGAGGGGCAGCCCGGCGGCCGCGGCGGCCACCTCGTCGCGCGTGAAGATCATGCTGTTGCACTGCTGACTGAATTGCACCGCGACGTCGTCGGGAACGTAGCCGTCGCGGGGCAGGAAGGTGTTGAAAACCAACCGCCCGCCGCGGGCCAGGCAATCGGTGGCGAGTTCGAACATGCCGCGCAACTCGTGCGGCGTGCGGAAGTCGGACACCACCTCCGAGACCACCATCAGCTGATACTGATCGCGTACGCCCTCCATCGCGGTGAAGATGTCGCTTTGAATGACGTTGACGCTCAACGATTCACCAGCGGCTTCGGCGACAATCACCTCGGCGAACTTGGCTGTCATCTCGACCGCGTCGACGGGGTGCCCGCGCCGGGCCAGGGCCAGCGCGTTGCGCCCGGTGCCGGCGCCGACATCCAGCACCCGGTAGGCCGACGGGTCGGCCGCCTCGGCCGCCAGTGCCAGCACGCGCGCATCCGGTTCGGTGCCGAACAGCGGCGGTGGGCGGATCTGCGTCCACTGTTCGTAGTCGGCCTCGACCGTGCGCCAATCGGCTTGGACCCGGAAATTCACGCCCGTCCCGAATGGAGCCTCATAGGAGATGAGGACCTCGGAACGGGGCGAGGCCTTGAAGGCCTTCGCCAACTCGGCTTGCAGCGCGGCCCGCAACTGCGCGGACTGCTCGGGGGGACACCAGACGCCGAGGGTCGCGCAGACGTTGTTGCACAGCTGGACGTACTCGTCGATCAGGCCCGGCACCGCAGGCACCCGGATGTGGCCCTCGGCCGACAACCGCCGATACAGCCGCCTGATCATCGCCTCGCGCAGCATCGACGGGTCGAACGACGCATTCGGCGGATCCTGCACCAGAACCTTTTACACGACCGGCCGGCTTTGCACCACCGCTGGGCGCAAGCGGCTATGCCCGCCGGGCGGCGGATTCGAGAAGGTCGGCCGCCGCGGCGACGCTTTCGGCGGGCGCAATCATCTGCGTGGCCACCTCCCGGGCACGGGTGAGGTAGTGCGCGGAACGCACCGAGCGCAGGTCGGCGACCAGCGAGTCCAGGGTGGAGGCCGAGAATGCCCGGCCCACGCCGACTTCCAGTCGGCTGACCGCGTCCGCCCAGATCGGCTGATCGAGCCAGAGCCACAGGATCAACATCGGCACCCCCGCCCGCATGCCCGCGGCGGTGGTGCCGGCGCCGCCATGGTGGACGATCGCGCGGCACGCCGGAAAGACGGCGGCGTGATTCACTGCCTCCACGATCTTCACGTGGTCGGCGGGCGGGATGTGGGTGAAATCGTTTGGGCCACTGCAAATCAACGCCCGCTCACCGATCTGCGTGCAGGCCGCGCTGATCACCGCGACCGTCTCGGCGGGCGAGGTGACCGGCGTGCTGCCGAATCCGAAATAGATCGGCGGCGTCCCGTCGGCGATCCAGGACAACACCTCGTCGTCCGCATCGCCCGGCAATCCGAGGGTCAGCGAACCGACGAAAGGCCGTCGGTAGCCCGGCCCGGCCCATTGCTTTGCCAGTTCGGGTGCCCACAACTCGTCATACGTCTGAATCTCGAGCGGCGGTGGCGTCGCCGCGTGGTCGGACAGACCGAGCGCCCGGCGCTGGGCCGCTTCGGCCGCGCCGGTGACTTCGGACTGCAGCCGGCCGAGTTCCAGGGTCTCTGCGGGGAAGAAGTGCAGCGCCGCCAGCGGTATGCCGAGATGCTCCCCGACGTTGGCGGCAAGCCGCTGCTCGTTCATCCCGGCCACCAGCAGGTCGGCCCCGGCCGCCACCGAGGTCAGCGTCTCGCTCTTGCCGGTCCACACCGTGGTGACGCGCTCGATGAGTTGCGGCAGCGCGCTCACCGGATTCGCGACGTTGCGGACGAAGTTGGTCGCCATGGTGACCTGCTCGCGGCTGTCGGGGCCGTACGCGACCGCGGACAGCCCCGCCGACTCGGCCATGCCGAGCTTGTCGGGCGGCACGGCGATCACGACGTCGTGCCCTCGGCCGTGCAACTCCCGTGCGACGGCGACGCAGGGCTCGACGTCGCCGCGGCTGCCGTAGGCGGCCAGCACCATTTTCATCTAAAGACCTCACTCGGGGGGACGCCACAAATCCAAGCAGAAGCGGCGGCGCCAGACCCGCTGGGCGCACCCCCGACCCCTGAACAGGGCTTTTGCGGACGCCGGGTATACGAGCAGCCGCCGCCCGGACCGATCCCGTGCGTTGAGAGCCCGCTGAGAGTGATTTGCGCAATACGCGCCGAACCCTTGTGAGTTTCGGCCGTCATGTGCAGGTAACCTATCGTTAACCATCGGCAACAATTTCGCTGTATTCGTTGACGTGGGGGCACCTGCAGATGCGCGAGACCGGTCCGCTAGCACTGGGGACGGTCTTATTCGGCCGCCCTCGTTCGCGGCACTGGCAGCACCGGAGGGAATGCGATTTGTTTGCTGCTCTGTTGGCTATCCCCATACGACGCGCATCGATGCCGTCGATGCCCTCGCGGCCCTGAAAGCGATCGGAGGAGAACGGCATGGACTTCGCAGTACTGCCGCCGGAGGTTAACTCCGCGCGCATGTACGCCGGTCCGGGCTCGGGTCCGATGCTGGCCGCCGCGATGGCGTGGGACGAAGTGGCCGCCGCGCTGCAAACGACCGCGAACTCCTATCAGGCCGAGATCACGGCCCTGACGTCGGGCCCGTGGGTCGGCCCCTCGTCGGCGGCCATGGTCGCGGCAATCACCCCCTATCTGGAGTGGATGAGGACCGCCGGCGCCCAGGCCGAAGAAACCGCCAACCAGGCCAGGACGGCGGCCTTCGCGTACGAGACGGCGTTCGCCGAGACGGTGCCGCCCCCGGTGGTCACGGCCAACCGGACCCAGCTGGCGGCGCTCGTCGCGACCAACGTCCTCGGCCAGAACACGCCCGCGATCGCCGCGACCGAGGCGGAGTACGGCGAGATGTGGGCTCGAGACACCGCGGCCATGTTCGGTTACGCGGGTACGACGGCCTCCGCGACGCGATTGACGCCGTTTTCCCAACCCGACCCGACCAGCAATTCCGGCGCCGGCCAATCCGAAGCGGTGGCCCAGGCCGGCACCGCCGCGGGTAGCACTCGTAACACCGTGCAACAGTCGTTCTCGGCGGTACCCAACCTGTTGTCGAACGCGGCGCTGAGCCCGGCCGCCATAAGCCCGACGTCGGCGACGGACCTGCTGGGCCTGGAGAGCGACCTCATCGCGATCTTCCTCGACGCGCCGGCCAGCGTCGCCGGCCTGGGCATCGACGCGCCGGGCACCTTGGTCGCGCTGCCCTTCGACGTGGCCGGTGCGCTGACCGGTTTCCACACCGACGACATCGTCAGCGGCTGGGCCGGCGTGCAGGCCTGGCCGGGCACCGGCGCCGTGCCGCCATCGCCGTTCCCGGTCATCACGAACCCGGCGGGCGGATTCGGCACGTTGGCGTCCGCCGGGCTGGGGCAGGCCAGCACGGTCGGCGGCCTGTCGGTCCCGCCCGGCTGGACGGCGGCCGCCCCCGCGATTCGCCCGGCCGCCTTGGTGCTGCCGGCCACCACCGCGGGCGCCGCCGCGCCGGCCGCCGCCGCGGCGGCTTCCACCGGCACCGGCAGCTTGTTCGGCGAGATGGCCACGGCCAGCATGGCCGGGCGCGCGATGGCTGGTACCGGTGGCGCCCTGGGCCGCGAGCGGGCCCGGGCCGGTGAGATCGAGAAGGCAACGCGCTCGGCGCCGAAGGAGCCGACGACCGTGCCGACGGAACCACCCCAGGTCGCCGCGGGCGGCCCGATCACCAGCATCGCCGCCGAGTTGCGCGAACTGGCTTCGCTGCGCGACGCCGGAATCTTGACGCAGCAGGAATTCGAAGAGCAGAAAAAGCGCCTGCTGCCTGGCTGATCGGATCATTAGGACGACCGCGGTGCCGCGCGGGTGCTAACGTTTGCTGGCCATCGACCGTCGACGGGACCCCGTTCGCTCATGCTCACATTTCGGTTCGCCCCGGCGGCCCGTGCCGCGGCTATCGGCGCATGCATCGATTTGGCCACCGCGGCGCTCGTCGCGGGGTGCGGGGGCGGCCCGACGGCGACCACCTCCGCCACCACCTCGTTGACCACAGTCGTTGCGGCACAGACTAATTCACCCGCCCAGGGAAACGGTACCGCGGCGCCGACCGGCCCCCGCATGTACGGCAACCCGGCGGCCGCGGCCCGGTATTGGGTGGCGCAATCGCTCGAGGACAACTGCGGACTCGTGTCGATCGCCGACGTGGTGGGCGAGGTCACCGGCAACGCACCCACCGAGCGGCAGATGCTGGACCTGGCAGAGTCGATGCCGTCGGGGGCCAACCCCGGACCGATTTACGCGCCGCGGAACGACCCGAGCCACTCCGGGCCGAACAGCGGCATCTCGATGTCCGACCTGGTGATCCTGCTCGACCACTTCGGTATCAAATCCGAGATGACCGACACGTCCGACCGGGACCAGAACGGGCTCGCGCTCCTCGAGCAATACCTGGCCAAGGACCGCAAGATCATCGCCTTCGTGAACTCCTCGGTCATCTTGAACGCCGACGACCAGCGCACCAAGGCCGACCACTTCCTGGTCGTGACGGGCATCGACACCGGCACCGGCACCGGCACCGGCACCGGCACCGGGATCGTGCACCTCAACGATCCCGGTATCGATCACGCCGACGAACAGGTCGGCTTCGCCACGTTCATGGCCGCCTGGCAGACCAGCGATCAGTCGATCGTGGTGACCGCGGCGCCCGGCTGATCCCTGGTGACGCCAGGTCATTTCGGGCACAGTGGGCAGTGAGACTTCAGTAAAGGCGCGTGATGGACAACTCGACCGCCCATACCTCCGGTGCCGCGCCCATGCGGGTGCAGGCGTTGCTTCGCTATCCGGTCAAGTCGATGCTCGGCGAAACCCTCGATCGCCTGCTGGTCGACGAACGCGGCGCCGAGGGCGACCGGCGGCTGGCGCTCCTCGACGGCGAGACCGGGCACGTGGCCAGCGCCAAGAATCCGCGGCTGTGGCGTGATCTGTTGACGTGCACCGCGCATGCCGATGCCGAGGGTGTGCGCATCAGCCTGCCCGACGGGACCGACGTGGCCGCCGACGATCCCGGCGTCGATGAGCTGATCTCGCGGCTGACCGGCCGCCCGGTCCGGCTGGTCCGCCAACGCCCCGACGGCGCGACACTGGTGCGCCCCGACCCAGAGCAGTTGCTGGAACTCGGTCTGGACGCCGAGGTCGACGGGCGCATCCTGCGGATCGCCGCGGCCACCCCGGGCGAGTCGTTCACCGACGAAGCCCCGTTGCATGCGATCACGACGGCCACCCTCGACCACATCGGCGTGGAGGCGCTGCGTTACCGCCCGAATCTGGTGATCGCGACGCCGCCGGACTATCCGCCCTATGCCGAAAACGACTGGGTGGGTGGCGAAATCGCCGTCGGGGAGGCGTGGCTGCGCGTCCTGACGGCGACGTCGCGCTGCGTCGTCCCCACGCTCGAGCACGGTCCGTTGCCGCGAGCCCCGCAGGCGCTTCGCGTTCCGGCGGCCGAAAACCGTTTGAACACAGGCGGTCACGGCGCACAACCCTGCGCGGGGGCCTACCTCGCGGTGGTGACCGAGGGCGTCATCCGCGTCGGTGACCGCGTCACCGTGGGGCCTTAACGGCCGCCCGGCGACTCGTCAGCCGCCCAAGTTACGCAGCGCCGTGTCGAGTTCTTCGGCCTGCTCGGTCACCTCACGGTCGGAGAGCTCCGGGTGTCCGACTCGCTGCTCCAATTCCCGGCGCGTCGCGACCTGCAGGGCCCCGCGGTATTCGGTGGAGTCCAGATCAGCCGGTGTGACGACCGCGGCGCGCCCCTCGATCACCACCAGCGTCGCGTCGGCGTCCGGGCTGGCGAGGAGCCGTCGCACGTCCTCGGCGGTGATCGTCATGCCCCGCCGCCCCGCCCGGTTCGCTGTTGCAGCTCGTCGATCAGGCGGGAGGCCTGGGCCTTGGTGAGGTTGTCCGGGATCTCTTGGCCCGCCTCCTGCGCCAGCGTGTTCAGGTAGCTGCGCTGCGGCCCGGTCATGGGTTCGTCGCCGGTCACCCACTGCGACTGGTCCTTCTCCGGGTTCTCCTGTGGCGCCTGCGCGGCATCGTCGACCATGCATGTGGCTATGCCCGCAACCGGGCCGGCGTAATCAGGAAGTGGCGTCGACGGTTTCGGCACGTTATCCGCCCGCCCCGATCATCTTCATCACCAGCAGCACCGCCACCGCGACGAAAGCGACGACGAAGATGCAGACGGCGACCACGGTCAGCACCGAGCTCGGGGTGAATCGCCGGGTATTCGGCGGTTGCGGCTCGGACAGCCCGGAGGTTTGGGGCGCGGCCGGGGGAGTGCTGCCCGGTGCGGCGCCTCCCCCTGGCTCCAGCCCGGGTATCTGCGTCGGGTCAGGATCTGGAGGTTGCGCGGTCATGGGTGCCTCCGGCCCTGTTGCCGTGGGCGGAGCCGTAAGCGTTCGGCCGGGCCGCCACCGGCGTGCGAGTGTTCTCGTGGTTCGGCAACGGGTCTCATCGCGTGCTCCCTCCGTCGGGGCATGGCGGTACCCGCCTGGACGCCCCCCAAACGGCCGGTGCGCCCGCGGCTTGGGCGGCGGGCCGGCCCGGCCGTCGCGATGCCTCGAGACGTCGGGCGTTTAGGGGATGAAACGGGTTGTCCGCCAACACGTTCCGGATGCAAACGCGCTGACGGCTGCGTCAGTTCCCGGAGTTGGGCGTCGGGCTCTGTGCGGATTCCCACTTCGCCTCGAGGGACCGTGTCACCCGGGTGCCGGCCGCCAGATCGAGTTGAAAGGTCTCACCGCCGTCGGTCTCGAAGGTGATGAGATACCCCGCGTCGCTGGGATCCTTGAAGACGACTTTGTAGGGCTGTTCACCCGAGCCGCGGTCCACGGCGATGATGTCGCCAGGGGAGACGTCGTCGATCAGCTCGTTGCCGGAGACTTTGGACATACGCCCGACGTTAGCCGAAAAGACGCGGTGGGCGTCGGGCCGGCCTTCGCGGTGACCGAGCTCACCTAGGGCTGCAGGAAGGCCTTGATGGCACGGCGCTCATCCATGGCCCGATAGGCCTCGGCGACCTGCTCGAGCGGCAGGCGCAGGTCAAACACCTTGCCGGGGTTGATCTTTCCGTCAAGCACCGACTCGATCAGGGAGGGCAGGAAGTGCCGGACCGGGGCGGGCCCGCCGCGCAGCCCGACCTGGGTGCTGAACAGTTGCTCTCCGGTGATGGCGACATCGTGGGGGACGCCCACGAACCCGACGAAGGCGCCCGGGCGGGCGGATTGGATGGCTTGTTGCATGGCCTGCCCGGTCCCCACGCATTCCAGCACCGCGTCGGCGCCGACGCCTTCGGTCATCTCCTTGATGACGGCGACCCCGTCGTCGCCGCGTTCGGTGACGATGTCGGTGGCGCCGAATTCACGGGCCAGCTTCTGCCGCGGCTCGTGGCGGCTCATCGCGATGATCCGCTCGGCGCCCTTTTCGCGGGCGGCCAGCACCGCGCACAGCCCCACCGCGCCGTCACCCACCACCGCCACCGTCATGCCCGTGGCGACATTGGCCGCCTCGGCGGCGAACCACCCGGTGCCCATCACGTCCGACAGGGTCAGCAGGTCGGGGATCAATTCCTCGTCGGGTTGGGCGGGCAGCGCCACCAGGCTGCCGTCGGCCCAGGGGATGCGCACGGCCTCCGCTTGGCAGCCGCCCATCAGCACGCGGTTTACGCACGAACTCTGAACGCCGTTGCGGCAATTCGGACAGGTGCCATCGGAGGCGTAGAAGGATCCGATGACGAACTGGCCGGGCTTGACCGAGGTGACGTCGCTGCCGACGGCTTCGACGACACCGCAGTACTCATGACCGAACGGCTTGGGCTCGGGAACGGGGTTGATGCCGCGGTAGTCCCACAGATCCGAGCCGCACACGCAGGTCGCCGTGGTGCGGACGATCGCGTCGGTGGGGTCGACGATCCCGGGTTCCGGCAGATCTTCGAATCGGACATCGCCGGCGCCGTAGATCACAGCTCCTCGCATAACGTCTCCCTCTCGCCGCAGTAGGAAGCCCGGCTACCCGAAATCGTTCGACCGCGGCTCAACGCCATTTGATGCCGCACCCGATGGACGGGCGCTGGTCGGGATTCACCGGTCGCCCGGCCAAGACCGCGTCGACGGCGGCGCGCACGTCCGAGGCCGTGACCGGAAGGCCGTTTTTCGGCCGGGAGTCGTCAAGCTGGCCGCGGTAGACCAGCCGGCGTTCGCCGTCGAACACAAAGGTGTCGGGGGTGCAGGCGGCCGAGTAGGCGCGGGCAACGTCTTGGGTTTCGTCGTACAGGTACGGGAACGTCCAGCCGTGGCTGCGGGCCTCCACGACCATCTGATCGGGCCCGTCCTGCGGGTAGGTGACCACGTCATTGCTCGAAATGCCCACCATCGCAACGCCTTGCTCGGCGAGGTCACGACCGAGCGCGGCGAGCCCGGCGGCGACGTGCTTCACGTACGGGCAGTGATTGCAGATGAACGTGACGACCAGGGCGGGGCCGGTCAGATCGTCGCGGCTGAGCGTGCGGCCGGTGGCCGGCTCGGGCAGCGTGAAGGCCGGGGCGACGGTACCGAGGGCGAGCATGGTGGACTCGATGGCCATGCCGGCCAGCGTATCGTCACATCGCCCGTCCGCGCATCACGCGACGCGAAGACCGCGGAAGATGTTGTAACAGGCCATAATTCAACCTTGATGCCGCAATTTTTGCGGCTGGCACCCCGTGGCCCGGGACATGTCCGTGTTTGATCGGCCCGGTTCGTGGAATCACACACCTGACACGCACGAACGTTTTTGGCCAACGCCTCAAGGAGAATGATGAGTGAGCACCACAAGGCCGACGAAGCGCGTAGGGGCCTGATCGACCCGGTCAAGGGCAAAGCCAAAGAGGTCGTCGGCGCGGTCACGGGCAACGATTCGCTGACCGCCGAGGGGCAACTCGAGCAGACCCAGGCGCATGAACGCAAAGAAGCGAATGCGACCGAGGCCGTGGCCGAAGCCCAGGCCAAACAGGCCCAAGAGGACGCGGCCGAAGTTCGCGCCGAAGGCGCCCAGCAGCGCCTTGCGGCGAACGCCCAGGCCGTGGCCGCCGAGGATTCGATCCAGGCCCAGGAGGCCGCCCAGAAGCGTGCGGCCGACCGCGCGGCGCATCAACAGGCGGTCGCCGCCAAGACCCAGGCCGAGGCGGACGCGCAGCGCGACATCCACCTCGCGAAGGCCGAAGAGCGCGCGGAGATCCGCGAGGCGTCCGAGGAGATCGTCGGCGCCGTCGCCGAGCACCAGAGCGCGGTCCAGGTGGCCCGTAACGAAGAGTCCGAGGCCGACCGGCTGCGGCGCCAGGCCCAGAACGTGACCGACGAAGCCGACCTGCCCTGACGGCGGGCCTCACCCCAGGAGAAGCTGATGAAAATTTCCGAAGTCCCGCTGGCGGTCCTGCGGTTTCACTACCAACTCGCCCGATTCCCGCTGCAGCTGATCGAGGACCGGGTCGTCAACCGCATTCCCACGGAGGCGCCGGCGCGACTGCTGTACGAGCGTTCGCTGGGCATGCTCGACAGCACCGTCGGCAATGCGCTCGGCGACGCGACGCTCGCCGAGCGGGGGGCCGCCCTGGTCGAACGCAGCGACACGCTGGGCCGCGCGGCTCAGCTGGACGCGCAGGCCGCGGTCCGGAAGGCACAGGCCGACGCCAAGCTCAGAAGCGCCCGCGACGAGGCGATCCAGGAGCGCGAGGAAGCGCAGAAGGCCACCCAGCAGGAAGTCAAGGAGGCCCGGATCGGCGCCGAGCAACGCAAACGCGCAGCCGCGCAAACGGCGCAGCAGCAGAGCGCCGCGGCCAAGCGGCGCGCCGACGAGACGGCCTCGCAGCGCAAGCAGACCGTCGAATCCGCCAAGCGCCAGGTGGAAGACAGGACTCATGCCGCCGAGAAGGCCGTGGCCAAGGCTGCCGCGGCCACAGTGGACGAGGCCGAGGACAAGCTCGGTGAGGCCGCCGAGCAGCGCGCCGAGGCGGATCGCGTGGCGCAGCTGGCCGAGGCCGAGAAGCGGCAGCGCCGGGAGGAGCGCGCTAACGACTGACGGGGTGTCAGACGCTCGGGGCGCCCTGGTTGATCTTGTTGGCCGCAAACGTGGCGGCCTGGGCCGTCATTCCGGCGTCGATGTAGGACACGTGCGCCATGATGTTGCCGCCGCCGGAGCAGATCGGGTCGTCGGGCGCGCAAATGCTGGTGACCTTGGAGCCGTACGCCGGGTTGATCGTCGGTAGCGGCTGGCCGCCCCACAGCATGGTGGAAAACTGGCTGGTGGGCTCGCCGAACAGGGCAACGGCGGCGACGTGGTCGGCCACCGAGGTCGGCATCGCGTTGGTGGCCAGGTCGATCACCGTCGAGCCCTGGGAGTAGCCGCCGAGCACGATCTTGGAGTTCGGGCAGCTGGCGACGACGTCCTGGATGTGGGCGCTGGCGTCGTTGGCGCCGGCGTTTGCGCTGTTGTGGTAGTCGTCGTTGGCGGGATAGTTCACCGCATAGACGTCGACGGACTTACCGCCGAGCTGCGACGTGAGCGAGTCGACGAACGCCTGTCCTATGTTGCCCAGACCGGGCTCCTGGTGGGTGCCCCGGGCGAAAACCACCGAGACGTCCGAGCAGCCATCGGCGACGGCAGTGGGGGTTCCGAGGGGTGCACTCAACAGCGCCCACGTCGTCGCAACCGAGATACCAACCCAGCGGGCCAATTTACGTGCACTCATGGGAGAAATCCTGTCATATCGCCGGTCGTGGCCGTGCCGGCGGTTGAGGCCGGGACGGCGGGCCGACACCCTCGCGGATGAATGGCGTTGCAGCACAACGTCACTGCCTATGGGCCGGGGATTCGGATCCGGATGGGGCCGGACCAGTCGCCGCCGGGGTCGACGGGCTTGCCGCGCTGCGTGATCTCCACGTCGCCCGACCTCGCGAGCCGGCGCGCGGCCGCGCGGGCGTCGTCCATCAGCTCGCGCCAACCGGAGCCGCCGACGGCGCGGGCGGCGTCCGACGGGCAGATGCTGCTATGGGGTCCACGATGTTGTGCCAGCGCCCGGATCGACGACTCGAGTCGCTGTGACATCGGCCCGTCGCCGAGGGCTATCTCGGCGTCGTCGGCCCCGCGGCGCCGGCGGTCGAGCACGCGGCACAATTCGGCGCGCAATCGCTCACCCGCCCCACCAGTCGAGGTCACCGGCCGCGCCACTGCGGTTTGCGCTTCTCGGCCCAGGCGCGCAACCCCTCGGCGACGTCCTCGGTCGCGCCGGCCACCTTGCGCATGGTCTCGCCGAAGCGCACGGATTCGATCCAGCCCATGTCGGCGGTTCGCCACGCCACCTCCTTGGTCGCCCGCTGGGCCAGCGGTGCGGCCTCGGTGAGGGTGCGTGCCCAGGCCCGCGCTTCGACCTGCAGCTGGTCGGGCTCGACCAGCTTCCAGACCAGTCCGATTTCCTTGGCCCGCTCGGCGCTCATGGGTTTGCCGGTCAACAGCAGCTCCATGGCGTTGGCCCAGCCGACCCGCTGCGGGAGCCGAATGGCCCCGACGATGGTGGGCACCCCGATCGACACCTCGGGGAAGCAGAACGTGGCCTCGGTGCTGGCGATGACGAAGTCGCAGAACAGCACGCCGGTCACCCCGTAGCCGATACAGGGACCGTGCACGGCGGCGATGGTCGGTTTGAACAATTCCATGCCGGACTCGAACGAGTTGATGGTCGGCTTCTCCCAGAAGGTGCCGCCGAAGGTGCCGACCGAGCCTTCGCCGTCCTTGAGGTCGCCGCCGGCGCAGAAGACGTCTCCGTTGGCCGTCAGGATCCCGACCCACGCGTCCAGATCGTCGCGGAAGCGATCCCAGGCGGCGTTGAGGTCCCGGCGCAGTGCACCATTGATGGCGTTGCGCGCCTCGGGGCGGTTCAGGGTGATGGTGGCAACGTGGTCTTGCAGCTCATAGGTGACCAGACTCATGACTGCAGACTATTGCGCCGGGTTACACACCTCGCCACAAGCCGGAGACAAACCCGTTGTCATGGCGTGCGGTGGCGGCGAAAATCGTGGAATATCCCAAGGCGCCCAGCGGTTTTCGCCGGGAGGCGTTTGACGTCGTCGAAGTGTACGTGGACCCGCTCGAAGGCTTTCACCCGTTCGGCTTTGACCTTGTTGGTGTAGGTCCGCCGGTCGGCGAAGGTCAGGTCCGCGTCGTCGCTGAACGCGCCGAGCAGCGCGCGCGGGTAGAGCCGCTCCACCAAGACGACATTGATCTCCGCGCACATCACCAGGGCCACCGACGCGAGGAACAGGAATGCCAACGCCCCCAACACCAGCGCGAACACACTGTTGGTCGCGCTGGCCCTTTTCACGGTGTGCGCCACATAGCCGGCGCCGAACCACTGCAGCATCTGCCAAATGAACGCTGCGGCAACGGCTCCCGGCAACACCTCGCGATACGTGAGGGCCCGCGCGGTGGTCACCCGGAAGGCCACCAGGCAGATCAGGGCGTTGATCGCGACCGCGGCGAGGGCCAGACCGATCTTGCTGAAGATGCCGAGGGCCCCGGTGGCGTGGCCCGCCGCGGCCAACAGGGTGGCGGCGACGGCGGCCGAGCCGAGCACCAACAGCAGCATCAGGCTGCGCAACCGGGACCGGATCGGGTTGGGGCGCTTGTGCTTCGGTACCGCCCACACGGTGTCCATCGCGTTCTGCAGTGCCTGACCCACCCCGAGACCGCCGTAGAGCGCGCCGAGCAGGCCGACGATCACGCCCACCGTTCCTCCGCTGAGGCCCTCGGGGTGGTGCAGCTGGGCGCCGAGCACCGGAAACTGGCTCAACGTGCTGTGCAGCACCTGGGCTTGCAGATCGGGCCGGCCGGCCAGTACCACCCCGAGACCGGTCGTCAACAGCAGCAGCATCGGGAACAGCGACACCAGCCCGTAGTACGTGATCAGGGCCGCCAGGTAGCCGCCCTGATCGTCGTTGTACTTGTAGACAACACCGACGATCACGCCGACGACCCGATTACGCCGCTGCAGCTCGTCCAGCCAACCGACCATCGCCGATCACTTCCCCCACCAGCCGGCATCCAATTCGATGCACTCGGCACGTGATACCCGCATTCGGCTCCAGTCAACCTCGCGACGGCCGCAGATCGGGGCCGCGTCTCTCACGTTTGACGCTGTACAGCACCGCGTCGGCCGCCGCGTACAGCGAGGTGATGTCCGCGCTCTCACCGCTGCATGAGGCGGTGCCGACGCTGGTGCCCGGCGTGTGCTCGCGGACGCAGGCAACGAACTCCTCCGCTTGGGCACTCGACGGACGACGGTCGGCGATGCACACCGCGAACTCGTCGCCGCCAAATCTGGCCAGAACGGCAGTGGCGGGCGCGACTTGTCGCCAAAGGGCCGCGCAGCTGATCAGATGCTCGTCACCGGCGACGTGGCCCTGGGTGTCGTTGAGAGTTTTGAAGTTATCGATGTCCATCGCGATGACGGTGATTGTCGTTGCGGTCGAACGGGATCGCGCCAACAGGTCCGCGGTGGCGATTTCCCACCCTGCACGGTTGAGCAGGCCCGTGAGGGGATCGGTGCACGCCGCTGCGACGAGGGCGCGCGTCAGCAACCCGAATGATTCAGCCGCGCCGACGATCGCGATCACGAAAATGACATAGTCGATCCACAATTTCGGCGCGGGCGCGACCGCGAGGCCCGCAACCGACAGCCCGGTGAGCACAGCCACCATGGTCGCGCCGCGGCGTGGCGAGTAGAACGCTCGTAGGTACATCGCCAGGAACATCGGTCCGATCAGGCAGACGAACTCCGCAATGACCGCACGGTGGAACGCCATCACGATGGGTGTGGCCACGATCGCCGCTACCGTCGCGGGCCCGGGTTTGTCGGGCCGGGCGGCCAGCCAGATTAGTGCCCCCAAACCGAGGCCGACCGCCACGATTCCCCCGGTCGGATTCGACAGGATCAGCCCTGGACGGATCGGGAACAAGGTGAACACCACACCGTAGGCGTACAGGAATGTGGTGGCCCCGAAGAAGATTCGCAGCATCCGCGCCTGTTGTGCACGGTAGAAGACCGTTCCGGCATCGGCGCGCAGCCGCAATCGATATCGGCGCGTGTCCCGACCGCCGTATGGACCACCGAAACGATGACGCATCCCGTCATATCTCCTCGTCACCCCCGTGATGGCGACGTGCGGCAAATTGCTGCATTGCCATTTTGACACCACGGCGACCTCCGCAGCATCACCGACGCCTCATGGCTGGCGGCGCCGGATGACGCCTATCGTTGCAGCAGTGGCCGGACCGTCTGCAGCGCAGTTGCGCAACCAGCTCGACGGTGTGTCATTGCGCGACGCCGTCCGCCTCGGCCGGCGTCTGAAGAACCTCCGCGGCGCCTCGCCCGAGAAACTGCGGCAGCTCGCCGACCAGGTCGCGGCCGCGCGCGCGGTCGTGGCCGCCCGGCAAGCCGCCGTCCCCACCATCACCTACCCCGACCTGCCGGTCAGCGAGCGGCGCGACGAGATCGCCGAGGCGATACGAGCGCATCAGGTGGTGGTGATCGCGGGGGAGACCGGGTCGGGGAAGACCACCCAGCTGCCCAAGATCTGCCTCGATGCCGGCCGCGGCATCCGCGGAACCATCGGGCACACCCAGCCCCGCCGGCTGGCCGCCCGCACCGTCGCCCAGCGCATCGCCGACGAGCTGGGCAGCCCGCTCGGCGACACCGTCGGCTACACCGTGCGCTTCACCGACCAGGTCAGCGACCGCACGCTGATCAAGCTGATGACCGACGGCATTCTGCTCGCCGAGATCCAGCGCGACCGCCGCCTGCTGCGCTACGACACGCTGATCCTGGACGAGGCGCACGAGCGCAGCCTCAACATCGACTTCCTGCTCGGGTACCTGCGGGAGTTGTTGCCGCGCCGCCCCGATCTGAAGGTGATCATCACGTCGGCGACGATCGAGCCGCTGCGCTTCGCGGCGCACTTCGACGACGCACCGATCATCGAGGTATCTGGGCGGACGTATCCGGTCGAGATCCGCTACCGGCCGCTGGAGGTCGCCGTGCCGTCGGCCGCCGATGACGACCCGGACGACCCGGACCACGAGATCGTGCGTACCGAAACCCGCGACGAGGTCGAGGCGATCGTCGACGCGATCGGTGAACTCGAAGCCGAGCCGCCGGGAGATATCCTGGTGTTCCTCTCCGGTGAGCGCGAAATCCGCGATACCGCAGAGGCATTGAGTGGACTCAAGCACACCGAGGTGCTCCCGCTGTACGCGCGGCTACCCACCGCCGAGCAGCAGAGGGTGTTCGCGCCGCACACGGGGCGCCGCGTCGTGCTGGCGACCAACGTCGCCGAAACGTCCTTGACGGTGCCGGGGATCCGCTACGTCATCGACCCCGGCAACGCCCGGAGTTCGCGCTACAGCCGGCGCCTGAAGGTGCAGCGGCTGCCGATCGAGCCCATCTCACAGGCGTCGGCCGCGCAGCGGGCCGGCCGATGCGGCCGGGTCGCGCCCGGCGTGTGCATCCGGCTCTATTCAGAGCAGGACTTCGCGGCGCGCCCGCGCTACACCGAACCCGAGATCCTGCGGACGAACCTCGCCGCCGTGCTGCTGCAGATGGCGGCCCTGCAGCTCGGCGACATCGAGCAGTTTCCCTTCCTCGATCCGCCGGACCGGCGCAGCGTGCGCGACGGCGTGCAACTGCTAGCCGAGCTCGGCGCGTTCGACCAGCACGGCGCCATCACCGATCTCGGCCGCCGCCTCGCGCGGCTGCCGGTCGACCCGAGACTGGGCCGGATGGTCCTGCAGGCGCAGACCGAGGGGTGCGTGCGCGAGATGCTGGTGCTGGCCGCGGCGCTGACGATCCCGGATCCGCGGGAACGCCCGAGCGACCGCGAGGAGGCGGCCCGCGCAAAGCACGCCCGTTTCGCCGACGAGCACTCCGACTTCATGTCCTATCAGAACCTGTGGCACTATCTCCGCGAGCAACGGAAGTCATTGTCCGGCAATGCATTTCGCCGGATGTGCCGATCGGAGTTCCTGCATTACCTGCGCATCCGCGAATGGCAGGATCTGGTCGGGCAGCTGCGCAGCATCGCCCGCGACCTGGGCATCGTCGAAGAGGCCGCGTCCGGGGAACCGGCCGAGCCGGCGCGGGTGCACGCGGCGCTGCTGGCGGGGCTGTTGTCGCACGTGGGGATGCGCCGCGAGGACACCCGCGAATACCTGGGCGCCCGCAACTCGCACTTCGTGCTCGCGCCAGGGTCGGCGCTCGCCAAACGGCCGCCGCGCTGGGTCGTGGTGGCGGAGCTGGTCGAGACCAGCCGCCTGTACGGGCGCACCGCCGCCCGCATCCAGCCCGAGGCGGTGGAGCGGGTCGCCGGCGACCTGGTGCAGCGCACGCACAGCGAGCCGCATTGGGACGCCAAACGCGGCGAGGTGATGGCCTACGAGCGGGTGACGTTGTACGGGCTGCCGCTGGCCGTGCGCCGCCGCGTCGGATACGCGCGCATCGAGCCGGTGGTCGCGCGCGAGTTGTTCATCCGCCACGCGCTGGTGGAGGGCCAGTGGCACACCCGCCATCACTTCTTCGCCGACAACGCCCGGCTGCGGGCCGAGCTCGAGGAGCTCGAGGAGCGGGCCCGCCGCCGCGACCTGCTGGTCGGCGACGACGGCGTGTACGCGCTCTACGACGCCCGCATTCCCGCGGACGTCGTCTCCGCGCGGCATTTCGACGCCTGGTGGAAGAAGCAGCGGCACAAGACACCTGACCTGTTGACGTTCACCCGTGCCGACCTGCTGCGCACCGACGAGACCGCCGACGCGGACCGGCCGAGCACGTGGCGCGCCGGCGATGTCGCGTTGCCGTTGACCTACCGGTTCGAGCCGGGAGCCGCCGACGACGGCGTCACCGTGCACGTGCCGATGGACGTGCTGGCGCGCCTGGGTGGCGACGAGTTCGCCTGGCAGGTGCCGGCCCTGCGCGAGGAACTGGTGACCGCCTTGATCCGCTCACTGCCGAAAGAGTTGCGCCGCAACTTCGTTCCCGCACCCGACGCGGCCCGCGCGGTGCTGGCCGCGATCGATCCGGCCACCGAGCCGCTGCTGCCGGCGCTGCAACACGAGTTGCGCCGTCGCACCGGGGTTTTGGTGCCCGTCGACGCCTTCGATCTGGACAAGCTGCCCCCGCACCTGCGGGTGACCTTCGCGGTCGAGTCCGGCGACGGCGTCGAGGTGGCTCGCGGCAAGGACCTGTGGGCACTGCAGGAGCGGCTCACGGCGCCGGCCCGGCGGGCCGTCGCGCACGCCGTCGCGGGCGAGCTGGAGCGCGCGGGGTTGCGCGCCTGGCCCGAGGACCTCGACGAACTGCCGCGCGTCGTCGAACGCACGATTGACGGGCGCACCGTGCGGGGCTTTCCCGCGTTCGTCGACACGGGCGGCACCGTCGCGCTTCGCGTGTTCGCCACAGCGGCCGAGCAGGACAAGGCGATGGGGCCCGGCATCCGGCGGCTGGTACGGCTCGGCGTCGCCTCACCGGTGAAAGCCATTGCGCGCCAACTCGATGCACGGACCCGGCTGGCTCTGGGCGCCAACCCCGATGGCGATCTGCCCGCGCTGCTGGAGGACTGCGCCGACGCCGCGACCGACGCGCTCGTGTCGGCGCCGGTGTGGACGCGCGCGGAGTTCGCCGCCCTGCAACAGCGGGTGGGAACGTCTTTGCAAAAAACAACCGCCGACATCGTGGGCCGTGTCGAGAGGGTGCTGGCCGCGGCTCAGGAGGTGCAGCTGCTGCTGCCCGCGAATCCGCCGCCCGCGCACACCGACGCGATCGCCGACGTCCGTGCGCAACTGGATCGGCTGTTGCCGGCCGGTTTCGTCGCCGCTACCGGCGCCGCGCAGCTCGCCGATCTCACCCGCTATCTGCTCGCAATCCGTCGCCGCCTCGACGCGCTGCCTCGCGCGGCCGAGGCCGATCGGGAGCGCATGCAGCGGGTGCACGCTGTGCAGGAGGCCTTCGGCGAGCTGGTGCGGGAGCTGCCGCAACCGGCGAGGGCGTCCGTCGAAGTTCGCGATATCGCCCGGCAGATCGAGGAACTCAGGGTGAGCCTGTGGGCCCAGCAGCTCGGCACGCCTCGCCCGGTCAGCGAGCAGCGGATCTACCGCGCCATCGACGCGGTGCGCGACCGTTGGTGATTGTTTTCCCCGCCACTTTCAACCTATAGCGCATACGGGGGCTTGCCGCAAGACCGGGGTGGTGATGCAAAATCGCTGTCCTCGACCGGAATTCAGGTGAAGCGGGGTTGACGAAGTGGACGTTTCGGGGGTAGCACACGACGGCGGCATCGAGCACGCGGTGCTCATCGCCGGGGCGGCCCGACCGGGCTGATGCTGGCGGGCGAGTTGGCTTTGGCGGGAGTCGACGCCGCCATCGTGGAGCGGCGCACCAGTCAGGACCTGATCGGAGCGCGGGCCGGCGGCCTGCATTCCCGCACCATCGAAGTTCTGGATCAGCGTGGCATCGCCGATCGGTTCCTGTCGCGGGGCCAGGTGGCGCAGGTCGCCGGGTTCTCCCAGATCCGGCTGAACATCAGCGACTTTCCCACCCGGCACCCCTACGGACTTGCGCTGTGGCAGAACGAGATCGAACGCATCCTGGCCGAGTGGGTCGGCGAGCTCGGCGTGCCGGTCTACCGGGGCGGGCAGGTGTCAACGTTCGCCCAGGACGGCAGCGGCGTCGACGTCGGCCTGGCCGACGGTCGAACCATGCGGGGCGAGTATCTGGTCGGGTGCGACGGAGGGCGCAGCGTGATCCGCAAGACGGCCGGCATCGAATTTCCCGGCTGGGACGCCACGACCAGCTATCTGCTCGCCGAGGTCGAAATGGACTTTCCGACCGGACAATCGCCGCAGTGGGGCATCCGGCACGACGCGCTCGGCGTCCACGCCCTGTCCACCGCCGAGGAGGACGGGCCGGTTCGGGTGATGGTCACCGAGGCGCAGCTTGGACCGGGCACCGCACCCACGCTGCGCGAGCTGAGCCAGGCCCTCGTCGCCGTGTACGGGACCGACTACGGAATCCACAGCCCCAGTTGGATTTCCCGGTTCACCGACGCGGCGCGGCAGGCCGCCGCCTACCGCCGCGGGCGGGTCCTGCTCGCCGGGGACGCCGCGCATATCCACCACCCGGTGGGCGGGCAGGGCCTCAACACCGGCGTCCAGGATGCGGTGAATCTCGGCTGGAAGCTGGGCCAGGTGGTCAACAAGACATCGCCCGACAGCCTCCTGGACAGCTACCACACCGAACGGCACCCGGTTGCCCGGCGGGTGCTGCGCAACGCGTTGGCGCAGATGGCGCTCTTGCACCCCGACGAACGCACCCAGGCACTGCGCGACACCGTGTCCGACCTCCTCGCCATGGACGAACCCCGCACAAGCTTCGCCGCGATGATGTCCGGCCTGGACATTCATTACGACCTGGGCGAGGGGCATCCGCTGGTCGGCCGCCGCATGCCCGATCTGGACCTGGTCACCGCCGACGGTTCGCTGCGCGTGTTCGACCTGCTCCGGCCCGCCCGCCCGGTACTGCTCAATTTCGGCGAGGCCGGCGGCATCGACATCTCGCGATGGGCGGACCGGGTCCGCACCGTCGACGCGAAACACGTCGGCCGCTGCGCACTCCCGGTGCTCGGCACCGTGACGGTGCCGCCGGCGGTGTTGATCCGGCCGGACGGACACGTCGCCTGGGCGGGCGACGGCACGGACCCCGCGCTACGCGACGCCCTCGCCATCTGGTTCGGGCCTGCCACCACGACGCAGACAGACCGAAAAGGGTGACTTGTGCCGGCCTGCGCAGGGTGTAACGTGCGTGTTCGCTGTTCGAGAGCAGGAAGCACCGACCGTGACCATGGCAACCGACCAACCGCCGACTCCGCCCATGAATTGGGCCGAGGCCCAACCGTTGCTCCGGCCGGTGCTGCGCCCGCAAAGCTACGTCAACGGCTTGGTCAACACCGGCGCTCAGCCCTGGGTCCGCCCGGTGTTCCCCTTCATCAACGAGATGGTGGTCGTCGACCTGCCCACCGTGCGGGCCGTGGTGTCGCCGGCGGAGACGAACGCGTGGGGCATCACCGGCGATCAGGCGTTCGCGGTGGCCAGGGACAACCTTTCCGCGCGTCAGCAGGCCTTCGCGCCGGGGGAGAAGTTCCTGCTGAAGGACGCGGACGGGGGCACCTACGTCGATTCGATGATCCTGGCCGCCGGCTGGCTGGGTTCGCTGGCGGCCACCGGCGGGCACCGCCCACTGGTGTTCTTCCCCGGCGACGGCGTGTTGCTGCTGGGCACCGATGCGCCGGACGACGCCGAGGATCTCTTCGAGGCCGCCGAGCAGATGTACCTCGACGCCGACCAACCCATCTCACCGCAGGGTTACACCATCGTGGGCAACGTCATCGCGCCGTTCGACCAGGCCGGCCCACACCCCCTGCGCGGGTTGGCGTTGCGGGCCCGAACCCTCTTGGCCACAAGGGAATACAACCACCAGGCCGAATTCCTACGGGAGCACTATGAGCGCGAGTTGTTCCCGCAATACGTCGGCGAAGCGCAGATGATCGAGACGGCCTGGGGTCGGCGCACCAATGCGGTGTGGGGGCAGGGGATCCCGTGGGAGCTGCCGCAGACCGATTACGTGACGTTCGTGGCCGGCGACCCGTCGAATGTGACCGACAAGTTCACCGTGCCGTTCCCGACGGTGGTCGACGCGGTGGGCATCCTGCCCGTCGCGGGAATCAATCCGGTCCGCTACCGGGCCGAGGAATGGCCGGCGGCCGAGCTGCTGGCGACGCTGAAGGCGCACGCCATCGCCATACCGGGCGAATGACCCGCTAGTCCGGCGGCTCGCTGGTGGTGCCGCGGACAGCGGCTTGTTCCCGATCGCTGCGGTTGCCGGGAACGCCTTCGGCTTCGCTCTCCTCGGTAACCTTCTCCTCGAGCTGATCGACGATGTTTTCCAGCTCCTGAGCGCGGCTCAGCGGGTCTTTGTCGGGTTTGGTCATATCGCTTTCCATGGGCGTTGGGGGGACGGGCCCCGGCGCCGGGAACCCGCCGCTAACCCATACCCGATTGCGCGTTCGTTAACCAGATCAAGGGGCCGCCAAACGAACGAGACACAGCGCCGTGGCGATGGAAGTATCGCAAGAGTGGCTACCGAGAAACCTCAGACCATCGCCTACCCCGCTGCCGACGCCCGTCCGCGTCGCCACCATGCCGATCCGCTCGACCCGCACGTCATCGTCCTTTTCGGGGCGACGGGCGATCTGGCGAAACGAAAGCTGATCCCCGGCCTGGCGTACCTGGACCAGTCCGAGTTGGCGCCCGATATCCAGATCGTCGCCACGTCGCTGGAAGACCTGAGTCAAGACGAATTCCGCGATCTCGCCAAAAAGTCGGTCGATTCCTTCGGCACGCACAAACTCACGCCCGAACAGTGGTCGAACTTCGCCAACATCGTCACCTACGTCCCCCAGGGCGCCGGCCCCGAGGCGCTGGCCGAGGCGGTGGCGCAGGCCGAGGACAACCTGGGGCCCAACGTCCGGCGACTGCATTACCTGTCGGTGCCGCCCAAGGCGGCGCGCGCCGTCATCACCATGCTGAGCGACGCCAAGCTGGTCGAGCGCTCACGGGTGGTGATGGAGAAGCCGTTCGGCACCGACCTGGCCAGCGCGGTGGCGTTGAACGACTTCGTGCACGAAACCTTCGAGGAATCACAGATTTTCCGCATCGACCACTTCCTGGGCAAGGAAGCCGCGCAGAACATCCTGGCCTTCCGTTTTGCCAACGGGCTCTTCGAGCCGATCTGGAACCGCAACTTCATCGACCACATTCAGATCGACATCCCCGAGGCCCTGGGCCTGGACCAGCGGGCGAACTTCTACGAAGAGACCGGCGCCTATAAGGACATGGTGGTCACCCACCTGTTCCAGGTGATGGCGTTCGTGGTGATGGAACCGCCGACGGCGCTGGAACCGTTCGCTATCAGCGAGGAAAAGAACAAGGTGTTCCGGTCGATGCTGCCGGTCAAGCCGTCGAACGTGGTCCGTGGTCAATACAACGGCTACCGCGAAGAAGACGGGGTGGCACAGGATTCCGACACCGAGACGTTCATCGCGCTCAAGGTCGGCATCGACAACTGGCGATGGGCCGGGGTGCCCATCTACCTGCGCACCGGCAAGAAGATGGCCGAGGGGATCCGCATCATCTCGATCGCGTTCAAAGAGGCCCCGCGAACCATGTTCCCGCCCGGGTCCGGGGTGGGCACCCAGGGTCCCGATCACCTCACCTTCGACCTCGCCGACAACTCGAAGGTCTCGCTGTCCTTCTACGGCAAGCGGCCCGGGCCCGGCATGAAGCTGGACAAGCTGTCCATGCAGTTCTCCTCGCAGGAGATCGACACCGTCGTGGACGTGCTGGAGGCCTACGAACGATTGATCCTCGACGCGATGCGGGGCGACCACACGCTGTTCAACACCGCGGAAGGCATCGAATCATTGTGGGAGCGTTCGGAAGACCTGCTCACCGATCCGCCGCCGGCCAAGCTGTATCAGCCCGGCACGTGGGGCCCCAACGCGATTCACCAATTGATCGCACCGAACGCGTGGCGCCTGCCGTTCGAACGAGGGTGGCGCGAGGCCAGGCCATAGCGTCGGCGCTGAAGTTCCTGGGGCTCAGCGCAATTCGGCACTGAGATAACTGATTGCGTGACGGAATTCCTTGAGGATCTCGTTGTCCGGCAGCGCAAATCCGTAATCGGCGTAAACCTGTTCGGTGGGGTGGCGGGTGACGTTCCAGCCGGTGGCGCCCAGATGCTCAGCGGCGGGGCGGCGCTCCCCGAGCCAAATCAGCTCGGCGACATCGATGTCCAGTCCATGTCGCCGCCAGGTGCTGCGCATCGCCCGGGCCCGTTCGTCGGTGAAAACCGCCATGTCGGTGATGTTCTCGGTGGCCAGCCGGCTGCCCGGCGCGCTGAGCGCGGTGATGTTGTCCAACAGCCGGTCCTGGGCATCGGGCGGTAGGTACGGCAGCAGGCCCTCGGCGATCCACGCGGTGCGGGAGCCGGTGTCAAAGCCGCTGCCGTGCAGTGCGGTTGGCCAATCATCGCGGAGATCGATGGCGACGGTCCGGCGCTCGGCGGTCGGTTCCGCACCGATCTGGGCGAGCGTGGCGGTCTTGAAGGCGATCACTTCAGGCTGGTCGACCTCGAACACCACGGTGCCCGACGGCCACGGCAACCGATAGGCCCGTGCATCCAGTCCGGCGGCCAAGATGACAGCCTGCCGGATTCCGGCCGCGGAGGCGGCGCCGAAGAAATCGTCGAAAAACCTCGTCCGCGCCGCCATCTGCTCGCGCCGCTGCTGCAGCGTCATCGGCATGTCGTCGGTGTCGAGCGGGATCTGACCATCCAGCATGCGGGTGAAGAAGGGATGCCCGACCGCCCGCACCAACGGCTCGGCGAACCGGTCATCCAGTAGCGGGTCCGGGTCGCGCGACGCCAGCGCTCGGGAGGCCGCGACCATCGTCGCGGTCGCCCCCACGCTGGAGGCCAGGTCCCAGCTGTCGCCCTCGGTACGCGCCGAGCCGGATGATGACATTCGCTTTCCCCTTCCGAGATCTACCCGCCGCGGCGGCCAATTCGCCCTCGGGGCCGCTCACCACCGGCGACTGCACCACCGGTACCGAAGGGTACTTTCTGGCTATGCCGCGCGCACCACGCACCCGTCGCGCGGGCATCTGACTCCGGTCCCGCCGCACGACGACCGCGAAAGCGAATCACTTCATGGCACCGACCCTGCGCCCCCGGCGATCCGCCCTGTACCTGCCGGGCAACAAGCCTCGCGCCCTGGAGAAGGGCAAGTCGCTGCCGGCGGACGTGCTGATATTCGACCTCGAGGATGCGGTCGGACCGGACGCGAAAGCCGATGCGAGGACGACGGTGTGCGACGCGATTTCGTCGGAGAGCTACCGGCCCCGTGAGGTCGTGGTGCGGATCAACGGGTTGGACACCGAATGGCACTCCGACGACCTGGCCGCCGTGGCCGAATCGACGGCCGACGGCGTGCTGGTGCCGAAAGTCGAGACGGGCCAACAGGTTCAAGCGCTCGCCGAGGCGCTCGACGACTTGGGAGCGCCGAAATCGTTGCAGCTGTGGGTGATGATCGAAACGCCCCGGGCCTTTCTGCGGGCCGAAGAGGTCGCGTCGGCCAGCGATCGCCTGGCCGGGTTGGTGGTGGGCACCAACGACCTGGTCAACGAGCTGCACGGCCTGCACGTCCCCGGCCGCGCGCCCGCGGTACCGGCCCTGGGCCTGGCCTTGTTGGGAGCGAGGGCGGCCGGCAAGGTGATCTTGGATGGCGTGTTCAACGACATCACCGACGAGGCCGCGTTCCGGGCCGAGGCCCAGCAGGGCCGCGAAATGGGATTCGACGGCAAGACCCTGATCCACCCGTCGCAGATCGCCCCCGCCAACGAGCTGTTCGGTCCGTCACACAAGGAACTGGAGGACGCCCGCAAGATCGTCTCGGCCTACGAGCAGGCGCAGGCGGCCGGCACCAGCGTGATCACGGTCGATGGCCGCATGATCGAGAGCCTGCACGTCCGCGACGCCCAGCGAATCCTGACCCTGGCGGATTTGATCTCGACGATGGAATCCGCCTCCTAGGGGCGGTGGACAGATCGCGGGCCCGCGACGACGGCCCGCAGCGGGCGTCCGGTGCCGGACACACGGTAGGTTGAACGCGTTCGCGACGACTCGAGAGGAGATGACGTGGGCCAGACCGCGGCCATGGCCGAGGCCGACCGCGCGTGGATGATCGACACGCTGCTCGCGCTGCTGCAGACCCCGAGCCCGTCGGGACGCACGGACGCGGTGATGCAGGTCATCGGCGACATTTTCGACGACTTCGGGGTGCCGTTCACCCTGACCCGGCGCGGCGCGCTGACGGCCGAACTGGCCGGTGAGTCCGCGACCACCGACCGGGCGCTGGTGGTCCACTCCGACACCATCGGCTGCATGGTCCGCGACCTCAAGGACAACGGCCGCCTCGAAATCGTTCCCGTCGGCACCTTTTCGGCGCGGTTCGCCGCGGGCGCCCGGGTGCGCATCTTCATCGACGACCCCGACGAGTTCATCACCGGCACGGTCATGCCGCTGAAGGCCAGTGGGCACGCGTTCGGCGACGAGATCGACACCCAGCCCACGGACTGGGAGCACGTCGAGGTTCGCATCGACCGCAGGGTCTCAACGCGGGAGGACCTGGTTCGGCTGGGCCTGCAGGTCGGCGATTTCGTGGCCTTGATCACCAGCCCCGAGCTCACCGCCGACGGTTTCATCGTCTCCCGTCATCTGGACGGGAAGGCGGGCGTGGCGATCGCGCTCGCCCTGGCCAAGAACTTCTCCGAGAACAAAGTGGTGCTGCCGCACCGCACCACGATCATGGTCACCATCACCGAGGAGGTCGGCCACGGGGCCAGTCACGGCCTGCCCGCGGACGTCGCCGAGTTGGTATCGGTGGACAACGCGGTGTGCGCGCCCGGCCAGCATTCCCTCGAGGACGGTGTGACGATCCCGATGGCCGACATGCACGGCCCGTTCGACTATCACCTGACCCGGAAGCTCTGCCGGCTCGCACAGGAGCAGGGAATTCCGTTCGCCCGCGACATTTTTCGCTACTACCGCTCCGATGCGGCCGCGGCCATCGAGGCCGGGGCCAACACCCGTGCGGCGCTGGTCGGCTTCGGGCTCGACGGCAGTCATGGCTGGGAACGCACGCACATTGACTCGCTGGAGGCCGCCTACAACCTCCTGCACTGCTGGCTGCAGACACCGTTGACGTTCGCCAAATGGGACGCCAAGCCGACGGGCAGTCTGCGCGACTTTCCCTCGTCGAAGCAGCCCGCACCCAGCGAGCGGTGGGTGCCGCTGTCCCGCGGCGATTACGAAAGTCCCGGCGACGCGTCGCCCGGGACGGTCTGGCCACCATCGGAGGGCCCGCAGGCCTGAGGCCGCTGGCCGCGGGCGATCCGGTCGGCGCGCCAGCACCGGGACTGCATCGGGATGTCGATCGAATCGGCGCCGGGAAAACGTTCGGCCAGGACGGCTCGGGCGTTGGCGAGCCGCTGCGCGCGGTCATCCGGCGAGGCGATGATCACCCGGCTGTAGGTGGCAAGCATCGCGACGACGTCGTCGATCTTCATGGTCCGCACGAACCCGAAGGTTTCCCGCGCGACGTTGTGGAAGATCTGCGGATCGGGGAGCACGACGTTTTCGTGGCGCCGGCGGAACCGGTCGGGCGCATCCAATTCGGACGAGTCGTCCTTGGGCAGCACCTCGAGGTCGCGGACCCAGTCGACGTCGCGGTCTCGACTGGTCCAGATCAGCCCGAACCGCCCGCCGTCGCGCAGCACCCGGCCGATCTCCGGCACCGCCCGTTCGGGATCCATCCAGTGCCACGCCGACGACACGAACACCGCGTCCGCGGAATCGTCGGGGAGAGGGATCGCCTCGCCGGTGCCCGCCACGGCGCGCACCCCGGGCGACCGCTCGGCCAGCACCGCACGCATCCGCGCATCGGGCTCGACGGCGACGACATGGGCCGCCCGCCCGACGAGCGTGCGGGTGAACAACCCGGTGCCCGCACCGACGTCGACGGCGACCTCACACCCCGGTGGCAACAGCCAGTCCACCGCCTGCTGCGGTGGATGCGGCCGCAGCCCGTCGTAGTCCTCGGCGATCGAACCGAAGGACATCGCGCGTTCTTGACGATCAGTCACACGCGACAAGGTAATCCGGCTCGCTGTGCAACAGATGAGAAGTGGTGGCGCGTCACCACAGTGCGCTGTGATTGACGAGCGCATCGGCGATCAGGCCGGTGCCGAAAACCAGGAACAACAGCCGCACCGACATCGGCCCGTAGCGGGTGAGAGCGCGCACGATCGCGCGCTGAATGCGCTTGGCGCGCATGGTTTTTCTCGTCGAGAGGCCGAGGATCAGCAGCGGCGGCGACAGGGCGATGGCCCAGTAGGCGATGATGATCAGCGGCCAGAGCGGTGGCCGCGGGTGCAGCGCGGCGAGCATCGCCAAGCCGGTGAGGTACGGCACGGCGGTCGGGGCCTGGCCACCGCCCACCGCCAGCCCCAGAAATCCGAGCAGCCACGGCCGTTGCCGCATCGCCGCCAGCGCCCAACCCGGCGCCGAGGATTGTGCCGTCAGCGGGAAGTAGGCCAAGCCGATCAGGACGATACCCAGCAACAGTTCGCCCCGGAAGCGGATGGCCGGTGTCAGGTGGAAGTCGAGCACCTCGGTGATGAAGCCGATGCCCAGCACGGTGCAGACGCCGAAGGCGGTCGTCACCGCGAACACGCCCGCGATGTAGCTCAAGGCACCCGGAATCGGCGATCGGCGCCCCAGCCGGCTGTCGAAGATGACGGCCGAGACCACTCCCACGTTGAGCACATTGAGCGAGTCGAGAAACGCCAGTCCGGCAAGCGCCAACGCCAGGGCCGCCACGCGTCTGTACCGGGCCTAACGTCCGGACTCACCGGCCGCCCGCGGCGGGCGGCGCACTGACCACGGCGACAGGACCGAAGCGGCGAGCATGCTGCAGACTTTAGTTCGACTGCGAACGTGACGGGCGAGTCGCCGGCTGTCACGGTTCTCACAGCTGATGCGGGGGCGATCGCGTTGAGGCGGGTGCCGCGCGGCATTATCGATCCGTCGACGGCGGGCGCACTCGGATCCGTGCTCGACGGAGCCGAGCGGTGACAACACATCACGAAGGGGCCAGCCATGACCACACCCACCACGCAGGATCTGCGGGAGTACCTCGTCGGGGCCTGGACGTTGGAGTCCTACGAGACCTCCGATGTGGACGGCTCGAACGTGCGTTATCCGCTGGGCACCGACGCCCGCGGAATCATTCTGTACACCGCCGACGGCTACATGTCCGCCCAGCTCATGCGCGCGGACCGGCCGCCGATCGCCCGCGGCGACCTGCAACTCGCCACCGGCGACGAATTGGCCGCGGCGGCCAGGGGATACCTGGCCTACGCGGGCCCGTACAGCGTTCTCGACGACGGCGTGATCGCGCACCACGTCGACGTCAGCCTGCTACCCAACTGGATCGGTGGAACGCAGTACCGCGCAGCGCAGGTCGGCGACGACCGCCTGCAGCTCGGGCCCGCCGAGCCCGTGCTCATCAAGGGCAAGCTCCGCAACGGACGCCTGATCTGGCAGCGCGCGAAATCAGCGCGATCTCAGGAGAACTGAATGGGACTGCTGGACAACAAGACCGCCGTCATCACCGGGGCCAACTCCGGAATCGGACTGGCCACCGCGCAACGGTTCCTTGACGAGGGCGCCGAAAGGGTCTTCATCACGGGCCGGCGCCAGGCCGAACTCGACAGTGCGGCAACCACATTGGGTCCGCGTGCCACCGCGGTGCGCGGTGACGTCGGAATACCGGAGGACCTGGACCGGCTCTACGCCGAGGTCGCGGCGGCCGGCAACGGTCTCGACATCGTGATGGCGAACGCCGGTTCGACGAGGGTGGCGCGGCTGGGCGAGATCACCGACGACGATCTCGACTCCCTGCTGACCACCAACGTCAAGGGCGTCGTCTATACCGTGCAGAAGGCGCTGCCGCTGCTCAACGACGGCGCCTCGGTCATCCTGACCGGCTCCACCACCGCCGACCGGGGACGCGCCGGGCTCAGCATCTACGCCGCCACCAAGGCGGCCGTCCGGTCGCTGGCGCGAGCGTGGGCCAACGAACTCGCCGACCGCAACATCCGGGTCAACGTGATCGTGGCGGGATCGACGGCCACACCGGGAAGCAACGCGTTGGCCGCGCAGACCGATCCCGACGCGTCGATCGAAGAGTTCCGCGCCGAACGCATCGCTACGATCCCGCTGGGCCGATTCGCCGATCCGGCCGAGATCGCCAATGCCGCAGTGTTTTTGGCCAGCGATCTGTCCAGCTTCAGCACCGGATCCACGGTCACCGCCGACGGCGGATTCAACCAGGTCTGACGGGTTCGCCCGGCGCCCACGGGCGCGCGTCAGCGCTGAGGTTCCGCGATGCTGTCGGCCAATTCGTCGAAGATGGCCTGGTTCAGGCCGAAGGCGATTTTCACCTCGCCAACGATGCGATCGATGTCGCCGGCGTCGGCGGCAAGGGCATCGAGGCGAGTGCGGTAGGCGTCTTTGTAGGGTTTGGGCCGCACCGGAAAGTCGTAGAAGGCAAGGCCGGCGCCGCCGAGATCGAACGTGCGATCCAGGATCTTGCCGATGCCCCGGCCGCCGGAGAGATCGCCGAGGTAGCGCGTGTAGTGGTGGGCCACCAGCGCACCTCCCCAGGTGAGGGCGCCGAGCCGCTCCGCGTAGGCCGTCGCCGCGGGGGAGTCGACGTCGCGCGCGGCGCCGGGGGCAGCCAGTGTTCGAGGTCGCCGTCGATAGCCGTCAGGCGCTCCAGTGCGGGGTCATACACGGCGGCCACCATCGCGTCGTCGCTGCGGGCTCGCACCGCGTCCTCGAGGGCGGCGTACACCACGCGCAATCGGAGCAGATAGTCGGAATAGCCCGCCGCGCCGATCCGTCCGGCGAGCAGCTCGGACATGAACGGGCTCTGCTCGGCGGCATCGTGTTCGGCCGCGGAGCCCTCCTTCATCGCGACCGAAAGGCGGCGGCTTGCTGGGACGGCGATCGAGCACATGACCTGCTCAGATTACATTGGTGATCGCGGCGGGGCGGATCACCGCGTCGGATGAATGGCGACACACATTGATAGCGTGGAGGTCTGGCTGCTACCCCTGATCATTCCGATAAAGCCGCTCGCGTGACCGACGACGAGCGGTTCACCCGGCCCTCGGCACCCGTGGATCAGCCGAGCGACGATCTCGTGCCGGTCGGCACCCCGATCGACCTGGACAACTGCGCGCGTGAGCCCATCCACATCCCCGGCAGCATCCAGCCGCGTGGTGTGCTCGCGGTGGTGCGTGAGCCCGCGTTCGAGGTGCGTCAGGTCAGCGCCAACGTCGCCGACCTGCTCGGACGTCCCGTCGACGCGGTCTTGGGCCGGCATCTGTCGGAGTTGATCGGTTCCGAGCAAGCCGCCCGCATCGAGCAGGCCGCGGTAACCTTCGGCAGCCTCCGTCAGAACAACCCGCTCGAGTGCACCATCGAGGTCGGCGGCGAGCCGCGCGCCTTCGACGCCATCCTGCACCGCGAGCCCGGGGGCGTGGTGCTGGTGGAGCTCGAGATCGCCTACGGCAAGCGGCCGTTCTCCTTCCCTAACACGTATCAGGCGGTCCGCGGCGCGGTCGAGGAGTTGAACCGGGCGTCCACGCTGACCGAGCTGTACGCCACCGCCGCGCGCGCCGTCCGCGATCTGACCGGCTTCGACCGCGTCATGGTGTACCGCTACGACGAGGAATACAACGGCGAGGTTGTCGCAGAGTCCAAGCGCGACGACCTCAACTCCTTCCTCGGCCTGCATTACCCGTCGACCGACATCCCGGCGCAGGCGCGCGCGCTGTACGAGAAGAACTGGATTCGGCTGATCTCCGACGTCGACTACACGCCGGCACCGCTGGTGCCCAGCGTCGACCCCGCGACCGATACCCCGCTGGATCTGACGTATGCCACGTTGCGCAGCGTGTCGCCCATCCATATTGAATATCTGCAGAACATGGGCGTGCACGCCTCGATGTCGATCTCGCTGCTGCGGCAGGGACGGCTGTGGGGGCTGATCGCCTGCCACCATTACGCCGGTCCGCACCTGCCGCCGTTCGGCACCCGGGCCGCCGCCGAGTTCCTCGGCTCCACCCTGTCGCTGCGACTCGTCGACCGGTTCGAGGACGAGCAACTGCACAAGCGGTTGGCCGCGCAAGCCATCCTGGCCAAGCTCACGGCCGCCACGCTGGACGATGGCGAACCGCTGTCGCAGGCGCTGCTCGGCGCGCCCGACCTGCTCGACCTGGTGCCCGCCGACGGAGTGGTCGTCGATATCGGGGGCGATCGACGGACGCGTGGCGCGGTTCCACCGCCGGACATCGTCTCGGCCGTCGCCGCCTGGGCGCGCGACGTGGACGACGACATCGCCAGCAGCGAATGCCTGTCCCGCGCGCTGCCCGAGCTCGGCCTCGATCCCCAGGTGGCCGCCGGGGCGCTGGCGCTCAACCTGCCTGACGGCCAACACGCCATCTGGTTCCGGCGAGAGGTGCTGCGCTCGGTCGACTGGGGCGGCGACCCGTACAACAAGGCGATCGCAGTCAGCGAGGACGACCAGCTTCGGCTCAGCCCGCGCAAATCGTTCGACCGGTGGCGCGAGATCGTCCACCAACGCGGCGAGCCGTGGTCGCTGAGCGAGACCGAATCCGCCGCCTCGTTGCGGCGTTACCTGGTCGAGTCGCTGTACCGCCGCACGCGCGGGGCGCTGCGCGTGGCAGAGGCGCTGCAGCGCAGCCTGCTGCCCGAGTCGATTCCGGTGCTCGAAAGCTGGGAACTGTCGGCGCATTACGAGCCGGCGTCGGGGGACAACGTCGGTGGCGACTGGTACGACGCGTTCGAGCTGCGCGACGGCCGGCTGATCGTGCTGATCGGCGACGTCGCCGGGCACGGCATCGCCGCGGCCGGCACCATGGCCGCGCTCCGCAACGCCCTGCGCGCCCAATTGTTCGCCGGCGCCGCACCGGCCGAGGCGCTGGCGCAGCTCAACGACTTCTGCCTGCACATGCTGCGCGGCGCGTTCGCCACCGTCATCGCGGCGCGGGTCGATCTCGACTCGGGGCGGGTGGAGGCGGCCTCTGCCGGCCACTTGATGCCCTACCTGACGAACTCCTCGGCGCCGGCGGTGCCGGCACCGATCAAGCTCTCGCCACCCATCGGCATCAAAGGCGTGACGTACGCACCCAGTACCTTCACCGTCGAGCGCGGGCACGGCGTGGTCCTGTTCTCCGACGGCCTCGTGGAACGCCGCGGTGAATCGATCGACGACGGTCTGGACCTGCTGGCCGAAAACCTCGGCCGGGCCGGCGATGCCACGGCGACCGGAATCTGGACGGCGATGGCATCGGGCCACACCGACGACGACGTCACCATCATCACGCTGCGCCGTCCCTGAACTCCCGCTAGGCCATGAACGGCGCCGCGGTCACGTTCCACGTCACGGCGCTCTTCGAGGTGCGCGACGACGCGATCACGCACTGGCGTGAGTATTGGGACACCACTCACGTCGCCCAACAGCTCGGGATCGATCCCGCGCTCATGTTCGCGCCGTTGGGCGATTGACCTACGGCACAAGGTATTTCGTGGGCCTTGCTAACCCGTGGCGTTGAGGATCTTGATCGCGAACACCAGCGAGTCGCCGGGCTGGATCCCGGCGCTGGGCTGGCCCTGGGGGTAGCCGTCGGCGGGGACCATCGCGACGGCGACCGTCGACCCGACCTTCTGCCCTGCGATGGCCTTCTGGAAGCCGGGCACGACACCGGTCAGCGGGAAATCGACCGGGGCGCCCCGCTGGTAGCTGCTGTCGAACACTGACCCGTCACGCCCGTTGACGCCCATGTAGCAGACCGAGACCCTGGCGGTGTTGGACACCACCGGACCATCGCCGGCATGCAGCGTGTGCACCTGGGTCTGGCTCACGCTGAACGGTGCGGTCACGTTCACCACCGGAGCGGTCGTATCCGTGGAACCGGTGACCGCGACGCTGCCGGTGGTGCCGCTCAGCGTCCAGTCGGGCGTCCCGCCGTTCTGCGGCGCGGCGGTGGGGCATGAACCGGCCGCGGCGGCCGTGCCGGCACCGCCGACCGCCATGACGGTCGCCGCGACAGAAGCCGCGAGCGCGACCGAGGAGTACATCCGGGAGGTCTTCACGGCGGTCACGCTACAGGCCACATTGCTTCTCGAGAGTCGCGGGGCACCACCAATCGCCCGGTGAGGTCAATCATCAGTTGGGCGAGGCGTGATTTGTTGAAGGATGCGCAACAGCGACTTGCGGTCCGACGGAGTCAGCTGGCATAGCCAACGCTCTTCGCCACGCTGAATCGCTTGCTGCGCCTGTCTTTTGACTGTCCTTCCGCGCTCGGAGAGCTCAAGCAGCCGGACCCGACGGTCGTCAGGATCGGGGCGGCGGTCAATTAACCCGAGCTGCTGCAGATCGTCGAGGACGGCGATGATGCGGGTCTTGTCCGCGCCGATAGCCGCGGCCAGGGCGGCTTGTGTGCGCACAGGTGAGTTGTCCAGTTCGGTCAGCACGGTGTAACCCCACATCGATAGCCCGTGGCGCTCAAGAATCGGCAACTCGGCAGCCACGAGCTCGCGCACCAACGGTCCGAGCATCGCCGCAAGATCAGGCCGGGACTGCCCTTTGGTCATGGCGCGATAGTAGAGGAAACAGGATTATGTGCGTATGTTTACGATATGACTACGCATACGATAGAGACTCTGCGAACACACCACCGCGAGGCCGTGATGGCCACCATCGACATTGTTCAGAGGGTCAGCACCAGCGACCTCGAGCGCCCAACCCCATGCAGCGACTGGACTCTGCTTGGACTGCTGGCACATATGACCGCGCAGCATCGAGGGTTCGCCGCGGCCGCTCACGGCGCCGGCGCCGATCCCGCGGTGTGGGAGACGTCTGCGGTGATCGACGCGGTAGCGGCCGACCCCGCAGGCAGTTATGCGGCCGCCGCTTGCGAGTTGCTCACGGCAATCGCCAAGGACGAGACGCTTGCCGTGTCCTTCGAACTACCCGACTTCGGCAAGGGTGCTGGGTTTCCCTTCGAGCAGGCGATCGGGTTTCACTTCGTCGACTACGTCGTGCACGGTTGGGATGTGGCCCGCGCAGTTCACGTCCCATTCAAATTGTCCGACAACGTGATCGACGCGGCGCTGGTGCTCGGATTGCAAGTTCCGGGCGGAAACTACCGCACCGGCGCTTCCGCCCCATTTGGGCCGGCGCTCGACCAAGTGCCGGACGGCACTGGCTTCGACCGCCTATTGCGTCATCTCGGTCGCTCGCCGGCATGGAGTTCACCCGACAAACGACCGGCGTGACCTCCTCCGGCGGCGTGCGGCCTCAGGTGCAAAGACTGGGGGCGTCACACACGTTGCCGGGGCAATAGATCGAATGCGCGGCGTTGACCAGGCTTCCGACGTCGAGCAACGTGACGCCCTTGGTGTCCAGGCGGGCGTGTAGGTCGTCGGCGATCTGCTGCGGCGTCCAACCCCACGTCAGGTCGTAACACACATCGTGCGCCTCGGCGATCAGCGCCTCGTCCGTCTTCGGCGGCCAGGTGAGGCCGACGGCGTGCAATTGCGCGAGGTACGCGTCGTCCTGGGGGGTCGCGGCCGCGATGCCCGCGCTGCTCAACAAAGCAGCGGCAACCAGGACGGGGACAGCGATGATGACCCGCTTTCGAGGTGAGGACATTTTGATTTCTTCTTTCTCCCTGGAGTCAGAAGCGTGCCGGTCCAAGGCTGCGCGAATATGAAGAATAGCGAAACGCCGAATGGCAGCCATCGGGAACGACTCAGTTCCGCGCCTTCGCCATGGCTCGGTAGCCCTCTCGCACGCTGGGGAATCGAGGCTTCCAGGTGGTGGCCGAGCGGAAGCGAGCGTTACTGACGCGCAGTGATCGCGTCATCGAGGTGGTGCGGTCTCCGAGCAACAGCGCGAGCCGTCCGGGCGTATGGATCCAGGGTTTCGCGCCGACGGCATCGGCCATTGCCAAAGCGTTGTCACGGCCGTTAACAGGGGCGTCATCGACGACGTTGTAGACACCGCCGGCACAATCGAGCGCGGCGACGACCGCGGTTGCGGCATCGGCCAGGTGGATTGAGGACACATAGCCACGCGGGTCACCGGCCCGGAAGCCGATGTGGCGGCGCGCCATGGCCATGATCTGTTCGCTGTGCGCGGCACCATGGCCGTAGAAGATGCCGAACCGCAAGACGACTGCGGTGCAGCCAGTTTCGCCGAATCGGCGGGCGTTGGCCTCGGCCGCATGGTTGCCGGCGGCGATGGGGTAGTGGTCGGTCGGCCAATCCTCGTCGAGCCACCGGTCGGCTCCATCGCGGTAGATCATCGCGACCGACTCCTGCACCACCCGGGAAACGCCGGCGTCAAGCGCGGCATCGACCACGGTGGCCGACCCCTCGGTGCGGACGCGCTGGCACTCCGCCCAGGCCGACTTGAGCACGAACCGCTGCGGTGACGGCAGCGCCGAGGCAAGATTCACCACGATGTCGTGACCGGCGAACGCGGTGCTGAGGCTCCAGCGGTCGAACAGCGACACCGCCACCGGGGTGGCGCCTTGCTCACGAAGAACCCTCGCCTTGTCATCGGTGCGCGCCAGGGCCGAGACCAGGTGCCCCGCAGCGATCAACGCGGGCACCGCGTACCCGCCGACCGCTCCGGTTCCACCAGTCACGAATACGCGCACGGGCTACCGTCCTTCTTGGCCGGGCTCAGGTGCCGTGAACACGATGGGTACGTTCAGCGGTCCGCGGACGGCAGGGGTGTCACGCCATTGCACCGGGCCGGCCAAGACGGGTTTGCGGGCAAGAATTTTCGGTATCGCGGTGCTCAGTTCGAGTTGTGCCAGGGCTGCGCCCAGGCAGTAATGCGCCCCATACCCGAACGACAACGGTGCCGGCGCGTCACGGTCGAGCCGAAACCGGCCGGGCTCGTCGAAGACCATGGGATCGCGGTTGGCGGCCGCGATCACCGCCAGAACGCTTTGCCCGGATTGGATTTCGACACCGGCGATCACGTGGTCGGCGGTGGCGGTGCGTGCGGTGGACTGTACGGGACCGTTGAGTCTGAGCAGTTCGGTCACCAAACCGCTATCGGCGGGATCGATGCGGTCGACGATCCGACTCCCTTCGTCGGCGGGCGTGAGCATCGTAACGAGTCCGGCGCCAAGCATATTGGCAGTCGTCTCGTGGCCCGCGACGGCGATGAGTATCGCCGTCATGACGACCTCTTCCAGTAACAACTCTGAGTCAGCGGCGATGAAGCTGAGCAAGTCGTCTTGGGGGTGGGCTCGCCGGTCCGCGGCGAGGGGGAGGAATTCGGCCGTCAGTGCGACCGATGCGGCCGCGCCGGCGGCGACTTCCTGAGGGTCGGCCAGTGTGCCCAGCATGCGGATGATCACCGGCGACAGCTCACGCAGCAGCTGCGCGCTGCCCGGCTCGAGGTTGAGCCATTCGCCGATCACCGCGACCGGTAACGGCAGCGCGACCTCTGCCATGAAGTCGAACGGGGTGCCTACCGGCTGCTCGTCGACGAGAGCCGCGGCGAGCGCTTCGACGCCGGCGCTGAGGTTGGTGACGAATGATCGGGTGAATACGTCGCGAACGGACGCACGCAGCCGTTGATGATCGGGACCGTCGGCGAAAAGCATGGACTTCTTGACGAAGTCCTGGCTGACGAGATCGATGGCGGCCCGCGCCAGCGGGTTGGCCAGCGGGTCGCTGGTCCATCCGGTTCCCGCCAGCACTTCCCGGACCGCGTCGTAGCTTAGGGCTAGCCACGCTTGGGCGGTGTCGTCCCAGACGACGTCGCCTTCGTCGCGCCGCGCCTCATAGAACTCGTACGGGTTGGCCGCGTCCCAGGGCAGACGGGCACTCGTAACGTCAGCGGTCGTCATGGCAGTCCGTCCCGAACGGCAGGCCGCGCTCGCGGACCCACGCAATGTGTTGGCGGCCAAGGTCGGTGATCGCAGGCGCCAGGCCGTCCATGTCTTCGACCATGGCCCGGGCATGAATGGTGGCCCTGAGCCCGGAAAAGACGGCGTTCATCGAGAAATTGAGCCGGGAGAAGAACACGAAGTCGGCAGGCACCGACATCCTGCGCATGGGGTGATCCGCGGAACGCACGTCGAGCAGGAAATGGATGGCACGTTGGGACGCCTGCTCGGTGTAGGTGACCGGTTGCGGCGCCAGCAGTTCGAAGATGATTCCCTCGTACCACTGATAGGCCTCGTCTGCGGTGAGAGTGCACCCGGTTGACAGGAACCCGCTTTCGCTCATCAGTTCGCGCAGGTCGTCCTTGCGCCCCTCGAGGGCGGCTCGCAGCATGTCGACGATCTGGCGGCGTTGGTGCTCACTCAGAACCTTGACGCAGCCGAAATCGACGAATCCGACCGTTCCGTCCTCACCGAAGCGATAGTTGCCGGGGTGCGGATCGGCGTGGAACAGGTTGGCGTGCCGGTAGGAGCCGGTGACAAACCGCGCGATCACCTCGGCCCACGTATTTTTCAGCTCCTGGTCGGCGTGTTGCGCTGCAGCCCAGTCCAATCCGTCCAGATAGGTCATGGTCAGCACCTGATCGGTCGACGCCTCGGGGACCACCTCCGGGACCAGGATGAACGGATGCCCGCGGTACAACTCACTGAATGCGGTGATATTGGCGGCCTCTTGCCGATAATCGAGCTCCTCGAAAATGCGCGAAGAGATCTCATCGGTGACCTCCTCGATCTCCGGCATCGCGACGCCAAAAGCTCCGGCGGCCCCCGCGGTGAACCGGAACACCGTCGCCAGCAGTTCGGTGTTGGACAGGTCGTCCCGAATAGCCTGCGCCACACCGGGATACTGGATCTTGACGGCGACCTGGCGCCCGTCATGCAGGACGGCGCGATGCACCTGGCCGATTGAGGCTGCCGCCATCGGCTCCGGCTTGAAATCGGCAAAGACCACGTCGGCGGGTCCGCCGAGCTCGGCTTCCAAGACTTCCAGCGCCAGCGCCGAGTCCATCGGTGGCGCATCGGCCTGCAACCGCGTCAGCGCCTGCTGATACGGGGACAGCTCCCCGGCACCGAGCGCGGCTGCGTCGACCATCGACACCAACTGCCCGGCCTTCATCAAGACACCCTTGGAGTGGCCGAGCAACTCGACGTAACGCTCGGCGGTGCGTTCATGAAACCGCTGCATCGCGCCGGCGTCACCGGCCTTTTCTCGCAACGAGGCGAGCATGCGCCCGCCGGCGGCGCGGGCCGTGAAGCCGGCCATCGGCATCGTGCGGCGCATCCGGCCGTGGGGCACCGCCCGATCGTTCTCCGCCATCTGGGGCCTCCCCTCGCGTCGGCCACCTTGCTATAGTGACCTACTACAGAATATATGTACTCACTTATAGGATGGTCAAGGGTGGAAACCTCGACAAAAGAGCGCCTGGTCCGCGAGGCCATGCGGCTTTTCAGCCAGCAGGGCTACCGCGCGACCAGCATCAATCAAATTGAGAAGGCCGCCGGCCTGGTGCCCGGCTGCGGCGCGCTCTACAACCACTTCAAGTCCAAAGATGCGCTGCTGGCCGCGGGTATCGATCGCCAGCTCGACCGACGCCGCGCGATGCATGACATCAGCGCCGTATTCGCCGGGCAAGGCGACCTGCGCACCGAACTGTCGCTATTGTGCCGGTACCTGATGAGCGTTCTCGATCGGGAAAGCGAATTCCTCCAAGTCGCAGCCCGAACCCCCGCCGATCAGTCGCCTCGCCTGAACCACGCCTACGCCGCCCTCGTCGACGGGCTCTACAGCGAACTCGCCGACTGGATAAAGGGTTGCGCGCCAACGGTCAACGACACTGAAGCCAAGAGGATCGCCGTCGTCGCCATCAATGCTCTGCTCGGAAAACGCGCTACCCGCATCGTCTTCCATAGTCCCCAAGTCGACACACCCGATGACGAATTCGTCAGCGACTGGACGGCGATGTTGGCAGGTCGAATCGAACAGCCCGCCAGGCCGCAGTGACTCGGGTGGGCCCGTTCGCAATAGGTTGGTTGGCGCGGGATCCGAATCCCGGTGACCGGCACGCTCTTCTAAAAGGTGTGTAGGGATTCGCGGCGTGAACCAGACCCGGCCGGTCAATCCAATTCGCGTGCTACTGCGTCGAATGCGAGCAACGTGTCGAGCATGTGCGGTTCGTGCGAGTCCAATTGGGTGGACACCTTCGCGGCGACCAGCCCCGCGCGACGGTTGACGTAGATCATCTGACCGCACATGCCCTGGCACAACACGACGTCGTTGCCCGGATACGGAAACCACATCTGGTTGCGGTACATCCCGCCGGGCATCTCGTTGTCGTCGGGGCTGGCGGCGAACGCCTGTCGCGAGTCGGCGCCGCCATCGAGGGTGTCGGCGATCCACGCGGCCGGCACCGCTTGTTGGCCGGTCAGCGAAACCCCGTCGCGCACAAAGAGCGAACCGAATCGGATCATGTCGGTAAGGCAGCCACTGATGCCGCCGTCGAAAAACCCTGTGCCTTCGGCGTCCACGCCGATGGTTGCGTCGCATTCGGCGCCGATGCGACTCCACAGCAGTTCCGACATCAACGCGGGCATGCGCAGGCCGCCGGCGACCTCGCAGATCCAGCCCAGCACATCGGTTTCGCAGGAACGGTATTCGAACGGGCCGCCATGAGGCGACTTCTGCCGCAAGGTCAACAGGAACTCCTGCAACGTGGCGGGGGCGTCGGGACTGTTCCTGGGCGCCCAGCCCATTGCCTGGTCGAGGAGGTGTATTTCGGCGGCCGGGTCTTGATAGTTCTCCGAGAAGCCGATGCCCGACCTCATGTCCAGCAGCTGGCGCACCGTTGCGCCCGCGTAACCGCAATCTGCAAGTGCTGGAACATATTTCGACACCGGAGCGTCGAGCGAAAGCACGCCGGCACCGTGCAGCGCACCGGCGACCGCCGCCACCAGCGACTTGCTCACGGAGAACAGTAGGTGCCGCGTCCGCGCCCCCAGATCACCGAGGTATTCCTCGGCCACCATCGACCCGCGGTGACAGACGGCCCACCCGTCGGTGCCGGTGGTGGCCATCACGCCCCCCACGGTGGTGGTCACCCCGCCATTGCTGGTCACCGGGATCTCCGAGAGCGCAGAGGTGGCCGCGGGCAACGCCGCGACCGGTCGGGTCCCGCGCGAGATCGTCGCAGTCGGCACGAAGTCTTCGACGTGCTGGAAAGACCACTGCGCGTAGGGCGCCGCGAGCCAGTTGTCCAGTGAGATGCCAGCCGGGGCGCCTTTCACGCGCGTGCGACGAGCCGGGAGACGATCGGCGCGGCGGGCGTCAGGGGCGTCGAGACGAACTTCGCCTTCATCCCCTTGACCCAGCGCTGGCAGCGCTCGCTGAGCCGATAATCGTCCGTCTGCAGGTGTGAGCGGGTGACGAGCACGCCGAGTTGGGCGCCCTCCGAACGTAAGTCGCCTGGCGCCGCGACCCGCATGTAAAAGGCCTCGGAGCCGTCGAGCAGCGTGGCCCAGTCGTTGGCGGTCCGCGAAAAGGAGACCCGGCCATCGTCGTCGATGCGCCACACGCCGGTGCGGGGCGTCGCGGTGAACATCTCGATATCCGGCGAGGTCTCGGTCAGTATCACCTGGCCCCAGACCTCGTCCTCGCCATAACCGCGCTCCCAGCGGGTGTTGATCTCATCGATATCGAGCTCGTACTCCACACCCATGTACTCGAGCAGGTGAAAGAGGAACAGCGGCATGTCGGCGTAGGCCTCGGCGGTGAGGTTCGTCATCGGGCTCGCGCCACTCAGCCGCGGATTCACCTCGCCGAGGTAGAGCTCGTCGGCGTCGAGGTCATGCAGAAGGTCCACTTCGAAGTAGCCGAGGTAACCCTCGTGGCGCATGACGTCGCCGAGCTTGGTCACCATTTCTCGCGCGGCATGCGTCTGGGCCGGCGGCAGCACCTCGTGCCAGATGTCGTTGCCACACCAGCTGCCCCGGCTCGGCGTGAGTTCCGAATAACCGACCAGGCTCGTCATGGCGGGCCCGACGACCGTGCCGTGGCGCGTCACGGCCCCCTCGAGGCACACCTCCACGTTGCGGATCCGCTTCATCACCTTGAGGTCCTGCCCGACCAGGTCGCCGGCATGCTCGTCCCAGTCGCGCTGACCGTGCACAAAGAACGTCCCGCTGCCGGCGTTGCCGTACGCGATCGAGATGACAAGGTCGTCTCCCAAGCCAGCGCCGTCGGCGAGCGCCCGCAATTCGTCGTAGGAGACGGCCCGCCCGATTGTGTTGGGCACACTGGGCACTCCCGCCTCGTCGGCCAGGCGCGTCATGACGATCTTGGAGCCCAGGCGCTGGCGCAACTCGATCGGCGGATGCATGACCTCGAGACCTGCCGACCGCGCGAGCGCCTGGATTTCCTCGTTCATCATCACAAAGCAGCACTTGCCGCCGGGGCCTTTGCCCGCGATGAACTCGAGCGTCTCGGGATCGGATAGCAGGTGGCTGCACACCTCGTCCATCGACTCGAAATCGCGGCGGTCGCGCCGTCGGGGCACGAACACGCGCGAGTGCGTGCCCTCGAAAGAGTCAAAGTAGGTCAGGTAGAAGAAGTTTCGTATCCAGCGGTCTACGCCGAGCAGGTTGAACGGGGTGGGAGAGATGAAGTACAGCGGCACCTTGTTGGTGTGAAAGAACGCGCGTATGTCCGAAAGCCCGTTCAGCGTCCGGCGCGGCTCTTGTCCCATCACGTGCCCAGCGGTGGTGCGGTCAGGGCAGCGGCGATGACATGACATACCTCCATTCGACAAGTGTGCGCCCTAGCCGTGCGTGTGTCGAAGGATCGAATGCCTGAACACCGGCCGACGATTGCGGATCTCAGCCGGCGCCAACCCTGGCGGGTCCGAGGTGGACGGGGAGGTACTTGATGCCGTGCAGCAGGGTGCTGTCGTTGGGGATCGGCGCGCCCGCGAGCGTGAGGTCGGGAAAGCGCTCGAAGAGCGCCTGCAGACCGACGTTCAGCTCCATGCGGGCGAGCGGCGCGCCCAGGCAGGCGTGAACACCCGTGCCGAACCCGATGTGATCCCGCGCGTTGACGCGGGTGGCGTCGAATTCGTCGGGGCGCTCGAAGACGGCTGGATCGCGGTTGGCTCCGGCGATGCTGAGGAAGACGGTCGAGCCTTCCAGCACGGTGTGACCGTCGATCTGCACCGTTTGGCTGGCCACCCGGGCGCCGAATTGGGCGACGCAGTTGTAGCGCAGCGTCTCTTCGATCGCGTTGGGCCAGCCGTCGGGATTCGCCCGAAGGCGGGCCAACTGGTCGGGGTGATCGACGAGCGTCACCACGGCGTTACCGAATGCGTGGGTGGTGGTGATGAACCCGGCACCGAGCAGCAGGCCAGCGAACATCCTGACTTCGAGGCGGGTCAGCTCGGTTTCTTCCAGGACCGCAGACAAGATGCTGGTGTCGCCGCCACTGCGGCGGAGCCGTTCGATGTGCGCGTCTATGTAGCGTTCGAACTCGCGCAACGCCGTCAGCGCCGTCTGGAAATCCGCCCACGACGGCACCGTGGTGGTGAGCAGCTTGGCGCCCGGTTCGGCCAACGTGTGCAGATAGGGAATTTCTTCGCGGGGGATGCCCAGCAGCTCGGCGATGACCTCGATGGGGATCCGCGAGGCGTAGTCGGCGATCAGGTCGCAACCCGCGTGGCCGTCGAGATCGTCGACCACGGCGTTGGCGATCTCCTGGATGCGGTGGCGCAGCCGGTCGATCGCCCGCGGAGTGAACGCCCGCGACACCAGGCGCCGGAGGCGTTCATGCTCGGGTGGGTCGATGACCAGCAAAGACGGCGGCTCCAGACCGTTCAGCACACCGGGATTCGTTTTCGCCAACGCCCACTGAGCGATCCGAAAGGGCGACCGGTCGTGGGGTTTGGCGGTACGAAACCTGTCGTCACGCAACATCTCACGCACGAGCTGCGCGTCGGCGGTGACCCAGCCGGCGATCACCGGCGACATACGCCCCCGCGCGCGGAGCTGCTCGATGAGGCGAAGCGCGTTGTCGGGCCGGTTGTTATCGATCACCAACTCCGCGAAGGGATCTCGCCGTCGAGCGAGCACCTTCAGCGTCGCGCGAGCCAGCCCGTAGCCGAAGAACCAATGCAACCGGGTTTTGAGGTCCATTCCCGCATTGTTCGCTCTGCCAAGCCATATGGATAGGGGTGCACACCGCCGGTCGCCCGGCCGCTTAGCTCGCGACCGATCGCTCAAGGGTGGCCAGCGACGCGCCGAGGTAATCCTCGCCGAAAATCGGCATCTGTCCGACGCGGTCCCGGAATGCCTGCGGCGTCCCGCTCCAGTCATAGGTGAGGGTGACGTCCGTGCGATCACCGTTTGGGGCGAGGTCGTAACGCCAGAACCAACCGCCGGGAGTGTGGTTACCCGAATCGTCGAGGATGCCCGGTAGCCACCCGATGGCGCGGTCGCGCTCGAACACATTCACCAGGTTGTGCGTGACGTAGTCGCCGCCCGCCTGCGTGAGGTACATGTTCATCGCGAACATCTGGCCCGCGCCCGTGATCGGCGCGGTGTCCACCGCGTCGCGGACCCAGTCGGTGGGCTCGGTGTTCCGATGGCGGGACGGGTCGGCGAGGACGGCGAAAACCTCGGCCGCGGTGGCGGCGATGGTCCTTGTGACGACGTATCGTTCGGCGGCGCTCATGATCGGTCCGGTCCGTATGCGGCCGCGATAGCGGGGGAGTCGAGCCACCCCGAGTAGGTGGGCCGCGCGGGCCAGCCCTCGGGCGAATCGAGCCATTCCTCCTGGCGACCCCACGGCAGGATGTCGATCAGCCCGAAGGAGTGACTGAGCTGCTCGGTGCCTCGCCCGTTGGTATGCCACGTGCGATACACCGTGTCGCCGTCGCGTAAGAACACGTTGACCCCGAAACCACCGCCCGGCGGCGCGTCCATGTCGGCGCCGAACGTGCTCTGCGATGACGAATACCAGTCCATCCGATTGCCCACCCGGTGCTTGTAGGCGAGCGCTTCCTCGATCGGTCCGTTGGTGACGATGACGAACCGGGCGTCGTAGTTGTCGAGGAACTCCAGCCGGGTGAATTGCGATGTGAAGCCCGTGCATCCGCCGCATTGCCACTGCGCGCCGTCCGACCACATGTGGTGGTAGACGATCAACTGCGAACGGCCGTCGAAGATGTCGGTCAGCCGGATTGGACCGTCGGCACCGATCAGGGTGTAGTCGGCCAGTTCGACCATTGGCAGCCGCCGACGCTGGGCGGCGATCGCATCCAGTTCACGGGTCGCGGCTTTCTCGCGTTTCCGCAATTCGTCGAGCGCGGCGCGCCAGGTGTGCTGATCGACGACCGGGGGCAACGCCGTGTATTTCGTGGTCATGTGTCCACCTTTGCTCTCGATTCGTCCGTCTGGAAGGTCTGACCGGCGCACGGTGCGAAATTCATCGGTGAAGGCGCGGCCTTCACCACTCGATTGCGCAAAATGCTCTTGACCCCCGTGCCCGGTGCTGGGTTCGATATTGAAAGAACGATGGGAGGCCCGCGATGAGGACGTTTATTCGCCATTGTGTAGTCATCGTCATGTTGGCGTTCGCGTCCATGGCGGCGGTGACGATCATGACGCCGGCGGTGAGTAAGGCCGACTGCGCGGACGGCGAGTGGTGGGACCCGACCGGCAAGGTCTGCCGACCGCTCGGAGTGGGGCCGCAACCCTTGGCCTGCGACCCGGGCCAGTGGTGGGATCCGACGGCGAACGTGTGCCGGCCCTCGGTGTCGGGCCGCAACCACTCGCGTGCGACAACGGCTGGTGGTGGGATCCGGGCGCCAACGAATGCCGTCCGCCCGCGGTGCCGCCGGCCGGCTGATACGCGGTGGCATAGCGGCGCTTTCGCCCCCGGGTCGTCAACCGTGGATCACGGGGTTCCCGAACACATGAAGGGGAATCCGCACCACGGCTTCCGCGTCGCCCCCGGTGACGCCGAAAGCTTGCGAAAGTCTTGCGTTTTTGCGCGGCTACCGATCCCAACAAGACGCTCGCGGTAGGCGCCCCGCCTCCGCGAAGAGCGTCACACCCCGGCCGGGACCAGCGCCGCCGACGTTCGCATCTCGTGCCGCAGCGCGGTGAAGTCGGTGATCGTCTTGGTGCTGACCGTCGCCACCGGACGGGCGTTGCGCCCGGTGGCTTCGCGCTTGGACACCATCACCACGCTGTCGATGTAGGGCTGGATGGTGGTGGCGTTCTGCACGGTCGCCACGATTACCAGCTGGAAGCCGAACTTGCGGAAGGCCTGCAGCGCCTGCTGCGCGAACTGCGGGTCGGACTTGGAGAACGCTTCGTCGAGCATCAGCTGGGCGAAAACCGGTTTGTTGTCCGCACTTTCGGGATTGGCCAGGTTGAAGCTCAGCGCACCGGCCAGGCAGAAGGCCATCAGCTTCTCCTGCTCGCCGCCCGAGTTGTCGCCGGCGTTGCTGTGGGTGCGGATCAGCTCGTCGGTGCTGACATCCCACTCGGCGCAGTCGAAGGTGAACCGGTTGCGGACGTCGAGGGCGTCGCGCGTCCAGGCCTTGTCTTCCGGCGCGGTCGATGCCAATCGGTTGCGCAGCCGCAAGATGTCGGCGTACTGATCCAGGATGGCCTGCTTGTCGCCGAGGCCGACCTCGGCGATGCGCCGCGAGATGGCCCGCACGATCTCGGTGAGTTCGGCGACGGCGGTCAGGCTGCGCGAGGTGGCGCGCAGGGTGAGGCGGGTGCCGCGGTTGAACTCGACCGCCCCCAGACCGGTGTTGACGCGTTCGATCTGTTCGCTGATCCGCCGGGCCTCCTGCTCGGCGACCCGGTGCAGGGTCAGGATGGCGTCGGGCGCCTGCTCGGTGACCAGTCGCATCATGCGCTCGTAGGCCTCGGGCAGTTCCCGCTCGTCGATGTGGCGGCACAGCGCGACGTAATCGTGCACGCGTTCGTCGAACACGTCGCTGTCGTTGGGGATCGCGTCGGGGAACGCGGTGTCGAAGGTGTTGAGGATGCGCGCGAGCTCATCGTATGAGCGCCTGCGGCTTTCGCGCAGTTGTTCGCGTTCGCGCCGGATCGCGGTGAAGACCGCGTCGCGGTGCGGTTCCGGGTTGAGCAGGTCCAGGGCAACCGGCACGTCGACGGCGTAGCGGTTCAGCAGGTCGGTCAAGGGCTCGGACACGAACGCCGGAGCGAGCCGTTCCTGCAACTCGAGCAGCTGGGTGCGGCGACCGTCGAGGTCGTCGCGGCGGGTCTGGATGGCGCCGCGGCGGGTCATCAAAGCCTGGATCTGCTCCCAGCACTCCTCGGCGCGGGCCGTGAGGGCCTCGATATCGGGATTGTCGGCGAGCAGCAGTTCGAACTGCTCGCGCAGCCGATCGGCGTGCCCGTCGGCGGTCTCGGTGTCGACGTGGGTCCACTGCTCGAATTGATCGCAGATCGCCTTGAACGCCGCGGCCCGGTCCCGCCACTGCTGACGCTCGGCGGCGATCTGGTCGGCGACGCCGCGGGCGCGGCGAAACGCCTCTTCGGCGTTGGCGAGATCCACGGTCAGCGCGTCGACCTTGGCGGCCACATCGCCCTGGTAGATGTAGTCGGCCTGCTTGAGCGGCCGGCGGTCGTCCTTGATGGCGAGACGCTCGGAGTCCTTGTAAAGGCCGGTGTCGGTGACCGCGCGCCGGAAGCGGGCGAACACATCGGGGGTGTCGACGCAGATGTGATCACCGGCTGCGGCGATGACGTCGGCTGCCTCGGCGGCGCAGGCGTGGGTCGGGTCGACCACGAACAGCTTGCCCGCCAACGTGTTCGGCTCGGCCTCGGCGACCTCCGCGCCGACGAACCGGGCGCGGACGTGATGCAGCTGCAGTCGCCCACCCATGTTGGTCTCGTTGACGAACCGCAGCACCGCCGCGTAGTGGCTGTCGGGGACGAGCAGCCGCAGGCCCACACCGCGCAGCACCTTTTCGACCGCGACGCGCCAGCGGCTCTGCTCGGGCCGCAGATCCATCAACTCGGCGATATAGGGCAGCTCACCGGGATCGATACCCACAGCGGCGCAGATGTGTTCGCGCATGGTGAGCGCGAATTCCGGAAGCGCCGAGCCGACACGCTCGACGCGTTTGAGTTCCCTGGCGGCGTCATCGCGGGCGATGCGGGCGACCTTCTGGGCGTACTCGGCATCGGTCGAGGCTTCCCGGCCGCGATCCAGTTTGGCCAACAGCTCGGTGGCCCGCGTGCTGAGTTCCTCGCGCAGATTCCAGAATTCGTCGGCGGTGTCCGGGATGTCGAGACCATGCGTGGTGAGCATCGATTCGTAGGCGGTGCGCCGGCGCGAGACCTGCTCGGCCTGCGCCTCTGCGGCGGCCACCTGCGACTGCAGCGGCCCGAGGCTGGTGCTGGATCCGCTGATCTGCGCGTGCAGCGAATCACCTTCGGCCTTGGCAAGATTGAGCTGGCGGGTGACGTCTTCGTATTCGTTGCCGAGCTGGTCGATGGTGGCGTCGAGCGATTCGATCTGCGCGGGGCACTGCGCGAGCCGGACATGATCGGTGTAGGCGCGGACCATCGGCAGGTCGACGAGGTCGATGATCCCCAGGTCGGACGACTCCGAGGCGTAGCGCTGCTGGATCTTTTCGATGTCGCCGAGGATCTTGCGTTTGCGTTGCGCGACGGCCAGCAGTTCACGGGCGTCGACCAAGGGGTCGATCTGCTTGAGCGCTTCGGGCAGCCGGCTCAGGCTGCTGGGCTCGTCGAGCATGAACTCGCGAACGAACTGCTCAAGGCCGCCAACACTTTTCAGTGATTTGGCCTTGCCGAGCAGCTGCTGCGCGGCGTCTGAGGCGCGGATGCCGATGGTGGCGTACAGCTGGGCGAGGTACTGCGATTCCACCTTGGTGGAGAACCGCCAGTCGTCCTTGAACACCGAGGCGTCGAATCGGCCCGCGGCCCAGCGGTTGCAGACGTTCTCGATGTCGCGGTCACCGTCGGCCAGCACGAACCGGCTCGAAGAGTCAGACCGAGAGTCGCCGGTGAGCCACTTGAGCACCAAGCCGGTGACGGTGCGGCCGGTGTTGCTGCGGTAGGTGACGGCGATCGCCGACCACGCGGTGCCATCGCCGCGCAGGTACATGACCTTGCTGGTGCCGGCGTCGCTGCGCTGACCCCAGGCGCCGCGGACGTATTTGTCGACGGTCCGCCTGCCCGCGCTCGATCCGGCGGCCGTGTTGTCGCCGGAGGCATTGAAGTTGCGCCGGTTGAACGGCAGGAAGCCCAGCGAAATGGCGTCCAGCAGTGAGGATTTGCCGCTGCCGGAAGCGCCGGCGATCAGCGCGCCACCCTCGCTGAACCCGATGGAGTGATAGCCGTCGAAGACACCCCAGTTGATGACCTGCAGGCGCAACAGGTGGAACTGTTCAGTCATCGTCACCCTCCTCGTCGTCGTGGCCCCGCTCGTCGGGGACGCCGCCGCGCAGCAGGATCTCGAACTGCTGCTGCAGTTCGGTGATCACCGAGGCCGTCATCACGGCGTTGATGACCGGGCTGACGGTGTAGCTGTCCTCGTCGTCGCGGGTCTTGCGCAGGATCTCCAGCGATGTCAGGCGCGCGATGGCCCCGTCGATGCGGGCGGTGAACGTGACGGCGTCGCGGTCGACGTCGTTGAGCACACCGGAGAACAGCCCGTGCATTTCGTCGCGGCTGATCACGACGGCCTGATCACCCGAGGCGCGCATCATCTGCGCCAGGTGCAACGCCAGGATCGAGTCGTAGGTGCCCAGCGGTTCACGACGCAAAAGCTTGACGCCCCGGGCGGATTCGTAGCGGGCCTGTTCGACGAACGCGACGTCAGCGCCCTCGACGATGCGAAGCAGCAGGTCCAATTCGGACAGCCTGACCGACAGTTGCGCGCGGTACTCCAGCACCCAGGTGTAGACGTCGCGATCGGCTTCGGCACTGATGTAGCGGCGCGTCAGCAGCTGTTGCAATGCCCAGCAGGCGCGGTCGGGCAGCTCGGACACGTCGCCGTCGAACCGGGGACGGCGCTGCTGCGGGACGCGGGCCGTCTGGTCGACCTGGGGGAGCGCGGAGAACCCGCTGTAGTCGACGGTCTCTTCGACGGTCACGCGGTAGCCCCCAGCAGGGTGGAAACCGGTTCGGTGAACATCAAGTGCGGCACCTCCATTTCGCGGTCCCGCCCGTCCAGGGACTGGAAGCGGACCGTCACCGACTCGGAACCCTGTGCGGATTCCGGCTGCTTGAGCGCCCAGGACCACAGCACGATGACGTGGCCGAGGTAGGCCGAATCGAGCATCGCGACCGCATCCGGGAGGGACAGTGGCGCCCCGGAACTGATTGCGGTGTTGATCATCTCCGACATCGCGGGGGCGTCGACCTGAGTGGTCAGCGAGGCGAAACTGGTCAGATCGACCTCGCCCTCGGCAACCTCGGCGGGCTTCGGGTTGGACAGGTCGCCGATCCGGAAGCTCAGCGCGCCAACCGAACTGAACGCGTGGCGGGCCAGGGGGAGTTCGATGTCCAGCCGGGAGTCGATCAGCGACGCTTTGAGCAGGTTGCGGGCGGCGCCGATCGCCTCGTTGAGCTGACGGGCCACGCCACGGCTCTGTTCGAGGGTGCCGAACGCGGTGAACCGTTTGACGCGCTGCGCGCAGCGCTGCTGGATGCGTTCCACTTCGTCGATCTGATGGCCGACCAGTTCGAAGAAACCGGCCATCACCTTGCGCAGGGCGGGGTCGAGGGCGGGGAGGGCTTCGGCGACGGCGGCGACGTCGGCTTCGAACTCGGCGCGCTGGTCGGGATCGTTGATCATGCGCAGGAAGGCGCGGTGCGAGTCGCGGCCCTGGGAATCCCAGGCGGCCTCGTAATCGGCGTACATGCGTCGCTGCCGGTCGCGGTATTCGACGTTGCTCTCGATCGGCTCGTCGAGCGCGGCGGTGGCCCGTTCGATCATGACCCCGTACTGGCCGATGTCGGTGATCAGGCGTTCCATCTGCAAGGCGATGGCGTGGGCTTCGTCGTAGGCGTCGGTGAGGTCGACGTCCTGGCTGTGCTCACCCGGACCGGCGTCGTGGTCGAGGGCATCGAGTTCGGTTTGTAGCGCGGCGATTTCGGCCGCTATGCCGGCGCGGATCCGTTCGGGGTCATTGCCGACGCGCAGCGCGACCTGCTTGAGGCGGGCCGCGATGCCGTTGATCGAGCCGCCGGTGGCGATGGTGTCCTGCCGGCGCATGCCGCGCAGGAAGTCGAGCGCCCGGCGCGCCTCCTGGGTCAGGTAACACAGGTTGCGTTCGACGCCGGAGCGCTGGTCGGCGACGCGGTGCAGCCACCCCTGGCTGGCCCAGGACTTGATCAGGGCCAGGCCGGACTGTTCGCCGGCCTGATCGAGTTCGGCGAGGTCGCGCTCGAGGCGTACGACGAGGTCGGTCTCGGGGACCACGCCGCCGCTGAGCTGGCGTTCCATCAGCGTGGCATAGAGGTTGAGGTTCAGCGTGGCCAGCAGGCGGACCGTCGGTGAGCCCTGGAGGCCACGATTGAGTTCGAGCAGGTCGGCAGGCGACAGCGTGGTGTCGTCGTCCAGCACATGCCCTCCGTCTCGTTCGATCGTGGCTCGGACGATCCAAGATATGGCACGGAGGCGACAATCGGCGCCCAGCGGCAGGGGTGTCGGGGGATGGTTTGGGGTCAGTGGGTCCCAGTGGTCCCAGGCATCGCTCGAGTCTCAGTAGTCACCGGCTCGACGATCGGATGGACGGTTGATCGGCACTGCGGGAACGGCGAGGCCTTCTCGCCTTGACGACTAGGATTCGCTCCATGACCGCACTCCTGGTTGCCAAAGCGCTATTGCTGGGCTTTCTCATTGTGGGCTGCGGCATCCTCACGGTGACGTACGTGCGCCGGCGTCGCGCCGGCGTGCAGCCGTGGAGAAACCCTTACGCCGCACCGTATCTCGACATGTATCACGGCGGACTGCCTCCGATCCCGCCGCCGCCCTCGTCGTCCTACGAGCGGCCCGCTGACGGCGAGCCTTCCTCGCGCGGCCCCGACGGGATTGCCAGTTAGCCCCAGTAGGCGAAGTTGCAGGTGGGCCGCGGTTCGCTCTTGAGGGACACGACCTTGTCGCCATCCATGATGATCGTGCAGATGAGTGCGGCGTCCCCGCCGTCGGCGGTTACCTGCGACTCCAGTTGGTCGTAGACGGGGTACTGCTTTTCCCACGGCAGCGGCGCATTGGCCTCGGTCTGTTCTGGGCCCCCGTTGATCCGGTACCGGATCGTCACCGGGCCGCTGCCACCGCTGACCTTCATCACCGCCGTCCCGACCGGCTGGCCGGTGGGCGCCGCGGACGCCGGCGTCGGTGGTGCCGACGAGGCCAACTGTGGGGTGGAACCCACACCGCTGGTCGTGTGTACCGCCTGTCCGGAGGTGCTCTTGGTGCATGCCGTCGCGGCAATCCCGGCCGCTGCGACGCTGACGATCACCGCGACGGCACACCGACTCGAGCGCATGCCCAGAGCCTACGATGAGCGGCTCCGAGCCGGGAGCAAACCATGCCGCCACATGATCCGGATCGCGCGCGCCGTCACACGCTGATGCCCTGCGTCGTCATCAATGAGGAAGAGAAGGAATTATCGGAAGGGCGCAATGATGGGTCGCTTGAATACGGTGGCGCGGATCTACCTGATCGCGGTGACAGCAGCCACGGCGATCGTCACCGCAGGGATCGGCATCTGGTGCCTGGTCGAGCCGGCGTCATTCGCCGATGCCGTCGGCTTCGAAGCGCACCGGCACTTCCTACATGACGTGGGTGCCTTCCAGCTGGGCCTCGGCGTCATCCTGCTTCTTGCGCTGATCTGGTCCGACGCGTTGGCTACGGCGCTCGCCGGATTCCTCGTGGCCAACACCGTGCACACGGTCAATCACATTGTGGACCTCGACGTGGGTGGTTCCGCCGCGCAAGTGTGGGCCCTTGGTGCGGTGTCTGTGGCGTTGGTTCTGGCGTTGGTGTTGCGGCTGCGTCAGCTCGGCTATGTGCTGGGAACCGTTGGCGCGGCGACCGATTCGGCATTGGCACCGTTCGTGCGGCAGAAGACCATCTCGCTCACCACCTTTCGTAAGAACGGCGACCCCGGCGCTAGTCCGGTCAGCATCGTGGTGGACGGCGACCGCGCCTACTTTCGCAGTTTTGAGCGAGCGGTCAAAGTGCGCCGGATCCGGCGCAATCCGAGGATCGAATTCGCGGCGGCGACGGGGTCCGGCAAACCGACGGGACCCGCGCTGTGCGGCACCGCACGCCGGTTGGATGGAGCCGAATACGCAAAAGCGGCGCGTCTGCTGCGGCAAAAGTATCCGATCCTGCACGGCGTGTTGGTGCCGCTGGCGCACCGGCTCATGCGGTCCAAATATGGCCGCACCACACACTTCGAGTTGACGCCGGCACCCGAGTTCGCCCGCTAACTGTTGCGGGGTCATGAGGTTGTTTACGGTCGCCCGGAATCAAGACCGGCATGCCGCGGCGTCGCCGGCCTGCGGGCCGGCCTCTTGCGCATAACCTTCCGTATTAGACCCTAAATGTCCCTATTTTCGGGGTTTTAGGGAACTATGCGGTAGGTTGTAGGGGTGAGCGTTGCTGTGTATTCGGCTGAACAGGTTGCCGACATTCTGGGACTGCACGTACGCACAGTGCGCGGATACGTCCGCGACGGCCGCCTGCGCGCCGTGCGGATGGGCAAGCAGTACCGGATCACCGACCGGGACTTGCGCGTTTTCACCGGCTCGGTGCCCGACGAGCCGGCCAGCAGCCCGCATGCGTACGTCTCGACTGTCGTGCACATCGACAATGTCGACCGCCTCACGATGGACCGGATCACCGCACATCTCACCGCTGCGGCGATCAGCGACTCCCGTCACCCGGCCCAGCTCAACGTCCACTCGACCTACGACGAATCTGCTTGCCGTCTCACCATTTTCGTCGTCGGCGACCCAGAGTCCACGGCAGCTGTGGTCGGATTGATTGGCGCCTTGACACGTCAGGATGAGACGTGAGCACCGGCGTCTACCGCTCCTTATCTGGGCAGGAGGCGGTCGAGCGTAGCTACCGGGATCACCTCCAGCGATGGACGGTGCCGCTGCGGCACCGCACCGTCGCCACGTGTGAGGGCGAGACCTTCGTCTTGGACTGCGGATCCGCCAATGCGCCACCGGTGGTGTTGCTGCACGGCGCGGGGAGCAACAGCGCGATCTGGCAGGCAGATGCGCCGCGCTGGTCGCAGAACCACAGGCTGTACATGGTCGATGTCATCGGCGAGCCTGGACTGAGCGCGCCCTCCCGGCCCTCCCTTGACTCTGAGGGCTATGCGCTATGGCTTGACGACGTACTCGACGAACTTGGCGTCGACGCACCTGCTCTGGTGGGGGTCTCGTTGGGTGGGTGGCTGGCTATCGATTACGCGATCCGCCGGCCCGGCCGCGTCGAACGACTGGCTCTGCTGGCCCCGGGGGTGTCGGCCGTCAACGCTACGGGGCGGTCCTGGCAGCGCTGGCCCTTATGCCGTTCGGAGAGCGCGCCACACGACTGGCCCTTCAGATTGCACTTGGACCGGGCAGCATTCCTGCCCCTGTCATCGACTACATGCTGGTGATCCAACGCAACTATCGACCGCGCCACGACACGCTGCCCGTCTTTTCCGACGAACAGCTAAAGGCCATCACCGCACCACTTTTCGTCATGTTAGGTGGACGTGACCGCATGCTTGACTCGCACGACACCGTTGCACGCTTGGTACGCCTGCAGCCCACAGCATCGATCAAGCTCGCTGACGCGGGTCATGGCCTGCTCGACGGCGGGGAGGAGCTGCGTACCTTCCTGGACCAAGGCATGTGCCTGTGAAACGGGCAGAGGACTCCTGGGCGTTCCGCGACGGACTGCGCCGCGACCTTCGGGCAGCACTGAAATCACGCCAACCTGAAACGATCTCAGCGCTACGAACAATGATCGCCGCGATCGATAACGCCGAAGCCATCCAACCAGACACAGGCTCGGCGCGACCTGCTGATGGCGTCATCGCCCACTCCTCGCCCGGAGTCGGCTCAACCGAGGCGATGCGCCGCGTGCTGCACATGACAGACATCCAAGCGATCGTGGTGAACCTTATCGCCGAGTACGACACACAGGCAGAGCACTACCACTACGTTCACCAAAGCGAAGCAGCCGAACGGCTTCGACGACAGGCCAGCATCCTGCTCGCCTACCTCGAAGCAACGGGGGCAAGGCCGGGTTCGATCCGCCGGGTGCGACCATCGTGACACCACGTCCGTCGCCCAAGACGAAGTAGCCGCATCAATTCGTGGACCTTGTCGACGTCCTGACCGAGTTCAGCCGCCCCTTCCCACCTGATGACTTCTACCTAGACGCAGTCGACACGAGTGCGATATCGCCATCAGCCGTCGCACCGTCTCGCGAATACTGCTCGACGTCGGCCTGAATCGCCGACGCTTCATCGACGCAGACGGGCAGTCCAATCGAACGCCGCGCACGGTCAACGCTCGTCACCCAGGCCACATGATCCACGTCGACGTCAAGAGAGTGGGTCGCATCCCAGACGACGGCGGTTGGCGCGTCCACGGCCGGCAGGGGAAGCTAACAGGCAAAGACCTTTACCGACTAAAGGTGACTTGCAGCGAAGTCCGCGCCCTGGCCCACCATTCCGTTGGCCGCGTACATGGTGTGCGCGATGCCGGGCGGTCCAGGAGGCGCGCCGTTGCAGACGGTGTCGTCCGGGGCGCACAGCTGGATGGTCTTGGGCGCGTAGAGGGGACCAATCGTGATCGGCGGCGCGCCGGCACCGCGCAGGAACTCATTGGACGGAGTTCCGAACAGGACCACCGCGGCAACATGATTCGCCACCGACGGCGGCATCGGCTGAGGTACGTAGGCCACAAACTCCTGCGGGATCTCCTTTGGCACGGTCGCCGAGGTGACGAATCCGGCCACGGCGGCGCCCTGGGAGTACCCGCCGAGCACTACTCGGGTGTTCGGACAATTCGACGCCGTGGACTCGATGTGCGTGCCGGCGTCCCTGATCCCATCCACGACGGTTCTGGCGAATGCGACGCCGCCGTTGAAGTCGCTACTCGCCTCGTAGTTGACCGGATAGACCCCGACCGACTTTCCACCCACCCGTGACCCGAGCGCATCGACGAACGCCTGCCCGATCCCGCCGACACCGGGCGGCTCGCCGGTGCCTCGGGCGAACACGACTTCAACGTTGGGACACGGGTCGGCGGAGGCCGGCGGGGTGGGTGCGCAGATTGTCCCCGCCCACGCCGCCATTGCCGCGGTAGCGAGGTAACAAATGGTTCGTAGCGAGCTCATGACTGCGAATGCCCAAACGCGATTGCACCGAAACGAGAAGTCCGGGGCGATTAATTCCGGCATCGGTCCCAGTCTGTATCCCCGACACGGCGTCAACTGCACTCGAGGAGAGCACCCATGACTGCTACCTATACCTTCGACGTCTTTTCCAGCCTCGACGGCTTCGGCGGCGTCAGCGGCGGCGATTGGGGCGGCTACTGGGGCAAGCAGGGCCCAGAATTGCTCGACCGCCGCCTCGCATTGTACGGCGAGAAGCAGCGAATGGTCCTGGGCGCCAACACTTACCGGTTGTTCGCACAGATGCTGGCCGTGAGCACCGAGGATTCCGACGTGCGCGACCCGTGGGTCACCCGGATGAGACACCTTCCGGCGACGGTTGTGTCGACCAGCCTGGATGGACCTCTCGAGTGGCCCGACGCGACTGTCGTGCGCGGCGACGCCGTCGACGTCGTTGGCAGGCTCAAGGAGGAGTCCGAGGTGCCGTTGCGCTCGCACGGCAGCCTGTCGATGAACCGGGCGCTGATGGCCGCCGGCCTGGTCGACCGGGTCCAGGTGACGCTTTTCCCGGTGATCACCGGTCAGACCGGCGATGACCGGATCTTCCAGGGTGCGGCCGACTTCGACCTCGAGCTGATCGAGAGCCGAACACTGGACGGCGATATCCAAGAGCTCGTGTACCGGCCCACCCTGCATCCCTGAGCCCCAGGGGCGCACGTGTCCGTACATCGACGTCGTCGACGCCCCCGGCGACGGGGGAGCGAGAAGCGGTCGGATCGAGGCCAACATTTCAGGACGATGTCAGTTGGGCAAAGGAACTGCAGCTTAGCCGTGTGCGGCGGCCGGCATCGGCCCGTTTCGCTTTAATGTCGGCAACTATGGCCCGACAGACAAGTGGCGTGAAGTGCTGGCGCACAGCGCTTCACGTAACCGTGTCGGCACTGATGGTTGCCATCCTCGGACTCGCCATCAGCCCCGCGGCCCACGCGGCCGCGGCGATGGCGACGTTGTCGGTGGCACATACGTGGCAGACCGGTTTCATCGCCAACTTCACCGTTACCAACTCGAGCATGGCGCCGCTATCGGATTGGAAGCTCGAATTCGACATGCCGCCGGGACAATCCGTCTTGCACACGTGGAATAGCACCGTCGCCCAATCCGGCACGCATTTTGTTCTCACCCCTGCGAATTGGAATCGCGTCATTGCGCCCGGTGGTTCGGCCACCGGTGGTTTCAGGGGCGTGCTGAGCGGTACCTACTCGCCACCGGCGAATTGTGTGCTCAACGGGCAATATCGGTGCGCCTAGAGGCGACCGTGCGCTAGGGCTCGACGGCGTCACGACGACCGAACACGTTGCCGGGTGACTCCGCGCGTCGCCGCCTGAGTCGAGCCATTTCGAGAAGCACCCATTCGGTCGAGGGTTGCCGGCCGCGTTCGAACCAGGGGCTCGGCTGGGTGCACTGGCTCGCCGTCAATGAGCCCGGCGTAAGTTCGTTCGAAGCCCCGGCCGGGCGAGGGGGATCAGCCGGCCGCAGCTTGACCCACAAGACGCGAGAGGAAGCTCATGAGAACGATCGCACCCCGCCACGCCACCGTCGTCGGTCTGGCCGCCGTCGCGCTCATCACCGCGGGCTGCAGCAATGGCAAGAGCGTCGAGGCGTCGGCACCGCCTCAGGCCGGGGTGAGCGCCACCTCTACGGTTAAAACCCCAGCGCCGCCCACCGAGGTGAAGATCGTCGGTGACCGCGACGTGGAGGTGACTCTGACCGGCCCCATCGCTGCCAAGTACTCGTCGGCAACGGAGGATCAGAAGAAGGCTCTCGGCAAGCCGCTGACGGGCGACCGCAACGCGGGGACACGGGACAGCGGTCTGGTATTCCAGCAGTTCCAGGGCGGCGTGATCACCGCCAGGAACGGTGACGTCGGCACGCCCGCCTACATCACGCTGGGCAAGATACGGGAGGCCTGGAATGTTCCGCGCAACCCCGACGGCACGCCTGCGATCACCGGCACTAACGGTTCGGCAGGTCCGCTCGGCTTTCCCACCAGCGACCAGAACGCCGTCGGCGATCAGCTCGTGTCGAACTTCGAGCACGGCACGATCGGGTACAACCCGCAGACCGGCCAGGTCGAGGTGACGGTCAACGGGAAGCTCGTGCCGTCCGGGCTGTAGCCCGAAAGGTATAGCCGGGTACCGGCGTTACTGGCTGGGCGAGTTGCTAGCTTTTCCAGACGACCTTGTCCGTGCCTCCGGCGTCCCGGTAGACGACGCTGTCGGGGTTCGTACCGTTGCGGACGTCGAAGTAAAGGCGCCCCGTAACCGGGCTGCCCAAGGGAAGCGGTCCCTCAGGGAGGCCGTCGGTCTGGTTGCCTTTCATCACCGCGAACGTGGAGCTGTTGACGGCCCGCGCGTTGAAGTCGGCAATGTTCGGGGTCGCGTTACCGCTCACGCCTTTCGCTGTGACGTCGGAGTACCAAATGCCGTCGTTGTGGCCGCTGGGCTGCAGGTTGCTCACCGTGTAGTCGATGGTGCCGCCATTACTGGAAATCTCGGCCATCTGGCCGAATTGCAGCACTTGCGGATCGGCGAATGCCGGGGCCGCCATGAAAAGTCCGACCGCCGCCAATGCAGCGGTTGCTGCGGTTGTTTTCGATGCAATGTGTGAGAACGCCACGTCGGGCTCCCTTCGTGATGTGCCGGCTATCCAGGAGCGGCAGCTGAATTGAGTTCTATCCAAAGCTCGGAATTTCAAACCTGACGCTTATTAATGGCGCTTGTCGGATCCTGCGCACTGGTCACTCAGGTGCTTTGGTCGCCCTCTGTAACCGCGCGAATGGAACCCATGAGAACGATCGCGTACCGCCTCCCGGCAGCACCAGGGCGGCGTGAGCACCACGGTAAACCGGAAGGTCGTCCTGCGGGGGCCGTAGCCCGGCAATACCAAGACGCCGGTCGCGCTCATCGCAGGTCAGCTTCTACGTCAAATATGTTGTAGTGCAACATATTTCGCGCACATGAACTCTGGCTTGGGAAGTGGCAGCAACGCCTATCGCACATCGCCGCTTGGGCGACCCCCATGGAGGTTCCACTGGCCGCAGTCGGGGGCCAGGACGTCGTTGACGTCCACTTCGAGTCCGCCGACCTTCGGCCCGGGATTGGACGCGGTGCTCACGATGCGCTGGTAGAGAACAGCGGCGGGGTGAACCTGGCTGCCGGACCAGGCTTTGGTTTGCCAGACCCACCGGCGGCCGGGTGTGCTCGAAGACCCGACAACGCCATCGGCCGCGGCCCACTGGCACACCCTGACGCCTCCGTAGACCCCGGTGCGCTGAACCCCAAGAACCGAGTTGATTCCGCGAAACCACGGCAGCGCGGTGTGATTCCAGGTGTCGCGATTGATGTCCTCGTCGATGGTGAAGAAAATCGGCGCACTCTGGCCGCCGCCTGCCGCGGTGTGCAAACCCCAGGCAGTACGCGCATCTGCGATGCCGCCCGCGTAGCCCCGGGTGAAGTCCGACGGTGCCGACCCACCCGGCTTACCGAATTGGTAGTTGCTGACGATCGCCAAGCCGGCGGCTGTCAGCGAGTCGGCGTAGGACCGAGTGATCGGCTTGGCGCCAAACGACGAGCCGGGACGCGACATCGAAACGTAGTTGACCACCCCGCTATAGCCGGCAGCGCGGATCTGCTGCGCCGGGATCTGGCGGGCGGCGAAGTCGATCAGCTGAGGGGGAGCGGCGGCAGCCGCCCTGGGCATGCCGCAGGCTATCGATGCGGCGCCCAGGCCGGCCAACGCGGCGGCGTAGCGCAGCGCGTCGCGCCGGGAAACCGCGCCCAGCCGCACTTCGCTGGCCGGCGGGGGCAAACTCTGCATCGCGCGATGTTAACGATGCGACTGTTGTTACCGATAGACCTGCGCCAGCCGAAACGCGGTTGCATTCCCAAATAGATACCAAGTGGTGACCGTTCGGCTATGAACTTCCCAGCCGCGCGCGAAACAACGCCCCGTGCAAGCAGATTGATGTCTCGCCGCTAACCGGCTTGTCCCACGATCGCCCGCGCCGCGCGCTCGGCGATGAGCATGACCGGCGCGTTGGTGTTGCCCGAAGTGATGGTGGGCATCGCCGAAGCATCGACCACTCGAAGGCCGGCGACGCGATACACGCGGCAGTCGGTGTCGAGCACCGTGGCGGCCGAGCGCGGCCGACCATGTGCGTCAAAGGCTCCCATCGCGCAGGTGCCCACCGGGTGGAAAATAGTCGTACCGAGTTCACTAGCCGCATTCTGCAGCTCTTCGTCGCTCGACAATTGCGGGCCGGGAAGCAACTCTTGGGGGCGGTAGCGGGCGAGAGCTGGCGCCGCCATGATCTGCCGGGTCATCCGGAGGCCAATCACGGCGGTTTGACGATCGGCGTCGGTCGACAGGTAATTGCAGGAAAGCTTCGGGTGGGTCAGTGGATCTGCGTCGGCCATGCGCACATGGCCACGCGAACTGGGTCGCAGATTGCAAACCGAGGGAGTGATGGCTCCGAAGGGGTGCAAGGGTTCGCTGAACTTCGGCAAAGACAAGGGCTGGACGTGCCACTCCATATTGGGACTGCTTAGCGCGGGGTCGCTCTTGGCGAAAGCCCCCAGGGTGGACGGCGGCATGGTCATGGGCCCCGATCGCAACAGCAGATACTGAAGTCCCATGCCGGCGCGGGTGATCCAATTCCGGTACAGCGTGTTGACGGTAGGGGCGCCCCGGATCCGGTAGACCGTTCGAAGCTGCAGATGGTCCTGGAGGTTCTCGCCCACTCCCGGCAGGTCGACGGCCACCGGCACCTGATGCTGGGCAAGCAGGCCGGCCGGGCCCAGACCCGAGACTTGCATCAGGTGCGGCGAGCCGATGGCTCCGGCGCTCAGGATCACCTCCCGGCGGGCTCGGACGTCGATGATTCGATCACCTCTGAGCAGCCGCACGCCGGTGACGCGGTGCTGCGCCGCGGTCCAGGCACCGCGGCGCAGATCATCGTGGACCTGGTCGTCCATCAGAATCCGCAAGGCCTGGGTCTGGGTGTAGACGGTGAGGTTGGGTCGGTGGGCGACGGGATGCAGGAAAGCATCGGCCATCGACCAGCGGCGGCCCCGCTTTTGGTTGACATGAAAGTACGCGCTGCCGGCGTTGTCGCCGCGGTTGAACTCCTCGATGGGTGCGATGCCCACCTGCGCGGCGGCGGCCTGCCAGGCGTCCAAGATCTTCCAGCTCACGCGCGGCCGCTCGACGCGGATCTCACCACCGGCGCCATGCCAGTCGTCGGCGCCGGCGAAGTAGTCCTCCAACTTCTTGTAGATCGCCAGCGTCTCGCCTGGGGAGCCCGAGCCGCCCCAAAGCCATCGCTCGTCACCGGTGGCCCGCGCCCACAGCTCGTAATCGCTGGCCTGCCCGCGCATGTGGATCATCGCGTTGATCGACGAGCAGCCACCGATCACGCGGCCCCGCGCGTAGAGAATGCTGCGGCCGGCCAGACCTGGGTCGGCCTCGGTGGTGAAACCCCAATCGGTACGGGGGTTGGCCATTGTGTACAAGTAGCCCACCGGCACTTTGATCCAGAACCAGTCGTCTCTGCCGCCGGCCTCGATGAGGAGCACACGGTGATCGGGGTTGGCGCTGAGCCGATTGGCGAGCAGGCAGCCCGCGCTGCCTGCTCCCACGATGATGAAGTCGAATTCGGCGACCGTGCTCATTGCGGTATCGGTCCTCCAAGCGTCGGATGCGCGTCCTAGTGTGCGCGACGATGGCCTCGTCCCGTCGGGGAATGAGTGGCCCCCACCAAGAGTCGTCCGTTGACCAAGCACAACGCTTGAGCCTTGGCATCTGAAACTGTAGGTGGCGCGATGAGTTTCGCCCTCCGGTGCAGTCTGATCTTCATGGGCAAACTCATCTATGGCTTCAACGTGTCGGTGGACGGGTATATCGCCGACGCACAAGGCAGTATCGACTGGGCTGATCCGAGCGACGAACTGCACCAATACTGGAATGACGTCGAGCGCGAGACCGCGTGCGCGTTCTACGGTCGTCGGCTCTACGAACTGATGTCCGCGTACTGGCCGACCGCCGACAAGGCCCCGGACGCCACCCCGATGATCGTCGACTTCGCCCACATCTGGCGCGACATGCCCAAGGTCGTGTTCTCGCGCACCCTGGAATCCGTCGACTGGAACTCCCGTCTGGAACGCGGCGACCCGGTCGAGGTGGTGACGAATCTGAAAGCCGAAACCGACGGCACGTTGGAGGTAGCCGGCGCGACGCTGGCCGCCCCGATCGTGCAGGCCGGACTGGTGGACGAGTACCGCATCGTGGTCGCGCCCACCCTCGTGGGCGGCGGCACCCCGTTCTTCCCGACGCTGCCGTCGTGGATCTCGCTGCGACTCTTGGAAAACCGCACCTTTCCGGGCGGCACGGTCCTGCTGAGGTACGAGGCCATACACGAGTGACCCGAATACACTGCTCAACGAGCGGCGGACACACGGTGCGAGTCCAAATGCGCTGGCGTGCAATCGAAATGGAATGGTTTGACGGCGGCTTACACGGCCCGTCGCACAGTGCGGGAGCAGGATTGTGTGCTGTGACCGTTAATGATCGTTACCGCAATCGTGATCTCGCACTCGTATCGTCGGATATACGAGGTAGCTGAAGCTTTCGACCGTCAATAACGCCAATCGGCGTTCGCAAGCCCGGGGGACTGACATGACGACCGCAATCGCCGCGCACAACCCAGTCGAGGAAGACGCAGCTGACGGCCATGACGATCTCCTGTTGGCGGTCGCGAAACTCAACGCGATGGCGCTCGGGGACACCGTTCGCGTCGAAAAGCAGCGCCCGAAACTCACGGAAGAAGAGATCGTGCGCGCCGCGATGACGGTGATTTTGGTATCCCTTGTGACGGTGATTGGCATCGCCGCGGGCGCAATCTTGACAATGGGTTAGCGCGCTTACAGCGGACGGCAGGTCCTGAGATAACTGAGGAACGAGGCCTGCAAGCCGGTGACGTGCGTTTCGTGCAGGATCTCGCTGGTGACCGCTTCGCCGCGCGAGGTGAGGAGATGACGGATCGTGGCCGTGTTCTTCGCGAGGCGTTGGTAAACGGCAAGGTCACCGAGAAGCTCTCGGTCGTTGAAGGTCAGGTGAAGCTTGGCGGCACGCCGGCTGTCACCCATCTCGTCGATCTGGGCGAAGATCTGACTGTCTTCGGCGATGACGCCGGGGCTGCCCGCTCCGATGCTCTCGAAGAGGGCGGTGCCGGTGAGCCAGGTGTAGAGGCTGAAAAGTCCGCCGTAGGAGTAGCCGAAGAGGCCGTGACCGCGTCTGGCGGTGCCGTAGTCGTGCTCGATCCGTGGGTGTAGTTCCGCGGCGAGGAACCTCAGAAACGCATCGGCGTGGGTGTCGCGCAATTCGGCGAGATAGGCGTCGGCCTCCTCGCGTGTCCTCGCACCCGCTTCCACTCCCATCTCCACGGCATCGATGAGCTCCTCCGCGATCGGCTCGCCGGGTGGAACAAAGTCTCTGTTGCGCAGCCGATCCCAGTCACGTGCTTGCTCGCCCGCGTAGCCAACGCTGACCTGGATGTAGGGCTGGATCCGTTGCATGGGGTCCATCTGGGTGACGATCAGCGGAGCCGTCAGACCCACAGCCCAGTTCCCGTCGAGCACATACACCACAGGCACTTGCGTCGCGGCGCGGTCGGAGCCCGGTGGCGTGGTAACCCAGACGCCGTAGTCATGCCCACCGCTGGAACGCATCTCGAAATAGTCGGTGTCGGCGAGACAGCCTTGCCACATGGAGCTCATCCAAAGTCCTTCACGCTGCGCCGTCCGATTGTCTCGTGCAAGCGAACGCGATGCGCCGCTCCTGTCGGCCCCATGTACCCATGACTATCAGTGTGCAGCAACAGGAAGCGACGGACGGGGAGTGGTGTGAGCGTTAGCCACGCATCCGATGACCTGTAGGTGCCACAGGCCGGGATCGCTGGCGTCGACTACCCCCTCGTGGATGAAAGCTACAACCGTCCAACGAGCACGATGGTGTTCAGGCGCGGCGTTCGGCGGCGGAGATGCCGCCTTTGAGGAGCTCGTCGATGACCTTCTTGAACACCGGCAGCATCAGCCGGTCAACACCGGCGATCTTCAGCGTTGACCGTAGATGCCAGCTGACCTCGGTCCCTGTGTCTGCTTCACGCAGCTGGATCGTGCCGATGTGATTCCGGGTCGGTGCGCCCGAGAGCATCTTGTACGCGTAGCGGGTGGGTCGCTCATATTCGATGACCTCCTCGACGAATGGGGGTCCGATCACCACCAGACGTCTGATCGCGCCGACACCGTTTGGTGCGGGGGTTCCCTCTCGATCGAGCGTGCTGCGCCGGCATGCCCACACGTAGTCCGCGATCCCGCGGTGGTCGGTCATGGCGTCGAACACGGTCTCGATCGGCGCCGTCGAGGTCCGGGTAAGGGTGAACTCGATCATCCGCACCCCATGCTGCCCGTGCGCGCTGCCAGTATCCGGTTGTCCGCCGTCATGATCCGTCCCCTCTCGCTACGGAGAACATAGCCCCATGGCCTGAAGCTCATCGAGGCCGCACAAGCCCGCTGGCGTGAAGTCAACGCATCGGAAACGGGTCGCCCTGCCGAACCTCTTCGACAGGCTGTGCAGGGCGTGGCTAAGCGCAATGTAGGTGAGGATTTCGGTATCCCACCCGCAGGCTCCTTGGCGATACCGCAAAGATCTCAGTTGGGGTGGGGGTCGATGGAGTTGGATGTTATGGGGGTGGGCCAATCGACGGGCGATTCGCGCAGTGACGAGATGTCGGGCAGCGGCTTGCGGCACAGCGCGCTGGCCTGCTTGGGCGTCATGCCGAGCGTCCGCAGGACACGTTCGGCCACCGCGTCGACGGTGGCATCGGTGTCACGTTCGGGACGCTCGCGCAGCAGCGTGGTCAGGCCGATGAACATGCCCCCGGCGATCGCCAAGCCCAGTTCAGCATCGCCAATCGTGAACCGCCCCTGATCGATCGCCGCGGCGATGTCGCGACGCGCCCGCGGAGACAATCCGCGGTCAGACAGGATGAGTGAATCTCCGTGCGCCAGCAGCAGCGCGGCCTCCTGCGGGCGGTAACGGAACAGTCGCCCGCTCAGTCGGTAGTTGGCGGCAAAGGCTTCGGCTGGGTCGGAGATCGATCCGGTGAAGCCGTCGAGCAGGGCGCCGAGATCATCGAGGGCGTCGGTCACGGCCGCGGCGAACAGCTCCTCCTTGCTCGAGAAGTGGTTGTAGAAGGACCCCATACCCACATCGGCGGCCTGGGTGATCTCCAGGATGGGAATGCCGATTTTGCCTTGCGCGATAAACCCTTTCGCGGCCCGCACCAGAGCGTTGCGGGTGCGCAGCTTGCGCCGCTCCAGGCGGTTGACCGGCGTGTTCGACAACTCGGCGGCATCGCGCTCGGGCACGTCCATGGGCACAGGTTATCAGTTCGGCTCAATTCTGAGGATATCGTCAGAACTCTTGACTGAGCTTTTATACGTATGTGACGATTTCGTCAGCTTGAAGTGGAGGAAGCAACGCATGGCACATACGGTGACGCCGATGAGCGATGGGCACGCGGGTCTGCACAGCGAGCAGGGTGCCTTGCGCGGCGAACATCCCGGCCGGTCGCGGGATCCGATTATTCGGGTGGCCGACATCGCCTGGCTGGAGTTCGACAAGCCCGACCTGGTCCGCGCGGAGGCGTTCGCCCGGGCCTTCGGGTTCGGCGTCGCCGTGCGCGATCCCCACCAGCTGCATCTGCGCGGCACCAACGCCGGTTCGGCGTGCGTCGTCCTGCGTCGCGGGCCGCGCACCCGGTTCGCCGGACTCGCCTTGCGCGCGGCCGACGAGGTCGACCTGGTGCGGCTGGCAGACAAGACCGGCGCCTCGCTGCAGCCGCTTCCGGAGTCGCTCGGGGGAGTGGCGGTGCATCTGACTGATCCCAACGGCGTGGCGCTCAAGGTCGTCGCCGGTCTTCACCAGTTGCCGGCCCAACCCGCTCAGGTACCGCAGGTCTTCAACACCGGTCCCGATGACGCGCGGATCAATGCGACCGTGCGGCCCCTTGCGTGCCCGCCCGCGTGCAACGCCTCGGTCACGTCGTGCTGCAGTCCACCACCTATCTGCGCACACTCAACTGGTACCTGGACACGTTCGGGATGATCGTCAGCGACTTCCTGTTCTTCCCCGGCCAGCGCGCCCGCGGGCCGGCGATGAGTTTCATCCGCTGCGACCGCGGCACCACCCCGGCCGACCATCACACCCTCGCCCTGGTCCTCGGTCCGGCCAACCGCTATGTCCATTCCGCCTACGAAGTCAGCGATCTCGACGCGCTGGCGGCCGGCGGCGAATACCTGCGTGAACGCGGCTACTACCGGTCCTGGGGTATCGGTCGCCACATCCAGGGCAGCCAACTGTTCGACTACTGGCGCGACCCGGACGGCTTCCTCGTCGAACACTTCACCGACGGCGACATGTTCGACAACACCCTCGAACCCGGCTGGGCCCCCTTCACCGCATCGGGCCTGGCGCAGTGGGGGCCACCGGCGACAAAGGACTTCCTCGACACCGACCCCCGCGCCGCCCGCCACCAGGTGACCGCGATGCTCACCGCCCTGCGCGCGGACAACGAATTCGACCTCAACCGTCTCATCGGATTACTGAAAGTAGCGATCTCGTGACCATTTCCGTCCTCCGCACCGCCGACGGCTGGTGGGCGCAAAACCCGACGGGTGCAGCCCGCATCGACACCAGCGCCACCACCACAGCCGAACTCCTCGCCGACAGAGCCGCGATCGACGCGGCTGCCGCCACCGCCGGCACCGTCGCCCTCGACGAACTGCAGTTGCTGTCGCCGGTGACTACCCCGTGCCGCGTCGTCGCCCAGATGACCAACTTCGAATCCCACGTGGTCGACGCCGGCATGGACCCAAAGACGGTGCCGCTGACCTTCTTTCGGAAGTCCTCGGCGTCCATCACCGGACCCTTCGGCGAGATCGTCCGCCCGCAGCACGTGGGTCTGCTGGATTACGAAGTCGAAATCGGCCTCGTGATCGGGCGCGACATCCCGGTGGGCACCACCATCACCGACGCGAACCTGGCCGAGTACATCGCCGGTCTGACCATCACCAATGACGTGTCCGCTCGTGACATCCAACTGCCGCAAACGCAGTTCTACGAGGCGAAGTCGTACCCGACCTTCACGCCGGTGGGGCCGGCGTTGGTGCTCGTCGACCCTGCCGAGTTGGCCCGATTCGGCGACCTGCGGCTGCGGCTGAGTGTCAGCGGTGAGGAACGCCAGAATTCGGTCGTCGACGGCGACATGCTCTACCGGCCGCTACAAGCACTGCAATCGCTGACACGATTCCAAGACCTCGCGGCCGGCGACCTGATCCTCACCGGCACCCCGGCCGGCACCGCGCTGACCGCTCCGCCCAAGCCGATCGAGATCATCGGCAACCTGCTACCGCCGGCCGTCAAATGGAAAGCCTTCTTCTCCCGTCAGGCGAAGAACCCGAAGTACCTGCAGCACGGCGACGTCGTCGAGGCTTGCATTGCCACCGACGACGGCGCCATCGATCTCGGTACCCAGAGGTTGGCGGTGCGCCACGCATGAGCGCCCCCAATGGTGCACCTGCCGAGCACGTCTCGGTGGCTATTGTGGGCGGCGGTCCGACCGGTATCACCGCGGCGACCCTGCTCGCGCAGTACGGCGTGGACACCCTGGTGCTGGACCGGTGGCCGCAGGTCTATCCGCAGCCGCGCGCCGTGCACCTCGACGACGAGGTTTACCGGATCCTGGCCCGGCTCGGCATCGCCGAAGAGTTCGCCGCGATCTCCCGTCCAGCCCGCGGACTGCGCTTGGTGGACCGAGAGCTGAAGGTACTGGCCGAATTCCGGCGCGACACCCCGGTGACGCAGAACGGCTTTCCAGCGGCGAGCATGTTTGACCAACCCGAACTCGAGGAGTTGCTTCGCCGCAATCTCGCCCGCTTTCCGCACGCCCGGTTCCGCGGTGACGTCGAGGTCCTCGGGGTTACCGCAAGCGCGGCGGCAGGCCCGCTGCACCTACGGATCCGCGACCGCATGACCAACCTCGAGTCGGTGATCAGCGCCGACTACGTGCTGGGCTGCGACGGCGCCAACAGCACGGTGCGCGGTGCCATCGGCGCCTCGATGCGCAACCTGAAATTCGACCAGCGCTGGCTGGTCGTCGACATCACCACCACCGCCGACCTGCAGCAGTGGGACGGCGTGCATCAGGTCTGCGACGGGCAGCGGGCGGGGACTTACATGCGGATCGGCCCCTGCAGGTACCGCTGGGAGTTCGCGCTACTCGATCACGAATCGGTCGACGACTACGCCACGCTGACCGCCCTGCGGCCGCTGATCGCCCCATGGACGCGACACGTTGCCGACGCGGACCTGCGCGTCATGCGGGCCGCCGAGTACACCTTCCGCGCTCAGATCGCCGACCGCTGGCGGCGCGGGAACATCTTCCTGCTCGGCGACGCCGCCCACCTCACGCCGCCGTTCATCGGTCAGGGCATGGGTGCCGGACTGCGCGACGCGATGAACTTGGCGTGGAAGATCGTGGCCGTCCACCGCCGAAGTCTCGCGCCCAGCGTGCTCGACAGCTACGAAGCGGAGCGACGGCCGCACGCCCGGGTCATGATCGCCTTGGCGCTCAATGTCGGACGGGCCATGACCTTTGGTGGCCGGCTCGGCGCGGCCGCGCGCGCCGTCGTGCTGCCCCGCGTGCACTTGGTGCCGGGGCTACGGGCGAAGGTCGCCGATTCACAGACCCCACCACTACGGTCCTCGACGCTGGTCCAGCGGACACTGGCCACCCGCCGTATCACGGGACGGCTCTGCCCAAACCCATTCCTGGCCAACGACTGCCGACTCGATGACGTGTTGGGTTCAGGCTTCGGCGTGATCACCACCGTAGAGCTGAGCCCGCCGCAGCAGGACATCGTGGCGGCACGTGGCGCCCGCACGGTCCACGCCGCCGCCGGGTCCGAGCTGGCTCGGTGGCTGAACCGCCATCACGTCAAGGCCGCAGTGATTCGACCCGACCGCACCGTCATGATCGCCGGCCGCAACCTCACCGCTCTGTGCCGCGCTGTCCCGCTGTTCCTGGTGGACCAGGCGTCGGCCCCCTCGCCACATACCGCGCCGGCCCACTACGAATAGGAATCGTCCACGTGTTTCGTCGCCCCCCTGCCGTGCCGGTGTACCGGCCCGACATCTACACCCGCGCAGCGATCCTCGATCCCCACCCGCACTACCGCGCCTTGCGCGAACTAGGTCCCGTTGTGTGGCTGGCCCGCCACCGCCTCTATGCCCTGCCGCGCTACGCCGCATGCAAGGCCACCCTGCGCGACGACGGCCGGTTCCTGTCCGGACACGGAGTCGCAGCCAACCCGCTGACCAACCGACTGTCGCGCGGCACCACCCTCAACAGCGACGGCGCAGACCATGACCGGCGCCGAAAACTCCTCGCGCACCGCATGATGCCCCGGGCCCTGCGTGCGCTCGGCGACGACATCGATGCCCAGGCCCGCGCCATCGTCGAGGTCGCCGTGCACCGGGAACGGGTGGACGCGGTCGCCGATCTCGCCACGGCCCTGCCGCTGGCCGTTGTGCCCGATCTGGTGGGGTGGCCTCGCGATGAACGAGCCCGGTTACTCGACTGGGGCGCAGCCACATTCGACGTCCTCGGACCGGCGAACCTGCAGGCGCTCAGGGCCGTACCACGCAGCCTACAAATGCTGCGCTTCGCACGCCGCGTCGTACGCGACCGCAATGTGCTGCCCGGCAGCATGGCCCATGAACTCCTCACTGCGGTCGACGAGGGCAACCTCGCCGTCGAGGAAGTACCGCCGCTGCTGATCGATTACATCGCCCCGTCCCTGGACACCACCATCAGCGCTATCTCTAATGCCATCTACCTGTTCGCCAGACACCCCGACCAATGGGAACTGCTCAAAAGCGATCCCGCTTTGATCCCCAACGCCGTCAACGAAGTCGTGCGCTACGAATCCCGCTCAGCGCCTTCACCCGAAAGACATTGCACAGCACAGAGATCGAGGGGGTGCCCATCGCTGCGGGCGCCCGGCTGCTGGTCATTTACGCCTCAGCCAACCGTGACGAACGCGAATGGGATGCTCCCGACGTCTTCGACATCCGCAACGACGCCGGACGCCACGTCGGGTTCGGCAACGGCGCGCACGCCTGCGCCGGCCAAGCCCTTGCGCGGCTCGAGACCACCGCAATGCTCAAAGCCCTCACCGAGGCCGTCGAGCGCATCGAGATCGCCGCCGAGCCGACCTGGGCGATCAACAACATCATCCACCGCCACGAACACCTGCCGCTGCGGCTGATCGCGGCCTGAACTCGGCGGCGGTGCCTCAGACTTCCCACTGACGTGTCGAAGTGCGCGGCCCCGCAAGGGGGAGAGGCGTTGCGGCGCCCTCCGGCTCACCGCCGACACCTTTTCTTCAGACGCCGAAGCATCTGCCAACTTCATCGGGCGCACATGGCCAGTCGCGGGGGTGTGTACGGGCCACACTATTCGGCTGCCCAGATTCCGCGTTACATGTAACATGGCGGCATGGCAGTGAGGGACAGGGTCGGCGAGTACCGACGGCGGATGCGGGAGCGGGCCTGCGGCCCCTGCAGGTCTGGGTGCCTGACGTGCGCACTGAGAGTTTTGCCGCCGAGGCGCATCGGCAGGCTTCGTTGGTCGCACGAGCGGACGAAAGCACCGATGACCAGGACTTCATTGAGGCAATCTCGACGCCATGGGACGAGGAGTGAACAGAGGGGAGATCTGGACCGTAGCGGGGGGTGTCTACGCGACCAAACCGCGTCCCGCGGTCATTGTTCAGGATGATCTCTTTGCTGCCACGAGTTCAGTGACGGTTGCTCCGATGTCCAGCACGCTGTTGGACGCGCCGTTGATGCGCATCCGGATAGCCGGCGGAGACGGCCGGTTATCCGGACTTGATCACGACAGTGACGTGATGATCGACAAGCTCACAACAGTCAAAAGATCGAACGTCCACACACGAGTCGGTCGGCTGACAGCGGAGCAAGTCGTCGAGATCGAGCGAGCGATGATGGCATTCCTCGGCCTTGCGCGATAGACGAGTGTCCGTTCCGGACAAGCTTGGATAAGGAAGGGGCAGAGTTGATGTCGCCCAATGCAATGCGGCCTACTTGACATAATGTCGCTTATCGGCAAAAACCATGCGAGTTGTATCAGATGAAAGTGCTCGCACCGGTTGATGATTGGCTCATCTACGCAGTTCTCGGCGCTGTTCCGACGCTCCAGTGTTCGAACGAGCCGCGTCCAGGATGCCGAGGCTGGCGTGTCTTTCAATCACTTAGTGAATGATTCGGGCGTTAGGTGAAAGGCCCGTCCGCCCGGCGTCATAGCCGGCAGCCCGCGGCCCGCCCCGCCCTGCGCCTAGCCGCCCACAATACGTCACTGTGACGAATTGTATTGGGCGGCGAGGCTTTTGATGCTTCAGATTCGTTCGATCGTCAGCACGATCTCGGATAGCGGCCGACATGGCTGACGAGTTGCCGGGTTTCATTCCGCAGGTTTTGAGGCTCGATGACGTTTCGCTGCTCCGAGCTGACGAGACGGTGCTCGATGCGATGTTTGACGGCTGGCGCGCTCAGCTCGTAACCGCCAAGCCCGAGCGCCGCGGCTCCAGCCACTGCTGCCGTGCCTCCGAGAACCGTCTGCCGAGCAATCTCCGCGGCAGGAGGTTAGCCCATCTTCCTAAGTTTCGCCGAACCGATATACTTAATGTATCGATGTACTAGCAGCTGCGCACATACTGCGTATGAGGCGATATGCGTTGGGATGCGAGTCTCCCCTACGTGGTTCACACCGCCACGGAAATTGGACGGAGCCAGCCCCGGCCCGATTACATTAGGACATGATGTAGGCTGGCGGCGTGAACATGTCGGACAACGGTATGGACAGGATCGCCGAAAGCGTCCGACAAGCTGCGCTCTTGGCGATGCGCAACCTTCTCAATCGCGATGAACTCAGCGTGTCCGCGATGGAGGTGCTTCACACGTTGAGCGTCGAAGGTCCAACTCGGCTCACGGCGCTCTCCGAGGCCATTCATGTGAGCCAGCCGGCTATGACGCAGCTGATCCAGCGACTCGAGCGTCGCGACCTGGTCGCTCGCGTGGCCGATCCTGAGGACGGCCGCGCAACCATCGTCGACGTCACTGAGAGTGCACGAGATCTGTTGCGCAGGCTGCGCAGCGAAGACAACGAAAAGCTCGCCACCCTTCTCGCGACACTCCCCGGGAGCGATCAAGAGGCGCTACGGCTCGCCTTGTACGTCGCCGGCCCGATCATTCAACGACTGAACGAGAATGCCGCGCTCCTCGCGCTGGCCACTACCGGGCCCGCGATGAGCAGATGAACCGAAACTAACCGACCTAGCGACCGCACGCACAGCTCGGTCGCTGCGGTCATGGGGCCCCGAGAGGGATCCACTGAAGGGAGAACAATGACCAATCTGCTTGTCCTCGGAGGCAGCGGACGCACCGGGGTCCATGTACTCGCGTACGCCGCCGCGCGCGGTCACCGCGTACGGGCTCTGGTGCGCAACCCCGACGTCGTCCAGGCTCCCGCTGGAGTGGAACTCATTGCGGGTACGCCGTCCAACATCGATGACGTTCGCAAGGCCGCCCAGGGCACCGAGGCGGTGATCAGCACCCTCAACAATGCGCGCGCATCGGACAATCCCTGGGCCAAGCCCGTCAGCCCGCCGATGTTCATGACCGACGCAACCTGCAACGTCCTAACCGTGATGGGCGAGCAGAACATCGGCCGGATCGTCATCACTTCGACGATGGGCGCGGGCGACGACTGGGCCCGCATCAACCCGATGTTCAAGTTCCTCGTCAATATCTCCAACATCAAGGTCGGCTTCGTCGATCACACCGGTGTCGACAAGCTCGTGCGCATCTCCGATACCGACTGGACTCTCGCCAGGGCAGTCGCCCTTACCGACAAGCCGGCCAGCGGGTTCGTGCGGGCCGCGGAAGCAGGCACCGATAAGCCCGGCATGCGGATCACCCGCGCCGATCTCGCCGCGTTTCTCGTCGACACCGTCGAGGACGGCACTTGGATCCGCCAGGCACCGATCGTTTGGAGTTCGTGATGCGCGCCCCTATGACATCAGTAAAGTCGTCAACCGCTGTCGTGGTGGCAGCCATCGCGTTGGTCTCTGCATGCTCTCCGGCACCCAGTAAAGCGCCTCAATCCGCAGGTTCCGCGACGCCCAGTATTTCCGCAGCGCCCGGTATCAAGGATCTTGGGGCGGTGCCGCAGACACAGCTGGCGCCGCCGCCGCTGAACGTCACGGTGAACCAGCCGGATGGCGGTTCGGGTTTAGTGTTCATCAATGGTGGCGAACCGGGGGCGGCGAATCTGTTCGGCACCGGGAACACCGGAATCCCGTCAGGCCCGGAAATCCTGGATAAAAAAGGGCGGCCGGTGTGGTTTTTGCAGATCCCCGGCGACCAGGATGCCGTGAATTTCCAGGCGCAGACCTATCAAGGTAAACCGGTGCTGACGTGGTTCCAGGGCGACAAGCTGGCCGGTGCCGATTACATCGCCGATACGAACTACAACATCATCAAGAAGATCACCACAGAGGACGCCCCGTCGGATCTTCATGAGTTTCGGCTTACCCCGGATGGGCATGCGCTGATCACATCGGTGAAGGAGGTCGATGCCGACCTGTCTGGTATCGGCGGGCCCAAAACCGGGAAAATCGCCGACAGCTTTGTCAACGTTGTCGATGTTGCTTCGGGAAAGACGGTGCTCGCGTGGGATTCGGCGCAGCACCTTCCAGTGACCGATAGTGTGCTTAATTACACTCAGCTGCAGGGCATTCCGGGTGAAGGGGTGCTTCCGCTGCATGTCAATTCGATTGCCCCCGACCCAGATGGAAATATGCTGGTGTCGGTGCGTTCGGCCAATGAGCTGGTCGATGTGAATCCGCAAACCGGCGCGATCAACTGGAAACTGGGTGGGAAAAATTCGGATTTCAAACTCGGCCCAGGGGTGGACTTCGCCGGACAGCATGACCCGACATTCGTGGACGAGAACACGATCATGCTGTTCAACAACAACGTCGATCTGGGTGGAACACGCCATGGCCCTTCGAGCATCATGTGGATCCGGCTGGACCGGCAGGCCAAGACCGCAAACCTGTTGCGGAACTGGGTCCAGCCCGAACCGGTAGACACCTTCACCCAAGGCAGCGCGCAAGCACTTGCCGACGGCAACACGTTCAGCGGCTGGGGCGACGCTAACCACATCACCGAATTTGCCCCCGACGGACGCATCCTGTGGAATGCCACCCAGCCCAAAACCTCGACGCAACACGTCGGCACTGGCCCCAAAGCATTGGCAGTCGGGGATGGGACATACCGCGCGTTTTTGCAGCAATGGAGCGGGCATCCCACCCAGAAGCCCGAGCTGACCATGTCCAACGACAACGGCCAACCCATCGTGCACGCGGTGTGGAACGGCGCCACCGACGTCACCCAGTGGCGGGTCCTGTCCGGCCCCTCGCCTGACAAGCTCACGCCACTGGCAACCACCGACTGGAACGGCCTGAACACCCCGGTGGCACTGCCCGCAGGCACCGCCACCTCCGGCAATTACTTCACGATCGAGGCCCTAGACATAAACGGCGCCACCATCGCCGCCAGTGACCCCATGAAAGCCTGACCCAAGCGAGCTTCCCGGCAAGCGCTGGCTGCCGAGAAGTTTCGGCGGACAGCAGTTCCATTCACAGGCACGACGCTGGTGAGGAACACGCCGCTGACTGACCGCGACGGGCCGGGCGATACCCTGCCCGTTGCGGTCACGCGGCGACTGTTCGGCGACAGACAAGGGCCGCGCGCTTTCGTCACTGTGACACTTCTCCCCTGTTTCGGTAACAGGAAAGTCACTGCCGCACTGGGTTTTTGCCCGAACACTTCACACGCGGCCAAACGCCGCCAGCACTTGGGCGCCCGAAGACCGTGTAGTGGTCTGACCTGATGCAACTCTCTTGGTGGCGGCCCTGCACTTCACCGTGAACAACTCGCACCTGTCGAGCACGCACCGTTACCAGTTGGCAATTCGCAGCTCACGCCAGCACGCCGGCGACCTGACCTTTTACGACCTCGCCGCACCTCCGCACCGACTCGCCCGCCATCGCGCCGATATGCGTTCCCGCCGGGCGCCGGCGACCGGATGCCGCGGGCCCAATGAAAGAACGATCGACGCCAGCCGCCGGTCACCGGTCGGGTGCGGTGCGGTGCGCAACGAGCGGTCGCTTACCCCTCCCGCCTTCCCGGGCTTCCCAGGGATCAATACGTCACAGTGACGAATCACCGTCCACCGCAGGCGCTTTGGAGATGTCACCCACAGGGTCTTACGAACGGACGCTCGACGCTGTCCAGCACTGGGCGCAGGGCAACGGTTCCCCACACCCGGGTCGGCGCGGGTCAGGTAGAGCCCCGGACACGCCATCCCCTCTCCCCGCCCCATCGCCCTCAATACGTCACTGTGACGAATAATGTTGCGGCGCAGGGTTATTAAGGTGTGGCGCTACCAGGTGTTAGTTCGGCGTGTGCCCCCACGCGTGCGGCGGTGGGTGTCGGTCGACCAGAGGTGGCCGCAATCCGAGCACTGCAGATGCACCAGGGTGCCCTTGTTGCTCAGGAGGTACTGCCAGTGCGTGTCGCAATTGCGACTGCTTCGGCAGTCACCACACTTGGCGCCGTGATCGCAGCGCGGGCACGCCAACCATGCGCGGCGGCCGCGATCCGCGGTCGGATCAATCGGTAGCACGAGCGGCCGTCCGTTCGGGCAGGACGCCGGCGCGGACCAACTCGTCGTAGACCCGCTGCTGCTCCTCGTCGAGATTCGAGTACAGCATGTCGTACGCCTGCTCTTCCTCGGTCAGGACGGCGATGGGATCCCAGTCGTCACCCATCGCTTCGAACATGGCGCTGCGCCTACGCGCCTCGTCGAGGGTCAGGTCATAGGCAAAGTCGAGGTCGGCCATCGCGCTCCCAGCCATTAGATATGCAAACGAAGGGCCAGGATGACCCCAATGACGCCGCCCGGTCTATGACCTAGGTCACCGTTGCCGGTTGAGGTTCGTCACACTCTGTGCTGACCACCGACGATTCGGAGGCGGCGGATCGACACGACGGCGACCGGACCGGGGCTGGCTGTCGCAACCCTGGAAGGGGTCTGCCGAGCCCCCACTTTCCCTCCCCGCCCATCGGCCGCAATACGTCACTGTGACGAATACCCTTGCAGGGCAGCGCTTTTGGCGACCCCCTGGCATGTGGTGTGCGGCGGAAAGTACATCTCCTGCTTTACCGTGCACACCAATTCGCCGTTGCGGTTGAACATCGTCCCACTCGCCAGCGCCAGGGACCCGGCGCTGCTCGGTGACGACCGATCGTAGAGAAGCCAGTCCGACAACGCGGCCGGCGCGTGGAACCACACCGAATGATCACGCTGAGCAGATGCCCCGACCCCGCCGCGTGCCGCATACGCCGGCTCGGTCAACGTCACCGCCGACAGATAGGCCACCAGGCTGGCGGTCAGCGGCGCATCATCGGGAACCTCGCCGTCGGGTCGCCACCACATCGGCGCCCGAGCGGGTGGCGTGACCTCCGAGTCGATGATCCGGCGCTCGAACCAGCGCAGGCTCGACCACCGCCCCGGGGCGCTCTCGTCGGACTCCGCCAAATGCGGCGCAACCCACGGCAGGGACTCCGGGCTGGCAGCCGCCGGCATGGGTGGTTGGTAGGCGACCCGCGTGGGCGCGGAATCGGCGACTTTGAACGACGACATCGCCTCCATCAGGATCTTGCCGTCCTGGCGCGCGGTGACCCGTCGCGCCGAAAACGTCCGGCCTTCCTGGAGGTCGACGACCTCGAAGTCCACCGGCCGGCGCGAATCGCCGGGCCGCAGGAAGTACGTGTGGACGCTGTGTGGGGTGCGCCCCGGCGCGGTGTGGCTTGCCGCCAATAAAGCCTGGGCGGAGATGTGGCCGCCCAGAATATGGTTGGCGGGTGCGGGTAGTTGCTGGCCGACGAAGACCCACTGGTCGACCCTCTCGAGCTCCAAGGTGGCGAGCACGTCGCCCAGCGAAGATGACATCGCAACGTATCTTGCCGGATCGCTTCTCACGCGCCGAGTCGCCGGTACCTCTGCAGCCGCCGTAGAGCCTGCGCCGATGCCGGCCCGGACGACGGAAGCAGCGCCTTGTCGAGTCGCGCACGGATACCGTCGATGTCGAGATGCATCCCGATCGCCACCAGACAATTGGCCGCGGCCCCCTGGGGCGCCTTGTCGATATCGATCGCACCGCCCACCAGGTTGACGACGTAGTCGCGGACGGTCGCGCGCTGGCGCACCGCCACAACGCCTTTCATCCTGAACACCTGCGGCGGCGGATCTTCGAGCAGATCGACCAGGGCATCGGGGTCGACGCAGCCCGTGCTGCATGCCGTGACGGCGTCGGCGTGGACGTGGTCATGGTCGTGCTCGGGCTCCAAATCCAGAAACGACAGCTGCCCGGCCTGGCCGGGCGCGGACGCGTCGAAGAGCAGCTCCGGATCTATCCGGCCAGCCGAAGTGCCCACGACATGTACGCGCGGATTGCGTTGCGCCGCACGTTGTGTGACGCGTTGCACCACCGCCGACCGCTCATCCTCGGGAATTCGGTCGAGCTTGTTGACCACAATCAGCGAGGCCGCACCGTAGCGCACCGGCGGCAGTGTGCCGCAATCCACGGTGTCGAAATGGTTCACGGCATCCACAACGTCGATGAGGCCGCCCGCACGCACGCCGCGGATCTCACTGAACCCGATGATCCGGGCGATCGCCACGGGGTCGGCCAGCCCGCTGGCCTCGACGACGATGGCGTCGAGGCCCCGGGCCGGGTCGGCGAGCTTGATCAGCGCCTCATCGAGCCCGCCGTCGTCGGGCAGGCAACAGATGCATCCTCCGGCGATCGAGGCCGGCTCGTCGACCTGGCCCGCCACCAGACCGGCGTCGATGTTGATATCGCCGAAGTCGTTGACCACCACGCCGATCCGGGTGCCAGGGTGCCGCAGCAGGTGGTTGAGCAGCGTCGTCTTACCGGCTCCGAGATGACCGGTAAGCGCGATGACGGGTATCGCAGCCAAACGCTCGCCCTCCACATCGACGTCGGGACACCCGATGCTAACGGGCGTGTGCACTGCATGTGGACGCCGTACGCCGCTTTGTGTCTGTCCGGGTGGCAGTGGCGGCACAACGACGGTCCCGATGATGCCCAGCAATTGGCACAGGTGAGCCCGGCGGTGGCCGGGCGAGCATAACAGAGCAATTGCTCTGTTATAGTGGCCGCATGCCACGCCCACGTGTCCACGATCGCGATGTGGTGCTCGATGCCGTCGAGGACCTGGTGGCTCGATCGGGCCCAACCGCGGTGACCATCCGCGCGATCAGCGCGGCGGTGGGTATGTCCAACGGCGCCGTGTACCACACGTTTACATCGCGGGCCGGCCTGATGGGCCAGGCTTGGCTGCGGGCGGGTCAGCGCTTTGTGGCGGTGCAGACCTCGTTGGCCGACGAAGCAATTGCCGGCGGCAGCCCCGCCGAGGCCGTGGTGGCCGCCGCCGACGCGGCCGTGGTGTTCACCGAGCGGTATCCCGGTTCGTCGACGCTGGTGCTTCGCGTGCGCCGCGAGGAGGTGCTCGCCGATGACGTGCCCGCCGATGTCGCCGACGAGCTGCGGCGTCTGCACCAACTGCTCGTCGCGCTGATGGTGCGGCTTGCCATCGCAGTCTGGGACCGCAAGGACGCGGTGGCGGTGGACACGATAACGAGCTGTGTCGTCGACCTGCCCACCGCGCTGCTGCTGCGCCGCGACCGGCTCGGGAGCGCCACCGCACGCGCGCAGCTGCACGCGGCCGTACGCGCCGTGCTGGCGGTGGGACCGGCACCACGACAGCGCCGTGGCTGACGAATCTTTCTATTTACCAAGCTGACTCAGGAGGAAGTACATGACAGTGAGACTGGAATACGCTGACAAGATCGCGATCATCCGGCTGGGTGAGGACGAGAACCGTTTCTCCCCTGCGTTTCTGGACGACATCGATGATGCGCTCAACCAAGCCGTCTCCGACGGCGCGCAGGGGCTGGTCACCACCGCCGGCGGAAAGTTCTACTCCAACGGCCTGGATCTGGAATGGCTGGGCGCTCATACCGACCAGGGGCAGTGGTACATCGGCCGGGTGCACCGCCTGCTGGCACGGATGCTGACCCTGCCCCTACCCACCGCAGCCGCGGTGGTGGGTCACGCGTTCGGCGCCGGCGCGATGCTGGCCGTCGCGCACGACTTTCGCGTGATGCGCGCCGACCGCGGCTACTTCTGTTTTCCCGAGGTGGACATCCGCATCCCGTTCAACCCCGGCATGGCCGCGCTCATCCAAGCCAAGCTCACGCCCCGCGCCGCCGTCGCGTCCATGACCACCGGCCGACGCTTCAGTGGTGCCGAGGCAGAAGAATTCGGCATCGTCGACGCCGCCTGCCCCGAGCGTGCGGTCACCGACACCGCCGTCGACATGCTGCGACCGCTGCACGGCAAAGATCCGGGCACGCTGGGCGCGATCAAACAGACGATGTTCGATCACGTGGTGCGCGCCCTGGTCGATGACGAGGACGGAGCGACATCATGACCGGAGGGAACCCCGTCACCGCACCCGGTACCATCCTTGGAATCTGGAACAGGCTGCAGCGCTTGCCTTTCGGCAACAAGATATTCAGCTGGGCAGTGTGTTTGAAGGCGCCATACTTCGCCAGCGTGCACCCCACCATCACGGTGTTGCGGCCGAGGCGCTGCGAAGTGCGTGCACCGAACCGCCGAGGCAGCCACAACCACCTGGGTACCTATCACGCGATCGCGTCATGCAATCTTGCCGAATTGGCCGCCGGCATGATGACCGAGGCCACCCTGCCGAAATCCCACCGGTGGATCCCGGTGGGAATGACCGTCGAGTACCTGGCCAAGGCGGACACCGACATGCACGCCACCGCATCGGTGGATTCCATGCCGGAGTTCGGCGATGAGCCCACCACGCTGGTCGTGCCGGTGCAGGTCACCATGGCCGACGGAACCCTGGCGGTGCGCGCGGAAATCACCATGCACATCTCACCGCGGCAGTCCCGGCCCCACTGATCCGCCGTCCAACCCCCGTTCGCATTTCCGCGTTGGACACCAAGGCCGTTCCTGTATGGTCAGCGATGTCTGCCGGCGCGAGGGAACAGGGGCTTTCGATGGCAAACAGGCTCCCCAACAACGCCTTCACGTCCCCGCAGGTTCTGGATCCCGGCTTACGCAAGGTGGCGCGGTTCGTGCCGCGCGGTTACGCCCTGCACCGCGGTCTGAGGTTTCAGCGCGCGGTCATGAACCTGATGGGCAACGCGGGACGCCTTCGCGCCGTGCCCGTGGCCGCCGTCAACGAGCACGTCACCGTCCGTCTGCATCGTCCGACCGGCCTTCCCGACCGCGCACCCGCGCTGCTGTGGATCCACGGCGGCGGCACCATCATGGGGCACGCGGCCCAGGACGATAAGTATCTGCGCAAGCTGTCTCACCGCACCGGGTTCGCGATTGCGGCGGTCGAACATCGGTTGGCTCCCGAACACCCCTACCCGATACCGGTCGAAGACTGTTATGCAGCGCTGCTGTGGCTGGCCCGCCAGCCGTGGGTCGACCCGGATCGGGTCGCCATCGGCGGCGCCAGCGCGGGCGGGCATTTCGCCGCCGCGGTCGCGCAGCGGGCGCTTGACCGCAACGACGTCCGCATCGCCTTCCAAATGCTGGTCTATCCGATGCTTGACGATCGCACCGGCGCCAAGCGCGACGGCCCCCGGCGAATCATGTGGACCGAATCCGACAATCAACTGGCCTGGCAGTGGTACCTCAACGGCGCCGATCCCGAAGAGGCGGCACCGGCGCGCCGGACGGATTTGTCGGGCTTACCGCCCGCCTGGATCGGAGTCGGAACCTTGGATCTCTTCTATCAGGAGAGCGTGGAGTACGCCCGGCGCCTGCGCGAGGCGGGCGTACCGGTGCACGAGGAGATCGTCCCGGGCGCGTTTCATGCGTTCGATCAGCTCGCCGAGAAGGCACCGATATCGACGAGGTTCTTCGAGAGCCAGTGCGATTATCTGCGGGGCGCACTTGCGCCCAGCGGATGACCGTCGCCATTGAGCGCATCATGTCCGAATTAGCTTGCACGGCAATGGCTTAGGCTGTAATACCGTGCCCCGCCGCACGTCACTTCGGTCAATGATCTCGGTCGGCCACAGTTTGCTGCCGGACCTGACACGCGAGGCCGCCGACCCCGAACGCGGCACCTTTCGACTGCAAAGTGTGCATAACGTGCAACTATAAAGGTATGGGCAATCCCGTAGGGCTACGAGAGCGCCGTCGCCGCCAGACGAGCGCCGACATCCGCGACGCCGCGGTGCGCCTCACGCTGGAACGGGGGTTCGACAAGGTCACCGTCGACGAGATCTGCGCCGAAGCCGGAATCGCCACGCGCACCTTTTTCAACTACTTCCCCAACAAGGAATCCGCGCTCGCCTACGGCCCCTCGGACATACCTCCCGAACTGGTGGAGGAGTTCGTCGCCGCAGGTCCGGCCCCCTACTCGGTGGTGTTGGCGGAGCTGATCACCCTGGCCGCACACCACCTCCGCGACGTGCCCCCGCAACGCGAACACGCGGCCCACATGCTGGAACTCGCCAAGACCTCGCCGGCCGTGCTGGCGGCGTTCCTCGCCGACCTGGAGCGGTTTCAAAAGCAGTTGACCGACATCATCGTGCGGCGCCAGGCCATGAAGCCCGACGACGAGATGGCGGCGTTGATCTCCGCGCTGGCGCTGACGGCGGTGCGTTCTGGGATTGAGCGGTGGGCCAGCGGCGAGCCGAATGAAACCGCCGACACGCCGATGCCCTATGTTGAGCGTGCCGCCGCCCTGGTGAACAGCATCTTCACAAAGTGACCTGAAACACCAGTAGCAAATGTTGCATGCACTGCAAGATATGCACATCATGTACTATGCGCTGGTGGCGGTGCCCGGGGAGGCTTCAGCAACAAGGTGAGCCGGGTGTCGGCGCCGGGAACGTAAGCCGGTGTGGGTGGGCAGCATTCACCGCGCTTGACGCTCCAGCGCGCGCGAACCGTAGCAATCGACGTACTCCGTTGTTGGCCAATGCGACTTGCGGGCACTCACCTGCCCGGGACCTCCGGTCGCGCAAACGCTGATCCACGTCACGACCGCGTGGCGAGGAAGGGATCACCTAGGTGCAGATATCGAGACTTGTGCGCAACGCCTGGTTGCCGCTGCTGATCGTGGCGGTCGTGGTGGTCGGCGGCTTTGCGGTCGTCCGGGTCAAATCGTTTTTCGGTGCGCAGGACACCGGCATCATGACCAGCCCGCGGCTCGATGACTCGAAGCCGTTCAAGCCCAAGGTGGTCAAGTACGAGGTCTTCGGCTCGGCCAGCCAGGCCAACGTCAACTACTTGGACCTGTCCGCCGATCCGCGGCGGATCGACGGCGCGCCGCTGCCGTGGACGCTGGTCCTGAGCACCACCGCGCCCTCGGTGTTCCCCAACCTTTCGGCGCAAAGCGATGGCAACTCCCTCGGCTGCCGCATCACGATCGATGACGAAGTCAAGGCCGAGAACATCACCCACGGCGTGCACGCCCTGACCTTCTGCTTGGTGAAATCCGCATGAGCACAACAGTCGACGACACCCGAACCGACGCCATCCCCGTCGTCAAAGAACCCGTGCACGACAAGATCCCCCGGATCATCCGCACGTTGGCCGTGCCGATCATCCTGGGCTGGATCGCGCTCATCGCGGTGCTCAACACCGTCGTCCCACAGCTGGACGAGGTCGGCAAGATGCGTTCGGTGTCAATGGCACCCGACGATGCGCAATCGGTGGTCGCGACCAAGCGCATGGGCGCGATATTCAACGAGTACAAATCGAACAGCTCGGTGATGATCGTCCTCGAGGGCCAGAATCCCCTCGGTGCCGACGCGCACGCCTACTACGACCAGATCGTCAAGAAGCTCGACGCCGACACCAAACACGTTGAGCACGTTCAGGATATGTGGAGCGATCCACTGACCGGGGCGGGCGCGCAGAGCAATGACGGCAAGGCCGCCTACGTCCAGGTCTACCTCGCCGGTAACCAGGGTGAGGCCTTGGCCAACGAGTCGGTGGAATCCGTCCAGAAGATCGTCAAGAGCGTGCAGCCCCCCAACGGGGTCAAGACCTACGTCACCGGCCCCGCGGCGCTGTCGGCGGACCAACACGAGGCAGGCGACCGCAGCCTGCAGCTCATCACATTGGCCACCTTCACCGTGATCATCGGCATGCTGCTGCTGGTCTATCGGTCGGTCATCACGGTGCTGCTGACGCTGGTGATGGTGGTACTCGAGCTCTCGGCCGCGCGCGGCATGGTGGCTTTCCTCGGCTACTTCAACCTCATCGGGCTCTCGACGTTCGCCACCAACCTGTTGGTCACGTTGGGAATCGCGGCCGCCACCGACTACGCGATCTTCCTGATCGGGCGATATCAGGAAGCCCGCGCCATCGGGGAGACCCGCGAAGAGGCGTACTACACCATGTACAAGGGCACCGCCCACGTGGTGCTCGGATCGGGCTTGACCATCGCCGGCGCGACATTCTGCCTGCACTTCACGAACCTGCCGTATTTCCAGACGCTGGGCATTCCGCTCGCCATCGGCATGGTGGTGGTGGTCGCAGCGGCATTGACGCTCGGTGCGGCCGTCATCGCGGTGGCCACGCGCTTCGGCAAGACACTCGAACCGAAACGGACGCAACGGATTCGCGGGTGGCGCAAGATCGGCGCCCTCGTCGTCCGCTGGCCCGGTCCGATCCTGGTGATGACCATCGGGGTCGCGCTGGTGGGCCTGCTGACCCTGCCGGGCTACCGGACCAACTACAACGACCGCAACTACCTACCGGCGGACCTGCCCGCGAACGAGGGTTACGCGGCCGCGGACCGGCACTTCTCCCAGGCCCGGATGAATCCCGAGGTGTTGATGATCGAGAGCGATCACGATCTGCGCAACTCGGCGGACTTCCTGGTGATCGACAAGATCGCGAAGACGATCTTCCGGGTGCCGGGAATCGGTCGCGTGCAAGCCATCACCCGCCCCCAGGGCACGCCGATCGAGCACACCTCGATCCCGTTCCAGATCAGCATGCAGGGCGTCAGCCAGCAGATGAACCAGAAGTACCAGGAAGACCAGATGGCCGACATGCTGCATCAGGCCGACATGATGCAGACGACCATCGACAGCATGGAAAAGATGTCCAGCATCACCGTGCAGATGTCGAACGACATGCACCAGATGGTCAAGAAGATGCACGACATGACCATCGACATCAACGAATTACGCGATCACATGGCGGATTTCGAGGACTTCTTCCGGCCGATCCGAAGCTATCTCTACTGGGAAAAGCATTGCTACGACATCCCGGTGTGCTGGTCGCTTCGCTCGGTCTTTGACGGCCTCGACGGCATCGACACGATGACCGACGACATCCAAAGCCTGCTGCCGATCATGGATCACCTCGACACGCTGATGCCCCAGATGGTGGCGTTGATGCCCTCCATGATCGAGAACATGAAGGCCATGAAAACGACGATGCTGACCATGTATTCGACCCAGAAAGGTCTGCAGGATCAGCAGAAGGAGGCGCAGAAGAACTCCAGCGCCATGGGTAAGGCGTTCGACGCCTCCAAGAACGACGACTCGTTCTACCTGCCCCCGGAGACCTTCAACAACAAAGAGTTCAAGAAGGGCATGAAGAACTTCATCTCCCCCGACGGGCACGCCGTGCGCTTCATCATCAGCCATGACGGCGATCCGATGTCGCAGGAAGGTATTTCGCACATCCCGTTGATCAAGAAGGCCGCCTACGAAGCGTTGAAGGGCACGCCGCTGGAGGGCTCGAAGATCTATCTCGCCGGCACCGCGTCGATCTACAAAGACCTCAGCGACGGCAACACCTACGACCTGTTGATCGCCGGGATCTCGTCGCTGTGCCTGATTTTCATCATCATGCTGATCATCACGCGGGGCGTGGTGGCGTCGGCGGTGATCGTGGGAACCGTCTTGCTCTCGCTGGGCGCGTCCTTCGGGCTCTCGGTGCTGATCTGGCAGCACCTGATCGGCGTCGAGCTGCACTGGATGGTGCTGGCGATGTCGGTCATCATCCTGCTGGCCGTCGGCGCGGACTACAACCTGCTGCTGGTGGCGCGGTTCAAGGAGGAGATCCACGCCGGCCTGAACACCGGCATCATCCGGTCGATGGGCGGCACCGGTTCGGTGGTGACATCGGCGGGACTGGTGTTCGCCTTCACGATGATGACTATGGCGGTCAGCGAGCTGACTGTCATCGGCCAGGTCGGCACCACGATCGGATTGGGTCTGCTGTTCGACACCCTGATCGTGCGGTCGCTGATGACACCGTCCATCGCTGCGCTGCTGGGCAAGTGGTTCTGGTGGCCGCAACGGGTCCGTCAGCGCCCGGTCCCGTCACCCTGGCCTCAGCCGGCCAAGGAACGCGAAACGGTAAGCGCCGCTACGTAACCCAGTCCGGCTGGTCGGCGGTCTCGACGTTGGAGAAATCCTTGTGGCCCAGGCCGGCGGTGGTGCCGCCGTCGACGACGAACTCCGAGCCGGTGGAGTAGCTCGACTCGTCGCTGGCCAGGTACACCACCAGGTTGGAGACTTCCACCGGTTGGGCCGCGCGGCCCAGCGCGGTCTGGAAGATATCGTCGGGAACCCAATCGGTCATCGGCGTCTTGATGAGCCCGGGATGGATCGAGTTGACCCGGATTCCGCTGGGGCCCAGTTCGAGCGCGGCCGACTTGGTCAGTCCACGAACGGCGAATTTCGTTGCGGTGTAGCCGTGGCAGGCGATGGTGCCCGCCATGCCCTCGATCGAGGAGATGTTGATGATCGAGCCCCGGCCCGCTTCCTTCATGGGTTTGACCACGGCGCGGATGCCGAGAAACACGCCGGTCAAATTGATGTCGAGGATGCGCTGCCACTCCGAGAGCGCGTAATCCTCCAGCGTGCCGATGTTGATGATGCCGGCGTTGTTGACCAGCACATCGATGCGGCCGAACTCGCCCAGGGCGGTGGCCACCGCCGCATCCCAGTCCTCGGGCTTGGTCACGTCGAGGTGCAGGTAGCGGGCGGCGTCGCCGACCTCCGCCGCCACCGCCTTGCCCTCATCGTCGAGGATGTCGCCGAACACCACCTTGGCACCCTCGGCGACCAGCGTCCGCACGTGCGATGCGCCCATCCCCCGGGCGCCGCCGCTGATCAGGGCGACCTTGCCCGCCAACCGTTCTGCCACTGCGTTCTCCTGTCGTGTGAATTCGTCTCTGCACCATACGTACCGGAGGCTCTGTATGGCCATAGTCAGAAAGATGCGACATGCCAGGGCTGCGCCGGGCGACCTGGAGTCAGGAGTCGTACGCGCGCAGCAGCGCCCGCGTGCGTGCCCGGCCCTCCGGCGACGGATCGAACGCCGCGGCAACGTATTCGTCGACGCCCGCTGCACGCAGTTCGTCGAGCCGGCCGCGGACCGTGTCCTCGTCGCCGATGATGGCGGCATCCTCCGGCCCGGCATAGCCTTCGCGATCGAGCATCGCGCGGTACGACGGCAGCTGGCCGTAGATGGCGAACTGTTCGGCCGCCTGCTTGCGGGCGGCGTCGACGTCGTCGGTGACGCTGACGGGCAACGACGCGGCGACGCGCACCTGGCCCTCACGCCCGGCATCGGCGGCGGCCTGGCGCAGCGTCGGCGCGACGTGCTGTGCCAGCGTGGCGGGTCCCGTCATCCAGGTGCACGTGCCCGAGGTGCGCCGGCCGGCGAGCTTGAGCAGTTGGGGACCCAGCGCCGCGATGTAGACGTCGGGCCGCGGTGCGCCCGAAATCATCAGCGCGCCGCGCGTGGTCACTGTCTCCCCCGCCGCGTCGGCGCGTTCACCGGCCAGCAGGGGCAGCAGCCCGTCGAGAAATTCGTTGAGCCTGCGCACCGGCTTGTCCCACGGAATGCCCCACATCCCCTCGGTGACCGCCTGGTGGGTCATGCCGAGCCCGAGAGTGAACCGGCCGCCCGACGCGAGGCTCACCGTGAGGGCGCGCTGGGCCATCTGCATCGGATGCTGATTCTGGATGGGCACCACACCGCTGGCCACCTCGATCGTGTCGACCTCATGCAAGGCGATAGCCAGGATAGTGAGAAGGTCAGGCTCGTAAGGCAATTGGCTCATCCACACGCGTTTGAAGCCTTCATCGCGAAGCATCGCGAGGTTGGCGATCGTCGCGTCGATCGGCGATTCACTGCCCGTTCCGCTGAGTTGCCCGAACATACTGACCTGCATGACCACACGCTCCTCTGCGTCGGTTTGCGCGGCGGGAAGGTTGCCGTCGTTCAACTCTACGGCCAGCGCTTGCCCGGCCCGCATCGCCGGAGGTCACCGAACGCAACAACCTCAGGATGGCCGGGCCACGATCACCGGCATCCGAACGGAGTGCACGACGGCGTTGCTCACCGAGCCCAGCAGTGCACCGGTCAAGCAGCCGCGGCCGTGGCTACCGACGACGGTCAGCTGCGCGGTCTCTGACTGCTCGACCAGCTGCCGAGCCGGGCGGTCGCTCACGACAATTCGGTGCACGGTGACGTCGGGGTAGCGTTCCTGCCAGCCCGCCAGCCGCTCGGACAGGCTCCGTTCCGCTTCCGACTTCACAGCCGCCCTGTCCACTCCGGGCAGCTCGAAGATTCCGGTGTCGCTCCACGCGTGTACCGCGTTGAGCTCAACTCCCCTCCGTGACGCTTCGTCGAAGGCGATGGTCGTGGCGAGCTCGGAGGCCGGAGATCCATCGATGCCAACCAGCACGGGCGCCTGTTGCGGGTACGGCATCAAGGGGTCTTCGTCATGGATGACGGCGACCGGACAGCTTGCGCGCCGCACGATCCCGGAACTGACCGACCCGAGTAGCGCCCGGCCAATGGCCCCGCGCCCATAGGATCCGACGACGACCATGACTGCCTCCTCCGACATTCTGGCCAGGGTCGGCGCCGGGGGTGCATGCCACAGTTCGCTGGCGATGTCGACATTCCGGCTTGTCCTGGTGGCGTCTTCGGCGATCTTGACCGCCTCCTGGAGCAGCCGGCGGCCGTCGTCCTCCTGCCACGCCAGCGCTTCGGCCGCCATCGGCACCTGCGGCCAGACCGTCGTGGCGTTCACCATGTGGACCAAGGTCAACGGAACATTACGCAGCGCCGCGTCGCGCGCCGCCCAGCAGACAGCGAAATTCGACGCGGGCGACCCGTCGACTCCGACGACGACGCCGTGGCGCTTTGTGGATGCAGTCATGTCGGTCTCCTAGCTCATCCACAACGCTATTGCTTTAACCCAGCCAGGTCATGAGGCTTTCGTCCCCAACCGGGTGGACCAGAGACCCTCGACGGGCAACCGAGTCCTCGGACGGCAACGCGTTGCCGGCGAGGTCACATGTCGCCAAATCGCCTTGGCGCGGCGGTATTTCAGGGCTGCCGCCGGCCGGCCGAAAGGAATGCGGCGTAGAGATCCCAGACCTCAGCCGGCCGCCCACTCCTTGGCGCGCTCCAGGTCGTCGAGCCCGAACACCGCGAGCTCGCCCGGGACCATCCACGCGAGCGCGTGCAAGGTGTGGGCGACCCATTCCTTGTCCGACACCACCGCTATTCGCTTGAAAGCCGAGTAATGCGTCAGCACGGTACCCAGACCCAGCTTGAGATCCTCGACGAAACCACCGGGCCCGAAGCCCTCGTAATCGGGCGCGATCACCTCGACGATCCGGACCTCACCGGTCTTCACCGTCTCCTCGAGGACGGGCCTGACCTCGCGCAGTTCATCCCCTCGCAGCCGGCCCGACACGCGGATTCCGGTCACGCCGTCCGGCATGTCCGGCAGCACCTCAATCATCGATGACTCCTTCCCACACGCTCTAGCCTGTGCGCGACGGCGAAGGCTGCCTAGTGCCGTAAGTCCTCATGCCGCATACCAGATGGCCACCCGGCACCGAGCCGGACTCAGCCGACGATGTCGAAGACCGCGGCGGCCGACGTGACCGCCTTGTCGGCGTTGCCCTCGTCGTGAAGCAACATGCGTACGCCGACGCGCCCGGGTCCACCCGGATGCGCGGTGCCCTCGACGCGGAAGGGCCCCACCTTGCCGCGCGACATGAACATCACATGCCAGCTGACGACTTGCAGCTTCTTGGTCCCGGCGACCTCGGCCGCGAGGTCGATCGCCGCGGTCTCGAGGACGACGTGCTGGGGCCCGATGTGCAGCGCGGCATCCGGCGACGCGAGTTCGGTGCTCAGCTCGGGCAGTGTCCAGTGGCCGTCGCCCCGCCGGCTGGCACCGAAGGCCTGCCACAACGGCGGAAGATCGGGCGAGTCCTCGATCACCAGTTCGGTGCCCGAAACATCCATGCGGTCCAGGCCTTCCGGCGGGATACCGATGATGGCGCCCTGCCCCTCGTTGAAGGCGATCACCCGGCTGGGATTGTCCGCGTCGACGATGGTGCAGCGCCCGTAGCCCATGGTGCGCCCCTGGTGCACGATGCCCGACCCGACGATCTCGATTCTTTCGACGTCGTAGCCGGGATCGACGATCTGCACCGACGCGATGACCGGGTTGGGCACGGCGACCATGTCGGTCTGGCAGCCCTCAGGGGAGGAAATGGCCAACGGCGCCACCATGATTCCGCCCGCTTCGTTGCGCATGTCGCGGCGGATCGCGACGGTGTCGTCGGCCTCGCCGAGGTCCATTGACGAGTGTTTGCGACCGATGTAGCGGTAGCTCAGCAGGCCCGTCCAACGCCGGTACAGTTCCTCGCGGTAGGCGTCGGAGTCTCCCATCAACTCCCGGATATCACGAAGTTGACCGCTCAATTCCGTTTGCCTCCTTAGCTTTTGCCGCGGCGCACCTGGTTGAAAGGCACACCGCGGTCGTCGGCACGCTCACGCGGAAAGTTCAGCACCCGCTCGCCGATCACGTTGCGCGCCATCTCGGTGGTGCCGCCGCCGATGCTGGCGGTCTGCCGCCCCAGATAGCGCGTCCCGATATCGACCAACCCGCCCTCGTCGTCAACCACGGCCGCCGGGCCCGCCACGGCCAGCGCGGTATCGGTCTCGACGTCGTGCACCTCGGCCATGTACAGCCGGATGATCGACCCGGCGGCGGGTGGCAGGGATCCGTCGGCCACGGCGTGAAAGACGTGTTCACTGAGCTGCCCATGCACGGCCCGGTGCACCAGCGCCCGGCCGACCATCTCCTCGAGTCGCTGGTTGCCGGCCTGGTCAGTCTTATCCAGCAGCGTTATCAGGTCGACCGAAACATCGTGGGCCTCAGCGATTCCCGGCCCGCTGGTGTACTCCGACCCGTCCCCCATCGTGCGCCGCTCGTGGTAGAGCTGTCGCGACGCGACGTCCCATCCCTTGCCCGGTTCGCCGAGGACGGCGTCATCGCCCACGTCGACGTCGTCGAAGAACTCCTCGCAGAACTCGATGGATCCGTTGACCTGCTGGATGCGGTTGATGGTGACGCCGGGATGGTGCAACGGCACCAGGAACATGGTCAGCCCATCGTGTTTGGGCACCTCCCAGTTGGTCCTGGCCAGGCACAGGCCGTAGTCGGCGGCGAACGCCCACGTGCTCCAGGTCTTGGCGCCGTTGATGATCCATCGTCCGTCGCGGCGCTCGGCGCGAGTGATGACGCCCGCCAGATCCGATCCACCGTTGGGTTCGGACAGCAGCTGCACCAGCACCTCGTCGCCGCGCAACGCGGCCGCGATGTGCGCGCGCTTCTGTTCCTCGCTGCCCATGTCGAGAATCGTTGCGCAGCAGATGGCGAACGACGGGACGTTGAGCAGGAGCGGAGTCTCGTAGCCCTGGGACTCGATGTCGAACGCCTTTTTGTATTCGTAGCCCAGTCCGAGCCCGCCATACTCGCGCGGGAAACAGATCCCGGCGAATCCGCCGTCCCACAGCAACTTTTGCAGCTCGCGAGCCCGGTGCCAGGCCGGCAACGCATCGCGCTCCAGCTGCGCCGCCTTGGCGGGGTCGAGTCGTGGCATCGTCGCGGCGAGCCAGGCCCTGGCCCGGCTCCGGAACTTTTCGACCGACTCGGAAGTCACACCGATGGCCTCTCGTTCGAGCGTCGACCTTGTGCTGGGCGACTGTACAGCACCGCCACGCGCGGTGTACAGGTTGGCGCCTCAGGCGTCGTTCAACGACACCGCGGCGCGAATGAGCGCCGTCAACGCCTTCTCATCGATCTCGTCGCCCTCGTGGAGATCGATCGCGCGTCTGGTGTTTCCGTCCCGCCACTTCCACTCTTCGACCACGTCCGGGTCGGCCGCTCTGATCAATCGCCTGATGCGCGCGAGCATCTCACCGCGCCAATCCCCCAATTCCTTGATCCTGGCGTCGATCAGTTCGGCCGGAGATTTGGTTGCGGCGTCGTCCTTGCGGTTCGCCATCGTGGCTCACTTTCGGTGAGGTGGTCGCTCGCCGGACCGTACATCAACCGATGCTCGCCGCGGCCCGCGCGCCGTGACCCCGTGTCCGGCGGCGGGGCCGCCCGCAAGTAATCTGCGGTCGACCCGTGCCGGGGCCTGTGGCGATTGGCGGCCCGCCGTACGGCGCTGCCCGCTCTGGCGAACAGGAACCGACAATGACCGACACACATCCCTTCGACGAAGCCCTCCGGCTCGACCCGGTTGGCGCGGGCGTCTGGCGTGGGCGCACCCACCCGGAGTGGGCCAACATGGTCGGACCTTTCGGGGGGATCACCGCCGCCGTGATGCTGCACGCCGTCGAGGCGCACCCCGATCGCATCGGGGAACCGCTGGCCCTGACCGTCAACTACGCCGCCCCCATCGCCGACGGCGACTTCGACGTCACGCTGCGGGCCGCGCGCACCAACCGCACCAATCAGCACTGGATCGTCGAGCTCAGCCAGGACGACGTGGTCAAGACGACGGCGACCGCGATCTTCGCGGTTCGGCGCGAGAGTTGGGCCGACACGGAGGGCCACCCACCGGGCGCACCGGCGCCCGAGCAGGTGCCCGCGGTCGATCCGGGCCTCGTTCGATGGACCAGCCTTTACGACACGCGGTACGTCGAGGGCGCAATGCCCGCAAGGGGTGGGGGCCCTAGCGCGTCGTCGACGTCCACCCTGTGGGTCCGCGACGGCGCGGGACGCCCGGTCGACTATCCCGCGCTCGCCGCGCTGTGTGACATCTTCTACCCGCGGGTTTTCCTGCGCCGCGGCGGCTTCGTCCCGTCCGGGACCATCTCGCTGACCACGTACTTCCACGCCGACCAGTCCCAGCTCGACGCCGTGCAGAACGACTTCGTGCTGGCCACCGCGCACGCCAACCGCTTTTCCCGCGGCTATTTCGACCAGAGCGCGAAAGTGTGGACCGCCGACGGCGGGCTGCTGGCCACCACGCATCAGATCGTCTACTTCAAAGGATGACGGGGTTTACACTTCGCCAGTGAAACGTCACGTCGGGACGCTTACCGAAAGAATCGAGCCGCAATGACAGAGCGCGCGGAGGGCCTGGTGGCCGAGACGCTGCCGGCGATCGAATCCATCAAGCGGCTCAAAGCCCGCTACTGCCGCCACCTGGATACCAAGGACTGGGTGGCGTGGCGCACGATTTTCGCCGACGATTTCGTCAGCGACACATCCGAAGCCGGCGGCAAGGTGATCGCCGGCGCCGACGATTTCGTCGCGTTCACCCGTCAGGCCCTTGGCCGCCCGACACAGCCCACCGCCCACCAGGTGCACACACCCGAAATCGAGCTCACGTCGGAGACGACGGCGCGCGGCATTTGGGCGCTGCAAGACGTGGTCCGATTCGGGCCCGGGGTAACCTTGGTCGGCTACGGCCACTACCACGAGACCTACGAGAACATCGCCGGCCAGTGGCTTATCAAGAGCTCCAAGCTAACTCGACTCCGCGAGGACATCGTGACGCCGTTCTTCTCGATCTACGTATCGCCCCGCATCCGCGCGCTGATCGGCAGGATCGCCGACCGGATGATGGATCGGTGACGCGCCCATGACTGTCGACACCGTGTTGGTCACCGGCGCGTTCGGGCAAGTCGGCAAGCGCTGCACGCAGATCCTGCTGGAGCGGGGGCGGACCGTCGTCGCGATGGACCTGCGCAACGACAACACCGTCGCCACCGAAAAGGAACTCGCCGCCGGCGGGTACCCGGGGACGCTAATCCCCGCGTACACCGATCTGCTGGACGCCGATGCGGTCAGCGAGCTCGTCGCGACCCATCCCCCGGAAGCCGTCGTCCACTTGGCCGCCGTCGTCTCCCCGCTGTCCTACCGCAATCCGGAGCTGGCCCGGCGCGTGAATGTCGGTGGCACCGAGAACCTGTTGGCGGCCTGTTCGGCACTCCCGCGCCCGCCACTGTTCTTGATGGCCTCCAGCGCCGCGGTCTACGGATCGCGCAACCCCTACCGTCAACCCGAGCGCATCACCCCGGCCACCCCGGTTAACCCCATCGATCAATACGGCCAGGACAAGGTGCTCGCGGAGGCGGCCATCCGCGGCAGCGGACTTCCGTACGCGCTCTTCCGGCTGGGCGGCGTCATCTCTCCGGACACCAACTCGACCGTCAACGGCGATTCCCTGCTGCTGATGCGGTCGATGCCGGGTGACAACCGCATGCATGCGGTGGACGCGCGCGACGTGGCGCTGGCGTTCGCCAACGGGGTCGATCGCGGGGCGACCATTTCCGGCAAGGTCGTGCTCATCGGCGGCAACGAGTCCTACGTGCTGACACAGCGAGCCCTCGAGGACAGCCTGATGGAGGCCTTCGGCCTGGGCCCGCTGGGCCCGTCGGCCAGCCTGCCGGGTGACCCTGGCGACGATCGCGGCTGGAGTTTCACCGGCTGGTACGACACCACCGAGGCACAGGCGCTGCTGGACTTTCAGGAGCACGACTGGAGCCAGACGCTGGAGTGGCTTGCCGAATCGCAGGGGCGTCTGCGCCTGCTGCTGCGGGTGCTCGGCCCGGTGCTGCGGCCGGCACTGCGTGCCGTCCTGATGGTGCTGCGCCGGCTCGAGGGACGCGGCCCCTACGCCGACCCATGGTCGCTGATCGAAAAGAAGTACGGCACAGCCGCATTGGCGAGCGTCGACTAGCGGTCGATCCAGGCCATCTGCGCCTCGGCGTGATGCCCTCCGACGGGCGGGGTGAGCCGGTCGAGCCTGGCCAGTTGGTCGGCGGTCAGCTCCACCGCGTCGGCACCGACGTTTTCTTCCAGGCGGGCGACGCGCTTGGTTCCCGGAATGGGCACGATGTCAGGGCCTTTCGCGAGCAGCCAGGCCAGGGCCACCTGAGCCGGCGTCGCGCCGACGTCCGCGCTGATGTCGCGGACCTCGTCCGCGCACCGCAGGTTGTGCGCAAAGTTGTCGTCGAAGAACCGCGGGTTGGTCTTGCGGTAGTCGGTGTCGGGCAGCTCCCGGGTGGAGCGGATGGCGCCGGTGAGGAAACCACGGCCCAATGGCGAATAGGCGACGAACCCGATGCCCAACTCGCGCAGGGCCGGCAGGATCTCGTCTTCCTGATCGCGTGTCCACAGCGAATATTCCGATTGGACGGCCGTGATGGGATGCACCGCGTGGGCGCGGCGGATGGTGTCGACGCCGACTTCGGACAGGCCGAGGTGCAAGATCTTGCCGGCGGCGACCAGCTCGGCCAGCGCACCGACCGTCTCTTCGATCGGGGTCTGGCGGTCGAGGCGGTGCTGGTAATACAGATCGATGTGGTCGGTCGCCAACCGTTGCAGCGAGCCGTCCACGGCGATGCGGATGCTGGCGGGGCTGCTGTCCAGGCCGTCGCGGCCGGTATGCGAGATAAGGCCGAATTTAGTTGCCAGGACTACGTGATCGCGCCGCCCCCGGAGGGCACGGGCGAGCAGTTCCTCGTTCACATAGGGGCCGTAAACCTCGGCGGTGTCGATCAGCGTGACACCCAGGTCGATGGCGCGATGAACGGTGCGGATCGACTCGTCGTCGTCGCTGCCCGCACCGGCGTACGCCACCGACATCCCCATCGCGCCCAATCCGAGACGACCGACTTGCAACTCGCCGAGTTGAGCCAACTTCATGGGATGTCTCCTGTTCTACCGTTGCGCGAGACCCCGCCGAGGGCTGGGCGGTACCGTGGCGCTGTGTGTCGCGTCGAGCTTCCCCCGATCTGATGGACCGCGCAAACACCCCGCGGCCGGCCCGCAATCTGGCGGTCGACTACTTCCGGGTATCGGGCGTGGTGCTGATCGTGGTGGGACACTGGCTGGCCGGATCGGTGACCTACCACGACGGACAGTTCGGCCGGCAGAACCCGCTCGTGGACCTGCCCTGGACCCAGTGGCTGACGTGGCCCTTCCAGGCGGTGCCGGCGTTCTTCCTGGTTGCCGGCTACGCCGGCGCCGTGTCCTGGACCCATCGGCACGACACCGACGGCGTTTCGCGCCGAACCTGGGTGCAGCACCGAGTGGCGCGGGTGCTCGGGCCCACGGCGGCGTACATCGTGCTGGTGTCGGTCGTCGTGGTGGTCTTGGGCGCGCTCGGTGTGGCCGGCTCGGTGCTCGAGTACGCCGGCTGGGCGGTGGCGATGCACCTGTGGTTTCTGGCCGTGTATCTGGTGGTGGTATCGCTGACACCGGTTGCCATTGCCGCACAACGCCGTTGGGGGCTGCTGGTGCCCGGGGCGCTCGCGTTGGTCGTCGCGGCGGTGGATGTCGCCCGGCTCGCCGGACACGTCCCCTACCTCAACTGGGTGAACTATCTGCTCGGCTGGGGCACCCTGTATCAGCTCGGGATCGCTTGGCACGGTGGCTCATTGGCCGGGCGCAGGCCCTGGCTACTGGCCGGAGTTTCCGCGGTGGCGCTGGCGCTGCTGATTGGGCTGAAGCTCTATCCGGTCAGCATGATCGGCGTTCCCGGGCAGACCATCGACAACACGACACCACCGACCGTGGCGCTGTTGGCATTCGGCTGCGCCCAGACCGGAATCGCGATGGCGGTCACGCCGGCGCTCAACCGCGCCCTGCGCGCCATCCGCGTCGAGCGCGCGTTGTCGATCGCCAACAACAACATCATGGCCCTCTACCTGTGGCACATGATTCCCGTCGTGATCGTGGCGATCGTCGGTTATCCGGCCGGGCTGTTGCCGCAGCCGCCCGAAGGAAGCGCGGACTGGTGGCTGGCCCGGCTGGAATGGGTGGTCATCCTGAGCGTCGTGACCGCGGTCGAGATCTTGCTCTTGTTCTGGGCGCGAAGGCTTTTCGCCGCTCCCCTGCCCCTGCTCGGTGTCCCGCTCACCGAGCGCTGGGTGGAACCGGTGATGCTGGCCGGTGCCGCGATGGCGGCCTACGCGCTGTCCATGATTGCCGCCGAGGGCTTCGCTCCCGACGGGCGCTTCCCGTGGCTGACCGCGGTGATCTTCGCGGCCGGAGCCGTACTGGCCGCGTTTCGCCCCGCGACCCGCTCGGCGCCTCGTGCGCAGAGGGCGCAGCTGGACCGAGAGGCCTAAGCGCCCGCCGACCAAGGTCATGCGTGGCGGCAGGAAGCATCGCGTCGGTGACGTTGTTACGACGAATATGGCCGCGACGGGGTTTCACGAGGGAGAGCTCGCAGTGCAGCGCCGAGCGGGTGTCGAGGCCCAAGCCGGGCGGCTCGAGAACATGCTCGACTCGTCGGGTCTGTCCGAAGGTGCCGCACGCTTTCTCGCATTACAGCGGTTCGCCACGCTGACCGGACGTGACCACGACGGCGTCCTCTGGGCCTCGCCGTTGGCCGCGCCACCAGGTTTTCTCCGCGGGGACGAGGGCGTCTTGCACGTGTCAGCCTGTCCCCGAAAGGGGGATCCCCTGCACGAGATCCAGGCGGGTCAACAGGTCGGCCTGATCGCGGTCGACTTCGCGACCCGCCGCCGGCTACGAGTAAACGGCGAACTCGTCGGTGCCGACCGCGCCGGCATGACCGTCCGCGTCGACCAGTCGTACGGCAATTGCCCCAAGTACATTCACCGCCACGGGATCGATGTCGCCGGTCTTGCCGCCTCTCCGTCGAAACCACCAGGTCGCGCAACACTTCTCGGCCCCTCCGATCGAGCAATGATTGCGACGTCCGACACGTTCTTTCTCGGCACCAGTCATCCAACCCGCGGTAGCGATGCATCACACCGCGGCGGCCCGCCCGGATTTGTCCGAGTCAACTCACCGGACCGGCTGTGGTGGCCGGATTTCCCGGGAAACAACGTGTTCAACAGCTATGGCAACCTGGCCGTCGACGATGAAGCCGCCTTGCTGTTCCTTGATTTCGAAACCGGCGCCACTTTGCATATCAGTGGGACCGCGCACGTGCGGTGGACCACGCCCGGGCGGCCGGTGATGACGGCGCCGTTGGAAGGAATGTGGCATTCTCGGTCGGCGCCGTCACCGCGGTCGCCGGTCCCGGCATGCATCACTAGCGACGGCCGGAGTGCTCGCGCCGCAGTGACGGCTTTATGCGGAGGGCGGGCGAGCGACGATGATCGGCACCCGGACGGCGTGCAGGACCGCGTTGCTGACCGAGCCCAACAGCATCCTGCTCAGACCACCCCGGCCGTGACTGCCGACGACCACCAGCTGCGCACCATCGGCCTTGTCGATGAGGTGCCGCGCCGCCCGATCCCGCGCGACGACTCGATGCACGCAGACATCGGGATAGCGTTCCTGCCAGCCCGCCAGGCTCTCGGCCAGGCTGCGTTGCGCTTCGCCTTCGACCGCCGGCCAGTCGATGTCGAAGACTTCGACCACCGCCGCGTCGCTCCAGGCGTGAATGGCCACCAGGTCCACACCGCGACGCGACGCCTCGTCGAAGGCGATTTCCGTCGCCAGCTCGGACGCCGGTGAGCCATCGGTGCCCAACAGGACGTAACCGTCGCGCGGATCCGGCAGCTCTCCGTCACGGACGACCGCGACCGGACAATTCGCGTGCCGCACGACGGCCGAGCTCACCGACCCGAGCAGACCTCGGGCCAGCCGCCCACGGCCGGAGCTGCCCACGACGATCATCTCCGCCGTATCGGACATCTTCAGCAGGGCCGGCGTCGGAGCGGCGTAGACCAGTTTCCTGCCGATGGGGGCCGCGCGCTCGGCCGGCATCGCGTCTTCGGCGACTTTCATCGCGTGCATGATCGCCTTTTTGCCTTCATCTTCCAGGCCGGTGACAAGCGACTCGGGGTATGGAACCGGCGGGAACGTCGCGGTGGGAGTCGACACCGCGTGCGCGACGGTCAGCGGGATGTTTCTCATCGCCGCCTCTCGGGCCGCCCAGCCCGCGGCGGCAGTCGACGCCGGCGAGCCGTCGACCGCGACGACGATACCGAGTTCTTTGACAGGTGCGGACATTACGTTCTCCCTCCATCGTTTCCGACGCTATCCGAGGAGGGCGCCCCAGTCGTGAGACTTTAGTCCTCAACGGTCGGGGCCGGAGGACTCCCGCCGCCTAGATCCTGCGGCCTTGCAGCTGCGCGATGATCCAGAACGGCAACGCCACGAACACGGTGCCGCCGACAAGATTGCCCAGGGTGGTGATGCCGATGTTGGCAAGCAAACCGTGCTGGCCGAAGCCCCACTCGATCGCGCCACGTGGTGCCACCGGGTGAAAGAGGTTGAGCAGCAGGGGAAGACCGAGGAATCCGACGTTGGCGATCACGTGCTGGGTACCCCCGATGACGAACGCGAACGGCCCATAGAACGCAAAAGCCATCCGGGCGATGTCACTGCGCGCCTTGAAGAACATGCACATCGAGGTCTGCAGGAACCACGTGCACAGCACGGCGAGCAGCAGTGCGGTCCAGAAGGGTTGGCCTGCCTTCAACGTTCCGACGGTCGCCGCTCGCTCGGCGAAGGCGCCCAGGTAGGGGCCGCCGGCCGCGGCGCACACCGTGACGAACACCAGCGCGCCGAGAATGTTGCCGATGAGTCCGACGGTCACCAAGACGATGTAGCCGCGCACGCTCAGTGTGTGTTTGAGCACGGCAAGAAAGCCGGCGGCCATGTCCGCGGTGATCAGCGACATGCCCGACACCAGGATGAGGACGAAGGACATCCCGAAGGCCAGGCCCATCAAAAGGCTTGCCACACCGGGGGTCTTGACGCCGGTGCTCACCACCAGCGACAGCAGGGACCCGAACGCCACCATCACACCGCCCACCACGGAGCGCATCAGGAATGCCCAGGGATGCGCTGCCTTTTCCACCGCCATGGCCGCCACCCGATCCACCATGGCGCCCACCGACAGCGGCTCGAACGGATCATCGGGCGGCCCGCTTGCCCTGACACCGGAAGGGAACGCGGTCACGTTTGCCGCGACCACCGCATCGCTGTGCAGCTGCGGCGCTTCGGCGTTGATCGTCATCGGTGTTCGCCTTTCTTCAAGGTGTTGATCGCGTTGATGACACCGGCAATGTGGTCCTCGCTGAGCCGCTCGCCGTCGAAGACGTGGCTGAGCAAGATCTTGAGGTCGAGCATCTGTTGCAGATAGATCAGGCAGGGTGGGCATTCGTCGAGGTGTTTGGCGACGATCGGTCCCCACTGCCGCGGATCGGAGTCGACGAGATCGTCGACCAGCCGCACGAAGTCGACGCAATCGATGGCGGGAACGGTGTTGTCATGGACGGTCATCGTTGATACCGCTTTTCCAATTCGGCTCGGAGGTTTCCCCGGGCGCGGTAGAGCAGCGCCCGCTGCGCCTCGGCGGACAGCTCGAGAAGCGCGGCCGCCTCGTCGGCCGAGGTTCCGACGATGTCACGCAAGATCACCAGTTGCCGCTGCCGTTCGGGTAAGGAGTCCAGCGCCGCCCGCACGTAGCCGAGGAGTTCGGTTTCGACGGTGTGATCCTCGGGGAGAAAACGCCGCGACGGCGGCAGGCGCCAATGTCCGGCGTCGGGGTGACCGGCGGGATGCATGCGGCCCGCCAACGGGTCGTCGGCCTCACCCTCCGTGGCGACGGCCAGCACCTCATGATGGCGGATCCGCGATTCCCGTCGCCGGTGCCGGGATGCGGTGTGTTTGACGATGCCGAACAGCCAGGTGCTCACCGACGAACGTCCCTGGAACGAATCGGCCGACTGCAGCACCTGGACCCACGCCTCCTGGACGGCTTCCTCGGCGACCGTCGCCGAATCCACCATGGTGCGAGCGAAATTGACCATCGGGCGGTGAAAGTCGCGCACCAGGCTGGCCAGCGGGACCCCGCCGACCAGGCGTTCGGATTCGGTGCCCTCCGGCGGCACCGCCACCGGACTCACCATCGACCGGCGCTCAGGCGCATCTGGCCAGTTCCCAGCGCAGCTGCCCTTCGGACGGTGACTGGACGGGGATGAACGCGGCCTCCCGATAGCGCCGGCTGGCCGGCGTCCTGCTCGCGTATCCCTTTCCGCCGGCGGTCCGGATCTCCAGATCGGCGCTGGCTCCGGATAATTCGGCCGCCGCGAGCCGCAGGGACAGCAGCTCCTTCCTGGCGGGCGGCTGCGCTCCGCCCACGGCCGCGGCCAGGTCCGCCAGCCTGGTTTCGGCACCGACCAGCTTCTGCGTGGCGCGGTCGACATCGTCGGCGAACACCGCATTGACGCCATGGAGGCCCTGCCGGGCCTGATCCAGGGCCGTCCGCGTCAGCCCCAAGCACATGGCCGACTGCAGGACAAGGAACGTCGGGCGCACCGCCTGCAGGAAGCCCTCGAAGTCGCGCGACAGCACCTGTCCGGCGGGAACGTAGGCGCCGTCCAGGTTCAGGCAGGAGGAGGCGGTGCTGCCCAAGGCCACCAGCTCGAAATGCTCGCCGACGACCACCCCGGGTGTGCCCAGCGGCAGCGCGAGAATGAGTCTCTCGCCGGCATCGGTACGCACCGCGGTCACCATCGTCGAATCGGGATACAGGTTGCTGGCCCACCTGATCGGGCCGGACACCCGGTAGCCGCCGGCCACGGCCGCGGCGGTCAACTCCAGGCTGCCGCAACCGGCCGCCTCCTTGAACGCCGCGGCCATGCCGGTGACCCCCAGCGCCGTTCCCGCAAGCAACGGCGCGACCGCCGCACTGGCGAATTCGGTTGCGGCCGTGAGCAAGTACTCGATCGTCATGCGATGCGCCCACAACGAGAACCCGGTGCTCATGCACGCCCCGGAGATCAACCCGATCACCTCGGCCATCGCCGGAAGCCGGTTGTCGATGTTGCCCGGGGCGCCGATCCCGAGCAGACCGGCCTTCCCCAGCCCGGTGAAGCTGCGACGCGAGTGCTCCTCGCCGCGGTCCAATGCCGCGGCGTGAGCCCGAATATCCTCCAGCAGTTCGACATTCAACGTGCCGGTCGCGGGATCCACGGTCGCCGTCATTTCGCTCATTCGCCGATCAAGGCCGACTCGACGGTCACCGGGTTGCGGAACGTGTTCACCACCGGTGACCAGGCGATGGCGTTGTCGTGGATCTCTTTCAGGGTGGCATCGTCGGCATCGCCGGCCAGCCGCACCCTGCAGCGCACCGCGCTGAATCCCAGGCGCTTGTCCCGCGGGGTGTCCCCCACGCCCCACACCGCGGAGATGTCGATGTCGCCTTCCATCTCGACCTCGATCTTGGTCAACGTCACGCCGCGATGGGTCGCGTTGGCCAACAGGCCCACCGACACGCACGAGCCCAGCGCGGCCAGCGCGGTCTCCGAGGGATTGGGGGCCGAGTCATCACCCAGAAGCGCGGGTGGCTCGCCCACCAGCATCGGCGCCAGGTCCCGGACGTAGGTCATGTTGCGGAACCCGGCCTCGCACACCGTCGTGGCCTTGAGCGTCTTCCTTCCTGTTCCGGGGTCGGCCTTGGCGTTACACGACAGCCGGTCGAGGCCTTCGGCGTCGATGACGAGCGCATCGGTCATGTGACTCTCTCCGTTTCTCGCTGATTCTGCGGCTTCACGGAGTTAGTGCGCGCCGCGCGCCGATGCGTGACGGCGGGCGCGCGTGATTTACCGGCCCGACACGAAACATCACACGTCTGAAACGCCGCGCCGCCTGACCGGTCACCGCCGATCGCGAGATTTGCTCAGCTGAACAGGCTTTGCCCGATGTAATGGCCTTCAACCGGTGGCGGGGGCACCGCGAAGATTGCTGATCCGATGTGGCGGATGTATTCGTTGAGCAGGTCGTGCGCACCCAGCCGGTTCTGTAGCCGGATAAAATCTTGGGGATCTTTTTGGTATGAGATGAACAGCAGACCGGCGTTGAGTTGGCCGTTGGCGTCGAGACCGTCGGTGTAGTTGTAGGAGCGTCGGCGGATCATGATGCCGTCGTTGTTTTCCCGGGCGGCAAGGCCGACGTGAGACATCGGGTCGATGAGCGGGTTGCCGTCGGCGCCTTTGGCGGCGAAGTTCGGTGTGTCGAATTCATGCTTGCCGCTCAGTGGCGCACCCTCTTGCTTGGTGCGCCCGAAGATCCTCTGCTGATTGCCGATCCGGTCGACGTCCCATGTCTCCATCAACATCCGGATCTTCCGGACCACCTGGTACGTCCCGCCGTTCATCCACGGCTGGTCGCTGTTGTCGACCCAGACGTGACGCGCGTACTCCTCGTCGGTAGCGATGTTGCGGGTACCGTCCTTGAACCCCAACAGGTTTCGCGGCGTGTGCTGACCGGGGCCGGCGGAGGCGCGACCGAAACCCAACACCGCCCAGTATGGCGAGACGATGTTGCGCCCGAGCCGGGCCAGGTTGCGCACGGCGTGGTAGCAGACCTGGGGATCGTCGGCGCACGCCTGCACGGACAGATCGCCACCGTGCAGGCGGGGATCCAGATTGTCGCCGTTGAGCGGCGGCAGGTCGGTGAACACCGCGGGTCGCCGGGCGGCCAGGCCGAACCGGTCGCCGAACAGCGACGGGCCCAACCCGATGGTGACGGTGAGGCTGGCGGGGCTCAGCCCGTAGGCCTCGCCGGTGTCGACGGGCGGCTGCACCTCGACCTGAGGCTGGACCGTGCCGACCGGCTTGCCCTGCTGCAGGATCGAGGCGGCGGCCGACCAGCGCGCCAACAGGGTCTGCAGCTCGCTGCGGCCCGCGCCGCCGGCAACCGAGAAGGACATGAACATGGCGTAACGCTGTGGCGGCGTGTCGATTCCGCCTTGGTGGGGCTGGCCGTAGAACGGGTAGCTGCGGCGCAGATCGACGGTGTCGTCGTCGTCACCGCGCTGTCCCGCCGCCATCGCGTGACCGGCGAAACCGCCACCGACGGCACCGATGGCGGCACCGCCCAGCCCGGCCAGCATGGCGCCGCCGAGTGCCCGCCGACGCGACACCGGGGTGGCGTCTGACGGTGTGCCGGAGTCGTTCTCGCCGTCGGAGGGTCCGGTGCTGTCGTCGGTCATGATCAGCCGGCCGTGACGACTTTTTGGGCGACGGTGGACAGGCTCTGGTGTAGCGGCTGGATCACCGCGGTCAACTTCGGTGCGTCGCTGGCCTTCAGCGCCGGGGTGTAGGTCTTGTAACCGCCCAGCGCGGCCGGGTCGCGATACCCGTCCAGGGTGGCGAGAACGGCTTGGAACTGCTGATCGATCTGGTGGACCAGATTGGCGTCGATCTTCTCCAAGCCCGGCCGCAGCGACGCGTACGCCTGCTGGGCGCCTTCGACGTTGCCCGAAAAGTCCACCAGGTCAATGTGGCTGAAGGCCTCTTCCTCGCCGGTGATCTTGGTGTTCTGGATCTCTTCGATCAGGTCGCTCGCGCCGTTGGCCAAATCCTCGGGTTTGTACTGCAAACCCGCGACGATGCCGTTCAATTTGCCGACGTTGCCCACCAATTCGGTGCTGAACGCCTTCGTCCCGGGCGTGATCGCGCCGCCCTGCCACAGATCGCGCTCGATGGCGTGGAAGCCCTTCCAGCCGACCTTGGCATCGACCGGCGTGGACTCACGCATGTCGATCAGATAGTCCAGGCTGCCGGCATTGTCGCCGACCGGGAAGCCCGGCAACACGAAACCCTCCACGGTGGATTCCGAACGCTCCCAGAACAATCGGGCCTTGGCATACGCCGCCTTCGCCGCGTCGACATTGCCCGATTGGACGGCGGCATCGAGTGCCTTCACCCCGTCGTTGAGCTGACCGATCTGGTTCACGATGTAGCCGGCGTAGTCCTTGGTGCCCTGACCGAGGATGCTGGCGACGGTGCCCGTCGGCGTCGCCGGCGCTTTACCCGTCACCGTCAGGGTCTGGTATTCGGTGCTCGCCCCCGGGCAGTAGAGCTGGTAGGCCCCGCCGTCCAGCGAGACGGTGAACGACACCGGGTCCAGGCCGGGCGCAAGGTTTTCCTTTTCGCCCACAATCCGCTGGTCCCTGAGCAGTTCGACCTCGCTGATACCGGGCGCATTCGTGTTGGCGACCGTGAAGGTCACCGGGCCGGCGGGCACGCTGGTGGTGTCCAGTGCGCAGCCGTCAGTGCCGCCGTTGTTGGCCAGGGTCACCTTGACCGAGTTGGCGTTCCCGGGCTTCGGCGGCTGAGCGTGGCTCGAGTTGTCGCCCGGGTGGCTGCAGGCGGTCACCGGCAACACCGCCGCCGCAACGAGAACCGTTGCGGTCAACCAGCAGTCACGAGACCGGCACGTCGCCGAGGCGATGCGTCTCACCATCAATCGATTTCCTCTCATCGGTCTGCCTGCGGGCCACGCGCACCGAGGCTATCGCCGACAGCGCGCAGGCCAGTGCAAATCCCGCTAATACCAGTGGAAGCCAGACGTTCCACAGCTGCCGCTCCCCGCGATCGCGGTCGGCGGCGACGATCTCAGCCACCGCCGCGTGGTCTTCGGCGGCGGACGTGGACCAGTCCGTCGCCAGCCCGCCGAGACTGACGGTCTTGGCCCCCGGCAACCCACCGCCGGTCAAGATCGCCGTGCGATTGCTCGTCGTGTGCGCACTGACCACGGAGTCACCCCGCGCGAACACCGTGTAGCCGGTGGTCGTCGACCATTGGCCCTGAAACGGCCCCGGAGTCCGGCCGGCCGCGAGACCGACCGGCAGCCGGCCCCCCGCCATGCCCAGCAACTGATCCAGCGTGACTTCCGGCGCTCCGTCGGCGCCCGCGGCCTCGGAAGCCTGCCACACCTGTACGGGCACGCCGTCCACCGTTTGGTCGTCCGCGGGGATCAGCACGACGCTGTGGACGGTCGAGGTGCCCTGAGCGACGACGGTCAGCTCGCGCCCATGCGGCCCGGTCACCATCGACACCGCGGAGGTATGGCCGTCGCGGTCGGTCACGGTGCGCACCCGCGGCGGCTGCGACGAGCCGGCAGCGGGCGTCGTGAGGGCCAGCCCCGCCCCGGCGAGGAGCAGCGCCGCCGACGTCGCCGCCAGCAGCCTGCTACGGGTGCGCGGCGTCGAGGCGAGCCGGGCGGGCCAGAGGAAAACGGCCAGCACCGGCACGGCATACAACAGCCAGCCCAGCACCTCGATGAGGCGGGGGTCGGCGGGGATGCCGAACACCCCCGTTGTCGCGGCCCCCAGCACCGAATTGCTGGGTATCCAGCCGGACAGGTCGAGCACCTGTTGCTGGCCGATGGTCACCCACCCGGCCTCGTGCGCGGTGCGCAGCGCGCCCAGCACCAGCCCGGCGGCGATCAGCACCAGGAACACCCCGGTGACCCGGAAGAACCGGCCGAGGTTGATCCGCAGGCCGCCGTAGTACAGCCCGACGCCGAGCCCGATCGACGTGACGATGCCCACGGCGCCGCCCAGCACGGCGAACCACCGGTTGCCGTGCGACGTCTGGGCGGCCGCCAGCAAGAACACCGACGTCTCGAAGCCCTCCTTCAGCACGGCGAGGAACGCCATGACGGCCAGGGCGATCGCGCCACCACGGTTGACGGCCTGGCGGGCTTCGCGCTCGAGTTCCCCCTTGAGCTGCGCGGCGTTGCCGTTCATCCAGATGATCATCGACGTCACAAACACCACCGCGATGGCGTTGATGATGGTCTCCATCATCTCTTGCTGGGCCTGCGGCAGGCTGGCGGCGAACAGGTCGAGGCCGACGCCCACGCCGACGCTCAGCAGCACGGCCAGGGTCACACCGGCGAACATCGGGCGGATGGACTGGCCGTTTCGCTTGAGGAAGGCAGCGACGATGCTCACGATGAGCGACGCCTCGAGGCCTTCACGAAGACCGATGAGGAACGTGCCGATGAATACGCCGAATACGCCCTGCATACGCCCTGTTTCCGTCCCGCCGATCGGGACTGTCGGCTTAGCGTAGCCTAACTAACCGGCGAGCATTAGCCCTGGTCCGCTGGCTGCGGCGTCAGGGCACCGGCGCGGTGACGAAGTCGATGAGTTCTTCGACCCGGCTGATCAGTGCCGGCTCCAGATCGTTCCAGTCGCGCACCCGCGAGCGGATATGCCGCCAGGCCCTGGCGATGTCCGCCTGATCGGCGTGCGGCAAACCGAGGGCCTCGCATACGCCGTGTTTCCACTCCACCTGCCGCGGCACCTTCGGCCAGGCGCCCAGCCCCAATCGCTGTGGTTTGACGGCCTGCCAGATGTCGACGTAGGGATGGCCGACGACCAACGTGTCGGTGCCGCCCGGGCCCCGTCGCACCGCATCGGCGATCCGCGCCTCCTTGGAACCCGCGACAAGGTGGTCGACGAGCACCCCCAGCCGGCGCCCCGGCCCCGGGCCGAATTCGGCGACGATGTCCACCAGGTCGTCGACGCCACCGAGTTGTTCCACGACGACGCCTTCGATGCGCAAGTCCTCACCCCACACCTGCGCGATGAGCTCGGCGTCGTGGCGACCCTCGACGTAGATGCGGCTGGCCCGGGCGCCGCGGGCGCGCACACCCGACACGGCGACCGAACCGGACGCGGTCCTGCCTGCGGCGGTCGGCGCCGGCCGCCGCGGCGCGATAAGGATGACGGGACGTCCCTCGAGTAAATACCCTGGGCCCAAAGGGAAGCCACGCACGTGACCGCGCCGGTCCTCCAGGTCCACCCGACCGTATTCCACGCGCACTATCGCGCCGACGTAACCCGTCTGTACGTCCTCGACCACCAGGCCTAGTTCGGCCGGGTGCTCGGTCGAGCGCGGCTTGCGCCGCCCCGCGGCGAGGACATCCGTTCCATAGCGATCCACCACGCGGCAATACTAGAAAGCCTTGCGGTCAAATACCGTTACGGCGCGCCACGTCCGGCGAATCGTCACCCATGTCACTGTCGGTGCGCCTGCGCCTCCGGTGTAAAAATTGCGTTTTAACTGTGTGGCGTTACGCAGCTGATGGGCTCGCCGATGGTACGTTGCTAGCCAAGGTAAGCACTGCCGCGTACGCGCGAGTTGCGGCGGTTAGCGAGGTGGATAGATGGACCTGTCGCATTGGGTGACGAGCATTGTGGCTTTTGTGCGGGCCGGCTACCCCTCCGGCATGCCCGCCACCGGGTACGTACCGTTGGTGGCGTTGACGCGCCGACGCCTCTGCGACGACGACATCACCGCCATCGCAAGCGATCTCATCGCGCGTCGGCTCTGGCCGATCGGATCCGTTGATGTCGGCGTCGAGATCACCCGGATCACCAACCAGCTGCCCTCCCCCGACGACGTCGCGCGCATCCAGCGGCGCGTTCATGCCCTTCGCTGCTCCCGCGGATAGGCGACGCGGGGCGATTCGCCACCGGCACGGTTGAGTTCGCGCCGGGTTCAGCAGATTCGGCGGCCATCCACGCCGAAGAAGTGCAGGTGCCCGGGTTCCGGATGCAGACGCACCCTGGCGCCTTTCTCCGGTGGGTTACGCCCGTCGGCCCGAGCGACGATGGGCGCGTCGATTACCTTGCCGGAACCGGTGATTCGCCCATAGAGGTACGCGTCTGCGCCCAGCTCCTCCACCACATCGACCTCCATCTCGACCCCGAGGCCGCCCAGCTCGAAATGTTCGGGGCGGACCCCGACCACCACCTCACCGGCGGCACCGGCGATCTCCCGGGGCACAGTTATAGGCCAATCACCCAGCGACACAACAGAATCCACGATGGGAAGGGTGAACAAATTCATCGCCGGCGATCCGATGAAGCCCGCCACGAAGACGTTGTCCGGGTTCCGGTAGAGCTCGCGGGGTGGCGCGAACTGTTGCAGCACTCCGTCGCGCAGGACGGCGACGCGATCACCCATGGTCATGGCCTCGACCTGGTCGTGGGTGACGTAGACGGTGGTCGTGCCCAGCCGCCGCTGCAACGCGGCGATCTGGTTACGCGTCTGCACCCGGAGTTTCGCGTCGAGATTGGACAGCGGTTCGTCCATCAGGAACACGTGCGGCCGACGCACGATGGCGCGGCCCATCGCCACTCGCTGACGCTGCCCGCCGGAAAGATCCTTCGGCTTGCGATCGAGATAAGGCTGCAGATCAAGCAGTTTCGCCGCGTCCAACACCCGATCACGAATCTGGTCCTTCGGCGTCTTGGCGATCTTCATGGCAAAGCCCATGTTCTGGGCCACCGTCATGTGTGGGTAGAGCGCGTAGTTCTGAAAGACCATGGCGACGTCGCGATCCTTGGGATCGACGTTGGTGACGTCGCGGTCGCCGATCAGGATGCGCCCGGAGTCCACGGCTTCCAGCCCGGCCACCATGCGCAGCGACGTGGTCTTGCCGCACCCGGACGGTCCGACCAGGACGACGAATTCGCCGTCTGCCACGACGAGGTCCAGGTTGTCCAGGGCCGGGCGGTCGGCTCCCGGGTAGCGCCGGGTCGCTTGCTCGAATGACACCGAGGCCATGGCTAGCCGCCCATTCCGGTGACGGCGATCCCTCGGACGAACGAGCGTTGCGCGATGGCGTAGATGACGATCAGGGGCAGCATGATGAGCATCGAGGTTGCCATCAGAACCGGCCACCGGGCAACATATTCGCCCTTCATCCTGACCAGGCCCAGGGTCAGGGTGGCCAGGCTGTTGCGCTGAAGCATCAGCAACGGCCACAGGAAATCGTTCCAGACGTTGACCCAGGTGAGCACGGCCAGCACCATCACCGCCGGCCGCGCATGGGGCAGCAGGATTCGCCAATAGACCTGCCACGGCGTACACCCGTCGAGGATCGCGGCCTCCTCCAGATCGGTGGGCAGGGTGCGGAAGAACTGCCGCATCAGGTATGTGCCGAAGGCGCTGCCGAAGAAACCCGGCGCGATCATCGCCCACGGGGTGTCGACCCAGCCCAGGGTCCGCATCACCAGGAACTGCGGGATCACGGTCACCGTCAGGGGCACCATCAACGTGCCGAGGTAGACGACGAACAGCGCGTCGCGGCCGCGGAAATCCAGTCGCGCGAAGGCATATCCGGCCAGTGAGCAAAAGAAGACATGCCCCGCGGTGACGCACCCCGCGTACAGCACGGTGTTGAAGAACATGCGCCCGAATGGCATCAGCGCGAACACCTCGGTGTAGTTGGACCACCGCGGGTGGGCGGGCAGCAGCGTCGGCTCGCTGACCTCGCCCTCCGTTTTCAGTGATCCCGACACCGCCCACGCGATCGGAAACAGCGCGCACCAGGCGACGGCGAGCAGCCCCCCATAGACGATGCCGCCGCGCAGCACGGTGCGCCTGATGACACCCTCACTTAAGCCCACGCGAAGTCTCCAAGGATCGTCGGTGGCTGACGCGCAACTGCACCACGGTGAGCACCAGCAAGACGGCGAACATCACCCACGCCAGCGCGGAGGCGTATCCGAATTCGAGGAACGAGAACGCGTGCTGGAACAGCATGATGCCCAGGACGTAGGTCGCCGACTCCGGCCCGCCGCTGGGGCCGTTGAGGACATAGACCATGTCAAACGCCTGGAAGGCGTGGATGACCGAGATGATGATCACGAACGATATCGACCCTCGGATCAGCGGAACGGTGATGGAGATGAATTGCCTTATCTCGCTGGCGCCGTCGATCTTGGCCGCCTCATACACCGTTCCCGGAACGCCTTGCATCGCGGCCAGCAAAACGACGGTGGCGAAGGGCACGCTGCGCCAGACGCTGACGATGCACAGCGAGGCCATGGCCCAGTGGGGGTCGACCAACCACGGGACCGGGCCGATCCCGACCCAGCCGAGCATGATGTTGAGCAGGCCGTTGTCGGTGTTGAAAACGAACTGCCACACCACCGCCATCACGACCGACGAGATGGCCAGCGGCAGAAAGACGATCGTGCGGAAGATGCCGATCCCCCGGACCTTCTGGTTCAGCACCCCCGCGACGACCAGGCTGATGAGGATCGTCGGCACCACCGTTCCGAGGGTGAAGATCACCGTGTTGCGGATCGCGATGAGGAAGAGCGGATCGGAGGTGAACAGGTCACCGAAGTTCTTCAGGCCGACAAACTTTGGCGGGGTGAACACATCCCATTGCTGGAAGCTCATGTACAGCGAGAAGCCCAGCGGAAAGAGCATGAACACGGCGACCGCCGCCATGTTGGGGGCGACGAACAACCTGCCGGCCCAGGCGTGCCGGCGCCACGGGCTCGGGTCGTCCGGGGTATTCCGCGTCGCCGCTGGGGCGGGGGCGGTCGCACCAGGTGCGTCCCTCGATGTCATGGGCTGCGCAGCACTTCGTCGACGGAGCGGGACAGCCCGCTCAAGGACGTGGCCGGCTGGCGGCCCCGCAGGACGGGCCCAAAGTTGCGGTCCATCAAGGCATTGACCTTCTCCCATGCCGGCGTGATCGGCAAGCCCTGCGAAAAAGCCGGCCCATCGGTGAGCACGCTGAGGTTGCCGAGCCGTCGATGGGCGTTGGCGAATCCGTCCGAGCGCAGCGCCGATCGCAGCACCGGAACGAACAGGCAGGATTCACCGATCAACGCTTGCCCGATGGGCCCGGTCGCGAACTTCACGAATTCCCACGCCTGCTCCTTGCGGGGGCTGCTCGCCGAGATCGCCAGCCCGGTGGCGCCGATGTCGGAACACGCCGCGTGACCCTTTCCCAACGCCGGGCCGACCGGCAGCGGGGCGACGTCGAAATCCAGGTCCTCGGCGCGGATGTAGGTCTGGTAGCGCCAGTGTCCGCCGAGCGCGATCGCCGCCCGGCCCACCGCAAAGAGGTTGGGAGTCGACATCGACTGCGTCTCGGATGCGTTGGGCGCAACCCGGTATTCGTTGGCCAGATCGGCGTAGAACTGCACCGCTTCCTGGAACGCCGCGTTGTCGAAGTTGAAATGGGTCGGGTTCAGCCGCGGGTTGGACCAGGCGACGCCGTTGTTCATCGCGAACAGGCCGGCCGAGTAGTAGGAGCCCCAGGTGTTGACGAAACCGTACTGCGCGGCCCGCCCGGATGCGTCACGCTTGGTCAGCGCGCGAGCCGCGTCCAGGAATTCGGCGAAATCCCAAGGCTGTTCCCACGTCTTGGGCGGTGCGGGCACCCCGGCTTCGGCGAAGAGCCGCTTGTTGTAGAAGAGGTAGTTGCCCGACCACTGTTCGGGCAGCGCGTACTGCTTGTCGTTGAAGGTGAAGGTTTCATACAGCGCCGGGATGCTGTCCGCCTTGAGCTGGTCGGCGAATGCCTTGTCGCGCGCCAGCAGCGTGTTCATGTCCAGCAGCACGCCGCGGTCGGCGAGTTCGGCGTAGGACAGTTCCCAGGCCATCAGCACGTCGGGGCACTTGCCGCCCACACAAAACGTCGAAAGCTGTTGCATGACACCCGGACCGGACTGCACTGGCCGAACCTTGATATCGGGATGGCGGCGCACAAACTCGTCGACGATGCGCATCCTGGCGTCCCGCTCGTCCGGGTTGGCCGCGAAGAAGAACGTGAGGGCGTCGTCGTCGGAAGCGCACCCCGCCGGCCACGGCGCCAGCGCCGCCGCGGAAAGCGCGCCGGCGCCCCGCAGCAGGTCGCGCCGTCCGAACGGCTTATCGAGCATGGCTCTCCCGGTCTTGGCCCGCGGCCGGTTTCCCGGCCGATCGTGTCTGACGTCCTTGGTACCCGATCAGCTTGTGATGTTCCTGGATCGGCCACCGCGGCAGCGTCAGCGCGGCCCGACGGATTCGCTCGGCATCGCCGGTGATGTCGATCGTGTGGATGCGATCGTCGGCGTCGATGCCGATCACCAGCAGGACCTGAGCGCGCCCGCGGGCCGCGAGCACGATGCCCGGTGCCCCGTCGATGAGCATGACAGCACCGGCGCGCGCCCGCTGGGCGAACCGGCGGGTCTCCCCGGCGACCTCGCGGGCGCCGCGCAACGTGGTTGGCACATCCGCCGGAACGAGGGCCGGATCGACCGTGCGCACCACCTCGGGAGCCAGCAGGTCGAGCAGGCCGGCGATGTCACCGTCGCGCGATGCCGTCAGAAAGGCCTCGACCACCTGCAGGTGCGCGGCCGTGCGGCGGGGCGGGGCTGCCGGGTCGGCGTGCAGGCGCCCGCGCGCCCTACTGGCCAGCTTCTTGGTGGCCTCCGGTGATCGATCCATCAGCCCGGCGATCTGCTCGAACGGCATGGCGAAGACGTCGTGGAGCACGAACGCGACACGCTGCGCCGGGGAAAGCCGGTCGAGAACGACCAGCAGGGCGCCGCTCACCGACTCCGCCAGCAGCACGTCCTCGTCGGCGGCCGACGACGCCGTCCGGGCCAGTCGGTCCAGTTCGTCGGCCCCGCCGAGCGGTTGCTCGGCGCGACGCTTGCGCGCCCGGAGCTGATCGAACGCCTCGCGCGCGGTGATCGTCGTGAACCAGCCCGAGAGATTGTCGACGGCAGCGAAGTCCGCACGGCTGGCCTTGAGCCATGCCGACTGCACGGCGTCGTCGGCGTCGGCCACCGAGCCCAGCAGCTGGAACGCGACCGACCTCAGGTGCCGTCGATCGGCGTCGAAACGCCGTGCCAGATCGGTCAAATCCTGTGTTGCGCTCATGGGGTCACCTTTTCCGCACGAAAGTCGTCAAAAGGGTGACCGCGTCCAACGGACTTCCTGTGGCAAAGGAGACCAGCACCATGACCCTACCGATTGTGCGCCGCGGCTCGCGGTGCGCGCATTCGACCCGCCGCGGCGGAAATCGCTGCGCGACAAAGGATTGATCCAGATGAGCACCGCACTTGTTGTGATCACGCTGATCACCGCCGCCATCACCGCCGCGATCGCCATCGCCGACTTCGTTCCGGCACGCTTCGTTTTGGCGAACTCTGCCGAGGTCGGGGTGCCGCGGTCGTGGTTGCCCGCGCTGGGCGCGCTGAAGCTGGCGGGAGCAGTCGGGATCGTCGCCGGCCTGCTGGGCTTGCGGGAATTGGGCATCGCCGCCGCGGCCGGACTGGTCGCGTTCTTCATCGGTGCGGTGGCGACGCATCTGCGGGCACGCGTCCTGTACAACATCGCGTTTCCCGGCGCGTTTTTGTGCCTGTCCGCCGCGTCGCTGGCGCTGATGGTGGTCCGGTGAGGCATGCGTGGGTCAGCCGGGAAAGTACCTGACCCGATTGATCGCGCTGCCGCGCCACGCCACGTCGGCGAACACGATGGCGCGCCCGTGGCCCGAGTTGAGCGACACCGCGACGGTGGAGCCCGCGCTGATCATCTTGGTCGCGCCGGCCCCGCCCAGTTGCTCCGCCAGCTCGCCCAGTTCGAGTGGGTCGCGATCGCCCAAAGTTATTGCGGCATCCGATGACAGCAGCCGTGCAGCGGCGAAGGTGTCTTTCCGCGCGACCGCGTCGAGGAACGTGGTGACCAGCCGCTGATGACGCGCCCCCACGCGCCGGAATCCGGTCATGAAACCCGCGGTCCCGCGCCAGCCTTGGTTGCCCACCAGCCCCTTCGACAGGCTCAGCGCGGGGCGCACCGCGCCGGAGCCGGTGCGCAGAAACTGCAACATCATGGCCGGAAGCTCCCAGTAGGCCCGCAGTTCGCCAATCTTCCACTCGCCGTTGGTTTCTCGTAGGTCATAGCGCAGGAAGGCCGGAATGTACATCGTCACGGCCGGGCCCATCGCCACCTCGAGCTCGAGGTCACGCAATACCGCCGTGCCGACGACGACGTCGAGATCGCGATGGAACCTGATGTCACGCGGACCGATGAATGTGTCGTAGAAACGGCCGATCTGCTCGCGCCCGACGTGCGGGCGAGAGCCCACCGGGTCCTCGACCCGGCCGTCACCGGTGAACAGTCCAACCCACCCGTCGCGATCATGGGCGGCGGCCGCCTGCGGCGAGCGCTCCACGGCGGCGAGCAGATGTTCGCGATCCAGCGGCACCACCATCACGGCGCCCCGACCAACTCGATACCGGCGGAGCGCATTTCCGCCAGCGCCTCGGCGGCGGAGTCCGCGGCCGAGGCCGCCGTCAGATCCACCAGCACCCTGGTGGTCAGGCCCGCAGCCGCCGCGTCCTCGGCGGTTCGCCGCACGCAGAAGTCGGTGGCGATGCCGACCACGTCGACCGCGTCGACGCCGCGCCGCCGCAACCAGTCGAGCAGCGTCGTCCCGTTCTCGTCGGCGCCCTCGAAACCGCTGTAGGCGGCGGCGTGAGCGCCTTTGCGGAAGACCGCATCGATGTGCCGGGTGTCCAGATCGGGCCGAAACTTCGCGCCCGCGCTTCCGGCGACGCAGTGCACAGGCCAGGAGGACGAGAAGTCCGGCCGGTCGGAGAAGTGATCGCCCGGATCGACGTGGTAGTCCTGGGTGGCCACGATGTAGTGGTAGCCCGGGTCGCAGGACAGGTAGTCATTGATCGCGGGTGCCACCGCGGCGCCGCGCGCCGTCGGCACGGAGCCACCCTCGCAGAAATCGTTTTGCACGTCGACGATGATCAACGCTCGCACGCGCTCCACCCTATCCGTGTGCATCTCTTTGTCTATGGCGGTCTAGCTGGGGATATCGACGCCACGGTTTGCTCGACAGGCAGCCGGGTAATACACCGGCCATGGTGCTCAGGAGAATCGCGCGACCCCTGTTGTCAGTGGCTTTCATCGGGCAAGGAGTCAATTCACTGCTCAACCCGAAATCCGCGGCCGAGGCCGCGGCGCCCGCGGTGGACGGCCTTCAGGCGCTGCCGGATTCGGTGAGCAGCAGCATTCCCAGCGACCCCGAGACGGTCGCGCAGATCACGGCCGCCGTTCAGATCGGCGGCGGTCTGCTGCTTGCCACCGGCAAACTCCCCCGCATCGCGTCGGCGGCGCTCGCGGTGACGGTGTTGCCGGCCAACCTCGGAACGCATTCGTTCTGGAACGAGAGCGACCCGGTGGCCAAAGCCCAGAAACGCCAACAATTTCTCACCGACCTCAGCCTGTTGGGCGGCCTGTTGATCGCCTCCGCCGACACGGCCGGTAAGCCCTCACTCGGATGGCGTGGCCGGCGCGCGGCCGAACGGCTCTCCGAGCGGGTGTCGTCGGCGTGGCCCGGTTCTGACGACTCGGCCTTTGACGCCGATTTCTCCGAACTCGGTGAGCGGATCGCGCACGGCTTGCAGGTCGGCGCCGAGCGAGGCCGCGAACTGGCCAGCACCGCGGCCGAACGTGGCGCGCCCTACGCCGAGGCCGCACTCGAACGCGGCCGCGAACTCGCCAGCACCGCGGCCGAACGTGGCGCGCCCTACGCCGAGGCCGCACTCGAACGCGGCCGCGAACTGGCCAGCACCGCGGCCGATCGCAGCAGGCCGCTGGCGAAGAAGGCGCGCAAGCGCGGGGAGGAATGGGCCGACGAGGCCGCCGACCGCGCCGCTTACCTGGCCGAGAAGGCCCGCAAGCGCGGCGAGGACCTCGCCGACGAGGCCGCCGACCGGGCAGCGCCGCTGGCCAAGAAGGCCCGCAAGCGCAGCGAGAAACTGGCCAAGAAGGCGCGCAAACGCAGCGAGAAGCTGGCCAGCACGGCGCGGGCGCGCGGCGAGGACTTCGCCGAAACCGCCCGTCAGCGCGGCAGCGAGCTGGCCGACACCGCGCGCGAGCGCGTCGGCGGTCAGGTCGAGACCGGCCGCCGCAAGCTGTCCTGGTGATCGCGGGGTCTAGCGCGCAGGGCTACGCGGGCCAGCGAGCCCGCAGGTTTTCCGGCGTCCACGCCGGCCACTCGGGCGCGCCGACCGTCGGGCCGCCGCTGAGCCGCGCGATGATCCGCGGGCCGCGCAGCCGACTGTTGTCATACACCGTCGCGAGATCGGACAAGGCGATGGCCTCGGCGACCGGCGTCCACAACCGGCGGTGGCGCTCGCGGATCTTGACTTCCGGCACATCGTGGCCGCCGGCCCGCACCCGGTGTCGGACGCGTTCCACCGCAAGGTCTTCCGGGACGAGCAGCACGTGCAGCACAACGGTGAAGCCCGCGTGGCGCGCGGTGTGGATGAGGTCCAGCTTGGAGGGATGGGAAAACACCGTCTCGGCGACGAAGGACCGACCCAGGTCGATCAGCTTGGCGCGGGTGTCGGCGGCGATGCGCGCGGCGTCGTAGGAGTGCGAGGCCGGGTCCTCCGGCCAGCGTTGCCTGGCGATCTCGTCGGCGTTGACCACGAGGCTGCCCGGCAAGAGCGGCGCCAGGGTGAAGGCGATGAAGGTGGATTTACCGGCGCCGTTCGGCCCGACCACCAGGTCAAGTCGGTCCATCGGGCCGCCGAACCGCCGACGATCGCCGGGTCAGCGCCCGCCCGCCAGCACCACCGCGGCGCCGTCGGGGCGGTGCTCGACGATCTCGCCGTCGTCGTTCAGCGCGACGGTGGTGACCCCCTGCCCGGCCAGCGTCGCCCCGTAGTGGGTGCGCGCCAGGCTTTCTTCGATGGCCGCGGAGATCTCGGCGTTGAACACCACGCCCTCTTCGACGGTGAGCTCGCTCGTCGCGAGCTGGCCGGCCAGAGCGGCCTCCACCCGTCGCCGCGGGGCGGTGTGCTGGCTGGACACCGCTCGCCCGACCCGCGCCCAGTGGTCGAGTTGCTGCTTGGCCGAGCGGCTCTGCCGGGCCCCCTCAGCCGCCGCGCTGTCCATCAGGTCGGATGCGACCCTGGTGACACGATCGAGAGCCTCGGCCATGGCGTCCTCCAATGCAACACTCCGTTACAAGCTGTAGCATAATGCTACACGGTTGGGCGGGTCCCGGCTACCCGTGAGCCCGCACGACGGTGTCCACGATCGCGTCGACCCCGGGACCCACGTCGACCGTCATGCCGGCTTCGTCGGGGCCGAGGGGTTCCAGGGTGTCCAGTTGCGAGCGCAGCAGCGCGGCCGGCATGAAGTGATCCGTCCGCGCCGCCAGCCGGGCGCCGATCAGCTCCGCCGGGCCCGAAAGGTGCAGGAATTCCACGCCGGGGCAGCGCGCGCGCAGCCGGTCGCGATATTTCCGCTTCAGCGCCGAACAGCTCACCACCGCGCCGTCGGGGTGGGCCGCCAACCAATCGCCGACCCGCTCCAACCAGGGATAGCGGTCGCCGTCGTCCAGCGGTTCACCGGCGGCCATCTTGGCGATGTTGGCCGCCGGGTGCAGCGCGTCGGCGTCGACGAACGGGACGCGCCAGCGCTGCGCGAGCGCCGCGCCCACCGTCGACTTGCCCGATCCGGAGACGCCCATCACCACGACGGGGGCCGATCCGCTCACCTAGGTGTGGTCGCCGAGGTTGCGGTTCCATTCCAGCCAACCGACACCGGTGCGCCCGTCGGCCGTGCCGATCGTCGACCACACGCGGGGAAACTGGCTGACCCGCCCGTCCGTCGCGACCAGCCGGACCGGCGCCTGACCGCGCACGTTCACGTCCGCGGTGATCCCCACCGGCGCGAGCTGCAAGGTCGCATTGAGCGGTAATCCGTTGTCTGCGAACGACTCTCGCGAATCAACGACCTGCAGCTCGGTGACCTTGCCGTCGGCGCCCTGTTCGTAACCGATGCTGAACGCGGGTGCGCCGGGAATCCGGATGTTCACGCCGTGCAGGTGGGTGCCGTCGTTCAGGTGCAGCGCGCTCCAGATCCAGTCCATGCCCCACCAATCGCGCACCCCCCACGAGTGATCACGCTGTCCGGGAACCGATTCCAGACGGTAGCCGGTGCCGTCGATCGTGACGTCGCCGGAGACGGTGCACGGAATTTCGTAGCGCGTCGTCAACCCGTATTTGTACGGCGTGCCATCGGTGGCCCACACCAGGTTCATGGTCAGCTCGGCCGGGGATCCCGGCTCCCCACGCAACAGCGCGGACGGATCGGCGTAGGCCTGGCCCCGCGCCCGCACATCGACGCGGTAGCTCTGCAGCGGCGCCTCGGCGGCATGGCCGAGCTCGACGTCGTCGGTGCGCACGATCCACGGGTCCGGCGGCAGCGGCACCTGCGCGTCGACGGCGACGGTCGGCATGTCGGGGCCGCACAACAGCACGTGCACCCAGGCGGTCCCCTCGTTGGCCACCCGGCCCAACCGGAACCAGCCGCCCAATCCCTGTGCCACGTCGGCGAAGTCGGCGTACCAGCTCTCGCTCCAGAGCGGTTCCGCGGTGGGATCGTGGGCGAGTTCGTCCTCGTCCGACGGCCGCAACGGCTCGGGCGCGACCGGTGCCGGCAGGGTCGACAGCGCGTCCGTGTCGAGCACATGGTCGCAGTGCCGTCGCAGCATCGTCATGAACAACCGGTCGCCGCGGTCGGTGCGCTCCACCAGCATCGACGAGACGATCGCCATCATCACCCCGAAGAAGCTCTGCCGGCGCACTCCGTCGGCGACGTCGGCCAGGGTGAGCGGGGCCCGCGGACCCAGCGCCTCGTGGTAGGCGCGCAGCAGGTCGTCGTAGTGCTGCCGACGGTCCTCGGTGGACAACGCACACCCGAGGAAGTAGGCCAGGTCGGTCAGGGCCGGGCCCCAGGACACGGTCTGCCAATCGACCACGGTCAGCGCGCGTTCGGCGCCCTCGGTACCGAACAGCATGTTGTCCAGGCGGTAGTCGCCGTGCACCAGGCCCTGGAGGCGGCCGCGCTCGGACGCCTCCGCCTCCTGACCCAGGTAGCCGTCGAAGGCGCCCACCAGGCGTTCGCACACCACGCGGTGCTCCGGCGCGATCTGGTCGCCGTAGCGGTCGACGAAACCCGCGTACAGCGGGGTGATCATGGCCTGGTTCAGCGGCGGCTCGCGGTTGAGCCACGGCGCCTCGGCCAGCGAGGCGTCGCCGAGCAGCGGCCCCTGCAGCCGCCCCAGTTCGACGGCCCCCAGGCGGGCCTGTTCGACTGTGGCGCCCGCGATTTCATCGCCGACAACGGCCGGACCGGCATCGCCCAGCAGCAGATCGAACACGCCCGTCGAGGTGTCGACGGCCGCGTGATAGCAGGGCGCGACGGGCCCACCCAGCCGCGGCGCGATGTCGCCGTAGAACCGCACCTCCCGCTCGTAGAGCCCCAGCGCCAGCCCGGTCTGCCGGCTGACCGGGTCGGTGGCCGCGACCTTCAGGACCACCGACTCCGGTCCCTGCGACGGGCCCTCGGCATAGCTGAGCCGGACGCGGTAGCACTCGCTCATCTGGCCGGTCCCGATGCGTTCCACCGAGAAGTCCGCGATGGGTCCGGTGCCGATGACCGCGGCCAGCCACGAGGCGGTGAGGTCACTGGGTCGTTCGATGACTTGCTCGGTCTCGGCATGCATGAGGGTTAGCGTGCCAGGTCAACGCGCCAGTGAGAAGCCGTCCCATGCCATTCGGCGATGCGGATGCGGATCGAACTCGACGCGGGACTTGCGGTCGAAGACCATCACGGCCCGGTCGTCGGCGGTGTAGGCGGGCCAGTCCTCCCCCGGCACGCCGGTGCGGCTGAAGGCCCGCCAGCGCCGCTGCACCTGATTGCTCACCCGCAAGGCGGCCCGCCGGTCCGCGGCCGCGGTCAACAACGCGCCGAATCTGGTGCGGTAGACGTCGAAAACCGCGAGCAACTCGGTGGCATGGGTGGCTCCGAATCCCGACCAGCGCAGCGTGCGCGGGGCGTAGTCGTAGCGGTAGAGGTACGTCGGCGCGTGCGCGCCGTGGGCCTCCGCGATCTGCCAGGCCGCCGAGGCGAACGCGAAGTCACCGCCGAGCTGGATGCAGGCCGCTCGCTGCGGGTAGTCCGGATATGCCGCGGTAATGCGTTCGCGGATAGCGGGTTCCGCCTCGGCCAGCAGCTCTTCGACCATCGTCTCGTTGGTCGGCAACATCGCCAGGAACCGAGTGAACAGCCGGCCTTCTTCGGCGTTCGTGCCCACGATCAACGGGATCCGGTGGGCCTCGCCGCGCCGCATCGCCTCCACCGGATCCAGCGGCAGGATGTCGTCACCGAAGACGGGGCCGATCGGGAAGGCGCCCAGCCTGTTTCGCATGCCCTCGTCGATCAATTGGTGTTGGGTTTTCACCAGTTGGGCAGCGGACACCTGCATCAGCGCGTTGGCCGCGTCCTGCCTGCGCACCCCGAGCAGGTTGGCGAAGCGGTTCGCGAACTCTGCCGCGACCTCTTTCGGCCGCACCAGTCCCGAGGCCGGGCTTTCCGAGATCGCCCGGGCGAACAGGCCTTTGGCGGCTGGCACGGCCAGCAGGGAGGCGGTGATGCACGCGCCGGCGCTCTCGCCGAAGATGGTGACGTTGTCCGGGTCACCGCCGAATCCCGCGATGTTCTCGCGAATCCACTGCAGCGCCAGCACCAGATCGCGCAGATACAGGTTGCTGTCGATGCGGATCTCCGGTGTCGACAGCGACGAGAAGTCAACGCATCCCAGCGCGCCCAGCCGGTAGTTCACCGATACGTACACGCACCCCCGGCGCGCCAGGGCGGCGCCGTCATACAGTGGCGTCGCCGAGCTGCCCAGGAAATAGCCGCCGCCGTGGATGAACACCATGACGGGCAGCGGTCCCTCGGCCGCACCCTCAGGCGCCACGACGTTGAGGGTGAGGCAGTCCTCGCTCATCGGCTGGTAGCGGCCCCCCAACCCCGACATGCCGAGCAGGGTGTAGCGGCGCTGCTGGGGCGCGCAGTTGCCGAAGCCATGGCAGTGCCGGACACCCGACCACGGCTGGGCCGGCTGCGGCGCGCGGAAGCGCAGATTTCCCACCGGTGGACGGGCGTACGGGATCGACCGCCACCGGGTGACCCCGTCGCGGGTGAAGCCTTCGACGGTGCCGATGGCCGTGTGTGCGCGGACAGTGCGCTGATGCATAACCCGACGGTAACCGACATGACGGTCGTAACGCGCGCGCAGCGCCTTAATTGCCGGGCGCGGCGGTTAGCCTGACTGAATGCGGATAGCTGCGCTGATCGCCGCGTCGATACTGGTCGCCGGGTGCTCACACACCACGGGCGGCCAGTCCGGGCCCGGCGGAAGCACCACCCAGGCCTCGACCGGCACCGTCGCGCCGGGAAGCAAGTCCCCGGGACCCGCCGCCGCGCCGGCCGCCGGAGCGGCGATCTCCGACGTCATCGCGTGGATCGAGGCCGGTCACCCGGCCGATCCGGGCCGCTTTCACACGGCCACGCGCGACGGGGCGGCCACTCCGCTGGGCGACGACACCGCGCTGACGGTGCTGGCGGGCAAGGTCTCCTGCATGACCGACGCCAAACACACCGGCGACGCGCTGGCCTGCCTGGTCAAGCTGACCAACCCGCCGCCGGCGCCCGCGACAGCCTATGGCCAGTGGCAAGGCGGCTGGATCAGCTTCGACGGGGTGAACCTGCAGGTGGGATCCGCGCGTGCCGATCCCGGTCCGTTCATCAACGGCAACGGGCCGGAGCTGGCGAACGGGGATTCGCTGGCGTTCGGCGACTACCGGTGCCGCGCCGACCAGTCCGGTCTGTATTGCGTGAACTATGCGCACCAGTCGGCGGCCAAGTTCGGCCCCGCCGGCATCGAACCGTTCGGCTGCCTGAAGCCGGCGCCACCGCCGGACGGGGTCGGCACGGCGTTCAGTTGCTGAGGCCGGCCATGATGGTCGCGAAAAGCTCGCTCATCTCGTCGGCGGTTCCGCCCGGCACCGTATAGCCGCTTTCGTCGCGGATTTCCGCGAGGTGATCGCGCACGTCCTCGACAGACAACCCGGGACGGTAGAAGCCCTTCGTCCTGCCGATGAAGAACCGCGAAACATGGCCTGCGCCAACGGTGTAGATCTCCCCGGTCACCGGGCAGTCACGGTGGGTCAGGAAGGCGGCCACCGGGGCCACCAGCGCTGGATCGAGCTTCTGAAGGTATTGGCCCACAAGGTCGTCCAGCACCGCCTGCGCGGCGGGGTCGTCGGGTTGCGCGGCGCCGTCCAGCGAGTGCGCCAGCATCCGGGTGAAGGCGATCGGGGCCACCGCATTGACCTTGATGTTGCGGTCGGCGCCTTCGGCGGCCAGCACCCGGGTCAGGCCGATCAATCCGGCCTTCGCCGACCCATAGTTGCTCATGCCGATGGCCCCGAGTACCCCTGCCGCCGAACAGGTATGGAGGATGCGGCCGTATCCCTGCTCGCGCATGACTTTCCAGGCCGGCCTCGTCACGTGGAACGCGCCCTTGAGATGCACGTCCAGCAGTGGCTCGAACCGTTCCGCGGTCATGTCCTCGAACGGTGCGTCCCCGACGATGCCGGCGTTGTTGATCACGATGCCGACTCGCCCCACGCGTTCAGCGCGGTGTCGATGATCGCCTGTCCGCCTTCGGGACTGGTGACACTGTGGCTGTCGGCTACGGCGTCACCGCCCAGGCCGCGGATCTCGGCCGCGGCGGCGTCGGCGGCCCCGCTGTCGGTGCCGTCTCCGGTCACCGAGCCGCCCAGATCGTTGACCACGATGCGTGCACCACGGGAGGCCAGCAGCAGCGCGTATTGCTTGCCCAAACCGCCACCGGCGCCGGTGATGACGGCGACCTGGTCGTCAAACCTCAGCTCGCCGCTCACCAGCTCACCGGAAGTTCGTTCATGCCATAGATGTTGGCGTCTTTGAAGCTCAGCCGCTCCGGCGGCACCGCAAGTCTGAGCCCCGGCAGGCGGCGGGCCAGCGTGGCGAAGGCGACCTGCATTTCGACGCGGGCCAGGTTCGCGCCGATGCATTGATGGACGCCGTAGCCGAAGCCCAGGTGTCCGCGGGTGTTTCGGTCGACGTCGAAGGATTCGGGATTGTCGACGAACTCGGCATCCCAGTTCCCGGCGAGCAGGCTCATCATGACGTACTCCCCCGCACGAATCAGCTGACCGCCGATCATCACGTCTTCGGTCGCGATGCGGTCGACCTGGCTGTGCACGATGCTGAGGTAGCGCATGAGTTCTTCGACGATGTTGGCGACGACGGCGGGGTCGTCGGTTCGCCCGAGCCGCTCGAACACCTCCGGATGTTGCAGCAGCGCAACCGTTCCCAGTGAGATCATGTTGGCGGTGGTCTCGTGCCCGGCCTGCATCATGATCACGCCGTTCATAGCCGTGGTGGCATTGTCGAGTTGGCCCGTCGACACGTATTCGGTGACCAGCCGGCTGATCAGGTCGTCCCCCGGTTCGCGCGCTTTGCGCTCCACCAGTTCCTGGATGTAGGCGTACATGGCCCCGAACGCCTGCCCCTTTTCCGTGTCGGTGGATTTCTGGTCGAGCCCTTTGGTGGTGTTGCGCTGGAACAGTTCGAGGTCTTCGGGCGGCACCCCGAGCAACAACGCGATCACCATGGACGGCACCGGCAGGGCGAATTCACGCACCAGATCGGCCGGTGCGCCGCCCTCGATCATCTGGCCGAGATAGTGGTCGACCCATCCCTGAATGTCCGGTCGCATCGATTCGCAACGCCGGAAGGTGAAGTTGCTCGTCATCATGCGCCGCAACCGATGATGCTCGGGATCGTCGGTCCGCGCGAACATCACCGGGACCTTGTTCTGCTCGTCCTTCGGCATGATCGAGTCCGGAATAGTCTTCGCGGACAACCGCGGATCGACCAGTGCCGCCCTGATGTCCTGATAGCGGCTCACCACCCAGACCGGGTTGCCCTGGAACATCGCCTGTCGGAGCCCGGGTTGCGCCCGCCAGTCCACGAATTCGAACGGGGCCGCGAGCGGGCAGCGTGCGGGCCGCGGTAGCGGCAGCACCGGGAGATCGGCGTCGGAACGCGCTCCGGAAGTTGTTGACATGGACCGTGTTTCCTATTAAGTGTCACATGACTGTCAGTTGTAGAGCGTAAAGCCGGCCTAGTTGGCAGTCAACCGTCAGTTAGGCTGTCACCATGACCGCGGTGGAAGACCGGCCGTTGCGGGCCGACGCGGCGCGCAACGTCGAGCGCATCCTGCGCGCGGCGCGTGAGGTCTATAGCGAGTTGGGGCCGGACGCCCCGATGGAAGCGGTGGCGCGCCGCGCGGGCGTCGGTGAGCGAACCCTCTACCGCAGGTTTCCGACGAAGGCCGACCTGGTCCGCGCCGCCCTGGATCAAAGCATCGCCGAGGACCTCACGCCGGTGATCGACCGCGCCCGCCAGGCCAAGGATCCGCTTCGCGGCCTCACTGCGCTGATCGAAGCCGCGATCTCGCTGGGCGCCCGGGAGCACCACCTGCTGACGGCCGCGCGCCGGGCCGGGTCACTCACACCCGACATCTCGGTGTCGCTCAACGCCGCGCTCGGCGAGCTTGCCCGCGCGGGCCAGCGAGCCGGCAGCATTCGCGCCGACCTGGTCACCGACGACCTGCCCCGCCTGGTCGCAATGCTGTTCGGCGTGCTGTCGACCATGGATGCGGGCAGCGACGGCTGGCGACGCTATGTCGCCCTGGTGGTCGACGCGATTTCGGTCAGCGACCGTCGGCCGCTGCCTCCGGCCGCGGCCTTGCGTTATGAGGTGCGGCCGGACAGCTGGCCGCTGTGACGAGCGGCGGTTCAGCCGGCCGGCAGGCCCGCTTTGACCGCGTCGTCCTGCTTACGGGCGAGATCGAGCATGACGTCGGCCGGCGTGGGATTGCCGATGACACAGTCCGACTCCAGGTCGACCATGGCCCTGCCCTCGACGAACACCGCCTCGGAGATCTCCATCGGGTTGGCGGGGTCGGTGCCCTGCCCGATCACCATGAACCCGTTGGTGCCGACGTCGATGGGCTGCTGCTGCCCGTTGACCTTCTTGCCGACGACGTCGCGCATGTTCGCCGCGGTCTGGGTGGCCGTGGCCGCTTCGGGGAACACCGCGATCGTGTCGATGATGGTGCGCTTGCCGTCGGGGTTCTTGAAAACCTGTCCGACGCCGGTGATGCCGCTGGGATTCTGGCTCGGCGGGCCGTCGGCGGTGGCGTTGGGGCCGACGTCGGTCGGCTTGATCAGCAGATTGCTGTAGTCCGCCGGCGCTCCCGGTGACGCGCTGGCCGGGGGCCCGACGAGGTGGCCGAGCTGGGCGACGAGGCCGAACCGGATGACGCGGTGGGGCTCTTGCCCCCGCCGCAGCCCACCACCGCCGCGCCGATCAACACCGCGGTAGCCGTCAAGCCGAGCACCGTCTTCATAAGGTTCTCCTTCGAGAAGTCAGCTCTTTTGTATCCGTTACCGCGCGCGCCGGTGGCCCGAACACGCGAAAGCCGCCACATAAAAGTCCATCAGAGAGCCCAGCCTATGGGCTGGACGCGATCTCAGTAAGGGCGACTAGCGCTCTTTCCACATCGCGCCGCGCATGGTTGCCGAGAGCGGAATTTCCTCGACACCGATGAGGCCCCGCGGAGCGCGGCACACCCAGTCGATCGCGTTGACGACCCGGCCGGCCGTCGAAATGCAGCCGGCATCAGTGGAATCGAACAGCGGATGGGAAACGTGGGTGTTGATCTCGACCCGCGGCTCGCCGTCCACGACGACGCGATGCACCCCGGTGTGACCCTGGGGCGGGAATTCCCAGTCGGGCGCGGCGGCCTGGGTGAGCCTGGTGACGTGCTCGAGGGTGATGACCGGCGCGCCGTCGCGCACGCCCTCGGTGGCGAACCGGACGGCGGCCATCTGCCCCGGCTCTACCGTCATCATGGTGCAGTCGATCCGTTCCGGTGTGTACCAAGGTTCGACGCGCTGACGCACGTCGTCGAGCTTGATGCCCAGGTTGTCCGCCAGGGAGCGGACCTGGCCGCCCCACATCGACACGATCACCCCGGGCAGGAACATCATCGGCGTGTCGTCGTCCGGAGTGGATCCGAAACCCATTGCGGCACCGGTGAACTCCGCGTCGTCGTAGTTGCCGTAGTCGAAAATCTCCTGCACCGTGATCGACGACACCCTCGTGGTCAGACTGACCGCCGAGTGCACCAGCGTGTCACCGGAGAACCCGGGGTCGATGCCGTTGACGTAGAGCGAGGCGTTGCCGGCCGCGCAGGCACGCTCGAGCGGTTCCCGCAGCCAATCGTCGGCGTGGCGGGGGGTGACCAGCCAGACCATCGATGTACCGACCACGTTGGTGCCCGCGGCAAGGAACTTGGACATCTGCTCGATGGCTTCCATCGGCCGTGTCTCACCCTGCGAGGTGTAGACGACGCAGTCGGCGCCGAGGGCCAGCAGGGCGTCGATGTCGTCGGTGGCGACGATGCCGGTCGGTTCGCCGAGCCCGCACAACTGCGCCGCGTCCCGCCCGACCTTGTCCGCGCTGACGGCGTGCACGCCGACCAGTTCCAGATCCGGCCTGCCGATGATCGCCCGCAACGAATGCCGGCCGACGTTTCCGGTGGAGAATTGGATGACTCTGCGCACGGCTGCCCTCGTCTTCCTGGCGGTGGGTGACGACCCATCATGACGCGTTCGAACGCGGCGCAGGGTCAGTAATCCGGTATCGGCAGCGGCGAATTGTTCGAGTCGATGCCGCCGTCGACGTGAAAGATCGCGTTGGTCGCATAACAGTCGCGCGTGGACAGGTACACCGTCAGCCGCCCGAGGTCCTCCACGTCGCCCAGCCGATGCAACGGCGTGGCCTCTTGCATCTTCTCCAGCGACCCGGGCATCAGGTCCAGGCTGCCCCGCAGGCCGTCGGTGGCGAAAGAGCCCAGGGCAATGGCGTTGACGCGGATCTTGGGTGCGAGTTCCTGCGCCATGGCGCGGGTGAGCGCTTCGAGGCCGCCCTTTGCGACGCAGTACGCCGTCAATGCCCGGATGCCGAACCGGGCCGAACCGGACGAGATGTTGACGATGGAACCGTGTCCCGCGGCGAGCATGTGCGGGGCCACGAGCTGGCTCATGATGAAGGCCGACGTCACGCACCAGTCGAAGGTGTGCCGGAAATCCTCGTCGGTGATGTCCAGAAAACGCGCATAGGTGGAACCACCGACATTGTTGACCAGAATGTCGATGCGACCGAACCGCTCCATGGCGGTGTTCACGACGCGCTCCGAGTCCGGGCGGCTCATCGCGTCGGCGACCAGCGGCAGGCCCTTGCCACCCGCGGCCTCGATTCCCGCAATCGTGCCAACGACATCCGCTTCGGTGCGTGCCGTCCCGACGACCGTGGCGCCGGCCTCCGCCAACACCCGGGCAATGCCCGCGCCGACACCCTTCCCGGCGCCCGTGACGATCGCGACCTGTCCATCCAGCCGGAATTGCTCCAATGCCATGCCGGACTCCCTCGACCGAGTGTGTGCGCCGTTCAATCTAAGGAGATTACTGACTAAAGTCAATGAAGAGCCGCGGCGGATACCGGCGATCATTGAACGGCCCCAAGAATGGTCAAGTTATGCAAGCGTTTCTGGCGCCGGCACGGCATAATGATTGATTGAGCCTGGCCACTTCGACATGAGTCAGGTCAACCGTGAGGACTGGCAATGGCTGTGACGGACAGGCCGTCGGCGCGAGAAGCCAAGCGCCTGCAGACGCGCGAGCGTTTGATGGGGGCCGCGATCGCGGAGTTCGCTCGCGCCGGCATGGCCGAGGCCGACGTCAGCTCGATCGTCGCCGCCGCCGGAGTTGCCCACGGCACGTTCTTCTTCCACTTCCCCACCAAGGAGCACGTGCTGCTGGAGCTGGAGCGGCGCGAAGAGGAACGGATTGCCAAACAGTTCGCGCAATTCCTCAAGTCCACGCATGATCTCGCTTCCGCGTTGAACGAGGCGGTCCGCTTGGTGGTCGGATTGGAACGCCGGCTGGGCGACCTGCTCTTCAATGACTTTCTCGCGCTGCACTTCTCCCAAACCCGTCCGCAGACCGAGGACGGCCGCGACCACCCGTTGATCGTGTTGGTCGCCCGCGAAATCGAGATTGCCCAGCAGCGCGGTGAGACCGACCAAGAGGTCAATCCGATGAACAGCGCGGTGTTCTTTCTGCTGGGCCTCTACGCGCTGCTGATCACCACCAACCACTGGCCCACGGGGCATACCCTGCTGGAGGACTTCGTGGCGAGGACGTTGCGCAGCCTGAAGCCCTGACGCCGCAGCGTCTTTGGCGCGCTAGCGGACTACGCCGAGCAACGGCACCAACCCGAGCTCCCTGTGCGTCAGGAAACCCGGCGCGGCATCACACACGGCCGGAACGGTATTCGCCGGGCCCATCGCCGTCCAGGTGTAGCCCGGTTTGGGGTAATTACCCTGCGGATCCGCGGGCGCCTGCAGGATCAGCTCGGTGGGCTCGTCGCCCGCGATCACGATGCGGTAATGATAGTGCCCGCCCCAATCCGGTTGCGGGTCAATCGCATCGTATTCATCCATCGTGTACATCTCGTGGAAGGTGATCAACGGCCTGCCGTCGACCCACGTCATCCACTTGTGATGCTGCGAGGCGACGGTGCCCTTCTTGATGGCGCCCTTGAAGCCCGGCATGTCGCTGGTCGGGCCTCCCTCAAACGGGATGTCGCGGATCGCGGTTCCCAACTCGACCTCGGTGGTGTACTCGTCGACCGTCTTGCCAAAGCCGTCGACCACCATGGCCATCGATTGAGCGAACAACGGCCAGGCGTTGCCGAGCAGGTTGGGCCCGGCATGGAACTCCTCGGGGGTAGCTCCCATTCCCATCTCGTAGAGATACTTCAACGTGTCCTTGCCGAAATTCACCACCTCGTAGATATGGATGGCGTCGATTCGGCTGACGATGCGGGCCAGCGTGAGGACCAGCAGGTCTCCGGCGAATCCCGGGTTGACGCCACCGGCATGAAACGACGTCCCGCCCTCGTGGCACGCCGCGTCGATCTTGTCGATGTCCGCCTGGCTGTGCTCGGTGCGAAACCACCAGGCACCGCCGGAGGCAACGACATTCTTGCCCGAACGCAATAACCGACAGACTTCCTCGGGATCCGACCATAGCGGCGCGTAGAACACGCAGTCGGCGTCGAGCGCTTCGATCGCCTCCTTGTCGGTGGTCGCCAGCACCCCGATCGGCGCGACACCGACCAGTTCTCCGGCGTCCCTGCCCACCTTCTCCGGGCGGTTACACAGCACGCCGACCACCTCGAAGGCGGGGTTATGCGCGAAATGGCGCAATGCCACTGTCCCGACATTGCCTATGCCCCATTGGATTACGCGATATCTTTTCTCGGCCGGGGCGTCGGGCGTCATTGCTACTCCTTTGCGGGCCGGAACGGCTGAGCGCCCGCTGAGCGTAGGCGTCCCAGCAACGGCGTGTCAACGATCCTGAGCTGACTTTCGTCAGTAGACCGAGCATGTCGCTACGGCCCACGGGGCCGCGTTCGACGCCGGTCTCGCCGTTTTATCAGGTAATGGCAACGCTGACCGCCCGACCACGGTCTGAATGGTCCGACCGCGTGTTTACTCAAACCAGCGACTTATGCTGACTGTAGTCAGCCTGTTATAGTGCAGACGCCGATCCAATCAGTGCCGATGACGGGGAGGGTTCGTGAACCTGCCGAAGCTCGAGTCAACCGGCGCCGCGTCAACGGCTCTGACCATCGACGAGCACCTGGACCGCTCACAACTCGCGCAGCGCCAGGCCGACAAATGGCTCATCTCCGGCAGCCTGCTGATCGGCACCGCGGCCCTGGGTATCTTCGGCCTGCCGCTATTCCTCTGGGGGTGCGGTTGTTGCGCCGGGCCCAACGCGACGGCCTGTCGGTGCGGCCGATGCTCGTCACGCTGCTCGGCTACCTGGTCATCATCGACGCCGCGATCAACACCGTCGGATGGGCCCTCGACCTGGTGGCAAACCACACCATCCTGGCCCGCGTGCTGCTCAACGGGTGGGGCAACATGTTCGACGCCGGCTACTTCTGGCACTACAACGAGCTGTGGGTCGGGGGCGCGGCCGGGCCCGGGGAAAAGGCGTTGGAAGTCGGCCTGATCCTGACCGTCTTCACCATGCGCATCGCCGCGGCCATCGGCTTCCTGCAGATGAAGCGCTGGGGCCATCAGTGGATGGTCATCACCTGCTGGATGGGCGTGGTCATCTGGATAACCTACGTCTTCAACATGACCATGTTCGCCGACGTGCGCTTCGCCGGAGTCGTGCTGCCGGTCGTCGGCTGGTGGCTCTACGACATCTTCTACATCACCCCGTTCCTGGCGATCCCCTACCTGCACACGGTCAGCCGCGAACTCTTCTCCGATTGAAATGCGCGACCTGAAACCCACTACGCCACCGAGGAAGTCACATCATGGGCTATCTATGGGAGATCCTTCGCTACGTCGCCGCCTGGGGCGGCACGGGGCTGATCATCTGGTTCTGGTACTGGCTGTTCTCCAACATCGGCACGTTCTGAACCGCGGATTCGCCGATGATTAACCAGTCCGACATCCATGCGATGGCGCTGGAACGGGGTTGCTCCGTGACGGCGGTCGCCCTGAGCGACCAACGTCGTGAAGGCGTCCGCCTGGTCACCGGTGAGCGGCGGGGTTTCGGTGTGAACGCGGCGCTCACGTTCGTTCATGTCCCGTACCCCGCCCCATCGGATTGGACACGCAGGACCCTGACTTGCGGTGTGGCGCTGCAGTGTTCGCCGTCGAAAGAACGCGTCACCCAATATCGCCTCCATGAGCTCTCGGCCCGCGAGCTGCGTGCGCTGACGCTGGTCGAGGCCGGCGTCGCGCTCGGCTGGATCGCGTCGCGGTGGCCCGGCCTGCTGCCCGAAGCTCGACGATGGCTGCCCGAAGTCCACATCGAAAACGGCGACATGCCTGCCGTTGAGATGTTCGACCTGGCAATCGCATTGGCGGCCACGCGCCAGGAATTGACGCTTCATCCCCTGCTGGGTTCGTTGCCGCCGGCATACACCGCGCCGCACGGACTGGCCGACCGGCTGCGGCGCAGCTTCGGCAGGATGCCTTGGACCACAACACAGAAGCGGCTGCCGCGGCCGTACTCGGTCCCGGTCGGCGGCGACGGCGGCGTCCGCAACCCCAACCTGCCGCCGCCGAGCCGGCCGCAGGACAACGATCTCGACGTCACACCGCAACATCGGCCCGGGATCCCCTATCCCGAATGGAACATGTGGACACAACGATTCATGCAAGACCACGTCGCCCTGATAGAGCGGGTCGAGCACGCCGACGCCGGGCACGCGCGCCGCACCATGCCGGTGGCCGTCGACGTCCGCAAGTGGTTCGAAGAACACACCCACCGCGCGATGACGAGCCGCCTCGAGGACGGCTCCGACCTCGATGTCGACCAATACGTCAGCCACTACATCGATCTGGCGACCGGCGCGGCCAAGGAGCCGAAGGTGTTCCGCGACCTGCTGCCCAGCAGCCGCGACGTCACCACGGCGCTGCTGCTCGACGGCAGTTCGTCGCTGGGGGTGCACGGCGGGCGCGTATTCCGGCTGGAATTGTCCTGTGCCGACGCGCTTTCGCGAGCCATGACGCTGGCGCGCGAACGGCACGGCGTGTTCGTCTTCACCGGCAACACCCGCCATCGCGTCGAAGTCCGCTGCCTGAAGGACTTCGAAGACCGTCGGTTCGTGCCGCCGAGCGGGCTCGGCCTGTCCACTCGCGGCTATACCAGACTCGGTGCCCCGCTTCGGCATTTGACGAACCGGTTGCTGGCGCAGCCCTGCGAGCGCCGCCTGCTGATCGTCATCGGCGACGGACTGATCTCCGACGAGGGATACGAGGGCCGGTACGCCTGGGCCGATACCGCGCACGCGGTCGAGGAGGCCAACGAGGCCGGGGTCTCGATCTACTACGTGGGGGTGGGACCCACCCGCGTCGATCCGCTGCCGGAGGTGTTCGGGCCTCGCCGCTCGCAGCGGATCCGGCGCATCGAGGAGCTGCCCCGGGTATTGGCCCATGTCCACCGTGAACTGGTCGCCGCGTGAGCGCCGGCCTGCTGAGGAAGAGATGACGACCGACACATACTTCGCTAACGGCAACGAGGTTCAGCTGTTCGAGCAGGCCTTCCACCGGCGCATCCCGGTGATGCTCACCGGTCCGACCGGCTGCGGCAAGACTCGCTTCGTCGAGCACATGGGCTCGTTGCTGCAGCGGCCGGTGCTCACCATCAGTTGTCACGACGACCTGACCAGCTCCGACCTCGTCGGCCGCTTCATGGTGACCGGCGGCGACGTCGTCTGGACCGACGGCCCGCTGACCCGGGCCGTCAAAGCCGGCGCGATCTGCTATCTCGACGAAGTCGTCGAGGCCCGCCACGACTCCCTGGCGATTCTGCATTCGCTCACCGATCACCGGCGGTCGCTGTACCTCGACCGCGCCGGCGAGGTTGTGCAGGCACCCGGCGAGTTCATGCTGGTGTGTTCCTACAACCCGGCCTACCGCAGCTCGCTCAAGGAGCTCAAACCGTCGTTCCGCCAACGCTTTGCCACGCTGGCAATGCACTACCTGCCGCCGGACCGCGAGGCGGAGGTGATCGTCGCCGAATCCGGAATCCCGTTGGCCACGGCGCGGCGGCTGGTCGCCTGCGCGGTCGCGATCCGCACCGCCGACCAAGCATTCCATTTCGAGCCGCCGTCGACGCGGGTGCTGGTCACGGCCGCTCAGTTGATCGCCGCCGGCGCAACCGAACTGGATGCGGCCGACGCCTGCATACTCGCGCCGCTGAGCACCGACGGCGCCGTCACCGACGGCCTCCGTGAAGTCGCGGCCGCCAGCCTGGGCGCGCCGGACACATCAGACGCGTCGAGCAGTTCGTAGAAAGGAGCAACCGGCATGGACCGACAAGAGGAGAAGCGCAAGAGGGCGCTCATCATCTTCCAGATCTTCATTTATGGCTACCTCCTGGCGATGTTCGGCGTCCAGCTCTACATGTCGTTTGCGCGCGGGTGGTGGGATCTGTGACTCTGCCTGCGGCGCAGGCGGATTCGGTGGGCCTCGAGGATCATCACGACGAATCCCGCCAGGCCCAGCGCCGCGCCGATAAGTGGATGATCGTCGGCGCCGGCCTGATGGGCATGTGGGCGCCCGGCCTGATCGGCTTTCCCATATTCATGCGCGGGGTGTGGCTGCAGCGCCAGGCCCTGCGCGCCGGGCTGTCGGTCCGGCCCATGATCGTCACCCTGATCGGCTACCTGGTGCTGATCGACGGAATGCTCAACAGCCTGGGCTGGGCCCTGGACCTGGTGGCCAACCACACGCTGATCAACCGCGTGCTGATGGTCGGTTGGGGCAACATGTTCGACGCCGGTTATTTCTGGCACTACAACGAACTTTGGGTCGGCGGCGCCGCCGGTCCGGGTGAGAAGGCCTATGTGGCCGGCCTGATCCTCACGGTCTTCTCCATGCGGGTGGCCGCGGCGATCGGCTTCCTGCAGATGAAGCGGTGGGGTCATCAGTGGATGGTCGTCACGTGCTGGATGGGCGTGGTGATCTGGTCGGCCTACGTCTTCAACATGACCATGTTCGCCGACGTGCGGTACGCGGGCGTCGTCTTCCCGGTCATCGGCTGGTGGCTCTATGACATCTTCTACATCACCCCATTCCTCGCCATCCCCTATCTGCACACCGTCAATCGCGAAATCTTCTCCGACTAGCAAGGAGTCGTGCCATGACAAGCCCTTCCACACCGGCGTCCACCGAAGTCAAAGACCCGAGCACCGAACTCGAGCCGGGGACGACGCCGTACTACGCGCGGATGCACAAATGGATCAAGCGGGCCGTGCTGGTATGCCTGGTGGCCCTGGTGATCGAGGGTGCGTTCACGTTGCCGTTCATGGCCGTCTACTACGGCTACCCGACGCTGAGCCTCACCCAGATCTGCAGTGAGCTACTCAAGATCCGGTACTCCAACGACACGCTCGAATGCAAGTACCCCTACCCACCGTTCGGGCCGCCCGAGGGCGCCGAGGGCAAGGCGACCGCGCAGGACGTGTGGGGCATTCAGCCGATACCGAAATATCATCGGCTGGGATTCCGCGAACTCGTCAAGATCCACAACGACCGGCTGGCCCGCCAAGCGGCCCAGCAACAGGCGGCGTCGCACCCATGACGGGGCTGGAGTTCGACTAGTTCAGCGAGTCATCCGCGGCCAGCTCGAGCACCCGAATCTCGCCGGTGGTGCCGTCGACCTCGATGAGCGCGCCCTGCGGCAATGACCGGGTGGCCCCCTGGACGTCGACGACGCAGGGGAAGCCGAATTCGCGGGCCACCACCGCCGCGTGCGACATCGGGCCGCCGAGTTCGGTCACCACCGCGGCGGCATAGCAGAACGCCGCGGTGTAGCCGACGTCGGTGACCTCCGCGACGAGGACCTCCCCGGGTTGCAAATCGTCGATGGTTTCGGGACGCACGATGCGCACCCGGCCGCGGACCCGTCCCCCGCAGACGCCGACGCCGCGCAGGGTGTCGCCACTGGTCAGGGGTGGCGGAAAGGCTTCGGTGGGCTGCCAGCTCCCGCTGAACACCGTGGGCGGGGAGATGGCGACCAGGCGGCGCTGCTCGGCGCGGCGCCGGGCCACCAGCGAGGCGACATCCGCCGGAAGTGCATCGAGCTCGTCGACGAGCAGATAGAAGACGTCGTCGACGCTGTCGAAGAGCCCGGCTTCGACCAACCTGCGGCCGTACTCGCGCATCAAGTTACGCAGCACCCAGTTGGCCCGCACCACCTTGTCGCGCCGAACTTCGCGATCGCGCAGCTGGCGTGCCGCCACGCGCGCAACAGGCTTGGCCCGCAGAGGGATCCGGGGAGGCGACGGCGGCGGCGTGGGAGCCGCGCTCATCGCCCTGGTCACCATGCGGACGAGCAACTCGGGATCGTCGGCGTAGCTGGTCGAGAGCATCTCGAGCTCGGCCGGGCCTCGATGGCCGATCAGCGCCAGCTCGGCCAGCACCGCCGCGTGGAACTCGGGGGCCTCGACGGCCAGCTTCCCCAGCCGCTCCCCCGGTTCGGCCAGCAGGGCAGTCACTTTGGAGTCGCGCTGCGCGGCAACCACCAACCGCTGCATCGCCTCGACCGAGCGGGCGCTGACCAATTCCGGCCCAGCCGGTGCGGCGGTGTCTCGCCCACACAGTCCCCGCAGCAACACGTTGAACGCCGCGCACAGCATGAACGACGCCGAGGCCAGCACCCAGCCGTGCACAACCTCGTCGCGCGCCAGCGAGATCAGGCTGAGCAGCCTGCGAGTGTCGAGTTGGGTGACGTCGTCGCCGGCCAAGCGTTCCAGTCGATCGACATCGGCAACGAACTCATGGGTGTCCGCCGACGACCCGGCGGACAGGCCGATCAGGTTGACGCCGAACACGCCGATGTTGCGCGGGGTGCGCAGTAGCTTTCGGAGGCGGCCGGTTTCGGCGCGCGGCCGCTCCGCACCGAAGACGGGAAGTGCGGCCATGCTGGGGCCGAAAAACCCGCTGTTGCTGACGATCATCGCGGGCTTGGCGAACGGGACCACCTCGGCCATGTAGTGCGCCGAGGTGATGGCGCCGTAGAGGCGGTGCGCGAACACCGCAACGGTGCGCATCGCGATTTCACGCTGGATGATCCCGCCGGGCCGAAGCCGCTCGGCGATCGCCACGCCGCCGGCGCGCAGCCCCCGCACGGTCACCGACGCCGACGCCGGAGAGAACGGGCCGGGTAGGGCCTCCGACAAATTGGTGGCCAGGAAGGTCGGAAAGCGCGGGTCGATCGGGGTGTCGAATTCTCCGTTATCCCCTGCCGGGCCGGCCCAATCGGGCTTCACGCCGTCCTCGGAGGGCGCATCGACTGACGGTAGGTCGTCGATGGTGGCCATCCGCCACGGTAGGGATATCACTCGGTTGCCGATGGTGACCCGTCCGCGCACCGCGAGCGCGAAATCCTCGACGCATTCACCGGAGCTCCACGCCGGCCGAAATCCCCACTGGTCACGCAATCGCGCAGTGTCCATGAATGCGGCGCCGTGCACTCGTTGCAGCTCGGACCGCCCCGGGCCCCACCGCACCACCGGGCGTCCGAGCGTCGCCGCGATGCGCCGGAAGGTCAGCTCGCCCGGTGCAGCGAGATTAACCGGACCACTGCCGATTTCGGCGTCCACGATCGCCCGGTCGAACAGCCGAAGCGCGTCGTCGAGGTGGACGACCTGGATGCGCCGGTCGGGCGATTCGTCGGGGAACACCGGCAGCGCCAGCACTCGGCGCACCCAATTGTCGACACTGCGGCCGAGGATCAGCGCGCAGCGGATCGCGATCCATTCCATGCCGGATTCCGCAAGCATCTGTTCGACCCGGGCTTTGTGCCGGCCATCGGTGCCGGCCGGGGTTGTCGCGTCGTGCTCGGTCCTCGGCGCATCTCCGCCGCCGTACACGTGTGCCGACGACGGAAAGACGATGCGACGAGTGCCCGTGTCTACCACCGCCGCAAGGACATTGGCCGTTCCGTCGATGTTGACCTGCGAGCTCGTCCCGTCATCAGCTCCGGGGCTCGTCTGCCATGCGCAGTGCGCGACGACGTCCGCGCCGGCAAGGCCGCGTGTGACGGCGGTGGCATCACGGATGTCGGCGGCGACGAACTGCGCTGCGCTCGGCCAGCTGTCGGGCCTCCGGCGCGCGAGGCCGACGACATCGTGGCCTGCACTCAGCAGCCGGGTGGTGAGGCCGCGGCCGAGCACGCCGCCGGCCCCGGTGACCGCGATTCTCACAAAGAGCCCTCACTCAATTGCGCCGCTCCTCCTCATCGCTGCGCTCTGCATCGTCGCCGGCGCGGCTCATTGCTATTCGTCGTCGTCCAGCAGCGCGGCGTTGACCAGGTCGTCGAGGTCCATGTCGGCGATGTCCTTCTCCGCGGTCGGCTCGGACGGCGCACTGCCACCGGACGATTCGTTGGCCAGGGCCAGCAGCAGCTCCAGCACGCCGGCCTGGCGAAGGCGCTTGACCGGGATCGACCCCACCACCCGCTGAATCTCGGCTTCGCCCGGCGCGGCCGCGGCCGCTGGCTGATCCGACGAGCCGACCAATTCGCGATACATGTAGCCGGCCAGCGCCGCGGAGTTCGGGTAATCGAAGATGAGCGTCGGCGAAAGGGCCAGTCCGGTGGCGGCTTTGAGCCGGTTGCGCATCTCTACCGCGGTCAGCGAATCGAAGCCGAGTTCCTGGAACGCCCGGTCCGGGTGGATCGCCTCGGGGCTGGCGCTGCCCAGCACCGTGGCGATGTTGGCGCGCACCAGGTCCAGCAGGATGGCCTGTTGCTCATCCTCGGGAAGCCCTTCGAGGCGTTGCAGCAGAGCGGATTTCGACTTGGCGGCGGCCAGCGAGTCGTCGACCTGGCGGCGCGTCGGCGCGTTGATCAGATCGACGAACATCGGCGGCAGCGTGCCGCCGTCGAACTTGACCCGCAACGCCGCGAGGTCGATGTGGGCGGGCAGCATGAACGGCTCGTCCACGATCAGCGCGGTGTCCATCAGCTCCAACGCCTGGTCCGAGGACATCGCGACGATGCCGTCCCGGCCGAACCGGGCGCGGTCGGCGGCGCCCAGCCCACCGGTCATGGCGCTGGCCTGATCCCACAGACCCCAGCCCAGCGAGATCGCCGGCAGCCCGTGCGCGCGTCGATGCGCGGCCAGCCCATCCAGGAACGAGTTGCCGGCCGCGTAGTTGGCCTGACCCGACGCGCCCGCGAGCCCGGCGATCGACGAGAACATCACGAACGCCGACACATCCAGCTCGCGGGTCAGTTCGTGCAGGTTCCACGCCGCATCGACCTTGGACCGCAACACCGATTCGATCCGGTCGGGCGTCAGCGACGTCACCACCGCGTCGTGCAGGACACCGGCGGCATGGATCACCCCGGTCAGCGGATGCTGCATCGGGATTTCGGCGATCACCTTGGCCAGGGCCTCGCGGTCGGCGGCATCGCACGCCACCGCCTCCACGTGCGCACCGGCCGCACTGAGTTCGGCGACCAGCTCCGCGGCACCCGGCGCATCCAGGCCGCGGCGGCTGACCAACACCAGATTCCGTGCGCCGTGCCGGGATACGACGTGACGCGCGACCGCCGAACCCGCCATGCCGGTGGCTCCGGTGATCAACACCGTGCCGGCCGTCCAGGCGTCGGGCATGGTCATCACGACCTTGCCGACGTGGCGGGCCTGGCTCAGGTAGCGCAGCGCGGCGGGCGCGCGCCGCACATCGAACCTGGTGACCGGCAACGGCCGCAGCACGTCTTCGCCGAACATGGCGGCCAGCTCGTCGAGCATCTGCGCGATCCGATCCGGCCCGGCCTCGAACAGGTCGAAGGCGCGGTAGCGCACGCCGGCATGTTCCCGGGCCACGACCTCGGGGTCGCGGATGTCGGTCTTGCCCATCTCCAGGAAGACGCCGCCGGGTGCCGTCAGACGCAGCGAGGCGTCGACGAAATCACCGGACAGCGAGTCGAGGACGATATCCATCCCGCGGCCAGCCGTGACCGCCCGGAACTTGTCCTCGAACCCGAGGCTGCGCGAGTCGGCGATGTGATCGTCGTCAAAGCCCATCTCCCGCAGCGTGTCCCACTTGCCGCGGCTGGCGGTCGCGAACACTTCAAGGCCGATGTGACGAGCCAGCTGGACCGCGGCCATCCCAACCCCGCCGGCCGCGGCGTGCACCAGCACCCGCTGACCGGGCTTGGCGCCGGCCAGGTCCACCAGGGCGTAGTTCGCGGTGGCGAACACCACCGACGCCGTCGCGGCGGCGGTGTGTGACCATCCCGCCGGCACCTTGACGAGCAGGCGCTGGTCGGTCTTGGCGATGGTTCCGGTGCCGTCCGGGAACAGCCCCATCACCCGGTCACCGACCGCGAAACGCCCGTCCGGCGAGGCGGTTTCGATCACCACACCGGACGCCTCGATGCCCATGATCGCCTCGGGGTCGGGGTAAAGCCCCAACGCGATCATGACGTCACGGAAGTTGGCGGCGATGGCCGACAGGGCGACCCGCACCTGGCCGTGCCCCAACGGCGCATCGGCGTCGGGAATCCGCTCTATCCGCAGGTTTTCGATGGTGCCGTAGCTGCTCATGCCGAGCCGCCACGGCCCGTCGTCCGGGGGCAGCAACAGACCGCCGACGGCGCGGCTGCCGAGCACCCGCGCGGTGTAGACCGTCCCGTTGCGCAGGATCGCCTGCGGCTCGGCGAGCGCCAGGACCGCCGCGACCGCGTCGGCATCCAGCGGCGCGTCCGTGTCGACGAGCACGATGCGGCCGGGGTGCTCGGTCTGCGCCGACCGCACCAGCCCCCAGACCGCCGCGCCGGCCAGGTCGGTGACGTCCTCGCCCGGCAGCGTCATCGCGCCCCGCGTCGCTACCACCAGCGTTGCGGCGTCGTCGCGGGACAACCACGACTGCAACACCGGCAGCACCGCCCGCGTCGCCGCGTACACCTCGGTGATCACGTCGCCGGACACCGGCTGCGATTCGAACAGCACCGCCGACCGCTCGGCGCCGGTGCCGTCCAATTCCGCTGTCCCCCAAGCGGACAGCGATACCGGCTGCACCGCAGCGGACGGCTGCGCGGACCAGATGACCTCGAAGAGCCGGTCCGGTCCCGAATTCGACACCGCGGCCAGCAGCTGCTTGTCGGTGACCGGGCGGGCGACCATCGACGCCACCGAGAGCACCGGCAGCCCCAGCCCGTCGGCCAATTCGATCGAGACGGTGGAGGGGCTGACCGGCACGATCCGTGCGCGCACCGCGCCGGCCCCCGCGGCGTGCAACGACACCTGCTGCCAGGAGAACGGCACCAGCATCGAGCCCTCGGGCAGTTCGTCGCTGTCGGAGGCCAACATGACCGCGTGCAGCGCCGCGTCGAGCATCGCCGGGTGGACACCGAACCCGGCCGGCGAAACCCCGGCATCGGTTGGGAGTGACACCTCGGCGAAGACTTCGTCGCCGCGGCGCCACATCGACGTCAGGCCGCGGAAGGCGGGCCCGTATGCGTAACCACGCTCGGCCAGTTGCTCGTACCCGTCGCCCACATCCACCGGGACCGCACCCACCGGCGGCCACGCCGACAAGTCCGCACTCGGCTGCACCGACCCTGCGCGCAGCGCGCCTTCGGCATGCAGCGACCAGCCCGAACCCGCTTCGGCCCGCGAAAACACCGACACGGCACGGGAACCCGAATCATCCGGGCCGCCGACCACGACCTGAACGGCGACCGACCCGCCGGCCGGCAACACCAGCGGCGCCGCGAGATTCAGCTCCTCGACCACTCCGCAGCCCACCTCGTCGCCGGCGCGGATCGCCAATTCGACAAATCCCGCACCCGGGAACAGCACCACGCCGCCGACGGCGTGATCGGCCAGCCAGCCCTGCGTGCCAGGCGACAGCCGGCCGGTCAGCACTACTCCGCCCGAGGCCGGCAGTTCCACCACCGCACCCAACAGCGCGTGCTCACCGGCGGCCAGGCCCAGGCCCGCGGCGTCGGCCGGGGCGCCGTCGGCGGCCAGCCAAAAGCGCCGCCGGTCAAAGGCATACGTGGGCAGCTCGACCAGATTCCCCTCGCCCAGGGCGCCGCGCCAGTCGACATCCATCCCGGCGACGTATCCCTGCGCGACGGCGTTCACCAGGCTCAGCGGCTCGGGGCGATCCTTGCGCAGCGCGGACATGGTGGTCACGGACGCCGCCATCGGATCGGCAGCCAGCGATTCCTCGATCGACGCCGTCAGGCCGCTGCCGGGCCCGACTTCGAGGAAGCGGTTTGCGCCGGCGGAGTGCACGAAGCGCACGCTGTCGGCGAATCGGACCGCCTCGCGCACGTGCCGCTTCCAGTACGCCACCGACGCGTAGTCGTCACCGGCCAGCTGCCCGGTCACGTTGGACACGATCGGGATGGCGGGCTTGCCGACGGTCAGTCCCGCCGCGACGGTGCCGAATTCGTCGATCATCGGGTCCATCAACGGGGAGTGGAAGGCGTGCGACACGGAGAGCCGGTGCACGCGGTGTCCGTCGGCGCGGAGCCGATCGGCCACCGCGGCCACCGCTTCGTGTGCGCCCGAAATCACCACCGAGGTGGGCCCGTTGACCGCGGCGATGCCCACACTTGCCTGGTCGGAGCCCACCAGCAGCGCCCGCACCTCGTCCTCGGTGGCCTGCACCGCGACCATCGCGCCGCCCTCCGGCAGTGCCTGCATGAACCGGCCCCGCGCCGCCACCAGCACCGCGGCGTTCTGCAGGGACAGCACCCCGGCGACGTGCGCGGCCGCCAGCTCGCCGATCGAGTGGCCCATCACGAAGTCGGGTCGCACACCCCAGGATTCGAGCAACCGGAACAACGCGACTTCCACCGCGAACAGCGCGGGTTGGGCGAACTCGGTGCTGTTCAACAGGGTTTCGTCATCCCCCCACATCACCTCGCGCAGCGGGCGAAGCAGGTGCTGATCCAGTTCGGCCACCACCGTGTCGAACGCCTCGGCGAAGACCGGATAGCCGGCGTGCAATCCCCTTCCCATGCCCAGTGTTTGGGAGCCCTGGCCCGGGAAGACGAAGGCCGTCTTGCCGGCGGTCGCCGTGCCCTGGATGATCGAGCCGCCCAGGTTGTCGCCGGCGAGTTCCTCCAGCCCCGCCAGCAGCCCGTCGCGGTCGCCGCCGACGACGACGGCCCGCTGCTCGAAGGCCGACCGGCCCGCCAGCGACCACCCCACATCGGCGATGTCCAGGTCCGGGTGGGCGCGCAGGTGGGCCGCCAGCCGCGTGGCCTGAGAGGTCAACGCCGACAGCGATTTCGCCGAGACCGGCCACGGCACGACCGGCGCCGCCGGACCGTCAACGACGCGCGGCTGCCCGGCAGGCACCGCCTCGATGATGACGTGCGCGTTGGTGCCGCTGATGCCGAAGGACGACACGCCCGCCCGGCGTGGACGGTCGTCGGGCTTGGGCTTCCAGTCCCGCGCCTGCGTCAGCAACGACACCGAACCGGTCGACCAGTCGACGTGGGGGCTGGGCTCGTCGACATGCAGTGTCGCGGGCAATATCTCGTGACGCATCGCCAGGACCATCTTGATCACCCCGGCGACACCGGCGGCGGCCTGAGTGTGACCCATGTTCGACTTGATCGAACCCAGCCACAGCGGTTCGCCGCGATCCTGACCGTAGGTCGCCAACAGGGCCTGCGCCTCGATCGGGTCACCCAATGTGGTTCCGGTGCCATGTCCTTCGACGACATCCACCTCCGCCGGCGTCAATCCGGCGTTGGCCAACGCGGCACGCACCACCCGCTGCTGCGAGGGGCCGTTGGGCGCGGTCAGCCCGTTGGATGCGCCGTCTTGGTTGATCGCCGAGCCGCGCACCATGGCCAGCACCGGATGTCCCAGGCGTTGGGCATCGGACAGGCGCTCTACCACCAGCATGCCGCCGCCCTCGGAGAATCCGGTGCCGTCGGCCGCGCCGGCATAGGCCTTGCACCGGCCGTCCTCGGACAACCCGCGCATGCGGCTGAATTCGACGAAGATGTCCGGCGTGGCGTTGACGGTGACGCCGCCGGCCAGGGCCAGGTCGCACTCGCCCGAGCGCAGCGACTGCGCGGCCATGTGCAATGCCACCAACGACGACGAGCATGCGGTGTCCACCGACACCGCGGGGCCCTCCAGCCCCAGCACATAGGAGACCCGGCCGGACGCCACGCTCGAGGACTGGCCGGTCAGCCGGAAGCCCTCCGCGGTCGGTGCCGCCCCCATGCCGTAGCCCTGCGTGTACACCCCGGCGAACATTCCGGTGGCGCTGCCACGCAACTTACCGGGGTCTATTCCGGCCCGCTCCAACGCTTCCCACGACAGCTCGAGGAACATGCGCTGCTGCGGATCCATGGACAGCGCCTCGCTGGGGGCGATGCCGAAGAACGCCGGGTCGAAGTCCGCGACACCGTCCACGAAGCCGCCGGTGCGCGTGTAGCAGGTGCCCGGGACGTCGGGATCCGGGTTGTACACACCGGCCAGGTCCCAGCCACGGTCGGTCGGGAACTCGGAGAGCACGTCGCGGCCCTCGGTCAGCATGTCCCACAGGTCGTCCGGGGAACTCACCCCGCCCGGGTAGCGGCATGCCATGCCGACGATGACGATCGGATCGTCGCCGGTGGCGCGCGCGACCGGCGCATGCTTGATCTCCTGGGGGACCCCGGCGAGTTGGGTGCGGATGTAGCCGGCCAGGCCGTTGGGCGTCGGGTAGTCGAAGATCAGGGTGGGTGAAAGCGCCAGTCCGGTAGCGGTTTTGAGGCGGTTGCGCATCTCGACCGCGGTCAGCGAGTCGAAACCCAGCTCCTGGAACGCCTTGTCGGGGTCGATCGCCTCGGCGGTGGTGTTGCCCAGCACCGTGGCGATGTGCGAGCGCACCAGATCCAGGAGCACGGCGTGCTGCTCGGCTTCGGACAGCCCGTCCAGGCGATGCGCCAGCGCCGATTTCGACTTCGCGGCGGCCAGCGAGTCGTCCACCCGGCGGCGCGTCGGGGCGTTGACCAGGTCCGTGAACATCGGCGGCACCGCGACCGCGTGGGCGCGCAGCGCGCCGAGGTCGATGCGGGCCGGCGCCAGGAACGCCTCGTCGACGATCAGTGCGGTGTCGAAGAGGTCCATGGCCTCGTCCGAGGACAGCGCCAAGATCCCGTCGCGGCCCAACCGGGCGAGGTCGGCGGCGTCCAGTCCGCCGGTCATGGCGCTGGCCTGATCCCACAGGCCCCAGGCCAGCGAGATCGCCGGCAGGCCGTGCGCCCGCCGGTGCGCGGCCAACCCGTCCAGGAACGAGTTCGCCGCCGCGTAGTTACCCTGGCCCGACGAGCCGACCAGGCCGGCCATCGACGAAAACATCACGAAGGCAGACAGATTCAGCTCTCGGGTCAACTCGTGCAGATTCCAGGCCGCGTCGACCTTGGCCCGCAATACCGCGTCGATCCGGTCGGGGGTCAGTGACGTGACCATCGCGTCGTCCAGCACACCGGTCGCGTGAATCACGCCCGACAGCGGCCGCCGCGCCGAAATGCCGTCGATCACCTGCGCCAGCGCCGCCCGGTCGGCCGCGTCGCAGGCGACCACGCGAGCCCGCGCACCCGCGGATTCCAGCTCCGCGATCAACTCGGCGGATCCGGGCGCATCCGGACCGCGGCGGCTCAGCAGCACCAGGTCCTCGACACCGTGGTGTGCCACCAGGTGGCGTGCCAGCGTCGAACCCGCCATGCCGGTTCCGCCGGTGATGAGCACCGTGCCGGCCGACAGTCCGGCGCCGGGCCCGGACGGCACGGTCATGACGACCTTGCCGATGTGACGGGCCTGGCTCAAGTACCGCAGCGCCGTCCGTGCGCGTCGCACGTCAAACGTGGTGACCGGCAACGGCTCCAGCACCCCGGCGTCGAACAGCCCGGCGAGCTCCTGCATCCACTGATGCATCCGGGGGCGGCCGGGCTCGAACAGGTCGAACGCGCGGTAGCGGACACCCGGGTACTCCTGGGCGACCGCGCCCGGGTCGCGGATGTCGGTCTTGCCCATCTCCAGGAACACCCCGCCGGGGGCGACCAGCCGCAGTGAGGCGTCGACGAATTCACCGGCCAGCGAGTCGAGCACCACATCCATCCCAGCCGTACCGGTCCTGCCGGTGACCGCCCGGAACTTCTCCTCGAATTCCAGGGTGCGCGAATCCGCGATGTGGTCATCGTCAAAGCCCATGGCCCGCAACGTGTCCCACTTGCCGCGGCTGGCGGTCGCGAACACCTCCAGGCCCAGGTGCCGGCCCAGCTGCACCGCGGCCATCCCGACACCGCCGGCCGCGGCGTGCACCAGCACCCGCTGCCCCGGCTTGACATCGGCCAGGTGGATGAACGCCATGTAGGCGGTGGTGAACACCGCCGAGATGCCGGCCGCTTCGGCGTAGGACCAGTGGGCGGGCTTGTGCTGCAGCAGGCGCACGTCGCCGGGCACCAGGGTGCCGCTGCCGTCGGGGAAGAAGCCGTACACCGAATCGCCGACCGCGAACTCGGTGACCCCCGGCCCGACCTCGACCACCACGCCGGCGCCCTCGCCGCCGAGCAGGGCCTCGTGGGTGAACATGCCCAGCGTGATCATCACGTCGCGGAAGTTGGTCGCGATGGCGCGCATGGCGACCCGAACCTGGCCGGGCTCCAGCGCGGCGCCGGCGTTGGGAACCGGCTCCAATTGCAGGTTTTCGAACGTGCCCGCGCTGCTGATCCCCAGCCGCCAGGGTCCGTCGGCGGGGGGCGTCATGATGCCGTCCACCGCGCGGCTGCCGTGCACCCGCGCGATGTAGGCCGTGCCGTCGCGCAGCAGGACAGCGGGCTCGCCGACCGCCAGGACGGTCGCTATCGCGTGATCGTCAAGGGCCGTATCGGAATCCACCAGCACGATCCGGCCGGGATGCTCGGTCTGCGCCGATCGCACCAGCCCCCACACCGCCGCACCGGCCAGATCGGTGATGTCCTCCCCCGCCAGCCCCATCGCGTGCCGGGTCGCGACGATCAGCACCCCGGAGTCGCGGTCGGTCAACCACGACTGCACCGCCGCCAGGGCCCGATGCGTGCGCTCGTACGATCCGGAGACCGGATCTTCGCCGGCCGCAACGGATTCGAATACCTCGTGTGCGGGCGGCTCGGCGCCCACGGTCGACGTGGCGGCGGGCGACCACGCCAGCTCGAACAGCCGGTCCGGCCCCGACGCCGACACCGCCGCGCGCAGCTGCCGCTCGCTGACCGGGCGCGCGACCATCGCGCGCACCGACAGCACCGGCAGTCCCAGCCCGTCGGCGAGCTCGATCGAGACACTCGACGGGCCGGCGGGTGCGATGCGCGCACGCACCGCCGACGCGCCCGCGGCATGCAACGACACGCCCTGCCACGAGAACGGCAGCACCACTTCGTCGGTCTGACCGGTGATGTGGCGGCCGACGATCAGCGCGTGCATGGCCGCGTCAAGCAACGCCGGGTGAACGCCGAAACCGTTGACGCCGCCGGCCGCGTCGGGCAGCCGCACCTCGGCGAACACCTCGTCGTCGCGCACCCACGCCGCGGTCAGGCCCTGGAATGCCGGGCCGTAGCCGTAGCCACGCGCCGCCAGCTGTTCGTACCCGTCGGCCGCGTCGACCTTGACGGCCCCCGCCGGCGGCCAGGCCGACAGCTCTGCGCCCGGCTCGACCGAGCCGGTGCTCAGCGTTCCCTCGGCGTTGCACACCCAGCCGGAGCCGGCGTCGGGGCGGGAGAAGATCGACACCCCGCGCTGACCGGATTCTTCGACGGGGCCGACGACGACCTGCACGGCGACCGACGCCGAGCCGGAGTCCTTGGCCGGCAACATCAACGGCGCCTGCAACGTCAGTTCGTCCACCGTCGAGCAACCGACCTCGTCGCCGGCGCGAATCGCCAGCTCCACGAAGCCGGACCCGGGGAAGACGGCCGTGCCGGACACGGCGTGATCGGACAGCCAGCCCTGCCGGCTCGGCGACAGCCGGCCGGTCAGCACCACGCCGCCCGAGGCGGGCAGCTCGACGACCGCGCTCAGCAGCGGGTGCTCGCTGGTGCCCAGGCCCAGTCCCGAGGCGTCCGCGGCGACGCCCTCCCCGGACAGCCAAAACCGGCGCCGGTCAAAGGCATACGTCGGCAACTCGACGAAGGCGGCCCCGTCCAGCGCACCGCGCCAGCGCACGCTCACTCCCGCGACGAACGCGGCGGCGGCCGACGTCAAAAACCTGTCGAGACCGCCGTCGTCGCGGCCCAGGGTGGGGATGACGGTGACTTCGGCACCATCGGCGCCGCCGCCGACATGGTCATCGGCGGTGTCCTCGATGCCCGCGATCAGTGCCGGATGCGGGCTGGATTCGATGAACGTCCGGTAACCGTGCTCGCAGGCGCTGCGCACCGCCTGGTCGAACTGCACGGTCTGCCGGATGTTGCGATACCAGTAGTCGGCGTCCAATCCGGCCGTGTCCAAACGGCTTCCGGTCACCGTGGAGAAGAACGCGATCCGCGAGGAGCGCGGCTCGATGCCGGACAGCACCTCCGCGAGGTCGGCGCGGATCGCCTCGACCTCAACCGAGTGTGAGGCGTAGTCCACATCGATCCGCCGGGTCCGCAGCTCAAGGTCGGCGCAGAAGCCGACCAGCTCGTCGAGGGCGGCCCCCTCGCCCGACACCACGACGGCAGACCGGCCGTTGACGGCCGCGATGCTGACTCGATTCCCGTAGGGCGCCAACAACTCCCGGGCCCGCTCGGTGCTGCACGCGATGGACAGCATCCCGCCGGGGCCGGCCAGCGCCGTCAGCAACTTGCTGCGCAACGTGACCACCCGGGCCGCGTCCCGCAGCGACAGCGCCCCGGCGACGTAGGCGGCGGCGATCTCGCCCTGCGAATGCCCGATCACCGCATCCGGATTCACCCCGACCGACTTCCACAGCTCGGCCAGCGACACCATCACCGCGAAGAGCACCGGCTGCACGACGTCGACGCGGTCCAGCCCCGGAGCGTCGGGGGCGCCGCGCAGCACACCGGTGAGCGACCAGTCCACGAATTCCGCGAAGGCCTCCTCGCATTCCCGGATCTGCTGGGCGAATACCGGTGCGGCATCCAGCAATTCAACCGCCATGCCCGCCCATTGGGAGCCCTGGCCGGGAAAGACGAACACGGTCTTGCCCGAAGGCGTCGCGACGCCCCGGATGACCGATCCGGTGGGGTCATCGTTGGCCAGTTCATCGAGCCCGGCCAGCAGCCGGTCGCGGTCAGCGCCGATGACGACCGCGCGGTGCTCGAACGCCGCGCGGCCCGCCAGCGACCACCCGATGTCGGCCACGTCCAGATCACGGTGCGCGCGAACGTATTCGGCCAACCGCGCCGCCTGTGCCGCCAGCGCCGACGGCGATTTCGCCGACACGGCCCACGGCACCACCGGCCGCGCCGGTCCGGCCTCCCGTTCCGGCTGCGCCGGCGCCGCCTCGACGATGACGTGCGCGTTGGTGCCGCTGATGCCGAACGACGACACGCCCGCCCGGCGCGGCCGCTCGACGTTCCAGGGTCGCGCCTCGGTCAGCAGCGACACCGCACCCGCCGACCAGTCCACGTGCGGACTCGGCGCGTCCACGTGCAGCGTCGCGGGCAGCGTCTCGTGACGCATCGCCTGCACCATCTTGATGACGCCGGCCACGCCGGCGGCGGCCTGTGTGTGGCCCATGTTCGACTTGATCGAGCCCAGCCACAGCGGCTCGCTGCGGTCCTGCCCGTAGGTGGCCAGCAGCGCCTGCGCCTCGATCGGGTCACCCAGGGTGGTTCCGGTGCCGTGACCCTCGACGACGTCGACGTCGGCCACGGACAACCCGGCGTTGGCCAGCGCCGCACGCACCACCCGCTGCTGCGAGGGGCCGTTGGGCGCGGTCAGCCCGTTGGACGCGCCGTCCTGATTGACCGCCGAACCGCGGACCACGGCCAGCACCGGGTGCCCCAGCCGCTGCGCATCCGACAGGCGTTCCACGACCAGCATGGCGCCGCCCTCGGACCAGCCGACGCCGTCGGCCGCACCCGCGTAGGCCTTGCATCGTCCGTCCGGCGCCAACCCGCGGTGCCGGCTGAACTCCACGAAGACCGTCGGCGTCGCGTTCACGGTCGCGCCGCCGGCCAGGGCCAGGTCGCACTCCCCCGAGCGCAACGACTGCACGGCCATGTGCAACGCGACCAGCGACGACGAGCACGCCGTGTCCACGGAGACCGCCGGGCCCTCCAGGCCCAGCACGTAGGACACCCGCCCCGACGCCACGCTGGAGGTCATTCCGGTCAGCCGGTAGCCCTCGATCTCCTCGGCGAGCATGCCGTAGCCCTGAACGATCAGCCCGGCGAACACGCCGGTGGCGCTGCCGCGCAACCCGCTGGGGTCAATTCCGGCCCGCTCCAACGCTTCCCAGGACAGCTCGAGCAGCATTCGATGCTGGGGGTCCATCGCGAGCGCCTCGCTGGGCGCGATGCCGAAGAAGGCCGGATCGAAGTCCGCGACGCCGTCGACGAACCCGCCGGTGTTCACGTAACACTTGTGCCGCGCGTCGGGGTCGGGGTCATACAGGCTCGCGACGTCCCAGCCGCGGTCGGCGGGAAACTCCGAGATGACGTCGCGGCCGTCGGCGACCATTTGCCACAGCGCCTCCGGGCTGTCGACGCCACCCGGGAAGCGGCACGACATACCGACGATCGCGATCGGCTCGTTGGACCGCTCCAGCAGCGCCCGGTTGGTGCGCTTCAGGCGCTCAACCTGGACCAGCGCTTTGCGCAGCGCTTCGGTCGCATGCTGGAGTTGATCAACCATTCCAAACCTCACCTAACGACGTTCGGCCGTCTTTCACCGCCGGATGCGGTTTTCGCCGAGTGACGGACTTTGCTGCACGAGGCGACGCCGTTTCCCGTTCGACCAGCGTCGTGCAGCTCTCCGACCCAAGAATATTGCTGGTGAGTATGGCCAACTCCGACTGGATTTCAAAACGTCCGCTGCTCGCGGGTGCTACGGGAGGACCGGCATGGACCGCTGCGCCGCGCCGCGCACAGAAGATGTGAGGCCGGGCGGCCGAGGTGCCCGTTGCACAAGGGTGCGCTGTAGACACGGCCCGACGTCCATGGCGCGACTGTACCCGGCTGACCATAACTGGTGGTCAGACGCGGGTCGTGCAAAGCCTGGCGCAGCGCGGGGCCCCTGGCCGCCGCGATCCGGACGGCGCGGTCACACACCCGCCCGGCGCCAGCCGTCGGCGGCCCGGGCGGCCTGGATCAGCGCGTCGCACAACTGGCGTAGCTCGGTGGCCCCGGCGCCTTCGTCGACGGCCGTCGCGACGTCCTCGGCCGCACACCGCACCTGATAGACGCGATCCGACAGGTCGGCGGCATCCTCGGCCGACAGCACCACCGCGTCCTCGGGCACGACCGCGCCGTTGCGGTTCAGCGAGGCCCGTTGTTCGTACGCGCGCTGCCGGCACGACTGCCGGCAGTACTGGCGGCGACGGCCCAATCCCGCATCGGTAACGTCACGGCCGCACCAGCGACAGGGCTGCGGGCGGGTGCGGCGGCTCACGCCTGCCGACTGTAGTCGGGTTTTCACGGCGATCCCGGTATCATTGAGGGTCGCGTCGCGTATGCCGGTCCCGGCCGGGAACTGCGCAGATCGCCGCAGCGTTTGCTAACTGGACAGATTGCATTGAACTGCAGTAAGGGAGCCGCAGAGCTCCGAGAAGACCTGAAGGAGTAGCAGCCATGGCTGATCGCGTACTGAGAGGCAGTCGCCTCGGGGCCGTGAGCTACGAGACTGACCGCAACCACGACCTGGCGCCGCGTCAGCTCGCGAAGTACCGGACCGAGAACGGCGAGGAGTTCGAGGTTCCCTTCGCCGACGACGCCGAGATCCCCGGCACCTGGCTGTGCCGCAACGGCCTGGAAGGCACCCTGATCGAGGGCGACCTGCCCGAGCCGAAGAAGGTGAAGCCGCCGCGGACGCACTGGGACATGCTGCTGGAGCGTCGCTCGGTCGAGGAACTCGAAGAGCTGCTCAAAGAGCGCCTCGAGATCATCAAGACCCGCCGCCGGGGCTGACCCCGCGGTAGGGCCTGCGTCGGTCAGGTGCGGTTGTCGGCCCTGGTGGCCCGGGCTCCCGACCGCCGCCCCTGGACACCCCAGCGGGTGACCTTGACCAGCGCCTCGCGGATGTTGGATCCGCTCATCTTGGACACGCCGAGCTCGCGCTCGGTGAAGGTGATGGGCACCTCGGCGATGGTGAACCCGTTGCAGATCGTGCGCCAGGTCAGGTCGATCTGGAAGCAGTAGCCCTTGGAGTCGACGCCGTCGAGATCGATCGCTTCGAGCACTTCGCGGCGGTAAGCGCGGTAGCCGGCGGTGATGTCGTGCACGCCGATGCCCAGCGCCAGCCGGGCGTAGGTGTTGGCCGTCCAGGACAGCGCCCAGCGCCGCCACGGCCAGTTGCGCACGGTGCCGCCCTCGACGTAACGCGACCCGATGGCCAGGTCGGCGCCGGCGTCGACGGCGTCCAGCAGGCGGTGCAGCTGCTCGGGCGCGTGGCTGCCGTCGGCGTCCATTTCGACTAGGACCGAGTAGTCACGGCTCAACCCCCACGCGAAACCCGCCAAGTACGCCGCGCCCAGGCCGTCCTTGGCGGTGCGGTGCATGACGTGCGTGCGGCCGCCATCGGCCGCCGCCAGTTCCTCGGCGAGCCGGCCGGTGCCGTCGGGGCTGCTGTCGTCGACGACAAGCAGGTGCACATGCGGGCACGCTTCTTTGAGCCGCCGGTGGATCACCGGCAGGTTCTCCAGCTCGTTGTAGGTGGGGATGATCACCAGGACGCGCTGGCTGGGGCGATTGCCCGGGTCCCGGGGCGCCGGCTGGCCGGTGGTCATGTAGCTCCTCTGTGTTGCCCGAAATCGATGCAGTTCGGCCGTCCAGGTCGGACGGAGGGTGGTCAGTCGCCGTCGTCTGCCGGCGTGCGGTCCCGAGAGTCGGGCGGGGGTTTGCCCGGGGTTGCACCGGCCCCTTGCGATTGGCGTGTGGACGGCCGACGTACCGAACGCGGGAACCATCCATTGTGCCGTATCCCGGCCAGAATCACCGCTCCGGCCGCCAGGACCATGATCCATTGCACCAGCGGCCCCCACCGCGTCGCCGGCGTCAGCCGGGTCTTGAGCCGCACCTGCATGTCCAGATAGGCGGGCTGGAAGAAGTCGGTGCGGGCCAGCTCGCCGCCGTCGGGCGCCACCACGGCGCTGATCCCCGTGGTGCCGGCGACCACGACGTAGCGGTCGTGCTCGACGGCCCGGACCTTGGCGAATGCCAGCTGCTGCTCACTCATCCTCTTGTTGAAGGTGGCGTTGTTGGCCGGCACGGCCAGCAGCTGGGCGCCGCCGAGCACCGCCTGCCGCGGGACCCGGTCGAAGATCACTTCCCAGCAGGTGGCGACGCCGAGCGGCACTCCCGCGATGTGCACCACCCCGGAGCCCGGTCGGGGCACGAAGCTTCCGGCGCGGCCGGCGTAGCCGGACAGGTGTTTGAACAGCCACGGCATCGGCAGGTATTCGCCGAACGGCTGGACGATTTCCTTGTCGTGGCGATCGGCCGGGCCGGTGGCCGGAGCCCAGACGATCATGGTGTTGGTGTAGTTCGGATCCTGCGGCGAGCGTCCGGGCACCTCGAGCACGCTGCCGATCAGGATCGGAGCGCCGATCGCCGCCGCGGCCTGCGAGATCTCCAGGGCGGCGTCGTGGTTGACCAGCGGGTCGATGTCCGACGAGTCTTCCGGCCAGATCACGAACTGCGGTTGCGGGGCGGCCCCGGCGCGCACGTCCTCGGCCAGCCGCAGGGTTTCCTGGACGTGGTTGTCCAGCACCGCGCGCCGCTGTTCGTTGAACTCGAAGCCCAGCCGCGGCACGTTGCCCTGCACGGCCGCGACGGTCACCGCCGGCTCCCCGCCCGACCCGGTGCCGGCGTGGCGCACCTGCGGCCAGACGATGAGCGACGCGAAGAGCACCAGGCAGATGCAGACGCCCGGCAGCACCACCGCGGGCGGCGCCTGGTCGGGCTGCGCGGCGTCCGCGGCGCCGCTGTCCCCGGCGCCAGGGCGCGCCGGATGGCCGGAGTGCCACCACTTGACGATCTCCAGCGCGATGGCCGTCGCGCTGAAGCCCACCAGCATGATCGCCATGGACAGCAGCGCCACGCCGCCGAGCTGGACCAGCGGCAGGAACGGACCGTGGGTCTGACCGAACGCCACCGAACCCCAGGGGAAGCCACCGAACGGCAGGATCGACTTGAGCCACTCCTGGGCCGCCCAGATCAGCGCGAACCAGATGGGCCAGCCGGGCAGCCGCCGCACGGTGACGGCGCACAGGCCGAAGAGGGCGGGAAACAGCGCGCAGACGGTCGCGAGCGCGATCCACGGGATGGGGCCGACCAGCAGCCCGACCCACGGCAGCAGCGGCAGGTAGAACGCCAGCCCGAACAGGAACGCGTAACCCAGGCCGCCCGCGGGCGTGGTCGCGGCGTGGGTCAGCACCCATGCCAGCAATGCGGCGCCCAGCACCGCACCCCACCACCAGTTCAGCGACGGGAAACTGGCGCAGAACAGTAAGCCGCCCAGCACTGCGCAGCTCAGCCGGGACAGGCGGGGCAGCATCGCGGCCTGGGCGGCGGGCAGCCGCGCGATCACCGCGGCCACCAGTCCGGTTACCGCGCCGCGCGCCGCCGCCCCCAGCCGACCACCCGGGCTCACGTCGCCGGGCGCGCGCGCCTCCGGCGATGCCGGTGCCGCGACCTCCTCGTCCCGGTCGGGTTCGGGGTCGCGCTCGTCGCCCCGGGCTTCGGGTTCGGGAGAAACCTCGACGGGGTCGTCGTCGCGGTCCGACTCGGCCTCGTCGCCGATGGGGTCGGTGTCGGGCCGCCGCGGCAGGTTCTCGTCGGCGGCATCGGTGTGGTCCGCGGGCCGGTCGCTAGCCATGGATTACAGCGCCCCGATGCACCGTTCGCCGGCACCGCGGTAGGGCGTCGTCGCGCCCCAATCGCGGCAGCGCCGGCACGCGCGACCGCGGGTCGGTCGACCAGCGCTGGACGGTATCGCGCGGGGCGTGCACCTCGAGGTCCCCGGCGTCCCAGACGACGTAAGAGGCCGGCGCTCCCGGCACCAGCGTGCCCGTCCTGCCGTCGCGGACACCGGCGGCCCGCCAGCCGCCGCGGGTGGCGGCGGCAAACGCGGCCCGGGCCGAAACCCCGCTGCCGGGGGTGCGGTGGTTGACCGCCGCGCGCACACTCACCCACGGGTCGAAGCCCGTGACCGGAGCGTCGGAACCGAGCGCGAGGGGCACGCCTTGGGATGCTAACAGCGCAAAGGGGTTGAGCCGACTGCCTCGCTGGGCACCGAGCCGCCGCGCGTACATGCCGTCGGCCCCGCCCCAGAGCGCATCGAAATTGGGCTGCACGCTCGCGATGACGCCCCACTGGCCCAGCTTGGCGGCCTGATCGGCGCTGACCATCTCGACGTGCTCGAGCCGGTGCCCGCAGCGGGCGACCGCGACGGGCCCGAGGTCGGCGACGACGCGCTCGAAAGCACCCACCACCGTGGCGACCGCGGCGTCCCCGATGACGTGGAAACCGGCGGTGACCTCGGCCTGGGTGCACGCCCGCAGGTGCGCCTCGACGGCCCCGGAATCCAGGTAGCAGGTTCCGGTGCACTCCGGGGCGTCCGCGTACGGCTCGTGCAGCCACGCGGTGCGCGACCCCAGGGCCCCGTCGACGAACAGGTCGCCGGCCAGCCCGTGGGCTCCGGTCGCCGCCATCAGCTCGCGCGCCTGCGCGGGGCTGCTCACCGGCTCACCCCAATAGCCGATCACCTCGACGCCGTGATCGAGGCCCCGCAGTTGCAGCCAGTCGTCGAGGCCGCCGATCTCGGGCCCGGCGCATTCGTGCACCGCGACGATGCCTGCCGCCGCGGCGGCCCGCAGCGCCGCGGCGCGGGCCTCGGCAAGCTGTTCGGCCGTCAGCAGTCCGCGGGCGGTGGCCCGCACCAGATGGTGTGCGTCGCCGACCAGCGGCCCCTCAGCGCTGAAACCCGGCGCCGCCGGGAGCCCAGCCACCAGCCGGCGCAGGCCCGTCGACGCCAGCGCGGAGTGCACGTCCACGCGGGCCAGGTAGGCCGGCCGGTCGCCGAGGACAGCGTCCAGGTCGGCGATGCCGGGCGGGGCGTTCTCCGGCCACGAGGTCTCGTCCCAGCCGTGGCCCCACACCGGCCGGCCGGGGTGTGCGGCCGCGTACTCTGCGACCATCCGCAGGCACTGGGCGCGCGAGGCCGCCGGGCGCAGGTCCAGCCCGCTGAACGTCAGGCCGGTGGCGGTGAGATGGATGTGGCTGTCCACGAACCCCGGCGCCACGAACCCGCCCAGGAGATCTTCGACGTCGGCGTCGGGAAACATGCGGCGGCCGACCTCGTCGCCGCCCAGCCATGCCACCACGCCGTCGCGGACGGCCATCGCGGTCGCGCCGGGCTGGGCCGGGCTGTGCACCCGGCCGTTGACCAGCAGGGTCACCGGTGCGGGACTAACGGTCACTATCGGTCACAGGCCAAAACTACGTGCAACTGGTCGGAGGGCGATAACGGTCGGCGGGTGCCCCGCGCCGCGTCAGCGTCCGTCGAATCGCGGCGGCCGCGGCGGCGCCTCGACGTCGTGGACGTCGATGACCTCGCCGTCGATGTAGTCGCCGCGCCCATAGCCGGCATCCGAACCGGCATCCGAATAGAAGCCGCCGGGGTACGACGCCGGGTGCGGCGTCGCGCGAAAGGCGCTGGCGTAACTGAGTCCCGGCATCTGGCGCTGCAGCTTGCGCACCGCCAAGGCCGTCAACCCGGGGCCGGCGAGCGACCGCACCGGCGGGATCAGCAGCGCCAACCCGAGCGCCGTGCTGACCAGGCCGGGGACGAGGACGAGGAGCGCGACCAGGCTGACGAGGGCGCCGTCGCTCGCGGCGCGTTGGTCGGTCACTCCCGAGCGCAGCTGCCCGATCCGCCGGATGAGGTGCGACCCGGCCATCGGGGCCACGATGCCCCAGCCGAGCAGGAAGGTCCCCACCAGCGCCAGCAGGGTCCAGCCCCAGCCGATCGTCGACACCAGCGCGAAGATCACCGCGAGTTCGACGACGGCGTAGATCAGCAACAACCGCGAGACCATGTCACACCAACGTGTGCCGACCACGCCCGAGTTCCCGTGGTGCTGCCGTGTGTGGTTGCAGTTAGATGACGCTATGACGACGATTCAGATCGATACCCCGGACGGACCGATCGATGCGTTACTGAGCACGCCCTCGGGGCAGGGCCCGTGGCCGGGGGTGGTGGTGATCCACGACGCGATCGGCTACGGCCGGGACAAGCAGTCGATCAACGACCGCATCGCCGCGGCGGGTTACCTGGCGCTCACCCCGAACCTGTACTCGCGCGGGGGACGCATCCGCTGCATCTCGCGCGTCATGAAGGAGCTGCAGACGCAGCGCGGCCGCGCGCTCGACGACATCCTGGCCGCACGTGATCACCTCACGGCCATGCCGCAATGTTCCGGCCAGGTCGGCATCGCGGGATTCTGCATGGGCGGTCAGTTCGCTCTTGTCATGTCGCCCAAGGGTTTCGGCGCCTCCGCCCCGTTCTATGGCACTCCCCTGCCGCGCAACCTGGACAAGACGCTGGACGGCGCGTGCCCGGTCGTGGCCAGCTTCGGCGGCCGTGACCCGCTGGGCCGGGGCGCGCCCGAGAAGCTGAGCAAGACCATCGCCGCCAAGAACATCACCGCCGATGTGAAGACGTATCCGGGCGTCGGGCACAGCTTCGCCAACGATCTGCCCGGCCAACCGTTGCTTCGCATCGCGGGTTTCGGCTACGACCACGAGGCCACCGAGGACGCGTGGCGGCGGGTGTTCGCGTTCTTCGGCGAGCATCTGCGAGCGGGCGCCGCGACGTAACCGGTCAGCGCGGCGCGTTCAGCTTCCGCGCCAGCACCGTTGCGAAGGTGTGGGTGTCGCCGGGCCAGCGCGCCGACACGTAGCCGCCGTCATCGACGACGAATGCGGGCCGCGAGTCGGTCGCGGTATCGCGCGCCATGCCCGAGGTTTTCCGCCGCCAGTGTGGTGACCCGCGGGTGACGTCGCGGAAGTCGCTCGGATCTTCAAGCGCGCGTGTGACTTCCGACTGCACCGACATGTACCCGGCGGGTTGGCCCGGCTCCTCGGTATAGGTCCGGTAGTAGTCGCGGTCCCAAAGCCGGGTGAATCGGGTGAGGCGCCAGGCCGACCTCTCCATCGCCCACGTCAACGCCGTGGTCTTGCGTCCGTACAGGACCGAACGGCCGGTCCCCGGATCGATGCTGCGCGCCGCGAGCAGCACCCCGTGACAGATGGCCGCCACCACCAGCCCGCGGGCGAAGGCCGCCACGACCAGCCGGTGCAGGACGTCGCTGTCGATGTAGCTGCGCATCCCGCGGGCGCGGTGCCCACCCGGCAACAGCAGCGCATCGACGCCGTCGAGGCTGGCCGCCGCCCAGGTGAGCGGATGCCGAAACTCATTGGACTGCACCATGTCCCGGTAGGAGTTGCGGCCGTCGCTGTTGGCGCGCAGCAGCAGCCCGATCAGCGGAATGGCGCCCAGCAGTGGCAGCGCGGACCAGAGGTCCAGTCCGCGGCCCGTCACCATGATGTCGTCGGCGACGCCGGGCGTGCCGCTTTCGGTCGCGAAGATCACCCGGTGGCCGCTTCGCGTCAACACCTTCCAGCTGACCGCGACCTCGGTCGGGTCGAAGTCGCGGTCCGGGACCGGGATCAGGACGGTGGCCACGGAGCCTTGGCGGTCAGGCCACTTTCAGCTCGAGGCCGACGTTGTTGTCCATGCCGCCGCGCAGCTTGCTGAAGAAGTTGAACACCTTGCCCACGACGCCGTAGCGCTTGCCGATCGCGTCGTAGACCGCGGCCGTTTCCGACTTGTCCAGGATGGCCGCGGTCCCCTCGACCGCCTCGCTGGTGGGGCGGCCGTTCATGGTGCAGGTGGCCAGCGTGACCCGCGGGGTGTTGCGGATTCGCTTGACCTTCCAGGAGTTCTCTCCGGTGATGACCAGGAGTCGATCCCCGGCCTGCTTGTCCAGGGCGGCCCAGATCGGCGTCGGCTTGGGCTTGCCGTCCTTGGTGAACGTGGTCAGCAGGATGTACTGCGTCTTGGCAAGGTCGGCGAAGGTCGGCGTCACCAGAACAACGTACCGCTGCGGGGTCGGGGCGTTGACATTCTGAGCGCTCGGCTGCGATAGTCGTGGCAACTTAAATGAAAACGCTATTTTCACTTAAGAACGCGGAGCACCGATCGAGGTAGGCAATCATGGGCGATCCGAACAAGCCGCTGGCGTGGTTGCCGTTCACGATCGCCGAGGCGGCCTTGGAATCGCCGGCCGGGACGAGCGATCCCGATCTGTTTGCGGCATGGTCACAGCTCTTGAGCCGGCTCAACGACGCCGCGCAGACCGTCGAATCCGAGCCGGCAAGCCGCAATCGGATCGACGCCGCCGCCGGGATCCGGCACCTGCTGGTGCTGCTGGCCGCGGGTGTCGACGAAGCGCTGCGGTTCGATCCGAATCCCGCGCTGCGCGTCCAGCGCACCAGCACCGACGACATCGTGACCTGGGGAATGGAGTGCCCGGACTGCCTCTACACCCGCGCCGCATTGCGGGGAGGCGAGAGCTATCGGCTGTACGGCAACCGCGGCACCGCCCGCTACGTCGGGCTGCAGACGATGAACGGCATCACCGCAACCGCCAACGAGTTGGTCGACGAGCTCGAAACGGATCCCGACGGGAATTTCGAGGTGGTGCTGTCGGCCTCGAAACAGCCGGGGCGAGCGGGCAATTGGATGCGCATCGACGGTGAGCATCCCACGCTGACGGTGCGGCACTTCTTCTACGACTGGGATACCGAGGTGGCATCGTCGCTGCGCATCGAGCGACTCGGTGACCCGGTCCGCGCGACACCCCGCCCGGTCGATCCCTACTCGGCGGTCACACGGCAACTGACCGCGCTCGGCGACTTCGTCGCGGACAACCTGGCGTTCTTTTTGCAGTTCGGGGCCGCCGCACCGCCCAACGGCTTCCTGCCCGCGATCGATCGCACCGACATGGGGGCCGCGGCGGAGAACCGGCCGGTGATCGGCCGGTGGGAGCTGCAGCCGGGCCAGGCCTTGGTGGTCGAGGTGGAACCACCGCGCGGCGTCTACTGGAGCTTCTCGATCGGCAACCCGTGGTGGGAGACGATCCATTACGGGCGCCACCAGTCCAGCCTGAATGCCCACCAGGCCGCCGTGGATTCCGATGGATTGGTCCGCGTGGTGCTGTGCGACCGTGACCCCGGGATCGCCAACTGGCTGGACACCGCCGGCCACAGCAACGGCCCGATCATCCTGCGCTGCGTGCGGACCGAAACGGCGCCCACCCCGAGGACACGGGTGGTGCCGTTCGACGCCATCCGCACCGAATTGCCCTCGGACACCAGACAAGTCAACCCCGAAGAGCGCGCGGCCATCCTCGCGGCACGGCGGCGCGCGGTGCACGAAAGGTTCGGACGGTGACCTTCGATGCTGACGAGCTGGAGGACGGCGCTCGAAGCGCAACCGGCCTCGACGATTTCGGGTCGTCCTACTACCGCGAGGGACTCGAACGCATCGTCGACGCGCTGAACAGCGAGGCGGACCTCAACGACATCGGGCGGGTCATCCAGCACGCCACCGTCAGCAACGCGCTGATCCAACGGCTCAAGGTCGAGGATGTCTACCGGCAGCACCCCGAGATCGACGACCAGACGGTCGGTGGCCCCGTCTTCGTGATCGGCCTGCCCCGCACCGGAACCACCGCGCTGAGCCAGCTGGTGGCCGCCGATCCGCAGTTCCGATCGCTGCGGATGTGGGAGTCGCAGGCGCCCACCCCGCCGCCGGAATCCGCCACCGAACACAGCGACCCGCGGATCGCGCAGGCCGAGGCCGGCCTGAAGATGCTCGACGACATGTTTCCGTTGATGAAGACGCTGTACAACTCCGAGGCCACAGCGCCGACCGAATGCCAGGACCTGATGGGAATGAGCTTCCGCACCTTCCACTTTGACGGCGCCGTGCGCGCACCCGGGTATCTCGCGTGGTTGATGGGCTGCGACATGCGCGAGACCTACATCTTTCACCGGCGGGTGCTCCAGCTGCTGCAGTGGCACTGCCCGCCGGTGCTGTGGCATCTCAAGACACCTGTGCACATGTTCGCCCTCGACGCGCTCGTCGAGGCATATCCCGACGCCAAATTCCTTTGGAGTCATCGCGATCCGGCCAAAGTGATGGGGTCGGTCTGCAGTCTGATCCGGTACGTGCGTAGCTGGAGCAGCGACCGCGACGACGCGACCGAACTCGGCGCCGAGCAAGTCGACAGCTGGGTCGAAGGTGTCCGCCGGGCGATGGATTTCCGCAGCCGGATGGGCGATGACCGGTTCGCCGACGTCTCGTTCGCGGACCTTCAGACGGATCCGGTCGGCACGCTGCAAACCAGTTACGCCACCCTCGGCTTGACCTTCACCGACGACACCCTCGGGGCCGTCACGCGCTGGGCCACGGAGCACCGGCCCGGCTCACGCGGCACGCATGACTATGACCTGGCCGACTACGGCCTGACACCCCAAGGCGTTCGCGAGCGGTTCGCGGACTATCTCGCCGCCTACGACGCGACCGCCTGAATCCGTGAGCTCCCCCCGCACGCGGCGACGCGAAAAACTCGGCCCGGACGCCACGGTGCGCCGCGATATCCTGGCCGCCGCCTCAACCATCCTGCGGGAGCAGGGAATTGGAAAACTCAGCATCGGCGCGGTGCTGGAGGAGGCCGCCCTGGGCACCCGGGCGTTCTATCGGCACTTCGATTCGAAGGACGATCTGCTGACCGCGTTGTTTCTCGACATGGCGCGCGCGGAGGAACGGCGGCTGCGACGCCGGATGGCGTCTGCGGCCACGGAGGTCGACGCGGTCGCGGCGTGGATCGACGGACGACTCGACCTGGCGTTCGATCACGCCATCAAATCCGACTTGCGTCGTGTGTCGATCCAGGCCCAGTCGCAGTCCTCCGCGCTGATACAACCCGCGTACGCGGAGATGCTCAAGCCGCTCGGCGAGGCGCTGCAGCGCGGCCTGCGCAGCGGGGTGTTCCACGGCGTCGACCCGGTGACGGACGCCCAGTTCATCCACGGGGTGGTCTGGGCGGGCATCAACCGGCACTGGGCGACCGGCGATTGCGACCGCAACGTTCTCCGCGAACGCATGCTGCAGTTCTGCCTGCGTGGGCTGGGCGTGCGGGCCTGAAGTACCGATCAAAGGAGACGAGCGATGGACCTGGGCTTTGCCGGATCGACGGCCGTGGTCACCGGCGGCAGCAAGGGCATGGGACTGGCCATCGCAGAAACCCTTGCGGCCGAAGGGGCCAGCGTGGCGGTGATGGCCAGAGGCCACCGCGCGCTCGAGGCCGCCGTCTCGTCGCTGCGCCGGGCCGGCGCTCCGGATGCCGTGGGCGTCAGCGTGGATATGACCGACGCCGCGTCCATCAGCGCCGGCTTCGCGGCCGTCGCACAGCGTTGGGGACAACTCAACACCCTCGTCCACACGATCGGACCGGGCGACGGCTATTTCGAGCAGATGGACGACGCACAATGGGACGAGGCGTTCACCCTCGGCACGATGTCGGGCGTCCGATCGATTCGCGCCGCCCTGCCGCTGCTGCGCTCCGCGGACTGGGCCCGCATCGTGACGCTGTCCGCGCATTCGATTCAGCGCCAAAACCCGCGGATCGTCGCCTACACGGCGGCGAAATCGGCGTTGGCCAGCGTCACCAAGAATCTATCGAAAAGCCTTGCCAAGGACGGCATTCTGGTCAACTGCGTGTGCCCGGGCACCATCGTCACCGCAAGCTTCACCGAAGCGCTCAGGGACATCCTCGCGGCCGACGGCCTGGACGCCACCGATCCGGTCGACGTCATGACCTGGATCGACGACAACTTTCACCAGCCCTGTGACCTCGGCCGCGCCGGGCTGCCCGAAGAGGTCGCCTCCCTGACCGCCTACCTGGCGTCGCGGCGCAACGGCTATGTCACCGGCGCGACGGTCAACGTGGACGGCGGGTCGGACTTCATCTAGGGGGACCCGTCAGCGCTCACCCGTCAGCTCGAGTGTGACGGCACAGTCACTTTGGTGCTCCAGCGTGACTGCACCGTCACACTCGCGGTCGCGTGGTGCGCCGGCACTGGCTCAGCCTTCCAGATCGCCCTCGGTTTCCAGCAGCGCCTGGCGCAAGCCGTCGAGGGTTTCGCGCTGCGGCTCCGCCCACATGCCACGCCCGGCCGCCTCCAGCAGCCGCTCGGCCATGCCGTGCAGCGCCCAGGGGTTGGATTCCGACATGAACTTGCGGTTCTCCGGGTCCAGCACGTAGCGCTCGGTGAGCTGTTCGTACATCCAGTCGGCCATGACCCCGGCCGTCGCGTCGTAGCCGAACAGGTAGTCCACGGTCGCCGCCATCTCGAACGCGCCCTTGTATCCGTGCCGCCGCATCGCCGACATCCAGCGCGGATTGACCACCCGCGCCCGGAACACGCGGGTGGTCTCCTCCGACAGGGTGCGGGTGCGGATCGCGTCGGGGCGGGTGTTGTCGCCGATATAGGCGGCGGGCGCCTGCCCGGTCAGTGCGCGCACCGTGGCCACCATGCCCCCGTGGTACTGGAAATAGTCGTCGGAGTCGGCGATGTCGTGTTCGCGGGTGTCGGTGTTCTTCGCTGCCACCGCGATGCGCCGGTACTGCCGGTTCATGTCGTCGACGGCCTCGCGGCCATCGAGGTCCCGGCCGTAGGCGAAGCCGCCCCACGCGGTGTACACGGCGGCGAGGTCGGCGTCGTCGCGCCAGTTGCGGCTGTCGATCAGCTGCAGCAGGCCCGCGCCGTAGGTGCCCGGCTTGGAGCCGAAAATCCTTGTGGTGGAACGGCGTTGGTCGCCGTGCTGGGCCAGGTCGGCCTGGGCGTGCGCGCGGACGAAGTTGTCCTCGTCGGGCTCGTCGAGCTCGGCGACCAGCCGCACCGCGTCGTCGAGCATCGTCACGACGTGCGGGAAGGCATCCCGGAAGAAACCGGAGATGCGCACCGTCACGTCGATGCGCGGGCGGTCCAGCTCGGCCAGCGGAATCGCCGCCAGATCGACGACGCGCCGCGACGCGTCGTCCCACACCGGCCGAACACCGAGCAGGGCAAGGACTTCGGCGATGTCGTCACCGGCGGTGCGCATGGCCGAGGTGCCCCACACCGACAACCCGACCGATTGCGGCCACCGCCCGTGGTCGTCGCGGTAGCGGGCCAGCAGCGAATCCGCCAGTGCCACGCCGGCTTCCCAGGCCAGCCGGGACGGGACCGCCTTGGGGTCGACGGAATAGAAGTTGCGGCCGGTGGGCAGCACGTTGACCAGGCCGCGCAGCGGGGATCCGGACGGCCCGGCCGGGATGAACCGGCCGTCCAGGGCGCGCAACACCTGCTCGATTTCGGCGGCGGTGCCGGCGAGCCGCGGCACCACTTCGGTGGCGGCGAATCGCAGCACCGCGGCGACCTCAGCGTTGTCGGTGATCCGTTCGGCCGCATCGGCATCCCACCCGCTCGCCTGCAGGGCACCCACGAGCTCGCGGGCCACGCGCTCGGTGCGATCGACCGCCGCGCGGTCGTCGGTGCCGTCCTCGGCCAGGCCCAGGGCCTGCCGCAATCCGGGCAGGGTATGCTCGCCGCCGAACAGTTGGCGGGCGCGCAGGATCGCCAGCACCAGGTCGAGTTCGGCTTGCCCCGTTGGCTTTTGCCCCAGGATGTGCAGGCCGTCGCGGATCTGGACGTCCTTGATCTCGCACAGCCAGCCGTCGACGTGCAGCAGCATGTCGTCGAACGAGTCTTCCTCGGGCCGTTCGGTCAACCCCAGATCGTGGTCCATCTTCGCGGCCCGCATCAGCGTCCAGATCTGCTGGCGGATGGCGGGCAGCTTGCCGGGGTCCAGCGCGGCGACGTTGGCGTGCTCGTCCAGCAGCTGTTCCAAACGCGCGATGTCACCGTAGGATTCGGCGCGCGCCATCGGCGGGATGAGATGGTCGACCAGAACGGCGTGCGCGCGCCTTTTGGCCTGCGTGCCCTCGCCGGGATCGTTGACCAGGAACGGGTAGATCATCGGCAGGTCGCCCAGCGCGGCGTCGGGGCCGCAGGCCGCCGACATGCCCAGCGTCTTGCCGGGCAGCCATTCCAGGTTGCCGTGCTTGCCCAGATGCACCACGGCGTGCGACCCGAACCCGACGTCCAGCCAGTGGTAGGCGGCCAGGTAGTGGTGGCTGGGCGGCAGGTCCGGGTCGTGGTAGATGGCGACCGGGTTTTCCCCGAAGCCGCGGGGCGGCTGCACCATCAGCACCAGGTTGTCCGATTGCATTGCGGCGATCACGATTTCGCCGTCGGGATCGTGGCTGCGGTCGACGAAAAGATTCCCGGGCGCCGGGCCCCAGTGCTCGGTGACGGCGTCGGTGAATTCGGTGGGCAAGGTTGCGAACCAATCGCGGTAATCCTTGGCGGACACCCGGATCGGGTTGCCCGCCAGCTGGCCCTCGGTGAGCCAGTCGGGGTCCTGGCCGCCCCGCTCGATCAGCGCGTGGATCAGGGCGTCGCCGTCGTCGGCCTCGACGCCCGGCAGCTCACCCACCCGGTAGCCGTGCTCGCGCATCGCTCGCAGCAGTGCGACCGCACTGGCCGGCGTGTCCAACCCGACCGCGTTACCGATGCGGGCGTGCTTGGTGGGATAGGCGGAGAACACCAGGGCCACCCGCTTGTCCGCCGGCGCGACGCGACGCAGCCGCGCGTGGCGCACCGCCAGCCCCGCGACCCGGGCGCAGCGTTCCGCGTCGGCGACATACGAGATCAGGCCGTCGTCGTCGATCTCCTTGAAGGAGAACGGCACCGTGATGATGCGGCCGTCGAACTCGGGTACCGCCACCTGGCTTGCCACGTCGAGCGGGCTCAGGCCGTCGTCGTTGGCGCGCCATTGGGCCCGCGGGCTGGTCAGGCACAGCCCCTGCAGGATTGGAATATCCAGCGCGGCAAGGTGTTCGACGTTCCAGCTGTCGTCGGGACCACCGGCCGCCGCCTCCGCAGGCCTCAGTCCCCCGGCCGCCAGGACGGTGACCACCATGGCGTCGGCGTCGCCCAGCCGTTGCAGCAGTTCGGGTTCGGCGGTGCGCAGCGACGCGCAGTAGACCGGCATCGCCCGGGCGCCGGCGTCCTCGATGGCCCGGCACAGCGCCTCGACGTAGCCGGTGTTGCCGGCCAAGTGCTGCGCGCGGTAGTACAGCACGGCGATCGTCGGGCCGTCGGTGTCAACGGCGTTCGGCCGCGGGAGTTCCCCCCACGTCGGCGTCACGACCGGCGGGGTGAATCCGAACCCGGTCATCAGCACGGTGTCCGAGAGGAAGGCATGCAGCTGGCGCAGGTTGTCCACGCCGCCGTGGGCCAGGTAGATGTGCGCCTGCACCGCGATGCCGGCCGCAAGCGTGGACAGACCGGTCAACTCGGCGTCGGCGGCCTGCTCGCCGCTGACCAGCACCGTGGGCACCCCGCTGGCGATCACCGTGTCGATGCCGCTCTGCCACGCCCGGTAGCCGCCGAGGATTCGCACCACCACGATGGCGACGTCGGCCAGCAGGTGGGGCAGTTCGTCTTCGGACAGCCGCGACGGGTTGGCCCACCGATAGTTCTTCCCGCTGGAACGGGCGCTGATCAGGTCCGTATCGGACGTCGACAGCAGCAGGATGGTCGGCTCAGCCACCCGTCATTCGTACCGCAACGAGGCGCGCTCGCGCGTACTGGGACCGATCAACCACCCAGCATCGCCGCGATCCGGCCCGCGACCTGTTGCGCCATGATTCGGGCCGGGCCGTCCTTGGCCGGTTCGTAGCGGTCCGCGAGGGCGTCGTAGTCCGCGCCGGCGATCGACCCGTGATCGGCGTCGAGCTCCACCACCTCCACGGGCCAGCCGATGCGTTCCAGGCGGGCGGCGAAGTCCCTGCTGGCGTCCACCGGCACGACGTCATCGTCGAGGCCGTGCAGCAACGAGAACGGCGAACGGACCTCGGCGTCGCTCAGGCCGTCGGTCAGGGGCGCACCGGAGATCGGGTCGGGGACCATGAACGCTCCGGCGAGGCAGACCGTGTGCGCGGGAGTGAAGTCGAATTGCGCCGCGTGCAGTGTCACGCCCGCCGCGGCGGCGCCGCCCATCGACCACCCGACGAGCAGGATGCGCCCGGCGTCGACGGCGAGGTTGCGGGTGAACTCCAGCGACCGCAGCAGGTCCGCGCGGCCGCCGTCATCGGCGTGGGAGTTCCAGTCCGGTGCCACCACCACCGCGGAGCGCCCGGCCAGCATGCCGGCCAGGGGGCCGACGGCGGCGCGGGCATCGGTTTGCGCGCCGTGCCACAGCAAGATCGTCGACGGCGCCGGCTCGCCGAAGACGTCGGCCCACCGGCCCGGGGCATACTCCACCGTCCTCACGGCCACGAGGATGCCCGTACTGACGCGTGTTCAATCCTCGATCGGGCAGAACTCTTTGTCGCGGCCCGTTGCCGCGCAGGAGCGACTGTGCCGCCACGACTCTCGGATCAGCTCACCAGGCCCTGTCGCAACGCCTCGTTGAATCGACGATCGACCCAGTTGGCAAACCGGGGCGAGGACGCGAGCTGGCCTGCGGCCGCGAACAAATCGGCCAGCTTCTGTTCCGACGCGACGACGTCGTCGCCGAGCTCGGTCGGCAGCCGCAGGCTGCGCGTCGCCGCGACCGCCGCCACTTGAGGATCCAATCCCACTGCGGCGGAATAGTCTTGGGCCCATTGCTGGGGATGGGCCCTGGCCCACTGCACGGCCTTCTCGAAACGGACCAGCAGGTCGGACAGCGCGGTGTTGCGTTTCGGGTCGCCCAGTGCCTGGTCGGATGCGACGCCCACCCAGTCGCCGTTGGTGACGCCTTGCGCCTCGGCGATGCTGCGGACCGGGATCTGCTGTTCGGCCTGGGCGGTGTACGGATCCCAGATGGCCCAGGCGTCGGCCTGGTGCTGGCTGAACGCCGACAGCGCGTCGGCGGGCTGCAGGAACACGAACTTCACCTCGGCGGGTTTGAGCCCGGCCTTGTCCAGTTGGGCCAGCAGGTTGGCGTGCGACGAGCTGCCCTTGGCGACCGCGATCGCCTTGCCACGCAGGTCGGACACCGACGCGATGGGCGAATCGGCATGCACCAGAACGCGATTGCCCGCCCCGCCGCCGCCATACGCGGAGACCGCCTTGATCTTCGCGTTGCTGGCGGCCCCGAAGATGGGCGGCGTGTTACCGGTGATCGCGAAGTCGATCTTGCCCGCGGTGGCCGCCTCGACCTGTGGCGGTCCGGAGGTGAAGGTCGAGAACGCGACGCGGTAGGGCAGATTGTCCAGCTGTCCCGCGGCGCGCAGCAGCGCTTCGGTGCCACCCTTCTGATCCCCCACCTGCAGGGTGAGGCCCGACAACTCCGACAGCGGCACCGGGGCAGGCGGCGGCTTGGGGCCCGAATTCGCTGTGCGCGAGACACATCCGGCCACCAGGAATACGAGCGTCGCGGCCAGCGCGACGAAACGCCGCGTCACAGCCGGACGCCAAGGCGATCCAGCAACTCCGCGCGATGCCGCTCGGTGTGCGCACCGGGATCGCCGGGCGCGCGACGAGGCTCGTCGATGGTCAGCGTGTGGACGACCCGGCCTTCCTCGAGCACCAGCACGCGATCGGCGAGCGCGACCGCTTCGTCGACATCGTGGGTGATCAGCAGCACCCCGAACCCGTGTCGGCGCCACAGCTGTAGCAGCAGGGTGTGCATCGTCAGCCGGGTCAGCGCGTCCAGCGCCCCGAACGGCTCGTCGAGCAACAGCAGTTGCGGCTCGGCCACCAACGCCCGGGCCAGCGAAACGCGTTGCGCCTGACCGCCGGACAGGGTCAGCGGCCATGCCCCGGCGTGGTCGGCCAGCCCCACGTCGGCCAGCGCCCGCTCGGCGCGGTCCCGGATCTGCGCCCGCGGCAGGCGGCTGCGGGTGAGGCCGTAACCGACGTTGGTCCGCACATCGCGCCACGGGAACAGGCGCGGCTCCTGAAATGCCAGCGCCGGTGCGCCGGCCACCACACGCTGCCCGCCGTGGTCGGCCGACAGCCCGGCGAGCACCCGCAGCACCGTCGATTTGCCCGAGCCGCTGCGCCCCACCAGCGCGACGATCTCGCCGCGGCGCACCCGCACCGAAACGTCGTTGAGCACCTGCCGGTTCCCGTACCACTTGTCGACGTGGCGCAGTTCGCCGGCGATGTCGGTCCGCCCGCGGGTGGCGGCGGCCGGTTCCGCGATGAGTGTCAAGCCTGGACCTTTCAGTGTCGATACCGCAGCGTGCGGCGCTCGATGAGCCGGACCACCGCGTCGGTGACGATGCCCAGCAGCGCGTAGATGGTCAGCCCGAAGATGATGATGTCGATGCGCAGAAAATCGCGGGCGTTGTTGATCAGGAAACCAATCCCCTTGTCCGCGTTGATCTGCTCGGCGACGATCAAGGTCAGCCACGCGATGGCCAATGATTGGCGGAACCCGACGAGCACCTGTGGCGCCGTGCTGGGCACGATGATCCGGGTGAACCGCTGGGCAAACGAAAAGCCCAGCACCTGAGCGGTTTCCAGCATCTTGGGGTCGACCTGTCGGATCGCCGAAAAGGTGTTGAGGTAGAGCGGGAAAACCACACCCAGGGCGACGAGCAGCACCTTGGGCAGCTCGCCGATGCCGAACCAGAGGATGAACAGCGGGATCAGTCCCAGGTGCGGCAGCGCCCGGATCATCTGCATCGGCGGGTCCACGGTCGATTCGACCCAGCGGGACAGACCGACCGCAGCGCCCGCCACGATCCCGATGACCCCGCCCAGCAGCAGCCCCTCTACAACGCGGACGGTGGAGATGTGCAGCGCGTCGGCGAGCTGGCCGTTGCGGGTCAACTCGACGCCGGCCTCGAGGATCAGGGACGGCGCCGGGAGCACGTCGGCGGGGATCACGCCGAGCGCGCTGCCCAGCTGCCACAGCGCCAGCAGCGCCAGAGGCGACGCGACGCGCACGATTTCCCATTTGCGGCGCAGCCATAATCCGGCCGGGGCGCCGCCCGGCTTGCTCGGCGCAGCGTCGAGCGCGGTGGCGATGCTCACCGTTGCGACGCTATGGCGCGGCCGGGGCCGGGGTAAGGGTTTACGTCTGGCTGACGGCAATCCCGGTCGCCGTCCCCAGCGGGGGCCGTACCGTGGACGGGTGGCCAGGGCGCGGGACACCGACGCATGCCCGGGTGCGCTGCAGGTGCACCAGGCGGCCGACGGCGCCTTGGCCCGGGTCCGGCTGCCCGGCGGCATGATCACGGCGGCCCAGCTGGCCGCACTGGCCGCGGTGAGCAACGAGTCGGGTTCGGGAACGCTCGAGCTGACCGCCCGGGGCAACGTGCAACTGCGCGGCTTGACCGACGTGACCGCGGTGGGCGAGGCGCTCGCGGCCGCGGGCCTGTTGCCGTCGACGACGCACGAGCGGGTCCGCAACATCGTGGCGTCGCCGCTGTCGGGGCGCTCCGGCGGCAATGTCGACGTTCGGCGCTGGGTCGGCGAGCTCGATGCCGCGCTCTGCGCCGAGCCGAGGCTGGCCGAGCTGGGCGGCCGATTCTGGTTCAGCCTCGACGACGGGCGCGGCGACGTCTCGGGCCTGCGCGCCGACGTCGGCGTCCACGCCTTCCCCGACGGCTGTGCGCTCCTGCTGGCCGGACGAGACACCGGCGTCCGGCTGGCGGCGGGCGAGGTGGTCGAGACGCTGATCACCCTCGCGATGCGATTCGTCGACATCCGCGGAACGGCTTGGCGCGTCCAGGAATTGGACGACGTACGGCGGCTGCTGCCCGGCGCCGACCCGCACGCCACCGCCTTTTCGGCGGTCACCCGGGGGCCGGTGGGCTGGATCGGCCAGAACGACGGGCGGGTGACGCTGGGCGCCGCGGTGCCGCTCGGCATGCTGCCGGCACATGTCGCGGAGTACCTGGCCGCGATCGAGGCGCCGATGGTGATCACGCCGTGGCGGTCGGTGCTGGTGTGCGATCTCAGTGAAGAGGTGGCCGACACCGCGTTGCGAGTCCTGGCGCCCCTGGGCTTGGTGTTCGACGAGAACTCCCCGTGGCTGGCGGTCAGCGCCTGCACCGGCAGCCCTGGCTGCGCGCGCTCTGCCGCCGACGTGCGGGCCGACGCCGCGCACTCGCTGGATGCCGGGTCGACGGTGCACCGGCACTTCGTCGGCTGTGAACGCGCGTGCGGCAGCCCGCTCGCCGGCGAGGTGCTGGTGGCCACGCCGGACGGATACCGGCGGCTGTAGCCGGGCGCGGCGGGTCGCCGCGCGGACGAGCCTTAAAGTGGGCGGGTGCTCGACTACATCCGCGACGCGGCGGAGATCTATCGCCAGTCGTTCGCGACGATCCGCGCCGAAGCCGACCTGGCGCGATTCCCCGCCGACGTGGCACGGGTGGTCGTCCGGTTGATCCACACCTGCGGTCAGGTCGACGTAGCCGAGCACGTCGCGTTCACCGACGACGTCGTCGAGCGCGTCGGCGCGGCGCTGCGCGCCGGTGCTCCCGTGCTGTGCGATTCGTCGATGGTGGCCGCCGGGATCACCGCCGCGCGGCTGCCTGCCGACAACCAGGTGGTGTCGCTGGTGGGCGATCCGCGGGCGGCCGAGCTGGCCGCCCGCCGGCAGACCACGCGCTCGGCGGCCGGGGTCGAGTTGTGGGCGGACCGGCTGCCCGGCGCGGTGCTGGCGATCGGCAACGCCCCGACCGCCCTGTTCCGGCTGCTCGAACTGATCGACGACGGGCTCGCCCCGCCGGCCGGAGTGCTGGGCGGGCCGGTGGGTTTCGTCGGGTCGGCGCAGTCCAAGCAGGAGCTCATCGAAAACCCGCGCGGGACGTCGTATCTGGTGGTGCGGGGCCGCCGCGGCGGCAGTGCGATGGCCGCCGCGGCCGTCAACGCGATCGCGAGCGACCGCGAATGACCGCGCGGGGCACGCTCTGGGGCGTCGGCCTGGGGCCCGGTGACCCGGAACTGGTGACCGTCAAAGCCGCCCGGGTGATCGGCGAGGCCGACGTGGTGGCCTACCACAGCGCCCGGCACGGCCGCAGCATCGCCCGCGGCATCGCCGAACCGTATCTGCGGCCGGGCCAGATCGAGGAGCATCTGGTCTACCCGGTCACCACCGAGACGACCGACCATCCCGGCGGCTATGCCGGCGCGATCGAGGACTTCTACGTCGAGGCGACCGAGCGCATCGCGGGACACCTCGACGCCGGGCGCAATGTCGCCCTGCTGGCCGAGGGCGACCCGCTGTTCTACAGCTCCTACATGCACCTGCACACCCGGCTTACCGAGCGGTTCGACGCGGTCATCGTGCCCGGCGTGACGTCGGTGAGCGCCGCCTCGGCGGCCATCGCGACACCGTTGGTGGCCGGCGACGAGGTGCTGTCGGTGCTGCCGGGCACCTTGCCGGCCGAAGAGCTGACCCGCCGGCTCGCGGACGCCGACGCCGCCGTGGTGCTGAAGCTCGGGCGTTCGTATCATGCTGTGCGGGAAGCGCTTTCGGCATCGGGTCGGCTTGACGACGCGTTCTACGTGGAGCGAGCCAGCACCGCCGCGCAACGCATACTGCCCGCCGCCGACGTCGACGAGGCCGGCGTCCCGTACTTCTCGCTGGCCATCCTGCCGGGCGGGCAGCGCGGCCGGCCCGAGCCCGCGACGGGCAGCGTCACGGTGGTGGGCCTGGGCCCCGGGGACGTGGATTGGATGACGCCGCAGACCCGGCGCGAGCTCGCCGCGGCGAGCGACCTGATCGGCTACGGCGGCTACCTGGACCGCGTCCCGGCTCGCGACGGTCAGCGACGTCACCCCAGCGACAACCGTGACGAGCCCGAGAGGGCGCGGCTGGCCTGCGCGCTCGCCGAGCAGGGCCGCGCCGTCGCGGTGGTCTCGTCGGGCGACCCCGGTGTGTTCGCGATGGCCACCGCGGTGCTGGAAGAGGCCAAAGAATGGCCCGGCGTGCAGGTCCGGGTGATCCCGGCGATGACCGCCGCCCAGGCGGTGGCCAGCCGGGTCGGCGCCCCGTTGGGACACGACTATGCGGTGATCTCGTTATCCGACCGCCTCAAGCCATGGGAGGTGATCTCCGCGCGGCTGCGGGCCGCCGCGGCCGCCGACCTGGTGCTGGCCGTCTACAACCCGGCATCCAAGACACGAACCTGGCAGGTCGGCGAGATGCGCGACATCTTGCTGGCCCACCGCGAACCCGGCACCCCGGTGGTGATCGGCCGCAACGTCTCCGGCCCCGACGAAGACGTCCGCGTGGTCAGGCTGGCCGACCTCGATCCCGGCGAGATCGACATGCGCTGCCTGCTGATCGTCGGCTCGTCGCAAACCCAGTGGTACTCACACGATTCCACCGACCGGGTCTTCACACCGCGGCGCTACCAGGGCTAGTCGCGGTCCCAGGTGCTCGGCATCATCGGCACGGTGGGGCCGTCGCTCAACCCGTCACGGGTCAACGTCACCAACCCGGTCGCCTGCGCGCCACCGGATTTGGCTGCGGCACCGACGAATCCGAGCGGTCCGGCGCTGTCCTCGGAAGGGCTTGCGGCGTAACGGTCTTCGGCGTCACCGGTTGGATCCGCACCGTCGTCGAGGTCCATGAATTCGTAGCGGTATGCCCGCTCCGTGGCGGTGCCACCGCGACGCCGGCGGGCCCTGGCCTTCTTCTTGGCCGCGGCGCCCGCGGCCGCACCGGCGGGCGCGTCGACGTCGTCGGCCGAGGGTTCCTCCGACTTACGCCGTGACCGGCTGCTCGCGCTGCCGCGCGCCGACAGTCCCGAAAGCCCCACCGCATACAGGGCGTTGGACACGTTCGCCCCGATGCCGTCGGTCGCCGTGGGACCGAAGCCGACGCCGGGTCCCCCACCGGCCGGTCCGCCGCCGGCCGAGCCGGCGACCGTCGTCGCGGGGGCGGTCGACGGTGTCGGCACGTGGCTCACGCTGACCGGCGCGCTGGCGATCGCGGGCGCCGGAGCGGCCACCGGTGCGGGCGCCGCGGCGACGGCCGGCAACGGCGCCGGCGTCGAAAGTGGGACCGCGACGCTGATCGCGGTGACCGCGGCCGCCGCCCCGCCCGCCGCGGCAGCGCCGATCGCGGCGACGACGACCGGTGCGAGCACCACCGCCATCTGGATCGCGAGCTGGATGAACGGCCAGAAGATCATCAGGGTGTGGAAGATGGCCCAGCCCAGCGCGCTGGACAGGGCAGGCGACAGCCCGAGCTGCCCGAAGAACGAGGCGAGACTGTTCACCCACGGCACCGGTGGAAACGGCCAGCCGTTGGGGTTCAATTCTTCCGACACCGGCCAGGCGAAGTTCTGCGTGTACTGCTTCAACCACGCCGTGAGCTGGTCCTGCCAGGACGGGTAGGTCTGCGTCGCCGACGTGGCCTGCTGCTGGGCGCTCGAGGCGTCCGCCTTGTTGAGGTTGGAGCCGGAATCCGCCGCCGGTGCCACCGCGGCCGCCTGCGCCGCCGCCACGCCCGCGGTGCCCGCCTCGGCGCCCGGCACGACGATCGTCGGCGCCGGCGTCGTCGCCGGGACCGCCGCCAGGGCGGATGAACTGACCGCCTGGTAGGTGGTCATCGTGGTGGCGGCCTGTACCCACATGCGCGCGTAGTCGGCCTCGTTGACCGCGATCGGAATGGTGTTGATCCCAAAGAAGTTCGTGGCGACCAGCGTCCCGTGCACCGCGTGATTGGCCGCGAGCTCCCCCAGCGTCGGCATGGCGGCCAGCGCCGTGGTGTAGGCGGTGGCCGCGGTCTCGTGCAGGCTCGCCGCCGCCGTGCTCTTGGCCGCGCTCTCCAGCAGCCAGGCCTGGTAGGGGGCGTGTGCCGCGACGTACTGGTCCGCGCTGGGCCCGTCCCACGAACCCGCCTGCACGGCGCCCAGCACTCCGTCGAGCTCCGCGGCCGCGGTCGCATAGTCGGCGCTCAGCGACGACCATGCCGATGCGGCGGCCAGCAGCGGCGCGGGGCCGGGGCCGCTGCTGAGCAACGTCGAGTGCACTTCGGGTGGAAACGCGATCCAGATCGGGGCGGTCATCGTCGGGGGCCTTCAGGCAAGAGCACGAATACCTCTTCGGTGAATCTTCTGGATGGGCTGGGCGATGCGTACGACCAGAGGTCGGTTGCCGGCGCGGAAAAGTTCCCGGCGATGTCGTTGCGGCGCAAAATCTCGCGAGTCTTTGCGCAGGGCCGGGCCATGCGCAACGATGCAGGGATGCGGTGTGAGATTGCGCGCGAAGCGCTGTCGGCTCGACTGGACGGCGAGCGGCCCCAGGTGCTCGCGCAGCAGGTCGACGCCCACCTCGAATCCTGCCGCAGCTGCCGCTCCTGGCTGATCGGGGCGGCGGTGCAGACGCGCCGGTTCGCCTCGGTGACTCCGGGCGAGGGACCCGATCTGGTCGACAAGATCATGGCCAGCATCGGCGAGCAGCCCACCGGCCACCACGCCCGGATGCGCTGGCTGCGGTCGCACTACCGGCGCTGGGGATTGATCGCCGTCGGCCTCTTCCAGGTGGCGATCGCCGCCGCCCAGATCAGCGGAATCGATTTCGGCATGGTCTCCGGTCATATGCACGGCGCGATGTCCGGCGAGCACCTGATGCACGAGTCGACGGCCTGGTTGCTGGCGCTGGGCCTGGCCATGATCGCCGCCGGCGTCTGGCCCGCCTCCGCGTCGGGGGTGGCCGCGATCACCGGTGTCTACTCCGTTGCGCTGCTGGGTTATGTGATCGTCGACGCCTTCGACGCCGAAGTCACCGCGACCCGCATCGCCAGCCACATGCCCCTGTTGTTGGGCCTGGCGTTCGCATTGCTGGTGGCGCGGGAACGGGTGGGCTCGCACCGGCGGCGCGGCGCCGACGCCTCCGACGACTCCGACTTCCCCGCCTGGGCGGCGGACTCGCCCACCGGCCGGCGGCGCGGGCACCTGCGGCCGATCAATCGCGCGGCCATCGACCCCACCGCGTCCTCTACGACGAGCCGTCGTAGAATCGGAAAACTCGCACAACAAAGGTGGTTGGGCATGACCGCGCCGAGCGACGACGAGGCCGTAACCGAGCTCGCGTTGTCAGCCGCACGCGGAAACGCGCGAGCGCTCGAGTCGTTCATCAAGGCCACCCAGCAAGACGTGTGGCGGTTCGTCGCCTACCTGTCGGATACGGGCAACGCCGACGATCTGACCCAGGAGACCTTCCTGCGCGCCATCGGCGCCATCGAGCGATTCTCCGGGCGCTCGAGCGCGCGGACCTGGCTGCTGTCGATCGCGCGCCGCGTCGTGGCCGACCACATCCGGCACCTGCAATCACGGCCCCGCGCCGCCCTGGGCGCCGATCCCGAGCACGTGGTGCGCGGGGACCGGCACGCCCGCGGATTCGAGGACCTCGTCGAGGTGACGACGATGATCGCCAACCTCAACGCCGAACAGCGCGAAGCACTTCTGCTCACCCAACTGCTCGGCCTGCCCTACGCGGACGCCGCCGCGGTCTGCGGCTGCCCGGTGGGCACCATCCGCTCCCGTGTTGCCCGTGCCCGGGACGCGCTGCTGGCCGATGGGGAGCGCGGCCACCTAACCGGCTAGGGCGCCAACCCATTCGGCGGCCTCGGCCACCGAGCCGACGGTCAACACCCCGGCGGGCAGCGGCGGGCGCGCCACCATCACCACCGCAACGTCGAGCGCCGCGGCGGCATCCAGCTTCGCCCGGGTCATGTCCCCGCCGCTGTTCTTGGTGACCAGGACGTCGATGCGGTGCTCGCGCAGCAGCGCGAACTCGTCGTCGTAGCCGTAGGGTCCGCGGGACAGCAGCACCCGGTGATGACGCGGCAGCGCGGACGCGTCGGGGTCGGTGACCGCCCGGATCAGGAACCATGCGTCGCTGCCGGCGAAGGCCCGCACGCCCGAGCGTCCGGTGGTGAGGAACACCCGCGAATAACCCTGCCGGGCAACGGTTTCGGCGGCGTCAGCGTCCGAGTCGACCACGATGGCGCCGCCCGGATCCCACGCCGGGCGGGCCAGGATCAGGTGCGGGATCCGCGATTCGGCGCACGCGACGGCGGCGTGCGCCGTCATGGTCGCCGCGAACGGGTGGGTGGCGTCGACGACGGCGTCGATGCGTTCGTCTTGCAGCCAGCGCCGTAACCCGTCGACGCCGCCGAAGCCGCCGATGCGCACCGGCCCGACCGGCAGCGCCGGATCCGGAACGCGCCCGGCCAGGGAGCTGACGACGTCGACGCGCGGGTGCAGGGTTTTCGCCAGGGCGCGGGCCTCGCCGGTGCCGCCGAGCAGCAGGACGCGCATCAGTGCCTGCTCCCCCCGGGCGCGCCCGGCCGAGTACAGGTAGCTGTCGGTGAAGCCGCCGGCGGTCAGCGCGTCGCCGACCACGATGACGGCGGTCTTGGTGATGCCGGCCCGGTGCATCTGCCCGGCGATGTCCGCGAGGGTGCCGCGCAGCACCGTCTCTTGCGGCCAGCTCGCGAAAGCCACCACGGCAGCCGGTGTTTCGGGGCGATAGCCGGCTTCGAGGAGCTGCGGGACGATGGCGTCGATCTGCGCGGCGGCCAGATGCAGGACGAGGGTCCCGCCGCAGTGGGCCAGGGTCTTGAGGTCTTCGCCGGGCGGCATGGCCGTCGACAGCGTCGCGACCCGGCTCAGCGTCACGGTCTGCGCCACCCCGGGAACGGTGAGCTCGCGCTTCAGCGCGGCCGCCGCGGCGGTGAAAGCCGGTACGCCGGGCACGATTTCGTAGGCGATGCCCAGGGAGTCGAGCCGCCGGCATTGCTCGGCCAGCGCGCTGTAGAGCGACGGATCACCGGAATGCAGCCGCGCCACGTCCAGGCCGGCGGCGTGCGCCTCGCTCAGCTCGGCGACGATCTGGTCCAACGTCAGCGGGCCGGTGTCAACCACTTTCGCGTCCGGCGGGCACAGCGCCAGCAGGTCGTCGGGCATGATCGAGCCGGCGTACAGGCACACCCGGCAGGTTTGCAGCAGCCGCTGTCCGCGCACGGTGATGAGGTCGGCGGCTCCCGGGCCCGCGCCGATGAAATACACCGTCACTTGGCCACCGCCCACTGGGTGACGGGATACTGCGGGCGCCAGCCGGTGAACGCGCCGAGCGGCTCGCCGTGATAGTGCTGAAAGCGTCGCAGCTCGCCACCCAGGCGCTGGTGTGCTTGTGTCAGAACGGCTTCGGACTCGGTGGTGACCACGTTGGCGACCAGTCGCCCGCCGGCTGGCAGGTGGGCCCAGCAGGCGTCGAGCAGGCCGGGTTGGGTCAGCCCGCCGCCGATGAAGATCGCCGACGGCGCCTCGGCGCCGTCGAACGCGCCGGGTGCCTCGCCGCGCACTTCGATGCTGACCCCGAAGGCCGCGGCATTGACGCCGAGGTTGCGCCGGCGTTCTTCGTTGCTCTCGAAAACCACCGCGCTGCAACCGTGTCCGCTCAGGCACCACTGGACACTGATGCTGCCCGAGCCCGCCCCGACGTCCCACAATCGCTCCCCCGGGCGCGGCGCCAGGGCGGCCAGCGTCACCGCGCGGATGCCTTGCTTGGTGATCTGCCCGTCGTGGGTGAAGGCGTCGTCGGGCAGGGGTGCCACGCGTTCGTCGGGCAGGTAGCGCACGGCAATCACGTTGAGGTCGTCGAGGTCTCGGTCGTCGGCCCAGCCGTGCGCGGTGCCGTCGCGGCGGCGCTCGTCGGGGCCGCCGAGGCGTTCGAGAACGGTGAATTCCGAATCGCCGCGGCCGTGCGCGGCGAGCAGCGCGGCGAGTTCTGTTGGCGTGGAATTACTTTGGGACAACACGATCGCCTGACCGCCGCGACGCACCGCGGTGTGCGGGGGCGCGGTGACCAGACTGATCACCTCGGTGTCGTGGACGTTCCAGCCCATCCGCGCGCACGCCAGCGTCACCGACGACACGTGCGGCAGGACCCGGACGTTGTCGCGGCCGTGCAGGCGGATCAGGGTGCCCCCGATGCCGTGCAGCAGCGGATCGCCGCTGGCCACCACGTGCACGTCGCCCGTCTGCTCGCCGAGCAGCGTTTGCAGCGCGGGCAGCATCGGCGACGGCCACTGCCGACGCGGCGCGCGCACCGTGTCGTCGAGCAGGTCGAGTTGCCGCTTGGAGCCGTAAATGACTGCGGCGCTTCTGAGTTCGGCACGGGATGCCTCACCGAGCCCGGCCATGCCGTCGGCGCCGATACCGACCACGATGATCATCGGGGCATCCTGCGCCAGACGAACTGCGGCAGCAGTCGCATCACCGCGGCCGCGGGGCCCAGCGCCCACGGGATCCACACTGTGCGGCGGCCCTTCGCGAGCGCACGCGCGGTCGCGGCGGCCACCTGCGCGGGCGTGCTGGGCAGCGGTGCGGGCGCCATGCCTTCCGTCATGCGGCCGATGACGAATCCCGGCCGGGCGATCAGCAGCCGGACCCCGGTGCCGTGCAGCGCGTCGGCCAGGCCGCTGGCGAAGCCGTCCAGGCCGGCCTTGGCCGAGCCGTACACGTAGTTGGCGCGGCGCACGCGCGCCCCGGCGATCGAGGAGAACACCACCAGCCGGCCGGTGCCCGCTGCGCGCATGGCCGTGGCCAGGTGGGTGAGGAGGCTGATCTGGGCGAGGTAGTCGGTGTGGACGACGGCGACCGCATGCGCGGCGTCGGTTTCGGCGCGGGTCTGGTCGCCCAGGATGCCGAACGCCAGCACCGCGGTGCCGATGGGGCCGTGGTCGGCGACGATCGAGGCGACCAGCGGGCCGTGTGAGGCCAGGTCGTCGGCGTCGAACTCCCTGGTGTCGACCGCCGTCGCGCCGGCGGCTGTGAGCGCGTCGACCTGCTCAGCGAGCCGGTCGGCGTTGCGGGCGGCCAGCACGACCGTCGCGCCCGGCGCGAGCAGTCGCGCCAGCTCGATCCCGATCTCGCTGCGGCCGCCCAGGATTAGTACTGGTCCCGCGCCCGTGTCGTCCACGGCTGCGATTATCACCTGCGCTAGCGTGGGCGGTGATGGCGAATACCACTACCCGGCTCACCGACGACGCATTGGCGTTTCTGTCGGAACGCCATCTGGCCATGCTGACCACGCTGCGAGCCGACAATTCACCGCACGTGGTGGCGGTCGGTTTCACCTTCGACCCCAAGACGCACATCGCGCGGGTGATCACCACCGGGGGGTCGCAGAAGGCGGTGAACGCCGATCGCGGCGGGCTGGCCGTGCTCAGCCAGGTCGACGGCGCGCGGTGGCTGTCGCTGGAAGGCCGGTCCAAGGTCAACAGCGACGTCGACGCGGTGCGCGACGCGGAGTTGCGCTACGCCCAGCGCTATCGCACGCCGCGCCCCAACCCGCGACGCGTGGTCATCGAGGTTCAGATCGAGCGGGTGCTGGGGTCATCGGATCTTTTGGACCGGGGCGCCTGATCCCGCGCCAGGCGGAGCCGGTGAGCGCGCAAGCTTGCCCGCCTGGGTCCTCATGATGCCGCGTTCGGGGCCGGCCATCCCGGCGATGGCGGTTGGGTGGGAAAGTCGGCGCGCGGGTATTCGCCTCCGCGTTGGAGATCGGGGTGCTGGGGCGCCTTCGCCAGGCAGGTGTTTCTGTCTTCGGCGGCGTTCGGCCATTCGTCGCCGACTCCGGACCGGGCGAAGTAACCGCCCTGATGGCTGGTGATCCTCCAGCCGTTGAAGACGTCGACGGACGGCGCGCGGGCCGGTCCCTGCTGCGGAGCTTCCGGTCCGGGTTTGGCGGGGGCCGTCATGGTGATCCGCATCGGGTCGATGCCCGAATACGGCGGCGGCTGACCGATATTGGGCACGTAACCCTTGCGGGCCGGTTGGGCTGAGCCGAATGTGTATTCGCAGACCACCACCGTCACGTCCCGACCGGACGTCGTCACCGACGCGATGTGCGCCTGGTCGGTGCCCACCCAGGGCGTCTTCGCCGGATCGTCGGTCTTGGGCCACAGAAACTGGGTGCCGGTGGGATGGTCGACGGACTGGTTGGGATCGACCGACTGCGCGAAGCCGGGATAGAGGTATTTGTTGTCGCCCGTGACGGAGGCGAGCAGGTAGGACTCGGTGTAGGCGCGCACCGGCACAGCGGGCCCGGTGGTGACGTCGATCCCGGGTTCTGCGGTCCAGACCACGGTGAAATCGTTGAGGGCCGCCGGCCAACCGGCAGCGGGCGCAGGCTGCGTCGGGGCCCCCTCACGGTGTGCGTCCGAGCCGCATCCGGCCAGCGAGAACACGGCGAATATCGCGCACGCCCCGGCACCGCCGCCGAACCTGCGCGGAAGAGTCGTCATTTCGGGAGCCCCTGGTCCGCGTGCGGAACGCCGACGACATTGTCGTAGCGGGTGGCCATCCACTCATCCGGAGACATCTTTTCGTCGGGCGGCAACGCGATCGCGTGCGACAAGGCCGGGCCGATCACGCCGTCGTACTGACTGGCGGTGAGGCCGGGGAATTTCGCCCGCACTTCGTCGAGAGTCGCGAGTCGCCCGTGCGGATGTTGATCGTCGTACACGACATACCCTTCCGGAAGTGTGACGTTGTGCCCGGCGCCGAGCAGAGCGTTGGTCATTCCTTGATCCGCGATTCCGATGTCCATCGGTTGTATGGGGTTCTCCCCCGGTGCGCTCGGCGCGGGCCCGAGGATGCTGTTCTCGAGACCGTGTCCCAGAACGTTGAGCGCGGGGCCGGCCACCGTTCCCACGCCCGGCGGTAGCCCGGCCACCGTGCTCAGGCCGGTCAGCCCGGCCTCGTACGCCTGTTTCTTCAAATCGTATTCGGACAACTGTTGGTGATAGCCGTTCACCTCGTTTGCGTGATACGCGTTGTGAGTCCCGACGTCGACCAAACCCTTCAACGTCGCGGCGTCGTAAAGCTGGGGGTCGTAACCGGAGTGGGTCGTCTCGTTGCCGAAAGCGGCTTCGTGAGCGACGGCATGCGCATAGGCCTGGCCGTTGAAGTACTGACCGGCGGCCTGGTCGCTGTCGATGACCGAGAAAACGCCTTTAGCGATGGGCAACGCGCCCGATCGGGTATCACCCTCGCTGTCGAGGGGGTCGAAACCCGGCAGTCCACCGGTCGTACCGGCGATGTTGTCGACGTAAGGGCCCAACCCGTGGGCCATGCCCTGCACCAGATTCGGATTGACTTGTCCCAGAGTGTGATTGCCGGGCAGGTTCAACAGGTCCTGCTGGTGGCCGCCGACGTAGGCGCTGTAGGCGTGTGCGGTTTCGGCGGCGATCCTTGCCTCGGGCCCTTGGGTCGTATCCCCGGTCCAGGAGAACAGTGAGCTCACCGCCTGGCCGTGGTCCTGCCAGTAGTGGTGCGTGAGGTTCTGCAGGAACCGGTCGTGGTCGCCCGTGGTCATGGCGTCGTGCACGACCTGGTGATCCGGCGAGACCGCCGAGAGGACGTTGGACACCGTCGGGTCGATATTGGGTTTGAGATCGCCGGCCTGTCCTTCACCGGCGCGCCAGAACGGGTTATTCATCAGTGCCGATGCCTGTTTCACCATTCCCCGGTCCAAGTCGGTGTTGGCCTGCAGGCGCGGGTTCCCGTCTTTGACGATGCCGGCGAGCTGGTTCATCTGGCGCAGGTCCGGCCAGTGAGCGGTCAGCAGCCGCTGAACACTGTCGGGCAGCTGGGCGGCCCGCCTTTGACTGTGTCGGATCCCTGGTTGGCACCAATCGTCAACGGGGTCTTGGGGAAGGTGAGATTCGGGTTGCTCATCAGCTGCAACGAATTGCCGATCATGCCTTTCTGGTCGCCGAGGCGCTGCTCGGCGGTACTGAGCGCATCGACCGACATGCCATGTTCTTGCGCCTGCAGCTGGCTCAATACCGAAGCCTGCTCAGCGCTTAACGGCGCCCTGCCCGCCAATTGATCGGGGGTGATCGTATTCAGCACACCGTTGACCCGGGCGGCGGCCCCCTTGTCGCCCTTCAGCGCGTCCTGCACGTCGTGCTCGGCCTGGTCGGGCGTCTCGGCCTCGTGCCCGTCGACGCCCAACACCCGGCCCGGGTCATACCCGTCGTCGGCCAGATTCGTCTGTCCGTGATGCAGCGACTTCGCGTAGTCGTCGCGGATGGTATGCAGCTGGTGGAGAGCATCTTTGGTGTCGTTGACCGCTGCCCTCTTGAGCGCGTTGATGACCGCGTGTAGCTCTTGCTGGCTCTGCGCGTCGGGGTGGTCCCGCAGATCCTGCTCCGCCAAATCGATCAGGTGATCGAGCTGCTCCAACTCACCTTCCAAGGTGGCGATCTCTTGGTTTCCGGACTTCTGCGCATCGGCCAACGCGGCGGCGATGTTTTCCAGATCGGCACCGATCTTGGGCAACTTTTCAGACTGCGCGCCAAGCGATTTGACGGTGCGCTGCACTTCATCGGAGTCGTTGATCGGGCTCGCGCCGTCCTGATGGTTCCAGGCGGCATTGAAGCGTTGCTGGGCCTGCGCGAAGGCGGTGTCGGCCTCCGCGGTGTGGCGCCCCGCGCCGAAGAACGCCTTGGCGAGGTTGGAGATCTGCCCCGGCTGGCCGGCCTGCAGGGTCCGGTTGACCCCCCACGGGTCGCCGCCGGCCCCGGCGACCAGCTCGGCGATGGTGAGATGCTTCAGCTGCAGCACCGCGTCTCCATACCGCACGGCGGCGACCGGTCGACCGCGTCCTGCGCGCGAAGGTCAGCGCAGCACGGCCCGGAGTGCCGCGCGACGCTCCCGACGGGCACCGTCACCCCTTTCCGGCGCTCGCCGATCCGCCGCAGGCTGGTGATCAATTCACCCTGCACTCTAGGTGGGCGCGACTGTGGATCGTGGCGCCGGCGCCGCGGCGGGCATCGGTCCCGGCCGCTGTTACTCGCGAATCCGGCCGACGACGGGCTCGGGTCTGCGGCAATGCCGTCGCCGACGACGCTCACACCGGTGCCGGCGAGCAACATCGCGTCCGGATCGACAGCCAAGGGAGCCACGTGCGGAATTTTCGCTCAGGTCCGCCCGTCGCCGCTATTCACCCGATGATCGCTTCGCCAAACTAGCCACCGCCCCCCGGCGCGACAACTCAGCCATCAACAGCCGTCGCGGCCGTCAATGCGATGCGGTGCCGGCCAGGCGACACCGCGACGGTCGGCCCGGCTGGTTCGCCGTCGAGCCGAACGTCAACCGCCGCGGGCAAGCCACCCAGCGTGATCCGGGTGGCGACATCGGTGGACACCGTGATGGTCGACTTCGGCAACGCGGCCAGCCCGGCACGCGCGACATCGACCCGCAGAGCGGCAACCCCGTTGAGGCGCAGCGTGAGATACGGCAGCGGGCCCACCGGCCGTCCCACCTGCCAGTCCAGCTCGCTGTAGAGACCGGGCGTCGGCTCGAAGCCCGGAATGACGCCGCGGTGGTGCCTGATGGTGTGCGTGGGATCCGGGCGCGCGTACGAGCGCGCGTCGACTTCGGCGACGGCCCCCGCCGCGCGGTCACCTGGGGGTCGGCGGCCAGCTCCGACAACCACCACACCTGGTGCGGCCCGATCCCCAGATCGGTGCGCACCAGCTGCGGATACCAGGCGAACGTGATGTGTCCCGGATCCGCTTGGCGCGCAGCGGTTCCCATGTGGGAAATCGGATCCTCAAACTTGTCCTGGAACACCCAGGCGATGTGATCCTCCACGGGGTAGACACTGAACCGGTGCCGGTAACCCAGCCGGTCCAGCTCCAGCACCTGCTCGGCGGCCGACGCGAACGGCACCAGTTCGTCGAGCAGCCCGTGGGCGATCACGTACGGCAGCCACCGGGCGTTGGCCAACAGCTTCCAGGTGTCACCCTCGCGGGCACAGGGCGTGTCCGGATCGAGGTCGGCGGGGATGTCGACGTCGGGCAGCAGCCGCACACCGCACGTCGGCGGCCCCGCCAGCACCACCGCCTGCGAGAACACCTGCGGGTAGCTCAGCCCCAGCTTGTACGTCGCATACCCGCCCATCGAATAGCCGGAGATCACGGTGCGATTGGGATCGGTGCCCAGTTGTTCGGCGACCCGCGCCCACACTTCCCAGACGTCGAGCTCGCCGGTGTCGAAGTACCACGTGGACGGCCCGCGGGCCAGCGGCGTGACCACCACCGAGTCGCGGCCCTCGCACACTTCGTCCAACAGTCGCGGGTCGATCGCGGCGAACTGGCTCTGCCCGAGTGACAGGGAATGCAGCAGCAGGGTCAGCGGCAGAACGCGGCCCGGCGCGTAGCTCGACGGCAGGCAGATCGAATACGGCTGCACCCGGCCGAGGAATTGCGGTTTGGTGCTCAAGATGTCGTTGGCGGCCCAGCCCTGCTCCAGGCCCTGGCCGAGTTCGACCGACGACACGTACCACCGGGTGGAAGGGCCGGTGATCACCGGCTCGGGAGCGGTTTCGCGGGCCGCCAGCCGGGCCCACGGCACCGTCAGCGCGAACTCGGAGACGTCGCCGTGGGTCAGGGCGGCGGCCTGGGCCGCGTCCGACCAGAAGTTCAGGTGCGGCGGCTCCTGCTCGTTGGTGCGGAACGCCACGTTGTAGACGTTGGGTTGCCCGGGCAGCGCCCCGTGCAGGGCGGACACGTCGGCGAACCCGTCCCCCGCCGCGTTGGCCAGCCCCGCGACCAGGCGGACCGTCCAGCTTCCGGTGGGTTCCGCCAGCGCCCGCGGGACCTGCGCCAGGAACGACCGCGACGCCATGTCGACGCTGGCCTCGACCGGCGTCCTGACCTGAGTGGTGAGGTCGATCAGCGCGGCGCCGCTTCCCGAGACCAGCAGCGCCATGTCGATGCCCTTCGAGCGCACGCCGGCTCCGGCGGGCCAGTCCTCGGGCGCCGTTCGGGCCGGGTCGGTGTCGAAGGCGAACAGCGCGACCGGAATCGCGGCGTCCAGCAGCGTGTTCCAGTCGATCCGCCACCACGTGTGCGTCTCGGTGAGCCCGATGGCGACGCGGAAGACGTCGGCGCCGTTGCCGGCCGCGGGCCCGTCGGGATAGACGTAGGTTCCGCGCGGCGGCGCCTGAATCTTCAGGTCGCCGATCGGGATGCCCGTCGCGCCATGGTCGTCGTAGAGGAAGTCGGTCCAGAACAGGGCGCCGCCGGCCACCCGTCCGGCGCCGCACGTGCGCGGGAACTCCTCACCGAATGGCCACCCCGCGGGCGTGGGAAGCCGCGGCTCGGGGCGCCGGGCGGCGGGCGGCACGCCCTCGGGCATCCCGTCGACCACGATGAGCTCGCCCGGCGGCGCCGGCGCGGGTGCCGGTGCGGGTGCGGTGTGGTGCAGCACCGCGTCGGCGACGTGACGCGCGATGCGCAGCGGCAGCAGCGGGAGGTCCAGGATCGACACCTGCCCCAACGTACGCGGCGGGGCCGTCATCGCTGCTAGGACGCGGGCACCACGATCAGTTCGTGCGGCCGGTTGTTGACGGCCAGGGCACCGTCGGCGGTGACGACGACGATGTCCTCGATCCGGGCGCCCCAGCGGCCGGGAAAGTAGATGCCGGGCTCGATGGAGAACGCCATGCCGGCGGCCAGCGGCAGGTCGTTGCCGGCGACGATGTACGGCTCCTCGTGCACCGACAACCCGATGCCGTGCCCGGTGCGGTGCACGAAATACTCGGCGAGCCCGGCCCCGGCCAGCACGTCACGGGCGGCGGCGTCGACCTGCTCGGCCGTCACGCCCGGGCGCACCGCCTCATACGCCGCGCGCTGGGCGCGCTGCAGCACCGAATACTGTTGCGCCACTTCTGGATTCGGCTCACCGATGCTGTAGGTGCGCGTCGAGTCGGAGTTGTAGCCGGGTTCATAGGTGCCACCGATATCGACGACGACGATGTCACCGACCTGAAGTTCGCGATCCGAATACCCGTGGTGCGGGTCGGCGCCGTGCGGCCCGGAGCCGACGATGATGAACGCGACCTCCGAATGACCTTCGGCCACAATGGCATCCGCGATGTCGGCGGCCACGTCGGCCTCGGTGCGGCCCGGGACCAGAAACTCCGGCACCCGCGCGTGCACCCGATCGATGGCGGCGCCGGCTTTGCGAAGCGCGTCGACTTCGCATTCCTCCTTGACCATTCGCAACGTGCGCAACACATCGGTGGCCAGCACCGGCAGCACGCCGAGCACACCGGCCAGCGGCAGCAGGTGCAGCGCCGGCATGGCATCGGTGACGGCGGTCGCGGCGGGGCACCGCCCAACGCGGCGCCCACCAGATCGTAGGGGTTGTCGCCGTCGACCCAATCCCGTACGGCCAGGCCGAGTTCGGTGATGGCGGACCCCTTGAGCGAGGCCAGCTCCAGCCGCGGCACCACCACCGTCGGATCACCCGACGCCGGCAACACCAGCGCGGTGAACCGCTCCAGCGTCTGTGCGCGCGACCCGACGAGGTAGCGCAGGTCGTAGCCCGGCGTGATCACCAGCCCCGCCAGACCGGCGCCGGCCGCCGCCGCGGCGGCCGCGGCCAGGCGGCGCTCATACACTGCTGCGTCGAAGCGGTGAGACTCCATGGCAGCCAGGCTAATGCTCGATCGCACGCCGCCTCGCGGCGGCGTGAGACCATAACCGGCATGCCAGCACCCCCATCACCGCTGAGCTCGACGAGCGGCGACGCACCGCGCCCGGCTTCGCGCTTGCGATCGCCACTGGTACTGCTCGATGGCGCCAGCATGTGGTTCCGCTCCTACTTCGGGGTGCCGTCCTCGATCACCGCACCCGACGGGCGGCCCGTCAACGCCGTCCGGGGCTTCATCGACTCGGTGGCCGTGGTGATCACCCAGCAGCGACCCCGCCGGCTGGCCGTCTGCCTGGACCTCGATTGGCGGCCCCAGTTCCGGGTGGACCTGGTCCCGTCCTACAAGGCCCACCGGGTGGCCGAGGAAGAGCCGCAGAACGAGCCGGACATCGAGGAAGTCCCGGACGACCTGACGCCCCAGATCGACATGATCGCCGAACTCCTTGACGCGTTTGGGATTCCGACGGCCGGGGCGGCGGGTTTCGAGGCCGACGACGTGCTCGGCACGCTGGCGGCGCGGGAACGCAACGATCCGGTGGTGGTGGTCAGCGGCGACCGCGACCTGCTGCAGGTGGTGGCGGACGATCCCGTCCCGGTCCGGGTGCTCTACCTCGGCCGCGGGCTGAGCAGGGCCACCCTGTTCGGGCCCGACGAGGTGGCCGAACACTACGGCGTGCCGGTGGATCGGGCCGGCGCCGCCTACGCAGAACTCGCCCTGCTGCGCGGCGATCCCTCCGACGGCCTGCCCGGGGTTCCGGGCGTCGGCGAGAAAACCGCGGCAACCCTGCTGGCCCAGCACGGCTCCCTGGATCAGATCCTGGCCGCCGCCCACGACCCGAAGTCGAAGATGGCCAAGGGGATACGCACGAAACTGCTGGGCGCGCTGGACTACATCGAGGCGGCCGGGAAGGTGGTGCGGGTGGCCACCGACGCGCCGGTCACCTTCTCGACCCCCGACGACGAACTTCCGCTGGTCGCCGCCGATCCGCGGCGCACCGCCGAACTGGCGACCGAGCTGGGTGTCGGCTCGTCGATCGCCCGCCTGCAGAAGGCCCTGGACGCGCTGCCGAACTGACGCGGCCGCCGGCTACTGCGGCCGGCCGACCTCGTAGGTGCCCTTGTTGTCCTGGAACGTCACCGTCACGTGCTTGGGCGCGCCGTCGATGCTGACGTCGCAGTCGAACGTGGCGCCCTTCTTGACGGTGGGGTTCTGGCCGTGGTTGCACTTGACGTTCTGGACGTTCTTCGCGCCGTAGCCGTTGGTCTCGTCGCTGAGGACCTGCTGCACCCCGGCCTGCGCCTTGTTGACGTCCAGCTTGGTGGTGACAAAGAACCCCGGCTGCCAGAAGCCGAGCACCAGCACGACCGCGATGAGCAGAAAGGCGATCGCGCCGCCCACGCCGGCGATCAGCCCGACGGGTCGCTTCTTGCCGGGCTGCTCGTAGCCGGGGTACTGCTGCGGGTACTGGCCCGGCTGGCCGTACTGGCCGGGCTGCGGGTACTGACCGGGCTGGCCGTATTGACCGGGCTGCGGGTACTGGCCGGGCTGACCGTATTGGCCCGGCGGGGCGTACTGCCCGGGCTGGGCGTATTGGCCGGGCTGCCCGTACTGACCGGGCTGCGCATAGCCCGGCTGCTGCTGGGGGTACTGCTGCGGGTACGCCTGTTCGGCAGGCTGCTGATACTGCGGGTAGTCGGCGGGCGGCGTGTAGGCCGGGGCCTGCCACGACGTCTCCTGGTTCGACTGCTCGTTCCAGGTCGGTGCGACCTGAGTCGGCTCCGACGAGTGATCGCTACCTTGACCCTGACCAGGCGGTTGCCACTGCTGGTCCGATCCCTGCGGTCCGCTCATCTTTCTCCCTCAGCCTTGGTGTCTTGGCGTGAACTCTTCGGCGCTTAACGGTAGCTCCGGCCTAGCCTACCCGGCGTCAACTGCGACGACGCCGCGCCGAATGTCGTTGATGGCCCGTTTGGCGGTGGCCCGTAACTCGGCGTCCGGAGCGGCGTTGCGGACCTGGTCCAGCAGGTCGAGCGCCTGGCGGCACCAGCGCACGAAATCCCCCGCGAGCAGGGGTGATCCGGTGCCGGCCGGGTCGGCGGCCGCCAGCGCCGCGGCCAGATCCGCGGTCCTGGCCCAGCGGTAGATGACGTTGACGAAGCCGTCGTCGGGTTCGCGACTGGGGGCGATGCGGTGCGTTTGCTCGTCGGCGCGCAGCGCCATCGACAGCCGCGACGTCTGCTGCAGCGCCTGCCGCACCGGCTGGGTCGGCGCGTCGGCGGCGAAGCCCGCCCCGGGCCCCTCCCCACCCCGCGTTTCGTAGAGCACCGACGACACCACCGCCGCCAGCTCGGCAGGCTTCAGCCCCGACCACGCGCCGGTGCGCAGGCATTCGGCGACCAGCAGGTCGCTTTCGCTGTAGATACGCGCCAGCAGCCGGCCGTCGTCGGTGACGCGCGGGTCGCCGTCGCGCCCCTCGATGAAGCCGCGCTCGGTAAGCAACCCGACGATCCGGTCGAAGGTCCGCGCCAGCGAATTGGTGGCCGCCGCAACCTTTTTCTCCAATTGCGCGTTGTCGCGTTCGATCCGCAGGTAACGCTCGGCCTGCCGCACCTGCGCCTCCAGGCCGGGCGTGTTGTGCGACGGGTGCCGGCGCAGCTGTTCACGCAACGACGCCAGCTCCGGGTCATGGAAAGCACCGTCGGTGTCTCCGCGCCCGCCGCGGTGCCGGGACGGGATGGTCAGCCCGGCCGCGGCCGAGCGCAGCGCCGACGCCAGGTCGCGCCGCACCCGCGGCTGGCGGTGCTCGACCCGCTTGGGCAGCGACATCGAACCGACCGGTGCCGAGGCACCCGAGTAGTCGGCCGTCGAAATCCTGCCGGCCCAACGGTTTTCGGTGAGCACGAGCGGCCGCGGATCGGAGCTGTCGCGGGCCGATTCCAGCACCACCGCCAGGCCGCCGCGCCGGCCGTGGGTGATGTTGATGATGTCGCCGCGGCGCAGCGCGGCCAGCGCGTCGCTGGCGGCCTGCCGTCGCTGCAGCCGCGACGCGCGGGACTGTGCGCGCTCCATCTCGCTGATGCGGGCCCGCATCCGCGCGTATTCGAGGATCGGGGCCTGGGCTCCGCCGAGCTCCCCGGCGATCTCGTCGAGCATCGCGGTCCCGCGCTCGATGCCGCGCACCAGCCCGACCACGGAGCGGTCGGCCTGGTACTGCGCGAACGACTGCTCCAGCAACCGATGCGCCTGCTCGGGACCCATCTGCTGGACCAGGTTGATCGTCATGTTGTACGACGGGGCGAACGAGCTGCGCAGCGGGAAGGTGCGGGTGGAGGCCAGCCCGGCCACCGCGGACGGCTCGGTGGTCTCCTCGGTGGGATTCCACAGCACCACCGCGTGGCCCTCGACGTCGATGCCGCGCCGCCCGGCGCGCCCGGTGAGCTGCGTGTACTCCCCCGGTGTCAGCGCCACGTGCTGCTCGCCGTTGAACTTCACCAGGCGCTCGAGCACCACCGTGCGGGCCGGCATGTTGATGCCGAGCGCCAGCGTCTCGGTGGCGAACACGGCCTGGACCAGCCCGGCGGTGAACAGCTCCTCGACCGTGTGGCGGAAGACCGGCAACATGCCGGCGTGGTGGGCCGCCAGGCCGCGCAGCAGCCCCTCGCGCCACTCGTAGTAGCCCAGCACGCCGAGGTCCGCGTCGGCGAGGTCGCCGCACCGGTGCTCGATCACCTCGGCGATCTGTGCGCGCTCCTCCTGGGTGGTCAGCTGCAGGGGCGAGCGCAAGCACTGCTGCACCGCGGCGTCGCAGCCGGCCCGGGAGAACACGAACGTGATCGCCGGCAGCAGCCCCTCGGAGTCCAGGGTGGCGATCACGTCCGGCCGCGACGGCGTCCGGTAGAGGCGGGGACGCGACGGCCGCCCGGCGCCTCCCCTGCCCGCCTGGCGGCGGGGTTGCCAGTCGCTCATCCGGTCCGCCTCGCGGCGGTGCGAAATATGGCGCAGCAGTTCGGGATTGACGCGTGGCTGACGATCCGCGGCCGGTCTCTCGTGGTCGTAATCGAACAGATCCAGCAGCCGCTTGCCCACCAACACGTGTTGCCACAGCGGCACCGGCCGGTGCTCGTCGACCACCACCGTCGTGTCGCCGCGCACCGTCTGGATCCAGCCGCCGAATTCCTCGGCGTTGCTGACCGTCGCCGAGAGGCTGACCACCCGCACCTCGTCGGGCAGGTGCAGGATCACCTCCTCCCACACCGGGCCGCGCATCCGGTCGGCGAGGAAATGCACCTCGTCCATCACCACATACGAAAGCCCATGCAGCGCAGGCGAATCCGCGTAGAGCATGTTGCGCAGCACTTCGGTGGTCATGACCACCACGGGCGCGTCGGCGTTCACCGACATGTCGCCGGTGAGCAGGCCGATGCGGTCACGGCCGTAGCGCGCCGTCAGGTCGGTGTGCTTCTGGTTGCTCAGGGCTTTGAGCGGGGTGGTGTAGAAACACTTGCCGCCGGACGCCAGCGCCAGGTGCACGGCGAATTCGCCGACAACGGTCTTGCCGGCGCCGGTGGGCGCGCAGACCAGCACGCCGTGGCCCCGTTCGAGCGCCGCGCACGCCCGACGCTGGAAGCCGTCGAGGGCGAAGGGCAGTTCGGCGGTGAACCGGGTGAGCTCCACCAGCTCCGCCACGTCAGGGGGCGGCGACGGATCAGGTGACATCGTCGTGTTGCCCGGCGGTGACCGACGGCTCCGGTATCGCGGTGGGCGGTTCGATGACCGATGCTTCGTCGTCGGGGATCGCGGCCTGGGCTGCACGCTTGGCCTTGCGTCTGTCGTGCAGCCGGGAGATCTGGATGGCGAACTCCAAGAGGACGGACAGCGCCAACCCGAGCGCGGTCATCGAGAACGGGTCGGATCCGGGGGTGAAGATTGCCGCGAACGCGAACATCGCGAAGATCAGGCCGCGCCGCCACGCCTTGAGCCGCTCGTAGGGCAGCACGCCGATGGTGTTGAGCATGACGATGAGCAGCGGGAATTCGAAGCTGACGCCGAAGACGACCAGCAGGTTGATCAGGAAGCCGAAATACCGGTCGCCGGACAGCGCAGTCACCTGGACGTCGCTGCCGACGGTCAGCAGGAAGCCCAGCGCCTTGGCCAGCACGAAGTAGGCCAGCACCGCGCCGACGAGGAACAGCCCGACGGCGGGGATCACGAACGCGACCGCGAAGCGGCGCTCCTTCTGGTACAGGCCGGGCGTGATGAACGCCCACAGCTGGTAGAACCACACGGGGCAGGCCAGCACCACCCCGGCCGTCAGCCCCACCTTGAGCCGCAGCATGAACTGGTCGAACGGCGCGGTGGCCAGCAGCCGGCATTGCCCGCCGGGGCTGATCTCCGCGCGCGCCGACTGCGGCAGCGAACAGTACGGGTGGCGCAGCCACTCGCCGAGGCTCTCCAACCCGAAGATCGAGTGCGAGTACCAGACGAACCCGAAGATCGTGGTCACCAGAATGGCGGCCAGGGAGATCAGCAGCCGGGTGCGCAGCTCGGTCAGATGGTCGACCAGCGACATCGTCGCATCCGGGTTGGTTCGGCTGCGCCGGTTACGGGGGTTGAGGCGCCTCAGCAGGCCGGAAGTGCGCGCTGAAACCTTGAAGACTCTCACGATGCTCGGTCAGTGCGCTCGGGCAGCGCGACGGTGATGGCGGCTACGCCGGACGTGCTTCGGTGTGCCCCTGCTCGCTGGGCGACGGCGCGTCGACCCGCTGCGACTGCACGGGAGTGGGGTTCGCCGCGGGTGCCTCGCCCTGGGTCCCCAGGGCCGACGTCTCCGCTTTGTTCTCCGTCTGCATTTCGCGGAGCTCGGACTTGAAGATCCGCATCGACTTACCCAACGAACGCGCCGCATCGGGGAGCTTCTTGGCACCGAACAGCAAGATCACCACGACCGCGAGGATCGCCCAGTGCCACGGACTAAGACTGCCCACTTTGATTACCTCCAGACGTTCACCCGATGCTACCGCAGTTGCGCCGTGCGGCGGCGGGCCCGCGCCGTGCCGCGGTGCACCGCGTCGCCTGGGCTTTTATCAGTTCAGGGCCTCGTAGGCCGTCACGGCGGCCGCGGCGGCGTCGCGCACCCGCTGCGCCAGGGACGCGGGCTGCAGCACCTGCACGTCGGCCCCGAAGCCCAGCACCAGCCGCGTCATCCAATCCTCGGAGGCGTAGGTCATCACGGCCTCGCAGGAGCCGTCGGGCAATTCGCGCACGTCGCGCATCGGGTAGTACTCGAACATCCAGGACGCCGCGGGCGCCACCCGCAGCTTGGCCGACGGCAGCGACGGGTCGCCGTCGAACAGCGACGTGTCCGGCGGGGCCTGCAGCACCGGCTCGGGCGGTGCGGCCGGCTCGTCGAGCTCGCTGGCGTCGACGATCCGGTCGAAACGGAACAACCGAACGCCTTCGGCCTCGCGCGACCAGCCCTCCAGATAGCTCTGGCCGCCGATCAGCAGGACCCGGATGGGGTCGACGATCCGGCTGGTCAGCGTGTCGTGCGAGGCGGAGTAATAGTCGATGGCCAGCGCGCGCCGGGACTGGACGGCAGCGCGCACCGCGGCGGCGGCGCGGTTCTCCACCGGCGCGGGCTCGTCGACGGCCGACGCCGCGGCGGAGGCGTCGTGCCCGAGCGCGCCCGCGGCGCCCTCGATCTTGGCGATCGCGCTGCGCGCGGCCTGGGGGTCGACGACGCCCGGAATGTCGGCGAGCGCACGCAGCGCGACCAGCAGTCCGGTCGCCTCCGGCGAGGTGAGCTTGAGCGGGCGGTCGATGCCCGCGGAGAACGTCACATCGATGGTGTCGCCGGAGAACTCGAAATCGATGAGGTCACCGGGGGAATAGCCGGGCAGACCGCACATCCACAGCTGGTTGAGGTCGTCTTCGAGCTGCTTGGCCGACACCCCGAGGTCGGCGGCGGCCTTGGCTCGGGTGACCCGCGGGTTGGCCTGGAAATACGGCACCATGTTCAGCAGCCGGATCAGGCGGGTGGAGATGGGGGTCATGCGGACACGCCCCCGCGGCCCGGCGGTTGCCCCGCACCGACGGCGTCCACGCCCGCGTGCGCCCGCAACCGGGCCAGCACGTCGTCGCGCAGCGACTGCGGGTCGAGCACCAGGGCGTCGGCTGCGTAGCCGGCGATGTCACGGGCCAGCTGGTCGGCGGAGGAGATGTCGAGCTCGATCACCTCGCCGCCGCGACCGCCGACTTGGCGCGCGCCGACGGGCCTGCCGGCGCGGCGCAGCGCGGTGGCCCGTCCGTCGGCCACCCAGACCCGGGCCTGCCCGACGATCGGCGATGACACGTCGGTGACGGTCTGGGCCACGATCTTGCGCAGGTCAACGTCTTTCGGCACGGTGACGGCGCCCGGCGGGCCGATCGGTGTGACGTCCGGGCCGATCCGGGAGAGCCGGAAGGTGCGGGTCGCGTCGCGGTCGCGGTCGTGGCCCACCAGGTACCAGCGGCCCTTCTCGGTGACCACCCCCCAGGGCTCGACGGTGCGGGTGGCGTACGGCTCGGCCCGCGACGGCCGGTGCGGAAACTGCACGGCCTGGCCGGAATCGATGGCGGACAACAGGATTCCGAGGACTTCCTCCGAGCCACGCAGGCCCGGTACCCCGGCCGGCGACGCGATGGCGACCGGCGCGTCCGGATCGACGTCGACGCCGGCCGCGCGCAGTTTGAGCAGCGCGCCCTGGGTGGCGGTGATGAGTTCGGGTGACTCCCACAGCTGGGTCGCGACGGCCACCGCGGCCGCCTCGTCGGGGGTCAGGTCGACCGGCGCCAGCGAATAGGCGTCGCGGTTGATCCGGTAGCCCTCGGTGGGGTCCCAGGCCGACGCCCGGCCGACTTCGAGGGGGATGCCGAGGTCCCGCAGCTCGTTCTTGTCCCGCTCGAACATGCGCGAGAACGCCTCTGCGCTGGCGCTGTCCGAGTAACCAGCCACGCTCGACCTGATCTTCTCCGCCGAGATGTAGCCGCGGGTGGACAGCAGGGCGATGACCAGATTGACCAACCGCTCGACTTTTGACGTCGCCATTGGCTCCAGATTATTCGATGGACCTCGTCTGGCGCTTCCACGTCGGTCCGCGTCGCGGGCCGACGTGCGGCTACATGCTCGCGATCAGGCGCTTGACCCGCTCGTCGACCGCCCGGAAGGGGTCCTTGCACAACACGGTGCGCTGGGCCTGGTCGTTGAGCTTGAGGTGCACCCAGTCGACGGTGAAGTCCCGGCCGGCGGCCTGGGCCGCGCTGATGAACTCGCCGCGCAGCCGCGCCCGCGTGGTCTGCGGCGGGTTGTCGACGGCCTCGGCGATCTCCTCGTCGGTGGTGACCCGCGCGGCCAGCCCCTTGCGCTGCAGCAGATCGAAGACGCCGCGGCCGCGCTTGATGTCGTGGTACGCCAGGTCCAGCTGGGCGATCTTCGGATCGGACAGCTCCATGTTGTAGCGGTCCTGGTAGCGCTGGAAGAGCTTGCGCTTGATCACCCAGTCGATCTCGGTGTCGACTTTGGCGAAGTCCTGGCTCTCGACCGCGTCGAGCTGGCGGCCCCACAGGTCGACGATCTGCTCGATCTGCGCGTTGGGCTCCCGGGTCTGCAGGTGCTCGACGGCCCGGCTGTAGTACTCGCGCTGGATGTCCAGCGCGCTGGCCTGACGCCCGCCCGCCAGCCGCACCGGCCGGCGGCCGGTGACGTCGTGGCTGACCTCGCGGATGGCGCGGATGGGGTTGTCCAGCGAGAAGTCGCGGAAGGGGACGCCGGCTTCGATCATCTCCAGCACCAGCGCGGCCGTGCCCACCTTGAGCATGGTGGTGGTCTCGCACATGTTGGAGTCGCCCACGATCACGTGCAGGCGCCGGTACTTCTCGGCGTCCGCGTGCGGCTCGTCGCGGGTGTTGATGATCGGCCGGCTGCGCGTGGTGGCCGACGAGACACCCTCCCAGATGTGCTCGGCGCGTTGGGAAAGGCAGAACGTCGCGGCCTTGGGGGTCTGCAGCACCTTGCCTGCACCGCAGATCAGCTGGCGGGTGACCAGAAACGGCAGCAGCACGTCGGAGATCCGGGAGAACTCGCCGGCCCGCACGATCAAGTAATTCTCGTGGCACCCGTACGAGTTGCCCGCCGAGTCGGTGTTGTTCTTGAACAGGTAGATGTCGCCGCCGATGCCCTCGTCGGCGAGCCGCTGCTCGGCGTCGACGAGCAGGTCCTCCAGCACCCACTCCCCGGCGCGGTCGTGGGTGACCAGCTGCACCAGGCTGTCGCACTCGGCGGTGGCGTACTCGGGGTGACTGCCCACGTCGAGATACAGGCGCGCGCCGTTCCGCAGGAAGACGTTGGAGCTGCGGCCCCAGGACACGACGCGACGAAACAGGTAGCGGGCGACCTCATCCGGACTGAGCCGGCGGTGGCCATGGAACGTGCACGTCACGCCGAACTCGGTCTCGATGCCCATGATTCGTCGCTGCACGTAATCGAGGGTACTTGCTGTCCGACCGGGACGGTGAGCAAGCCGCGCGTATCAGTTCGACGAAGTTTGTCGCCGGCCCAGGGTGGCCGCGCGGGTGACGGTGGACCGCCCGCCGGTGCGCATCGGCGCCCCGGGCCAGCCGCTAGCTCACCTGTACCTCGCGCACCACCAGACCCAACGCAACCGGCGAAGGTGCGCCGCCGTCGGGTCTAGTCCGAGGACTCGCCGTCAGAGTCCGCCGGCTCGCCGTCGCCCCCCGAGCCGTCGGAATCCAGCTCTCGCAGCAAATTCTCCAGGGTGGCGCGATTGATCCGCCGGAAGGCCCGTCGCGGCCGGTTGACGTCCAAGATGGCGACTTCCAGGCTGCCCACGTCCAGGGCGTCCCCGTTCGAGGACTCGCTGCCGGCCCGCAGCGCTTTCACGGCGATGCGGGTGGCCTGCCGCAGATCGGCGTTCTCCGCATACGAATCCTTGAGCGCCGTCGTGATGGGTTCGGTGGTACCACCCATCACCACGAAATGCGGCTCGTCCGCGATCGACCCGTCGTAGGTGATCCGGTACAGCTCAGGCGGTTTGGTCTCGCCGTAATGCGCGACCTCGGCGACGCACAACTCCACCTCGTAGGGCTTGGCCTGCTCGGTGAAGATGGTGCCGAGCGTCTGCGCGTAGACGTTGGCCAGCTGGCGTCCCGTGACGTCGCGACGGTCGTAGGCGTAACCGCGGGTGTCGGCGAATTGGATTCCGCCGCGGCGCAAGTTGTCGAATTCGTTGAACTTGCCTGCGGCCGCGAAGCCGACGCGGTCGTAGAGTTCGCTGATCTTCTGCAACGACCGTGACGGGTTCTCCGCGACGAACAGCACACCGCCGGCGTAGACCAGGGCGACCACGCTCTTACCCCGCGCGATGCCTTTGCGCGCGAGCTCGCTGCGCTCGCGCATCGCCTGCTCAGGCGAGATGAAATACGGGAAGCTCACTTCTCACCACCATCGGGGCCGAAAGTATCAGCGCGCGAACGGCTTTGGATCACTTCGCGGGCCAGTTCGGCGATGCGCGCCTCCGGCACCTCCAGCGCGCCCTCGGCGCCGATGGTGACCGCGGTGGGATAGATCCCGCGCACCAGATCCGGTCCGCCGGTGGCGGAATCGTCGTCGGCCGCGTCGTAGAGCGCCTCGATCGCGACCCGCACCGCGGAGTCGGCGTCGGTGACCTGCGAGTACAACTTCTTCATCGACGACTTGGCGAAGATCGAGCCCGACCCCACCGACTGGTAGCCCTCCTCTTCCAGGTTCCAGCCGCCGGCGGCGTCGAAAGACACGATGCGGCCCGCCCCTTCGGGATCGGCCGCATCGATGTCGTAGCCCACCAGCAACGGCAGCGCGACCAGGCCCTGCATCGCGGCCGCCAGGTTTCCGCGCACCATGATCGCGAGCCGGTTCACCTTGCCGGCGAACGTGAGCGGCACGCCTTCGAGCTTTTCGTAATGCTCGAGTTCCACCGCATAGAGGCGGGCGAACTCGACGGCGATGGCGGCGGTGCCGGCGATGCCGGTGGCGGTGTAGTCGTCGGTGATGTAGACCTTTTTGACGTCGCGCCCGGCGATCATGTTGCCCTGCGTCGAACGCCGGTCGCCGGCGAGCACGACGCCGCCGGGGTATTTCAGCGCGACGATCGTGGTGCCGTGCGGCAGTTGCCCGGTGGCGGCATCCGATTGCGTGCCGGACAGGCTCGCCGGCAGCAATTCCGGAGCCTGGCGTCGCAGCAGATCAGCAAACGACGAGAGGTCTATAGCGGGGTCTCTGGAGAATGCGGAGCCGGGAAGTGCGGAATTGGTGGACAGGCGATTAGAGAAAGGCCAGGTCACTGTCCGCCCTTTTGGACATACGCGCGAACGAAGTCCTCAGCGTTCTCCTCGAGGACGTCGTCGATCTCGTCGAGCAGATCGTCGGTGTCCTCGGCTAGCTTCTCCCGGCGCTCTTGGCCCGCGGCGGTGCTGCTGGCGACGTCGTCTTCGTCGTCGCCACCACCGCCACGCTTGGTCTGCTCCTGAGCCATCGCCGCCTCCTGCGTTGTGTGGGCCCTTTGAATGGCTTATGCACCGATCAAGCCACACTGCCCGTTGGTCTTTCCTAGCCTACCGGTCAACCCCGACGTTCCCGCGGTGAACGGGTACCTAGCTGGTGAGTTGTTCCACCAGTTCGGCGGCGCTGTCCACCGAGTCCAGCAGCGCCCCGACGTGCGCCTTGCTGCCGCGCAGCGGCTCCAGCGTCGGGATGCGGACCAGCGAGTCACCACCCAGATCGAAAATCACCGAGTCCCAGCTCGCCGCGGCGATGTCGGCGCCGAACCTGCGCAGGCATTCGCCGCGGAAGTACGCGCGGGTGTCCGTCGGCGGCTTGTCCACCGCCTCGAGCACCTGGTGCTCGCTCACCAGGCGCTTCATCGAGCCGCGCGCCACCAGCCGGTTGTACAGGCCCTTGTCCAGCCGCACGTCGGAATATTGCAGGTCCACCAGGTGCAGCCGCGGCGCCGACCAGCTCAGGTTTTCGCGCTGCCGGAACCCTTCGAGCAGGCGCAGCTTGGCCGGCCAGTCCAGGATTTCCGCACATTCCATCGGGTCGCGCTCGAGCTGGTCGAGCACGTGCGCCCAGGTTTCGACGATGTCGGACGCGCGCGGGTCGGGGTCCCGGCTGTCGACCAGTTTGGCCACCCGGTCGAGGTAAACCCGTTGCAGCGCAAGCGCGGTCAGCTCGCGACCGTCGGCCAGGGCCACGGCGGTGCGCAGCGACGGATCGCGGCTGATCGCGTGGACCGCATGCACCGGCCGCGCCAGCGCCAGGTCGCTCAGGTCGATGCCGTGCGCCGGGCCCTCTTCGATCAGGTCGAGCACCAGCGCGGTGGTGCCCAACTTCAGATACGTGGACGTCTCGGCGAGGTTGGCGTCGCCGATGATGACGTGCAGCCGCCGGTAGCGGTCGGCGTCGGCGTGTGGTTCGTCGCGGGTGTTGATGATGCCGCGCTTGAGCGTGGTCTCCAGGCCGACCTCGACCTCGATGTAGTCCGAGCGCTGGGACAGCTGAAAGCCGGGCTCGTCACCGGAGGGCCCGATGCCGACGCGGCCGGAACCGGTGACCACCTGCCGGGAGACCAGAAAGGGGGTCAGCCCGGCGATGATCGCCGAAAACGGCGTCTGCCGCGACATCAGGTAGTTCTCGTGCGACCCGTACGAGGCGCCCTTGCCGTCGACGTTGTTCTTGTAGAGCTGCAGTTTCGCGGCCCCGGGCACGCTGGCGACGTGGCGCGCGGCGGCCTCCATCACGCGCTCGCCGGCTTTGTCCCAGATCACCGCGTCGAGCGGGTCCGTGCACTCGGGCGCGGAGTATTCGGGGTGCGCGTGGTCGACGTAGAGTCGCGCGCCGTTGGTCAAGATCATGTTCGCCGCGCCGACCTCGTCGGCATCGACCACCGGGGGCGGGCCGGCCGAGCGGCTCAGGTCGAAGCCGCGGGCGTCCCGCAACGGCGATTCCACCTCGTAGTCCCAGCGGGTGCGCTTGGCGCGCTGGATGCCCGCCGCGGCCGCATAAGCCAAAACCGCCTGCGTCGACGTGAGGATCGGGTTGGCCGTCGGGTCCGATGGCGATGAAATGCCGTATTCGACCTCCGTCCCGATGATTCGTTGCATGGCCTAAGCGTAGGCCGGGTGACGAAGCGGCCCGCGCGGCGGGGCGCGGAGAAGCCGGCCAATCACGTCGAGCCGGGTGACGAAGCGGCCCGCGCGGCGGGGCGCGGGAAAGCCGTTGCGCGGGCTCTCCGGTCTCGGGAAAACGCCGGCCCGGCAACCCGTCCGATAAGGGCAGCATGGGCGACGTGCCGGCCGTAGGGTGAGCCGGCATGGAGCTACTTCGCGGCCGCGCTCCAAGCCGCCGCGCCGAGCCGAGCGCGGCGGCCGAAAGCTGGTTTTTGGAGCGCGGTTTGCCGTCCGTACTCACCCGGCGCGCGCGATGGCGGCGCCTCTGGACGCGGTCGGCGCCCATTCTTGCCGCGTACGCGGCGCTGCAGGCCTGCATCCTGGCGGTCTATCTGATCACCGGCGGCCACGACGTCGAGATCAGCGGCGAACCGACAACCTCGGAATTGGTCGTGCTGGCCCTGCTCGCGCTGGCGCTGCCGTTGATGGCCGTCGTCGGCTGGCTGGCCTCGCGATCGCGAAGCCGCGCGACACGCACCGCGACAGCGACGACGGCGGCGCTGGCGGTGGCGTGCAGTGGAATCGTGATGGGCGACGTCGTGCAGGAGGCCGTCGTCGTTGCCGCCGTCCTGATCCTGACCGGCAGCGGCATCGGATCGGTCGTGGGCTGGGCCGTACGCATGATGCTGTCGCACCTTGCGACCGTGGGCGCCTTGGCCGTTCGGGCCTTGCCGGTCGTGCTGCTGACCGCGTTGGTGTTCTTCAATACCTACGTCTGGTTGATGGCAGCGACCATCAGCGGCAACCGGCTGGCGCTGGCCATGGCGTTCCTGGTGACCATCGCCGCGGCGTTCGTCAGCTCGGCCACGCGCGAGCGCGTCAGGCCGATGCTGCAATCGGCGACCGTGCCGCACGACGAACCCGAAAAGCTCGCGGGCACACCGTTCGCCACGCTGCCCGGCGCCACCGGCGGCGCGCCGCTGACGAAGTCGGAGCGCCTCAATGTCGTTTTCGTCCTGGTCGTTTCGCAGCTGGCGCAGATCATCGTGGTGGCGGTGGTGACCGCCGCGATCTATTTGGTTCTGGGGCTCATCGTGCTCAGCCCGGAACTGCTCAACGAGTGGACCCATACCTTCAAGAGCAGCGCGACGGTGCTCGGGTTCACGCTGCCGGTACCCGACTCACTGATCCACATGACGCTGTTCCTCGGCGCGCTCACGTTCATGTACCTCAGCGCCCGCGCGGCCGGCGATGCCGAATACCGGTCCACGTTCCTCGACCCGCTGATCGACGACCTGGACACGACTTTGGCGGCGCGCAATCGCTACCACGGCGCCGCGGGGGCCGCCGTCCGTCGTGTTGACGGCGCCGACACCAGTGACTAATTTCACCCTGTGTCCGCCCCCGAATCCGACCATGCCGTCGGTAAGCACGCACTCGACCTGTCCGGGAAGCGCTACGGCGAGGTACTCCTGGTAACACCGGGAGAGGCGGGCCCGCAGGCAACGGTGTACAACAGCTTCCCGCTCAACGACTGCCCTCAAGAGCTGTGGTCGGCGCTGGACGCGCACGCCATCGCCACCGAACACGGGGCGGCCGCCGCCCTGCTCAACGGTCCCCGGTATTGGCTGATGAACGCCATCGAAAAGGAAGCCCGGGGGCCGCAGATCACGAAATCCTTTGGCGGGATCGAGATGATCCAGCAGGCGACCGTCCTGCTGTCGTCGATGAACCCGGCGCCCTACATCCCCAACACGGTCAACCGCCACACGGTGTTCGTCTTCAACGCCGGCCAGGAGGTGTACGAGCTCATCGATCCCCAGAGCCGGCACTGGATCATGCAGACCTGGAGCCAGGTCGCCGACGCCACCCTGTCGCGCGCCGACCTGCCGGGCCTTGCCGATCGTCTCGACCTGCCGGCGGGGTGGGCCTACCAACCGCGCGTGCTCACCGACGAATTACGCGTGGACACCACGCAGCGGCCGGCGCAGGTGCTGCAGGACAACCTGACCAACAGCTATTCGCTGGTGGCCGACTGACCGCGGGCGATAACGAGCCCTACAGGTACTGACCCAGGTTGGATTCGGTGTCGATGGCGCGCGATGCGCTCGAGCTCTTGCCGGTGACCAGGGTGCGGATGTAAACGATCCGCTCGCCCTTCTTGCCCGAAATCCGCGCCCAGTCATCGGGGTTGGTGGTGTTGGGCAGGTCCTCGTTCTCGGCGAACTCGTCGACGATCGAGTCCAGCAGGTGCTGGATGCGCAGACCGGGCTGACCGGTCTCCAGCACCGACTTGATCGCGTTCTTCTTCGCGCGGTCGACGACGTTCTGGATCATCGCCCCGGAGTTGAAGTCCTTGAAGTACATGACTTCCTTGTCACCGTTGGCGTAGGTGACCTCCAGGAACCGGTTGTCGTCGATCTCGGCGTACATCCGGTCGACGACCTTTTCGATCATCGCCTTGATGCAGGCCGACCGGTCGCCGTCGAACTCGGCCAGGTCGTCGGCGTGCACCGGCAGCGACTCGGTGAGGTACTTCGAGAAGATGTCTTGCGCCGCTTCGGCATCCGGGCGCTCGATCTTGATCTTCACGTCGAGGCGTCCGGGGCGCAGGATGGCGGGGTCGATCATGTCCTCACGGTTGGAGGCGCCGATCACGATGACGTTCTCCAGCCCCTCCACACCGTCGATCTCGCTGAGCAGCTGCGGCACCACGGTCGTCTCGACGTCCGAGGACACGCCGGTGCCACGGGTGCGGAAGATGGAGTCCATCTCGTCGAAGAACACGATCACCGGTGTGCCCTCCGACGCCTTTTCACGGGCGCGCTGGAAGATCAGCCGGATGTGTCGCTCGGTCTCGCCGACGAACTTGTTGAGCAGCTCGGGACCCTTGATGTTCAAGAAGTAGGACTTGGCTTCGCGGGCATCGTCCCCGCGGACCTCGGCCATCTTCTTGGCCAACGAGTTCGCGACCGCCTTCGCGATCAGCGTCTTGCCGCAACCGGGCGGGCCGTAGAGCAGCACACCCTTGGGCGGGCGCAGCGCGTACTCGCGGTAGAGCTCCTTGTGCAGGAACGGCAGCTCGACGGCGTCGCGGATCTGCTCGATCTGGCGGGTCAGGCCGCCGATGTCCAGGTAGCTGACATCGGGCACCTCTTCCAGCACCAGATCCTCGACCTCGGCCTTGGGGATGCGCTCGAAGGCGTACCCGGCCTTGGTGTCGACCAGCAGCGAGTCACCTGGGCGCAGCCTCCGCGGGCGGGTGTCGTCGTTGAGGGCGTCGGGGTGGCCTTCGGGCAGGTCCTCGGCCACCAGCGGCTCGGCCAGCCACACGATGCGTTCCTCGTCGGCGTGCCCGACCACGAGGGCGCGGTGCCCGTCGGCCAGGAGTTCACGCAAGGTGGAAATCTCGCCGACCGATTCGTACGTGCCGGCCTCGACGACGGTGAGGGCCTCGTTGAGGCGGACCGTCTGCCCCTTGCGCAGCAACGGGACTTCGATGTTCGGCGAGCAGGTCAGCCGCATCTTGCGACCGGAGGTGAACACGTCGACGGTGTCGTCGTCGTGGGTGGCGAGCAGGACGCCGTAACCGCTCGGCGGCTGCCCCAGCCGATCGACTTCCTCACGCAGCGCCAGCAGTTGCTGGCGGGCCTCTTTGAGGGTCTCCATCAACTTGGAGTTCCGCGACGCAAGGGAGTCGATGCGCGCCTCCAGCTGATGCACGTCGCGCGTGGAGCGGGCGCCACCATGCGAGCCGGCGGCGTGCTCGAGTTGCTCGCGCAACATCGCCGCCTCGCGACGTAGTTGCTCCAACTCGGCCTCGTCGCCGCTGGACATGTCTGGTTCGTGGGGGTTTCCGAAAGCTTCAGAACGCTCTGAGCTACCCATGTTGCGCTCCTTTCCCACACCGAATTGGCGCGGCGGATACTTCAAAGCTACCGGCGATCGCCGATTGATGTGTGTAGTCAAATACCCACGAAAAGTTAAGATTTTCGTCACGCTGGTAATCTCGGCCACTAATCGTGATGATCGAAAGGGCCTTGGGAGGTGCCGGAGTGACCGCAAAAAGCCTCGCCACAGGCTCGGCTCGCGTCGCCGTCGTAGCCCCCACCGGCGGTGTGGCTTCCGTTGCACCCATCGGCCCGACCTTAGCGACACCCTTCCTCCGCGAAGCGGCCAGAGCCGCCTAGCCGGCCGACCGACTGGATGCACCGGCCACTGTTAGTAGCGCTGAGCGCCGCCACCGCCGCGGCGGCGGTTGGGCTCGCGGCGTGTTCCTCGCCGCACCCGAGGAGCGATTCGTCGGCCGTCTCTTCGCTGCCGCCGGTCCCGTCGAGTCAGATTGCTGCGCCGCCCACGACTCCCCTGCCGCCCCCCGAGGCGCTCACCGACGTGCTCGCCCGGCTCGCCGACCCGAACGTTCCGGGCGCCAGCAAGGTGAGTCTGGTGGAAGGCGCGACGCCGGAGAGCGCGGCCAGCTTGGACAAGTTCACCAATGCCTTGCGCGACAACGGCTACCTGCCCATGACTTTCAACGCGAACGACATCGCGTGGTCGGACAAGAACCCGTCGAACGTGAAAACCACCGTCGCCGTGCACACCGCCCAGGCCAACAACCCCAACTTCACCTTCCCGATGGAGTTCGCTCCCTTCCAGGGCGGTTGGCAACTCTCCCGGCACACCGCCGAAATGCTGCTGGCCCTGGGGAAGTCGCCGACGACTCCGACCTCGGAGCCACCGGCACCACCCCCGGCTCCGCCACCTCCGCCGCCCCCACCCGAACCCAGCCCGCCACCCGCGGCTCCCCCACCCGCACCACCGCCGCCGCCCGCGCCGGCCCCGAACCCGCTCCCGCTCCGGAGCCCGCCCCCGAGCAGCAAAACCCGCCGGGTTGATCCGCGGCATGTGGATCGGCTGGCTCGAGTTCGACGTGTTGCTCGGCGACGTGCGGTCGCTGAAACAGAAGCGGTCGGTCATTCGTCCGGTCGTCGCCGAGTTGCAGCGCAAGTTCAGCGTGTCGGCGGCCGAGACGGGTTCGCATGAGCTGTATCGGCGGGCCGGCATCGGCGTCGCCACGGTGTCCGGCGACCGCGGTCACGCCGTCGACGTCCTGGACGCGGCCGAGCGGCTGGTGGCCGCGCATCCCGAGTTCGAGCTGCTGTCGGTGCGACGGTCCCTGGTGCGCAGCGAGGATCTCGCGTAGCCGGTGGTGGCGACCCGCTGCGCCCGGCGACGACCGCGTTGCGATCGCTAGCCGTCGCGGCCTTCGCGCTTGCGGCCCAACGGCACCGGCGCGACGACGCCGGGCGCGAGCCGTCGCGTGAAGATCAGGAAGGCGGTGTGTCCGCGCATCGAATGCTGCGGCCGGACCGCGAGACCGACGACGTTCCAGCCGCGCTGCAGCGTCTCCCAGGAGCGTGGCTCGGTCCAGCACTGCTGCGCCCGCAGGGCCTCCACCGCGCGCGACAGCTGGGTGACGGTGGCCACGTAGATGATCAGCACGCCGCCGGGGATCAGCAGTCGCGCGACCGACTCCAGCACCTCCCACGGCGCGAGCATGTCGAGTACCGCGCGGTCGAAGGATCCGTCCGGCAGCTCGGAGTCGGCGATGTCGCCGATGATGAGCTGCCAGTTGTCGGGTGCCTGGCCGCCGTGAAACACCGAGACGTTGCGTTCGGCGTGCTCGGCGTGGTCGGCGCGCTGCTCATAGGAGGTCACCCGGCCCTCGGGCCCGACCGCGCGCAGCAGCGAACAGGTCAGCGCGCCGGAGCCGGCACCGGCCTCCAACACCCGCGCGCCCGGGAAGATGTCGCCCTCGTGCACGATCTGGGCGGCGTCCTTCGGATAGATCACCTGGGGCCCGCGCGGCATCGACATGACGTAGTCGATCAGCAGGGGCCGCATCACCAGGTACACGGCGTTGTTGCTGGACTTGATCACGCTGCCCTGCTCGAGCCCGATCAGCGCGTCGTGCGGAATCGCCCCGCGATGCGTGTGAAACTCGGCGCCCGGCGTGAGGACGACCGTGTAATGCCGACCCTTGGCATCGGTGAGCTGGACGCGCTCGCCCTCGGTGAACGGGCCGGTTACTGACACGCGGTCTAGCGTGCCAGCCGACTCGCCGCCGCAGGTGTTTGGGGGTTGTCGGCGCCCAGTCCTAGGCTGCCGACATGATCGTCCAGCCGGAGGCGCCCCAGTCGGCCCCCCAGGTTGATGAGCGCCCGGCGGGGCAGGTGTACCGCCCGGCCCTGTCACCGTCGCGGGCCGCGGACTTCAAGCAATGTCCGCTGCTGTACCGGTTCCGGGCCATCGATCGGCTGCCCGAGGCGCCGTCGGCCGCGCAACTGCGCGGATCGCTGGTCCATGCCACCCTGCAACAGCTCTACGACCTGCCCGCCGAACAGCGCGGCCCCGACACCGCCATGTCCCTGGTGGAGCCCGCGTGGGACCAGATCATCGCCGCGACACCCGAGATGACCGCCGACGTGGATCCCGTGCAGCGCACGCAGCTGCTCGCCGAGGCGCAGGCGTTGCTCGCCGGGTATTACCGGCTCGAGGACCCAACCGGGTTCAACCCCGAGTGTTGTGAGCAGCGGGTGGAGGTCGAGCTCGCCGACGGCACCCTGCTGCGGGGCTTCATCGACCGCATCGACGTCGCGGCCACCGGCGAGCTTCGGGTCGTCGACTACAAGACCGGCAAGGCGCCGCCGGCCGCGCGGGCGCTGGCCGAGTTCAAGGCCATGTTCCAGATGAAGTTCTACGCGGTGGCACTGTTGCGATCGCGCGGCGTGCAGCCCACCCGGCTGCGGCTCATCTACCTGGCCGACGGCCAGGTGCTCGACTACACGCCCGATCACGACGAGCTGCTGCGGTTCGAGAAGACGCTGATGGCGATCTGGCGGGCCATCCAACTCGCCGGGCGGACGGGCGATTTCCGTCCCACCCAGTCGCGGCTGTGCGACTGGTGTCCCCACCAGCAGCACTGCCCGTTGTTCGGCGGAACACCGCCGCCCTATCCGGGGTGGCCGGAATCCCTTGCGGCGCAGGCTGATTCGCATACCACCGAGCCGGCCGCCTAAGCTAGTCGAGCGGCGAAAGCTCCTGCAGCACCGTCGGAATCAGCTCGCTGACCGTGGGATGGATGTGCATGGTCCGCGACAGCGTGGTGTAGGGCGCCTTGGCCGACATGACGTCCAGGATGCCGTGGATCGCCTCGTCGCCGCCGACCCCGAAGACGGCGGCCCCCAGGATCTCCTTGGTGTCGGCGTCAACGACGACCTTCATGAAGCCTTGCGTCTCACCCTTTTCCACCGCGCGGCCCACCCGGGTCATCGGCCGCTTGCCGACCAGCGCCTTACGGCCCGACGCGCGCACCTGATCGGCGGTCATCCCGGCCCGCCCCAGCGGCGGATCGATGTAGAGCGCGTAGGTGGTGATCCGGTCGCTGACGAGCCGTGGCGGCTCGCCAGAATCTGTGTCCAGCAGATTCGCGGCGACGATCTCGAAGTCGTTGTACGAGGTATGGGTGAACGCGCCCTTGCCGTTGCAGTCGCCCATCGCCCAGATGTGATCGACGCTGGTCTTGAGTTGGTCGTCGACCACGATGTAGCCCCCGGGGCCGGTCTGCACCCCGGCCGCTTCCAGGCCGAGGTCGTCGGTATTGGGTCGTCGCCCCACCGCCAGCAGCAGATGGCTCCCCCGACGGGGGCGGTGCCCTGCCGAGGGGTCAGCTCGAACCCGTTGCCGGTCTTGACTATTCGCACATCATCGGCGCCGACGATGACGTCGATGTCTTCGGCCCGCAGGATGTCTTCGATGGTGGCCGAGACGTCCTCGTCTTCGCGCGACGCCAGCCGCGGCCCCCGTTCGACGACGGTCACCCGGGCCCCGAACCGCCGGTACATCTGCGCGAACTCCAGCGCGATGTAGCCGCCCCCGACGATGACGAGATGCGTTGGCACGGTGTCGAGTTCCAAAATCGAGACGTTGGTGAGGAAGTCGACGTCGGGCAGGCCCGGGATGTCGGGCACCACCGCGCGCCCACCGACGTTGAGGAAGATGCGGTCGGCGCGCAGCACATCGTCGCCGACCCGCAGCGTGTGCGGATCGGCGAAGACCGCGTGACCGCGAAACACGGTGCAGCCGTTCATGCCCTCGAGCCAATCCTCGACGCCCTTGCGGTCGCCGAGCATGATCTCGTCCTTGCGGGCCTTGACCTTCGCCATGTCGACGCTCACCGGCCCGGTCGCGACGCCGTATTCGGTGCCCCGGCGCGCCAGGTGCGCGGCGTGCGCGGAAGCCACCAGCGTCTTGGTCGGGATGCATCCGTTGTTGACGCAGGTTCCGCCGATCAGCTTGCGCTCCACCACCGCGACGCGCTGCCCGGCCGCGGTCAGCCGGCCTGCCAGCGGCGGGCCGGCCTGCCCGGCCCCGACGATGATCGCATCGAAATGTTCTGTCACTTAACCGCCGTCAGCAGGTACTCGGTCAAGACGTGACCCGTCGCCGCGAGGATGGCGAACCCGCCCAGGATCGCGACGGCGTCCTCCAGCAAGGCGATCGGCAGGTCCCTGCCGCCGGTCGCGGCGACCAGCCGTCTGCGCGCGTGGTAGCCGCCGAGGGTGCCCAGCACCGCACCGATGACGCCGGCGCCGAGCGCGGTGAACGTCCAGTGCGGCCACGCGCCCAGGGCCGCGCCCGCCAGCCCGCCCATGACGATGCGCGCCGCGAAGATCGGCGGCGCGGTGCGGGCCGGCGTCTTGGGCAGCTTGTCGTTGATCAGTTCGCCCACGGCGAGGACGGTGAAGACGATCACCGCGATGATGCTGGCCATCCAGCCCGCCCACGTGCCGTGCAGATCGATCCAGCCAAGGACCGCGGGATAGGCGGCCCAGGCGACCACGGCGGGCGCGGTCAGCGACCGCAGCCCGGCCACCACACCAATCAGTAGAGCCAGCAGGACAAGAAGTGCGTGTGTCACGGAAGACCCTCCTGGGAGACGTACGCCGGCGACCGATGCAGGGACGGCCCACACGCCAACCCGGGCAGTCCCCCGTGGCGGACGCTAACACAGCCGCGGGTTTTGCACCGTGCCCAATCAGAACCGGCAGAACCTGATGTCGGACGCCAGGATCGCCTTGGCGCCGATGGCGGCCAGCTCGTCCATGATCTCGTTGACGCCGCGACGCGGCACCAGCGCGCGGATGGCCACCCAGTCCGGGTCGGCGAGTGGCGCGATGGTGGGCGACTCCAGCCCCGGCGTGATCGCCGTGGCCTTGTCCAGCACCGAGCGGGGGCAGTCGTAGTCGAGCATCAGATATTGCTGGCCGAACACCACGCCCTGGATCCGCGCCACCAGTTGATCGCGCGCCGCCTGGGTCCCGGACTTGCTGCCGTGGTCGCTCTCGATCAGCACCGCTTCCGAATCGCACAGCGGTTCGCCGAAGGCCACCAGGTCGTGCAGGCTCAGGGTGCGCCCGGAACCCACCACGTCCGCGATGGCGTCGGCGACGCCGAGTTGTATCGAGATCTCCACCGCGCCGTCGAGCCTGATCACGGTTGCCTCAATACCGCGTCCGGACAAGTCTTTTCGCACCAGATTGGGGTACGCGGTGGCAATCCGCTTGCCGGCCAGATCGGCGATCTTCCAGTCGCGCCCGGCCGGTCCGGCGTAGCGGAAGCTCGACGAGCCGAACCCCAGCGCCAGCCGTTCGCGCACCGGTGCGTCCGAATCACCCACCAGGTCCCGTCCGGTGATGCCGAAATCCAGTTCGCCCGAACCCACATAGATGGCAATGTCTTTGGGCCGCAGGAAGAAGAACTCGACCTGGTTGGCCGGGTCGATGACGGTCAGGTCTTTGGAATCGGTGCGGCGCCGGTAGCCGGCCTCGGCGAGGATCTCGCTGGCCGGCTCGCTCAGCGTGCCCTTGTTGGGAACCGCAACCCGCAGCATGGTCATAACTTCCGATACACGTCGGCGAGGGTCAGCCCGCGCGCCACCATCAGCACCTGCGTCCAGTAGAGCAACTGGCTGATCTCCCCGGCCAGCGCGTCGTCGGATTCGTGTTCGGCGGCCAGCCACACTTCGCCGGCCTCCTCGAGGATCTTCTTACCCAGCCCGTGGACGCCGCCGTCGAGCGCGGCGACCGTCGCGCTGCCGGCCGGCCGGGTACGGGCACGCTCGCCCAGTTCGGCGAACAGATCCTCGAAGGTCTTCACGGCCAGCGATTGTTTCACGCGGCGGCGAGCAAAGTCACGGCGGTTTAGCCGCGGCCGGGTTCTGCGCCGCTTCCCCCGCCGAAACCGGCGAGCGTGATGCGCAGCGCTTCCTCCAACCGGACATGAAACGGTGAGCCCTGGGCCGTCTCCGAGGTCAACCACTCGCTGAGGACGAATTGGACGGTGGCCAAACTGGTGTGCACCAGCAGGGCCGGCCGAATGTCAAGTGCTGCATTGACATTCATCCGCTCCGCAACGTGCTGGATCAGGTTGCGGTGATCGGTTTCGCTCATCATCACGGACTTCCGCAGGAGGTGGGGGGCGGTCGCGACGGCGTGACCCCAGGTATCGAAGTTGCCTGCCGCACCGACCTCCCTCGCATGCGTGACGAACAGTTGGATCAACGCTTCGGCCGCAGACTCGTACGGCGGCCTGGTGCTGTAGGAACCCACGATCTCGGCGGCCGCCTCCCGGGCGGGATCGACCAGCAGGCCCTCCTTGGCGGGGCGTACCGGAAATACGTGCTGATGGAAACACCGGCGGCCGCGGCGATGTCCTCGGTGGTCACCGCCTCGAAGCCGCGTTCGGCGAACAGCCGGTGCGCGGTCCGCTGGATCTGGGAAAGCAGCTCAGCACGCCGTCGGTCCCGCAACGATATATTTGCTGAGGGCATGCCATCACCTTCGTCAATCCGACATTGAAACCCCGCGGCGTCGTCCAGCGACGAACTCAGATGAGTGACTCTACACTATTGAAAGTCGCTATCAAGTAGGCTAGTGTGATGCAGCGCACACCGATGAGCTGCGGAGTTCTCGCGCTTGTTGACACTATTTTAATAAGAATAGTGTCAGACGCCCGCTCGATGTCCTCCGCTCGGCACTCAGCGTTGAGGGGTGGGAAGAGGGCCGATGAACGCGGTAGCTGGTACGCGATGACCTGTGCCATGGATTTGCTAGACGGACGGCAGGTCACGCCGCTATGACGACGACCGAGCTCGATGGCGTCACCGCCATCCGGAACTGGTCCGTCGGGTACGTCAGGCGTCACCCGGTCGCCTCGCTGACGACGGTAGGCGAGCAGTTCGTCCTGGGTGTGCGAACCGCTCAATACTTCTTCTACGACCTGGCGACCGGGCGCTTCCAGTGGCAGGAATTCGTCCGCCAGGGCGCGTTCATGGCCGGCACCGCCGTGCTGCCGACGATCCTGGTGTCGCTGCCGATCAGCGTCACTTTGTCCATCCAGTTCGCGTTGCTGGCCGGCCAGGTCGGCGCCACGTCGCTGGCCGGGGCGGCCAGCGGGCTGGCGGTCATCCGGCAGGGGGCGTCGCTGGTGGCCGCGGTCCTGATGGCATCGGCGGTCGGGTCGGCCATCACCGCAGACCTGGGTTCGCGCACGATGCGCGAAGAGACCGACGCGATGGAGGTGATGGGCGTCTCGGTGATCCGCCGCTTGGTCGTCCCCCGCTTTGCCGCCGCGGTGATGATCGGCGTGGCCCTCACCGGCGTCGTGTGCTTCGCCGGATTCTTCGCCAGCTACATGTTCAACGTCTACTTCCAGAACGGGGCGCCCGGCAGCTTCGTGTCGACCTTCGCGTCGTTCGCGACCACCGGCGACATGATCCTGGCGCTGATCAAGGCCATCGTGTTCGGCGCCATCGTGGCCATCGTGTCGAGCCAGAAAGGCTTGTCCACCAAGGGCGGACCGACCGGCGTCGCGAACTCCGTGAATGCCGCTGTCGTCGAAGCGATCCTGCTGTTGATGATCGTCAACGTCGCCATCAGCCAGCTCTACATCATGTTGTCGCCCAGGACGGGGCTGTAACGTGACGGCCTCGGCTTATCAGCCTTTCGCACCCATTTCGGTGCCGCTCGTCCGCCTTTACCGGCGGGGCAAAGTGCCGATCATCCGGCTGGGCCATCTGCTCGTCTTCTTCGTCCGGGCGCTGGTCGCGGTGCCACTCGCCTTGCGCCAGTACAGCGCCGAGTTCCTCCGGCTGCTGTCGAACATCACCTGGGGCAACGGCTCGATCGTGGTGGGTGGGGGCACCGCCGGCGTGGCCGTCGTGCTCGGCATGACCGTCGGCGCCCTGGTGGGCATCGAGGGCTACAACTTCCTGGACCTGCTCGGCCTGGGGCCCGCCACCGGGTTCGTGTCGTCGTTGGTGAACACCCGCGAGCTGGCTCCCCTGATGGCGTCGCTCGCGTTCGCCATGCAGGGCGGCTGCCGCTTCACCGCGCAGTTGGGATCCATGCGCATCGCCGAGGAGATCGACGCGATGGAATCGATTGCCATCCGCCCGATCCCGTACCTGGTGACCACCCGGCTGATCGCGTCGGTGGTGGCGATCGTCCCGCTGTATGCCGCCTGCCTAGCGATCGGATACCTGAGCACGCAGGTGGTGGTGGGCATCGGTAGCGGCGGATCGACCGGCTCGTACCTGCACTACTTCACGCTGATGCTGGCGGGTCAGGACATCGTCTACTCGTTGATCAAGGCCGTCATCTTCGTGTGGATCGCATCGACGATCCAGTGCTACTACGGGTATTACGCGAGCGGCGGGCCGGAGGGCGTCGGGGTCGCCGCCGGGCACGGCATGCGGGCCAGCATCACCGTCGTGATCATCGTGAACATGCTGCTCACCATGGCGCTGTGGGGCGTCGACTCCGGCGCAAGGTTCGGCGGGTAGGTCGGTGGAACATGCCCAACTCCTTTGAGCTGGACGGCCGCGGTCCGTCGGACCGGCAGCTGTTCGGCATCGGCATCGCGGTGGTGCTGGTCAGCGCCCTGGTCACCATGGCGATGTTGGTCAAATCCACGGGCAGGCTTGACGATTACGTGCGCGTGGTGGCCGACCTGGTGAACGTGGGCGACGGTCTGCCGCAGAAGTCCGACGTCAAATACCACGGCGTGCTCGTCGGCATGGTCAACGGCGTCGTGCCGGCGGCGCACGGCAAGCCCAACTATGTCCACATCGACCTCAAAGAGAACTACGCCAAGTCGATTCCGGCCAACGTGACCGCCCGCGTGGTGCCCAGTAACGTCTTCGCCGTCTCGTCGGTCCAGCTGGTGGACAACCACAGTCCAAGTGCCCCGGCCGCGAAAATCCGCAACGGTGCCCACATCCTGGAGGACAAGCGGCTGCCGACCGTCCTGTTCCAGACGACCGTCAGCAAGCTGCGTGACCTGCTCGCCGCGGCGGGGCGGGCCGCGACGACAGGTCGGTGGGCATCCTGGCCGCGCTGGGTGCGGCCACCGACCACCGCCGCGTGAGCCTACTGAACGCCGGCGCACAGCTGAATCGTGCTCTCGATCAACTCAATTCGATCGTCAGCACCGATGCCGGCCCTTCGACGGTGTCGGCGTTGTTGGACGCGACGACCGGACTCGCCCAGACGGCGCCCGACCTGCTCGACGCCTTGCATCAGGCCGTCGAGCCGATGCGGACCTTCGCCGAGACCCGCGGGCAGTTGGCCTCGCTGCTGTCGGGCGCCGACTACACCGTCGGCACCACGCGCCAATCCTTCGACAACCACATCGACCAACTGATCAAGATCACCACCGATTTCACGCCGGTGCTCGGCGTCCTGGCGCAGAAGTCGAACAACTTCGTGCCCGCCGTCGCCAAGCTGGACAACCTGGCCAACCAGTTCATGGAACAGGTGTGGAACCCCCGGACCAACCTGGGCAACATGCGCGCGATGCTCACCTTCACGCCCAGTTCCACCTACACCCGCGCCGACTGTCCGCACTACGGCGAGCTCAAAGGGCCCAGTTGCTTCACCGCACCGCTGATTCCGGTGCGACCCGATCTGCCCGAGGTGCTGCTGCCGCAGAACTACCAGCCGCCCAAGGACCTGGCCCCCCCGCCCGGCACGGTGATCGGCCCGGACGGAAACCTGGTCGCGGTGGGCCCGCCGCTGATCAACCCCACTCCCAACCTGACCGATCCCAATCCGCCGCTGGCGCCGGGGATTACGCCGTCACCGCCGGTGCCCGGCAGCGCGAATCCCGACAACCCCACGCCCGGGGCGCCGGCCACACCGCAACCGCACGAACCGTGGGTCGCGCCGGTGGCGCCCAAGGCGCCGTGGATTCCGCAGGCCGCCTTCGGGGGGAACGTGGGACCGGTTGGCAGCCAATATGAACGAAACATGCTCGGCGTGATCACTGGTGGGCCCGCCACCGACGCCACCGATCTGCTGCTCGGCCCGGTGGCCCGCGGCACCACGGTGTCCCTGGCTCATCCGCCCGGGGAGGCCAAATGAGGTTTCGCGGCCCCCTCATCGCGCTGACCCTGTTCATGATCGTCTCGTTGACGCTGACCTGGCTGGTGTATGTGAGCCTGCGCCGGGACGTGGCCGGTGACACCGCCAGGTATTCGGCGGTGTTCAGCGACGTGTACGGGCTTCGGGAGGGCGACGACGTCCGCATGGCCGGGGTGCGCGTGGGCCGGGTCGAAAAGGTGGAACTGGACGGCACACTGGCCAAGGTCTCGTTCGTGGTGCAATCCGAACAGCGGCTGTTCGGCAACACCCTCGCGTCGGTGACCTACCAGAACATCGTCGGGCAGCGTTACCTCGGGCTGTCCCTGGGCAAGGAGGGCAGTCCGCAGCTGCTCCCCCCGGGCAGCACCATCCCGCTGGAACGCACCGAGCCGTCGTTCGACGTGACCACGCTGCTCAACGGCTACGAACCGCTGTTCAGCCTGCTGAACCCGCATGACGCCGACAACCTCACCAAGGGCATCATCTCCTCGCTACAGGGCGACACGTCCTCGCTCGCCACTCTGGTCGGTCAAACCTCTACGCTCACAGAGACATTCGCGGGGCGCGATCAGGCCCTCGGCAGCGTGATCACCAACCTCAACAAGGTGGTCGGCAACCTCGCCGAGCAGAACGACAATCTCGACGGCGTCATCACGCAGGCCCGCAGCGTCGTCGGTGAGCTCGACCGGCGCCGACCGGACCTGGTCGCCTCGGTCGGTTCGCTGGCCCGGGTGACCAACCGGCTGTCGGCCTCGGCGACGGACGTGTACCCGGCACTGCGCGAATTCATCGATCGCCAGCCCGGTGTCACCAAACACATCATGGACGTCGAACCGCAGGTGGCATTCTTCGGCGACAACATCCCGCTGCTGCTCAAAGGCCTTACCCGGGTGGGCAATCAGGGTGCCTACGGCAACGCCTACGTGTGCGACGTGAACTTCATGGGGTTCTTCCCCGGGCTCAACGACGTGGTGCCGATCATCATCAACGCCGCCACGCCGGGCAACCGGGCCTGGCACACCCCGCGCTGCAGGAGCACGGTCGATGGCTGAGGCGTCGGTGCGGCAACGGCTTTCGCGAATGACCAAGCGGCCGCTGGAAAGCTACAACAAGACCTGGCTCGGCTTCATCGCCGTCGCAGTGGTCGCGGTGGTGATCGGGGTCATGCTGCTGGTGCACACGATCGGCGCCGGCTACCGGCATTACACCGCGGAGTTCTTGCAGGCCGCCTCGCTGCGGGCCGGCAATCCGATCGTGGTCGCGGGCATCCCGGTGGGCAACGTCACCAGCATGAAGCTGGTGGGCGACCATGTCGAGGCGGGCTTGAAGGTCCGTGACGACATCAAGCTGGGCAAGGACTCCCGGGCGCAGATCAAGGTCACCACCATCCTGGGTTCGCGCTACCTCGCGCTGGAACCGAACGGGCCGGCGCGCCTGCCCAACAACACCTTCGACCTGGCGCACACCGAGGTGCCCTACGACCTGCAGGCCGCGTTGCAGGACGCCACCACGACGTTCGAGCAGGTCGACTCCGACAGGTTCGCGCAGTCGCTGGCGGTGCTGGGCAAGCAGCTCCAGGGCCTGCCCGCCGTTGTGCCGCAAGCGATCACGAACATCAACACGTTGTCGTCGATCATCGCGGTGCGGCGTGACCAACTGGGACAGCTGCTCCGCAGCACCGAGCAGGTGACGAACACGTTGCGGCGCCAGCAGGCCGGCATCGGCGCCCTGGTCGACCAGGGGCAAGACCTGCTGGGCCAATTCGTCGCCCGGCGCGCCGTTTTCCACGCGATGATGCAGTCGCTGTCCAGCCTCGTCGACACCATGAGCCAGGTGGTGGTCAACGACCGCTCCGGCCTGGACGCGCTGATCAAAGACATGCGCGACTTCACCAACCTGATGTCGGAACACGACGACCTGCTGCACAGCATGTTGCAGACCAGCCCGATCTTCTTCCGCGAGGCCGCCAACCTCACCGGCGATGGCAACGCGATCAACTTCAACGCCCCGAACGTCCCGCTGATCGACTCGTGGATGTGTGCAATCAGCGGCCGCGCCAAGCAGTTCGGCATGATCCAGTACTTCAAGGACTGCAAGTGAGGGGGCTTGGCGCCAGGACGCTGGCCATCGTCGCCGCGGTCGCGGTTATCGGCGCGGCGATCGGAATCGGCTGGTGGTCACTGAGTTCCGGTGAGGACACGATCACCGTGACGGCCCAATTCGACAGCGCCTCGGGCCTCTACGAGGGCAACGAGGTGGCGGTGCTGGGCATGCCGGTGGGCAAGATCACCAAGATCAACCCCAAGGGCGGCTACGTCGAGGTCGAGTTCACCATCGACCGTCACGTCAAAGTGCCCGCCACCGCGCAGGCCGTCACGGTGTCGACCTCCATCCTCACGGATCGACAGATCGAGCTGACGCCGCCCTACCGCGGCGGCCCGACCCTGCAGAACCACGACACCATCGGCCTGCCCCGGACCAAGACGCCCGTCGAATTCAGCAGCGTGCTCAACGTTTTGGACAAGGTGACCAAGTCGCTGGAGGGTGACGGCCACGGCGGCGGACCGATCGCCGACGTGCTGGGCGGCGGCACCGAGGTGGTCAAAGGCAACGGCGAGAAGATCAAGGCGGCCCTCGGCGAGCTGTCCAAGGCGCTGCGGCTGTCCAGCGACGGGGGCGCGACGACCCGCGAGCAGATCACCACGATCGTCAAGAACATCAGCACGCTGTTCGACGCGGTGGCCGCCAACGACACGAAACTGCGCGAATTCGCCTCCACCATCCACCAAGTCAGCCAGATCATGGCCGACGAGGACCTCGGCAGCGGCAGCACCGGCCACAAACTCGACCAGCTGATCCAGCGGGCCGGCGACCTGCTCGACGAAAATCGGGACAATGTCAAACAAGCCGTCCTGCACGGCAATGACACGCTCAAGACGGTGACCGACCAACGCCGCGACCTGGCCGAGCTGCTGGATCTGGCTCCGCTGGTGGCCGACAACGCCTACAACATGATCGACCGGGCCAACGGCAGCGTGCGGGCCCGCTTCCTGACGGATCGGTTGCTCTTCGACAGCCAGTACACCAAAGAGATCTGCAACCTGATGGGCCTTCGGCAACTGGGCTGCAGCACCGGGACGATCCAGGACTTCGGCCCCGATTTCGGGTTGACGTACGTGCTCGACGGCATGGCCGCCATGGGGCAGAAATGATGGCCACGGGCGCGCGGGGCGCGCTGACGGTGGTGGCCGCCGCGATGGTCACCGCGGGATGCGCCACGAACGGCCTTGCCAGCCTGCCCCTTCCGGCCCCGGGGCTGGGCTCGGGCGGGTATTCGCTGAACGCGGTGTTCTCCAACGCGCTCAACCTGCCGATGAACGCCAAGGTCAAGCTGGCCGGCGCCGACGTCGGGCAGCTCGAATCGATGGTGGCGCGCAACTACACCGCCGTCACCCGGCTGCGCATCCGGGACGGCGTGCTCCTGCCGCGCGGCAGCACCGCCGAATTGCGCACCGCGACACCGCTGGGCGACGTGTTCGTCGCGCTGAAGCCGCCGGCCGACGATCCCGCGGACACGCCGCTGCTGCACGACGGCGACACCATCGGCCTGGATTCGACCGCGGCCGCCGCGACCGTCGAGTCGGTGCTGAGCTCGGCCGCGATCCTGGTGAACGGCGGGGCGGTCCGCAATTTCACCAACATCATCAACGGTTTCGGCAAGGCGACCGGCGACCAGGGCCAGGCGTTCGGCGACATGATCCGTAAGTCCAACCAGTTGCTCGGGACCCTGGACGCCCGGTCCGACCAGATCTCGCACGCGCTGACCCAACTGTCGCACCTGGCCGACCAACTGGACGCCAAGAACCAGACCATCGGCGACCTGATGACGGCCGCCAGCCCCGCCACGTCGGCGCTGGCCGACAACACCAGCCAGCTTTCCAACCTGGCAGTGCAGGTGGGCGACACCTCCCGGTTGCTCGCCAGGTTCCCGTCGATCGGCGGGACCGACACCAGCGGCCGCAGCATGATCCGCGACCTGAACACGATCGCCGGGGCCGCCAATGACGTTGCCATGAGCCCGGATACCAGCTGGCTGTCGATCAACCGGCTGATCCCCGCGCTGGTCAAATCGACTGCCGGGAATTCGATCTCGGTGAACGTCGGCGTGGACAAGATCATGCTGGGGTCGCTTCCCGACATCGGCTTCCCCGGTGACATCGGCCTGCATGGACCGCACCACTACAACGTGAACCTGCTCGTCGGCACCCTGAAGTACACGCTGTGGCGGCTGCAGGAACGTATCGTCGGCCGCGGGCCGAACTCGCCACAGGTTCCGGTCATCCCGGATCCGAACATCCCGGGGCAGATCGACGTCGCACCCGGACCGCCGCCGGCACAAGCACCGCCGGCACCGGGTGCGCCACCACCGCCAGGAGCGCAACCATGATGCGCGCCGTCGCCGACTTCGCCAATGTCGTTGTCCGAGCGGTGCGTACGGGTCACCGGCAACAGGTCTGGCTGTCGGTGGCCGGCCTGGTGCTCATCCTGGTGGTGGCGACCGCCTACCTGCTCATCGGCGCGTTGCGGGTGAAGCCCTTCGCCTCGTCCTACCGGGTCACCGTGCAGTTGGCGGAATCCGGTGGCCTGCTGCCCAATCAGGACGTCGCGCTGCGCGGAGTCCGCATCGGCCGCGTCGAGTCGCTGCAGATCACCGACAACGGCGTCAACACCGTCGCCAGCATCACGTCGAAGGTTCGGATCCCGGCGAACAGCGTCGTGCACGTGTCGGCGCTCTCGCCGGCCGGTGAGCAGTACATCAACTTCGAAGCCGCGTCCGACGCCGGCCCGTATCTGCACGACGGCAGCCTCATCGCCTCGGACCACACCACAGTCCCGGTCAGCTTGGCCCAGTTGCTCGGCGACGCCGACGGATTGCTGGCCCAGGTGGACCCGCACAAGGTCGAGTTGATCAAGAAGGAATTGAGCCTGAGCAAGGAGGGCCCGGCGAAGCTGACCGCCATCGTCGACGGCGGCACGTTCCTGCTTTCGACGCTCGACTCGGTGCTGCCCCAGACCACCAGCATCATCAAGACCAGCCGCGTCGTGCTCACGCTGGCCAGCGACAAGAACAGCGGATTAGGCGCCGCCGCAACCGAACTCAACCACACGCTCACCGGTGTCGCCAGGATGCAGGCCGGCTACCGCCGGTTGACTGCGCAGACGCCGGGCACGCTGTCGGCCGTCGACAACCTGTTCGCCGACAACTCCGACACCATGGTGCAGCTGCTGGGCAGCATGGCCACGATGTCGCAGCTGTTCTACCTGCGGGTCCCGGCGCTCAACGCGCTGTTCCCCGACTACCGCGGGTCGGTATTGGACGCGGTGACGAGCGCATTCCACGACGGCGGTGTCTGGGCGACGGCCGACCTGTACCCGCGCTACGTGTGCGACTACGGGACGCCGTCGCACGCGCCGTCGGCAGCCGATTACTACGAACCGTTCATGTATACCTACTGCCGCGACGACGATCCGGCGGTCTCGATCCGCGGCGCCAAGAACGCGCCACGGCCGGGCGGCGACGACACCGCCGGCCCGCCGCCGGGCGCGAACCTGGGCCAGCGAACCGATCCGACCCCGCGGGGCCGCTACAGCATTCCCACCCCGTACGGCGGTCCGCAGCTGCCGATCGAACCGCCGCACTGAGCCCCGAGACCATCTGAGCCGATCCAGAGGAGATGACCGTGATCGTGACAACCGAGAAGAACCCGAAGGCCCGGGCGCAGGCCGAGGAGGAACCGGAGCCCGAAATCGCCGACGCCGCAGGCGAAGACGAGGCCGGTGGGCTGCTCAATCGCAAACGCCCCGGGACCGAGCGTCCCAAGCGGCCCTGGCGCCGATACCTGCGCCGCAGCGTGCTGCCGGCGTTACTCGTTGCCGCGCTTGCCGTTTCGGGATTCCTCGGCTGGCGACAGTGGCAGGACCATCAGTTGAAGGTGGCCGGTGAACAGGCGCAACAGGCGGCGATCGCCTACGCACAGGTGCTCACGAGCATCGACTCGAACAAGGTCGACGAGAACTTCAAGCAGGTGCTCGACGGCGCGAGCGGGGAATTCAAGGACATGTACACCCAGTCCAGCGTCAAGCTCCGGCAGCTGCTGATCGACAACAAGGCGACCGCGCACGGCGTGGTGGTCGACTCGGCCATCCAGTCCGAATCCACCGACAGGGTCGTCGTGCTGCTCTTCATCGACCAGACCGTCACCAACACCGCCGCACCCGATCCGCGCATCGACCGCAGCAGGATCAAGATGACCATGCAGAAGGTCGACGGCCGCTGGCGGGCAAGCAAAGTCCAACTCCTCTGAGCCGAGCGGAGGCCTTCATGCTCAAGAGATTGTCGGCGGCACTCGTATTGGCCGCGGCCGCAACGATTCCCGGCACCGCTACCACGCACGCGTCGGCGCCGTCATTCTGCGGCGACCTCGGCGGTGACTGGGACGGCCAGTACTGCCACACGTCGGTGACCTCGGAACGCAACGCCGTGCGCGACATCAAGGTCGCCGTGCCCGACGACCTCGTCGACAATCCGACCACCGGCCCGGTGATCCGGGACTACCTGCACACGCTGGTCAACAATTGGCGAAACGCCAACGGCAGCATGGCCGCCGACAGCTACGGCGAGGAGAATTTCGAGGTCTTCCGGCACGGCAACCTGCTCAGCGCGGTGTTCCACGAGGACTATCACGCCGACGGGCCCAAGCCCAACAACGCCTACCGGACCTTCACCTTCGACATGGCGGCCGGCAGGCGGGTGCAGCTGGCGGACCTGACGACGTCGAACCCGCTGACCGCCATTCCCCCACTGGCCCAGCCGTTTATCGAAACGGCACTCAATCAGGCCCCGCCACCGCATGATCCGGGAACCTACCCGTTCATCGTCGACCGTTGGACTCCCGACAAGGTGTACTCGGGCGCGTACAAGGCGTGGGCGCTGACGCCCGACGAGCTGATCCTCTACATGCCCGACTATCCGGTCGGCCACGACGAGCCGATCAACTTCTCCCCCGGCCTGCCGCAGTGGTTCATGGACGGCGGCACCGTGCAGGCGCACATCCCGCTGTCCGCATTGAGCCCGGTGCTGCGCGTTTAAGAGGACCCGACTCACACGAGTCACAGCAGTCCCTGAGTCCGGCGACTATCGAAGTGCCCGCCTCTGAGCGACAACGCCCTCGGCGGGACCAGTTGTCGCCCTCGGCGGGACCAGTTGTCGCCCTCGGCGGGACCAGTTGTCGCTCAAAGGCGGGCAAAAGCGTGTAGCCGCCGCGGACGGGACTCTTGTGGCTGCTGGGACTCAGACACCGGACTCAGACACCGGACTCCCACACCGCCACCCAGGCTCAGTCCTCCGGGTTGTAGCCCAGGTTGGGGGCGAGCCAGCGCTCGGCTTCCTGCAGAGTCCAGCCCTTGCGCTTGGCGTAGTCGGCGACCTGGTCCTGGGCCATCCGGCCGACCACGAAGTACTGCGACTGCGGGTGCGAGAAGTACCAGCCGCTGACGGCGGCACCGGGCCACATCGCCATCGACTCGGTCAACTCGATACCGGTCCGCTCCGTGACGTCCAGCAACTTCCACAGCGTCGCCTTCTCCGTGTGCTCCGGACAGGCCGGGTAGCCGGGGGCGGGCCGGATCCCGCGGTACTTCTCGTCGATGAGCGCCTCGTTGTCGAGCTGTTCGTCCGGCTGGAATCCCCAGAACTCCTTGCGGACCCGCTGGTGCATCCGCTCGGCGAAAGCCTCGGCCAGCCGGTCGGCGATCGACTCCAGCAAAATCGCGCTGTAGTCGTCGAGGGCGGCCTTGAACTCCGCGATCTTCTCCTGGCTGCCCAGCCCCGCCGTGACGGCGAAGGCGCCGACGTAGTCGGCCAGTCCGGTGTCCTTGGGCGCGATGAAGTCGCCTAGCGACCGGTTCGGGATGCCGTCGCGGTGCTCGCCCTGCTGGCGCAGGTTGTGCAACGTGGTCAGCACCTCGGTACGGGTGTCGTCGGTGTAGACCTCGATGTCGTCACCGACCGCGTTCGCCGGGAAGAAGCCGATCACCGCGTTGGCGGTCAGCCACTTCTCCTTGATCAGGGTGTCGAGCATCTGCTGGGCGTCGTCGTACAGCTTGCGGGCGGCCTCGCCCGAGGCCGGGTTGTTGAGGATGTCGGGGAAGCGGCCCTTCATCTCCCAGGCGTTGAAGAACGGCTGCCAGTCGATGTACTCGCGCAGCTCGGCGAGGTCGTAGTCCTGGAAATCCCGCACCCCGAGGCCCTGGGCGGGCACCGGCGGCGTGTAGCCGTCCCACTGGATCGGCGTCCGGTTCGCGCGGGCCTTCTCCAGCGTCACCATCGGCCGCTCGTTCTTCTGCGCGTGCCGTTCGCGCAGGGATGCGTAGTCCTTCTCGGTGGCCTCCAGCAGGGCCGGTCGCTGCTTGTCGTCGAGCAGCGCGGCGGCGACCGGCACCGAGCGGGACGCGTCCTTGACCCAGACCACCGGACCGCTGCGCCGCGGCGATATCTTCACGGCCGTGTGGGCGCGCGAGGTGGTCGCGCCGCCGATCAGCAGCGGGATCTCGAGGCCTTCGCGTTCCATCTCGACGGCGAAGTTGGACATCTCGTCCAGGGACGGGGTGATCAGCCCGGACAGCCCGATGATGTCGGCGTCGTGCTCCCTCGCCGCGGCCAGGATCTTGTCGGCGGGCACCATCACGCCGAGGTCGATCACTTCGAAGTTGTTGCACTGCAGCACAACTCCGACGATGTTCTTGCCGATGTCGTGGACGTCACCCTTCACCGTCGCCATCACGATGGTGCCGTTGGTGTCCTTGGAGCCGGCCGTGCCCGACTCTTCCTTCTCGGCTTCGATGAACGGCAGCAGGTAGGCGACGGCCTTCTTCATCACCCGGGCGGACTTCACCACCTGGGGCAGGAACATCTTGCCCGAGCCGAAGAGGTCACCGACGACGTTCATGCCGTCCATCAACGGGCCCTCGATCACCTCGATCGGGCGCCCGCCCGCGGCGGCGATCTCGGCCCGCAATTCCTCGGTGTCCTCGTCGACATGCGCGTCGATGCCCTTGACCAACGCGTGCGTGATCCGCTCGCGAACCGGGAGGCTGCGCCACTCCGCCGCCGCCGGGTCCTCGCCCTTTTCGGACTTGTTGAACCGCTCGGCGATCTCCAACAGCCGCTCGGCCGCGTCCTCGCGACGGTTCAGCACAACGTCCTCGATGCGGTCCCGCAACTCGGGGTCGATCGAGTCGTAGGGCACCAGCGCACCGGCGTTGACGATGCCCATGTCCAGGCCGGCCTTGATGGCGTGGTACAGGAACACCGCGTGGATCGCCTCGCGCACCGGGTTGTTGCCGCGGAACGAGAACGACACGTTGGAGATGCCGCCGGAGATGTGCACCCCCGGCAGGTTCTCCTTGATCCAGGCGCACGCCTCGATGAAGTCGATCCCGTAGGTCGCGTGCTCCTCGATGCCGGTCGCCAGCGCGAAACAGTTCGGGTCGAAGATGATGTCCTCGGGCGGGAAGCCGACCTCCTCGGTCAGGATCCGGTAGGCACGCCCGCAGATCTGCTTGCGGCGCTCCAGGTTGTCGGCCTGCCCCTGCTCGTCGAAGGCCATCACGACGACCGCGGCGCCGTATTTGCGGCACAGCCGCGCCTCGCGGATGAACTTCTCCTCGCCCTCCTTCATGGAGATCGAGTTGACGATCGGCTTGCCCTGCACGTTCTTCAGGCCCGCCTCGATGACCTCCCACTTGGAGGAGTCGATCATCACCGGGACGCGGCTGATGTCCGGCTCGGCCGCGATGAGCTTGGTGAACCGGTCCATCGCGGCGACGCCGTCGATCATGCCCTCGTCCATGTTGATGTCGATAACCTGCGCACCGACCTCGACCTGCTGCAGGGCGACCGACAGCGCGGTGTCGTAGTCCTCGGCCTTGATCAGGTTGCGGAACCGGGCGGAGCCGGTGATGTTGGTTCGCTCACCGATGTTCACGAACAGGGAGTCGTCGGTGATGTTGAGCGGTTCCAGGCCCGACAGCCGGGTGGCCACCTCGATCTTCGGGACCTCGCGCGGCGGCGTGCCCTCGACGACCTTGGCGATCTCGGCGATGTGTGGCGGCGCGGTCCCGCAGCAACCACCGACGAGGTTGACCAGCCCGGCCTCGGCGAAGTCGGCGATGTAACCGGCCTGACGCTCCGGGGTCTCGTCGTACTCGCCAAAGGCGTTGGGCAGACCGGCGTTCGGGTAGCAGGAGACGAATGTGTCTGCGATCCGCGACATCTCGGCGATGTAGGGCCTCATCTCCGGCGCGCCCAGGGCGCAGTTGAGCCCCACCGCAATCGGTTTGGCGTGCCGGATCGCGTTCCAGAACGCCTCGGTGACCTGACCGGACAACGTGCGCCCGGAGGCATCGGTGATGGTGCCCGAGATGATCAACGGCCACCGGCGCCCGCGCTGCTCGAACAGCGTCTCGACGGCGAACACCGCCGCCTTGGCGTTCAGCGAGTCGAAGATCGTCTCGATGATGAGCAGGTCGACACCACCGTCGACCAGGCCGTTGGCGGCTTCCAGGTAGGCGTCGACCAGCTGGTCGTAGGAGACGTTGCGTGCCCCGGGGTCGTTGACGTCCGGCGAGATCGACGCGGTTCGCGTCGTCGGCCCGATCGCGCCGGCGACATAGCGGGGCTTGTCCGGGGTGCTGTACTCGTCGGCGGCCGCCCGCGCCAGGGCGGCGCCGGCGTAGTTCAGCTCGTAGGCCAGGTCCGCCATGTCGTAGTCGGACAGCGAGATCGCGTTCGCGTTGAACGTGTTGGTCTCCACGATGTCGGCGCCCGCCTCGAGGTACTCGCGGTGGATACCCTCGATGATCTGCGGCTGCGTCAGCGTGAGCAGGTCGTTGTTGCCCTGCAGAGCGGTCGGCCATTCCGTGAACCGGTCGCCGCGGTAGCCGGCCTCGTCGGGCCGGTCGCGCTGGATCGCCGTGCCCATCGCGCCGTCGATCACCATGATCCGCTGGCGCAGAGCGGCCGTCAGTTCGTCGGTGCAGTCGGGGCGGATGTTCGGCGCGAAGGTGTTCGGCACCGTGCTCGATTCGGAGGCGCTCACATGAATCCCTTCCGTAGCGGAAGGCGTCCTTGACTCTGCCGAGCGTGGCGGACACCGGTGCGGGCCGGTATCCGTTGCAACGCCTCTCGACCAGAAAAGTCTACGTCGTCACCCGATCGACGTTTGGACGCCCAACTCATCGCCGCTATCGACAGCTCGCGGAGCCTGCCGGCGACATAGTAGTTACCAAGGTTAACGAAATCGCAGCCGAACCTATTTCGCCTCGACCGCGTCGACACCGGTGGTTGGGGCCCTCCGGGGTCTGTTCGTCAGCGGCAGTCACGCCATAAGAATAGTCGTCCTATGCAAAGCCCCCGGTTGAGCGCCAATCGGCCGGCGATCCTTGGCCACCGCGCCCGGGACATCGGGTTCGGAGTCCAATTTCCCGACTCGTAGCCGGACCACGCACGGTCCGCATCGTGGCCGGGCGGAAGGCCGTACGCTAATTCTGTGACCCCGCCCGACGGCCCCCCCTTCGGCCCCCCTAGTGGTCAGGCCGCGTTGCCCGAACTGCACGACACCGTCGTCGTGGCTGCGTTCGAGGGCTGGAACGACGCCGGCGACGCCGCCAGCGACGCGCTGGAACACCTCGAGGCCATCTGGGAAGCCGACCCGATCTTGGAGATCGACGACGAGGCGTATTACGACTACCAGGTGAACCGCCCGGTGATCCGCCAGGTCGACGGCGTGACGCGGGAACTGGTCTGGCCGGCGATGCGGATCTCGCACTGCAGGCCCCCGGGCAGCGACCGCGATGTCGTGCTGATGCACGGCGTCGAACCCAACATGCGCTGGCGCACCTTCTGCGCCGAACTGGTGGCCATCGCCGACAAGCTCAACGTGGACACCGTGGTGATCCTGGGCGCGCTGCTGGCCGACACCCCGCACACCCGGCCGGTCCCGGTGTCGGGCGCGGCGTACTCCCCCGAGTCCGCGAAACGCTTCGGCCTCGAGGAAAGCCGCTACGAGGGCCCGACCGGCATCGCCGGGGTGTTCCAGGACTCCTGCGTGGCCGCCGGTATTCCTGCGGTGACGTTCTGGGCGGCGGTGCCGCACTACGTCTCGCAGCCGCCGAACCCGAAGGCGACGGTGGCCCTGCTGCGCCGCGTCGAGGACGTCCTGGACATCGAAGTGCCGCTCGCCGACCTGCCGACGGACGCCGAGGACTGGGAGCAGGCGGTCACGGAGATGACGGCCGAGGACGAGGACCTCGCCGAGTACGTGCTGTCGCTCGAGCAACGCGGCGACGCCGAGGTCGACATGAACGAGGCGCTGGGCAAGATCGACGGCGACGCGCTGGCCGCCGAGTTCGAGCGCTATCTGCGCCGCCGGCGCCCCGGCTTCGGGCGCTAGTGGCGATCTCGGGCGCGGTCCAGCCGGGCGAAGCGGATCGCGGCCAGAGAGACTAACGCTCGTCATCGCCGTCGAATCTCGCTGAATTTGCCGTCGGCCGACCGCGTACGGAAGCATCGCTTCGCGACCTACCGATTGGACGTTTCATGGCCGCGTTGCCTGGTGATGGCAACCCAAATCCCGTAACCGGCGAAGACGCCGGTTATCGCAAGGGGCTCAAGCACCGGCAGGTGCAGATGATCGGCATCGGCGGCGCGATCGGCTCCGGGCTCTTCCTGGGCGCGGGCGGCCGGCTGGCCAAGGCGGGCCCCGGGATGTTTCTGGTCTACGCCGTCTGCGGCGTTTTCGTGTTCCTGATTCTGCGAGCGCTGGGCGAGTTGGTGCTGCATCGCCCGTCGTCGGGCTCGTTCGTGTCGTATTCGCGGGAGCTCTTCGGCGAGAAGGCGGCCTACGCGATCGGCTGGATGTACTTCCTGGGCTGGTCGATGACCGCCATCGTCGACACCACGGCGATCGCCACCTACCTGCGACGGTGGACGGCCTTCGAATCGATCCCCCAGTGGGTACTGGCGCTGCTCGCCCTGATCGTCGTGCTGTCGATGAACCTGATCTCGGTGGAGTGGTTCGGTGAGCTGGAATTCTGGGCGGCGCTGGTCAAGGTTCTGGCGCTGGTCGCCTTCCTGGTGGTCGGGGTCGTCTTCCTGGCGGGGCGGTATCGCATCGACGGTCACAGCACCGGGCTGAGTCTGTGGGCCGACCACGGCGGGCTGTTCCCGTCCGGCGTGCTGCCGGTCCTGTTGACCACCTCGGGCGTGGTATTCGCCTATGCCGCAATCGAATTGGTCGGCACGGCCGCCGGTGAGACCGCCGAGCCGGAGAAGGTCATGCCCCGTGCGATCAACGCGGTGATCGCGCGCATCGCGATCTTCTATGTCGGGTCGGTGGCGCTGCTGGCCCTGCTGCTGCCATACACGTCCTACAAGGCGACCGAAAGTCCTTTCGTCACTTTCTTTTCCAGGATCGGCTTCCACGGCGCCGGGGACCTGATGAACATCGTGGTGCTCACCGCCGCCCTGTCGAGCCTGAACGCGGGGCTGTATTCCACCGGCCGGATCATGCACTCGATGGCGTCCAGTGGTAGCGGACCCAGGTTCGCGATCCGGATGTCCAGGACGGGCGTGCCCTTCGTGGGCATCGCGATGGCCGCGGCCATCTGTCTGGTCGGCATCGCCCTGAATGCCGTCAACCCCGGCGAAGCGTTCGAGATCGTGCTCAACATCGTGGCGCCCGGCATCATCGCGTGCTGGGCGACCATCGTGCTGTGTCAGCTGCGCTTCTACCGGCTGGCCCAGGCCGGGCTCGTCGAACGGCCGCGGTTCCGGATGCCGTGGGCCCCCTACTCCGGCTACCTCACCCTGGCGTTCCTGGCCGGTGTCCTGGTCATGATGGCGTTCGACAAAGAGACCGGCGTCTGGACCATCGCGACGGTGGTATTCGTCGTCCCCGCGTTGAGCGCCGGATGGTTCCTGGTGCGCAACCGGGTGGCGGCCGTCGCATCGCAGGGCGCGACCAAGACCGGTTAGGACGTGCCGAGGTCTCGGTTGTAAGCGCTGGTGGAGCGGCCCAACGCGGCAACCTGGGCGTCCAGCTGGGGCAGCAGCTCGGCGGTGGATTTGTGCAGCGGCATCTCGCCGACCGGGCTGGACAGCACCGGCTTGACCCAACGGAACAGCGCCACCCAGCGCGGGCAGTAGACGCGGGTGCGCCGGCGCTCGATCCCCTTGACGAAGGCGGCGGCGCACTTGTCGACCGTGGTCGTCTTGCTCAGCGGCCACGGGAAGCTGGCCAGCAATGCGTTGAACGCCGGCAGGTCGGACTGGGTGTCACGGACCAGCGCCGTGTTGATCCAGGACATGTGCGCCGAGCCGACGGTGACGCCCCGGTGGGCCACCTCCAGCCGCAGCGCGTTGGCCAGCAGCTCGACGCCCGCCTTGGAGGCGTTGTACGGCGCCAGCCCGGGGCAGGCGGTGTAGGCGGCCAGCGACGAGACGATCAGCACGTAGCCGCGGCGCTCGATCAACGCCGGCAGAGTGGCGCGCACGGTGTGGAAGACGCCGAGCACGTTGATGTCGAGCACCCGCTTGAAGGCGTCGGGGTCCACTTGCAGCACCGAGCCGTAACTGGCGATACCGGCGTTGGCCACCACCACGTCGATGCCGCCGAATCGTTCGACCGCGCGGCCCGCGGCAGCCTCCATCGCCGACAAGTCACGCACGTCGGCGACGACGGTCAGCACCCGTTCCTCGCCGAGTTCGGCGGCCAGCGCCTTGAGGTCCGCCTCGTTCAGATCGGTCAGCACGAGCTTGGCGCCTTTGGCGCTCAGCCGGCGCGCGGTCTCGGCCCCGATCCCCCGGGCACCGCCGGTGATGAAAACGACTTTGTCCCGCAGCGATGTCATGCTCGCCAACGTACCGTGCGCTGTATCCGAGGGAGGGCGTCCGTCCGCGACGCCGACAGGTTCGCGCCGGCAACCTCCGGTCTGCGGTGGATCAGCGGCCCGATGAACTATTCAAGAATGGCGACACCGCACCGATGAAATTGACATCGCCGAAAGCCAGCGGTATTCAACGCGCGTCTTACGGATTTCGTGTGGGGGCGGTGTGAAAGTTGTTTATCTGCACCCGTTCTGGACCCACTCTTTCGCGGGATGATGCGGTGTGCTCGGTCGGTATCGGCGGAGTATTTCCGCGCCGTCGCTACGCTAACTGGGCGCTCCCACTACTCTATTTGGCTCGCACTCGGCCCAACGGCGCCAGAGCCGACCATAAGCTCCGGACATGACACGCAATTGCGCATGTCGCCGGGAGGTCGCCGGATGACAATCGACTGCTTAGCCCCACCGCCGGCGACGTCGGTAGTCCATTTGCGACGCACCGCCGCGCGTTATCGAAACAAAGGCAAATCGGCCATGTCCGGGCGGCCGGCGCGCGGTGGCACAGCCAACCCAGCTACCGCGCGCCGGACCCAACAGCGCGCTCCCGGAGCCGGCGCGTGGCCTTCGGCGAACCGGCCCGGCGGTGCGCACCGCCCACCGGGAGCAGCCGCCTTCGGTGCTGGCGCAGTTTTAAAGGGGCGGATGATGCATAAAAAATCGAATCCCCCTGATTTTCCGATGTGGAAATTTGTGTCGCATGCGAGCCTGGGCGATCTTGACACCTATCTGTGGCATCGTCAGGGCAGCAACCTATTCTGCTGGCGCCCGGTGGGAAAGTCCTGGGGCGCAGCGAAGAAGTAGGACGGCGCGGAATGACGGGCGTAACCGAAATCGCCCGCTAAAAACAGCGGAACCGGCGCTGTTTCGGTAGCGCGGGTGGACCGCACCAGAACTCGACCAGGCGATCCGGACCCGATCAGCATCAATGGCGTTCGGCAATGACAATTCAACTTTGTCGTCGTGGTCAACAACTCCGGCCGACCCGCAATGCCACGGAAAACCGCGCCGGTGATGGCGTCTAAGCGTTCAGGCGGGCGAACTGCCCCTGCCGGTACTGCTCGACGCACGCCGCCCGCCGAACCTTGCCGCTGGTGGTGATCGGTATCGAACCGGGTGTCACCAGCACCAGATCGGCGACGCCGACGCCGTGGGAGTTGGAGACCGCCGAGGTGACCTCGCGCTCGACGACGGCGAGCTTGTCCACCCCCTCTCCGTGGGACGCACCCTTCTTCTTGACTTCGATGATCACGACAAGCTTCTCCATGCCCCCGTGCGGAACCGCTATCGCCGCACATCGGCCCCGGGTGATCTCCTGGACCGTCGCTTCGATGTCGTCGGGTGAATGGTTGCGCCCGTAGACGATCAACAGATCCTTGATGCGGCCGATGATGAACAGTTCGCCGTCGAAGAAGAACCCCGAGTCGCCGGTGCGTAGCCACAACGACTCGGGCGTGCCTTCGGGCGGTGCGACGAGCCGATCGCCGAATGTGCGTTCGGTCTCTCGGGACTTCTCCCAGTAGCCCATTGCAACGTTGTCACCGTGAATCCAGATCTCGCCGACGGTTCCGTCCGGGCACTCGATCCTGGTGTCGGGATCGACGACGCGGATCATCGGTGACCGCGGCGCCCCGTAGCTGACTAGCGGTGTGCCGGTTGGGCTTTCGCAGCGCACCGCGGTTCCGGTGGCCAGCTTCTCGGATTCGAAGTGGACGATCTCGGGCGGCTGCGCCGGCGTTCGGGTCAACGCGTACACCGTTGCCTCCGCGAGCCCATAGGCCGGCCGCACCGCTTGGCCGGGCAGATTGAAGCGCGCGAACCGCTCGGTGAAACGCCGCAACGTCGCAGGGTGCACGCGTTCGCTGCCGCTGAGGATCACCAGCACATCCCCCAGATCCAGTCCGGCCATGTCCTCGCCCGATGTCTTGCGTGCCGCCAATTCGAAGGCGAAGTTCGGGGCCGCCGAAAATGCGTGACTTTCGGTGGCCAGCAATTGCATCCACCGGGCCGGTCGCTGCAGGAACGACACCGGACTCGTCAGCACCGCGCGAATCCCGCCCAGAACCGGTGCGCACACCCCCAGTATCAAACCCATGTCGTGATAGAACGGCAGCCACGAGACAATGGTCGTGTCCGGCGGGGCGACACCGCCGTGCTCCGCGCAAAAGTCGGACATCACCTGCCCGAAATTCGCCAACAGGTTCCGGTGCGAGACCATCACCCCGGCCGGTTGACGGGTCGATCCGGACGTGTACTGCAGATACGCCAGCTCTGGACGATCCGAGCACCCGGCACCGGATCCTGCCCGGGCGTCCAGGTCCAACCGGTCGACCTCGACGACGGATGGCTCGGGTCCGCCGGATTGCGACTTGACGTATCCGGCAATGGTTTCCGCGGCGGAGGACGTCGTGAGCACGACTGTCGGCGACGAGTCACGCAGCACCGAACTGACGCGCTCATCGCTGACTCCACCCAACGGAACGGCGAGCGGGACCGCGACCTGTCCCCCATGCAGTGCGCCGAGGAACGCCACGATGTAGTCGAGCCCCTGCGGGGCCATTATCACCGCGCGGTCACCCGTCGATCCGCAACGCTGCAGTGCCCGTGCGACATTCACCGTCCGCCGGTACAACTGCGACCACGTCAGGCTTTCGGCGATCCCGTTCCAGTCCTGCTCGTAGTCGACGAAGGTGAAGGCGGTGTCATTGGGCTGCAAGCTGGCGCGTTCGCACAGCAGGTCAGAAACCGAGGCCTCAAGCATGATCACTCCATCCCGATGCGGCCGGGTGTCCAAAAGGGTTTAGTGCGTATCTGGCGTCGGTCCCAGCCACGTTCGGTGATCAATATTCTGCGTAGGCTTTGTACGGTGCGGGCCTCGCCGGCGAGGTAGGCGACGCCGGGATAGCCGGGCAGCGGGAGGCTGCGCAGCCCGTCGGCGAGCACCGCAGAGTTCGCCGCCGCGGCGTCACCACGCTCGACCCGGGTCAGCGGTGCGGTGAGGGGAAGATGGTCGGCGTCGGTCGCGGCCTCGATCACTCCGTAGATCTCGGCGGTTGGGCGGATGGATCGAAGCATCGCGGCGAACGCGACCGAAGCGGTTTCCTCGCCGGCGAACACGTGGTAGGGCGCGTCGTGGCGGATGACGAAGTTGCCCTGGGGCCGGGTGAGATGAACGTGATCTCCGGCGGAGGCGGCCGTCGCCCAGCGGCTGGCGGGCGTCTTGCCCTTCGGCTCACCGTCGTGGTCGACCATTACGATGTCGAGCGCGCCGATGCCGGGGTCGGCGTCGTAGATGGAGTACGTGCGCAGCGCGGGGTATGGGCGCAGCCGCAGGACGGATTCACGCAGGCTCTCGACCTGCAGCCGGACATGCTGACCTGGCGTCCAGGCCAGGCCCCGCAGTCGCGGTCCGCTGAACCGGACGCGGCGCATTCTCGGTGACAGCCTTTCGATCTCGCTGACGGTTGCGGAGAGGAACACCGCGTCGCGCAGCGTGTTGACGAGCGGGAAACCTTCGATGAGGGTGGCCACGGAGAACTCCAACTGCTCAATAGTTGTTGCAGGTGTTGAAGACTCGCTGGACCAGTCCAAACTCCTGGTCGGCCCCTGGCTGACTGGCCAGCATCTGCGCCATCTGCTGGCGTTGACCCGGCGGCGAGGCGAGGAACTGGCGCAAGAAGGAGACGCTCTCCGGCGATGAGTTGAATTGTGCGGCCGCTTGGGGATCCGCCGCCTGCAGCGCCGATTGCACCTGATCGTAGTTACAGGTCGTATTGACAAACGGGCTCAGATCCCGATCGGCGGATGCGAGCCCGGCCCCGGCGGTCAACGACCACGTCAGGCCGCAAACCGCGGCCGCCAACCTAGTCCACGATCGCATGGCCATTTTTGGACACCTCCTGAACCGGAGTGAATTCGAGATGTAATTCCTTGAGGCGCCTGAACAATGGCGTGCGGTCCCATTTGAGCCGACGAGCGCCCGCCGGGCCGTGCTCGGCCTCGGAAAGCCGTATGTCGGCCATCCGGTCGAGGATTCGCTCCAGGCTCACCCGCACTTCGGCGCGCGCGATCGGGGCGCCCGGGCACGTGTGGATGCCGCGGCCGAATGCCATGTGATGCAGTATGTTTGGGCGGCCGAGGCGGAACTCATCGGGCTCGTCGAACCGCCGTGGATCGCGGTTGGCCGCACCGTTCATCACCAGCACGCTGGTGCCGGCTTGCACATCGAGGTCGCCGATCCTGGTGGTTCGCCGGGCCAGGCGGAAATTCGTCTTGATCGGGCTTTCGATGCGCAGCATTTCCTCGATGAAGGCGGGGATCTCCGAATTATCCTCGCGCAGTTGCTCTTGCAGGTCCGGGCGTTCCGCGAGCATCAGCATCGAGAGACTCAGCAGGTCGATCGTCGTGCCGTGGCCGGCCGCGTACATGAAGGTGGCGACGCGGGCGACGTCAATCACGTCGGGTGTCGTGCCGTCGGGAAACTTTGCCAAGGCCAGCTCGGTGAGGACGTCGTCGCGCGGCTCGCGCCGCCGCTGCTCGATGTACTCGACGAACCATTCCTCTTTCACGCCGACGAAGCCGCTGCGGTCGCCTTCGAGCCTGCTGGCATACGCCGCGGTGCGGAATCGCTCTCGGTCCGCCTCGGGCACGTCCAGCAGGTCGGTGATCGCGTCGAGCGTGAACGGGAAGTTGTAGTCGAGGACGATCTCGCACTTGCCGTCGGCGATGAAGCGGTTGAGTTGCTCGTCGGCAAGGCGCCACAGGAAGTCCTCGTTGTTCTTGAGCTGCTTGGGTGTGAACAGCCGGCTCAACAGCGAGCGGTGCGCGGTGTGCTTCGGAGGATCGAACGTGAGGAAGTAGTCGCCGAAGGTAAACCCGTGGCGGTGCCGTTCGATCAGGTCCGAGACGTCGTCGCTGTCGGTTTTGGTCGGAAGCCCCGACCACGGTCCGCTGACGATATTGCATACCGAGAAGGTCTTGTCGGCGTCGCGTTGCACGGCGAGGGCTTCGTCGTACCCGGACACCATCACCACGCCGTGGGCCGGCTCACGCCATACCGGGCAACGACGGATCGCATCGTAGTAGTCGTACGGGTCATCGACGAGCGACTTCTCGGTGAAGAAGTCGAGGCTCTCGGGTCCGCTCGGAGCGGACTTGCCGGTGGTCATGTTGTCAGGTGCCATGATTCAAAACCTTTCAGCCTCAAGCGGCCTCGGCGGGGGCCAGCTTTCCGTACAGCAGCTCCGCCAAACCGCGAATGGTGCCGATGGTGGCGATGTCGGCGGGCGTCACGCGGATGCCCGTTTCGGTCTGGATGCGGGTAAGTAGTTCGAGGCCGCCCAGCGAGTCGAGGCCGTACTCGGACAGCGGACGGTCGGGATCGATGTTGCGGCGCAGGATCAGGCTGACCTGATCGGAGATCAGGCGCCGCAACCGGGTGGGCCACTCGTCCAGGGCCAACTCGTCGAGCTCGGCACGCAGTTTGCTTGTGCCCGTGGAGCTCTGACCGGCCGAGCGGAACGCTTCGGCGAAGGGACTGCGCTGGGCGAAGGCGGTCAACCACGGTGTGTCCGTTATCGGCGCATACCCTGTGCAGGCGCGGTCGTGGCGCAGCAGTGCTTCGAACGCGTACGCGCCTTCGTCGGGAGCGATGGCAACGTCGGCGCCCGCGGCCAACGCGGTGCCGCGTCCTATCTGCGCCCAGGCCCCCCATGCGATCGCGGTGGCCGGCAGGCCCGGGCTCGGCGCCAGCGGGTGAAGGCGTCCAGCCAGCTGTTGGCCGCGGCGTAGGCGCCCTGCCCGGGCGACCCCACCAGCGCGGCGGCCGAGGAGAACGAGCAGAACCAGTCCAACGTCTGCTCGGCGCCGGCCCCCTGCAAAGCCCTGTGCAGATTCCACGCGCCGTAAACCTTTGGCGCCCAGTCACGCTCGATGAGCTCGTCGGTGATGTTGGCCAGCGTGGCATCCTCGATCACCGCCGCCAGGTGCAGCACGCCGCGCACCGGAAGCCCGGTCGCGGTCGCCGTGGCCACCAACCGCTCAGCCGTACCCGCCTCGGCTATGTCGCCGCGCTCCACCACGACGTCGGCACCGATCTCGCGGATGCGCTCGATCGTCTCCAGCGCTCCGGGCTCCGGTTGCGAGCGCGAGGACAGCACGATCCGCCGGCAACCCGCCCCCGAACCGGCAGAAGCCATCTTCTCGGCCAGGAACAGTCCCAGGCCGCCCAGCCCGCCGGTGATGATGTAGGCGCCATCGCCACGGAAGACCCCCACCTGCGCCGGCGGCACCACCACGCGGCTGCGGCCGGTGTGCGGGACATCGAGCACCAGCTTGCCGGTGTGCTGAGCGCCGCTCATCACCCGAATCGCGGTGGCGGCGTCGGCAAGCGGATGGCGGGTGCTTTGCGGCATCGGCAACGAACCGTCCGCGGTCAGGCGGTACACCGTGTCCAGCAACCCTCGCAGCCTGTCCGGGTGGCTGAACGACATCAACGCCAGGTCGAGGGCGTAGAACGTCAGGTTGCGACGGAACGGCAAGAGCCCCAATCGGGTGTCGCCGTAGATGTCGCGCTTGCCGATCTCGACGAATCGTCCACCGAACGCCAACAATTCGACGCCCGCGCGCTGAGCGGCGCCGACGACCGAGTTGAGCACGATGTCCACGCCATAGCCGTCGGTGTCACGGCGGATCAGGTCGGCGAACTCCACACTTCGCGAATCGTAGACGTGCTCGATACCCATGTCGCGCAATAACTGTCGACGCTGCTCGCTGCCCGCGGTGGCGAAGATCTCGGCTCCCGCGGCCCGCGCGATGGCGATCGCCGCCTGTCCGACACCGCCGGTCGCCGAGTGGATGAGCACCCGATCACCGGACCCGATGCGGGCCAGCTCGTGCAGGCCGTAATAGGCGGTGGCGTGCGCTGTTGTCACCGCCGCCGCCTGGTCCTCGGCCAGGCCGGCAGGCAGCGTGACGGCAAGGCGCGCGTCGCAGGTGAGGAAAGTACCCCAGCAACCGTTGGCGCTCAGGCCCCCGACGCGATCACCCACCTTGTGGCCGGTCACGTCCGGCCCGACCGCGGTCACCACGCCGGCGAAGTCGGTGCCCAGCTGCGGCAGCCGGCCCTCGAAGGCCGGGTACCGGCCGAACGCGACGAGCACGTCGGCGAAGTTGATGCTGGACGCGCTGACCGCGACCTCGATCTCCCCCGGTCCCGGCGGAACACGTTCGCAGGCAACGAGTTCGAGCGACTCCAGGTCACCGGGCGTACGGATCTGCAGGCGCATCCCGTCGTATTCGTGGTTGACGACGGCGGTCCGCCGCTCCTCGGGAAGCAGTGGAGCGGGGCACAGTCGCGCGTTGTACCACGCGCCATTTCGCCAGGCGGTCTCGTCCTCCTCCGACCCGGCGAGCAGTTGCCGTGCCAGCTGTTCGACATCGGTGGATTCGTCCAGATCGATCTGGCTGACGCCCAGATGCGGGTGTTCCATGCCGATTACCCGCACCAGCCCCCGCAACCCGGCCTGCCCGAGGTTGGGCACGTCGTTGGACACCACACTTTGTGCGTTGCGGGTCACGACATACAGGCGCGGCGGCTCGCCGGGAAGGTCCGTCAACTCGCGGGCGATGCGCACCAGATGTTGCACATAGTCGCGGCCCAGCAGCGCGCACTGGTCGTCGGTGTCGCCGTTTTTCGGACCGGTCAGGATCACCACACCGGTGAATCCGCCGCCGCGCAAGTGACTTCCGAGCTGCCCCACGTTCGAGGCGTGATCGGCGTGCTGCGGCCAGGACATCGTGGTGCAGTGCACCCCTTGGTTTTTCAGGGCGTCGGCCAACGTGCTGGCCACCACGTCCGCGGTGGTGGCAGTCCCGATCAGCAGCCAGCTTCCGGCGTCGGTGTGGTCGGGCTCGGGCAGTTCTCGTTGCCGCCATTCGACGGTCAACAGCCGCTCAGCCAGCACCCGATCTCTGGTGCCGCTCTCGGATGCGCTGGCGCCCACTCGCAGCCCCTGCACGGTCAGCAGGACCGCCCCGTGCTCGTCGAGCACGTCGATGTCGGCCTCGACCCCGGAGGTATCGGCTTTGGTCACCCGGGTGTAGCAGTAGTGGGCGTTGCGGGCGGCGCCGTAGGAGCGAAGCCGGCGGATACCCAATACCAAACCCAGCGCGCCTTCGCCGAGGGCCTGCACGTCCGGATGAGCCTCAACGGACTGGAAACAGGCATCCAGCAGCGCGGGGTGAACGCCGTAAGCCGCTTGTTGCGAGCGGATTTGGCGTGGTAGCGCCACCTCGGACAGCACGGTGCCGGTCGCCTCCTCACCGGTGTGGACGCGGCCCAGACCGGCGAACGCGGGACCGTACTGAACGCCACGCCGGTCCATACGCTTGCGTACCTCGGCGCCGTCGTCGCAACTCGCGTGCGCCGCGAGCAGCGCGGACACGTTATACGCGGGTGGCCGCTCATCCTCCGCCGCGCGGAGGACCGCCGCGGCGTGCCGCACCTGTTCGCCGCCCTGATTCGACTCAACGGTGAAGTCGACGACGCCCGGCGAGGACAACGACGCCGAGGCGCCGATCGTGGTCTGCTCATCCAGCAGCAGCGCCTGCTCGAAACGGATGTCCTGAATCTCCGCCGTCTCGCCCAGCACGGTACGCGCGGCCGCTAACGCCATCTCGCAGTACGCGGCGCCGGGAAGCACGGCCACGTTGCGGATCTGGTGGTCGGCGAGCCAGGGCTGGGCGGCGGTGCCGACCTCGGCCTGCCACAAGTGGCGCTCGGGTTCCTCCTGCAAGTGCACGTGCGAGCCCAGCAGCGGATGTACCGAAACGGTGCAACCGCCATGCGTCGGGGATTCCTGACCGCCGCCGCTCAACCACAGCCGACGGTGCGTCCAGGTCGGCAGCGGCGCGTCCACCAGCCGCCCACTCGGGTAGAGCTTGGCGAAATCGACCGCGGCGCCCGCGCTGTGCAGGTCCGCGACAAACCCTCGCAGCCCGTGCGGAAGCGCCTGTTCGCGGCGCATACCGGCCAGGGCGGCCATCGGCATCTCGCGACTGCGGGCGGTCTGCTCCAGAGCGCGGATGAGCAGCGGGTGGGGCGCCAGCTCGGCAAAGACCCGGTAGCCGTCCTCCAGCGCGGCCTGCACGGCCGTGGCGAACCGCACCATGCGGCGCATGTTGTTCGCCCAATAGCGGGCATCGCACACGGGCTGCTCGCGCGGGTCGAACAGGGTCGCCGAGTAGAAGGGAACTTCCGGTGTCGTCGGGCTGATCTCGGCGAGTGCCTCGGTCAGCTCGTCCATGATCGGATCGACTTGCGGCGAATGGAAGGCGACATCGGTGGGGACCTCGCGGGCCATCACCTCACGCCGCTCCCAGGCCGCGACCAGGTCGCGGACCGTTTGCGCGGCGCCTGCAATCACCGTGGATTGCGGCGACGCCACCACCGCCACCACGACGTCGTTGATACCGCGTGCGGTCAGCTCCGAAAGCACCTGCTGCGCAGGTAATTCCACTGATGCCGTGGCACCGGTACCGGCGACGCGGAACATCAGCCGCGAGCGGCGGCAGATGACACGCAGCCCGTCTTCCAGCGACAGCGCACCCGCGACGACGGCCGCGGCGGCCTCGCCGAGGGAGTGCCCGATGACCGCGCCCGGGCGGACTCCATAGGACCTCATGGTGGCCGCCAGCGCGACCTGCATGGTGAAGAGGGTCGGCTGGATGCGGTCTTGACCGGTCACGACCTGCGGCGCCGAAATCGCCTCCGTCACCGAAAACCCGGACTCCTGCGCGATCACCGACTCGGCCTGCGCCACGGTGGCGGCGAACACCGGTTCGACCGCCAACAGGTCGGCGCCCATCGCCGCCCATTGCGAACCCTGCCCGGAGAACACCCACACCGGTCCGCGGTCGTCCTGGCCGACCGCGGCCGGATAAGGAGTATCGCCGTCGGCAACCTCGCGCAAAGCCTCGGCGAGCTCCAGCCGGTTGCCGCCAATGACGGCGGTGCGCACCGGGCGGTGGGCGCGCCGGCGTGCCAGCGTGTACGCCAGGTCTGGCAACGCGAGGTCGTCATGCGCCCGCACCCAGTCGGCGAGGCGCCCGGCGGTGCGGCGCAGTTCGTCGGCCGAGGTGGACGACAGTGGGAACAGCAGCGGCGATCGCAAACCCGGCGAGGCCGTGCACAGCGGGTCGTCGCCGGCGAACAGTGGCGCCGTCACCGACAATTCTGCCGAGACCACCTCGGGCGCAACGGCTTCGGCGGCCCGCTCGGGTGCTTGTTCCACGATGGCGTGCACGTTGGTTCCCGAGAGCCCGTACGACGAGACCGCCGCCCGCCGCGGGTGGCGGCCGTTGCTGACCCACGGTGTAGTCTCTTGCGGCACAAAGAGGTTCGTATCGATCTGGGCGAGGTCATCGGGTAACCGGCTGAAGTGCAGGTTCCGGGGAACCACACCATGCTGCAGCGCCAGGATCGCCTTCATCATCCCCAGCGCTCCAGAGGCCGCCTGCGCATGGCCGAAGTTGGTCTTCACCGACGCCAGCGCGCAGGGGCCGTCGATGCCGTAAACGTTTGCCAGGCTTGCGTATTCGATCGGGTCACCCACCGGGGTGCCGGGCCCGTGCGCCTCGACCATGCCGACCGTGCGGGCGTCCACTCCCGCGGCGGTCAGAGCCGCCTGATACACCGCGGTCTGCGCGGTCTTCGACGGGGTCGCGATGTTCACCGTGTGACCGTCCTGATTGGCGGCCGTCCCCCGCACCACAGCCAGGATCCGATCGCCATCTCGTAGCGCGTCGGCCAGCCGCTTGAGTAGCAGCATGACGCTGCCCTCGCCGCCGACGAACCCGTCGGCCGCGACGTCGAAGGCGTGGCAGCGCCCGGTCGGCGACAGCATGCCCTCGGCTGAGCCCGCGGAGAATTTTCGCGGGTCCAGCGCCAGCGTGGCGCCGCCGGCCAGGGCAAGGTCGCTTTCGCCCTCGTGCAGGCTGCGGCAGGCCAGGTGTATCGCGGTCAGGCCCGACGAACACGCGGTGTCCACCGTCAGTGCGGGACCGTGGACCCCGAGCGCATAGGCGATGCGCCCGGACGCCAGGCTGAAGCTGCTGCCCGAAAAGCCGTACGCCCCTTCCACCGAGCGCGTGTCGGCGGCCAGCAATTGGTAGTCGCCATGCGTCAGTCCCAGGAACACCCCGGTCCGCGAGTCGGCGATTCGCTCCCGCGTGAGGCCGGCGTGTTCCATGGCCTCCCACGAGGTCTCCAATAGCAAGCGGTGTTGCGGGTCCATCGCGGTCGCTTCCCGGTCGTTGATCCCGAAGAACTCGGGATCGAAGCCGGCGACGTCGTCGATGAATGCGCCCCACCGCGATACCGACCGGCCCGGCACACCCGGCTCGGGGTCGTAATATTCGTCGGCGTCCCAGCGGTCGGGCGGGATCTCGGTGACCAGGTCGTCACCACGCAGCAGCGCCTCCCACAACTGCTCGGGGGAGTCGATGGCCCCGGGTAGCCGGCAAGCCATGCCGATCACGGCGACAGGAGTGACCGGTGTGGCGCCGATCGGCGGAGAGTCTGTCGAAGGGCAACGCTGCATGACGTCGTCGATCTGATGTGTAGTCATTTCGCCTCCTCGGAGCGACGACGAAGTAGCTTGTCCGTTGCGCGCACGCCGTCAGGTTTCACCAGTCCTCCAAATTTCGCTGTGGCACGAATAGTTCGGTGCACTAGCTGTTGCCGACGGGGCGCCCGAAAGCGGTCTCGACGAAGTGCATGATCCAGAGCGTCGTGGGTTTCAATCCCGTTGTCAGGCTTATCAAGTCGGTAGCGTAGTCAGGACCCACACATAGAGTGGTGGGCGCGGACCGACAGAGTGGCGGTTGGCCGGCGGCCGGAAATGACGCAGCCGCAAATGAGTGGGTCGGCACGGATTATACTCTGCGGCAGCACTTTTCGTCGATCTCGCCGCTTTCGTCGATACGGGGCGGCGCGGCGCTACCCGGGCCGGCGGCGCGGCGAGGCGGCCGGTCCGGTTGGCATACCCCTCGACGAGCTACATCGCCCCCGCGTCGGCGGCTTCCTTGGCTTCCTGCGCCCGGGCCACCTGCGCGGCGGTGTACCCGATCAACAGCGCCACCCCGCCGAGCAGCACGACCACCCCGGCCAGCCACAACAGTCCGTAGGTGTAGCCGCGGTCCAGCGCATGCAACTGGGCGGCGTTCATGGAGTTCACCGGACCGAGCGTGCCGCCCAGCCGCAGCGTGTGCGACGTGATGGCGGCCTGGATGACGACCAGCACCAGCGGTCCGCCCAGGGTCTGCAGCATCACCGCGATCGCCGAGGTGGGCCCGATCCGGTCGACGCCGACACTGGCGATCACCGACAGCGTGAGCGGGACGAAGATCGCGCCGATACCGATGGCGCCGATGCTGAGCGGCAGAACAAGGTTCGGGAAGTACGGGATCCCGGCGTTGAGGGTCGCGCCGTACAGCGTCGCGACCAGAATCAGGCCGCAGCTGGCGAGCACCACCACCCGCGGCGGCCACCACATCACCAGCTTCGACGCCACACCCACCCCGATGGCCACCCCGATGCCGAACGGGATGAAGGCGACGCCGGCGTGCAGCGGGCTGTAGCCCATGACCGTCTGCACATACAGGCCGACCACCACCGTGAGGGAGAAAAGTACCCCACCACCAAGGAACATGGCCGCGAACGCGGCCAGCCGGTTGCGGTCGAGGAACAGGCCGAACGGCACGATGGGGTTCTCGGCGGTGCGCTCCGCCAGGACGAACGCCACGAAGGCGGCCACGGCCACCGAGCCCGAACCGATCGTGATCGGCGACAGCCACCCCTGCTCCGGGCCCATCGACAGGCCGAACACCGCGGCGGTACAGCTCAACGTGGCCAGCGCAGCCCCGGTGGCGTCGAGCTTCATCCGCTCCTTTTGGGTTTCCTGCAGCATGATGACGGCCAGGCAGATCACCGCCAGCCCGATCGGCACGTTCACCAAAAACGCCAGCCGCCACGACACGTCGGTCAGCGCCCCGCCCACCACCAGGCCCAGCACCCCGCCGAGACCGGACATCGCGCCGAACACGCCCGTCGCGACGTTACGTGCCGAGCCCCTCGGGAAGGTGGTCGCTATCAGCGCCAAATTGGTAGGTGCCATGATCGCGGAAGCCGCGCCGTGCAGCAGCCGCGCCGATATCAGAGTGCCTCCGTCCCAAGCGATGCCGCACAAGGTCGAGGCGAAAGTGAACAGCGCGACCCCGGCGATGAAAGCGCGCTTGCGGCCGATCGTGTCACCCAGGCGACCGCCCAGCAGCATCAGGCCACCAAAGGTCAGCATGTAGGCGGTGATCACCCAGCTCCGCCCGGCATCCGACAGGCCCAGCTCGTTCTGGATCCTCGGCAGGGCGAAGATCGCGACGGGGCCGTCCATCGCCACCATCAGCTGCATGCCGCCGATCGCGACAATCACGGCGACGAACCGGCGCGACCGCAGCAACGCCGGAACGTGCCTCTTCGTCGGGCGCAGCGTGGTCGGTTCGACGGCCATCATGAACCGCTACTGCGCTGCGGCGCTTTCGGTTCGGTCATTCTGTGCGCGCGCCTTCGGGTTCCAAGAGGAATTTGAGTTGTCGGCCATACAGGCCGAGCGATTCGGGATTCATCATTTCTTGGTGCCCACAGTCGACCGGGTAGCTGTTGATGTCGCCCGTGACGTAGGGTCGCCAACTCTGCCGAGGAGGCAAACTCTGATCGCCCTCATCCCCCACAGCGGAGAATATGGTCACATCCCCATCGAAGACACCGGGTTCGTGGCCTTCAGACAACGCGCGGTTGCTGTCGATGTTGTGCACGCCCAGATCCAAAAGCTGTTTGTATCGGGCGAATTCGACAATGCCTCGTTCGCGAAGTAGTTCCTCGACCCGTTCGTAGGTAAGCGGCGCATCCCGAACGGGAACGTCTATATGACAGAACCGCAAAACCTCTTCCAGCACGTCCTGCTCACCCATGGCTGGCAGACTCGCACCGCTATCGATACGTAGAGCGTCGAGAAGGATAAGGTGCGCGACCGAGCATCCGCGACGCTGAAGCTCGATGGCGATCTCGTGGGCGACGACGCCCCCAAAAGACCAGCCGAGAAGGTGGTAGGGCCCGGCAGGATCAATCCCCTGGATCCGGTCGGCATAGTTTCTCGCCATATCGCGGATTGACGCCGCTTCGACCTCGCCATTTTGCGGGATTTGTTGAATGCCGACGATCGGGCAGTCCAGGTAATTACCTAGAGCGTGATACGGCCAGACCAGCCCGCCCCCGGGGTGAATGCAGAACAACGGATCACCGGTGCCCTCCTTGAGGAACTCGACTGGGACCACTTCGATCTCGCTGGCATCTTGGCCCAATTGCCGGCTCAGGCTTCTCACCGTCGGCGCGTGGAACAGGGTGCGCACCGCAAGGTTCGCGTCCAGGCTGGCGTTGATCGCGGCGATCAGGCGCATCGCCGACAGCGAATCCCCGCCCAGGTCGAAGAAGGAGTCGTCGACTCCGACCCGCTCGAGCCCGAGGACGTCGGCGTAGACGCCGGCCAGGATCTCCTCGGTGAGGGTGGCCGGGGCGCGGTAGCCATCGCCCTCGGTGTATTCCGGTGCCGGCAGGGCGCGCCTGTCCAGTTTGCCGTTGGCGGTCAACGGCAACGCGTCAAGTGCCACGACTGCCGCAGGCACCATGTAGGCCGGCAGCCGCTCGGCCAGGCCGGAGCGCGTCTCGGCCGGCTCTGCTGTCCCGGTGATGTAGCCGATCAGGCGCTTGTCGCCGGGGCGGTCCTCGCGAGCGATCACGACCGCCTGCTCGACACCGTCGAGTGCGGCCAGCGCCGCCCGGATCTCACCGAGTTCGATGCGGTACCCGCGGATCTTGACTTGCTCGTCGGCGCGGCCCAGGTAACGGAGCTGACCATCGGTCCCCCAACTCACCAGGTCCCCGGTGCGGTACATGCGGTGTCCGGGCGCGCCCGCGCCGCCGAAGGGGCAGGCCACGAACCGCGACCCGGTCAAAGCGGCCCGGCCCACGTAGCCAATCCCGACCCCGGTGCCGGCGACGTACAACTCCCCGACCACCCCGGCCGGCACCGGACGCAACGACGCGTCCAGCACGAAGAAGCCAAGATGGGCCAGCGGCACCCCGACGGGACTTGAAGCATTCTCGGCGTCGCCGTGGACGATCTCCCGGAACGAGGCATGCACCGTCGTCTCGGTGGTGCCATACAGGTTGAACAGGCGCGGCGTTCCCGGGTGGTGGTGCAGCCATGTCCCGAGACGCTGGGGTTCCAGCGCCTCGCCGGCGAACACCACGGCCTCAAGCTTGAGTTGGCGTCCCAGCTCGGGCTGCAACGCGTCCGCGGTTTGCAGCGCGTAAAACGCCGACGGGGTCTGGCTGAGCACGGTGACCTGTTCGGCGACCAACAAGGCGTGGAAGTCTTCCGGCGAACGGGCGACCGACTCGGGCGCCACCACCAGCCGCCCCCCGTACAACAGCGCGCCCCACATTTCGCAGACCGAGACGTCAAAGGCCAGGGAATGCCACTGCGACCACACCTGTCCCGCCAGATCCATCCGGACATCGAGTGCCCCCAGCAGCTGGGTGACGTTGTGGTGGGTGATGGCCACACCCTTGGGCACTCCGGTGGTGCCCGAGGTGTAGATGAGGTAGGCGATCTCCTCGGCAGCCGGCGCCGGCAGTGCCGTGCTGGGTTGGCTGTCAACCGCGGAATCGTTGACGTCGAGGACCAGCAGATCGTGCCCGTCCAGCCGGTGGGCCAGCTCGGCGGTGCTGATCGCGGCGATCGGTCCGGCATCGGCGAGCAGGAACCCGATTCGCGCGTCGGGATGGGCGGGGTCGATCGGCAGATAGGCCGCCCCGGTCTTGAGCACCGCCATAATGGCCACGATGGCTTCGGCGGAACGGGACAGCAGCAGCGCCACACGCTCACCCGGGCCTACCCCGTGGCCGGATAGCAAGTGCGCCAACCGGTTCGAAGCCTCGTCGAGCTCGCGATAGGTCATCGACCGGCCTGCACAGCTGATCGCCGCCGCCTCCGGTGTGCGCGCCACCTGAGCGGCGAACGACGCCGGAATCGACACTGCTGCCGCCGGCTGGGTCAACGCCGCCCGGTTACCCCACTCGTCCAGGCGGGCGTGCTCAGCCGCATCGAGCAGATCCATCGACGACAATCGCCGTCGAGGGTCGGCGGTCATCGCCACCAACACCCGCTCCAGCTTCGTGATGAGCGCATGGATGGTGGCCGCGTCGAACACATCGGTGCGAAACTCCACCGACCCGCCGATCCCCGCGGGCTCACCGGCGGCGTTCCACTGTTCGCCCAGGGTGAATGTCAAATCCATTCGGGCGGTTCGGGTTTCCGCCGACAGGGGCGTGACCTGCAGATCACCCACGGCCGGCCCGGCCACACGGTCATTGTCTTGCCCGGCGAAGTTCTGCCAGGCCAACAACACCTGCACCAGCGGGTGATGATTGAGGGCCCGGGTCGGGTTGAGCCGCTCGACCAGTACCTCGAAGGGCACGTCCTGGTGCTCGTAGGCGGCCAGGCTGCGCTGACGCACCTGGGCCAGCAGCTGGGCCACGGTGGGATCCCCCGCAACCTGCATCCGCAGCACCAAGGTGTTGACGAAGCAACCCACCAACTGATCGAGAGCGGGATCGCCGCGTCCGGCGATCGGGAACCCGACCGCGACGTCGTTGCTGGCGCTGAGCTTGGACAGCAGCACCGCCAGGGCGGCCTGGATCACCATGAAGCTGGTGGCGTTGTGCTCGCGGGCGACCCGAGCGATCTGCTGCTGCAGCTCTGCCGGCCAGTCCACGACCACGTGAGCGCCGCGGTAATCGGCCACCGGCGGGTAGGGCCGATCGGTGGGCAGCGCCAGCCGCTCGGGAAGCCCGGCCAGCTCCTGCTCCCAGTAGGCCAGCTGCGCCGCGATCGGGCTGTCGGCATCGGCCACATCACCGAGCTGCCCACGCTGCCACAGCGTGTAATCGGCATACTGCACCGCCAACGGCGCCCAACCCGGGGCATGACCCGCACACCGACTGGCATACGCCACCCCCAGATCCGATACCAGCGGGGTCATCGACAAGCCGTCACCCGCGATATGGTGCACCACCGCCACCAGCACGTGTTCGTCATCGGCAACACGGAAAAGCCGTACCCGCAAAGGGATCTCGGTGGCCAAATCAAACGAGTGACGCACCGCGGCACCGATCGCGTCGCCCAGCCGGCCTTCCGACCAGCCGGTGGCATCCACTACCTGCCAGCCGAAATCGACTTGTTCCCTAGGGATAACGACCTGCCGGGGTATCCCCTCGACGGCGGGGAACACCGTGCGCAGGCTTTCCTGGCGGGCCACCACATCGGCTAACGCCGCCCCCAACGCCTCGACGTCCAGGCTTCCGCTGAGCCGCAACGCCGCCACCATGTTGTACATCGGTGAAGGCCCGAGCAATTGGTCGATGAACCACAACCGCTGCTGGGCAAAAGACAACGGCACCACCGCCGGCCGCTCGAAAGCCACCAACGGCTCCCGCCGGCCGCCATCGGCACCAACGCGCAGCGCCAACTGGGTGACCGTGGGCGCTTCGAACACGGTGCGCACCGAAAGGTCGGCATCCAAGCCGGTCTCGATCGCGGCGACCAGGCGCATCGCCAACAGCGAATCGCCACCCAGATCGAAGAAGGAATCGTCGACCCCGACCCGCTCGAGCCCGAGTACCTCGGCGAACACGCCGGCCAGAATCTCTTCGACCGGGCCGGCCGGGGCGCGATACCCGCCATTCTGATACCCCGGCGCCGGCAGCGCGCGGGTGTCGAGTTTGCCGTTGGAGGTCAGCGGCAGCGCCGCCAACACCACCACCGCCGCGGGCACCATGTACTCCGGCAGCCGCTCGACCAGCTGAGTGCGCAGCGCGGCGGGATCGACTGTCCCGGTGCTCGATTCGGTGACGTAGGCCACCAGCCTCTTGTCGCCGGGGCGGTCCTCGCGGGCGATCACGACGGCCTGCTCCACACCGTCCAGGGCGGCCAGCGCCGCCTGAATCTCGCCGAGCTCGACGCGATACCCGCGGATCTTGACCTGCTCATCGGCGCGGCCCACATACCGCAGCTGCCCATCAGCACCCCACCACACCAGATCCCCGGTGCGATACATCCGCTGCCCCGGCGCCGCGAACGGGCACGCCACAAACCGCGACCCGGTCAAACCGGCCCGGCCCACATACCCACAAGCCAGTCCCCCGCCGGCGACATACAGCTCCCCGACCACCCCGGCGGGCACCGGGCGCAGCCAGCCATCAAGCACGAACAACGCCGCCCCGGGCACCGGCGCACCGATCGGCACCGCACCCGATCCCGCGGCCAGCGGCGCGCTCATCGACGCATACACCGTGACCTCGGTTGGGCCATAGGCGTTGACCATCACCCGCCCCGGCGCCCACCGATCCACCACCTCGGCCGCACACGCCTCGCCACCGACCAACAGCGCCACCGAGTCCAGCCCCTCTGTCGGCAACGCCGCCACCGCCGACGGCGTCTGGGTCAACACGCTGACCCGCTCGGCGATCAGCAAGGCGTGGAAGTCTTGCGGCGAGCCGGTCACCGGCTCAGGCACCACGACGAGGCGCCCACCGTGCAGCAACGCTCCCCAGATCTCCCACACCGAGAAGTCAAAGACGTAGGGGTGGCACTGCGTCCACACCCGTCCCGGCGGCAGGCCGGCGTTCAACGATTCCCATTGCTGGGTGAGGTTCTGATGGGTGATCGCCACGCCTTTGGGCACACCGGTGGTGCCCGAGGTGTAGATCAGGTAGGCGATGTCCTCGGGGGCCGGCGCCAACAGTGCCGTGCTGGGTTGCCTGTCAACCGCGGGATCGTCGACGTCGACGATCATCAGACCGTGCCCGTGCAGCCGGTGGGCTAGCTCGGTGGTGGTGATCGCCGCGACCGGCGCGGCGTCGGCGAGCAGGAATTCGATCCGCTCCGCCGGCGCCGCCGGATCGATCGGCAGATACGCCGCCCCCGCCTTGAGCACCGCCAACATCGCCACGACCGCATCGACCGAACGGGAAAACAGCAGTGCCACACAAGCTCCCGCGCCCACCCGCCGATCGGCCAGCAGGTGCGCCAACCGATTCGACGCCTCATCGAGCTCCCGATACGTCACACAGCGGCTACCGAACGTCACCGCCACCGCCTCCGGGGCGCGGGCCACCTGCGCGGCGAACAACGCCGGAATCGACACCGCCGCCGCGGGCCGGCTCAACGCCGCCCGGTTACCAATCTCATCCAACCGAGCGTGCTCGCACGCATCCAGCAGATCCACCGACGAAAGCCGCCGGGTGGGATCCGCCGTCATCGCCCCCAACACCCGCTCCAACCGCTCGACCATCGCCTGGATGGTTTCGGTGTCGAACACGTCGGTGCGGAATTCCACCGTCCCGGAAATGCCGGCCGGTTCACCGGCCTCGGTCCAGCGCTCCTTGAGGAAAAAGACCACGTCCATTTTCGCGGTCTGGGTGTCCCCGGTCAGCGGCGTGACCTGGAGGTCATTCAAGCTCAGTCCGGTCGCGGAGTCATTGACTTGCCCGGGGAAATTGTTCCAGGCGAACACCACCTGGATCAGCGGGTGATGGGCCAACGATCGGGCGGGATTGAGCCGCTCCACAAGCACTTCGAAGGGCACGTCCTGGTGCTCGTAGGCGGCCAGGCCGCGCGCCCGCACCTGCGCCAGCAACTCGGCCACGGTGGGATCGCCGGTCAGATCGACGCGCAGCACCAACGTGTTGACGAAAAACCCGACCAGCTCGTCGAGCGCGGGGTCGCGGCGTCCGGCGATCGGGAAGCCCACGGCCACATCGCTGCTGGCGCTGAGCTTGGCCAGCAGCACCGCCAGGGCGGCCTGCGTCACCATGAAACCCGTCGCGTTGTGCTCGCGCGCCACCCGGGCGACCTGCTGCTGCAGCTGCGCCGGCCACTCGAGCGTCACCCTGGCGCCGCGGTGATCGGCCACCGGCGGGTAGGGCCGATCGGTGGGTAGCTGCAGCCGCTCGGGCATTCCGGCCAGCGTCCGCTCCCAGTAGGCCAGCTGCGCGGCGATCCGGCTGTCCTTGTCGTCGAGATCGCCGAACTGCGCTCGTTGCCACAGCGTGTAATCGACATACTGCACCGGCAACGGCGCCCAGTCGGGGGCCCGCCCCGCGCACCGGCTGGTATAGGCCACACTCATGTCACGCACCAGCCGGGTCGTCGACCAGCCGTCGGCGGCGATCTCGTGCACTACGGCCACCATCACGTGTTCGCCGTCGGCGACGCGGAAAAGCCATGCGCGCAAAGGGATCTCGGTGGCCAGGTCGAATCGGTGCCGCACCGCGGCGCCAATGGCTTCCTCCAGCCGGTCAGCCGGCCACCCGGTGGCGTCGATGACGTCCCAGCCGACGTCGGCCCGCTCGGCCGGGATCACCACCTGCTGGGGTATCCCCTCGATCGCCGGGAACAGGGTGCGCAGGCTCTCGTGGCGGCCCACCACATCGGAAAGCGCCGCACCCAGCGCGTCCGCATCAAGGCGCCCACTCAGCCGCAACGGCACCACGACGTTGTACAGCGGTGACGGCCCCTGCAACTGGTCGATAAACCACAACCGGCTCTGGGCAAACGACAACGGCACTACCGGTGGCCGCTCAACGGGCACCAGCGGTTCCAGGCCCCCTCCTTGACCGATGCGGGGTGCCAATTGGGCCACCGTGGGCGCCTCGAACACCGCACGCACCGAAAGATCGGCATCCAGAGCGGTGTTGACCGCGGCGATCAGACGCATCGCCGACAGCGAATCCCCGCCCAGGTCGAAGAACGAGTCGTCGACCCCGACCTTGTCGATGCCCAGCACCTTGGCGTAGATGCCGGCGACGGTTTTTTCGGTCTCGGTCTGCGGCGCCCGGAAGGATGTGGTGGCAAACACCGGTTCCGGCAAGGCCTTTCGGTCGAGCTTGCCCGAGGAGGTCAGCGGGAACTCGTCGAGCACCACTATGTGCGCAGGCACCATGTATTCCGGCAACCACGCGCTCAATTGCTGGCGCACCGCGGTGATCTTGCTGTTGGTTTGGGGATCGTTGGCGTGAGTGCGGCATCGGTGAGCCCCGTCAGGTGGCAGATACACATCGGTCAGCGCCGGGTTCCGCTCGGCGTCGGCCGCAGCGATGAACACCGCCTCCACGGTGCCCGGTTGTGTGCCCCAGGTGACCGCGACGTGATATCCGGTGGTCTCGCCAAGGCCGTACAACCGTTCGGGGACAACGGCTTCGGCGCCCTCGGCGTGCGCCAGGGCGTCAGCCAGTGGCAGCCCGCCGGCGAGGGCTTGCTCGATGTGGACGTCGCCGATCAGTCCCGCGCGCGGGATCTCGGTGACGCGAACAGCGTTGGGACGTATCGATACCAACCGGTCGTGCAGCCCGTCCAGGCCCGCACATTCGGCCCACGCCCAGCTGTCCGCGGTGGCCATGGACCGCGCCGGTGCCGGGGCTTTGTGGATGCTGACGTCGTAGCGGTACCGGTTGAGTTCGTTGTCGGCCACTCCGCGTTTGACTTCGATGTCGAGTCCGGCCACCGACGGCTCCTCGTTCGCCCAAGTTGTGAAAAACTCTGGGGCGAGCAGCAATTCGGCTTCGCCGAGCATGGCGTGGTGAAGTCGTTGGCGAATCTCGGTGGCGTCGGCGGCCGCGTCCGTCGTGCGGGCCAGCGCGACGCCGGTCTGAAACGCGCCCTGCAGGGTGTGGTTGCGCACGTCGCCGATGAACAGTGCGCCGCCCGGCGCCAGCAATCGCATCGCGACCGCAAGCACATCAGTCAGATAGCGCGCGCTCGGGAAGTACTGGACCACCGAGTTGAGCACCACCAGATCGAAATGGCCCTCCGGCAACGCATCTGCAGCATCGGCGGGCTGCACCCGCAACCGCACCCGATCCCCCCACGGCTGCGCGGCCACGTCGTCCTGCAGGCGCTGAATCGTCGGCGCCGAGAAGTCGGTGGCCCAGTATTCGGAGCACACCGGGGCCAACTGGGAAAGCAACAGCCCCGAACCCACGCCGATCTCCAGCACCCGCGCGGGATGCAACTCGAGGATCCGATCGACCGCGGCCGAACGCCACTCCATCATCTGCTCGAGCGGGATCGGATCGCCGGTGTAGCTGCTGTTCCAGCCGCGGAAATCCATGCCGAACTCCGGCGACTCCGCGTCGGCGCCGTACGCCTCGTCATACAGGTGTTGCCACGCTTCGACGGTTTCGGCGTCGTGCTCGGCGGTGGTGGTCTGCTCGAGCGTGACATAGGCGACCAGATGCGAGCCGGCTCCGCCCTCACGCACGGTGGCGGCGGCCCGGGCGACCTGCGGGCAGCCCAGCAGGGTGTTTTCGACTTCGCCGAGTTCGATGCGGTGTCCGCGCAGCTTGATCTGTGCGTCGGCACGGCCGAGATAGTCCAGGGTTCCGCCGAGCGTCCAGCGCACCAGGTCGCCGGTCCGATAGAGCCGCGCGCCTGCGGGCCCGTAGGGATCTGCCACGAACCGTTCCGCGGTCAGGTCCGGCCGGCCCAGATAGCCACACGCCACCGCCGGTCCGCCCAGATACAGCTCGCCGACCACCCCGATCGGGGCGGGATTCAGCCGCGCGTCGAGCACCAGCGCGCGTATCCCGGGGAGCGGGGTGCCGATGCGGACCGGCTGCCCCGCCAACAGCGGCGCCGTGGTGGCCCAGATAGTGGTCTCGGTGGGGCCGTAGCCGTTGAACATGCGCCGTCCCGGCGCCCATGCGGTCACCAGCTCGTCCGGGCAGGCCTCGCCGCCGACGATCAGGGTGGACAACTCATCCAGCCGGGTCCGATCCAGCGACGACAGCAACGTCGGGGTCATCACCGCCGCGGTGACGCGTTGCTCTTGCAGCAGTGCGGTCAGAGCCTCGCCGGCGTAAACCTCCGGCGGCGCAACCACCAACGCTCCGCGCGATCCCACCGCGACCAACAACTCGCCGAGCGCGGCGTCGAATGTCGGGGAGAGCACCGCCAGCATTCGGGTATCCGCGCCCAGCCCGAACACCTCGCGGTGGGCCGCGGCTACCCCGGGCAGACCACCGTGGGTGACCGCCACGCCCTTGGGAGTACCGGTGGACCCCGACGTGAAGATCACGTACGCGGTGTTGTCCGGTCCCAGCGCCGCCAGGCGGTCGGTGTCCGTGATCGCCTCGGCGCACCGCCCGTACAGGTCCAGGCCGTCGATGCGCAGCACCGGGCGCGTCCTGGCCCCTGCCACCGTGTCGGCATCGCGGGTCAGGACACACAGCGCGTCCACCGAATCCAACACCGTGGCGATCCGCTCGACGGGGTGAGCGGGATCCACCGGCACATACACGCCGCCGGCTTTCTGCACCGCCCACCACGCCACCACCAGCTCGGTGGACCGGCCCATCGCGACGCCCACCGCGGATTCCGGGCCCACCCCCGCCTCGATCAGCACGCGCGCCAACCGCGTCGACCACCTGTCGAGCTCGCCGTAGGTCAAGCTTTGGGCGCGATCGACGATCGCCACCGCGTCCGGGTCAGCGGCCACCGCCGCGGCCAACAACTCCGGCGCCACCCCTGACGGCGCCCGACTCCGGCGCCGGACCACCGCGACAGCACCAGATCGCGCTCGCCGTCATCCAGCAACGCCAGGTCGCCCACCACCACCGACGCATCCGCGACAACGCCTTCGATCACCCGGCCGAACCAGGTGACGAAGCGCTCGACGGTCGCCCGGTCATAGAGATCGGTGGCATAGGTCACAACCCCGGCGGCCATTGGTGCGGTCGGGTCCGCGGAGGGCACCTCCCGCAGATCGACGTCCAGATCGAACTTGGCGGTGCGGCTGTCCACCGCGAGTGGCTCAACGCCGAGCCCGTCGAGCGCCACCTCGGGGCGCACATTGTTCTGGAAGGCCAAGGCCACCTGAAACACCGGATGATGCGCCGTGGAGCGCACCGGGTTGAGCTGCTCGACGAGCCGCTCGAACGGCACATCCTGATTGCTGTAGGCGTCCAGCGCCTTCTGCCGCACGCACGCAAGCACGTCACTGAACCGGTGCGCCGGTGTCACCGCCACCCGCAAGACCCAGGTGTTGACGAAGAACCCGACCAGTTCATCCAGCGCCGCATCCATCCGCCCGGCGATCGGGGTGCCCATCGTCACGTCCTCGCCGGCCCCGGCCCGGTGCAGCGCCACCACCATCGCCGCCTGCAACACCATCGAGGCGGTCGCGTTGTGCGCCGCCGCCAACGCCTTGATCCCCGCCCACAGCCGCGGGTCGAGCTGCATGTCCACCGCATCACCGCGGTAACTGGGCACCGGCGGGCGCGCCCGATCCGGCGGCAGCGACACCACCTCGGGCAGGTCAGCCAACTCCTGCCGCCAATAAGCCAACTGCCCGGCGATCACGCTGTCGGGATCAGACTCGACGCCCAGCGACTCCCGTTGCCAGAGCGTGTAATCGGCATACTGCACCGGCAACGGCGCCAACTGCGGCGCCCGGCCCTGCCGCCGCGCCCGATAGGCCTCGCCGATATCCCTGGCCATCGGAGCCAGCGACCAGCCGTCAAAAGCGATGTGGTGCACCACAATCCCCACGACGTGCTGCTCGGGGCCCACGGCATAGATCTGCGCACGAATCGGGATCTCGGTTGCCAAATCAAACCGATACCCCGCCAGCGCCACCAACTCGCCGAGCACATCCCGCTCGGTCAACGACACCACCGCCGCGTCCCCACGCCGCCACATCCCCGCCTCGGCCGGAACGACCTGCTGGAACGGCACGCCGTCGACATCGGGAAATATGGTGCGCAGCGCCTCATGGCGGGCGATCACATCATCGATGGCCGCCGTCAGCGCCTCGACATCCAGCGCCCCGCTGATCCGAAACGCGGTCGGCATGTTGTAGGTCGCCACCCCGCCCTCGAACCGGTCGAGGAACCACAACCGGCTCTGCGCATACGACAACGGCACCCCCGCCGGCCGCGCGCCGGCCACCAACGGCTTGCGCGTAGCACCGCCCCCGCCGATACGGGGCGCCAACTGGGCAACCGTCGGCGACTCGAACACGGTGCGCACCGCAAGACCGGCGTCCAAGGACTTGTTGATCGCGGCGATGACCCGCATCGCCGACAGCGAATCCCCGCCCAGGTCGAAGAAGGAGTCGTCGACTCCGACCCGCTCGAGCCCGAGGACGTCGGCGTAGACGCCGGCCAGGATCTCCTCGGTAGGGGTGGCCGGGGCGCGGTAGCCATCGCCCTCGGTGTATTCGGGTGCCGGCAGGGCGCGGGTGTCCAGTTTGCCGTTGACCGTCAGCGGCAGCGCATCGACGACCATCACCGCCGCCGGGACCATGTAGGCGGGGAGCCGCTGACCCAACCGGGCCCGAACGTCGGCCGGGTCAGCGGCTCCGGTGATGTAGCCGATCAGGCGCTTGTCGCCGGGGCGGTCCTCGCGAGCGATCACCGCCGCCTGCTCGACACCGTCGAGTGCGGCCAGCGCCGCCCGGATCTCACCGAGTTCGATGCGGTACCCGCGGATCTTGACTTGCTCGTCGGCGCGACCCAGGTAGTCCAGCTGGCCGTCGGCACCCCAGCACACCAGGTCCCCGGTGCGGTACATGCGTCGTCCGGGCGCTGCCGCGCCGCCGAAGGGGCAGGCCACGAACCGCGACCCGGTCAGAGCGGCCCGGCCCAGGTATCCGTACGCCAGTCCGCCGCCGGCCACATACAACTCCCCGACCACGCCGGGCGGCACCGGACGCAACGACGCGTCCAGCACGAAGAAACCAAGGTGCACCAGCGGTACCCCGATGGGGCTGACGCTGCGGTCGACGTCGGCCACGCTGATTTCGCGGAACGAGGCATGCACCGTCGTCTCGGTGATGCCATACATGTTGATAAGCCGCGGCGATCGCCGGTGGCGGTCCAACCAGGGACCGAGGCGCTGGGGTTCTAGCGCCTCGCCGCCGAACACGACCGTCTCCAGCTGCAGCTGAGATCCCGGCTCGGGTGCCCCCGCGCCCGCGGTTTGCAGCGCGTAAAACGCCGACGGCGTCTGACTCAACACGCTCACCTGTTCGGCAATCAGCAACGCGTGCAAGTCTTCCGGTGAACGCGTGACGGACTCCGGCACCACCACCAGCCGCCCGCCGTGCAACAACGCACCGAAGATCTCCCACACCGAGTAGTCGAAGGCCAGCGAATGGCACTGGGTCCATACTTGGCCCGCAGACAGCTCGAGGTCGGCGCTCAGCGCCATCAGCAGCCGCGTCACGTTGTGGTGGGGAATGGCGACGCCCTTGGGCACACCGGTGGTGCCCGAGGTGTAGATGAGGTAGGCGATCTCCTCGGGGGCCGGCACCGGCAGGTCCGTGGACGGGCAGCCGAGGGGGTGCGGGTCTTCGATATCGATGACCGGCAGCCCGTGGCCGTCGAAGCGCTCGGCCAGATCGACGGTGGTGATCGCCGCGATGGGTCCGGCGTCGGCAACCATGAACTCCATTCGCGCGGTCGGGTGCGCCGGGTCGATCGCCAGATAGGCCGCGCCGGTCTTGAGCACCGCCATTACCGCCAGGACCGCCTCGGCCGACCGTGGCAACAGCAGCGCCACGCACTCTCCCGGGCGGGCGCCCAGGGCGATCAACAGGTGTGCCAACCGGTTCGAAGCCTTGTCGAGTTCCCGGTAGGTCATCGACCGGCCTGCACAGGTAATCGCCGCGGCCTCCGGTGTGCGCGCCACCTGGGCGGCGAACACCGCCGGGATCGATGCCGCGGTGGGCACCGCCCGGGCCAACACCGCCCGGTTACCGATCTTGTCGAGGTGGGCGTGCTCCTCGGCATCCATCAGGTCCACCGATGACAACCGCCGGTTTTGGTCGGCGGTCATGGCCGTCAACACTCGCCGCAACCGCTCGATCAGTGCGCGGATGCTGGCGGCGTCGAACACATCGGTGCGAAACTCGACATCCCCGGCAATCCCGGCGGGCTCCCCGGTCTCGGTGAAACGTTCGGCCAGGTTGAACGTCAGATCCATTCGGGCGGTTCGGGTGTCCACGGGCACCGGGCTGACCTGCAGATCGCCCAGCGCCAAACTGGTGGCCGGGTCCCCGGCGAAGTTCTGCCAGGCCAACATCACCTGGACCAGCGGGTGATGATTGAGGGCCCGGGTCGGGTTGAGCCGCTCGACCAATACCTCGAAGGGCACGTCTTGGTGCTCGTAGGCGGCCAGGCTGCGCTGACGCACCTGGGCCAGCAGCTGGGCCACGGTGGGATCGCCGACCAAATCGACCCGCAACACCAGGGTGTTGACGAAAAAGCCCACCAGCTCATCCAGCGCGGGGTCACTCCGTCCGGCGATCGCGAATCCGACCGCGACGTCGTTGCTGGCGCTGAGCTTGGAGAGCAGCACCGCCAGGGCGGCCTGGATGACCATGAAGCTGGTGGCGTTGTGCTCGCGGGCCACCTGGGCGATCTGCTGCTGCAGTTCGGCCGGCCACTCCACGGCCACGTGAGCGCCGCGGTAATCGGCGACCGGTGGGTAGGGCCGATCGGTGGGCAGCGCCAGGCGCTCGGGAAGCCCGGCCAGCTCCTGCTCCCAGTAGGCCAGCTGCGCCGCGATCGGGCTGTCGGCATCGGCCACATCACCGAGCTGCCCACGCTGCCACAGCGTGTAATCGGCATACTGCACCGCCAACGGCGCCCAACCCGGGGCATGACCCGCACACCGGCTGGCATACGCCACCCCCAGATCCGATACCAGCGGGGCGATGGACAAGCCGTCGCCCGCGATATGGTGCACCACCGCCACCAGCACGTGTTCGTCATCGGCGACACGGAAAAGCCTTGTCTGCAAAGGGATCTCGGTTGTCAGGTCGAACGTGTGAACAGCCGACGCCTCGATCGCCTCGACCAGCCGGCTCTCTGACCACCCGCAGGCATCCACGACCTGCCAGTCGACGTCAGCCCGATCGGCCGGGATCACCACCTGCTGGGGTATGCCTTCGAACGCCGGGAACAGGGTGCGCAGGCTCTCGTGGCGGGCCACCACGTCGGCTAACGCCGCCCCCAACGCCTCGATGTCCAGGCTTCCGCTGAGCCGCAACGCCGCCGCCATGTTGTACATCGGTGAGGGCCCCTGCAATTGGTCGATGAACCACAGTCGCTGCTGGGCAAAAGACAAGGGCACCACGGCGGGCCGCTGCACCGCCATTAACGGCTCGAGACGACTTGCGCCCGAACCGATATGGACGGCCAACTGGGTGACCGTGGGCGCCTCGAACACGGTGCGCACCGAAAGGTCGGCATCCAGGCCCGTCTCGATCGCGGCGACCAGGCGCATCGCCAACAGCGAATCGCCACCCAGATCGAAGAAGGAATCGTCGACCCCGACCCGCTCGATCCCGAGTACCTCGGCGAACACGCCGGCCAGAATCTCTTCGACCGGGCCGGCCGGGGCGCGATACCCGCCATTCTGATACCCCGGCGCCGGTAGCGCGCGGGTGTCGAGTTTGCCGTTGGAGGTCAGCGGCAGCGCCGCCAACACCACCACCGCCGCGGGCACCATGTACTCCGGCAGCCGCTCGACCAGCTGAGTGCGCAGCGCGGCGGGATCGACTGTCCCGGTGCTCGATTCGGTGACGTAGGCCACCAGCCTCTTGTCGCCGGGGCGGTCCTCGCGGGCGATCACGACGGCCTGCTCCACACCGTCCAGGGCGGCCAGCGCCGCCTGAATCTCGCCGAGCTCGACGCGATAGCCGCGGATCTTGACCTGCTCATCGGCGCGGCCCACATACCGCAGCTGCCCATCGGCACCCCACCACACCAGATCCCCGGTGCGATACATCCGCTGCCCCGGCGCCGCGAACGGGCACGCCACAAACCGCGACCCGGTCAAACCGGCCCGGCCCACATACCCACAAGCCAGTCCCCCGCCGGCGACATACAGCTCCCCGACCACCCCGGCGGGCACCGGGCGCAGCCAGCCATCGAGCACGAACAACGCCGCCCGGGCACCGGCGCACCGATCGGCACCGCACCCGATCCCGCGGCCAGCGGCGCGCTCATCGACGCATAGATCGTGACCTCGGTTGGGCCGTAGGCGTTGACCATCACCCGCCCCGGCGCCCACCGATCCACCACCTCGGCCGCACACGCCTCGCCACCGACCAACAGCGCCACCGAGTCCAGCCCCTCTGTCGGCAACGCCGCCACCGCCGACGGCGTCTGGGTCAACACGCTGACCCGCTCGGCGATCAGCAAGGCGTGGAAGTCTTGCGGCGAGCCGGTCACCGGCTCAGGCACCACGACGAGGCGCCCACCGTGCAGCAACGCTCCCCAGATCTCCCACACCGAGAAGTCAAAGACGTAGGGGTGGCACTGCGTCCACACCCGTCCCGGCGGCAGGCCGGCGTTCAACGATTCCCATTGCTGGGTGAGGTTCTGATGGGTGATCGCCACGCCTTTGGGCACACCGGTGGTGCCCGAGGTGTAGATCAGGTAGGCGATGTCCTCGGGGGCCGGCGCCGGCAAATCGGTGCACGGCTGGGCGTCAACGGCGGGATCGTCGACGTCGATGACCATCACGTCACGGCCGTCGAACCGCTCGGCCAGCGCGCCGGTGGTGATCGCCGCGACCGGCGCGGCGTCGGCGAGCAGGAATTCGATCCGCTCCGCCGGCGCCGCCGGATCGATCGGCAGATACGCCGCCCCCGCCTTGAGCACCGCCAACATCGCCACGACCGCATCGACCGAACGGGAAAACAGCAGTGCCACACAAGCTCCCGCGCCCACCCGCCGATCGGCCAGCAGGTGCGCCAACCGATTCGACGCCTCATCGAGCTCCCGATACGTCACACAGCGGCTACCGAACGTCACCGCCACCGCCTCCGGCGCACGGGCCACCTGCGCGGCGAACAACGCCGGAATCGACACCGCCGCCGCGGGCCGGCTCAACGCCGCCCGGTTACCAATCTCATCCAACCGAGCACGCTCACCGCCACCAAGCAGATCCGCCGACGAAAGCCGCCGGGTGGGATCCGCCGTCATCGCCCCCAACACCCGCTCCAACCGCTCGACCAGATCGCGGACGTCACAACCAGAAAGCCATTGCCTAGATCCCACCAACCCACTCGTCGTCGCGCCGGGCTGGACGCCGAGCAAAAGCCGATCGTGATCGCTGAAAAAGTCCAGTCCGAATTGATCGATGAGATTCGTATGGGTCAGGGTCCCCGAAACCTCAGCACCAACGATATTCGCCAGGTTTGTGGTCGGAATAAAATTGAGAATTATGCGATTCGACGTTTGTACGGAACCCCGGAGGCGCTTGTTCTCGAGAGCGTGCACCGGGAATCGCTGGTGGTGTAGCGCTTCTCGCAGTCGCGTGTCGACATGCTCGCAAAAACTGGCGACGGTGGACTCCGCCGAAGCTTTCAACACCAGCGGGACATACCCGGTGACCATTCCGGGCACCGTCTGTGCCTCCGGACGGACCCGCCTGCTTACCGGAAATTCGAACACCACCTCCGAACTGGAGACGTCGCACCCGCCCACCAGCAGCGCGCACGCGGCAGCGATCACCGACGAGCGGCGCACCCCCAACGCCTGCGACAACTCCTGGATCCCGGCGACAGTGACGGGGTCGAATTCGACCGGTGGGGATGATTCATATGGGTCACGCTCGTCCGCGGCGGGCGCCAACCGATAACGCGGTTCGGTTTCCGTCGGCAGATTCTTGGCCCAATAGGCCTGATCCTCGAGATAGTCGGTGGACGATTCGTATTCTGACTCGCAAGCAATCAGATCACTCAGCGATCCAAAAAAGACCGGGGGAATCGGCGCCCCCGAAGCCAGCGCACTGTAGACGTCTCCGATCCGGTGACAAACCAGCGCGAGGCCGATTCCGTCCGCCACTATGTGGTGGCAGCAGACGAAAAGATAAAATTCATCTGCCCGCGTCTGCAGCAACGCAAACTTGAACAGCGGGCCACTCAGCGGCATCACGGTGCGCTGAATCGAGGATGCCAGCCGATAGGCTTCCTGGACGGGATCTTGGGAGCCCAGGCGCTGATAGCAAGCGAGCTCGACATCCGGGTAATCAACCGCCTTTTGGAAAACCTGGCCATCGACCTGGAAAAAGGCGGCCCTGAGTGGTTCGGCCTCGCGCACCACCTGACGGATCGTTTGCTCAAGCAACCACGGGTCGACGGTGCCCTCGATTCGCAGGAGATAGCCCAGCTGCCACCTCGCACCTTCGCGATCGGTTTCCTGCGCAAGCCATATATCGAGCTGTCCGCGCGTCAGCGGGAATGGCCCCACGTCAAGGTTCGTCAGCTGTTCGCGCCCAACCACCAGCGCCCGGTCATCAATCGTCATCGGAGTCCCTTTGCGGCTTACTTGCCAGAACCCTGGCGCTCTGCCAGCTTCTTTCGAAGGGTCTTCGGCCGGATGTCGGGCCAGTTCTGCTCGATGTACTCCAGGCAGGCGGCGCGATCCGCTTCGCCGTAAACCATCTGCCAGCCGGCCGGAATTTCGGCAAAGGCCGGCCACAGGCTGTGCTGCTCTTCGTCGTTCATCAGGACGCAAAAGCTGCCGTTGTCGTCGTCGAACGGATTGGTACTCATAAGTCCTCCCAAAGTCGCTTTGGCACGAGCTGAGCAGTTCGTTGCATTTGCCCTTGCCGACCGCACGCTGCGGGGATGTGCCCGGAGGCGGCCTCGACGAACTGCATGAACCCGAGCGTCGTGGGTTTCAATCCCGTTGTCAGGCTTATGAAGTCGATAGCGTAGTCAGAACCCGCACATAGAGTGGTAGGGGAACGCCAACCGAGTGGCGGCTCCGCCGGCGACGGCAGACGGTCCATCTGGAATGCGCGTGATAGCACGAATCATGTTGTTTACCAGTATATTTCGTGGATCAGTCGAGTCTCGGATCTTACCCGACACGGCTTCGCGAGACGGCAAAGTCGCGAAGCGAAGTTCGCGTTTATTTAGTACGGGTGTCCCATATTCTCACCCCGGGCGACGACCAACGCGCCGACTTGGACCGATCTGCGCCGTCCGCGCGCCATGCATCGTCGCGGCGCGTCCGTCATGACGCGCCGATGGCGTCGTGTGTCCTGGCCGGCTGGTCGCGTGGCGCCACCCCACCCGCTATTCCCTTGCGCAGGAGTGGTTTCGATGTTCGGTTGGTGGCGGCTAGCGCCGGTGTGGGCGGACCACGGTCCGGTGGCGGGGACGCTTCACGATGCGTCGCGGCTGATCAGGTGGATGAGTTGGTCCCGGTTGTTGATCCCGAGTTTGGTGAAAAGACGATAGAGGTGTCCCTCCACCGTGCGTACCGAGATGACCAACCGGTCGGCGATCTCGCGGTTGGATAGCCCGGCCGCGACCAAATTCACGATCTGACGTTCACGTCCACTGAAGGGAAGCGGGTGCGCGGCGGCCTCGAGCGCCGGCGTGCGTGACCCGCATTGGTTGGCCAACGCATGCGCCCACGTCGACGACTCGACCTCCTTGCGACGGTCGCCCCGGCGGGCATGTTCGCCGGCCGCCTGCGCCGCAGCGTCGGCGGCGAAAGCCAATGCGCCGAGCTCGGCGAATCGATGGGCCGCGGCATCGAGCAGGTCGCCGTCGTGTTGCGCCAGACCGCGGGCGTGCTCGGCGACCGCCTGTGCCGATGCGGAGTTCAATGTTCGGGCGAGCTCATCCACTCGCGTGGCCTGCGACCGATCACCGAAGCGAACGGCCGCATGGCGTGCCCGCATCTCGGCCAGGTGCATTCCGGCTGTCCGCGCAACCTGCGCCGCTTTCGCCGCATGTGTCTGGGCGCCCGCGGTGTCGCCGGCCGCTGCCCGCTCCCACGCGCGGGCGAGCTCGAGTTCCGGCAAGAAAACCGCGACATGTGGACCGTATGTCTCCTGCGCACGCTGCAACGCCGCCGCGGCCGCGGCATCGTCCCCGCGCGTACCCTCGGCCTGCGCCAGCAGGGCGGCCACCACCAGCAACCAAGGAGACGGAAAGCCTTGCGACAGTTGGGAGATGGACCGGGATAGGGTGGCGCACGCCGCCGGGAGCTCACCGCGGGTAACCTGCGCGAGACCGAGCATCGCGTCGACCATGGCCTCGGCTGCGGGAAGGCCGGCAGCCAGTGCGGCGTAGCGCTTGTGGATTCGGTCGGCCGCCGGATAGTCACCGGAGGCGGTCGCAGCCATAACCTCGGCCAGCCCGATGGCGAACCGCTGCGCTCCGGCCCTGGCGACCGCCGTCGCGCGCACGCCGGCAGCGGCTATGCGGCCGACTTCGGCGAACCGCCCGGCTGCCACCAGCGCACCGCATGTCGCCACCGCCGCCCACACGGTCGCCATCGGCGCCACACCGGGCTCACACAGTCCGGGCCCAAGCTCGATCGTCGTTTCGACGTCGCCGCGGAAGAACCCGACCGAAATCTCGAACGCATTGATCAGCTCGAGACCGCCCTCGGTCACGAGACGCTGTTTCACCTCGGTGAGTACGCGCATCGCGGTTTCGGCGTCACCGCATCCCCATGCCAGGTTCGCGGCGCGCAGGCAGCCCCACCGCGCGATCAACCACTCGTCGGCGTCATCGATGTCGACGTCCGAAAGGATGGACTCGGCCTCGTCGCCGCGGCCCTGCCAGCTCACCGCCTCCGCGAGCACCAACGCGGCCGGCAGCCCGCCGCCGCGATCGACCGCAAACCTCGCCAGCTCCTCACCCAGCGCCACATTCGACATCGCCAACGCATCCGCCGCCGCCTTGACAGCCACATCGAGGTCGGGCTCCAAGTCGCTACGCATCATGAACTGCGCCAGCTGGATACGGCCGCGGGGATCGGTGATCTGCGAGCGCCGCCCGACCGCCCGTAGATGGCGTCGAAGAGCTTTGGCCAATATGCCGTTGAGTTGCCGCGAGCGCACCACCCCGGCATGGCGGGCCGCGGCTTCACCGAGCATGGGGTGATTCAATTGCGCAACGGTGTGGGATCCGTCGGCAACCAACTGGATCAGACCGCGGCGCTCCAAATTTGCCATTGCGCCCGCATCGCAGATGTCACGCAGGATTTCCAACTCCAGCAGCTCGGCGGTGGCCAGGATCTCCACCACCTCCAGTTCCTCAGAACTCAGCGATTGCAGCCGAAACTCCAAGGCATCGTGAAGTTCGCGGTCCGCGCGCAGCGGGCCCTTAAGGTGCCAGCCCTGATCGGTGTGTACCAGAGCCCCGCTTTCCCGACCGGCGGTGAGAAAACCACGCAGCAGCAACAGATTTCCCGCGCTGCGCTCAAACAGCTCATCGACCAGACCGGAGTCGACCGGACCCCCCAGGACCGCGTCGGCCAAGAGGCCGGTCTGCTCGCGGGTGAAGGGATCGATGTGAACGGTCAACAAGAGTCGCTCTTTCAACAGCGCCGTCACCGCGTCCAAGACCGGATCACCGGACCGGATCGTCACGATCAACCGCGCACTACGGCCGGCCGCGAGTTGATTGACCAACGTCGCCGACAACGGATCGAGCAACTGCGCCTCGTCGACCACCACCACCAGGTTCTTGTCTTGTCCCAGGGTGTTGTGCGCGGCGGCCAGCATGATCGCCGGTTCATGTCCCACTCCGAGGCTGACCACACGAGAAAACGCGCCAAGCGGCACCGCACAACCCGTCTGAGTGCCCAGCGCGAATCGCACCGTGCGCCCTGCCGACTCGGCTGTCTTTGCCAGCATGCGGGCCAGAGTGGACTTGCCCACCCCGCTGTCCCCGACCAACGCCACCCCGTTGAACTCCCCGTTGTTGAGCGCCGCGAGCGACCGCCGGAACTCCACATCGCGTCCCACGATGGGCCACGTCGACCCATTAACCCGTTGCGTCAAATGAGCTATCTCCCACTCCCACCGAGGTGCCGGCATGGCAACCAGACTGTCGCTGGGCCGCTCACCGTTTGTCGTGAGCCATTGCCGGGTCCGCTGCTACATCAATGCCGAACTCGCTGCCGCCAGATAGAGCCGGAAGGAGTCACGCGGATCCGAGCCCACGCCCGAGTAGCCCGGTGGGGGTTGGTCCTCGACTACCTGAAATCCCCTCGGCGGGACCGTATCTGCGGGACCGGACGGGCCGCCATCGTGACCAGCGGTCACGGTCGTGTGCTTTCGACTACCTATCATGAGCCGGAGCGTATGGCCGCTCGAGAGGGCGCCGCCGGAATCTAAAGGGAAGTCGAGTGGTGCGCGCGCCGAGTTAGAGTAGCGGGCCTCAGAACTGCATAGCTTTCTTACACAAACTTAGCCTGCGTAGGGATGAGCATCGTCCCCGCAACCAAGCGGCCGGCCGTCGCGGCCCATCATCTCGCTCTCCGCAGTCAGCTCTGGAGTCGTCAGCAAGACGAGTTGCTCGCGACTGTTGACGCCGAACTTGGCGAACAGGCGATAGAGGTGTCCTTCCACCGTGCGCACCGAGATGACCAACCGCTCGGCGATCTCACGGTTCGACAAACCGGCCGCGACCAGACTCACGATCTGGCGCTCACGTTCACTGAAGGGGAGCGGGCACACGGCGGCCTCGACCGCCGGCGTGTGCAACTCGCAACGGCCCGCCAACGCGTGCGCCCAGGCCGACGACTCGAATCTCTTACCGCGCTCGCCCCGGCGGGCATGTTCGCCTGCCGCCTGCGCCGCGGCGTCGGCGGCGCACGCCAAGGCGCCGAGGTCGGCGAATAGATGTGCCGCGACGTCGAGCAGATCGCCGTCGCGTTGCGCCAAACCGCGAGCATGATCGGCGACTGCCCCGGCCAGCGCCGTGTCCAGAAGGTGGGCGAGCTTCTCCAGCCTCGCGGCCTGGGAACGATCGCCGAAGCGGACGGCCGCATGGCGTGCCCGCATCTCCATCACGTGCGTCCCCGCGGCGCGCGCGATCTCAGCCGCTTGCGTGGCATGGGTCTGGGCGGCCTTCACGTCACCGGCCGCCGCCCGCTCCCAGGCGCGGGCAAGCTCGAGTTCCGGCACAAACACCGCGACATGCGGTCCGTAGGCTTTGTCCGCGCGCCGCAACGCCGCGGCGGCCGCCGCAGTGTCGCCACGCGCGCCCTCCGCCTGGGCTTGCCAGGCGCCCACCACCACCAACCACGGCGACGCAAAACCCTTGGCGAGGACCGCGATCGAACTGTTGAACACGGCGCACGCCGCCGTCAGCTCTCCGCGGGTGAGTCGAACGAACCCCAGCATCGCGTCAATCATGGCCTCCGCCGCGGGAAGACCTCCGGTCATCGCGGCGTAACGCTTGTAGATTCGCTCGGCCGCGGAGTCGTCACCGGCGCCCGTCGCGGACATGATCTCGGTCATCCCGATGTTGAATCGATGCGGCCCCAATCCGCACAGCGCAGCCGCACGTACCCCGGCGTCCGCGATGCGGCCGACCTCGGAAAAACGCCCGGCCGCCGCCAATGCTCCGCAGGTCGGGAAAACCGCCCATGCGGTCGCCATCGGCACCGCGTCGGACTCGCACAGGCCCGGCCCGAGCTCGATCGTCGTCTCGACGTCCCCATGGAAGTAGGCCATGGACAGCTCCAACGCGTTGATCAGGGTCAGGCCGGCCTCGGACGAGACGCGTTTCTTCACTTCATCGAGTTCCCGGATGGCGGCCTCGACGTCCCCGCAGCCCCAGAAGAAGTTGGCGGCGCGCAGGCACCCCCATCGGGCGATCAACCAGTCGTCGCCGCCGTCGGGTTCGGGCTCGGGTTCGGCATCGACAAGCACCGAGTCCGCCTCGTCGCCGCGCCCCTGCCAGCTCACCGCCTCGGCAAGCGCCAAGGCGGCGGGCAGCCCGCCACCGCGATCGACCGCGAACCTCGCCAGTTCCTCACCCAGCACCACATTCGACATGGCCAGCGCGTCTTGCGCCGCCGCGATGACCACATCGAGGTCGGGTTCCAAGTCACTGTGGATCATGAACTGCGCCAACCGGATCCGGCGTTGCAGTCCGGGCCGTCCCAGGGGTCCGCCGCCCGCCTGCTCATGCTTCTGCAGCGCTCGCGCGATTTTGCCGTTGAGTTGCCGGGCGCGCACCATTCCGGCATGCCGGGTCGCGGCTTCACCGAGCATCGGATGACTCAACTGCGCCACGGTGTGAGATCCGTCGGCAACCAACTGAATCAGGCCACGACGCTCCAGGGTCGCGACGGCCTCCGCATCGCAGATGTCACGCAGGATTTCCCACTTCAGCCGTTCCGCGGTGGCCAACAGCTCCACCACCTCCAATTCCGCTGGGCTCAGCGATTGCAGCCGAAACCTGAGAACGTCATGAAGTTCGCGATCCGCGCGCAGCGGGCCCCGCAGTTGCCAGCCTTCCTCCGTGTGGACCAATGCGCCAGATTCCCGGCCGGCGGTCAGAAACCCCCTCAGCAGCAAGAGATTTCCCGCGCTGCGCTCAAACAACTCGTCAACCACCCCGGCCTCGACCGGACCACCCAGAACGGCGCCGGCCAAGAGACCCGTCTGCTCGCGGCTGAACGGTTCCACATGGACGGTCAGCAACAGGCGCTCTTTCAACAACGCCGTCACCGCATCCAGCACCGGCTCGCGCGACCGGATCGTCACGATCAACCGCGCGCTGCGGCCGGCTGCGAGCTGATTGATCAATGTGGCCGACAGCGGATCGAGCAACTGCGCGTCGTCGACCACCACCACCAGGTTCTTGTCCCTGCCCAAGGTGTCATGGGCCGCCGCCAGCAAGACCGCCGGTTCGTGCGCCACCTGGAGGCTGACCGCGCGGGAAAACGCGCCAAGCGGCACCGCGCAACCGGTTTGGGTGCCCAGCGCGAATCGCACCGTGCGCCCCGCCGACTCCACCGTCTTGGCCAGCAAGCGGGCCAGGGTGGACTTGCCCACCCCGGCGTCCCCAACCAACGCAACCCCATTGAACTCAGAGTTGTTCAGCGCGGTCAGCGACCGCCGCAGCTCTACATCGCGGCCCACGATAGGCCACGCCGACCCGACTTCCCCCGGCACCTTCAAACCTTAGATTTACTGAGAGAGCTTAGGCGCCAGGGCGTTTGGCAATTCCGAGCACGCGCCCGGTGGGCGACGTCTTGAATCCCGAACGAGCCCACGCCGAGCCCCGGCGACGGCAGCCAGGTGACGAACCGGCTGCCGAATATCGTCGCGTCTCGGCGGTCGGCGCAGCAGCCTGCCCACTGGCGGCCGCGCCCACTCGCTCTTCGTACGCACCGGACTTAACCCCTCCTGCAGCCCAGTATTTGCCCAAACGATACCCCTATGTCGGCGCGGCAGCAAACGCTCGTCCACCGTTAAGATTCGACACTCGTGTAAATTATTATGCGGGTTATACAGGTGTTTCATAGATTCACACCAGCCTCACGGAGGGATACACAGCAAATAATCATCGCGCCACGTCGCCTTCGGATGAGATTGCCGACCGCAGCGACGCCCGGGGACTTCCGGGGCTTGGATCGCATCATTGGCTAACAGCGCCGACGGTGTCGGCCGGTTGGGGAATTCGGCTTTAGTGGCGCCTCGGTATCTGAGTCGGGCGCCATGCATACAACGCCGAGAGCGGTTTGCGCCGGCCTTCGGGCTTCGGTTCGACTTTGCTGTGGTCAGCCACGGCATCGAGCCATGCTGGCCCGACTCGTCGGGCGCTGCTTCGCCAACCCGAAACACGCCACCGGAAGAGAGGTGAAACGCCGAGAGCATCGGGGTCACATGATCGACGGCCGGTCCGGCTCGAACGCATTGGCCCCACGGAGCCCGCCAGCAAAGCCGGGCCCCCGCAGCCGGCATCGACTGCGTCGGTCGCCGATTCACGGTGCCGAGCCCCGATGGCGGACTGTATACAGCAGTACACGCCACGCATTCAACCGTACGGTGAAGAAAATGTAAAACCGAACTGGGCGCCCCTGTGGATAACCGCGATGAAGCGCTTCACGAGGCATAGATTCCGAGGTCACGGCCGTGTTTCCCGAAGTCCTCGGGTGGCGAATCGGGACAACCCATTGCGGCCGAGGGTTTAACATGGGTACACATTCCTGGCGTTCCCATGAAATGAGAGTGCATTGAAAGTCGATGGCCTCCAGGCCAACGAGCCGGATGACAGCGGGCTGGCAGCACGCCTGAACAAGCTCTTCGAGCTGATGCGCAAGGCGGGCACTCCCCCGCTTTCCAACGCCGCCGCCGCGGCGGCGATCACCGACAAAACCGGCGTCCCGATCAGCCCGGCTTACCTTTGGCAACTCAGAAGCGGCCTCAAGACAAACCCAACCGTCGCCCACTTACGGGCGATCGCGGACTTTTTCGGCGTGCCGCCGTCCTATCTGATCGATCGCGGCACAGACCCGGCGATCGACGCGCAATTGAATCTCTTGCAGGCCTTGCGTGACAACGGCGTCCGCGACCTGGCGGCTCGCGCATCCGGCCTGACTCCCCAGGCCCTCAACAGCCTGGCGGCGATCGTCGATCACCTTCGCGAACTCGAACGGCTACCGCCTATCTCCTCCCGGCGAGATGACCAGCCCGATGGCGGCATCAAAAGCTGACCTGCTTGCGCTGATGCGCAAGCTACCGATCCCGGTGCCCTGGGACCGGAACGTTTTCATCGAGAACGTGGGCCACCTGCGCGGCCGGGCCATCCGGCTCGTCCCGGCGGACACGGCGGTGCTGGCGGACAGCCCGTGCGGGCTCTGGCTGGCCTGCGACGACGAAGACGTGATCCTGCATGAGACCGGAACCACCGACTACCACATCGACCAGATTGTGGGCCACGAGATCGGGCATATCCTGCTGGGCCATGGTCGCAGCGCCAGTCATGCCTGCGATGCGGCGGTGTGTCAGGCCCTGCCAGACCTCGATCCCGCCACGGTACGCGCGGTCTTGGGACGCGGGGACTATGCCAGTGATCAGGAGCGCGACGCCGAGATGTTCGCTTCCCTGTTGCTGATGGCCGCCGCTGAGGCCGCCGAACGTCACTCCATGATGCGCAGCGCCTTCTTCCGCCGCCAGTGACCTCCACCGTCTCAGGCGTCATCGCGTGGCCCGTGATCACGATCATGGCGATCGTTCTCGCGGCGCGTTTCCGGTGGTGCAGGGCCAACCTCTATCAGACTTACCTCAACAACGTGATGGCCTGGCTGCTGCTTGCCCAGCTGCTGCGTGAGCGCAAGGTCGAAGCGGTGTTAGTCAAAGGCGCTGTCTTGACCGTGACCGCCGCCCAGCAATTATCCTGCGTCGCAATGATTTTGGCGTGCGGTGAATTCATCGGGTTCACCATGCTGTGGAACAAGGTCTCACCGGAGGAAACGCGCCGCAGTCACCGCTATTACCGCCTGGCCGCCGTCGCGTTGTCTGTGGCATTCCTGGGTGCGGGTACCCGCGCGCGTGGTGCGGGGCAGACGCTCGAGGTGCTCGGCGGCTGGGACGCGATCTTGGCGTTGAGTCTGTACCTGACCTTGATTGTCACGTTGGTGGCGCGGCTGTTGTGGATGTTCGCCTCGGAGTGGAAGAAGGCCACCGAGTTCCGTGAATCGCTGCTTGCCGCCGCCGGAATACTTGCGGTGTGCGTGACGGCCGCAGCGTGCATGGAGGCGCTGTTGCTGGCGGTGGGCGACCAGCTCGGCTGGACCCACACCGTTGCATTCCGCAGCCGCGTGCATGGATCGGAATTCCTATGGATGGCCGTCGTCGTCTATCTCTTCGGCGCGGTGCCGCTCGTCGTCAGGCTGCATGCGTTTTTCGGGTTGGACCGGATCAGCCGCACCTGGAAGAGTTTGCAGCCACTGCGCCTCAGCATGACGGCCGTGGTGCCGGAAAGCGGATTCAGTATCGAGCATGACCACCGGCGATTTCAGAAGACCACCCTCCAGCTGCACCAAACCGTGATCGAAATCCGCGACGCGATCCTGCAGCTGCGCCGCTATGTGCGTAGTACGGCTCCGGACCAGCTGGCGCGATTTCTCCGGGAGCACTCTGTGCCGGTCGGCGAACGGGGCTCCGCGACAACCGCTTTCGAGCTGGCGCACGCCGCCGAGGCCAAGGCGGCCGGACATCGACCCGAGACACCTCACATGGCGGTTGCGCTGCACTCCCGTTCAACGAACCTCTACGAGGAGGCCGTGGATCTGCTGGCGCTCGCGAAATGGTGGACGCCCGCCCTGGCCGCGATCAGACAGGTCAACCCGGATGACTCCAGCGCGGGAACGGCTCAGCCGGCCTGACCGGGGCATGCCATCGCCGGCTAAAGGGCCACGCCCAGCAACGCATCAATGGCGTTCGCCGCCAGCGTGGGCGCCTCGGCGTCGTGGCCGCCGTATTCCAGCGCGTCGGTGGCCCAACCATCAAGCGCGGCAAGCGCTTTGGGGGTGTTGAGGTCGTCGGCCAGGTATTGACGCACCCGCGCGATCACGTCGGCGGCGTCGGGACCGGCCGGCAGCGCGGCCGCGCTGCGCCAGCGATGCAGCCGGGCGACGGCCTCGTCGAGCACCTGGTCGCTCCAATACCGGTCGCCGCGGTAGTGCCCGGCCAGCAGCCCCAACCGGATCGCCGCCGGCTCGACGCCCCGGGCGCGCAGCTGCGACACCAGCACCAGGTTGCCGCGGCTCTTGGACATCTTGTGCCCGTCCCAGCCGATCATCCCGGCGTGCACGTAGTGACGCGCGAATCTCCGCTCGCCGCGCACACATTCGGCGTGCGCCGCGGTGAATTCGTGATGCGGGAAGATCAGGTCGGTGCCCCCGCCCTGGATGTCCAGGCCGCTGCCGATGCGGCTGAGCGCGATCGCCGCGCACTCGACGTGCCAGCCCGGCCGGCCGGGGCCGAACGGCGAGGGCCAGCTCGGCTCCCCCGGCCGCGCGGCCCGCCAGAGCAGGGCATCGAGTTGGTCGGTCTTGCCGGGCCGCTGCGGGTCGCCCCCGCGCTCGGCGAACAGCCGCAGCATGGTGTCGCGGTCGTAGCCGGACTCGTAGCCGAATTGCGGCGTCGCGTCGGCGCGGTAGTAGATGTCCGGGTATTCGCCGTCGACGACGTAGGCCGCGCCCGAGGCCAGCATCTTCTCGACGAGTTCGACGACCTCGGCGATGGCCTCGGTCGCCCCGACGTATTCGCGAGGCGGCAGGATGCGCAGCGCCGCCATGTCCTCGCGGTAGAGCGACACCTCGCGCTCGGCAAGTTCGCGCCAGTCGATGCCGTCGCGCTCGGCGCGCTCCAGCAGCGGATCGTCGACGTCGGTGACGTTCTGGACGTAGTGGACGTCGTGGCCGAGATCCAGCCACTGCCGGTAGATCAGATCGAACGCCAGGTACGTCGCCGCGTGCCCCAGGTGGGTGGCGTCGTACGGGGTGATGCCGCAGACATACATCGTGGCGGTCGAGCCGGCCGCCACCGGGCGCACCTGCCGGTCGGACGTGTCGTACAGCCGAAGCTCCGGACCGCGTCCCGACAACACGGGAACCTGTGGGGAAGACCACGACTGCATGGCAATCAGCCTATGCGCGCCGACGATGCGGCCCGCGTGGCGGGCCGAGAAGGAGGCGCGCAATCAGCTCACACGCGCCGACGATGCGGCCCGCGTGGCGGGCCGGTTGGAGGCGCGGTGGCGGCGGCTCGGCGTCACCGCCCGCGGATGGCGCCCAGCAGGATGGGCGCCAGCTCGGCGCGGCACATCACGAAGTCGGGCAGATACGGGTCGAGTTGGTTGTAGCGCATCGGCGATCCGTCGAGCCGCGACGCGTGCATCCCGGCGGCCATCACCACCCCGGCCGGGGCAGCGGAATCCCACTCCCACTGCCCTCCCGCGTGTACGTACGCGTCGACGTGCCCATCGATGATGGCCATCGCCTTGGCGCCCGCCGAACCGATCGCGACGGGCTGGATGGGCAGCGTCTGCCGCATCCGGTGCAACACCGCGGGAGGGCGGGTCGCGCTGACGGCGATGCGGATGGTGTCGTTGACGCCGACGCGCGCGGCGTCGGCGGTCACGGTGTCACTGCGGTAGACGATGTTGCCGCGGGCCGGCAACGACACCGCCGCGTCGGTGATTTCGCGCTGGCCATTGCTGACGTCGCCGGTCGGGCGCTGCCACAGCGCGATGTGCACCGCCCAGTCGTCGCGCCCCGGCGTCGAGAACTCGCGGGTGCCGTCCAGGGGGTCGATGATCCACACCCGGTCGTGCTGCAGGCGGGACAGGTCGTCGTACGCCTCCTCGCTGAGCACCGCGTCGCCGGGCCTTTCCTCGTGCAGGCGCCGCAGGATCAGCGCGTTCGCCAGGCTGTCGCCCGCGTCGCCCAGCGCCCAGGGATATCCGAAGCCGACTTCGTCGCGGACTTTCAGCAGCAGCTCCCCCGCGTCGGCGGCGAGATCGGCGGCCAGGGCGGCATCGGAGACGTCTTCCGAATCGTCCGCGCGGTTGCTCACCGATTCAGTATCGCCGACGACCTACCGCCGCCTTCACCGATGGCGGTGCCGCGGGTGCGATCACCGGGTCAGAAGGCCGGCCAGGGAATGGGGCGATGCCGGTTGGGTCCGGGCATCACCGGGTTGTCCAGCAGCGCGTGCGCACGCTGGCGCAGCGCGGCGACCTCGGCGCGGGTGATCTGCTCGGCCAGTTCGTCGCCGAACTGATCATCCAGCGCCTCGGCCAGTCCGGCTACGGCCTTGCACATGTCGTCGTCGATCGGCTTGCCGGCCCATCCCCACAGCACCGTGCGCAGCTTGTCCTCGACGTGCAGGCATACGCCGTGGTCGACCCCGAAGATGTGGCCGTCGAGGTCGCGCAGCACATGGCCGCCCTTGCGGTCGGCGTTGTTGATCAACACGTCGAACACCGCCATCCGCCACAGCCGTATGTCGTCGGCGTGCATCAGGACGACCTCGTCGCCCGCATAGTCGAGGGCGCGCAGCACCGGGAGATAGCCCGGCTGTCTGGTGCCGGCGGGAAACAGGTCGACCAGATCGGGCCCCGGCCGCGGCTCGGTGTCCACCGCGTCGCCGGGTTGCTGCACCCACCGCTGCAGCATGCCCGGGCCCGCCGGCCCGTGCCGAATGATCGTGTAGGGCACGATATTCCAGCCCAACTTCGCGGAGACCAGATACGCGGCCCGTTCGCGGCCGGCCAGCGTACCGTCCGGGAAATCCCACAGCGGCGCCTCCCCGGCGACCGGCTTGTAGACGCAGTGCACGCTGGACTCGCCGAGCGTCGATTCGCATAAGAAGGTGCCGTTGCTGGCCGAGCGGATCCGTCCGATGACCGTCAGCTCGCCGTCGCGCAACACCTCACGGTCGTCAGACCTCGGGGTCATCGTCAGGCCCGAGCAGCGCACTGCGCCGATATCCGTTGGCGCGTGCGCAGATATGGCCCTCCGGGTCCAGCGGTTCGTCGCATAACGGACACGGTGGCCGCCCCGCGGAGATGACGCGATTGGAGCGGGTGGCGAATTGGCGCGCCGACTCCGGCGTCAGGAACACCCGCACCGCGTCGGGTCCCTCTTCGGTGTCGTCGAGCACCACCGACGCGTCGAACTCGGCGTCGGTGACCGCCAGCAACTCGACCACCACCGTCTGGGCCTCCGAATCCCAACCGAGCCCCATGGTTCCGACCCGGAACTCCGCGTCCACGGGGGTGACCAACGGATCGAGGTCCTCGATCTCGGCCGGCTCGGGCGGGACGGGCGTGCCGAACCTGCGGTTCACCTCGAGCAGCAGCGCGCCGATGCGTTCGGAGAGCACCGCCACCTGCTGCTTCTCCAAAATCACCGACACCACTCGGGCGTCGTGCACAGCCTGGATGTAGAACGTGCGATTTCCGGGCTGGCCGACGGTCCCGGCCACGAAGCGGTCGGGTGTGCGGAAGACATGAATTGCGCGGGCCATGGCACTTCCCAAAATACCGGCTGTTGCCACCGCTGTGCGATCCGATGGAGGTAGCCGCTCGATTAATCGCTATTAATCCGTGGAACCGCCGACTACCGCGTCGCTGGACGGTACCGCGGCGGTCGATTCCTGCGGCTCTCCGTTGGACTTGGGATCGGATTCCGGCTTCGCCTCTTCCTTCGCCGGGGGCCCGGCCCGCAGGGCGGCGGACAGCCGCGCGCCGGTGTGGTTGACGTGCAACACAAACGGGCGCAGCTCGGTGTAGCGGATCACACTCACCGACGCCGGGTCGGCGGTGACGCGCTGGAAGCCGTCCAGGTGGATGCCGTACGCGTCGGCGATGACCGCTTTGATGACATCACCGTGAGTGCATGCGACCCACAGCACATCGCCGCCGTGTTCGGCGGCCAGCCGGCGGTCGTGCTCGCGCACGGCGAACACCGCCCGCGCCTGCACCTGAGCCAGGCCCTCGCCGCCGGGGAACACCGCCGCGCTGGGATGCGCCTGAACGACTTTCCACAGCGGCTCGCTGACCAACTCGCCGAGTTTGCGTCCCGTCCACTCGCCGTAGTCCACCTCGGCGAGCCGATCGTCGACGACGGGCGTCAGGCACAGCGCGTCGGCCAACGGTTCGAGGGTGCGACGGCAGCGCAGCAGCGGCGAACTGATCAACTCCAGGATCGGCAGGTCACCGATCCGATCGATCAGGCCGTCCGCCTGTTCACGGCCCTTGTCATCGAGGTCGACGCCCTCGGAGCGACCGGCGAGTACGCCCGCCGTGTTCGAACTCGAGCGGCCGTGCCGTAACAGGATGACGGTCATATCGACCACGACGGTACCCGCTGGACGGGCCCGGGAAGGCTGGCGGGATGGCGGCGACCCGCCGCGCCCGGCTACGCCGCGCTTGCGATCGCCACAGGCGGGATGGCGGCGACCCGCCGCGCCCGGCTACGCCGCGCTTGCGATCGCCACTACCGGGATGGCGGCGAAACCGGCTCCGCGTGCGCCACGGAGTCTCGCACCGCAGCGCTCAGGCTGCGCTCGTCGGTGAGATCGATGTCGACCAGGCTGCGGACGGCCCTGGCGACCACCTCATCGGCCTGCGGGACGGGCCCGGCCAGGCGCGGCCGGTAAACCTCCACGACAAGGGATCGGTTCTCGATGTGGAACGAAAAGCTCCGCCCATCACCGACTTGTCCGTATCCGCTAGCGGAAATGCCTGTCGACATATCTTCGACAGCAAACTCATTCTGCGCCAAATGACGGTCAGCGGTGACGGCCATGAGCCGACCATACCTCGCCGGTAGGGAGCGATGCAGGCAGCATGGCCCTGTTGGACGCGAAAGCGTTCCTTAGAATTTGTGTTCCACCGCCGAACCACGAGGGAAAAGAATTGCTGTCACGGCATTCTCGTCACAAGCTGGCAGCTCAAGGCCGTGCGCTGGGGCTCGCGGTTTTGCTGAGCGCGGTAGCCGGATGTTCATCGAATCCGCTCGACACCGCGCCGCGCACCATCGAACCAGCCCACGCCGCCGTGTCGCCGCCGGCCTCGCAGCAGCCGGCCGGGGCGGTACGGCCGCTGGCCGGTCGCGCCGCGGCTGCGGTCTTCGACGGCGCCACACATCGGCTGGCGGTCCTGACACCGGGCAACGGCCCGACCGCACCCGCCAGCCTCACCATCTTCGGCGACCCGCAGGCCGCGCCGCACGTCGTCGAGTTGCCGGGGCCGGCGGGCGCACTGACCGACGACGGCCACGGCACCGCCTACCTGGCCACCCGCGGCGGCTACCTCGCGGTCGAGCTGTCCACCGGACGCGTGACCCAGGTGGCCGTCGCCGACGCCGCCCAGACCGAGTTCACCGCGGTGACGCAGCGCGCCGACGGCAGGCTGGTGCTGGGCAGCGCCGACGGCGCCGTCTACACCCTTAGCTCCCCTGCGCCGGGCACCGTGACAAGTGCGACGGTCACCAATCGCAACAAGATCTTCGCCCGCGTGGATTGGCTTGCCACACAAGGCAATACGACGGTGGTGCTGGACCGTGGACAGACGTCGGTGACGACGATCGACGCCGACGGCCATGCCCAGCAGGCGCTGCGCGCCGGCCGGGGCGCCACCACGATGGCCGCCGACCCGGCGGGGCGGGTGCTGGTCGCCGATACCCGCGGCGGCCAGCTGCTGGTGTACGGCGTGGATCCGCTGATCCTGCGCCAGGCCTACCCGGTCCCACAGGCGCCGTACGGCCTGGCCGGCTCCCGCGCGTTAGCCTGGGTTTCGCAGACCGTTTCCAATATCGTCATTGGTTACGATCTATCCACCGGAATTCCCGTCGAAAAGGTGCGTTACCCGACCGTGCAGCAACCGAACTCACTGGCCTTCGACGAAGCGTCGGACACCTTGTACGTGGTGTCGGGTTCCGGTGCGGGAGTTCAGGTCATCGAGCACGCGGCGGGTACGCGTTGACCGCCGCGCGGCGCAGCCGCCTGCCCGCGGACTGGGACACCGAGATGTCCGACGACTACGAATGGGCGCCGCTGCGCCTGCCGCCGGAGGTGACGCGGGTCAGCGCGTCCACCCGCTTGTCGATCGAGGCCGAATACCGCGGCTGGGAGTTGACCAGGGTACGGCTCTACACCGACGGCAGCAGACGAGTGCTGTTGCGCCGCAAGAAATCTCGTTTAGACGGTGTCGGCGCCGAGGGGCGACGGCCCGACCAGCCGGAACTGTGACACCCGCCCAGCCGCGCCAGGGCGAACACCGGATATACGGCCTGCTGCGACGGCTGTTCTTCGTGATCCCGCCCGAGCGGATCCACACGCTGGTGTTCGCGGTGCTGCGCGGTGTCACCGCGGCCGGCTGGACGCGACGGGCGCTGCGCCGGCTGCTGTCCCCGGCGGATCCGGCTCTGGCCAGCATGGTGTTCGGGGTGCGCTTCCCCGGGCCGCTGGGACTGGCGGCCGGCTTCGACAAGGACGGCCTCGGCCTGCTCACCTGGGGCGCGCTGGGTTTCGGGTACGCCGAGATCGGGACGGTGACGGCCAACCCGCAGCCGGGCAATCCCGCCCCGCGCATGTTCCGGCTGCCGGCCGATCGGGCGCTGCTGAACCGGATGGGCTTCAACAATCTCGGGGCGGGCGCACTCGCGATGCGGCTGTCGCGGCAGCGGCCCGAAGTGCCGATCGGAGTCAACATCGGCAAGACGAAGGTGACACCGGCCGAGCACGCCGTCGACGACTATCGGGCGAGCGCCCGGCTGGTCGGCCCGTTGGCCTCCTACCTGGTGGTCAACGTCAGCTCGCCGAACACGCCCGGGCTGCGTGATCTGCAGGCGGTCGAGTCGTTGCGGCCCATCCTGTCGGCGGTGCTCGCCGAGACGTCGACACCGGTGCTGGTGAAGATCGCGCCGGACCTTTCCGATTCCGATGTGGACGAGATCGCGGACCTGGCAGTGAAACTGGGGCTGGCCGGCATCGTCGCGACCAACACGACCGTGTCGCGGCAGGGTTTGAACACGCCAGGGGTCGACGAGCTGGGGCCGGGTGGCATCTCCGGGCCGCCGGTGGCGCGCCGCGCCGTCGAGGTGCTGCGCAGGCTGTATGGCCGCGTCGGGGATCGCCTGGTCCTGATCAGCGTCGGGGGCATCGAGACCGCGGACGACGCCTGGGAGCGGATCACCGCGGGCGCATCTCTGCTGCAGGGCTATACGGGCTTCATCTACGGAGGCGGCTTGTGGGCCAAGCGAATTCACCAGGGCATCGCGCAGCGGCTGCATGACGGCGGCTTCGCTTCGCTGGCCGATGCCGTCGGATCGGCGGCGCATACCCCGGATTGAGTCAAGCCGCGCCGATCGCGTCAGGCCGCACCATCTTCGTGCCCGCACAACAGATCCTCGGGGTGATGGAAGGTGTTGGTTCGCGGTTGCCCGCGATCGAGATGCGGCGGCGGTATCCATTCGGTATCGCCGTTGGCGCGTTTTCGGGTGGCCCAACCCTTCTCGAGCAGGCGGTGATGAGGGCCGCAGGCCAGGGTGAGTTGATCGACGTCGGTGCGATGCGTCCTGGCCCAATCTTCGACGTGGTGCACCTCGCAGTAATAGCCGGACGCGTCGCAGCCCGGATGTGAACACCCACGGTCCTTGGCGTACAGCACAATTCGTTGACCCGGCGACGCCAGGCGCCTGGTGTGGTACAGCGCCAGCGCCTTGCCCTTGTCGAAGATCGCCAGGTAATGATGGGCGTGACGGGCCAGGCGGATGACGTCGGACATCGGCAGGATGGTGCCGCCGCCGGTCAGACCCTTTCCGGCGGCGGCCTCGAGCTCTGTGAGGGTGGTGGTCACGACGATGCTGGCCGGTAATCCGTTGTGCTGACCCAGGTCTCCGCTGGCCAGCATCGCTCGCAGCGCCGCGCTGAGCCCGTCGTGATTGCGCTGGCCCGGGGTGCGGGTGTCGCGCTGTACCGCCTCTTCGGAGGGGGCGCCGTCCACGGCCGGCGTGTCATCGTCGGGGTTGCACATGCCGGGGGCGGCCAGCTTGGCCAGCACCGCCTCCCAGCTGGCTCTGGCTTCGGGAGTCAGCCATCCGCTCAGGCGCGACATGCCGTCGGCCTGCTGATTGCCGAGCACCAGCCCGCGCATCCGCGCCCGATCTTCGTCGGTGTAGCTGCCATCAGGATTGAGGCAATCCATCAGGCGGCGGGCGAGCTTGGCGAGCTGATCGGGCCGAAATTCGGTGGCCTTGGCCGCCAGATGCTTTTCGGCGTGCACACAGGTCTCGAGGTCGACGGACTCGGGCAGCTGGTGGAAAAACCGGCGAATCACCGCCACATGGTCGGCCCCGATGGCGCCGTCGCGCTGGGCCGCCGCAGTCGCGGGCAGCACCGGGGCAGCGGTTCGCCGGTCAGCGCCCGACGCGGGCCCAGATCGGCGGCCTCGGCGATCCGACGGCCGGCCTCGGCCCGGCTGATATGCAGCCGGTCGGCCAACACCCAGGACAGTTTGCCACCGAGCTCCGTTGAATCCCCTTGCTCACCAAGCTGATTGATGAGCTGATGGCTTGGCGCTTGAAGCTTGCGCGCCTCGCACTCGAGCACCTCCAGCATCTGCAGCCGCTCCGGGTTGGTCAGCGCATCATACGAATGCTCACGGAAGCGAGAGACGACGGCGCGCAAGGCGTCAACGTCGTGTTGTAGCTCTTCACGGTCGGACAAAGTCACGTGCGCCGCCCACTCGACCGTGCGAACGGGCTGAGCAGCTCATACTCGACTGCCTCGAGCCGGCCGATCAGAAAGGCGTACTCATCCAGGACGTCAACCAGCTCGGCGGGCGTCATCGTCTCCCAGGAAATCGCCTCGAAGCGGGAGAAGGCAGCGCTCAACGCGTCAATGTCGGCGGCAATCGCTTCGTAATATCTCGAACGCATGTTCGAATACTATGGCCGCCCACCGACAAATCGGCCCGAAGTGGGAGCCCTGGGACAGAAGTGGCACAAGCGATTTGGGGCTGAAGCCACTCCGGGCCGGAAGCCCGCTTTCGGGCAGGCCCCTACCCGAACCGAAGCCCTACTTCTGTTCGTAGGTGGCGTGGATGACCGCCCTGGCGATGGCGTGCTGGAACAGGTTGAACCCGAGGAAGGCCGGGCTGGCGTCCTCGGGAAGGTCCAGCTTCTCGGTGTCCACGGCGTGCACGGCGATGTAGTACCGGTGGGGACCGTGACCCGCCGGCGGGGCGGCGCCGATGTAGCGACGCTGCCCGGCGTCGTTCACCAGCGTCAACGCGTCTCCGGGCAGGTTGCTGCCATCGCCGACGCCCGCGGGCAGCTCGGTGACATCGGCCGGCAGGTTGGCCACGGCCCAGTGCCAGAATCCGGAGGCCGTCGGGGCGTCGGGGTCATAGACGGTGACGGCGAAGCTGCGGGTCTCGTCCGGGAATCCCGACCAGCTCAGCTGGGGGCTGACGTCCTCGCCTCCCGCACCCATGATCCCGCTGACCTGCGGATTGGCCAGCGGCTGCCCGTCGGTAACCGATTGGGAGGTCAGCGTGAAGGTCGGCAGCTTCGGCAACGATGCGTACGGGTCAGGAGCAGTGCTCATGGCGGTCCTCTCGTGTGATCGGCTTTGCGTTGGTCGTCTAGCAGTGGGTCAGGAAGTGGGCCAGCACGTCGGTGCCGAACCGCAGCGCATCGATGGGTACCCGCTCATCGACACCGTGGAACAGCGCGGTGAAATCCAGATCCGGCGGCAACCGCAGCGGGCTGAACCCGAAACAACGAATACCCAAGCGCGCGAACGACTTCGCGTCGGTACCACCGGAGAGCATATACGGCACGGTACGGGCGCCCGGGTCGTGCGCCAGCACCGCCTCGTTCATGGCGTCGACGAGGTCGCCGTCGAAGCTCGTCTCATACGACGAGAAGTCCTTGATCCACTCGCGCGTCACGTCCGGCCCGAGCAGCTCGTCGACCTCGGCCTCGAACGCCTCCTTGCGCCCCGGCAGGATGCGGCAGTCCACCACCGCTTCGGCGATGGCCGGCACGACGTTGGCCTTGTATCCGGCCTTGAGCATGGTGGGGTTCGCGGTGTCGTGCAGCACGGCCTTGAGCATGCGGGCCATCGGGCCCAGCTTTTCGATCGCTCCGCGCAGGTCGCCCGATTCGGTGTCGAAGGTCAACCCCGTCTCCTCGCTGACGGCGGCGAGGAACTCCGCGACCGTGTCGGTCAGCACGAGCGGAAACTGGTGGCGGCCCAGGCGGCCGACGGCCTCGGCGACGGCGGTGACGGCGTTCTGGTCGTGCACCATCGATCCGTGTCCGGCCGGGCCCCCGGCCGTGAGCTTCATCCAGGACAGCCCCTTCTCGGCCGTCTCGATCAGGTAGAGCCGGCGCTCCCCGCCATCCCGGCGCGGCACCGTCAGCGAGAAGCCACCCACCTCACCGATCGCCTCGGTGACGCCGGTGAAGAGCTCGGGCCGGTGGTCGACCAGCCACTGCGCTCCGAAGGTTCCGCCGTGTTCTTCGTCCGCGATGAACGCGAAGACCAGGTCGCGCGGCGGCACGATGCCCGCCCGCTTCAACTGGCGGGCCACCACGATCATCATGCCGACCATGTCCTTCATGTCGATCGCGCCGCGGCCCCAGACGAAGCCGTCTTTGATCGCGCCCGAGAACGGGTGGACGCTCCACTCGGTCGGCTCGGCCGGCACCACGTCGAGATGCCCGTGGATCAGCAGCGCGCCACGCGACCTGTCGGCGCCCGCCAGGCGGGCGAACACGTTGCCGCGGCCCGGGGCGCCGGACTCGACATACTGCGGCGCGTAGCCGACCTCGGCGAGCTGCTCGGCGACCCACTGCGCGCAGTCGGCCTCGCCTTTGGTCGTCTCCGGTTCACCGGTGTTGGTGGTGTCGAACCGGATCAACTTGCTGACCACCTCGACCACGTCGTCGCTACGGTTGGTCGGCACCTCGCTCGCCCCGCTCTGAAAGGTCACAACCACCTTTCCTACCATTGCCGAGGCCGCACGGCTCGATGCCGATCGCCGAGACGTCTCGAGGGAGCTGGATTGGGTTCGCGGCGCGCGATCCGATAGCCTTAGCTGCCAACCCATGCTGGTTTGGCCTTGTCCGAGTGGCGGAATGGCAGACGCGCTAGCTTGAGGTGCTAGTGCCCTACTAATGGGCGTGGGGGTTCAAGTCCCCCCTCGGACACACGACTGAGGCGAGCGAAATGGACGCTTGCGTCCATTTCCGAGCCGATGGAGTGTGTTGAGCCGCGAAGCGGCGAGCACACACGACTGAGCCGAATGGAATGAATGCTCGCATTCATTCCTGAGGCGATGGAGTGTGTTGAGCGGCGAAGCCGCGAGCACACCCGGTTCTATTGGCGGATATGCCGCTTCGGGGCGGGTACACGCCCCTGGCGATCGTCGCCGACAGCCACCCGATCGCCCAGCCGCCGCACACCAGCAGGAACGTGTGCCGGGAGGCGGCGTCGCCCGCCGTGGAAACCACCGCCAAAATGACCGCCCAGACGATCGCGCAGGCGATGCTGTAGGCCGTGTAGGTGCCGTAACGCCGTCTCATCTCGCCGATCCTCTCGTCGTGCTGACCCCGCAGCCAACCCGAACTTTGCCACCGCGCTCAGCCTTGCGCACGTAGCCTGGAGGAAGTCCATCAGCCGGGAGCGTTGACGAATGAACCCATCGAGTGGCTTTATCCGGCGGACATCAGCGAAGACGTTCGTCGACCGGCGTGAGGCCGGACGCGCGCTGGCTCAGCAGCTGGCGGCCTACCGTGGCCGCGACGACGTACTGGTATTCGGGCTGGCCCGTGGCGGTGTGCCGGTGGCCTGGGAGATCGCCGCGGCGCTCGGGGCGCCGCTCGACGTCTTCCTGGTGCGCAAGCTCGGGGTGCCGCAGTGGTCGGAATTGGCGATGGGCGCGCTGGCCAGCGGTGGCGGCGTGGTGATGAACGACGACGTGGTGGCCAGCCTGCGCGTCACCGACGAGCAGGTGCGCGAGGTGATCGACAGCGAGACGGCCGAGCTGGTGCGGCGCGAGCACGCCTACCGGGGCGGTCGCCCGATGGCCGACCTACGCGACAGGATCGTCATCCTGGTGGACGACGGAATCGCAACGGGCGCAAGCATGCTCGCCGCCGTGCGCGCCGTCCGGGCCGCCGGGCCGAAGTCGATCGTGGTCGCCGTTCCGGTGGGGCCGGAGTCGACCTGCCGCGAGCTGACGCGGGAGGCCGACGACGTGGTGTGCGCGACCATGCCGCCCGGATTCGAGGCGGTCGGGCAGGTCTACGACGACTTCCATCAGATCAGCGACGACGAGGTCCGCGACCTGCTCACGCCGTCGACCGGATGAGGCCGACGGTCGGGAAAAGAATTACTTGCCTGGCTCGTCGCCGCGGCCCTCGGCCACGACCTTGGACTCCTCGGTAGGCGCGGTCTCCCCCGTCGTCGCGGGTTCGCCCTCGTCCGTGACTTCCTCGGGGTAGTCGACGTAGTCGCCCTCGCCGGCCTGGGCCTCGCCGGCCTCGTGTTCCTCGGCATCTGTTGCCTCGTCGCCGCCGAGGTCACGCCGCTGGCGTTCGCGCAGGGCGTCGAGGATCAACAGCACCACGCCCACCACGCTGGCGGCGATGCACACCCAGGCCACCAGCTCGTTGCTGGTGACGACCGCGAACACCAACGCGACGAGCCCGATCAGGGCCAATACCAGCGCAATGATGAGCATCAGTCATCCTCCAAGCGACGAGCGGGACCGCGGTTTCAAGACCTAGTGTGCCAACCCCGTAGCTCGGCGAGCGACCGGCACGTCACAGAAGGCTAGTTGTTGCCCCGGTTGAACTGGTCGAAGCTGCCCGCATCGGCGCTGGAGTCCACCGGCGCCGCGGAGCCGCGCTGCCCGAGTTCCTCCAGCTGAGACTCCAGGTAGGTCTTGAGCCGGGTGCGGTATTCGCGCTCGAACGTGCGGAGCTGCTCGAGGCGGCCTTCCAGAACGGTGCGCTGCTGGTTGATGGTGCCCATGATTTCGGAGTGCTTGCGTTCGGCGTCGGCCTGCAGGGCGTCGGCCTTCTCCTGGGCCTGGCGCAGCTGGGTCTCGGAGCGGGTCTGCGCATCGGCGAGCATCGCGTCGGCGCGCTGCCGGGCCTCGGCGACCGTGGTCTCGGCGGTGCTGCGTGCCTCGCTGAGGATCTGGTCGGCGTTGGCGCGGGCGTCGGCCAGCATCTTCTCGGACTCGGTCTTGGCCGTGGTGGTCAGCCGGTCGGCGGTGTCCTGCGCCAGCGTCAGCACCCGAGCGGCCTTCATGGCCTGTTCCTCGTTGTTGGCCGCGGCCGCCGGGGCTGCGGCCGGCGCCGGCTTCACCGGTTCCGGTTCGGGCTCGCGCACAGGAATGGCCTGAGTGGGCGCGGCGGCCGCGGCCGGGGTGGCCGAGCCACCGCCGGAGGCCAGCTCGTGGTCCAGCTCTTCGATCCGCTGGCGCAGATCGCTGTTCTCTTCGATCAGCCGCGTCAGCTCGGCTTCCACCAGATCGAGGAAGGCATCCACCTCGTCTTCGTTGTAGCCCCGCTTGCCGATCGGTGGCTTACTGAACGCCACATTGTGGACGTCGGCTGGTGTAAGCGGCATTGTTTCGTCCCCTCAAGTTCCTGTCGAACGTTCTGGAAAGTGTAGAACGCAGTGGTAGCCGTAGTGCAACTGCCGTCCATCCTGTCACACCAGGCGCGACCGTTGCTGATTAGCCCAATAAATAAGAGCCAATTTCAAACAGTGAGGCCAATAAAATCCGAAACCTTAGAAATTTCAAATCGGGGGAACCAAACCGACGCTAAAACGTAGCCGAACCGTCTCCGGGCCGGAATGGGTCCGCGCTGACGGTCGCGCCGGCGGGCCGCGCGCGGCCCATGGAAGCTATGCCGCGGCGCCGAACGCCAGCTGCATGCCGATGAACGCGACGAGCAGCAGCACCATGATCGACAGGTCGAAGCGGACCGCCCCGATGGTGAGTTGCGGGATCAGCCTGCGCAGCAGTTTCACCGGCGGATCGGTGATCGACAGGATGATCTCCAGCACCACCACGGTGATGCCGGTGGGATGCCAGTCCCGGCTGAACGAGCGGATGAACTCGACGACGACCCGAGCGATGAGCAGCAGCCAGAAAATGAATAGCGCGAACCCAAGGATCTGAAAGAACAACACCAACTGAAGTGCCCCGACCTTACCCGTGAGAAGCCATGCGATGCCAAGCGCCGCCGACCGGCGCGGCGCTTGCCAGCGTACCGACTCCGGGTAAGAGGCCTTGTCTCACGTGGCCGCGGGACCCGTCGGCGATCCGGACCGCCCGCCGGGAAGCGGGCGACGGAGGCGCCTATTGGTAAGCGTAGAAACCGGTTTCGGCGATCCGGCGGCGCTCCTCCGGGGACACGTCCACGTCGGCGGGCGACAGCAGGAACACCTTGGTCGCGACCTTGTCGAAGGAGCCGCGCAGCGCGAAGGCCAGGCCGGCCGCGAAGTCGACGAGCCGTTTGGCGTCGGCGTTGTCCATCGACACCAGATCCATGATGACCGGGGTGCCGTCGCGGAAGCGCTCGCCGATGGTGCGGGCCTCGCTGTAGTCCTTGGGCCGCAGCGTGGTGATCTTCGACAGCGGGTGGCCCTCTTCGAACATCATCGCCATCCGTCGCGGGTCCATCGCCAGCGCGCCGCGGGTGGAGTTGCGCAACCACGAGCCGAAGCGCGGGCCGCCGCGCTCGCCGCGGTCGAACTCGCGCGGGTGCACGGCGCCGTAGCGGGGCTCGTCGCCGTAGCCGCCGCGGTAGCCGGCGGGCGGCGGGTAGTCGGCGGGCTCGCGGCGCGGGTCGTCGTAGTCGTCTTGCTCGTAGCGACCGTATCCGTCGTCAAATCGCGGGCGGGGAAAACCACGGGACGGCGCGTGGTCGTCGTAATACTCGTCCTCGTAGTCGTCCATTGGGGCCATACCGAAATAGGCCTTGACTTTGTGCAGTGTGCTCATTGCGTTGACCCTTCTAGCCCCTGGGAGTACTGGTGTTAGTGATAAAGCTGTTACTGCAGTGACTACTTACGGTGACGGTAACCGCCGTGGACCCAATAGCGCGGTACCGACACGCACACATGTCGAACCGTGTTTGACCGCAATTTCGAAGTCGTTCGACATGCCGGCGGACAGCCCGACGGCGTTGCGATGCGACTCGAGAACCCGGCGATGCTCGCATCGGAGCCGGTCAAAGGCCTCGTCGGGGTTCGAGTCCAGCGGCGGAATGCCCATCAGCCCGACCAGGTCCAGGTTCTTGGAGTCCTCGACCTGGTCGCACACCTGGTCGACCGCCCCCGGCCGGGAGATGTCGACGCCGCCGCGCGACTCGTCGCCGTCGAGGCTGACCTGGACATAGATCCGCATCGGGGCGGTGCGGCGGCCGTCGTCCAGCGCCGCCGCCACGCCCTTGTCGAGCGCCGACACCAGGTGCGCGCTGTCGACCGAGTGCGCGGTATGCGCCCAGCGCGCCACCGACCGGGCCTTATTGCGCTGGATATGACCCACCATGTGCCAGCGCGGATTTGCCACATCCTCGCGACCGGACGCCGCCAGCAATCGGGTGACTTCGGCCACTTTTGCCGTCGCTTCCTGATCCCGCGATTCGCCGATGACGCGACAACCCAATCGGGACAAAGTCACAACATCGGTTGCTGGGAAGTATTTGGTAATCGGCAGAACTTCGATTTCGCCGACATTGCGACCCGCCGCTTCCGCCGCCGCCGCAAGGCGAGAGCGCACCGACGCCAATGCATGCGTCAATTCCGATTCGCGGTCTCCCCCGGCAGGTATCTCTACCGCCATCGCGGTCACTCCATCCAGATCAGTGAGGCCAGCCGCCCGGTCGGTGCATCCCGGCGATGACTGAACAGCGCCGCGTCGTCCACCGTGCAGCGCGGATCGATGTCGATGGCGCTCACACCCAAATCCGTGAGCTGGCAAGCGATTCCGGCCCGCAAGTCGAGTCCGGGAGTCCCCTTGGCGGTGGTGGTCCTGCTACCCGGCAGCGCCGCCTCGACCTCGTCGGCCATCGCTGCGGGCACTTCGTAATTGCGGCCGCTGACCGCCGGGCCCAACAGCGCCGAGATGTCTTGAGGTTGCGCGCCGAGCTCCACCATCTTCTCCACCGTGCGGGCCACCACCCCACGCTGCGCACCCACCCGGCCGGCGTGCACCGCCGCGGCCACGCCGGCGCGCGCGTCGGCCATCAACACCGGGACGCAGTCGGCGGTGACCACCGCCAGGGCCAGCCGCGCGGTGCGGGTCACCAGCGCGTCGGTGTCGTCGAGCGCGGTGTCACGCGCTCCGTCGACCACCTCCACCCGGACACCGTGGACCTGGTTCATCCACACGACGCGCCCGGGACGCAGGCCGACGGTGGTTGCCAGCCGGGCCCGGTTCTCGGCGACCGCCGCCGGGTCGTCCCCGACGTGGTCGCCCAGGTTGAAGGTGTCGAAGGGCGGTTTCGAAACACCACCGGCGCGGGTGGTGGTCACCCGCCGGATGCGAACGCTCACATCACCAGTATCCGAGTTTCCCTGTCGGCCAAGCGGCCCCGACGGTCGCGGCCGGGGTCCAGGGTCAGGGGCATGTTCTCAGCGGCGCATGAACGGCGGCACGTCGACGTCGTCGTCATCGCCGCCGATATTCAAGGTCGAGCCGTTGGTGTGGACCGGCACGCTGACCGCGTCGACCGGCTCGAACAGCGTCGAGGTGAGCTTGCCCGCCTTCGCCGACTCGATCCGGTGCGCACCGCCCTTTTCTTCCTTGTCGGCACTGCCGCCGATCACGGGTTTGCGACCGGCGCCCGCGGCGTCGAAGCCCGCGGCGATGACGGTGACGCGCACCTCGTCGCCCAGCGAGTCGTCGATCACGGTGCCGAAGATGATGTTGGCGTCCTGGTGGGCGGCGTCCTGCACCAGCGAGGCCGCCTCGTTGATCTCGAACAGGCCCAGGTCGCTGCCGCCGGCGATCGACATCAGCACGCCGTGGGCGCCCTCCATCGAGGCTTCCAGCAGCGGCGAGTTGATGGCGATCTCGGCGGCCTTGAGCGAACGGCCCTCGCCGCGGGCCGAACCGATACCCATCAGGGCAGTGCCCGCGCCGGACATGATGCCCTTGACGTCGGCGAAGTCGACGTTGATCAGGCCCGGGGTGGTGATCAGGTCGGTGATGCCCTGCACACCGTTGAGCAGCACCTCGTCGGCGCTGCGGAACGCGTCCATCAGCGACACCGCGGCGTCGCCCATCTGCAGCAGCCGGTCGTTGGGGATCACGATCAGGGTGTCGCAGCTCTCGCGCAGCGCCGAGATGCCGCTCTCGGCCTGGTTGCCGCGGCGCTTGCCCTCGAACGAGAACGGCCGGGTGACCACGCCGACGGTCAGCGCCCCCAGCTTGCGCGCGATGCTGGCGACGACCGGCGCGCCGCCGGTGCCGGTCCCGCCGCCCTCGCCGGCGGTCACGAACACCATGTCCGCGCCGCGCAGCAGCTCTTCGATCTCGTCCTTGGCGTCCTCGGCGGCCTTGCGGCCCACCTCCGGGTCCGCCCCGGCCCCGAGGCCACGCGTGGACTCGCGCCCGACGTCGAGTTTGACGTCGGCGTCGCTCATCAACAGTGCCTGCGCGTCGGTGTTGATCGCGATGAACTCGACGCCTTTGAGGCCTTGTTCGATCATCCGGTTGACGGCGTTGACGCCGCCGCCACCGATACCCACGACCTTGATGACGGCCAGGTAGTTATGCGGGGGGGTCATCATTCGTCTTCCTCCCTGATGGGCTTGGCTCAGCTCTCCCGGCGGTGGGCTCCTCCGGACGTTCGCGGTCCTCCTCGAAATAAACCCTGAGCAAACCCTCAACCTCAACCATAGAGTTAGAGTTATGTCAAGTAGTTCCGCGCAACCAGAACGGTATGGGTATGGCGCGCCCTAACCCCGCAGGCGCGCCGACACGCGCCCCGCAAATTTTGGGCAATTTTCCCGCGTCGGGACGGCGTGCGCGCTGCTCGGCGGCGCATTGCGCGGCGCGGCGTGACGAAGATCGCTACTTGACCGTCGGCAGGTCGGGGCTGGACACGTCGTAGGTCTTGCCGGGCTGGGTCAGCAGCGCGGCCAGCTTCTCGGCCTTCTCGTCGGTGCGGTCGGTGGTCCCCCAGATCACCACCCGGCCGTCGCCGAGCGTCAGGGTGATCGAAGCCACCGACGGCGCGGCGATGCGCCCGACCTGGCCCTCGACCTCGGGACGCAGCGCGGTCAGCACCTGCAGGGCGGCCTTGGTCGCCGGGTCGTTCGGCCCGGGGTCGGCGACGTCGAGGTACGGCAGCGCCGGCGGCGGTGGCCCGGTCGCGAAGTCCACCCCGTCGCGGTCGAAGAGATGCGGGCCGTCGGGAAAGTCCTTGACCGCCACCGGGATTCGCTCGACGATGGTGATCCGAAGCGCCGACGGATACTGTCGCTGGACCCGCGCGCTGGCCACCCGCCGGATCGCCGCCACCCGGTCGGCGACCTGGTTGGTGTTGATCTGCAGCAGCGGCGTTCCGATCCGCACCCGCGCGGCGTCCAGGACCTCCTCCCGGGTCACCACCCCGGTGCCGACGACGACGATGTTGCGGGCCGACATCGCGGGGGTGAAATAGAGGATCAGGGCCAGCCCGACGCCGACGATCACCAGCAGGATCGTCGCCAGCAGCATCTTCAGCCCCCGAACCACGCCCGCGCAACGGGTTTGGGCTCGTTGACCGGCCGCCCGCTGGCCCGGCGCTTCGCCTCGCGGCGGGCCTCTTCGATGGCGGTGGCGCGGGCCTGCGCGGCGCGGCGTTCGGCCCGCTCCCCTCGCGCGCGCCGGCGGGGCCCTCGACCTCGGCCTGGCCGGCCTCCTGACCGTCGGCCCCCGTTCCGGTGGCGAGCGGTTCGGTGGCCGCGTTGTCGTCGCCGTTGTCGTCGGCCCTGCCGTGAGCCTCGTCGTGAGCGTTGTCGTCCGCGTCGCCGGCGTGCCGACCTTCGGCCGGTTCGCCGACCACGTCCGCCGGGACGGGGTCGTCCGGCTGGGTCATCGCAACGCCCCGGGCGCGCTGCGATTGGCGCGCACCCGCAACGCCGTGACGATCTCGGGCCCCAGCAGGGTCACGTCGCCGGCACCCATGGTGACGATGACGTCGCCGGGCCCGGCGGCCGCCGCCACCTGCTCGGCGGCCGCGGCGAAGTGTGGGAGATAGCGCACCGGCACGCTGACGTGCTCGGCGACGCTGGCCCCGCTGACGCCGGCCAGCGGTTGTTCGCGGGCGCCGTAGACGTCGAGAACGAAAACCTCGTCCGCCGCGTCCAGGGCGTGCCCGAACTCCTCGGCGAAAGCCTTTGTCCGCGAATACAAATGCGGCTGGAACACCGCGATGCTGCGACCGGCGCCGCTCTGCTCGAGCAGGGTGCGGACCGCCGCCAGCGTGGCGACGATCTCCGTGGGGTGGTGGGCGTAATCGTCGAACACCCGCACCGAGGCTGCGCTGCCGACCAGTTCGAACCGGCGGCGCACGCCCTCGAAACCGGCCAGGCCATCCAGCACCGCATCGATCGGGGCGCCGATCTCGAGCGCCGCCAGCAGCGCGCCCATCGCGTTGAGCGCCATGTGCCGTCCGGGCACCGACAACCGCATCACCAGCGGGTGCTGTGCCGGGTCCAGTTCGGGGGCCAGCCGGATCTGCGCGACGGCCTCGGTGCCCTGCTGTTCCCACGACAACAACGTGGCGGCGAGTTCGTCGCCGGAGCGCGGGGACCCGTAGCGCAGCACCCGGATGCCCAGCTCGGCCGTTCGGCGGGCCAGCGCCTCGGCCCCCGGGTCGTCGACGCACACCACCAGCGCCCCGCCGGGGGCCAGCCGCTCCACGAAGGCGTCGAACACGGCCACGTAGGCGTCGGCGCTGCCGTAGAAGTCCAGGTGGTCGGTCTCGATGTTGGTGACCACGGCGACGTTGGGCGTGTACTCCAGCAGCGAGCCGTCGCTCTCGTCGGCCTCCGCGACGAAGCAGTCGCCGCTGCCGTGGTGGGCGTTGGTGCCGGCCTCGCCCATCTCGCCGCCGACCGCGAACGACGGGTCGCGCCCGCAGTGCTGCAGCGCCACGATCAACATCGACGTCGTCGTCGTCTTGCCGTGCGTGCCGGTGACCATCAGCGTGGTGCGGCCGTTCATCAGCTTGGCCAGCACGGCGGGCCGCAGGATCACCGGGATGCCCCGCCGCCGGGCCTCGACGAGTTCCGGGTTGGTCTTCGGGATCGCGGCATGGGTGGTGATGACCGCGGTGGCGCCGCCGGGCAACAGATCCAGCGACGCCGCGTCGTGCCCGATGTTGATCTGCGCGCCACGGGCCCGCAACGCGTGAATGCCGCGGGACTCCTTGGCATCCGAGCCGGACACCAGCCCGCCGCGGTCGAGCAGGATGCGGGCGATGCCCGACATGCCGGCGCCCCCGATGCCGACCATGTGCACCCGCTGCAGCTCGGGCGGCAGCTGTTCGGTGGTCACCGGATTCTCCCGGTCCGCCGGCCGCTCGGGCGGTCGAGCTGCGCCTTCCTGGCGATGTCCAGCGCCGCCTGGGCGACCTCGCGAGCCGCCTCGGGATGCCCCACCCGCGCCGCGGCGGTGGTCATGGCCGCCAGACGCGGCGGGTCGCCCACCAGCCCCGCCACTTCGCGGGCCACCAGCTCGGGCGTCAGGTCGGCGTCGGCGACGATCATGCCGCCGCCCGCGTTGACCACCGGCAGGGCGTTGAGCCGCTGCTCGCCGTTGCCGATCGGCAGGGGCACGTAGATGGCCGGCAGGCCCACCGCCGACACCTCGGCGACCGTCATCGCGCCCGACCGGCAGATCACCAGGTCGGCGGCCGAATAAGCCAGGTCCATCCGGTCGAGGTAGGGCACCGCCACGTACGGCGGGTCGCCCGGCTGGGGCTGGGGCAGGTCGAGCGTGTTCTTGGGTCCGTGCGCGTGCAGGACGGCCACGCCGGCGGCGGCCAGCCCGGCGGCGGCCCCCGAGACGGCCCGGTTCAGCGAGACCGCGCCCTGCGAGCCGCCGAACACCAGCAACACCCGGTCGTCGGCGGCGAAACCGAAGAAGCGGCGCGCCTCGTCGCGCAGCGCCGCGCGGTCCAGCGAGGTGATGGTCTCGCGCACCGGCACCCCGACCACCTCGGCGCGCGGCAGCCCACAGTCGGCCACCGCGGACAGCACCCGCTCGGCGGTGCGGGCGCCCACCCGGTTGGCCAGCCCGGCGCTGGCGTTGGCCTCGTGGATCACCACCGGCACCCGCGGCCTGCGCGGCGAGACGCCGCGGGCGGCGAGGTAGGCCGGCAGCGCGACGTACCCGCCGAAGCCGATCACCACGTCGGCGTCGACCGCCCTGAGCACGGCGCGGGTCTCCCGGACCGCGCGCCACACCCGCGAGGGCAGCCGGGCCAGGTCACCGCTGGGTTTGCGCGGCAGCGGCACCGGCGTGATCAGTTCGAGGTCGTAGCCGCGGTCGGGCACCAGCCTGGTCTCCAGCCCCCGGGCGGTGCCCAACGCGGTGATCCTGACCTGCGGATCGAGGGCGCTCAGGGCGTCCGCGACGGCCATTGCGGGCTCGACGTGACCGGCCGTCCCGCCGCCGGCGAGCACCACCGACAGCGGCCTAAAAGACGACAACGCGGCACCGGCGGGCGAAGGGTTCACCCCCTGCCCGCCGGTCGGCTTGTTGACCGTGTCGTTCACCCGTAACGCTGACCTTCCAGTGCGCGAGCGCGTCGTGGCTGACGCTGGCCGGCCGCCTGGCTGACGCGGCGCTGGCCAGATCCATGATGCCTCGCCCGTGATCGAGCGGTGCCCCCAGTCTGGCGGGCCGCCCGCCCGCCGGTTCGCGGTAGCGCCGGCCGCAGCGGTGCGTCGGCATTCCGGGAGGCATTCCGGGCGGCCTTGCGGGGGCTTTCTGGGGGCTTTGCGCCCGGCGCGCCGGCGCCCTTGCGCGGCGGCTCGGCCGCCTTCGGGCGGGAGCGCTTGCGATCGCGGAACGCCTCCAGCCGCGTCGGCGAGTAGGGCTCGGGCAGCGGCAGGCGCAGGATCCGGTTCACCTTGTCGTCGCGGCCGGCCCGCAGCGCGGCCACCGCCTCGGGCTCGTGACGGGCCGCATTCGCCATGATGCCGATCATGAAAAGCGTTGCGGCGGTTGATGTCCCACCGGCGGAAATGAGCGGCAGCTGAATACCGGTGACCGGGAGGATGCCGATGACGTAGCCGATGTTGATGAAGGCCTGGCCCAGCACCCACATGGTCGTGGTGGCGGTCAGCAGCCGCAGGAACGGGTCGGCCGAGCGGCGGGCGATGCGCATCCCGGTGTAGGCGAACAGCCCGAACAGCACCAACAGCGCGAACGCACCGATGAATCCGAGCTCCTCGCCGATGATCGCGAAGATGAAGTCGTTGTGCGCGTTGGGCAGGTAGTTCCATTTGGCCACGCCCTGACCCAGGCCGTCGCCGAAGATACCGCCGTGCGCCAGCGCGAATTTGGCCTGCCGCGCCTGGTAGCCGGTGTCCTGCGGGTCGTTCTCGGGGTTGATCCAGGACCGCACCCGGTCCGACCGGTAGCCGGCCGACATGGCCAGGACCGCGCCCGCCACGAAGACGGCCAGCAGCGAGGTGACGAACACGCGCAGCGGCAGGCCCGCGTACCACAGCAGGGCCAGCAGGATGATGCCCAGCGACACCGTCTGCCCGAGGTCGGGCTGCGCCACGATCAGCGCCAGCGCGATCACCGCCGCCGGCACCAGTGGAATCAGCAGTTCGCGCAGGCTCGCCCGCTCCAGGCGACGGGCTGCCAGCATGTGCGCGCCCCAGATCGCGAACGCGATCTTGGCCAGCTCGGACGGCTGCATCGAGAAGCCCGCGACCACGAACCACTTCCGAGATCCGTTGGCCAGGTTGCCGATTCCGGGAACGAGCACCAGCACCAGCAGGATGACCGTGACGACGTAGCCGGTGAACGCGACGCGGCGGATGAACCGCACCGACATCCGTAACGAGGCGTAGCAGGCGACGAGCCCGATCACGGTCCACAGCACCTGCTTGCCGAAGATCACCCAGGCCGATCCGTCGGCGTCATAGGAGCGCACGCCGGACGCCGACAGCACCATGATCAGCCCGAGCGTGGTCAGCAACCCGGCCACGGCGATGATCAGGTGAAACGACGTCATGGGCCGGCCCAGCCAGGCGCCGAACCGGCCGTACGAACCGCCCTCGCCGGCCTTGTCGTTCTTGGCCTTGTGCGGCTTGTCGGCCTTCTTCTCGGCCTTGGCTTCCTTGTCGGTCTTGACTTCGGTCTCGTCCGTGGTGGCGTCGGCGTCGGCGGCCGGCCCGGCTCGGCCGCGGCGGTCTCGGTGGCGTCTTTGCCCCGGCCCAGCAGCCGGGTCAGTGCGTTACCCACGCTTGCCCTACCGGAGCGCCGCGCGCACGGCGGCCGCGAACGCGTCGCCGCGGTCGGCGTAACCCGCGAATTGGTCGAACGATGCGCCCGCCGGTGCCAGCAGGACGGTGTCGCCGGCCTGCGCCACGATCCGCGCCGCGGCCACCGCCGCGTTCATCACCGCCGCGCCCAGACTGTCACCGGTTTGTTTCACTTCTGTCACATCTGCCCCAGAGACCACAGCAGTCGCATCCATACCAGCATCCTCGCCTGTCACAACGTGAAGGACGGGGACATCCGGCGCGTGTCGCGATAACGCCTCTGCAACCTCTTGCCGATCCCGGCCGATGAGCACCGCCCCGACCAGCCGCGACGCCATCCTGGCGACCTCGGCATCGACCGAGGCGCCCTTGAGCAGGCCGCCGGCGATCCAGACGACGCGGGGGTAGGCCAGCACGGACGCCTCGGCGGCGTGGGGGTTGGTGGCCTTGGAGTCGTCGACATAGGTGATGCCGTCGGCGACGGCCACGACCTCGGCCCGGTGCCGGCCCACCCGGAAGGCGGCGATGGCCGCCGCGATTGCCTCGGCCGGCACGTCGACGCAGCGCGCCAGCGCCGCCGCGGCCAGCGCGTCGAGCACCCCGACGGGGCCCGGCACCGGGATGGAGTCGGCCCGCAGCAGGGCCAGGTCGTCGGCGAACGCGCGGTCGACCAGGTGGCCGTCGCGCACGCCGAGCTCCCCTGCCGCCGGTTCGCCCAGCCGGAAGCCGACCCGCACCGGCGCCCGCGCGGTGTCCAGCAGCGCCGCCGCCCGCGCGTCGTCCAAGCCCACCACCGCCACCCGGCCATCCAGCACCCGCGCCTTCGCCGCGGCGTAGGCGGCCAGGCTGCCGTGCCAGTCCAGGTGGTCTTCGGCGATGTTGAGCACCGCACCGGCCTCCGGTTGCAGCGAAGGCGCCCAATGCAATTGGAAGCTGGACAGCTCGACGGCCAGCAGCTCGGCGGGTTCGTCGGTGTCGTCCCCTAAGACGTCGAGCACCGGGTCGCCGATGTTGCCGCACAGCAGGCTACGCCGGCCGCCGGCGGTGAGCATGGCGTGCAGCATCGACGTGGTGGTCGTCTTGCCGTTCGTCCCGGTCACCACCAGCCAGCGCCGCGGTGGCCCGTAGTGGCCCGCGGCGTCGAGCCGCCACGCCAGCTCCACGTCGCCCCAGATCGGCACCCCGGCCGCTTGGGCGGCGACCAGCAGCGGCGTCGTCGGCGCGAAGCCGGGGCTGGTGACCACCAGCGCGTACCGGGAGATCTCGTCGATGGCCGTCGCGGTGGGCGCCGTCGCCACCCCCGCGCCGGCGTAGCCGCGCAGCCGGGCCGGGTCGTCGTCGCACAGCGTCGGCGCCGCGCCGAATCTCCGCAGCGCCGCCAGCACCGCCTTGCCCGTCACCCCGCCGCCGGCCACCAGCACCGGCGCGCCGGGCGCCAGGGGTTCAAGACCGCTCATCAGGCACCTATCGCGCCCAGCCACTCACCGTAGAAAAGGGCCACGCCCAGCCCGCAGGCGATCGCGGTGAGCAGCCAGAAGCGGATGATGACCGTGGTCTCGGCCCAGCCGGCCAGTTCGAAATGGTGGTGAAAGGGCGCCATCCGGAACACCCGGCGCCCGGTGGTGCGAAAAGTCAAGATCTGCAACACAACCGAGCTGACCTCGGCGACGAACAACGACCCCAGCACGACGGCGAGGATCTCGGTGCGGCTGGTGACCGACAGTCCCGCGATGATGCCGCCCAGGGCCAACGATCCGGTGTCGCCCATGAAGATCTTGGCGGGTGCGGCGTTCCACCACAGAAAGCCGATGCAGGCGCCCGCGGTGGCGGCCGCGACCAGCGCCAGGTCCAGCGGGTCGCGCACGTTGTAGCAGCCCAGCCCCGGCGCGGTGACGCAGGCGTTGCGGTACTGCCAGAAGGTGATCAGCACGTAGGCGGCGGTGACCATCGCCATGCTCCCGGCGGCCAGCCCGTCCAGGCCGTCGGTGAAGTTGACCGCGTTGGACCAGGCGCTGACGACGATGACACAGAACAACACGAACAGGCCCGGGGCCAGCGTGTAGGTGGCGATCTCGCGCACGTAGGACAGGTCCGCGCTGGCCGGTGTCAGGCCGTTGCTGTTGTGGAACCGCAGCGCCAGCACGCCGAAGATCACCGCGGCGCCGACCTGCCCGATCGTCTTGGCCGTCTTGTTCAAGCCGAGGTTGCGCGACCTGCGGATCTTGATGATGTCGTCGAGGAATCCGACGCCGCCGAGCACGGTCGCCAGGCCCAGCACCAACAGACCCGAGACGGTGACGCCCTCCCCGTCGAAGGCCATCCCGGCCAGGTGCGTGCCCAGGTAGCCCGCCCAGATCCCGGCCAAAATGGCCACGCCGCCCATCGACGGCGTGCCCCGTTTGGCGTGGTGGGTCGGCGGGCCGTCCTCGCGGGTGTGGTGGCCGAAGCCCTGGCGGGTGAACAGCCGGATCAGCGCCGGGGTCAGCAGGATCGACACGGTCAGCGCGACGGCGACGGCGATCAGAATCTGCCTCATGCGCTCGTCCCGCCGTCGGCCGCCAGGGCGTCGGCCAGCGCACCGAGTCCTGCCGAGTTGGAGGCCTTGACCAGCACGACGTCGCCGGGCCGCACCTCGGCCCGCAGCAGCGCCAGCGCGGCGTCGGCGTCGGCGACGTTGACCGCCCCCTTGTCGCCTGACTCCTCAGAGCCCCAGGAACCCTCCATGACCGCTCCGTGGTGCATGGCGCTCATCGACCTCCCACTTCCCACGACAACGAGTCGAGACACATCTAAGCGCACGGCGAGCCGGCCGATGCGATCGTGCTCGGCGATGGCGTCCTCACCCAGCTCGGCCATCTCGCCGAGCACCGCCCAGCTGCGCCTCGGTTGAACGCCCCCGTCGTCCCCGCCGCGGGCGATCCAGGCCAGCGCCTGCAACCCGGCCCGCATCGAATCGGGGTTGGCGTTGTAGGCATCGTCGATCACGGTAACCCCGTCGGCACGGGTGGTGACCTGCATGCGGTGCCGCGACACCGGACCCGTTGCGGCGAGCGCGGCGGCCACCTGCTCCAGCCCGGCGCCGCATTCCAGCGCGACCGCGGCCGCGCTCAGCGCGTTGCCCACCTGGTGATCGCCGTAGACGCCGAGTCGCACCGGCACCTGCGTCACGCCGGATGGCTCCCGTCGGTGCAGCGTGAACCGCGGCCTGGCCAGCTCGTCGAGCGACACCGGCCCGGCCCACAGGTCGCCGGGGCCGGCGTTGGTGCGCTCGGCGCGCCCGACCCGGACCACCCGGGCCGCGGTCACGTCCGCCATGGCCGCGACGGCCGGATCGTCGGCGTTCAGGATCACCACACCGGAAGCTGGAACAGATTGCGGCAGTTCGGATTTCGTCTGGGCGATGGCCTCGCGTGAACCGAATTCGCCCAGGTGCGCGGTGCCGACGTTGAGCACCACCCCGATGGACGGTGTGGCGATGTCGGCGAGCGCGGCGATGTTGCCGGGATGCCGGGCCGACATCTCGAGCACCAGGAAGTCGGTGTCGGCGGTCGCGCGCAGCACCGTCCACGGATGCCCCAGCTCGTTGTTGAACGACCCGGGCGGGGCCACCACCTCGCCCAGCGGCGCCAGCACCGCGGCCACCAGGTCCTTGGTCGACGTCTTCCCCGACGATCCGGTGATGCCGACGATGGTCAGCCCGCCGGCCACCAGTTCGGCGGCCACCGCCTTGGCCAGCTTGGCCAGCGCGGCCAGCACCGCGGCCCCCGAGCCGTCCGGGTCGTGCTCGAGCACCCCGGCGCGCGACCCCGAAGCCCCGCCGGCGTCACGACGATGGCGGGAACCCCGACCGGCCGCGCGGCCAGCACCGCGACCGCGCCGGCCGCCACGGCCGACGCCGCGTGGTCGTGCCCGTCCGAACGCGCGCCCGGCAGGGCCAGGAACAGCCCACCGGGACCGACGGCGCGCGAGTCGAATTCGACGGTTCCGGTGACGTGCCGGCGCGCGGCGTCCTGCGGCGAGATGTCGGACAACGTGCCGCCGACGATGTCGGCGATCTGGGCGAGGGTCAGGTCGATCACGCGCGATCCTCCAGCGCCCGCGCCAACTCGACGCGGTCGTCGAAGGGGCGGACCACGTCGCCGGTACGCTGCCCGGTTTCGTGGCCCTTGCCGGCGATCAGCACCACGTCACCGGCACCCGCCCAGGCGACGGCGTGCCGGATCGCGTCGCGCCGGTCGGCGATCTCGACAACCTCTGCTGCGCAACCGCTTTCGGTCGCACCGGCCAGGATTTCGCGGCGAATCGACGCGGGGTCCTCGCCGCGCGGGTTGTCGTCGGTGACGACGACCAGGTCGGCCAGCTCGGCGGCCGTCGCGCCCATCGGCCGTCGTTTGCCCGGATCGCGCTCGCCGCCCGCGCCGAACACCACCGCGACGCGGCGACCCGGACGCGCCAGCGTGGTGAGCACCGCGCGCAGCGCGCCCGGCTTGTGGGCGTAGTCGACCAGCGCCAGGAAGTCCTGCCCCGCGTCGATCTGTTCCATGCGTCCCGGCACGCGGGTCTGCCGCAGTCCCGGCGCCGCACGTTCGGGTGACACCCCCACCGCGTCCAGAAGGGCAAGCGCGACAAGGCAATTGGCGACGTTGTAGTGCCCAGGTAGCGGGATCCCGACGTGGTGCTGGGCGCCGGCGGGGTCGATCACGGTGAACTGTTGTCCCCCGGCGCCCATCGGGGCCACGTCGACGGCGCGCCAATGCGCGGGCCGGCCTTCGGCGCTGACGGTGATCGCGTCGCCGGCCCGAGCCGCCATGGCCCGCCCGGCCTCGTCGTCGATGCACACGACGGCGCGGCGCGCCCGCAGCGGCGAATTCGGCTCGAACAGCAGGGCTTTGGTGTCGAAGTAGTCTTCCATGGTCGGGTGAAAGTCGAGGTGATCGCGGGAAAGGTTGGTGAACCCGCCGACCGCGAAGCCGGTTCCGTCGACTCTGCCCAGCGCCAGCGCGTGGCTGGAGACCTCCATGACGACGGTGTCCACGCCCTGTTCGGCCATCGCCGCCAGCATCGCCTGCAGCGCGGGGGCCTCCGGGGTGGTGAGCGCGCTCGGGATGTCGACGCCGTCGATGCGAATGCCGATGGTGCCGATCAGCCCGGCCGTGCGGCCGGCGGCGCGCAGACCGGACTCGACCATATAGGTGGTGGTGGTCTTGCCGGAGGTGCCGGTAATGCCGATGACGGCCACCCGCTCCGACGGGCGCCCGTACACCGTGGCGGCCAGGCCGCCGAGCACGCCGCGTGGGTCGGGGTGTACCAGTGTCGGCACGGTCGGGGCGCCGGCCGCGGCCATCTCGGCGACCCCGGCGGGGTCGGTGAGCACGGCGGCCGCGCCCCGTTCGATCGCGTCGGCGGCGTAGCGGGCGCCGTGGGTGGTCAGGCCGGGCAGCGCGGCGAACAGGTCACCGGGCCGCACGTCCTGCGCGCGCAGCGTCACGCCGGTGATGGTCACGTCGGGCACCGCGGCGTCCTGACCTGGGGCGCCAGCCGGCTGCGCGCCGACCTGGCCGGCGAGCGCGGCCAGCCGCGCGCCCGTGGCGGCGCTGGGGCGCAACCCAGTGGGCACCGGCACAGTCACACCTCCCTCGGACGCCGCGTGATCCTCATGATCGGCCATGACACCCTACCTAGCCGCAACGGGCCGGGAGCCGATCCGCGCGCCGACGGGGCCGCTGGGTCGCTTGGCGGCTAGGTCGCTGCGCCCGGCTGCGCCGCGCTGGCGATCGCCGCTAGGTCGCCTGGTGGCTAGGTCGCCTGCAGCGTCAGCGGCGGACCGGGGTCCGGCGACAGCGGCACGTTCTCGCGCTGCATGAGCCAGCCGGCGATGTTGTGGAACAGCGGGGCCGCCGAGTGACCGGGCGTGCCGTCGGCGTTGCGTTCCGGGTTGTCCATCATGATGCCGATGACATACCGGGGGTTGTCGACGGTGGCCATCCCGGCGAACGTGATCCAGTAGACGTTGTCGAAGTAACAGCCGCAGGCGGGGTTGATCTGCTGCGCGGTGCCGGTCTTGCCGGCCATCTGGTAGCCCGTCACCGCGCCGGCGGAGCCGGTGCCCTGCTGGTAACCCATCGGGTCCTTCTGCACGACGGCGCGCAGCATGTTGCGCACGGTCTGCGCCGTCTGCGGCGAGACCACCCGCACGCCGTCCGGGCGCGGCTCCTCGGTGCGCGTGCCGTCGGGGGCGATGGTGGCCTTGATGATCCGCGGCGGTATCCGCAGCCCGTCGTTGGCGATGGCCTGGTACATGCCGGTCATCTGCAGCAGCGTCATCGAAAGGCCTTGGCCGATGGGCAGGTTCGAGAAGGTGCTGCCCGACCACTGGTCGATGGGCGGCACCAGTCCCGCGCTCTCGCCGGGCAGCCCCACGTTGGTGCGTTGCCCCAGTCCGAACTTGCGGACCATGTCGTAGAAGCGCTCCGGGCCGACGCGCTGGGCGAGCATCAAAGTGCCGACGTTGGAGGACTTTCCGAACACGCCGGTGGTGGTGTAGGGCATCACGCCGTGGTCCCAGGCGTCGTGGATGGACACCCCGCCCATCTGGATCGTGCCGGGGACCTGCAACACCTCATCGGGATTGGACAGGCCGTACTCGATGACGGACGACGCGGTGATCACCTTGTTCACCGAGCCGGGCTCGAACGGGGAGGACACCGCCAGGTTGCCCAGCTGCTTGTCGCCCTGCCGCCCGATGTCCTGGGAGGGGTCGAAGGTGTTGTCATTGGCCATGGCCAGCACTTCACCGGTCTTCGCGTCGAGCACGACGGCCGAAACATTGTGCGCGCCAGACACATTCTTGGCCTGCTGAACCTGCTGCTGCACGTAGAACTGGATGTCGTCGTCCAGGGTCAGCTGGACCATCGAGCCGTTGACCGCCCGATGCCGGTTGCGGTAACTGCCGGGGATGACCACGCCGTCGGATCCGCGGTCATAGGTGACCGAACCGTCGGTGCCCGACAGCACCGAGTCCATGGCCTCCTCCAGCCCCAGCAGGCCGTGGCCATCCCAGTCGATGCCGCCGACGATGTTGGCCGCCAGCGATCCGCCCGGATACTGGCGCAGGTCCTGGCGTTCGGAACCGACCTCGGGATACTTGTCCGAGATCGCGCTGGCGACAGCGGGATCGACGGCGCGGGCCAGATAGACGAAGTTGTCGTCGGTCTGCAGCTTCTTCAACACGGTCGCCGAGTCCGGCTTGTTGCCCAGGCGGCTGGAGACCTCCTTGGCGATGTCGCGCAACCGCTGCTGCGGATCGGGGGCGGCCGAGTTCTTGGCCTTCGCTTCCTCCAGCTGCTTGCGGATCCGCTTGGGCTGGAACGTCAGCGCACGCGACTCGATGGTGAAGGCAAGCTGGTCTTTGCGGCGGTCGATGATGCTGCCGCGCACAGCCTTTTCCACATCGGTGACCTTGAGCTGGCCTGCGGCCTGAGCGCGCAGCGACGGGGCGCTGGTCACCTGCAGGACGAACAGCTGGGAGGCGGCCACCAGCATGAGCACCAGGATGACCACGTTGCCGGCCCGGTGCCGGAACACGAACGACCCACCGCGGCTGGTCAATTCGACGAGCTGGCGGGTGCGACGCTCCCGCGCCGAGTGCCCGGCCGTCGCCGCCTCGGATCGCGGTGCCGCTCCGGCGCCCTTGGCCTGCTTGGCCTTCCGGAACCGCTTCGGCTCCCGCACGTCTCGGCCGGCGTCGGCTTGCTGCGGCTTCGGGCGACGTTTGGGTTGCCGTACGCCCTTGCCCGCCAAGTCCTTGCGGGGACCACGTGTCGGCCGTGCCGACTGCGACCGGCGCGCCCGCGGGGATTCTCCGCGGCTCACCTGGGCGCACCTGGCGGCGCGCCGGCCACCGGCCCGGGCAGGCCGTTAGCGGGCGCGGCGGGGGCCGCCGGTTGAGCCGGCGCCGCGGGACGGCCCAGCTGCAGCGGGACCGGGATCTCGGCGGGCAACGGCGCGGGCATCTGACCGGGGGCCGGAATCGGCAGTCCGCCCAACGGAATCGGCACCTCGGCCGGCACCGGCGCGGTCGCGGGCCCGGCCGGCATGGGCAGCCCCGGCGTCGGCAGCGCCGGCAGCACACCGGGTGCGCGCCCGGTGGGGGGCCGGTGGGCGTGGCGGGCAGCGCACCGGTGGCCGGGGCAGCGGGCATGCCGGGCAATGCACCGGTCAACGGTCCGCCTGGCATGCCGGGCAGCGTACCGGGCACCGGCACACCGGGGACGGCAGGCGCGCCGGGCACCGGGGGCAGTGCCGGCGCCAAGTGCTGACCGCCCAAGGTCGACGCGCCGTCGGGAGCGCGCAGCAGCGCCTCGGGCCCGGACCGGGCCGGAGCCGGGCCACCGGGGGCGGGCTCCAACCGCATCGAGACCTCCGGCGGAGCGGCCGGCGGCTTGGGGGCTGCGGCGCCTCGTCGGGGAGCTTGCTGTTCAGCGGGGGCGGCGGAACACCGTCGGCCGGCTTGGGGGTGCCGACCACCACCCAGTTCCCGGATGGGTCCTGGACCAGGTGCGCGGTGTCCCGGCTCGGGATCATGCCCTGCTTGCGGGCCGCCTCCGCCAGCGCCGGGGCGGCCTCGGCCTCGCGCACGTCGCGCTCCAGCGCTTCCTTCTGTTGCTGCAGCAGCCGGGTCCGTTCCCTGGCGTGGCTCAACTTGTAGGAGCGCTCGGCGGAGTCGGTGGACAGCCACAGCGTCAGGCCTAGCCCGAGGCCCAGCGCGCCGATGATCAGCACGACGAACGGCACCTTGCTGGCCAACGTCCGCGGCCGCAGGTCGATCGCCGCCAGCCGAGCGGCCAGCCGCTCGGTCAGGCGAGGTCGGACAACCTTGGGCGCCTTGGCCTTCCGCGCCTTGGCCCGCGCCTTGGCCTGGCTGGTGCTCTTGGGCCTGGCCGGCCGCTCGACCGGCCGGGCGAAGGGGCTGGTCTGCGGGCCTGACTTGGGCGCGCGGGCTTCGCGGGCCGGTGCCGTGGTCCGGCCGCCCCGGGCACGCCGGGCCGAACCGGATTCGGCCGTGGGCCGGCTGCTCCGCCGGGCAGAACCGTCGCGTCCGCCCCGGCGGTCGCTGCCGCCGCGCCGTTTGGACGTCTCGCGCTCTGCTCTCATGCGTCGCCTTTCCCGCTCGCCTGCTGTGATTCCATTCGTTGCAGCGCCCGCAATCGCACTGCGGCACTGCGTGGATTGCGTTCGACCTCGGTGGCGTCGGCGCGTCCGGCGCCGTGCGTGAGGGCCCGGAATCGCGGCTCATGGCCGGGAAGTTCGACCGGCAGGTCCACCGGGGTGCGCGACGCGACCGCCTGGGCGAAGAGCCGCTTGACGATCCGGTCCTCCAGCGATTGGTAGGCCATCACCACGATGCGCCCGCCGACGTCCAGCGCGTCCAGCGCGGCCGGGAGCGCGCGGCGCAGCGTGTCCAGCTCGTCGTTGACCGCGACCCGCAGCGCCTGGAACGTGCGCTTGGCCGGATGCCCGCCGGTGCGCCGGGCCGCGGCCGGAATCGCTTCGTAGAGCAGGGCTACCAGGTCTGAGGTCGAGGTGAACGGCTCGCGGGCGCGACGGCGCACGATGTGCGCGGCGATGCGACGCGCGAACCGCTCCTCGCCGTAGCGGTGCAAGATGTTCGCCAGCTCCGCCTCGTCGTAGGTGTTGACGATGTCGGCCGCGGTCAGCGGCGAGGAGGGGTCCATCCGCATGTCCAGCGGCGCGTCCTGGGCGTAGGCGAAGCCCCGCTCGGTGCGATCGAGCTGCATGGACGACACCCCGAGGTCGAAGAGCATCCCGTCTATCGATTCAGTTGCCGCATAACCGGATTCGTCCAGCGCCGCGGCGATGCCGTCGTAGCGTGTGTGCACCAGCGTGATCCGGTCGGCGAAGCGAGCCAGCCGGGTCCGCGCGATGTCCAGCGCGCTGGGATCGCGGTCCAGTCCGACCAGCCGCAGGCCCGGCAGGTCGGTGAGGAACCGTTCCGCGTGCCCGCCGGCGCCCAGGGTGGCGTCCAACAGGGTCGCCTCCGACCCGTCGGGGCTGTGCCGGGTCAGTGCGGGCGTGAGCAGTTCGACGCAGCGTTCCAGCAGGACGGGGACGTGCCCGTAATCGTCGGAACTCGAATTGTCAGCCACCGCAACGCCTCCACGGATCTGCCGGCACCCGTCGGCCACCCGGGCCGCCACGAGACGGGCCCTCGTGCCGCTTCGGGTCTGCGCCGCCCGGACCGGCCTTACCGGGTGCTCGGGAAGATGGGCAGCCCCTGCATCGAGGTCTCTGACCGAAGTCGCGAACCTGGCGTTGGGGAAGTACGCCAGGGTCGGTTCGGGCAGAGGCCACGTTGCACGGGCATGCGCCTCAGATGATGTCGCCGAGTGCTTCATCGCTGGCCGCGGAGAAGTTCTCTTCGTGGGTCTGTTGGTAGTCCTGCCAGGCCTGCGCGTCCCAGATCTCGAGGTTGTCGATCGCGCCGATGACCACGCAGTCCTTCGTGAGGTTTGCGTAGCGGCGGTGATCGGCGGACAACGTGATCCGGCCCTGCGCGTCCGGGTGCTGCTCGTCGGTGCCGGCGGCGAGGTTGCGGAGGAACGCCCGGGCCTCGGGGTTGCTCCGCGAGGTCTTGCTCGCGCGGCGGGCCAGTTGCTCGAATTCCGCCCGCGGGTAGACGGCGAGGCTGTGGTCCTGGCTCTTGGTGACCATCAACCCCCCTGCCAGCGCGTCGCGGAACTTGGCGGGCAGCGTCAGCCGCCCCTTGTCGTCGAGTTTGGGCGTGTAGGTGCCGAGAAACACCAGCTCACCTCCCCTATGGGGTCACCCAAACACTGCAGCCACCATACCCCACAATCCCCCACTACGCCCCATTCTTTGGGTGTCGTCGTGGCGTTTTCGGGGTTATCCGTCGTCAGGGGGCCGTCAATCGCGCATTCGGGGTGTGTCGCGGTGCTTCCCGGGCATGTTCCGGGAGTACGGGCAAAGGATGTCTACCAGGTAAAATACCCGCTGTGGGGCGTAGTGGGGAACTCTAGTGGGGCGCGGTGGGGCGTAGATGTCGCGACGCGCCTCGGTTCGGGCTCGATTGAGCTGCAAAACGGCATCGACGGTTGATTGTCACGGGCACGCCGGCCGCACCGGGCCCCGGAAAAACAAAACGGGGCAGCCGACGGCTACCCCGTTTTGTTTTGACGCGCTCAGTCGTCGAAGCGGCGGCGGAACCGATCTTCCATGCGACTGGTGAACGAACCCCCGCCCTTGTTGCGGCGCTGCCGCAGCGAGGTGGGCGCCGGGCCGGAAGGATCGGGCCTGCCGGACAACCGGGGGCCGGTGATCGCGAAGATCACGCCGCCAAACATGACGATGAACCCGAACACGCTGAGGATCGGGAAGTTTCCGATCATCGTCGCCTTGAACGCCACTCCGGAGACCAGCATCGCCAGACCGATGACGAACAACGCCACGCCCTGCAGCCGCCGCCGGGCGGTGGGCGCGCGGAACCCTCCCCCACGAACACTTGAGGCGAATTTGGGGTCCTCGGCGTAGAGAGCGCTCTCGATCTGATCGAGCATCCGCTGCTCATGATCGGAGAGTGGCATTCGTCCCTCCTTGCCGGCTGTTTGGCACGTGACTACCGGTAGCACGCGGATGCCCGTTGCGGGGGCAACTAATTGAATGATACGAGGTCAATCTGCCCCATACCACTGGTTCGGCGCCGATTCTATCCCGGCCGCCTCTGCACCCACCGCCAGACCGCAACGACCGTGCGCTACAACCGGCTTCCCAAACCTGACCGTTCCTCGCTCCGGTGCCACGACCGCCCGTCGGCTCGTCCCACACGGGTCCGATAATGGGCGATGACGGCCCGGTCCACAGCGACCACATGATGTCGAGGCGCCGCGCGAGCCGAGATCACCGACGAGGAGGAGACCGCGAGTTGGCGATATTCCTCATCGATCTGCTTCCGCACGACATGGAGCGGCGCCTGGGCGACGCCCTGGCGGTATACGTCGATGCGATGCGCTACCCGCGGGGTACCGAGAACCAGCGCGCCGCGATGTGGCTGGAACACATCCGGCGGCGCGGCTGGCAGGGCGCCGGCGTTGTCGAGACGCAGGGAGCCGAAGACGCAGGCGCACAACCGCCCTCGGCGGAGGACCTGGCCAGCGCCCCGCTGCTCGGGGTGGCCTACGGCTACCCCGGCGCGCCCGGGCAGTGGTGGCAGCAGCAGGTGGTGCTGGGCATGCAGCGCGGCGGCGCGCCGCCCCAGGAGATTTCCCGGCTGATGGACAGCTACTTCGAGCTGACCGAGCTGCACATCCATCCCCGCGCCCAGGGCCGCGGCCTCGGCGAGGCGCTGGCCCGGCGGCTGCTCGCCGGTCGCGCCGAGCGGAACGTGCTGCTCTCGACGCCGGAAACCAACGGCGAGCCCAACCGCGCCTGGCGGTTGTACCGGCGCCTGGGCTTCACCGACGTCATCCGCGGCTACCACTTCGCCGGCGACCCGCGGGCCTTTGCGATCTTGGGCCGCAAGCTCCCGCTGTAACCGCCGAACTCGCCGCACGCCACTTATTTAAGTGGCACATCGGATCTGGCACGATGACCTGGTGCGAGCCAGCTCTGTTCCGCCCCGCAGCCGAGGATCCCGAGCGTCTCGAGCTCGCCGGCGCCGCCTGACGGCCATCGCGATGCTGCTGCTGGTGGTGCCGTTGGCCACCGGATGCCTGCGGGTCCGGGCATCGCTCACCATCTCCCCCGACGACCTGGTGTCCGGCGAGATCGTCGCCGCCGCCAAACCCAAGACCTCCAAGGACACCGGTCCCCAGCTGGACAGCAACAACCTGCCGTTCAGCCAGAAGGTGGCGGTGTCGAACTACGACAGCGACGGCTACGTCGGCTCGCAGGCGGTGTTCTCCGATCTGACGTTCGCCGAGTTGCCGCAGCTGGCCAACATGAACTCCGACGCCTCCGGGGTGAACCTGACGCTGCGCCGCAACGGCAACCTGGTGATCCTCGAGGGCCGGGCGGATCTGACCTCGCTGACCGACCCCGAGGCCGACGTCGAGCTGACGGTGGCCTTCCCCGGCGTCGTGACCTCCACCAACGGCGACCGGGCCGAACCCGACGTCGTGACGTGGAAGCTCAAGCCGGGCGTGGTGACCACCATGACCGCCCAGGCCCGCTACACCGACCCCAACACCCGGTCCTTCACCGGTGCGGTGGTGTGGCTGTGCATCGCGTCGTTCGCGGCCGCGGGCGTGGTGGGGCTGCTGGCCTGGGTCAGCCGGGACAGGTCACCGCGGCTGACCGCGCCGCGCGACCAACCGCCGCCCGATTAACCGGGGGTCGGCGACCAGTAGGCGAGCATCTCCGCGAAGGTCTGGAAGGCCGGCCCGGAGTTCCCGTAGGTCGCCTCGAGGTGGATGCTCAGCGGGAAGCCGAGCTCCGCGACGCCGTCGATGACGCGTTTGTAGAGGTCGACCATCTGCCGGCGCTTCTGCGCCGGTTCGCCGGCGGCCAGCTCCTTGACGAACTCCTGCTCCGCGGCCACCGCCGGATTGCCCGGGTCCTGGATCAGCCAGTTGATCAGTCCGACCCGGCTCTCCATCTTCGGGACGAAGCCGAACGACAGCAGGATCTCCGGCCGATGATCGGTCTGACGGGCGAACTCGGTCAGGAAGCCCACGATCGCGTCGGAGTACAACAGCTGGGTCATCCCGTAGGTGGCGCCCTGGTCGCACTTGAAGTTGAACCGGCCCTGTTCGCCGTCGCGAGTGGGGATCAGGATGACGCCGCGGTTGCTCAGCAGCTCGCGGTAGATCGACAGGGCGTCGGTGGGCGCGACGCCGGAACCTTCGCCGTCGTTCATGGTGCGCGGCACGCCGACGAACACCACGCCTTCCATCCCGGCCGATGTCAGCTCGGTCAGCCGCGTGCGCAGCGACGGCTCGTCCATGAACGCGGTCACCTGCGTGCACAGGCCCTTGATGCCCGGCAGTTCCGGCCTGACCACCGACCAGAACTCGAGCACGTCCAGCTTCGGCTTCATCTGGATGGGACGGTCGTCGTCCTCGGCGATGATCCCCGGAATCATCACGTGCCGGATCCGGCCGTCCAGGCCGGCCTCGGCCGAATTCCGCACCACTTTCTGCGCCTCTTCGAGTGCCCGCTCGCGCCCCTCGTCGGCGTTCGGCGGCACCAGCTCGAGCGCAATGGTGTTGAGGGTCACGCGGCTTCTCTCCATCTGACGACTGTTGGCCCGGGGCTGGTCGCCGCGCGGTCTGCGCGCGGGTCCAGCGCACCCGCCAGCATAGGGGCGGGTTAGTGAGGCAGGCGAAGCAACTGGGTCCACCCCGCCCGGGTCACGTGCGAAGCGGCTCCGGTGACGCGGCGAATACACTGGTCGGGCCTGGATCACCCAGCCAGCCGAGCAGAAAGGGGCGCCGCGCTGAGCCTAGGAGCTTCAGAAGCAGCGGCAACCGTCGAGTTGACCGGCGCCATCACCGACCAATTGCGTCGGTACATGCATGACCGGCGCACCGAAACCGCGTACATCGGTGACGACTACAGCGGTCTGATCGCCGCGCTGGAAGATTTCGTACTCAACGGGGGCAAGCGGTTACGGCCCGCGTTCGCCTATTGGGGCTGGCGCGCCGTGACCACCGAAGCACCCGATGAGCAAGCGCTGCTGCTGTTTTCAGCACTCGAGCTGCTGCACGCCTGCGCGCTGGTGCACGACGACGTGATCGACGACTCCTCGACCCGCCGGGGCCGGCCGACCACGCACGTCCAGTTCGCGGCGCTGCATCGCGATCGGCACTGGCAGGGCTCGGCGGAGCAGTTCGGCGTTTCGGCCGCCATCCTGCTCGGTGACCTCGCTCTGGCCTGGGCCGACGACATCGTCTTCGGCGTCGAGTTGACGCCGCAGGCTTCCAGGCGGGTGCGCCGGGTGTGGGCCAACATCCGCACCGAGGTGCTCGGCGGGCAGTACCTCGACATCGTCGCCGAGGCCAGCGCGGCCGCCTCGATCGCCTCGGCGATGAACGTCGACACCTTCAAGACCGCCTGCTACACCGTGTCCCGGCCGCTGCAACTCGGGGCGGCCGCCGCGGCCGACCGGCCCGACGTCCACGACGTCTTCAGCCAGTTCGGCACGGACCTGGGGGTGGCGTTTCAGTTGCGCGACGACGTGCTGGGAGTTTTCGGTGATCCCGCGGTCACCGGCAAGCCGTCCGGGGACGACCTGCGATCCGGCAAGCGCACCGTACTGCTGGCCGAGGCGGTGGAGCTGGCGGAGAAGTCGGACCCGGTGGCGGCCAACCTGTTACGCACCTCGATCGGGGCCGCGCTGACCGACGCGCAAGTGGATCGGCTGCGCGACGTCATCGAGTCGGTGGGCGCCCTGGCCGCCGCCGAGCAACGGATCGCCACGCTGACCCAGCGGGCGCTGGCCACGCTGGCGGCCGCGCCCATCAACACCGCGGCCAAAGCGGGACTGTCCGAACTGGCCAAGCTGGCCACGAACCGGTCCGCCTGAACCGATGACGACGCCCACCGACGCCCCGGCAGCGGACTCACCGGCCGCCAAACCCTCTCGCGGCGAATGGTTTTCCCAGCTGAGGGCGTTCGTGGCGTCCGGCGACTCCGGTCCTGCGAAGCTGGGCGGGCTGGGATCGGTGCTGATCACCCTGGGCGGGCTGGGCGCGGGCAGCACCCGTCAGCACGACCCGCTGCTCGAGTCGATGCACATGTCCTGGTTGCGTTTTGGCCACGGCCTGGTGCTGTCGTCGATCGTGTTGTGGACCGGCGTCGGGCTGATGCTGATCGCGTGGCTGGCCCTGGGGCGCCGGGTGCTGGCCGGCGAGGCGAGCGAGTTCGTCATGAAAGCCACCACCGGCTTCTGGCTGGCACCGCTGCTGGTGTCGGTGCCCGTGTTCAGCCGGGACACCTACTCGTATCTGGCGCAGGGCGCGCTGCTGCGCGACGGCCTGGACCCGTACGCGGTGGGGCCGGTCGCCAACCCAAACAGCCTGCTGGACAACGTCAGTCCCATCTGGTCGATCACGACCGCGCCCTACGGCCCGGTGTTCATCCTGGTGGCGAAGATCATCACCATCGTCGTGGGCAACAACGTGGTGGCGGGCACCGCGTTGTTGCGGCTGTGCATGCTGCCCGGTCTGATGCTGCTGGTCTGGGCGACGCCCCGGGTGGCGCGGCATCTGGGCACCGACGGTTCGACGGCGCTGTGGATCTGTGTGCTCAATCCCCTGGTGCTCATCCATCTGATGGGCGGGGTGCACAACGAGATGCTGATGGTGGGGCTGATGGCCGCCGGCATCGCGCTGACGTTCGCGGGCCGCCACGTGGCGGGCATCGCGCTGATCACCGTCGCCATCGCGGTCAAGGCCACCGCAGGCATCGCCCTGCCGTTCCTGGTGTGGGTGTGGATGCGGCACCTGCGCGAGCGGCGGGGATATCGGCCGGTGCCAGCGTTTTTCGCGGCTACGGCGCTGTCGCTGCTGATCTTCGCCGTGGTGTTCGCGATCCTGTCCGCGGTCGCCGGCGTCGGCCTGGGCTGGCTGACCGCGCTGGCCGGATCGGTGAAAATCATCAACTGGCTGACCGTGCCGACGGCCGCCGCCAACCTGATCCACGCGATCGGCAGCGGGTTCTTCCCGGTGAGCTTCTACCCGATCCTGCGCGTCACCCGGCTGGTCGGCATCGCGGTCATCGCGATCTCGCTGCCGCTGTTGTGGTGGCGGTTCCGCCGCGACGACCGGGCCGCGCTGACCGGCATCGCGTGGTCGATGCTGATCGTGGTGCTGTTCGTGCCGGCCGCCCTGCCCTGGTACTACTCGTGGCCGCTGGCGATTGTGGCCCCGCTGGCCCAGTCGCGCCGGGCGGTCTCGATCATCGGCGGCCTGTCGACTTGGGTGATGGTGATCTTCAAACCCGATGGCTCGCATGGCATGTACTCGTGGCTGCACTTCTCGCTGGCCACCGCGTGCGCGCTGATCGCCGGGTACAGCCTGTACCGGGCTCCCGCGCGGCAGGCCGATCGGGCCGACGTCACCACCGGTTGAGCGAGCGGGTTCAGTAGGCCATCGCCTGCGCCCGGCGCACGACTTCCCGCGCCTGGTGGGCGTGCAGGGCGTCGACGGGACGGGCGTTGTTGAGGGCATCCCGGCTGCCGTCGCGGGTGACCGTCAACGACGGGTCCCGGGTGAACAGCCAGCGCACGATCTCGGTGTCGTGGTAACCGCCGTCGTGCAGGATCGTCAGCAATCCCGGCAGGCTCTTGACCACCTCACCGGACTTGGTGAAGAACACCTGCGGCACCACCAGTCCCTCGTCGCGGCGGACCGCAACCAGGTGCCCCTCCCGGAGTTGCTGGTGCACCTTGGTGACCGGCACCCCCATCAACTCGGCGACCCGCTTCAGGTCATAGATCGGCTCGTCGGGTTCCAGCACGTCGTCGCCGGCAGGAATACTGCTCATCCGGGCAAGTGTAGGCCTAGATGCGCACCTTGAGCCCGTGTTCTACCGGCCAATTACGGCCGCGCACCTACGATGGCCCCGTGGCCCAAGCTGAATCGCCCGGCGCTGGCCCGCGAGCGGGCGGGACACCGGCCCCGGGCCGGCCCGACCCGCAGCGTCGCCGACCCGGGTCCGGATCGGTCGACCCGCTGGACAACACTTTGCTGGACGGCCGCTACCTGGTCCAGTCCAGGATCGCCAGCGGCGGCACGTCGACGGTGTATCGCGGCCTGGACACCCGACTCGACCGCCCGGTCGCGGTCAAGGTGATGGATTCCCGCTACGCCGGCGACGAGCAATTCCTGACCCGCTTCCAGCGCGAGGCACAAACCGTGGCCCGGCTGAAGGATCCCGGGCTGGTGGCGGTCTATGACCAGGGCCTGGACGCCCGGCACCCGTTTCTGGTGATGGAGCTCATCGAGGGTGGCACGCTGCGCGAACTGCTGGGCGAACGCGGACCCATGCCGCCGTACGCCGTGGCGGCGGTGCTCCGTCCGGTGCTCGGCGGGCTGGCCGCCGCGCACCGGGCCGGCCTGGTGCATCGCGACGTCAAGCCCGAGAACGTGCTGATCTCCGACGAGGGCGAGGTGAAAATCGCCGACTTCGGGTTGGTCCGGGCCGTCGCGGCCGCCGGAATCACCTCCACCAGCGTGATTTTGGGCACCGCGGCCTACCTGTCACCCGAGCAGGTGCGTGACGGTGACGCCAGCCCGCGCAGCGACGTGTACTCCGCGGGGATCATGACCTATGAGCTGCTGACCGGGCGCACCCCGTTCACCGGTGACTCGCCGTTGTCGCTCGCCTACCAGCGGCTGGACACCGACGTGCCGCCGCCCAGCGCGGTCATCGACGGTGTGCCCGCGCAGTTCGACGAATTCGTCGAGCGCGCGACGTCGCGCGACCCGGCCGAACGGTATGCCGACGCGATCGAGATGCGCACCGACCTCGATGCGATCGCCGAAGAGCTTGCGCTGCCGGACTTTCGGGTGCCAGCGCCCCGCAACTCCGCGCAACACCGGTCGGCGGCGCTGCAGCGCAGCCAGGCCGCCCAGCGGCCGCCCGCCGCGCAGCAGCAGCCCAAGCCGCCGGGCCCGGCGCCGGTGCGTCAGCCCACTCGCCAGTTGACGCGGGGCCCGAGGACTGGGCGGAGCCGGTCCGCCCGGCGCAGACCGACGACGAGGACGACGACGAGCACGATTACGAATATGAGTCGGTCACAGGCGAATTCGCGGGGATCCCGATCAGCGAATTCGTCTGGGCGCGCCAGCATAACCGGCGCATGGTGCTGGTCTGGGTGGCGCTGGTGCTGGCGATCACCGGACTGGTCGCCGCCGCGGCGTGGACGATCGGAAGCAACCTGAACGGACTGCTGTAGCGGACCACGCGGCCGGCGCCCGCCCGGCAAGCACGCGCCTCCCGCCCGATCGGCAGTCCGGCGGGTCGACGGCGCTCCCGGCGACACGAATCTTAACGTAATCACAAAGTTCTCTTATTTTTCTTAATTTTGGTGTACCGTACTTCTGCATGGGTTCGACAACGCATAGCCTCGACTCGCCGAACCGGCTCGGCGAGCACGCGGTGGTACTGGGTGCCGGAATGGCGGGTTTGCTTGCCGCGCGCGTACTTTCGGAGTTCTACGATTCGGTCAGTGTGGTCGAGCGGGACCGGTTGCCCGACTACCCTTGCCACCGCAGGGGCATCCCCCAGGGCCGCCACGTGCACAACTTCCACAGCCGCGGCCTGCAGGTGCTGGAGGAACTGTTCCCCGGCCTGCTCGAGGACCTGTCCAGGGCGGGAGCCGTTGTCGTCGACGACGGTGATGTTTCGCGGTTCTACGTGCGCTTCGGGCGCTACGAGCTCAAACACTCGGGCGCGTTCACCGATCCGGACGCGCTGGCGCTGCACATGACGACCCGGCCGTTCATGGAGTTTCACCTGCGCCGGCGGGTCAAGGCCCTGCCCAACGTGACATTCCTCGACGGGCACGACGTGTCTGGACTCCTCACCACCGCGGACATCGTCAACGGTGTACGGATTACCCGGCGCTACAACGGTTTTCTCACCGCGTTGGACGCCGATCTGGTGGTCGACGCCATGGGACGCGCGGCGCGCACGCCGGCGTTCCTGGAGAGCCTGGGGTACGAACGACCGACCGAGGACCGCGCCGTCGCCAGATACGGCTACGCGAGCCAGCAGTTGAGCGTGCCCGAGGGATCGATCGCCCAGCGGCTGGTGATGTTCAACCCCGGCGGCGGCAGGCCGGGGGGTTTGTTGCTTGCCAACGAGCACGACACGTTCATGCTGGCGATCGGGGTGCCGGCCGACAGTGGCGAGCCACCAACCGATTTCGACGCGATGCTCGCGATGGCCGAGCCGTCGCTGCCCCCGGCCATCATCGAGGCCCTGCGTGGTGCATATCCCATCGGGGAAGCCGTGACCTATCAGCACGCCGCCGCGATCTGGCGACGCTACGACCACATGGCCGACTTCCCTGCGGGTTTACTGGTGATCGGCGACGCGCTGTGCAGCCTTGACCCGACCTACGGCCAGGGCATGACGATCGCCGCGCTGGAGGCGTTGACCCTGCGCGATTGCCTGCGCGCGGGAGATGCGCATCTGGCACAGCGCTTCTTCGGCGCCACCGCCCACTACATCGGCGAGACGTGGGCCGCCAATCAGGCCAGAGACCGGATGACCTCCGGCGTCAACCGGCCGCACGGGATGCGGCCGCGACTGCAGGGCTGGCTGTCCAGGGCGGCACTGAACGCCGCAACCCAGGATGTCGTCCTGACCGAGCGGTTGTTTCGAGTCTTCAACTTCATCGACCCGCCGTCGCGGCTCCGGGATCCCGCGCTGCTGCCCCGCATCGCGTGGGGCAACCTGCGAGCCCGGTTCACCCGGAAGCGAAGCCGCGCGGCCACCGCCGCGGTCGCGCCGCAACACCCGACCATTCAGCGGCTTGCGGTGCGCCGCTAGTCGCGCAGCATCTCGGCGACGAGGAAGGCCAACTCCAGCGACTGCTGGGTGTTGAGCCTTGGGTCGCAGGCGGTTTCGTAACGGCCGACCAGGTCGGTGTCCGAAATGTCTTGCGCCCCACCGAGACACTCGGTGACGTTGTCGCCGGTGATCTCGACGTGAATGCCGCCCGGGTGGGTGCCCAGCGCGCGGTGCACTTCGAAGAAGCCCTGCACCTCGTCGACGATGCGGTCGAAGTGCCGCGTCTTGTAGCCGTTGGACGATTCGTGGGTATTGCCGTGCATGGGGTCGCACTGCCAGATCACCTGGTGACCGGTGGCCTGGACCTTCTCCACGATCGGCGGTAAAAGATCACGCACCTTGTTGTTGCCCATCCTGCTCACCAGTGTCAGCCGGCCGGGCTTGTTGTGCGGGTCGAGCCGCTCGACGTATTCGACGGCCAGCTCCGGGGTGATCGTCGGGCCGATCTTGACGCCGATCGGGTTGGCGATCACCTCGGCAAACGCGATGTGCGCGCCGTCGAGCTGGCGGGTCCGCTCGCCGATCCACACGGTGTGCGCCGACAGGTCGTACAGCTGCGGTTTGCCGCTGCCGTCTTCGGACAGGCGCAGCATGGACCGTTCGTAGTCGAGCACCAAAGCCTCGTGGCTGGCGTAGATCTCGGCGGTCTGCAGGTTGCGGTCGGCCACGCCGCAGGCGCTCATGAAGCGCAGACCGCGGTCGATCTCGGTGGCCAGCGCCTCGTACCGTGCGCCGGCCGGCGAGGTCCGGACGAATTCGCGGTTCCAGTCGTGCACCAGGTGCAGCGAGGCCAGCCCCGAAGACGTCAGCGCCCGAACCAGATTCATCGCCGCGCTGGCGTTGGCGTAAGCGCGCACCAACCGTGACGGGTCGTGCTCTCGCACGGCGGCGTCCGGGGCGAAGCCGTTGATCATGTCGCCGCGGTAGGACTTCAAACCCAGCGCGTCGATGTCGGCCGAGCGCGGCTTGGCGTACTGCCCCGCGATGCGGGCCACCTTGACCACCGGCATGCTCGAGCCGTAGGTCAACACCACCGCCATCTGCAGCAGGGTGCGCACATTGCCGCGGATGTGGGGTTCGGTGTTCTCGGTGAACGTCTCCGCGCAGTCACCGCCCTGCAGCAGGAACGCCTCGCCGCGCGCCACCTGGGCCAGCTGCTCCTGCAACACGACAATCTCCGACGGCACCGTCACCGGCGGCACGCTCTCCAGGACCGTGCGCATCGCCGTCGCCCGGTCGGCGGGCCAGCTGGGCTGCTGCGCGGCCGGTTTGGCCAGCGCCGCGTCCAACCGCGCCCGAAGATCGGTCGGCAGCGGCGGCAGTGGCGGCAGCTGATCGATCGGTATGTCGACGGTCCAGTTCATCGGTTCATCTTAGCTGGGGCGCGGACGCCCCTGGTCAGGGCCGATTTGCGCGAAGCCGACCGGGCGGGCCGGCCGCCCACCGGCTCAGTCCCCGGACGTGATGAGCCGGTATCGGCGGAGCTGATCGCGCGCGTCGACCAGGGCGTCGTGCGCGTCGGACGGCCGCGGCGGCATCCGAGGGCTGCCCCGGTCCTCCCACAGTTGCCGCAGCTCGCGCGTGAAGCGGGGGATGGACCGCGGCAACTCCGGCATGGTCCCCCACAACTGGCACAAGGCCACGTGGTCATAGGCCGCTACCCACGCCCACAGTTCGATCGGCTCGGCACCGCCGACACCGAAGAACTCCTCCAGGTCTTCGCGGATCTGGCGGCGGGAGCGCCACAGCTGCGACGCCGGCGGCGGCAGTTTGGGCAACACGTTGGCGCGCACCCAGGGCCCGGCGCGCTCCGGGTCGAATTCCGTGGACACCGCGTAGTACTCGCGGCCGTCTTCGGCGGCCACCCCGATGGAGATCAGCTCGATGGTGCGGCCGTCCTCGATGAATTCGGTGTCATAGAAGTACCGCACCGGAGACAGCCTAGACCGGCGACGATGAGCGCCGGCACGGCGCGAAGGAGGAGCCGGTCCATCGGCAGACACCGGCGACGATGAGCGCCGGCACGCCGCGATGGAGGAGGCGGCGGGCTAGCGGCTGATCAGGATGGGACCGGTGGGTGCCGGTGCGGGGTGGATCTCGTGGTCGAGCGTCGCGTCGACCGTGCGTTCGTCGGGCAGCCGCGGCGTGCCGGCGATCGCGCACTGCAGGTACAGCTTGGCACGCACCACCGGGCGGCGCAGCGTCCGCTCGCGTTGCAGCGCGCGGCGCATCTTCTCCGGCTGGGTGGAATACCGCCAGCGGGCCCAGGGCGCGTGCGGGCGCGACAGCCGGATGGCACCGATGACCAGCAGGACGACGAAAAACATACCCAGCAGGCCGGTCCACACCTTGCCCTTGAGCACCACCACGACCGCCATCGGCAAGGTCAAGGCCATCGCGCCGGCCACCGCGGCCCGCAGCGCCGTCGAGCCGGCGCCGTGCCAGATCGGCAGGAAGAACATCAGCGGGTGCAGACCCAGCATCAACAGCCCGGCGACCGCCACCGCCGCGAAGACGGCGTCCACCGAGGTGCGGCCGTCTTCGGACCAGTAGACGTCGGACAGGTGCAGGATCAACGCATACTCGTCCAGAACCAGGGCGGCCCCGATCCCGAAAAGGGTTGCGGTAATGATGAACTCGGGCTCGTTGCCGTCGATGGACAACGTGACCAGCGTCAGGCCGGAGAGCAGGGTCAGGACCACCCCGAAGGTCACGTGGTGGATGTGCACTCCCCCGACATGCACGTTGCGCGGGTGCCACCACCGGGCGCGACGGCCGGTTTCGGCGCGGTGGCGGATGAACCGCACGAACGTTCGGGTGACGAAGAACGTCAGGATGAACGCGACCAGGCAGCACAGCAACGGCAGGTGGCCACTGTCGTGGATGTCATGGGCGAACCATCGGGTCACCTCGGCCACGAACGAATGAAGCACCCTTGAAACCTACGCCTGTCCGCGCCGGGGCCGTGGGACCCGCGCTGCACCAGGCGGGTCGGGGCCCGGCACCCATTACGCTGTTGTGCGACATGAGTACACGGCAGGCGCCCAGGGCGGGCTTCCCAGGTAAGCGTGGCGCCGGGTGGGTGCTGTGGTGGGTGCCGGCTTGGCTGGCGGCCGCCGCCGGGCTGGGTTATGCGGCGTGGCAGCTGTTCGGGCACACGCCCTATCGCATCGACATCGACGTCTATCAGATGGGCGCGCGGGCCTGGATGGACGGCCACCCGCTGTACCGCGGCGATGTGCTGTTCCACACGCCGATCGTGGATCTGCCGTTCACCTATCCCCCGCTGGCGGCCATCGTGTTCTGCCCGTTCGCGTGGATGCACATGCCCACCGCGAGCGTCGCGATCACCGCGCTGACGCTGGTGCTGCTGGTGGTGTCGACCGTGATTCTGCTGACCCGCCTCGACGTCTGGAGCACCTCCGCGGTGCTGCCCGGCCCGGCCTGGGTGCGCCGGTGGTGGCTGGCGATCGTCGCCGCGGCCGCGGCCACGGTGTGGCTGGAGCCGGTCAGCTCGAACTTCGCCTTCGGCCAGATCAACGTCGTGCTGATGACGCTGGTGATCGCCGACTGTCTGCCGCGGCGCACGCCGTGGCCGCGCGGGCTGCTGCTGGGCCTGGGCATGGCGCTCAAGCTGACCCCGGCGGTGTTCCTGCTCTATTTCCTGCTGCGGCGCGACAACCGCGCGGCGCTCACCGCGCTGGCGTCTTTCGCCGGGGCGACGCTGCTGGGTTTCGCGCTGGCGTGGAACGACTCCTTGGAGTATTGGACGCACACCCTGCTGCACACCGACCGCATCGGTTCCGCGTCCTTGAACACCGACCAGAACATCGCCGGCGCGCTGGCCCGGCTCGGGCTCGGACAGCAGGAACGGTCCCTGCTCTGGGTGGCCGCGTCGCTGCTCGTGCTGGCGGTGACGGTGTGGGCGATGCGACGGGTGCTACACGCCGACGAGCCGACGCTCGCGCTGGTGTGCGTCGCGCTGTTCGGGTTGGTGGTGTCGCCGGTGTCCTGGTCGCACCACTGGGTCTGGGTGCTGCCGGCGGTGCTGGTGACGGGGATCGTGGGCTGGCGGCGCCGCAACGCGGCGCTGCTGGTGGTCAGCGTCATCGGGGTTGCGCTGATGCGCTGGTCCCCGATCGACCTGTTGCCCAAGCATCACGAGGCCAGCGCGGTCTGGTGGCGTCAGCTGGCCGGGATGTCCTACGTCTGGTGGGCGCTCGCGGTCATCGTCACGGTGGGAGTCACCGTCACCGCCCGCGGTGTCGCGCGGGATGCGGCGCCGCAGCAGTTGGCGCCGGTTACCGCCGTCGGCTAACCGGCGGCGGTCTCGGGAATCCGCGCGGCCTCGCCGTCGGCCGCGTCGTTACCGCTCTTTTTCAGGCTCGCCGCGTAGATGTCGACGTATTCCTGGCCGGACAATCCCATCAGCTCGTAGATCACCTCGTCGGTGACGGCCCGCTCGATGAAGCGGTTGCCGGCCAGCCCGTCGAACCGGGAGAAGTCCATCGGCTTGCCGAAGCGGACGGTGACGCGGCCGAACCGCAGCATGTTCGTCCCGGGCGGGTTGACGACGTTGGTGCCGATCATCGCGACCGGGATCACCGGAACACCGGTCTCAAGGGCCAGCCGTGCCAGCCCCGTCTTGCCCTTGTAGAGCCGCCCGTCCGGGGACCGCGTGCCCTCGGGGTACATGCCCAGCAACTTGCCCTGGCTCAGCACCTGCTGCGCGGTGTTCAACGCCGCCTGGGCGCTGTCGGCGTCCGTCCGGTCGATCGGCACCTGGCCGACGGCGGTGAAGAACCACCGCTGGAACCAGCCCTTCAAACCGGTGCCGGTGAAGTATTCCGCCTTGGCCAAGAACGTGATGCGGCGCCGCACCACCAGCGGAAGGTAGAAGCTGTCCATCACCGCAAGATGGTTGCTGGCCAGGATCGCCGGCCCCGAACTCGGAACGTGTTCTAGGCCTTCAACTTTCGGCCGGCCCAGCAATGACAGCAGCGGGCCGAGGAGCACGTACTTGAATAGCCAGTACCACATGGCCCTCCCTCTCGGCTATACCGCTGATGTTCTGCGCCAACTGTACCCATCCCCACCCGAACCGACCACCTGCGACAAGCGCGCTCACTCCTCGAGCGTGACCGGGATGGGCTGATAGCGGGTCCGCGGCGCGGCGTCCGTGGTGTCTCCCGGCGCGCCGGGCCGCCGCCGGGCGGACCGTTCGGCGGTTCCGGCGGCGGCTTGGCGGACCGGTCGATGTCGTTGACGATGTCGCGGACCACCTCGAGCAGGGCGATGCTGTGGTCGGCGATCGCGGTCAGGAGCGGATGCTGGTCGCCGGTCGCCAACGCGGCCAGCGCGCACACAGGGCACCACACCTGCTGGCACTTGCCGGTGCCGACGCCGGCACCCGCCGTCAGCGCCGCCGCCGCACGCACCGCGGGGTCGATGCCGTCCAGGATCGTCTGGGCGAGCCTGCGCAGTTCCGGACCGATGTCGGAATGAGCCCCACTCACTTAGGCCACACCTCCGGATCTGGTCGAAAACGCACCGTCAACTCGCTACCCCGCAGATGTGCGTCCAGCACGGTGCACCGCCGAAGTACTGATGCCAACCTAACCCGGCGCCGCAAACCGCCTGCGCTGATGATCAGATCGTCATCGACGCGGCCCAACGTCAGGGCCGACGGATCGAGTTGCGGCAACGCTAGCCGCATTCGGTAGATGGACCCTAGACCCGTCCCGGATTCGAGGTCCACGGTGGGCCGCAGCGGTCCGGGCGGCGCCGTGCCGCCGCGCCGCCGCGCGGCGTCGAGCAGCCCGCTGAGCGCCTTGGGGCCGATCGGCTCGCCGGACAGGTGCGGGGTCATCACCAGCGCCACCTCACCGATGGTGGCGTCGAGCTCGTCGAGCACCCCCTGCTGCTCGGCGATGCGCTCGGTGTACCAGTAGAAGGCGGGATGATCGGGCAGGTTCCGGTATTCGTACGAGTCATCTTGCAGCAGAACCTGATTCACAATCATCTCTTCGACGCGCACCCCCATCAGCGCCAGCGATCCCAGCGTGCGGGCCGCCTCGGCCGCGACCACCCGCTCGGGCGTCAGCACCAGGTGCGCGCTGACCAGATCGCCGTCGGTGAGCAACGTGCTGAGCGACTCCACGCTCGAGCTGATCCGCTCGAGCAACGCGACCACCGCCGCCGACCGGGCGTCGTCGGCGGTGACGGACAGCCGGCGATGCCGCGGCCACGCCCGCTCGACATACAGCCCGAAGGTGGCGGGCAGCGTCAGCATCCGCAGGGCGTCGGCGGTCGATGCGCAGTCGACCACAACACGATCCCATGCCCCCGAGCGCGCCAGCTCGCCGACGGCGTGCAGACCGAGCACCTCCTGAACACCGGGCAGCGCCGAAAGCTCTTCGGGCGCAATGGTACTCAGCTCCGAGTCGGGAAAGCGCCGGTCCAGGGTTGCAACGACGTCGTGCCACCGGGCCTCGAGCAGCGCCAAAGTGTCCAATGCCAGCGCGTCGAGAAACCCGCCGCCGGCCTCCGCCTGCCCGGTTTCGAGGTCGGCGAGCACCCGCACCGCTTCGCCCTGACTGGGCGACACGGTGACGCCCAGGACGTCACCGAGCGAGTGCGCCTGGTCGGTGGAGACCACCAGCACCCGCTGCCCGGCGCTCGCGGCGCCGACAGCGGTGGCGCAAGCCAGGGTGGACTTCCCTACCCCGCCTTTGCCGACGAATAGGCTGATCCGGGCCGGGTCGGGCGCTCGGGATTCAGTGGACTCACTCAGCCTCGACTCGTTTCTTGAGATCCTTCAGCGCGGTGTCGGTCAACCGGCGCTCGGCCTTGCGCTTGAGCAGGCCGATCATCGGCATAGCCAGGTCGACGGAGAGTTCGTAGGTGACCTCGGTACCGGATCCCTTGCCCGCCAACCGATATGAGCCTTCGAGCGAACGCAGCAGCGAGCTCGACACCAGCGTCCAGCTCACCGACTGGCGATCCTTGGGCCACTCGTAGGACATCACCATCGTGTCCTTGATCACCGTGGCGTCCATGACGATCCGGGCGACCTTGGGATAGCCGTCGGCGTCCTTCTCCTGAACCTCGGCTTCCTTGTACTCCGAGATCCACTGCGGGTAGGAATCGATATCCGCGATCACCTGCATCACGGTGGCCGGGTCGGCTTCGATGTAGATGGTTTGCGTCGTCTTCTCCGCCACCTGGTTGCTGCCCTCTCTCCCGGGAACGGATCGACCCCTCCGATGTGGGGGACCCCGCGGGTCTCGGTCCGACACGGTACTCTCCGCGCGGACCCGACCCGGCTAAACTACCGGAGAAACTCCGACCGGACGTGACCGTTCCAGTGTCGTCTTGACCTCGAAGGCCATTTTCTTGCCCGCCACCCGACGGCGGTGCGTCATCTTCGCCAGGTTCAGCTTGGCCAGCTGCCAGGCCGCCACCCCGGTCGGCTCCGCGTGCAGAAAGTAGTGCAGCACGACGCCGTCGAGCGACGGTTCCAGCCAGATCTCCATGGTCCCGGTCAGCGCGCCGGTGACCGACCACCGGATGCCCTTCTCCTTGCGATCCTCGACGACCTGCAGCCGCAGGTCGGGCCACCAGCGGCGCCAGCTCGACTGGTCGGCGACCGCGGCGCCCACCCGCGCGCCGTCGGCGGCGACAAACGTCTCATCCGCGATCTGGATGCTGTTCATGACCACAGCTTCACACACCGGTACGCTGCGCCTCGCCGAGGGCGGCCCCTACCCGCGGCGGGCAATCGAGGACGGGGCTGAGCCACTCCGGCCGTGCTGGATCATTGCGCGGATTAGGCTGGTGACCAGCAACCCGGCTCCCGGGAATCTTCACGAGGTCAATCGAGGTCATAAGAGTGCGTGAGTACAGCGTTCCCGCCCGCTTTTCCGTCGGCGAACAGGACAACATCGCCGCGATGGTCTTCGAACACGAGCGCGACGACCCCAACTTCGTCATCTACCAGCGTCAAGTCGAGGGTGAGTGGACCGACGTCACCTGCGCCGAGGCGGCGAATCAGATCCGCTCCGCCGCATTGGGTTTGATCGCGCTGGGGGTGCAGGCCGGCGACCGGGTATCGATCTTCTGTGCCACCTGCTACGAGTGGGCGATCCTCGACCTGGCGATCCTGTCGGTGGGCGCGGTCACCGTGCCGATCTATGAGACGTCGTCGGCCGAGCAGGTGCGCTGGGTGCTGCAGGACTCCGAGGCGGTGCTGGCGTTCGCCGAGACCGACGAGCACGCGGCGATGGTCACCGAGCTGACCGCCGAACTGCCCGCGCTGCGCCGGGTGCTGCACATCGACGGTTCGGGCCCCAAGGCTCTCGACCAGCTGGTCGAGGCCGGCGCAGCGGTGGAACCGGCCGAGCTGACGGCCCGCCTCGACAAGCTGCGGGCCGAGGATCCGGCGACGCTCATCTACACGTCGGGCACGACCGGGCGGCCGAAGGGCTGCCAGCTGACGCATTCGAACCTGCTGTACGAGACCCGCGGCGCCAAGGAGAGCCTGCCGACGCTGCTCGACGAGGGGCAGCGGCTGCTGGTGTTCTTGCCGCTGGCGCACGTGCTGGCGCGCTCGCTGACGTTGTCCGCGTTCGCCAACAAGGTCACCGTCGGGTTCACCAGCGACATCAAGAACCTGGTGCCGTTGTTCGCGGTGTTCAAGCCGACCGTGGTGGTGTCGGTCCCGCGGGTGTTCGAGAAGGTTTACAACACCGCCGAGCAGAACGCCTCCAACGACGGCAAGGGACGGATCTTCGCGGCGGCCGTACAGACCGCCGTCGACTGGAGCGAGGCGCAGGACCGTGGCCGCCGCGGGCTGGCGCTGCGCGCCAAGCACGCCCTGTTCGACCGGCTGGTCTACAACAAACTGCGCGCCGCGCTGGGCGGCGACTGCCACGCGGCCGTCTCCGGCGGCGCGCCGCTGGGCTCGCGGCTGGGCCACTTCTACCGGGGCGTCGGCCTGACCATCCACGAGGGCTACGGCCTGACCGAGACCAGCTCGGCGATCACCGTCAATCAGGTCGGCAACGTCAAGATCGGCACCGTGGGCACGCTGGTGCCGGGCAACAGCATGCGCATCGCCGAGGACGGCGAGCTGCTGGTGCGCGGCGGCGTGGTGTTCAGCGGCTACTGGCGCAACGAACAGGCCACCGAGGACGCCTTCACCGAAGGCTGGTTCAGGACCGGCGACCTGGGCGTGCTCGACGAAGACGGCTTCTTGAAGATCACCGGCCGCAAGAAGGAAATCATCGTGACCGCGGGCGGCAAGAACGTCGCGCCGGCCGTCCTGGAAGATCGGCTGCGGGCCCACCCGCTGATCAGCCAGGCGATGGTCGTCGGGGACAACAAGCCGTTCATCGGCGCGTTGATCACCATCGATCCCGAGGCGTTCGACGGCTGGAAGCAGCGCAACCAGAAGGGCGCCGGCGCGTCGGTGAGCGATCTGACCACCGATCCCGACCTGGTCGCCGAGGTGGACGCGGCCATCAAAGACGCCAATCAGGCTGTGTCGCACGCCGAGTCGATCCGCAAGTTCCGCATCCTGCCGGTCGATTTCACCGAGGACACCGGGGAACTGACGCCGACGATGAAGGTCAAGCGCAACGTGGTGGCCGAGAAGTTCGCCTCCGACATCGAGGCCATCTACCAGAAGGACTAGCGGGCAGCATTAGCCGCCGAGCGCGACGCTCGCGGGGTCTTACCCGTTCAGCCGAGCAGCGCGCCCAACCGCGCCGCGAGGGTGTCCCAGCGCCACTGGGCCGTCACCCAGTCGCGCCCGGCCGCGCCCATCGCGGCGGCCCGGTCGCGATCGGTCAGCAGGCCGGCGACGGCGTCGACGATCTCGCCCACCTCTCGGCCGTCGACAACCAGCCCGGTCTTGTTGTGCTGCACCGTTTCCGGGGCTCCCCCCGACCTGCCGGCGACGACCGGCACGCCGGTCGCCGACGCCTCCAGGAACACGATGCCCAGCCCCTCGACGTCCAGCCCCGCGCCGCGGGTGCGGCAGGGCATCGCGAACACGTCGGCCAGCGCGTGATGCGTGGGTAGCTCCGCGGCCGGCACGCCGCCGGTGAAGGTGACATCGTCGGCCGCCCCGCACTCGCGGGCCAGCGCGCGCAACGAATCCTCATAGGGGCCGCCGCCGACGATGACCAGGGCGGCGCCGTCGACGCGTCGCCGGATCGACGGCAGGGCCTTGATGAGCATGTCCTGGCCTTTGCGCGGCACCAGCCGGGACACGCACACCACCGTGGGCCGCTCCCCCAACCCGTAGCGGTCGCGCAACCGCGCCCGGCCCGCCGGATCGGGCCGGAACCGGTCGATGTCCACCCCGGAGGGCAGGTATTCCAGCGACGCCCTGGGGCCGAAGGCCGGCGCGAAACGGGACCGGGTGTAGCGGCTGACGAACGTGACCACGTCGGTGTCGTCGCCGATGCGGCGCAACACCGAGCGCGCGACCGGGAGCATCGACCAGCCGACCTCGTGGCCGTGGGTGCTGGCCAGCACCCGGCTCGCCCCGGCCCCGCGGGCGCGCTGGGCCAGCAGCGCCAGCGGCGCGGCCGCCCCGAACCAGACGGTGTCGATGCCCTCCTCGGCGATCAGCCGCCGCATCCGGGTGTCGACCGCCGGGACGGGCAGCATCAACGTGCCGGGGTGGCGCACCACCCGATAGCGGGCGGCCGCGTCGTAAGCCTCGGCGCCCTTCCAGTGCGGCGCGTACACCGTCACCGAATGCGGCCCGGCGTCGACCAGCCGGTCGACGAACTCACCGAGGTACGACTGGATGCCGCCCCGGCGGGGCGGAAAGTCGTTGGTTACCAGCAGGACCCGACTCACCTGCGTCAGGCTAGCTTGGCGACGATGCCGACCCCGCACACGGCCCGAGCCGGGCGAGCCGGGCCTAGTGGGTCAGCCACTGCTGCCAGTGCGTGAGCAGGCCCGCCGGGCTGGCGCCCAGCACGTCCTGGCCGGCGGCGGCCATGTCGGCGTGCCGGATGCCGCAGGTGGCCAGGTAGAGGTCGCGCAATTTGGGCGGTCCGAAGGTGTCGGCGACGAAGCGGGCGAACCACCACGCGCGGTCGTAGGCCAGCGAGCGCTGCGCCCCGGGCACGTCCAGGTCGGCGTCGGTGGGCAGCGCCATGGGCAACAACGTGTCGGTGGGCACCCGCGCGGGTGGGCGGCCGACGAAGTCGGCCACCCCCTCGGTGAGCCAGCGGGGCGCGTCCGCGACGGTGTCGGCACGCGCGGCGTAGTGAAAAAGCTCGTGGGCCAACACGATTCGCAGCGATGCGGCGCTCATCTTGGCCGCGCCCGGCGCGAACACGATCCGCTGGCCGACGGCAACCCGGCGAACGGGATCGACGCGGTCGACGACCGTCACCGCCGCGATGTCGGCCCACTGGGAGGCCGGTCCGCCGCCGGCGGCGGCGCGGAACTCCTCGTCGGTGCCGGCCGCGACCACCGAGATCTCGCGCGGCCAGTCGACGCCCCAGAACGACTCCACCGCGGCGATCGCCGCGCCCATGGTCGAGGCCACCCTGGACAGCAGCCGGTCGCTGGCGGCCCCGCCGAGGCCCAGCAGCCGGACGGTGCGGTCACCGACGGTGATCGACTTCGTCGACGCATTGACTTGGCTGCGGGCGGGCGTGACCAGCTGGGCGGGCCGGATCCGGCTCTCGCGCACGGCGTCGAACGGTACGGCCGCGGCCACCAGCAGCTCGACGACGAATACCCAGGCCAGCAGTATCGGGAGCCGCCGGCGCCGCGGTCGAGGGTCTCTAGTAACGGCGCGCGTCGTAGATCGGGCCGCCGGCGCTCATCGGCGCCACCCGGACCGGCACGCCGTAGGTGGACGAGTGGATCATCATGCCGTCACCGATGTAGATGCCGGTGTGCGAGGCGTCGGAGTAGAAGGTGAGCACGTCGCCGGGCTGCAGATCTCCCAGCGAGACGGGCTGGCCACCGTGGGCCAGCGCCTGGCTGGAGTGCGGCAGCGAGATGCCGGCCTGCTGGAACGCCCACATCACCAGGCCGGAGCAGTCGAACCCGCCGGGCGCGGAGCCACCCCATACATAGGGCGACCCGACCTGGGTCAGCGCGGCCTGCACGACGGTGGCGCGGTCACCGCCGCCGACCCCGCCGGGCGCCATGCCGGGCAATCCGGGCATTCCGCCAGCGGGCGGCGCCTCGCCCGGCGCCTGCGCGGGAGGCGCGCCCGGGGGCAACGCTTCCGGTGCCGGTGCGCCGGGAGGCGGCGCGGGATTGGCCAGCGCGGTGCGCTGGTCTGCGGTCAAAGAAAGGTATTGCGACTTGACGACCGCGATCTGCACCTGCAGCTGGCTCTGTTTTGACTGCAGGCTCGCCCGGACCGCGGCGGCCTGCTCGGCTGCGCTCTTGGCGTCGGCGGCGGACTTGGCGGATTCCCGCTCGGCCTTGGCGGCCTGCTCCCCGGCGATCCGGTAGCTCTTCATCTGGCTGGCCATCTGCGTGGCCATCACCCGCTGCACCGCCAGCTTGTCGATCAGGCCCTGCGGCGAGCCCGCGGTCAGGATGGCCTCCATGCCGTCGACGCGACCGCCCATGTAGGTCGCGGCGGCCAGCTTGTTGACCGAGTCCTGGTACGACGACAGGTGCGCCTTGGCCGCATCGACCGCGGCCTGGTCGTCGGTGTGCTTCTTGTCCGCGGCGCGCTGGGCGGCCAGCTTGTCGTTCAGATCGAGCTGCGCGCTGTGCATCGCCTCGGTGGTCTGCTCGGCCTGCCGGGACAGTTGGTTGAGTTTTGCCGTGGCGTCTTCGGCCGGGTCGGCCCACACGGGGGCGGTCATGACGCCGGAGAAGATCGCGAAGCCAGCTAGTGCCCCTATGGCCGAACGTGTCAGGACACGCGCAACCGGGTACCTAGAGTCAAGCCTCAAGATTTGCTTCCTTAAACGGCCATCGACGACCGATCGGTCGTCGAGCTGGTTCAGGTCTCAAACAGGTTACGAAACGATATCGGCGTTTGTCCAAAGCGAGCGGTTAAGAAATTAGAAAGAATCCTGTCATTTCTATGTGAATCGTTTCGTGTGGCCCGAGGACCTTTGTGGGACAAGGCAATTAGGCTACACCAGAACCTCGATCGCGACGAATCGGGACGAGGCGAAGCCGCGGCGCCAAGCCAACCTCGGCGAGAACTTCTAATGCCGCCCGTTCATCTTGCAATAAAGTATCCGGGACCCCGAGTATCACGCTGACGACACAGTCGCGGCAGCCGGGGCCGCGCACCGCGCACTCGTCGCAGTCGATCACCACCGGTGTCCCCGGCTCGGGCGGCGTCATGCCGACGTCGGTAGGTCCAGTTCGTGCTGCCATCGGGATCGGTCCTCTCACTTCGGCTCCGGCAACTAGGTGGACGAACATCAACGCCGGACTGCCCGAACGGTAACCGCGGGCACCGACAGGTACCGCCGCCCGCATTCCGGCCGCCGCGCCCGGCGTGGGAGCCCCACGGGTGTCGGTCGCCGGCCTTAACGTCACCGCCGTGACTTCCCGGGGCGCGACTCAGCTGAGCTTCGCCGACGTGGGGTCACCGTTCACCCCCGACGAGCTCTCGCTGCGCGAGACCACCTTCGTGGTGGTCGACCTGGAGACCACCGGCGGGCGCACCAAGGGCACCGCGGGCGCGGTTCCCGACGCCATCACCGAAATCGGGGCGGTCAAGGTGCGCGGCGGCGTGGTGCTCGGCGAGTTCGCCACCCTGGTGGACCCGCAGCGCAGCATCCCGCCGCAGATCGTGCAGCTGACCGGCATCACCACCGCGATGATCTCCGACGCACCGACCATCGACGCCGTGCTGCCGATGTTCCTGGAGTTCGCCGGCTTGGACCTCGGCACGGTGCTCGTCGCGCACAACGCCGGGTTCGACGTCGGCTTCCTGCGCGCCGCCGCGCAGCAGTGCGACATCGCCTGGCCGCGGCCGCAGGTGCTGTGCACGGTCCGGCTGGCCCGCCGGGTGCTCAGCCGCGAGGAGGCCCCCAGCGTGCGGCTGGCGTCGCTGGCGCGGCTGTTCGCCGTCGCCACCCAGCCCACCCACCGCGCCCTGGACGACGCGCGCGCCACCGTCGACGTCCTGCACGCCCTCATCGAGCGGGTGGGCAACCAGGGCGTGCACACCTATGCCGACCTGCGCTCCTACCTGCCCGACGTGACACCGACCCAGCGCCGCAAGCGGGTGCTCGCCGAGGGCCTGCCGCGCCGGCCGGGCGTGTACCTGTTCCGCGGTCCCTCGGGCGAGGTGCTCTACGTCGGCACCGCCGTCGACCTGCGACGACGGGTCAGCCAGTACTTCACCGGCGCCGATCCCCGGGGCCGGATGAAGGAGATGGTCGCGCTGGCCGGCGCGGTCGACCACGTCGAGTGCGCCCACGCGCTGGAGGCCGGCGTACGCGAGCTGCGGCTGCTGGCCGCGCACGCCCCGCCGTACAACCGCCGGTCGAAGTTCCCGCGCCGCTGGTGGTGGGTGGCGCTGACCGACGAGGCCTTTCCCCGCCTCGCGGTGGTGCGGGCGCCGCGGCACGACCGCGCCGTCGGCCCGTTCCGGTCCCGCGCCGACGCCGCCGACACGGCCGCGCTGCTGGCGCGGTTCACCGGATTACGCACCTGCACCAACCGGCTGGGCCGCTCGGCGCTGCACGGGCCGCTGTGCGCCGAGGCGGAGGTGTCGCCGTGCCCGGCCGAGCGCGGTGTCACCGCCACCCAGTACGCCGCCGCCGTGGCGCGGGTCGCGGCGCTGGTCGACGGCGCGGACAACGACGCGCTGAGATCGGCCGTGGATCAGGTCGGTGCGCTCGCCCAGCGGCATCACTTCGAGAGCGCCGCCCGCCTGCGCGACCGCATCGTCACCACGGTCGAGACGCTGTGGCGCGGCCAGCGGCTGCGCGCCCTGGCCGCGCTGCCCGAGCTGATCGCCGCCGCACCCGACGCCGAGGGGGGCTATCACCTGGCGGTCATCCGCCACGGTCAGCTGGCCGCAGCCGGCAGCGCCCGGCGCGGGGTGCCGCCAATGCCGGTCGTCGACGCGATTGTTGCTGGGGCACAAGCGATTCTGCCCACGCCCGCGCCGCTGGGCGGCGCGCTGGTCGAGGAGACCGCGCTCATCGTGCGCTGGTTGACCGCCCCCGGGGTCCGCATCGTCCGGGTCGCCGAGGACGGCTGGGCTTCCCCGCTGCGGTCGGCGGGCGCCTGGTCGGCGTGGGCCGCGACGGCGCGCTCGGCACGACTGGCCGCCGAACAGGTTTCGGCGCAGGGGTTGTCAGACCTGCTGGCCGAACCGCACCCATCGCGCGAGCAGCTGTTCGGCCGCACCCGAGTCGATGGCCCTGCAGGCGCGGGCCAGCCCGTCCTCCCACGCCGGCAACCATTCAGCGCGGCTGGATAATCCGGCGTGCGCGACGATCGCGCCGGCGGCATTGAGGACGACGGCGTCACGCACCGGGCCCTTGCCGCCGGCCAGCACCGCGCGCACCTCGGCCGCGTTCGCCTGGGCGTCGCCCCCGAGCAGGTCGTCGAGATCGGCTCGGGGGAAACCGAATCCGGCGGGATCGAAGGTCAGCTTGTCCACCGTGCCGGCCTGCACCCGCCAGATCGTGCTGGTGGTGGTCGTCGTCAGCTCGTCGAGCCCGTCGTCGCCGTGCACCACCAGCACACTGGACCGGCGCGCGGCGAACACCCCGGCCATCACCTCGGAGAGCTCTTCGAACGCGCAGCCGATCAGTCCGGCCCGTGGCCTGGCCGGATTGGTAAGCGGCCCAAGCAGATTGAACACCGTCGGCACACCGATCTCGCGGCGCACGGCGGAGGTGTGCCGGTAGGACGGGTGGAACAGCGGCGCGTAGCAGAACCCGATGCCGACCTCGGCGAGGCTGCGTGCGACCTGCTCGGGGCCGAGGTCGATGCGGATGCCGAGCGCCTCGAGCGTGTCGGCGCCGCCGGACAACGACGAGGCTGCCCGGTTGCCGTGTTTGACCACCGGCACCCCCGCGGCCGCGGCCACCAGCGCCGCCATCGTGGACAGGTTCACCGTGTTGACGCCGTCGCCGCCGGTGCCGACGATGTCGACGGTGTCGTCGCGGATGGCACCGGGCGGCATCGGCAGCGCGTGGCTGAGCATGACGTCGGCCAGCTCGATGACCTCGGCCGAGGTGGGAACCTTCACCTGCATCGCCACCGCGAACGCCGCGATCTGGGCGGGGCTCGCGTCGCCGGCCATGATCCGGTCCATGGCCCACGCGGCCTGCCCGCGCGCCAGGTCCTGCCCGCCGGTCAGGCGGGACAGGATCCGCGGCCACGAGGTTGCGGGCGCGCCGGGGCCCCCGCGGACGGAGCCTTCGATGACAAAGCCACGCGCCGATGGTCCCACGACGACCACACCAGCCCCAACCGTCTCCGTGAGCCGGCCGCCGTGCACCCGCGCGCGCCGCGCCGGACACCAAATGCGGCCCCGGGTGGAGTTCAACAACTACAAAGCGTCATACTTGCGGATGTGACCAGCGCTGCCGGGACTTCGGGTACTGCAATTACGTCGCGGGTGCATTCGCTGAACCGACCCAACATGGTCAGCGTCGGCACCATCGTTTGGCTTTCCAGCGAGCTGATGTTTTTTGCTGGCCTCTTCGCGATGTACTTCACCGCTCGCGCCCAATCGGGCGGCAAGTGGCCGCCGCCGCCGACCGAGCTGAACCTGTACCAGGCCGTACCGGTCACGTTGGTGCTGATCGCGTCGTCGTTCACCTGCCAGATGGGGGTGTTCGCGGCCGAGCGCGGCGACGTGTTCGGGCTGCGCCGCTGGTACGTGCTCACGTTCCTGATGGGCCTGTTCTTCGTTTGCGGCCAGGGCTACGAGTACTACCACCTGATGACGCACGGGACGACCATCCCCGGCAGCGCCTACGGCAGCGTGTTCTACCTGGCGACCGGGTTCCACGGCCTGCACGTCACCGGCGGCCTGATCGCCTTCATCTTCTTGCTGGCCCGCACCGCGATGAGCAAGTTCACGCCGGCGCAGGCTACGGCCAGCATCGTCGTCTCGTACTACTGGCATTTCGTCGACATCGTGTGGATCGCGCTGTTCGCCGTGATCTATTTCATCCGATGAGCAGGCGCTGGACGAACAGGAGTGCTCGGTTGAAGAAACTGGGATCTACCCGATCCGGTGCGGCCAAGCCGCCACAGGGGCAGCGTGACCGGTCGCGACGGCGCCTGCGCCGCCGGCTGTCCGGCGGTCTGCTGCTGCTGATCGCGCTGACCATCGCCGGCGGCCTGGCCGCCATCCTGACCCCCCGGCCGCAGGTCGCCGTCGCCGACGAGTCCAACTCGGCGCTGCTGCGCACCGGCAAGCAGCTGTTCGACACCTCGTGCGTGTCGTGCCACGGCGCCAACCTGCAGGGTGTCCCCGACCGCGGGCCGAGCCTGATCGGCGTCGGCGAGGAGGCCGTCTACTTCCAGGTGTCGACGGGCCGGATGCCGGCGATGACCGGCGAGGCGCAGGCGCCGCGCAAGGAACCGATCTTCGACGAGGGCCAGGTCGACGCGCTGGGCGCCTACGTCCAGGCCAACGGCGGCGGCCCGACCACGGTGCGCAACCCGGACGGCAGCCTGGCGATGCGCTCGCTGCGCGGCGAGGACCTGGGCCGTGGTGGCGACCTGTTCCGGCTGAACTGCTCCTCTTGCCACAACTTCACCGGTAAGGGCGGGGCCTTGTCGTCCGGCAAGTTCGCGCCGGACCTGGAGCCCGCCAACGAGCAGCAGATCCTGGCGGCCATGCGGACCGGTCCGCAGAACATGCCGAAGTTCTCCGACCGTCAGCTGTCGTTCGAGGCCAAGAAGGACATCATCGGCTACATCAAGGCGGTGACCGAGGAGCGCCAGCCGGGCGGTTACGGCCTGGGCGGATTCGGTCCCGCACCCGAGGGCATGGCCGCCTGGATCATCGGGATGGTCGCGGCCATCGGGCTGGCACTGTGGATTGGGGCACGAGCATGAGCGATCAGGACGTTCGCGGCTCTGACACCGGCGGAAACCCGCACGGCACCGGCGAGAGGGAACCCGACGACGCGGCGCTGGCCGCCATGTCACAGCAGGAACTGGTGGCGCTGGGCGGCAAGCTGGACGGCGTCGACACGGTGTTCAAGGAACCCCGCTGGCCGATCGAGGGCACCAAAGCCGAAAAGCGCGCCGAGCGTGGCGTCGCCCTCTGGCTTTTGCTGGGCGGCTTCTTCGGGCTGGCGCTGCTGCTGATCTTCTTGTTCTGGCCCTGGGAGTACAAGCCCAAGGAGAGCGCCGGAAGCTTCCTCTACGACCTGACCACCCCGCTGTACGGTCTGACCTTCGGGATGGCGATCCTGTCGATCGGAATCGGCGTCATCCTCTACCAGAAACGCTTTATCCCCGAAGAGATTTCGATTCAGGACCGGCACGACGGCGCCTCGCGCGACGTCGACCGCAAGACGGTGGTGGCCAACCTGGCCGACGCCTATCAGGGGTCGACGGTCGGGCGGCGCAAGCTGATCGGCCTGTCGCTGGGAATGGGGCTGGGCGCCTTTGGTCTGTCCACCCTGGTCGCGTTTGCCGGCGGGTTGATCAAAAACCCGTGGAAGCCGGTCGTGCCCACCGCCGACGGCAAGAAGGCCGTGCTGTGGACCTCCGGGTGGAGCCCGCGCTACCACGGCGAGACCATCTTCCTGGCGCGCGCCACCGGCTCCGCCTCCACGTCGCCGTTCGTCAAGATGCGCCCCGAGGACCTCGACGCCGGCGGCATGGAAACCGTCTTCCCGTGGCGGGAGTCCGACGGCGACGGCACCACACCGGAATCGCAGGAAAAGCTGCGGGCCATCAACCAGGGTGTGCGAAACCCCGTGATGCTCATCCGTGTTCGGCCCACCGACATGAACCGTGTGGTCAAGCGGCAGGGCCAGGAGAGCTTCAACTTCGGCGAGTTCTTCGCCTACACCAAGGTCTGCTCGCACCTGGGTTGCCCCGCCTCGCTGTACGAGGAGCAGTCCTACCGGATCTTGTGCCCATGCCACCAGTCGCAGTTCGACGCGCTGCACTTCGCCAAGCCGATTTTCGGGCCGGCCGCGCGTGCGTTGGCGCAACTGCCGATCACCATCGACTCCAACGGGTATCTGGTCGCCAACGGTGACTTCGTCGAGCCCGTCGGACCGGCATTCTGGGAGAGGACGACGACATGAGTCCGAAATTGAGTCCCCCGAAGATCGGCGACGTCCTGGCCCGCCAAGGCGAGGACATCGACACGCGCTACCACCCGTCCGCGGCGGTCCGTAGACAGCTCAACAAGGTCTTCCCCACCCACTGGTCGTTCCTGCTGGGCGAGATCGCCATGTACAGCTTCATCGTGCTGCTGCTCACCGGCGTGTACCTGACGCTGTTCTTCGATCCCTCCATGGCGGAGATCACCTACAACGGCGCCTACCAGCCGCTGCGCGGCGTGGACATGTCGAAGGCCTTCGCGTCGACCCTCGACATCTCCTTCGAGGTGCGCGGCGGACTGTTCGTCCGTCAGGTCCACCACTGGGCCGCCCTGATCTTCTCCGCGTCGATCATGGTGCACCTGGCCCGCATCTTCTTCACCGGCGCCTTCCGGCGGCCTCGCGAGGCCAACTGGGTCATCGGTTCGCTGCTGCTGATCCTGGCGATGTTCGAGGGCTACTTCGGCTACTCGCTGCCCGACGACCTGCTGTCCGGCATCGGGTTGCGCGCCGCGCTGTCCTCGATCACGTTGGGCATGCCGGTGATCGGCACCTGGCTGCACTGGGCCCTGTTCGGCGGTGACTTCCCCTGCGGTGGCGTCGGAAACGAATGCGCCACAGCGGGTTACATCATCCCTCGGATGTATTCACTGCACATCCTGCTGCTGCCCGGAATCATCCTGGCGCTGATCGGGCTGCACCTGGCCATGGTGTGGTTCCAGAAGCACACCCAGTTCCCCGGCCCCGGTCGCACCGAGCACAACGTGGTCGGCGTGCGGGTGATGCCGGTGTTCGCCGTCAAGTCCGGCGCGTTCTTCGCCGCGATCGTCGGCGTGCTGGGCCTGCTGGGTGGTCTGCTGCAGATCAACCCGATCTGGAACCTGGGGCCCTACAAGCCATCTCACGTCTCGGCCGGCTCGCAGCCGGACTTCTACATGATGTGGACCGAGGGTCTGGCCCGTATCTGGCCGCCATGGGAGTTCTACTTCTGGCACCACACCATCCCGGCGGTGGTCTGGGTGGCGCTGATCATGGGCGGGGTGTTCGGCCTGCTGATCGTGTATCCGTTCCTGGAGAAGCGGTTCAGCGGCGACTATGCGCACCACAACCTGCTGCAGCGCCCGCGCGACGTGCCGGTGCGCACGTCGATCGGTGCGATGGCGATCGCGTTCTACATGCTGCTGACGCTGTGCGCGATGAACGACATCATCGCGTTCAAGTTCGACATCTCGCTGAACGCGACGACGTGGATCGGGCGCATCGGCATGGTGATCGTTCCGCCGGTGGTCTACTTCATCACCTACCGGTGGTGCATCGGGCTGCAGCGCAGCGACCGCGCGGTGCTCGAGCACGGCATCGAGACCGGCATCATCAAGCGGCTGCCGCACGGCGCCTACGTCGAGCTGCACCAGCCGCTGGGCCCGGTCGACGACCACGGCCACCCGCTGCCGCTCGAATACCAGGGCGCGCCATTGCCGAAGAAGATGAACAAGCTGGGTTCGGCCGGATCTCCGGGCCGGGGCAGCTTCCTGTTCGCCGATCCGGCGTCCGAGGACGCGGCGTTGCGCGAGGCCGCGCACGGCTCCGAACAGCGCGCCCTGACCGCGCTGCGTGAGCACCAGGACGGCCTGAACGGTTCGACGAACGGTTCGACAAACGGCGAGGGCGGCGAGCACTAGCTCGCTGCCCCACCGGTTTTCGTCGGCGTAACGCCCCTACGGCCGGGCGCAGGCCCCTTGCTGCTGGGCGGCGCGCAGGATTGCGGCGGCCGTGACGAACACCCGCTTGCCCATGTCGCGGGTTTCGACCGGCAGCCCGGCGGCACAGCGCAACACCATCAGGGCCAGCGCGCTGTACGTCGCGTACGGGACGATCAGCAGGTTGACCCGTGCGTCCGCGCCGACGACCGTGATCACGTGCTGGCGTTTGTGCTCCCAGCCCGGCCAGTTGAAGTCCGGCGGCCGCTGCAACGGTGGCCAGTTGACGTTGATGGAGTCGATCCCACCGAGCAAGGGCGTCAGCAGCGCGACCAGGCCGGGCAATTCGTTGGTGATGCGGTCCGCACGGGGCCACCAGGCGCCGTCGATGGTGCGGCCGAGCTCACAGCCCACCGAGACCCGGATGGGATTGGCGCGCGCTCGCCGTCTGTCCGCGGCATCCACTTGCGGTTTCCCCTCACGGTTGGCGTCCTTCGCCTCGACTGACCCGGCGAAGGGAGGGATCGCAGTGCCCGCGGCCGTCATCCGCACGGACTGCGGGACGGCCGCCGGCAACGAAACGGCTCGCGCCTGACGCTACGCCACCCCCGGCGCACCGGATCGGGCGGCGGGGGCCACGCGCGCCGACCGCGCGCGCCAGCGGCGGCTACTGTTCGGCGACGACCTGGCGGAGCTGACGAATGTGCAGCCACTCGACGACCGGCATGGCCGCGGTGATGACGCCGGCGAACCCGTAGCCGACCCACGAGCCGCCATCGTGGCCGATCGCCATCAGGTAGGTCGCCGCGGCAACCGCGATCAGCGCCGCACCCATGGTGCCGGTCAGAATCACGGTGCCGCGCAACCAGACTCGGTCGACGGCCTCGCCCGACCACTCGGCGCCCGGGCCGGGCGCGGCGGACTGGACGGTGGTGGTCCGTCCGGTCCCGGGGCGCAGGGCGCCGGTCCCCAGCCGCACCGAAGGCCTTGCCGGCCCGCGCGACGGCGCGGTCATCGCCTGCGCGGCCGGCTCGGCCTGCGACATCCGGCGGGCGCGCAACAGGATGGGGATCGCGCCCGCGATGATCAGCGCCGACACGATGATGACGGCGTACAGCACCCACGTGGTGTGCGGGCTGCTGGCCGCCTTGTGAAAGCCCCTGCCCAGGTCCGCCAGCGCGACGGCGGCCGCCACGCTGACGCCCAGCAGCACCAGGTAGATGGCGGCGCACGCGCCGATCAGGATGCGGTCGATGACCTCGGGCGCAATGGTGTCGTCGCCCACGCCACGCCGGTACGCCGAATATCTGCTGACCATCAGCAGCTCGTCTGCGGCGAGTCGTTGCTGTTCGACGAAAGCACCGTTCCGTCGCTGGTCGTGATCGAGCAATTGAGCCTGCTCACCCGGAACAGGCTGGACGCCTCCACCGAGCCCACGTCGGATTGCGAGATCGGGGTGACGGTCATCGACCACGGGATGTACACGTTGTGCTGCGTGCGGCGCCGGCCGGACGCGTCGACGTAGGTCACCGAGATGATGTCGCCCGGGGCTTTGGTGCCGGTCACCGAGTAGGTGACCTGGCGCGGACCCGCCGGGGTGCTGGGCGGCGGTGGCGCGGCCGCCGTCGACGTCGCCGGCGGCGGTGCCGGAGCGGGGGCGGGCGGGGGCGGCGGTGCCGGAGAAGGCGTCACCGTCACAGTCTGGGTCTCCGTTGCTGTCGGGGGCGGCGGCGGTTCGGTCGTGGGTGGCGGCGGGGGCGGAGGCGGCGGCTTGGTCGTCGTGATCTCGTCCTGCAGCGGCGGCGTGGACGGCGCGGTGGTGGTGCCGGGGTTGGCGAGCTTGGTGGTATCGGTGCGCGCGAACAGCAGCGATACCGACACGACGAGCGCGATCGCGGCCACGATCGCGGCCACCCCCACCACCCACGGCCAGCGCGCGGTGCTGCGCTCGTCGTCGGCGTCGGCGGACTCGTCGAAGTCGTCGTAGTCGTAGAGCCCCAGATCGGCCGGCAGGTAGGGGCCGCTGGTGAAGTGCTCGGACTCCGGAGCCGAGTAGGCCCGCGAGTAGGCGTCGGTCTCGTCGGTCTGGTTCGCCGCGAGTTCGGCGCTGTCCTCGAACGGCTCCGGCTCGGCGTCGGCGTCGGCGCCACGCCCCAGATCGTCCGGCTCGTCGCCGGGGTCCGGTTCGTGGCTGATCGGGTCGGCAGGGTCGGGTTCGTCAGGATCCCATCCCGGGGGTCTCGACCCGCTCATCTCTGCCTTTGCCTACCCTGTTCGACGGCCTCACCTGCGCACAAGACTCCGCGATCACATCGTTGCGGGCGCGCTGGGAGGCTTCTCGTTTGCCTGGGCAAAACACTACCGAACCCAAAAGGGGCAAAGCCGTCGTGGCGAACTGCCCACCAATCACGTGATCGGATTGTGACCTTTATGCCGCGAATCAGTGCTTCTCGGGACCGATGTAGTACTCGAAGACCAGTCCGGCCACCGACGTCAGGACGAACATCACCCCGGCGACGATCAGCCAAGGCAACCACAGCGCGATGCCCACCGCGACCACCGAGCCGGACAGCGCGATCAGAATCGGCCACCAGCTGTGCGGGCTGAAGAAGCCCAATTCGCCTGCTCCGTCGCTGATCTCAGCGCCCTCGTAGTCCTCGGGCCGGGTGTCCAGGCGGCGCGCCACGAAGCGGAAGAACGTCGCGGTGATCATCGCCAGGCCACCGGTCAGCACCAGCGCGGTGGTGCCCGCCCACTCCACGCCTCCGGTGGCGAAGAGGGCGGTCAGCACCCCGTAGAGCGCCGCGACCACAATGAAAAACCCGGCAATGAACTCGAATAGCCTGGCTTCGATATGCATTTGGTGTCCTAACCTACTGGCTTCCGGCCAATTGGCCGCGCTTGGTGTCGAACGGGTGGGTGGTCACCGCGACCGGGGGCTGCCCGATCGCCTGCAACGCCTCGGCGTTGCTCTTACCGTCCATCCGCTGCTGCAGGTAGGCCTTGAAGTCGTTGGGCGCCACCACCCGAACCTCGAAGTTCATCATCGAGTGATACGTGCCGCAGAACTCGGCGCAGTGGCCCACGAACGCGCCGGGCGTCTGGATCTCCTCGGTCTGGAAGACGTGCACCGAGTTGTTCGCGTCGGCGTTGGGGATCACGTCGCGCTTGAACAGGAACTCCGGCACCCAGAACGTGTGGATCACGTCCGCGGACGCCAGGTCGAATTCGATGCGCTTGCCGGTCGGCAGCACCAGCACCGGGATCTCCTCGCTGGAGCCCAGCGTCTCGACCTTGTCGAAGTTCAGGTACTGGCGGTCCGAGGTGTTCAGCCCGCGGACGGCGCCGACGCGCTCCTCGCCGTGGGCGTCCTTGCCCTCCGGCTTGGACAGCATCGCCTTCTTGCGCGCCGGGTCGGTGCCGTCGTAGGTCAGCGTGCCGTCTTTGAAGTTGACCTTCTGATAGCCGAACTTCCAGTTCCACTGGAAGGCCGTGACATCGATCACAACCTCGGGGTTCTTGTCCAGGTGCAGCATCTTCTCCTGCACCACGACGGTGAAGTAGAACAGCACGGAGATGATGAGGAAGGGCGTCACCGTGAGCGCCAGCTCCAGCGGCATGTTGTAGCCGAACTGCCTGGGCAGCACGGTGTCGGTGGCCTTCTTGCGGTGGAAAGCCGACGCCCAGAAGATCAGGCCGAACACGATGAGGCCGACGACCAGCGACGCGATCACGGCGCCGATCCACAGTTCGCGGTTGAGGTGGGCCTCCGGGGTGATGCCCCGCGGCCAGCCCAGCGCCAGCGCGTCGGCCCAGCTGCTGCATCCGCTCAGGAACAGCGCTAGCACGCCCAGCACGGCCGCCAGCGCGACGGGCCGGAGACGACGGGAAAGACCCTTCGCTCGGCGCCCGGAGCCCCCGGAACGGCGCCGAAACCTGCCCTGCGACAAACGTTGCGAACGGTCCTGCTCGCGAGGGGTCACGTTAGCGCCTCCTGCTCGGATATCGAATACTACGCAGCGTAGACCACGCGTCTGAGCCGGGCGACGAAACCCCGGCCCGCCGGGGCGTCCGGCCATTCACGACGTGCCCGGGTACGAGGTCCACGCACGCCCGTCAAGTGCGGCATACTGGGGCGCCGTGTGTGGTCTGCTGGCGTTCGTCGCCGCCCCGGAGGGCTCCGATAAAGAAGCGGCCGCCGCCCGCGCCGACGACGCCGTCGGTCACTCGTTACGCCTGATGCGGCACCGCGGCCCCGACGAACCCGGCGGCCTGGCCGCCGAGGGTGCAGTCGTGTTCGGCTTCAACCGGCTGTCGTTCATCGACATCGCGCATTCGCATCAGCCGCTGCGCTGGGGGCCGCCCGAGGCGCCCGACCGCTACGTGCTGGTGTTCAACGGCGAGATCTACAACTACCTCGAGCTGCGCGCCGAGCTGGGCGCCCAGCACGGCGCGGCGTTCGCCACGGACGGCGACGGCGAGGCGATCGTCGCCGGCTTCCACCACTGGGGCACCGACGTCTTGACCCGGCTGCGCGGCATGTTCGCGTTTGCGCTGTGGGACACCGTCACCCGCGAATTGTTCTGCGCCCGAGACCCTTTCGGCATCAAGCCGCTGTTCATGGCGACCGGCACCGGCGGCACGGCGGTGGCCAGCGAGAAGAAGTGCCTGCTGGATCTGGCCGAGCTGATCGGCTTCGACACCGGGATCGACGAGCGGGCCGTGCAGCACTACACCGTCCTGCAGTACGTGCCCGAGCCCGAGACGCTGCACCGCGGGGTGCGCCGGCTGGAATCGGGCTGCTACGCCCGCATCCGGCCCGGGCAGCGGCCGCAGACCACCCGCTACTTCACGCCGCGCTTCGCCGCGGTGCCGATCACCCGCGACACCGAACAGGCCCGCTACGACGAGATCACCGCGGTGCTCGAGGACTCGGTGGCCAAGCACATGCGCGCCGACGTCACCGTCGGGGCGTTCCTGTCCGGCGGGATCGACTCCACCGCCATCGCCGCGCTGGCCATCCGGCACAACCCCCGGCTGATCACGTTCACCACCGGCTTCGAGCGGGAGGGCTTCTCCGAGATCGACGTCGCGGTGGCCTCGGCCGAGGCGATCGGCGCCCGCCACATCGCCAAGGTGGTCAAGCCCGACGAGTTCGTCGCCGCCCTGCCCGAGATCGTCTGGTACCTCGACGAGCCGGTGGCCGACCCGGCGCTGGTGCCGCTGTTCTTCGTCGCCCGGGAAGCCCGCAAGCACGTCAAGGTGGTATTGAGCGGCGAGGGCGCCGACGAGCTGTTCGGCGGCTACACGATCTACCGGGAGCCGTTGTCGCTCAAGCCGTTTGACTATCTGCCCCGGCCGTTGCGGCGATCGGTGGGCAAGATGAGCAAGCCGCTGCCCGAGGGGATGCGCGGCAAGAGCCTGCTGCACCGCGGCTCCCTGACGCTCGAGGAGCGCTACTACGGCAACGCCCGCAGCTTCTCCGACGCGCAGCTGCGCGACGTGCTGCCCGGATTCCGCGAGGAATGGACCCACACCGACGTCACCGCGCCGGTGTACGCCGAGTCGGCGGGCTGGGACCCGGTGGCGCGCATGCAGCACGTCGACCTGTTCACCTGGCTGCGCGGCGACATCCTGGTCAAAGCCGACAAGATGACGATGGCCAACTCGCTGGAGCTGCGAGTGCCCTTCCTGGATCCCGAGGTGTTCGCCGTCGCCTCGCGGCTGCCGGTCGAGGCGAAGATCACCCGGACGACGACGAAGTACGCGCTGCGCCGGGCGTTGGAGCCGATCGTTCCGGCGCATGTGCTGCACCGGCCCAAGCTCGGATTCCCGGTGCCGATCCGGCACTGGCTGCGAGCCGGCGAGCTGCTGGAGTGGGCCTACGCGACGGTGGACGCCTCGCAGGCCGATCACCTGGTCGACAAGACCGCCGTGCGCCGGATGCTCGACGAGCACCGCAACGGCGTCAGCGATCACAGCCGCCGGCTGTGGACGCTGCTGATCTTCATGCTCTGGCACGCGATCTTCGTCGAGCACAGCGTGGTGCCCCAGATCAGCGAGCCCGTTTACCCCGTGCAGCTCTGAGTGTGGGCCGCGAGCGTAAGCGCACTGCGAACATCCAGCTCCAAAGCCGCAGCGTGCTTACGCTCGCGGGGAAGGAGCTAACCCAGCACCGCGGCGATCTCGGCGGCCGCCTCGTCGCCGTAGGCGCCGGCCAGCCGGGTCTTGGCGACCGCGGGGTCCCACGTCCACTCCTGGGTGCCGGTGGACTCCAGCACCAGCACGGCGACCAGCGAGCCCAGCTGCGCCGAGCGCTCGAGGCTGAGCCCGGCGGTGCGGCCGGTGAGGAAACCCGCCCGGAACGCGTCGCCGACGCCGGTGGGGTCGGTCTGGCTGATTTCGGGCACCACGCCGACGTGGGTGGTGGTCCCGTCGCGCTCGACGATGTCGACGCCCTTGGCGCCCAGCGTGGTCACCCGCAGGTCGACCTTCTGCTGCACGTCGGCTTCGGACCAGCCGGTCTTGGAGAGCAGCAGCTCCCATTCGTAGTCGTTGGTGAACAGATAGGCCGCGCCGTCGACGAGCTTGTCGATCTCGGCACCGGACAGGCGGGGCAGCTGCTGGGACGGGTCGGCGGCGAACGCCAGGCCGAGCTTGCGGCACTCCTCGGTGTGCACCACCATCGCGTCCGGGTCGTTGGCACCGATGATCACCAGGTCCGGCTTGCCCGCGGACGCGACGTCGGCGAGCTTGATGTTGCGGGCCTCCGACATGGCGCCGGGATAGAAGGATGCGATCTGGGCCATGTCCTCATCGGTGGTGCAGACGAATCGCGCCGTCTTCGCGGTTTGCGAGATCAGCACGTGGTCGCAGTTGACCCCGTGCGACTGCAGCCAGTCGCGGTACTCGCCGAAGTCGTCGCCGGCCGCCCCGACCAGCGCCACGTCGCCGCCCAGCACGCCGATGGCGAAGGCAATGTTGCCGGCCACTCCGCCGCGGTGAATCACCAGGTCGTCAACCAGAAAACTCAGCGACACCTTCTGCAGGTGCTCGGCCAGCAGGTGCTCGGAAAACCGGCCGGGAAACCGCATCAGATTGTCGGTCGCAATCGAACCTGTCACCGCGATCGTCACGAAAACTCCATCCTTCGTTAGCTAGGTTATCTAGCTTACTCACGGGCCTCGACCGTCGCTGTGTGGACTCCTCGGCGCGAGGGTGTGCGCTAGCCTCCCTTAGAAACCCACCCAGCAACTCACTCAAGTCGCCGGGATCACATTGCTCGGGCCGCAGCCCGCTTGCAGTCCCGTCTACCACCGTAGGAGAACCACGATGGCAGGTCCGCACTCGCCGAACCACACCGTCGGCGGCGAAGGACCAACACCCCCAAGCGAATCCCCGCCCCTGGAGTTCCCGGATGACCCCAACTCCGGTGGCCCGGGCTTCGCTTCCGCTGCGCAGGCAGGACCCGCGACAGCCAATTATGCCGGGCAGCCCCCCGCGCCGGTCCCGTACCCGCCGCAACGGTCCAAGCGTGGGCTGATCGTCGGCGTCGCGCTGGCCATCGCGCTGGTCGCGGTGCTGACGGTGGCCATCGTCTACGGGGTCCGCACCAACGGGGCCAACACCGGCGCCACGTTCTCCGAGGGCGCGGCGAGGACGGCCATCCAGGGCTATCTGGACGCGCTCGAGCACCGCGACATCGACGAGATCGCCCGCAACGCGTTGTGCGGGCTCTACGACGGCGTCCAGGACAAGCGATCCGACCAGGCCCTGGCCAAGCTCAGCAGCGACGCGTTCCGCAAGCAGTTCTCCGAGGTCGAACTGACCTCGATCGACAAGATCGTCTACCTGTCGCAGTACCAGGCCCAGGCGTTGTTCACGATGCGGGTGTCCCCGGTGAGCGGTGGCCCGATGCACGGGCAGGTGCAGGGCATCGCGCAGCTGCTGTTCCAGCGCGGCCAGATCATGGTCTGCTCGTACGTGCTGCGCACCGGCGGCTCGTACTGAACGCACGCCGTCAGCCGGGCTGTGCGGCCCGGCTGACGGATTCGCGGATCTAACCGATCAGTTGAAAGAGTCGCCGCAGGCGCACGAGCCGGTGGCGTTGGGGTTGTCGATGGTGAAGCCCTGCTTCTCGATGGTGTCCACGAAGTCGATGGACGCGCCTTCGACGTAGGGCGCGCTCATCCGGTCCACCGTCAACTTCACACCGCCGAACTCCGCGGTCAGGTCGCCGTCCAGCGCCCGGTCGTCGAAGAAGAGGTTGTAGCGCAGGCCGGCGCAGCCGCCCGGCTGCACGGCGATGCGCAGCGCCAGGTCGTCGCGGCCCTCCTGGTCCAGCAGGGACTTTGCCTTGGTGGCGGCGGCCTCGGTCAGGATCACGCCGTGGGTCGTCGTGGCGTTCGACTCGTTCTGCACCGTCATTGCTTCTCCTACGTGCCTCATTGTTGGGTGGGGTCGATCAAGCCCGAAATCGCCGGCTTGCGCCGGGCGATCCGGACCGCCCGAAAGTCCACTCCCTCAACGGTACCTTGCAGGACCGCTATTCCCGAGTCGCGCCGCAACTACCGATGCCAGCCCCATGAGCTGGTTGGCCGCGTCGGCCTGGGCCAGCCGCGCCGATCCGGCGTGCTCGGCGATGGATAACGCCGCCATGATGCCCGACGAGCGCACCGTCGCGTTGTCCAAGTCGACCTGGCCGGCCAGCACGACCACGGGAATCCCCCGCGGCCGGGCGGCGTCGGCGAGAAAGCCCACCACCTTGCCGTGCAGGGACTGCTCGTCGAACCGGCCCTCACCGGTGACGATCATGTCCGCGGTGTCCAGGTCGTCGGACAGCCGGGTGTGCTCGGCGATGATGGCCGCCCCGGACTCGCAGCGGCCGCCGAGCGCCAGCAGCCCCGCCCCGATGCCGCCGGCCGCGGCAGCGCCCGGCTCCGCGCTCACGTCCCGTCCGGCCACGGCTTCCAGGATCAGCGCCCACGCCTGCAGGCGCACCTCCAGCGCCGCGACGGTGGCCGTGTCGGCGCCCTTCTGCGGCCCGAACACCCGCGCCGCCCCCCACGGGCCCAGCAGCGGGTATTCGGTGTCGGAGGCGGCGATCAGCTCGACGTTGCCCAGCTGCCGCCGCGCGGTGTCCAGCCCGCCCAGTTCGGCGATCATGCCCTGGCCGCCGTCGGTGCAGGCGCTGCCGCCCAGCCCGACCACGATGCGCGTCGCGCCGACCCGCAGCGCCTCGGCGATCAGCTGCCCAACACCTTTGCTGTGCGCCGCCATGGCGGTCTCCGGGGTGGGCGGTCCGCCGACCAGCGCCAGGCCGCACGCCTGCGCGCACTCCAGGTAGGCGGTGGCCGAGCCCCGGTCGAACACCCAATCGGCTTCGACCATGGCTTTCAGGGGTCCGGACACCCGCAGGCGCCGCGTCTGCCCCAGCCTGCTGGCGAGCACCTCGACGAAGCCCGGGCCGCCGTCGGATTGGGGGGCGACGATGAACCGGTCGCCAGGCCGCGACCGCGTCCAACCGGTCGCGATGGCGGCGGCGGCTTCGAGGGCCGACATGCTGTCGCCGTAGCAGTCCGGTGCCACCAGGACCTGCATGGCGGGCAGTTGAAGGCGGCCGGGGGCCAGGCCGGGACCACCATCATCCGAGGCCATCGACCCGTCGTCCATCAAAGGCTGCCGTTCATCACGTGTAAGAGTAGGGCCAAGGGAGGTACTAACGCAGGTCTAATAGCAAGGCATTCCAGGCGAATTCCGGCGCGCGTCGCCGGCGAAGTAACCTGGCCCCTGTGAAGCTGTTGGGCCGCAAGAAGGACCAGGACACCGACCTCGACGAGAACGCCGCCATCGCGGGCGGCTCCGCCGTTGCTGGCGCCTCGGGCGACGCGACCCGCGAGGCGCAGCGGACGGGCCCCAAGGGGCGCCCCACGCCCAAGCGCAATGAGGCCCGCCGCAATGTGAGGAAGGGGCCGGTGGCGCCCGCGCCCATGACCGCCTCCGAGGCGCGGGCCAGGCGCAAGACGCTGGCCGGTCCCAAGCTCAGCCGCGAGGAGCGGCGGGCCGACAAGGCCGCGAACCGCGCCCGCATGTCGAACCGGCGGGAAAAGATGATGGCCGGCGAGGAGGGCTACCTGCTGCCGCGCGACCAGGGCCCCATCCGCCGCTACGTTCGCGACGTGGTGGACTCCCGTCGCAACCTGCTGGGCCTGTTCATGCCCTCGACCCTGTTCCTGATGTTCGTCATGTTCGGCGTCCCGCAGCTGCAGCTGTGGGTGTCGCCGGCCATGCTGGTGCTGATGGCCGTGATGAGCGTCGACGGCCTGATCCTGGGCCGCAAGGTCAGCAAGCTGGTCGACGCCAAGTTCCCGAGCAACACCGAAAGCCGTTGGAAGCTTGGCCTGTACGCCGCTGGCCGGGCCTCTCAGATGCGCCGGTTGCGCGCGCCGAGGCCCCAGGTCAAGCACGGCGCCAGTGTCGGCTGAAGCCCGCCGGAAGGCGGGCTGACACCGGTGCGCACCCTGGTGCTCGGCGGGATCAGGTCAGGCAAATCGCAGTGGGCGGAGGAAGCCATCGCCGACGGGTTGCCGGCCGGGCACGCGGTTAACTACCTGGCGCCCGGGCCGCCCGGCCACGACGACGCGGCCTGGGCGCACCGGATCGCCCAGCATCGCAGCCGCCGGCCCGAGCACTGGTCCACGATCGAAACCGACGACATCGCAACGCAATTGCGTCAATCGCCGGGCACGCCCACGCTGGTCGACGACTTGGGCACCTGGCTGACCAGCGCGCTGGACCGCACCGGCGCCTGGGACGGCGGCTCGGTGGCGGCTCCCGTCGATGACCTGCTGGCCGCGGTCGGCGACTTCGCTTCCCCGCTGGTGCTGGTCAGCCCGGAGGTCGGGTTGACCGTCGTGCCCGCCACCGCCGCCGGGCGCCGGTTCGCCGACGAACTGGGCGGGCTGAACCAGCGCCTCGCCCGGTTGTGCGACCGGGTGGTGCTGGTGGTGGCCGGGCAACCGGTGCCGATCAAACCGGCGGGCGCCTGATGGAATTCGCCACCGTCTCGCCGCCCGACGCCGGCGTCGCCGCGGCCGCCCGCGCCCGCCAGGACACCCTGACCAAGCCCCGGGGCGCGCTGGGCCGCCTCGAGGATTTGTCGGTGTGGGTCGCGTCGTGCCAAGGGCAGTGTCCGCCACAGCAATTCGAGCGCGCCCGGGTGGTCGTGTTCGCCGGCGACCACGGCGTCGCCCGCTCGGGGGTGTCGGCCTATCCGCCGGAGGTGACGGCGCAGATGGTCGCCAACTTCGACGCCGGCGGCGCCGCGATCAACGCCCTGGCCGACGTCGCCGGGGCGACGGTGCGGGTCGCGGACCTCGCGGTGGACGCCGACCCGCTGACCGAACGGATCGGCGCGCACAAGGTGCGGCGCGCCAGCGGGGACATCCGGGTCGAGGACGCGTTGAGCGACGACGAGACCGCGCGGGCGCTCGCCGCGGGAGCCGCCATCGCCGACGAGGAGGTCGACGCCGGCGCCGACCTGCTGATCGCGGGCGACATGGGAATCGGAAACACCACGGCCGCAACGGTATTGGTGGCGGCGCTGACGAACGTCGAGCCGGTCGTGGCGGTGGGCTTCGGGACCGGGATCGACGACGCCGGCTGGGCCCGCAAGACCGCCGCGGTGCGCGACGCCCTGTTCCGCGCGCGCCAGGTGCTGCCCGATCCGGTCGCACTGCTGCGCCGCGCCGGCGGCGCGGACCTGGCCGCGATGGCCGGCTTTTGCGCGCAGGCGGCGGTGCGGCGCACGCCGCTGCTGCTGGACGGCATGGCGGTGACGGCGGCCGCGCTGGTCGCCGAGCACCTGGCGCCGGGCGCGCGGCTGTGGTGGCAGGCCGGTCACCGGTCCACCGAACCCGCCCACGGGTTGGCGCTGACGGCGCTGGACCTGGAGCCGATCCTCGACCTGCGGATGCGGCTGGGCGAGGGCACCGGCGCCGCGGTCGCGCTGCCGGTGCTGCGCGCCGCGGTGGCCGCCCTGTCGTCGATGGCGACCTTCACCCAGGCCGGCGTGTCCGACCGGCCCGCTCCCCCATCGTGATCCGTTCGCTGGCAACGGCTTTCGCCTTCGGCACGGTGCTGCCCGTGCCGGGCAACGCCCCGATGGGCCGCGGCGCCATGACCGCGCTGCCGGTGGTGGGCGCCGCGCTGGGGGCGCTGGCCGCCGCCGTGACGTGGGGCGGCGGCTGGGTGTTCGGACGGTCCAGCCCGCTGCCCGGCCTGCTCGCGGTCGCGGTGCTGTTGCTCGCGACCCGCGGCCTGCATGTCGACGGCCTCGCCGACACCGCCGACGGCCTGGGCTGCTACGGGCCGCCGCAGCGGGCGCTGGCGGTGATGCGCGAGGGGGCGGCCGGGCCGTTCGGCGTCGCCGCCGTCGTCGTGGTGATCATGCTGCAGGCACTGGCGTTTTCGGCGCTGGGGGCCACCGGCCGGGTCGTTCCCGGGGTGGCTGCGGTGGCCGTGGCGGTTTTCGCGGGCCGGGTGGCCGCGGTGCTGGCCGGCCACCGGTCGGTGCCGGCCGCCGACGGCAGCGCCCTGGGCGTCCGCGTCGCCGGGACCCAGCCGACTCTGGTGGTGGCCGCCTGGGTGGCGGTGCTGCTGGCCGCCTCGGTGCCGGCCGGGTCGCGGCCGTGGCAGGGGCCGGCGGCGGTGCTGTTGGGCCTGGGCTGCGGAGCGGTCCTGGTGCGGCACTGCGTGCGCCGATTCGGCGGCATCACCGGTGACGTGCTGGGCGCCGCGATCGAGCTGACCACGACGGTGACCGCGGTGCTGCTCGCGGGCGCGGTGCGGTTCTAGCCCCGGGAGCTAGCTGTACTGACCTGAGAGGTTAAGTACGCGGCTGGCGGGTGGTTGGCCGCCGAGTGCGGTGTGGCCGCGATGGTGATTGTAGGTGTGTAGCCACCGGGGAAATTCTTCGCAGCGTTCGGTATCGCTGCGGTAGAGCCGTGCGTAGGCCCATTCATCGGCCAGGGTGCGGTGGAATCGCTCGACTTTGCCGTTGGTCTGGGGCCGGTAGGGCCGGGTGCGTCGGTGTTCGATGCCTGCCAGGGCCTCTCGAAAGGTGTGGGAGCGGTAGCAGGAACCATTGTCAGTCAACACCTTGCGGACGGTGATGCCGCACTCGGTAAACCAGGCGTTGGCCCGCGCCCAAAACGCGGCGGCGGTGTGCTGGCGCTCATCGCTGAGCAGTTCGCTGTAGGCCAACCGTGAGTAGCCATCGATCGCGGTATGCAGAAAGTGGTGGCCGTGGAGCGGATCACCATGCTTGCTGCGCTGGCCTGAACTCTTGTCGGCTCTGGTGTTGTGGTTACCGGCGATGCGGCCCAACATCCGCCAGCCGCCGCCAGCCGGGATTTTGCCAAGCTTTTTGACGTCAACATGCACCATGTCACCGCAGCTGGCGGGCTCCATCCGACGGACAACGCGGCCCGTACAGCGGTCCAACCACCGTAATTTGGCCATCCCGTAGCGGGTCAGTACCCGATGCACCGTGGAGGGATGAATGCCCAGCAGATACCCGATCCGTGCGGGCCCCCAGCGCCGCAGGACGCGGACTTTGATGATGCGACGCTCGGTACGAGTCGGAGTCCGCTGTGGGCTGCGGTGCGGGCGCGAACTGCGGTCGACCATGCCCGCAGCCCCCAACGTGCGGTACCGGTCGGCCCACCGCCACGCCGTCGTTGCTGACACCTGGAACCGTTCCGCGGCACGCCGCAGCGGCCATCCATCCTCGACAACACAACGAGCCAGCCGCAGACGGCCGGTTTCTGACAATGGAGCATTACGGTGGGACACGAAGACCTCCGAAGTGAGCAGTGCGTTCCTCGACAGCTCGCACTTCACTCGGAGGTCTTCGTCATGTCACCACGCCACGCCGTCACCAACGTCCGTGGTCAGTACAGCTAGCCCAGCCGGGCCATCCAGCCGTGGGTGTCGGCGAACGTGCCGCGCTGGATCCCGGTCAGCGTGTCCCGCAACGCCATCGTCACCTCGCCGGGCTGACCGTCGGCGACGGTGAATTCGGCGTCGCCGTATTTCACGTGCGAGACCGGCGTGATGACCGCGGCGGTGCCACAGGCGAACACCTCGGTGATCTCCCCGGCGGCGGCCTTCTTCTGCCACTCGTCGATATCGATCTTGCGCTCCTCGACGGAGAATCCGGCATCAATGGCCAACTGCAGCAAGGAGTTCCGGGTGATACCGGGCAGCAGCGAGCCGGACAGCTCCGGGGTGACCAGCCGCGCCGATCCGCCGCTGCCGAACACGAAGAAGATGTTCATCCCGCCCATCTCTTCGACGAAGCGTCGCTCCACGGCGTCCAGCCACACCACCTGGTCGCAGTCGTTGGCCGCGGCCTCGGCCTGGGCCGACAGCGAGGCCGCGTAGTTGCCGCCGAACTTGGCGGCGCCGGTGCCGCCGGGGCTGGCCCGCACGTACTCCGTCGACACCCAGACGGTGACCGGGCTGATGCCGCCCTTGAAATACGCGCCGGCCGGCGAGGCGATCAGCAGGTAGCGGTACCGCTTGGACGGCCGCACACCTAGCCCGGGCTCGGTGGCGATGACGAACGGGCGCAGGTACAGCGCCTCCTCGCCGCCGGCCGCCGGGACCCAGGCGTTGTCGACGGCGATCAGCTGGCGCAGCGACTCCATGAACAGCTCTTCGGGCAGCTCCGGGATGGCGAGCCGGCGCGCCGAGGACCGCAGCCGGGCGGCGTTGGCCTCAGCGCGAAACGACACGATCGAGCCGTCGGCCCAGCGGTACGCCTTGAGCCCCTCGAAGATCTCCTGCGCGTAGTGCAGCACGATCGCCGACGGGTCCAGCTCGATGGGGCCGTACGGGATGACGCGCGCGTCGTGCCAACCTTCACCGGCGTCGTCGTAATCGATCGACACCATGTGATCGGTGAAGTACTTGCCGAAACCCGGCTCGGCCAGGATGGTTTCGCGTTCGGCATCGGTTGCCGGACGTGCCGAGCGCGAAACCGTGAACTCGAGGGAGCCACTGGTCATTGGCCGATTGTATATCCGCCTACCGAATCGGATTTCGCCCGCGCACGCGGCGCCGCTAGCGGGTTTTCACCGCGACGAAGGGCGGGCCCACCACTTCGCACGCGGCGGGCCGGCCGCGGACGTCGACCGTGACCTGCTGGCCGTCCTCGATTCCGGCGTCGGCGTCGATGAGCGCCAGGGCGATCCCGGCCTGCAGCGTCGGCGAGAACGTGCCCGAGGTTGTGACCCCGACCGGCGCGTCGCCGGCGAGCACCGTCAGCCCGGCGCGCAGCACGCCGCGGCCCACCATCCGCAGCCCGCGCAGCAGCCGCGCCGGTCCGGCCTCCTTCTCGGCCAGCAGGGCGTCGCGGCCGAAGAACGCGTCCTTCTTCCAGCCGATCGCCCAACCGCAGCGGGCCTGCAGCGGGGAGATGTCGAGCGCGAGTTCGTGGCCGTGCAGCGGGTAGCCCATCTCGGTGCGCAGGGTGTCGCGCGCGCCCAGGCCGGCCGGCTCGCCGCCGGCCGCGCCGACCGCGGTGGCCAGGGCGTCGAACAGCACACCGGCGGAGTCCCACGGCGGCAGCAGCTCGTAGCCGTGCTCACCGGTGTAGCCGGTGCGGCAGACCCGCACCGGTACGCCGTCGAACGAGGTGTCGGCGTACGCCATGTAGTCCATCTCGGTGGGCAGGCCAAGCCGGCCGAGCACGTCGGCCGACCGCGGGCCCTGCACGGCCAGCACCGCGAACGAGCGGTGCTGGTTGGTGATGGTCAGCCCGGCCCCCGGCCCGGCCTCAGCGGCGGCCTGCAGCGCCTCGACCACCGCGGCGGTGTTGGCCGCGTTGGGCACCAGGAAGATCTCGTCGTCGTCGACGTAGTAGGCGATCAGGTCGTCGATGACGCCACCGGATTCGGTGCAGCACAACGTGTATTGCGCCTTGCCGGGCCCGATCCGGTTCAGGTCGTTGGTGAGCGCGGAGTTGACGAACTGCGCCGCCCCCGACCCGCGGACCAGCGCCTTGCCCAGGTGGCTGACGTCGAAGAGGCCGACCGCGTTGCGCGTGGCGTTGTGCTCGCTGACGGTGCCGGCATACGACACCGGCATCAGCCAGCCGCCGAATTCGGCGAAATTGGCGCCCAAGCTCCGGTGACGGTCTTCCAGCGGTCCGTGCAGCAGGTCGGCTTCAGTGCTCACGACTCTTCACCCTAATCAGCCGTAAAGAGCGGACCGTTAGGGTGATGCGGATGAGCACAGAACCCGGTTACGCCTCCCCCGCTGTCACCGTCGCCTCCTCGCTGCCGCGGCGCGCCGCCGCGTCCACCGTGCTGATCGTGCCCGTCGTCTCGACCGGCGAGGACGACAAGCCGGGCGCGGCCGTCGCCGCGGCCGAGCCGTTCCTGTCCTCCGACGCGGTCGCCGAGATCGAGTCCGGTCTGCGGGCGCTGGAGGCCACCGGTGGCGCCGAGCAGGTGCACCGGCTGGTGGTGGGCTCGCTGCCGGTGTCCAGCGTGCTGACCGTCGGCCTCGGCAAATCGCGATCCGACTGGCCGGCCGACACCATCCGTCGCGCCGCCGGCGTGGCCGCGCGATCGCTCGGCAAGACCGAATCGGTGATCACCACGCTGGGCGAGCTGCCCGGCGAGGGCATCGCCTCGGCCGCCGTCGAGGGCCTGATCCTGGGCAGCTACCGGTTCACCGAATTCCGCAGCGACAAGACGGCACCCAAAGACCAAGGGCTGCGCAAGATCACGGTGCTCGCTACCGCAAAGGACGCCAAGAACGACGCCGCGCACGGTGCCGCGGTGGCGACCGCCGTCGCCACCGCGCGCGACTTCGTCAACACCCCGCCCAGCCACCTCTTCCCCGCCGAATTCGCCAAGCGCGCAAGGGCTTTGGGTGAGTCCGTCGGCCTCGAGGTGGAGGTGCTGGACGACAAGGCGCTGCGCAACGGCGGCTACGGCGGCATCATCGGCGTCGGGCAGGGCTCGTCGCGTCCCCCGCGGCTGGTGCGCCTGATCCACCGCGGTTCCAAGCTGGCCAAGAAGCCCAAGCAGGCCAAGCGAGTCGCCCTGGTCGGCAAGGGCGTCACCTTCGACACCGGCGGCATCTCGATCAAGCCCGCGGCCGGCATGCACCACATGACCTCGGACATGGGCGGGGCCGCCGCGGTGATCGCGACCGTCGCGCTGGCCGCGCAACGCAAGCTTCCGATCGACGTGATCGCCACCGTGCCGATGGCCGAGAACATGCCCTCGGCCACCGCGCAGCGCCCGGGCGACGTGCTGACGCAGTACGGCGGCATCACGGTCGAGGTGCAGAACACCGACGCGGAGGGCCGGCTGATCCTGGCCGACGCCATCGTGCGGGCGTGCGAGGACGACCCCGACTACCTGATCGAGACGTCCACCCTGACCGGCGCGCAGACGGTGGCGCTGGGCGCCCGGATCCCCGGGGTGATGGGCAGCGACGAATTCCGCGACCGCGTCGCGTCGATCTCGCAACGGGTCGGCGAGAACGGCTGGCCGATGCCGCTGCCCGACGAGCTCAAGGAAGACCTGAAGTCCACGGTGGCCGACCTGTCCAACATCAGCGGGCAGCGCTTCGCCGGCATGCTGGTGGCCGGGGTGTTCCTGCGCGAGTTCGTCGCCGACGGCGTGGGCTGGGCGCACATCGACGTGGCCGGCCCGGCCTACAACACCGGCAGCCCGTGGGGCTACTCGCCCAAGGGTTCCACCGGCGTGCCGACCCGGACCATGTTCGCGGTCCTGGAGGACATCGCCGACAAGGGCTAGTAAACGGCTAGCCGGTCAGCCGTTTGAGCACGGCGCGGCCCAGCTTGCGGCGCGGCCAGCCGGTCGCGCCGTCGGCGGCCAGCGCGGCGTTGGCCGCGTTGCGCCCGCATGCCCCGTGCACCGAGCCCCCCGGCGTCGCCGACGCGCTGCCCAAATAGAGCCGCTCGACGGGTGTTTCGGCCCGCCCCATGCCCGGCGCCGGGCGAAAGACCAACATCTGTTGCAGCTGCGCGGTTCCGCCGTTGAGCGCCCCGAGATGCAGGTTGGCGTCGTTGGCCTCCAGGTCCGACGGCCGCTGCACGAACCTGCCGATCACCGCCGACCCGAAGCCCGGCGCATGCTCTTCGATGACTCGGTCCACCGCCGACGCCAACAGCTCCGCTGACGCGTCGTCGGACACATTCCGCGGCAAATGCGTGTAGGCCCAGACGCTTTCGGTGCCGGCCGGCGATCTGGTCGGATCCGCCGTGGTGGTCTGCCCCAACAACATGAACGGATGCTCGGGTATCACCCGGGTGTTCAGGTCGGCCATCCAGCGGGTCAGTCCGTCGCCGTCGGCCCCCAGGTGCACCGTGCCCACGGACCGCAGCTTTTCCGCACGCCACGGAATCGGTTCTGCCAGCGCATAGTTCACCTTCACCACAGGCGGATCCCACTCGTAGTGCTCGAGGTCGCGTCGCAGCGCCTGCGGCACCGCGTCGGCGGGCAGCATGTCGCAGAACAAGCGTGGCGCCGTCACGTCGGCCACCACCGCACGGCGGGCGGTCACCGAGCGCCCCGCGGAGGTGGTGACCCCGACCGCGCGGCCGGCCCGCACGTGGATGCGAGAAACGTTCTGATTGCATTCGATTCGCGCCCCGGCCGAGCAGGCGCGTTTCACCAGCGCCGCGGTGAGCTGGCCGGATCCGCCGACCGGCACCGGCCAGCCGCCGTCCTGGGCGAGCATCGTCATCAGGAAGCCCATGGCGCCGCTGATCGGCGCGTCCGGCGGGACGTCGGCGTGCATTGCATTGCCCAACAACAACACTCGCGGCGCCTCGCCCTCGAACAACTGACTCGCCATCGCGTTGGCCGGCTGCACCAGCAGGCGCGCGACCCGGACCGCTTCCGGCGTGCCGAGCCTGCGCAGCAGCCCGAGCAGGGGGCGCACCGGCGGGAAGGGGGCCAGCATCGCGTCGAGCAGCGGGGCCTTGATCTTGTTCCACAGCTCGACCAGGCGCCACCAGTTCTCGCCGTCGGCGGGCGTTCGCCGCGCGAATTCCGCTGCCGTCTTTGCGGGATCGTGATACACGATCGGCGGATCATCGTCGGCGGCGCTGCGCGGGTGCCCGACCACCGTCGGCGCATGCGACCAGCGCAGCCCGTGATCCTCCAACTTCAGCGCCGCCATCGCCGGGGACGCCACCGTCATCGGGTAGTACGAGCTGAACAGGTCGGTGATGTAGCCCGGCGTCAGCTCGGCGCTGCGCACCGCCCCGCCCGGCTCGGGCTGGGCTTCCAGCACCAGCACGTCCCAGCCCACGTCGGCCAGCATCGACGCCGCCACCAGGCCGTGGTGTCCCGCCCGATCACGACCGCATCGGCGGTGTCGCGCACGGTCACTTCACCTGGCTTGGCTCCAGGCGCTCCGACAACGCCGCCAGCCGCCACAGGCACTCCTTGTTGCGCGGGTAGGCCGCCGCCAGCGCAAGGGAATCGGGGACGGCCGCCATCGGGCCCTCGGCGGGCACTTCGATCATCTCGATCCGGCAGCCCTGCGGAATCTCGTGCAGCAGCATGGTGATTCGCGCCGCACCCATCGGGCCCAGCCGGGCAAGCAGCACCAGCTTGTGCGGCGGCTCGCACTCCTGGACGATGGTCGCGTCGTTGATCACCAACGGCCAGATCCCGATCGAGTGCCTGATCGAGGAACCCGGCTCCGGCCAGTGGGGATCGACCGCCCGCATGCGGCTGTTGCCCACCACCCACTGGGTGTAGGTCCAGCCCTGGGCCAGCACCTCCCACACCCGCTCACACGACTCGGGCACCTCACGCGTTGCAGTGATCACCTCAGAAACCCTCCATGTCCTTGGTTACCGCGGCGGATACCCGGCAAACGGTGGGTTATTCGGCCTGCGCCTCGGGTTTACCGGGGGCGGAGCGCGGTTAATCTCCCTAGCGGTCGAAAACCCGACGACGAAAGGCGAAGCCATGACGGTGCGACGGTTGATCATCGGTGTGGGCGCCGTGCTGTTATTGGCCGGAGTCATCGGTCTGTTGGCGCCGGTATCGGTTTCCGACAGCAACGGCCATTCGGTCGGCTGCGGAAACGCCGTGGCGACCGACCTTTCGGCGGCCCAGAGCGCGAACAACAGCAACGGGGCCAACATCCCGATCCTGAATCAGATCGTCCCGCACACCGACTACGTCGCGCAGTGCCAGTCGTCGGTGGGCAGCCGGCGCGCGTGGGCGATACCGCTGGCGGTGCTCGGGGTCATCGCGATCGGCGCGACGCTGTTGACCCGACGTCGCGGGGCGGTGTCGGGCGCCTAGCCCGCCTCAGATCACCCGCATCCGTGCGGCATTGCGCAGGCCCTGCGGCGCCAGGCGCGAAAGTCCGTACAGCGCATAGGCTTCCGGCGCCACCGGGCGAATGGGTTTCTTCTTCTTGACCGACGACAGGATGGCGTTGGCGACCTTGTCGGGGCCGTAGTGGCGCAGCGCGAACATCTTGCCCAGCTGCCCGCGGCGGCCGTCGACGTCGTCGGACTGCTTTCCCGCGGGCGCGTCGAATCGGGTGGTGTTGATGATGTTCGTGTCGATGACGCCGGGGCAGATCGTGGTGAGCCCCACCCCGGCGGCGTCGAGTTCGGCCCGCAGGCAGTCGGAGAACATGTAGGTCGCCGCCTTGGAGGTGCAGTAGGCGTTCAGCGACTGCAGCGGGGCGTAGGCCGCCATCGAGGACACGTTGACGATGTAGCCCCCGGTGCCGCGCTCCACCATTCGCCGCGCGAACGAGCGGCACCCGTTGACCACGCCGCCCAGGTTGACGTCGAGCACCCGGTCGAACTGCTCGGGCGGGGTGTCCAGGAATCCGCCCGCGTGCCCGATGCCGGCGTTGTTGACGACGATGTCCGGGACGCCGTGCTCGGTGCTGACCCGCTCGGCGAACGACTCCACCGCCTGCGCGTCGGACACGTCGAGCACGTAGGCGTGCGCGACGCCGCCACGGGTGGCGATCTCGGCCGCGGTGGCCTTCACCGCCGCCTCGTCGATATCGCTGATCACCAGCTCGGCGCCCTCGCGCGCGAAGGCGAACGCGGTCTCGCGGCCGATGCCGCTGCCGGCGCCGGTGACCGACACCAGGGTGTCGCCGAACGACCCGCGGGGACGCCCCACCTGCGCGCGCAGCAGCGCGCGGCTCGGCTGCTTGCCCTCGGCATGGTCGGCGAACTCGTGCACGGCCGCCGCCATCACCTGCGGGTGCGACATCGGCGAGAAGTGACCGGCCGCGACGTCGCGGCGCCACAGCCGCGGCACGAAACGCGGGGTGTGGTCGTAGCCGTAGGGCCGCACGTACTTGTCCTTGGTGTTGACGATGAGCTGCACCGGCGCGTCGATGACCGCGACGCCTTGCTTGCGACCGGAGAACGACCGAAAGTAGTTGGCGGGATAGGTTTTCACCGAGTGCGCGGCGTCGGAGGCCAGCTTCTCGGAGTGGTGGATCTGCTCGACGGAGATGTTGTCGACCGCGTTGCGCCGCAGCGCCGGGACCGACATGGTCAGCCGGAGGAACAGCGGCGCGAGCACCGGGATCGAGAAGAAGATCATGTAGGTCAGCCGCAGCGCCTGGCTGATCGCCCGTAGGAAGGTGCGCGGCTTCCACGGGGCCCGCAGGCCGCTGAAGATGTAGTCGACCAGCTGGTCCTGGGCGGGTCCGGAGACCGACGTGAACGTCGCGACCCGGTCGTTGGCGCCGGGACGCTTCAGGTAGTGCCACACCCCCACCGAGCCCCAGTCGTGGGCCAGCACGTGCACGGGCCGGCCCGGGCTCAGCTCGCCGGTCACGGCGGCGAAGTCGTCGGCGAAGCGGTCCATGCTGTAGGCGGACACCGGCTTGGGCACCGAGGACAGCCCGACGCCGCGGTTGTCGTAGCGGATGATCCGGAACCGCTCGGCCAGCAGCGGGACGACCCCGTCCCACAGCACGTGCGAGTCGGGGAAGCCGTGCACCAGCACGACGGTGGGGCCCTCGGGGTTGCCCTCTTCGTAGACCGCGATGCGGGCGCCGTCGGCGCTATCGACGAAATGCTGGGGTACTTGTGGTGATGGCGGCATCGGGACCTCCCCGCTCTGGCTGCAGTGGCCACACCGTAGCAAGCGTGATCGGCGTCACCCGCCCAGCGCGGGGTATCTGCCCTGGATGTGTGCCGACAACGGCGCAGTGACAGGATAGTTTTGGATTGCTACTTCGCCTTCCGCAAGAGCTGATCGACCCCGCCCCGACCCACGAGCGATCGAGGAGTCAAACAAGATGGCCTTCTCCGTCCAGATGCCGGCACTCGGTGAGAGCGTCACCGAGGGGACGGTCACCCGCTGGCTCAAGCAGGAAGGCGACACGGTCGAACTCGACGAACCGCTCGTCGAGGTGTCGACCGACAAGGTCGATACCGAAATCCCGTCGCCGGCCGCCGGCGTGCTGACCAAGATCGTCGCCCAGGAGGACGACACCGTCGAGGTGGGCGGCGAGCTGGCCGTCATCGGCGACGCCTCCGAAGGTGGTGGGGCCAGCGGCGCGCAGCCGGCCGCGCCGGCGCCGAGCCAGCCGGAGCCGCAGGCGCAGTCCGCGGCCCCGCCCAGCCCGAGCCGCAGCCGGAACCGCAGCAGCCCCAGGCCCAGCCCGAGCCCGCGCCCGCGCAGCAGAGTTCCGGTGGCGGCGACGCGACCCCGGTGTTGATGCCCGAGCTCGGCGAGTCGGTGGCCGAGGGCACCGTGACCCGCTGGCTCAAGAAGGTCGGCGACTCGGTCCAGGTCGACGACGCGCTCGTCGAGGTGTCCACGGACAAGGTCGACACCGAGATCCCGTCTCCGGTGGCCGGCGTGCTGATCAGCATCACCGCCGAGGAAGACGCCACCGTGCCGGTCGGCGGCGAGCTGGCGCGCATCGGCGCCGGTTCGCAGGCCCCGCGCCCGCGGCTCCCGCCGCCCCCAGCCCCGCCCGCGCCCAAGCCCGAGCCCACGCCGGAGCCGGCCCCCCAGCCGCAGGCGCAGCCCAAGCCCGAACCCTCGCCGGCCCCCGCGCCGCAGCAGCCCGCGCCGGCGCCGAAACCCCAACCGGCGCAGGCCCAGCCGGAACCGGCAGCGGCGGGGCCGGGTGCCGACGGGGCGCCCTACGTGACGCCGCTGGTGCGAAAGCTGGCCGCCGAAAACAACATCGACCTGAACTCGATCACCGGCACCGGGGTGGGCGGGCGCATCCGCAAGCAGGACGTGCTGGCCGCCGCCGAGGCCAAGAAGGCGCCCGCACCGGCCGCACCGGCCGCCGCGGCACCTGCCGCCGCAGCCGCCCCCAAGGCCGCCGCGGCGCCCACCCCGGCTCCGGCGCTGGCGCATCTGCGGGGCACCACCCAAAAAGCCAGCAGGATCCGCCAGATCACCGCGAACAAGACCCGCGAATCCCTGCAGGCCACAGCCCAACTCACCCAGACCCACGAGGTCGACATGACCAGGCTGGTCGGGTTGCGGGCCAGGGCCAAGGCGGCGTTCGCCGAGCGCGAGGGGGTGAACCTGACCTTCCTGCCGTTCATCGCCCGCGCGGTGATCGACGCGCTGAAGATCCACCCCAACGTCAACGCGAGCTACAACGAGGACACCAAGGAGATCACCTACTACGACGCCGAGCACCTCGGCTTCGCGGTCGACACCGAACAGGGCCTGCTCTCCCCCGTGGTGCACAACGCGGGTGACCTGTCGCTGGCCGGGCTGGCGAGGGCGATCGCCGACATCGCCGCGCGCGCCCGGTCGGGCAACCTGAAACCCGACGAGCTGTCCGGCGGCACGTTCACGATCACCAACATCGGCAGCCAGGGTGCGCTGTTCGACACCCCCATCCTGGTTCCGCCGCAGGCCGCCATGCTGGGCACCGGCGCGATCGTCAAGCGGCCGCGGGTGGTGGTCGACGACAGCGGCAACGAATCGATCGGCGTCCGCTCGATCTGCTATCTCCCGCTGACCTATGACCACCGGCTGATCGACGGCGCCGACGCCGGCCGCTTCCTGACCACGATCAAGCACCGGCTGGAAGAGGGAGCCTTCGAGGCCGACCTCGGCCTGTAAAGAAGGACAAGCGAACGTGGCTCGTGCTGGTCAGAATTCCGTCATCGCGATTGCGGGTTCGTCCGGACTGATCGGTTCCGCCCTGGCGGCGGCCCTGCGCGCCGCCAACCACCGGGTGCTGCGCATCGTGCGCCGCGCCCCGGCGAACGCCGACGAGCTGCACTGGAATCCCGAGACCGGCGATCTGGATCCCGACACGCTCGTCGACGTCGACGCCGTCGTGAACCTGTGCGGCGTCAACATCGGCAAGCGGCGGTGGTCGGGCGCCTTCAAGCAGAGCCTGCGCGACAGCCGCATCGCCCCCACCGAGGTGCTGGCGCACGCCGTCGCCGACGCGGGCGTGGCGACCTTGGTCAACGCCAGCGCGGTGGGCTTCTACGGCAACACCAAGGACCGCGTGGTCGATGAAAACGACCGCGCGGGAACGGGTTTCCTGGCCCGGCTGTGCGAAGACTGGGAGGCGGCCACGCTGCCCGCCCAGTACGGCGGCGCCCGAGTGGTGCTGGCCCGCACCGGGCTGGTGTTCTCCCCCGCCGGCGGCGCGTTGGGCCGGCTGCGGCCGCTGTTCCGCGCCGGCCTCGGCGCCCGGCTGGGCAGCGGGCGCCAATACATGTCGTGGATCACGCTGGAAGACGAGGTGCGCGCGCTGTTGTTCGCGATTTTCGACGCCGAACTGTCCGGCCCGGTGAACATGACGGGGCCCGCGCCGGTCACCAACGCTGAATTCACCACGGCTTTCGGGCGGGCGGTCAACCGCCCGACGCCGTTGATGGTGCCCGGTTTCGCGATTCGGGCCGCGCTGGGCGAATTCGCCGACGAGGGCCTGCTGATGGGGCAGCGCGCCATCCCGTCGGCGCTCGAGCGTGCCGGTTTCGTCTTCCACCACAACACCATTGGCGAGGCGCTCGCCTACGCCACCGCCCGGCGCGACCACGATTAGTGGGAATCGCGTCGCCCGGATTGTGCCCGGCCGGCCCGGGCCGAGTACCGTCGCGAACGTGATCGATTCCATCCGGTCGAGCCAGGCCCTGATCGACGTCCGCCGGCTCGGCGTCGTCGACTACCGCGTGGCCTGGCAGCAGCAACGTGATCTGGCCGACGCCCGGGTGGCCGGCGGCAACGACACGCTGCTGCTGCTCGAGCACCCCGCGGTCTACACCGCGGGCCGGCGCACCGAGCCGCACGAACGGCCGGTGGACGGCACTCCCGTCGTGGACACCGACCGCGGCGGCAAGATCACCTGGCACGGTCCCGGCCAGTTGGTCGGGTATCCGATCATCGGCCTGGCCGAACCCCTCGACGTGGTCAACTACGTCCGGCGACTGGAAGAGGCGCTGCTCAAGGTCTGCGCCGACCTGGGCGTGGACGCGGTCCGGGTGCCCGGCCGGTCCGGGGTGTGGGTGCCCGGCGGCGAGGGGCGGCCCGACCGCAAGGTGGCCGCCATCGGCGTCCGGGTGTCGCGGGCGACCACGCTGCACGGATTCGCCCTCAACTGCGACTGCGACCTGGACGCGTTCAGCGCGATCGTGCCGTGCGGCATCAGCGACGCCGGAGTGACGTCACTGTCGGCCGAACTGCGCCGCCCGGTGTCGGTCGAGGACGTCCAGACTTCGGTCGGCGACGCGGTCTGCGACGCCCTGGACGGGGTGCTGCCGGTGCAGGACCATGATCGCGGCGCCCGCGTAGCATCAGCGATGTGACTGTCGCACCCGAAGGACGCAAGCTGCTGCGCCTGGAAGTGCGCAACGCCGAGACCCCCATCGAGCGCAAGCCGCCGTGGATCAGGGTGCGGGCCCGGATGGGCCCGGAGTACACCCAACTCAAGAGCCTGGTCCGGCGCGAGGGCTTGCACACGGTGTGCGAGGAGGCCGGCTGCCCCAACATCTTCGAATGCTGGGAGGACCGCGAGGCCACCTTCTTGATCGGCGGCGACCAGTGCACCCGCCGCTGCGACTTCTGCCAGATCGACACCGGCAAGCCCGCCGAATTGGATCGCGACGAGCCGCGGCGGGTCGCCGACAGCGTGCACACGATGGGGCTGCGCTACGCCACGGTCACCGGGGTGGCCCGCGACGACCTGCCCGACGGCGGCGCCTGGCTGTACGCCGAGACGGTGCGCGCCATCAAGGAACTCAACCCGTCGACCGGCGTCGAGCTGTTGATCCCCGACTTCAACGGCGAGCCCGCCCGGCTGGCCGAGGTGTTCGAGTCGCGCCCGGAAGTGTTGGCGCACAACGTCGAAACCGTGCCGCGCATCTTCAAGCGGATCCGCCCCGCCTTTACCTACCGACGTAGCCTCGACGTGCTGACCGCCGCGCGCGACTTCGGGCTGGTCACCAAGAGCAACCTCATCCTCGGCATGGGCGAGACCCCCGACGAGGTGCGGACCGCCCTGGCCGACCTGCGCGACGCCGGCTGCGACATCATCACCATCACCCAGTACCTGCGCCCGTCGGCGCGTCACCACCCCGTCGAGCGCTGGGTGAAGCCGGAGGAATTCGTCGAGTTCGCGCAGCACGCCGAACAGCTGGGTTTCGCCGGGGTGCTGGCCGGGCCGCTGGTGCGCTCGTCCTATCGCGCGGGACGGCTCTACGAACAGGCCGCCCGCAGCCGCGCCTGACGGCGCCGCGGTCCGGTCGCGGCGACTGACGTCACGGCCCTACGTATTCTTTGACTATGGCTAAATCCCGCACCGCCGCGCAGAACAAGGCCGCCCGAGCGGAGGCGCAGGCCGCCCGCAAGGCCGCCGCGCGGGAGCGGCGCACCCAGTTGTGGCAGGCGTTCAACATTCAGCGCCAGGAGGACAAGCGCCTCCTGCCGTACATGATCGGCGCCTTCGTGCTGATCGTGGGCATCTCCGTGGGGGTGGGCATCTGGGCCGGCGGGCTGACGATGATCACGCTGATACCGCTCGGGGTGGTGCTGGGAGGGCTGGTCGCCTTCATCGTGTTCGGGCGCCGCGCCCAGAAGTCGGTGTACAGCAAGGCCGAAGGCCAAACCGGCGCCGCCGCATGGGCGTTGGACAACCTGCGCGGCAAGTGGCGCGTGACCCCTGGGGTGGCCGCGACCGGCCACTTCGACGCCGTGCACCGGGTGATCGGCCGGCCCGGCGTCATCCTGGTCGGCGAGGGGGCGGCGAGCCGGGTGCGCCCGCTGCTGGCGCAGGAGAAGAAGCGCACCGCGCGCCTGATCGGGGACGTGCCGATCTACGACATCGTCGTCGGCAACGGCGAGGACGAGGTGTCGCTGGCCAAGCTGGAGCGCCACCTCACCCGGTTGCCGGCCAACATCACCGTCAAGCAGATGGACACCCTGGAGTCGCGGCTGGCCGCGCTCGGGTCGCGGGCCGGAGCCGCCGTCATGCCCAAGGGGCCGCTGCCCAACTCGGGCAAGATGCGCGGTGTGCAGCGCACGGTGCGCCGCAAGTAGCTGGCCAGCGCGGGATCAGCGGCGCACCACGGCCGTGGCGGTCAACCGATCCTGCATCCCGCGGCCGTCGAAGTCGGTGAACAACGCCGGCACCACCGTCCCGACCAGCACGCCGCGCACGACGGCCCGGCCCAGGCCGACCGGCCCGCGGCCGTCCACCGTCACCACCTGCAGGCGTAGCGCCAGCTGGCCGGGCGTGAACCCGAACAAGCGCACAAAGACCACGCCCAGCAGGTACCAGATCACCAGGACCGCGGTGGCCAGCGCCGGTTGGGACAGCCAGCCGAAGCGCATGGCCAGCGCGGCCAGACCGTACGAGATCAACCAGTCGATCATCAGCGCGCCCAGCCGGCGCCCCATGGGCGCCAGCGATCCCGGCCCGCTCTGCGGAAATCCGAGCTTCTCCCCGGGGTACGCGGATGGTGATTCCGCCATCACCGGCGCGGACCGCGGTCCGAATAACCGGCGGGACCGACCGGGCGAGGAGGGCGGACGGTGCGTACGGCCACCGGAAAAGATACGATCTTGCGATCCATGGCCCCACAATAGAACCCGCCGCCGACGCGGCCACTTTTAGCGTGTGGCATGGTCACGTAACGTGCGCGCAACATCGGGTTGACTGACGGGCAACATCTGCTCCATAGCGTCAGGCCGCGGATCTCACCAAGTAAAGGAGCATTCTGTGACGGAAACGACGCCCGACGACGTCTTCAAACTCGCCAAGGACGAAAACGTCGAATTTGTCGACGTCCGGTTCTGTGACCTGCCCGGCATCATGCAGCACTTCACAATCCCGATTTCGTTTTTCGACGAGAGCGTTTTTGAGGACGGCTTAGCCTTCGACGGCTCGTCGATTCGCGGATTCCAGTCCATTCACGAATCCGACATGCTGCTCCTTCCCGATCCCGCGACCGCGCAGATCGACCTGTTCCGCGAAGCCAAGACGCTGAACCTCAACTTCTTCGTGCACGACCCGTTCACCCTCGAGCCGTACTCGCGCGACCCGCGCAACATCGCCCGCAAGGCCGAGAACTACCTGATCAGCACGGGCGTGGCCGACACCGCCTACTTCGGCGCCGAGGCCGAGTTCTACATCTTCGACTCGGTCAGCTTCGACTCGCGCACCAACGGCTCGTTCTACGAGATCGACGCGATCTCGGGCTGGTGGAACACCGGCTCGCCCAACGAGCTCGACGGCAGCCCGAACCGGGGTTACAAGGTGCGCCCCAAGGGTGGTTACTTCCCCGTCGCGCCCGTCGACCACTACGTCGACCTGCGCGACAAGATGCTGTCCAACCTGATCACGGCCGGCTTCGAGCTGGAGAAGGGCCACCACGAGGTGGGCACCGGCGGCCAGGCCGAGATCAACTACAAGTTCAACACGCTGCTGCACGCTGCCGACGACATGATGCTGTACAAGTACATCGTCAAGAACACGGCCTGGCAGAACGGCAAGACCGTCACGTTCATGCCCAAGCCGCTGTTCGGTGACAACGGCTCCGGCATGCACACCCACCAGTCGCTGTGGAAGGACGGCAGCCCGCTGATGTACGACGAGACCGGCTACGCCGGCCTGTCGGACACCGCCCGCCATTACATCGGTGGCCTGCTGCACCACGCGCCGTCGCTGCTGGCGTTCACCAACCCCACGGTGAACTCCTACAAGCGCCTGGTGCCCGGCTACGAGGCGCCGATCAACCTGGTCTACAGCCAGCGCAACCGCTCGGCGTGTGTCCGGATCCCGATCACCGGCACCAACCCGAAGGCCAAGCGGCTCGAGTTCCGTTGCCCCGACTCGTCGGGCAACCCGTACCTGGCGTTCTCGGCCATGCTGATGGCCGGCCTGGACGGCATCAAGAACAAGATCGAGCCGCAGGCGCCGGTCGACAAGGACCTCTACGAGCTCCCGCCGGAGGAGGCCGCCAACATTCCGCAGGCGCCCACGCAGCTGTCCGCGGTGATCGACCGGCTGGAAGAAGACCACGAATACCTCACCGAGGGCGGCGTGTTCACGCCCGACCTCATCGAGACGTGGATCAACTTCAAGCGTGAGAACGAGATCCTGCCGGTCCAAATCCGGCCGCACCCTTACGAATTCGCGCTGTACTACGACGTTTAAGGACGTTCAAGTCGGCTTGACGAAACCACCCGCGTGGAGATTGCCGCGCGGGTGGTTTCGCATTTTGCCGCCTCGGCTGTTATCCGGGGCGCGCGCAGTCCTCAGTGGCGGGCGCCGACGGCCACGCGCAGGCGTCGATGTCCGTCACGCCCCGCTCGCCCCCGCCGGTGAAGACACCGAAAGCGTTGCCGTTCCTGGCGGTGTACGTGGCACCGCCGCCATCCGGACCGCCACCGGTCCTGTCGACGATCAGCGTCCAGTTCATCCGCAACAGCGCGGCCTTGTATCCGCCCATCACCTCGGCAGGAGATCCGTCGACGAAGAAGTGCGAGCGGACGCCGCCGTCGTGAATGGGATCGGGGCCGTCGGTTCTGCTCGTCCTCGCCGGCGTCGGGATCAGCGACCGCAGATACGCGGCGGCGGCCGCGTTCGTCGCCTGCGACACGAGGGTGGTGACCGTGTTGGTGTGGTTTCCGCCCGTGCTCGTCGAAATGCCCACATACGGTGAACCACCGCACGCCGCCGCCAGTCCGGCGGCCGCAGCCGCAACGCAGACAGTGGGGCGCATCTCGACTCCGTTCGGTCCAAGGATTCCCGAAACATAGGCGATGGCGAGGCGCGCGGGCGTGCCATCGCCTCCGGTTAGGTGCCGGGTGGCCCCGAATGAGGTGTCAGGCCGATGGTCCGAAGACTTTCTCCACGGTTCGAGGTATGCGTTTGACGGCGGCGGGTCCAGTGAGGGCCAATTGCATCAGGTAGCCGGGCAGTACACACAACAGCAGGTCGGTGATCGCCGCCGCGTCACGGCCGGGGCGTTTGGGCGATCGTAGGAGCCGTGCCGCATCTGCGATCGAGTCGCGGAGTCGTTCCGCCAAAACGGGATTGCGCATCGCCTCCGACCAGACGAGCAACGCGATCGCGGCAAATCCATCCTCGGCGTGACGGGCGGTGACGAAGTCAAGGACGGCACCGATGGCCGCTTCCGCGGTCAAGCCGTCCCCGATCGACGCGCGGATCACGCTGACAACCTGATCAAGGTTCTCGGCGGCGATCGTCTCGATGACGGCGTCCTTGCTGGGAAAGTAGCGGTATACCGCCCCGGAGGAAACACCGGCCTCGTCGACAAGGTCCTGCATCGAAGTGCCATGGAAGCCGTCACGCACAAAGCATCTGCGTGCCGCGGCCAGGATGTGCGCGCGGCGTTCGGCGCGGTACTCGTGTGACACCTTCGGCATGGTCACACCCTAACTCAAACGCACACGATCGTTCGCGTTTGACGTCATCGAGCTACGGTGGCATCATAAAAAACGAACGCCCATTCTCTTATCTGGGCGACCGAACCGTACCCTGATCCCCTGCACTTTTCATAGTTCGTCGTCGGGTGGCACATGTCGACCCTCGGGAATAGGAGCGTCCATGATTGGTTGTGCTGAGGTATGAAAGCGATCGGCTACACGGAATTCGGTCCTCCAGAAGTCTTGCGCGTCTTGGAGTTACCGGAGCCTCACGCGGGGCGGGGGCAGGTTCGCGTCCGCGTCCAGGCGTGCGCTGTCAATCCTGCTGACACAGCGGCCCGGTCGGGCTGGATGCGCAGGACCTATGCGCCAGACACGCTCCCGGGAGGGAAATACCCCGAACCGCCGTACGTGCCTGGATGGGACTTCTGCGGTGTTGTCGACGAGTCCGCCGACGGCGCTGCGATCCCGGTCGGCCAACAGGTTATCGGCCTCACGCGCAGCCCGATGGGCGATGTCGGCGCGTACGCCGAATACGTGGTCACCGACGCTGGGTCGGTTGTGCGAGCACCCGGTAACGCCACAGCCGCTGCCGCGTCCACCCTTCTCATGAATGCGCTGACCGCCTACGCCATGCTCGAGGCACTGGCCGTCCCCGCCGGCGGCACCGTCGCGGTGACGGGAGCGGCCGGAGCTCTGGGCGGCTACGCCGTTCAATTAGCCAAAAGCCAAGGGCTGCAAGTGGTCGCTGATGCCGCGGAAACCGACGAGCAGCTGGTGAAGGAGTTAGGGGCAGACATCGTCGTCCGCCGCGGAGACAAGGTGGCCGACCGCATCCGTGGCGCGATACCTGACGGCGTCGACGGTGTCGTCGACGCGGCACTGTACAAGGACGCGATCGTTCCCGCGATCCGCGATGGCGGCGCCGCCACCTCCGCCCGCCAACATGTCGGCGTCACCGACCGAAACATTGTGTGGCACACAGTGTCCGTGACCGAACACACCACACGCACCGACGTCCTGAACACCCTGCGCGATCTCGCGGAGACCGGTGTCCTGACGCTACGGGTAGCGGACATCCTTCCGGCCGAGCAGGCCGCCGAGGCACATCGGCGGTTGGAGGCCGGCGGGCTGCGGGGCCGTCTCGTGCTCACCTGGTAGCTCACATAAGCCGCCGCACCGCGTCCTGATCGACGGCCGAGAGGAATCGAATGATGAAGGACTTTCGCCCACCCCACTCGTCTCAGGTGGACGACGCTGTCGACATCTCGGGCTTGCTGACTCCGTTGTCGGTGGGCTCGCTACGGCTGCCAAACCGGTTCGCACTCGCGCCGATGACGCGCTACGCGACCCCCGACGGCGTACCCACCGCGGCGTACGTCCCCTACCTTCGGCGGCGCGCCGCGGGCGGAATGGGCCTGTTGATCACCGAATCAGCCCTGATCCCCGACCCGAGCACCGCGATGGACCTCGACATGCTCAGCTACTTCCACGACAACGCGAAAGCCGCATGGAAGCCGGTGGTGGAGGCTGTCCACGACGAAGGTGCGGCAATTTTCTCCCAGCTGCTGCACGCAGGCGTCTACCGCGGCCACCGTCCCAGCATCTTTCCCGATGTCCCCACCGCCAGTCCGTCTGGAATCGACTTTTACGGTGAGCCTATCGGTAAGGCGTTGTCCACCAACGACATCGACAACATCATCGCGAGCTACGTGAAGGCGGCCCGCGACGCGCAGTGGGCGGGTTTCGACGGCATCGAAGTGCACGGTGCCCACGGATACCTTCCCGACCTGTTTTTATGGGAGCGCACCAACCAGCGTTCGGACCGCTACGGTGGCGCGTTGGCAGACAGGACACGCTTCGCGTGCGAACTGGTCGGCGCCCTACGCAGCGAACTCGGATCGGACACCGTGATCAGCTTCCGATTCTCCCAGTGGAAGGCCGACCTCTTCGACGCGCGAATCGCCAACACCCCAATCGAACTGGAAACGGTGCTCGGCCCGCTTACCGCCGCCGGAGTCGATATCTTTCATCCCTCGACACGCCGGCACTATGACGCCGCGTTCCCTGACCTCGGCGGCGCCGACGGTCGACTCAGCCTCGCCGGGTGGACCAAGAAGATCACCGGCCATCCCACTATCACCGTTGGATCGATCGCACTGACCAAGACCATCGGCGAATCAGGCGCCACGGCCGGCGGTCACGCGGACATCGCCTCCCTGCACGCCCTCGTTCGCCAGTACGAGCGCGGCGAGTTCGACATCGCAGCCATCGGGCGGGCCGCCCTGGCCAATCCCGACATCGTTCACAAGATCCACTCCGGACGTAGCCAGGAACTCATCCCTTACAACGAAAGCCGACACAAACTCACACTCCGGTGATGAGCGACACGAATCTCATCCGCGCCTGAGATCCGAGTGAAAGGAGATCACCATGCGCGCATATCGATTCGATAGCCACGGTGGGCTAGACGGTCTGCAGTTGCACGACGAACCTGTGCCCGCACCCCAACGAGGAGAACTCCTGCTGCGGGTCAAGGCGGTCTCGCTGAACTATCGCGACATAGCGATCCCACTGGGCCGTTACGTGCGTAAGGCCAAAGTCGGTTTGGTGCCGTGCAGCGACGCCGTTGCCGAAGTCGTCGAGATCGGTGAGGGCGTCGCTGACTATCGTCCCGGCGACCGGGTGGTAGGGACATTTCAACCCAGGTGGTTCGGTGGAACACTGCCGGCGACCGCAGAGTCCGACAGTTACGGCAGCGGACAGGACGGATGGCTCACCGAATACAAAGTGGTCTCACGGGAATCGGTCGTCGCCGTGCCACCCGCTCTGTCCGACGACCATGCCGCCACGCTGCCCTGCGCCGGTGTCACCGCCTGGAATGCGCTGGGCGGTCCGGCACCGATCCGCGCCGGCCAAACCGTATTGACGCTCGGTTCCGGCGGGGTGTCGGTGTTCGCCGTGCAACTGGCGAAACTTGCTGGGGCTCATGTCATCGCGACAACCTCGAGCACCCATAAGGCGCAGGTGTTGCAGTCGTTGGGGGCGGACGAGGTCATCAATTACCGCACCGATGCCCAGTGGGGCCAACGGGTGCGGCAATTGACCGAAGGCCGCGGGGTCGACCGCGTCGTCGAAGTCGGCGGACCGGCCACCATCGAGCAGTCATTGCGGGCGGTCGCCGTGGGCGGGGAGGTGACGTTGATCGGCTTCCTGAGCGAGGACAATCCCGGCATCGACTATTTCTTGCTCAAAGGCAGCGGCGCGATAACCCGGTCCATCACGGTCGGCGACCGCACCGAGCTGGAAAGTCTGGTGCGAGCCGTCACCACCACAGGGCTCACACCAGTAATCGACGAGATCTTCGAATTTTCCGACGCGAGAGCGGCATTCGAGCGACTGCGCGACGGAAAGCACCTGGGCAAGCTCGTCATCCGGGTCAGCTGAGTCGGTCGCACAGACCGTCGCGTCCTGTCGTTTGACAGCCCAGACGTGAGTCTCCTAATCGTGCGCTGAGCGACCGCGGCGTGATCTTGCGGCCGTGCCTCGCGTCGACCACCGCGATCCCGAGCTGTCCTTGGCCGCCGCGCGTGACCCCGCGCCCCGAGTGGATGCGTATTTGCGCTCGCGCCCGGATCGATCCTTCAGGTAATGCACACCCAAAACCGTTGCGCCGACGGGTAATAACACCGGCCACTCCACCAGCCCCACCGCACCCACAACGGCCACCGTAAGCGCCGCCGCGGGAACGGACCGACTGCCGCTGCTCAGGCCCCTTTGCGCACCTTCGACCGCACCGCGGACACCACCGACCACCCCATTGACGGCGGCACCACCGGCCGCCCCGGCGGCCGCGACGCTAGCCTCGATCGCGTCGCTGGCGACACGCATCGTACGTCTGAAGACATCCATGTTGGCTCCTCCACTGATGGGCCGGGCCGTATGATTCCGGCAACCTCACGTTATTTCCCCGTTCATCGTTCGTTAAACGACGACTCGACGGGTCCTATCCGTGGGCGTTGACGGCCGCAGCGCTACGAGGAACCGCGAAAGCGCTGGACCACACTTGGACCTATCGGCGAGAATCGCCACGGCGACCTCGAAGTGATGACCTTTACTGGAGATCAACCAATTGGGCTCTTGGCGAGGCGCCCGGCCCCGGCGGCAGCCTTCGCTGAGATGGGCGGTCGGCTTCCCGGCCGAGATACTTCTGTTCTAGCCGAGCGATGAGAGCTTCGGCCTCTTTGATATGTCGGCGCAGGGTCGTTGCTTCTACCCGCAATGCGCCTGCGCGGGCGTTGCTAGCCCTTGCAGTCTGACGCTCGATCCAGGCGAGCTTGCTGTTCATCTCGGTCAGCTTGACGCGCAAAGCTCGGGTGAACTCCACGGCCTGAGCGGTCTGCCATCGATCCATCCCGCGATCTCCCCCCCACGCCAGCTATCTACCCGATCGGTTCAGGCGTTAAAACCGGGCCGCGCCGAGGGAGGCAACAGCCTCTAAGTCGGCTTGACGAAACCACCCGCGTGGAGATTGCCGCGCGGGTGGTTTCGCATTTTGCCGCCTCGGCTGTTATCCGGGGCGCGCGCAGTCCTCAGTGGCGGGCGCCGACGATGCCCACATACGGTGAACCACCGCACGCCGCCAGTCCGGCGGCCGCAGCCGCAACGCAGACAGTGGGACGCATCTCGACTCCGTTCAGGGCAAAAATCCCCGAAACATAGGCGATGGCGAGGCGCGCGGGCGCTCCATCGCCTCCGGTTAGGTGCCGGGCAGCACCGAATGAGGTGTCGTCTAGCCGTCGAGCGCGAGGTCCTTGCGGAACCGCTGCATGCCGTCGATCTTGTCGTCCAGGCTGGCGTCGGGCCCCGCATAGAACATCCACGGCATGGTGATGATGCCGGTGATGCCGGCGTCCTCGACGCGTCGGTAGTCGGCGGTGGTGAACGCGTCGGTCAGCGGTGTCAGGATGGTGAAATCGTCCATGGTCAAACCGTTTTCGGCTCGCATCTCCCGCAGCCGGCCCACCGCTTCGATGGCCCGCTCGGACTTGATCAAATCGCCGATCCAGCCGTCGTTACGGGCGGCGCGGCGCAGCGCGATGTCGGACAGGCCACCGACGTACACCGGTATCGGCGGCGGGGTGGGCTGCATCTCCAGCCGCGGCGCCCGGTAGAACTGACCGTCGAACTCGGTCCAGCCCGGCGACCACAGCGCCCGCATCAGCTCGATCATCTCGTCGGTACGTTTCCCGCGAGCCTCGAATTGCTCACCCATCAAAGCGAATTCCTCGCGGCACCACCCCACGCCGATGCCCAGCTCTACCCGGCCGGACGCCAGGACCGCCGCCGTGCCGATGGCCTTCGCCGCCGAATAGGGGTTGCGCATCGCGGGGATGTAGACGGTGTTGACGAACCGCAACCGCGTGGTGACCTGGGCCAGCGCACCGACCAGCACCCACGGATCGGGCCAGTCGGTGAAGGGCTGCCAGCGCCGCTGGCCGTCTTTGGTGTACGGGTACGGGGTGTCCAGGGTCTCCAGGTTGACGACGTGGTCGGGGATGCCGATGCCGTCGTAGCCGAGCTCGTCGGCCGCCTTGGCGAGCTCGATGATCTCGCGGGTGTTCAGGAAGGCGCTGCTGATGTAGAACTTCACTGCGCCTCCTGCGCCCAGGCCGGCTCGATGAAGACGCCGTCGGCCTCGACCGTGACGCCGGCGGCATCCGAAATGGTGCCGCGCGCAAACACTTTGCGGCCTTCCTTGCCGTCGACCCATGCCTCGCAGCGGAGCGGCCCGAGCGGGGTGCCGCGCAGGTATTTCACGGTGATGGTGCCGGTGAAGCGCGCCTTCGACAACCCCTCGCTGGCCGCCTCGCCGAGCATGTGGTCGAGCACCAGGGCGCTGACGCCGCCGTGCACCAGTTTGGGCGGACCCTCGTAGGCCGAGCCGAGGGTGAACTCGCTCCAGCAGCGCCCCTCGCCCTCGTGGTGCACGACGATCGGCGGCGCGACGGGGTTGCACACGCCGATCGCGGCGTTGCCCAGCGGCAGCGGGCGGCCGTTGACGCGGTAGCTCACCCCGAGCGGGCGGGTGCGTTGCCGCAACGACGCCGTGACGGCCTCGATCGCCCGCTTGGCCTCGCCGACGACGTCGTCGTCGGCCTCGGTCCGGATGGTGGCGTCGACGAGCTCGCGGACCGCGTCGGCCAGCGGAGCGTACAGCGCTGTCACGCGATCGGCCTCCGCCGCGCTGAGCACCTCGAATGTGGCGTCCAACGCGCCGGCCTCCTGACTCAACTTCCAAACACCTTGCGCACCACCGCTTTTGCCCGTCGGGTCACCCGCAGATAGTTGTCCAGGAATTCCCCGCCCTCGTCGGTCGGCCAGCCCGCGGCCACCGCGACCGCGTTGAGCTGGCGCCCGGGGCCGGGCAGCTGGTCGGTGGGCTTACCGCGGACGAGCACCAGCGCGTTGCGGGCCCGGGTGGCGGTCAGCCAGGCCTGCCGCAGCAGCTCCACCTCGTCGGCGGGCACCAGGTCGGCCGCGGCGATCGCGTCCAGGCACTGCAGCGTCGAGGTGTTGTGCAGCGCGGGGATCTCGTGTGCGTGCCGCAGCTGCAGCAGCTGCACCGTCCATTCGATGTCGGCCAGTCCCCCGCGGCCCAGCTTGGTGTGCGTGTTGGGGTCCGCGCCGCGCGGCAACCGCTCGGAGTCGACGCGGGCCTTGATCCGCCGGATCTCCTGCATCGCCTCGGCGGACACCCCGTCGGCGGGGTACCGCGTCTTGTCGGCCATCAGCAGGAACCGCTGCCCCAGCTCCGCGTCGCCGGCGACCGAGTGCGCGCGCAGCAGCGCCTGGATCTCCCACGGCTGCGCCCACTGCTCGTAGTAGGCGGCGTAGGACGCCAGGGTGCGCACCAGCGGACCGTTGCGGCCCTCGGGCCGCAGGTTGGCGTCGACCTCCAGCGGCGGGTCGACGCTGGGCGTCCCCAGCAGCGCCCGCACCTGCTCGGCGACGCCGGTCGCCCAGCGCACCGCCGCGGAATCCTGGACACCGGGCGCGGGTTCGCAGACGAACATCACGTCGGCGTCGGATCCGTAGCCCAGCTCGGCGCCGCCCAGCCGGCCCATCCCGATCACCGCGATCGCGGCCGGCGCCTTGCCCTTTTCGGAGCCGCCGTCGGGCAGGTTGGCCCGGATCATCGCGTCCAGCGCGGCCTGCAGCACCGCCACCCATACCGAGGTCAGCGCCGCGCAGACGTCGGTGACCTCGAGCATGCCGAGCAGGTCGGCGGACGCGATGCGGGCCAGCTCGCGGCGCCGCAGCGTGCGCGCCCCGGCGATCGCGCGCACCGGGTCGGAGTAGCGGCTGGCCGAGGCGACCAGCGCGCGGGCCACCGAGGCCGGGTCGGTTTCGAGCAGTCGGGGGCCGGACGGGCCGTCGCCGTAGTCCTGAATGACCCGCGGCGCGCGCATCAACAGGTCCGGCACGTACGCCGACGTCCCCAGCACGTGCATCAGCCGGCGGGCCACCGCGGGCTTGTCGCGCAGCGTGGCCAGGTACCAGCTCTCCCCGGACAGCGCCTCTGACAGCCGCCGGTAGGCCAGCAGCCCGCCGTCGGGGTCCGGCGCGTAGGAGATCCAGTTCAGCAGCCGGGGCAGCAGCACCGACTGCACCCGGCCGCGCCGGCCGCTCAGGTTGACCAGGGCCGACATGTGCTTCAGCGCGGTCTGCGGACCCTCGTAGCCCAGCGCCGCCAGCTGGCGCTCGGCCGCTTCGGAGGTCATGCCGCGGGCGATCTCCAGCCCGGGCGGCCCGATCGACTCCAGCAGCGGCTGATAGAAGAGCTTGGCGTGCAGTTGGGACACTCGCAGGTTCTGGTGGCGCAGCTCCTCGCGCAGCACCCCGGCCGCGTCATGGCGCCCGTCCGGCCGGATGTGGGCGGCCCGCGCCAGCCAGCGCACCGCCTCCTCGTCGTCGGCCTCGGGCAGCAGGTGCGTGCGCTTGAGCCGCTGCAGCTGCAACCGGTGCTCGAGCAGCCGCAGAAACTCGTAGGAGGCGGTCAGGTTGGCCGCGTCCTCGCGGCCGATGTAGCCGCCCTGGCCCAGCGCGGCCAGCGCGTCCACCGTCGACGCCACGTGCAGCGAGTCGTCGCCGCGGCCGTGCACCAGCTGCAGGAGCTGCACGGCGAACTCCACGTCGCGCAATCCGCCGCTGCCGAGCTTGATCTCGCGGCCGCGGACGTCGGCGGGCACCAGCTGCTCGACCCTGCGGCGCATGGCCTGCACCTCGACCACGAAATCCTCACGCTCGCAGGCGACCCAGACCATCGGCATCAGCGCGTCGAGGTAGCGCCGCCCGAGCTCCGCGTCGCCCACCGCCGCCCGGGCTTTCAGCAGCGCCTGGAACTCCCACGTCTTCGCCCAGCGCTGGTAGTAGGCGATGTGCGACTCGACGGTGCGGACCAGTTCACCGCTGCGCCCCTCCGGCCGCAGCCCCGCGTCGACCTGGAAAAAGGCCTCGGAGGCCAGCCGCATCATTTCGCCGGCCACCCGGGTGGTGGCCGCGTCGGCCTGCTCGCCGACGAAGATGACGTCGACGTCGCTGACGTAGTTCAGTTCGCGGGCACCGCATTTGCCCATCGCGATGACCGCCAGCCGCGGCGGGGTCCGGTCGCCGCACACGCTGTTCTCGGCCACCCGCAGCGCGGCGGCCAGCGCCGCGTCCGCCAGGTCCGACAGGTGGGCGGCCACCACGGTGAACGGGACCACCGGTTCGTCCTCGACCGTCGCGGCCAGGTCCAGCCCGGCCAGCACCAGCAGCCGGTCGCGATACAGGGTGCGCAGGCGCACCATCGCCGACCCCGGCGCCGCCAGCGCCTCGTCGACGCATTCGGTGAACATGTCGCACAGCCGGTCGTGGGTGGGCAGGGTGACGTTGCCGCGCAAGAGGTTCCAGGACTGCGGCTGGGCGATCAGGTGGTCACCGAGGGCCAGCGACGAGCCGAGCACGGCGAACAGGCGGCCGCGCAGCGGACGTTCGGTCAGCAGGGCCGCGTTGAGCTGATCCCATCCGAAGTCGGGGTTCTCCGAGAGCCGGACCAGGGCGAGCAGCGCGGCGTCCGGATCAGGTGCGCGCGACAGCGACCAGAGCAGGTCGACGTGGGCCTGGTCGTCGTGGTCGTACCAACCCAGCTGCGCCATGCGTTCGGCCGCTTGCGGATCGACCAACCCGAGCCGGCCGACGCTGGGCAGCCTGGGGCGCTGCGTCGCGGGTTTGGTCACGCCCACGACCGTAGCGCAAGCCGCCGGCGTTCTCCGCTGATCGGCGCCCGATCCGGGCTAGAGCGACAGGTAGGTGCTCAGCTCGTACGGGGTGACGTGGCTGCGGTAGTTGGCCCACTCCGTGCGCTTGTTGCGCAGGAAGAAGTCAAAGACGTGCTCCCCCAACGTTTCCGCGACCAGTTCGGAGGCCTCCATGGCGCGCAGGGCGCTGTCCAGGCTCGTCGGCAGCTCGCGGTAGCCCATCGCGATGCGTTCCTCGGCGGTCAGGTCCCACACGTTGTCCTCGGCCTGCGGCCCCAGCACGTAGCCCTTCTCCACCCCGCGCAGCCCGGCGGCCAGCAGCACGGCGAAGGCCAGGTACGGGTTGCACGCCGAGTCGGGGCTGCGCACCTCGACGCGCCGCGACGACGTCTTGTGCGGCGTGTACATGGGCACCCGCACCAGCGCGGACCGATTGGCCGCGCCCCACGACGCGGCGGTGGGCGCCTCGCCCCCGCCGACCAGCCGCTTGTAGGAGTTGACCCACTGGTTGGTGACGGCGCTGATCTCCGAGGCGTGCTCGAGGATCCCGGCGATGAAGGACTTGCCCACGTCGGAGAGCTGCAGCGGGTCGTCGGGGCTGTGGAACGCGTTGACGTCGCCCTCGAACAGGCTCATGTGGGTGTGCATCGCGGAGCCGGGGTGCTGCCCGAACGGCTTGGGCATGAAGGTGGCGCGGGCGCCGTTCTCGATCGCGACTTCCTTGATGACATAGCGGAACGTCATCACGTTGTCGGCCATCGACAGCGCGTCGGCGAAGCGCAGGTCGATCTCCTGCTGGCCGGGCGCGCCCTCGTGGTGGCTGAACTCGACCGAGATGCCCATGAATTCCAGGGCTTCGATCGCGTGGCGGCGGAAGTTGGAGGCGGAGTCGTGGACGGCCTGATCGAAGTAGCCGGCGTTGTCGACGGGAACCGGCGGGGTGCCGTCGTCGGGGCCCGGCTTGAGCAGGAAGAACTCGATCTCGGGGTGCACGTAGCAGGAGAAGCCCAGGTCGTTGGCCTTCTGCAGCTGGCGGCGCAGCACGTGCCGCGGGTCCGCCCACGACGGCGACCCGTCCGGCATGGTTATGTCGCAGAACATCCGCGCCGAGTGGTGGTGGCCGTTGGGTGAGGCCCACGGCAGCACCTGGAAGGTGGACGGGTCGGGGTTGGCCACGGTGTCGGATTCCGAGACCCGCGAGAAGCCCTCGATCGAGGAGCCGTCGAAGCCGATGCCCTCCTCGAAGGCGCCCTCGAGCTCGGCCGGGGCGATGGCGACCGACTTGAGGAAACCGAGCACATCGGTAAACCACAGCCGAACGAAGCGGATGTCACGTTCTTCGAGGGTGCGGAGGACGAATTCCTTCTGTCGATCCATAACCCGAACAGTATGCAACGGCTGTTAACTCTGTGTTACCGATGCCCGCTCAGAAGCATTGCGAAGCGTGCCCACCGCTGCTCAGGACTGGCAGCGGTAGGCGGCTGGCGGCGGCGTGCCGGCGACCAGATAGCGCACGACGGCGTTGTCCACGCACTGGTGGCCGTTGAACACCGCGGTGTGCTGCGTCCCGTCGTAGGTGATCAGCGGGCCGCCCAGCTGGCGGGCCAGGTTCACCCCGGCCTGATACGGGGTGGCGGGATCGTGTGTGGTGGAGACGACGACGACCTTGCCGGCGGCCATGGGCGGCGCGGCGTGCGGAGCCGACGTCGCCGGCACCGGCCACAGCGCGCACAAATCTCGGGGAGCGTTTCCGGTGAACTGCCCGTAGCTCAGGAAGGGCGCGGCCTGGCGGATGCGCTGGTCGGCGCTCACCCAGCTGGCCGGGTCCGTCGGATTCGGCGCGTCGACGCAGCGGATCGCGTTGAACGCGTCCTGGTCGTTGGCGTAGTGCCCGTTCTTGTCGCGCCCGTCGTAGTCGTCGGCGAGCAACAGCAGGTCGCCGGCGTCGCTGCCGCGCGCCAGGCCGAGCAGGCCGCTGGTCAGGTACTTCCAGTGCGCCGGCGTGTAGAGCGCGTTGATGGTGCCGGTGGTCGCGTCGGCGTAGCTCAGGCCGCGCGGGTCGGCGGTGCGGCCCGGCTTGGTCGCCAGCGGGTTGACCAGCGCGTGGTACCGGTTGACGAACTGGGTCGGGTCGGTGCCCAGCGGGCAGCCCGCCGAGCGGGCGCAGTCGGTGGCGTAGTCGTTGAAAGCGGTTTGGAATCCCGCCATCTGGTTGACGTTCTCGTCGATCGGCCCGACGGTCGGGTCGATGGCGCCGTCGAGCACCATGGCGCGCACGTGGTTGCTGTACTTCTCCAGGTAGGCGGTGCCCAGCTCGGTGCCGTAGCTGTACCCCAGGTAGTTGATCTGGTCGTCACCCAGCGCCTGGCGGACGACATCCATGTCGCGGGCGACCGACGCGGTGCCGGTGTTGGCCAGAAACGCCGTGCCCATCCGGCTGACGCACTGCTGGGCCAGCTGCCGGTAGAGCTGCTCGATGTGCGCGACCCCGCCGGGGCTGTAGTCGACCATCGGCTCACGCCGGTACGCGTCGAACTCGGCGTCGGTGCGGCAGCGCAGCGCGGGCGTCGAGTGACCGACTCCCCTGGGATCGAAGCCGACCAGATCGAAGTTGCGCCGGACCGGCGAGTCCGCCAGGTTCGAGGCCATCGCGGCCACCATGTCGACCGCCGAACCGCCGGGCCCGCCGGGATTCACCAGAAGGGATCCGATCCGTTGACCTGACGCGGGTATCCGGATCACCGCCAGCTTGGCCTGCCCGCCCCCGGGATTGTTGTAGTCGATCGGCACCGACACGGTGGTGCACTGTGCGGTGGGGATATCGCTTGTGTCGTCGACGAATTGGGCGCAGTTGCCCCAACCCTGCGGCACCGCGGCCGACGGCGGATTCGGGCCCGGGGTCTGCCCGGCACCGGGTTCCGGCGTGCCGACGGCCGCGGGCGGCGCGAGGACGCAGGGACCACCGAGCAGCAGCCCGAATGAAAACAGCGCCGAGCTCAGGGATCTCAGGCGCGACATGGCTGTCATCGTTTCAGCCCCGGGTACCCGTGGCAGCTCGAAACGGTTACGCCTTGGTCTCGGCTGCCGCCTTCGCCGAGCGTGCAACCGGCGCGAAAAATCGACGAAAGTCTCGCCGTGAGTGCACGTTCGGCGTCAGGGCCGGCGGGTGGCTAGCACTTGGCGCCCTCGGGCGGGATGGACCCGCTCACCAGATACGCCGTGATGTAGTTGTCGATGCAGCCGTCGCCCTGGAAGACCACGGTGTGCTGGGTGCCGTCGTAGGTGAGCAGCGAGCTGCGCAGTTCGTTGGCCAGATCGACGCCGGCCTTGTACGGAGTGGCCGGGTCGTGGGTCGTGGACACCACCACCGTGGGCGCCAGGCCGGGCGCGGAAATGGTGTGCGGCTTGCTCGTTGGCGGCACCGGCCAGAACGCGCAGGTGCCCAGCGGCGCGTTGCCGGTGAACTGCCCGTAGCTCATGAACGGGGCGAGCTCGCGCGAGCGGCGGTCTTCGTCAACGACCTTGGCGCGGTCGGTGATCGGAGGCTGGTCCACGCAGTTGACCGCCACCCGCGCGTCGGTGGCGTTGCTGTAGTGGCCGTGCGAGTCGCGGCGCATGTACATGTCGGCCAGCGCGAGCAGAGTGTCGCCGTGGTGGTCGACGAGTTCGGACAGACCGTCGGTCAGGTGATGCCACAGGTTCGGCGAGTAGAGCGCCATGATGGTGCCGATGATCGCGTCGGAGTAGCTCAGCCCGCGTGGGTCGTTCGTCGGGACCGGGCGGCCGACCATGGGGTTGTTGGGGTCGACCATCGGGTCGACCAGGCTGTGGTAGACGTCCACCGCCTTGGCCGGGTCGGTGCCCAGCGGGCACGTCGGCTGCTTGGCGCAGTCGGCGGCGAAGTCGTTGAACGCATCCTGGAATCCCTTGGCCTGACGAAGGTCTGCTTCGATCTGATCGGCGTTGGGGTCGACGGCTCCGTCCAGGATCATCGCCCGCACGTTGTGCGGGAAGGCCTCGGCGTACGCCGAGCCGATCCGGGTGCCATACGAGTAGCCGAGGTAGGTCAACTTCTCGTCGCCGAGCGCCGCCCGGATGGCGTCGAGATCCCGTGCGACGTTGACGGTCCCGACGTTGGCCAGGAAGTCCTTGCCCATCTTGTCGATGCAGCGGCCGACGAACTGCTTGGTTTCGTCTTCCATGTGGGCCACGCCCGCCGGGCTGTAGTCGACGTTGGGTTCGGTGCGCAGCCGGTCGTTGTCGGCGTCGGAGTTACACCACACGGCCGGGCGCGACGCCCCGACGCCGCGGGGGTCGAAGCCGACGAGGTCGAATCGTTCGCGCACCTTCTTGGGCAACGACTGGACGACGCCGAGCGCCGCCTCGATGCCGGACTCCCCCGGGCCGCCGGGGTTGATCACCAGCGAGCCGATCTTGTCCCCGGTCGCGGGGAAACGAATCATGGCCAGCGTCGCCACGTCGCCGTCGGGGTGGTCGTAGTCGACCGGGACGGCCAGTTTGCCGCACAGCGCGCCGGCCGGAAGCTTGACCTTCGGGTTCGCGGCCCGGCACGGCGTCCACTCCACCGCCTGGCCCAGCTTGGGCCCGGACATGACGGCGCGCCCGACCACGACGCGGACGCACCCCGCCAGCAGCAGCGCGACGGCAGCCATCGACGTCCAGATCAGCAGCGTGCGCGCGATCTTGGCGCGGCGAGACGGGCCCATGCCAACCTATGCTGCCAGAGGAAACCTGAGATCATGATTAGCGGCACCGCCGCCGGAGCTACCCGGCGAGCGCGAGCAGCTCCTCCATCCCCACCGCGAACGCGTCGGCCATCTCCCACAGGTCCGGCAGCAGGTCCGGGCAGGCGACGAGCCCGATGTCGAGTTTGCCCTGCAGCGACATCGCGGTGATGTTGAGTCCCGAGCCGTGAAATATCGGCCCCAGCGGATACATCGATTTGACCTCGCATCCCAGCATGTACAGCGGAACCCGCGGCCCGGGCACGTTGGAGACCACCAAATTGTGCACGGGCATGCTGTCGGTGAATCGGCTTCTGGCGTAGATCCGCATCGCGATGCCGAAAACCGCCGGGGCGGCGAATTGCGACCAATCCTGCAGCAGTGACGCGCCGATAGCCGAACTGTGTTCTTTGGCAACCGAATTCGCCTGGGCGATGGCTTTCAGCCGGGCCGCCGGATCGGCGATCTGGGTGTGCAGACTGGAGAACATCGCCGATACCTGATTGCGGCCGGGCCGGTCGGATTTGCCGTGCACCGAAACCGGGACGGACGCCACCAGCGACGAACGCGGCAATTCATTTCGGTCCGTCAGGTATTGGCGAAGCACGCCCGAAACCAATGCCATCACGACGTCGTTGACTTTGACACCGAAATGGTTCTTCACCCTCTTTATGTCGTCGAGATCCAATTCGGCATAAGCGACGTTGCGGCGGTCACTGATCCTGCGGTTGAACACGGTTCTGGGCGCCGCGAACGGACGGGCCATGGCCGAGCCGTCGCGCGTCCGGCGCACCGTGGCGAGCACCGACGAGACGGTGTCGGGCACCACGGTGGCCAGCTGCAGCGGACGGGCGGCGAAGCGGACCAGGCCGCCGGCCGCGATCTGCCAGCCGTGGGCTCCCCGACGCCGGCGGCCGGCTCCGGGGCCGGCGCGTCGGCTTCGGTCGCGCACAACTGCGACATCAGGTTGGCGCCCGTCACCCCGTCGACGCCGGCGTGGTGCACCTTGGTCATCACCGCCAGCCGCCCGTCCCGGTGGCAATCCGTGCCGGCCACGCCTTCGATGACCCACATCTCCCAGAGCGGCCTGCCGCGGTCCAACGGCCGCTCGTCGATGTGGCCGCAGATCTCGGAGATCTCGGCCCGCCCTCCCGGGGCGGGCAGGGCGATGCGGTGCAGGTGGCGATCGATGTCGAACTTGTCGTCATCCACCCAGACCGGGTGGTCGAGATTCAGCGGATTGTTCGCGAGCTTTTCGCGGAACGCCGGGATCGCCTTGATGCGCAGCGCAAGGGCCTCGCGCAGCCGGTCGAAGCTGTAGCCGCCCGGCACCGTCGACGTGTCCAGTTCGATGATCGAGCACACATGCAAGGGCTGTGACGAGGTCTCCAGGTACAGGAAGCTGGCGTCCAGTCCACTCAGCCGCTGCATGCGCGCATGGTATGTCTCACACCTTCGCGGCGGTGCAACTGCGCAAAAGAAATGGCAGAATCGAGTAGTCCGACGAACCCGGGGACCCGTTCAGGTTTTCAAAACACTGAGGGCCACGAGGATCGAACCGACCACCCTTAAGGACAATGATGTCTGAGCACAACGTTTACGGTGCCAACTCGCCCGCGCAGCCCGAAAAGCCGCGGACCAAGATTCGCACTCACCACCTGCAGAAGATGAAGGCCGAAGGCCACAAGTGGGCCATGCTCACGGCCTACGACTATTCGACCGCCCGCATTTTCGACGAGGCCGGCATCCCCGTGCTGCTGGTCGGCGACTCGGCGGCCAACGTGGTGTACGGCTACGACACCACCGTGCCCGTCTCGATCGACGAGCTGATTCCGTTGGTGCGCGGCGTGGTGCGGGGCGCCCCGCACGCGCTGGTCGTCGCGGATCTGCCGTTCGGCAGCTACGAGGCCGGGCCGGCCGCCGCTCTGGCCGCCGCCACCCGGTTCATGAAGGAGGGCGGCGCGCACGCGGTCAAGCTCGAGGGCGGTGAGCGGGTGGCCGAGCAGATCGCCTGCCTGACGGCCGCCGGCATCCCGGTGATGGCGCACATCGGGTTCACCCCCCAGAGCGTCAACGGCCTGGGCGGGTTCCGGGTGCAGGGGCGCGGCGACGCGGCGGAGCAGACGGTGCACGACGCGATCGCGGTCGCCGAGGCCGGCGCGTTCTCGGTCGTCATGGAGATGGTGCCCGCCGAACTGGCCACCCAGATCACCGGCAAGCTGACCATCCCGACCGTCGGCATCGGCGCCGGTCCCAACTGCGACGGCCAGGTCCTGGTTTGGCAGGACATGGCCGGCATGAGCAGCGGCAAGGCCGCCCGCTTCGTCAAGCGGTTCGCGGACATCGGCGGGGAATTGCGCCGGGCCGCAACGCAATATGCCCACGAGGTGGCCGGCGGGGTCTTTCCCGCCGACGAACACTGCTTCTGATGCGTCGGTAGCGGGCCCGCACCGACCGGCGGCGGTGTTTTGCGCGGTCGCGTCGCCGGTTTGCGGTTCGCGCCTGGTCGATCACGTTTTCCCTGTCACCGCGAAACCAATGAAATGCGTTGCGGTACAGGGATGTACGATGGTTCGTAAAGACAATCCGAACTCTGACGAGCAGGGGTGGACCACATCGACCGCGGGAATCGCGGTGCCCTCGTGCACCGTCGAACGGTGCTGGCGTTGCCACTGCTAGTAGCGGGAGGCGTGGCTTTGGCCCGGACACCACACGCGTCGGCAAAACCGCCCAACACCTCACCGCAGGCGAGTCGTTGGTCGCCCGAGCGGGCCAACCGCTGGTATCAGGCGCAGGGCTGGCCGGTCGGCGCGAACTACATCACCTCCAACGCCATCAACCAGCTGGAGATGTTCCAGCGCGAAACCTTCGACCCCCGGCGCATCGATACCGAGCTGGGCTGGGCGCGAACCAACGGATTCAACGCGATACGGGTCTTCCTGCACGATCAGCTCTGGGCGCAGGACCCCCACGGGTTTCAGGGCCGGCTGGCCCAGTTCGTCGACATCGCCGCCCGCCACGGCATCAAACCGCTGTTCGTCTTGTTCGATTCCTGCTGGGACCCGTTTCCGCAGGCCGGCCCGCAGCGCGCGCCGCGGCCGGGCATCCACAACTCCGGCTGGGTGCAGAGTCCGGGGGCGGCGCGCCTCGACGATCACGGCTACCTGCGCACCATGCGCGGCTACGTCACCGGCGTGCTGACGCAGTTCCGCCGCGACGACCGCGTCCTGGGCTGGGACCTGTGGAACGAGCCGGACAACCCGGCCGACGCCTACGCCTCGGTCGAGCGCAAAGACAAGGTGGACCTGGTCGCCCAGTTGCTGCCGCAGGTGTTCGAGTGGGCCCGGCTGGTCGATCCCTGCCAGCCGTTGACCAGTGGCGTCTGGCACGGCGAGTGGGCCGACCCGGGGCGCCGCAGCGTCATCAGCGGCATCCAGCTCGACAACTCCGACGTCATCACGTTCCACTCCTACGCAGGACCGGAGGAGTTCGAGCGACGCATCGCCGAGCTCGTCCCGCTGGGCCGGCCCATCCTGTGCACCGAGTACATGGCCCGGCCGCTGGGCAGCACGGTGCAGGACATTCTGCCGATCGCCAAGCGCGCCGGCGTCGGGGCGTTCAACTGGGGATTGGTCGCCGGCAAGACGCAGACCTTCTTCCCCTGGGATTCCTGGGACCAGCCGAACCCCGACCCGGCGATGCCGCAGGAATGGTTTCACGACCTGCTGGCACCCGATGGACGACCGTTCCGCGACAGCGAGATTCAGACGATCCTCGAACTCAGCGACCTGGCGATGCACCTGCAGCCGCCCCCGCCGCCGCCGCCGGCCGGCTGACGACGATCGGTCAGCGGCACCGGTTCTGGAAGTCGGTCAAGGGCTGGCGAATGCCCTCGAGGTCGGCGTGGGTCTGCGGGTTGGCGTCCATGTACTGCTTCAACTGCGCACGCATGTCGTCGCGCGGCTGCCCCTTCAAGCTGGTGAAGTACGCGTTGACGTCGGGATGGGTGAACAAATACGCCGACGTCGCGGCGGCAACGCCCGAGGAGACCTGGGCAAGATCGGCCGCCGTGCAGTTCGGTTGCGACGAGGGGGCCGGTTCCGGATCGTCCATCGGCCAGTCCGCTGCGGCCGAACCCGCCGTCGCGAAAAGCATTGCCACACCGACCGCGCCGGCCGCCATTGCACCGGCGACAACCCGGGCCGCCAGGCGAACAAAAGACACCATGGAAACGCTCCTCCGCCTTCGCATCCGCAACCGCGGCAGTTATCAGTACCGCAAACCATAAGGGGTTTTCTCGCCGCGCATGCGCTAATCACCGGCAAAGAAATACGAGCCATTCTTCGATCTGGGCCCGTCGGCCGGTCCGCGACGGCAGAATGCTTTACGAATGGCTGGAAGGAGACCGCAGATGATTCGGCGCCGCTGGTTTGCCGCCGTGTTGGTGTTCTCGGGCTTGGCCGCTACTCCGGCAATTGTCGTCGCCGCGCATTCCGCGGACCGGGCGGAGGCGACCGTGTGTGTGAACGCGGGCCGACGCATCTCGGTCAGCGGATGCACCAACATCGCCGACAACATCGAACGCTATGTCCCGCCGCCGGCCGCGTATGCGCCGCTGCCCGAGGACGACGCGCCGCCTCCTCCGCCGCCGCCCTAGGGGCGCCCGCGACGGGCCGTCCCCACACCCGCCGATCCGCGGCGGTCTCGTCGCTTCGGTATGGCAGGCTATGGGTGCTCATTTCCCATCCGATCCGTTCACGGCCGCGGTGACGCGCCCAACGCGCCCTCATGGAGCCGAAGATGCCTGCAAAAGCGCCGCAACCCTCGCGTCATCTCGAGGTCGAGCGCAAGTTCGACGTGGTCGAATCCACCGTGTCGCCCTCGTTCGAGGGGATCGCCGCGGTCGCGCACGTCGAGAAGTCAGCGGCGCAAACCCTGGATGCGACGTACTTCGACACGCCCATACACGATTTGGCGCGCAACAAGATCACCCTGCGCCGCCGCACCGGTGGTTCCGACGCGGGCTGGCACCTCAAGCTGCCGTCCGGTCCCGACGCCCGCACCGAGGTCCGCCTGCCGCTGGACGCCTCGAACGGCGGCGACACGGTGCCCAACGAGTTGACGGACGTGGTGCTGGCGATCGTCCGCGACCGCCCGCTGCAGCCCGTCGCGCGCATCACCACCCGACGCGAGAGCCAGGTGCTGTACGACGCCGCGGGCACCGCGCTGGCCGAGTTCAGCAACGACCATGTCACCGCGTGGTCGACGCGGGGGTTCGAGGACACCGACGCTCCGACCGAACAGGAGTGGCGCGAGTGGGAATTGGAGCTCCTGGAATCCAGTGGGCTTTCCAACGGGACGGCCGGCGTCGAGCTGCTGAATCGGTTGAGCAATCGGCTGCTGGACGCCGGGGCCGCACCGGCGGGTCACGGCTCCAAGCTGGCGCGGGTGCTCGGCACGCCGCCCAACGGCGCCACCCCGTCTGCGGATCCGCTGCAGCGCGCGATCGCCGAGCAGGTTCGCGAGCTGGTGGTGTGGGATCGCGCGGTACGTGCCGACGCCTACGACTCCATACACCAGATGCGGGTGACCACCCGCAAGCTGCGCAGCCTGCTGCGCGACTACCAGGAGTCGTTCGGGCTGCCCGAGGACGGGTGGGTCCTGGACGAACTGCGTGAGCTCGCCGGAATTCTGGGTGTGGCGCGCGACGCCGAGGTGCTCGCCGAGCGATACGAGCGCGACTTGGACGGGCTCGCACCGGAATTGGTGCGCGGGCCGGTGCGCGAACGTCTGGTCGGGGGTGCCCAGCGGCGCTACCAGACCGGGCTGCGCCGGTCCTTGATCGCCATGCGCTCGCAGCGGTACTTCCGCCTGCTGGACTCCCTCGACCTGATAGCGGCCGAAACCCCCGGCGCCGCCACGGCCGAGGAGCAGGCGCCGGTGACCATCGAGGCCGCCTACAAGAAGGTCCGCAAGGCCCAGAGGGCCGCCGCCGAGGTCGACCGCGAGCACCCGGATGACCACCACCAGCGCGACGAGGCGCTTCATCGGATCCGCAAGCGCGCCAAGCGTCTTCGTTACACCGCCTCGGCTACCGGCGCCGCGAAGGTGTCCGAACAGGCCAAGGCCGTCCAGTCGCTGCTCGGTGACCATCAAGACAGCGTCGTCAGCCGCGAGCACCTGCGTCAGGAGGCCGAGATCGCGCACTCCGCCGGCGAGGACACCTTCACCTACGGGCTGCTGTATCAGCGGGAGGCCGACCTGGCCGACCGCTGCCGCGACGAGCTCGACGACACCCTGCGCAAACTCGCGAAGGCGGTGCGCAGGGCGGGACATTAGGAGGCGGACGAGTTGGCCTGTAAGCCGGATTCTGTTCCGCGCCGCCGCGCGTAAGCAACGGCGACGCGGCGGCGACCATCCATCTGGACACACCGTCACCGGGTGCCTCGAGCGGCCTACCCGCAGGCTCGGGCGAGCAGCCCTCGAACGCCTGCGCGGCCGCACCGCAGTGCGGCCTTCTTGGCCTTGCTTCGGGTGGGGTTTGCCAAGCCACCCCGGTCACCCGGGATGCTGGTGCGCTCTTACCGCACCGTTTCACCCTTACCACCGCGAGGGTGGCGGTCTGTTTTCTGTGGCACTTTCCCGCGAGTCACCTCGGATTGCCGTTAGCAATCACCCTGCTCTGTGAAGTCCGGACTTTCCTCGAACCGCTTGCGACGGTCCGCGGCCGCCCGGCCAACTCGTCCGCGACGAACCACGGTACTACCTGCGGCATGCGGGGGCCAGCAACTCCGGAGCGCGGCTCTATCGTGGAGTCGATGGACCGATGGGGAAAGCGGGTCGACAGCGGCGATTGGGACGCCATCGCCACCGCGGTCGACGAGTTCGGCGGCGCACTGCTGCCGCGGCTGGTCACGCCCGCCGAAGCGGCCCGGCTGCGCAAGCTCTACGCCGACGACGACCTGTTCCGGTCGACCATCGACATGGCGCCCAAACGCTATGGCGCCGGACAATACCGGTATTTCCACGCGCCCTACCCCGAACCGATCGAAGAGCTCAAGCAGGCCCTCTATCCCCGGTTGCTGCCGATAGCGCGGGACTGGTGGGGCAGGCTCGGCCGGGACGCGCCCTGGCCGGACCGCCTCGACGATTGGCTGGCAGCCTGTCACGCCGCCGGTCAGCACAGATCGACCGCCCTGATGCTGAAATACGGTGCGGGCGACTGGAATGCGCTGCACCGCGATCTGTACGGTGACCTGGTTTTCCCGCTCCAAGTGGTCATCAACCTCAGCGACCCCGAGACCGACTACACCGGCGGCGAATTCCTGCTCGTCGAACAGCGCCTGCGGGCCCAATCCCGGGGCATGGCAACGCAACTGCCGCAGGGACACGGCTACGTCTTCACCACGCGGGAACGCCCGGTGCCCTCGGCGCGGGGCTGGTCCGCGGCGCCGGTCCGCCACGGCGTCTCGGTCGTTCGCTCCGGCGAGCGCTACGCGATGGGGCTGATCTTTCACGACGCGGCCTAGCCGGGGCTATCCGTCTCGCCGCAACACCATGATGTTGTCGGCCATCGTTCCGACTTCCCCGTTCGGGCCGAGCATTTCGCGGTCGACGGCCTCGGTGCGCAGCCGCGTCCACCGCGGCGGGTCCAGGCGCAGCGACCCGAGGACCTCCTCGATGCCGGCGAAGTGGTGACCGTCGTGGTGTTCCGCCCATGGCGGGGGTGCCCCGTGGTCGACGATCAGCAGCACCCCACCACGATCCACCCGCTCGGCCGCCCGCTGCAGCACCCCGTCGCGTTCCAGCCGCGCCGGGGAGTGCAGATACTGCGCGGACACCAGATCGAAGCTCCCCTCGGGGAAACTCTCGTTGAGGTCGTGTTGCTGAAAGTCGATGTGCGCGAGCAGGTTCCGGGCCGATGCGGCCTCGGTGGCGCGCCGCAGCGCGGTGGCCGAGATATCGACGGCCACCACCTGCCAGCCGCGCTCGGCCAGCCAGAGCGCGTCGGCCCCCTCACCGCAGCCGAGGTCGAGCGCCCGGCCCGCCGGCAGGCCGGCAGCCACCTCGGCCAGGCGGGGATTGACCCGTCCGCTCCACGCCCGCTCGACCGAGCGGTAGCGCTCCTCCCAGAACCGCTGGGCGTCATCAGGTTTGCACGAATTTTCCATACCGCGAGCTTGCCCAGCCGGCACGACTTTGCCAAGCTGAATTGCCATGCAGGCAAAAACCACCCCCGACATCGACCTCCTGGTGCGCCGGCGACTGCGCGAACTGCGGGTGCAACGCGGGCTGACGCTGCAGGAGGTGGGCGAGCGCGCCGGCATCGACGTCTCGACGCTGAGCCGCCTCGAGTCCGGGAAACGCCGGCTGGCGTTGGATCACCTGCCCCGGCTGGCGCGCGCTTTGTCGGTCAGCACCGACGAGCTGCTGCAGGCGCCGCCCACCCCCGACCCGCGGGTGCGCGGCACCGCGCGCACCCACCACGGCGTCACCTATTGGCCGCTGACCCACCAGGGGCCCGCCGGTGGCCTGCACGCGTTCAAGGTCCGGGTCAGCGCGCGTCGCCGCACCCCGCCCACCGACCTGCCCGTGCACGAGGGCCAGGACTGGATGTATGTGCTTTCCGGCCGGCTGCGGCTCATCCTGGGCGAACGCGACTTCACCATCGACCCGGGCCAGGCCGTCGAGTTCTCGACGTGGACACCGCACTGGTTCGGCGTGGTGGACGGGCCGGTGGAGGCGATCATGATCTTCGGAGCGCACGGCGAGCGGCTCCACCTGCACAGTTGATCCGCGTTCGACCATTGCCCGGCGGGCACCGCGGTGCCAGGCTGACCGCATGACAGAAGCCGAAAGTTTCGTCGACCAGACGGTCACGGGGCTCGCGGAGCCGCAACCGATGTACAAGGCGCTGCGCGAAACCACCCCCGTGTTCCGGTCGCCGCAGGCGGTGGTTCTCAGCCGCCTGGCCGACATCGAAATGGCGCTCAAACACACCGAGCTGTTCTCGTCGAACATGGATGCGGTCGACCTGGGCAACGTGCGGCCGCTGATCCCGCTGCAGATCGACCCGCCCGAGCACGCCAAGTACCGACGCGTCCTCGATCCGCTGTTCACCCCGCGCGAGATGGCCCGGCGCGAACCACGGGTGACCGAGCTGGTCAACGAGATGATCGACCGCTTCGCCGGCCGGGGCGAGTGCGACTTCCACGCCGAGTTCGCGGTGCCGCTGCCCTGCACCGTCTTTCTGCAGCTACTCGGCCTGCCGCTGGACGACCTCGAGCGATTCCTGGTGTGGAAGGACGGCGTCATCCGCCCCGAGGGCGACTCGGGTTTCGACCGCCGCCACGAGAGCTCCGCGGCCGTGGCCCAGCAGATCTACGAGTACTTCGACCGCGCCATCGACGACCACATCGCCCGCCCGCGCGACGACGTGCTGTCGGCCATGATCGCGGCGAACTTCAAAGACGATGCCGGCCAACCACTGTCGCGCGAGGAGCTGCTCGACATCTGTTTCCTGTTCCTCATCGCCGGACTGGACACGGTCACCGACTCGCTCGACTGCTTCTTCGTATACCTGGCGCGTCACCCCGGCCATCGCCGTCAACTCGTCGAGCAGCCCGACGTCCTGCCCGGCGCGGTCGAAGAGTTGTTGCGTTGGGAGACACCGGTTCCCGGTGTGGCCCGGGTGGCCGTCCAGGACGTCGAGGTGGGCGGGTGCCCGATCAGCAAGGGCGAGCGGGTCAGCCCGCTGCTGGGTGCGGCCAACACCGACCCGGCCGAGTTCCCCGACCCGGAGCTGGTGGACTTCACCCGTAACCCCAACCGGCACCGGGCTTTCGGCGGCGGGCCGCACCGCTGCCTCGGCTCGCACCTGGCCCGCATGGAGCTTCGGGTGGCGTTGCGCGAATTCCACCGCCGCATACCCGATTACCAGATCAAGCCCGGCACCGAGCTGTGCTACACCGCCGCACTGCGGTCGGTGGAGTCGCTGCCGCTGGTCTTTCCGGTGTCATGACCCGCGCCGGCGACGATGCAGAGCGAAGCGATGAGGAGGTGCGGCGCAAATGACTCACGTCGCGGTCGACGCCGACCTGTGCACCGGGCACGGGCGCTGCTACACCCTGGCGCCCGGCGTCTTCGACGCCGACGAGGTCGGGCACTGCCTGGTGCTCGTCGACGAGGTGTCCGGCGAGCTCGAAACGCAGGCCGTCACGGCCGAGCGCAATTGCCCGGAGCGCGCGATCACGCTGACTCGGTGAACGACGGACCGCCGACATAGCCATCGAATCGCGCTAAAACAGGCCGTACCGGGGTAGACCCCGGGTATGCCCATGAACGTCGCCCACAAGCTGATCAGCTCGCATCTGGAGTCCGGGGAGATGTCCCCGGGAGAAGAGATCGCGATCCGCATCGATCAGACGCTGACCCAGGACGCCACCGGCACCCTGGTGATGCAGGAACTCGAGGCGCTCGGCCTCGATCGCGCCCGCACCGAAGTGAGCGTGCAGTACGTCGACCACAACCTGCTGCAGGGCGACGAGAAGAACGCCGAGGATCACGAATACCTGCGCACCGCGGCGCAACGCTTCGGGCTGTGGTTCTCCAAACCGGGCAACGGGGTGTCGCACCCGACCCACATGCAGCGCTTCGGCATCCCCGGCAAGACGATGGTGGGGTCCGACTCCCACACCCCGGCGGCCGGATCGCTGGGCATGCTCGCCATCGGCGTCGGCGGTCTCGAAGTGGCGCTCGCGATCACCGGGCGGCCACTGCACATCCGGATGCCCGAAATCTGGGGGGTGCGGCTCGACGTTGAGCTGCCCCAGTGGTGTTCGGCCAAGGACGTGATCCTGGAGATGTTGCGCCGACATGACGTCAAGGGCGCGGTGAACCGGATCATCGAGTACCACGGGCCCGGTGTGGCGACGCTGACGGCGATGGACCGCCACGTCATCGCCAACATGGGCGCCGAACTCGGCGCCACCACCACGGTGTTTCCCAGCGACGACGCCGTCCGCGAATTCCTGCGGGCCGAGGGACGCGAGGACGACTGGACAGAGTTGCTGGCCGACGAGGGCGCGGGCTACGACGTCGAGGACAGCATCGACTTATCGCAGATCGAGCCGCTGATCGCCAAACCGTCGTCACCGGGCAACGTGGTGCCGGTGCGCGACGTGGCCGGCGAGGAGATCGCCCAGACGGTGATCGGTTCCAGCGCCAACCCCGGGCTGCGCGATTTCGCGATCGCGGCCGCCATGGTGGCGGGACGCCAGACGGCCCCGCAGGTCAGCTTCGACATCAACCCGACGTCACGCGAGATCCTGGCCGACCTGACCAAGATGGGCGCGACGCTCGATCTGGTGGTGGCCGGCGCGCGCATCCACCAGGCGGGCTGCATGGGGTGCATCGGCATGGGCCAGGCCCCCGCGGTCGGCCGCAACTCGCTGCGCACGATGCCGCGCAACTTTCCCGGCCGCTCGGGCACTAAGGAGGACGCGGTCTGGCTCTGCTCCCCCGAGACCGCCGCGGCGTCGGCGCTGACGGGTGTGATCACCGATCCGCGGGCGTGGGCCGAAGAGCAGCAGATGGAGTATCCGAAACTCGAGCTACCCGAACGCAACTCCGTCAACACCGCCATGTTGGTGCCCCCGCTCGAGCCCGAGGAGGCACAACGGGTCGAACCCGTGAAGGGACCCAACATCTCCAGCCTGCCCGAGTTGTCACCGCTGCCGGACGAAATCGAGGCGCCGGTGCTGCTCAAGGTCGGCGACAACGTCTCCACCGACGAGATCTCACCGGCCGGAGTGCAGGCGCTCCCACTGCGGTCCAACATCCCGAAGCTCGCGATGTTCAGCTTCACTCGGATCGACGATTCCTACCCCGAGCGGGCTCAAGCGGCCGGCGACGGCGGGCACATCATCGTCGCCGGCGACAACTACGGCCAGGGCTCCTCGCGGGAGCACGCCGCGATCGCTCCGCGTTACCTGGGACTGCGCGCGGTCATCGCCAAGTCCTTCGCCCGCATCCACTGGCAGAACCTGGCCAACTACGGCATTTTGGCGCTCGAGTTCGACAATCCCGACGACTACGACTCGGTCGACCAAGACGACACCCTCCGCATCCAGAACCTGGACGCTCTCGACAAAGAGGACGTCCTGCAGGTCGACAATGTGAGCAAGGAATCGTCATTCGCTGTGCGGCATCGGCTCTCGCCGCGGCAAGTCAAGGATGTGTTGGCCGGCGGCCTGATCCCGCGACTCAACCAAGAGCAGGAGTAATTTACAGATACGCCGTCTGGTTGACCAGACGCACCGAAGACGCTCCGTCGGAATAGAATTCGGCGATGCTCAGCGACGCCAGGTCGAGGTGCAGGCGGTACAGGATGCCGGCCCCGGCGTCCAGCGCCTCGCGCAGCAGCATCTTGATCGGTGTCACGTGCGACACCACCAGCACCGTGCTGCCCTGGTGCGCGGCGACGATCCGGTCACGAAACCTCGACACCCGCTCGGCCACCGCGTCGAAGCTTTCCCCGCCCGGCGGTGCGGTGCTGGTATCGCGCAGCCAGCGACCGTGCAGCTCGGGATCGCGCTCGGCGGCCTCGGTGAACGTCAGCCCCTCCCACGCCCCGAAATCGGTCTCGATCAGGTCGTCGTCGACGGTCACGTCCAGGCCCAGCGCCTTGGCGGCGGCCGCCGCCGTGTCATAGGCCCGCTGCAGCGGGGAGGCGAAGACCGTCGAAATGCCGCCGCGCTGCGCCAGATAGCGCGCCGCCGCGTCGGCCTGCCGCCGCCCCACCTCCGTGAGCGCCGGGTTGCCACGGCCCGAATAGCGGCGGTGCACCGACAACTCGGTCTGGCCGTGGCGCAGCAGCAGCAGCCGGGTGGGGCGCCGCGCGCGCCGGTCCAGCCGGGCGGCGACGGGGCCGGCGCCGCGACGGGTTCCGGTTTTTCCACCGGGGCGGATAGTGGCGCCGGTTCGGGCTTTTCGGCGGAGCCGCTGGCCTCGGCGGCGGCGTCCATCGCCTCGTTGGCCAACCGGTCGGCATGCGTGTTGCGCGCCCGCGGGATCCACGAGTAGCTGATGCGCGCGAACCGTCGCGCCCGGTCACGGGCCTCGGCGTGCAGTTCGATCAGGTCGGGGTGCTTGACCTTCCACCGCCCGGACATCTGCTCCACCAGCAGTTTGGAGTCCAGGTACACCGCCGCCTCGGTGGCGCCCAGGTTCAGGGCGTCGTCCAAACCGGCTATCAGGCCCCGGTATTCGGCAACATTGTTGGTTGCCCGGCCGATGGCCTGCTTGGCCTCCGCCAGCACGGTCGTGCGGTCCTCGGTCCACACCACCGCACCGTATCCGGCCGGCCCGGGGTTGCCGCGTGATCCGCCGTCGGCCTCGATGACGACTTTCACTGATCGAATCCCTTGACCCGCAACAGGATCGCGCCGCATTCCGGGCAGCGCACGACATCGTCCTCGGCGGCCGCCGAGATGCGGGACAGCTCGCCGCGGTCGATCTCGAGCCGGCAGGCTCCGCACCGGCGGCCCAGCAGCTGCCCGGCACCGGCGCCTCCCCCGGCGCGCTGGCGTTCGTAGAGCGCCGAGAGCGCGGGGTCCAGCGCCGCGCTCAGCGAGTCGCGCCGCGAGGCCTGCAGCTCGCGGGCCTGGCTGAGCTCGGCGACCGCGGCCTCGAGCGCCTCCCGCGCGGCGGCCATCTCGGTCTCCAGCGACGTGAGGGTCCGCTGCTCGTCGTCCAGCTGCGATTGCAGCTCCTCGCGACGCTCCATCACCTCGAGCAGGGAGTCCTCCAGGCTGGTCTGCCGGCGCTGCAGGGTCTCCAGCTCGTGCTGGAGATCCGAGAGCTGCTTGGCGTCGGTCGCCCCCGACTGCAGCAGCGAGCGGTCGCGGTCCTCGCGCCGGCGCACCCCCTCGATCTCCGTCTCGAGCCGCGCCACCTGGGCGTCGATGTCCTCCAGCGCGATGCGCAGCGTGGCCACCCGGTCACCGGCGGCCTCGGACTCCGCCTGCAGCCGCTCGCAGGCCTCTTGCTCGGGCAGGTGGGTGGCCCGGTGCGTGATGCGGGACAGCTCGGCGTCCAATTTCGCCAACTCGAGCAACGAACGTTGCTGCGCCACTTCAGCTTTCATGACCGCTCCCCCCCGTTGCCATCGGGCTCGACGTTCCAGGGGTCGGTGCGAATCGAGCTCACCCGCACCGGGAGCTCCGCACCGAAACGCGACCGCAGCAAGCCGGCGGCCTGCTCACACCATGGGAATTCACTTGCCCAATGTGCCACATCGATCAAGGCCACCTCCGAGGCGCGGCGATGTTCGTCGGCCGGGTGGTGGCGCAGGTCGGCCGTCACGTAGGCCTGCACGCCGGCACCGGCCGCGGCGGCCAGCAGCGAGTCCCCGGCACCGCCGCACACGGCAACCCGCGACACCGGCATCTCGGGGTCACCCGCCGCCCGCACTCCCCACGACGTGCGCGGCAGCGCCGCGCCGACGCGGGAGACGAAGCTGCGCAACGGTTCCGGGCGTGCCAGCATCCCGACGCGGCCCAATCCGGCGTCGCCGGGCGGGGGCACCATCGCGAAGATGTCGAACGCGGGCTCCTCGTAGGGATGGGCGGCGCGCATCGCCGCCAGCACCGCGGCCCTCGAACGCGCGGGCGCGACGACCTCGAACCGGTCTTCGGCCACCCGCTCGACATTCCCGACGCTGCCCACCGCGGGCGAGGCGCCTTCGTGCGGCAGGAACTGGCCGATGCCGCTGACGGTCCAGCTGCAGTGCGAATAGTCCCCGATATGGCCGGCCCCGGCCGCAAACACCGCCGCCTGCACCGCTTCCGCGTTCTCGGCGGGCACGTAGACGACCCACTTGTCGATGTCGGGCGCATCCGACACCGGTTCGAGGACGGCTTCGACGTCAAGACCCAGGGCCTCGGCCAGCGCGTCGGAGACGCCCGGGCGGGCCGAGTCGGCATTGGTGTGCGCGGTGAACAGCGAACGCCCGGTCCGGATCAGCCGGTGCACCAGCGCACCCTTGGGAGTGCTGGCCGCCACGGAGTCCACGCCGCGCAGCAGCAGTGGATGGTGGGCCAGCAGCAGGCTCGCCGGGGGAACCTCGTCGACGACCGCCGGCGTCGCGTCGACCGCCACGGTCACCGACTCGAGCTCGTCGTCGGGGTCGCCGCACACCAGGCCCACCGAATCCCAGGATTCGGCGAGCCGCGGCGGGTAGGCCTCGTCGAGCACCGCGATGACCTCGGCCAGCCGCACGCTCACCGCTTCCCCCCGAGGTGTCCCGTCGATTCCGCGATGGCCTGCACCAATTGCGGCCACTCGCGGCGCACCGCCGCCCGCAGGTACCGCTCGTCCAGGCCGACGAACGTATCACAGCGGCGAATGGCAATTCCCCTGTCATGCAGAGTCTTTCGGATGTGGACCGCATCGGGTGTGCGAAACAGCACGAACGGAGCCCGGCCGTCGACCACCTCGGCACCCACCGATGCCAGGCCGGTCACCATCTCGGCGCGCAACCGGAACAATCGCGCCGCGCCGGCCGCCGCCTCGGCGACGGCCTGGCGGCCGCAGCACGCGGCGATGGCCGTCAGTTGCAGCGTCCCCACCGGCCAGTGCGCCCGCTGGGCGGTCAACCGCGCCAGCACGTCCGGGGAGCCCAGCGCGTAGCCCACCCGCAACCCGGCCAGCGCCCAGGTCTTGGTCAGGCTGCGCAGCACCAGCACGTCGGGCAGCGCGTCACCGGCCAGCGACTGCGACTCACCGGGAATCGAGTCGGCGAACGCCTCGTCGACCACGAGGATGCGCCCCGGCCGGCGCAACGCCAGCAATTGTTCGCGGGTGTGCAGCACCGAGGTGGGGTTGGTCGGATTACCCACCACGACGAGGTCGGCGTCGTCGGGGACGGCCGCCCCGGCCAGGCCGAACGGCGGCTCCAGCACGACGTGGTGCACCGGCACCCCGGCCGCCGTCAGCGCGACGGCCGGCTCGGTGAACGCCGGCGCGATGATCGCCGCCCGCCGCGGCCGCAGATTGCCCAGCAGGGCGAACGCCTCGGCCACCCCGGCCAGCGGCAGCACCTCGTCGCGGGCCCGGCCGTGCCGCTCGGCGGCCGCGTCCTGCGCCCGGCGCACGTCGTCGAGGCTCGGGTAGCGCGCCAGATCGGGCAGCCGCTCGGCCAGCCGCCGCAGCAGCCACTCCGGCGGTTGGCCGTGCCGGACGTTGACGGCGAAATCCAGCATCCCGGGCGCGACGGCCTGATCGCCGTGGTAGCGCGCCGCAGGCGGGCTCAGGTTCAGACTCGCCATCCGTGAAACACTAGTGCGCCCCGCGGGCCCGCCGGACCAACACCGTCACACCCGGCCGCAGCCATCGAGGACAATGGTGAGGTGACAGGCACAACGTCAGCCGATCGGCAGGCCCCGGACGCCACCGCCCCCGCCGCGGCGCAGCTGGTGATCTTCGATCTCGACGGCACGCTGACCGACTCCGCGGAAGGGATCGTCGCCAGCTTCCTGTACGCGCTCGAGCACATCGGCGCCCCGGTGCCGCCCGGCGACCTCGTCGCACAGATCGTCGGTCCGCCGATGGACGACACTTTTCGGGCCATGGAACTCGGCGACGACGCCGAGAAGGCGATCGCGGCCTTCCGCGCCGAGTACGGCGCCCGGGGCTGGGCGATGAACGCGCTGTTCGACGGGATCGAGGCGCTGCTGGTGGACCTGCGCGCGGCCGGTGTCCGGCTGGCGGTCGCCACCTCCAAGCTGGAGCCGACCGCGCGGCGCATCCTCGCCCACTTCGGACTCGACCAGCACTTCGAGGTGATCGCCGGCGCGAGCCCCGACGGTGCGCGCAAGGCCAAGGTCGAGGTGCTGGCCCACGCCCTGGAGCAGCTGGAGCCGCTGCCCGACCGGGTGCTGATGGTCGGTGACCGCAGCCACGACGTGCACGGCGCGGCCGCGCACGGCATCGACACCGTGGTGGTCGGCTGGGGCTACGGCAAGGCCGACTTTCCCGACCGCGCCGCGTCCGGGGTGACGCACGCCGCGACCATCGACGAATTACGGAGGGCGCTGGGTGTCTAGTCGCGAGCCGCTGCACGTCACGTTCGTGTGCACCGGCAACATCTGCCGGTCGGTGATGGCCGAGAAGATGTTCGCCGACCAGCTGCGCCGGCGCGGCCTGGCCGACGCGGTCCGGGTGAGCAGCGCCGGCACCGGCAACTGGCACGTCGGTGAGTGCGCCGACGAGCGGGCCGCCGGCGTGCTGCGCGCCCACGGCTACGCGTGCGAGCACCGCGCCACCCAGGTCGACGCCGAGCACCTGGGCGCCGACCTGGTGGTGGCCCTGGACCGCAACCACGCCCGGATGCTGCGGCACCTGGGCGCCGACGAGGACCGCGTCCGGATGCTGCGGTCCTTCGATCCGCGCACCGGCGCGCACACCCCCGACGTCGACGACCCCTACTACGGCGACATCGCAGACTTCGAGCGCGTGTACACGGTCATCGAGGCCGCGCTGCCCGGCCTGCACGACTGGGTCGACGAGCGGCTCACCCAGAACGGCTCCACGTGATGCGCCGCCTGCCCTTTGCGCTGCGCCCGGGCTGGATCGTGCTGGCCCTGGTGGTCGTCGCCTTCGCGTACCTGTGCTTCACGGTGCTCGCACCCTGGCAGCTCGGCAAGCACAGCAGGACCTCGCAGGAGAACCACCAGATCGAATCGTCGTTGAACACCGCGCCCGTCCCGCTGAAAATGCTTCTGCCGCAGCGGAATTCAGCGGCCCCGGACGCGCAGTGGCGACAGGTCACCGCCACCGGGCACTACCTGCCCGACGTGCAGGTGCTGGCCCGATTGCGGGTGATCGATTCGAAGCCGGCGTTCGAGGTGCTGGTGCCGTTCGTCGTCGACGGCGGGCCGACCGTCCTGGTCGACCGCGGCTACGTGCGCCCGCTGGAGGGTTCCCATGTGCCGCCCATCCCCCGTCCCCCGACGCAGACGGTGACCATCACGGCGCGGCTGCGCAACTCCGAGACCGCCGCGGTGAACAAGGATCCCTTCGTGGGAGACGGTGTGCAGCAGGTGTATTCGATCGACACCGAACAGGTGGCGGTGCTGACCAAGGTCCCGTTGGCCGGGTCCTACCTGCAACTGATCGACGGCCAGCCCGGCGGCCTCGGCGTGGTCGGCGTGCCACAGCTGGACGCCGGCCCGTTCCTGTCCTACGGCATCCAGTGGATCGCGTTCGGCATCCTCGCCCCGATCGGGTTGGGCTACTTCGCCTACTCCGAGATCCGCGCCCGCCGCCAGGAGCAGCAACAGCGGCCGGCCGCCGAGGTGGCGCCCACGCCCGAGGCGCCCGAAGCGCCGCAGTCCGTGGAGGCCAAACTCGCCGACCGCTACGGCCGGCGGCGGTAGCCCGACAGGCACACCGCCAGCCCCGCCGCCACGGCGGCGCCCGTCTGCACCAGTGCCGACAGCGCCACCGCGCGCCGCAGGTCGGTCACCGCCGGCGCCCGGCCATCGCCCAGGGTGGGCCGGATCTGCAGCTCGTGGCGGTATTGCGTGGGCCCGCCCAGCCGCACGCCCAGCGCCCCGGCGAAGGCCGCCTCGACGACGCCCGCGTTGGGGCTGGGGTGACGGGCGGCATCGCGGCGCCAGGCCCGTGCCGCGCCCGACGGTGATCCGCCGACCAGCGGCGCCAGCAGCACCGCCAGCGACGCGGTCACCCGCGCGGCGGCGTAGTTGGCGACGTCATCCAATCGTGCTGCGGCCCAACCGAATCGGAGATAGCGCGGCGAGCGATAACCCACCATCGAGTCCAGGGTGTTGATGCCGCGATACACCAGCACCGCGGGGACGCCGCCGGCCGCCGCCCACAGCAGCGGCGCCACCTGCGCGTCGGAGGTGTTCTCGGCGATCGACTCCAGTGCCGCGCGGGCCAGTCCGGCCTCGTCCAGCGACGCCGGATCGCGCCCACACAACGAGGGCAGCAACCCGCGCGCGGCCTCGACGTCGCCGCGTTCCAGCCGCTCCGACATGTCCAGGCCGGTGCGCGCCAGCGAGGTGCCGCCCAGCGCGACCCAGGTGGCCGCTCCGGTCGCCGCGATCGTCCACGCCGGGCCGCGCCGCGCGGCGGCGCGTTCCACGGACAGGCCCAGCAGGCCGAGCGCCGCGAGCAGCGCGGCGACGTGGAAGGCGCCGGCGACCCTCCCGTCGCGGTAGATCACGTTCTCCAGCGCGGCCGCGGCCCGCCCGAACAGCGCGACCGGGTGACCGCGGCGCGGGTCACCCAGCGCGCGGTCGGCCAGATAGCCGATCGCCACGCCCGCGATCCGCGCCCGCCTCGCAACCACCCCGGCAGCGTCTCACATCCGCCCTGTCGGCTAGGCGACCGCGAAGGCGTGCCCATTTCTCGGGCGGATATAACGCGGAGATCATTGATCGCGGCGATCCGGCGATGATCTACTCGAAGGCATGAGGCCCAGCAGGCGTGGTTCGCGGTGAAGCGGCCCGCGACCCGGGTCGCCGACCTGCTGAACCCGGCGGCGGCGTTGTTGCCCGCCGCGAACGTCATCATGCAGTTGTCGTTGCCCGGTGTCGGCTACGGCGTGCTGGAAAGCCCGGTGGACAGCGGCAACGTCTACAAGCATCCGTTCAAGCGCGCCCGCACCACCGGCACCTACCTGGCGGCCGCCACCATCGGGACCGCGTACGACCGGACGCTGATCTGCGCGGCCGTCGACGTCGCCCACCGGCAGGTCCGGTCGACGTCGTCGAGCCCGGTGTCCTACAACGCCTTTGACCCCAAGTTGCAGCTGTGGGTGGCGGCCTGCCTGTACCGGTATTTCGTCGACCAGCACGAGTTCCTGCACGGCCCGCTGGACGACGCGACGGCCGACGCGGTCTACCAAGATGCCAGCCGGCTGGGCACGACACTGCAAGTGCCCGAGCGGATGTGGCCGCCGGACCGGGCCGCGTTCGACGAGTACTGGAAACGCTCGCTCGACGAGCTGCGCATCGATCCTCCGGTGCGCGAGCACCTGCGCGGCGTGGCGGCGTTGGCGTTCCTGCCGTGGCCGGTGCGGGTGCTGGCGGGGCCGTTCAACCTGTTCGCGACCACGGGGTTTCTGGCTCCCGAGTTCCGGGAGTTGATGGGGCTGGACTGGTCGCCGGGCCGGCAGCGCCGCTTCGGTTGGCTGCTGGCGGCTCTGCGGCTGGCCGACCGGCTGATCCCGCACCGGGCCTGGATCTTCGGTTACCGGCTCTACCTGTGGGACATGCGATCCCGCGCGCGCCAGGGCCGGCGGATCGTCTAGATGGCCCAGGATCGTCTCGCGGGCAAGGTCGCCATCATCACCGGCGCGGGCTCCGGCATCGGGTGGGCCGCGGCCCTGCGGTTCGCCGACGAGGGCGCCCGCGTCGTCTGCGCCGACGTCAGCGGGCAGGAGCGCGAGATCGCCGCCAGGCTCGGCGATGTCGCGCTGCCGGTGCACGTCGACGTCACCGACGCCGCCGACGTGCAACGCATGGTCGCCACCACCGTCGACCGCTTCGGCCGGGTGGACGTGCTGCTGAACAACGCCGGATTCGGTGGGCCACACGCGGCCCTGGCCGACACCGACGAAGAAATGTTCGACAAGATCCTGGCCATCAATCTCAAAGGCGTGTTCCTCGGCATGAAATACGCGATCCCCGCGATGCTCGAGGCGGGCGGCGGCGCCGTCGTCAACACAGCCTCGGCGTCCGGGCTGGTCGGCTGGAAAGGCTTGTCCTGCTACGCCGCAGCCAAGGCCGCGGTGGTGCAGATGACCAAATCCGCCGCGCTCGATTACGCCAAGACGAACGTGCGCATCAACGCGATCTGCCCCGGGATGACCTACACCGGCCTGGCCGGCGCCAAACCCGACGACGAGGTGCCGCCGGGCGGTTACCTGCCGACACCAATGGCGCGGTGGGGCGAACCCGCCGAATTGGCCGCCGCCGCACTCTTTCTCGCCAGCGACGAGGCATCGTTCGTCACCGGTGCCGCGCTGGCCGTGGACGGTGGCTACTCGGCCAGCGGCCCGCTGGTCGGCAAACCGCGCAAAGCGGACTAGCGTGGCAAGGCATGACCTTTCCAGCGCTCAACCACGTCGCGGTCACGGTGCGCGACCTCGAAGTCAGCGGACCGTGGTATCGCAACCTGCTCGGCGCCGACCCGATCCTCGATGAGCACACCGACGCCGGCTTCCACCACCAGGTGTGGATGCTCGACGGCGGCACCGTATTCGGCATCCATCAGCACGACCGGGCGGCCCCCGACGAGAAGTTCAGCGAACACCGCGTCGGGCTCGACCACGTCGGCTTCGGCTGCACCGGGCGCGCCGAGCTGGAGAAGTGGGTCACCCGCCTGGGCGAACTGGGAATCGAGCACGGGGCATCGTGGATGCGCCCTACGGCTCGGGGTTGAGTTTCCGCGACCCCGACGGCATCGCCCTGGAGTTCTTCGCCCCGCCCGGCTGATACGTCAGCGCACGGTCGCGAAGAACCCGCGCACGTCCTCGACGAACAGCTCCGGTTGTTCGAACGCCGCGAAATGCCCGCCGCGCGGCATGTCCGTCCAGTGGGTGATGTTGTAGACCGGTTCGCACCAGCTGCGCGGAGCCTTGAGCAGCTCGCCCGGGAAAGCCGCGACGCCCGTGGGCAATTCGACGCGGTCCCCGCCGCCCCACACCGCGAAGCTCTCCCAGTACAGGCGGGCCGAGGACGCGGCGGTGTTGGTCACCCAGTAGACCATCACGTTGTCGAGCAGCTCGTCGCGACTGACCGCGTTCTCGGGATGACCGTCGCAATCGGCCCAGTCCCAGAACTTTTCGACGATCCAGGCCAGCTGCCCTACGGGCGAATCGGCCAGGCCGTAGCCCAGCGTCTGCGGCCGGGTGGACTGTTGCTTGGAATAGCCGGTGCCCCACTTGCGGTGGTTGGCCAATCCGGCCAGGGCGCGTTGCTCCTCCTCGGTCGGGTTGGTCAGCGAGTCCTTGGTGGGCCGGCCGACCGGCATGTTCAGGTGGATGCCCACGCAGTGGCCGACGTTGCGGCCGATCTGTGTCGTGACCGCGGCGCCCCAGTCGCCACCCTGGGCGCCGTATCGGTCATAGCCCAGGCGCGCCATGAGCGTTTCCCATGCCTCGGCGATCTTTTCCACGCCCCAGCCGGTGTGGGTGGGCTTGCCCGAGAACCCGTACCCGGGCAGCGACGGGCACACGACGTGGAAGGCGTCCTCGGCGCGACCCGACGCGGGGTTGGTCAATGGCTCGATCACCTTGTGGAATTCCACGATCGAGCCCGGCCAGCCGTGCGTGATCACCAACGGGAAGGCATCGGCGTGCGGGGATCGCTGGTGAATGAAATGGAGGTCCAGCCCGTCGATTTCGGTGATGAACTGATCGAAGCGGTTGAGCGCGGCCTCCCGCGATCGCCAGTCGTAGGCGTTGGCCCAATAGTCGGCCAGCTCGCGGGTGTAGGCCAGCGGCACGCCCTGGCTCCAGTCGTCCACGCATTCGGCCTCGGGCCAGCGCGTGCGCGCCAGCCGCGATCGCAGATCGTCGAGAACGTCGTCGGGAACGTCGATGCGGAACGGTTTCACGCGTTCATAGTGCCCTCGGACGCAGTGCCCTCGGCACGCGCCCCGTCGCGACGCCCACTACCTCAGGGCGCGAGCCTGACAAACCCCGGCGACATCGGTGGCGGCGCCGGCGGCGGCGGCGGGGGTGGCGGTGGCGGCGCGGGCTGCTGCGGTGCGGGTGGGGGCTCGAGTGGTGCGGGCGCCGGCTGCTGCGGTGCGGGCGCCGGCTGCAGTGGTGCGGGCGCCGGCTGCTGCGGCCGGGGCGGTGCCTGCCGCGGTCGCGGCGGTGCCGCGATCGGCCGGGGCGGCGTCTGGAGATGCGCCACCGGCGGCGGTGGCGGCATTGGGATCTCCGGCGGTTGTGGCTGAGTGATGTCGCCGGCGGGATTCCGGAATCGGCCTGCCGCAACGACTCCCCGCCATTGCGCCGGCGTGGTGACGGCGACCGCGGTATGCGCATGCGCGGTCCCTGGAGCTGTGGGGACGTTCCAGGCCGACGCGGGATTGACCGCCAGGGAAGCGATCTTGCCCCGGTCGTATGGGCAGTAGGCCTCGACCGACGCAGTGACGAATCGGGCCTCGGTGCGCGCGAGGCGCCCCGGGGCGTAGTTGCGCTCGGCCGGGTCCTGGCTGTACGCAAATTGCACCATCGCGTCCACGACGGCGTCCGCCGAAAAGCCGGCATCGACTGCGCGACAGACTTTGTGGGCGGTATCGATCAGATACGGGACGCCCTCGAGGGCGGGGATGCCTTCCTGATCGAGCAGGGCGAGGAACTGGTCGTCTTGGTTAGGGTCGGCCGCAGCTGCGCCGCCGCGCAGGATTGCAGCGCCAGTTAACACCAGGATGGCGGTAGCCAGAGTGCCGAGGTGGCCGTGGCTGGTGATGCCGGTGGACCTGGTGATGCCGGTGAACATGGCAGTACCTTCGTTCTTACTAGGGCCCGTCGTTTGACGGGCTTTGGATATTCATCTACGCCACAAACGTGGGTAGCTACGGGGCTAGCGCGGCCGGGCGACGGCCGGGCAGGTGCCAGTCGCTGCACGCGGGCGGCCGCGCGGGCGGCACACCGATCGGAGCTGTAGCGACGTAAGAAAACAGGGTCTGTGGCGGTGTTTTTGCGGCAGGCCGGACATTGCTTTCGCACGTGTTCCGCGGCATTTCGAACTCCAGCACACGGATTGCGCGGTCGGGGTCCAGGGATTTGGCCACCGCGATATTCCGGGGGCGCGCGTTGCGGCGGGATAACCTCAGATGGCGGGCGTACGCCCTGCCCATTCCTGTACATCTCGGCTGCCGCAGGTTGGCGTGTCCAGCAAATGTTTCGCCGCTGGCCAACGGCATACTAAAAGCGTAACGCCGGGGCGTCTACATGGAGATTGTGCATTTCCTGAGCCGTTGCTGCGCGTTAGCTGATATCCCCTTAGCGAAACGCGGGCGGAGATACGAAAAATCGCCGACGCGGGACATCCGGACGGCCTCCATCGGCCGTCTGGCGCGGCGCGAAACCGCCGCACCGGATTCGCGCCACGCGTCGAATTCCTGGTCGGCCCCGGCAATCAAAGACGCGCGGCTACGACGCGGCGTTTGTCGATTATTTTCGGTGAACTCGAATTCGTCGGCCCGGCCATGTCGCTTCCGGGATTCGCGCGCGTTCTCGTGCGTGACGTGACCGCGAACATTGGTGGGCGCGGACGGTATCGAACCGCCGACCGCTGGTGTGTAAAACCAGAGCTCTACCACTGAGCTACGCGCCCGTGCCCGGGCAGGCTACCCGCCCGAAGGCCAACTTCCCAAAATTTCCAACCCCCTCAGGCCCGCAAGGCCGCCAGGGCGTCGGCCCAGAGCCGCTGGTCGCGGGACTCGCCGGGCTGCTTCATCTCGGCGAAGCGAATGATCCCGGACCGATCGACGACGAACGTGCCGCGGTTGGAGTAGCCGGCGTCCTCGTTGAACACGCCGTAGCTCTGGCTGACCGCGCCGTGCGGCCAGAAGTCCGACAGCACCGGGAAGGTGAAGCCGCTGTCCAGCGACCAGACCCGGTGGGTGGGCGGCGGGCCCACCGAGATCGCCAGCGCCGCGCTCTGATCGTTTTCGAACTCGGGCAGGTGGTCACGCAACAGATCCAGCTCGCCCTGGCAGATCCCGGTGAAGGCCAGCGGGAAGAACACCAGCAGAACGTTCTTGGCGTCCCGATACGAACTCAGCGTGACGCGCTGCTGGTTCTGGTCGCGCAAAGTGAAATCCGGGGCGGCTGTGCCGACGGGCAGCATCAACGCTTCCCGGCACGGGATTTGGGCTGCACCAACCGGCTGGCGCTCCAGTCCCCCAGGTTGACCGAGGAGGTCGGCATCAGACCGGCGGTGGGGGCGGCCTCCGCGATTTCGGCCGGCAAGACGTGACCCGGCTTGCCGGTCTTGGGCGTCAGCACCCAGATCACGCCGTCTTCGGCCAGCGGGCCGATCGCGTCCATCAGGGTGTCCACCAGGTCGCCGTCACCGTCGCGCCACCACAGCAGGACGACGTCGACCACCTCGTCGGTGTCCTCGTCGAGCAAGTCACTGCCGCAGGCTTCCTCGACCGCGGCGCGGATCTCGTCATCGGTGTCTTCGTCCCAGCCCCACTCCTGGACAACCTGGTCCCGCTGGATGCCCAATTTGCGGGCGTAGCTCGGGGCGTGATCCGCCGCGACCACCGTGGAGCCTCCTTAACGTCCGCGCGCTATGCGATTGGGGATTATCGTCGCACAGCCAGAACCTGGTCCATACTTCCGCATCATCACGTTGCCAGGCACAGTTTCACCGCGTTCTTTTTCGTGTCGTTGAGTTGATCGACCCGTTTGTTGAATTCCCCGGTCCCCGCGTGGGTGCCGATGGCGTTGGCCACCGCGCGGGCGGCGTCGATGTAGGCGTTGAAGGCGTCCTTGATCTGCTGCGACATGGCATCGCTGAAGCTGTTGCCCACCGTGGTGGCGCTGTCGTTGAGGGCGTCGATGGCCGGGCCCTCGGTCGGGCCGGTGCCGCGGCCGGCGTTGAACGCCTTGACGAATTCGTTGGTCTTGTCGATCGCGTTCTTGCTGGTGGTGATCAGCGTGGCGCAGGCGGTGCGCACCGCCTTGGTGGTCAGCGACTGCTGCCGCTGGGACTCGCGGACGCTCGAGGTCACCGACGAGGCGGACACCGACGCCGACACCGACTGCCGGTAGGCCGGCGCCACTTTGGTGTCCGGTGTTGCCGTGCCGTTGGTGACGGAGGTGCACCCGACGATGCCCATCAGCGTCACGGCGACGCATCCGAGGGCCAGCGCCCCGCGCCGGGGCAAAGCCTTCACCTGCGTCTGAGGGACGGCACCCCACCGGATGAGCACAAGGCTGACGTTACCGGGTGGGTTGCACACCTGTCCCACACACGCCGAGTTGGTGTTCGCCAGGCGACGTTGCGATCGGCTACCCGACGTCGGCTATCCGCGCGAAACACCGGTGCGGCACGATGGTGGGCAGGGTGCGACCCACCCGTTACGGCACACATTCCGCCACACAACAGGAGTAGTGCGTTGACAACTGAGTTCGTGCGCCACGATCTGGCCACAAACCCCACCGGCGCAACCGAACCCGACCGGGTTCGGGTGATTCGCGAGGGGGTGGCCTCCTACCTGCCCGACATCGATCCGGAAGAGACGTCGGAGTGGCTGGAGTCCTTTGACGAATTGCTGGAGCGCTCCGGCCCGTCGCGGGCGCGCTATCTGATGCTGCGATTGCTGGAACGGGCCGGCGAGCAGCGAGTCGCCCTGCCGTCGCTGACGTCAACCGACTACGTCAACACCATTCCGACCGAACTCGAGCCGTGGTTCCCCGGCGACGAGGACGTCGAACGGCGCTACCGGGCGTGGATCCGGTGGAACGCCGCCATCATGGTGCACCGCGCACAGCGCCCGGGAGTCGGTGTGGGCGGCCACATTTCGACCTACGCCTCGTCGGCGGCGCTGTACGAGGTCGGCTTCAACCACTTCTTCCGCGGCAAGGCGCACCCCGGCGGCGGCGACCAGGTGTTCATCCAGGGCCACGCGTCGCCGGGTATCTATGCGCGTGCCTTCCTGGAGGGCCGCCTGACCGCCGACCGGCTGGACGGCTTCCGGCAGGAGCACAGCCACGCCGCCGGCGGACTGCCGTCCTACCCGCACCCGCGGCTGATGCCCGATTTCTGGGAATTCCCGACGGTCTCGATGGGCCTGGGCCCGCTCAACGCCATCTACCAAGCGCGGTTCAACCACTACCTGCACGACCGCGGCATCAAGGACACCTCCGACCAGCACGTGTGGTGCTTCCTGGGCGACGGCGAGATGGACGAGCCGGAGAGCCGCGGGCTGGCGCACGTCGGCGCGCTGGAGGGTCTGGACAACCTGACGTTCGTGATCAACTGCAACCTGCAGCGCCTCGACGGCCCGGTGCGCGGCAACGGCAAGATCATCCAGGAGCTGGAGTCGTTCTTCCGCGGCGCCGGCTGGAACGTCATCAAGGTGGTCTGGGGCCGCGAGTGGGACGCCCTGCTGCACGCCGACCGCGACGGCGCGTTGGTGAACCTGATGAACACCACGCCGGACGGCGACTACCAGACGTACAAGGCCAACGACGGCGCCTACGTGCGCGACCACTTCTTCGGCCGCGACCCGCGCACCAAGGCGCTCGTGGCGAACATGACCGACGCCGAGATCTGGAACCTCAAGCGCGGCGGCCACGACTACCGCAAGGTGTACGCCGCCTACCGGGCCGCCCTCGACCACAAGGGCCAGCCGACGGTGATCCTGGCCAAGACCATCAAGGGCTACTCGCTGGGCGCACACTTCCAGGGCCGCAACGCCACCCACCAGATGAAAAAGCTTGCGCTGGAAGACCTTAAGCGCTTCCGGGACTCCATGCGGATCCCGATCAGCGACGCCCAGCTGGACGAGAATCCGTACCTGCCGCCCTACTACCACCCCGGGTCGGACGCCCCGGAGATCCGCTACATGCTCGACCGCCGGCGCACCCTCGGCGGCTTCCTGCCCGAGCGGCGGACCAAGGCGAAGGCCCTGCGACTGCCGGGCCGCGACACCTATGCGGCGCTGAAGAAGGGTTCGGGAACCCAGGAGGTCGCCACCACCATGGCGACCGTGCGCACCTTCAAGGAAGTGTTGCGGGACAAGGAGGTTGGCCCGCGCATCGTGCCGATCATTCCCGACGAGGCGCGCACCTTCGGCATGGACTCGTGGTTCCCGTCGCTGAAGATCTACAACCGCAACGGTCAGCTGTACACCGCCGTGGACGCCGAGTTGATGCTGGCCTACAAGGAAAGCGAAGCCGGCCACATCCTGCACGAGGGCATCAACGAGGCCGGGTCGGTCGGTTCGTTCATCGCGGCGGGCACGTCGTATGCGACGCACAACGAGCCGATGATCCCGATCTACATCTTCTATTCGATGTTCGGCTTCCAACGCACCGGTGACGGCCTGTGGGCCGCCGCGGACCAGATGACCCGGGGCTTCTTACTGGGCGCCACCGCGGGGCGCACCACGCTGACCGGCGAGGGCCTGCAGCACGCCGACGGTCACTCGCTGCTGCTGGCCAGCACCAACCCGGCGGTGGTCGCCTACGACCCGGCGTTCGCCTACGAGATCGCCTACATCGTGGAGAGTGGGCTGGCGCGGATGTTCGGCGAGAACCCCGAGGACATCTACTTCTACATCACCATCTACAACGAGCCGTACGTGCAGCCGCCCGAGCCGGAGAACTTCGACCCCGAGGGCGTGCTGCGCGGCCTGTACCGCTACCACGTCGCCACCGAACAGCGGGCCAGCAAGGCGCAGATCCTGGCGTCGGGGGTGGCCATGCCGGCGGCGCTGGACGCCGCGCGGATGCTGGCCGCGGAATGGGACGTCGCCGCCGACGTGTGGTCGGTGACCAGCTGGGGCGAGTTGAACCGCGACGGCGTGGCCGTCGACCGGACGCGGCTGCGCCATCCGGACCGGCCGGCCGGCGTCCCATACGTCACCCAGGCCCTGTCGGACGCCGTCGGGCCCGTGGTCGCCGTCTCCGACTGGATGCGTGCGGTGCCTGAGCAGATCCGGCCCTGGGTGCCGGGCACCTACGTCACCCTGGGCACCGACGGGTTCGGCTTCTCCGACACCCGGCCCGCGGCGCGGCGATACTTCAACACCGACGCCGAGTCGCAGGTGGTCGCGGTGCTCGAGGCGCTGGCCCGCGATGGTGAGATCGACCCGTCGGTCCCGGTCGCGGCCGCCCGCCAGTACAAGATCGACGACGTGCTGGCCGCCCCGGAGCAGACGTCCGACCCGGGCGTGGCCTGACCGGGGCCACTCGCTCGCTCGCGCCTCACCGAGGGCCCGGCCGGCCGGGCCCTCGGGCTGGCCGGCTTGAGAACGCCACGCGGCTTCTTTGGCGGAAACTTCCAGAAAAGTCGCGTAGGTTTTAGGGGTGAATGACAACCCCTTCGCCGGTCCGTTCGCCAAACAGCCCCGCTCCCCGCTGGAGATGCTGGACACCGTGCCGGAGTCGGTCCTGCGGCGGCTGAAGCAGTATTCCGGCCGGCTGGCCACCGAAGCCGTCTCGGTGATGGGCGATCGGCTGCCGTTCTTCGCCGAACTGGAAGCGTCGCAGCGGGCCAGCATGGCGTTGGTCGTGCAGACGGCCATCAACAACTTCGCCGAGTGGATGCAGGACCCGCACAGCGACGTCAGCCACACCGCGCAGGCCTTCGAGCTGGTGCCCCAGGACCTCGCCCGCCGCATCGCGCTGCGGCACAGCGTGGACATGGCGCGGGTGACGATGGACTTCTTCGAGGAGGTCGTCCCGCTGCTGGCCCGCTCCGAGGATCAGCTGACCGCGCTGACGGTGGGCATCCTCAAGTACAGCCGTGACCTGGCATTCACCGCCGCGACCGCCTATGCGAACGCCGCCGAGGCCCGCGGCACCTGGGACAGCCGGATGGAGGCCAGCGTCGTCGACGCGGTGGTCCGCGGCGACACCGGCCCCGAGCTGCTGTCCCGCGCCGCGGCGCTGAACTGGGACACCACCGCCCCGGCGACGGTCGTGGTCGGCACCCCGGCCCCCGGGCGCGACGGGTCGACCGGCCCCGACGACAGCGAGCGCGCGAGCCAGCACGTCCGCGATATCGCCGCACAGCACGGCCGCGCCGCCCTCACCGACGTGCACGGGACCTGGCTGGTGGCGATCGTGTCCGGCCAACTGTCGCCTACCGACAAATTCCTGGGCGATCTGCTGGTCGCGTTCGCCGACGGCCCCGTGGTCGTCGGACCCACCGCGCCCATGCTGACGGCGGCCTACCACAGCGCCAGCGAGGCGATATCCGGCATGAACGCCGTCGGCGGCTGGCGCGGGGCGCCACGTCCGGTGCCGGCCCGCGAGCTGCTGCCCGAACGGGCGCTGATGGGCGACGCGTCGGCGATCGTGGCGCTGCACACCGACGTGATGGGCCCGCTGGCGGACGCCGGTCCCACGCTGATCGAGACTCTTGACGCTTACTTAGATTGTGGCGGCGCCATTGAGGCTTGTGCCAGAAAGTTGTTCGTTCATCCAAACACCGTGCGCTACCGACTCAGGCGGATCACCGACTTCACCGGCCGCGATCCGATGCAGCCCCGCGACGCATATGTCCTGCGAGTGGCGGCGACGGTCGGCCAGCTCAACTATCCAACCACTCCGCCCAGCGCCACCAGCAACGCCATGCCGGCGGTCCCGCTGCCGGTCAAAGGGGTTGTTGCGGGGCAATCCGGATAACAGTGACTCAGGCAACAGATCGCGGCACGATATCAAACCAGTAGCTTAAGGAGCGGTTTTGTAGGGTCTACACAAAAAGCTAAGACGAGGTTCATAATCTGTTACACCCGCCAAAACCGTTTCCACAGTGTTCTCTTAAACACGTGATTGCATTGCTTGCGCCCGGACAGGGTTCGCAGACCGAGGGGATGCTCTCGCCATGGCTGGAGCTCCCCGGCGCCGCTGACCAGTTGGCGCTCTGGTCCAAGGCCAGTGGCCTCGACCTCGTGCGCCTGGGCACCACCGCATCGACCGAAGAGATCACCGACACCGCGGTGACCCAGCCGCTGGTCGTGGCCGCCACGCTGCTGGCCCACCAGGAGTTGACCAAGCGCGGCCTGCTGTCGGACGCGGACCTGGTCGTGGCCGGCCACTCCGTCGGGGAGATCGCCGCCTACGCGATCGCCGGCGTGATCGCCGCCGACGACGCCGTCGCGCTGGCCGCCACCCGCGGCGCCGAGATGGCCAAGGCCTGCGCCATCGAGCCGACCGGCATGTCGGCGGTGCTCGGCGGCGACGAGGGCGAGGTTCTGGCGCGCCTCGAGCAGCTCGACCTGTTCCCGGCCAACCGCAACGCCGCCGGGCAGATCGTCGCGGCCGGTGCGCTGACCGCGCTGGAGAAGCTGGCCGAAGACCCGCCGGAGAAGGCGCGGGTGCGCGCCCTTGGTGTGGCCGGAGCGTTCCACACCAAGTACATGGCCTCGGCGCTCGACGGCTACGCCGCCGCGGCGGCTGCCGTTCAGACGTCCGAGCCCACCGCCACGCTGCTGTCCAACCGCGACGGCAAGCCGGTCGCCTCGGCGGCCGCGGCGATGGAGGCCCTGGTCGCCCAGCTGACCCAGCCGGTCCGCTGGGACCTGTGCACCGCCACGCTGCGTGACCTGGAAATCGCTGCGGCCGTGGAGTTCCCGCCCGCGGGCACCCTCACCGGCATCGCCAAACGAGAACTTCGGGGGGTTACGGCTCGCGCCGTCAAGTCGCCCGCAGACCTGGACGCTTTGGCCGAGCTCTAAAGCCAGCTCGACCAGTTGCACAACCAGTACAACCGCATATCAAGTCAAATCGACTAACACGCAACACATTACGAAGGGAAGCACGCTGTGGCTGTCAGCCAGGAAGAAATCATCGCCGGTATCGCCGAGATCATCGAAGAGGTGACCGGTATCGAGCCCTCCGAGGTCACCCCGGAGAAGTCCTTCGTCGACGACCTGGACATCGACTCGCTGTCGATGGTCGAGATCGCCGTTCAGACCGAAGACAAGTACGGCGTCAAGATCCCTGACGAGGACCTCGCCGGTCTGCGCACCGTCGGTGACGTCGTCTCCTACATCCAGAAGCTCGAGGAAGAGAACCCCGAGGCCGCCGAGGCGCTGCGCGCCAAGCTGGAGACCGAGAACCCCGAGGCGGTCGCCAACGTCAAGTCGAGGCTGGAAGCGGACAGCAAGTGAGCAAGCCTTCCACTGCTAATGGCGGTTACCCCAACGTTGTGGTAACCGCTGTCGCGGCGACGACATCGATCGCGCCGGACATCGAGAGCACGTGGAAGGGTTTGTTGGCCGGCGAAAGCGGCATCCACGTCCTCGAAGACGAGTTCGTCACCAAGTGGGATCTGCCCGTCAAGATCGGCGGTCACCTCAAAGAGCCCATCGACGAACACATGAGCAGGCTGGACATGCGGCGCATGTCGTATGTCCAGCGGCTGGCCAAGGTGCTGAGCACCCAGCTGTGGGAGACCGCCGGTAGTCCCGAGGTCGACCCCGACCGGTTCTCGGTCGTGGTCGGCACCGGGCTCGGCGGCGCCGAGCGGATCGTTGAGACCTACGACCTGATGAACGAGGGCGGCCCCCGCAAGGTGTCGCCGCTCGCCGTTCAGATGATCATGCCCAACGGCGCCGCGGCGGTGGTGGGCCTGCAGCTCGGTGCCCGGGCCGGGGTCATCACCCCGGTGTCTGCCTGCTCGTCGGGTTCGGAGGCGATCGCCCACGCGTGGCGTCAGATCGTCATGGGTGACGCGGACTTCGCCGTTTGCGGTGGGGTCGAGGGTCCCATCGAAGCGCTGCCCATCGCGGCGTTCTCGATGATGCGGGCCATGTCGACGCGCAACGATGAGCCTGAGCGCGCATCGCGGCCGTTCGACAAGGACCGCGACGGCTTCGTGTTCGGTGAAGCCGGGGCGATGATGATCATCGAGACCGAAGAGCACGCCAAGGCTCGTGGCGCCAAGCCACTGGCCCGGTTGATGGGTGCCGGCATCACCTCGGACGCGTTCCACATGGTGGCACCGGCGGCGGACGGCGTGCGCGCCGGCCGCGCCATGACCCGATCGCTGGAGCTGGCGGGGTTGTCCCCCAAGGACGTCGACCACGTCAACGCCCACGGGACGGCGACGCCGATCGGTGACACGGCCGAGGCCAACGCCATTCGCGTCGCGGGTTGCCAGGAGGCGGCCGTGTACGCACCGAAGTCGGCCCTGGGGCACTCCATCGGTGCCGTCGGGGCGCTGGAATCTGTTCTCACGGTATTGAGCCTTCGGGACGGCGTGATACCGCCAACACTCAACTACGAAACCCCCGACCCCGAGATCGATCTGGACGTTGTCGCGAGCGAACCCCGCTACGGCGACTTCCGTTATGCGATCAACAACTCGTTCGGGTTCGGTGGCCACAACGTGGCACTCGCCTTCGGGCGTTACTGAGTACGGCGTCCGGCGGCGCCTCGGGTCGCAAACGGCCCGAGGAGCAGCCGGACAAATCTGGAAGGAACGTTCGCAAGACCCATGACAGAGCTGGTTACCGGGAAAACGCTCCCGAACGTGGTCGTCACTGGCGTCGCCATGACGACCGCGCTGGCAACTGATGCCGACACCACCTGGAAGCTGTTGTTGGACAGCCAAAGTGGTATCCGCAAACTCGAGGATCCGTTCGTCGAGGAGTTTGACCTGCCGGTGCGCATCGGCGGGCATCTGTTGGAAGAGTTCGACAGTCAGTTGACCCGCGTGGAGCTGCGTCGCACGGGCTACCTGCAGCGGATGTCGACCGTGTTGGGCCGGCGGGTCTGGGAGAACGCCGGCTCCCCCGAGGTCGACAGCGACCGCCTGATGGTGTCCATCGGCACCGGTTTGGGTTCGTCGGAAGAGATGGTCTTCAGCTACGACGACATGCGCGCTCGTGGCATGAAGGCCGTCTCCCCCCTCGGCGTGCAGAAGTACATGCCCAACGGCGCCTCGGCGGCCGTGGGACTGGAGCGCCAGGCCAAGGCCGGGGTCATCACCCCGGTGTCGGCGTGCGCGTCGGGTTCCGAGGGGGTGGCCCAGGCCTGGCGCAACATCGTCTTCGGCGAGGCCGACATCGCCATCTGCGGTGGCGTGGAAACGCGTATCGAGGCCGTGCCGATCGCGGCGTTCGCCCAGATGCGCATCGTGATGTCGACCAAGAACGACGACCCGGCCGGCGCCTGCCGCCCGTTCGACCGCGACCGCACCGGCTTCGTGTTCGGCGAGGCCGGCGCCCTCATGGTCATCGAAACCGAGGAACACGCCAAAGCCCGCGGCGCCAACATCCTGGCCCGCATCATGGGCGCCAGCATCACCTCCGACGGCTACCACATGGTCGCCCCCGACCCCAACGGCCTACGCGCCGGACACGCCATGAGCCGGGCCATCCAGCTCGCCGGACTCAGCCCATCCGACATCCACCACGTCAACGCCCACGCCACCGGCACCTCGGTCGGCGACGTCGCCGAGGCCAAGGCCATCAACAACGCCCTGGGCCCGCACGGCGGAAACGCCGCCGTCTACGCCCCCAAAGCCGCACTCGGCCACTCCGTGGGCGCCGTGGGCGCCGTGGAATCCATCCTGACCGTGCTCGCCCTGCGCGACCAGGTCATACCGCCCACCCTCAACCTGGAAAACCTCGACCCCGACATCGACCTCGACGTGGTGGCCGGCAAGCCACGCCCGGGCAACTACGAATACGCCATCAACAACTCATTCGGCTTCGGCGGACACAACGTGGCCATCGCCTTCGGGCGCTACTGAACCGAGCAACACCGAATATCAGGAGACCTGCGATGACTATCACGGCCCCCGAAACGGTTGGCGAGTCGCTCGACCCTCGCGACCCGCTGTTGCGCTTGAGCACCTTCTTCGACGATGACACCGTCGAGCTGCTGCACGAGCGCGATCGTTCCGGCGTCCTTGCCGCCGCGGGGACCGTGAACGGCGTGCGCACCATTGCGTTCTGCACCGACGGCACCGTCATGGGCGGCGCGATGGGCATCGAGGGCTGCACGCACATCGTCAACGCCTACGACACCGCCATCGAGGAGCAGAGCCCGATCGTGGGTATCTGGCACTCCGGCGGTGCCCGGCTGGCCGAGGGCGTGAAGGCGCTCCACGCGGTGGGCCTGGTCTTCGAGGCGATGATCCGGGCGTCCGGCTACATCCCGCAGATCTCGGTGGTCGTCGGCTTCGCGGCCGGCGGCGCCGCCTATGGGCCGGCCCTGACCGACGTGATCGTGATGGCGCCGGACAGCCGCGTGTTCGTCACCGGGCCCGACGTGGTCCGCAGCGTCACCGGCGAGGACGTGGACATGTGCTCGCTCGGCGGCCCGGAGACGCACCACAAGAAGTCCGGGGTGTGCCACATCGTCGCCGACGACGAGCTCGACGCCTACGAGCGGGGTCGCCGGTTGGTCGGGTTGTTCTGCCAGCAGGGGCATTTCGACCGCAACAAGGCCGAGGCCGGTGACACCGACATCCACGCGCTGCTGCCCGAGTCGGCGCGACGGGCCTACGACGTGCGCCCGATCGTGACCGCGATCCTCGACGACGAGACGCCCTTCGACGAGTTCCAGGCCAACTGGGCGCCGTCGATGGTGATCGGTCTGGGCCGGCTGTCCGGCCGCACGGTGGGCGTGCTCGCCAACAACCCGCTGCGCCTGGGCGGCTGCCTGAACTCCGAAAGCGCCGAGAAGGCAGCACGTTTCGTGCGGCTGTGCGACGCCTTCGGCATCCCGCTGGTGGTGATCGTCGACGTGCCCGGCTACCTGCCCGGTGTCGACCAGGAGTGGGGCGGCGTGGTGCGCCGCGGCGCCAAGCTGCTGCACGCGTTCGGCGAGTGCACCGTTCCGCGCGTCACGCTGGTCACCCGAAAGACGTACGGCGGGGCCTACATTGCGATGAACTCGCGGTCGCTGAACGCCACCAAGGTGTACGCCTGGCCGGACGCCGAGGTTGCGGTGATGGGCGCCAAGGCGGCCGTCGGCATTCTGCACAAGAAGAAGCTGGCCGCCGCGGCGGATCACGAGCGCGAAGCGCTGCACGACCAGCTGGCCGCCGAGCACGAGAAGATCGCGGGCGGTGTGGACAGCGCCATCGAGATCGGCGTGGTCGACGAGAAGATCGACCCGTCGCACACCCGCAGCAAGCTCACCGAGGCGCTGGCCCAGGCGCCCACGCGCCGCGGCCGCCACAAGAACATCCCGCTGTAATCCCCGGCGAAGCTCAGCGGCCCAGGATCGCCGAAAGCGCTTGTCGCAGGGCCCCTTCGGGGTCGGCGGGAAACTCGTCGGCGCGCCATCCGACGAAATCGTCCGGGCGGATCAGCAGCGCCCCCTCGGACGGCAGTCCGGTGATCGCCGCCCACTCGTCACTGTAGAAGCGATGAGCCGCCAGCGACGCCGAAGCCGCTGCCGCACACCATCGCTCGTCCCCGGACAGCACGGTGAATCGGGGCCCCAGCAGGTCAAGTGTCGAGAGGCCCTCGCGCACCCAGACGTGCGGCACCCGGGTGCCCGGTTGGGCGCGTAGCTCGTCCACCAGGCCGTCGCCGTCCGCATCGCCTGTCACGACCGCGGCCGAGCGGTATCGGTACCCGATGAGCAGGTTGAACATCGGACACTCCTCGTCGGGCGGCAGCTGCGGCATGTCGCCACCGGCGCGCAGCAGCGCCACCGACGGCCCGGTGAGGGACTGGCGCGCGGCGAACCGGCCCACCGGGTGGCGCTCGGCGTGATAGGTCGCCAGTAGCTCGGGCGCGGCCGTGCCGTGCAGGACGGCGGCGAGTTTCCACGCCAGGTTGTGCGCGCTTTGAATGGCGGTGTTGGCTCCCCCGGCCTTGAACGGTGGCATGGTGTGCGCCGAATCGCCGACGAGAAATGCGCGCCCGCACTCGAATTGGTCGGCCACCCGCTCATAGGGCTGCCACGCCGCGACTTCGATGACGTCGATGTCGATCGGTTCGCCGATCGCCGTGGTGAGCATTTCGCGGCAGCGCTGCGGGGTGAACTGCTCGGCTGACTCGCCCGCGCCGGGAAAGTAGGTGGTGATGAACATGCCGAGATCGCCCTGGGCGACCAGGAAGATGCCGTCCACGTCGTCGTTCTTCACCTGCACGCCATCGCCGTCGCGCAGCTTCGGGATGAACCGCCGCCACGGCGCCCGGAAGTAGACGAAGACGACGTAGATCGGCAGCGCGCCGTACCCGGAAGTGGTGACGCCCAGCCGGTTACGGATCGGGCTGTGCACGCCGTCGGCGGCGACGAGATAGTCGGCGCGGACGGTCTGCGACTCCCCCGACTCCACGTCGCGCAGCACCGCGGTGACACCGGTTTCGTCCAGCTCCATCGAGGACAGCTCCGTGCCGTAACGCACCTCGCCGCCCCCTCGCCGGGCGGCATCGCGCAGGATCGGCTCGAGCCGGCTCTGCGGGCAATACTGTGCCGCCGGCTCGGGGCTCAGCTCGTCCAGGCCGGCGAAGATCGCTTCGACGTCAAGCGCCGGTTCTTCCTCGACGCTGTTCAGCGTCGGCCTGACCACCATCGCCGAGACGTGTTCGGCGACCGCGCGCACCTCGTCGCGAAGCCCCAGGCCACGCAGCACCTCCGAGCTGCGGAAGCTCAGGTTGCGGGCCTTCGGATAGAGAAAGAATTCCCGTCGCTTCTCGACCAGCAGCGAGCGGACCCCGTGCTGGGCCAGCAGCGCCGACGTGGCCAGCCCGCCGACGCCGGCTCCGACTATGAGTACCGGTACGTGGGTGGCAGCCATGGCCTCACCCTAGCCCAAACTGACAGAGACTGTAAAACGATAGTTTCTATCACTATATGCCACGGCCACCTTGACTGTTGACTGATATAGTACTCTGGTCACGAATGGGAGGGGCGGTCGATGGCGGAACGGTCGAGTCTGGATCGGCGACGGCGGGCCGATCGGATTCTTGACAGCGCCCGTGACCTGCTGCTGCGCTGGGGTTACCGGCGCGTGACGATCGACGAAGTGGCCGCTCGCGCCGGGGTGGGCAAGGGCACCATCTACCTGCACTGGCGCTCCCGGGAGGACATCTTCCACGCCGTCAGCGCCCGCGAGGCTGCGGCGATGACACAGGCGATCGTCGACGCGGTCCGACAAGATCCCGCCGAGGTCGCGCTGCACCGTTATCTGCGGCGGCTTTTCGTGGAGGCGATGGAGCGACCGGTGCTGCGTGCGCTCTACACTCGGGACGCCGACACGCTCGACAAGTTCCTCGCGGCCGTTGATCACCAGCGGTTGGAAGAAGCCAAGCTGGGCGTCAATCGGGACTACTTGGGTGTGCTGGCCGCCGAGGGATTGCTGCGGTCAGGCCTACGCCCAGACGACCTGGACTACACCCTCCCGACGATCGTGTTCGGTTTCTTTGCGGCGGAACCCTTCCTGCCCGCGGCGATCGAGTTGAGCCTGCAGCAGAAGGCGGACCAGCTTGCCGACACGGTACGGCGCGCGTTCGAGCTGCCAACTGCGCCCGCTAAGGACGCCCTGAAACGCGCTGCGGCGAAAGCTATCCCGATCCTGGGGCGCCTCGCCGATGACTTCCTGGCCGCGACATATGGAGGTGATCACCATGAGTGAACTGGTTTCTGACCTTGCCCGCCCACGCGGGCGCTACGGCGTCGACGGCGACTACCGACTGATTCCTGCACCGGCCCTCTTCGCCGGCTACCTGCTGCTGTGCCTTGCCGAAGCCGCATTGGCCGCCACCTGGCTGGCGGCGGGACGAACTCTGGCCGGCGCGGCGGTGGCCGTGGTCGCGGTCGCAATGGTCGCCGTCGGCGTCAGCATCCTGCGGTTCAGCCGGCGAGGAAAATTCGAGGTCTGGGCCCGCCTGCTGACCGGCATCGGCCTGCGCGGCGATGAGCACGTGCTCGACCTCGGCTGCGGGCGCGGCGCGGTGCTGCTGGCGGCTGCAAAGCTGGTGCCGCGCGGAAAGGCTGTGGGCGTGGACATCTGGCGCCCCGACCAGACCGGCAACTCCATGCGGGCGACGCTGGCGAACGCCGACGCCGAAGGGGTCTCGGACAGGGTCGAGCTGCACACCCGGGACATGACCGACCTACAGTTTCCCGACGCGTCGTTCGACCTCGTGGTGAGCAACCTCGCGATCCACAACCTGCCGGGCAACCCGGCGCGGCTGGCCGCCATCGACGAAGCCGTGCGCGTCCTGCGGCCCGGCGGTCGCCTCGTGATCGCCGACCTCGGCTTCACCAAGCTATACGCCCGACGGCTCGGGCAACTTGGCATGGCGAACATCGGGCGCAAGGACCTTGGCTGGCGTGCGTGGTGGGGACTGCCGTTCATCCGCACCCACGCCGTCACCGCGACCAAGCCCGAACCAGCGTGACGAAACCCGTTAGCCGCGAGTCGGTTTCCCCAGTGATAGCCCTGGAGGAGGCCTTTCTGCACCCACGCGTCTGGGATTTGTTCCCCGCGTCGTTGCGCCAGAAGTATCAGCCCGTCCGAGCCCGGCTCAGCGACGTCGGGGCCGAGCGAATCCGCCAAATGGACGCGGCCGGAATCGACGTGCAGGTGCTCTCCCACGTCCAGCCCGGAATCCAGATCGTCCCGGACGCACGGGCGGACTCGGCGATCGCGGTCAGCGTAGAAGTCAACGACTGGCTCGCCGAGGCCATAGCCCACCACCCGACGCGATTCGCGGGCTTCGCGATGCTGCCCACCCAGTCCCCGTCCGGAGCCGCCGACGAATTAGAGCGCACCGTAGGGGATCTCGGCTTCGTCGGCGCGTTGATCAATGGGCACACCAACGGCCGCTATCTCGATGACCCGTCGTTCGACGTGCTGCTCGACAGGGCCGAATCCCTGGGCGTCCCGATCTACATCCATCCCACCGACCCACCCCAACCGGTAGCGGACACGTCCTACGCGCCCTTCGAATCGGCCCTCGTACCGACCTGGGGCTGGCCGGTGGAAACCGGGACCCACGTGCTGCGGCTGATCTGCGCGGGGGTGTTCGACCGGCACCCGGATCTGAAGGTCATCGTCGGGCACATGGGAGAGCTGCTGCCCTACTGCTTCAGCCGCCTCAACGTGGGACTGACGATGGCCGGCTGGCTGCTCGCCCCGGAGCCGGACAACAGGGTGATGCGCAGGAACGTGGGCTACTACCTGCGGAAAAACGTCTTCATCACCAGCAGCGGCGTATTCGACACGCCCGTATTTGACTGTGCCCGAGCCATGTTGGGCCTCGACAACCTGATGTTCTCTGTCGACTACCCGTTCCAGGACAACTTCGCCGCAATGGAGTTTCTCCACCGATGCGACCTCTCCCCCGACGACAGGGAGCGGTTCGCCCACCGCACCGCGGAAACGCTGCTGGGAATCGGTAGTCGGCCGCGCTCCCCCCGCCCAGCGGCCAACCTGGGTGACGCCTGGCACAGACTGCGATCTCGCGCCCAATCGAAGCTTGGCCGCACGTTGATCTCGGCTCTGGTGAAGTAGTCGCGACCGCGGTTGGCTAGCCGAAGCGCGCCACGAACTCCTCCGCGACGGCCACGGCGCGTTCCCGATCGCGCGCCACCAGCCCGATGCGGGTCCGCCGGTCCAGGATGTCGGAGGCGTCCAGCGCGCCCTCGTGTGTTACCGCGTACGCGAATTCCGCTCTGCTGACGTCGATTCCGTCGGCGACCGGCTCGGTCGGCCGGTCGCAGGCCGCGACGGCGACGACCTTGGGCGCCTCGGCGCCGTACCGTTGCAGCAGCGACGAAGGCAGTTCGGTGTCGCTCGCCGCGATCACCCCGGGATTGGCCGGCGCCCCGATCAGCGGCAGGTTGCGGGTCCGGCATTTGCCGGCGCGCAGGCGCCGCACCCGGATCGCGCGATCCAGCACATCCTGTGCCATGTAGCGGTATTCGGTCAGCTTGCCGCCGATCACGCTGATCACCCCGGACGCCGATTCCACGACGGCATGCTCCCGGGACACGTCGGCGGTGCGGCCTTCGCCGGTATCGATCAGCGGCCGCAGTCCCGCGTAGGCGCCGATCACGTCGGTGGCGGTGAGCCCGGTGCCCAGTGCGGTGTTCACCGTGTTCAGCAGGAAGGTGATCTCGTCGACCGACGGCTCGGGCACATCCGGGATGGGACCGGGGGCCGCTTCGTCGGTCAGCCCCAGATAGACCCGGCCCAGCTGTTCGGGCATGGCGAACACGAAGCGGTTGAGCTCGCCGGGTATCGGAATGGTCAGCGCCGCAGTCGGATTACCGAAGGCCTGGGCATCGAAGACCAGATGCGTGCCCCTGCTGGGCCGTAACCGCAGTGCGCCGTCGATCTCGCCCGCCCAGACCCCGGCGGCGTTGATGACCGCGCCCGCCGAGACGTCGAACGCCTGCCCGCCGCACCTGTCGGTCAGCCGCACCGAGGTGCCGGTGGCCCGCGAGGCCGATACCCGGGTCAGGATCCGCGCGCCGTGCTGCGCCGCGGTGCGCGCGACCGCGGTGACCAGCCGGGCGTCGTCGATCAATTGACCGTCGTAGGCCAGGAAGCCGCCGTCCAGGCCGTCGCGTCGCACGGTCGGTGCCATCTGCACGACGCGCTGGGCCGATACCCGGCGCGAGCGGGGCAGGGTCGAGGCCGGGGTGCCGGCGAGGAATCGCAGGGCGTCGCCGGCCAGGAACCCGCCGCGCACCAGGGCCCGCTTGCCCGGGGTCATCGACGGCAGCAGCGGTACCAGCTGGGGCATCGCGTGAACCAGGTGAGGGGCGTTGCGCGTCATCAGGATTCCGCGCTCGATGGCGCTGCGCCGGGCGATGCCCACGTTGCCGGTCGCGAGGTAGCGCAGCCCGCCGTGCACGAGCTTGGAACTCCAGCGGCTGGTGCCGAACGCCAGATCGTGTTTCTCCACCAGCGCCACCCGCAGGCCGCGGGCGGCGGCATCCAGCGCGATGCCGGCGCCGGTGATGCCGCCGCCGATCACGACGACGTCCAGCGCCTGACCGTCGGCGAGCGCGGTCAGGTCGGCGGCGCGGCGGGCGGCGTTCAGGGCGGTGGGATCGGGTATCACGACAGGTATCCGTTCAGCGAGTAGGCCAGCTCGGTGGCCAGCGCGTCGGCGTCGAGCATCGGTTCGACGATCCGCGCCGATTGAATGGTCGACTGGGCGATCAGCAGCACCATCGTCGCCATCTGGACGGGGTCGCCGAGCCGGACGCTGCCGTGTCGCTGAGCCGCCCGCAGCCGGGCGGCCAGCGCATCGATCAGCATGCGCTGGCTGGTCCCCAGGCGTTCGGTGATGTACGTCGACGCGAGATCCGAGTGCAGCACCGATGTCACCAATCGGTCCGCCCGCAACAGATCGGTCACCGTAACGATCTGTCGCACAAGCGATTCGCGATCGTTGCCGAGCAGCGGGGCGTCTTGCATCACCTCGGTGATGTGCTGGGTCAGCAGCGCCGCCACGATCGACGGCGTGTCCGGCCACCGCCGGTACACCGTCGGCCTGCTGACGCCCGCGCGCCGGGCGATCTCGGCGAGGGTCACCCGTTCCACGCCGAAATCCACCACGCAGCTGGCGGCCGCCGCGAGGATGCGCTCGCCGGTGTCCAACTTTTCGTTACGGATTGACAGCATATGTAATACTGTAACGCATGACCGATCCCCAGGGGCTGCTGCCACCGATGAAATGGAACGCGTGGGGTGACCCCGCCGCGGCCAAGCCGCTCTCGGAGGGGATCCGCTCATTGCTGCAGCAGGCCGTGGGGGTCGAGGGGTCCCGCGCGGCCGAACTGCGATCCGACGAGGTGCAATTGCGTCCGTCGGCGTTGTCGCAGTCCGACCGGGACGCGCTGGCCGCCATCGTCGGCGCCGAATACTGCCGCACGGCGGACCCCGACCGGCTGCTGCACGCGGGCGGCAAGTCGACCATCGACCTGCTGCGTCGCATGGACCGCGGCCCGCAGAATGCGCCCGACGCCGTGTTGCTTCCCGGGGATGACGACGCCGTCGCCGCGATCCTGCGCCACTGCTCGCAGCATCGCATCGCCGTGGTGCCGTTCGGCGGGGGCACCAGCGTGGTCGGTGGGCTCGACCCCGACCGCGGGGAGTTCTCCGCCGTCGTCTCGCTCGATCTGCGCCGCTTCGATGAGCTGATCTCGCTGGACGACGTGTCCGGGCAGGCGGTGTTCGGGGCCGGGGTCACCGGGCCGGAGGCCGAACGCCTCCTTGGCGCACAAGGCTTTTCGCTCGGCCATTTCCCGCAGAGCTTCGAGTACGCCACCATCGGTGGCTTCGCCGCGACCCGCTCGTCCGGTCAGGACTCGGCGGGCTACGGCCGGTTCAACGACATGGTGCGGGGCCTGCGCGTGGTCACTCCGGTGGGCACCCTGGATCTGGGCCGCGCGCCGGAATCCGCAGCCGGCCCCGACCTGCGCCAGCTGCTGATCGGCTCGGAGGGCACCCTGGGCGTGATCACCCGGGTGCGGCTGCGCGTGCACCGCGCGCCGGCAGCCGTCCGCTACGAGGCGTGGTCGTTCCCGGACTTCGCGACCGGGGCCGCGGCCCTGCGCGCGGTCACCCAGAATGGCACCGGCCCCACCGTCATTCGGCTCTCCGACGAGGCCGAAACCGGCGTCAACCTGGCCACCACCGAGGCGATCGGCGAATCGCAGATCACCGGTGGATGCCTGGCCGTCACCGTGTTCGAGGGCACCGCCGAGCACGTCGAAAGCCGGCACGCCGAGACCAGCGCGCTGCTGGCGGCCCGGGGCGGGACCTCGCTGGGCGACGGTCCGGCGCAGGCCTGGGAGCGCGGCCGGTTCGGCGCGCCGTACCTGCGCGATTCGCTGCTCGCGGCGGGCGCGCTGTGTGAAACGCTGGAGACCGCCACCGACTGGTCGAATGTTCCCGCGCTGAAATCCGCTGTCACCCAAGCGCTTACCGAGGCGCTCGCCGCGACGGGCACGCCCGCTCTGGTGATGTGCCACATCTCCCACGTCTACCCCACCGGCGCCTCGTTGTACTTCACCGTCGTCGCCGGGCAGCGCGGCAACCCGATCGACCAATGGAAAGCCGCCAAAAAGGCCGCGTCGGATGCCATCATGGCCACCGGTGGGACCATCACCCACCACCATGCGGTCGGGGCCGACCACCGGCCGTGGATGCGCGACGAGATCGGCGAGCTGGGAGTGCAGGTGCTGCGGGCGGTCAAGGCGACGCTGGATCCGGCCGGAATCCTCAATCCCGGCAAGCTGATTCCGTGACGGCCGAGCTGCGCCGCCGAGAGATCGGCAAGGTGATCGCGCTGACCAACCCGGTGTCGGGCCACGGCGCGGCGGTGCACGCCGCCCAGCTCGCGATCGCCCGGTTGCACCGCCGCGGCGTAGAGGTCGTCGAAATCATCGGCGACGACGCGCAAGACGCCCGCCACCTGGTGGGCGCGGCCCTGCAGAAGGGCACCGACGCGGTCATGGTGACCGGGGGCGACGGCGTCGTCTCCAATGCCCTGCAGGTGTTGGCGGGCACCGACGTTCCGCTGGGCATCATTCCGGCCGGCACCGGCAACGACCATGCCCGCGAATTCGGCATCCCCACCAAGGACGCCGAGGCCGCCGCGGACATCGTCGCCGATGGTTGCACGGAATCCATTGACCTGGGCCTGATTCGGGACAGCGGCGGAGCCGAGAAGTGGTTCGGCACCGTGGCCGCCACCGGCTTCGATTCGCTGGTCACCGATCGCGCCAACCGGATGAGCTGGCCGCACGGCCGGCTGCGCTATTACGTCGCGATGCTCGCCGAGCTGTCACAGCTGCGGCTCTTGCCCTTTCGCATGGTGCTCGACGGCGGCAAAGAGCTCGACGCGGATATCACGCTGGCCGCCTTCGGCAACACCCGCAGCTACGGCGGCGGGCTGCAGATCTGCCCCGGCGCCGACCACACCGACGGCCTGCTCGACATCACCATGGTGCACGAGGCATCGCGCACCAAGCTGGTGCGCCTGTTTCCCACCGTCATGAAGGGCACCCACATCAACCTCGACGAGGTCAGCACGGCGCGGGCCCAATCCATCCACGTCGAGTGCCCAGGCATCAACGTCTACGCCGACGGCGACTTCGCCTGCGCGCTACCGGCCGAGATCTCGGCGGTGGCGGGCGCTCTGCGGATTCTGCGCCCGGCCAACCGGTAGGCCCGCACTGCGGGGACCATCGACGCGCTGAGGGTCGCTGATCGCTGCGGCGAGGGGCGGCACATGGCGAGCCGCAGATCGACTAACCGACGCCCCGGCTCAACCAGGTCACCTCGCCGACGTCGCCGCCGTCGCGGTAGGCCTCGAGCGCCTCGTCCCAGGCCGTGCCCAGCACCGAGTCCAATTCGGCGGCCAGGGTGTCGGCGCCCTGGGCCATCATCGCCCGCAGCCGCATCTCCCCGACCATGACGTCGCCGTTGGCGCTCATCGCCCCGCTCCACAGGCCGAGCTGCGGGGTGTGGCTGAATCGGTGGCCGTCGACGCCGGGGCTGGGATCCTCGGTGACCTCGAACCTCAGCACGGACCAGGACCGCAACGCGTTGGCCAGTTTGGCCCCGGTGCCCACCGGGCCGACCCAGTTGGTGACCGCGCGCAGCTGTCCGGGCATCGCCGGCTGGGGCGTCCAGTTCAGGTTCGCCTTGGCACCCAGGGACGACGACAACGCCCACTCGACATGCGGGCAAACCGCCGCGGGCGACGCGTGCACGTACACCACGCCGGTCGTCACGTCGGCGAATTGATTCGACGCTCGCATTTCCTGCTCCTTCGGTTCCACCAGGGACGTCTTCCCCAACGACCTGCGGACCCGACAAACAGGGCAGCGTGCTTGAAATCTTCGATTTTTTGTGTGTCGTGCGTGTCTATTGTGCCTTGTGATACCCCTGTTGCGCTAGTGTGCATTTCCCACTAGCTGTAATCGGCGATCACGGCGTCCGAAAGCGCCGGCCACGGCCGCAGCGCCCAGTCCCCGAAATCCCGGTCCGTGAGCACCACCAGCGCCAGGTCTTTGTCGGGATCCGCCCAGATGAAACCCCCTGCTTGGCCAAAATGGCCGTACGTTCGCGCCGAATTCCGCGCGCCCGTCCAGTGCGGCGATTTGGTGTCCCGGAGCTCGAAACCCAGCCCCCAATCGTTGGGCCGCTGCACCCCGTAGCCGGGCAGAACGCCGTCCAGACCGGGAAACTGCACCGTCGTCGCCTCGGCGTGCAGGCCGGGTGAGACCGTCGCCGGGCGCAGCAGGTCGCCGGCGAACGCCGCCAGGTCGGCCACCGTGGAGCTCGCCCCGAATCCGGCGGCCACCGCGCCGCCGTGCAGCCGGGTCGCCGACATGCCCAGCGGCTCGAACACCGCCTCGGTCAGGTAGCGGGCAAACTCGATGCCGGTGTCCTTCTCCACCTTCTGGCCCAGCACGGTGAAGCCCTGGTTGGAGTAGATCCGGCGGACGCCGGGCGCGGCCAGCACCCGGTCGTCATGCATCGACAGGCCCGAGGTGTGGGCAAGCAGGTGGCGGACCGTCGCGCCGGGCGGGCCGGCCGGCATGTCGAGCTCGACCGCGCCTTCCTCGATGGCGACCTGCACCGCCCGGGCCGCCAGCGGCTTGGTCACGGAGGCCAGCTCGAACACCCGCTCGGTGTCGCCGTGGCTGGCCAGCACGCCACCCGGCCCCACCACCGCCGCGGCGGCGGCCCCGACCGGCCAATCGTTCAGGGCGTCGAGGGCCGCCATCACTTCCGGGCGATGTAGTAGTTGTTGATCGGGTCCGACTCGATCTCGGCCACGCTCACGTCGCCGAACCCGGCATCGCCCAGCATCGAGACGGCCAGTTGCGTCCCCCACGCGGTGCCCAGTCCGGCGCCGTCCAGCGCCAGCGACACCGTCATGCAGTGCATCAGCGACGTCGTGTACAGGTAGGTGCTCATCGGGACGCCGACGTTGTCCTCGAGCCGGCTCGACGCCTTGATGTCGGCCATCAGCAGCACCCCGCCGGGCCGCAGCGCGCGGTAGATGTTCTGCAGCACCCGCGCCGGCTGCGCCTGATCGTGGATGGCGTCGAAGACGGTGATGACGTCGTAGGTGTCCGCCTTGTCCAAATCAGCGAGATTGTGGCTTTCGAAGGCCGCGTTGGACAGGCCCCGCTCGGCGGCTTCCGCGATCCCGGTCGCGATGGCCTGCTCGGAAAAGTCGATGCCGGTGAACCTGCTGGCCGGAAACGCTTGTGCCATCACGTTGATGGCGTGTCCGCTGCCGCAGCCGAAATCCGCCACGTCGGCCCCGGACCGCAGCCGCTGCACGAGGCCGTCCACCAACGGCAGCACCACGTCGACCAACGCGGTGTCGTACACGGCGCCGCTCTGCTCGGCCATCAACGCGTGGAACCGGGGAAACTCGCTGTACGGCAACCCGCCCCCGGCGCGGAAGCACCCGATGATCTTTTGTTCGACCTCGGCGAGCACCGGAACGAGCAGGGTCACCAGGGCCAGGTTGTCCGGTCCGGCCTCGCGCGTGAGCACCTTGGCGCGCTGCGGGGGCAACGAGTAGGTCGCGGTGTCCGGGTCGTAGTCGACGACGCGTCCGGTTGTCATGCCGGCCAGCCACTCCCGGACGTAGCGTTCGTTGAGCCCGGCCGACGTGGCGATCTGCTCGCTGGTCGCCGGTGCGTGTCCGGCCATCGTGTCCAGCAGCCCGGTCTGATGCCCGATGCTGAGCAACAGCGTCAGGCTGGCGCCGTCGATGGCCGCGGTGATTCGTTCGGTGAATTCTTCGGTGGTCTCCAAAGCCGTCACGCCCAGGGACGCTACACCCGGTCGATGGCTATCCGGTTGCCAACGGCGGATGGGTGGACAACCCGCCGCGAGATGTATGGCGGCGGTCAGTAGGTTGGAGCCCATGAGTCAGACAGTGCGCGGCGTGATTTCACGCAAGAAGGGCGAACCCGTTGAATTGGTGGACATCGTCGTCCCGGATCCCGGGCCCGGAGAGGCTCTGGTCGACGTCATCGCCTGCGGGGTGTGCCACACCGACTTGACCTACCGCGAGGGCGGCATCAACGACGAATATCCCTTCCTGCTCGGCCACGAGGCCGCCGGGCGGGTCGAGGCCGTCGGCCCGGACGTCACCTCCGTGGCGCCCGGCGACTTCGTCATCCTGAACTGGCGCGCGGTGTGCGGGCAGTGCCGGGCCTGCAAGCGCGGCCGCCCGCACCTGTGCTTCGACACCTTCAACGCCACCCAGAAGATGACGCTGACCGACGGCACCGAGCTCACCCCCGCGCTGGGCATCGGCGCGTTCGCCGACAAGACGCTGGTGGCCGCCGGCCAGTGCACCAAGGTCAGTCCCGAAGCAGACCCCGCGGTCGCGGGCCTGCTGGGCTGCGGGGTGATGGCCGGGCTGGGCGCGGCGATCAACACCGGCGCCATCACCCGCGACGACACCGTCGCGGTCATCGGTTGCGGCGGCGTGGGTGATGCCGCGATCGCCGGTGCCGCCCTGGTCGGGGCCCGGCGGATCATCGCCGTGGACACCGACAACACCAAACTGGACTGGGCCCGCAAGTTCGGCGCCACCCACACCGTCAACGCCCGCGACCTCGACGTGGTCAAAACCATTCAGGACCTCACCGACGGCTTCGGCGCCAACGTGGTGATCGACGCGGTGGGCCGGCCGGAAACCTATAAGCAGGCCTTCTACGCCCGCGACCTCGCCGGAACCGTTGTGCTCGTTGGTGTTCCGACCCCCGACATGCGCCTGGACCTGCCGCTGGTGGACTTCTTCAGCCACGGCGGCTCGCTGAAGTCGTCGTGGTACGGCGACTGCCTGCCCGAACGCGACTTCCCCACGCTGATCGACCTGTACCTGCAGGGCCGGCTGCCGCTGGAGAAGTTTGTATCCGAGCGAATCGGGCTAGACGGCATCGAGGAGGCGTTCGAGAAGATGCACGGTGGCAAGGTCTTGCGTTCGGTCGTGGTGCTCTAAATGGTGGACATCGATCGGGTGGTCACCCACGGTACGTTCGAACTCGACGGCGGCAGTTGGGAAGTCGACAACAACATCTGGCTGATCGGTGACAACTCGAACGTCGTGGTGTTCGACGCCGCCCACGACGCCGCACCCATCGTCGAGGCGGTCGGAGGCCGTCACGTGGTGGCGGTGGTGTGCACGCACGGCCACAACGACCACGTCACGGTGGCGCCCGAACTCGGCAAGACCCTCGACGCCCCCGTGCTGCTGCATCCGGGCGACGAGGTCCTATGGCGAATGACGCATCCGGACAAAGACTTTCGCACGATATCCGACGGCGAGACGTTGAAGATCGCCGGCACCGAGCTCAAAGCGCTGCACACTCCGGGCCACTCCCCGGGGTCGGTGTGCTGGTACGTGCACGACCTCGGCGTGGTGTTCAGCGGCGACACCCTGTTCGCCGGCGGGCCGGGTGCGACGGGTCGGTCCTACTCCGATTTCCCGACGATCCTGGAGTCGATTTCCGGGCGGCTCGGCAAGCTGCCCGGCGACACCGTCGTGCATACCGGCCACGGCGACAGCACCACGATCGGCGACGAAATCGTGCACTACGAGGAATGGGTGGCCCGCGGCCACTGATCTCCCGTCCACGCCGAACTGTCAACCGGCTCGGCCTCTATCGTTGACCCATGCCGCCTGAACCCCGGATGCCCGAATCGAGCATTGTGGTGCGGCCCGAGCCCGACTACACCGAGGCGTCGCGGCTGCGGGCCGCCGGGTTGGCGCAGGCGATCGCGGCGTTCGAGCGGGCCGCCGAGCAGGTGACCCTGCCCAGGGCTCCGCAGCCAATCGTCATCGCCGACTACGGCGCGGCCAACGGCCACAATTCGCTCAGGCCGCTCTCGGCCGCCATCGCGGTGCTGCGTCGCCGCACCCGCCACGATCACGCAATCCTGGTGGCGCACACCGATGTTCCCGGTAACGACTTCGCCGCGCTCTTCGAGACGGTGCACGACGACCCGGAAAGCTACCTGCACTCCGACACGGCGGCGTTCACCTCGGCGGTCGGGCGTTCGTTTTACGACCAGATCGTGCCGTCCAAGACGGTCAACCTGGGTTGGACGTCGTGGGCGACGCAGTGGCTGAGCCGAACACCGTGCGAGGTACACGATCACGTGCACGTGTCGCGCAGCAAGGACGAGGCCGTGCACTCCGCCTATGCCGACCAGGCCGCGCTGGACTGGCACAACTTCGTCGCCTTCCGCGGCCGGGAGTTGGCCCCCGAGGGCCGGCTGGTGGCGCTGACGCTCGCCGCCGACGAGGACGGCACGGCGGGCTTCGCCCCGCTGCTCGACGCCATCGTGGAGGCGCTGGACGATCTGGCGCACGACGGCCTGCTGCACCCGGATGAGTTGCGGCGCATGGCTATTCCCACCTTCGCCCGCGCCGAGAAGGATTTTCGCGCCCCGTTCGCGCCGAAGGGACGGTTCGAAGGCCTGATGATCGAGCACCTCGAGATGTTCAACGCCGAGGACCGGTTCTGGGCTCGCTACCAGTTGGACCACGACGCAGAGGCTTTCGGCGCACAGTGGGCGGCGTTCGCCCGGTTCGCGCTGTTCGGATCGCTGGTGTCCGCGCTCGACGGTGGATTCGGTGACGAGCGGGCGGCGCAATTCGTCGAGCGGCTGGCGGCCGCGGTGGCCGCGCGGCTGTCCAGCGCGCCCGAGCCGATGCGGATCCCGCAGGCCGTGGTCGTGCTGGTCAAGCGCGACGCACTGCGCTGATGAGAGTTTCGGCGCATCCGCGCAGCGGGTAACCCCTTGCAATCGTCAACCTGCGACTGCAAGGGGGTAGACGCATGAGCGTGCAGGACGATAAAGGGGCTGATCAAGAGGATGGTCAACAGCTAACCGAGAAGCCGGAGCCGGACGAGGACGACAAAAAAGAGGCCGCCAAGATGATGGAGGCCTACGAGGACAAGCCGACGATCGTGCTGCCCGGCACCGGCGGCAGCGTGTCCGGCACCGCGGTCAACGACTGGCTGGACGAGGACGGCAATCCCAGGAACGAAACGCCCGAGGGCACCGATACCCAACAGAAGTCGGACGACGACCAGCGCGACGAACGAGCGCTGCAGGACCAGATCGAGAAGGACAAGGCCCTCAACGACGTCCTCCGAGAGGCCGCCAAGGCCGAGAACAAGGGCGAAAAGGGCAGCAAGGGCGAAAAGAGTTGAGCCGCAGCCGAAGTAACAGAATTTAGCGGGAAGGAATCGGCCCCAACGCGCTGATGCCCAGGTTGCCCTCGATCTCCTGAATGATCTGGTTGACGCGGTCGAGCCCGGGGATGGGTCCGTCGACGCCCGGAACGGGCGGGGCCGCGACTTTGCGCGGCGCGGCCTGACGGGCCGGGGCCGGTGGGGCCGCCTGAGGAGTCGCGCGGGGCGTGGTGGTCATCGGCGTCTCGGTCGCGGCGGGCGGGGTGGTGTCGGAGGTTGACGGCACCGGAACGTCCGGTGGCGGCGGCGCCGGCTCGGCCGTCGCGCTGTGCGGCGCGGCCGGCGGGGCCGCCGGTGTGGTACTCAAGGCCGGCGCCGGCGTGGTCGCCGACTTGTGCTGCGAGCTCAGCCCGATCGCCACGGCGGTTCCCACCAGCAGCACCGCCGCGACGGCGATGACGATCGCCGCCGCCGGCAGCAGATGCAGGCGCGACACCAGCGGCTTGCGCTTGACGGTTTCGGGCGCGCCTTCGGCAGGCTCGGGTGCGGCGGCGGCCGCTCCGGTCGCCGCGTCGGGGTCCGGCCCGGTGTACCCCGCGCCGGTGGCCCGCGGGTTGTGCCCGGTGGCCGACCAGGCCCGGGCCGTCGCGGGGCCGCGGGCGCCGAGAGGGTCGCCGGCGTGGCCGGCGCCGCGGGCGCCGAGAGCGTCGCGCCGGCATCGCCGGGACCGTGCGCGGCCCGCAGCGCGGCGCCTACCGCGGCCGTGAGTTGTGGGCGCGGCGTCGTGGCGACGGGAACCCGAAAGTGCCGCGACAGCGCGGTGGTGACCGCCGGCAGGTTCGCCCCGCCGCCCGTCGAGACCACCGCGACGAGATCACGGATTCCGTTGCGCGCCAAGGCGTCGTCCAGTGCCGAGATCGCGCTGTCCAGTGCGGGGCGGATCGCGTCGTCGAGTTCGTGGCGGGTGAGCCGGACTTCACCGCGCGTCCCGGTCAGCCCGTCGGTCAGCGTGGCCATCGTCGCCGAGGACAGCTGCTCCTTGGCGATCCGGCATGCGCTGCGCAGCCGGCTCAACGAGCCGATCGCCGCGTCCCCGGTCGGGAACGCACCGGTGGTCGGCATGTTGGCGATGACGGCGCCCAGCAGCGCCTGGTCCACCAGGTCCCCGGAGAAATCGCGGTGCCGAACCGTCGGGGCCAACGCCCGGTAGTCGCCGTCGGCGTGCATCAGGGTGATGTTGGTGCCGCTGCCCCCGAAGTCGCAGACCGCGACGGTTCCGCGCGGCGGGATGCCCGGGCTGGTCCGCACGGCGAGCAGCGTGGCCGCGGCGTCGGGGATGAGCAGGATCGGGCGCGCGCGCCGGGACCACTCGGGGATTTCGCTCAGGGCCGCGCCGAGGGCGTCCACCGCGGCCGACTCCCAATGGGCCGGATAGGTGACCGCGATGTCGTCGGGCAGGGGGCGTCCACCGGTGGCGGCATACGCGAGCGCCCGCAACGCGTCGGCGACCAACAGCTCGCCGCGGTGCACCGAGCCGTCGACCGCGACGACGCCGCGCGGGTCGCCGACCCGGTTGACGAAGCCGGTGATCACGACGCCGGGTCCCTGCAGTCGCGGGTTCTCCGCGGGGATGCCGATCTCGGCGGGACGATCCGGGTATTGCGTCAGCACGGGCTTGCGGGTGATGGCGTTGTCGGCGGTGACGGCCGCCAGGTTGGTGGCGCCTATCGATAAGCCCAGCGCGGTTCCGACTCCATTGGCCATATCCCGATCCCCATCCGCAGCACCGACTCGCATCCGGCTAGCCGTTATTGTGCCGCCAAAACCTGTATTCCGTGTCGGCGACAGCTATGCGCCCGCTGTGCGCCGGTCACCGGATGCAGCCCTCGCCGGCGATCAGCGGGAGGTCGAGCGGGGTGACCCAGCCCGGCCGCAGGTCGTTGACGGCCGGAACGGCGTTGAGCGCCCGCAGGCCGGTCGCCAGGCATCCGGCCGCGGCCGCGTCCCGGCCCGAGCCGTCGGTGAACCGGAATGCGGTCTCCTGGAAGATGCTCGGGGTTCCCTCGATGTCCACGCGGTAGACGTCGTTGTCGTGGCCGGTCGGCCAGTCCGGGGCGGCGTCCAGCCCGATCCGGTTGACGTGTTCGAGCTGGATGCGGGTCTCACCCTGGTAGACGCCGTTGATGGTGAACCGGACGGCGGCCACGTGCCCCGGCTTGATGACGCCCCTGGCGGAGTTGCGTTCCGTGGGCGTCACCCACTTGTCCCAGGTGGTGGTGATTTCGTCGAGCATGATGCCGGCGGCGTGCGCGATCATCGGGACCGTGGCGCCCCACGCGAAGATCAGCATGTCGCGGTCTTCGAGCATCGGCTTGAACTCCGGCTCGCGGCCGATGCCCATCTCGAATTCGTAGTCGCCCTCGTAGTTGGTGTAGTCCAGCAACTCGGAGGCGCGGACCCGGCGCACCTCGGAGCACAGCCCCATCAGCGTCATCGGGAACAGGTCGTTGGCGAATCCGGGGTCGATGCCGGTGGTGAAGCAGGACGACTCCCCCAGCTCGCAGGCCTCGGTGATGGGCTGGATCCAGTTCGGCGGGTTGAGGCTCATGGTCGGCCAGACCCACGGGGTCATCGCGGTCGAACACACGTCGATGCCGGCCCGCAGGAACCGGGTGATCAGCGAGATGTTCTCCTTGGCGTGCATCGCCGTCGGGCCGTAGTGCACCAGCGCGTCGGGTTTCAACGCGATCAGGGCTTCGACGTCGTCGGTGGCGGTGATGCCGACCGGCTCGGCCAGGCCGCAGATCTCGCCGACATCGCGACCGACCTTGGCGGGATTGCTGACGCCGACGCCGACCAACTCGAACAACGGATGCTTCACGATCTCGGCGATCACCATCTTGCCGACGAAGCCGGTTCCGTACACCACCACACGCTTTGCGCCGTGACCCACCATGCCTTGACGCCACCTTTCCACCTCATCGGCCCCCGCTTCGGGCTTCACCATAAGCTTCCCTACGGTCGCTCGTGGTGACACGATGCAATTCATGACCAAGCACCTCGCCGGACCTTCGGTCCTGTTGGCCGTCGGTTTCGGGTTCGCGAACGCATGCGGCGTAGCGCAGGCCCTCCCCCAGATGCCGAAGGTCCGCTACGAGATCAACGGGCCCGCCGTCGCCGAGTTCATCTACTACCAAACCGACACCGGGCAGCTGCATCAGGTCAACGCACCGCTGCCCTGGTCGACGGAGTTCACCGGTTTCGGCGGCGAGGTGTTCGCCGTCAGCGCCCAGGGACCGGGCCCCATCTCCTGCAAGATCTTGGTCGACGGCAACGTGGTGAGCGCCGCGACGGCGACGACGGGCGCGCCCGCCAGGACCGTCTGCACGCACTGACCCCGTACTCCCCTTTTCACGACGAAGGAGGTCTCGGTGAGCCTGAAGACGGGTCCCAAGAAAGGCCTGGCGCCGCGGACGAACGGGGCGCCACCGCCCGACATTGCGCTCGCCGACATCCATCTCGAGTCGCTGGACTTCTGGGCGTTAGACGACGACTTCCGCGACGGCGCGTTCGCCACCCTGCGCCGTGAGGCACCGATCTCGTTCTGGCCCGCGGTCGAGTACGAGGGTTTCGAACCGGGCGGCGGGCATTGGGCGCTGACCAAACACGACGACGTGCATTTCGCGAGCCGTCATCCGGACATCTTCAGCTCGAGCCCCAACATCACGATCAACGACAACACTCCGGAGATCAGCGAGTACTTCGGCTCGATGATCGTGCTCGACGATCCGCGTCACCAGCGGCTGCGCTCGATCGTCAGCCGCGCGTTCACCCCGAAGGTGGTGGCGCGCATCGAGGCGTCGGTCCGCGAGCGGGCCCGCCGGCTGGTCGCGGCGCTGATCGCCAATCATCCCGACGGGGAAGCCGAGCTGGTCAACGAGCTCGCCGGTCCGCTGCCGTTGCAGGTCATCTGCGACATGATGGGCATTCCCGAGGAGGACCATCAGCGCATATTCCATTGGACCAACGTCATTCTCGGGTTCGGCGACCCGGACCTGGCGACGGATTTCGGCGAGTTCCTTCAGGTCTCGATGGACATCGGCGCCTACGCCAGCGCGCTGGCTGAGGACCGGCGATCCAACCACCACGACGACCTGACCACCGCCCTGGTGGAAGCCGAGGTCGACGGGGAACGGCTGTCGTCGTCGGAGATCGCGTCGTTCTTCATCCTGCTGGTGGTGGCCGGCAACGAGACGACGCGCAACGCGATCAGCCACGGTGTGCTGGCGCTGTCGCGCTACCCCGCCGAGCGGGACAAGTGGTGGTCGAACTTCGACCGGCTGACACCCACCGCCGTCGAGGAGATCGTGCGGTGGGCCTCCCCGGTGGTCTACATGCGACGCACGCTGACCCGGGATTTCAAGCTCAGCGGCACCAAGATGAAGGCCGGCGACAAGGCCACGCTGTGGTACAACTCGGCCAATCGCGACGAGTCGACGTTCGAGAATCCCTGGGTGTTCGACGTGGCGCGCACCCCCAACCCCCATTTCGGCTTCGGTGGCGGCGGTGCCCATTTCTGCCTGGGCGCCAACCTCGCTCGTCGCGAGATCAGGGTCGTCTTCGACGAATTGCGCCGCGAGATACCCGACATCGTCGCGACGGACGAACCCGCGCGGCTGCTGTCGCAGTTCATCCACGGCATCAAGACCCTGCCGGTGGCATGGACCCCGCCGCGGTAACGCGCACCGAATTCGCCTCTGCCCGACGGTATATCGCCTTCTCGAATCCGATAGCGCATGCGCCGGCGGATTCCGGATTACGCTGACCCCGTGACCATTCCCGCGTTCCCCGCCGCCGAGGTGCTGGCCGCACGCCAGAAACTCGTCCTCGACCACTTCCATGACGAGGTCCGCCAGGCCTGGGACGACGTCTTGTCTACTTTCCCGCATCCGCGCTACGAGCTGATCCCCCAGATGCTCGTGCACGACGGTGACGCAGCGGTGCGCGACTACTACGCCTACACGCGGACCGCATTTCCCGACCAGGACCACGAGATCATCGCGCTGCGCCACAGCGCCGACGCGGTGATCGTCGAATTCTGGCTGATGGGAACGCACCGCGGCTACCTGGGCAAGGTCCCGCCCACCGGCAGCCGGTTCCGCGTCCGCATGACCGCATACTTCGTCTTCGACGACACCGAAACCCTTGTCTGCGAACGCATTTACTTCGACACGCTGACCATGATCAAGCAGCTCCTGGGTGGGCTGGACATGAAGAACCCGGCGAACTGGTGGCTGGCCGCGCGGTGCCTGCGCGGGTTTTTGTCGATGTCGTCGGAAAAACCGGACCCGGCGCTGACCAACACCCCCTAAACTCCACCGCTAAGGGATGGAGCGAGGAGGCTGCGATGCGGTGTTCAAGCCTTCACGCGGTGGGCGGCGTCGCCGCCGTGGCCGTGTCGTGTTCCTGCGCGATGGCCACCGCGGCGCCCCTGCCGCCCGGCGCGCACACCGAGAAATGGATCGACCTGCGGACCGGCCAATGCGTGACCGATCTGCCGCCGCCCGACGGCAGTCGCGTCAACGTCACCGTCGTCGACTGCGCGACAGCGCATTTGGCCGAGGTGTATCTGCGGGCTCCGATGGCCGTCGACTCCGCCATCGCCACGGTCGCCAACCGCGACTGCGCGGCCGGGTTGGCCCCGTACACCGGAGTTGACGGCGGCCGGTTTTCGATCACCTATCTGATCGACTCGAACCAGGACCGCACCGGCGCCAACCCCACCCCGAGCACCGTGATCTGCCTCCTGCAGTCCGCCAACGGCCAGCCGTTGACGGGCTCCGCGCGCCGCTGAGATGTCTAGGCGATGACGTAGTCGCTGAGCGGGAACTCCCGGGCTTCTCGCACCGAGTTGAGCGTTGACGTCGGCCGCAGCAGCGACGCCTCACCGCTCGGGCTGAAGTAGTACGAACGCGACGTCGCGCAGTTGCCGGCGTAGAACACCGAATTGTCCAGCCGTTTGGTCATCCGCTCCATGAACCGATCGTTGGCCTCTTCGGTCACCTCGAAAGTGGTTGCGTTCCTGCGCTTCACCTCACCGAGCAGCCGGTCCATGTGCCGCATCTGGTATTCGATGGTGTGGAAAAAGGACAGTCCGGAGAAGGCGAATGGGCTTGCCAGGCCGAAGTAGTTCGGGAAGTACGGCATGGTGACGCCCTGATAAGACTGGAATCTGGTCTCTCGCCACCACTTACCCAGGTTGCGTCCTTTGCGGCCGACCACCTCGATGGCCGGGAAGTTGGCCTCCCACAGATCGAATCCGGTGGCCAGCACCAAGGTGTCGATGACGGCCTTGCGGCCGTCGGTGGTGACGATGCCGTCCGCCTCGATCCGCTCGATCGAGTTGGTCTCCAGGTGCACGTTCGGCTGGGTGAACGCGCGATAGAAGCCGTTGGAGAAGGTCGGCCGCTTGCATCCGAGGTCGTAATCCGGCGTCAACCTGGCGCGCAGTTCCTTGTCCCGGATCCACCGGAATCGGTTGATCTTGGCCAGGTCCGAGGCGGAGATGTTGCCGCGCCCCCGCGACTCCCGGAAATGCAGCGCGCCCACAACCATGATGACCTCGAGGATGATGTCGGTCACCCACCGCAGCGCGCGCTGCGCCGCCGGGACCCGCGCAAACAGGCGCCGTATCGCCGGAGAGAACTCGAAGTCGAGCTTGGGTATGACATGGGTCGCGGTGCGTTGGTAGATGGTCAGCTCTTCGGCCTCTTTGGCCAGCTCGGGGACCACCTGCACCGCGGAGGCGCCGGTTCCGATGACGGCGATGCGGCGCCCTTGGTAGCGGTAGTCGTGGTCCCACTCGGTGGTGTGGACCACCTTGCCTTCGAAGCTCGCGATGCCCGGGATGTCCGGCATGCGTGGTTGTGACAGGAAACCGGTGGCCGTGATCAGGAAGCGGGCCGTCAGCGTCTCGCCGCCGGCCAGGGCCACCCGCCACACGGCGGCTTCCTCATCCCACTGGGCGCCCTCCACCGTCGTGTTGAACCGCATGTGGCGGCGCACGTCGTACTTGTCGGCGACGTCCGCCGCGTACTGCTTGACCTCGGCCCCCGGCGCGAACAGTCGCGACCAGTCCGGCTTGGGTTCGAACCAGTACGAGTACGTCGTGGAGGGGATGTCGACGGCGATGCCCGGGTAGTGGTTGACATGCCAGGTGCCACCCAAGTCGTCCTCGCGCTCCAAGATGATGAAGTTGTCAAACCCGAGGCGCTTGAGCTGAATGGCGGCGCCGATGCCGCCGAAACCCGCACCTACGATGATCGCGTCGAAACGGTCCGTGTCCACAGCCCCTGCTCCGTGCTACCTGGTTCCATACTTAACGAATCATAAGCTTTCACTAAGATACGCAACTCTAATAGGGCGCCACGCCGAGCGCATCCGAGCTTTGCCAGTATGTGACCTTGCTGACACAACTGCGGCAAGTCATCGACGGGTCTATCAGACCTGGCGGTCCGGCGATCAACCTGCGTAAACGGCCGCAGCCGCAGCGATTACGTCATCGTCGGTCGCGATCGGTGCCGCCAACTTAGCTCGGAGCGAAATCCGCCGGGCGCCACAGAGTTCTTATCTCGTGGCGGGCCCAGCGGTCAGCGTGCCCTGCAGCCGACCCAGGAACTCGTGGCAACGCCGTGCCCGCTCGGAGTCCTGAGCCATCACTTCGCTGAAGAACGACGCCACGTCATCGAGGCCGGCGTTCTTCGCGTCGCGCACGTACTGCCCGTAATCGTGACCCGCCTTGAGCGAGTGATATTGAAGGGAAATAAGATCGAACGTTACGTCGTCGAAACCCGTTTCACCCGTTGCCATGTCGCCACCCTCCTGACAGTGAGCGCCAAACTTGGTACTCGCGGTCTCCGGCTACCCTGAATGGACAACACCAAACGACGGCTTAAAGTGTTTTCGTAGGCAACCCGACACGCAATGGCTGCGTCGGTCCGATGGCGGCGCCGCCGCCGCTGTCCGCCGCCTGTCGCTGCGCCCCGGTATACAGGAAATCATCACCAAATGGTTGGCAACTTGACAGTTTTGGGAGGGGCTCGGATGGGAAATTCGGACGCCATGATTGCACGTCACATCGTTCGTTTCCTCGGTTCAGCAGCAGTTATCGCAGCGTCGGGCGTGGCCGCTTCCGCGTTGACGACTTCCGTCATCCCCTCCGCCTCGGCCCAGTGTCCCGACGTGCAAGTGGTGTTCGCCCGCGGCACCGGCGAAGCCCGGGCGTCGGCCCCACCGGTCAGGCCTTCGTCGACGCGCTACACCAGCGCGTCGGTGGGCGGTCCTTTGACGTGTATCCGGTCAACTACCCCGCCAGTGACCAATGGGATACCGGCATCGACGGCATCAGAGACGCGGGCGCCCATGTCAATTCGATGGCCCACGACTGCCCCAACACCAAGATGGTGCTCGGCGGCTACTCGCAGGGCGCGGCCGTGATGGGGTTCGTCACCTCGGCGTCGGTGCCCGACGGCATCGACCCCAACACCGTTCCCAAGCCGCTGTCCCCCGACGTCGCCAGCCACGTCTCCTCGGTCGTGCTGTTCGGCATGCCCAACGTGCGGGCGATGAACTTCCTCAACGAGCCCCCCGTGGAAATCGGCCCGCTCTACCAGGACAAGACGGTCAAGGTGTGCGCCAGCGAGGACCCGGTCTGCTCCGACGGGATGAACTTCGCCGCGCACAACACCTACGCCGACGACAACGCGATGATCGACAAGGGCGTCGCCTTCGCCTCCAGCCACCTCGGCCTGGGTGGGCCGGCCCGGCCCGGTCGGGGCGCCGGCGGGCGGCGGCTTCGGCGGCTGAGTAGCCCGTTGGCTAGCCGGGGATCCTGCCCAGGATCAGGTTGGTGATGGCCAACGTCGCCTGCCGGGTGGCATCCGTCTTGGCTGAAGTACACGTCTGCACGTCGACAACCACATTGGCCTTTGCTGCGACCGCGTGAACGCAGAGGATCGATATCGGCGTTTGCGGCACCACGTCAATGGCGGTGGTGCCGTTGCCGGCGTCAGCCGGCGGCCGGATGGACACCGGGTAGGTTTTCCCGTTGGGCCAGGTTGCATTCAAGGTAGAGCCGCCGCACTGGCGGAAGGTCGATAGCAATCTCTGCAGCATCGCTTGCGCCGCGGCCGCGTCGTGAAATGCGGTGGCCCCCTGTCCGGTGGACCACTGGCTGTTGAGGCTCTTGTCGAGGATCTCTGTCGCGGAAAAGCCCGTGAAGCCTGAACCGTCGTAGGCCTCCGGAGCGCTGGACTCGATGACGGGCCAGCAATCCGGACGGTCCATTTTGCCTCTAACGGGATCTGGTGTGGGCTGATGCAGTGTCCGCTCGATCTTCATGCCTTGGTCCCTCGTGATGCCTTCGACGTCCTCGAGGCTGGGCAACAGACCGTCCAGATCTGCGGGCGCGGCGGTGGGCGGTGGAGGCGGCGGCGGAATTGTCGGCGTGCTGGTGCTTGTGGTCGTCGTAATGGTCGCGGGTGCCGCGACCCGGGCAGGTGTCGTGTCCGGCATGACTGCGGCGACGATCAATGCGATCACCGCCGCGGTGATGAACACATACGAGAGCGTCACCCCGACCAACGCGCGATCGCGACCGCGCTCACCACTGCGGCGGATCTGCGCTAATCCCAAGTGCCCCAAGATGAGCCCGGCCGGGGCGAAGACGAACGCAAACACCACCGACAACGTCGCCAACACATTGGCCTCGTCGCGCGGTGGTGCCGGCGGTGGTGGCGGCTGCTGCGGACCCGGCGGGCCTCCGAACGGATTCTGCTGAAACGGGCTGGAACCAAAGGGATTTGTCACGCGCTCAGCCCGGGATCTTGTTGAGGATGAAGTTGGTGATGTCTAGCGCGGATTGCGGACCGCGGCCGCGTGTTTCGGCCATGAGAATCATCACATCCACCAGGACATTGTTTTTCGCGGCGATCGCTCGGTAAGTGCCCAAGCGTGGTGACAGTTGCTGCGCTATCACCTCTATGGTGGAGATACCGCCACCAGCATCAACGGGCGCCATCACCGTCAATGCGACGGCGACATTCCCTTTTTTGTCGGGAGCGGGGAGCAGGGTCATGGCAGAGTTGGCGCATTGATGCCAGATCGCCTGGATCTTTTCCAATTGCGCTTGGGCCGCCGCCGCATCGCGATACGCCACGACCGCTTGACCAGCCTCGGTAGGTGTGCGCGGATTATTTGTTTCCATCATCATCGTGGCGTAGTAGCGCAGGGCGCCTTGCATGTCGTAGGTGTTCGGTGCGCCGGCCGCGAAGACCGCTGAGCACTCGGGTCGGTCGACGAGCTGGTACTTACTTCCCGGTTCAGATGTTGGCTCGTACGCCACCAGAACCTGGTCCCCAGTAATGTTTTGACCTCATCGAGGCTCGGCAGCAGACCGGGCAGGTCCGACGGAGTCACTATTGGAGGTCTTGGCGGAGCGGCCGGGCGCGGTGTGGTACCGGATGGTGGCTTCGTCGTCGTGGTGGCAGGTACCGCAACGTGCGTTGGGGTGCTATCAGGCAGCGTGGCCCGGACGATCAACGCGACCACCAACGCGGTGATGAACACATACGACAACGTCACCCCGACCAGAGCGCGGTCGCGGCCACGCTGCCCGGTACGCCGAATCTGCGCTAAACCCAAGTGCCCCAGAATCAAACCCGCTGGGGCGAAGACAAACGCGAACACCACCGACAGCGTCGCCAACACATTGGCCTCATCGCGCGGCGCGACCGGGGGCGGCTGCGCCGGCTGCTGTTGCGGGGCGAACGAACTACCACCGAAGGGGTTCGGCTGAAACGGGCCGGGGCCAAAGGGATTGCTCATCGGATTAACTCGGGATCTTGCCCAGGATGTAGTTAGCGATGTCGAGCGCGGCCTGCTGACCACGATCGGTGTCCACCAGCACAACGTTGATGTCGACGACCACATTGTTTTTCGCGACGATCGCACGGTCGTTGCGCGACCGCAGCACCGGGCCCTGCGCGGTCAACACCATGGCGGTGATCCCGTTTCCGGCATCGGAGGGCACACCCATCGACACCGCGACGGGCGGCGCCTGCTTGCCCGGCGGGGGGATGATGTTCATCGTCGAGCCGCCACAGTTACGCCATATCGATACGAGGTTCGCCAACTGTCGCTGCGCGCCCGGCGGGTCCCGGAAGGCCATGAGCACCTGTCCCGCTTCCTTCATGGCGGGTACGTCGTGGTCGTCGATCAACACCAACCCGTAGTAACCGACGAGGGCCTGCATATCGGTGTTGGGGGCGCCGCCGCCCATGACCGGCCAGCATTCGGGGCGATCAACGGATGCGCTGTCGGAATCCGGGCCGGGCTTGAATGTCGGCGGCAGGGCAACAAGATTGGGGTCTCCCATGAACCTCTTCACGTCATCGATGGTCGGCAACAATCCGGGTAGGCCCGTCGGGGTGACGATGGACGACGACGGCGCCGAGGCGGCTCCGGTTGAGGCCGCCGTACTGGTCTGTGACGCCGTTCGCGACGATCCACCGTCGCCCTGCGTCGCCCAGGCCACCACGGCCACCACCGACAGCGTGATGACCGCATACGACAGCATCAGCCCTACAATCGCGCGGTCGCGGCCCCGTTCGCCGGAGCGGCGGATCTGCGCCAGGCCAAGATGCCCCAGCACCGCACCGGCGGGCGCGAAGACGAACGCAAACACCACCGAGAGCGTCGCGAAGACGTTGGTGCGCGGTCGTTGGGGCGGCGGCGCCGTGTAGACCGGCGGGCCGGGCGGCATCCCACCGTAGGGCGGGCCGCCATACGGATTGCCGCCGAACGCATTGGGCCCGAACGGCTCCTGTGGATTGCTCATCGTTCAGCCCGGAATCTTCTCGAGGATCTGGTTGGCGACGGCCGTCGCGGTTTGGCGGGCGCGGTCCACGTCGTTGCCGGTGTAGGACACCAGCAGGTCGATGACGACGTTGGCCTTGGCGGCGATCGCGTGCACGGAAAGATCGTCGCGCGCCGAGGCTTCGATCGTGGTGATGGCGCTGCCTGCATCGATCGGCTCATTGAGTGAGAACGCCACTGTGCTCTTATTGAGGAAGGTGATCGTCACCGGCAACCCGCCGCACTGGCGCCACGTGGACAACATTTTCGTCAGTTGTGCTTGCGCTGCGGCTGCGTCGGGGAATGCCGCGATGGCAGCGTCAACCGACCTCGTGTTGGCTGGGTCATCACGGTCGGCGAAGACCGGCATGTAGTAGTTCACCAGGCTTCCGGTGTTGTACAGGTCCGGCACGCCAGCATAGAGAACTCCGCGGCATTCCGGACGGTCGGTGGTTTGTCCGCCCGCGGCGAGATCGTCGGGCCGGCGCAGAATTACGGCCTGGATCAATTTGTCGTCACCGGTGATGGCTTTGACGTCGGCGAGGGTGGGCACCAGCCGCGCCAGATCGGACGGCGTGACCGCTGGGCTCGGGGACGGGGAAGCCGTGGTGGGCGCGGCACTGCGGGCGGCGGGGCCGTCGGGCCGGGTGAGCCACACCACCGAAATGCCCGTCACGGCAACGATCACCACATACGACAGCACCGTCCCCACCAATGCGCGATCACGGCCGCGCTGGCCGGTACGCCGAATCTGCCTCAAGCCCAGGTGCCCCAGGATCGCCCCGACGGGGGCGAACACGAACGCGAACACCACCGACAACGTCGCCAAGGCGTTGACCGGTGGGCGATCCGGCGGTGGCACCGGCGGCCCCGAATACACCGGCGGCCCGGCGGGACTGGCCCCGAACGGCGTGCTGCCGAACGGGTTGTGCTCGAAGGGATTCTGAGGGGGAATCGTCATGTTCGCCGCGCGCAAGCCTAGAGCACACCGAAACTCGACGTGACCCAGCGGACCGGGTCGACACAACGGAACGGGGCGATGCCCCGGGCGTGCAACCGCTGGCCGCTGGGCGGCTGGCCGAGGGCCGAAACGACGAAGAACCGGTGCCTCAACCGCCGTGGCGTGGAGGGGTTTTCGACGCCCGCGATGATCGAGCCGGCGTTGAGCCGGGTGAGCAGGCTGCGCACCTCTTCGTGCAGCAACTGACCGTCGTTGTCGTCGTAGAGCACCGAGTCCGACGGGTCGCGAAGGTAGGCGGCCCCGGCGTTGGACATCACCATGCTCCACTCGGAGCCGTCGACGTCGCGCAGCGCCCGCAGGGCGTCGAACTTCGACAGGATGACCGCCAGCCGCGGCTCACCGGAACCGATGGCCATCATCACGTTGTTGAGCACGCCGCGCGGGTCTCCCCCGCTCACCATCTGCGGCGGCAGCAGATCCTGCAACTGATCCCGAATCGATTGCACCCGAAGCGGATCGAACATGAAGAACACGGCCTCGGCGTTGCTGAAGAACCGGAACGGCGGTGAATGGAGGTTTCCGGACTCCATGTCCTCGCCGGCGACGTCGCGCAGCACCAGGTAGCGCTGCACCCCGTGCCAGGTGCCGAGACTGAAGATCAACGGCTCGCGCTGCGTCGAGGTCTGGGTCATCATCGTGGGTGTCGGCGGGATCAACCCGCGCTGCACGAACAGCGGTGTCTCGTAATGGGTTGCGTACGCGACCGCGGTCGAGCGCGTCGCGGGCGCCATCGCAAACCCGAGGTGTTCGCACAGCAGCTGCAGTTGCCGGACCAGCACCGCGATGTAGAGGCTTTTGCCGGTGGCGCGGGCACCCGCCATCGCGATGCAATAGGCCTGACCCTCGCGCCACCGGTCGGGCAGGGTGAAGTGGCAGACCGGGCAGATCTCGTGGACCGGACCGCGCAGCGCCTGCGCGGCGATGTTCGGCGGCGGCGGACCGTTGTACCCGGGTGGCCGATCCCACCGGAACATCGGCCCGATCTCGGCTCTGGCGCCCAAAAACGCCGACCCGACCTCGTCGTGGTAGCGGGGCGCACCGCTGGTCGGCGCGAGCGTCCACAGGTGATGATCGGGATCCAGCAGCGCAAAGCAGCGTGGACATTTCGTCAAGATCGCCGGGGCCGTCGGAGCGCTCATGTCAGGGCCCGAACCAGCCCGGCGGTGATCTCGTCGAGCACCTGCGGATGCGCTAACAGTTCGGCGGAGGCATCCTGCCCCGACCGGGGCGCCGGCAGCCGCGGGCCGGCCACACGGCGGTCGTCGGACAGGGTGATCAACGCGAATCCGCGGTGCACGCCGCTGGCCGGGAAGTCCGAACAGGCCACGGTGGCGATGTCGGTCCGCAGCCGCGACCAGCGCGCGCCCGCCGACCAGCGCGGCTGCACCTTGCGGACGGCGTCGGCGAGCCCCGCGCCGGGGCCATGGCCGTCCACGGGGACCTTGGTGACGTCGGCGCCGACGAGGACCGCGGCGACGTCGTGAATCCCCAGCGCATCGGCCACCCCGACGGCCACGTCGGTGGCGGCCGCCGCGCTGCCGTCGGCAAACCAGGGGCGCATCGAGGCCGAACTATTGAGGGCGACAACAAGTTCGGCGTGGGCCACCTTGCGGTCCCGGCCGATGAGACGACGCGCGGAGGTACGCGCCGCGGCGGCCAAGGGGCTCAGCGCCGTGTCGGCCGCGGCGGTGACGGCGACTTCGATGTGGTGGCCCGACGGACGCAGCTCGGCAAACACCACCGCGGTATCGCCGCTGACATCCACCGGATCGAACAGCACCTGGACCGGGTCGGCCTCGTCTGGCACATCGTGCGCGATCGCCAGGTGCACGACGGTTCCGGCACCGAATTGCGTTGTGAACGCCGGCCGGACGGCGATGGTGATCGGACCGGTCAGCGAGGGCACCACGACGTGCTGAGGGCTGGAGCGCACCACGGGCTGGCCCGGCGCGCCCTGGATGTCGAGCGCGGCGTCCTGGACCGCACCGCTGATGGAAATCGAAAGCGGTCCAACGGGTATGTGCGCGCGCTGATTACGGGCGGTCAGGGCGTAGATCGGCATCAGTGGTTCCTCCACATCTGCGCCGGCGGGGCCGTCAGCGGCGCACGCCCCTCAGCGCGGCGGGCCAGCATCGTGCTCACCAGCTTGCGGTACCGCCGTGGCGGTGATCCCTCGTTGCTGCCGGCCATCCGCATCATCATCGCGAGCACCCCCTCCTGGTCGTCGTCGCTGAACTGCCGGCTCGCGGTCAGCGCGGCGGCGGCCGCGGCCAGCACTCCGTCGACGGCATCGCCCGACTCGGCGGCATCGGTCCGTAACAGGCTGGCCGCCAACACCTCTGTGGGCCCGACGATGTTGTTGTCAACAAGGGCCAGCACCTGCTCGCCGGCGGCGGCGGCGACGGCCGGGTCGGCGGCGAGTTGTCCCGCCAGGACGGGTCGCGGTTGGCCCGCGATCAGGCCCAGGACAGCCAGCGTTGTCACCCGCACCGCGCAGTCTGCGTGCACGCGACCGGGCCCGATCTGGTTCAACGCCGCGTCCCACAGCCCGGCGTACGCCTTTTGGTGAGTGTTGAGGTAGCCGCGCTGCACCCAGGACGCCGGCGCGACCATGCGTAACGCCGCGCATGCCACCGCGAGGTCGTCGTTGTTCGCACCGGTGATCTCGTCGGCCAGCCGGGCCAACGACTCGCTGTCGGGCGCGCCCAGCAGGGTCGGCAACAGCGCCGCCGTGCTCAGGGCGGGCCCGCCCGCCGCCAGCAGTTCGGCGGGCTCCCAAATGTGTTGGGCCGCCACGTCGTCGCGGCGCGGCGCCCCGTTGGCCGCGAGCCACCATAACTCGGCGAAGGGATCCGCCTCGTCGGGGTTGCGTTCGGCACGCATGCCGCACACCGCGGCCCGGGTCCAGGTCGCGTCCCACGGTTGGGCGCCCAGCAGTTCGACCGGCGGGGGCATGGTGGATCCGTCGGCGAACCAATCCAGCACGGCGTCGCTGATCGGCGTCGCGCTTTCGCAACTCAGGCGCAGGGTCGCGGCGGCCGCGGCGATCCGGGTTTCGGGGCCGAGCCGGTGCGTCAACCGGCGAGCCAGCGTGGTCCCGGTCTGCGGGTCGGCCAGCTGGGCCGCGACCCGGTCGGTGAGGGCCTGGGTCAGGCGGTCGTCGTCGACGCCCGCGCGCAGCAGCAGGTCGATCAGCTTGAGCAGCCGTTGCGGGTCACCGCTGGCGCCGGCTCGTTGCAGCGCCGGGCCGAGCGCGGCAGCCAGCGGTTCGGGAACCGGACGGCCGTGATAGGTATTGGCGCTCAACGGGATCGGGCCCAGTTGATCGAGCCAGGTGTCGTCGCCGATGGCGCGGCACAGGTAGGTCAGCGCGGCGTGTTCGCCGGCGCCACCGGGCAGGTTCTGCTCGGCGGCCTTCCACGCGTCGGGTGTGGTGTGGCCGACGAGGGCCGAAAGCGCCTCGTGGACAAGGCGTTCGGTCGGCGATCCGGGGGTGATACCGGCCGGCGAGTGCGCGGTGATGATCGCGTTCGCTTCGGGATGGGCGGCGGCGAAGCCTTCGTCGGCGGCGATCGTGACCGCCAGCGGCCACGCCGGGTGCAGGTCCCGATCCTCTGTGTGCGCGGCGCGGTGGTCAAGTTCGTCGAGCACCGCGAGTGCCGACTGCGGGTCGAGCAGCACCTCTTGTGCCATCACCGACCAGGCGGTGACGGCGATCGCCTGACCCGATGCGGTCCGATGCGGCTCGCCCCCCAGCTCTCCCAGCGACAGCGTCGCGGTCTCGTCGATGACGACGAAACCCGCCGGCACCGTGTCCAAGTCGCCGACGGGCGCCGCGGCCAGGTGCGCGATGGCGTGCTGCGCCGGGCCGAGTTGGTCGGCGCGGTCGAACGTGCTGAAGTTCAGGGTGGCCGCGGTCCCCGGGGACATGAGGAAGCTCACCAGGCCGATCCACTGCGCGGCCGAGTCGACGGACACGGCACCTAAGACGACGGGCGCGCCCCCGTCGAGCGCGGCCGCGACGGCGTCCAGTAATCCGAGCAAGGTGCCGACCCGCCAGGTGCTGGTGTCCAGCGCGAAGGCGATCACACTTTCGCGGGTGACGACGTCGGCGACGCCCGGCGGTTCGGCGGGCAAGGCGGCGCGCCCGACCGCCGCGGCGCCGAACGGCCGTAGCCAGGCCGGCGAGCCCCACCGCTGGATGGGGCGCGCCCGCGGCGCGGAATCCGGTGCGCGGTCCAGCAATACGTGGGCGAACACGTTGCCCGGGCGCCCGGTGCTGTCGGCGCCGGCGGCGGCGGTGTGCCAGTAGCCCGCCGCGTCGCCGGCCCAGCGCCGGTATTCCAGCCGTCGCGGCCCCGCGTCCAACTGCTCCGGGGTGGGATAGTCGGGCAGCGGCGTGACGGGCCGAAACGCGGTGCGCACGCCCGAGGCCAGGCGTTGCGTTTCCTCGGGTGACAGATCGCCGGTGGTCTGCTTGACCTGCCAGCCGCCCGCGCCTCCAGGCCGGTCGAAACTCGTATAGGCGAGTTGACCGTAGCGCGGGGTCACGGCGCGCCCATGGTCAAGCGGAGGCTGTGCACCGGCGGGTCCAACAGCGCGATGGTGCGCAGCCGCGCCGCCGACGGCGTATTGACGAACAATCGGATCCATCCGCGCCGGCCGCGCAGGTCGACGGCCCACGGCTCGGCCGTCCCGGCGGTGGTCAGGGCCGACCACCGCAGTTCCTTCGACGGCGTGGCAGCCAGCCCGCCCTGCGCGTCCAGCGGCGCCGCGTCGAGGGCTTCTCCATCGGTGGGCGACAACGGAATTCGGTCCGGATGGTTGACCAGTACGAATGCCGGCGATCCCGGCACCTCGTATTCGGACCGCATGTAGATGGTCGCGTGCGACGGCTGGCCCACCGGGTCGCGGCTCAGCTGCACCGCGTACTGCAGCCGCAACAGGCCCGCGTATTCGATGCTGCGCACGGCCCCGATCGCGCGGCGACCGGCGGAGAAGGCCACCGGCGCCAGATGCAACGAACACCCACTCACCGGCAGCTTGCCGTTGGGCAATTGCAGGCCGCCGTACTTCTCGTACTGCTCGACGGTGATCTCGTAGGACGTTCCGGTCAGACCGTTGCGGGGTCGTAGCCTTTCGGCGCCAGATACACCACGACGACGGCGGCGCCCTGCGGCCAGTCGAACGTCAGGACCTGCTTGTTGCAGTACTCGGCCAGTTCGACATCCCGGATGACACCGGTGCGCACCGAGCAGAAGGTCTTGCCAAGCAACGCACGACCGGCCAGCACCGTGACCGGGGTGAAGTAGGCGCGGCTCCAGTCCGTCGGCCAGGACACCCCCGACATCACCGACCGCGGCCGTCCGTCGGGACCGGGCTGCTCGGAAACCGGTTGCGTCAAGCGCAGATCCGGGGTCAGGCCGACCTGCTCGAGCGCCGCCTCGGGCAAGTCGTTAGCCTCGGCACCCGCCGCCGGGCCGGTCTGGCTGCGATAGATCACCACTTCGCCGGCCGGCGGTGCCTTCCAGGTGAGCTCGAAGCCCTCCGCGGTGCCCGGCGCCGACGTCACCATCAAGTCGGTGACCGGCGTTAGGACGGCGGCGATTTCGACTTCCGCGTCCACCGGCGCGGAAAGCCGCAGTACACCGTTGACCGGCACGGCGGCCCGGATCCGATACACGTAGCGCCGTCCCGGCGCCGGGTCGGGGTCGACGAATCCGGCGCGGTTGTCGCGGTCCAGCAAGATCCGGTGCTGGGGCCCCTCGCGGCCCGCTTCCTCGGCCGGCATCCGGGACACGAACACGGTGCTGACCGCCGCGGGCACCGTCCACCTGCCGATCACCTTGCCGTCGTCCTGCCGCACCACACAATCGCGCACCGGGCTGACGGCCACGCCTTCGGCGTGTTTGATCGGTTGCGCGGCAAGCGCTTCGGCACGCGTAGCGCCGACGTTGACCCACACCTGGTAGTAGCGCACCGCCGCGGCCGACGGCACCGGGTCGGCCGCGGTGGTCAACGAGGTGGCCGCCACCAGCCGGGCCCGGTCCGGGGAGTACGGCGCGTTGTCCTCCTGGGCGACCAGCCGGTAGATCACCACGGCGTCGCCGCCGGGCAGGTAGGGGGTCCAGGCCAGCTCGCAGCCACCGGCGTCCTGGTCGTCGCGCGGGGCCGCACGGTGACGGCGGCCAGCGGGCCGGTCTGTTCACCGAAGGTGTATGTCGCGAAATCGCTTGGGCTCAGCGGAAGTTGGTCGTGGGTGGCGCCGTCGGTCAGCGGCGCGGTGCCGGTCGGTTCGGCGGCGGCGTCGACCGCCGACAGGGCCGCCGAGCGGTGATGCCGGCCCGGCGACGGCTCCGACTCCACCTCGGCCAGGACGGCCGCCAGCTCCTCCGCGTACTCCGCGACGGAGCCGGGCAGCATCGCCCGAATCTGGTCCACATCGGTGCGCCCCGACCGCAGTATGAGTCGGAGGTGGGTTTCCTTGAAGCCCGCCTTGGACACCGCCCCCGAGTCGATCAGGCGCTGGCGCCAGGCGATCAGGGCGTTGAGGCGCGGGTCGTCGGCGTCGCCGGTGTGCTGCGGATCGGGCATGGCTAGAACACCAAATCCCCGCCCGGGGGCGCATCCCGGTGTTCGGTGTGGGTGATCACCGCGGTCTTCTCCATTTCGACTCCCGACGCGGCCGCCAGCGGCACCTCGAACAGGGTGAAGTCATAGGGCGCCAGCCCGTCGCTGGCCTGGACCACCGCGGCGCGGAAACCCAGACCGGGTCGGGCGAGCGCGGCCGTGTCGATGGCTACCGCGCAGCGGCCCGCGGTCATCGCCGCGTCGGTGAACACCGACCCGTCGAACGGAGCCGCCTGCCCCGGCCGATGGTCGACGACACCGGCGGCGAACTGGTCGGAGGCGACGTGCTGACCCAGCGCCGGGGCCAACACCGCTCCGGTCAGCGCGGTGCCCACGCGGTCGTCCTCGGCGAACATCTGCTCGACGCGCTGCCACAGCGCTTCGGCGCCGGTGGAGTGCACCTGCCCGGAGGCCACCGCCGCCGACCATTGGTCCAGGCCCGACGACGTCCGGAAACCCGGCATGCGATAGAGCATTTCGGGCTCCTCCCGCAGCCGGCCCGCGGCGTGGGCGACCATCTCCTGCCACGGCTTGGTCAGCCAGCCGAGCGCGTAGAGGCGGCGCTGAATGGCATGCGCCGCATCGTCGGCGCGCTCGGCGCCCGGATCGGCCACGCCGACCTGGGCGCAGCGGGGCAGGCCGTCGGAGATCAGTGGCGCCGCCGACCGCCCGGCGGGTGCGGGCCCGAACGGTGCGCGCAGCACCGGCCCCAGCACGCGGCACCACGACAGATACTGGCCGTACGCGGTGGACAGGCGGCTGACGTCCTGCAGCGCCGTCTGCAGATTCGCCTGCATCATGTCGAGCTGATTCTGTTGGGATTTGCGCAGATTCATCAGGGTGAACATGTCGCGCTGGGCGAACAGGAACAACGTCAGCGACACCACAACGTAGAGCCCGAGCAGTATCCCGCCGGTGATCAATGTGTATTTCCAGCCGGTGAAGCCGGCCACCGCGAGGCCGACCAGCACGACGAGGACTCCCAACGTCGCCCAGGTCAGCGTGGCCAGGATGGTGCCGATGGCTTGTTGGCGGGCACGCACCCGCTCGTCGATCGAGATCTCGCTGGCCGCCCGCTGGATCTGTTCGGCGATTTGCGCGACCTCGGTGCGCGCCCGCCCCAGGAAGTCGGCCAGGATCGATCCGGCTTGCCAGGCATAGCTTTTCGACGCGTATTGCTGCCAGCGCTCCAGTTCGGTCGACGCCCCCGCGCCTCGACCCCGGCCGCCGGGTCGGAGTAGGCGCGTTGCAGCCGCTGGCGCAGATCGGCCGCGCCCAGCACGTCGGCCGGCTCCAGGTCGCTGACCCCGATCACGGCGGCCAGCGACGTCGGGATCGCGGTGAATCGGTCCGCGCCGCTCGGCACGACGTCGGCGGCGCTCGCCACGACGCCGACGCCCGCGCCCACTTGGATGGGGTCGAGTCCCTTGGCGCGGCGTCCGCCGTCGGCCAGGGTGAGTGCGCCGTTGACGAAGTCGGTCCACAGCGGGCTCAGATCCTGTTGGGCCAGCTGCCCGTTCGCCCCCGATCCGCCGATGGCCGCGTTGAGCGTGTCGGCACTGCGGCCAAGGTCCTGCCAGTCGGCGAGCTGGCTGCTGGTCACCACCGAGAACGCGGAGTCGCGGCCGCCGAACACGGTGCCCTGCACCGTCGAGGCCAACACCGCCGATACCGATCCCTTGACCGCCGACAACCACGCCGACGGCGCGTTGCGCAGCGCACCGCCCATGAAGCGAAGAAACATCTTCAGCGCCGCCCAGATCGAAATGGCCTGCGTGGCAACATCGTCGGCACCCATCCGCGGCCCGCGCAGCACGTCGCGATGTTTGGTCCACAACGCGCGGGCCATCGACTGGGTGGCCGCCGACACGTCCTCGACGTACAGCACCGGTACCTGGCCGCCATGCGGCAGCGGCAACCGTCCGGCCGGATCGAACAGCCGCGCCCGCAGCCGACGTTCCACCTCGGCGGTGTCGAGGCTGCGGTAGAACGCGCGCACCGCGCGCAGCGTCTGTCCGGGCAGGATTTCCACGCTGTCGAACGGAGTCTGCTGCAGATCGGCCCACAGACCCGCCACCGCGGCGACCACCGGCGCGGCACGCTGGGCCAGATCCAGCGGCTCGGCCAGGTGTCCCCACGGCACCGCGCCCAACCCGGGCGCCGGCGAATCCTCCGGCGCGATCAGCAGGTTGTGCCAGCCCTCGACCACGACCGACGAACTGAGCTGGCTGGCGCCGACCCGCCCGCTGGTGAGCAGCATCCGCAGCAGGGTCATCTTGGCTCCACGGGCGGTGCTGCGCACCACCTGTTCGACGAACTGCTCGGCGGCCAGTGGCGCCCGTTGCTCGGCCGGGGCGTCGAGTGGAACCAATACCGCCACCCGGACCCGGTCGTAGTGCTTGGCGGTCAGCACCTGTTGCAGCACAACGCCTTCCGACCGGCCGTCGCGCACCATTGTCGCCGTCGTCGCGGGCCCCCGCGCATCGCCGGCCTCCACCCAGACGAAGACGCCCAGCAGTCCCGCTGCGGAGTAATCGCACAGGACGCCGAGGAGCTCGTCGGTATGCAGGTGGGGCGCCACGACCACGGTGAGAGCGGTGTCGCTGGATACAACCATGGTCAGAACGTCCCGCCCTCGGGAATCACCACGGGCGCACCGCCGTCGAGCACCGGCCCGCCCGCCGCGGCGCCGGCCGCCAGCGCCTCGGCCTCGTGCTGGATCAGGTTGATCAGCGCGCCGGTGGCCGCGTACACGTCGGGCGCCAGGTCGCGGAACATTGGCGTGTTCGACGCGGTGGTCCGGGTCGGCACCGTCGTGAACGCCCCACCCGGGGTCGCCCCGGCCATGTCCGCCGGAAGGTATTGCGCCGCAACGTCGCGGATGGTGGTCAACCATTCGACGGCCGCCGCGGCGCGCTCGTCGGCGGTTTGGGCCTCGGCGATTCCCGGCACCCGAGACTGCACACCGGGTGCGCTCGCAACGCCTTGCAGGAATTCGCGCAACAGCCCTTGCGCCGACAACGCGACGATCCCGCTGGCGGGGTCTTGGGAGTGCGCGTCGTAGAGCTCACGCAGCACGCTGTAGGGCCGCAGCGATCGCATCACCGGCGGCTCGTGCGACTGCGCGATGGCCAGCAGGATCGATTCCAGCACCGCGGGCAACCAGTCGTAGGGGGCGTGGAACGCCGACGGCGGCGTCAGCAGCGGGTTCGGGAAGTTCAGCCACTGCCCGCTGTCGGCGTCGTAGATCCGCACCGGCTCGGTGAACGGGGACGCCGGGATCTGGATGCGGCCCAGCAGCTGGCCGACGAACCAGCCGCCGGTCATGGCGAATCGCTGCTCGTCGGTCATCGGCAGCGACGCCGAAAGTGGCCGGGAGCGACGGTATTTCCAGAAGGCGCCGCGCCCGGGCCCCGCGGTCTGCGCCCACTGCTGGGCGGCGGGCTTGAGCACCGAGTCGAACGCCAGCGGCGAATAGTTGGGATAGGACCCGAAGATGTCGATGCGGGTCACGCTGTCCTCGTCGGACAGCGAGCGCCCGTAGTTGTCCTTCGTCGCCTGGTCGATGCGCGGATTGTTGCGGATGACTTCGAACAGTTCCCGGTCGACCGGTTGACCGGCGAACGGAATCTCGGAGAACTTGTAGCGGTATTCGGTCTGCTGGCCGGGGTGGACCCGCTGCAGCGCTTGGTCGTTGACGCTGGCCAGCGGTCGCGCCAGCGACAGCGCCTCGGCGAACTTGGTGGCGATGTCGCGGCGGCGCGCCACCAGCTCCGACTCCGACGCCCCGGCACCCTGCACGTAGTCGCGCAGCGACACCTTGCAGAATTCGGCGAACGACTCCCCGGGCCGCTCGACGTAGAGCCTGGCCCTGCGCAGCAATTCCACTGGCCGGGTGTGGATGTCGAACTGGGCGATCGACGGCACCCGCGCGCGGCCGGTCTCCGGGTCGGTGCCCAGCGCCCGGGTGACCCACGTGGCGGTGCGTTCGATCAGCCCGCCGGGCGCGGCGACGCCACCGGTGGTCTGCCATTCCCCGAGGATCACCCGCGTGGTCGCCTCCTCGATCGCCGACTGCAACGGGATCATGGCGTTGGCACCGGCCACCGCCTTCGGCAGGTCGGCCTCGTAGCGTCCCTTGAAGGCGGTCGAATTGATCAGCAGCACTTCGTTGTTCGCCTCGGCGAACCGGCTGGGCACCAGTTCGTCGGCGTCCGCCGGCCAGGCCGCATACTGATCGGTGGCCAACCGCGCGAGGCCCACGTCGGTAGGCGGCTCCGAGCGGGCGATCTCCAGCTGAACCATCGCCTCGCTGAGGCGATCACGCAGCGGCACCAGCAATTCCACGCCCAGCACCCGCATCACGTCGGCGATCCGGGCGGCGGTGTCGGCGAACAGCTGACGACGCACCGTCGCGCGGAAGCCGTCCACCACGGCCGCCACGATCTGGTCGGTGTTGGTCATCACCCCGTGCAGCGATTTCAGCCCGGCGTCCACCTGCGGCGAGATCGCCACGATGTCGGGCGGGCCCATGTTGCCCAGCTGCGCGACCCCCGCGGTGAGTTGGTCGTCGATGTGCCGGCGGAGCTGGTCGACGACTTCCCGCGCGAAGGGCAATCCCAGCGAGGCGACGGCCGCGCCGACCACCTTGTCCAGCCGGGCGGCGAAGTCCTGGTGCCACTGAAAAGCCATGGCGTAGGCTGCATCCGCACACGCGCGGGCCAACTCGGCGCGCCGATTGTGCACGGCCTGCCGCATGGTCGGCACCCACTGTTCGGCGGCGACGCCTTCCGGGTTCGGCAGGTGGTTGCGCAGCTGCCGGTCGATCAGGTTGTTGACCGTGGCGGCGACGGTGTCGGCGGTGAACGCCTCGGTGCCGATCCAGCGGCCCAGCTGGCTCACCCGGGTCTGCTCGTCACCGGCGCTGGGCGGCAACCCCAATTCGCCGCAGAGCGCGGCCCATTGGCTGGACAGCAGCGAGTCCAATTGTTCGGTGCTCGACGCCGGATTGCCCTTCTGCATGTGGCCGTCGAGCAGCTTGTCGACGCAGCTGCGGGCCAGCCGCTGGGCGGCGTATTCGGCGTAGCGGTCGCGGCCCATGCTCAGGCTGGAGAAGCCATAGGTACCCCAGGGCAACACATCCCAGGACGAGATGCCCCAGCCCAGCAGGTCGCGATCGCCCACCGGCGACGCGGTGTTGCCCAGGTCGTAGGCGACGAACTGGTCGCTGGCCCGGCCGCTCATCATCAGCCCGGCCAGCCCACGCGCCAGTCCGCGGTACACCGCGTACTGCGAGCCGTCGCCGAACAGGGTGCGGTCGGCGCCGATGTAGCGGCCCACCGGGAAGACCCGCGCGAACGGAATCGGTTCGCCCTCGCCGTGATGGTGGCCCAGCGCGCGCAGGATCCGCACGTCGTGTTCGCGGGCCGCGCCGGATTGGCTGGCCACGATCTCGCCGAGCATCGCCAACGCGTTCGCCCGCACGCCGATGATGGCGCTCTGGGGCAACGAGTCGAAGATGTCGGGTGTCACCATGAATACGCCCATCAATCGGGGATCCAGGCCGGTGACCAAGGTCAGCAGGCGGCACACGTCCAGCGCCATCGACGCGCCCGCACCGCCGGCCATCGAGGACACCACCAACACCAGCGGCGGTTCGTTCGGGTCGAAGCGCCCCATGCCCGGCACGTCGACCGTCGACATCTCCGAAACGGTCTCGACGCGAAACAGCGTGTCCCAGGCGGCCTGTAGCCGGGCGTGGATCTCGGCGGCCTTACTCAGGGTGATCATGCGCCCGATCGCCCGGTACTGCCCCGCGCCGGCCGAGATCGGGATCGACACCTCCTGCGGGTTGCGGGGCGCCCAGGTGGCGATGGTGTCCAGCGCCGATTCGGCCGCCAGCCGCTGCGACAGCGCACCGTCGAGCACGGCGTAGCTGCTGCCCTGCGGTCCGCAGCCGACGTAGCTGCCGCCCTGGGCGGGGACGTTCGCCAGCCCCTCCGGGCCCGACTCGGCGGCGCTCGGCACGTCGATATGGACGAATTGCCAACCGGCCAACAGCTTTTCGATCCCAGCGGTGTGCAGTTCGGAGCGCAACTGGTCCATCATCAGAGACAGCGTGGCACCACCGGAGCCACCGCAGCCCACTACCAGGAATCGTCGCATCAGGTGCCCTCTCCGAACGGGTCGAATGGTTCTGGGTCAAATCGATAGGAGGGCTGTGTCGCCTCGGTCGGCGGGAGCGCGGACGGCTTGCCCTCGCCCCGCTCGCCGCCCTCGTCGCGTTCTTCGCGCTGGCCGTGCTCGTCATACCGGTAGCCCGAGGCCATCGTGTCGTCCTGGCGCGGTATGGGTTCGGGGATCGGCCGCTCCTGCGTCTCCGCCTCGTTGAACCCCGGCGGCACCGATCCCGTCGTCACGGGCGGCGGCGCAACGGGTTTGGCTGCCGCGAAGGAGGCGGGCGCCGCTGCGGGTGCGCCCCCGAATGGCGAATCGCCCCCGCCGCCAAAGGGATCGTCTCCGGCCGGGCCGGCCACGATGCCGGCGGGCGTGTCACCGAACGGGGAAGCCGTCTCGCCCGGCGCCGCGAACGGCGCCGTCATGCCGGCCTGTACGGCGCGCAGCCGCAACCCGGTGAGCAGGTCGGGCAGTCGCTGCGCGACGTCTTCGTAGAGCCGCTCCCGCGCGAGGGTGTCGGTGGTTCCGGCCACCAACAGCAGTACCTCGGCGGCGTTCTCGGGCCCGTACGGGTTGTGCAGCAGCACCCAGGTGTTGTGCACCGCCAGCGGCAGCACAGCGCGCAGACCGGTTTTGTCCGATCCGGGTAGCTTGGACCCGACGCTGACGACGCCCTCGGCGTTGACGACCACGTGGCCGGATCCGAACGGGCTGCGCCCCATCACGACCGAGAGATTCACCCCGGCCACCGACAGCTCGCGGGTGCCGCCAGGCGGCAGCCCGGTCACCGGTTGCACCAGATCGGTGTCGGCCATCGCGAACGGCTCGCCGCCGCGCAACACCGCGTCGTGGTCGACCTCCACCGGGATGCGTTCGGCCAGCAGCGGATTGTCGGGGATCTTGCTGACCCACCACTTCGACGCGTACAGCAGCGCCAACGGGATTCCGGGACCCAGCAGCAGCGCGGCGATGAGCACCAAAATGAAGTTGGTGGTGTTGAGCGGGTTGATCATCGACGCCGTGAAGGCCACGGGTACGGTCTGCGCGTCGTCCGGGTTGTCCAGCGTCGAAACGTGGACGGGCACAGTGCCGTTGAGCCCGCCGTGGCCGTTGTGGTCGGTGTGCAGGGTGACCGACAGCTGTGCGGTCTCCCCGGCCTGCACCTTCAGGCAGTGCTGGCCCGAATTCATCGGCGAACCGACATGCGGCGTGCCGATGCCGTCGGGGGCGCCCGACACCGTCGCGGCATCGGTGTCGCTGATCCAGGCGCAGCCCGGGCCGGTGATGTTCAGCGTCGCCGTCGCCCCCTTGGCTCCCTCGACCGTGCCGAAATCGATGCGCTCACCGGGGGTGGGCAGACCGACCTTGGGCAGAATCTGCACGGGCACATCGACTTCCTGCGGCGACAGCTGGGTGCCGGCGATGGGCCCGCCGTTCAGGTCGGTGGTGTCCGCGGTGGTGATCACCAGCGACATCCGCAGCGTCGCGTGCCCCGGGGCGACCTTGGTCAGGTCGGCGTCGACGGGTTTGGCGATGTCGTCTTTGCCCGCCGCGGTCAGCAGCGGAATCGGCGCGGCGCCGTCGGGACCCAGCGAGGCCGACATAGTGGCCGAGCCGGCCAGGTCGGCCGGGGCCATCGGCTTGCCTTGGCCGTCAACCAAACCGAAGACCAGGCCCTTGAGTGTCTGGCCGCTGTGCCACGCGACCTTCTCGCCGCCCGTCAGCGCCGGGAAGATGTCGGTGGTGATGTGAATGCTGACCTTGGACACCGCGTCCGGGTGCTGGCCGGTGGTGTCGACGTAGACGATCGCCCACTGCCCGGCCCAGTGCGGCGCGTTGCCGTTCTGCAGCGAGATCGTCTGCGCCGATTCGGATTGCCATTGATAGTTCACCGACACGCCGTCGACGTTGACGTTTTGGGCGCCGTCCTTTTTGGGCAGCGGCAGGGTCTGCCCGGTCGGGGCGACGAGGTAGGGCTCGACGCCGGGCACGCCGCCGGAGCCCAGGATGTTGACCTCTTTGATGGACCGGTCGAGCACGAAGTTGTGCCGCGCCTCCGGGCACACCTTGATCTGGCACACCCCGCCCTGGTCGGTCACGCCGGGGTCGGGGTTGAGGGCGTCGAATGCGAACAGCATGTCGTCGATGTTGGCGACGGGAAAGAAGTCGCCGGGCACCGGATCCATGATGGCGCCGCACGCCATGCCCTGCAGTCCCTTGCCGGTGCTGATCGCCGACATCACGTTGAAGTCGCCGGGAGTCTGCTTGGCGCCCAACCCGATTCCCAACATGATGATGTTGCTCGACCGCAGCTGGTCGGCCAGGCCGCTGGGCCGGCAGATGGACTGCACGGCCTTCTGGGTGGTGTCGGGGATTCCGTTCGGTGAGTCCAGCGGGACCCCGTCGGCGTAGGGCTTGGTCACCGGGCGGGCGGTGAAGTCGATCATGCCGTCGGAGAACCAGGCGATGGCCTGGCAGCGCTGCCCCTTGCCGGCGGCCCCGCCGTGGTTGGTCAGCGCCTGCCGGGCGCCGTCGAGGGCCAGCCAGTAGTCGGTGTCGATGCCCGTGTTCTTCTTGGCGATCGGATCCAGCGAGGCGCCGACGCTGCCGGCGGTCGATCCGGTGAGCTGGGTCCAATCATGTTCGGGGACATAGGTATCGGAGAACCCGGCGACGGCGACGTCGAGGTGTGCGCTCACCCGGTCGGCGTACTTGCCCAGCGTCTGCACCAGGTAGCGGGCGGCCTGTACCCGCGCGGCCTGCGGGTCGGTCTGCTGCAGGCTGCTCGACTCGTCGAACAACAGCAGCAGATCACCGGCCTTCTGCGAGGCCAGGCAGGCCCCGAATCGGCTGGCCCCCGGCGAGCCGGTCGCCGACGCGACCGGCGCCCACCCGACCAGGTTCAGCACCACCACCAAAGAAGCGGCCGCGGCCACCCGCGCCAGTACGGCAAGACCGTTGCGGCCGCGAGGTATTCGAGCAGATTGGGCCACTACAACGTCCCTGCCCACAGCGCGATCTGCCAGGCCCCCACGGCGATCCCCACCAGGCAGACGGCCAGCACCACCCAGTACAGCGTCGAGGTCCAGGTGGGCGCCGAATAGATCGCCTCGGTGCGGCGCCGGGTATCGACCCGGCTGAAGACCGCCAGCGCGCCGATCGCCAGCGGCCCGGCCAACAGCCACCCGCCGACCGCGGCCGCGATCATCGGGCCGCCCAATGCGCTCGCGCCGGCCAGGGCAACGCCGGCCAGGGCCAGCGCCAGCGCCACCGCAAACCACACCAGCGGTGGGCCCGCCGTCGTCAGCGCGCCGACGCCCGCGGGACTCGCGGTGAGTTGGCCGAATGCGTCACGCCCGCCCGCCGGGTCGAACGCCGGTGCCGCCGGGCCCGGGAAAGCATCCGGACGCGCCGGGGCGGGGCGCTGGTTGGCCCACGGATCGAACCCGCCCGAGAAACCCCCGCCCTGCTGGCCGTGCGCCGGCGCCTGGCCGCCACCGGGCGCGGACTGCTTGCCCGGCCCGAAGTCGCTGAAGTCGAAGGGGTTTGGTGCGTTCATTGTCCGGTTCTCAATACGGGTTCAGGCACAGGGCGAAGGAGCGGTCGGGCGGCGCGGCCACGTACACCGAGTTGCACTGGTTGCTCGAGCGCACCCGCGCGGCAACCGTGTACACCCCGTCGCGGTGCTCGCAGTCGACGCCGAACAGGTCCAGCGCGTCGTTGCCCGTGCTGTTGCGCAGCTGCAGCTCCACGCAGGTGCCGATCGGCACGGTCGCCAGGTCGAGCTTCGGGCCCCGCGGCACCGTGGTGCCCGGCGCTACCGACGTGATGGTCCGGGGCGGCAGCGGCCGGGGCAGGGCGGAGCTGGACGCGGTCGCCGGCGTCGAATCGCTTGGGCGGGTGCCCCAATACACGCCACCGAGGATCAGCAGCACACACATCAGGTAGCCGATCACCAGGCCGGCGATCGCGGCCGGGCGTCCCCGCTCACCGCTGCGATTGATCTGCGGCAAGGCGAGGTGGCCCATCACGATGCCGGCGGGCGGAACAATCACCGCGAAGACCGGTGAGAGCACCGCCAGGGTGTTGTAGTCCGCGCGCGGCGGCTGCCCACCGAACGGCGCACCCGAGTAGCCGACCGGGGTCGTCGGCGCGCCCCCGTAGGACACGGTGGGCGGCGGTCCGCCGAACGGGTCGCCGGACTGCGGCGCGAAAGGGTCGTCGCTGGGATACATCGGTTCAGCCCTTGAAGTCGACGATGCAGGCGTACACGGTCTTGTTGTGGTTCCACAGCGTCGTGGGGGTCTTGCAGGAGTCGTTCGACAGCAGCTGGGTCACCTGCAGGACGCCTTCGCGCACCTCGCATGTGACGGGGTAGATGGTGATGAAGTCGGCCTTCTCCGAGGGGTCCGGCTTGTTCTGCTGGACCTCGATGCAGTCGCCCACCTTCAGGTCGCTGACAGAGACGCTCGGGCGCTGCGCCGGCGGCGGCGTGATCACCGTGGTGTGCGGCGGCACCGGCGGCACGTACGGGCTGGGGGCGGCCGTCTTGACCGTGTGCGAATCGGATCCGCTGGTCGCCAGCCACACCGCCAGGGCGCCGACCGCCAGCACGATGATCAGGTACGAGGCCGTCAGCCCGAAGATGGCGCGGTCGCGGCCACGCTGGTGGCTTTGCCGGATTTGGGACAACGCCACGTGCCCCAGCGCGGCGCCGGCCGGCGCGAAGACGAACGCGAAGATGGCCGACAGCGTCGCCAACGTGTTGGTCTTCGGCGCCGACGGAAAGGCACCGGATCCCGCGGGCGGATGCCCGGGCTGATGCTGCCCGAACGCCGGCCCCTGGCCGCCGGCCTGCCCCCGAAAGGGTCGGCGCCGAACGGATCCTGATAGCCGCCGCTATATGTCATCGGTGCCCCTCGATGCAGGGCCGGAGCTGGTCACCCATCCCCCTCATCAGCCGCCATCCCATTCCCCGTCAACGCGCCGGTTCGGCGGCGTTCACCGTCACCACATGCCCTGAAACCCGGGATGTCCCACCGCAAAAATCAACATAGTCGGTGCGGGCACGACGCACTCTTTTTCCACGAGAAGCAGCTTTCGGTACTGCTACATATAGTGCTGCGCCGCGCACACGCGCAATTTAGGCTGCGGCCCAACGTTCGCCACCCGCTCCATCGAGAGGTTAGCTACACCTCCAAAAACACCATCCCGTCCGACCATAGAAGTTAGCTGACCGGCCCTCGAAGGCACGTCGGTCAATTAGCTCAGTAGCGCCCACGTCAGCCGGTCGCGGCTTTGGAGTTCAGAAAGGCAACTATGCCCTGGGTGACCGCCGCGGCATATTTCGCCCGGCCGTCCGGACTTTCCATTCGCGCCAAGTCACCGGCGTTTTTCATGTTCCCCAGTTCGACCAGGACCGCCGGGTACTGGGCCAGGTTCAGCCCGGCGAGGTCGTCGCGACCGTACAGGCCGTCCGAGCCGATGTAGTTGGCCGGCTGTAAACCGGATTGGACCAAGGCATCCCGCATCGCATGCGCCAGCCGCACGGCCGGTCCGGATTGGGCGTCGTTGAGCGGCGGGCTGGAGTAGTTGACGTGGAATCCGCTGCCGGACGGTGGCCCTCCGTCGGCATGGATGCTGACGATCGCGTCCGGGCGCATGGCGTTGGCCGCCGCGGCGCGCTGGTCGATGCACGGGCCGACCCCGCCGTCGCTGTCGCGGGACAGTTGGGTGTGCACGCCCAGTTGGTTCAGCGAATCGTTGATCAGCCCCACCACCGCCCAGGTGAAGGCGTGTTCGGGATAGCCGTCGTCGGCGGCGGCCCCCGACGTCTGGCAGGGCTTGGTGCCGCCGCGGCCGTTGGGGACCTGCTGGTTGATGGACGCGTCGTTCACGGCGTTGTGGCCGGGGTCCAGGAAGACCGACGCCCCGGCCACCGCGGCCGCCGCCCGCGGGGCGGGCAACCATGCACCGGCGGTGACCATCGCCGGCATGACACCGGCGATTTTCAGGATGTCGCGGCGTGCCACGGATCGCAGCCCGCCCGGGCGATCACTCACCGCGCGATGGTAGCAATCAGACCTCTTCGACAGCAGCCATCAGGGCGTCGCCCACACACTTCAAGAAGGTCTCCGGCACGCTGTAGCCACAGGTCACCATCCTCAGACTGCCCTCGTAGGTGGTGATCCCGGTCAGGTATTCGCCATCCGTCTGGCTGAGCACCACCGGCCCCCACACCGCCGTCGGACGCAAAGCGGTTGCGCCGTCCAGGTTTTGCACGCCGAGGTTGGTGACCATGACGTCCCACGGGCTGATCCGGCTGAAGAGGTGCTCGGCGTCGTCGGTGTCGGCATCGATGGGGATCACCTGCTCGAGGGCGTCCGTCGTCGTACGGATTGCTGGCGCCGATCGCGCGGCGTTGAGATGCGCGGTCGTCGCGCGGGCCTGCTCCCAGAACGATGTCCCGTCCCACGGCGCGTGCCCGGTTGCGGTCGGCAGGATGCACAGCACGCAGCCGCCCTCGATTGCGAGCATCGGCCGCAGGTTCATCGGGTTGAGGACGCGGATGAACTCCTCGCCTCGGACCGCGGCGCGCACTCGGCACATCGCCACGACCAACGCCGCGTGCACCGTGGTGTTCTCCGCGCGGCAACGCCGCACCAATGCGGCGGTCTCGGCTCGGGTCATGGCCAGGGTTCGCACGTTCGTCAGGGTGCCGTCGAAGGGACGGATGACGCTGGGCGTGCTCATCCTCGTGTCGTCGGATTCCGCGGTGGGGTCCAGCGGCTCGGCCGCTTCGAGGGCGGTCGCGACGATGCGCTCCTGAGCTTGTGGCACAGGCAAACTCGCCAGGACCGCTCCGCTGAGCGCGGCGATCAGGTCGGTGAGCACGACGATGGAACTGATTCCGTCGGCGATCGTGTGGTCGAAGGTGAGCAGCAGCGCGCTACGCGTCGAGCTCTGCAGCAACGAGGCGCGCATCAGCGGCGCACGCGACCGGTCGAACGGCCTGCTGAGCTCTGCGGCCGCGGCGGCCTGCCACGCCAGTTCCGGTACGTGGCTTATGGTGAGCCCCACGGGCGCGACGGTCGCCGCGCGATAGAAGCCCAGGCGGATACCGGGCCGGTCCTCCACGTGCACCGACAACAGCGGATGCCGTCGCTGGACGGCGCCCAACGCCGTCCGGAGCTCGTCCGCGCGGAGCACCTCGCCGAATTCCGCCACGATCGAGAAATGCGCGGGGTTGCGCTCGCTGTATCGATAGAACAGCCGCTCGGCGGCTCCCAGGGGACGAACGAGGGTGGTTGCCTTGTCGTGCTGCGGGGTGTTGACGATCACCGAACCTCCAAGCGCCGGTAGAGCACTGCGACACAATGCAGACGGTCTCCCGGACGAATCGGTTCAAGTCTGCTGTCGCCGCCCTGAATCCGGCTCCGTGCGATGGGCCACAAATCCCACAGATCGCGACATCAACCGCGGACGTCGGCGAATGTCGTTGCCGTGCAGAGCATCAGCAGCGCCAACAAGATGCTCAGCGTTTTGACCGGGCCCGACGGCGCGCCGGTCCCGGACGGTCCCCGGCCGTCTCGCGAAATGGCTTGCGGTGAACGCATCATCACGTCCTCCTGTGGGCAGCTGGGGCATCGCCTGACAACATTCAGCCAACACCGATAAAACCATCGCCTCCAACGCTTAAAAACGATGACATCAATCGTGATTCACGATCAAGTCCCCGCAGGACAACTTACATACTAAAAAGTATGTTACGGTCGGGGCATGTCCGTGGTCGAAAGCCGCCCGCTGCACGGCGTCACCGACGAATTCGTTGCACGCCTGGCCGATCGCGCCGAAGAGGCCGAACGATTGCGGCGCCTGCCCGCGACGACCATCACCGATTTCCGGCAGACCGAGCTGTTCCGGCTACTGCTGCCGGCCCGCTTCGGCGGCCTTCAGGCCTCGTTCCCCGAACTGCTGCAACCGATTCGGCGCATGGCGCATGGTTGCGCATCCAGCGCGTGGACGCTGGGTTTCTACGCGCTGCACAACTGGCTGCTGTCGCTGTTCGACCCGCGCGTGCAGGACGAGGTTTTCGCGTCCGGCCCGGTGTTGGCGCCGGCTCCCTTGGCGCCGACCGGGCGTGGCGTACCGGCCGACGGTGGCACGCGCCTGACCGGGCGGTGGTCGTGGGCGACGGGCGCGATGGATGCCGATTGGGTGATGGTCGGCGTGCTGATCGAACGCCCGGACCGCATCGATCCGGCGCTGGCGGTGGTGCCCGCCGAGCAGGTCGAGGTCGAGGACACGTGGCACACGGCCGGCATGCGCGGCACCGGGTCGCACGACCTCGTCATCACCGACGCCCTGGTGCCCGAGCATCGGTTGGTCGCGGTGACCGACATCTACGGCGGCACGGCGCCGGGTGCGCGCGAGCACGGGGTGCCGACGTACCGGTGGCCGATGGTGCCCGCCCTGGCGCTGACGGCGGCGATGCCGGTGCTCGGAACGGCGGAACGGGTGACCGACCTGTTCGCCGAGCGGCTCAGCGGCCGTGTGCTGGCCTACAGCGGGGTGGCGCAGAAAGACCAGCCCGCCGCGCAGATCAGGCTGGGCGAAGCCAGGGTGCGGTTGAGCGCACTGCGGGCGTTGGTCGACCAGACGGCCGACGGCATCGAGGCGATCGTGGTCCGCGGCGATCGGGTGAGCCGATCGGTGCGGGCCGACGCGCGGTTGGCGGCCGCGCGCACCGTGCACGAAAGCCGGGCGATCATCGCCGACCTCATGGAGGCCTCCGGTGCCAGCGCCCATTTCCTGTCGAGCCCGATGCAGCGCGCCAAGCGCGACGTGGACATCGCGGCGGGACATGTGGTGTTCGATTACGACACGAGTCGAGAGTTGGCCGGGGCGTTGGCAATCGGCGCGAAAATCTCACCCATCGCGATGGTCTGAGCGGGCCGTCCCCGCCTCCCCCAGCATCACCGCCAGGAACCGTTCCCGTTGCGCCACCGATTGGGCCTGCTCGGCCGAGCTGGTGAGATGCAGCAGTCCGATTCCCGCGGCGAAGGTCAATTCCGCCCGCAGCCTGGCGTCCTCGAGGCTGAACCCGTAGTCGCTGTAGGCCTTGATCACGGTGCGCAGCAGCAGCCGGTCGGCCGCGCGGATGTTTTCGGCCGCCGCCGGGTCCAGGCGGGCCCACTCCCGCATCGCGCGCTCCAGCATCCAGTATTTCGGGCTGACCAACGTGAGCGTCAGGGCCGACAGGCGTTCCCGGGGCGGCAGCGCGTCGAGCTCGGACAGCGCCTGACGGTCGCGTTCGAGGAACTTGTTCCACGATTCGACCAGCGCGGCCCGGTATTGCTCGATGTCCTCGAAGTGCCAGTAGAAGCTGCCGCGGGTGACGCCCGCCTGCTGGCAGAGGCGTTCGACTTTGAGTGCGCGCACTCCCTCATGGGCAAGCACGGTGTAACCCACCTCGAGCCAGTCCTCGGCCGACAGGCGGGTCGACGGCTGTTTCCGCACGTCCACTCCAGGGACATTACGGGAGACATCCCTGGTCGGCGGGAAGATTAGGCAATCTCGCTAATCTTCATCTGGTCGGCGGAACGGGGAGTCGGGCGGTGTCGTCGAGGTCGACGTCGAGGGCGTTGAGCATCAGCGCCAGGCCGGCATACCGGCCGATGACCATCAACGCCTCCACGGTCGCCTCCGAACCGAGCGCCGTGTGCACCTGGTCGAACAGTGGTGCCGCGACGCGGCGGGTGGTCACCAGTTCGGTCGTCAGTCGCAGTACCGCCAGCTCGGTGGCGTCGAATGGCCCGGTGTGCCAATCGGACTGGGTCGTGATGGCGTCGATGGTGGCGGCGTCGACTCCGACCGTCTGCGCGACGTCTTTGTGCTGGCCGAGTTCGTAGGCGCAGTCCATGAGGTACGCCGTACGCAACACGATCAGTTCACGAAGCCGCCTGGGCAGCACCGGGCTGGTCAGGGCGGCGTCACCGGCCACCATCCAGCCGGTGAACACCTTCTCGGCGTTGGCCAGTGTCCGGTAGACGTTGAGATTGCCCCGCCGCGCGGTCAATTCGCGGGCGGCCTCGGCCATGTCTTCGGGCTCGCGATACGGGATTCGGGTCACTTGGCCAGGCCTTCGTCGACGCTGGAAAAGGTCGGGGTGTCGATCTCGAGGTCGACGGCGTTGAGCACCAGCGCCAGGCCGTAGTAGCAGCTGACGATCATCAGCAGTTCGGTGAGCGCCTCGTCACCGAGCAGGGCGTGGGCCGTGGCGAAGGAGTCGTCGCCGAGGTGGCGGGTGGTGCACAACTCGGTGACGGTGTCGATGACGGTCCGTTCGTCGTCGCTGAATCCGGCCGCGTCCAGGTCCCCCTTGTCGAGCAGGGCGTCGATCTGTTGGTCGGTGAGCCCCGCGGTGCGGCCGAAGATCACGTGCTGGGCGAGCTCGTAGGGCGAGTCCTGCAGGTGGCCCACCCGCAGGATGATCACTTCCCGCATCCGCGGGGTGAAGGTCGGGCTCTTGAACAGTTCGCCCGTCATCTGCGCCCATCCGTCAAAGATGTTGGGGGCGTTGGCGATCAGTCGAATGACGTTGAGGGTGTCGGGACGCGCGATGAACTGCTGGATCCGATCGGGTTGGCAGTCGGTGCTGACCAAGGGCATTCGCGTCATCGCCTACTCCTTGCTGGTGGTGTTCGCGGCGAGGGTGAACGTCCACTCCAGCGTCACGAAGGGCTCCTCGACCATAGTTCCGTCCGGCGCGAGGCCGGGGTCGTGGTGGACGAAATCGGCCTGCAACGACGTCTGGTCCGCGAACACCGCGTCGCGGCCGATGTGCGGGTCGTCCTTCAAGAAGAGCTGCGTGATCCGGCCGTGCCGATGGCGTCGAGGGCGCGATGATTCTACCTCGCTTCGCAGCGGTCGGTGCGAAATCGTCACCGCGACAATCAATCCCACCTCGTCGCGGTTCAGCCGGTCGACGATCGCGGCCAGCATGCTCAGGAACTGCTCGGCCCAAAGTCAGACTTTTTGGATAGAGAACGTCAGTTCAACCAGCGAGAACGCGAGCCGTCGCCTCCGTGTCCCCGCACATCCGCCCTTGGGACTGGCACAGGTGGTTGGCTGAGCGGTTTTGGAGCTACCTCGGATGGCCGGAAACTACGCGCAATCGTCACATATGCCGGTTGCCGGTAGTTGTGTGTGATGGACAGGGCACACCTTTGGCGGCGCATCGCGTTTGGCCTGTGCCCTCCTATAGTCGCGAGAGGCCTTCGCTTGGGGAGTCAGTGTCGGTTCTCCGCCGCCCGGCGGGAGTTCCGCACCGAAGTGGCGGTAGCATTCGAGCCTGGTTCTTGCGGCGTGGTCGTCTAGCTGCTCTAGCGTCTCCTTATCGTCGTACAAATCGCCGGCGTCCCTCGCCCGAATCCTCTCGGCCTCAAGCACGGCGCGGTAGCCGTTTCCAACCGTGCCCTCTGACGTCACGCAGAGCGAACTGAGGTGAGGGATGTCGTTCTCTAAGCAGTGCGCTATCACGCGTCCCAGAAGCTCACCTATCCAGTTCGTTATCAACCCCTTGTGCGTTATGCCTGTCTCGTCCTGGACGAACTCGGCGAGCTGCTTGTATGTGACGAAACAGTTGTAGCTCTTGGCCGCATCGGCGAGCAGCGCGATGGCGAACGGCTCCCACGCATCGTGCGCATCCTTCATTTCGACGTAGTCGCCGTGTTTGTCGTGTGGCAAAATCGATCCCCTTTCCGGAAACAGCCTGTCACATCCCAGCGACAAGCAGCCCATCCAATGTCAACCTCGACGACGGTGCGACGGGTTAATTTGTCTGAAACACGTCCAAATCGAAGGGACACCTGCAGTGGACAATGATTTCCGGGCACGGGACGTATGGTTCGACATCCCCGCGGGGAGTGTGCCGGACATGGCCTGCGGCGGGGCCCGCAACGGCGTGCCTAACTACGTAGGAACCGAACATTTCCGCCCTGAGTACTTCACTGCAGAGGTCAACGATGGTCGGATGACAGAGCTTCGATTATGGGGCCGTCAGATCAAGAAGGATGGTTCGCTGGGCAACCGCCACCTCGACTACTTGTGGCAGTGGGACTGACCACAACCTTGGCACAATCAGTAACGAGTTCTCGGGCATCGACATCTCTCGAAGCACCGGAGGGTCGGCGGGCGTATTTCCCGCGCTAGTGGCTGAACAAGGCTCATACCGATAAGTCGTTGGCTTTCTTGGCCTAAGCGTGTCTGCCCACGTCGCGCTTGACAACTCGGTGCCCACGCAGGGCTACGCCGCAGCGCTCAAGTTCGGCATTCCAGCCGTTCTCGAGTCCGATCAAGGTTGGGTTTTCGTAAAGTCCCGCACGCACTTCCGCAGCGGTCAGGCGACGGTACTTGGGTACCGCCGGGTCGTCAGGGTCGAGGAACTCTTCTTTGCGATGCAGTAACGGCCTGTTGACGCGCTGGCCGAAGCTTTGAAAGCTCGACTCTAGGCTGGCCATCTCGACGCCGTAAGTCCACTCCAATGTCGGGTGGGGATTTGTATCGAACTCGGGGTAGGAAGACCACGAAACGCGTCGCCCGCGATGATCCAACTTGAGAATATTCCATCCTCCCGGTCGGCCCGCGGCAATGAACCCACAGTATTCATATAGACGTAGTACTACAGCGATTTTGCTTACGGCACTTCGGTGGACGTAGAAGGCGGTCGCCGTCATCTTCCCCGGCGAGTTCTGCATCGCCCCTCTGATATAAGTGTCGTCACGGATCTTTGCGAGTAGGCGATCCGCTCGAGCACAGGCCTCGCGATAGCTCTTGAAGCAGTGCTTGATGTCCGCCTGGATGCCGAGCGGGAGCGCTCCTAACGACGCGCGCCCACTAAATATCGACGTCCCTAGGTACAACAGCGTGTCGAGGGTAGAGCGACGCAAGCCTTCCGCGACTCGATCTGCTGAAGCACCCTTGTTGATCACCTCCAACAGCGAACGGCGTGAAAATCGCCCGAGCTGAGGCAACAGGTGATCGGGTATCTCTTCGAAAAGTGGTGGGCGACCACGCTTCTCGGCGAAAGAAATCACCTCGGAAACGGCGGAAGCGTAGTCTTCGCTTTCTGCCCACTCGAACCCTGTGATTGCGCCTCGGGCTAGATAAGCAAAGCGGTCCTCATCGTGACGAAAGGCGTACACAACTCCTGGCACTGGGGAGACACAGCGCCGCCCGGTGGTCTCTTCTACGATTTTTCGAATCTCACTTGGGGTGAAGAAGCGTTGGAACGTATTGCGACTACTAACGATTCCGTCGCCAGATTCCTCTCCCCTGATCGAATTAAGCTCCCAGGTGAGCCGGCAAGAAACGACCATCACTTTAGTTGCGAGCTGCCATGCCTTACTGATGGCCTCCTGTCGTTCTCCGAAGTCTTCAATGACATTCAGTACGTATGTCAGTAACACAACATCCCGCTCGACCAGCGGGGTATCCGGCGCAAAGAATGGATCCCACCCGTCTGCGGTCACGCCCATTTTGCGGAGTCGCGCTGCGTCTTGCCCCCGGCCGCACCCGTAGTCGAGCACTGATACGTCGGTCCTGACCACTTCATCGAGAAGGGCTTGCCTCACCGGCATTGAAAGGTCGCCACGTCCAATTGCCGTGCGTTCCCTGGAGCTGCCCCACTCAGCCATTGCGGCACCTGGGCATTCGACAATCGTGACCACATCTCTTACGGCTAGGAGAGGCACACACGATCAAACCCTTCGCTACTAAACTTCGAAAGACCTGACGCCGCCGAGCTTCTTCTGAAGTAAGTCATCATGATAGTCCGCGCGTCGGGCCAGCGCGGCTAGGCCAGTCATCAGCTCATTTTCCTGAAGATGGTCGCCAAGAAGGACATACTCAACCGAGATCGTTTTCGACTCTTCGTAATACACCCAGCGGCAGAAGTTCGACGTCATGTTCAGAGCATTTACTTCCTGCAATATGCACGCATTGGTTGCATCGACGCCCACGAGCACATCCGAGCTGATTTCGATTAGCGTTTGTGAGCCCCGATCCAGCAACTGGATGGTGACACCGGCACTTGCGAATCTCAAATGGATGCTCCCGCTAGGGGTTTCGGTCCACGTTAGGGAGTTCGCCTCCAAAATCGCAGTGATTTGCCGGTATACCTTCTGGCGACTCATCGACTCGACTCCGTGATCGTCTTTGTTCGACTGAACATCTCAGAGTGCCTCTTCACGTCATGCGTGTATCTGTTCGGTAAAAACTCCAGCATCCAACGCATCAATGTCTGCCAAGTCTCGGCTGCCTGATCATGGTCGAATCCAGTTATCTGGCTGACTCGTTGGCGGACCTCACCGAACCGTCGCGGCCGCTCTAGGTGCTGATCGATATCTCGAAAGATCGGCTGACAACCCAGCCGATGACCTACTAGCAACTCAAACTGCCGCTTGTCCAAGCCAACCGGTAGATCGAGTACAGCAAGATCCAGTGTTGCCGCGGCGGCGGATCGTGAAGTCAACGAGCTCGGACCGTGGGAGTAAGCCAAGTAGAGATCCGAGGGCATGCGCAGTTGAGGAATCCAGAGATCGGGGGGCTCAGCAGAGTGATCGAGCTGAACGGGCACCGAGGTCGGGCCGGGAAAGAACTTTGCTATCTCTTCGACCTCGCGAGCCAGTTCTTCGGTCGCCAGGGTGCTCTCCACCGTCAAGCGCTTCTCAAGCTCTGCAATTTCGTCGCGGCTAGATGGAACCAAAAGCTCGATATTCGGGTTCTGGGACCACCCCAGAGCGGTCGCTGTGAGGTTGGCTGACCCCAGCAAGACGTCGTTTTCATTCCGGAAGAACTTTGCATGCAGGCGATTGTGAAGGTAGACACCACCTCCACGAGCACGAACGACTTGGAGCACTCGCGTGTCTGAGACTCCGGCTGCGATCTCTTCGGGTCTCCATCTCGTGTAGAGGACGACCCTGACATTGACAGGAACAGCCGACATCACCCGTTCAACCACAGCCTCTTTGGCGAATGGCGCACACATGACAAACTCTTCCCGTGACGACCCGGCGAGTCCTATCAAAACTTCCCCGAGCTCAGTCATCGTGCGATTCTCGAAGCATCTCGATAACGCGCCGGCCCCAAAGCAGCCGCGAATCTTCCGTCGCACGCTTGATCGACCCGCCAGGAAGAGCATCTTCGTAAAGGGCCCACGCGCTCAACAAAACTTCGCAAAGCTTCTTGTAAGGCGAGGAGTCGTCATTCTCTTCGAATGGTGTGGGCATACTTGTGAACAGCTCATGGGTCGAATTCAGGGTAAGGGTTATCGTGTTGCCAGCCGAGCGGACGGTGAAGAAAGCGTCCGAGTCCAGAGGCCGGCGGTTGACCGCGATAACAACGCCGCTCGATAACGTCAGCGCTCTGAGCTGGCCGGGGGCACCGGTGGACATAACATACGGGGTCCGTGCATCCGGCGGGTCTGGCGGTGCGGGCGCCCGGGACGCATGCGATTTGGCGCTCGCGAGCATCCATTTATGGCCCGGTTGCCAGACGAATTCCTGGGGTTCCTGCCACAGTATGGCATCACACTGGCCGACGTCCCCGCCCAACGCGGTCGCTATCTCTGTGACCGACAGCGGCGCCGCAGCCTGGCTCAAGACTTTAATGATGTCGTCTCGTGTCGTCACAATGCCCTTGGTTCTATAAGCGACTAGTCAAGAACGCTTCTGCCATGCGCCCCCAGTCATGTCTGATGTTTTGAGTAAGCCGCCGTGTTTCGTTGGTCTGCTCATCTTCATACCGAGCCCAAGCGAACAACATCATCTCCAAGCCAGCTTGGGCAGACAAGAGCTTCTGCTTGAGTTTGTCGGGGTCTTCAGGGAGATCTTTGGGATCGCGGGCGCCGAGCAGCAGCGCATAGGCGGGGTGATCTGTATTCAAAGTAACCAGCAGGATTCCACCTCTAGGCTGCACTGAGAAGAACGCCCCTCCTTCGAGCGGAGCAACCTCAACTCGATATTTCAGCCCTTTGTCGATCGTTTCCGCCGCCAGAATTTCCGCGGACTCACGCGAATGCCCTAGGTGCTCAAGCTGGTCGGCAACGTCAGCTTTCCTCTCGTCAGCCGGCTTACTCTCGTCTTCGTCACTGCGACCTCGGTGCCCTTCCTCCTGGCGCTTGCGGACCGCGTCGGTCGCCTGCTCTTCGACACTTTCTTCCGCGTGCCGCGTACGCCGTCGCCTGCCTTCGGCTTGGGTCTGGATCATGCTGCGCATTTGTTTGATGTTGGTCTGAACGCGGTGCACGATTTCAAGCAAGGGCTCAAGCGGATCTTCTTCGTCTCTGAGCGCCGCTCGTGCAGCAGATATCGATCCGGCGTGCTCTTTAATGATTGCGCTCGCATCAACTTTGGCGGCCTCCGCAAAGTTGCGTGCGGATTGTTTGTTGTTGGACACCCCGAACAATTCATCAAGGCCGGGTTCAAACGAGACCTCTACGCCCCACCATCGCTCACGAGGCTCATAGGTAGTCGTCCAACCAGGATCTAACTCAAGCTCCCTACCCGCCCGAACGACCGAGACACCCACATTTCGCCCGGCATGCTGACCGAATGGAAGGCTGCCCGTCGCTTGTCCTCCTGCACTGTCTCGAGCTTCCTCAGACGCTATTGAGAACTTGATGCTCACGACATGGTCTTCACCCTGGAAGCGAACCACCTGTTCGACCACATTGCCTTCTGCCGAAGGGAATGGCCTAAACATGGGCTTTGTGTCAAAGGGCGCGGGACAACTTGTGTTGGCCATCAGGTAGAGCGGATCGTTGGGCTTAGCGGGACGCTCAAGCAGGATGCGGTTCGCATCGTCATAGAGGAAACTCTTGAGAACGATCGATACCCGGCCATCGTTGATCCAGTACCGATACATCCGGCCGATCAGCTCTTCGGAGTTGTCAATCAAGGCCTTCGACGTTCGCCACAGCACCCGGTCGACAGCACTCCATACAACGAGCGTGCCCGATTTGCCGAATGCACCCTTGCCAGCCGCGGTCCGCCAGACCTCTGGGATAACTTTTCGCTGGGGAGCAGGCAGAACACGCATTCGACCGGCGTTGATGTCGGGCAAGTCGATGTAACTATGCAGTGCCTTGTCCACGCCATCGGTCCAACTCCATACATCGACCCGCTGGCATTGTGAAATCGAAGCACTAGGTAGTCCCATGCCGAAACGTCCCATACCGTCTTGTTGGCCGCGGTCAAGGTGAGTTCCGTTGCCGAACTGGAGGGCGATCTGCAGAGTATCTGCATCCATGCCTGATCCGTCGTCGAGCACGGCTACCTCGTGCAGGCGCTTCCGAGTCCGTTGCTCAACTTGCGATTCGCGGTCTGCGCATAACAGTTGAACTGTCTTGGCGCCCGCCTGAATTGAGTTATCCATCAATTCGGCTATCGCGTACGCGGCGTTTTTATATCCGTTGTCGCGCATTGCTTTTACGGCAAGCGCTGTTGGAACAATGTCGAACTCCGCAGAGGTCTCGGTCACCATACATCCTCCCAATTATCGAACGCCTCAGCCATGTTGCAGAAACCCGGCAATCGCGTGTCAACAACCGTCGCGACTTCGGCTCGCCTGTTGCCGCCGGCCTTCTCGCCTCGAGTTGCCCTTCCTACCATCTGGCTAAACAGCACAAGGCTTTTCGTCGGCCTCGCGATAACAGCGGCGCTGGTTTGGGGGGCGTCAAAACCTGTGGTCAAGACCCCATAGTTGACTATCACCCGCGGCTCATCACTTGCAGTCCTGAACGTCGAGATTATTCGAGCACGTTCGGCGGCCGGGGTTTCTCCTGTGACCGCATAGGACCAGTAGCCGCGCGCGCGTAGCACGGTTGCGAGCACGATCGCGTGATCCTTCGTCGCCGCGAACACAATAGTTCGATTGTGCCGACCACACATTGCCTCAGCGACGCTCAGAATCAACAGATTTCGCTGTTCGTCTGCGGCAAGTGCACCGATTACGTGCGGAGGAATATCTAGGGAATCCTCGAGTTCGCGTAGTTCTTGGAGCGATAGCTCTGATCCTGCGGTGTATTGGAGCTGTACAAACTCTGTATCTGCTAGGTAACCTTCGTCGATCAGGTAGCGCACTGGATTGTGGTAGCCATCCACCTCCAGCGACACCTTGGACTCGTCGAAGAACTTCGCTAGACGTTCATCCTCGTCGACGTCGTTCCAGCTTCGACCGGGCGTTGCGGTGAGACCAAGCAAGGGTGTCTGCGTTCCGGACTCTGTGAGCACATCGAGAATCAAGTTGTATGTGGGCGCGATGGCTTGATGCGCTTCGTCCATGACTACAAGGCTGACGCGTCCGGCGAGAGTTCCAATTTCCGAGAGTGAGGTTCGCACTGAAGCATAGACCTTGGCGAGGCCTGCAACGATGATTCCGTCGCCAATGATGGGGAGTTTGAGAGAGTGTGGGCCCCACCATCTTTGAACTTCTACAGGACGAATTCCGCGCGCAGCCCACGCCTTCTGAAATTCTTCGACAGCCTGCTCACAGAGCTCTTCGGAATGCGCCAGCCACACAACTAGCTTCGGTTCTCCTTGATTGAGCACGTCTGAAATCACAGACATCGCAGTGCGTGTCTTTCCAGATCCAGTCGGCATGTGCAGCATAACGCGGTGAGGTTCATACATCAGCCGCGTTAACACTCTTCCCGCCGCCAAGCGCTGGTGCGAGAAAAGACCGTGCATTGGATTTGTGATTTCATGCGCTGGAGGCAAGATTCGCTGCTCGGTGTCGTCCGCTAAGGCGAAGAAGTCAAGCAAATCGGTCGCTCGTGCTGAACCGCGTCGCACGCTCATCGAGCACAGTCCGTCGTATGGATCGCCCGAAAGCCCGAGACGTTCCGCCAACATCTCCGCGTCGAACCGCGGAAGCAGTAACAAAAGCTCACCGCGTAGCTGGGCGTCTAGAAGCATACTGGCCGGGGAGCGTAAGCCCGCTGCGATCTCGCTCAGTCGCTCCGGACGAGCTAGCGTTGCGTCTAGGCCCGCAAGTAAGCGGACAATGTCGCGTCCAACTAACTGCTGCAAAAGTTGGTCGGAAGCCCGACTGATCAATTCCTCAAACGTAATCACGACGAGAACCAACGAGACGCGGCCTACACATCAATTTTCACCATAGATGTTCTAACACAGCGCAAAACCTCAGGTGTCTTAGTTGCCGAGATTCCTAGAAAATCGAGCTAGCTCCGTGGCACTCCGGTTTCACAGGGCACAGATCGAGCACTGCATCGCGTCATCGTCATCGTCAAGCGCGTCGCCCAGGATGTCCCAAACCGGGCGATTCTTTTTCCGCTTCGCCGCTTGCTGTTGAGCCTCCTCATGACGCGCCAGAATCTCCTCGCGCCGCGCAATCAAGTCTGGGAGCGACTCTCCTCCCGACCACGTGTACTGGCGGCCCTTCATCGCATACTCACCGAACGAAGCATCTCCATCAGCTCCGGCATCCTGTCGGACCTTCGCCTCGATTGCTATAGCCCTCTGAAGGAGGTCTGGATGCTTATCCGCCAGTCCGACCCATTCCGCCTTGCGTTGGTAGAAGCAGAAGTAACAACCTGACCGCGTTCGCCACTCGTAGTACTTCGGCAGACCGATGCCGGCCTCATCCAGAATTCGGAGAACACCCTCATGATCAACGTTGTCCTCCACAAACGGCAAGACCGTCCGAATGTTCGGCTTAGTGCTTACGTATCCTTTGCGCCCGGATTCGTCGGCGCGGATAGCGACATAGGAGACAGCGTGATCATCGCCGATCCACTCTTCCAGGGGTTCAATCTTCATCTTTTTTGTGCACCAACGCATCTGTGGAGATGGGAGTGTGCCTCGATACACATCAAACCAATGATCGAAACCCTTTTTCGCATTCAGGCGAGCGATCGGCTTCCCAAGGGCTGTCTCAAGGCGATCAAGGTACTCATACGTCTCTGGAAGCTCGGCGCCAGTATCGCAGAAGAAGTACTCCATCTCTGGTACGCGGTCGCGCAGATACACCGCGAGCGCGCTCGAATCCTTACCACCGCTAATCCCGCAGATATGGCGAATGACGTCAGCCATAACGTTTGTCCTTCCCAACTACCTCGCGAGCATCCGCCGGCTCGGCAGACTCGAACTCCTCGGCCAACCTTGCCATGAGCATCCGACAAGCGGTGGAGCGCGGGATCCCACCCTCCATCAACTTAGCGACAAGTTCCTCAAATAGTGGTGTGATCGCAGATTTCTCGTGCTCCGTCAGGGAGAGCAACTGGACTGATTCGGCACCGCCTGGCGAGGTTAGCGTCATCCTGCTCACCGAGTACCCGTGCTCAACCTTCGAAGCAAGACGTTCATGTAGCAATGCCGACGTCCTCCGCAGGGCTCCTCCGATTTCAGCAACCCGCAAGGGGAATCGGCCCGCGACCTCATCTGTCCAGACCCTGGGAGCCTGGCCATCGCACACCACCATCGCGACATTCTCTAACCACTGCTGATCTTCGAGCGGTCGCTCCAGGGCGCCAATAAACGCCTTGAGCCTTGGTTCAAGCACCTGACCATTGAGGCGTCGAGCATCTGCCGTAAGTGACTCTCGTAACTCCGCTAGCGAACCCCTAGTAGCTGTCGCATGTGCAAGTTGTTCTTGCACCGAATCAAGCAGATGGGGGTAGGCATCACGAAGTTCTCGGATCGAAACGGTGAGCTGGTCGGCGAACCGCTCAACGTCGCCACGGTTGAGCCGGCCACCCCCGGCAAAGGGCTTCATTCCAAAGATCATTGGCAAAGTTTCGAAGAGTAGGACGTCAGGCTCCGCAGCATGGTGGAACGCGTCGCGAACCGCGATCGATTGCGCAGACAACCCCATACCAGTCTTCTGCGAGTACGGGGGCAGGACCCGCAGTTCACGGTAGAGGGCGGTCACGACATTTAAAAAGGTCGGCGGCCCATGATGGCCGGTAATGCCCAACCGGTCGACTAGGCACTCGATGACTATTGGCCTTCTGCCCGTTGAAGTTTGGGTGTTTTTGATAGAGAAATTACCGGGATTCTTGGCAAGCCGCTCAGCAACAGCATCGTCAATCGAGAGTACGAGACTTCCGTGTTCGTAGACGGCGATCTCGTCGCTTCGTGCGACCAGCCCGGCGACCAACAATATGGGGACGATACCGTCCTTCACGCCGAAAGGCGGTGACAACAGTAGTGACCCGATGTCCTTAAGGCAAAGTCGCGAGTCGACGGCACTGTCAAACGCTGAATTCATCGCCGTCCAAAGAGGTTTCCAGCGCCGATCAGCTGGTGCCTGGATCTTCCAACTACCGTCCTCCGTTAAACGGTGTATCCCAGTGGATCTGAAAATCGCCTCGTACATGGCACGATCTGGGCCATACCCCTCAATCGCGAATGCTTCACTGTCCTTGTGCGCTAACAGTGCATCGATGAGGAACCGTCGAGCCTTTGCGCCCTGACTTGTAAGCTCCCTGCGAGCGATCATTTCGTTCGCAATCCGTGGGGTGTTGGAATACACCGCATCTGCAACATCAGACAGTAACGCAGATGGCCCGCGTCGCGGATCCAGTGAGCGGCTCGAACCTGCTAAGACCCAATCGGCATCGTTATTCCAGGTCTGTCCAATTTGAATCTGCAGCCTTTGTTGAGCAGCCGACACACGCTCGACTAGTTCGCGCCGTGCCACCCAGTCGGCGCCCTCCGCCTCTGCACTTCGCAGAGCTGAATTCAACGCCGCTGCATCGATAGCCGTCTCACGCACTATAGAAACGTCATCAGGAATGACGTAGACGGCGGGTCTTCCGTCAGATGGTCTGGGCGCCCTGCTCAGGTCCGCAAGCGAGTTTGTCGCGTAGTAAACTATCCCATCCCATTGAGGATCCAGCGCTTCGTCCGCTCCATCGATCAACGTACTGAACTGTCGCCGAAAGACCCTCAGGACCCCGGTGTGCTGACTGTGGCGACCAGCGACGAAGGGCTCGAGCTCGACTGCGTCTCGGAGGAGGTCCGCAAAGTCGACATCTTCATACGAATGCCGCGCCGCCTCGATCACCCGCCGGACGTTGTAGTCAGACCCGTGCCAAATCCGATACTCGTCAGAGAAGGCTCGGTAGGTAATCAGGCCAGCCTCGACCAACGACTCGAGCACATTGCTCGTCTCGAATGAACCGCCGGGACCCGCAGATTCGAGTGCGAATTCGAGCAACTGTCGTGACGCACGAATGCGACCTCCACTCGAAACAAGATTCAGTACGCCGACTGTCTTAACCGCTTTGAGCTGATCAGGCGTGAGGCCAGCATTGTCTCGGATCCGCGTCTCAATTTCAATCCAACGACTTGCGCCGTCCGCGACACCGATCATGCTGCTGGACGCTTCGAGGAAGTAGTCGTATAGCTGATCGACGCCGACAAGTGGCAACGGGCTCTTCGGCCGCCATACGTTGCTCGCAAGGAATTCTGGAACTGCGCGCGGTTCTGTTCCTGCGAGGAACGAGAACAACGTTCGCTCGTTCTGGCCATATCTGCTACAAAGCTCCGGCAGAACTGCCAACGCGATGGGATGCAGAGGTATCGCTGCCGCTGCATCGTCGATTAACTCACGCAGGCCGACCGACTCGAGCTTTGATTGATGGCTCTGCACCCACTGTGTTGCCGCTTTGCTCACCGCCGGGTCATGTGTGATCGCAGAAGCGATAAGCCTTCGCGACTGTTCCGCAGTTTCGACGTACGGGATGTCCTGGAAGCGCCCTTGCACTTTGGACCACTCGCGTCGCCGGGCTGTCGAGCCGTCCTGGACATATTCGTCAAAGGAAAGGTGCTGCATGGTGATGATCACCAAGGGCACAGCATCTTCTCCTTGGGTCATTTCCGCCAGCTCCTGAAGTAGGAACGGGTCCCCGTCACTGCCTGACGATGCGAAGTATTCGAGGTTCTTGCCGAATTCGTCGATTAGAAGCAGGACTGGGCAGGCGGCCGACATGCGGCGTATGCATGCCCGAATGTCGGCAGCGCACGGTGCGGCGTGGGCACTTGATCCGAAGGCCGGCGAAACTAGCGACTGACCCGGGCCGTACTGTCGGACGGCACCCGCGTGCAATGCGCGCGCGATAGTCGTTGATACCGATTCGCTATTAGCGGTCGCGAAAGCGCGGATGAATCCTTCTCGTCCAGCCTTGGCTGATCGCATCCCCTTGCGAAGTAACGAATCGACAGATGAATCAGCGGCCGTCAAGATCGAATGCGCGCTCTTAAACTCCGCAGTTGATGCGCCAGCGAGGAGCCCGTCAAGGAACACGGCGAGCGACGACTTTCCACCGCCGTGCGGGCCTGTAATTGAAAATGTCCGACCCGCGGCGGAGTCCATTAGGCCCTGCGCGACGCGTGAAATAACGTCGAGGGCCCGCCCGGTCGGCACGTACCCCTCGATAGCGCTGCGTCCGTGGTCGCGCTCCACGTTGGCTGATCGACTGAATCTGCCGCTAACAGTTATGAAGTCCGCTAACGGACCGGTCATGCTGCGTCACCTCGCCGTCCCGAACGTGCGCGACTTTGCTTCCTTATAAGGCGTTCGACTTCAGCTTCCGAAAGGTATGGGCGCGTCGCGGCAGTTCCTACCAAGGCCAGTCCTGTCTCGGGTGCAAATGCGGAATTTTTCTGTTCACGTCTAGCTCCAAGCACCTCCAACGCGACATCCGCCGGAGTGGCGCTGACCGCCATCTGTCTGGACCCGGCCGGCCTAGCCAAACCCAGATGGCCTACCACGCTTGCTGATTCATCGATGGCATCCGCGATATCTTGCTCCGTGAGCTTCATGACGCGCCCCGGCGAGCCCGGGTCCGCGGTCAGGCGGGTGAGGGAGATCGTCCGACTCCCCTCACCTCCCCGACTCAGGTAATCGAGGCACGCATAGGTTATTGCTGTTGACGGCAACGTAGCCTTATTGCCTATAACCATTCGATATGCGTTTTTGTTCGGTCCGGGAGATGGCCGGACAAGGCCTAGTTCACGGAACGGGGAATCGAGCAGGTCGTCTAATGTTTGACGCCCTTGCGTTTCGCGCCGGGAGTACATGCGCAGCAGGCAGTCGACGTCCTTCTGGAGGCTGCTCTTCATGGGCTGAGACCATGTTGTCGCTGCGATCTCGTCAGTACAGAATTGAAGCAGTTCAGCGTCCGTGAACTCAACCGCCCCAAAATCGTTGAAGGCTAGGCGCCACACGGGAAGTACCGAACGCTCGGAGATCGCCTGCCAGTGGAGTATCCACAGAGTCACGGGATCCTCTAGGTACGGATCGAATCCGCAGCGATCATCGAGCAAGGCTCGACCTATGTGTGTCGGCGTGTACACAGATTGGCGTGGCCGGTCCGGATGCGGCCGCCGCGCAATCACTTTCGTGGCGAAGGACCAAAACCTGATCGCTTCTACCATGTTCTTGCCGACTCCAAGTTCCACGGGAGCCGACTGCTCGTTGAAAATGTTTGGATCGGACGCGGCGGCGTCGTAGCCTTTCTTGATCCATCCGAAGCGTGGATGGAAAGTCTGATGGTTAGCGAACATTGGGGTCGCTGCTTGCTCAAGGGTCACCGCTTGCTCCTCCTACGCTGCCGTCATGTCGCGGACGCGCGACACCGCGGTCGCGATAGCACTGGCCGAAACATTGATCTCCTCGCATGTCGTCGGCCGGCCCAGTGATATACGAAGCGACTCGGCAGCCGCAGCGCTTGTCATTCCCATCGCAAGAAGGACATGGGACGGCGAAGTCACAGCCGACTGGCATGCACTTCCAGAAGACACCATCACGTCGGGCATCGAGGCCATCACCGCTTCAGCGTCTGCCCCAATAAACCGAAGATTTAAGGTGTTCGAAAGCCGTTGCGAGTCACTGCCGTTCAGTTCGACGCCAGGAATGTCGTCGCATAGAGCAGCAAATAGGTCGCTTGCCAGCTGATGTATTCGCGCCGCGTCGTTCGGCTGTTCCTTCATGACTAGCTCCGCGGCAAGGCCAAATCCGACAATCGACGGTGTGTTCTGGGTGCCACCACGGATGCCCCGCTCCTGCCCACCACCCGGCACGATAGGCACAATCGACTTCTGTACCTGACGGCTTGCTATCAGTGCGCCAGCGCCTTTCGGGCCGTAAATCTTGTGGCTACTAAAGATCATGAGGTCAGCCGTTTCGGCAGTAACTGCGAGAGAGGCTTTCCCCACAAGTTGAGTCGCATCGACGAAAAAAAGGGACCCCGCCAAGGCTGCAACCCGCCCGACCTCCAAAACGGGACCCAAGACGCCCGTCTCATTGTTGGCCGCCATCACTGCAACTACTCCGACGGATCCGTCGACGAGCTCCGAAAGCTTTTGGAGGTCAATAATTCCGTCCGGGCCGACGTCTACGCGCCGCACCTCGCCCCCGACGAGACGTGCCCCAAGCTCAGCAGCCGCAATGATTGCTTTGTGTTCAGTGGCTCCGATCACGACGTTTGGACGCTCGGAAGCACCCAACATCGCACCGACCAAACCCAGTGTCGCCGCTTCAGAGGCCCCGCTCGTAAAGACCACGTGTTGCGATGGTCGGCGTACAAGCGACGCAACTCGACTCCGCGCTTCCTCGATAAGCTCCGCCGCAGCTTGACCGGCGCTGTGATGCGAGCTGGCAGGGTTACCAAAAACTGCGTGCGCATCCACCACCGCCGGAAGGATGCGCTGGTCAACCGGTGTTGAAGCGTTGTAATCGAGGTAGACCATCGCTCCGATCCTATTCGTTTAGCATCAAAATATTGGGCGCCACGCGGGCAGCCGCACACGCTGCCACAGGGGTCTGACAAGCCGTGGCAAGATTTCCTCGCGGGCCGAGGCGAGGGGGTCGTCACGTCCGCGGTCACACACATGCGAGCTTGAGGCTCGCGAAGTACTACGTCGCTGCGAGCCGCATCTGCTGGTGAAATTTACAGCTAGCCGAAAGCCACCCATATCCGCACAACCGCGACACGGCAGCCATATGGTCGAGTCCGAACATTCGTGGGGTCAGTTACGCTTAGCTAATGCAACTCGGTAAGGCTTGCTTAATTTTCACTACTTCTGCCGACACATCCGGATCGCCGACGTAGCCATTAGCTCGAACTCGTGAAATAACAGATATTGCCTTAGAATTTGCCGCTAGATGATTTAGGAAAGCGTTCTGTATATTCCACTCGACAGCTTCACGATATTCTTGCTGACTGAATTTACGTATCCCCGATAGCATCCATGCAGAGAATTTCACTGCGCCTATTTCGATGGTCTCGTACCGTCTGACCGCACAAAGCCGCTGACGAAAGGTGGCGGACTCGCCGTGGGACAGGTGCTGGGACAGCCGCGCTAGCGCTCCGCCTGATGAATATGTTTGGCCTACGTATAACACTCGCCAATCTATCGCGTGGATAACATAAATCCATCCATGATGGTCAGCGATTGTACAATCACCAATTTCAAACGCATTAAACATCCATTCAGTCGCCACTGACAATCGAAGAAATATTCAACTGGCGAACAATTTCGCTTAGCTCGGCACCGACACGCTCTCGGTATTCAGTCATGATCTTCTCGGCCATGAGTTGTTCAAACTGTGTCTTATATACCAATGAATATTCTCCTCGAGCGAGGCCAAAGAAAAAAACATCAATAATTTTTGCTAAAGCCGCGTTTTCTGGAAGAGATTCGATGAGGTCACGCACGAACCGATGCAAAGAATTTACTCTTACAATAATCCCCAGATCAGGATCGTGTGCACGTTGCCAAAGCTGGTTATTGTCCAGCGCAGACACATACTGTACACGCTGCCCATCTTTTTTCAGCCGTTCGCGTTCAGCGTCAGACGCTTCATTTTCTTTCGTCGTCCGCTCACGGCGCTCTCGTAACTCGTCCCGCTCCGGCGCAGGTGCGGCTTCTTCGTCGAGCTTGTCCGAATCACTACCCAGTTCTTCGATCTCATTTAGCTCCGAGTTAATATCGTCATGAGGCGACTCTCCCAGCTTTTGTTGCATACGCCGTTTTGCCGCACCCCATGCCAGACGGCTCTTCTTGACACCTTCCGAGATTATGGGATTTAGCTGTTCAGAGGCTATGTCTGAGAGAATAATCCGGTTCTTCGAAACATTGATGTTTAAGACTTCGTCGGCATCATCGCTAATTTCGATTCGACCGCGAAATGCATATAAGTCTTGATCTTGATGAATCTTTCCACCCAAACTACTAGCCCACTCAATTAACCGGCCGTTGCGATAGACATAAAAACCATAGTTTCCAGCGCCGATGTCATACTTGCGCCGCGCCTCTGCCTGACTACTAACATTTGCATCGGCCACGGAAGGCGGATGGGGTAATTGCGTGATTGTCACATGCGCGAATGTCGAGCCGGTGTCATCGAGTTGGAATGCTTGACGCCTTTGCAAGTATCTGACATCCAAGCCGGTCCATTCACTCTCATCGTCAAGATTTCCGTTCTTCTCTGCCTCGGCTTCGTATAGTGGGTCCCGAGGCTGGACCTCCTCACCGTCTAAAGTGAGCCCCACCTTTTGAATTCCTTGGCTAGCATCGCCAGATAGTGCGTAATAGTAGACGACACCCGCCTGTTCAGACAGTTCTCGCTTTATTTGTGCAGGCGACTCTGAGCTATCCTTATGAATTTTATCGATAATTACTAGAGTTCCGTTTCCTCCAGCTGCAACCTCATCGAGTATTGCTAATTCGTCCGGGCTTGCTTTGCGTACTAAATAGATGAATTCGCCTTTTTCCCTTACCTGTTCGTGATCGAGCACAGCAGCTAGTGCCGAACCCTGAGAACGTGACACTATAGTGAGCCGTTGGCCTAGAGATGCAGAGGCCGACTTGAGACCCATGCCGAATTTCGACAAGCTCTTCGGCGAATAGAGATCGGGGGAAGATCCTAGCGTTAGGGCGTTATCCAACCCCTCCGAATCCATACCCGTGCCGTTATCGGCAATGAGAATCTTATTAACGATTGCTCTTGGTCGTCCGGGCTTGCCTTCGGAAAGGTTGATCAGTTCAAACTTCACGGCCGCGTGGGTCGCGTTGTTTGATATTGCATTGTCGACGATGTCAAGTACCGCGGCGGCGGCGCTATAGCCGATTCTGCCCAACGCGTACAGAACCCGGCTAGGATCCCAGCTTCCTTTTCTGATCTCCTCGCTCGCCACGGTTCCTGCCCCTTCGTTGGTGCTTGTTTCGACTCCGTGAGTTCGCGCTCATACGCAGAGCCGATCTCATGAATCACCGTCTTTGACCGCCGTTGCGGCATCGTGTACGGCCTCTTGCGCGCATGAGTCGCTACCGTACCGAACCTCTGAGAGGTTCGTAGGGCTTCAGCTAGATTGACAACCAGCCCCTACGGCCTCGCCGGCAACGCCGCCAACCACCCGTCGGAAAGCAACTCCAACAGCTGCCCATCCGGATCCCGAATCATCGCCGCACCGGCCGACACTGACCCGTCGACCACCGCTCCCCCGAACTCCGCCACCCGAGCCAACACTCCGGGAAGATCGGACACCGAGAACGAGATGTGCGTCAGCCCGATCTGATCCATCACCCGCTCCGAGCCGGCATGAACCTGACGCTTCGAGTAGTCCATGAGCTCGAGCACGAACCCATCCCGCACCAGATAGGTCGCGTGCACGCCGAGCGGCTCGGGCAACCCCACCAGCTGAGATGTCGCGCCATCGGGCGGGTCGAGTTCCCACCAGAACTGGAACCCCAGCAGGCCCTCGTAGAACCGGCGCGACCGCTGGCGGTCGGTGACGCATAACCCAACGTGATTGAAAACCGTTCGATGACTACTCAACACAACCTCCGCAGCAAGTCAGGCCCTTAACGACGCGATCCCTACCGACCTTCGATGACGCTTCACCACACGACCCAAGAGCGTAATAATGCAAAGATAAGCCAATAGGCCGCCAGCTAAGCAGACGCTTCCGTGGGAGAGCTTGTCGATGGTCACACGCCCGAAGGTCCGCCGCGACGCCACGGTCGATTTCGACCATCATTCCGACGCGTTCAACCTCAACGAGCTGGCCGTCAATGCCGAACTGCGGCAACGATGTCCGGTCGCGTGGAACGAGAACTACGACGGCTTCTGGTACCTCAGCAGCTACGACGCCGTCAGCCACACCGCCCGCGACGGCGACACGTTCGCCCACAAATACGAACCCAACGCCGAAGATGGCGTCGACTACCAGGGCGAGATGGGCGTCCCGCGCCCCGACGGTCAGCCGGCCCTGGGCATCGGCGAGGTCGACGGCCCCTACCACCAAGCCCTACGGCATGCCCTGGCGCCGTTCTTCTCCCCCGGCGCCGTCGAAAAACTCAAGCCCTTCATGGAGCAATCCGCACACTGGTTCCTCGACCAGCGCATCGCCGACGGACAGATGGACGTGGTGCTCGACTACGCCAGCCCGGTCCCGGCCATCCTGACCATGAAGTTGATGGGCCTGCCCTACGACAACTGGCACCTGTACGCCAACCTTTTTCACTCCGTCATGGCCGTCCCGCAGGACAGCGACGAGTACGCCAGTGCGATCGCCAAAGTGCCCGCCATGATGCAAGAGGTCCTCGAGTTCGCGGCCAACCGAAGAGCCGACGCGCGAGAAGACCTGACCAGCTTCCTGATTCAATTCGAATTCGACGGCCACCGCCTCACCGACGAACAGCTGCTCAATATCCTCTGGAACCTCATCGGCGGCGGCGTCGACACCACCACCTCACAAACCGCGCTCACCCTCCAACACCTGGGCACCCACCCCGAGCTCAGGCAGCAACTCATCGACCACCCCGAGCTCTACCGCACCGCCACCGACGAATTCCTGCGCTACTTCTCGGTCAACCAAACCCTCAGTCGCACAGTCACTCACGACGTCGTCCTCGGCGGCCAATGCCTCAAGAAGAACGACCGCGTCGTCATCAGCTGGCTCTCGGCCAACCACGACGAAAACGAATTCGACCGGCCCGACGAGATCATCCTCGATCGCGCACCCAACCGTCACGTCGCGTTCGGGCTGGGCCCGCATCGCTGCATCGGCTCGCACCTGGCCCGGCTGATGTCGGCCGTGATGGTCAAGGCCGTCCTCGACCGCATCCCCGACTACCAGGTCGACGTCGACAACGTCCACCAATACCTCGGCAACCCAAGCATGACCGGGCTGGGCAAGCTCCCGGTCACCTTCACCTCCGGCGCCAGCCGGGACACGCCGCGGCCGTGGTGATCGCTCAAAGCACTTGAGCCACAACGCCCGTCACCAGGTCGTCGGGCGCTTGGGTGATGCCGACGGCCTGAAGATGGCCACCGATGGCCAGCGACGCGACGCCGTGCACCAGCGACCACAGCGGCCCGGCGATCTCGCGCGGATCCCGGCCGCCGGCGATGCCCGCCGCCTGGCACCGCGTGATCGCGTCGAGTAGGTCGCCGAACGCCGCCAAGCCGGCCACCGCGACGCCCGGTTGCTCCGGCTTCAGTGACTCCGCCCCGAACATCACCTGATAGTGATCGGGATGGGCGACGGCCCATCGCACATACACGCGGCCGAGCTCGACGACCCGCTCCCGGGGATCAGATACCCGATCGGCCGCCGCGGCCAGCGCGGCGTGCAGATCGAGGAATCCCTGTTCGGCGACGGCGGCCAGCAGCTCGGCCTTGTCGGCGAAGTGCCGGTACGGCGCCGCGGCGCTGACCCCGGCGCGGCGCGCCGCCTCGGTGAGGGTGAACCCTTTCGGCCCCTTCTCCGCCACCAGCGACAGCGCCGCGCTGGTCAGCGCCCGTTTGAGGTCGCCGTGGTGATAGCTCTGCCGCCGCGGCGCGGCCGCCCGCTTCACTGCCATGTTGACGAGATTAACATCGAGGTATATGTTAAGGCGATTCACATCGGCGACCAAGGAGACGACATGACGAATCTGCTTGACACCACATCAGCGCTCGCCGGCACCCGCGACCGGGAGAAGACGGCCGACCTGCTCGGTCAGGCGCTCGCGCAGGGCTACCTGCCGATCGACGAGTACGACCGACGGCTGCAGACGGTGTTCCAGACGCAGACCGCCGACGAGTTGCGCGAACTGCTCGCCGGCCTGCCGCTCGATCGCATCCGGCGCCACGACCCCCGCCGCCGCGCCGCCCGCCTGGCCGCGGCGCGTCGCGGAATGCGCGCCCACCTCGTCGCGTACCTCGCCATGTGCGTCATCGTGCTCACCGTCTGGGCGGCCGTCGCGCTGACGACGAACGCCACCTACTTCTGGCCGATCTGGCCCATCCTCGGCGCGGGAATCGGACTCGTCAGCCACGCCGTGTCGATACCGCGCGGCAAGCAAAGCCGTTGAGAACCAGCACTACTCGCAAGGAAGAGTCATGAAGAACACGGCAGTGGTCACCGGCGCCAGCTCTGGACTGGGCGCGATCTTCGCCGAACAACTGGCGCAGCGGGGTTTCTCGTTGGTGTTGGCCGGGCGGAACCATTCCCGCCTCGAGGCCGTCAAGCAACGGATCGGACAGAGTGCCGAGGTTGAGCTGGTCGTGGGCGACCTTGGCACCGACGACGGTGTCGAGGACCTGATCGCCCGGCTGAACGGACGGGTGATCGACCTCCTGGTCAACAACGCGGGCTTCGGCACCTACGGCCCGTTCGCCGAAATCGAGGCCGATCGCGAACGCGAACTGGTCGCTGTCAACGTCACCGCACCGGTCCGCCTGACTCACGCGGTCCTGCCCGGGATGCTGGCCCGCGGCCGCGGCGGCATCTTGAATGTGGCCTCCGTCATCGCCTTTCAGCCCGGCACCTATCAAGCCACCTATGGCGCCTCGAAGGCGTTCGTGCTGTCGCTGAGTCAGGCGTTGTGGGCCGAGACCCGCGGCTCCGGTGTCACCGTGACCGCGCTCTGCCCCGGGCCCACCCAGACCGGGTTCGTCGACGCGCTCGGGTCGGACGTCTCGCACACCGCGGCCTATAGGCACCTCGCCGCACCCGGGCCCGTCGTGGCCGCCGGGTTGCGCGGTCTCGACCGCGGCCGCGCGGTGGTCGTGCCCGGCGTGCGCGACCGGATGATGGTGACGGGCACACGATTCGCGCCCGGATGGCTGTCGGCGCTCATCAGCGGGCGGATGCTCCGGCCCGCTGAAGCGCCGGCATAAGCTGATCACCTTGCGTCCGCGGCGTTACGCGCGCGCCGGCGCCGGACCAACAAGCTTCAAACGTGCCAGCGCATCCGCTAGCACGTTTGGGAATCACTTTATGGTCGGAAACTCGTAACTGGCCCGTGGGACCAACCCCAGGGCGGCCACACTGAGAACCACTGCGCCGGTAGCGATTACGACGCCGTCGCGAACTGCAGCACCGGTTCGGACGAGTCGACGTGCCCGAAGCTGATGATCCGCAACCGGTAGGGACGCACCTCGTAGACCACCCCATCGACCGGGTTGGTGACGTCGAATCCGTCCTCGACCTGCTCGGCGTTGGACAGCTCGAGGTGGGCGCCGTCGCGGATCCGCTCGCCGCGGTAATAGTAAGTGCCGCTGAGGTTTTTGCACACCACCGCCAGCGACTTCGCGGTCCGCAGCACGGCGGCCGGCGGATTGCCCGGGTCGCACCGCGCCGTCTCGCCGACGAACCCTAACCCGTCGGCGCCTTTCACCGGACGTGAGAGCGTCGGCGTCAACGGTGGCGGCGGAGTCGTCGACGCGGGCGGGGGCGCCGCCTTCAACGTCTGGGACGGCGCCGACGCGTTGTGATGAGTGCCGCCAACCAGATTCATCGACAACACCACCCCGGCGATCAACACCACCACCGCCACCGCGGTCACGATCAGCGGCGTGCGGCCGACCGACGGCCAGTGCCACGTGCGCGCGGGAGGCGGCCCGGGGCGGTCGGCGGGCTCATCGAGTTCGGGGAGGGAGACGGTCGGCAGCGGGCGCGTCCGGGGCGGGGGCCCGCTTCGGCCGGCGGCAACCGGGACCGGCTCGTACGCGGCGAAGACCGCCTCGCTGGCGGCGCGGGCGAGTTCACCCGCGGAACCGAACCGCGCGGCGCCCTGTTTGGCCATGCCCCGGGTGATGATGTCGTCGTACTCCCGGCCCACGCCGCGGCGCATGATGCTCGGCCGGGGCGCCGGCGCCAGCAGGTGCTCGCGCCTCAGCTCCCCCGCGTCCTCGCCCTCGAACGGCGGCTGGCCGGTGAGGCACTCGTAGAGCACGCACGCCAGCGAATAGATGTCGGTCTGCGGCCCGATGCGGCCGGTGGTGAATCGCTCGGGCGCCATGTAGGTGCGCGACAGTTTCTCGTCGCCGGCGGCCTGGGCGATGCCGAAGTCGGCCAGGTAGGTGAAGTGGTCGTGCGTCAGCAGGATGTTCTCGGGTTTGACGTCGAGGTGCACCAGCCCGGCGGCGTGCGCGGCGTCGAGGGCGCGCGCCACCTGCGCGGTGATCGACGCCGCACGCGACGGTTCCAGCCCACCCTGCTCGCGCAGCAGGTCCTTGAGGCTGCCCCCGTCGTCGACCAGGTGCATGTCGATGAAGGGCACCCCGTCGATCTCGCCGAAGTCATGCAGCGGCAGGACGTGCGGCTCCTGCAGCCGCGTCACCTTGCGGCACTCGCGCCAAAGGCGTTGCTGGAAGCCAGGGTCCGCGGCCGTCTCGCCACGTAACAGCTTGAGCGCGACCATCCGGTCCTTAACCGTGTCGTACGCGCGGTAGACCTCGCCCATCGCCCCGGTGCCGATCACCGATCGCAGCTCGTACGGCCCGAACCGGGTACCGAGCCGCGAACCGCGGGACGAGGAGGTCACTGAGCAATCCTTTCTTAAAACGCAGTCCAGCCCGCGGGTTCCCGAATCGGGCGTCGGCATAACGTGCGGAGCCTCACGCGTGTCGCTACCCCGAGACACCACTGATGGCCACTATTGTCCGGCGGCCGGCGCAAACCTGCATCACCAACCGGCCCGCGCGAAACTGCGCCAGACCCACCCTAGCGGCAGCGCACCCGACTTTCCTCCCCGCCGCCATTCGCGGCACCGATACAGTAATTGTCTGGCGCGTAAGAAGGTGAGGCCTTCGATGACCGACATGACGGCGCAGTTCGCGACGATCGTCGGCGAGCACAACCTGCTGACGGGCGACGCCATCTCCGACGACTACGCCCACGACGAGGTGCTGACCAAGCCGCCGCAGAAACCGGCGTACCTGGCCAAGCCGGCGAGCGCCGACGACGTCGCGCGGCTGCTCAAGGTCGCCACGGAAAACGGGGTGCCGGTGACGGCGCGCGGCTCGGGCACCGGCTTGTCGGGCGCGGCGATCCCCCGCGCCGACGGGCTGCTCGTCTCGTTCGAGCGGATGAACGCGGTGCTGGAGGTCGACGTCGCCAACCAGGTCGCCGTCGTCCAACCCGGGGTGACGCTCGCCGAACTCGACGACGCGACCGCCGGCACCGGCCTGCGGTACATGGTGCACCCCGGCGAGCTGTCGTCCAGCGTCGGCGGCAACGTCGGCACCAACGCCGGCGGCATGCGCGCGGTCAAGTACGGCATCGCCCGCAACAACGTGCTCGGGCTGCAGGCCGCGCTGCCCACCGGTGAGCTGATTCGCACCGGCGGCAAGATCGCCAAGGTCTCCACCGGCTACGATCTGACCCAGCTGATCGTCGGCTCCGAGGGCACCCTGGCGCTGGCCACCGAGGTGACCGTCAAGCTGCATCCGCGCCTCGACCACAGCGCCACCGTGCTGGCCCCGTTCGCCGACTTCGACCAGGTGATGGCGGCGGTGCCCAAGATCCTGATCAGCGGCCTAGCGCCCTACATTTTGGAGTACGTCGACAGCGTGACGATGGCCGCGCTGGTGCACACCCAGAACCTGGAGCTCGGCGTGCCCGACGACATCCGCGACAGCTGTCAGGCGTATCTGGTTGTGGCGCTTGAGAACCGGACTGCGGACCGGCTGGACGAGGACGTCGAGACGGCCGGTGAGCTGCTCGCCGAGCTGGGCGCGGTGGACGCCTACGTGCTCGAGGGCGGGTCGGCGCGCAAGCTCATCGAGGCGCGCGAGAAGGCGTTCTGGACGCTCAAGGCGCTCAACGCCGACGACCTCATCGACACCGTCGTGCCGCGCGGCGCGATGCCGAAGTTCCTCTCCGGTGCGCGCGGCCTGGCGGCGGCGGCCGGTGCCGCCGCGGCGGGCTGCGGGCATGCCGGCGACGGCAACGTGCACCTGGCCATCTTCTGCCCGGACCCGGCCATCCGGACCAAGCTGCTGACCGACATCTTCGCGCTGGCAATGGAATTGGGCGGGGCGATCTCCGGCGAGCACGGCCTGGGCCGCGCCAAGGCCCCGTACTTCGTGGAGCTCGAGGACCCGGTGAAGGTCGACCTGATGCGCCGCATCAAGGCGAGCTTCGACCCGGCGGGCATCCTCAACCCCGACGTGGTGTTTACTAGCTCGGGCTCGTAGTCGCGCCCGCAACCGCCCCGATTTGTCGCTATGAGGCGGGCAAAAGATGTGCCGTCTGACGGAGAGGCGCAAGTGGCGCCTGTAACTCACGAACGCCGTATCAGCTCGGCCCCGTGACCATCGGCATCAGATAGTTGCGCACGTACTCGCGGGTGTCATCGATGGTCGCCAGGTTGATGCTGGTGTGCGGAGTCACGATGAACGACAACGTAAGCCGGGTGTGCAGCTCCGCGACGGTGCGCAGGTGACGCTCTTGGGCCGCAGTGGTTTTCGACGCGCCGTACAGCTCGGCGCGCAACAGCCCCACGGTGTGCTCGATCGCGTAATCGAGAATGGCGCCCGCGTCGATGGTCAGGCTGGGCAGGATCGTCTCGGGCTCGGCGCGCAGCAGCTTCTTGAGCAGAGCGTGCTCGCGCATGAACGTCACCGAGAACACCGTGCTGGAGACCATGCGCTCCTCGAACGTCGCGCCGCGCGCCCAGGCCTGCGCGTCGCCCTCGAGGAAGCGGCGCGCCTCGGCCAGCACGACGGCGTCGACGAGCGCGGCCTTGGTCGGGAACCTCCGGTAGAGGGTGGCGCGGCCGACTCCGCTGCGCCGCGCGACGTCCTCCATCGTGATGCGGCGCATGCCGACGTGTTCGGCCTGCTCGATGGTGGCGGCCAGGATGCGGGCGGTGATCTCGTCGGGGTTGACCACCTGGGCGAGAACGACGGGATCGGGTTCGGTGAGGCGCCTGACGAACTCCGCAGTTCGCGTCGTCGTCATCGATCCCTCCTTGCCCGTTCGTCGCGGTCGTCGTATCGTAGCGATCGAAGCTTGTGAGACATTGAGGGTCTCATTGTATCGCACGTATCGCTCGCGGGTCGCCGTTCGGGAGGAATCGTTATGCGAGTCGGACTCAGGGCCCGGTGGGCGGCCATGCACGGTGTGCCGCGGGCCTACTTCGCCGTTCAGGCCCGCCGCGGCGACCCGCTGGCCCGGCTGCTGCGCAGTAACACCTCGGGCGAGGAGCGCTACGCGCTGATGGAGCAGATCAGGGCGCGCGGACCGGTGGTGCGCTCACCGTTCGTGTGGGCCAGCGTCGACCATGCGGTGTGCCGACAGATTCTGCGCGACAAGCGCTTTGGCGTCACCTCGCCCACCGAGATGGAACTACCAGGGCCGCTGAAGAAGCTCATCGCGAAAACCGATCCGGGCGTGGCGAACCCGGTCGAACCGCCGGCCATGGTGATCGTGGATCCGCCCGATCACACCCGCTACCGGCACCTGGTGGCCCAGAGTTTCACCCCGCGCGCCATCGAGTCGCTGGACACCCGGGTGGTCGAGGTGACCATGGAGTTGATCGAACGCATCGCCACCACGCCGCAGCCCGATCTGATCGCCGACTTCGCGATGCAATTGCCGGTCGCGATCATCGCCGAAATCCTTGGCCTGCCGCCCGATTCGTACTCCCGCATGCTGGGGTGGGGCCGCAGCGGCTCTCCGCTGCTCGACATCGGCATCGACTGGCGGACCTACCGCGACTCCATCGACGGCCTGCGGGGCGTCGACGACTACCTGCTGGAGCACTTCCACACGCTGCGCGCCGACCCGCGCAGTGACAACCCGTTCGGCCGGATGGCCGCCGACGGCTCGCTGACCGACCGCGAGCTGACCGCCAACGCCGCGCTGATCGTCGGCGCGGGCTTCGAGACGACGGTGAACCTGATCGGCAACGGCATCGTCCTGCTGCTGCAGCACCCCGACCAATTGGCGCTGCTACACGCCAATCCGGACCTGTGGCCGGGCGCCGTCGAGGAGATCCTGCGGCTCGCCAGCCCCGTTCAAATGACCGCGCGCACCCCGACGTGCGACGTGGAAATCGCCGGAGCCCGCATCGCAGGCGGCGACATGGTCGGCCTGTTCCTCGGCGGCGCCAACCGCGACCCCAAGATCTTCACGGACCCAACCAGATTCGACATCACCCGGCCCAACGCCCGCGACCACCTGGCGTTCGCATCCGGCATCCACGCCTGCCTCGGTGCCGCCCTGGCCCGCATCGAGGGCGCCACCGCGCTGCGCGCGCTCTTCGAAAGCTTCCCCGACCTGCGCCTCACCGCTCCCCCGCAGCGACGGGGGCTGATCAACCTCCACGGGTACTCGCGGCTTTCGGCCCAACTCGGCGGCCGCCGAACGACTTCCGCCGAACTTCCCGTCTAAAGCTCAGCTGCGCAACGGCTCTCGGCCGATTGCCGGTGTGACCGAGGCGTCCACGTCGGTTTCTTCGTGGTCGGCGAGCCAGCGTTCGGCGTCGATGGCGGCCGCGCAGCCGCTGCCGGCGGCGGTGACGGCCTGACGATAGGTGCGATCCACCAAGTCTCCCGCGGCGAACACCCCATCAATCGACGTAGCCGTGGTGCGCCCGCGCACCAACACATACCCCTCGGGATCGCTCTCGAGCACCTCGCGCACCAACTCCGAACGCGGGTCATGCCCGATCGCCACGAACACCCCGCTGACCGCCAACGTCGACACCTTCCCGGTGACCGTGTCGCGCAACCGCACCCCCGTCACGGTCGCCTCACCCTCGACCGCCTCGACCGCCTTATTCGTCACAATCGTGATCTTCTCGTTGGCCCTGGCGCGCTCCAGCATGATCCGCGACGCCCGAAACTCCTGCCGGCGATGCACCAACGTCACACTGCGGGCAAACCGGGTCAAAAACGTGGCCTCCTCCATCGCCGAATCCCCACCCCCGATCACCGCAATGTCTTGATCCTTGAAAAAGAACCCATCACAGGTCGCACACGAAGACACCCCACGGCCCAGCAACTCCTGCTCACCCGGCACCCCCAAATACCGCGCCGCAGCCCCCATCGCCAAAATCACCGACCGCGCCCGCACCGTCTCACCCTCAGCCGTGGTCACCGTTTTGACCCGACCCTGCAACGACACCGACTCCACGTCTTCCATCCGCAGATCCGCCCCGAACCGCAACGCCTGCTCACGCATCTGATCCATCAACTCCGGACCCGTGATCCCCTCACGAAACCCCGGAAAATTCTCCACCTCGGTCGTCGTCATCAACGCCCCACCAAACGACGTCCCCTCAAACACCACCGGCGCCAACTGCGCCCGCGCCGCATACAACGCCGCGGTATACCCAGCAGGACCCGAACCAATAACGATCACATCGTGGACGTCGGAGGAGCTCATAAACGGCCACACTACTGCGAATCCGAGAGGCGCCCGGCCCAATCACTCTGGCCGCCAAGACAAAGACGTGAAGCAGCGCACACAACGCCGCGTTGTGCCTTCACAACACATGACCTCTACTGACGCCGCCATATGGGGTGCACCATGGAAATCGCGACCCGTGGGTCCAACGACGAACCCCGCGGGTGCCTATAGACCCAACATCATCGCGATGCCGCGGCCCGGCAGCCCGCCCCGGGGCCGACAGAGGAATGTTCGCGAAGGAGACATCACATGACCACCGCACGTCCCGTCAAGACCCGCAACGACGGTCAGTGGGCGCTGGGCGATCGCGAGCCGCTCAACCACGCCGAACAGTTCAAGAGCGACGACGCGCCGCTCAACGTGCGCGACCGCATCATCAACATCTATTCCAAGCAGGGCTTCGACAGCATCGCCAAGGACGACCTGCGTGGGCGGTTCCGCTGGATGGGCCTGTACACCCAGCGTGAGCAGGGCTACGACGGCAGCTGGACCGGCGACGAGAACACCGACAAGATCGAAGCCAAGTACTTCATGATGCGGGTCCGCTCCGACGGCAGGGCGATGACCGCGCACACGATGCGCACCCTGGGCCAGATCTCGACCGAATTCGCCCGCGACACCGCCGACATCAGCGACCGGGAAAACCTGCAGCTGCACTGGGTCCGCATCGAGGACGTCCCCGAGATCTGGCGCCGACTCGAGTCCGTGGGCCTGCAGACCACCGAGGCCTGCGGTGACTGCCCCCGCGGCATCCACGGTTCGCCGCTGGCCGGCGACTCGCTCGACGAGGTTCTCGACGCGTCGCCCGCGATCGACGAGATCGTCCGGCGCTCGCTGAACAACCCCGAATACGCCAACCTGCCCCGCAAGTACAAGACCGCGGTCTCCGGCCTGCAGGACGTCTCCCACGAGACGCATGACATCGCGTTCGTCGGCGTCAACCACCCCGAGCACGGCCCCGGCCTGGACCTGTGGGTGGGCGGCGGCCTGTCGACCAACCCGATGCTGGCCCAGCGGCTGGGAGTGTGGGTGCCGCTGGACGAGGTCGCCGACGTCTGGGAGGGCGTAACCCAGCTGTTCCGCGACTACGGCTACCGCCGGCTGCGCGCCAAGGCCCGGCTGAAGTTCCTGGTCAAGGACTGGGGCGTCGAAAAGTTCCGTGAGGTCCTGGAAACCGAGTACCTGAACCGTCGGCTGATCGATGGACCGGCGCCCGCGCCGGTCAAGCACACCATCGACCACGTGGGGGTGCAGCGGATCAAGAACGGCCTCAACGCCGTCGGCGTCGCGCCGATCGTCGGGCGGGTATCGGGCACCGTCCTGTCGGCGGTGGCCGACCTGATGGAGAAGGCCGGCTCCGACCGGGCGCGGTGGACCCCGTTCCAGAAGCTGGTCATCCTCGACGTCGCCGACGACAAGGTCGACGAGCTGGTCGCGGGCCTGGAGGCGCTGGGCCTGCCGTCGCGGCCGTCGTCGTGGCGCAAGAACACCATGGCGTGCACCGGAATTGAGTACTGCAAGCTGTCGTTCGCCGAAACCCGGGTTCGCGCACAGACTTTGGTGCCCGAGCTGGAACAGCGGCTGGCCGACGTCGACTCCAAACTCAACCTGCCGATCAGCGTGCACCTCAACGGATGCCCGAACTCGTGCGCGCGAATCCAGGTAGCCGACATCGGATTCAAGGGCCAGTGGATCGACGACGGCGACGGCAACTCGGTCGAGGGCTTCCAGGTGCACCTCGGCGGCGGCCTGGGCGAGCAGAGCGGCTTCGGCCGAAAGTTGCGCCAGCACAAGGTCACCAGCGCCGAACTGGGCGACTACATCGACCGCGTGACGCGCAAGTACCTCGACGGACGCGAGGACGGCGAGACGTTCGCCGCCTGGGCGCTGCGCGCCGACGAGGAAGAGCTGCGCTGAGGCCGAGATGAACACACTCGTACTCACCGCGCACGGCAGCCGCGACCCCCGGTCGGGCGCCAACGCCGAGGCCGTGGCCGACCGGCTGGCGCTGATGCGGCCCGACCTCGACGTGCGGCTGGCGTTCCTCGAGCTCAACGCCCCGAACTTCGTCGACGTGCTGGCCGGGCTGCCGGATGCCCGCCGCGCGGTGGTCGCCCCGTTGCTGCTGGCCAGCGCCTATCACGCGCGCCTGGACATCCCCCAGCAGATCGCCGACGCCGGCGCCCACGGCATCCGGCAGGCCGACGTGCTCGGCGAAGACGAGCGGCTGGTATCGGTGCTGCGCGAACGACTCGCCGAGGCCGGGGTTTCGGAACTCGACGACGATCTCGGCGTGATGGTCGTCGCCATCGGCTCGTCGAACCTCGCCGCCAACGCGCGCACCGCGAAGGTGACCACCAGGCTGGCCGCCGGCACCCGATGGGCCGGGGTGACAACGGCGTTCGCCACCCGGCCCGAGGCCTCCGTGGCCCGCGCCGCCGACCAGTTACGCCGCCGTGGCGCCCGCCGCCTGGTCATCGCACCGTGGTTCTTGGCGCCGGGCTTCATCACCGACGGGGTATCAAACTTCGCCCGCGACAACGGGATTCCGATGGCGGCGCCGCTGGGCGCACACCGGCTGGTGGCCGAGACCGTGCTGGACCGCTACGACGAGGCGCTCGCCGAGGACGCCGCCGCCTAGCCTTTGGCCGCCGTGCTGAGGATGTGACTGACCAGGTCGCGGATCGCTCCGGCCGGCGGGGTGCGCCCGCCGATCCAGATGGCCCGAAACTTGCGCCGCAGGTCCAACTTCGGGATCTCCACCGCGTGCAGCCGGCCGAACGCCAGGTCGTCCGCGACGGCCAGCCTGCTCATGGTCGCGGGCCCCGCGCCGGCGAGCACCGCGGCGCGCATCGCCGCCGCGGAGGTCAGTTCCAGTACGGGCGGGGCCTGTTGCATGTCCTCGCCGAGCACCTTGCGCAGCGCCACCGTCAGCGAATCGCGGATGCCCGAATGGAGTTCGCGGGCCACCAGCGGCGTCTGCGCGAGTTCGCGCGCGGTCACCACCCGGCCGCGTCGGGCCCACTTGTGGTTGGGCGGCACCACGATCACCAGCTCGTCCTCCCCCACCACGCAGCTTCCCAAACCTTTTGGCGTGCCGGGGTTTTCGACGAACCCGAGGTCGGCGCTGCCGTCGCGGACCGACGCGATGGCGTGGTCGCTGTTGGTGGCGGTCAGGATCACCTGCGGGGCGGTGTCGCCGCGCCGCGTCGCCTCGGCCTGCAGGGAGAGCAGCCAATGCGGCATGAGCTGTTCGGAGATCGTCTGGCTGGCCGCCACCCGGACGCGTTCGCGGCCTTCCTTTCGCAGCGAACCCAGGCCCGCGTCGATCTCGCCCGCCACCTCGAGCAACCGGGTCGCCCAGTCCGCGACGATCAGGCCGGCGGGCGTCAGTTGCGAGCCGCGCGTCGTCCGGACGGCCAGCGTGACGCCGATCTGGGCCTCCATGGTGGCGAGCCGCCGCGATATCGCCTGCTGGGTCAGGCCGAGCTCGCGCGCGGCGCGGCCCAGGCTGCCGGTCTCGGCGATCGCCAAAAACGCCTCGAACGAGGAGAGTTCGGGCAATCGGGGGCTGAGGGGCATGGGCGGCAGCTCACAATCAAATCGTGTGACACAACTATAGCTTGTGACACCACAACGCCAAACCTCTACTCACGCCCCGCGCGAGCCGCAACGATGGGACACATCGCTTCAACCAAGAGGCCGGTAGCCCGCTCGGGCGTCCTCGCGCTAAATTAGCCAGCCAGACCGTGTTTTGACGGCCCGCGGCCGGCTGACCCCGATAGCCAGAAGGAAGGACAACACTCGTGGCCTACGTGATCGCCGAGCCCTGTGTCGACATCAAAGACAAGGCGTGCATCGAGGAATGCCCCGTCGACTGCATCTACGAGGGCGCCCGGATGCTCTACATCCACCCCGACGAATGCGTCGACTGCGGTGCCTGCGAGCCGGTGTGCCCGGTCGAGTCCATCTTCTACGAGGACGACCTGCCGGACGAGCACAGCCAATACCTGCAGATCAACGCCGATTTCTTCACCGAGCTGGGCTCGCCCGGCGGCGCGGCGAAGGTCGGGCTGACCGAGAACGACCCCGCCCCGGTCAAGGCGCTGGAAAGCCGGGCCGAGGCGTCGTAGCCGCCGCTAGTCCCAGCCGGAGAGCCCGAACGTATCGCTGGGCCGTCGTCCCGCAAGCTTCTGAACCACCCACTGGTTCATCGAGACGTGCTGTTCGGCGGCCTCGACGGCCAGGCGGCTGTGCAGCTCCGGGGACGTCCTGATCACGATCGTGCCGCTGTAGTTGCGGTCCGCCATCGGGGTCGGTGGTGTGTCGCCGTCGCTCAGCATGATTTCGACGTGGCGGTCGACGGCCGTCTCGACCTCCTCGATGGCCTCTTGCGCGGTCGGCGCTTCCCGCCGCATGAAGGGCAGCTCGAGGCAAGAGCCGACGTATTGGCCGTGGTACGGCGACCAGGCGACGCGGTAGGTGTAGTGATTCACGCCGGGTTGGTAGCACGGGCGCTAGCGGTTTCGCGAGTCACATATCCACACCGCCGCACCTCTCTCCAGACCAATGTGTCCTTCCCAAATCCGCTAGCGCATGCGCTAGCAGTACAGCTAGCGGATCCGGGGGTCCTCGACCCGTTTCGTAAGGTGAGGCAATGCGGACAGCTCGAATCATCCACGTCATCCGGCAGATCGGGTCGTTGGCGGTCAGCGCCGTCACCGCGGCATCCACCCTCAACGCCTACCGGCCGCTGGCGCGCGGCGGATTCCCCTCGCTGTACGCGTGGATGTTCGGGCTCGTCGTCACCGAATTACCGCTGCAAACCCTGCTGACCCAGCTCGGCGGACTGGCTCTGACGGGGCGCCGCCTGACCCGGCCCGTGCGGATCATCGCGTGGGTTGTCGCCGGCCTCTCAACAGTGGGCCTGCTCAACCTCAGCCGCGCGGGCCATCGGGCCAATGTCCCCCTGGCCGAGGCGCTGGACAGCGGGCTGGGAGACGACCGGCTCACCGAGTCGGCAAACCTGTGGCGCCGCCCGGCCGGCGGCGGCACCGCCAAGACCCCGGGGCTGCTGCGGATGCTGCGCATCTACCGCGACTACGCCCACGACTCCGACATCAGCTACGGCGAATACGGCAGCGCCAACCACCTGGACATCTGGCGCCGCCCCGACCTCGATCCGGCCGGCAAGGCGCCGGTGCTCTTCCAGATCCCCGGCGGCGCGTGGACGACGGGAAACAAACGCGGACAAGCGCATCCGCTGATGAGCCACCTCGCCGAGCTCGGCTGGATCTGCGTGGCCATCAATTACCGGCACAGCCCGCGCAACACCTGGCCCGACCACATCGTCGACGTCAAGCGCGCGCTGGCCTGGGTCAAAGAGCACATCGCCGAATACGGTGGCGACCCCGACTTCGTCGTCATCACCGGCGGCTCGGCCGGCGGCCACCTGACGGCGCTGGCCGCGCTGACGCAGAATGACCCGCAGTTTCAGCCGGGATTCGAAGACGCCGACACCCGGGTGCAGGCGGCGGTGCCCTTCTACGGCATCTACGACTTCACCCGGTTCGACAAGACGCTGCACCCGATGATGCCGGGGCTGCTGATCAAGTCGATCATCAAGCAGAAGCCCTCGACGCACCTGCAGACCTTCGAGGCCGCGTCACCGGTCAACCACGTGCACGCCGACGCTCCCCCGTTCTTCGTCCTGCACGGCACTAACGACTCGCTGGCCTACGTCGAGCAGGCCCGCACGTTCGTCGAGCGACTCCGGCAAGCCAGCACCCGGCCCGTCGTCTACGCCGAATTACCGCTCACCCAACACGCTTTCGACATCTTCGGATCGGTTCGCGCCGCGCACACCGCAGTGGCCGTCGAGCAATTCCTCGCCGAGATCTACGCGGCGCACCTGGGGGCCGACGTCGTTGCGGCGCCCGAGGTGTCGTAAGAGCTAGCGCCGGGGCCCTATTGCACCGTGACGGCCAGCGTGTAGGTGCACGCCGGTTTGGCGTCCTTGCCCACGAAGCTGGTGTAGGCCGTGCTGATCGTGGTGCTCCCCGGCTTCAGCGCGCTGAACGTCCACTCTTCGATGCCCGGTGCTCCCAGCGCGTCGGAGGTGGGCTGGATGAACTGGTGGGTGAGCTGCTTGATGACCGACGAATCGCCGATCTTGGTGTCGGGCGTCCACCGGTACGGAGTGGTGTAGTTCGAACCCAACTCCACCACCAGGGTGTTGCCGACGGCGAGGGTGACGTTCTGACTGATCTCGCTCTGCGTCAGCACATCGGTCATGGGGACCTGGAGAGTTTTGGTCGACGGGGGGTTCCTGGACGCGAAGTGGCAGCCCACCACCGTCGACAACATCAGCACGGCGACTGTTACCAGCAGCCTGACTTTCACCAGATCCCCCTTCCGATTCCGCTCCGGAGCCTAATAGGTCTCGACCCAGACCGAAGATAGGCGCCGAAGCCGCCGAGCGCCGCGTCCGGCAGGATGGGCTGGTGTTTGGCCTCGTACTGATCGTCGCCCTGGTGTCCACCGTCATCGTGGGGACGGTCATCGGCCGGCGCTATCGCGTCGGTCCCCCGGTGTTGCTGATCGTGCTCGGCGCCCTGCTGGGCCTGGTTCCCCAGCTCGGCCAGATACACGTCAACGGCGAGGTCGTGTTGCTGCTGTTCCTCCCCGCGATCCTCTACTGGGAGGGCCTGAACACCAGCTTTCGCGAGATCCGGGCGAACGCGCGCATCATCGTGTTTCTCAGCGTCGTCCTGGTGATCGCCACCGCGGTGGCGGTGTCGTGGACGGCGCGGGCGCTGGGCATGAACCCGCACGCGGCCGGCGTGCTGGGCGCGGTGCTGTCGCCGACCGACGCGGCCGCCGTCGCCGGTCTGGCGAAGAAGCTGCCCCGCCGGTCGCTGACCGTGCTCAAGGCCGAGAGCCTGATCAACGACGGCACCGCCCTGGTCCTGTTCGCCGTCAGCGTGCACGTCGCGGTCGGAGGGGCCGCGATCAGCCCGCCCGAGGTGACCGCCCGGTTCATCGGCTCCTACCTCGGCGGCATCGCGGCCGGGCTGCTGGTCGGCGGCGCGGTGACGTTGCTGCGCAAGCGAATTGACGCGCCCCAGGAGGAAGGGGCCCTGAGCCTGGTGACGCCGTTCGCGGCCTTCCTGCTGGCGCAGTCGATGGACTGCAGCGGTGTCGTCGCGGTGATGGTGTCGGCCCTGGTCCTGGCCTACGCCGGGCCCGTCGTGATCCGCGCCCGCTCCCGGCTGCAGTCCTCGGCCTTCTGGGACATCGCGACCTTCCTGCTCAACGGCTCGCTGTGGGTGTTCGTCGGGGTGCAGATCCCGGGTGCGCTGCGCGGCATCGCGGGCGTCGACGGCGGCATTCGCCACGCGTTGTTCGTTGCGCTGGTGGTGACCGGCGTGGTGATCGTCTCGCGCATCTTCTGGGGCGAGATCACCACGCTGCTGATCCGGCTCATCGACCGCCGCCAGGTGCAGCGCGAACGTCGCATCAACTGGCGCCAGCGCTTCGTCACGGTGTGGGCGGGATTCCGTGGCGCCGTGTCGCTCGCCGCGGCGGTGGCGGTGCCGATCACGACGCTGAACGGCGACCCGTTCCCGGACCGCAGCCTGCTGATCTTCATCGTGGTCGTCGTCATCCTGGTGACCGTCCTGGTCCAGGGCAGCACGCTGCCCGCCGTGGTCCGGTGGGCGAAGATGCCCGAGGACGCCACCCACGCCGAGGAACTGCAACTGGCGCGTTGCCGCGGCTCCCAGGCCGCGCTGGCCGCCCTGCCCACGGTCGCCGACGAGGTCGGCATCAGCGACGAGCTGAGACGCCGGCTGCAAAAGGAATACGAGGAGAAGGCCGCGCTGGTCCTGGCCACCGAAAACGGCTCTCCAGACAATCGCATCCTCAAAGGCCGCGAGAAGGTCCGGCGGGTGCGGCTGGGCGTGCTCGAACACAAGCGCCGGGAGATCACCGCGCTGCGCAACCAGAACCTGATCGACGACATCGTGTTGCGCGAATTGCAGAACGAGATGGACCTCGAGGAGGTGCAGCTCCTGGCCGCCGCGATCGACGACGGCGACGAGGAATAGGGCGCGTCGGTGGCCGACCGTACAGTCGGCCCCATGCTGCACACCGTCGCGATCCGCGGGTATCGCTCGCTGCGCGAGGTGATTCTGCCCCTGGGGCGTCTTTCGGTGATCACCGGAGCCAACGGCGCCGGCAAGTCCTCGCTGTATCGCGCGCTGCGCCTGCTGGCCGACTGCGGCCGCGGCGAGGTGATCGGATCGCTGGCCCGCGAGGGCGGGCTGCAATCGGTGCTGTGGGCCGGCCCGAGCAGCTGGCCGACGCCCGGCGCACCGGTAAGGCCCAGGGCACCGTGCGTACCCGGCCGGTATCGCTCGAATTGGGCTTCGCCGCAGACGATTTCGGCTATCTGGTGGATCTGGGCATCCCGCAGTCGGCCGGGAAGTCGGTGTTCGCCCGCGACCCGGAGATCAAACGGGAGTTGTTGTTCGCCGGTCCCGTGCTGCGGCCCAGCTCGACACTGGTGCGACGGTCGCGTGTGTTCGCCGAGGCCAGTGCGGACTCCGGCGGCGGTTTCGACGAGCTGTCCCGGTCCCTGCCGTCCTACCACAGCGTGCTCGCCGAATACGCCCACCCGCACGCGCTGCCGGAGCTGGCGGCCGTGCGAGAACGGTTGCGCGGCTGGCGGTTCTACGACGGCTTCCGCGTCGACGCGGCGGCACCGGCCCGGCACCCGCAGGTGGGCACCCGCACCCCGGTGCTGGCCGACGACGGCAGCGACCTCGCCGCCGCGATCCAAACGATCCTCGAGTCGGGATTTGACGACCTGAACCGGGCCGTCGCCGAGGCGTTCGACGGTGCCACCGTCTCGGTGGCTATCCACGATGGCCTGTTCGACCTCCAGCTGCGGCAGCGCGGCATGCTGCGCGCGTTGCGCGCCGCCGAGTTGTCCGATGGCACACTGCGTTTCCTGCTGTGGGCCGCCGCGCTGCTGAGCCCGCAGCCGCCCTCGCTGATGGTGCTCAACGAACCGGAAACCTCGCTGCACCCCGACCTGGTGGCCCCGCTGGCGTCGCTGATCCGTACCACCGCCGCTCAGACGCAGGTCGTCGTGGTCACGCACTCCCGCTCACTGCTGGAATTCCTGGACACGACGCCGGTCGCGGATACGGCGGACGCCGCCGACGGCCGGGCCATCGAGATCGAGCTGTACAAGGACTGGGGCGAAACACGGATCAGCGGCCAGACTTTGGTGACGACGCCCCGGTGGGATTGGGGAACCCGCTAGCCGCGGTTCGACGGGTGTGCCCTCGAGGGTGAATCCCGGGGATCCATCCAACGCAAACTTGCCCGTCAGGAAATATTGCCCACTAGGCAAGTTTGGCGTACGTTGGTCGCTGTGACCGGACTCCGCGAGCGCAAGAAGGCCGACACCCGGCGCGCGCTCAGCGACGCCGCGTTGCGACTGGCCTTCGAGAACGGCCTGGAAAACGTGACGCGCGAAGACGTCGCGAACATGGCGGGCGTCTCGCTGCGCACGTTCAACAACTACTTCAGCGGCAAATACGAGGCGCTCGCCTACCGGCAGGCCGAACGCATGCGGCGCAGCGTTGCGGTGCTGCGACAGCGCCCCGCCGACGAACCGCTGTGGGCGGCGCTCACCCATGCGGTGCTCGAACCGTTGGAGGCCGACTTCGGCGACGTGCACGGCGACGAGAACCGCGCGCCCAGCCGCCAAGAGCTTGTCGAGGTCCGCAAGCTCGTCATGCACCCGCAGGTACGAAACTCGGTGCCACACGACCTGTTCGACGAGTTGCTCCACGTGATCGCCGAACGCACGGGCACCGACCCCGACCGTGACCTCTATCCACGATTGGTGATGTCCGTCGTGCGCGCGGTCGGCGACGCCGCCGCCGACGCCTACGTGCGGGCCGACCCGCCGGTGGCCATCACCGCACTGATCCGCGAGGGCTTCGCCGCTGTCAGCGCGGGGCTACCCGAGCCTCCCAGAAAGAAGGCACGCCATGGCTGACGAACAAGCCGACGTTGTGATCGCCGGAGCCGGGCCCAACGGGCTGCTGCTGGCCTGCGAGCTCGCGCTGGCCGGCGTGCGGCCCGTCGTGCTCGATGCCCTGCCCGGCCCCAGCTCCGAGCCGAAGGCCAACGGCCTTGTCGGACAAGTCATTCGACTGCTCGACATGCGCGGCCTGTATCAGGCCTTCACCGGTGACGACGCGCCGCCGCGTCCCAATCCGGGGTGGATTTTCGCGGCCATCGGGCTGAACTTCTCTGACGTACCCGAAAATCCGCTGCATCTCTTGCCCATGCAGCAGCCCCGGCTGGTGCGGCTGCTGGAAAAGCACGCCCGCGACCTGGGGGTTGATCTGCGCTGGGGCCACGCACTCGTCGACATCGAACAGGGTACGGAATCCGTTGCGCTGACGGTCTCGTCTCCCGAACGGGACTACGTTGTCACCGCCGACTACGCCGTCGGCGCCGACGGCGGGCGCAGCCTGGTCCGCAAGACGCTGGGCATCGACTTTCCCGGTTTCACCTCCCCGATGATCGGCCGACTGGCTCACGTCCATATCCCCGACGAGCTCCGCCGACCCAACAGCTGCATCGAGATCCCCGGATTCGGCCTACTACCCTTCGGGCACAACCGGTTTGACCGGGGCGGGATCATCTACGCCGAATTCGAGCCGGGCCGGGCACTACTCGGGACGCTCGAATTCGGCCCACCGGTCCCCGACGTACCCATGACCCTGACCGAGCTGCGCGACAGCGCGCGCCGCGTGTTGGGCGTGGACATCCCCTTCGAGGAGCCGAAAGACGGAGGGACGCATGCCCTTCGACGGATCAACGGGCAGAACACCCGCCAGGTCGAGCGCTACCGGCAGGGCCGGGTCCTGCTGCTCGGGGACGCCGCGCACGTGCACAGCCCGCTGGGCGGCCCGGGTTTGAACCTGGGCCTGCAAGACACGATGAACCTGGGCTGGAAGCTGGCGGCCGAGATCAACGGCACTGCCCCAATTGGATTGCTCGACACCTACCAGTCCGAGCGCCACCCGGTCGGCCGGCGCGTGATGATGCACTCGCTGGCCCAGATCGCCCTCATGGCGCCGGGCCCAGAAGTCGGCGCGCTGCGAACGCTGATGGGCGAACTGTTCAACTTCCCCGACACGCAGCGGCACATGGCCGCCCTACTCGCGGGCGCCGATGTCCGCTATGACGTGGGTGACGGCCATGCTCTATCGGGTCAACTCGTGCCCGATCTGACGCTCGACGACGGCCGGCGGGTCGCCGACCTGCTGCACGAGGCCCGCCCGGTTCTGCTCGACCTCGGCGCGGGAGTCGCGGGCGCGGCGCGCGACTGGGCGGATCGCGTCGACACCGTCTGCGCGGGCATGGCTGACCGGCCGGCCGCGGCGCTGCTGATCCGGCCGGACGGCTATGTCGCCTGGGCAGCCGACGAATTCGGGCCGGCCGACGAGGCCGCCCTGGGCGCTGCGCTGCGGCGCTGGTTCGGGCCGCCGACCGGCGAATAGCGGCGCACCGACGCGAAGTTCACAGAGAGTTCAGGCACGCGTCGGTTCAGCATTGATGAGTGCACACGCGCGACGCGTGTCCTCACGTTATGCGCGTTGTACAGGTCGCCAATTTCTATGGCCCTCGCTCCGGCGGCCTTCGCACCGCGATCGACAGGCTGGGTGCGGAATATTGCGCCGGCGGGCACGAGGTCCTCTTGATCGTCCCCGGCCGCTGCGCGGAGCGTACCCGGCTGCCTACCGGCGTAATCCGAATTACCTTGCCCGCCCGCCTGATTCCTTTCACCGGTGGTTACCGTGCGGTGATGCCGGGTCCGGTCAAAGCGCTACTGGAAGCGCTGCAGCCCGACGCGTTAGAGGTCTCTGATCGGCTCACGCTGAGGTCGCTCGGGCCTTGGGGCCGCGAATACGGCGCGCGGACCGTGATGATCTCGCATGAGCGCCTGGATCGCCTTGTGGGACAGGTACTTCCGCGCCGCCCCGCGCAGAAGTTCGCCGACGTCGCCAACAGGCGCACGGCGGCCAACTATGACACCGTCGTGTGTACGACCGCTTTCGCGCGCGAGGAATTCGACCGGATCGGCGCCCACAACACCGTCACCGTGCCACTCGGCGTGGACCTGCAGACGTTCCACCCGCGCCGGCACTCCCCTCTGGTGCGCGAGCGGTGGGCCGCGCCGCAGCAGATGCTGCTGGTTCACTGCGGCCGCCTGTCGGTCGAAAAGCGCGTCGACCGCAGCATCGACGCACTGGGCGCGCTGTGTCACGCCGGCGTCGACGCTCGGTTGGTCGTCGTGGGCGAGGGACCGCTGCGAGCGAAGCTGCAGCGACAGGCCTCCCGACTTCCGATCGACTTCACCGGCTTCATCAACGACCGGCATACCGTCGCGGGATTGCTGGCATCCGCGGATGTGACGCTGGCGCCGGGCCCGCACGAGACATTCGGGCTGGCCGCGCTGGAGTCACTGGCGTGCGGAACACCGGCCGTGGTGTCGCGCACGTCGGCGCTCACCGAGATCGTCACCCCGGACAGCGGCGCCTTGGCCGACAACGACCCGTTCGCCATGGCGTGGGCGGTCGGCACAATCGTCGACCGGCCCGAACAGCACCGCCGCAGCTCTGCACGACGCCGGGCGGAGAACTTCACCTGGGAACGAGCGGCGGCGGGCATGCTCGCGTCGTTGGGGACTGCTCAGGAAAGCGCTTAGCCGAATTCCTTTCCGCCCTATCCCCCGACCATCGCTTCGACCTGTGCACGCGTCAGCGTGGTGACGCTTCCGTCCGGTAGGCCCAGTATGCGGTCGACGGCGATCCCGTGCAGCCTGAAACGCGTTGCGAGAGCGTCGATCGCGCGCGATCGCGCGGCATCGTCGCTCGCCTCGAGCACATCGAGGACGGCCGAGTTCGTGCGCGCGGCGAGTCCATAGATCATGTCGGCGACCCCTTGGGGGTCGAAGGTGTCGAAGTGTGCGTCGGGTACCCGACGCGGGTGCAGGTGGCTAGGGCGGCCCCGCAGGCGGCAGTTTGCTCGCCGCGCTGGCTAGGCTCGCTGGGGACCGACAAGGAGGATCCGGTGGGAACACGCAATCAGGTACTGATCACCGCCACCGAACTGGCGGGCGTCATCTCCGCCGGTGATCCGGTCACCGTCCTGGACGTGCGGTGGCGAATCGACGCTCCGGACGGGCGGCAGGCCTACCTGGGCGGGCACATTCCGGGCGCCATCTACGTCTCACTCGACGACGACCTGAGCGACCACACGGTCTCGGGCAAGGGCCGGCATCCGCTGCCGTCGGGACGCGACCTGGAGACCGCCGCGCGTGGCTGGGGAATCCGGCAGGACGCGTTGGTGGTGGTGTACGACGACTGGAACCGCGCCGGTTCCGCGCGGGCGTGGTGGGTGCTGACCGCGGCCGGGCTGGACAACGTGCGCATCCTGGACGGCGGGCTGGCCGCGTGGCGCTCGGCGGGACAGTCCCTCGAGACCGGACCCGTGCAACCCCGGCCCGGGAATGTCACTGTGCCGCACCATGATCTGTATGCGGGGAGCCGCCGTACGCTGACGGCCGAGCGGGTCGCCGAGGACACCGTGACGCTGCTCGACGCGCGCGCACCGGAACGCTACCGCGGCGACGTCGAACCCCTCGACCCCGTCGCCGGTCACATTCCCGGCGCGAAGAATCTGCCCAGCACCTCGGTCCTGGCGCCCGACGGCACCTTCCTCGGCGACGACCCACTGGCACAACTGTTGTCCGATCGCGCAGTCGAGCGTCACGACGCGGTGGGCGCCTACTGCGGATCGGGCGTCACCGCCGCGGTCACGATCGCCGCGCTCGCCGCGACGGGCCGGGAGGCCGCGTTGTACCCGGGGTCGTGGTCGGAGTGGAGTTCGGATCCCGATCATCCGGTGGAACGCGGCGACGCGTAGTCGCCTTTGGTCCCCCGGCGGCCGAACATAGGGCGACTCTGGAGAGCGCCAGCCGATCTGCGAGAGACCGCATGGGCGAGAGCGCGAATCTTTGTTAGCCTGTGGTCGACAGCGCCTAGGGTTCCGACGTCACGTGCCTGGTCCGAGCGGCGCCACCGCATCCCCCGACGGGATGCGGTCATCTGAACGGACAAAAGCCTGGAGGACCCCGGCCGGTGCGCGTCGCGCCGGCCAGAAGGTCCTGTCATGCTGGCTCTTGTCGTCCTCTTCGTCATCGCCCTGGCCGCCGGTGCGCTCGGCGGACTGGTAGGCACCGGGTCGTCTTTGGTACTGCTGCCCGCGCTGGTCATGATGTACGGCCCCCGAATTGCGGTGCCCGTCATGGGCATTGCGGCGGTCATGGCCAACGTCGCCCGTGTCGCCGCCTGGTGGCGGCATATCCGCTGGCGGCCGGTGCTCGCCTACGCGCTGCCCGGAACTCCCGCCGCCGTGCTCGGCGCCAACACCCTGCTGAGCATTCCGCAGGCGGTGGTCGACGGACTGCTCGGCGCGTTTTTTCTCGCGATGATTCCGGTGCGCAGGCTCGCGCACGCCCGGCAGTGGCGGGTCCGGCTCTGGCACCTCGCCATCGCGGGCACCGTCGTCGGCTTCCTCACCGGGTTGGTGCTGTCGACGGGACCGCTGAGCGTTCCGGTCTTCACCGGGTACGGACTCACCGGCGGCGCCTTCCTCGGGTCCGAGGCCGCCAGCGCGCTCGTCCTCTACGTCGGCAAGATCAGCACCTTCGGCCAGCTGGGTGCGCTCAACGTGGCCGTCGTGGCCCGCGGCCTTGTCATCGGCGCCGCGTTGATGATCGGCCCCTTCGTCACGCGTTCGCTCGTGCGCCGGGCCCATCCGCGTCACTACGCAATGCTGATCGACCTGGTGCTTCTCGTCGCGGCGGCCGGCATGTTCCTTGCAACCGCGTCGGCGTGAATCACGCGGGCGCTAGAATCTGCCCGGCATGAATCCGCCTGGGAACACGACGTTATGACCGGCCGGCTCGACGGCAAGGTCGCGATCATCACTGGGGCCAGCACCGGTCTGGGACCGGTGCTGGGCTCGCTGTTCGTCCGCGAAGGCGCGAAGGTCTTGCTGGCCGCCCGGCGTGCCGAGCTGGTCCGCGCGGCCGCCGAGGCCGCCGGCCCCGGCGCCATCGCCATGCGCGCGGACGTCACCGACGAGAACGACGTCGCGGCCATGGTGGCGCGGGCGGCCGACGAGTTCGGCCAGGTCGACATCCTGTGCAACAACGCCGCCGCGCCCGGGCAGGACCGCTGGATCTGGGAACAGACGCTGGACAACTGGAACGCCACCATCGCCATCGACGTCACCGCCGCGATGCTGTGCACCCGTGAGGTGCTCAACCAGTCGATGCTGCAGCGCCGCCGCGGCGTCATCCTGAACTTCTCCTCCACGGTCAGCTACACCGGGATGGTCCGCAAAACGCACTACGTCACCGCGAAGGCGTCACTGCGGGCGTTCACCAAGGCCGTCGCGCTCGAGGTCGGCCCCCATGGCATCCGGTGCAACTGCATCGTGCCCGGGGCCATCGACACCGAGCTGTGGCGCAAATGGGTGCAACGCACGGCGGACGAGCAAGACGTCGACGTCGAAACCGTTCGCAAGAAGCAACTCAAAGGCGTTGCATTGCAAGATATCTCCTCGACCCACGACATCGCCAACCTGGCGCTGTTCCTGGCCAGCGACGAAAGCCGCACCATCACGGGCCAATCGATTCCCGTGGATGCCGGGGGGTACATGCAGGGATGAGCGGACACGCCAAACTGTCGGTGGCCACCCCGGTGGTGACGATGTTCCCCGGCAGCAGCGGTGAGTGGGAGAAGACCGCCACCATCGAGGATCTGGCCCAGATCGCCGAGGCCGCAGACCGGCTCGGCTATCACCACCTGACCTGCAGCGAGCACATCGCGTTGCCCGCGGCCGAACGGGCCCGCCGCGGCACCCGCTATTGGGATCCGCTGGCCACCTTCGGCTACCTCGCCGCCCGCACCCAACGAATTCGGTTGGCCACCAACGTGCTGGTGCTCGCCTATCACCATCCGCTCGAGATCGCCAAGCGCTACGGCACCCTGGACCAGATCAGCGGCGGCAGGCTGATCCTGGGGGTCGGCGTCGGCAGCCTGAGGGAAGAATTCGATCTGCTCGGCGCACCCTTCGACGATCGTGGCCCGCGCGGCGACGACGCGCTACGGGCGCTGCGCGCGTCGCTGTCGGTCGACGAACCGGCGTACCACGGCGAGTTCTATTCGTACGGCGGCATGGTCGTCGATCCCTGCGCGGTCCAGCAGCACGTGCCCATCTGGATCGGCGGGCGCACGCTGCGATCCCTGCGCCGCGCCGCATCCCTGGCCGACGGGTGGGCCCCGTTCAACGTGAGCCTGCAGCAGGCGCGGGATTGGCTGGGCCGCTTCGAGCTTCGTTCCGGATTCGACGTCGTCCTGCCCGCCCCGGCACTTCTGGACCCGATCGGCGAGCCGGAACGGACCCGCGACTTGCTGGGCGAGACCTCCGCGCACGGGGCGACGATCGTCAGCGCCGCCTTCCGCCACACCTCGCTGCGGCACTACCTGGACAACCTGCGGGCGCTCGCCGAGCTCCATCCTCCCGCCGACGGTCCCGCGTGATCCGCGTCAGGGCAGGCATTTTCAGCCTCACCGCCGCAACGCCCGACGACGGTGACGGCAGTTACCTGCGCTGGCACCTGCTGGACCACATGCCGGAGCAATACCAGCTGCCGGGCATCGTCCAGGGGCTGCGCTGGATCGCCGACGGCGATTACCCCGCCCACCGCCTGGCCGCAACCGGCCCCCTGGCCGACATCGGCAACGCGGTGCACTACCTGGTCGGCGAACCCGTCGAGGAAACCTTCGACGACTTCGTCACCCTCGGCCGGGCGCTACGCGACGGCGGTCGCTTCCCCGTCTGGCGACCGCCGCTGCAAGTGGCCGGGCTGCGCCTGCTGCAGTGGCAATCCTCGCCGCATGCGCTGGTTTCGCCCGAGGTGGTGCCGTTTCGGCCGCACCGCGGCATCGTGCTGATCGTCGAGGAGCCCACCGGCGGCCGGCCGGATGACTGGCTGCGGTGGTTGCATGCCGAGCACTACCAGGCCCTGCTCGCGACCCCGGGCACGGCCGGCGCGTGGACGTTCGGTTCCAGCGCCGGGTGGAACCGCCTACCGCGCGGCTGGCGAACCGATCACCAGTACATCACCGTCGTCTACCTTGACGAGGATCCGCTGACGACCATCGGGGCGCTCGCCCCCATCATCGAAGAGCGTTGGCGTTCAAGCGCGGTGCGGCCGGTGTTCGCCGGCCCGCTGCGCAGCATGATCAGTTGGGAAGCCTGGCCGTAGCCCACCACCGCCGAATATCAGGCGCTGCAGGTGCACTCCGGCTGGTCGTCGGGCCCGAACGTCTCGGAATCGGCTTTCACCGTGTAGATTTCCCATCGCTCACCGCCCGGACCGGTCACCCAGACTTTGTCCTGGGTCGCGAAGCAGCACGTCGTGTCGATCTCATCGTCGGTCAGCAAGCCCACCCCGGCGAGCCGTTGGCTTTCGTCGCGCACGGTGTCGCTGGAGCCGACCTCGACGCCGAGGTGGTTGAGGGTGCCGCCATGGCCGGGGTTCTCCAGCAATACCAGTTTCAGCGGCGGCTCGTCGACGGCGAAGTTGGCGTAGCCGGGCTTGACCTTGGCCGGTTCGACGCCGAAAAGCTTGGTGTAGAACGCGATTGCCTCGTCGATGTTGTCGACGTTGAGGGCGAGTTGCACGCGTGACATGGTTACCTTCCTTTCCCGGCGGGTATCTCGCTCGTCATCGTGGTTCCGAGGAGTTCCTCGATGAGAGCACGGACGTGCTCGGCGATGTCCTCGCGAATGGCCCGCACCGTCTCTATGGGCTGACCGGCGGGATCACGCAGCCGCCAATCTCGGTACGAGACGCCCGGGAAGTGCGGGCAGGTGTCGCCGCAGCCCATCGTGATCACGACGTCACTGCCGCGCACCGCGTCGGGGGTGAGAACTTTCGGGGTATCGGTGAGGTCAATCCCCCACTCGGCCATCACCGCCGTCGCGGCCGGATTGATCTGATCGGCGGGCTCCGTTCCGGCGGAGCGGACTTCGATGCGGTCACCGGCCCAATTTCTCAGCAGCGCAGCGGCCATCTGCGAGCGCCCGGCGTTGTGCACGCAGACGAACAGAACACTGGGCCTCGCGGCGCCGCCCGAGCCGGCGTCACCAAAGAGCCGCGGCCGCAAGGCCAGCGAGACGTACACCAGCGCGACCAGGACCGGGACTTCGATCAGCGGCCCCACCACGCCGGCCAGGGCCTGGCCGGACGCGGCGCCGTAGGTGGCGATCGCCACCGCGATCGCGAGTTCGAAGTTGTTGCCGGCGGCGGTGAAGGCCAGGGTGCTGGTGCGGGCGTAGCCGAGTCGCAGCGCGATTCCCAACCCATATCCCCCGGCCCACATGATCGCGAAATACACCAGCAGCGGCAGCGCGATGCGCGCGACGTCCCAAGGCCGGGAGGTGATCTGGTGACCCTGCAGCGCGAAGAGGATGACGATGGTGAACAGCAACCCGTACAGCGCCCACGGCCCGATCCGGGGCAGGAAGCGACTCTCGTACCAGCCGCGGCCCCTGGCGCGCTCACCGAGGCGCCGCGACAGGTATCCGGCCAGCAGCGGGATGCCCAGGAAGATGAGCACGGATTTCGCGATCTGCCAGGCGGATACGTCGATGCCCGTCGTGCTCAACCCCAGCCACCCGGGTAACACCGACAGGTAGAACCAGCCCAGGGCGGCGAACATGGCGACCTGAAAGATCGAATTCAGCGCGACCAGAACCGCGGCGGCCTCGCGGTCCCCGCACGCGAGGTCGTTCCAGATGACGACCATGGCGATGCAGCGCGCCAGACCCACGATGATCAGCCCGGTGCGATATTCCGGCAGATCCGGCAGCATCAACCAGGCCAGGGCGAACATCACCGCGGGCCCGGCCAGCCAGTTCAGCACCACCGACGCCACCATGAGCCTGCGGTCGCCGGTGACGCTGCCGAGTCGGTCGTAGCGCACCTTGGCCAGCACCGGGTACATCATCACCAGCAGGCCGATCGCGATGGGCAGCGAGATGCCGTCGACCTCAACGGCGCTGACCGCCCGCCCCACGCCGGGCACCAACCGGCCGAGCAGCAGCCCCGCGACCATCGCGATCGCGATCCAGCCCGGCAGGAACCGATCCAACCTCGAAAGCCGGGCGCCCACCGCCGTGTCGATCGAGTTCATGACCCACATTCCGCGGTCAGGCGGTCATCGACGCTCAGCACCGACGAAAGTTGTTGCAACGCAGCGGGAACCACCCAGTAATACACCCACGTGCCGCGCCGTTCGCAGTCCAGCAGCCCCGCCGACCGCAGCGTCTTCAGATGGTGGGAGATCGTCGGCTGCGACACGTCGAATGTCTGGGAGATCTCGCACACGCAGGCCTGACCACCGGGGTGGCTGGCGACCAGGCTCAGCAAGCGCAGCCGCACCGGATCGCCGAGCGCCTTGAACATGGTCGCCAGCTCGGCGGCTTGCGGCTCGGCCAACGCGCCCGCCCCCAACGCCGGGCAACACTCCGCCTGGATCGACATCTATCTATATAAGCACTCATCGAATCAATGCGCCAGCGGTGGAGTTTTTCCCGCGCTCCAGTTTTAGTCAGGCAGGGGAAACGAACGGGACCTATAGTCCTCGTGACGAGCTAGCTCAAGGGGGTGCCATGACCAATACCGGCAATCGCCGCAGCCAGCGGTGGGTCGTTCGCGCGGGCGCCGCGCTCGGCCTGGCTGCACTGGCGGCCGGCCTGCCGGCCTGCTCCGGCAAGGGGGATCACCCGGCCGCCGCCCCGAGTTCGGCCCCCCCGTTGGCAAGCACCACCGTGATGATCGACGGAAACAAGCACACGATGATCGCCGCGGTGGACTGCACCCGCTCGGCGGCGCAGCCCAGCGCGTCGCCCCCGGAATCCGGCGACCTGACCACCCGGATCAGCGTGCACGACGATTCCGCATCGGTGTCGCTGGCCGTCTCCGACGAGCAGCCGCCCAGCGTCGACGGCTTCGCCATCTCGCTCAGGCTGGACAGCGGCCTGTACCAATTGCCTTATCAGGGAACGAAATCACCGACTCAGGTCCAGGCGACCAAGGACGGCAACAGCTACACGGTCACCGGGACCGGCCAGGCGACCACGCCCGGCCAAAGCAGCCTGCGGGATGTGACTTTCGGAATCCACGTGACGTGCCCGTGAGCGCGTATTGTCTCCCGCGATTACCTCTGGGATGCTGACAGCTTGGACATCTTCGCGCAGTGGCAAGCCGGCGGCACCGAGCTTCGTTGGCGCTCGACAACCGCCGCCAACGACGGCCAAGAGGTCGCGGTGTTCAGTCGCCGATGCGGCACTGCGGGGGCGCCCGCGTTGGTGTTGGTGCACGGCTTTCCCACCAGCAGCATCGACTATTTCGGGCTGACGAACGAACTGGGCGCGGAGTTCGACATCTACCTGCTCGACTTTCCCGGCTACGGGCTCTCCGACAAACCCCCTGAGCCCTACAGGTACTCGCTCTACGACGACGCGCGCCTGCTCGTCCACGCGATCACTCAGGTGTGGGGGCTCACCCAATACCGCATGCTCACCCACGACCGCGGCAGCAGCGTCGGGATGATCGCGGTGGGCATGCTGGCCGCGCAGGATCCGCCGGCCGCGCCCGTCGAACTGATTGTGACCAACGCCAACATCTACCTTCCGCTTTCCAACCTCACCGCCTTTCAGACCGCGCTGCTGGACCCCGCGACCGCACGGGCCACCGCGGCGGCCACCACGCCGGAGATGCTCGCGGCCGGCATGGGCGCGAGCACGTTCATGCCGCGACGCACGCTGGACGATCCGGAGATCGCCGCGCTGGCCAAATGCTTCGCCCACAACGACGGCGTCCGGGTGCTGCCGGACACCATCCAATACCTGCACGAGCGGGCGGCCGACGAAACCGGTTGGCTGGAAGCGCTTTCCACGAGCCACGTCGACACGACGGTGGTGTGGGGCCTGCACGACAACGTGGCCCCGTTGCGCGTCCCCAACCACGTCTGGCAGACGTATCTGAAGAACAAGCCGGGCCGCAATCGCTTCTGGGTGGTGCCCGGCGCCGACCACTACCTGCAGTGCGACGCGCCCGCGCAACTAGCCCAGATCGTTCGCCTCACCGCCCAGGGCGGCGATATTCCGTTGCAGACGTTGGGCAATCAGCCCGACGGCGCGGTCCTGGTGGACCAGAGCTCCACCTAGCCGGCTCTCCTCGGCCGAGTGTGCGGCTAGCCGCTCACTCGAGTCCCAGCGTGCGGCTGGCCGCACACTCGCGCCGAAACCCGCCGGCCACGAGCTACCCCACGACGACGGGCAGGCGCGCCCAGCCGCGCACGCTGGCGGTGTGCGCCCGCTGGGCGTTGGCATAGTCGACTTCCCAGTCCGGCCAGCGCTTCAACACCTCTTCGAAGGCCACCCGCGCCTCGAGCCGGGCCAGCGCCGAACCCAGACAGAAATGCAGGCCCTGCCCGAAGCTGAGATGGCTTCCGCGGCGGTGGATGTCGTAGCGATCGGCGTCCGGGAAGTGGCTCTCGTCCCGGTTGGCCGACGCGTTCAGCAACAGCATGAACGATCCCTCGGGCACCGTGCGGCCATAGTGCTCGGCATCGCGCGCGACGTAGCGGGCCTGCACCGGCGACGGCGGCTCATAGCGCAGCGTCTCTTCGATCGCGCCGGGGATCAGCGACGGGTCCGCGACGAGTTCGCGGCGTTGGTCCGGGTGATCCGACAACAGCTGGCCCATGAAACCGATTAAGCGAGCCGTGGTTTCGTTGCCGGCGCCGGCGATCATCGCGGTGTAGGCCAGCACCTCGGTGCGCGTCAACGGGCGCCGCGTGCCGTCCGGCTCGTCGATCTCGGCCCGCAGCAGCTCGGTCATCAGGTCGTCGGAGGGATGGTCGGCCCGCCATTCGATGTACTCGGCGAACAAGGCGATGGAATTGGCGAAGACGTTCGCATCGACCGCGGCCGGGTCGCTGTCCTCCGACAAGGAGATGTTGGCGACGCTGCGGTCCCGGATCTTTTCCTGGTCGGCCTCGGGAATGCCCAACAGATATCCGATGGTCCGCATCGGCATCATCGCGCCCAGGTCCGCGATGAAATCAAAGCCGCTGCCGCCGACCAGCGGGTCGAGCTCGCGCACACAGAACCCACGCACCAAATCCTCGACCGCCAACATCCGCCGGGGTGTGAAGACGCGGGACAACAGCTTGCGGTGCAGGTCGTGCAGCGGCGGATCCTCGAACAGCAGAATGCCCGGCGGCACTTCGATGTTCGCGAACAGGATGTCGGCGGTGGTGCCCTTGCCGGAGCGGTAGGTCTCCCAGTTCGGCAGTTCGCGCACCACGTCGTCGTACCGGCTCAACGCGTAAAAGTTGTACTTTTCGTTGTAATAGAGCGGCGCTTCCTCGCGCATCCGCTTCCACACCGGGTAGGGATTCGCGTCGATCTCGACATCGAATGGGTCGTAATACAATTCGATGGCGCTGGGGCTTGTCATTGCCGGATCCCTATCTCAGTCGTTGCGGTGCAAGAAACCATGCAGGAGTGCTTGGACGAGTTCCTCAACGATCACCTCCCGCGGCGGTGGACTGTTGCCGAAGTAGGTGGAACGCAGCGCGGCCATGCCGGCGATCATCGACACGGTCGAGTGCGCGGGCAGGTCGGGATGATCGGATTGCAACCCGCGCAATTGCATGCCTTCCACGCTGATTTGGCCCAGGACCGTGACCGCCCGGCGGACTTCGGCGATGCCGGCGTCGGCCTTCTCCTCGTCGCTGAGACTCTCGGCGGCCATCAGGGTCAACAGCAGGCCCTGGTGCTCGACGAACACGTCGTAGAGCCTCGACACGAACAGCCGGGCCAGCTCCCGCTCGTCGGTCTCCTCCGGAACCACCGACTGCCAGGTCTGGCCGAATTCGTCGACGAAGCTCACGAAGGGCACCACGAGCGCCTCGCGGAACAGCGCGGCCTTCGAACCGAAGTTGCGGAACAGCAGATGTTCGGTAACCCCGGCGGCCTGGGCGATTTCGCGTGTCGTGGTGCTGCGATAGTCCTGGCCGGCGAAGAGCTGCCGGGCAGCGTCGAGCAGCAGCCGGCGCGGCTCGCCACGGGGTCGACGCGCCGCCGTTGTCGGCCGCTTGATTGCTCGCTGGGGCACCGCTGTCCACTCCTCCGAACGGCCATAGGGTCGGCCGCCTTGGGGATAGTATCCGCTATCTCCGTAGGATAGTATCCACTACCCTAAGCGCGAAACCATCGGAAGGGGGACACCATGGGCGCCGTCATCATGCTCGGCACGCTGTTCGGGCTGATCGTGCTGATATTCGGGCTGGTACTCCGCTTCGATCCCGAGGCGCGTCGCGCGCCGAACGACGAGGGCCGCCAGTGAACACCGAGATGACGCCAGTGATGGCCGGAGCCCAGTACTTCTCCTACGCCGCGAGCATCGCGTTCCTGATCGCGGGGATCTATCTGAGCTACCGGCGCCGCCGCATCCACCCACTGTTGCTTCTGGGCATCTCGGCGATCTCGTTCTCCTGGATCGAGTCGCCCTACGACTGGGCGATGTACGCACAGTTTCCGCCCGCGCTCCCTCGGATGCCCTCGTGGTGGCCGTTGAACGTGACGTGGGGCGGGTTGCCGTTGGCGGTGCCGATCGGCTACGTCTCCTATTTCATCATTCCGGCCGTGACCGGGGCCGCCGTCGGCCGGTGGCTGAGCGCAAAGTTCAACTGGCGCAGGCCGATCACCCTGCTGGTGGTCGGCCTCGTCGTCGGCATCTGCTGGGCATTGTTCTTCAACGCCTACACCGGCGCCCAGCTCGGCAACTTCTATTACGGCTACGTGATTCCCGGCCTGGCGATCTTCGAGGGCACCAAGCACCAGTACCCGCTCTACGACTCGCTGGCCATGGGCATCCAGATGATGCTGTTCACGTATCTGCTCGGCCGCACCGATGCCGAAGGGCGCAACGTCATCGACATGTGGGCGGACAAGAGGGCGAAGAACCGGGGCCAGTCCGCGGTGCTCTCCGTCGTGGCCGTCATCGTCGTCGGGCATCTGGTGTATGGCGCCGTGTTTGCGCCACACCTCATCACGAAGCTCGGCGGCTACGTCACCGCGGGACCGACCGCGCAGCTGTATCCGGGCGTCCCCAACCAACCCCGATAAGGCAGCGATCACGTGGGCGACGAGAGCACCGCCGAGCCGATCAAGGTCGGCTACCTGATGGACTTCTCACTGCCGCAGGGCTTTCCGCAAACGTACTGACCCGCCGGCGCGCCGACTCGACGCCGACGGGGTCAATTCCCACCTCGTCGGTCGGTTCGGCGAACAGTAGCGGTCAGCCGAGCGCCGCCGGCAGCACCACTTCGCCGACGCGCCTGAGGTACGGCCACGCGATGTCGGGTGGCAGGCCGCCGCACAGCGGCGACAGGTTGAGCACCTGTCCGGCCTTCACCCGCGAAATCGCTTCTGGCACTGAGATGATCACGTGCGACGTCCCGGTCTCGCGCAGCTCGTCGATGGTGTTGACGTGGCTGAAGCCCGCCGTCGTCTCGTCCCCCGGGTTCCACGCGGCGTAGGTGCGCACGTCGTGCAGCAGGTGCTCACCGATCTCTTTCCACGCCTGGTCGACGTCCTCGGCGACGAACACGACCGAGGGCGTGTTGCGGTCGGGGAACATCGTCGGCCCGGGGGTATGGCCGTGCTCGCGGCAGGCCTCCTCGTAGGCCTCCTGCATGCCCGGCGCGTTGGCGTTGCCCAGCATGCCCAGGCCGTAGCGGCCGGCACGCCGCGCCGCGGCGACCGTTCCGCCGCCCCACATCAGTCCCGGCCCGCCGGGAGTCAGCGGGCGGGGCGTCACGCTGATCCGCCGTCCGTCTTCGACGACGGTTTCGCCGGCCAGCAGCCGCCGCAGCAGCGCGAGTTTCTCGTCGCACAGCCGGCCGCGCTTCTTGATCGGCAAGCCGAAGTGCTCGAACTCCTCGGGCCGGTAGCCCAGGGCCAGGATGTAGGAGGCCCGCCCGTTGCTGATGATGTCGAGCACCGCCATGTCCTCGGCGAGGCGCACGGTTTCGTAGAACGGCAGGATCAGGATCAGGCTCATCGCCAGCCGCTGCGTCCGCGCGGCGACCGCGGCGGCCAGCAGGAAGGGCGACGGTAGGTAGCCGTCCTCGGAGCCGTGGTGTTCACACAGGACCGCGGCCAGGCCACCGTGGTCCTCGGCCCACGCGGACATTTCGGGCGCCGCGGCGTACAGATCGGCTGGGGCGCGGCCCATTCGGGATCGCGCATGTCGAAGCGCAGTGTGTACACGGCAAACTCCTAGCTGGCCTATCTTTGCGACGTACGTTACACGTTCAGCCGAAGGCGTAAAGCGGCAGCGTGGTCGGGAGGTCCAGCGAGCCCAGCAGGCCCGGGGGCGCGTAGACGACGTACGGGATCGCGTTGACGCCGTGGACGCCATCGCGGCTCGCCCCGCCCCGCGACCCGCACTCTCGCCCAGCGTCATCTCGCAGTGGATAGCCGAACTGTCGCTCGGAGGTGGGCAAAACGCGGGCCGGCCGTCACAGCCGCACCCTAACCTAAAATTTGTTCGTTAAGATAGTGTCTGCTTTCCTAAACCCTTGACCGCGTACCTCCGCGGCGGTAGTTTCCAAGTCGGACGCCGGGCCACCGCGGCCGCCGTCGTCGACGTAATGGCAACGGCCGCTCCGGCTTTCGTCGTGCCGCGTCACCCGCGCACACCCGAGGAGGACAAGATGACGGCTCATCGCGTGGTGGTGTGGGCGACCGGTGGCATCGGCTCGATCGCGATCCGCGCGATCCAGCGGCGCCCCAACCTCGACCTGGTCGGCGTGTGGGTGCACTCGGACGACAAGGTGGGCAAGGACGCGGGTGAGCTGGCCGGCGGCGAACCGATCGGCCTGAAAGCCACCAACGACGCCGATGCGCTGATCGCGCTCAAACCCGATTGCGTCGTGTATGCGGCCAGCGGCCCGGAGCGGGACGCGCTGGCCATCCCGGATTATGTCAAGCTGCTCGAAGCCGGGGTCAACGTCGTGACCACCAGCACCACCCGATTGGTCAACCCGCACGCCTACGAGCCCGCGCAGTGGCGCGACCAGCTGGCCGCCGCCGCCAAGCAGGGCCAGGTGTCGCTGTACGCCTCGGGGATCGAACCGGGCTTTGCCGCCGACTACCTGCCGCTGGTGCTGTCCACGCAGTCGTCGTCGATCGACAAGATCCACTCGTTCGAGATCGGCCTGTACGACGACTACGGGGTTCCCGACATCATGAGCGACGCGCTGGGCTTCGGCCGCCCGCTCGACTACCAGCCCTGGATCGGCTACCCCGGCGCCATCGCCGGCGAATGGCAGGGCCAGATCCGGCTGATCGCCGACGCGTTGGGGGTCGAAGTCCAGGAAGTGCGCGAAGGTTTCGACCGCGCCGTCACCAACCGGACGCTGGAGGTCGCGATGGGCACCGTCGAGGCCGGAACCTGCGGCGCGCTGCGGATGCAGGCGATCGGCGTGGTCGACGGCCGGGAGGCCATCGTCATCGAGCACGTCACCCGGCTCGCCCACGACGTCGCCCCCGACTGGCCCACCGGGATCGGCGATCTGTCCTACCGCGTCATGATTTCCGGCGATCCCGACATCGACTGCACGCTGGCCGCGACCCTGAAGGACCCCGCCAAGGCCGGCATCGGCGGGATGACCTCCGGGGCGGGCGCGATGGTCGCCACCGCGATGCGCGTCGTCAACGCCGTGCCGTACGTCGTTGCCGCCCAGCCGGGGTTACTCAGCTCGGTCGACCTGCCGTTGACGATTCCGCAGCACGCGTTCGCCACATAATCTGCCCGAGTGACATTCAATCCCCTCGAGGAGCTCACGCTCGAGCGCCTGCGGCTTCGCACCAGCATGAAATGGCGGGCGCATCCCGCCGACGTCCTGCCGCTGTGGGTCGCCGAGATGGACGTCAACCTGGCGCCGACGGTGGCCGAGGTGCTGAAGAGGGCCGTCGACACCGGCGACACCGGATACCCCTGCGGCACGGCGCTGGCGGAAGCGGTCCGCGACTTCGCGGCGCGGCACTGGCGGTGGCATGACCTGGAGGTGGGCCGCACCGCGCTGGTTCCCGATGTCATGCTCGGCATCGTCGAGGTGTTGCGCCTGCTCACCGATCGCGGTGACGCCGTCGTCGTCAACCCCCCGGTTTACGCGCCGTTCTACGCATTCGTCACGCACGAGGGACGCCGCGTCATCGAGGCGCCCCTCGCCGATGGGCGAATTGACTTGAACGCCTTGGAGAACGCCTTCGCCCGCGCCCGCGCCGGGGCCGTAAGGGACGCAAAGGTCGCCTATCTGCTGTGCAATCCGCACAACCCGACCGGATCGGTGCACACCGCCGACGAACTCCGCGCGGTCGCTGAGCTCGCCCGGCGATTCGGCGTGCGCGTGGTGTCCGACGAGATTCACGCCCCCGTCATTCTGAGCGGGTCCCGGTTCACTCCCTTCCTCACCGTCCCGGGCGCCGAGAACGCCTTCGCCCTCACGTCGGCGTCGAAGGCCTGGAATCTGTCCGGCTTGAAAGCGGCGCTGGCCATCGCCGGACCCGAGGCCGCCGCCGATCTCAACCGGATGCCGGAGGAGGTCAGTCACGGCCCCAGCCACCTCGGCGTCATCGCCCACGCCGAGGCGTTTCGCAGCGGCGGTGACTGGCTCGAGGCCACCCTGCGGGGTCTGGACGAGAACCGGACACTGCTGGGCGAGTTGGTCGCCGAGCACCTTCCGGGCGTGAAATACCAATGGCCGCAAGGCACTTACCTGGCGTGGCTGGATTGCCGGGAGCTCGGCTTCGACGAAGAAGCCGCCGACGGCCTTGCGGTGGTTGCCGATCTGTCCGGCCCGGCCCGCTGGTTTCTCGATCACGCGCGGGTGGCGCTCAGCTCCGGGCACGTGTTCGGCACCGGCGGAGCCGGACACGTGCGACTGAACTTCGCCACCTCGGGAGCCGTTCTCACCGAGGCGGTCTCACGGATGGGACGGGCTTTGGCCGACGCCCGATAGCGGGCGACGCGGGGCCCCAGGGGTTTTCGGCTATGCGGAGACTTCCTCGGCGCCCCGGCCCAAGTTGCGGAACCCCTGGGCGGGCTCTTTCATGCCGAGGGTGAAGGGCAGGCTGTCGAGTTCGAACCTCGTCGTCGCGCCGAGCCGGCGCAACAAACTGCGTCGCGGCGCCACAACGGGAACCTGCACCGCCGCAAGGTCGATGTAGTGCGTCGAGGTTTCCCCGATGCCGTCGAAGACGTGCACCAACGGCATGCAGAGCTCGCGCATCGGCTCATCGAGGCATTCCGCGACGGGATCGGTCATCAGCACGTATTCGGCAACCGGCACCATGTTTTTCAGCATCCGGTGCACCAGGATGACGTCGAGGCCGGCCAGCTCGACGTGGCGCTTCACCTTCTGATCCGCCACCTCGCCCACGTGCACGACGAACTTGAGCGACAGCTTCTCCAGCTGTTCACAACTCGCGCATTCGCAGGCGATGTCGGCTTTCATCCGCTCGCGGCGCTCCAGGAACGACGCGCGCATCCGTGACAGGCGATCGCACACCACCTCTTTGGCGTGACTGTCCGGCGCCCAGAAGAACGCCGCGTCACCCTCGAGTTTGGCCAGCTTCAGACCCTTGGCGGCGTTGATGACCGACTCCAACAGGCCGGCAACCGTCAGCTGGGCATGGGCAAGGTGCGTCCGGTTCCACTGCATGTAATGCGTGTACCCGCCGATGTCGGCTATGAGCAGAACCGCGCGCCGAATTGCCATAAATAAGCCAGTTTAGTAGCCCTTCGGGCCCAGCTCAATGAATCTGCTACTAGACGAATTCGCGTCGGCGCGAGAGGCTAACAGGGGTGCCGGTTCACCGGAGGAGCTGATATGCATGTGCTGCGAACCCCGGACTCCCGATTCGAAAACCTGGAGGACTACCCGTTCGTTGCGCATTACCTCGATGTGACCGCGAGCGACTCCCGGCCGCTTCGCATGCACTACCTCGACGAGGGCACCATCGAAGGGCCGCCGATCGTTCTGCTGCACGGCGAGCCGACGTGGAGCTACCTCTACCGCACGATGATCCCGCCCCTGACCGATGCCGGGAACCGCGTGCTCGCGCCCGATCTGATCGGCTTCGGCCGTTCGGACAAGCCCAGCCGGGTCGAGGATTACACCTACCAGCGTCACGTGGAGTGGGTGATCTCGTGGTTCGAGCATCTCAACCTCAGGGACGTCACGCTGTTCGTGCAGGACTGGGGGTCGCTGATCGGGCTGCGCATCGCCGCCGAACAGCCCGACCGCATCGGGCGGCTGGTGGTCGGCAACGGTTTCCTCCCGACGGCGCAACGACGCACCCCACCGGCCTTCTACGCGTGGCGCGCCTTCGCGCGCTACTCCCCCGTCCTGCCCGCCGGCCGCATCGTCAGCGCCGGGACCGTCCGCCGGGTGCCGTCGAAAGTGCGGGCCGGTTACGACGCACCCTTCCCGGACAAGACCTATCAGGCCGGGGCCCGCGCGTTTCCTCAGCTCGTGCCCACCTCGCCCGCCGACCCGGCGATCCCGGCCAACAGGAAGGCGTGGGATGCCCTCGGCCGCTGGGAAAAGCCGTTCCTCGCCATCTTCGGCGCGCGGGATCCCATCCTCGGGCGGGCGGACAGCGCGCTGATCAAGCACATTCCCGGCGCCGCGGGCCAGCCACACGCCCGGATCAACGCCAGCCACTTCATTCAAGAGGACCGCGGACCCGAACTGGCCGAGCGCATCCAGTCGTGGCAGCAGGCCTGGCTCTGAGCGCCGTTAGCAGGTGTCGACCGGCGCCGGAACCCAGGGTCAGACGATAGTCACCGTTGACGTGCGCCCGATGTGAATCGCGTTGGCAACAGCGGTAATCCGCCCTGCGGAGCCAGTCCGCGCGTGGATCCACCTGGGGCTGAATCGATCTCCCGGCACACGGGACGACGGGCCACCCGGCGCCACCCCCGGTGACGTCAACGGGTAACCGCGAGTACGGCTTCCGCGAGCTCGGGGCGGCACACCACCAGATCGGGCAGCTTGGGGTCCGGCTGGTTGTAGGCCAGGGCCGACCCGTCGATGCGAGAGGTGTGCAGCCCGGCGGCCCGCGCCACGGCCACCGGTGCGGCGGAGTCCCATTCGAACTGACCGCCGGCATGCACGTACACGTCGGACAGTCCTTGGACGATCGAGGCGACCTTGGCTCCGGCCGAACCCATTTCCACCAGGACTCCGTCCAGAGCGTCGCGCACGTTCAACGCGACGGCCGGTGGACGGGTCCGCGACACCACGATGCGCGGCTTGCCCGGCGCGGCGGGAGGCGAATTCACGTCGGGAGTCGCCAGCGTGATGCCCTGGGCCGGTAGCGCCACGGCGCCGGCGACCAGCTCGCCGGACTGCCACAGCGCGACGTGCACCGCCCAGTCGTCGCGTCCCAGCTCGGAGAATTCCCGCGTGCCATCCAGCGGATCGACGATCCAGACGCGGTCGGAGCGCAATCGCACCGGGTCGTCGGCACCCTCCTCGGACAGCACCGCATCATCCGGCCGCTCGGCGGCAAGCGCCTCCATCAAGAAGTCGTGGGATCGCTTGTCCCCCGCGGCTTTCCGGTCGTTCGCTTCGGCGCCGGCGAACTCTTCCCGGACCCCGAGTAATAGCCGACCGGCCTCGGTGGCCAACCGTGCGGCCAGATCATGGTCATTCATCGACAGCTCCACGGAATCCTTAATATGTTGGTAGCGATGACCAACTTTACCCTGTCATCCCTTCGGCGGGCACCCACCCCAGCGGAAAAGTTTCACCCGTAATCTGGTGATCGTGAGCGGCAACGCCAACGTCCCATTATTGAGGCGGTTGCGGCACACCTCGCGGGGGCGATTGACCGGGGCCGGCATTGTCGCGGCGGTGGTGCTGGTCGGGGTCCTCACCGTGGTGGGCGTGCAGCTGACCCAAGGCCAGCACAGCGCGACGGCACCCAGCACGCAGCCGTCGCAGTCAGCCCCGGAGAGCTTCGCCATTCCGGGCTGCTACAACCCGTCCGTCCCGCCGGTTGCGCGGCCGAAGCGGCTCAACGTGCTGGGCTGCGCCAGCGTGGCCGTTGCGCTGCAGGACATGTCGTGGAGTTCGTGGGGGCCGCAGGGCGCCGACGGGACCGGCACGGCGGTGTTCAAGCTCTGCGACCCGAACTGTGCGGCGGGATCTCAGCTGACCGAACCGGTGGTCGTGCACGCGTGGAATCCGCAGCAGCCGCGGCGCGAGGCCATCTGCCAGGTCGGCCTGGAAATTTTCGCCGACATGATTCTGGCCTTCCCCCACGGCACGCCACCACCGAACGTGCAGAAGATGAACACTCAGTACAACGGCGCGCCGGCCGTGCACTTCGCCAATTATTCGAGCGGCGACACGCGCGGCACCCAGTTCATCGGCTACACGTTCTGCAACTAGCCGGTGGTGAACTGCCTTGCGCCGGTTCAGGCTTGACGGCGGCGACCCGCCTTCGACCCGGCGCCGCTAGACCTCGATGACGACAGCGCCACCCTGGCCGCCGCCGGCACACATCGCGGCGACACCGATGCCGCCGCCGCGGCGGGCGAGCTCGTAGACCAACGTGGTCACCATGCGCGCACCCGAGGCCGCGATCGGGTGACCGAGGCTGCAGCCGCTGCCGGAGAAGTTCACCTTCTCCTCGTCGATGCCGTATTCGCGGCACGCCGCGATCGGGACGGACGCGAACGCCTCGTTGATCTCCCACAGCGCCACGTCGCCGGGCGACAGGCCGGCCCGCTGCAGCACCTTCCCGATGACCTTGACGGCACCGAGACCACAATCGCGGGCCGGGACGCCCGCGGCGGCCCACGCCTTGACCGTGCCCATGACGTTGAGCTTGTTGGCCGCGGCGTAATCGCGATCGACCAGGGCCACGCCGGCGGCGGCGTCGTTGGTGCCACTGCTGTTACCCGCGGTAATCGAGAAGCCCTCGATTTCGGGGTGCAGCACCTTGAGGCCGGCGAGCTTCTCGACGGTGGTGTCGCGCCGCGGATGCTCGTCCACCGCGAACTCGGTGACCGAGCCGTCGAACTGGGTGATCTTCAGCGGCAGGATCTCGTCGACGAACTTGCCGGCGTCCTGGGCCGCAACGGCGCGTTGATGCGAGCGGGCCGCCCAAGCGTCCATCTCCTCGCGTGTGATGCCGACCGCCTGCGCGGTGTTCCAGCCGACCGTGATCGACATGTCCTTGGCGGGCGCGTCCGGCGTCTCCACGTGCGTCGGCGGCATCCAGCGCTCCTCGAACTTCAGCTCGGGGCCGGGGATCCGCCAGTTGGTCAACGGCGTCATCGACAGCGACTGCACACCGCCTGCGATGAGCACGCGCTCCATGCCCGAGCCGATCTGCGCCGCGGCGTTGCCGATGGCCGTCAGGCTGCCCGCGCAGTGCCGGTTGACCGACTGCCCCGGGACGTGGTCCAGGCCCGTCGCGGTCGCGGCGTAACGCGCGAGATCTCCACCGCCGTAATGTGATTCGGCGAAGATGATGTCATCGATATCGGCGGGGTCGACGCCCGACCTGCGGACCACCTCGGGCAGCACGGCGGTGATCAGGGTCTCGGGCGGCGTGTTGACCAGCGTGCCCTTGAACGAACGGCCGATCGCGGTCCTGGCGGCTCCGACGATGACGGGTGTTCCCATGTTCTCAACCTCGTTGTTGTGGGCGGTCAGACGCCGCGAATCGTATCAAATACTGTATAGGCAATAGTAATGGTCTAAATTCAGTGGGCCGGGCTCCTGTGACGGCGCTAACAATTAAGCGGTTCGGGTAAACACGGAGGCCAAGCCGTTGAAGACCAAAGGTGCGCTGGTCTGGGAACTGAACGAGCCGTGGTCGGTCGACGAGATCGAAATCGGAGATCCGCGCCGTGGCGAGGTGACCGTCCAGCTGGAAACGGCCGGGTTGTGCCACTCCGACCACCATCTGATGACGGGTGACTTCCCCATCCCGAGCTATCCGGTCCTGGGCGGTCACGAGGGTGCCGGCATCATCACCGAGGTCGGCGATGGCGTCGAGCACCTGGCCGTCGGCGATCACGTCGTCATGTCCTTCATCCCGTCCTGCGGGGAATGCACACCGTGCCAGACGGGGCTGCGCAACCTGTGCGACCTCGGCATGGGCCTGTTGTCGGGTCAATCGGTTTCCGACGGATCCTTCCGCGTCACCGCACGGGGCCGCGACGTCATCCCGATGTCGCTGCTGGGCACCTTCGCCCCGTACGTGGTGGTGCACCACACCTCGGTGGTCAAGATCGACCCGTCGATCCCGTTCGACGTGGCCTGCCTGGTGGGCTGCGGGGTGACCACCGGCTACGGCTCGGCGGTGCGCAGCGCGGCGGTCTCGCCGGGTGAGGACGTCGCGGTCATCGGCATCGGGGGCGTCGGCGTCGCCGCCCTGCAGGGCGCCCGCATCGCCGGGGCCCGGCGCATCTTCGCCGTCGATCCCTACGAATGGAAGCGTGAGCAGGCACTCAAGTTCGGCGCCACAACGGCTTTCGCGGACGTGGGCAGCGCGGCGGCCGGCATCGCCGAGGCGACGCGAGGGTTCATGTGTCACAAGGTGATCGTCACCGTAGGCCACGTGGAGGGCAAGGACGTCGAGTCGTGGATGGGGCTGACGGCCAAGGGCGGGGTGTGCTGCCTCACCGGCATGGCCAGTGTGCTGGCCAACGAGGTCACGCTCAATCTCGCGGGACTCTCGCTGTTGCAGAAGAGCTTGCAGGGCAGCATCTTTGGCGGCGGAAACCCCCAGTACGATATTCCCGCGATCCTCGAGCTCTACAAGCTGGGCCAGCTCAACCTCGACGACATGGTGACGCGCGAATACACCCTCGATCAGATCAACGACGGCTATCGCGACATGCTCGAGGGCCGCAACGTGCGCGGCATCATCCGCTACACCGACGCCGACCGCGCGTGAGCACTGGCCGCAATGGGCACAATGACTTCATGACCATCAGACCTCTCGATGCCCGTGACACCACGCAGCAACTCGCCTACCGGGTCGCGGCCATGCTGCTCGGCATCGGAACCCTGCACTTCGTCGCGCCCAAACCGTTCGACTCCATCATCCCGGCAGAACTGCCCGGAAGCCCGCGGCTCTACACCTACGGATCGGGCGTCGCCGAGCTGGCGGTCGGGGCGCTGCTGGTGCCACAGCGCACCCGGCGCTCGGCCGCGCTGGCCGCCGCGGCCCTGTTCATCGGCGTCTTCCCGGGCAACGTCAACATGTGCCGGTTGTGGTGGAGCAAACCGTGGCCCATGCGGATCGTCGCCTTGGCCCGCCTGCCGCTGCAGATTCCCATGATCACCACGGCACTAAAGATTCGGCGCAACAGCTGAAGCGGTGATCGCGGCAAACCGATTGCGCCGCAAGCGGAATCCTCAGCCAAGCGCACGGGAGGACTAAGTGAGCAGAACGGCGATCGCCGCAGTGCTCGCGATGGCGGCCGCGCTGATGGTCGGCGCCGGCGACGTCGTCCAGCAGCGATCCGCGCAACAGGTCACAGACCAGCCCGTCGGCACCTTCACCCTGTTCCGCCGGCTGCTGCGCGACCGGCAATGGTGGACCGGCAGCCTGGTGGCCGGCGCCGGATTCGGGTTCCAGGCCGCGGCACTGGGCCTGGGCTCGGTGGTGCTGGTGCAGGCGCTGCTGGTGACGTCGTTGCTGTTCGCCTTGCTCATCAGCGCGAGGGTGAACCACCGCAGAATCACACGCCGGCAAGGCATTTGGGCGGTGTTGCTTGCCGCCGCGGTCGCGGTGGTGGTGACGGTCGGTGATCCCCAGCAAGGCGCCCCGCGCGGGTCGGTGCAGACATGGACCATCGTGGCGTTGGTCATGGGCCCCGCGCTGATCCTGTGCGTGATCGGTGCGCGGATGTTCCCCGGTTCGGTCGGCGCACTGTTGCTGGGCCTGATGTCCGGTTCGCTGTGGGGGCTGTTTTCGGTGCTGACCAAGGGCGTGGTGGACCAACTGGACCGCGGCATCCCGGCGCTGTTGCGCACACCGGAGTTGTATGTGTGGGTGGTGCTGGCGATCGCGGCCACCGCCTGGGAGCAATCGGCGTTTCGGGCCGGCCCACTCACCGCGTCGCTGCCGGCGGTCACCGTCGCCGAGCCCATCGTGGGCTCGGCGCTCGGTATCACGGTGTTGGGTGAGACGCTGCACACCAACGACATCGGCTGGGTGGCCCTGGGCGTGTCGGTGGGCCTGATGGCGGCGGCGACGGTGGCGCTGGCCCACAGCCAGGCCAGCTACGCCCCGACCACTGACGAAAAGCCTTCTCCCGCAACGGAGAAGGCCTGAGGTCAACTCAGCCGTGAGCCGACCCGGTGGGCGGTGCCGTCGGGATCGACGTAGGCGAACTCCCGCAGGCCGTACGGTGTGCCCTGGGGGGCGAAAAGGCGCCCGTCGAGGTTTTCCAGTGCCGCCCACTCCGCATACAGCGCGTCGGCATCACTGACATAGAGGTACACGCTGGCGGCGGTGCGCAGCGGGTCGTGCTCGGCCCATTCGGTGAGGTGGATCGACACCGGCCCGCGGTCGGCGAACCCGTACCGTTCGGGCCCTTCGTATGCGCGGGCGTCGAAGCCGAGCCGGCGATACCGGCCGAGTGCGACGTCCAGGTCCCGGACCGGGACGATCGGGGATACCGAGGTGAAGTCGACTGCGGACACACAGCGAACATAGCCTTTAACTGCGATCTCGCTCGTGACGTCGGGTGCCGTCGTATGCTCCATGCGCATGAGGAGCCAGCTGACCGCGGCGGTCGTCGTCGCCACCACGATAGTGGTCGCGGGGTGCGGCGGTGGCCACCAGGGCGGCGGTGCTGCGTCGTCGACCACCACCACGACGGCCTCGTCGAAGGCTCCGCTCGAGCAGGGCGCGCTGCCCGATCTGATGCTCTCGCCGAGCGACATCGACACCGTGCTGGGTGCCACGGGGACGTCGAGCGATCCACCGATCACCAAGTTGCTGGAAGACCCGTTCAAGCGCGAGGACTACACCTTCCCCGCCGAATGCCGGTACACCATGCACGCGGCGCTGGCGTCCGTCTACGCCGACAGCGGGAACACCGCGGTCTACGGCTACCACGACCAGGCGCCGGCGCCCGCGGGCGCGGATCAACTGGAAAGCCCCGATGTCTATCAGGTCGTCGTGCTGTTCGGGTCCCCCGAACAGGCGAGCGCATTCTTCGCGACGTCGGCCCAGCGCTGGCCCGCCTGCGCCAACCGTCAGGACACCGTCCCCGCCGCCGACGGCAAACCGGAACTTCAGTGGAAGGTGGGCCAGGTTTCCAACGCCAACGGCGTTGTGAGCGTTCCGGTGACCCTGACCATCGTCGGGAACGGCGCGAGCGTGACCGTGCCCTGCCAGCGGGCGCTGACCGTCCGTAACAACGTCGTCATCGATATCGACGCGTGCCGCAAGGACATCGGGGACCTCGGCGTGAGCATCGCCAACCAGATCGCCGGAAAAATCGACAAGCAATAGTGTCAGCGGGATGCGGTGAACCCAATAGCCTTCTGCCGTTTACCTATTGGCTGTAGTCGTCGGCGGCCGCGGGAGCGTATGCTCTGGCGGCCGTGACGGTCCGACGATCGATTTGAAGCCGCATCGCGCCGCGATACCCGGTTTCGGGGTAGGTTGTCCGCGGGTTAGGTCGTACCGCCTTGAGGAGGGATACGTGGGCACATCGGAAAAGGCGTCCAAGCCGCGCGCCGGGCAGCCGGTCATCCACCTCTCGCAGCTGTTGCGCGCGCCCGTGCTGGCGCGCGCCGGAGAAACCGTGGGGCGCGTCGAGGACGTGATCGTGCGGCTGCGCGGCGCCGAGGAGTATCCGTTGGTGGCCGGCATCGTGGCCGGGGTCGGCGGACGCCTGGTGTTCATCGGCGACAAGTCCATCGACGAGTACTCCGCGGACCGGGTTCTGTTGACCAAGAACAAGGTTGACCTTCGCGGGTTCGAACGGCGCGAGGGCGAGGTGTTGTTGCGCACCGATGTGCTGGGCCACCGGTTGATCGACGTGGCGACCGTCGAGCTGGTGCGCGCGTACGACGTCGAGCTGGAAGAGACCGGCGAGGGCTGGATGGTCACCCGCCTGGATACCCGCCGTCCCCCACGGTTGTTCGGGCTGATCAAGCATTCGGGCGGGCACGCGTCGCGCGATTGGAAGGCATTCGAGCCGCTGATCGGTCACGCGCGTTCCGATGCCGTGCGGCGTCTGTCGGATCGGTTCGGTGACCTCAAGGCCGCCGAAATCGCCGACCTTCTCGAGGAAGCGGACAAGGCCGAGGGCGGCGAGATCCTGGATCGGGTGCACAGCGACCCGGAGTTGGAGGCCGACGTCTTCGAAGAGCTGGATCCCGAGAAAGCCAGCCGGCTGCTCGATGACATGCCGGACAACGAGGTCGCCGCGCTGCTGGGCCGGATGCGCGCCGACGACGCCGCGGACGCCATCGTCGACCTGCGCCAGTCGCGGCGCCGCCGTGTGCTGGAGCTGATGCCGGCCCCGCAACGCACCAAGGTCATCACCTTGATGGGGTTCAACCCCGAAAGTGCCGGCGGGCTGATGAATGTCGACTCGGTGACATGCTCGCCCACCGCGACGGCGGGCGAGGCGTTGGCGTTGATTGCCGCCTCGCGCAGCATCCAGCCGGAAGCGCTGATCAAGGTGCACGTGCTCGACGAGGACAAGCGTCTCGACGGCGTCGTTTCGGTGATCACCCTGCTGCAGGTCGACCCTTCCGAAAAGCTGGGAGCCCTAATGGATTCCGATCCGGTGCGGGTGAACGCCGTCGCGGATCTGACCGATATCGCGCTGCTGATGGCCGACTTCAATCTCTACTCCATCCCCGTCGTCGACGAGCAGGACCGCCTACTGGGGGTGGTGACCGTCGACGACGTGCTGGAGGCGACCATTCCCGAAGACTGGCGACGCCGCGAGCCCGCGCCGCGGCCCATCCGCGAAATCGCCGCCGACGACCGTGACACACCGCCCACCGGAGGTAGCCCGCAGTGAGCTCCGGCGGCGAGAACACCACCGAGGCCGACCCGCAGGGTGCGGACGTGCAGCGCCCCGAGTCGGCGCAACGGCGCACCGCGGTGCTGGACAGCGCCCACCTGGGTGACATCGAGGGGGCGTTCGGGCGCATCAGCGTCGGCGAGACCGAGCACGCCCGGACCTGGCGGACGCGGCTGCTGACCCTGCTCGCGATCGTCGGGCCCGGCATCATCGTGATGGTCGGCGACAACGACGCGGGCGGGGTGGCCACCTACGCCCAGGCCGGCCAGAACTACGGCTACTCGCTGCTGTGGGTGTTGCTGCTGCTGATCCCGGTGCTCATCGTCAACCAGGAAATGGTGGTGCGACTCGGCGCGGTCACCGGGGTCGGGCACGCCCGGTTGATCAACGAACGCTTCGGCCGCGGCTGGGGCTGGTTTTCGGTCGGTGACCTGTTCCTGCTCAACTTCTTGACCATCGTCACCGAGTTCATCGGCATCAGCCTGGCCGCCGAATACATCGGCGTCTCCAAATACGTTGTGGTACCGATCTCGGCGGTCGCGTTGGTGGCGATCATGGCCAGCGGCAGCTTCCGTCGATGGGAGCGAGCCATGTTCATCTTCATCGCGGTCACGCTGCTGCAGATCCCGATGCTGCTGATGTCGCATCCACAGTGGGGGCACGCGGCGAAGTCGTTTGTGGTGCCCAGTATTTCGGGCGGCGTCAGTTCGGACGCGGTGCTGTTGATCATCGCCATCGTCGGCACCACCGTAGCGCCGTGGCAGCTGTTCTTCCAGCAGTCCAACGTCGTCGACAAGCGCATCACCCCCCGGTTCATGGGCTACGAACGCGCGGACACCGTGCTGGGCGCCTTCGTGGTGGTGGTCGGCGCGGCCGCGCTGATGATGACCGGTGAGTGGGCGGCGCGCTCCACCAACACCATTGGCGGCTTCACCGATGCCGGCGCCACGGCGCATCTGCTGGGCGCGCACCGCCCGATACTCGGCTCGATCTTTGCCATCGTGCTGATGGACGCCTCGATCATCGGGGCCGCCGCGGTGACCCTGGCCACCAGTTACGCCTTCGGAGACGTGTTCGGCCTCAAGCATTCGCTGCACCGTGGCTTCTCCGACGCCAAGCAGTTCTACCTGTCCTACACCGCCATGGTGGTGCTGGCCGCGGCCATCGTGCTGATTCCGGGCGCCCCGCTGGGATTGATCACCACCGCGGTGCAGGCGCTGGCCGGTCTCTTGCTGCCCAGCGCCAGCGTGTTCCTGCTGCTGCTGTGCAACGACCGAGAGGTGTTGGGGCCGTGGGTGAATCGGTCCTGGCTCAATTGGGTGGCCGGGCTGATCGTGGGCGTGCTACTGCTACTGTCCGGAATCTTGATGGCTACCACGCTGTTTCCCGACCTCAACGTCGTCGCGGTCGCGGGCTATCTGACGCTGGGGCTGGTGATCCTCGCGGCGGGCGCGGCGCCGGTGCTGCGCTGGGTGGCGCGCCGGCAGCCGTCGCGGCCCCAGCCACAACTTCCGGCCCGCGGCGTCGATCGCAACACCTGGCGCATGCCCCCGCTGGCGCTGCTCGAGCCGGTCACCTGGTCACCCGGAACCCGGCTCGCGATGATCGCGCTGCGCGGCTACCTGGTGGTCGGGGCGTTGCTGTTGGTGGTCAAGGCCATTCAGCTCAGCCGCTGACCGCTTGTATCCGGCGGGCCACCTCGCCGTATCGCTCGAAGCGGTCCTGATCGGCGACGGAGTTGTACATCACCAACCGCGTTGCCGTTCCGGCGTATTTCGCGATCAGCGCGTCGGCGAGCCCGTCCCAGGTCGACTCGGTGGCGAAGACCGCGATGTGATCGTCGCTGACCTGGGCCGCCATTCCCGCGTAGTCTCCGGCCTTCTGCTTCTCCCGGATCCGGGCGGTGGTTCCCTCGAAACCCGCCTCGTCCCAGATGAATGCGTAGTTGGGCGTGCTGCCGTAGAAGGCCATGCTGGCGCGCACGACCTCGCGCTGCTTTGCGCGCGCTTCGTCCGTGTCGCCGACGATCGTCATGACGGGCACGATGATCGCGAGATCCGACGATGAACGGCCCGCTTTGGCCGCGCCTTCGGCGACCGTCGGCAGCACGTGCCGGGCCAGGTAGCCCGGTTCGCCGATCGGGTGGACGTGGACACCGTCGGCAACTTCGCCGGCCATCCGCAGCATCCACGGATTGACCGCTGCGATATCGACTTTGGGGTCCGGGGCGTCGATCGGCCCGGGCTCCACTGCGGGGTGATGAAGTCGAGGTCGTAGAAGTCACCGTGGTGGTCCAGCGTCCCGGAGCGGAACGCCGCGAAGCATGCCTTCACGGCGAGCAAGTAGTCGCGCAGCCGGGGCCCGGGCCGCTCGAAGGCCGTGCCGTAGCGCCGCACCACGTGGGTGCGTACCTGGGTGCCCAGGCCCAGCCGGAACTTCCCCTTGGTGGCCTCCTGCAGTTCCCACGCGGCGGCGGCCGTCACGAACGGACTGCGCGGAAACGCCACCGCGACGCCCGTCGACAACTCCAGATCCGGTGCGGCCTGCGACGCCACGGCGGCGTTCAGGTACGCGGTGCGGCCGGTCTCGGTGAACAACAGACCGGAGAACCCGGCGGATTGGGTCTTCCGGGCGAGGTCACCGATTTGGCCGAGCGGCTGGGGAATCGTCATCGCGTCGACATGCATGGTGGGAGCGTACGTCGAACGTCAGATCGCGATGCGGACCGCAGTAGCCTCTTGCTCAACAGTCGAGTCAGGGTGTTAGCTCTGTAGTCGTCAGCAACCATCGTTGTTTTGCTAACAGGAGGACCCCGAACGTGTTTCGTGGATTATTCATCGTTGGAGCAATCGCCGTGGGAATTGCGGGGGCGCCCGCCGCCCAGGCCGCTCCCCCGACGACCACAACGTCGCCGTCGCCGACGACCGGTGGCAGCGCGTACTACCCCACCTGCAGGGCTGCCTGCGCCGCGGGTGTCGCGCCGATCTATCGCGGCCAGCCGGGCTACCGGCCCGGACTCGACCGCGATAACGACGGCGTGGCCTGCGAAGTATGCCACTGAAGTGGGTTGGCGCGTAAGGCGATTCGACGCCGCACCGCGCCTGTGGGCCCTCGCCGCGATCGCCTGCGCGGGGCTGGCGGCGTGCGGGTCGCAGCACGCCGCGCCGTCCAACACGTCCGGCCCAACCTCGACGAAGTCGCCGGCGGCGGTGAGCACGAGCGTTGCGCCCAGCACACCTGCCGCCGCGCCCGCCGCCCCCGGTTCGGCCAGTGCCCAGCCATGCGTCGGGCTATCGATCTGCGCGCCACCACCGCCGGACGCCGAGGGCAATCCGCCGTGCTATTACGCCGACGGCTGGCGCGTCAGCGCCGTTTCGGCCGGTGGCTCACCGGCGCGGTGAAGCCCTCGGTGTCATCGAAGAATGCCCACTGCCCGTCGTCGTTGACCTCCATGCGCCAGCCCAGCTCGGTATTGCCGCCGACGGAGTTGACGAACCAGGCGTGCGCGGCCTCCGCGTTGGCAAAATTCTTCGTCGCGACGACCCGGCCCCGCGGGTCGATAACGCGAAACGTAGGCATGGGATCTAAGTATCCCTGCCAGCAAGTTTTCAATCCCGGAAATGGCGTATTTGCCGGTAAATGCCCAGTTACACCGTGCGGGCCAACCGGCCGGCGAGTATCTCGGCAAACCTCGCCGGATCGTCGAGCGCGCCGCCTTCGGCAAGAAGTGCTGTGCCATAGAGCAATTCCGCGGTCTCCGCGACAGAGGGGTCGTCGCTGCGGTCCTGGTGGGCTTGGCGCAGGCCGGTGACGAGCGGGTGGGTGGGGTTGAGTTCGAGGATCCGCTTGCCCACCGGGATGTCCTGCCCGGAAGCGCGGTACATGCGCGCCAGCGCCGGCGTGATCCCGAAGGCGTCGGTGATCAGGCAGGCGGGCGAGTCCGTCAGGCGGTTCGACAACCGGACCTCCTTGACGTGGTCACTCAGGGTTTCCTTCAGCCAGGCGAGCAGATCGGCGAATTCCTTCTGCTGCTCCTCGCGCTCGGCCTCGCTCTCGTCACCGTCGGCGCTGAGGTCCACCTCGCCCTTGGCGATGGACTGCAGCGGCTTGCCGTCGAACTCCGTCACGGTCCCCACCCAAACCTCGTCGACCGGGTCGGTGAGCAGGAGCACCTCATAGCCCTTGGCCTTGAACGCCTCGAGGTGCGGCGACTTCAGGATCTGCTGACGTGACTCCCCCGTGGCGTAGAAGATCTGCGTCTGGCCCTCCTTCATGCGCTCGACGTATTGGGCGAGGGTGGTGGCCTCCTCCTCGCTGTGCGTCGAGGCGAACGACGAGATCTGCAGCAGCGTCTCCTGGTTGTCGAAGTCCGACAGCAGGCCCTCCTTGACGACCCGCCCGAATTGGGTCCAGAAGGTGCGGTAGTCCTCCGGGCGCTCGGACTGCAGATCCTTGATCGTGGCGAGCACCTTCTTGGTCAACCGCCGCCGGATGGCCTTGATTTGCCGGTCCTGTTGCAGGATCTCCCGCGACACGTTGAGCGACATGTCCTGCGCGTCAACGACGCCCTTGACGAAACGCAGGTATTCGGGCATGAGCTCGTCGCAGTCGCCCATGATGAACACGCGCTTGACGTACAGCTGGATCCCGGTCTGGCCGTCGCGGTTGAACAGGTCGAACGGGGCGTGCGACGGGATGAACAGCAGCGCCTGGTACTCGAAGGTGCCCTCGGCGCGCATCGCGATGACCTCGAGCGGGTCGTCCCAGGCGTGCCCGATGTGCTTGTAGAACTCCTTGTACTCCTCCTCGGAGACCTCTTCTTTGGGCCTGGCCCACAGCGCCTTCATCGAGTTGAGCGTCTCGGTCTCGATGGTGACGGTCTCCTCGCCGCCCTCTTCGTCGGAGGCGGGCGGTTGACGTCGCTCGACCTCCATCCGGATCGGCCACGAGATGAAGTCGGAGTACTTCTTCACCAGGCTTCTGATCTTGAACTCCGAGGTGTAGTCGTGCAGCTCGTCCTCGGCGTCTTCGGGCTTGAGGTGCAGGATGACCGACGTTCCCTGCGGGGCGTCGTCCACCGATTGGATGGTGTAGGTGCCCTCGCCGCTCGATTCCCATTTGGTGGCCTCGCTCTCGCCGGCCTTGCGGGTGAGCAGTTCGACCTTGTCGGCGACCATGAAGCTGGAATAGAAACCGATGCCGAACTGACCGATGAGTTCCTCGGAGGCGGCCTCGTTCTTGGCGTTCTTCGCCTCGCGCAGTTGCTTGCGCAGTTCGGCGGTGCCGGACTTGGCCAGCGTGCCGATCAGGTCCACCACCTCGGCGCGGGTCATCCCGATGCCGTTGTCCCGGATGGTCAGGATGCGCGCATCCTTATCCACGTCGATCTCGATGTGCAGGTCGGACGTGTCGACGTCGAGGTCCTTGTTCCGGAACGCCTCCAGCCGCAGCTTGTCCAGGGCGTCGGAAGCATTGGAGATCAACTCCCGCAAAAACGAATCCTTGTTGGAGTAGACGGAGTGGACCATCAGATCCAGCAGTTGCCGGGCCTCTGCCTGAAACTCCAACTGCTCGACGTGCGCGCTCATGACATTCCCTTCGACAGCATGACGTTTCAAATTTACCGAGCCGCCGACCACCGGTGTCCGGTGGACCCGTCCTCTTCGGGCGCGACCAGCTCTAGGCTGAACGCATGTCTGTTGCGCAACGCGAACGTGCCGCCCTCGTGGAAACCATGCGCGGCGTCGGGCCGGACGCACCCACCCTGTGCGAGGGATGGACGACGCGGGACCTGACCGCCCACCTGGTGATCCGCGAGTACCGTCCCGACGCGGCGCCCGGCATCCTGATCCCGTTCTTCGCCTCCCACACGCAGAGGGTGCAGAACCAGGTGGCCGAGCAGAACGACTGGGACGAGCTGGTCGGAAAGCTCGCCGCGGGCCCGCCGGTCTACTCGCCACTCAAATTGCTCGACCCGGTGGCCAACGTCGCCGAGATGTTCGTCCACCACGAGGATGTGCGCCGCGCGCAGCCCGGCTGGGAGCCGCGCTCGCTGGAGCCCGCGCTGGGCAAGATGCTGCGGCGCACCCTGCCGCTGATGGCCCGGCTCACGCTCGCGAAGGTGCCGGGCCGGGTCGCGTTGCGTACCCCGGAGGGCAAGACGGTGCTCACCGCCGGTCAGGGGCCCGCGGTGACGGTGACCGGTGCGCCCGAGGAGCTGTTGCTGTTCTCGGTGGGGCGCCAGGCCAACGTCGACTTCGACGGCGATGCCGCGGCGGTGCAGGCCGTCCGCGACGCGCCCAAGGGGCTGTAGGCGCTGCGGGCACGTTCCCGCTTACCCGAAGGCCTGACGCAGATCCTTTTTGATCACCTTGCCGAACTGATTGCGCGGCAGCGTATCAACGACCACCAGGTGCTCGGGGTGTTTGTAGCGGCTGAGGCCGCGTGATCGGCAATGCCGCACAAGGGATTCCAATGACACGCCGTCGGCCGTGGCGGGTACCACGACGGCGCAGACGCGTTCGCCGGTGCGCGGGTCCGGGATCCCGATGACGGCGACATCGGCGACGGCGGGATGGGTGGCCAGCGCGTTCTCGATCTCGAGGGCCGAGATGTTCTCGGCGTTGCGGATGATCGCATCCTTGGTGCGGCCGGTGACGCGGACGTTGCCGTCGACATCGATCAGGCCCAGATCGCCTGTGCGCAACCAGCCGTCGCTGTCGAACGCGTCGGCGTCAAGCGTGGGGTCGGCGTAGCCGAGGAAGCACTGGGGACCTTTGAGCCGCAGCTCCCCTTCCTGTCCGGTGCCCAGCTCGACGCCGTGGTTGTCAACCGCGCGGACCTGTACTCCCGGCACCGGAGGCCCGACGGTGTGGTCGAGCACCTCGGGCGCGGCGGTCAGCGGGGGCGAAGTCGCGCAGGGGAACTCGGTCATCCCCCAGGCGTTGGCGATTCCGGCCAGCCCGAAGGTTTCGCGCACCTGGCGGCCCAGTTCGGCGGTGACGGGTGCGCCTCCGGCCAGGCAGCCCCGGACCGAGGGAAACAGCGGCCGATCGCCCTGGGCGCGTTGGGCTTCGAGGAAGGCGACGAAGAAGGGGGTCGCGGTGCCCAGGAACGTCGGATTGTGTGCGGCGATGGCCCACGGTGTGGTGGCCGGATCGAACGCCTCGAACAGGGCCAACCGCATGCCGGTCAGCAACGCGGTGGCCAGCATCGCGGCTCCGCCGATATGCGCGATCGGGAAGGCGATCGGATCCACGTCGCTGCTGTTGGCCCCCACCATGCCCACCACTCCGGCCGAGCCGGCGATGACCGACCTGTCGGTATGACGGATCCCCTTGGGGGCCGCGGTGGTTCCCGAGGAGTAGTAGATCCAGCGTGTGTCGTCGGCGGATGCCGGTGGCGCCGGCAGGGCCTCGGCGTCGGCGCCGGGCAGCCGCAGCTCGCCGGCGGCCGGCGGTGTTGCCAGGTCGAGGGTGATGACCTCGAAGCCCCGGGCCGCCGACAGCCCCCGGGCCAGCTCGCCGTGGTCGAACCCGCGCCAAACCTCTGGGGCCACAAAGAATTCGGTGTCCAGCTGGCCGGTGATGAAGCCGACTTCGCTTTCCCGCAGTATGGGGATGATCGGGTTCTGCACCGCACCGAGTCGCGCGAGTGCGGCCATCACCACCATGGTTTCCAGCGTGGTGGGCAGCTGCCAGGAGACGACGGTGCCCGCGCGGACGCCGCGTTCAGCCAGGGCGGCGGCGGTCGCGCACGCGGCGTCGTGCAGCTGCCGGGCGGTCAGCCTTCGTCCGTACTCGTCGGCGAGCAGGGGCCGGTTCGATCCCCGCTTCGCCGCCTCGGCGATCAATGCCCAAAACGTCACCGCGCCTGCCCTTCCGGCCTCACCCGGCCGACGGGCCGGCGGAGGGAGGACGAAATCCCGAGTGCGCGATCCCGACGGAGACACCGGTGCCGATCGGACCCTTCGCGTCCACCAGGACCGCCGAGCCGCTGGCCACCCCGTCATGGCTGTGATGCGTGAGCGAGGCGAGCCCGATCTGGTCGCCCTCGGGCAGCCGGCTGAGCGTGAGCGTGTAGTCGACGTTGATGAACTGCAGGGAGTTGGTGCCCCAGTTGGCAATCGAGGCCGTGATATCACCGGCCATCGCCACGCGGGTGAACGCGGTGAGCGGTTCGTCGTCGATCAACGGGCGCGTCTCGTGGATCCACGTGTATTTCGGGCCGTCGGTCTGCGGCCAGCCCGGGTCGGGGTTTTGCACGTCGGCGCCCCAGCCGTAGGTTCGCATGAACAGCGTCGAGTACGCCTCGTCCAGCGGGATCGGCGGCATCTGCACCGGCAGAGACCAGACGTGCCCCTCGGGCTGCGCGCCGCGCCGCAGGAACAGGGCGCTCGCCTGTGCCACCGCGGCACCGTCCTGAATGATCACGGTCTCGACCAGCCGCAGCCGCCGTCGGTCCTGTCGCACCTGCGTGTGCACCTCGAGCGGCGCCAAGGCCGTCGGCCGGGGCAGATCGACGGTCAGCCGCGCAGGTTGCAGTTGGGGATCCTGAACCGCATCCTCGACCGCCCACGCCAGGAGTCCGCCGACGACATGGCCGCTCAGCGATGGGCCCCATCCGCCGCGCGCGATTTTGGTTGGCACGAAGTACTTTTCGTCGCGCTCGAAATACGGCACCGATTCCGCCCATTGAGCTTCATCGGGCACGATATTGGGCTCGGCCACTGCATGACCCTCCGCGTGATGGGATTGCGGGCTCTGCTGAGGACCGCAACTGTCGATGTTACAGTTGCGCTTCCAGTCACCCGACACGCACCGCACCGCGACGCCCGGGTTCGGTGGTCAGCCGAGTGCGGCGCCCACCAGATGGCCGATCAGGTAGGTGACCGCCAGCGCGAGACTGCCGCCGATGGCGTTGCGCAGGACCGCGCGCCCCTTCCGGGCCCCGCCCAGACCGGCGGAGACCGCACCGGTGATCACCAGCGCGATCAGCACCGCGACGACGGTGACCGGGACCCGCCACGTCGCGGGCGGAACCAGGATCGCGACCAACGGCAACAAGGCGCCGACCGCAAACGACAGCGCCGATGACGATGCCGCCTGCCACGGGTTCGTCAGCTCCTCGGGGTTGATGCCCAATTCGACCTCGGCGTGGGCGAGCAGCGGATTGTGATCGGTGAGCTCTTCTGCGACCGTGCGGGCGGTCGCCGGCGTCAGGCCCTTCGCCTCGTATAGCGTGGCCAGCTCGTCCAATTCGGCGACGGGATCTTCGCGCAGTTCGCGACGCTCTTGCCTCAACAGCGCCTTCTCGGTGTCGCGCTGGGTGCTCACGGAGACGTATTCGCCCAGCGCCATCGACACCGCACCGGCGACAAGTCCGGCGCTGCCGGCGGTCAATATGGGGGCGCGTTCGGCGGTGGCCGCCGCGACCCCTACGACGATGCCCGCGGTGGAGACGATTCCGTCATTGGCGCCCAGGACGCCCGCGCGCAGCCAATTCAGCTTCGATGACACCGAGCCGACGTGGGGTTCATGGGGATGTGACGCACTCGACACGGGCGCAACCATATAGAGGAAAACCCGGGCAGACTAGCCAACGTAGCCTTCCCAAACCAGCCCGCGCGCCGGCTGAGAAGTGCCTGGATCTGCAGTCCAATCGCCTGGTAGCGACGGGTACGGCCGCCGCGGCGCCCCGGCCCAGATGTGCGGCAAACCACCGTGGGGCGGGCCGCCCGGCCAAAAGTTCTGCATGGGCGAGTCACAGCCAGTCCATAGGGAGGCTATCTAGCGTCGGGACGTAACGGGGGGTGTTCCAAGGAACTTCCTTGCAAAGATCCCTAGTGGATAGGTGAAGCATCATGAAGTTGAAGCAACTTGTCGGAGGGGTGACCATCGCCGGAGCGCTCAGCGCTGCGGCCCTGGGAATGGGCGCCGGGTTTGCCAACGCTGCTCCCGGAGCGCCACAGCCTCCGGGTAATCATGGCGGGCCGGCGGCCCCCGGCGGTGGCCACGCGCCCACCGGTCCGAACGATCCCGGCGGCCCCGGTGGCCCCGGCGGTCCTGGTGGCCCCGGTGACCACCCCGGCGGTCCAGGAGGCCCCGGCGGTCCAGGAGGCCCGGCGGTCCTGGCGGGCCCGGTCACCCTGGCGGTCCCGGTGGCCCGGCCGGACCCGCTGATCACCCCGGCGGCCCTGGCGGGCCCGGCGGGCCTGGCGACCACCCCGGTGGCCCCGGCGGTCCTGGCGGCCCCGGCGATCACCCCGGTGCTCCCGGCGGATTCGGTGGACCCGATCCCCACCCCGGCGGCCCCTGGCATGGAGACGCCCAGCGCGGCTACTTCCACGGCGCCCCGTGGGGCGACGGACCCGGACCCTGGGGCGCGGGCGAACCGCCGCGGCCGGCGTGGGATCGACCGCTTCCCCCGCCCGGTGGGCGCTGGGACTACGGCCCGATCAACTACTGGGGCTACCAGGAAACCCCGATCTGGGATCCCGGTTTCAACCAGTGGGGCTTCTGGCTCTTCGGAGTGTGGATCCCGCTGTGATCGATAGCTGACAAGACGCCCGCTTCGCCGATTGGCGAAGCGGGCGTCTCCAGTTAAGGCGTTGGCACCGGGCGGTTTTCACGCCCGGTGCTGCATTCAGCTTTTGGTGCCGACAGTCAACAGGTCGGACACGAGCGCCGTCCACACCGGTCGCGGGATCCGGTGTTGATCGGTGATCACAAACCCGGCGTTCTCGAACAACGTCCGCATCTCGGGTGCGGACGCGTTGTGTTGTGGCTTCCACCGAGAGCTCGCGGAGGACTGCAGCCGGGGTTGGCGCGTACTCAGCGCCGAGACGGCCACCAATCCCCCGGGTGCCAGCACACGGTGGAACTCACGCAACGCCGCCGGCTGGTCGAAGAAATGGAAGGCCGAGGTCGTCACGACGGCATCGAGAGCGCCGTCGGCAAACGGGAGCTGCTCGGCCGGGCCGCGCATCCACTGCACCCGATCCGACCTGGCGCGCGCCTGGCCGAGCATGCCTTCGGACATGTCGACGCCATAGATCTCGTCGGGCTGCAGTTCACGCTGGATCCGGTCACTCAAAATGCCGGTGCCGCAGGCAATATCGGCGATCTTGCGCGCGCCGTGGTTGCGCAGCTGGGCGATCACCTCGTTGTGCGGAGGCCGGTACACCCACTGTTGCAGGAAGGGCAGATCGTAGGCCGGCGCGAGGAAGCTCCATATCCGCGTGACGGCCTCGTTGAGCCCTCGCCGCTGCGGTGCCGTCATCTGCTCAGCACCGAGCTGTAGTAGATGGTGTCGGCCACCGAGACGGAGTCGTTGGTCTGCGGGATCGCATCCAGACCGGAGTCGGCCAACAGTTCGGTCATCCGGATGCCGTGCGACTGCCATCCCAGGTTGTCCAGATAGACGGCGACGTCGTTGCGCTCGCCCTGGTAACCGAGCTCGCCGAATTCCAGGTCGAAGCCGTGCTCACGCCATTTCGCGGTGGCCCGTTGCATCATCTCCTGGGCTTTCTCCGTGTCGACCTCTGACATGTCCGGAATAGCTTCGCACGCCAGCCGACTGCCGTCAGCGCTGAGTGCGGTGATGTTGTCTAGCAGGCGATCTTGCGCCTCCGGCGGCAGGTACCCGAAGAGCCCCTCCGCGATCCACGCGGTGGGCTGGCTCTTGTCGAAGCCGGCTTCTACCAACGCCTTTGGCCAGTCATGGCGCAGGTCGACGGCGACCGTGCGCAGCTCGGCCCGCGGGGCCGCACCCAGCTCGGCCAGCGTGGCTGCCTTGAATTCGATCACCTGCGGCTGGTCGATTTCGAAGACAGTCATGTCGGCCGGCCAGTCCAACCGGTAGGCGCGCGCGTCGAGGCCCGATGCCAGGATCACCGCCTGTCGGATCCCGGCCCCCGTCGCGGCCTGGAAGAACGAGTCGAAGAATCGTGTCCGGGCGGCCATCGCTACCGGCATGTGCTCGAGCTTCCAGCCGGATTCGTGGTCATCGACGTCGGCGGCCACCAGGTCGCCGGAGACCCAGCGAGTGAAGAAGTCCACCCCGACGGCACGGACCAGCGGCTCGGCGAAGCGGTCTTCGATCAGCGGGTTGTCGGCGTTGGTCGCGATCGCTCGCGCGGCTGCGACCATCGTCGCGGTCGCGCCCACACTGGTCGCCAAATCCCAGGTGTCGTTGTCTGTGCGTGGCATGCGGTTGTCGTCCCCCTCGGAATCACCGGTTACTTAGCCGGTATAACGACTGACAGACGCGTGGAGTTCCCCCGCCCCGCCGTCCGGCCGGTTCACCGGTCCGAGCGCCGCGTTTCCGCAGTTAGACGAGATGTCTAGTGTGGGCCGGGACGCCCGGGGCCGCCAGGGCCTCCGGGGCCTCCGGGGCCTCCGGGCCCGCCAGGGCCACCCGGTCCCCCAGGCCCGCCGGGGCCCCCTGGTCCGCCCGGTCCGTTGGCGGCCGGGAGCAGGAAGACGCATTGATTCAGATCGACGCTCCAGCCCCAACCGGGCGCGCATTCACCGTCGGCGCGGCCGATCGCCGGGGTGGCGATCACCGTCACCGGCAACCCGGCCAACACGCACGCGACCGCGCCGATCACAGGGCGCCGCAAGTAATGTCTCATCGCCGACCTCACTTCGTCGTTTGGGCAAGGCGGGCGGTGATGACCGGTCGCATCCGACGAAACCCGCGCCCATCATTGTGCGGCAATGGACCCGTTAACGTGCCGAATTCACGAGCTGAATGCCGTTGGCGGGCCGTGTCTTCAGTCGGTCACCAATTCGAAGACCGGGATCAGCCGATCGGTGCGCTGTTCGTATTCGCCGAACCCGGGGGCGCGCTCGACCACCACTGGATAGATCGAATCCCTTTCGTCGCGCGGCAATTCGCGCGCGGTCGCGGGCTTGGCGGGCTCCGAGCCGATCTCGATCGACACCTGCGGATGGGCGCGGATGTTGTGCACCCAGGCGGGATTGTTGTCCCGGCCCGCCGCGGAGCCGACGATGTAGATTTTGCCGTCGATATCGAAGTAGGCCACCGGGTTGACCCGCTGGGCGCCGCTTCGCGCACCGGTCGACGTGAGGAGCAGCAGCGGGAAACCTTCGAATTGCCCGCCCACCTTGCCGCCATTGCGGCGAAACTCTTCGATGTTCCGCTCGTTGAATTCCCGCTCCGAGCTCAGCGCGTCGTCACCCATGACGCCATCGTCGCATGCGGCACGGACCCCTGCCAGCGGCCGCCGCAGTTACGCTGCACCGCAACGTGATTCAGAATGCCGGGGTCGGCGTCAGTGCCCCGCTGCCGGCGGCGCGGCCTGGATGGTGGTCAGTTCGGTGAGACCGCTGACCCTGAGCACGGGCATCAGGACGGGGTGCGCGACGAGTTCGATCCGATCGGCGTGGGCGGCCAGGGTATTGATGGCGGCGCTGTCCAGGTACTCCACCGCGCTGAGGTCGACGAGCAGCGCCCCGTCGCCGGTCGCGGCGCTGGCCAACGCCAGGTTGAACTCGTCGATGTTGCTCAGGTCGATTTCCCCCTCGGCGACCAGCACGAACTTCCCGTCGCTGCCGCGCGCGGTGTCGAGCGTGAGCGGGGTGGTCATCAGGTGATCCTCGCGGACAGGTGAACGGTGGTTCCGTTGGTGTCCGGACGGATGTCGACATCCTGCATCAGGCTGCGCATCAACGGAATGCCGCGGCCGCGGTGCGGGTAGGAAGACGGTTGCGGAGCCTTCCAGGAGCCCGTGTCGGTGATGGTCAGCTGGACCTCGTCACCAACCGCGACCGCTCCGAGGCGAATCATGCCCTGCGGTCTGTGACGGTGGCCGTGCTCGATGGCGTTGGCGACGGCTTCGCCGGCGGCGACGAGCACGTTCATGGTTTGGTCGGGGTCCAGCCGGGCTCGGCTCAGCCAGTTACGCAAGGCACTCCGGGTGGGAGCGAGCTGACCGACGTCGGCGGGAAAGTTCAGCTCCAGCGGGGCCGGGTGCCGGTAGAGCAGCAGCACGACGTCGTCCTGGTAGCCGCCGTGCGGCGCGACGCGGGACATGACCTGGTTTGCCAGATCCTCCAGCGCCAATGCGCGCGAATCCTGGGCGATGCCTGCGACGCGGGAGATGCCGTGGTCCAGCGGAACCCGCCGCCGTTCGACCAGGCCGTCGGTGTAGAGCACCAGGGTCGAACGCGCCGGGATGGTCACACGGGCCTCCGGGCGAATCCAGTTGCCCCGTATCCCCAGCGCGATGGTGTGGCCCTGATCGAGTATCTGGGTGCTGCCGTCGCCGTGCACCAGGATGGGCGGCGGATGACCGGCGCTGGAGTACACGAGTTCACCGGTCTCGGGGGTGAGCACCGCGCAAACCGCGGTCGTGCACTGCGCGCCGGGCAGCCGCGCGGCGAAGCGGTCCATCCCCGCGAGAGCCGCACCAGGACTTGGGTTTTCGAACAGTAGCGCGCGACAGGCGCTGCGCACCTGGCCCATCACGGTCGCGGCGGCCAGGCCGTGGCCGACGCAGTCGCCGACGATCAGCGCGATGCGCCCGTCATCCAGGTCGACGACGTCGTACCAGTCACCACCGACCTGGAGGGGCCGGGTTGCGGCCTGATAGCGCACGGCGAACCCGTTGGGCAGATCCGCGGGCCCCAGGATCGCGTGCTGCAGGGCCAGTGCCGTCTCGCGCTGTTGATCCACCTGGTGCACCCGTTGCAAACCCTGGCCGAGGCGACCGGCCAGCACGGTGAACAAGGTCTGGTCCTCCAGGGTGAACGGGCGCTGCGCGGTCAGATCCATCCAGACCACGAGCACGCCGTCGGGGTGCCGCAGCGCGATGCCCGCCGTTCCAGGTTGCGTCGCGTTGGGGGTCAACAGGTCGCCGTCGCGCAATGAGCTGAGCGCCTGCTGGGTGTCCGGCGGCAGGGAATCCCAGTCCCCGGGCCCGCCGACCGCCACCACCCGCGGTGCACCAAAGGCGGTTTCCGTGGTGGACGAGGATTGCGTCGGGAAGGTGACGGCCAGAACGCGGCGCGCCCGCCAGAGCCGGCGCAGTTCTTCCGCGGCGGCTTGCACCGCCTCATCGACGGTGTCGGCTTCGGCCAGTTCCTGGTTGAGCGCGTGTTCGCGGCCGGCCGCCAGCGCCAGGGCGATCGCCGCATGCCGGGCGAAGTCGCTGACCAGGTCGAGGTAGTCGTCGCCGAACGCGGGCTGATGCGGGTCGCGGGCGACGGCGATGACGCCAAGCACCGCGTCGTCGGCGATCAGCGGCATGACGATCGCCGAGCGCTCACCGACATCGGTGAAGCCCTCGATCGGGTATTGGAACGAATCGGTGATCAGCGGCAACCCGCGCCTGGCCACACCGCCGGTGGTCGACCCGTCCATCGGAACCTGCCGACCGATCACCTCCGAGGAGTACCGGCCGGCCGTCGCGGCCACCACCAGGGTGTCGACCTGGTCGGCGGGCAGGTCGGCCTCCTGGGGAACCAGCAGGATGGCCTGCTCGGCGCCGGCCAGCTCCAGCGCCCGGTTCACGATCAGCTGCAGCGGCCCCGTCTGCGGATCGCCGGACAGCAACGCGGTGGTGATCTCGCGGCTGGCCTTCGTCCACTTCGCCGATTCACGCTCGCGCTCGAACAGTCGGGCGTTGTCGATGGCGGCGGCCGCGGCCGTGGCCATGGCGCGCACGGCGCCTTCCTGCGTATTGGAGAAGACCCGACCCGACCGATCGTCGGCAAGGTACAGGCTGCCGAAGTTGGCCGCCCGCACGGTGATCGGGATGCCGAGGAGCGCATGCATGGGCGGCTCCCGTCCGGCCAGCGCGCGGGTCGCCGGATGGGAATTCAGATCGTCGACGCGCAGGCCGTCGCCGACCGGCAGATCGCCGAGCCGGCGTGCGGTCTCCGCATCGATCCCGGCGTACACGAAAGAAACGAGGGTGCCGTCGGCTGCGCGGATGCCGAGCGCGGCGTAGCGGGCGCCGGTCAGCTCCATCGCGGCTCTGAGGACTCGATGCAGCGTGACATCCAGGTCCAGATCGGAGCCGATCTCGACGATGACCCGCACCAGTTGTTCCATCTGGTCGCGCGCCGCGACCAGCTCATCGAGCTGGTCATGCATCCGGCTCACCAGTTCGCGCCGGCCCTGCCAGGTGAAGGCGGAGTCACTCCGGTCGCTGTCCATAGGTACCAACGGTAAACGTTCGGGTGAACACCGACGTTCGGTATGTGGATGAGCGCGGCGCGACGCCGGCCTTCTGGGTGCACCGGCCGGTGCAGTAGCTGGTGGACATCCGTCGCGGTCACCATTGCGCCGATAGGGTGACAGCATGCCGGATGCCGCGGGGAGATCGGCGACGGCGCCGCAACCCCAACCGCTCTATCTGCTGGCGGACAGTCAGCTGCTGTTCTGGAAGCGTCACGACCGGCTGCTCCTCGAGGCAGCCATGGACGCGTTGCCCCAAGCCGCGCCGATCAGCGCGGCCTACATCGGCGCCTCCAACGGGGACAACCCGGAGTTCTACGAAATCTTCGAGGCGGCAATGGACGCAGTGGGCGTCGTCGACCGTCGCATGATCGGGTCGTCATTCGACCGCGACGACCGCGCCTTCCTGGAGCGCGCCCTTTTGATCATCCTCGCGGGTGGCGATGTGCGTCTTGGCTGGGACACGTTCGTGAAAACCGGCATGCGAGAAGTGATCCTGGACCGCTATGCCAAAGGGGCGGTGCTGGTGGGCATTTCGGCCGGCGCGGTCCAGCTCGGACAGTACGGGGTTCTCGAGGCACCGGACTCCGGGGCAACGGAGTTGCTCGACGTGTTCAAGCTCGTGCCCTTAGTCATCGACGTGCACGACGAGCGAGCCGGCTGGGCGCGGCTGTCGCGGGCGATTCAGATGCTCGAGGGCTCGGTCGGCGGTGTCGGCATCCCCACTGGCGGTGGGGCTATTGCCCACCCGGATGGCACTATTGAGCCAGTGCGTTATCCCGCGCACGCATTCACCCTCGAGGGCATCAACGTCACGCACTCGCCGCTGATCGCCGACGTTCGGCCGGCATACGAAAGCCCTTGACGGGCGACCAGATTGCCTGCAATCGTTCGGCGAGACCATGACGCACGCCTTCGACCCGACCGGACCCGACGGCCACCCGCGGATCGTCGCCGATCTGCTGCGACCCGATGCCTACGACCCGCCGGCCGCCGACGTGCGTCTGCACGAAACCCACAGCTCGTGGGTGTTCCTCGCCGGCGACTACGCCTACAAGCTCAAGAAGCCGGTGAACCTGGGTTTCCTCGACTTCACCAGCATCGAGCGGCGCCGCGCCGACTGCGAAGAGGAGCTGCGCCTCAATCGGCGGTTCAGTCCGCAGATGTATCTGGGCGTCGTCGAGGTCACCGAGGGTGATGGCCACTACCGGATAGGCGGCGAAACCGGTTCCGGAGAGCCGGCCGTGTGGATGCGGCGTCTGCCCGAAGAGGGCATGCTGCCGGCCAAGCTTGCGCGCGGCGACGTCGACATGCGTCTCGCGCGACGGATCGGGCGCACGCTGGCCAAGCTGCACAGCCGGGCTGAAACCGGTGCCGACATCGACGTGTACGGGCGCCCTTCCAGTGTGATCGCGAACTGGCGGGAGAACTTCGACCAGATAGGTCCTTTCGTCGGCCGGACCGTTTCGAGCGACGTCAACGAAGACATCCGAGCCTATGTCGACCAGTTCGTGCACGAACGAGCGTCATTGCTTGAGCGGCGCGTGGCCGACGGGCACGTGCGAGACGGCCACGGCGACCTGCACGCCGCCAGCATCTGCATCGATGACGGCCAGATCCTGTTGTTCGACAGCCTGCAGTTCGCACCCCGCTACCGGTGCGCCGACGTCGCCTCGGAAGTGGCTTTTCTGGCAATGGATTTCGAGTACCACGGCCGCGCCGACCTGGCTTGGGGATTCGTCGAGTCCTACGTGCGCGCCAGCGGCGACGACGGGCTGGCCGGCCTGCTCGACTTCTATATCTGCTACCGGGCCTACGTGCGCGGCAAGGTCCGCAGCCTGCGGCTAGCACAGGCCGAACACGCATCCGGTGGTCAAACGCGTCAGCTCATCGCCGAATCGCGGGCGTATTTCGATTTGGCGTGGGCACACGCGGGTGGCCTGCCCCGCGCGCCGATGGTGGTCACCATGGGTCTGCCGGCTAGCGGCAAGACCACCCTGGCGCGCGCGCTCGCCGGGCGACTGGGGCTGGTGCACCTCTCGTCGGATGTGGCGCGCAAGAGAATGGCGGGCATTGAGCCCACCCGGCACGGTAACGACGAATTCGGCTCGGGGCTCTACGATCCGGCGATGACGCGGAGCACCTACGCCGCGCTGCGTCGCGACGCCGCCCGCTGGTTACGTCGCGGCCGCGGCGTGGTCGTCGATGCGACATTCGGCAATCCGCGTGAGCGGTCCCAGGTGCAGCAACTGGCGCACCGGCTTGGAGCCGACCTGCATGTCGTGCTGTGCGAGGCGGACGACGCCACGCTGATGGCCCGGCTCGAGCGGCGCGCCACCGAGCAAGGTGTTGTCTCGGATGCGCGGATCGAGCTGTGGCCCGAGCTGCGGGCCGCGTTCACGCCACCCGATGAGCAGCCGTCCCTGCTGCGGGTCGACGCGACGCGGGACATGGAGGAGACCGTCGAGCAGACGCTGACGCTGCTGCGTGCCGCATACCGCTGACGGCGGTGGTCTGCGACCAAAACGATTGACGCGCCTAGGGTTTGGGCGATCCGGCCGGTCAGCGCTTGGGCGCGGTGCCCCGTCGCCGCGGCGTGCGGTGCGCTTCCAGGACATCGCCGTTGGCCAGGCTTTGTGCCTGAGCGGCCAGCGTCGATGCCCTGTTGGCATACGCGATGGCATCGCCGTCGTTGCTCGTCTCCACGCCGCGCGCCGCGGCCAAATGCCGTTTCGCGTCGTCGAGCCGCGCCTGGGCCTCGGAGCCGATGTTGGAGCGATACCTGTCAACATAGCCGGAGATCTGACGCACCCTCGCCTCCGCGATGGACAACGCCTGCTGCACCGGATGATCGCCCGCGCCGATGCCCGGCTGTCCGCCACCGCGCGCGGCGCGCCGGCGGCGGCGTGCGCGCAACAACACCAGGAGCACCACGACGACGAGCGCGACCACGATGACGCCGATCGCGATCATCGGCCAGATCGGCTTCGACGGGCTCGTCGGATTCGATGAGCCCGTCGACTTGTCCAACCCGTCGGCCGCGGCGACCGCGGCGCCGCCCCAGTTCCTGGCGCCCAGTACCGGCTCAATCTGGTTGGTTTTCAAGCTGTTCAGCTCGGCCGGCGTCAGCCCCTGCACCTGCGGCGGCACGCTGAACGCGTACAGCTTCGTGTTCGTGGCCACGGCCAGCAGCGCGTCATGGTCGCCCATTCCGGTGGCACTGCGGGTGCGGTCGGCCCAGTTGTCGGGTTTGAACCTGTTGAAGTTGTCGACGTAGACGACCCACAGCTGGATGTGGCGGTCGCGGCTGAGCCGGTCGATGGCGGCGCCGACCGCCGCCCGGTCGGAGGCCGTCAACACCCCGGTGCTGTCAGTGATGTGATCGGTGAGCTTGGACGGCGGTTGCGCCCCGGCGGGAGATGCCCACAGCAGACCCGCCGTGAGAATTGCCAGGACCACACCGAACAGGCGAAAAACCCGCATGTGGGTAATCTAGCCGCCAACTCACGCTGGCGCGGGCTCGGTTCAGACCCGCCGCCGACAAATCGTCGATCCGGTGTCATCAGCCCGGTGACCAGCACAATCCGCCCATATCGGACGCTACGCGTGACGCCGACGCATGCTGGACACCCTATGGTTAAGCGCGTAACCTCTGTCGCGCGACGACAGCATTTCCCGCGAGCGAAGGACCATGAGAAACATTGAGTAACACCATTGCGGTCTTCAACCCGTCCACCGAGGAGCAGATCGCGGAGGTCCCCGATTCGGACCAGGCGGCCGTCGACGCGGCGGTGGCCCGGGCGCGCGAGACCTTCGAGTCGGGCGTGTGGCGCAAGGCGCCCGCGTCGCACCGCGCCAACGTGCTCTTCCGCGCCGCGCGCATCATCGAGGAACGCAAGGACGAGCTGGCCGCGCTCGAGGCCCAAGACAACGGCATGAACCTGACGGCCGCCGGCCACATCATCCCGGTGTCGGTGGACATGCTGAAGTACTACGCCGGCTGGGTCGGCAAGATCCACGGCGAGTCGGCCAATCTCGTCTCCGACGGCCTGCTCGGCACCTGGGAGACCTACCACACCTTCACCCAGCTCGAGCCCGTCGGCGTCGTCGGCCTCATCATCCCTTGGAACGGACCGTTTTTCGTCGCGATGCTCAAGGTCGCGCCCGCACTCGCCGCGGGGTGCAGTGCGGTCCTCAAACCCGCCGAAGAGACGCCGCTCACCGCGCTGAAATTGGAAGAGATCTTCCGCGAGGCAGGTCTGCCCGACGGCGTCCTGAACGTCATCACCGGCTACGGCGAGACGACGGGTGCGGCACTCACCGCGCACCCGGACGTCGACAAGATCTCGTTCACCGGGTCGACGGAGGTCGGGCGGCTGATCGTGAAGGCGGCCGCGGGCAACCTCAAGCGACTGACCCTGGAGCTCGGCGGCAAATCGCCGCTGATCATGTTCGACGACGCCAACCTCGACAAGGCCATCATGGGCGCCGGCATGGGCCTGCTCGCCGGCTCTGGGCAGAACTGCTCGTGTACCTCGCGCATGTACGTCCAGCGCGGCATCTACGACCAGGTGGTCGAGGGTCTCGCGGGCTTCGCGCAGATGTTGCCGATGGGCGGCAGCGAGGACCCCGACTCGGTGCTGGGCCCGCTGATCAGCGAAAAGCAGCGCCAGCGCGTGGAAGGCATCGTGAACGACGGCGTGGCCGGCGGCGCCCAGGTGCTCACCGGCGGCAAGCCGATGGACCGCAAGGGCTACTTCTACGAGGCGACGATCATCACCAACACCACGCCGGACATGCGGCTGATCAAGGAGGAGATTTTCGGCCCGGTCGGCTGCGTGATCCCGTTCGACGACGAGGACGAGGTGATCGCCGCGGCGAACGACACACACTACGGGCTGGCCGGCTCGATTTGGACCGAGAACCTCAGCCGCGCCCATCGCATGGTGAATGAGCTTCGCGCGGGCCAGATTTGGGTGAACTCCTCGCTGGCGGCCGACCCGTCGATGCCGATCAGCGGGCACAAGCAGTCGGGGTGGGGCGGCGAGCGGGGCCGCAAGGGCATCGAGGCCTACTTCAACACCAAGGCCGTCTACATCGGGCTCTGATTCCTCCGCGAGCGGCGGCGGGATCCGCGAGCACCTCGACCGCTGACGACGGCGACTCAACTCCGACCGCGCAACGAGGGATACGCTGGATGTCGGGTCAAGATCCGCATCAAGCCATGTGGGAGGGGCGGTGGAAACCGTACTCGGTGTGTCGATGACGCCCACGGCGGTCCATATGGTCGTGGTCGAAGGGGAACACGCCGACGGTGCCACGGTCGACACGGACGAGTTCGAAGTGTCCCCAACTCAGAATCGGGCAGATCAGACGGCGCCCCATCAGGTGGTCTCGGCAATCCTGGGAACGCGGCAGGCGGCGGCCGAAACCGGTTGCCAGCTGGCTTCGATCGGCGTGACGTGGACCGATGCCACCGAGGCCGCCGCCCTGGAAGAGTTGCTGTCCGGCCAGAAGCTCGAGAAAGTCATGCTGGTCTCGGCATTTCTGGCGGCGGCCGCGTTGGCGCAGACGGTGGGCGACACGACCCGGTACGCGCAAACCGCGTTGCTGTTCGTTGAGCCGACCACCGCGACGATGGCTGTGGTGGACACCGCGGACGGTTCGGTCACCGATGTGCGTCGGCAGGAACTCCCCGAGGACGAATACGAGGCGTTGGCCACGTTGACCGCGATGGCCGCTGACGCCGCGGCGATGGAACACCGGCCAGACGGCTTGTTCGTGGTCGGCAGCGACGGCGTCGACATCGCCGCGATCCGAGAGGAGCTGCAGGCGGCCAGTTCCCTGGTGTTGAGCACACCGGAGGAGCCGGAGCTCGCTCTGGCCAGGGGCGCGGCGCTGGCATCGGCACATCCGCCGTTGTTCTCGTCCTCGACCGCAGCGATCGCTTACGCGCAAGATCCTGCGAGCGGCGCGATGGTTCCGCATGCGTTGGCCGTCGGCGGCGCCGACAATGCGCCCACCGTGGAACGTGGTGCTGAGGCGCTGGCCTATAGCGCCGACCCCGCAGAGGGCGGCACATTCGACACCGGCGCCTATCCCGGGTTTGTCGACGACTCGCCAGCCGGAACGCGGACCGGCTTCGGTGCTTCGCCGTACGAGCAGCGGGCCACTCGGCCGTTCTTGGTGGCGTTGAGCGTATTGGCGTTATTTGTCGGCGGCGTCTTGGCCCTCGTCATTGCGCTGGCGATCGCGATTCGACCGCATTCCGACACCAGACCACAAATCGGCGCACGCGTCGTCGCGCCGACTGCGCCCCGCCTCCCAGCGCCCCGGCCCCGGCGCCGGCACCAGCACGTGTCGCGCCGGCGCCGGCGGCACCAGCGCCCGCTGCCCCGCCTGCGCTTCCGGCGCCCCCTCCAGGATTGCCCTTGCCTGCGCCCCGGCTTCCGGGCCGGCCGCACCACCGCCCGGCGCACCCGCTCCTCCGATCCCCGCCCTACGTCCCCCTATCCCCGCCGGGCCGCCGGCCCTGCCCGTCCCGCACATCCCGGTGCCCGGCATTCCCCATCTGTAGGACATGGCCTCTCGCCCGTCCGAAATGATCGGGCCGAGTAAAAGACTGGGCTATCCCCGTATCCGCTGGCATGGTTGCGAGTTGTGCGGGTGTGGCTGAGTGGTTAGGCAGCGGCCTGCAAAGCCGTACACACGGGTTCAAATCCCGTCACTCGCTCCACGACAGACCGCCGCTACGAGTCGACGGCGTCCAGGTAGAACCATCGACCGGCGCGGCGTTCGAAGCGGCTGCGCTCATGCAGGCGGCCGGCGCGGCCCGCGGACTCGTATCGGGCCGTGAACTCCACTTCCCCGGAATCATCGCCCGCGCCGCCCGCCACGGTGTCGATCACCTGTAAGCCGGTCCAGGTGATGCCCGCGTCGACGGACACGTCGGCCGGGCGGGTGCGCGGGTGCCACGTGCGGAACAGATAGTCGGCGTCACCGTAGGCGAATGCCGAGTACCGCGACCGCATCAATTCCTCGGCCGTTCGGGCCTGCGACTTGCCCTCGTGGAGCGGTCCGCAGCAGGAGCGATAGCTGTGGTCGCTGCCGCATGGGCACGGTTCGTTCATACCAAGAGTCTCACAGAGCGTTACGGGGACGCGGCGTCCTGCAGCACCTGCTGCAGCTTGTCGAGCGGATCGCCTCCCGCGGGATCAAGCGTGCGCGGTGGGATCTCGCGGCCGTCGGGCGCGACGGTGGCCACCAGCGGCGGTGGTGGCGGTGGCGCCGCGGGGGGCGGAGGTGGCGGGGGCGGTGGCGTCGCCTGGCGCGGTGTGTTGAGCGCAGTCCGCTTGGCCGCCAAACGGTTTGCCGCGTCGTCGCGGATGGCGTGCCGCTGCGCGTCCGGGTCGGTGTTGCCGGCGAAGCACGCGCGCGGCGCCGCGTCGACGACGGCCAGAGCGCTCGCGTAGCGCTCGTCGGCACGTTCGCGGTCCCCTGCCGCCGCGGCCCGATCCCCCTGGGTTTCGCGGACGAGTTCGAGGTTGACGCGCACCGGGCACGAGCCCGCCAGGTCGGTTCGCGTGAGCGCATCGGCGAATTGGGAGTCGGCGTCCTCGAGCCGGCCGTCGAGCACGGCGGCTGCGCCCGCCGCAAACGGCGCCCTCGCCGGTTCCACCACATTGACGACGCCGAGGATCGCCGCATCGGCCGACACCGCGGCTCCGTCGCGGTCGGCGAACGCGTCGGCCGCCGAATCACCGGCCAGCACAACCGAAAACAGCTTGATTGCGGCCAGCAGCGCGACGGCGACGGCGGGGGCCGAGTAGACGAGCAGGCGCCGCCGCAGCCGCAACCGGGCCGGTCTGCGCGTCATGAGGCCAGGTCCCGTCGGGCGATGCGGCCGCGCCGGAATTCTCGGACCGACAGGTAGATCTCGACGAGCAGCAGCCCGGCCGCGAGCAGTGCGGGCAGCCAATACAATTCGGTCCGGTCGGCGGCATCCCCTGCGTTACCCGGCGCCTCGGGCAGCCCAGCCCGGAAGGGTTGACCGGGCTCGCGGTGGACGAAGGGAACGTCGAGTTGCGCCGCGATTCGGTGCAATTCGGCTTCGTCGATCGCCTCGCCGCCGCCATAACCGAGCACCGCTCCCCCGGCGACGGTACCCCGCATGACGTTGAAGTCGCCTTGCGGCGCCCGCGATCCGGGCCCGCCGGAGCCGAAGTAGAGCACCACGTTCCGCGAACCCGGGTATTGCTGCGTCGCCTGGATCAGCTGGTATCGCAGCACGTTGTCCGCCGCACCCGCGTTCACGCCGGAACTCGCGTCCTGCGTGCCGAGCGCCGCGACGGTTGGTCGCAGACTCCAAACGTCCTCCGACAGCGGCCAATCCAGGGAGGCCTTCGAGGCGAAGCCGATGAGCGCGTATCGTGCCGCCGGGTACTGCTTGATCAACGCCGCGATGTCGTCGCGCACGCCCGCGATCCGCGGTTCGCCCTCGGCGTCCGCCGTACGGTCGACGACCAGGAAGACGTTGAGATTTGCGCCCGCGGCCGCCGTTGCGCCCTGGCCGTTTCCGTGGGCGTAAAGCGCCGGACGAGTGGTCGCCGCGATGAGCAGCAGCACCGCCAGCGTCACGCCACTCCAGCGCAGTACCGCGCGCCCCCGCCGGCGTCCCGCCGAGAGCAGCACCTGGCGCAGCGCCACCACGCGCGCCAGCAGCAGCGCGCCGGCCACGACCGCAAGGATCGGCCACGGCAGTACGGGCTGAAACGTCATCGGCGCAACACCAAGAGGGCCACCGACAGCACGGCCGCCGACAAGAGGGCGATCACCAGCGGTGCCACCGGCGCATCGTGGAAATCCGCGGTCACGACGGAACCGTCGGCACGGCGCGCCGGCGGGGCGTGCGCGCGAATCTCGTTGAGCGCCGCGGTCACCGACTTGGCGCCCGGGGCGACGTACCGGCCGCCGGTCTGCTGCGCGAGCCTGGCCAGCGCGGCGCTCCCGGGCGAGGCGGCGGTGTCGATCACATTGACTTGGGCCCCGACCCGCTCGACCAACGCCCGGACGCTGCCATCGGTGAACAGTGCGGGCCGCTCCTCGCCCGCGGCACGCAGATCCGACGGCCCGAGATAGATCACCGAGCGCCGGTGCGTCGCGCGCTGCTCGGCGGGAGGAAAGCCGGAGAGGCACAACGCAAGAACGTCATCCGCGGTCGCGGCGTAGTCGGTGTAGGGAACCGCGGGGGCGAACGACGACGCCGGCGCCGCGCGGGCGCCGGCATAGTCCCGAACCGGCCGGCGGCGTACTGGTGATCGCGCGTCAACGGCACCACGCGGCGGTTGGCCGATGTCAGGCCGATGCGCTGCGCCTGAGGGGAATTCGCGGTCTGGCGCGCGAAGTAGTCGAGCAACTCCGCCGTCGGCGCGTCGCCCACCGGCTGCCCGACGCACACCATGATGTCCTCGGGGTGGGCGGCGTCGAAATCGTCGCTCGCCACGCTCGGACGGGCCGCCGCCCACGTCGCGGCGCCGAACATGACCGTCAGCACCACCAGTGTCACAATCGTCGACAGCGAGCGCAGCCGCGCGACTTTCGCGTACTCGGGCAGCCGGGTCAGCCGCGCCACGTTGGCCAGCGGTCGCAGTTGCCGGCGGGTAGCGGTCATCGACAGCAGCGCGGCCAGCGCCACGACGCCGACGAAGCAGGTCAATCCGATGACCGCGATCGGCCACCACCTCAGCTCCACGAGCGGATCAACTCCTGCGCCCGGGCACTCACGTCGTCGACGTCGACGCGTGTCTCTGCGTTGAATTGCCCGTCACCGAGCCGGGTGAGCAGTGGCGCGGCCGCGGCCAGGTCGCCGTCGGCCATGGCGGCGACCTGTAGATACTGCGCCGGGATGCCGGTCGCTTGATGCAGAAAACTGCGCAGCGTCCGGCCGATCGCCGCACACGCCGCCGGAGCCGACGTGCGCCCGGCAGTGTGCTCGTCGGCGATATTCTGCACGCGGCGGGCGAATCGGTCCCGGATCAGCCAGGCGTGCAGTCGCCGCGCAGCCGGGATGCGCCGCAACCGGTCCGACGGCAGCGTCCACACGAAAACACCCGCACACCAACCGAACACGGCAACCGTCAGTAGCACGGCCAGCCACAACCAGCCCGACGAGTACGGCTGCGGACCGAACACATGGCGCAGCAGGTCATCCGGCACGGGCGGCCACCTCGGTCAGGCGAACGAGCTCGCGCCGAATGTCCTTGCTGCCGGCGACAATCGAGTAAGGAATGGCGTGGGCGGCCAGGAACGCATCGAGGCGGTTGCGACGCTTCTGCTCGGCACGGCGGTACGCGGCGACCACCCGGGGCCCGAGGTCGGCGCCGTTCAGGACGAAGCGACCGGTGGCGACGTCGTATCCGTCGGTGTTGTCGGGGCCCACCGCGGGCATGTCGGACACCATCGCCCACATGAAATCGTGGCGCCCGGTCAGTCTGGTGAGCACTTCGCTGAGCGGGTCGTCGACCTCCGGTTCGTCAGAGACGACGATGATCAGCATGGTGTGCCGGTAATGCGTTGCGACGTAGTCGAGTTGGGCGGTGACGTCGCTGCCACCGGGATCGCTCGTGGTGTGGTGATACCAGCGGTGTAACAGACCCTCGATGTACGACTCGCCACGCCGCTGCGGGATGTTCACGCTGCCGCGGCGGTCGCCGTAGACCATGCCGATCTGGTCGGACCGGCGTAGGCCGATCAGCCCCACCGCACCCATGATGTGCGCGGCGACGTCGCGTTTGCACTCCCCGCTCGGGGCCAGTGCCGACATGTTGCGGCCGGCGTCGGCGACGAGCAGGATCTTGTGGTGCTTTTCGGACACAAACCGTTTGATGAGCACTCCGCCCGAGCGTGCGGAAGCCTTCCAGTCGATGTCCCGGACGTCGTCGCCCGGCACGTACGGACGCAGATCGTCGAATTCCATGCTGCGCGTATGCAATAGCGCATAGCGGCCCCCCTCGAGCAGACCGCGGGTGTCGGTGTCGAAGTGCGCCTTGGCCCGGTTGAGGTGCTTACCCACGATCGGCCTCAGGGCACGCGCACGGCCCGCAGCGCGGCGTCGACCACGACCTCGGGAGTGATGTCGGCGCTGGCCGCTTCGAAGCCGAGGATGAGCCGGTGCCGCAGCACCCGGTGGGCGAGCTTGGCGATGTCTTCGGGAAGCACGTGCGCGCGCCCGGACAGCACCGCCTGTGCCCTGGCCGCCTTGCAGAACGCGATGGTGGCACGCGGGCTGGCGCCGTACTCGACCAGGCGTGCGATCTGCTTGGGCAGCGCCAGCCCGGGGTGACGGGTCACGTCGACCAGTTGGCTGGCGTAGAGCATCAGCGCGCGGTCCATGTGGACGTGACGCACCACCTCCTGCAGGCGCAACACGTCGTCGAGGCTGACCACCGGCGCCGCCGGATGCCCCCTGTCATAGATGCCGGCGTCGATCCGCGACATGACCTCCACCTCCTCCTGTGGGGAGGGGTAGCGCACGATCTCCTTGAGCAGGAACCGGTCGGTCTGCGCCTCGGAGAGCGGATAAGTGCCTTCCTGGTCGACGGGGTTCTGGGTGGCGATGACCAGAAACGGATCCGCGAGGGGGTGCACCCGCCCGGCGATCGTGGTCTGCCGCTCCTCCATCGCCTCGAGCATCGCGCTCTGCGTCTTGGCACTGGACCGGTTGATCTCGTCGAGCAGCACGATGTTGGCGTGCACCGGGCCCAGCTGGGTGACGAAGGAGTTGGTCGCCGAGTCGTAGATCTGGGTGCCGATGATGTCGCTGGGCAGCAGGTCGGGCGTGCACTGAATGCGTTGAAAGCGGCCATGAATCGATTCGGCGAGCACCTTCGCCGCGGTCGTCTTGGCCAGGCCCGGCACGCTTTCGAGCAGGACGTGGCCGCCCGCGAGCAGACCGATCAGCAGCGACTCCCGAAGCTCACGCTGCCCGACGATCTTGGCGGCGAACGCCTGAGAGATGGCGTCGACGATCCGTCGGACGCCGTCGAGTTCGCGCTGATCCGGTTGTGTCCGTGCTGTAGACATACGCCCGCTAAGATACCCAGGCGCCGACTTTCCACACCTCGGGGTGATTGGCCCCGCGTTCGCTCGTCGTTGTCGAAGTGACCGCCGTACCGGCTACGGCTGGTTCCCTTGCGGGGGCCACTTGTTCTTGACTTCAGCCTCAAGCCGCAACCGAATTGCCTTCGCCCGCGCCTCGGCGGCCCGGGCTTGGGCCTCGGCGGCTTCCGCTCCCGCCCACACCTCGGCCGCCCGCGCACGGGTTTCGGCGGCTTCCGCGCGCGCCCGCTCCTCGGCGGCCAGGGCCTCGGCTTCGGCGGCTTCCGCGCGCGCCCGCTCCCGCGCTCGCGCCTCGGCGGCCAGGGCCTGGATTTCGGCGGCTTCCACGCGCGCCCGCGACTCGGCCACCAGCGCTTCCGCCTCGGCGGCCTTCGCCCGCTTCCGAGCTTCGGCCGCCAGGGCCTCGATTTCGGCGGCTTGGGCCCGCTTCCTCGCCGCGGCGGCCAGTGCTTGGGCTTCGGCGGCTTCCGCCTGCTTGCGGGCCTCGATGGCCAACGCCTCGGCTTCCGCAGCTTTTGCGCGCGCCCGTTCCCGCTCCCGCGCCTCGGCGATCAGGGCTTGCGTCTCGGTGGCTTCCGCCTGTGCCCGCGCCTCGGCGGCCAAGGCTTCGGGTTCGGCGGCTTTGGCCCGCTTGCGGGCTTCGGCGGCCACGGCGTGGGCTTCGGCGGCCTTGGCCTGCTTGCGGGCCTCGGCGGCCAGGGCCTGGGCCTCGGCGGCCTCTGCCCGCTTGTGCGCCTCGACGGCCAGCGCTTCGGCGGCCGCGGCTTCCGCGCGGGCCCGCTCACGCGCCCGTGCCTCCGCGGCCAGCACCTCCACCGCGGCGACCTCTGCCTGTGCCTGCGCCTCGGCGGCCACCGCTTCGGGCTCGGCGGCCAGCGCCTCGGCCGCGGCGGCCTCGTCCTGCGCCCGCGCCTCTGCTGCCAGCGCTTCGGCCTCCGCGGCCAGGGCTTCCGCTTCGGCGGCCAGGGCCTCGGCCGCGGCCGCGTCCGCCCGCGCCCGCGCCGCGGCGGCCACCGCTTCGGCTTCCGCGGCCTGCGCCTGGGCGGCGGCGGCTTCGGCCTGCGCGCCCGCCTGAGGTTCCACCTTGAGTCGCGGCGGCTTCTGTCTGGACGGCGGCCTGGGTTGATTGACGAGCGGCTGACGGTTACGCATCGGGGTGCCGGCCGCGGCCCGCGCCTTCTGCTCGGCCACTCTGTATGGGCCCGCGAGGAAATCGGTCAATACCAGGACCACGCCGACCAGGAGCACCAACGGCAGGGCCAGGGATGGGCGGGTGACCATTCCCCAGATGCCGGCGACCGTGAGCGGCGCCGCGAGCAACACCGCGGCCCCGGATAGCGGCCGCCCAGGTCGAGGATCGTCGCGGGCACCGCCGAGGCGCGAGCGGCCAACGGGAGCCGATCCGGCCGACTGACGACGACTCTCTGAGACCGCACGATCCCGCTCCTTTACGGAGATGCTGGGACATAAGAGTACTGCGCTATCGGCCGTTTCGGTGGTTCAAATTTTCGTGTCTGAGTAGCAATGTCGCCGCAGTACCGTAGCCCGGCCGGACGACGTGGGAGGTGACGGTAGTTCGCGCGATGGCGCGCGCGGGGTGGCCGTCGAGCGCGGGGATCCGGACCGTCTACCACCGGCGCCGATGGGATTTCACAATCCGTCGTGAATGAGGTGTCAGGCATCTACGCTGCCGAATAATCATGCTGCGTCTTCCGGCGAGGAGGTTGAGCGCATGGAACCGGCGGCGGAGTCAGATTTTCCGTGTAGCAACGGATTCAATTGGGCTCAATTGGTGAAGATGCCGATCGTGAGTGATGAATGGCGTCATGGGCACCAAATCCTCAATTTCTACCCGATGGACAAGGACTATCGAGAATCGCCGGCAGCCCGGACGATGGTGGCCGAGCACTTCGGCAATGCCCAGGCTCTCGACACTGATGCGGAATTGCTCAAATTCGGCTCTGACCACGTCACGTTGCCGGGCGCGTTCCTGGAGATGGGCGTATGCACCGGACGAACCATCAATTTCATTGCCGCGCTCAATCCCCGGCAACGCATCTGGGGATTCGATTCCTTCGACGGCCTTCCTGAACGATGGGCCCGGACCGATATCACCGTCCCACAAGGCACATTTCGGGCCAACGTCGAGGGCTGGATGCCACCGGTCCTTCACAACGTAGCCCTGGTAAAGGGCATGTTCCACGAAACCCTTCCGGAGTTCAAAAGGCGAGTCCTGAAATCCACGCCGATCGCTTTCCTGCACGTGGATTGCGACATTTACGCATCGACGAAAGAAATTCTTGGCCAGTTGGTCGACAACATCCTGCCGGGCACCGTAATCGTATTCGACGAGTTTTATAACTACCCCGGCGCCGAGGAACAGGAATTCAGGGCCTTCCAGGAGTTTCTGGACCGGACCGGGAAGAAACCGGTCTACCTTGCCTACAACCAGTACTTCGAACAAGCGGTTGTCCAGATCGCCTGACGCGATTTGGGATGGCGCCTACGCCGACTCGGCACGCGCCAGCCGCTTCGCCAGATACGGCGCCGTGCGGCTGTGTTTCGCACGCGCCACCTTCGTCGGCGGGCCCGCCGCAACGACCCGACCCCCGTCGCTGCCGGCTCCCGGCCCCAGGTCGATCACCCAGTCCGCCCCCGCCACCATCCGCATGTCATGTTCGGCCACCACGACGGTATTTCCCGCGTCGACCAGGCGGTGCAGTTGACGGTCGAGCAGATCCACGTCGGCGGGGTGCAGCCCGGTGGTCGGCTCGTCGAGGACGTAGAGGGTGTGGCCTCGCCGGGGCCGCTGCAGTTCGGCGGCGAGCTTGATCCGCTGCGCCTCGCCACCCGACAGCTCGGTCGCGGGCTGTCCGAGACGCAGATAGCCCAGTCCGACCTCTTGCAGCGTGGTCAGGCTCCGCGCGGCGCTGGCGACGTCGGCCAAAAACTCCGATGCCTCGTCCACGGTCATCGCGAGCACGTCGGCGATCGTGCGGTCGCGATAGCGCACCTCGAGTGTCTCGTCGGAGTACCGCGCTCCTCGGCAGGCCGGGCATGTGGCGTATGTGCCTGGCAGAAACAACAATTCGACCGAGACGAACCCCTCACCCTGACATGTGGAGCAGCGACCTTCGGCCACGTTGAACGAGAACCTGCCCGCCGTCCACCCGCGGCGACGCGCCTTCGGGGTCGCAGCGAATTCACGGCGCACGGCGTCGAACAAGCCGGTGTAGGTCGCCAGCGTCGAGCGCGGCGTGCGTCCGATCGGGCGCTGGTCGACGGATACCAGCCGGTTGATCTCCTCGGCCCCGTCCGCCCGCACGCCGACACTGGCGTCGTGATCGAGATCAATGATCCCGCTGTCGGTTTCGTCGTCATCGGGGTCGGCCGGCTCGGCGGCTCGTCCGGTGCCGAGATGGCTGTGCACGACGTCGCCGAGGACCTTGACGACGAGCGTCGACTTGCCTGAGCCGGACACTCCGGTGACCGCCGTGTACACGCCGAGTGGCAGGTCCACGTCGAGGTCTCGCAGGTTGTGGAAGCAGATTCCGCGCAGCCGCAGCCGCCCGGACGGCGTGCGCGGCTGACGGCACGGCGGCCCCGATCCGTCGAAAAGGTACCTACGAGTGACCGAGCCCTCGATGTCGGCGAGGCCCGCCACCGGGCCGCTGTAGAGCACACCCCCGCCAAGCTCTCCGGCCCCAGGTCCCACGTCGACGATCCAATCGGCACGGCGTACCACGTCCATGTCGTGCTCGACCACGAACAGCGAGTTGCCCGCGCGCCGAAGCCGATCGAGCACCTCGAGCAGCGGTTCGGCGTCGGCGGGGTGCAGGCCGGCCGACGGCTCGTCCAACACATAGAGCACGCCGAACAAGCCCGCGCGCAGTTGGGTGGCGAGCCGCAACCGCTGCAGTTCGCCGGGTGACACGGTCGGAGTGCGGCGAGAAAGCGTGAGATAGCCGAGGCCGAGATCGATGAGGACCTGCAGGCGTGCGACGAGGTCGGCGGCGATCATGGTCGCCACTTCCGTCAGCTCACCGGATTTCGTGGACTCGTACGCGGCGGCCGCATCGGTCCGAGAAGCCGTCGGGCGCAACGCATCAGCAAGCTCGGCCAACGGCATCGCGGTGTAGTCGGCGATGGTTCGCCCGGCGAAGGTCACCTTCAGCGCCTCCGGCCGCAACCCCGAGCCGTCGCATACGGGGCACTCGACGCTGTCGACGAACTGCAGCACGCGGCGACGCATCATCGCGCTGTGGGAGTTGGCCAATGTGTGGCGGACGTGACGTTCGGCGCTGGAGAACGTGCCGTTGTAGTAATAATCGGCCTGCACGGGGTGCTGGCTCGGATCGATTTCGACCGTTGGCTGCTCATCGGTGAACAGAATCCAATTGCGTTGCCGCTTCGGGAGTTTGCACCATGGCTTGTCGATGTCATACCCCAGCGTGACGAGGATGTCGCGAAGGTTTTGGCCCTGCCATGCGCCCGGCCACGCGGCAACGGCGCCTTCGCGAATGGTCAGCGCGGGGTCTGGTACCAGCGTCTCTTCGGTCACCCGATGGATCCGTCCCAACCCGTGGCATTCGGGGCACGCCCCCACTGCGGTGTTCGGTGAGAACGCATCGGAGTCCAGGCGTTCCGTGGCCCCCCGGGGGTAGGTGCCGGCACGGGAGAACAGCATCCTCAGCAGGTTCGACAGGGTGGTGACGGTGCCGACCGTCGATCGCGACGTCGCCGAACCGCGGCGCTGCTGCAGCGCGACGGCAGGCGGTAGTCCGGTGATGTCATCCACCTTCGGTGCGCCGGTGGGCAATAGCAGCCGACGGGCGTACGGGGCGACCGATTCGAAGTACCGGCGCTGCGCCTCGGCATAGATGGTCCCGAAGGCCAACGACGATTTTCCGGATCCGGAGATTCCGGTGAACGCGACCAGCGCATCCCGCGGCGCTACGACGTCGACACCCCGCAGATTGTGGACCCGCGCCCCGTAAACACGCACGCATGGGTCGATTTCGTCCGCGCTTCGATCGGGCATTTGCGTCATCTTGCTCAGCGGTGTACCCCCGGGTGCGGCCGCGCAAGCGCGATGCTTGCAGGTAGCCACTAGCGGGGTCCGGCCGCGATCCCGTTTTAACGCCTGGCCGGCCGGGAATCCCGCCGAGGCCATGACGGAGACATCACCAAGCCGCATCCGCCTGAGCCATCACGTGGTGGAACTCGATGACGGGCGCCGGATTGGACTTTCAGTCGGCGGCCGCGGAGTGCCGTTGTTGTTCATGCACGGCCTCCTGCTGAGTCGTAAGGCGTATCTGCGGATGCTCAGCCGGATCGCCGGGATGGGGTTTCTGGTCGTGGCCGTCGATGCCGCCGGCCACGGCGACACCGGGCGACTGCCCGCCGACGCGTGCGGCTTCACCGACCGCGCCGATTCGGTGTTGCGCACGCTGGACGCCCTGGGCATCGGGCAAGCGCTGTTCGTCGGCCACTCGATGGGCGGCCGAATGACCATTCAGCTGGCGGCACGCGCGCCCGAGCGGGTACTCGCCGCCGTGCTCTTCGACCCGGCGGCGGGAGGCCGGTTCGACACGACCATCCCCAAGCTGGTCAGGTCGCCGACCAAGGCGCTGGGCGCGGCCTACACCGCGGTCCGCGACACCCTGGGCGACCCGACGCAGCTCTCGCCCAGCGAGCAACTCGGATACTTCCGCGTGCTGGCCGCGGTGGCGGTGCCCAACCTGCGTGATCCCCTCGCGGCCGTCCGGACGATCAAGGCCATCATCGAGTCCGGCGACTACACGCCGATGCTGCACACCATGCGCGACGAGGGCATGCCCACGATGGTGGTGCACGCCGAGAAAGACATGATCGTGCCCTTCCAGCACGCGCGCGACATCGCCGACGAGTCCGACGCCACGCTGTACAAGGTGCCCGACGCGTACCACTCGTGGATGATTGCCAATCCGCGCCAGGGCGCCGACGCGTTTCGTCAACTGCTCGACGGCGAACTCGGCGAGGTGCTGCGCGAGGCCGCCGACACGATGGGCATCACGGGCCTCGACGACCACGAGGCCTGGGAGCGTGCATTGTTGGACCCCGATGCGCTGGTGTTGCAGTTCATCCACGATCGCGACCGCATCGAAATCGGGCCCGAGGAGCTCGACCATCTCGACCTCGAGCTGGTGCGCCAGACGGAACGTTCGCACGAGCGGATGTCCTGGGCTCGGCGAACGTATCGCCGGTGGGCGGCCAAGCACCTGCATCAGGCGCGATCGCTAATCGGGCAGAACACCCGGATTCAGCCGGAAGACCGCGAGTAGGGCTCGGAGCCGCGGCCACCGGATCCGGTTTTGACGCTTTTCGTCGGCGGTTGTTGATGCTTGTTATCTTGGTGGCTCAACGGCTTTCGGCCCCTAGAGATCCTGGTGAGAACTGCCGCTTCTCACTCGGATCCGGGTCATACTCACTGTCCATCTTGGTATGTACGGGGCCCGCCGGGGTCGTTCGGGCATCCATACGGACACAGAATGTCGATTCGTATGACCTCGATTTGTCGTTTGCGCCGTTGAACTCGGCTTACCTTGGCGAGCCTTGACGATCACACTCGGTGGTCATACGCTCTGAACATAAACGTCCGTACGCCCGTCTAGGCGCCCGCTGAAGTTGGGACATCGATGAACGCGCACAGCACCGCCCCCAACGTCTTCGACGCTGGTCTCCCTACGTTCGATTACGGCCTCACGGCCACTCCGCACGACATCCTCGACGATGTCCGAAAGGCCCAATCGCGCGCGCCCATCGCCATCGGACCCCTCGGCCCGGAGATCCTGTCCTACGAACTGGCTCGCGACATATTGCGCGACAATAGATTCCGCTTGCCACCCGGTATCACTCTGGCGGCCCAGGGCATCACGTCGGGTCCGTTGTTCGACAAGATGGCGAACAGCCTCCTGGGCCTCGACGGAGCGGCACATCTTCGGTTGCGGAAGCTGGTTTCCAAAGCGTTCACTCCCCGCGCGACGTCACGTCTGCAAGACACGATCCACGAGGTGGTGAACGGGCTGATCGACCGCGTGGTGGACGCCGGACGCTGCGACGTCGTGACCGACATCGCGCGGCCCTACCCCACCCCGATCATGTGCGCGCTGCTCGGTGCGCCTCGCGAGGATTGGCAATTGTTCGCGGACTGGACTGAGGACGTCTTCAAAGCCCTCAACTTCCAGCCGGACGCCAACTTCGATGAGTCCGCGATCATGCGTGCGTGGGGCGAACTCGACGCCTATGTCGACGGAATGGTCGCCGCCCGCCGAGACAATCTGACCGATGATCTGCTGTCGGAGCTTATTCGCGCCGAAAGTGACGGCGAGCGGCTGAATCTCGACGAACTCCGGATGCTGGTGGCCGGCTTCTTAATGGCGGGAACGGATACGACGCGAAACCAGCTGGCGGCGTCGGTTCAGGTGCTCTGCGAGCACCCAGATCAATGGGAGAAGCTGCGCGACCATCCAGAACTTGCCATGCAGGCGGTCGAGGAGAGCATGCGCCACTCACCGGCGGCCAGCATCGTGCCGCGCGCGGCCACCGAGGATGTCGAGTTCGGTGGCTATATGTTCCCGGCAGGAACCTTCGTTTTCGCGAACACCTTTGCAGCCAACCGAGATCCAGCGATCTATCGCGACGCTGACCGCTTCGACATCGCGCGCAAGGACGTTCCCCCAATTCTGACGTTCGGCGGTGGCGCGCACTACTGCCTAGGGGCAAACCTGGCACGCCGGGAATTGGCGGAAGCGCTCACCGTCCTCACCCGCCGCCTCCCCGCCCCGCATCGCGCCGGTCCGGCCCCATGGAAATCCCTGCTCGGAATGACCGGCCCGAAAACTCTTCCGATTGAGTTCGCCAGCGAAAGGTTTGTGACGGCGGATGCGTAGTCGAGGCTGGGCGGGTGTGACACCCTCGTCGGACGAGGAGGCGATTTCGCGCATTCTGACGGCGGTGGACGAAGAGGTCGCCGAGCATGGGGCGGCAATACGACTTGCCGACGTCGCCCGCCGGCTCGGTGTCACTCGCCAGACGGTGTACCGCTACTTTCCCAACGCTGATGCGCTCCTAATCGCCAGCTCAATGCGTGCGGTCAACGGGTTCATCGATCAAATCGCTGAACGCGTTCGCGGATTCAACGACCCAGTCACCGCAATCGTCGAAAGCGTGTCGTTTGGAATCGAAAACCTCGCTGGTGATCCACAACTGGAAAACCTGCTGACCCGGCGACAGGAGGGCGAAGCCGCCACATCGCTGAGCTCCGACACCGCGATCACATTCGCCCTGTCACTTTTCCACCGCTTCGATGTTGATTGGGAGCTCCACGGCTTCGACAACACCACGCTCCGTGAACTTGCCGAAATGACCCTGCGCGCTGTGCAGTCCCTCCTGACCGATCCGGGCAGCCACCCCGCGATGGAGTCGCGCTGCGCCGCTTCGTTGCTCGATGGCTCGGTCCAGCAATCCTCTATCCAAGAATGGCGTCGCTGTCGATTTACGGACAAGTCGCAACGTTCGACAGAGGTGGGGAGCACGCCACTCGGCCGGGCCCATAAGACGCCGAACCTCCTCGTTTCTGGACCGTGAGTGGGGCATGCGCTGATGTTCAGATTGCACCCGACGAACGAAGGCGCTCCATTCCGGCCGCGTCGTAGCCCGCCAGGGCGCAGAGTAGCTCTTCTGTATGCTGCCCAACGTGCGGCGCTGGCGGCGGTGCAAATCCTTCGCCGGGCTTGGTCTTGATGCACGTCCCCATCATCCGCTGCGACGTCCCGTCCGGATGGGCCTGCTCGTAGACGAGTCGACGGTCTTTGGCATGGTCGTCGTCGAAAAGATCCGCTCCCAAAAAGGCCGGCGCCCCGGCGATGTCGGTCGCGATGAAGAAGTCGGTCCACTCCTTGCGTGTTCGGCTCTCGAAGATTGCTGTGAGTTCTTTGCGCAGCCGGGCCTCCGCCGCCGGGTCCTCCCCCGGCTTGCGGCGCCCCGGTTCGTAGAGATCCATCCTGTCGAGTGACTCGCAGAACCTCCGCCAGAACTTGTCCTCCAAGGCGTTGAACACCACATAGTTACCGTCGTGAGTGCGGTAGTACTGGTAGCGAAGCGAGGCGCGGATGCCCTCACCGTAGGAGGGTCGACCGTTCGCCAGCGCCGTGAGGTGCTGAAAGTTCCAGTTGATCGCCGCATCGACCTGCGCTACTTCGATGTACTGCGGCTCGCCGTCGCGCCCGGCGGCATGCAGTGCTGCGAGGACGCCCATCGCGGCGTATAGCGGTCCCGCCAGAACACCTGTCGTGCCGGTGGCCGCCCCCGAAAGGCGTGGCGTCCCATCCGCATCGATGATCGGCGGACTCAAGCCGGCGAAGCAATCGAAAGACAGCCCGTGTGTGGCCAGTCGGGTGTAGGGCCCATAACTGCCCATGCCGTTGAGCACGCAGTAGACCACCGTCGGGTTGACCGCGACGACGTCGTCGTAGCTGAAGCCGAGCCGGTGCGCGGTTCCATAACGTAATCCGTCGATCACCACCGCCGACGTCGCGGCCAGGCGCCGAAACGCCTCCTGCCCGTCCGGCGTTTTCAAATTGATCGCGACACTCTTCTTGCCGCGATTCCAGTGCGAGTCCTGCAGCTCGCCGCCGGAAACCGCGGAACCGCGAAACCCACCGCCGCCAGGCGGCTCGACCTTGATCACCTCTGCGCCCAGGTCAGCCAGATGTCCGCCCAGTGCATCGGCGGAGAAGAGTGACACCTCGAGGACGCGGACATCCTTGAGCAGTTCCATAACGCGACCTTTCCAGCTGGAGCCCGGACGCAATGCAGTGCGGCGCGTCCCCGAAAGGGGTGATCTGCTACATCATGGTGATCGATTTCAGCTCGGTGTATTCCTCGAAGCCCCACCGACCCTGCTCGCGGCCGAGTCCACTTTGCTTGAAGCCACCGAACGGCCCTCCGCCGTTGAACATGCCGCGTGCCGGTAGAGACCAGCCGGGGCCCTGCCCGCCACCCGGATTTGTTCCCAGGTCGGCACCGGGTGCGACAGTCTGCACCATGATGGTGCCGGTTCTGACCTGCCTGGCGACGTTGAATCCCCTTGCGGCGTTGCGAGTTACCACCAACCCTGCCAGGCCGTAGATGGAGTCGTTCGCGATGCGGATGGCTTCGTCTTCGGAGCGATAGGTCATCACTGCCAGGACAGGCCCGAAAACCTCTTCCTGGCATAACCGCATCTCGCTGCGGCAGCCGACCAGGGCCGTCGGTTCATAGTAGAAGCCGCGTTCAAGATGTTCCGGACGCCTACCGCCGACCACCAGCTGCGCGCCTTCCTGCAGGGCCGACTGAACGAAGGTCTCGACTTTCTGACGTTGCTGATCCCTGATCAGCGGACCGACGACAGTGGCGGGATCACGCGGATCCCCGACCGTGATCATCGGAGCCATGGCTTTGAGGCCTTCGACATACGCGTCGAGCAGGTGCTCGGGCAACAGGAGCCGCGATGTGACTGTGCACGCCTGTCCGGCATGCATCAATACTTGTCCGAATCCTATTCCAGCAACGTCACTCTCGGTGACATCGTCGAGGACGATGTGCGCACTCTTGCCACCGAGTTCGAGTTGTGCGCGTTTCATCGTCGCCGCCGATAGTTCGCGGATGCGGCGACCGGTAGCGGTCGAACCGGTGAACCCAATCATGTCGACGCCCGGATGGGTACACAGCTCCTCGCCGACACCAGCACCTCCCACCACCACGTTGAACACTCCGGGCGGGAGGCCCGCTTCCTCACCGACCTTGGCCAGCTCCAAAGCGTTCATCGGGGTCCACGGGTGGGGTTTGAGTACCACGGTGCAACCGACGGCCAATGCGGCCAAGCACTTCTGAATGTTGATCGAAAACGGGAAGTTGAACGGCGTGATGACTCCGACTACCCCGACCGGTTCGCGGACCACGGTTACGCCGCCGACGCCAGTCGGTGAAACCACGGGCCCGCCCGGTGTTTCCACCCATATCACATCGTGTTCGACGAACTCGCCGTAGTAGTGGGCCGCCTCGATAGCACCCCCGACCTGAATCAGGTCGGTGATGAAGCCGGTCGAGCCGATCTCGGCGACGACGAGCTCCCTCAGTTCCGCTTTGCGCTCGTCCAGTATCTCAGCGAACCGCGTGATGACCTTTGCCCGTTCCCGAACGGACATCCACGGCCACGGCCCTTCGTCGAAAGCTCGCCGGGCGGCTTCGATCGCCATGGTCGCCTGCTTGGGTCCACCATCGACGACTCGCCCGATCAATTCCTCGGTCGCCGGATCGATGACGTCGATGGCGCCGAGGGCGTTGTCGCTCGACCACTGACCGTCGATGAAGCTCTGATACTCCCGCATTCGATGAATCCGTACGCGCCGACTAGGCCGCCGTCGGATACGGGGCCGGCTCGAAGTCGAAGACCCGGCGGGCATTACCCTGCAGCACTTTGTACTTGTCGAGGTCGGACCTGCCGTCGAGTGCCTTGTGGGCGGCCTGGAGGGAATGGGGCCAGAGGCTGTCGGTGTGCGGATAATCCGTCTCGATCATTACGTTGTCGATACCGATGGAGTCGAGATTCGCTGCGCCGAAGTCGTCTTCGATGAAACAGCCGTACATGTGGTCGCGGAAGAGCTGGCGCGGCGATTCCGGGAAAATCGCGGGATCGGTGGGTACCGGGGTCAGGCGCATCGTGGCCGGGTCGACCGCCCAGTTGTTGGCGCGCAGGTATTGGTAGTCGGCGGCGACATGTTCCGCACGCTCGATGAGGTATGGAATCCAGCCGATGCCGCCCTCGGCCAGCACGATCTTCAGGTCGGGGTACTTCTGTAGCTTGCCCGAGAACAACCAATCGGTAGTCGAGTTGGCCAGGTTGAGGTTGATGTTCACGGCCTGAACCCCAAACGGTGCGTCGGGCGAGGTGGTGGGACTAACCGAGGAAGATCCGATGTGTGTGCACAGCGGCATCTTCGTCTCGTTCACCACCGCGAAGAAATCGTCCCATGCGCCCGAATGGATGGACGGAAACCCTAGCGGGTGCAGGTTCTCCGAGAAGGCAATGGCTTTGGCGCCCTTGCCGGCGCACCGCAGTGTCTCCTCGACAGCCAATCCGGTATCCCACAACGGAATGATGACCATCGGGATGTAGCGGCCCGGCGCCGCCGCGCACCACTCATCGATGACGAAGTCGTTGTAGGCCTGCACGCACTTGAGACCCAGATCGCGGTCACCGAGGTGGGCGAACATCTGGCCACAGAACCGGGGAAAGAACGGAAAGTTCAGTCCCGCGATCACGTGGTCCTCGTCCATGTCAGCGATGCGGGCCACCGGGTCGAAGTATGCGCGCGGCATTTCGTCGTAATTGACCGGCAGCGGTGAGTACTCGGCCGGACGTTGGTGAGCCGCGACCAAGATGCCCATCACCGACGCGCGCGCCTGGTCGTAGATCCACGTATCGACGCCGTCGATGCGTTCGACGCGTGGCACTCGATCGCGGTCGGCGGCCGAGGCGCGGTCGACCCATAGGTTCGGTGGCTCGATGATGTGGTCATCGACGGAGATCATCCATTGAAGGTCTTGCTTGTCCACGGGATCCTCCCTGATTTCACCGAACCGGTTAAGCGGGCGCGGAGCGCGAGCAATGGGGCGGCTTCACGCAAGACGGATGCCGAACTACCGGCTGACCTGATGCTAAGAGCGGCGCGGGCGCACTGTCAAGTAGCACTCGATAACTTGGCGCGTCCTGTGCCGGGTCTGTTATTCCGCTGGCTGACAGCCGATGTCGACGATGGCCCGCCATCGCTCACTGGGCGACACGGGCACCTGACGTGAACACGACGGGCAGGGCGCGGTAGCCCCGGGTGACCGAGTTCCCGTGAAAATCAACTTTTGCCCCAGGGGGGATGGCGTAGTCGGGTATCCGCTTCAGGGTCTGTTCGACGCCCACCCGGAATTCGAGTCGGGCGAGGTTGGACCCCAGGCAGCGATGGACGCCGGCTCCGAATCCGAGGTGGCGATTTGTCTGTCGATCGAGAATGCACTTGTTCGGCTCGTCGAACTCGCGCGCATCGCGGTTGGCCGCCGCATAGTTCACGACGACCGTCTCACCGGGACAGAACTTCTGCCCGCTCAGTTCAACCTCTTCAGCGACTGATCGATGGAGTCCGTGGACCGAACCGGCGAACCGGACGAATTCCTCTATCGCCGTGGGCATCAACTCCGCGTCGTGTACCAGGCGGTCGCGCTCCGAAGCATGGGTACCCAGATAAAATAATGCGAACGACATTGCACTAGAGGTTGTTTCGAGCCCCGCTTGCACCAGCAGCATCACATTCGCGACAACGTCGTCGAAGCTCAATTTCTCACCGTCTATCTCGGCTGCGAGCAAGACATCGATCAGGTCATCGCGAGGCGGCTCACTACGACGTTTGTCGATCTCCTCGCGTACCCGTACGTAAAGGTTCGTCATCGACGCGTTTCGGACCTCTTCGCTTTCACCATTGATCGCGAGGTCGGCTGTCTCGATGTAGAGCGGCACGTCCTCAACGGGCATGCCGAGTAGATACCGAAAGAACACGATCCCAGGTTGCTGCCAGGCGACGTCGGCAAGATCGCCGCGGCCCAACTCGATGAAATTGTCGATCAACCCGTCGGTGACCGCACACACCTGGGGCTCCAGCTCCTTCATCCGACCCGGAGAGAAGTACGGGTTGAGAACTTTACGAAGCTGCTGCTGCCGTGGAGGATCCAAGGTGATCACGATGTCGCCAAACGACATCGGGGAACCTTCCATCCCAAGGGGCTTGCTGGAGAACCTGCGCCAGTCACGCAAGATCTCGTAACAATCGTCGTAGCGGGTGGCGACCCACGCGCCCCCCGGCGTAGCGCCCAGGAAGGGGACATCCTGGTGGCTGAACGGCCCGCTCTCCCGCATCACTGCGTAGACCTCGTAGAGGAATTCTTGGTCGTTGAAATCTTCGTGACGAAGATCGAGGTTCCGCGCGTGTTCCTCCGGTGATTTGCTCACCATGGGTAGTCCTTTCCGCCCCCGGATGCGGGCATGCCGACCTCGGGACAATGCCGACGCCAGCGGTCAACCTCGACAGACGGCCCCCAACGAGGGGGCGTCCACATTCCAGTTACACCGCAAGTGCGCCACCGTCCATGTGCCATCTGCGCCGGCCCTCGCGTTTCTAGCACACGCAGAAATTCGCTTTGGCAGCACAGTAAATCGTCGAATACGTGGAGTCAAGTCGCACTCGATAACTGCCTGCGCCCACCTATGACCCGCACGCCGCCGTACGTGTGAACAAACACGTATGCGGCCGAAGACGGCTGGGAGGCGCGTGGGGCGGCACGCAAGCGAGCTTTCCCTCAGCCGACGGGTGCTCGCTACAGTATGTGTGATGACCACAGGTGCGCGGCGGCGAGTTCGCGACAAGGACGGCAAACAACGAGCCCTCCTTGAAGCGGCTGCTGAGGTCTTTGCCGAAGCGGGATACGCGGCCGCGGCGACGAAGGAGATCGCCCGTCGCGCCGACTGCTCTGAGGCCATGCTGTTCCACTACTTCGGGGACAAGCGAGGCATCTTCGAGCAGGTTGTTTCTCGACAGATCGCGGACCTCGTCAGTGAGGCCGAAGAGCGGGTCGTGACGGCCCTGCCTGCGCGCGTCGAGGACTATATCGAGCAGCTTTTCTTTGCGAGACTCAGGATCGATGACCGGGACAGCGGTGTTCCCGGCTGGGACATTTCCGGTCGGGCGTTATCAGATCCGGACTTCTCGCTGCGCGTGCTGCAACCCAATCACGCGCGCCGTTCGGCCGTTATTGCCGAAGGCGTTCGCCACTACCAAGCCGCGGGGCAGATCAGGGCCGAGGTCGACGCCGACCTGTTCGCCGAACTGCTGGCTAATTTCATCATCTTCACAACGAGCCTCGGACCCCGCTGGTTTGGTACGGGCGAGTCAGACATCCGCGCGCAGATCGAACTTGGTTCGCAGATCCTCGCCAAAGGCGTAAGCACATCGATTACGAAGCCTCCCGCCAAGCGACGCGGACGGGTTCAACGGGCCCCTAAGGTGCGGGCGGCCGAGTAACGGCTCCAACGGAACTCAACCGCAGCCATTGTTATCGAGCGACACTTGACACTGTAGCTTTACCCTCGCTAGCGTCGTTGCCAGCCAGGCTATCGGCACGAGCGCGAGGACAGGAAGTGGCGTGTGTGCACTCATCGGCGCGAGTAACTCACTTCCGAAAACATTGACGCGGAAAGTCGCACGGCGATGAACGCCCTGCGGGGGGTTCGCGTTGTCGAATGGGCCACGGAAATCGCCGGCCCGTATTGCACCAAGTTGTTCGCCGACCTCGGAGCGGAGGTCATCAAGATAGAAGCCCCGGAAGGGGATCCCTTCCGGCACAGAATATCTGGTGATCGAAACGACGCCGACGCGCTGTTCAAATTCTTAAACGCCGGCAAGCGTTCCGTCGTCGGCACTGCGCTGCCCGACCTGGAGCCGCTCATCGCTTCCGCCGATGTGTTCGTCGAGTCCCTCGGCCCCGGGGCACTCGACCGCGAGGCCCTCCTCCGGCGTGCGCCACACCTGGTGATCGTGGCGTTGTCTCCGTACGGATTGACCGGACCGTACCGGGACCGGCCCTCAACGGAGTTCACGATCCAGGCCGAGAGCGGAACCCTCGCGCTGCGGGGCCGTCCGGACCAACCGCCCATTCAAGCGGGTGGTCGAGTCTTCGAATGGGTCATGGCCGGCTATGCAGCCGTCGGGGCGCTTGGTGCATTGCGTCGGGCTCAACTCGGCGGACCGGGTGAAATCGTCGACTGCTCATTGTTGGAGTCTTGTCATCTCAGCGCCAGCGGATTCGCCGACCTCTACCACGAGCTGGCCGGTCGTCCGCCCTTGCCGGTGCCGGCCCGACAGGTTGAGATCCCGTCCATCGAGCCGACCGCAGACGGATGGGTGGGCTTCAATACCAATACGCGTCAGCAATTCGAGTCGTTCCTGGCAATGATCGAGCGACAGGACCTGCTCGACGAGGACCCGGCCTGGGCGCTCGCCACGACCCGGTGGGATCGCCGGGAGAAGTGGAATCAGATTGTGCGGGAATGGACTACGCGGCGTTCCACTGACGAGATCGTCGCGTTGGCCTCCGATCTGCGGATCCCCGTCTCACCCGTCAACGATGGCCAGACCGTGCTGGACCACCCCCAATTCGCCGCGCGCGGCGTGTGGGGCACGTATGCCGACGGCAGCTTCACCCACCCATTGGCGCCCTACCGGATCGATGGCCGGCGACCCGCGCCGACAGCCGGCGCTCCCCCGCTCGGCGAAATAGCAAAAGTACCGGCCCACAGCAGGATTGGTGCCGTTGCCGACCGCGCACCGGGACTTCCGCTGAACGGCGTACGAGTCCTCGACGCGACGGCATGGTGGGCGGGCCCCTCCTCCACGCACATTCTCGCCGCACTGGGCGCTGAGGTCATTCACCTGGAGTCGACGCGCCACCCCGACGGCGCGCGGATGGCGGCCGCGGCGTTCGCCGATCGGTCTCAGTGGTGGGAGCGGTCGGGGATGTATTTGGCCACTAACACCAATAAACGAGGGCTCACCCTCGACCTGTCCTCGGCCGAAGGACGGGAGTTGCTGTTCGGACTCGTCAAATGCTCCGACATTCTGGTCGAGAACTTCTCGCCACGCGTCTTCGACAATTTTGCCATCACGTGGGAGGCCGTCAGTAAGCAGAACCCTCGAATCGTAATGGTTCGTATGCCCGCGTTCGGGCTCGACGGGCCATGGCGTAATAACGTGGGTTTCGCGCAAACGATGGAACAGATGACCGGAATGGCTTGGGTGACCGGCCACGAGCACGACCAGCCGCGAATCCCCCGCGGACCGTGTGACCCACTGGCAGGGATGCACTCCGCCTTCGCCACGCTCGCAGGACTCCGGCGACGCGACGAGACGGGCCGAGGGTCCCTCATCGAAGTATCGATGGTTGAGGCCGCGCTCAATGCGGCCGCCGAACAGGTTGTCGAATTTACCGCCTACGGGAACCTGATCTCGCGACTGGGAAATCGCAGCCGTGACGCCGCTCCGCAAGGGCTCTACCCATGCGCGGGGACCGAGCGGTGGCTGGCGATTTCGGTCGCCACGGACGAACAGTGGCGCCGATTGAAGTCGGCTCTGCGTGAACCGGATTGGGCGAACGACCCCGCGCTGGACACCCACGACGGGCGGGTCCGGGCACACGATGTGATCGACAAGCATCTCGAACAGTGGGCTAGCCAGCACGATTCCTCGGCCGCCGCCGAGTTGCTCGTCGAACATGGTGTCCCGGCTGCGGATTTGGCAGACGCCAGGGTCAGCTCGACGCACCCTCAGCTCGCCGCACGAGGCTTTTTCGAAAGCCTCGACCATCCCGTCGTGGGACGCCATCACGTGCCGACGATTCCCTTCAAGTACCGCAGCGTCGACAAGTGGTACCGGTCAACGGCGCCGACGTTGGGCCAGCACAACGCGAGCATCCTCGGCGAGCTGCTCGGCCTCGACGCCGCATCGATCACGGCGCTCACAGAAAGGGGCGTCATCGGGACCAGACCAGGCGGATTGGATTAGACAGCGTGAAACTTCATGTCGACAGGGAAATGTGCCAAGGCCACAGCCGTTGTCACGCAGCGTATCCCGAACTGTTCGACATCGACGACGAAGGGACCGCTTTCGTCACCGTGGAAAATATTCCTCCCGGATGGGAAGACCGGGCACACAACGCAATCGCGAACTGCCCCGAGCGTGCCATACATATCAAGGAGTCGCCATGAAGACCAAGGGAGCAGTTCTGTGGGGGCTGAACGAGAAGTGGTCGGTGGAAGAGATCGAACTCGATCCGCCGCAGGAAGGCGAGTTACTCGTCGAGTTCGCCGCCACGGGGCTATGCCATTCCGACCACCACATCCGCACCGGCGACATGTTCGGGGTGAGTTTTCCCTTGATAGGTGGACACGAAGGGGCGGGCATCGTGCAGGAGGTCGGCCCGGGAGTGCGCGACGTCGCCGTGGGAGACCACGTGGTCACCTCTTTCCTGCCGGCGTGCGGACGCTGCCGCTGGTGCGCCAGCGGGCATCAGAACCTCTGTGATTACGGGGCGACCATACTCGCGGGAGTCCAGGCCGACGGCACCTTCCGGCGCCGGGCCAGAGGGCAGGGCATCGGCGCCCTCTCCGGCGTCGGGAGTTTCGCGCAGTGGGGCGTGTTGTCGGAAGCCTCAGTGGTCAAGGTCGACAACGATGTGCCGCTGTCGCGCGCATGTCTTCTCGGCTGCGGCGTAACCACCGGCTGGGGTTCGGCCGTCAATACCGCGAACGTCAGTCCCGGCGACGTGGTGCTCGTGGTTGGCTGCGGAGGGATCGGCAGCGGTGCCATTCAGGGCGCGCGGTTGGCGGGAGCGGAACACATCGTCGTGGTCGATATTGCGCCGAGCAAGCGCGACAAAGCGTTTCAGTTCGGAGCCACTCACTTTGCCACCTCGATCGAGGAAGCAACCGAATTGCTTGGCGAGATTACGCGCGGCGTCATGGCCGACTCGGCCATCCTCACGCCAGGCGTGCTCGAAGGCGCGATGATCAACGACGCGCTCAATGCGGTCCGGAAGGGCGGTGCCGTCGTGGCCACCGCCCTGGCTTCGATGTCCGACGTGACGCCGACGCTGCCGCTGACGTTGTTCACGTTGTTCCAAAAGCGCCTGCTGGGCAGCCTGTACGGCGAAGCAAACCCGCGGGCCGACATCCCTCGACTGATCAGCCTGTATCGAAGCGGCAAGCTGCTGCTCGACGAAACCGTCACCACCGAGTACAAGCTCGACGACATCAATGAGGCCTACGACGACATGCTCGCCGGGCGCAACATCCGTGGGGTGATCATCCACGACCACTGAGTCGGCGGGACACGGTCGAAGTTTAGTCACGCACTCTCCGAAAGGAATTCACTCATGTCTTCACCAGTCGATGTAGTCCGCCACTTCTGCGCCTTGATGGAACAGCGCGACGCCGAAGCGTTGCGTCCCCTGCTCGCCGATGGGGCCGTTTATCAGAACGTGGGAATGCCCGCATTCAGCGGACCCGACGCCATCGTGGAGAACATGGCCGCCCAATTCGCGATGTTCCCGGACGCCTACGCCTTCGAAATCGTCAACCTCGCCAGCGACGGTTCCGTGGTGCTCACCGAACGCCTGGACTACATCCAGGCTCCGGACGGAAGCAAGCCGGCCATCCCGGTAATGGGGACCTTCGTCGTGGATGACGAAGGAAGGATCACTCGCTGGACCGACTATTTCGACCTGAATCTGATCATGAAGCTGATGCAGGGCGAAGACATCAGCGCCCTGGTGCCAGCGACCGCATGAGTTGGGACGTCACCACCGATCTGGGATCGACAGCGCTTGCGGTCGCTGCGCAACGCGCAGCGGAAACAGCACAAGACGACCCGTTGATCCACGACGAGTTTGCCGCGGTGCTGGTGGCGGCGGCCAATGAGCCGGGTTGGCAACAGATAGCGTGTGGCGACCTGTCGTGGATGGGCGCAGAGGACGATGTCGGGCGGCGGGTCGCGCGTACGGGCAGGGAGTACGTCGCCGCACGGACGGTCTTCTTCGACGAGTTCTGTGCTGACGCAGCGGGTTTAGGGATCAGCCAATTCGTCATCCTCGCGGCCGGCCTCGACGCCCGCGCCTACCGCCTCGTCGCTCTCAGCGACAAGCGCGTGTACGAAATCGACCAGCCCGCGGTCCAGGCGTTCAAAACCGCCGCCTTGACAGCGCATGGCGCTACTCCGCTGGCCGACCTGCGTTGGGTTCCTGTCGACCTGCGCGACGAGCGTTGGCCGCTGATGTTGAAGGAAGCGGGATGGGACAAGTCCCTGCCGACCGCCTGGCTCGTCGAGGGCCTACTGCCCTACCTCTCGTCAACCGAGCACAACGCGCTCTTCGACACGCTCACCGCGCTAAGCGCGCCGGGTAGCCGGCTGGCCGCCGAGGTTTATCACCACTCGACAATGCATTTCGGCGACGAACGGCTGACCGCTTGGCGCGACGGGGCAGCCGAGATCGACGACGCGCTGGGCGTAGACGTGGATGTAACGGCCTTCATCAAAAACCACGATGCCAGCGATACGGCGTCGTGGTTGTCGCAGCACGGATGGAGGGTGGATTCTCTGGACAGCCGCGAAATGATGTCGCGCCTCGGCAGGCCGATCCCACCGGACCTCCGCGACGTTGCGCCGGCCAGCTCGCTGGTAACAGCGATCCGCTGCGGGCCGTAGCCTTCCAACGGATACTGGTCATTTCTAGATTGGTTGTGAACAAGGGGGATCCATGCGAGTGCCAAGAGCCGTCGCGAACTTCAATCGACGAGTCACCAATCCAGCGGCTCGCTCGATCACGCCATGGCTTCCGGGCCAAGGGACACTTGAGCACGTCGGACGCAAATCAGGCAAGCGTTATCGAACGCCGCTGCTGGTTTTTCCCACCCGCGACGGCTTCGTCATTCTCATCGGGTACGGGCTGAAATCGGACTGGTTGAAGAATGTCTTCGCGGGTGGACAGGCGCTGCTGCACAAGCGCGGCAAGGGCATCGCGCTCGCCAATCCCCGCCTCCTGAGTAAGGCCGAGGCCGCAACGCTCGTTACCGGGCCTTCCGGTGTGTTCTACCGCCTGTTTCCGTACAACGAAGCGGCGCTGGTGTTGACCAAAGTCAATTCCACGCCGTGATTCTGGCGATAGAACGACGAAGTTGAGTCAGTGGGGTCGCCCTAGATGGCGACCCCACGATCAAGCGACACCGTTCGCTATAACCTCTAATCGTCTGCAAGACAGGGATTTCAGGCGTTGTCGTTGCGACTTTGCTACGGGCTAACCTGCATCAGATGAACCCCCGCCGAGAGCTATTGAGTGGCGAACGTATGGCGTAGGTCGTGCATGCTGACCCCCTGCACGGCGGGCATGCGCTTCGTCCCGAGTCCTCTCGTGCCCAACCGTGAACGGTCAATGATCCGCGACCGGCCATCCGGAGCGCCGTCCTATCCGGGCACGATGATGAGCTTGCCTCGCTTGGCTGTTCCGTTTTGTTCTAGGTTCGTCAGTGCTGGGATTGCTTCCGACAGGGGCACCACTTGCGCGATGGGCAGGCTGAGATGACCATCACCAGCAGCTTGCGCAATCGCTTCGAGGTCGGCCGTCGACGATTGGCCCACGACGACGCGGAATGGACCGGGCAAGGCGCTTCTAGCCATGTTGACCGGACTGGGTTTCACAGTGACGATGCGGCCTTTCCGAGCCAATATCTTTCGGGCGGTTTTGACCGGTAGCGTGCCGGCGGCGTCTAGGACGACGTCGAATTTCTGCTGAAGGACGTCGGGGGCGAAGTCGAAATCAACGATGGGATCGACTCCGAGTGCGCGGGCCTCACCGGCTGAACCGGGACGGCAACTGCCGGCCACAGTTGCCCCGCGGGCAGAGGCCAATTGAACCGCGGACCGTCCGACTCCCCCGAGGCTGGCGTGCACGAACACTGAGCCTCCTCGGCGCAGGTTGCCCTTGTTGAACAGCGCTTGATAGGCGGTTATGCCGACGACGGGGATCGCAGCCGCTGCTTCGAATGACAACCCCGCAGGCTTCTTGACGAGGTCATCCTCGCGGGCCACAACCACGTCGGCGAAGGCGCCCGATTCCTTGATCGACACCCCACCGAGAACGTCGTCGCCGATTCGCACTCGCGTGACGTCGTTACCGACAGCCTCGACGGTGCCGGCGAAGTCATAGCCCATCCCTCGCGGAAAGTTCCGACCCGTCAGTGTTTTCATCCGACCATTGCGGATGCCGAAGTCCATCGGGTTGGCGGAGGCCGCCCGCATCCGAACGCGGACATCCCGCGGCCCGATTTCTTTAGGCTGAAAGTCTTCGAGCCGCATGACTTGGGGTCCGCCGTATTGGTGGTATTGAATTCGCTTCGTTGTGGGCACCAGATATCTCCGATCAAAGGGGTTGAGTGTCAACGGTTCAGGGCTAGTGCAAGAACGGACTCGAGGAACGCCAGGGTTTTCTGGTGCAGCGGCGCAGCGTTGAAGTGTGGTGAGCCGTGGTCGCCGCCGGCGATCTCGACCAGCTCGGCCGAGGCACCTGTCGCGGTGAGTGCACGATGAAGCCGCCGGCTTTGCTCGATGCCGACGCGACGGTCGTGGTCGCCGTGGACAATCAAGAAGGGCGGGGCGTCGTGGTGTGCGAGGTGGCACAGGTTTGCCCGTTGCACAATGTCTGGCCGGCTAGAGGGGACAAACCCGAAGAAGCGTGCCAATGTGCTGTCTGGCCCATCCATCGCTTCGATGGCGTCGGGGCGTGCGTCCTCATCATGTGTGAGGAAGTCCGAGGGACCGTAGTGCTCCACGACGGCCGTCAAGCGGCATGACACCTCCGAGTAGGGCTCGATGCCGCCGACCAGGTCGCTACCGTCGCCGGCGAGCGCGACCGCGCTGATGAGATAAGCGCCTGCGCTGGAACCGAATCCGACGATGCGGTCGGGATCGAATCCGTAGTGTGGGGCACCGGCTCGCACACAACGCACCGCTGCGGCGACATCGTGAAGAGCAGCGGGGAAGACAGCCTCGCCGCTGAGCCGGTACTGAACCGACACCACGGCCAGGCCCGCATCGAGCAGAAACTTCCACGGGCCCATTTGCTTGATCCCGGCGAAGAATCCTCCTGGATGTGCGTATATAACAACAGGAATGGGTGTCGCCGCCGGGCTCTGTGGGATGTGCACATCCATCGTCAGTGGCCGAAACCCGATGACGGTGGCGTATGTGCGGTCCAAATAGCTCGCCACGCCGGGGAAGACCTCAACTGGAGCCAAACCGTCGAACTCAGGTCGAAGCAACGATGTGATCATCTCGGACGGAATGTCAACGGGCATTCCAGCTGTCTGCATCAGAGTTCCTTTCGAATCATGCTGTAGCAGAATCTGTCTCGGTCCCAGCGCGGTGTGGTGTCGGTGAGGGCACGCTTGAGCATCCATCCGAATGCCTTCACCGATACTGAGCGCGGCAGCACATGCTTGACCAAGAGGTCGCCGATCCGGTTTGACACACCGGGCACGGCGTAGGAGCGCCAGCCAGCGAATTGTTCACCAACGCCCGAAGACGCCCCCGTGACGATCGCGTACTCGCCATAGGTCGCGCCAACATTCTTCATCTCACACATTCCCTCTGCACTTGAGCTACCCGATCTATGACACCAAGTGCCATCACCCTACATCGCGATGGCACTTGGTGTCATCATCGCCCGGACGATCTAAAATGTGGCAATGAGTCGGTGGGAGCCCAATGCGGCATCGCGTTTGGGGGTCGCCGCCGTGGAATTGTTCGCCGAGAGAGGCTACGAGAACGTCACGGTCATGGACATCGCTGAGCGTGCAGGACTGACCAAGCGAACCTTCTTTCGTCACTTCGCCGACAAACGCGAGATTCTCTTTCACGGCCAGGACTCTTACCGGGACGGGGTCGACACGGTGGTTGCCAACGCACCTGCCGCTGCCACTCCGATGGAAACGATCGGCGCAGTGCTCGGCGCGATCGCCACCGGTTTCAGCGACGACCGTCGCGACCTTCTCGCTAAACGCCAGAAGGTCATCGCCAGTACCCCCGAACTCAAAGAGCGCGACCTCCTCAAGAATGCCGCCCTCATCGCGGCGATGACGGAGGCCCTGGTCAAACGTGGAGTGGACCCGTCGACCGCGAATCTTGCCGCCCACGTCGGCGCTCTCGCATTCAGCGATGCTGTGCAGCGCTGGCTGGAACCTGGCAATCGCAAATCCATGGCCACACTTGCCGAAGAAGCATTGTCCCGGGTGAGCGCCGCCATCGAGACACTGAACTGACATGTCTGATGCTGAGGCGGTATCGCATAGGTGGTCGAGTTGACGGCGGGTCCCGGGCTACCTGCTTCCGTCCGATAGCGACTGTCTTGCAACGCTTTTACGACCAATGACCAACGGCGGTGCACCCAGCCCGTCGAGACCCTCCGCCTCATACCGGGCTAACCACGAGTGCAGCGTCTGGCGCGACACCCCGACCTTCGAAGCGACTTGCGAAATCGACAACCCATCACTGATCACCGCCAACACGGCCTGATACCGCTGCTCAGCCACGCTCAACTCCCCCATCTCGGGAGTGTCAAGGATCAACCGAAGTAGCTGTCAAGCATCAGCCGAAACACTGTCAAGCATCACCCGGCATAGATCCGTCAAGGATCAACCGAGGTCATACAAGAGAACGGTGGGGCGGGCGGGGCTCGAACCCGCGACCAACGGATTATGAGTCCGCGGCTCTAACCAACTGAGCTACCGCCCCCGACAGGGGTGTCCGTAGAAACCGTAGCCGAAGACGGAAGTCAGGGTGCGTCGGGCGGCGTCGCCGCCTCGACCTGAGCCGGCGTGCAGGTGGGCGTCCCACATCCAGAGCGCCCACCGGCACCGCGACTATGCCGCCAAGGTCAGGCGGGCGCCGGCCCCGCCTGAGGGGCTTGAGACTTGATCTTGGGGATCATCTCTGGCGCGTAGACGAAAATTGCCGACTCGACCTCCCACTCGGCCTGGGCCTGACTCATGGGCGTCGTACGCGTGATCATGTTGATCAGCTCCTGGCCCTCGCCGTACGGGTTGGGATTGGACCGCACCTGATCGGCGAACCAGCGCCCCTCGGCAACTTCACTGCAGTCGTTGAAGTCGGCGTTGTGGACCATCTTGTTCTGCGCCAGCAGTTTGATGTACTGGTCGTCGGCGGGCGTCATATTGCAGGACGCCGAGGCCTGCGGCGCCGACACCACAGCCCCACCGAACGTCGCGGCCCCCAGTGCAAGGCCGGCGGCCCCTACCGCCAGCACCCGCGCACGCGATCGTGTCGTTCTCACTTTTCCGGACCCCCTTATCGTGGAATTTGCTACCTTCCCTTCGCAGCAGGGTTCGGGTACCACCGGTGTTCAGACCGGCAAACGGTGATTCCACCAAACAACGCGTGAACAGCAACTCGCTGAAATTACTGTGCGAGAAACTGTTCGGGTCAAACCGGTAACGGAGCGGGTCAATACGGGCAATGGGGTGCGCCTCGGCGGCGCCGCGGATCAAGGGTGGCCGTTGCCGCAGATTCGAGTTAGCTGACGTGGAATACGAAAACGGCCGGAGGAAAACCCTCACGGCCGCTTACGTCCAAATTACGAGATCTGTTGCGCCGCAGCGCCTCACCACTTAGTGCTCGGCGGGCCAGTTCGCCTGCGCGGCTTGATCTTTGATCTTGGGGATCAGTTCGGGCGCGTAGACGTAAATCGCCGACTCGACCTCCCACTCCGCCTGCGCCTGAGTCATCGGGGTGGTGTTCGTGATCATGTTGATCAGTTCCTGGCCCTCACCGAACGGATTGGGATTGGACCGCACCTGATCGGCGAACCAACGCCCCTCAGCGGCCTCGTGGCAATCGCTGTAGTCGGCGTTGTGCACCATCTTGTTCTGGGCCAGCAGTTTGATGTACTGATCGTCGGCCGGAGTCAAATTGCAGGTAGCCGAAGCGATCGGGGCTGACAGCACGGCGCCGCCGAGCATCGAGGCGCCCAGCGCGAGGCCGGCAGCCCAGACCGATGACACGCGAACGCGCGAGCGTGTACGGGTGCTTGTCATTTCCGAACCTCCCTCTGCGCGGGAACGCTGTCGCGTCCGACGCAACCCAAGCTAGAAATCCTGCAAACGAACTGACCGAAGAAGCCATCTGGACCGCAAGCCAATGACGCACGATCCATGGCCATCCGGCTCGGGCCACGCTGCCATCTCGTTACCGTCACTTCTCGGTGTCGTATCAGTGTCGGCGAACGCGCTAAAAGTAGCGAATGACCCCAACACACAGCGGAAACAGACGCTTGCGCGGCAGTGTACGAATGGTTAACATTTCGTGCCCTCGGACCCGACCCGCCTAGGGGCCAAGCGGCCGACCACGCCGCGCCACGACGCCTGTGGCCAGCCGCGACCCGTCCTCGCCACCCCGTCAGCTAAGACCGGCCCGGCCCGGCGCCGCCCAGCGCGCGTCGGCGAACGTCAGCTGAACACCGTCCGGCCGTCGGCGGCGAGCAGGTACCGCTCGGTGCCGGTGTCGACGCGCGGCGCGTCGGCACCCAACGACACGGCGACCTTATTGCTGGCATTGCGCATGATGTCGAAGGTGAGCTCCACGGCCTCCGCCTCGGAGAACCGGGAGCGCACCTCGGCGACATCGTCGGCGGCGAGGTGCGCAGGGGTCCAAATTAACGCATCGGCATACCGCAGCGCTGCTTTAGCACGCCCGTCGAGCAAACTCGACGATTCGAAGCGCGCGATCTCCTCGTACAGCGTTTCCGAACCACCGGCGTCGAGCGCGCCGCCCTCGCGCAGGGAGTTGCACAACCGGCAATTGTGCTGCGCCGCCCCGCGCAGCCGAACCAACTCGGACGTCAGCGGGTCGAGCGCACGCATTCGCGCCACCGCGATTAAAAATTCGTTGAACACCGCATACGACGGATTGGTGGTGCGGTCCCAGGTGATCGGATCGGCGACCCAGCCGAGGTACTGCGCGCCGACCCCGAGCGCTTCCAGACCGGCCCGCACCCGGGGAACGAAGTCGGCGATGTACATCTGCACGACAACCTCAAAGGTGTCGTCCCCCAGGTGCTTCCAGAGCCGCGCTCGTTGCTCGGCGGTGACCGAGGCGACGTCGGCGCTGAATTGTTCGGCGAATTCCGCGACCGCGGCCGCGACGTCCGAGTCCGGCTCGCCGACACCGGCTTTCGCGGGCAGCGGGGGCAGCGACATCGTCTGCGCGCAAACCCGGCGAACCAGCGCCGCCAAGCGACCGTCGCCTGGAGCCAACGACACCAACCGCGTGAGCTGATCTTCTCGAACAGAAACCGGAGCCGTCATTCGTCACACGCTAGAACGTGCGCCGCCCTGCGGCAATGGATTACTGGGCCTGGCTCACCGATGACATGTGGAAGTCGGGTATCCGCAGCGACGGCATCGCGGCGCGGGTGGCCCAATCTCCCCACTCGCGCGGCAGGGTCTTTTCGCTGACGCCCGCCTCGGTGGCCCGGCGCAGCAGGTCCAGCGGACTCTCGTTGAACCGGAAGTTGTTGACCGCCGCTGTCACCTGGCCATTTTCGATGAGGTAGACACCGTCGCGGGTCAGCCCGGTGAACAACAGGGTGGTGGGGTCGACGACGCGGATGTACCACAGCGTGGTCAGCAGCAGGCCGCGCTCGGTGGCCGCGATCATGTCGCCCTGACTGGCCGTCCCCCCGGTCATCACCAGGTTGTCGGCGGCCACCGCGACGTCGACGTCGTATTTGGCGGCGGTGGCCCGCGGATAGGCCAGCGCGTTGATCACTCCCTCGCGGATCCAGTCCACCTGATTGATCTCAGCGCCGTTGTCGAACACCGACACCGTCTCCGACGAACTGCTGACCGCGACGAACGGCGTGCAGGCCAGTCCCGGCGCCATGGGATCGGAGTAGAGCGTCAGCGGCAGATCGGTGAGCCGCTCCCCCACCCGGGTCCCGCCGCCGGGTGCGGAGAACGCGGTCCGGCCCTCCTGTGCGCCGCGGCCGGCCATCGACCACGCCATGTAGATCATCATGTCGGCCACCGTCGACGGCGGCATGATCGTCTCGTAACGTCCCGCCGGCAATTCGACGCTGCGCCGCGCCCAGCCCAGCCGCGTCGACAGCTGCTCGAGCAGCGAATCGGTTGGCACATCGACGAAGTCGGGTGTCCCGACGCCCGCCCAGGCGCTGGCGTCGCCGCGTTTGGCGTTGATCTCCACCGCCCCGGTGGGCTGGGTGAAACGCCGCCGCAATCCGGTCGACGATGCCAGGAAGGTGGTCGAAACACTATGGTGGGCAAAGCCATACAGCCGGTCTTCGCCGCGGAAGCCGCGGGTCAGCGAGTCGGCCACGTCGGAGAACACCAGCGGCCCGGTGCCGGGCACCGGCGCGTCCCAATCCACGGGCACGCCGGTGTCGGTCAGCAGCGGCGCGGCGTCACCGGCCTCCGGCGCCGCGCCGGCCGCCTCCTGGGACGCGGCCACCAGCCCGGGCAGCACGCGCGGGTCGGCCTCGGCGGACACCACCGTGCCGATGCGCGCGCCGGACCCGCGACGCACCACCGAAATCACCGTCACGCTGCGGCTCACCGAAACCCCGTTGGTGGTCATCGAATTGCCCGCCCAACGCAAGGTGGCCTCGACCTTGTCGGTGACCAACACCATCGTCTCGTCGGCGCGGCCGAGCTTGGCCGCCTCGTCGAGCACGATGTTGACGACGTGCTGTGCGGTGATCATCGGCGCCGCTCCTCAGCATCTTGGCGCCCTGCATCGTCGCCGGCGCGGATCATCGGCCGCCCTCGGTGCGGGTGTTCAGCACGTTGACGCCGCGGAACAACGCCGACGGGCAGCCGTGGCTGACCGCCGCGATCTGCCCCGGCTGCGCCTTGCCGCAATTGAACGCACCGCCCAGGCGCCAGGTCGACGCTCCCGCCACCACCTCCATCGAATTCCAGAACTCGGTGGTGGTGGCCTGATAGGCGACGTCGCGCAGCTGACCGTCCAGCCGGCCGTTGCGGATCCGGAAGAATCGCTGGCCGGTGAACTGGAAGTTGTAGCGCTGCATGTCGATTGACCATGACTTGTCGCCGACGATGTAGATGCCGTCGTCGACCCGGCCGATCAGGTCGTCGGTGCCGATGTCGTCGGGCGCCGGTTGCAGTGACACGTTGGCCATCCGCTGGATCGGCACATGGTGCGGTGAGTCGGCATACGAGCAGCCGTTGGAGCGGGCCTGCCCCAGCCGCCGCGCGAACACCCGGTCGAGCTGGTAGCCGGTGAAGATGCCGTCGCGCACCAGGTCCCAGCTTTGCGCGGCCACCCCCTCGTCGTCGTAACCGATGGTGGCCAAACCGAATTCAACGGTGCGGTCGGCGGTCACGTTCATCACCGGCGACCCGTACCGCATGGTGCCCAACTTGTCCGGCGTGGCGAACGACGTGCCGGCATAGGCCGCCTCGTAGCCGATCGCGCGGTCGTATTCGGTTGCGTGCCCGATTGATTCGTGGATCGTCAGCCACAGGTTGGTGGGGTCGATCACCAGGTCTTTGCGCCCCGGATCGACGGTGGGCGCCTTGATCTTCTCGGCCAGCAGTGACGGCAGCTGCGCCAGCTCGTCGGTCCAGTTCCACACCTGGTCGCCGGCCAACACCTCCCAGCCCCGGCCCATCGGCGGCGCGAGCGTGCGCATCGAATCGAAGCTGCCGGCCGCGGGGTCGACCGTCACCGCCTCCAGCGAGGGCAGCACCCGCACCCGCTGCTGGGTGATCGAGGAGCCGAAGCTGTCGGCGTAGAACGTCTGCTCCTTGACGGCGGTCAAAATCGCCGACACGTGGTTGACGCCGTCGGCGCTCAGCAGCCGCCCGGAGTAGTCCTCCAGCACGGCGATCTTCTCGGTGGTCGAGACGTCGAACGGGTCGATCCGGTAGTCCGACACCCAGGACGCGTCCGCGTAGACCGGCTCGGGCGCCAGCTCGACGCGCTCGCTGCTCAACGTCGCCAGCGTGGTGGCCACGTGCACCGCGCGGCGCGCCGTCTCGGCGGCCACCGCCGGCGCCAGCTCCGCGTGCGAGGCGAATCCCCAGGTGCCGTCGACGATCACCCGCACCGCCAGGCCGACCTCACGATTGATCACCGCGGTCTCCAGCTCGCCGTCGCGCAGCTGGATGATCTCGGTAATGATGCGATGAACCCGCAGGTCGGCGTGCGTCGCCCCGGCCGCCTTGGCCGCCGAGAGCGCGGCGTCGGCCAGGTCGTGGCGTGGCAGGTCCAGGAAGTCGGCATCGATCCCCCGGTTCGGTGTCACGCTTCCACCGTAACGGCCGGTCGCCCCAAACCCCGGCGGCGCCCGCTTTAATTAGCCTATGGCCAGCGCGGTGCTGAGGAAACAGCCTCGATCCACCGCGCTGGGCTACGCGCTGCTGGCACCCAGCCTGTTCGGCGTGCTGGCCTTTCTGCTGCTGCCCATCCTGGTGGTGCTCTGGCTGAGCCTGTGCCGATGGGATCTGCTCGGCCCCCTGCACTTTGTCGGCCTGTCCAACTGGCGATCGGTGCTCACCGACGCCGGGTTCGGCAACTCGCTGATCGTCACGGTCGCCTTCGTGGCGATCGTGGTGCCGGCGCAGACCGCGCTGGGATTGCTGGCCGCGACCATGCTGGCCCGCCAGCTGCGCGGCACCAATCTGTTTCGCACCCTGTTTGTGCTGCCGTGGATCTGCGCGCCGCTGGCCATCGCGGTGCTGTGGCGCTGGATCCTGGCTCCCACGGACGGCGCCGTGAGCACCGCGCTCGGGCACAGCATCGGGTGGCTGTCGGATCCCAGCTTCGCGCTGCCGCTCGTGTCGGCCGTGGTGGTGTGGACCAACGTCGGCTACGTCTCGTTGTCCTTCCTGGCCGGCCTGCTGGCCATTCCCGACGACATCTACGCCGCGGCACGCACCGACGGCGCCACCGGGTGGCAGCGGTTCTGGCGCATCACCATGCCCATGCTGCGCCCGACGACCTTCTTCGTGCTGGTGACCGGGATCGTCAGCACCGCACAGGTTTTCGACATGGTGTACGCGCTGACCGGCGGTGGACCGGCCGGCAGCACCGACCTGGTGGCCCATCGCATCTACGCCGAGGCCTTCGGTTCGGCATCCATCGGCCGGGCGTCGGTGATGGCGGTGGTGCTGTTCGTCATTCTCATCGGGGTCACCGTGGTTCAGCATCTGTACTTCCGGCGACGGATCAGCTATGACCTCACCTAGTCGCACCACCAACGTCGCGATTTACGCCGGGCTGTCGCTGGGTGCGTTGATCACGTTGGCGCCGTTCGCACTTGGATTGCTGACGGCGTTCACCTCGGCGCACCAGTTCGTCACGGGCACCCCGCTGCAGCTGCCGCGACCCCCCACGCTGTCCAATTTCGCCGACCTGGCCGGGGCCGGGTTCGGTCGGGCGGCCGCGGTGACCGCCTCAATGGCGGCGGTGATCCTGGTGGGCCAGTTGACCTTTTCGGTGCTGGCCGGATTCGCGTTCGCGCGCCTGCAATTCCCCGGACGTGACGCGCTGTTCTGGGTCTACATCGCGACGCTGATGGTGCCCGGCACAGTCACGGTGGTGCCGATGTATCTGATGATGGCCCAGCTCGGTCTGCGCAACACGTTCTGGGCGTTGGTGCTGCCGTTCATGTTCGGCTCGCCGTACGCGATCTTCTTGTTGCGCGAGCACTTCCGGATCATCCCTAATGACTTGATCCACGCCGCCCACCTGGACGGGGCCAACACGCTGGACGTGATCGTGCACGTGGTGATCCCGTCCAGCCGCCCGGTCCTGGCCGCGCTCGCGTTGATCACGGTGGTCTCGCAGTGGAACAACTTCATGTGGCCGTTGGTGATCACCAGCGGGCACAAGTGGCGGGTGCTCACCGTCGCGACCGCCGACCTGCAGTCGCGGTTCAATTCCCAGTGGACCCTGGTTATGGCGGCGACCACGATCGCGATCGCCCCGCTGATCGCGCTGTTCGTCGTCTTCCAGCGTCACATCGTGGCGTCGATCGTCGTCTCGGGACTCAAGTGACCCGGCCCCGCTTCTCCACCCTGGTCGCGGGATCGGTTGCGCTGGTGGCGGTGCTGCTGGCGGCGATGGCGGTGCTGCTGGATTACTCCGGCCAGCCCCACGGCGGCAAGACCGTCGTCACGGTGCGCATCTGGGGCGACCAGATCGGCGCGGCCTACCGGCAATCCTTCGAGGCCTTCAGCCGCGCGCACCCCGACATTGAGGTGCACCTGAACCTGGTGGCGTACTCGACCTACTTCAACACGCTGCGCACCGATGTCGCCGGCGGCAGCGCCGACGACATCTTCTGGCTGTCCAACGCCTACCTCGCGGCGTACGCCGACAGCGGCCGGCTACTGAACATCGGCGAAGCGTTGGGGCACAACGCGGCCTCGGATTGGGAGCGGCCGGTCGTCGAGCAGTTCACCCGCAACGGCACGCTGTGGGGCGTGCCGCAACTGACCGACGCGGGAATCGCGTTGTACTACAACGCGGATCTGCTCGCCGCGGCCGGCGTCGATCCCGCTCAGCTGAACGCGTTGCGGTGGAGCCCCGACGGCGGCGACACGTTGCGTCCGATGCTAAGCCGCCTGACCGTCGACGCCGACGGAAACCGGGGCGACACATCGCGTTTCGACGCGGGGCGGGTGCGGCAGTGGGCATACAACGCGGCCAACGACCCCCAGGGCATCTACCTGAACTACATCGGATCGGCCGGCGGCGTGTTCCAGCGGGGCGATGAGTTCGCGTTCGACAACCCGGCTGCCGTGACCGCCTTTCGGTATCTGGTCGACCTGATCAACCGCGACCACGTCGCGCCACCCGCCGCCGACACCAACGACAACGGCGACTTCTCCCGCAACCAGTTCCTGGCCGGCAGGATGGCGCTCTTCCAGTCCGGCACCTACAACCTGGCTCCGGTGGCGCGCGATGCCCGCTTCCACTGGGGTGTGGCGATGATGCCCGCCGGGCCGGTGGGCCGGGTCAGCGTCACCAACGGCATTGCCGCGGCGGGCAATGCGGCGACGAAACACCCCGACGCCGTGCGCCAGGTGCTGGCCTGGATGGTCAGCAAGAAGGGCAACGAATACCTGGGCAGCTACGGCGCGGCCATCCCGGCGGTGACCTCGGCCCAACCGGTCTACTTCCGGTACTGGGCCGCGCGAGGCGTCGACGTCACACCCTTTTTCGCCGTCCTCGACGGTCCGCGCATCGCTGCGCCCGGCGGTGCCGGCTTTGCGGCCGGCAATGACGCCCTGCAGCCGTACTTCGCCGAAATGTTCTTGGGCCGAGGCGATGTCGCGTCGACGCTGCGGCGGGCTCAGGCCGCGGCCAACACCGCCGCTGCGCGCCAGTAGGGGCCCGTCACCGGGTGTCGTCCGCTGACCGCGCGACCGTCTCGTCGTTGAGCGCGCTGTGGTGGCGGCCCCAGACGAAATAGAAGATCAACGCCAGTGACACCCAGCCGCTGAACGCGATCCAGGTGTACCAGTGCAGGCTGGCCAGGATGTAGCCGCAGGCCGCCACCGACAGGAGCGGCGTGACGGGATAGCCCGGGACCTTGAATCCGCGTGGCAGGTCGGGCTCGCGCACCCGCAAGACGATCACCCCGACGGAAACGACGACGAACGCGGTGAGCGTGCCGATCGACACCATGTCGGCGAGCTTTTGCAGCGGGATGAATGCGGCCAGAGCCGAGGCCACGATCGCAACGATCACCGTGTTGTTCACCGGCGTCATGGTGCGTGCGTTCACCGTCGCGAACCTCGCGGGCAACAGCCCGTCGCGGCCCATGGAGAACAGGATGCGGGTCAGGCCGTACATGGTGACGAGCGTGACGCTGAAGATCGAAATGACCGCTCCGGCAGCCAGAATCGTGCCCGCCCAGCCGCCGTGCGTGACGTTGTCGAGAATGGTGGCCAGCCCCGCCTCCTGTTGGCCGGCGAAGTTCTGCCACGGCTGGGCGCCCAGCGCGGCTACCGCGACGAGGACGTAGACACCGGTGACCGTCAGCAGCGCGCCGATCAAGGCGCGCGGCATCGTTCTCTGTGGATCTTTCACCTCGTCGCCCGCGGTCGACACGGCGTCGAGGCCGATGTAGGAGAAAAAGATGGTGCCGGCGGCCGAACCGATCCCGGAAACACCGAAGGGCGCGAAATCACGAAGATGGCTCGCGTCGAACGCCGTGAAGGCAACGACGGCGAAGACCACCAAGACGCCGAGTTTGATCATCACCATGATGGCGTTGACCTTGGCCGATTCGCTGGCGCCGCGGATGAGCAGCAACGCGCACATCACGATCAGCAGCACCGCAGGCACGTTCACGTAACCCGGCTGGGAATCCCAGGGCGCGGCCGACAAAGCCTGCGGCAGCTGGAATCCCAGCACGTTGCTCACCAGCTTGTTCAGGTAGCCACTCCAGTTGACGGCGACCGCGGCGGTGGCCACCCCGTATTCCAGCAGCAGGCACGCCGCCACGCCCACGGCCACCACCTCGCCGAGCGTGGTGTAGGCATACGAATACGACGACCCCGAAACCGGCACCGCCGAAGCCAATTCGGCGTAGCAGACGGCCGCCAGCCCGGCGGCGAAGCCCGCGAGAAGGAAGGAGACGATCGCCCCCGGTCCGGCCTGCGGCACGGCTTCGGCCATGACGAAGAAGATGCCGGTGCCGACGGTCGAGCCGACCCCGAACATGGTCAGCTGGAATGTTCCGATACCGCGTTTGAGGTGATCGGCGGCCCCATGGGCGACGTGCGCACCCACCACCGGGCGCCGCCGGAGCATCTGCTCTTTCAGGCTGATCGACGTGGCTGGCAAGCGCCCCTCCTGTGGCCGGATCAGCTGATTATGAGGCAGCCTCCCGCAATACCGCAGCAAGCCGGCCCACCGCCCACTCGATCTCCTGGGCGGTGACCACCAAAGGTGGAGCGAAGCGCAGCGTCGAGCCGTGGGTGTCTTTCACCAGGACGCCGCGGTCGGCCAGCCGCAGGCTGATCTCCTTGCCGGTGCCCAGCGAGGGGTCGACGTCGACGCCGGCCCACAGACCCAGGCCCCGCACCTCGTGGACGCCGTGGCCGATCAGCTGTCTCAGCCGCCGATGTAGGTTGGCGCCCAGCGCGGTCGCCCGGGCCTGGAATTCGCCGCGGGCCAGCATGGACACCACGGTGGTGCCGATGGCGGCGGCCAGCGGGTTGCCGCCGAACGTGGAGCCGTGCTCGCCGGGATGCAACACGCCCAGGACGTCGCGGTCGGCCACCACCGCCGACAGCGGAACCACCCCGCCGCCCAGCGCCTTGCCCAGCAGGTAGACGTCGGGGACGACCCGCCATCGATCGCACGCGAACGTGTAACCCGTGCGCGCCAGGCCCGACTGGATCTCGTCGGCGATCATCAGCACGTTGTGCTCGCTGCACAGCGCGCGGACCGCCGGCAGGTAGTCGTCGGGCGGGACGATGATGCCGGCCTCGCCCTGGATGGGCTCCAACAGCACCGCGACGGTGTTGTCGTCGATGGCTTGCGCGAGGGCGGCGGCGTCACCGAACGGCACCGAACGAAATCCCGGGGTGAAGGGCCCGAACCCGTTTCGCGCGGCCGGATCCGAGGAGAAGCTCACGATGCTGATCGTGCGGCCGTGAAAGTTGTTGTCGGCGACGATGATGTTGGCCTGGTCCGCGGGTACGCCCTTGACGTCGGCGCCCCACTTGCGGGCGACCTTGAGGCCGCTTTCGACGGCCTCGGCGCCCGAGTTCATCGGCAGCACCATGTCCTTGTCGCACAGATAGGCCAGCGCTGCGCAGAAGGGCCCGAGCTTGTCGGAGTGAAATGCGCGGCTGACCAACGTCACGGTGTCGAGTTGCGCATGCGCGGTCGCGGTGATCTCCGGGTTGCGGTGGCCGAAGTTCACCGCGGAATAGGCGGACAGGCAGTCCAGGTAGCGACGGCCCTCGATGTCGGTGATCCACGCACCCTCGGCGCTTGCGGCGACCACCGGGAGCGGCGAATAGTTGTGCGCTGCGCGCTTTTCCGCCAACCTGATGGCGGCATCGATCCGATTGGCGGTGACCTTCTGCGACGTCTGCGCATCGAGAATCGTCATGGGAATACCTCCAGGGTGCAGCACTTGACGGAACCGCCGCCCTTGAGCAGCTCGGACAGATCGACGCCGATCGGCTCGAAGCCGGCCCGGCGCAGCTGCGCGGCGAAACCCGTTGCCGCGCTGGGAAGCACCACGTGCAGGCCGTCCGAGACGACATTGAGACCCAGCACGTAGGCATCGGCCGTGTCGGCGATGATGGCGTCCGGGAACAGCGCGCCCAGCTGCTCCTGGGCGTCGGCGCTGAACGCCGGCGGGTAGAACGCGATGGTGCGATCGTCGAGAACGGCCAGGGCGGTGTCGAGGTGGTAGAAACGAGGGTCCACCAGCTCCAGTGAGATCACCGGCGCGCGCAGCGCCGCGGAGATTTCGGCGTGCGCGCGCCGGTCGGTGCGGAATCCCCACCCGGCCAACACGATGTCGCCGACCTTCAGCAGGTCACCTTGCCCCTCGTTGACGTGGCGGGTGTGCACCGGCCGGTAGCCGAGCGACGCCATCCACCGGGCGTAGGCGCGCGATTCGCCGGCCCGCTCGGCGAACCGGAACCTGGCGACGATCGCGACATCGTGCGCGACGAACCCGCCGTTGGCGGCATACACCATGTCCGGAAGCCCCGGCACGGGTTCGATCACCTCCACCTGATGCCCCAGCCGTACATAGGTCTCGCGCAACCGTTCCCACTGCGCCAGTGCGAGGCCGGCGTCGACGGGCGTGGTGACGTCCATCCACGGATTGATCGCGTATTCGACCGCGAAGAAGGCCGGCGGCGTCATCGCGTACCGACGGACACCGGGCGTGCGACCGGGCGCGGCGGGCCGGGCCGGCCCTGCGGCCCGGGGCGTCAGCACGTGTTGTTCCGTCATGAATCAACGATATTTAGCGTGCTGTCGTTAATCAAACCACGTATATTGCGTGTCTAGCGTCGATTTATTGCGTTACAGTGCTGAAGTCGTCGATTTGTTGCATCGCCGTAGGAAAGGGGTGCCATGGAGCGCTTGGACGAAACCGACGAGCGCATCCTCGCCGAGCTGACCGAGCATGCGCGCGCCACCTTCGCCGAGATCGGTGAAAAGGTGAATCTGTCTGCGCCGGCGGTGAAGCGGCGCGTGGACCGGATGCTGGACAGCGGCGTCATCAAGAGTTTCACCACGGTCATCGACCGCAACGCGCTCGGCTGGAACACCGAGGCTTATGTGCAGGTTTTCTGCCACGGCCGGATCGCACCGGACGAGTTGCGAGCGGCCTGGGTGGACATCCCCGAGGTGTTCAGCGCCGCGACGGTGACCGGGACCCCCGACGCCATCCTGCATGTGCTCGCCCGCGACATGCGGCATCTGGAGGCGGCTTTGGAGAAAATCCGGTCAAGTGCGGACATCGAGCGCAGTGAGAGCATCGTCGTGTTGTCCAACCTTATCGACCGGACGCGCCCGTAACGCTCAGCGCCGACGGAACGCCCGCAACCGCCGCGTGCGGGCCGGTGCCGGGCGGCGAGATGCGTACGGCCACGGGTTGTTTCGCTCGGGAATCGAACTGGCCCGGACGTGTTTGAGTTGGGTGCGCAGGTGCTGGCGCAGGTCGTGCAGTAGCGGATCGGTCCACCGGTTCGCGGCTTCGATCGGGTCGGTGGTCAGGTCGTAGAGCTCCCATTGGTCGTCGACCGGCGACGTCCGGTAGGCCTCTCCCCCAAGCCCGTTGGCGGCCAGGTGACGGACTCCGGGTTCGGTCCACGTTCCCGGGTCGTCGAAGGTGCGGACCAGCTTCCACAGATGCCCGCCGCCGCCGGCGGCCGTCGCCTCGTCGACGCGGACGACGAGTCCCTCGAAATTGGATGCGGTGTGAGCCGGAATCCGGATTCGCAGTGGCGCCGGTGGATTGACGGTACGTTTCAGTTGTCGCGCCAAACCCGAAGCCCCGCTGTCTCCCTCGAGCATGTTGTCGCGGGTCATCAGGTAAACGGCCCGGGTTTCGTCGGCGGCCGCGCCGTCGACGATCGGCATCAGGTCGCGGCCCGGCAGCCGGTGCACTTCGGAGAACGACTCCGCGAGCGTGGCCGCCACCGCGTCCACGTCGATGCCGGCCGCGCCGAGCAACGTCGGGACCAGATCCACGTGCGAGGTCGGCGCCTCGACCACCCGGCGCTGCGTCGTGCGCACGCCGACGCGCGCGATGACGAACGGCACCCGAGTGGCTTCGTCGTAGAGGTTGAACCATTTCTGGTGCAACCCACCGTGCGCACCCAGGAGGTCGCCGTGATCGGCGGTGCGCACCAGCACCGCGTCGCGTGAACCATTGTCGGTGACGGCCCGCCGCACCCGATCGATCGGCCCGTCCACCTCGGCATGCAATCGGTAGTACAGGTCGCGGTAGCGCTGCGCGTTGCGCCGGTAGGTCCATTCGATCGCGGGCGCCGGGCCGTACCCGGAGTAGTACGCCTCGCGGAAGGCGATCTGGGCGGCGGGCTTGCTGGACAGGTCCTCCTCCGCCGTCGGGGCGGGGGCACCGGCGGCGGGTCCAGCGGTGACGGCTTGACCGGGCCGCGTCGTGACCACGTCGGAAACAGCACGATGTCATGGGGATTCACAAAGCTGGCCACCAGCAGAAACGGACGCAACGCGGCCGGGTCCCCGGCGCGACGGCGGGCGTAGCGGTCGGTGAGCCAGGCGACGATGCGATCGGCGATCAACGGGTCGCGGCGAATGCCGGCGTTGGCCAGCGCCGCCCCGTGCGGCTCTGGGCCGACCCAGCCCGAGAAGCCGAACGGTGCAAGCGGATCCGCCTCCAGGTAGCGGCGTACGGCACCGGGGTCGACGTTCCCGTCATCGTCGTTGGTGGCCAGCGACCGGCCGGTGGCCGGGTCGATGAGATCGGCATGCGAGATGTGCCACTTGCCGTCGTAGTGGGTGTCGTAGCCGGCGGCGCGAAACCAGTTGCCCAGTGTGGGCACCTCGCCCTGGCGCAGCCACCGCATGCGCGAGTCGCCGGCGGTCTTCCCGATGCCGTCGGTCTGGGTGACCCCGTGCAGATCGGGATAGTGCCCGGTGAAAATCGTTGGGCGGCTGGGCACGCAGGCCAGGGAGCCGGTGTAGTGCCTACCGAAGCTGACGCCGTGCTCCTCAAACCACCTGCGCCCGGACAGTATCCGATCGCGCCACGCGAGCACCTCGGGCGCCTCGTAGGGCGGCACCGCGCGTTCTTCGTCCGTAACGATGACGATGACGTCGGGGCGGGGGCCGGGGCGATCAGACACGGCCGTCCTCCAATCGGTTTGCCAGGCCGGCCAGCATCGCGTCGAACTGTCGTGCAAGGAAGCGGCACAGGATCCGTTCGGCCAGCCGGTGCGTTGGGCGAGGGCCGATTTCGACGGTGCTGGTCAGCGTCACCCGGGTTTCGGGGACCGCCGCGCCCGCGGCCGCGGCGAGCGTCCAGCGATTGGACACCCTGCGCAGGCGGCGCGGCAGGCCGTCGATGTCGTACGCGAGGGCGCGGGGTGGCTCGAATTCGGTGATGCGCTCGACCAGGGCGTCGCGCTTGACCTGGACCCGCCGGGCGGTGCCGACCGGCTGCCCGTTGCGTCCGGCGTGCAGGATGCACGAGTGGTCGACGTTGCCGGCCCACGCGCTGATCGAGCCGAAGTCCGCCAGCACATTCCAGATGTCGTCGACGCGAGCCGCGATGGTGCGCGTGCGCTGGATCGCGGTCATCTGTTCACGCCGCCGGACCCCGAGTTGCCTAATGGAACTGCAACATCGCGTCGATCACCACTCCGATGGCGCCGGCCGCGATGGTGATGCCCAACGCCACCCAGTCCGCCAGTTTCGGTCGCGCCGGTGCGGCCGCCAGCTGGCCGATGCCGCCGCGGGCGGTGATCGCGTCGCCCATTTCGTCGGCCCGCCGCAGCGTGACAACGATTGCCGCCGTGAGCAAATCGATCATGTCGCGGGCCTGCTGGCGCCGGCGGGCCCGGCGGTTCCGCGGTTCCTGGTTGGGGCGCAGCCGCCGGGCGGCGTAGAGCACCTGGAATTCCTCGATCAACATCGGGAAGGCGCGCAACGCAAGCGCCAGGGCGACGGCCCATTCGTCGCTCGGAATCCGCAGCCATCGCAGTGGCCGGCCCAAAGCCGCCAGCGCCGGACCCATTTCGGCGACGTTGGTGGTCCACGACAGCATCGCGCCCAGGCCGATCAACACGATCGACAGCGCGGTCACCCGCACGAAGTGCAACGTTCCGCCCAGCCCGATGTGCACCCCGGCTATCTCGATCACCGGACTGCCGGCGCCGAGCGCGGCGGTGACGGCGCCCACCGCCAGGGCGATCCAGATCCAGCGCCGCGGCGACGGCAACGCGCCGCGGGGAATGTGGGCGAGCCGGGCGGCGGTGATCAGCAAGACCAACATCAGCCCGACTGTCACCCAGCCCGGGTACAAGGTCAGCAGTATCGAAACGCCCAGGACCACAAGTAGTTTGGTACCGGCCCACAACTCGTGGATCTTCGACGTCCCGGGCACCGGCACCAGCAGCACCACCGGACGATGCGTGCGCCGGGTGCGGCTTGGCGCCGGCTTGGCGTCCGCGGGTGCGGTCATGACATACCCCCCGCCGCGGTCGACGCCGTTTCCAGCATGCCGTCGCGCAGGAACAGCGTCCGCGGGCAGAGCTCCTCGAGCCCGACGATGTCATGGGAGATCACCACCACCGTCAGGCCGCGTTCCTTGCGCAGGCTCTCCAGCAGCCGCAGCAGGCCGCGCTGGCTGCCGATGTCCAATCCCGCCAGCGGCTCGTCGAGGACCAACGCCCGCGGGGAGCGCGCCAGCAGACCGGCCAGCACCACGCGGCGCATCTGGCCGCCGCTGAGTTGGTCGATCCGGCGCTTGCCCATCGCCGGGTCCAGCCCGACCGAGATCAACGCCTCGGCCACGCGGTCGGTGTCGAGGTGCGAAAAGCCCGCCGCGGACGCGACTTCGGCATCGACGTGATCGCGCATCAACTGCAACCGGGCGGACTGGAACGACAGCGCGACCTCGCCCACGCGCTCGTGGGTGGGTTCGCCGTCGATCAGGCAGGTGCCGGCGGTCGGGTTGGTCAGGCCGGCCATGATCCAGGCCAGCGTCGACTTACCCGACCCGTTGCCGCCGTGGATCAACACCCCGTCGCCCTGCTCCACCACAAAGCTGACATCACGCAGGGCGACCTTGGACCATGGTGTGCCGCTGGCGTATTCGTGGCTGACGTCGATGAGTTCCAGCACCGGCGTTCGCGCGCCGTCACCGACGGCGCCGGCCTGGACGGGCGCGGCCGCGGTGTCGCTCGTCACCGCGTTGTCCGGTGAATCGCTGAGCTTGATGATGCGGTCCGCGGATGCCGCCTCGTTGTCGTAGTGGGTGATGTGCACCAACGCCGTCTGGTGCCGCTTGGCCAGGCCAGAGAGCACGCCCAGCAAGGCATCTCGCCCCTGCTGGTCGACCATGGTGGTGACCTCGTCGGCGATCAGCAGCGCGGGATCCCGCGCCAGCGCGGCCGCGAGGGCGAGGCGCTGCAGTTCCCCGCCGGACAAGCTTCCGGTGTCGCGTTCGGCCAGCCCATCGAGGCCCACCTCGTGCAGCAGTTGATCGACGTCGATCTCGGCGTCCGGGGGCAATCCCCACACCACATCGTCGGCGACACGCGTGCCCAGGACCTGGCTTTTGGGGTGCTGCAACACAATTGCCGTGCCGCCCATCTCGCCGAGTCCGACGGTTCCCGGGCGCTCGACGCTGCCTGCCGTCGGCTCCCGGCCGGCCAAGATCAGCATCAACGTCGTCTTCCCCGAACCGTTGGCGCCGGTCACCGCGATGTGTTCGCCGACCTGGACATCGAGACTGACCTCGCGCAGCGCGTCCTGCTCGGCGCCCGGGTACCGGAACCGCACCTTGTCCAACCGCACCGGCACCGGCCCCACCGGACTGCCTTGCGTGCGCGCGTCATCGGTGGCGTCCAGCTTGTGGACGTCAGGGATCTTGCGCATCCGCTCGAGGAGGCGGGACAGTGCCGACCAGCTGATGAACGCGACGATGACGACCAACAGGACCATGTAGGGGAAAATCAGCAACGGCCAGTGCTGGATCCCGTCGGCGACGTACCGCTTCAACCCCGCACCGACGCCCTGCAGGTGGACCCAGTTCAGGAATGCCGCGACGCCGTTGGCGTTCGCGGTGATGACGTCGAAGAACAAGTGCCGCAGCCGGGTCAGCACCGCCAGCACCGCGACCCATCCGGCGCCCCAGAGCACTCCGGCGGCCAGCGCCAACAGGGCGACCGTCGGCAAGCCGCGGCCTTTGCGTTTGACGATGCCGCACAATCCGCCCACCCAGGCGCAGTCGATCAGCATGAACAGGCTGCCCAGCCCGGCGATCAAGAAGGCGATCACCCCGCCGGCCACCGTCGCCGCGATCAGCGCTCGGGGCCGGTAGCGATAGGCCAGCAGCCCCATCGGCACGGTGCCCAGCACGCCGAGTCCCTGAGCGAATGGGATTACCGCGGCCAGGATCTCGATCGCCGCGCAGAGGGCCCCCATGACCGCGGCCTGTGCCAACTCATTCGGCCGCAGCGCCCCTTCCTTCGATCGCCGGAAACGCAGCAAGGTCACTTGGGCGATTCTGCCAGCCGGAAGAAGGGGTGTCCGCTGAAGATGGCGTTTTGCGCGGCACGCGTCGTCCTTCCGGCCTCGCTTAGCAAAGCTATGCAACCATGGATACATGGACAACGTCGTCGATGCCGCAAACCTCGAGGGAGCGCAGGGACTGGGGGCCGACCTGCTCGCCGTGGTCGCGCGGTTGAACCGCATGGCCACCCAGCGCATCCAGATGCCCTTGCCGGCCGCGCAGGCCAGGCTACTGGCCACCATCGAAGCCCACGGCGAAGCCCGCATCGGTGACCTGGCCGCCGTCGACCACTGTTCGCAACCGACGATGACGACGCAGGTGCGCCGCCTCGAGGAGGCGGGCCTGGTCACCCGGATGGTCGACCCCGGTGACGCGCGTGCGGTGCGGATCCGCATCACGGCCGAGGGCCGTCGCACGCTCAACGCGGTTCGGGCCGACCGCGCCGCCGCGATCGAACCCCAATTGGCGCTGCTCGACGACGCGGACCGGCAGGTGCTGAGGCAAGCGGTCGACGTGTTGCGCGGGCTACTGGACAACGCTTCGCTTGCCACCTCGCTTTCGGGCCGCCGCAACCCGCTGTGAGCGGTGCGCCGCTGGCGGTTGAAGCTCGGGCGAGGGTAGACACTTAAGCGAGCGCGGCGACCGGCGCCTCCGGGCGGGGCGGCCCTGAAGCCGAGACCACATCGAGCTGACCGGTGACGAAAGGTGGCGGCCATGCCGACCGAGGCTTCGGCCCTTCCGGCCTCGCTGACCGTATGGGCCGGATCGGCGCGGTATGTCTTCACCCCGGGCCGCGACGTGATCGTGGGCTACGGCCCCGGGTGTGACATTCCGCTGCCGGCTCCGGGCGGGCCGTCTCAGCCCCCGCCGCCGCGGGTGGACGTGATCCTGCGGTTCACGGGTAGTCACTGGGTGGCCATCGATCTGAGCCGACGCGGCATCTTCGCCGGCGGATCGCGGGTGTCGACACTCGAGATCCGCGACGGCCTGGGGATCAGCATCGGGGATCCACAGCACGGTCCGCGCCTGGTCTTTCAAACCGCGGCCTCGCCCGGACCGCCCGGGCCTCCGCCACCGGCGGGCCCGGCGTATCCCCCGCAGGCGCCTCCGGTTCCACCGGGCGCGCCACCGCCGGGTCGTCCGAACGACCCCGACCCGCGGGTTCCCACGCAGAGCGCCACCCGGCGGATGCCCGTGGTCACGCCCCCGCCGCCCGCCGCCCAGCGGCCTGTCCAGCCCGGCCCTCCGCCACCGCCGCCGCCGGGTGCGGTCCCCCCGCCCCCGGCTCAGCCACCGGCTCCGCCGGCGCCTCCGCCCACCGCGGAACCCGAGCCGCACAAGGGCCCGAGCCTGATCGAGCGGATGGTGACCAGCAAGCTGCGCGCCCAGCGCCCCTCCTTCCGCACCGAGGAACCCAACTCCACGTTTCGGCTGCCGCTGCAAACCGCGTCACGCACCACCGGCGTGACCGCCTACCGGCTGGGGCTGACGGTCGATGGCCGCGAGACGCTGTCGGGCATCTCGTTCACCGCGCGTCCCGGCGCCATGACCGCGGTCATCGGGCCGTCGGCCGCGCGCAATTCCGCGCTGCTCGCGCTGCTGGCCGGCACCAGAAAGCTCAGCGCCGGGCGCGTCACCGTGGACGGACACGACGTCCACGCCGAGCCGGAGTCCATCCGCACCCGCATCGGGGTGGTCGCCCGCGACGACCGGCTGCACCGGCAGCTCACCGTCGCGCAGGTGGTGGAATACGCCGCCGAACTCCGGCTGCCGCCGGACACGGTGCCCGAGCAGCGCGACCGCGTGGTCAGCCAGGTTCTCGACGAACTCGGGCTGGCGCCGCACCGGGACACCAGAATCCGCAAACTCCCGCCCGAGGTACGCCGGTGCGCCGCGCTGGCTGTCGAACTCGTCAGCCGGCCAGGCCTGCTCGTGGTCGACGAACCCACCGCCGGACTGGATGCGGCGCAGCAGCGCCACGTCATGGCGATGCTGCGGCACCAGGCCAACCTCGGCTGCGCCGTCGTGGTCGCGATTTCGGCGCGCACCTCGCTCACCGATGTGAACGCGTGCGACCAGGTGATGGTGCTCACCGGCGCGGGCAAACTCGCATACCTCGGAACGCCCCTGCAGATCGAGTCCGCGATGGGCACCACCGACTGGTCACGGGTGCTGGCGCAGGTCGGCGCCGATCCCGAGGGGCCCACCGCGCCTTCCGTGCGCGCCCGCAGACGGCGGCGGCCACCCCGCCAGAAGTCGCGGCGCCCGGTCCGCCGCCGCGCGCGCTGTCCAGAAGCCGGCAGATCCGGTTGCTGGCCCGTCGCGAGGTCCGCCTGCTTCTCGGCGATCGCAGCTACCTCGCCTTCCTGGTGATCCTGCCGTTCGTGCTGGCGGGGCTCGCGCTGCTGGTCCCGGGCGACGCAGGCCTGACGCGACCCGACCCGGGCAGCACGAACGCGCACGAAGCCATCGAGATCCTGGCCGCCCTCAACATCGCCGCGGTGATCATCGGCACCGCGCTGACCATCCGCACGGTTGTGTGCGAGCATCGCGTCTTCCGCCGCGAGCAGGAGATCGGCCTGTCCGCGCCCAGCTACCTGACCGCCAAGATCACCGTGTACAGCCTGGCCGCCGCCGTCTGGACGGCCGTCGTCTTCGCGATCGTCGTCGCGGTCAAGGGCGAGCCCGGACGGAGCGCCGTCCTGCTGCACAACGCCACGGTCGAGCTCTACGTGAGCGTGGCCGTCACCGCGATCGTCTCCGCGGTCATCGGCCTCGCGCTGTCGTCGCTGGGCAAGTCGCTGCGGGAGGTCCTGCCGCTGGTGATCCCGGTGATCCTGGCGTCCGCACTGTTCAACGGGAGCCTGGTGCAGCTGGTGGGCGTGCTGGGCCTGCAGCAGATCAGCTGGTTCGTCCCGGCCCAGTGGGGTTTCGCGGCCGCGGCATCCACCACGAACCTGCGCAGGGTCGACTCGCTGGCCGCCAACGCCGTGACGTGGACCCACTACAGCGGCTGGTGGGTGTTCGACATGGGGATGCTCGTGCTGTTCGGCGTCATCGCGGCCGGAGTCGCGCTCTATCGGCTGCGGTCGCCCCTCGGCGAAAACCGCGGCCCGTCGCCGGACCCGGCGCCGCAAGCTCGTCATCCCGAGCGCTGAGTCTGCCCGCGCCGGCGGCTGTGGGCCGCCGCGAAGTTTCGTTCGGCGAGCCGTCGGCGATGTTCGCCGCGACGCGAACCGCCCATTACTGTCGGCTTTATGGCGCCTGAAACGACAACCACTGCCGAGCATCTGCGCAACACCCTGGACGGGCGGTGGCGCGACGTCAGAAACCGGATGCGCGACACGCTCACCGAGGACCTGTTCCGCCCGCACTACACCCCGAATACCGTGATCGCCCGCACCAAGGTGGCGGAGCAGATGCGCATCATGGCGGCCTTCGGCGCGGCCGCCGACAGTTTCAAGAAGGAACACGGTGGCACCGGCGACGTCGGCGCGGCGATCACCATGATCGAGATGCTGGCGATGTCGGACCTGTCGCTGATGGTGAAGGCCGGTGTGCAGTGGGGCCTGTTCGGCGGGGCCGTGGAAAACCTGGGCACCGAGCGCCACCACGAGACCTACGTGCCCAAGATCATCAGCCTGGAATTGCGCGGCTGTTTCGCGATGACCGAGACGGGACACGGCAGCGATGTGCAGTCGCTGGAGACCACCGCGACCTACGATCCGCAGACTCAAGAGTTCGTCATCGACTCCCCGACCCCGTCGGCCCGCAAGGACTACATCGGCGGCGCCGCCGAAACCGCAACCATGGCAGCGGTTTTCGCGCAACTGATCACCACCGAGGACGGTAAGCCGGTCAATCACGGTGTGCACTGCGTCCTGGTGCCGATCCGCGACGAGGACGGCAACGACCTGCCCGGCGTCACCACGTCGGACTGCGAGTACAAGGGTGGGCTGCCCGGCGTCGACAACGGGCGCATCGTGTTCGACCACGTCCGCGTCCCGCGGGTCAACCTGCTGAACAAGTACGGCGACGTCGCGGCCGACGGCACCTACAGTTCGCCGATCGAGAATCCCAACCGCCGGTTCTTCACCATGCTGGGCACCCTGGTCCGCGGGCGGATCACCGTGGGCGGCAGCGCGGGCGCCGCAGGCCGGGTGGCGCTGGATATCGCCACCCGATATGCGTTGCAGCGCAGGCAGTTCAGCGCACCCGGTGACGGTTCCGAGGTGCTGATCATGGATTACCTGGTGCACCAGCGGCGACTGTTCCCATTGATCGCGAAGTCATACGCACTGCAGTTCGCCCAGAACGAGCTGGTCAGCAAGTGCCACGACGTGCAGAGCGCAGACGCCCCCGACGCCGACGAGCAGCGCGAGCTGGAAGCGCGTGCCGCCGGGCTGAAGGCGGCCAACACCTGGCACGCCAGCCGCGCGATCCAGGAGTCCCGCGAGGCGTGCGGCGGCGCCGGCTACATGGCCGAGAACAGGCTAATCGGGCTGCGGGGTGACACCGATGTCTTCACCACGTTCGAGGGCGACAACCACGTGCTGACACAGCTGGTGGCCAAGGAGCTGCTGACCGCCTACGCCGACGACATCAAGAGCATGAGCCCGGTCGAATGGGTTCGCTTCGCCGCCAACACCGTTGGTGAACGCGTCGTGAAACGCACTGCGGCAGAGGCGATCATCCAAACGATCGTGGACGCCCGTCAGGACAGCGAGGAAGAGGGCAGCCTGTTCAACCGCGGCACCCAGATCAAGATGTTCGAAGACCGCGAGGAATACCTGCTCGCATCCGTGGCGCGCCGGTTGCAGGCGAAATCCAAAGAGATGTCCGAATTCGACGCGTTCAATTCGGTCCAGGATCACGTGCTGCACGCGGCCAGCGCCCACATCGACCGCGTGGTGCTGGAAGCGTTCGTGGCGGGGATCGACGCATGCCCCGACGAGCAGGCCCGCGAACTGCTCGGCATCCTGTGCGACCTGTACGCGCTGTCGGTGATCGAGGACGACAAGGCCTGGTACATCGAGCACCGCTACCTGTCCACCGAGCGCGCCAAGGCGGTCACCCGCGGGATCAACGACCGCTGCCGGGCGCTGCGCCCGCACGCCGAGACCGTGGTCGACGGTTTCGGGGTACCGGCGCGGTTGCGTGACGCCGAAATGCTGCACCCGGAGAACTTGTCCGAGGCCCTCACGAGCTGACGGGCTGCTCGGCGATCGGCATCCGCGCGGGTGCGGGGGCCGCGCGCTGCGGCCGCACGTACCTCACCCAGGTCAACAGGGCCGCGGCGACGTAGCAGATCATGAATGCCCAGAAGGCCGGCGTCTCGGTGCCCGTGGTGGTGTAGGACTCCCGCAGCGCCAGGTTGATCACCATGCCGCCCAGCGCACCGAACGATCCGGCGAACCCGATCAAGGCCGCCGATCTGACCCGTTCCCAGTGGCGGCGCTCGGTGTTGTCGAGGTCCAGCGCGCGGCTGCGCTCGGCGAAGACCGAGGGGATGAGCTTGAACACCGAGCCCTTGCCGACGCCGCAGAAGATGAACAGGGCGATGAATCCGGCGATGTAGCCGGCGGTGGTGTAGATCGACACCGGTGCGCCGGGGCCGCGGGTGAGGTCGTCGTGGGTGCTCACGGCCACCAGGAACCCGCCGGCGGCGATCATCGCGACCAGCACGGTCAGCGTGACGCGGCCGCCGTCGAAGCGGTCGCCCAGCTTGCCGCCGATCACCCGCGCCACCGATCCGAGCAGCGGTCCGATGAAGGCGATCTCCGCGGCGTGCAGGGCCGCTTGCGCGTGAGTCTGCCCGCCGGCGATCAGGTTGTGCGCGATCACCTGGCCGAACGCGAACGCGAACCCGATGAATGACCCCGAGGCGCACATGTAGAGAAACGAGATCGCCCAGGTGTCGGGCACCGCGAGCACGGAGCGCACGTGCGCGACCTCGATGAAGTGATCCAGGTTGTCCATGAACAGCGCGGCGCCGACGCCGACGACGGCCAAGAGCACCAGGTAGACGGCGCACACCCAGTACGGAGCCTGGTTACCCGCCGTGGCCAGTACGACCAGCCCAACGGCCTGGATGCTCGCCGCGCCCAGGTTGCCGATCCCGCCGGTGAGGCCCAGCGCGAAGCCTTTGCGACGCTGCGGGAAGAAGGATTCGACGTTGGCCAGCGAGGCCGCGTAGTTGCCGCCGCCCAGGCCGGTGAGCGCGGCGCACACCAGATACGGCCACAACGGCAGCCCGGGGTGCGCCAACAGCACGATGGCGGCCACGGTGGGGATCAGGAGCACCAACGACGACAACACCGCCCAGTTGCGGCCGCCCAGCCGGGCCGTGGCCATGGCGTACGGGATGCGCACCAGCGCCCCCACCAACGCCGCGGTGGCGCCCACCAACAGCTTGTCACCGGTGGAGAAACCGTAGACGGCCTGCGGCATGAACAGCACCATCACCGACCACAGGTACCAGATCGAAAACGCGACATGCATGGTCGCGATGGACCAGATCAGATTGCGCCGGGCGATGACCTTGTTACCGGCTTCCCAGGCCGCGCCGTCCTCGGGGTCCCAGTGCGAGATCCGTCGTGACCACCCCATCAAACCTGCCTTCCAGCCTCAACGCGTACAGGCGTCACACGGATGCCGGGCCGCCCGGCGGCCGGCCCGTGTCGCTGGCCGCCCGGTGGCACCCGGCACCGGCCGCCCAGGATGACAGGACTTCCCAAGCAATCCCGCATCGTGTGATGAGAATTTCCTGAATCAACGACGTGCGGGTTCGGCGCCGCCGCGGCCGGGCCGAAACAGCTTCGCCCCGAGCGGTTTTGAATCCCGGACCGCCGCGGGACGCGACGATACCTGTTACACAACGCGATTGGTTCTCGGCGAGGGCACGGGCGCGCGGGGAAGTCATTGCTGTGAAACGTTATTGATTCGGAACCTTGCCCAGGGTTTGCAGCTTGCCGTCCGGGCCGATCCGGAACTTCACCGTTCCGATCCCGGTGGGACAGCACAGCTGATCATTTCCCTTCTGCCACTGATATTGAACGGTGACGGTGTCCTCCGAAGGCGGTAGCACGGTTATATACGGCTTCGGGTTCGGAGTGGGGCTGCCGAGCGGCGTGTTGTGGTCGAAGAACAGCAATTGCTGCGGACTCGATTCGCTGGCGATCGTCGGGATGATCTGCACCCAGTGCAACCGGCAGTTTCGCGTGTGTCCCCGGCCCATCTCCACCCAGATGGTGCCGGGGACGGCGATGGGAACCGCGGTGATGGCCCGACGCACGGTGTCGGCCGTGGGTCCATCGGAGTCCTTGCAGGTGGCGGGTCGGGCCTGCGGCGGCGCGGGAGGCTTCCAGCCGCAGCCGGAGGCCAGCAAAACCAGGAAGATCACAATGAGCTGACGCACGCGGTGAGCTTAGCGAAGACTGTGAATGTCCCATCGGTTTGGTCAAAAACCCCGTTCCGAGAAGCGTTTCGAGAGTTGCCCTGAGTAACCTCAACCGGGACGGGCGGTCAACGGTGACCTGCACCAACGCGATCCTGGGCCATGAATTCCCCCGGCGATTTCACACCGGCGCGTTGGCCGTTGAGAGGAAGAAGTAAACCGGGGGAAATTTCGGGCAGCGATGCCGAAACATGCCTGCTCCACAATGAACTCACCTGATACGGAGCTAACCCGTACGCACTCGACGGAGGGACGTAAGCGTGGCTGCGGAGTCCATGGCGCCTGAGAACGCCGTGAACACCATGTGCGCTTACTGCGGCGTCGGTTGCGGCATGGTGTTGCAGATCACAACGGATCCGAAAACGGGCCGCGATCACGTCGCCAAGTCGGTTGGGAACAAGCAACATCCGGCCAACTTCGGCCGGTTGTGCACCAAGGGTGCCACCACCGCGGACATGCTCGCCGCGCCGGGCCGGATGGACTCGGCGCACGCGCGGGCCGACCGTGGCGAACCACTCGAGCCCATCGACATGGACCGGGCGATCTCCCAGTGCGCGAAGCGGTTACGGGCCATCATCGACGAGCACGGCCCGGACGCCTTCGCGATGTACGTCTCCGGCCAGATGTCCATCGAGGCGCAGTACCTCGCGAACAAGCTGACCAAGGGCTTCGTCGGCACCAACCAGATCGAGTCGAATTCGCGACTGTGCATGGCCAGCGCGGGTTCTGGTTACAAGCTGTCCCTGGGTGCGGACGGACCGCCCGGGTCCTACCAGGACTTCGAGCATGCCGACGTCTTTTTCGTCATCGGCGCGAACATGGCCGACTGCCACCCCATCCTGTTCCTGCGCATGATGGACCGGGTTAAGGCCGGCGCAAAGCTGATCGTGGTCGATCCGCGCCGCACCGCGACCGCCGACAAGGCCGATCTGTTCCTGCAGATCGCGCCGGGATCGGATCTGGCCCTGCTCAACGGGCTGCTGCACCTGATCGTCGAGAACGGTCACACCGACGCCGATTTCATCGCCGAATTCACCGAAGGCTGGGAGGTGATGCCCAGTTTCCTGGAGCAGTACACCCCCGACACAGTCAGCGCGGTGACCGGCATCCCCGAGCAGGACATCCGCGCGGCGGCCCAGATGATCGGCGAGGCCGGCAATTTCATGAGCTGCTGGACGATGGGCCTCAACCAGAGCACCCACGGCACCTGGAACACCAACGCCATCTGCAACCTGCACCTTGCCACCGGCGCGATCTGCAAGCCGGGCAGCGGCCCCTTCTCCCTCACCGGACAACCCAACGCGATGGGCGGTCGCGAGATGGGTTACATGGGGCCGGGATTGCCGGGCCAGCGTTCGGTGGCATCCGACGACGACCGCGCATTCGTCGAAAACCTGTGGGGCATCCCGCGCGGCACGCTGCGCACCGAGGTGGGCAGCGGCACCATCGACATGTTCTCCCGGATGGCCGACGGGCAGATCAAGGCGTGCTGGATCATCTGCACCAATCCCGTTGCCTCCGTTGCCAACCGGAAGACCGTGCTGGCCGGGCTGGAGCGCGCCGAATTGGTGATGGCCCAGGATGCGTTCCTCGAGACCGAGACCAACGAATACGCCGACGTGTTGTTGCCGGCGACCCTGTGGACGGAGTCCGAAGGGGTGATGGTCAATTCCGAGCGCAACATGACGTTGTTCCAGCCCGCGGTCCGGGCGCCCAGCCACGCCCTGCCGGACTGGCAGATCATCGCCCGGATCGCCTGCGAGATGGGCTTTTCCGAGGCGTTCAGCTACAACTGCGCCGAGGAGGTCTTCGAGGAGATCAAGCGGTTCTCGAACCCGAAGACCGGCTATGACCTGCGTGGCGTCAGCTATGAGCGGCTGCGTCAGGGCCCCCTGCAGTGGCCGTGCGCACCGGAGGGCGACGGCGACCGAAACCCGATCCGCTATCTCAACGACGGTGTCAGCCAGACGCAGTTGGTCCGCGAGGACGGCAGCGTGCCCCGGCTGGCCTTTCCCACGGCGACGGGCCGCGCGGTGTTCTTCGCCCGCCCGCACCTGCTGCCCGAGGAAATGCCCGACGACGACTACCCGTTCCTGCTGAACACCGGTCGCCTGCCCCACCAATGGCACACCATGACCAAGACCGGCAAGGTCGCCAAGCTCAACAAGCTCAATCCCGGGCCTTTCGTCGAGATCCACCCCGACGACGCCGCGCGCCTGCAGGTCAGCGACGACGATCAGGTCGAAATCGCCTCCCGCCGCGGCCGTGCCGTGCTGCCCGCCCTCGTCAGCGACCGGGTGCGGCCCGGCAACTGCTTCGCGCCGTTTCACTGGAACGACTCCTTCGGCGAATACCTGTCGATCAACGCGGTCACCAACGACGCGGTCGACCCGATCTCGAGCCAGCCGGAATTCAAGGCATGCGCCGTCACGCTGACCAAGATCGCGGTCGCTGAGCCCGTTTCGGGCGCCGAGACGCCGGCACCCACCGACACACCGGAACCCGCGCCCACGGAGGTACGAGAAATCAGCGTGTCACAAGTCGACGCCCTCGGCGAATTGCTGGGTGTGGCAACACAACCCAAGCCGGAGTTCAACGAGCTCGGCCGCTCATACCTGGCCGGCATGCTGTCCGGGCTTCGCTCGGAGGCCGGGCGCCGCGCCGGCGGGGTGCCCACCCTGCCGCTGAGCGCGCCGTTCGATTCCAGCACCCGGCTGTGGGTGGACGGCCTTCTGGCGGGCCTGTTCTCGCGCATCGACGGGCCCCAGCCGGTGGGCATGCCCGAGGGCTCCCAACCGACGCCGCTGACGGCCGCCGGGCAACCGCCTACCGCGCCGGCCGACGCGAAGCCCGCGGCCGAGCGCGCCCCCATCGTGGTGCTGTGGGCGTCGCAGACCGGGAACGCCGAGGAACTGGCCGCCGAGATCGCCGCGCAATTGGGCGCCGCCGAGCTTCCGGTCACGCTGCAGAGCATGGACGACTTTCCGGTGGGCGAGTTGGCGGCGACGAAGGAACTGTTGTTCGTCACCAGCACCACCGGCGACGGCGAGGCGCCCGACAACGGCGCCGGCCTCTGGCGGGCGCTGACCGGCGAGGGTGCGCCGCGATTCATCGACACCCGCTACGCGGTGCTCGCACTGGGCGATTCCAACTACGACGATTTCTGCGGTCACGGCCGCAAACTGGACGCCCGGCTGGCCGAGCTGGGGGCGACCCGCATCGCAGATCGGGTGGATTGCGAACCCGACTACGACGACAGCGCGGCGAAGTGGGTGGGCGGCGTCATCGACGCGCTGACCAAGACGCCCACGTCGGTCGGCGGCGACGGGGCCGCGGTGGCGCCGGTCCGCACTTCCCCGGTCGCGGCGCCATCGCACCAGAACGGCCACGCGACAAGCGCCTACAGCAAGAAGCATCCGCTGATCACGGGCATGGTCCGCAACACGGTGTTGAGTCAGCCGGAATCGGCAAAAGACGTGCGGCACTTGGTGTTCGACCTGCCGGAAGACTCCGTCACCTACGAGGCCGGCGACGCGCTCGGGGTGTGGCCACGCAACAGCGACGAGTTGGTCGACGAATGGCTGTCGGTGACCGGGCTGAACGGCCAGACCCCGGTCGAGGTCGGCGAGCACGGCCTGATGTCGTTGCGCTCCGCGCTCACCGAGCGCATCGAGATCGCCCACATCAGCCGGGACCTGGTGCGGTTCGTCCAGGAGCGAACCGGAGACCCGACGCTCGCGGAGCTGCTGAAGCCGGAAAACAAGCGCGCACTCGCGGATTGGACGTGGGGGCGCCAATCCATCGACCTGCTGTCCAAGCTGCCGGTGTCCGCGTCGGCCCACGAGTGGCTGCGGGTCCTCAAGCGCCTTCAGCCGCGGCTGTACTCGATCTCGTCGAGCCCCAAGGCATGTCCGGGGGAAGTTCACCTGACGGTGTCCCCGGTGCGGTTCAACTTCCAGGGTGTGCCGCGCCGCGGGGTGTGCTCGACCTACCTGGCCGACCGCTCCCCCGGCGACCGGGTCGCCGTCTACCTGCAGCAGTCGAGCAATTTCCGGCCCCCGAGCGACTCGGACACGCCGATGATCATGATCGGCCCCGGCACCGGTATCGCGCCCTTCCGCGGATTCCTGCAGGAGCGGCGAGCGCTCGGCCACACCGGCCCGAACTGGCTGTTCTTCGGCGAGCAGCACGCCGCCACCGACTTCTACTACCGCGACGAGCTCGAGCAGATGCGCGACGACGGGTTCCTTACCGAGCTTGACCTGGCGTTCTCCCGGGACCAGCAGCAGAAGGTCTACGTGCAGCACCTGATGCGCAACCGTGGCGCGCAGCTGTGGAGCTGGCTACAGGACGGCGCCCAGCTGTACGTCTGCGGCACCGCCGATCCGATGGCCAAGGACGTCGACCGGGCGCTGTGCGAGATCGCGGCCGAATTCGGCAAACTCGAACCCGAGGCGGCAAGGGACTACGTGCAGTCGCTGAGCGCCGACAAGCGCTACCACCGCGACGTCTACTAATCCCCCAGAAGGCCCGTAATACAGCCGAAACGCAGTGCACCCGCGGCTGAAACATCGCCGTCGCACCATGTGCTCAACGACTGGTGCGTACTCGATGAAGGGGTGCACGCATGGCGACCGAGGACCGCCTGGGTGACCAGGAACTGCCGGCGGAGCAAGTCACCTGGGCGGGATTGCCCGTCAACCTGGATTTCGCGTTCTCCCAGGCCCAGCGCGACAAGGTCTACTCCCAGCACCTGATGCGCCAGCGCTGGTGCACGTTGGGCAACGGCGCAGCGGCACGCGACGGCGGCACCGCGGCCGAATCACAGCCCCTCGATGCCGACCGCGTGATCGGCTGAGCCACGACCGAGGCTGCGCGGGCGAACGCCCCGGCCCACTACCGACTGTGCAAGCGGCGGACAACATGCCGCCGCGATTGTCAATCGAGCATCGCCGCCATGGTCGTCGCACGCGCGCGTGTTGAGCGCTCCGCACGTACCTTCGGGCAAGGACGGTGGACGGGGCACAGGCATGGTGAACGTATCGATCATCGAGACGTCCGGGTTGGGCGATCGCAGCTATTTGGTGAGCGACGGCGAGGTAGCGGTTGTCGTGGACCCACAGCGTGACATCGATCGAGTACTGGAACTGGCGGGCGACCTGCGGATCACCCACGTGCTCGAGACGCACATCCACAACGACTACGTGACCGGCGGCCTGGCGCTGTCGACCGCGACGTGTGCCGAATACATTGTCCCAGCCGGAGAAGACGTCGAGTTTTCCTGCCGCGCAGTCCACGGCGGCGACCACATCGACAGCGGCGGCATCCATCTGGAAGTGTTGCTCACCCCCGGACACACGCATCATCACATCAGCTATGTGCTTCGCGACGAGTCCGGCGACACGGTCGGAGTGTTCACCGGGGGTTCGATGCTCTTTGGCAGCACCGGAAGGACGGACCTGCTCGGAGACGAGCACGCCGAGGAATTGACTCGGCTGCAATACCATTCGGTCCGCCGCCTCGCCGACGAATTGCCGCCGTCCACCCCGGTCTATCCCACCCACGGCTTCGGCAGCTTCTGCTCGGCCGCCCCCGCGGACGGCGACGATTCCACCATCGCCGAACAGCGCCGCACCAACCCCGCACTGACCCATGATGAGCAGGACTACGTCGACGAACTGCTCGCCGGCCTCGCCGAGTTCCCGGCTTATTACGCCCATATGGGCGTGATCAACAGGGAAGGGCCTGCGGCACCGGATCTCTCGCCGCCCTCGCTCGTCGACCCGTCCGAGCTTCGGGCACGGATCGACGCCGGCGAGTGGGTGGTGGACTTACGCAACCGGACCGCGTTCGCGACCGGACACCTTTCCGGCACATATGGATTCGAGCTGTCAGGCTCCTTCGTCAATTACCTAGGCTGGCTGTACGAATGGGGCGCGCCGCTGACCCTGATCGGCGATGACGCCAAGCAGATCGGCGACGCCCAGCGCGAGCTGTCCCGCATCGGCATCGACCGGCTCACCGGCAGCGCCAGCGGTGACATCCACGACATAGCAGGCGATGAAGAGCTGCGCAGCTACCGAGTTGCCGACTTCGGGGAACTCGCCGAAGTGCTCGGCGATGACCGTGTCCTGGTGCTCGATGTCCGTCAACGCGCGGAATTCGACAGCGGTCACATCCGCGGCGCGGTCAACGTCGCATTGCACGAATTGCCCGAACGCGTCGATGACCTTCCCTCCGACCGCGAGTTGTGGATCCACTGCCTGAGCGGTTATCGCGCGTCGATGGCCGCCGCCCTGCTCGACCGGCGCCATCGCCCCGTCGTGCTGATCGACGACAGCTACGACAATGCCGAAAAACTAAAACTCACAAGCTAGCTCGCCGTCCGGGAAAAATTCACTTTGAACAAAAGCCTGTAGTTCGGCGCGGGCGCGGGTAGTGCTAAGTCACCACGACGACGGGAGCCAGACAATGACCGCACCCAGTGCCGACGTCATCACTTCGCCAGAGCTGCGGGCGCTGCTGGACTCAACCAAAGCGCCGCGCGTCGTCGACGTGCGGACCCCCGCCGAATTCGAGGCCGCACACATCGCCGGCTCCTACAACGTCCCGATCGACGTGGTGGATCAGCACGGTCCCGAGGTCGCCCGGCGCCTCGATCGTGATCACGACATCGTGCTGGTGTGTCGTTCAGGCCGGCGTTCCACCAACGCGCAAACGCTGCTGCGAAAGGCGGGACTGACCGGCGGGCGTGTCCTCGAAAACGGGATCACCGACTGGGAGGGCCGGGGGTTCGCCGTCGAACGAGGGGCGCAGCGATGGGAACTCGAACGCCAGGTACGCCTCGTCGCGGGATCGGTCGTGCTTTCGTCGGTCCTCGGCAGCGTTGTCGTCCCGCGGCTCAAATGGCTGGGCGCCGCGATCGGAGCGGGGCTGACCTACGCCGCGATCTCCAACACCTGCGCGATGGCGACGGCGCTGTCCAAGTTGCCGTACAACCGCGATGCGACGTCGGATACCGCGACGGTCCTATCCCGACTGGATGGCCACTGACGCGTCGAGCGCCCCTTTATCGCTTACCGCTTGGGCTGGTCCGGCTGCCCGTACACCGCCACCACCACGGTGCGGTCCATGCTGTTGTCCGACCACACCCCGATGGCGGTATTCGCGCAATCGCGGATGATCGCCATGTCATCAGGGTTGTGATACCACTGGTTGACCAGTTCCAGGCTGCTGATGGCGATGGCCGGGTTGATGGCCACCGTCTCGGCGGCCCTACCCCGGAAACCCGCGGCGTTGGCGCGGTCTTGTGGCGTCGAGCCGTCGGACCCGATGTCGTCGTTGATGTTTCGGTTGTTGATCATGTCCTCGGCGTGCCACTCGGCGGCGAGTGTGAGCGCGTTGTTCCTGATGACGTCGTTCGTGCAGCCCGCCTGGTGCTGCAGGGTGTAGACGGCGGACACCACCGCGCTGTTGAGCCGCTTGTTGTCGGCGTGCGCGGCGGGCACCGCCACGACGGCCGTCCCCAGGAGGACAACGCCAGCGGCCGACCAGGAGCGCACCGAGACTTCCATGGCGGTTGCCCGGATCACACGGGGTCGAAGCGCGACACCAGCCACCGTCCGTTGACCTTGTCCAGGGTCACCCGCACGACGGGCTGGGTGTCGGTCGGGGCGTCCGCGCCGATGGTCACCGTCTGATCGACGTACACCAAGGCCACGGCGTGATTCGCGGTCGCCGAAACAGAGGCCGCCGCATTGGCTTTGGCGACCGACGAGATGTGCTTTTCCTTGGCACCGGGCACCACAACCTGGCGGGTCAGCTCGGCGTAGGCATCCTTGAACTCACCGGTGAGCCGTTCGCGCGCCGCGGCGAGCTCCTTGTCCACCGTCTCGGCGTGATAGGTCAGCAAGGTGACCGCGTCGTCGCGGGCGGCCTGCACAGATTCGGACCGGGCCCGGGCGAGGTCGTCGGCCGCCCCCGCCGACCACTTGAGGTACCCGGCGCCGAGGGCCAACACCAATGCCAGGGCGGGCAATATCCCGTGGGCGAACACCCGTGACCACACGATGTGGCGCCTTCCCTGCCCGGCCGTGGGCTGCGACTCGGCGGCACCGGATTCCTGTTGTGCGCCTTCGGTTGTCGAGTCCGGTTCGTCGTCAATGGTATCGACGTTCAGGTCTTCCTTCAGTGTCGTCATGGCACGAACACCACGTTGGATACCTTGGCGTCGTCGCCGACGGATCGGACCTCGATTCGCATGCGCCATTCCCGCGGCGCCTCCTCGCCTCCGGCGGTGCGGGACTTCACCGCGACCGCCACCAAAACCTGGGCGGAGTCGCCGCGTTGGGATTCCAGTCCGGCATCGGTAACCGTCCCTTCCGATTTCGACTGCGCCGCCTTGACAACCTCCATGAACGGTTTGGACCGCTGTTCGAAGTCGTCCCGGAATGCGCCGGTGGCCAGGTCGAGGATTCGCTGCACGTCGGCGTCGACCCGGGTGTAGTTGATCGTGGTGAGGTTCACCGCGCCCTGACGGGCGGTTTCGACGTACAAGTGCTGCCGGGCCTGGGCGTCGTGCTTCTGGTAGGCGCGGTATCCGAGCCAGCCGCTCAGACCGGCCAGCGTCGCGACGATGAGGCCGCTGGCCACCAACGCCGATCCGGTGCGCGACAGCCGCCGCCGTCGGGCAATCTCCCTCCACCGCGCGAGCCTGCCCGCGGGTGGATTCGCACCGCCGTCGCCGTATTCGGAGTGGATCTTTTCAGCCTCTTCGGCGCCCGCCGAGTCAATGTCGAATGCGACGTCGGATGCCGTTGGCTCGTCGGCATTTTCCTCGGCCGTCGTGGTATCGGGTTTGTCCGCCATGGTGCTCCTTAACTTTCAGGGTTGCGGGACGAGGAGTGATTGCCAGGTTTTGGCGCGGGGGTGCGCCAGGTCCGACTCGGTGTACCTGCGCCCGTCCGGGCCGACGTATTCGCCGGTGGCCGGGTCATAGGTCGCCACCGCTACCGGCGCGGGCGGTGGCGCGGTGCCGCGCGGCGGTGGCAGCCGCGGATCCTGGCCCGGTGGATACTGCGGGACGCCCTGACCGCTGGTGGTGGCGTTGGGGTCGCCCTTCCAGTTGTAGCCCTCGTTGAGCGGCACGTAGTCTTCGTCGCTCTCGCACAGTTCGACGGTGGGCGCGCGCTTCCACGGCTTGCTCTCACACGGAATGTTGCGCACGCCACGCACATTGAACTCGGAGTCCTGCGGCACCCGGCAATACAGGTCGGCCGCGGGCCGGTCCGGGGCGTCGACGCTGGCCGGCGAGCGCCGCTGCGCCGGGGCAGGTATCCGGTCGTGCAGGGCGGCGGCAGGTTGAGGTTGAGGTTGAAGTCCAGCTGGGCACCCCGGTACTCCTGCTTGGTGTTCGAGCTCGGCACGATGATCGCGGCCATGGCGGCGATGCCCTGCGGCAGCAGCACCAGAAGTTGTTCGATGTCGTGGCGGTAAACGACGGCGATATCGCCAAGGCTCACCAGGTTGGCGAACAACACCGGCAACGCCGGCGACACCCGGTCCAGCATCGCGCGGCCTTCCTCGATGCCGGAAGTGCCCTGCGTCAACAGATCTCGGACCGCGGCGTCCTGCGCCTTGAACTGCGCCATGATGGCCGCGGTGTGGCTCGCCCACGTGGCGATCGCGCCGGACGTCTGTACCTGCGAGTCGAGCACCGGCGGTGACTGGTCGATGAGGGCGGCCAGCGGGTCGACGGTCCGGCCGCCGGCGATCGCCAGCGCGGTCGACCCGTCGACGATGCGGGACAGCTCCGACCCGAGGCCGCCGACCGCCCGGTTGGTCTCGTCGATGACGGTGCGCAGGTTGTCCCGTGGAATCGCTTGCAGCGCACGGTTGGTCATGTCGAGCAGGCGCCCGATGTCGACGGGGACGTCGACATGTCCGGCGGTGATGACGTCGCCGTCGCGCAGCGTCCGGGATTGGTGGCCGTCCCGCTTGCCGGGCTGCGGCGTCAGTTCGATGTACTGCTCGCCGATCGCCGAGCGACTGTGCACCGACGCCTGCACATCGGAGGGCACCTCGACCCCCGATCGCATGGCCAGCACGGCGCGCACCCCGGTGGCGGTGACGCCGACGGACTTGACCTGGCCCACGTCGGTACCGCGGTAGGTGACCACCGAGGTCTCGTAGAGCCCACCCGATTGCGGCAGGTCGACGGTGACCTTGTACTCCCCGATCCCGAACAATGTGGCGGGCAGCTTCATAAAGTTGAATGCCATCGCGCCACAGGAAACGACGGTCACCAGCGTCAGAATCGACAGCTGGATCCACGTCCGGCGATTCAACCGAAGCACTCAGTACCCCCCGAAGTGGTACGGATAGGTCAGCGGGTTGCCCCCGGTGACCGGGCTCGGCTGCATGCCGATGGTGCGGCCCCACTGCAGTTCGAGTTGGGTGAGGTTGCCCTCCCACCGGGAGCCGGTGAACAGACCCTGGTCGATGCGGCTCAACGTCAGGTCGACGACCAGGGTGAGGTTGGCGTAGTCGCCGCGGAACCAGTTGCGCACCGTGGACGCGGGCCACGGGTAGCTCGCCAGGCCGTCGAGTCCCCTGGTGAGCGAGGGCCCCGCGTCGGCGAGCGACCGCAGCACCGGTGCGATGTTGCGCAGGTTGTTTACCAGGGATTCGCGGCTCTGGTGAACGGTGTCGGCGGCGATCGCACTGAATTTGCCGACCTGATCGATCGTGTCGGCGATCTTCGCGCGCTCCTTGGCCAGGACGTCCAGCGCTTTGGGCACCGACGTCAGCGCTTTGTCGACGACGGGGTCGTTGGCCGCGACCTGCCCGGCCAACGCATTGAGATTCTCGGCGGCGGCGATGATGTCGTCGGTCTGGTCGTTGGTTTTGGCGATGAACTCGTCGATCTGGCCCAGCAGGCTGCGCATGTCGTTCTCGCGGCCGGCGAACGCCTTGGCGACGGCCTGGGTGATCTCCTGCAGCTGCCCGATGCCGCCGCCGTTGAGCAGGATCGACACCGAGGCCAGCGTCTGCTCGGTGGTGGGATACAGGCCGGCGCGCGACAGCGGGATGACCGACCCCGCCGTGAGTTGGCCGACCGGGCGCTCGCCGTTGGGCGGCGCGAGTTCGATGTGCATCGAGCCGAGCAGGCTGGTCTGTCCGAGCTTGGCGGTCGAATTGGCCGGCAGGTGCACATCGCCGTTGATCCGCATGGTGACCAGCGCGTGCCAATCCTGCAGCTCGATCTTGGTGACGTTGCCGACGTTGACGTCGTCCACCCGGACCCGGGTGTTCTCCTGGATGGTGACCACGTCAGGCATTTGCGCCTGGATCGTGTACGACCCGGGTCCCCCACCCTCGGTGCCGGGCAGGCTGAACGAATTCAGGCCGCGCCAGCCGCACGCCGACAGCACCCCGACGCACATCAGCGCGAGGACCGTGGTTACCGCGCGCCTCATGACGGCCCCGTCGGAAGCATCAGGTTCTGCAGCACCTCGATGGAGTTGGACGTGGCATTCGGTGCCGGCGGCTCGACGGGCTGCGGCTGGTCGGCGGGCGCGGGCTGCTCGGGAGTGGCGCCGGCACGGCATCCGGCGGGGCGGCCGCGTCGGGCGGGGGTGGGGGCGTGTACCCGGGTCGCAACCAGTCCTCGCTGTAGGTGATCTCGCTGGGGCGGGCCTGCGTCCCGACGAAGGGGTTGATGCCCACCGGAATGTAGTTGTAGATGCGGTTTTTGATGATCGGGTTGAGGTACTGCAGGCACAGCTTCGATACCCGGGCCAGCCGCGCCCGCGACGCCGCCTCGATCGAGCTGCAGATGAACTGTGGGATGTCGGCGAAGTTGTTGAGCGCCAGGATGCCGGTCATCGCGCTCTGCGCCGGCTGGTAGATGTTCAGGAAGTTCTGGAACACCGTCGGGGCGATGTGCAGGATCTGCTTGATATCGCCGCGGCTGTCGTTGAGTGCCGTGGTGATCGAACCCAACCGGTCGAATGTCACGCCCGCCGCCTCGCGGTTCTCGGCCAGGAAATCGCGCACGTCGGTGAGCGCCCCGTCCAGGGACTTCAAGGCGTTGCCGACTTCGTTGGGAGTGTTCGACAGCAGCGTCGTCACGCCGGCCAGGTTCTGGTTGAACGACGCCAGCAGGTCGCTGCTGGAATACAGCGCGGACACCAGCAGCTGCAGGTTACGCACGGTGCTGAAGATGTCGTCGGCGTGGTCACCGAGCGCCGAGATCGCCTCGGACAGCTTGACGACGGTGTCGCGGGCGGTGTCGCCCTGGCCGCGCACGTTGTCCGCGGCCGAGTCGATGAACTCGCCGACAGAGTTGACCCCGCCCGGGCTGGTGGGTTGCAGGGCATCGGTCAGCTTCTCCAGCTGCTTGCGGAAGTCATCCCATTCGACCGGAACCGCGGTGCGGCTCAACGGGATCGAGGAGCCGGCGGCAAGCTTGGGTCCGCCGGAATAGGCCGGCACGAGCTGGACGGCCCGAGAGGTCACCAGCGACGGCGACAGGATCGCGGCGCGGGCATTGGCCGGGATCCCATACTGCTTGTCGACCGAGAACGTCACCTTGGAGCTGGCCGGCTGGGGCTCGATCTTGTCGACCACGCCGACGGCGACCCCGAGAATGCGGATCTCGTCACCGACGAACAGACCGTTGGCCTCCGCGAAATACGCCGAGTACGTGTTCTTTTCGACGTTCTTCCACAGCTCGCCGCCGACCAGGAATGACGCCGCGGCCAGCGTCAGGATCAGGCTGGCGGCGGTCACTTTGCGCAGGGCGCCTCGAGACAGGTTCATGGGGAATCGAAATCGTGTGGCGAGGGCGGCGGAATTGTCCGGATGGGCGGCGTCGACGGCGGCGGCGACGGCGGCTGGGACCACAGCGGCACCGGCGCGTTCTCCGGCGGCACGGGCGGCGTGCCGGTGGGCGGGTCGACCGCCTCCGACGGCAGCTTCTGGTTGGGGTCCAGGAACCGGTCGTACATGTCCGCGTCGAGCACCGGGCCGCCGATCTGGCCGGGAACCAGGTTGGCCACGTAGGCCTTGAAAAACGGTCCGGATCCCAGGCATTCGCCGAAGGACATCGCGTACCGCTTGAACTTGGGCAGCGTCTTCTGAATGTCTTCCTTGCGGTTGTCCAGGATCCCCAGCACGCCGTTGAGCTTGTCGAGGGCGGGCTTGAGCTGGGTGCGGTTATCGTTCACCAGGCCGGAGATCTGATGCGAGACCGAGGTCAGGTTGTTCATCAGGGCGTCCAGCGAGTCTCGCTCGTCGAGCAGCGCGGCCAGCAGGGCGTTGGAGTTCGCCACCAGCCCGGCGATCTGCTGGCTGCGCTTGCCCAGCACCGTCGAGACCTTGTTGGCGTTGCCGAGCAGGCTGCGCAGCTGCGCGTCGCGGCCGTTGAGGGTGTCGGAGAACCGGGCCACCCCTTCCAAGGCGGGCCTGAGGTTGGACGGCGTCGCTTTGAGGGTGTTGGCCAATGTCGTGAGGGCCGTGGACAGTTGGGCGGTATCCAGGCCGCTGATCGTGGTCGTCAGGTCGCCCAGCGCGTCGGGCAGCTCGTACGGCGAGGTGGTGCGTTCCACCGGGATGGTGCTCGACAGTTGCCCGCTCCCCCGCGGAGTCAGCTCGAGCATCTTGGCGCCCAGGATCGTCTCGGTTTTGATCGCCGCCTCAGTGCGGTCGCCCAGCTCGACGCCCTTACGCACGGTGAAGCCCACCCGGACCTTGGTGCCCTCTAGGCGCAGGTCGGATACCCGGCCCACCCCCATGCCCGAAACCCGCACGGTGTTACCGGGTTTGATGCCGCCGGCCTCGGCGAAGTAGGCCGCATAGTCGTCGGTGTCCTTGATGAACGGCAACTTGTTGTACTGGAAAGCGACAACGGTCACGCAGGCCAGAATGACGGTTCCCATCACACCCAGCACGAAAGGGCTTCGGCGGTCGGTCGTTTTCACCCCGGTCAGTTTCAGCTTCATCGCGGCGTGCACCGCCCGCTGGGCTGGCCCAACAGCTTGACGAAGATCGGGTTGCCCCCCTTACCGTTCAGCTTGAGCAATACCTCGCAGAAATAGAAGCCGAAGTAGTCGCCGTTCAGGCCCTGACGGGCGAGCACTTGATAGATGTCCGGAAGGTCCGTGAGTAATTTGTCGACGTATTCCTTGTCGGAAAGCACCTGCCCGGAAACGCGATCCGTTTCGTGCACAACGTCTTTGATCGGCTGACGGGACTGGGCGAGCAGGTCGGTGATCGAACCCGCGGCCGCGTTGATGTAGGCGAGCCCGGTGGAGATGTCGTTCCTGCGCTGCGCCAGTCCGTCCACCAGCTGGGCCAGCTTGTCCACGCCATCGGAGAACTCGTGGTCACGGGTGGCGAATGTGTGCAGCACGGTGTTCAGGTTGGTAATCAGCTGGCCGATCAGCTCGCTGCGCCCGGCCAGGGTCGAGGTCAGGATCGACGTTTGGGAAAGCACCGACGCCAACGTCCCGCCCTGGCCCTGGAAGATCCGCAGCAGTTGGCCGGACAGGGCGTTGACCTGATCGGGGTCCAGGGCACGGAACAACGGGCGGAAGCCACCGATCAGGGCATCGATGTCGAGCGCGGGCGACGTCCGCGCCAGCGGAATGGTCGCGCCCGGCGGCAGCCGGCGCGGCGGCCCGGGGCTCTCCTCGAGCGCGAGATAGCGGTCACCGATCAGGTTTTCGTAGCGCACCACGGCCCTGGTGCCCTCGCTGAGCCGCACGCCCTTGTCCACCTCGAAATCGACGGTGACCGTGCCGTCACGGTGCAGGCTGAGCTCGCCGACCTTGCCGACTTCCACCCCGGCGATGCGCACGAAGTTGCCCGACTTCAGACCGGAGATGTTGGTGAAGATCGCGCGATAACCCGTGCGGTCCTCGAAGCGCAACTGTCCGAACACCGCGATGAGCGCGAAAGTGAACAGCAAGCACACCGCCGTGAAGGCGCCGACGCGCAGGATGATGCTGGATAGCTTCCTTCTCATGGCGGTGGCTGCCCCCGCGCCAGAAGTAGCGAGGCCCCTCCGGCGGATTCTTGGTGGTCGGGAACCAGTTGGCCCACCACGGATTGCCCGCGGCCACGTTGGTGCGGATTTCGTTGGGGGCCGCCCCCCAGCCGGTATCGGTGACCAGCGCGCGCACCGGGAAGTTCGCGCTGGGGTCGGGCAGCGAACCACAGCTGGGCTTACCGCCCGGGCCACCAGTGGCGTTGACCTTCGGCAGGTGTTTGGGGAAGCGGTACGGGTCGTCGCCGAACAGCAGTGCCGCGTCCAGGATCACGGAGTAACCGTTGCCGCCCAATGCGTCTCGGCCGCCGTGGTCGACATACCACTGTGCGCCCTGAAAAAGGCACGTGTAGGTCGGGGAGTATTTCTCCAACAGCGCCATGGTGGGGTCGAGCAGGTTCATCGACCGCACGATGTTTGATTCGCTGCGTCCGATCACGTTGATGCCGGTCTGGCTGAAGCCGATCGTCGACAGCAACAGCGAGTCCAGCGAACGCTGGTCGTCCGTGATGGTGGCGCTGGTCGTCGTCGCCGAATCAAGGATGGACAGGATGTTCTGTGCCGCATCGGAATAGATGGCGGTGGTCTTACCGAACAGCCGCCAGTCCTTTCCGATGGTGTCCATCCGCGGGTTGACGGTGAGCAGCACGTCATTGGCATCGGTGATCGCCTGACCGATCCGATCGCCCTTACCGCGCACCGATTGCGCGAAGGCCGACAGGATCGAGTTCAGCTTTGCCGGGTCGAGCGCCTGGACCACCGATTGCAGATTCTCGAACACCGTGTTGACCTCCACGGTGACGTTGCGCGAGTGCAGCAACGCGCCGGGCTTCAGTGACGTGGCGCTGGGGTGGTCGGGCACGATCAGGTCGACGAATTTGGAGCCGAACGCGGTGGTCGACTTGATCTCGGCCTCGAGGTTGCTCGGCAGATACTTGAAGGCGTCCGGTTGTATCTTCAGTTGCAGTCGAGCCGTTTTCACGTCGGTGCCGATCGACGCGACTTGGCCGACCTGGACGCCGCGCAGCTTGACCTTGGCGCCGTCTTCCATCACCAGCCCCGCCCGGTCCGAAACCAGCGTGAGCGGCACGAAGGCCTGGAATTTGCCCGAGAACGACGCCGCCGTCAGCGCGATCAGCCCGCCGATGAGGATGAACAGCGTGGGCGCCCACCAGATCGGGTCAATCTTGCTGCTGCGGGTCCTGTTTCGCTGGAATGCCCCGGCCGCGGTGTGATCACTCATCCGGTCATCCCGACAGATTGAAGTTGCCGGACTGGCCGTAGACGGACAGCGAGATCATCAGGCACACGAACGCCGTGACGATCATCGACGACCGCACCGACCGGCCAACCGCTTCCCCCACGCCCGCCGGGCCACCTGTCGCGGTGAAGCCGTAATAGGTGTGCACCACCATCACGCCGGCGGCCATGGTCAGCGCCGCCAGGAACGACCAGAACAGGTCGGTGGGTCGCAAAAAGGTTGCGAAGTAATGCTCGTACACCCCGCGTGACTGGCCGTACACGTAGATCGTGAGGAACTTCGCCGCGATGAACGACATCAGCACGGCGACGGCGTACAGCGGTATGACGACCAGGATGCCGGCGATGATCCGGGTGGACGCCAGGTAGGTGACCGCCCGGATACCCATGACTTCCAGCGCGTCGATCTCCTCGTTGATGCGCATCGCACCCAGTTGCGCCGTCGCGCCCGCGCCGATCGTGGCGGCCAGCGCCAGACCGGCCGTGCAGGGCGCGATCATCCGGACGTTCAAAAACGCCGAGAGAAACCCGGTCAGCGCTTCGACGCCGATGTTGGACAGCGTGTCGTAACCCTGCACGGCGACGAGCGCGCCGGTGGTCAACGTGAGGAAACCGATGATGCCGACCGTGCCGCCGATGACGGCCAATGCGCCTGTGCCCATTCCCATCTCGGCGATCAACCGCAGTAGTTCTCCGGGGTAGCGCCGTATCGCATCGACGGTGGCGGTCAGGGATTGCCCGTAGAAGGCGGTCTGCTCGCCCAGCTTTCGGGTGGAACCCGTCAATCGGAGGCCAAGGGTGTCGAACCACGACGGTTCGCGCGCGGCATCGGTCATTTGGCCGTCACCTTCACACCGAGCGCGGTGGTCAGGATGTTGATGAAGAACAAAGCCATGAACGAGAACACCACGGTCTCGTTCACCGCGTTGCCCACGCCGGTCGGGCCACCGCCCACCGACAGGCCCTTGTAGCAGGCGATCAGCCCGGCGGACAGCCCGAACAGGGTCGCCTTGATCAGCGAGATCACCACCTGCGGCAGCCCGGTCACCAACGTCATTCCCGCGACGAATGCACCGGGCGTGACGTGCTGGACGAAGACTACAAAGATGTAGCTGCCGGTCAGCCCGGTCACCGCCACCACCGAGTACAGCAGGACCGCGACGAACGTCGCCGCGATAATGCGCGGAACCACCAGCGCCTGAATCGGATTGACGCCGATCACCTTCATGGCGTCGATTTCCTCACGGATGGTGCGTGCGCCCAGATCGGCGCACATCGCCGTCGACCCGGCGCCCGAGACGACCATTGCCGTGACAACAGGTCCGACCTGGGTTACCGAGGCCAGTCCGGCACCGGCGCCGGAAAGATCGCCCGCACCGATTTCGACCAGCAGGATGTTGAGGACGAACACGATGAGCACCGTGTACGGGATGGACAACATGATGGTCGGGAAGATGGAAACCCGGGCGACGAACCAAATCTGCTCAAGAACTTCACGCCACGCCCAGGGCCCCCGCACCGCGGCAACCAAGGCCTCGGCGCTGAGCAAGAAGAATTGGCCCAGCGCGTTCATGGGCTTCGCGAAAGTCGAGACGCTCACGCCGCTTGCCCGACCCAATGGCGGTGCTTGACTCAACTCGACCCCCATCCTCGTAACGACGCTTATACGTTCGTAATGTGCTGGCTTCAAAGCAAACAGCACTGTTTACCTGCGCCACTTGTCTGCTCGAGCGCATAGATGAGGGAATGTACGGGCAAAGCGATGCCCGGCGTCAGGTTTGCAATCAATAAGAAGAAATTGTGGGCAGCGGCCGCTAAGCCTGCGCCAACGCCCACGGAGATCCCGCATGTCAGCGAGACGGCCGGAAAACAGACCGATGCCCGGTCGGTGGCGCACGCAATCGACGGGCCCCTAAGGCGGGGAAGCCTGGGCATTTACCGGAAAGAACGTGCGACGCAGCACTTCTCAACGCGGCACGGCAAGCGCCGCTGACGCGGCTTTCCGTCCGCTCCGAAACCAGATGAGCACCCACGGCCACCGTCCCGTTCGGCTGTCGTCGCCGTACGCCACAGTTCGGGTAAGTCGAATTCCGGGCAATGGTTTCCTTCACCCTGACCGTAATCGCGCGACCCCGGATAGAAATCGCTGGTTCTGGATACACTCTGCCGGTGACCAAAAGCCCGTCGTCATATCTGGTGTTGGCGTCGCAGCGCAGCGGCAGCACGCTGCTGGTCGAGTCGCTGCGCGCCACCGGGGTGGCCGGCGAGCCGCAGGAGTTCTTCCAGTACCTCCCGTCCACCAGCCAGTCCCCCCAGCCGCGGGAGTGGTTCGCCGGCGTCGAGGACGAGTCGATCCTGAACCTGCTCGACCCGCTGGATGTCGGGACGCGGGACCTGGCGCCGCCCGAGATCTGGCGCGCCTACATCCGTACGGTCGGGCGGACACCGAACGGGGTGTGGGGCGGCAAGCTGATGTGGAATCAGACGCCGCTGCTGCTGGACCGCGCGAAGAACCTGCCGGATCGCAGCGGTGACGGCCTGCTGGCGGCGATCACCGACGTGGTGGGCGAGCAGCCGCTGCTGATCCACGTCTACCGGCCCGATGTGGTCTCGCAGGCGGTGTCGTTCTGGCGGGCGGTGCAGACGCGGGTCTGGCGGGGCAGGCCCGATCCGGCGCGCGACGCCCGCGCCACCTATCACGCGGGAGCGATCGCCCACGTCGTCACCATGCTGCGCGCGCAGGAAGAGGGCTGGCGGAACTGGTTCGCCGAAGAGGACATCAAGCCCATGGACATCTCGTATCCGGTGTTGTGGCGCAACCTGACTCAGGTGGTGGGCTCCATCCTGGAGGCGTTGGGGCTGGACCCGCAACTGGCGCCCGACCCGGTACTCGAGCGCCAGGCCGACCAGCGCTCCGACGAATGGGTGGACCGCTACCGTGCCGACGCCGAGAAGCACGGCCTGCCAACCTGATCGAACACCAGATCTAAATTCAGCCCGAGCCAATCACTTGGACGTCGCGCCCGCGGACGTCACGATTCGGAGTCGACGGGTGCGGCGCAGAGGCGCCGCCATTGGCGCTTGAGGAGCGGTCATCGTGGGTGAAGGCGTGCCAACTGACGGAAAGGATCCCGACGCTTCGCAGCGGCCGGATTGGGCGGCCCGGCTCGGCTCGGTCTCGGTGGACTGGTGGGCGACCGCGGTGGCGGGTGTGATCGTCGCGCTGGCCGTGGCCAACGCCCTCCCGAAGATCCCCTGGTGACCGGCGTGAGCACCGTCCAGGTGGAGCCCGGCGAAGCGTCGGAGGAAGCCACCTTCACCAGCACCCGCCCGCTCGAGTATGTGCCCGGCATCCTGCTGCTGATCGGCGTCGGGGTGTTGGGCAAGTACGCCCAGATTTGGTGGAACGCGCTGGCCAAGCACGAGCACTGGACCGTGCCCGACATCGAATACGTGTTGTGGGCGATCGTGATCGGGTTGCTCATCACCAACACCGTCGGCCTGCACCCGATATTCCGGCCCGGCGTGCTGACCTACGAATTCTGGCTGAAGGTCGGGATCGTAGCGCTCGGTTCGCGGTTCGTGCTGGGCGACATCGCCAAACTCGGCGGGATCAGCCTGGTGCAGATCCTGGTGGACATGACCATCGCGGGAACGATCATCATCGTCGTGGCCCGCGCGTTCGGGTTGTCTGGCAAGCTCGGCTCGCTGCTGGCGATAGGTACCTCCATCTGTGGGGTGTCGGCCATCGTGGCGGCCAAGGGAGCGATCCGGGCCCGCAACTCCGATGTCAGCTACGCGATCGCGGCGATCTTGGCACTCGGCGCGGTGTCACTGTTCGTGCTGCCGCCGCTGGGGCACGCGATCGGTCTCAGTGACCACGAATTCGGTTTGTGGGCGGGGCTTTCCGTGGACAACACGGCCGAAACGACCGCCACCGGGTATCTGTATTCAGATCATGCCGGCAAGATCGCGGTGCTGGTGAAGTCGACCCGCAACGCGCTGATCGGGTTCGTCGTGCTGGGCTTCGCGCTGTTTTGGGCGGGCCGGGGAGAAGCCGACGAGATCGCGCGCGGCGCCAAGGCCAAGGCCGCGTTCCTCTGGCACAAGTTCCCGAAGTTCGTGCTCGGCTTCCTGGTGGTCTCGGCGATCGCCACCGCGGGCTGGCTGACCAAAGGCCAGACCGCCAACCTCGCCAACGTCTCCAAATGGGCGTTCCTGCTGACCTTTGCCGGTGTCGGACTCAACACCGACATCCGTGCGATCGCGCGCACCGGGTGGCGGCCGCTGGTGGTCGCGGTCATCGGGCTCACCGTCGTCGCCACCGTTTCGTTAGGCATCGTGCTGCTGACGTCACGCGTATTCGGTTGGGGCGCAACAGGCTAAGGGTTTCGGCGCCCCAGCCGGGTTGCGCTATGCACCCGGCTGGGCGGACGCTCGGCACGCCGTCAGCCGACGTTGGTACCGCCCTCGGCGATCCGGCGCACCGCCTTCAGGAACACGTCGATTTCCTCAAAGGTGTTGTAGAAGGCGAACGACGGACGAACCGTGGCCTCCAGTCCCAACCGGCGCAGGGCGGGCTGCGCGCAGTGATGGCCCGCACGCACAGCGATGCCCTCGGCATTGAGCGCCTTGCCCACCTCGAGCGGCTCGTGGCCCGCCAGCACGAAGGACAGCACGCTGGCCTTCTCCTCGGCGGTTCCGACCAGGCGCACACCCGGAATATCTGCCAGCCGCGGCGTGGCGTACTCGAGCAGCGCGTGCTCGTAGGCGGCGATGCGCTCCACCCCCAGCCGTTGCACGTAGCGCAGCGCCTCGGTCAGCCCGACGGCGTCGGCGATGTTGCCGGTGCCCGCCTCGAACTTGGTCGGCGGTCCCTGGTACAGCGACCGTTCCAACGTCACATCGGCGATCATGTGACCGCCGCCCTGCCAGGGCGGCGTCTCGGTCAGCGCCTCCTCGGTGCCATAGAGCGCGCCAATCCCGGTGGGCCCGTAGATCTTGTGGCCGGAGAACACAAAGAAGTCCGCACCAAGCTCGGCGACGTCGATCGGGATGTGCTGAATCGACTGGGCGCCATCGATGAGCACCTTTGCGCCGTAGCGGTGACCCAGCTCGACGATCTTGTCCACCGGCACCACCGTGCCCAACGCGTTGGACACCTGGCTGGCCGCGACCAGCTTGGTCCGCGGTCCCAGCAGCTCCTCGAAGTCGCTGAGCAGCAGGTTACCCGCGTCATCGATCGGAGCGACTTTGAGGATCGCGCCGGTTTTCTGCGAAATCAGCTGCCAGGGAACGATGTTCGCGTGGTGCTCCAGGTGGGTGATGACGATCTCGTCACCGGGCTGCAGATGCTTGCCGCCCCACGCATGCGCCACCAGGTTGATCGCCTCGGTGGTGCCGCGCACGAACACGATGTTGTCCGAGCTCGGCGCGCCGATGAAGTCGGCCACTGTGTCGCGGGCCTCTTCGTAGGCATCGGTGGCGCGAGCCGCCAGCTCGTGGGCGGCGCGGTGGATGTTCGAGTTCTCGTGCGCGTAGAAATGCGCGAGCCGGTCGATGACCACCTGTGGCTTCTGCGTGGTCGCGGCGTTGTCGAACCAGATCAGCGGTTTTCCATTGACGACCTCCTTGAGAATCGGGAAGTCGGCCCGGACCGCATTGACGTCGAAAACCTCGTGGTCGTCCGGAAACTGTGGCGCCGGAGCGGCTTTGGTCAAGAAGTGGTAGTCCCGTTCGTCACCGTCCGGCGCATTCGACGCGGGCGCGTCGGACCAGCCCAGGTCGGCGACCGACGGCGCGTCGGGCAGCCACGACGGCTCCGAGCCGCGCGGACCGACCGGCACGGTCGGAGCCGTCCCGGCCAGCACCCCGGGCACCGTGGGCACGATGCCGCTGGGCACCGCGAACGCGCTTAGGCCGCCGCCCAACCACGGGGCCGTCGCGGCCGAGGCGTCCGGCACTCCCCCGCGCGGGGCCACCGGCACGGTCTGCGGCGGGGCCTCGGGCTCGGCGGACGTGGGAGCCGGGAGGTATATGTCGGAGACACCCAACCGGGGAATCGGCGACGCGAAAACGTCGGCCCCGCCGGCACCCGCCCGCCCGGCGGAGGTCGCCGCGGTGGCATCGGGCACGCTGCCGCGCGGGGCCACGGGCGCGGCTTGCGGCGGGGCTTCCGGTGCGCTGGACGTGGGGGCCGGAACGTAGACGTCGCGGCTGCCGACCAGCGGGACCGGGCCGGGGTAGACGTCGGCGGTGCCGCCGGCGCCCTGCCCGGCCGAGGTCGCCGCGGTCGCATCCGGCACCCCGCCGCGCGGGGCGAGCGGGGCCGACTGCGGCGGACTGTCGGGGCCCGGCCGGATGCTGGCCGCATAAAGCTGGCTGGCCAGCGCCGCGAGTTCCGCAGCGCTGATGGGCAGGTCGCTTTCGGCGTCTACCGCTCGGTACTCACTTGTACTCATGGAACTGGTCCACGGCGACGTCGTCGAGCACGGCGAGCGCATCGTCGGTCAGGACGGCCAAGGACGTGTACAGCGTGACCAGGTACGTCGCGATCGCCGACTGGTTGATGCCGGTGAAACGCACCGACAGACCCGGCGCCTGCTCCCCGACCAGACCGGGCTGGAACAGACCGACCACGCCCTGACGCTCCTCGCCCGTGCGCACCAGGATGAACTTGGTCTTGCCATCCTCCACCGGCACCTTGTCCGACGGGATCAGCGGAATGCCGCGCCACGTGATGAACTGCGCACCGAACAGGCTCACCACTGGAGGCGGCACGCCTCGGTAGGTGGCTTCCCGGCCGAACGCGGCGATACCCAGCGGGTGGGTGAGGAAGAAGCTGGGGGTCTTCCACACCTTGGTGATCAGGGCGTCGAGGTCGTCGGGCGCGGGGGCGCCGGCGAGCGTCTGGATGGTCTGCTCGGGCGTCGCCTGCGCCAGCAGCCCGTACTCGGGGCTGTTGATCAGCTCGAATTCCTGACGTTCCTTGATCGTCTCGATGGTCAGCCGCAGCTGCTGGGCGATCTGGTCGTGCGGGCTCGAGTACAGGTCGGACACCCGGGTGTGGATGTCCACCAGGGTGGAGATGCTTCGGAGCGTGTATTCGCGCGGGCTGGTCTCGTAGTCGACGTAGGTCTCCGGCAGCGGTTCGTCGGTGCCGGCGCCCGCTTCGACCTTGATTGCGACCTGCTCGGGGTTGACCACCCGGTTGACCCGGTAGATACCGGCTTCCACCGGGACCCAGCCCAGCAGATGCAGCAGCCAGCGCGGCGTGATCGTGGAGAGCTGGGGGACGGTCTTGGTCGCGTTGGCAAGTTGCCTGGCAGCGAGGTCGCCAAGTGTCTGAGACTCGTTTTGAGCCGACGTCATCGAAGTCCTTTCATACGTGAACTGCGGCCGGGGTCGGGCGGATCTATCGTCCCCCACCAGAAGCGGGTCCGCGCGCCGAGCCTAGGCAACAGTAGGACGTGGCCAGAAGGTTTACAGCCGGGCTGAGCGAAACGAGCGAAAAGCGCCGATGCCCTATAGTGGGGACATGCAACACCCCGTACAGCTGCGCTCTGTCCCGTCGCGCTGCGTCGACTGTTGTTGCTGTTGTTGTTGTTGATTTCCGCTAGCCCTCTGACGCTGTAGAAATCCCCGCGCTAGCCCATTTCCGGGCGGTATCGCCGGGTCATTGCCCGGCGGCGTGCAGACGCGGGCCCGTGGCAAGCCTTGCAGGAAGACAACGACCCATGACGATTCTGTCCGAGCCCAGCCGTGCGCTGGCACCGGTGGCAACCCGCCGGCGTTCCGTGGTCCGACCGGCCACCGCGCTCAACCGCATGACCCGATACCGGGGTGGGACGTATTCCCACACCGTCGACCGGGTTGTGTTCACCGATGGCAGCTGGGCGCGCACCGACCTGATCAGGCTCAACCCGAACGTGCGCGCCTACTCGCTGGATATCACCGGCATCGCACCGCAACACCCGTCGCGCTACCGCGTCGACACCTGGTCCGCGCTGCCGCATCTGCGCACGTCTGGCCACGAAGCCAAGGTCGACTGGATCCTGCGGCATTCTTTTCCTATCCGCTCCACCGCCGAACTGAGCCGGCAGGTGCGCGAGGCCGGTTATCCGCTGGGACCGGCCAACATCAACGAACACGAGGCGATCGCGGCCACGCAGGCCGCGATCTGGTTCTTCACCAATGGCATGGCGTTGGACACCCGGCCGCTCAACGTGCCCGTTGCGGTAGACCGGTCCGCCGGACCGGTGATCACGTTCGAGTTCGACGGTGCACCACAGCTCGGCGGCTATTCGGTCTGGACCGCCTCGAACGGACAAGCCACTGTGGGGTTGCAGAAGTCAGCCAATCGCGTTGACTGGCATGATGTTTCCGGCTCGCAGCTGAACGTGGGCCCCGGCGAGGGCCGTTATCAGCGCACGCTGGGCGAGGGCAGCACGCTGTCGTCAAGCAGTCACGGCCGCGGCGGGCGCGGGTACCGTTACTATCGGTTGGTCGCGCGATCCGAGACGGGCACTGCGACGATCGGGCACGTCAGCTTTCGGCTCACGGGTGCGCGCCACTACCGCAACGCCGACAAGGTCGTGCATCTGTACAACTACCTGCTCGCCCAGGCGCGAAAGGCCGCTTACGAGACCGAGGAAGCCCTGCTGGTCGATCACCACGCCGCCGCGGACTCGGGGCTCATCGGCCCGTTTCAGGTGCGAATCCCGCTGATACTCAGCGCGAACGACGGTCACGAACTCGTCGACGCGGACGGCTTCGCCGTCGGCGGCGCGATCGAACCCGGCGCGGATTTCTACGTGCGTCAGGCGTCCGGAAGTTCGGGAATAACGCTGACCGCGAAAACCGTTGGCGATCTGCATGGACGCGTGCTCACCGGGGTCGCGCTGGATGAAGCGTCGCAACGCTTTACCCCCGTAGCGCTAGCCATCCCCACCGAGATGAACATAGAGTTCGATATTAGCTGGCAGGCACAGGCCTGGTCCTACGTCGTTGGAGACAATAGGTAGATGAGCATCGCGGAGAACGTCACGGAATTGATCGGTAACACCCCGCTGGTCCGGCTGAACCGGGTCACCGAAGGTGCGGTCGCCGACGTCGTCGCCAAGCTGGAATTCTTCAACCCGGGCAACAGTGTCAAGGACCGTATCGGGGTCGCGATGATCGACGCGGCCGAGCAGGCGGGCCTGATCAAACCGGACACCATCATCCTCGAGCCCACCAGCGGCAACACCGGCATCGCCCTGGCGCTGGTGGCGGCGGCCCGCGGCTACCGTTGCGTGCTGACCATGCCGGAGACCATGAGCATCGAGCGGCGAATGTTGTTGCGCGCGTTGGGCGCCGAGATCGTTCTGACGCCCGGTCCGGACGGCATGCCGGGCGCAATCGCCAAGGCCGAGGAACTGGCCAAGAGCGACCAACGGTATTTCGTGCCACAGCAATTCGAGAACAAGGCCAACCCCGCGATCCACCGCGCCACCACCGCCGAAGAAGTGTGGCGCGACACCGACGGCAAGGTCGACATCTTCGTCGCCGGCGTGGGCACCGGCGGCACCATCACCGGCGTCGCTCAGGTGATCAAGGAGCGCAAGCCGTCGGCACAATTCATCGCCGTCGAGCCGGCCGCGTCGCCGGTGCTGTCCGGCGGACAGAAGGGACCGCACCCCATCCAGGGCCTCGGCGCCGGGTTCGTCCCGCCGGTGCTCGCGATGGACCTGGTCGACGAGGTGATCGCGGTCGGTAATGAGGAATCCATCACCCTGGCGCGGCGGCTGGCCGCCGAAGAGGGACTGCTGGTCGGCATCTCCTCGGGGGCGGCGGTGGTCGCCGCCCTGCAGGTGGCCCGCCGGCCCGAGAACGCCGGAAAACTCGTCGTCGTGGTGCTGCCCGACTTCGGCGAGCGGTACCTCAGCACGCCGTTGTTCGCCGATCTGGCCGATTAACCATGCTCGAAACCATCCGACGCGACATCCGAGCGGCCAGGGAGCGCGATCCGGCCGTTCCCACCACTTTGCAGGTGATCTTCGCCTACCCGGGCGTGCATGCCATCTGGGGTCACCGCATCAACCACTGGCTGTGGCAGCGCGGCGCCAGGCTGGTCGCGCGTATCACCGCCGAAATCACCCGGATGCTGACCGGCGTCGAGATCCATCCCGGTGCCGTGCTCGGCCCCGGTCTGTTCATCGACCACGCGACTGGTGTGGTGATCGGGGAGACCGCCGAGGTGGGTGAGGACGTGACCCTTTATCACGGCGTCACCCTCGGCGGCAGCGGCAGGGACACCGGAAAACGCCATCCCACCATCGGTGATCGGGTGACGATCGGCGCCGGGGCGAAGATTCTGGGCGCGATCAAGATCGGTGACGACAGCCGCATCGGCGCGAATGCCGTTGTGGTCAAAGAGGTTCCGTCGTGCTCGGTGGTCGTCGGGGTGCCCGGGCAGGTCATCAGCCGCAGCCGGCCCGGCAGCCCGGACGACTCGATGATGCCCGACCTCGTCGGCGTCAGCCTGCAATCGCTGCTGACCCGGGTGACCCGACTCGAAGCCCGCGCGGACGGCGCCCAGAGCAATCACGTCATCAGGCCTCCCGAGGCCGGAGTCTGGCACGGCGAGGACTTCTCCATCTGAGCGGTGAAAGGCCGTGGAGCCCAGCTCAACACGCCTGATCGCCGGTATCGGCCACGCTGCACAGAATCCCCACCGGCGCCTCGCACGGGGGTGAGCTCGGCGAAGTATTACTCACGCTGAACTTAACCCGGTGACGGAATGCATCGCCATCCGCAGCGTTGCACAGTGGGTTATGACCACAACCCGCGACCGCGACAATTTCGGGGAACGATCATGACCGAGCTGCATCTGGCGGTGGGTCTGGACGGCTACGGTTGGCACCCGCACGCCTGGCGATACGCGTTCGCGCGCAACGCGACCGGTGGCGGGCAGCTCAGCGGTCGCTACTGGGCGACGCTGGCGGGCATCGCCGAGCGCGGGCTGCTGGATTTCCTGACCGTCGACGACAGCCTGGACGTGCAGCCGGGCCGCCGGGCCGAAATCTCCCCCCGGCGCCTGGCCGGGCGTGCCGACGCCACGCTGGTGGCCGCCCGGATCGCACCGGTCACCAAGCACATCGGCCTGATTCCCGTTGCCACCGTCACCCACACCGAGCCGTTCCACATCTCGAAAGCTATTGCGACGCTTGACCATATCTCGCACGGCCGGGCCGGCTGGCAGGTGCGGGTGAGCCCGACCGCGCACGAAGCGGCGCTGTTCGGCCGGCGGCCCGCCCCCGGTGCCGACGAACTGTTCGACGAAGCCGCCGACGCGGTGGAGGTGGTGCGCCGGCTGTGGGACAGCTGGGAGGACGACGCCGTCATCCGCGACGTTGCGACCGGTCGCTACATCGACCGCGACAAGCTGCACTACATCGACTTCGCCGGCGAGCACTTCTCGGTCAAGGGACCCTCGATCACCCCGCGGCCACCGCAGGGCCAGCCGGTGGTGGCGGCGCTGGCCCACGGCAACTACGAATTCGCCGCGACCAACGCCGACCTGGTGTTCGTCACCGCGCACGACGAGGGCTCGCTGCGTGCGATCCTGGCCGATGTCGGCCACGCCCGTCGCGCGGCGGGCCGCGAGATCGGAGTCTATGCGGACCTGGTGGTGTCGCTGGCCGACGATCCGCTCGCACCGGCGGCGGCCATCGCCTCCGATGCGCACGTATTCACCGGCACCGCAGACGATCTGGCAGATCTGCTGCTCGGCTGGCAGGACGCCGGAGTCGACGGCGTGCGGCTGCGGCCCGCGATCAACGCCGTCGACCTGCCCGCCATCGTCGACGAGCTGGTGCCGCGACTGCAGCGCGCCGGGCGATTCCGTACCGGCTACCGCGACGGCGAGACGCTGCGCGAACGCCTCGGCCTGGCGCCCGCACCGAATCGGTACGCGGCGGTGCCGTCATGACCGTCACTCCCCTGTCGATCCTCGACCTCGCGCCCATCAGCGCGGGCAGCGACGCCGCGACGGCACTGCGCAACACGATCGACCTGGCCCAGCATGCCGAGCGCTGGGGCTACCGGCGCTACTGGCTCGCCGAACACCACTTCGTCGCGGTGGCCAGCTCGTCACCGGTGACGCTGATCGGCCAAATCGCCGCGGCCACAGAGCGAATCCACGTCGGGTCGGCCGCGGTGCAGATCGGCCACACGACGGCGCTCGCCGTGGTGGAAAGCTTCGGCATCCTCGACGCGCTCTACCCGGGCCGCATCGACATGGGGCTGGGCCGGTCCGGGCAGCGGCGTCGAGAGGCGGCCGCGTCGCCTCCGGCCGCCGCACCCGAACGCGCGCCCACACCGTGGCGTGAGGTGGCCGGCGTCGTCGTCCCCGCGCCCTTCGACCAGACGCCGCTGATGAAAAGCGACAGGATCCGGGCTCAGGCGTCGGCGCTCGCCCAACCGTGTGCGCAAGCCCCAGACTTCGCCGAGCAGCTGGCCGACATCGAGGCGATGCTGGACGGCACCTACACCGTCAACGGCCATGAGCTGCACGCCGTTCCGGGCGAGCACGCCCAGTTGACACCGTGGGTCTTCGGCAGCACCAGGGGACAAAGCGCCGAGGTGGCCGGCGCGCGCGGGCTGCCGTTCGTCGCCAGCTACCACATCACGCCGGGCACGGCGCTCGACGCGATCGCCGCCTACCGCAACGCGTTTCGGCCGTCGGCCCGGCTCTCCGAGCCGTACGTGGTGGTGTCGGCCGACGTCGTGGTGGCCGAGGACAGCGCGACCGCGCGCCACCTCGCGACCGGTTACGGCCGCTGGGTGCACTCCATCCGCAGCGGCCACGGCGCGGTCCCCTACCCGGACCCCGACTTCTGCGAGCCGTTGACCGACGAGGAGCAGGCGCTGGTGGCCGACCGCACCGCAACGCAATTCGTCGGAAATCCGGACGAGGTGGCCGACCGGCTCGAGCTGCTGCGCCGGGCCACCGATGCCGACGAACTGGTAATCACCTCCGTGACGCACCGGCACGCCGACCGGCTGCGCTCACATGAACTGATCGCCAAGCGATGGGGGCTGACCGGATGAGCGTTCGAGAAGCGGCCCGCCGCAAGCAGATACATCTGGGCGCCCACTTCCCCGGGGTGAACAACACCACGGTGTGGTCGGATCCCAGCGCGGGCAGCCAGATCGCATTCGAATCGTTTGTGCACCTTGCCAAGACGGCCGAGCGGGGGTTGTTCGACTTCTTCTTTCTGGCCGAGGGGCTGCGGCTGCGTGAGCACCGCGGCAAGATCCACGACCTCGACGTCGTCGGCAGGCCCGACACCTTCACCGTGCTGGCCGCGCTCGCCGCGGTCACCGACCGGCTCGGCCTGGCCGGCACCATCAACACCACGTTTAACGAACCCTACGAGGTGGCAAGGCAATTCGCGACGCTGGACCACCTGTCCGACGGGCGCGCGGCCTGGAACATGGTCACCTCCTCGGACGCGTTCACGGGCGAGAACTTCCGCCGCGGCGGCTTTCTCGCGCACGCCGACCGTTATCACCGCGCCGAGGAGTTCATCACGGTGGCGCGGAAGTTCTGGGACAGCTGGGAGGCCGACGCCGTGGTGGCCGACGTCGACGCCGGAATCTATGCCGATCCGGCCCGCATCGGCGTCGTCGAGCACCGCGGCCCACAATTCGGCGTCCGCGGCGTCGCCTCGCTGCCCGCGGGGCCGCAGGGCCACCCGGTGCTGCTGCAGGCCGGCGACTCCGACGACGGCCGCGACTTCGGCGCCCGGCACGCCGATGCGCTGTTCACGCTGCACGGGTCGCTCGAGGCGGGCCAGCGCTACTACGCCGACGTGAAGGGCCGCGCCGCCGCCTACGGGCGGGACCCCGGCCAGCTCAAGGTGCTGCCCGGCGCGACGTTCGCGCTGGGTGACACCCCCGCCGAGGCGCAGGACAACGCCCGCCACATCCGCGAGCAGCAGGTCAGCGGCCCGACCGCGATCGCTTTCCTCGAACAGGTGTGGGGCCTGGACCTCTCGGCCTACGACCCCGACGGGCCGCTGCCCGACGTCGACCCCGTCGAGAACCCGGACATCACGCGCGGGCGGGTCCGGCACGGCGACCCCAAGACGGTCGCCGCAACCTGGCGGGCCCGAGCGGAGACCGAAAGCCTGTCGATCCGGGAGCTGATCATCGAGGTGACCAGCCGCCAGCAGTTCGTCGGGACTCCGCAGCAGGTCGCCGAGGAGATCGACCGCTACGTGCAGGCGGATGCCTGCGACGGCTTCATCCTGGTGCCGCACCTGACGCCGCACGGCCTCGACGAGTTCGTCGACAAGGTGGTGCCGCTGCTGCAGGAGCGCGGTAGCTTCCGCACCGAATACCGCGGACACACCCTGCGCGAGCATCTGGGTCTGTCACCCACGCCGGGGTGGACGGCAAATTCGGCCGGCATCGCGATTGGTCAATGAGAGCCGGCAGAGCGGCACAGTGGACGTTGCTCCCCCGCCTGGACTCGAACCAGGAACCCTTCGGTTAACAGCCGAATGCTCTGCCAATTGAGCTACAGGGGACTAACCCGATCGCGGGACGACTCTAGCGTACTGGCACGACCGCACCCAACTGCGGACCAGTGGCGATCGCAAGCGCGGCGTAGCCGAGCGCGCGTGCACCCCGGGCGGTGAGGCAGGATGGAGCCATCGATAGTCGGGAGGAACGTTTTGATCCGGTATGTCGTGGTGCTGGGACTGGGTTACGTGCTGGGCTCGAAGGCCGGGCGTCGCCGATACGAGCAGCTCGTCGGCACGTATCGCGCGCTGACCAGCAGTCCGGTGGCCAAGTCGATGATCGAGGGGGGACGCCGCAAGGTCGCCAATCGGATCTCCCCCGACGCCGGTTTCGTCACGCTGACGGAGATCGACGACCGCACGGCCATCATGGAGCGCGACGTCGAAGGTTCGGCCGACGACGCGCTCGCGCCGTCTAATCGTCGCCGCTAGCCTGCTCCAACAGGCTGCGCCGGTAGGACTCCATCGCCACCAGGTCGCCGAATAGGGCGTGATACTCGTCGCCCTGCTCGATCGGCGACATGCGCTGCAGCTTCGACTTCACCTCGGCGATCTGCCGGCCCATCCACACCTCTTGCAGCCGGGCCAGGACGCCGCCGATGTAGCGCGGCAGCTTCTCCTCGTCGACCTGGATGGCCTCCACACCCAGCTCGCTGGCCAGCCCGGCCGTCAGGGGCGAGGAGGCCTGGTCACGCACCGCCTCGATCCACTGCGCGCCGCTGATCCCGCTCGATGTCCCCCCGGCGGTCTCGATCGCCGCGCGGATGGCCGCGTACCCGGGATGGGTGAAGCTCTCGACGGTCAGGGTGTCGAACACCGGGCCCGCGAACGCCGGGTACTGCAGGGCCGCCTTGAGCGCCTCCCGCTGTGGCCACAGGGTGGGGTCACGCGGGTCCGGACGGCCGGCGGTGGCCTGGGTAGCGGCGGGCGCCGACTCGGCCGCGCGGCGGGCAGCCTTGGGCGGGGAACCGCCGCGGGCCTGGGTGTGGGAGCTCTTGGCCTGGCTGCGCACCCGGTCGATCACCTGGGCGACGTCGTCCCAGCCGACCCACCCGGCCAGCTGCCGGGCGTACTCGTCGCGCAGCGTCGGGTCCTTGATCTGGCTCACCATCGGCACGCAGCGGCGCAGCGCGGCGACGCGGCCCTCGGCGCTGTCCAGGTCCATCTCCGCGAGCGCCGAACGGATCGCGAATTCGAACAGCGGGGTTCGCCGCGCCACCAAGTCGCGCAGCGCCCCGTCGCCGGACTTCAGCCGTAGATCGCACGGGTCCATGCCGTCCGGCGCGACGGCCACGAACGACTGCCCCGCCAGGTTCTGCTCGCCGCCGAAGGCCTTGAGGGCGGCGGCCCGCCCGGCCGCGTCACCGTCGAAAACGTAGATCAGTTCGCCGCGAAAGAAGCTGTCGTCCATCATCAGTCGGCGCAGCATCGACAGGTGCTCGTCGCCGAACGCGGTGCCGCACGAGGCGACGGCGGTGGTGACCCCGCTCAGGTGCATCGCCATCACGTCGGTGTAGCCCTCGACGACGACCGCCTGATGCCCCTTGGCGATGTCGCGTTTGGCCAAGTCGATGCCGAACATCACGTTGGACTTCTTGTACAGCAGCGTCTCGGGGGTGTTGATGTACTTGGCTTCCATCGGATCGTCATCGAACAGCCGCCGGGCGCCGAAACCGATCACCTCGCCGGCCGAACTCCGGATGGGCCAGAGCAATCGGCGATGGAACCGGTCCATCGGTCCGCGCCGCCCCTGCCGCGACAGGCCGGCCGCCTCCAGCTCCTTGAACTCAAAACCCTTGCGCACCAAGTGCTTGGTCAACGAATCCCAGCCCGAGGGCGCGAAGCCACAACCGAAACGACGGGCCGCCTCGGCGTCGAAGTTCCGCTCGGTCAGGTACTGGCGGGCCGGTGCGGCCTCGGCGGATTCCAACGCCGCCGCGTAGAACTCCGCCGCGGCGGCGTTGGCCGCGACGAGCCGGCTGCGGCTCCCGCGGTCGCGCTGCACGCTGGTCGCCGGGCCGGAGTAGTTGATGGTGTGCCCGATCCGGTCGGCGAGCAGTTCGACCGCCTCGACGAAGCTGACGTGTTCGATCTTCTGGATGAAGGCGTACACGTCGCCGCCCTCACCACAGCCGAAGCAGTGGAAGTGGCCGTGATTGGGGCGGACGTGAAACGACGGCGACTTCTCGTCGTGGAACGGACACAGGCCCTTGAGCGAATCGGCGCCGGCACGCCGCAATTGGACGTAATCGCCGATGACTTCGTCGATGCGCACCCGCTCGCGGATGGCCGCGATGTCGCGGTCGGGAATCCGGCCGCGCCCCCGGGCACGGCCGTCGCCCTCCGCGCGTGAACCTGCCGGGCTGGACATCGGCTCAGTCTAAGGCGCGACGGCGAAAGCTAGCCGGTACCGATGACGCCGCAGGCGACCCGGTCCATCGCGTTCTCGGTGTCCTGGGCGCCGTGCAGCATCAGCGCGGTCTTGTTGCCCGCCAGCAGCTCGTCGCGGTTGAACGAATCGGTCGTGGTGACCAGGTACGCCGAGCCGTCCTGACGGACCTCAAGCGACGTCAGGTCGCCGCTTTCCGGCTTACCGGTGTGGCCGGGCGCCTGGTAGTGGCCGCCGGCGGACAGGAAGTTGCCCGGTGCGCCGCCGGTGGGAGCCACCGAGTTCGGCTCGCACTTGCCGATCTCGTGCACGTGCAGGCCGTGGATGCCGGGCGTGAGGATGCCGGGCGCCGTCGTCTTCACGGTGACGGTCACGTAGCCGCCGGTGAAGTCGAAGGTCGCGGTGGCCGCGGAGCGACCATCGGGTGTCTTCAGTTCCGCGCTGAGCGAGCCGCCCGCCGGTGCCGGGGTGGTGGTCTCGCCGGACGACGTCGGAGCGGCACTCTTCACCGGCGGGGTGGTGCCCGGCTGGGTGCTCGCATGCTGCGGTGAACTGCAGGCAGTCATGGCGACGACGGGCAGTCCCATCAAGAAGGAGGCCACAAAGGGCGAGCCGCTGAATTTCTTCATGTCGGGCAGCCTAACTCGCGGCGGCCCCGCCGATTCCCGGACCGCACGACTTGATGCCCGCCGCGACTACGGAGCGGCCTGGCGGACGTCGATCCGTTCGAGCCGCCCCTCGGTGAACGAGGCGATCTGATCGACGATGACCCGCCACCTCGCGCCGTCGTCGGCCGCGGTGTTGAAGGCCGCAGCAAAGACCGGATCGAGCGTTCGGGGTGCCCCGGCATACAACCAGTGCGCGACCCGGTGGATGCGTTCGCGCTGCCCGGCCTGGGTCTCCTGATGCCGCGGATCGGACATGATGAATTGCAGCGCCAGTATTTTCAGCAAGGCGACCTCGGCACGCACCAGGTCGGGAACCTGCAACTCGGCCCGGTAGCGCACCAGCGGCCCGGGTCCCGCCGCCGCGCGGGTGGTGGCAATGGCCGCCGAGGCGAACCTGCCGACCAGCTCACTGGTCAACCGCTTCAGCGCGACCGAAGCGGCGAGCGTGGCGTCGTACTTGCCGACGGCGGCGACCACCGGCAGGGCGGCGAGCCGCCGCGCGGCCGCCATGAAGTCGTCGGCCCGCACCCGGGAGAACTCGGTCTCGCCCAGTTTGGCCAACGCGGCGGCCTCGTCGTCGTCGGCGAGCACCCGCAGGTCGATGCGCTGGGACACCACGCCGTCCTCAACGTCGTGCACCGAATACGCCACATCGTCGGCCCAGTCCATGACCTGCGCCTCCAGGCACATCCGGCCCTCGGGTGCGCCCGCCCGAACCCACGCGGCCGGCTCTCGGTCGTCGTCGTAGAACCCGAACTTGCGCGTCCCGTTTCCGAGTCCTTCGCCGCGGCCCCACGGATACTTGGTGACGGCGTCCAGCGACGCGCGAGTCAGATTCAGTCCCGCGCTATTACCTTGTCCGTCAAGGACTTTGGGCTCCAGACTGGTCAGGATTCGAAAGTTCTGGGCGTTGCCCTCGAAGCCGCCGTAGTCCGCCGCGACCTCATCCAGCGCCCGTTCACCGTTGTGGCCGTAGGGCGGGTGGCCGATATCGTGGGCCAGTCCCGCCAGCTCGACCAGGTCGAGGTCGCAGCCCAGCCCGATCGCCATCCCCCGCCCGATCTGGGCGACCTCGAGCGAGTGCGTGAGCCGGGTGCGCGGCGTGTCACCTTCTCGCGGCCCGACCACCTGGGTCTTGTCGGCCAGCCTGCGCAGCGCGGCGCTGTGCAGGACGCGCGCGCGATCGCGGGCGAAGTCGGTGCGGTGCTGGCCCTCGGTGCCCGGCAGACCCGCAGTCTTCGGCGCTTCGGCCACGCGTCGCTCACGGTCGAAGTCGTCGTATGGGTCGTGCTGATTCCTGGTCACCGACGCACAGTCTGCCAGGGAATGCCCGCCGAAGTCCGGCCCGGCTCAGGCCCGCCGGCGTGTGTCGCGGCGAGGCCGTGTCCGACCGCCCCGGCCCCTCATCAGGCCTATTGGCCTGCATCGTCGCCGGGCTAGATTGGCCCTATGCGTTGCACCGCTCGACTGATCGCCGCGATCGCGACGATCCTCACGGTCGGCTTCGGCGGCGGCCTGCTCCTGGCGCCAGCCGCCGGCGCGCAACCACCGTTCCGGTTGGCCGACTACATCACTGACCCCGCGGGAGCGCTGTCGGATTCCGGGCACAGCGCGGTCAGCTCCGCCCTCAACAAGCTGTACACCGACCGCCACATCCGGCTGTGGGTGGTCTACGTCGACAACTTCTCCGGGCAGACCCCGACCGGATGGGCACAACGCACCGCCAGCAGCAGCGACCTGGGCGACTACGACGCGTTGCTGGCCGTCGGCACCACCAGCCGCGAATACGCCTTCCTGGTGCCCTCGACGATCAAGAGCATCAACGCAAACCAGGTCGACAACTTGCGGCGCAACAGGATCGAGCCCGCCCTGCACAACGGCGATTGGAGCGGCGCCGCCGTCGCGGCGGCCAACGGGCTCGACGCCTCGCCCGGTTCGTCCGGCCGGGTGGCGCTGCTGGCCGTGCTGGCGGGCATTCTTGTCTCGTTGGCGGTCCTGTTGCTGGTGATGCGCTATCGGGGTAAGCGCCGCAGGGCCGCGGCGCTGGCCGCGGCACGCCGAGTCGACCCCACCGACGCCGATGCGCTGGCCGCGGTGCCGCCGCAGGCACTCGACGACCTGTCCCGCGCGCTGGTGGTGGACGTCGACAACGCCGTACGCACCAGCGCCAACGAATTGGAGCTGGCGGTCAGTGAATTCGGTGAAGCCCGCACCCAGCCGTTCACCCAGGCCGTCACCAACGCGAAAGCCGCTCTGTCCCAAGCATTCACGATCCGGCAGCAGCTGGACGACGAGACACCGGAGACGCCGGCGCAGCGCCGCGAATTGCTCACCCAGGTGATCGTCTCGGCGGCGCGCGCCGACCGCGAACTGGAGTCACAGACCGAGGCGTTCGAGAAGCTGCGAGATCTGGTGATCAACGCCCCCACCCGGCTGGACTCGCTGACGCAGCAGTATGTGGAACTGACCAGCCGCATCGCGCCGGCCGAGGAGCGACTTGCCCTGCTGCACAAGGATTTCAGCGCTGTGGCACTGACTTCGGTGTCGGGCAACGTCACGGCCGCCAAGGAGCGCCTGGCCTTCGCGGACCGCAACATCGGCAGCGCCCGTGGACTTGCCGCCCAAGCAGTCAGCGGGCAGCAAGCCGGTCTGGTCGACGCGGTCCGCGCCGCCGAGTCGGCGCTGGGCCAGGCACGGGCGTTGCTCGACGCGGTGGACAACGCGGCCGGCGACATTCAGCACGCCATCGACCGGCTACCGTCGGCGATGACCGACATCCAGAACGACATCGAGCGCGCGAACGAACTTCTGAAGAAGACGCCGAGCGCCAAAACCGCGCATGGCGGCGATCTGGTCGTGGCACGCGACGCGGCCGTCAGGGCCGTCGAGAGCGCGCGGGCCGGCGCATCCGACGATCCCCTGGGCGAATTCGGTCAGCTGACCAAGGCCGACGCCGGCCTCAACGGGCTGCTGGCCACGCTGGCCCAGGAGCAGGCCGCCGCCGAGCAGCTGAACCGGTCGATGGAGCAGGCGTTGTTCACCGCAACGTCGAGGGTGCGCGCGGTGTCGGACTACGTCGACACGCGCCGGGGCAGCATCGGGCCCGAGGCGCGCACCCGGCTGGCCGAGGCCAGGCGGCATCTGCAAGCTGCGGAGGACAAACGGTCGACGCTTCCGACCGAGGCGATCGCCCATGCCAATGCGGCGTCGACACTGGCCGCCACGGCGCAGGCCCTGGCCAACGATGACGTGCAGCTGGCGCAGCGCGCCTACATGGGCCGTGGCGGCAGCGACATGGGCGCGATGCTCGGCGGCATCATCATCGGCAACGTGCTCAGCGGAGGCATGCGGGGCGGATTCGGCGGCTGGAGCCCAACCTCGTTCGGCGGCAGCGCGGGTTCGTCCGGCGGCGGTTTCATGGGTGGCGGCGGCCGATTCTGAGCAGCGCCGGACGCCGGCGATCGCGGTTGCTTCGGGTTTCTCCGGTGTCAGCCGGCTGCCGGCGAATGCGGTATCACGCCCGGGCTCCGCGGCACGGTGTCGCCGTCCCACCCGGTCCACACACCGTCGGCAACGGCCGTCGGGCGGGGAACGTCGGCCATTTCTTCGGGAGCTTCGGCACCGGCGTCCGGCTTCGGAGCCCAGTGGTCGTAGTCATCCGGTGGGACGACCACGCCCCACTTGAGTGGAACCGACAGGCCACCGAGCATGCCGGACTCACCTCGAACTGCCGACACCGTGTCATCCGGCAACGGCGAACCGAGAGGCAATAGCACCCCTGCCCCCTTCCACAGCCGATAGAGCGTTCGGGCGCTGTGGCGAATCTATTTACACCAACCGGTTCACATCGTAAGACAAAGTGAAGAAAATTTGCGGGAATTGCCAATTTTCGTTTTTTGGCACGTGCCCAACAGCGGGCCGCCCATCGCCGGGTCCGCGACGGCAGCCACCGCGCGCCGCGCCCCGCGTCGTCGATGTCGCGTGCCGGCGCTCGACTCGAGGCGTGGTGCGACGCGATCGCCGAACCGATTCCGTTGGTGGGCAACGCTTTAACGCTGCCACCAAGCTGGCACGCCGACGAGTGGAAGAGGTTGCGCGGCGCGTCGCGACAGTCGGGCGCGGCGGTACCGCAGCCGACGGAGTGCGGCGGCCGGGAGTTTTTACCAGACGCATCGAATGAATTCGCGCGTCGCGATACAGCGCGTGTCGCCGCGCCTGCCCCGCATAACCGAAAGTATTGAATTCACGCTCCATTGCACAATATTCACGTCTGCAACAGCAGCACCGCGGGCGCTAGCCCGGGCGGTTGCGCGGAACGACCTTCGGGCGAGACCTCACCACCTGAGCGCGGGTTCCGCGGTCTTCGCCCTCGGGCTTCTTGTCGCCGACCGGCATCGCGGCCATCGGCACGCCGCTGCCCGACCCGGTACCCGCCGCGACGGCCGGCGTCCCGGCGCCCACACCCGACATCGCCGGGGTGGCAATGTATGCCGGCATCGACCCTTCCCACGCGGCGGGCACCGACAACGACCCGATGAACCGCGCGCCACCCAGGCCCGCGGTCGCAACGCCCAAGGCGCCCAACCCCCCACCGGCCAACGGCTGCAGGTCGGACAGCGCGCTGCCCGAACTGTGTGGCGCGCTCAGCGGCGCACTGGCCGCGTTGACCAACGCCGGTGCCAGCGTCGGTGCCGACGCCGGCGCCGCGGCGGGTCCGGCGGGGCCGGCGCTCTGGGCGAGCGTCACCATGGGCGTCATCAGCGCCGTCGCCGGGTACATCCCCGCCTGCGCCACCGTCGTCAAGGTCGCCACCGGCGTCGACGAAAGCAACGAGACGGCGGGCGAGAGCGCCCCCAGCACCGACTGCAGCTCGGAGGCGAACGCGGTCCCCAGTGAGGACAGGCCCTGGAAGAACTGCGACGCCAAACTCAGGGGCGCCGTCACCAATCCGGCCAGGCCCGCCAGGTCGGCGGTCGGTGCGCTACCGCCGAGGGCCGCCGGTGGCACGCTGAAGTCCGGCAATGCCTGGGCCATCGATTGAGCCCCGGCGTGATAGCCCAGCATCGCCGCCACATCCTGCGCCCACATCTCGACGTATTCGAGTTCGGTCTGTGCGATGGCCGCCGTGTTGATGCCGAAGAAGTTCGTCGCGATCAGCACGAGCAGCCGGGCCCGGTTGGCCAGCACCTCCGGCAGCGGCACCGTCGCGACCAGAGCACCCTCGTAAGCCAGCGCCGCGATCCGGGCCTGCAGGGCCGCCACTTCCGCTTGTGCCGCAGCGATTATCAGCCATTCGACGTAGGGCGCCGCGGCCGCCGTCATCGACATCGAGGACGGCCCCATCCAGGCGCCACCGGCCAAATCGGAAACCGTGGTGTGAAACGACGAGGCCGAGGATGACAGCTCCACCGCCAGTCCATCCCACGCCGAGGCCGCCTCGAACAGAGGCCCGGCCCCCGGGCCGCCAATTATCAAGGCCGAGTTGATTTCAGGAGGGAAGAACACAAACGCGGGAATCATTTGCAACCCCAACCGACCGAGTCAACGGCTCCTACCCCGGACGGCCCGACATCCGCCCGCGGCCATTAGCTATCTACTTATGCCCCACAGGGATCCTAAGGCACCCTCACCGCGAAGACCGGACTTTTAAACAAACCTTATTTCGGGAAATGCGGCGCGGGTGATGGCGCATCGGCGCCCGTCCCAAACCGTCAGACGTGCGGCGGCGCAACGGGACAGACAATATACAAGACCGCGGCGCTGCCGGCCGATTAACAGCCCTTCAGGCGCGCCGCCAGATAATCGGACACGGCATTCATCGCGACGCGCTCCTGGGACATGTCGTCGCGACGGCGCACCGTCACGGCGTTGTCCTCGAGGGAGTCGAAATCCACCGTGACGCAGAACGGCGTGCCAATCTCGTCCTGGCGCCGATAACGTCGCCCGATCGCGCCGGCGTCATCGAAATCGATATTCCAAAACTTGCGCAACTCGGCGGCCAGGTCGCGCGCCTTCGGACTCAGGTCGACGTGACGCGACAGCGGAAGGACCGCAGCCTTGACCGGAGACAGCCGCGGATCCAGGCGCAGAACCGTGCGTTTTTCCATCTTGCCCTTGGCGTTCGGGGCTTCGTCCTCCACGTACGCGTCGATCAGGAACGCCATGAACGACCGCGTCAGGCCGGCGGCCGGCTCGATGACATACGGGGTGTAGCGCGTGTCGGTGACCTGGTCGTAGAACGACAGATCGACGCCGGAATGCTTTGCGTGCGTCGACAAGTCGAAATCCGTGCGGTTGGCGACACCTTCCAGCTCGCCCCACGGATTACCGGCGAAACCGAACTTGTACTCGATGTCCACGGTGCGATCGGAGTAGTGCGACAGCTTGTCGGCGGGGTGCTCGAATAACCGTAAGTTCTCCGGATCGATGCCCAGGTCGACATACCATTGCAGCCGGGTGTCGATCCAGTACTGATGCCATTCCTTCGCGGTCGACGGCTCCACGAAGAACTCCATTTCCATTTGTTCGAACTCGCGGGTTCGGAAAATGAAGTTGCCCGGCGTGATCTCGTTGCGAAAACTCTTGCCGATCTGGCCGATACCGAAAGGCGGCTTCTTGCGGGCGGTCGTCACCACGTTGGCGAAGTTGACGAAGATGCCCTGCGCCGTCTCCGGGCGCAGATAATGCAGGCCCTCCTCGGTCTCGATCGGCCCCAGGTACGTCTTGAGCATCATGTTGAACTCGCGCGGCTCGGTCCACTGGCCCGGCTCGCCGGTCTCCGGGTCGCGGATGTCGGCCAGGCCGTTGGGCGGCGGGTGTCCGTGCTTGGCCTCGTAGGCCTCGATGAGATGGTCGGCGCGGTAGCGCTTGTGGGTGATCAACGACTCGACCAGCGGGTCGTGGAACACCTCGACGTGACCGGAGGCCACCCACACCTGGCGCGGCAGGATGATCGACGAATCCAGGCCCACCACGTCGTCGCGACCGCTGACCACCGAGCGCCACCACTGCCGCTTGATGTTCTCTTTGAACTCCACGCCCAGCGGGCCGTAATCCCAGGCCGACCGGGTGCCGCCGTAGATCTCCCCCGAGGGGAAGACGAAGCCACGCCGTTTGGCCAGGTTCACTACGGTGTCGATGACGGACGCCACGGGGCGGTGCACTCCCTTTCCGGGTTCGGGCGGGCACGCGCGGCGGTCAACCGCGGTGCGCAGAGCATCAGTCATGGTAGCGATCGGCGCCGCGCTCTTTGACATGCGTCATCATGCATGTGACAGTGGATGGCAGCCGATAACGATATTCAATGGCGGACACTTTCCCACTACCTGGCACTTCTCGAGGTGATGCCGCTCCCATGATGACGTCCCCGTCACCTTCCGCATCGATGCCGGCCGCCGACGACGGCGACTCGGACCCCGGCGCGGTCGCCCACGATCACGACGCGCTCGGCGCCGCCGGACACTCCGGGGTCACCGCCTACCCCGTCCCGCCGCCGCGAGACATCCTCGACGCCGCCGGTGAGCTGTTGCGCGCGCTGGCCGCACCCGTGCGGATCGCCATCGTGTTGCAGCTGCGGGAGTCCCATCGCTGCGTGCACGAGCTGGTGGATGCGCTGGGCGTGCCCCAGCCGCTGGTCAGCCAGCACCTGAAGATCTTGAAGGCGGCCGGGGTGGTCACCGGGGAGCGGTCCGGTCGCGAGGTGCTCTACCGGCTCGCCGATCATCACCTCGCGCACATCGTGGTGGACGCCGTCGCGCACGCCAGTGAGGAGCCGCGCCCATGACCGGAACCAGCGTCCGCTCCACCCGGCAGCGCGCGGCGATCTCCACGTTGCTGGAGACGCTCGACGAGTTCCGCTCGGCCCAAGAGCTGCACGACGAGCTGCGCCGCCGCGGCGAGAACATCGGCCTGACGACCGTCTACCGCACGCTGCAGTCGATGGCCGCGGCCGGGATGATCGACACGTTGCGCACCGACACCGGTGAATCGGTGTACCGCAGGTGTTCCGAGCACCATCACCACCATCTGGTGTGCCGCAGCTGCGGCGCCACCATCGAGGTGGGCGATCACGAGGTCGAGGAATGGGCGACGGAAGTGGCCGCCAAACACGGCTTCTCCGACGTCAGCCACACCATCGAGATCTTCGGCACCTGTTCGGACTGCGGGGGCCGGTAGCCGGTCAGGCCGTCAGTTTCCGGCGTATCCCGGCGCCGGTGTCCAGCACCAACAGGATCAGCGTGCGCAGGGCATCGTCGGTGAGGCCGCCGCCGGGGAAGTTGTAGCGCAGCATCACATCGGCGCTCTTCGACGCACCCTTGCCCGAATTGCGTTGCACGGCCTTCTCATTGATCTTCTCGATCAGGCTGACGCTACCGAAATTGCTGTCCCGGGCCTCCTTGGCCACCTGCTCGCTGATCTTCTTGGTCAGCGGCAGGTCCCACGCCAATATCTGGGTGAGCGACACCAGATCGAGGCCCTCGGCGATGTTCACCACCCGCAACGAGGCGATGGTGCCGTCGTGGCGCACCGTGACCGCGCCGTCGGCCTCCTCCTCGAGCGGGAGGACGTCGCCGAGTATCGACGCCAGGCGCTGCTGCAGCGAGGGCACTACGCGCTCCCGAATCTGCGGTTGCGGGAAGCGTATTCCTCACACGCCGCCCATAGATCGCGGCGGTCGTAGTCGGGCCACAGCTTGTCCTGAAAGACGTATTCGGCGTACGCCGCCTGCCACAACATGAAATTGCTGGACCGGTGCTCCCCCGAGGTCCGCAAGAACAGATCCACGTCGGGAATGTCGGGCCGCTGCAGGTGATGCGACACCGTCGACTCGGTGATGCGCTCCGGATTCAGCCGACCGGCGGCGGCCAGCCGCGCGATTTCCTTTGTCGCCTCGGCGATTTCGGCACGACCACCATAGTTGACGCAATAGTTGACGGTGATGACGTCGTTGTCCTTGGTCATCTCCTCCGCGATCGCCAATTCGTTGATCACGCTGCGCCACAGGCGCGGCCGCGAACCCACCCACCGGATCTTGACCCCGATCGTCTTCAGGTTCACCCGGCGCATGCGCACCACGTCGCGGTTGAACCCCATCAGGAAGCGGACCTCCTCGGGGGAACGCTTCCAGTTTTCCGTGGAGAAGGCGTAGAGGCTGAGCCATTTGATGCCGAGTTCGATTGCGCCGCAGACGATGTCGATGACCACCGCCTCGCCGGCCTTGTGGCCGTCGGTGCGGGTCAATCCCTGTTGGGTGGCCCAGCGGCCGTTGCCGTCCATCACGATGGCCACGTGGTTGGGCAGTCGATCGGCCTCGATTTTGGGCGGGCCGCCTTGGAGATGTGCTGCGGCGGCCGGGACGGCCCGCCGTCGGGGGACGGCGGCAGCTCCGGAAAGACCACCGGCCAGGTCGACTTGTCGGGAAACACCGGATAGTCGTCGGGGGCGGGGGGCAGCTGCGGGAAATCGGCTGATGCCGTGGCACGCTCGGCCTTTCGGGCGGAGCCGCCGGCCCAGAGTTTAGCCACAGTCCATATCCTGCCCGATCAGCGCCGCGCGCTGGTCGGCGATGGTCCGGTCGACGTGATACGTCCGTTCCACGAGCGGCAGCGTCTTGAGTTGCCGCTCCAGATGCCACTGCAGGTGCGCGGCCACCAGGCCGCTGACGTAGTTGCGGTGCGATTGCGGCGTCTTCTCGGCGAAGTCCCAATCGCCGTCGTGCAGCGCGGACATCAGATCCAGCACCCCCGGCGGCGGCGTCGTCGAACCGGCCGGGCGGCAGTGCGTGCAGACGCTGCCGCCGGCGCCGACGTGGAACGCCCGGTGGGGACCGGGTGTGGCGCAGCGGGCGCACTCATTGAGCGCGGGCGCCCACCCGGCGATGCCCATCGCGCGCAGCAGGTAGGCGTCCAGCAGCAGGTCCCGGGACCGGCGGCCGTCGGCCACCGCCCGCAACGCGCTCACCGTGAGCCCGTGCAGGGCCGGGGCGGGCGCGCGCTCCTCACCGGCGAGGCGCTCGGCGGTTTCCAGCATGGCGCAGCCGCAGGTGTAACGGCCGTAATCGTTGACGATGTCGGTGGCGAACGCGTCAATGGAGACGACCTGGGTGACGATGTCGAGGTTGCGGCCGGGATGCAGCTGCGCGTCGATGTGCGCGAACGGCTCCAGCCGCGCACCGAATTTGCTGCGGGTGCGGCGCACGCCCTTGGCCACCGCGCGGACCAGCCCGTGATCACGAGTCAGCAAGGTGACGATCCGGTCGGCTTCGCCGAGCTTGTGCTGGCGCAGCACAACAGCTCGGTCTCGGTATAGCCGCATCACAATAGTTTTGCACCCCGCCGCGACATTATGGGTATCCGCGCCGTTAGTCTCGTACCCCGTGATTGGCGCTTCTGGGTCGGGTCCCGGGTCCATTTCCGGATCCGGCCACCGGCGCCTGCCCACACTCACTGACCTGCTCTATCAGCTGGCCAGCCGCTCGGTGACATCCACCACACTGGTGGGTCGCTCCCTGCACGCCATCCACGCCAGCCAGCCCACGCTGAACGCCTTCCGGGTGGTGCTCACCGAATCGGCGCTGGCCGACGCGGCGGAGGCCGACCGGCGCCGCGCGGCCGGTGACACCGCCCCGCTGCTGGGAGTCCCGATCGCCGTCAAAGACGACGTCGACATCGCCGGGGTGCCCACCGCCTTCGGGACCGAGGGCTCGGTCGCGCCCGCCACGCACGACGCCGAGGTGGTGCGCCGCCTCAAGGCGGCCGGCGCGGTGATCGTCGGCAAGACGAACACCTGCGAACTCGGGCAATGGCCGTTCACCAGCGGGCCCGGTTTCGGCCACACCCGCAACCCGTGGTCGCGCCGGCACACCCCCGGCGGATCGTCGGGCGGCAGCGCGGCCGCGGTGGCGGCCGGGCTGGTCACCGCGGCGATCGGCTCCGACGGCGCCGGCAGCATCCGCATCCCGGCGGCGTGGACGCACCTGGTGGGCATCAAGCCGCAACGCGGACGCATCTCGACCTGGCCGTTGCCGGAGGCATTCAACGGCATCACGGTCAACGGCGTGCTCGCCCGGACCGTGGCCGATGCGGCGCTGGTGCTCGACGCCGCCTCCGGCAACGTCGAGGGCGACCGGCACAAGCCGCCGCCGCTGACCGCGTCCGACTATGTGGGCAAGGCGCCCGGCCCCTTGAACATCGCGCTGTCCACCCGGTTCCCGTACACCGGCTTCCGGCCGAAGCTGCACCCGGAGATCCTGGCCGCGACGCGGGCCGTCGGCAAGCAACTCGAGTTGCTCGGCCACACCGTGGTGCCCGGCAACCCCGACTACGGCATGCGGCTGTCGTGGGACTTCCTCGCCCGCTCCACGTCGGGCCTCCGCGATTGGGAGGAGCGGCTGGGCGACGGCGTCGTGCTGGACCCCCGAACCCTGTCCAACCTTCGTCTGGGCGCGGTGCTGGGACAGGCGATCCTGCGCAGCGCCCGCCGCCACGAAGCGGCCGACCAGCGCCGGGTGGGGTCGATCTTCGACATCGTCGACGTGGTGCTGGCGCCGACCACGGCGCAACCGCCGCCGCTGGCGCGCGCCTTCGACCGGTTGAGTGGCTTCGGCACCGACCGCGCCATGATCGCGGCGTGCCCGCTGACCTTTCCGTGGAACGTGCTGGGCTGGCCGTCGATCAACGTCCCGGCGGGCTTCACGTCCGAGGGCCTGCCGATCGGTGTGCAGCTGATGGGTCCGGCGAACAGCGAGGGCATGCTGATTTCGCTGGCCGCCGAGCTGGAAGCCGTCTGCGGGTGGGCGAGCGAACAGCCCCAGTCGTGGTGGGACCAGACCACCGATGCGCCCGGCGTCAATTAACCGCCGATAACCGGGGTACCCGTCCGTCATGGACCAATCGACCGCACCCCTGCTCGATGCGCTGGCCGATTATCGGGACAAGAACCGGTACGGATTCACGCCGCCGGGCCACCGGCAAGGCCGCGGCGTCGACGATCGCGTCCTGGCGGTCCTGGGACGCGAGCCGTTCCTGGACGACGTGCTGGCCAGCGGCGGGCTCGATGACCGCAGAACCAGCAACGGATACCTCAAGGACGCCGAAGGCCTGATGGCCGACGCCGTGGGCGCGAAGGCCGCCTGGTTCTCCACCTGCGGCAGTTCACTGTCGGTCAGGGCGGCGATGATGGCCGTCGCCGGCGGCGACGGCAGCCTCCTGGTCAGCCGCGACAGCCACAAGTCGATCGTGGCGGGGCTGATCTTCTCCGGTGTGCAGCCGCGCTGGATCACGCCCCGGTGGGATGCCGAGCACCACTTTTCGCATCCGCCCTCGCCGCGGCAGGTCGAGCAAGCCTGGGACAAGCACCCCGAGGCCGCCGGTGCGCTCGTCGTCAGCCCCAGCCCCTACGGCACCTGCGCCGACATCGCCGGCATCGCCGAGGTGTGCCATCGGCGGGGAAAGCCGTTGATCATCGATGAGGCGTGGGGTGCGCACCTGCCGTTTCATCAGGACCTGCCGACCTGGGCGATGGATGCGGGCGCGGACGTCTGTGTGGTGAGCGTGCACAAGATGGGCGCGGGTTTCGAGCAGGGCTCGGTGTTCCACCTGCAGGGCGACCTGATCGATCAGGACCGGCTTTCCGGCTGCGCGGATCTGCTGATGACCACCAGCCCCAACGTCCTGCTGTATGCGGCCATGGACGGGTGGCGCAGGCAGATGGTGCAGCATGGTCACGAATTACTCGGTGCCGCACTGGATTTGACAAGGCGGGTGCGCGAGGAGATCGAACTCATTCCCGACGTGCAGGTGCTCGACGAGGAACTGCTCGGTGCGCAGGCCTCCCATGACCTGGACCGGATGCAGGTGCTGATCGACGTATCGGCCACGGGCACATCGGGTTACCAGGCCGCCGACTGGCTGCGCGCGCACGCGCACATCGACACGGGCATGAGCGATCACCGTCGCATCCTGGCCACTTTGTCCATGGCCGACGACAAGGAAACGCTCGGACGTCTCACCGATGCCCTGCGGGCATGGCGAACCGCGGCCGACGACTTCGAACCGCCGCCGCGCATCGCACTGCCCTCGCCGGCGGAGCTGCAATTGGAGACCGTCGAGCTGCCGCGGGATGCGTTCTTCGGGCGGGTCGAGGTGATACCCGCCGAGAGCGCCGCCGGCCGGATCGCCGCCGAACAGATGACGCCCTATCCCCCGGGCATTCCCGCCGTCGTCCCCGGCGAACGTCTCAATGACGCCGTGCTCGAGTACCTGTGCTCGGGCGTCAACGCCGGCATGAACGTTCCCGACGCCGCGGATCCGTCGCTGCAAACCGTCCGGGTGCTGGCCTGACGAGCGATCCCGCGCAGTTCATGGTATGTGGCCTTTCCCTGATGCGCTGGCACCGGCGCTAGCACGCTGCGCGCAACGGCTGCACCCGCTAAAAGCCCAGTCGGCCAAGCTGTTTGGGGTCGCTCTGCCAGTTCTTGGCGACCTTGACGCGCAGGTCGAGATAAATCTTTGTGCCCAGCAGCTTTTCGATCTGGGCGCGCGCGGCGGTGCCGACCTCCCGCAGCCGGGCACCACCCTTGCCGATGACGATCCCCTTCTGGCTGTCGCGCTCGACGTAGAGCAGGGCGTGCACGTCGACCAGGTCGTCGCGATCCTCCCGCGGAGTGACCTCGTCGATGACCACCGCCAGCGAGTGCGGCAGCTCGTCGCGGACGCCCTCGAGCGCGGCCTCCCGGATCAGCTCGGCCATCAGGACCTCTTCGGGTTCGTCGGTCAGCTCCCCGTCTGGGTAGTACGCCGGGCCGGGCGGCAGCGCGGCGGCCAGCACCTCGATCAAGATGTCGACCTGCGCGCCGGTCACCGCCGACACCGGCACGATCTCGGCCGAGTCGCCGACCAGCTCGCTGACCGCCACCAACTGCGCGGCCACCCGGTCCCTGGGCGTCTTGTCGATCTTGGTGACGATGGCGACCAACGTCGTCTTCGGCGCGGTCGCGCGGATCTGTTCGACGATCCACCGGTCTCCCGGACCGATCGCCTCGTCGGCCGGTATGCACAACCCGATCACGTCGACCTCGGAATAGGTGTCGCGCACCAGGTCATTGAGCCGCTTGCCCAGCAGGGTGCGCGGCCGGTGCAGGCCCGGCGTGTCGACGAGGATGATCTGGAAGTCGTCGCGGTGCACGATGCCGCGGATGGTGTGCCGGGTGGTCTGTGGCCGCATCGACGTGATCGCGACCTTGGTCCCCACCAGGGCGTTCGTCAGTGTCGACTTCCCGGTGTTGGGACGGCCGACCAAACACACGAAACCGGAACGGAATTCAGTCATGCTGCTCGGATTCCTCGCCGTCGGATGAACCGTTGGAGTCGACCGGGCTGAGCAGCACGGTGTTGATCCGCACCCTGCCCCGGTGGTCGGTGCCGCCTTCGGCCTGCAGCCGCAGACCGTGTGACACCACCTCGGCGCCCGGCAGCGGCACCCGGCCCAATTCCAGGGCGAGCAGGCCGCCGACGGTGTCGACGTCGAGATCGTCGTCGAACTCCACGTCGTACAGTTCGCCCAGGTCCTCGATCGGCAGCCGCGCCGATACCCGGAAGTGCTTGTCGCCCAAGTCTTCTACCGGCGCCGTCTCCGCCTGGTCGTACTCGTCGGCGATCTCGCCGACGATTTCTTCCAGCACGTCTTCGATGCTGACCAGGCCGGCGATCGCGCCGTACTCGTCGACGAGCAGCGCCATGTGGTTGCGGTCGCGCTGCATCTCCCGCAGCAGCGAGTCCAGGGGCTTGGAGTCCGGCACGAAGACCGCCGGCCGCATCACCTTGGACACCGGCGGGGTCCGGCCACCGTCGCCGGACAAAACCGTCTGCTGGACAAGGTCTTTCAAGTACACGACGCCGACGATGTCGTCGACGTTCTCGCCGATCACCGGGATGCGGGAATGCCCGCTGCGCACCGCCAGATTGATGGCCTGGCTGGCGAACTTGTCGCTTTCGATCCAGATCATCTCGGTGCGCGGCACCATCACCTCGCGGGCCGGGGTGTCACCGAGCTCGAAGACGGACTGGATCATCCGGCGCTCTTCCGCGGCGACCACGCCGCGCTGCTGGGCCAGGTCGACGACCTCACGCAATTCGATCTCGGAGGCGAACGGCCCGTTCCGCAGCCCGCGCCCGGGAGTGACCGCGTTACCCAGCACCACCAGCAACCGGCTGATCGGCATCAACAGCCACGAGATCGCCTGCAGCGGAAGCACCGTCGTCAACGCGATGGAGTAGGCGTTTTGCCGGCCGAGGGTGCGCGGACCCACCCCCATTACGACGAAGCTGGTCACCACCATGATCGCCGCGGCGCCGAACAGGCCCCAGCGCAGCCCGAAGTTGTCGTAGAGGAACACCACCAGCAGCACCGTCGCGGTGATCTCGCAGGTGATCCGCAGCAGCACCACCAGGTTGATGTAGCGGGGCCGCTCCGACATCACCTTGGACAACGCCACCGCGCCGGGCCGCTCGTCGCGCACCAACTCCTGGACCCGGGCCAGCGACACCGTGCTGATAGCCGCGTCGATCGCCGCGAACAGGCCGCCCAGCGCGATCAGCGCGACCGCGCCGAGCAGCTCAGACCAGCCCGTCAATTGTCGACATACCTAGGCGTCAGCGTCCTGCTCCTCGGTCCGGCTGCGGCGCGCGAGCAGCCAGGCGATCAGGCCCACCACCACGGCGAAGCCCCCGAAGCGCAGCGCCAACGTCCAGCCGGACTGGTTGGGTTGGTTGGGCTCCTGGTGGTGCACGGCGAGCAGCACCAAGAAGCTGCCGTCGTCGGTCGGGCCGACACCCGGCGTCGGCTGGGTCTTGATCACTCGGATCTGCGCGGGGGCGCTGCTGGAGTTGTCGATCTGCCCCCAGGCCAGGGTGGAGTCGTCGAGCAGGAAGGTGTCCTGGCCGCCCGCGGGCTGGCTGCCGTCGTGACCCACCACCGACACATGACCCACTTCGACGGTCTCGCCCTTGGCGGGGACGAACACCGTGACGTTCTCATACAGCTTCGGGGGCGCCGGCGGCTTGTAATCGGGTGGCGGCGGGCCGTTGTATCCGTTCAGCGGTATCGAGCCCCCGCCATAAAAGCTGCCGGCCGCCACGTAGCTGTCGCCGACCGCGGTGAACGGGACGACGCCGACGGTCGTCGCGTCGAGCACCATCCGCGCTCCGCGCGGCAGGTAGGCCTGCTGGTAGGCGCCGTTGTAGAAGTAGCGGAACGTGATCGGCTGATTCAGCGGGTTATAGATGGTCGGGCGGCGGTAGGCGTCGTCGTAGTCCAGGTAGTCCCAGTGCCGCGGGCGGACGAACTTCTGATCGTCGACCTTGAGGATGTCGACGTTCTCCCGGTGCGAACTCACGACGTTCTGCACCTGCTGGTTGAAATCGATCTGGGTGGGCGGCTTCGGCGGGTTGGCAGGGTCGACGCGCGTCACCGGGGCGGCCTTGGCCGCCGCGATCGCCAGCGACGGCGCCTCCAGCCCGCGTGGCGGTGCCACCACCGGGGCGTTCCGTGGTGCGTCCGGGCCCGGCGGCGGGATCTCGAGCACCGGGACGTTCTGACCCGCGTTGGGCGGCGGCAGGACAAGCGGGTTCTGCGCCGGCGGCGGCATCGGCGGGGGCTCGTAGACCGGTATGGGGACTTCCGGCGCCCGCGTCGGCGCGTTGCTCGGTGGCCCCGCCACCCCGCGGTGATCCTCGTTGCACACGTTCGCGGTGTGGTAGGCGTTCACGTAGAACATGCAGTGCTGGCAGGCAACCGGGTTCGATCCCGCGCCCGCACACGGCGCCGCCTGCGCCGCCGAATCGGTGGTGGTGACCAACACCGCCAACGGTGCGAAGGCGATGGCGGCGGCCGCGAGAATCTTGAGTGCCCTCAATTGTCGAAATACCTTGACTTGTCGAGCAATCGGCGGTCCCGCTCCTCTTGGCGGTCCTGGCGGTAGGCCTCGACCTGATCGGCGACCCACTCTTCGAGCAGCCGGTCTTGCAGTGCGAACATCTCCTTCTCCTCGTCCGGCTCGCCGTGGTCGTAGCCGATCAGGTGCAGCACCCCGTGGATGGTCAGCAGCGCCAGCTCGTGGCCCAGGCTGTGTCCCGCCGAGGCGGCCTGGCCGGCGGCGAATTCCGGGCACAGCACGATGTCGCCCAGCATCGAGGGGCCGGGCTCGGGGGCGTCCGGACGTCCGCCCGGCTCCAGCTCGTCCATCGGAAAGCTCATCACGTCGGTCGGGCCGGGCAGATCCATCCAGCGCATGTGCAGGTCGGCCATCGCGGCGGTGTCCAGCAGCACCATCGACAACTCGGCCGCCGGGTTGACGTCCATCTTGGCGATGACGAACCGCGCGACGCTGATCAGTTCGGCTTCGGAGACGTCGATACCCGACTCGTTGGACACCTCAATGCTCATAAAACCCGCTCACCGCACCATCATCGACGACCGCGCGAGCCCGTCGCCCGGCGCGACGCCCGGTTCATCGTCAGACCGGGCTCTTCAAACTTCGCATAGGCGTCGACGATCTCCGAGACCAGCCGGTGGCGGACCACATCCACGCTGGTCAGCTCCGAGACGTGGATGTCGTCCACGCGGTCCAGGATTTCCATCGCCGAGCGCAGCCCCGACTTGGCGCCGCCGGGCAGGTCGACCTGCGTGATGTCGCCGGTGACAACGATCTTCGATCCGAAGCCGAGCCGGGTCAGGAACATCTTCATCTGCTCGGCCGTGGTGTTCTGCGCCTCGTCGAGGACGATGAACGCGGAATTCAACGTCCTACCACGCATGTAGGCCAGGGGGGCCACCTCGATGACGCCGGCGGTCATCAGTTTGGGGATCAGCTCGGGATCCATCATGTCGTACAGCGCGTCATACAACGGCCGCAGATACGGGTCGATCTTCTCGCTGAGCGTGCCGGGCAAAAAGCCAAGGCGCTCACCGGCTTCCACGGCCGGGCGGGTCAAGATGATGCGGCTGACCTGTTTGGTCTGCAGGGCGTTGACCGCCTTGGCCATGGCCAGATAGGTCTTGCCGGTGCCGGCCGGTCCGACCCCGAAGACGATGGTGTTGGCGTCGATGGCGTCGACATAGCGCTTCTGGTTGAGCGTCTTGGGCCGGATCGTCTTTCCGCGCCGGGACAGGATGTCGAGCGTCAGCACTTCGGCCGGTGACTCGTTGTCGGTGCCGGCCAGCATGGCGACGCTGTGCCGGACCACCTCCGGGGTCAACGACTGTCCCCCGGCGACGATGGCGACCAGCTCGGAGATCACCCGCTCGGCGAGCGCGACGTCGGCGGGCTCACCGGCGACGGTGAGTGCATTGCCACGCACGTGCAGGTCGGCGTTCAGGCTGCGCTCCAGGGCCCGTAGGTTCTGGTCCGCCGAACCCAGCAGGCCCATGACGACATCGGGCGGAACGTCGATGCTGCTGCGAACCTGAGCAGAGGCCGGGACGGCGCCGGCTGCGTCAGCAGCGCTGGTCTCGCGGGGCGTCACGTGGCTCTCGATGCCTGCTTTCTCGGCTTGTCGGTGGGTTGCTGGGCCGTCTCAGTCTACGCCGAGGGCCCGGGTTGGTCAGTGTTCAGCAACGTACTCGACGACGGGCCGGTGTCGCGAACCTGCAGCGTGTGGCCGTTTGCCGGAATGTCGCCGCGCCGGTCCCAGCGCGGCGTCAGGACGCCGAGCGCGCCCAGGGCCACCGCCGCCGCTGTCGACGTCCGCAGCACCTGGGGACCGAGCCGCACGGCCGCCGCTCCCGCGTCGGACAGCGCCGCCATCTCGTCGTCGGCGATCCCACCTTCGGGGCCGACGACGAGCAGCAGCGATTTCGCTTGTGCCAGCCCGATATCGGCCAGCCGGTCGGTCGCCGACTCGTGCAGGGCCAGCGCCGTCGCCCCGGCGGCCACCTCGTCGCGGATACGCCGCGTCAGCTCCGCGGTGGACAGCACGCCGTCGACCGGCGGGATGTGGGCCCGGCGGGATTGCCGGGCCGCGGACCGGACGACGGCACGCCAGCGACGCAACCCCTTGTCCACCCGGTTGCCCTGCCAGTTGGCCACGCACCGCGCGGCCTGCCACGCCAGGAACGCGTCGGCTCCGGCCTCGGTGGCCAGCTCGATGGCCAGCTCCGAACGTTCCGACTTGGGCAGCGCCTGCACGACCGTCACGGCCGGGGACCCCGGCGGGACGTTCCAGCGCTGCAGCACCCGAGCGCGCAGGCCGTCGCGCCCGGCGTGCTCCACCTCGCAGTGGGCCAGGGCTCCGGCGCCGTCACCCAGCACGAGTTGCTCGCCGGGACGGAGCCGCCGCACGGTGGCGGCGTGAAAGCCCTCGTCACCGCCCAGCACGGCGAGCGAGCCGGGCTGCGGCAGATCGTCGAGGTAGAACAGGGTCGCGACCATGCGCGCGCCTTCGCGGCTAGCGTCCGGTGAAGGTTTCGCGGAGTCGGCTGAACAGGCCGCCGCCGGCGTGGGTCGAGCGGACCTCGGGCACGTCGCGGCTGCGGCGCGTCTTGAACTCGCGCAGCAATTCGGTGTCGCGGTGATCGAGCCGGGCCGGAACCACCACTTCCACGTGCACATGCAGATCGCCGCGGGTGCCGGACCGCAGGTGCGGCATGCCGTGGCCGCGCAGCGTGATGACCGACGCCGGTTGGGTGCCGGGCGGGATGGTGATCTCGCTGACGCCGTCCAGGATGGCGTCGACGGTGACGGTGGCGCCCAGCGCCGCGTCGGCCATCGGCACCGAGACGGTGCAATGCAGGTCGTCGCCCTCGCGGACGAACACGTCGTGGGGCTGTTCGTGCACCTCGACGTAGAGGTCACCGGCCGGCCCGCCGCCGGGCCCGACCTCGCCCTGGGCGGCCAGCCGCACGCGCATCCCGTCGCCGACACCGGCGGGGATCTTGACGCTGATCTCGCGACGGGCCCGCACCCGGCCGTCGCCCATGCACTGATGACACGGGTCGGGGATGACGACGCCGACGCCGCGACAGGTCGGGCACGGCCGCGAGGTCATCACCTGTCCCAGCAGCGAGCGCTGCACGGTTTGGACCTCGCCGCGGCCGCCGCAGGTGTCGCACGGCACCGGCGCCGAATCGCCGTTGGTGCCCTTGCCCTGGCATCGGTCGCACAGCACCGCGGTGTCGACGGTGACCTGCTTGGTGACGCCGGTGGCGCACTCCTCGAGGTCGAGCCGCATCCGCAGCAGCGAGTCCGAGCCCGGCCGCACCCGCCCGATCGGGCCGCGAGAGGTCCCGCCGCCGCTGAAGCCGCCGCCGAAGAAGGCCTCGAACACGTCGCCCAGGCCGCCGAAGCCGGCGCCGAAGCCGCCGCCCGCCGCGGCCGCGCCCTCCATCGGGTCGCCGCCCAGGTCGACGACCCGCCGCTTCTCGGGGTCGCTCAGCACCTCGTAGGCGACGCTGATCTCCTGGAATTTCGCCTGCGCGGCCGCGTCAGGGTTGACGTCGGGATGCAGTTCGCGCGCCATCTTGCGATACGCGCGCTTGATCTCCGCGTCGCTGGCGTTTCTGCTCACGCCGAGTAGCCCGTAGTAATCGCGTGCCACGCTTGACTCTCCTATACCTGGTCTTTCCCCGCGCCTACCGACCCTGCGGGTGCGCGTTCATCGAGCACCCAGGACTTCGCCGATATATAGGGCAACCGCAGCAACGCTGGCGATAGTTCCCGGATAGTCCATCCGGGTGGGCCCCAGCACACCCATTCCCCCGTAAACGGTGTCGGAGGTGCCGTAGGCGGTGGTGACCACGGAGGTGCCCAATATCTGCTCGGCGGCCGTCTCGTGGCCGATGCGCACCGTCACCTTACCGGCTTCCTGCTGGGCGGCCAGCAACCGCAGCACCACCACCTGTTCCTCCAGCGCTTCCAGGATCGAGCGCAACGAGCCACCGAAATCGGCCGCGTTGCGGGTCAGGTTGGCGGTGCCGCCCAGCAGCAGGCGCTCCTCGGTGTGTTCGACGAGGGATTCCAGCAACACCGTCGCCGACCGGCCGACGGCGTCACCCAGGCCGTCCGGGCTGCGCAGCTGCCCGGCGAGGTCGGCCACCGCGACCGAGGCGGCCGACAGCTTCTTGCCCACCAGCGCCTGGCCGAGCATCTCGCGCAGCTGGGACAGTTCGTGCTCGTCGATGACGTCGCCGAGTTCGACGACCCGCTGGTCGACCCGGCCGGAGTCGGTGATGACGACCATCAGGAGCCGGGCCGGGGTCAGGGCGATCACCTCGAGGTGGCGCACGGTGGACGACGACGCCGTGGGGTACTGCACCACGGCCACCTGCCGGGTCAGCTGCGCCAGCAGCCGCACCGCCCGGCGCAGGACGTCGTCGAGGTCGACCCCGGACTCGAGGAAACTCTGGATCGCCCGGCGTTCGGCCGAGGACAGGGGCTTGACGTCGTCGAGCCGGTCGACGAATTCGCGGTAGCCCTTCTCGGTGGGCACCCGCCCGGAACTGGTGTGCGGCTGGGTGATGTAGCCCTCGGCCTCCAGCACCGCCATGTCGTTGCGGACGGTGGCGGACGAGACGCCCAGGTTGTGGCGCTCCACCAACGCCTTGGAACCGATCGGTTCCTTGGTGGCGACGAAGTCCGCGACGATGGCGCGCAGCACCTCAAACCGACGGTCATCGGCACTTCCCACCGGCCGCCACCTCCTTCGATACCGCCTTGACCGGATTCATTTTACGGGCTCTTGCGGCGCCGACCGTTATCAGCGGCGGTTCGGCGGACTCGGCGGCCGCGGGGTCGTCGGCGCGGAAAGGGCGGCGGCGCCCGGACGACTTTCTTCGCACGCATCGGTGCTGTCGAACGCCGCTGCCGCTAGCCTTTCCAGAATGAACCGGTCGGGCCGCAGCAATGAGTCGGGAAGGGCCGGCCGATGATTTTCAAGGGCGTACGCGACGGCAAGCCGTATCCCGAACACAACCTGTCCTACCGGGATTGGTCCCAGATCCCGCCGCAGCAGATCCGGCTCGACGAATTGGTCACCACCACAACGGTGCTCGCACTGGACCGCCTGCTCTCCGAGGACTCCACCTTCTACGGCGATCTCTTCCCGCACGCGGTGCGGTGGAAGGGCATCACCTATCTCGAAGACGGCCTGCATCGTGCGGTGCGCGCCGCGCTGCGGAACCGCACCGTGCTGCACGCCCGCGTGTACGACATGGATATGCCGCTGGGCGCGCCCGGCTAACGGTCACGTTCGGGCTTCGTCGCGTGTCGACCTAGTAGGGACGTTGGTCAACGACACGACTTGCCAGGAGGATCGCCATGCCACGGCTGCAAGGAGTCTCCGACCGCGACGCCGGCCTCGGCGCCAAGATCGCCTTCTTTTTCACCAAGCGCAAGCTCGCGCAGATGACCGGGCTGGAAACCGCGGGGATGCTGGAGCCGCTGCGGATGTATGCGCACATCCCGCGATTGCTCAACGCCTACGGCAAGTTGGAGCAGGCCGAATCGAAGCTGGACGTCCTCAGTCCCCGCCAGCGGGCGCTGGCCGAGTTGAAGGCGGCGACGACGGTGCGCTGCGAATACTGCATCGACCTCGGCTCACAGATCGCGCGGCGCTGGGGCATGACCGACGAAGAGCTGTTGGCCCTCGCCGATTATCAGAACGCGGCGTGCTTTTCCGACGTCGACAAGCTGATCCTGCGGTACGCCACCGCGATCAGCCGCACTCCGGTGGAGGTGAGCGACGAACTGTTCGACGCGCTGCGCGCGCACTTCGACGCCGCGCAGCTCGTCGGCCTGACGCACGTGATCACGCTGGGCAACCTTCGGGCCCGGTTCAACATCGCACTCGACATCGGGTCGTCGGGCTTTTCTGGTGACCGGGTGTGTGCCTTACCCGAGACCGATCGGCCGTGACGAAGCCGGACGCGTCACTGGCGGCACTGTCGGCACGCTTCGAGGCGGCCCGACCGCAGCTGGGCGCTATCGCCTACCGGATGCTGGGCTCGATCGACGACGCCCAGGATGCGGTGCAGGAGGCGTGGCTGCGGTTGAGCCGCACCGCCGGATCCGGCGGCGGGGACGGCATCGCCAACCTGGACGCCTGGCTGACCACGGTGGTGGCGCGCATCTGCCTGAACCTGTTGCGCGACCGCCGGACTCACGGCGGCGAGGAGTTGGTCGGTCATGTGCCGGATCCGGTCGTGGAGGCCGAGGGCGAATTCGATCCCGAGCACCGCGCGATGCTGGCCGACGCCGTGGGGCTGGCGCTGTTCGTGGTGCTGGATACCTTGCCGCCGGCCGAGCGGCTGGCGTTCGTGCTGCACGACGTCTTCACCGTGCCGTTCGATCAGATCGCGGCCATCGTCGACCGGACGCCGGAGTCGGCCCGCAAGCTGGCGAGCCGGGCACGACGCCGCATCGAGCAGGCCGAGCCGGTGCCCGACGGCGGGTTGGCCGCGCAACGCGAGGTGGTCGACGCGTTCTTCGCGGCGGGGCGCAGCGGCGACTTCGACCGCCTCGTCGCGGTGCTCCATCCCGACGTGGAGTTGCGGGGTGATTTCGGCGCCGCCGCGGCCGTCTTCCGCGCCCGGGGCGCGGCCTCGGTGGCCAAGCTGGCCCGCGGTTACGCGGGCCCGGAGCGGGAGGTGCGTGCGGCGATCGTCAACGGCGCCGCCGGCGCGGTGATTTTCATCGCCGGCCGGGCGGCGTCCGTCATGGGTTTCGTGGTGCGCGACGGCCGGATCCGCGCGATCGATGTGCTCGCGGATCCGGCCCGCATCGCCCGGTTAGACCTGCGCGCCGTGCGCGCAGGTCACTGACCGGCGGCCTGCAGCAGCTCCATCGCCGACGCGCGCGACAGCACCCAACCGCCCTGATTGACGAAGGTGACGTTCTGCGTGACCGGCGACGGCAGCTTGGGGCCGGACACCGCGACGTCGGCCGTCGCCGAACCGGCCGCGGCCGGCTGGATGTTCGTGACGTCGAACGACAGCGGCAGGTCGCCGTTCTTGGCGGCCTTCTGCAGCTTCTTGTCCGCGACGTGCGCTTCCATGCCACTGATGCCGCCCTGGACCAGGTTGCCCTTGCTGTTGAACGAGACGTTCGGGTCGGCGAGGCTGTTCAGCACGCCCGTCAGCTGATCGGGTGTCGGCACGTTGGCACCGGCAACCGGCTGCGCCGGCGGCGGATCCTGCGGAAGCGGCGCACCGACAGTGGCGAGCCGCACCCCGGCAACCAGCGAACTCGGCGTCGCGACGGAGGCCACGCCGGCGGCGGCGCCCCCGACGATGGCCAGCGCCGCCACCCCGGTGGCAATGGTCTTAACGGTCTTCATGGTTCCCCCTTCGGTGGGCACGGATTCGACGCAAGGTTGGCAATCCGCACCGCCTGTCACGGCGGCGCGGACGGTGTTGGTGTGCCCGTTGCGTCTGGTATTTCGTGTCTCGGCATCGATACGTTACGGCGACCCGATGTGGAAAAAACCAGAGCACACTGTGCGCCCGCTGTGCGGGGACGTGGGTGGGTGCGCCGGCAGGCGACAGGTCACCAGGGGAACTGAAAGGCAAAACCCCATGCGCCGCCTTGCGGGGCGCATGGGGTCTGCTTGAACTGTCGCTGCTGCTCGGCGAATTCGCCGAACCGCCTAGTTCATCGCCGTCGCCGCCTGAATCAGCGCGATCGCCGCGTCGTGCTGCAAAACCCAGTTTCCGTTCTGGTTGACGAACACCAGGTGCTTGTTGACCGGCCCGGCGAACTTCGGGCCCGTGATGCCGACGTCGGCCTGGGCCATGTTCGGGCCCGCCGGCGCGATGTTCGTCACGTTGAACTGCTCGGGGAAGTTCCCGTTCCGGTAGGCCTTCCGCAGGTCGTGGTCGGCCACCATACCCTCGTTTTGAGGGATGCCGTTTTCAACGAGGTTGTTCTTGTCCCGGTAGTTGACGCCGGGGTCGGTTACCTGGTTGCAGAGGTTGGCCAGTTGATCCGCCGCCGGCAACTGCCCCGGCGCACCCGGCGGCGGGGGCGGAGGCGGCGGCGGGTCCTGCGGCAGTGGCGCGCCGACCGCAGCCAGTTGCACCTGATCCAGACCGATCGGTGCTGCAATGGAAGCCACACCGGCGGCGGCGCCGCCAATGACGGTCAGTGCCGCCACGCCCGTGGCAATGGACTTCACGGATTTCACAGGTCCCCCTTCGATGCACATGGACCGGGGCGGAAATCCTGCGGACGGCCGCACACGGTCACACGTCTCCATGGTTGAAGATGGTGTAAGTGTGCCCTGTGACTCGGCGTTTTGTGTCTCGAGTCGGTCACGTTACGACGACGCTACGGTCGCGACGTGTGAAAACGCGGTAATTGTTTTGTGCCGCAAGTGGGTAGCGACGAATTGACGCCCGCGCAGACCCCCTGTTACTCCGCGGCGAGCGCCTGGATCAAACTCTTGGGCCGGATGTCCGACCAGTTCTGTTCCACGTACTGCAGGCAGTCCGCGCGGCCGGCCTCACCGAACGCCACCCGCCAGCCGGCCGGTGTGTCAGCGAAGGCCGGCCACAGGCTGTGCTGGTCCTCGTCGTTGACCAGCACTACGAAGGTCGCGTTGTCGTCGTCAAAGGGGTTGGCGCTCATCGTGTCTCCTTCTCACGGGATACTTGGACGGGCTGACGGTGGATCCCAACACCCGGTCGGATAGCAGTCCAAGGCAGCTCAGGTTCGGAAACCCGGGGCCCTGGGTGAGTCCTGACAGGTTCGGCAGGAACAACTTCGGTGTCACGTCGGTGACGGCCAGGTCATAACCTATCGCCTCCTGCAGCCGTTCCGAAGTCAGGGGCCCGCCCAGACCGAGTTCCAGCAGATCGAGCGCGTCTTGGCTGAATAGCGGTGCGAACCAGAGCGAGTCGGCGCCGGAGCCATCGATGACGAGATCGAACCCGTGTACCGTCTCCAGATTCTCGCTGCCGCGGTTGGTGGACAGCGTCAACCGGATCTGCCCCTCCTTGCCCACCGCGTGGGCGACGCGGCCACGCAGGTGGTGGATGCGATCGTCGGCCAGCAACGCTTCCTGCACGTTGGACGAAAACACCCCGCGGTCGGTGCGGGCCAACGCGTCGCGGCGTTCGGCAAGCGTGAGGGCGGGCCAGTTGGTGGGATCGGAGAACAGCGAGTTCTCGAAGAATCCCTCGCCGCGGGTGAACAATGTGGCCTGCGGCGAAATCACGGTGATGCTGGAAACCCGGTGCCGGAACAGCTCATAGAGCATCGCCGCCGCCGTCTCGCCGCCGCCGACCACCGCGACGCGCTCCGCATTGATCCGGTCGTGGTTGGCGGCGCGGTCCCAGAACTGGGCGATCGACAGCATGCGGGGATTGCCGGGAAGCAAGGACTTTTCGGCCTGACCGGGGCCGGTGATCATCAACGCATCGGCGTGCACGGTGGTCTCGTGCGTGTGCAGCGCCCAGCGGTCGCCGGTGATCGCCAATCGTTCGACGTCACCGTGCACGACGCTCATGCCGACGTGGTGCGCGACCCAATTCAGGTACTGGCTCCACCGGCGATGCGTCGGCGCCGGCCTGCCGCGGTCGATCCACTCGGCGAACGACGCCGTCGCGATCAGATAGGACTGCCAGCTGTAGCGGGTCATCCGCTCATCGAGCTCGGCGTTACGGCGCGGCACCAGCGCCGAGCGGTACGGAAATCCGACGTCTTTTTCCGGGCTGGTGCCGAGCCGGTGCGCGCCGTCGGTCCACCCGCCGCTGGCTTGCCAGTTCGCCGCGACGCCGATCCGCTCCACGGCGACCACGTCGGGAACTTCGACGCCCATTTCGCGCAGCGCGAAGGCCTTGGCCGCCACGGCCACCGCCTTGGCGCCCGCGCCCACGATCGCAAGTGTGCTCATCTCACCATCTCCCGCAGCGAATCGACCCAAAGTTCTTGTAGCACAGTGATATCGGTGTCATCGAGAATGTCGGGCAGGGCACGCCACTGTGCGGCCAGAACCCGCTCCCCGTCATAGGTCAGCACCATCGCGGCGATGGTCAGCTCGTGGCGCACCGCCAGGTCCGGCTCCGGCACCGGCGATGACCCGGCGAGCAGCTCGCGCTCGAGCCGCAGTCCGCTGCCGCCGTCGGTGTGCGCGGCGCCGAGATAATTCAGCAGCAGCTGCGGAGGCGCATAACAGGCGAGCCGCTCGGCGGTGTCGTCCCGTAGGTAGCGCAGCAACCCGTAGTCGAGTCCGTCGCCGGGGATGGCCGCCAACTCCTCCCCCACCTGGCGCGGATCCGTCGAACCGAGCCGCACCGGGTAGATCGAGCTGAGCAACCCGACCGTGTCACCGGTATCGATCGTGTGCGCGCCCGGCCCGTCCACCAAACTGTCGGCGCGGCCGTGTGTTTCGAGTGCCAGCAGCGGGGGTGGGGTGGCCTGGCCGCGCATCTGGCGCCAGCGCGTCACCGTCGCGGCGGTCGCGGCCACCAGCAGCGTGGGGAGCGGTAACCCCGGCTCCAGCAGCCGACGGGTGACGTCGGCGTCGGTGGCGGCGTTGCGGACGATCAGGTCGCGAGCGCGATCACGGCTTGGGTCGACGCGGCGGGCACCGAGGTCGGGATCGCCGCCGTCCAATTGGGACGCCCAGAATTGCACCGTGTCCAACCGGTGCGCCCGGGCGGTGAGCGCGTCGCCCCAGCGCCGATAGCTGGTGTGTTCGCGGACCGGCGCCGGCGAGTGGCCGGTGGCCGCGGCCGTCAGGGCGGCACCGAGTTCACCGAGGACCACCCGCCACGACGCGGGATCCAGCGCGACGACGTGCGCCGCGAGCAGCAGCACGCTCTCCCCCGCGGGCGGCCGCAACCACACCGCGGACAGCAGCGTTCCGCGCTCGGGGTCCAGGCGGTCGACTGCCTGGGCGACGTGTGCGGGTACCACCGCGGCCAGATCACCGGCCACCGCAACCTCTTTGACGACGTCGACGATGTCGGCGGCGGGCACCGGCACCAGGGTCATGGTGGAGCGGTCCACCTGGGTGCGCAGCACCTCGTGGCCCTCGACGATGCTTGCCAAGGCCGCGTCCAGCTGCTCCCGGCGCAGCGTCTCGGGCAGCCGGATGGCCTCGGTCTGAGCCAGGCGGCGTGGGTCGCCGAATTCGTAGAGCCATCGGCCGTTGGGCAGCAACGGCATTGGTCCGGATCCGGTGTCCGCGTGCCGGGCGGCGGCGGTGGCCTCCGAGTCGATCGCCTCGGCCAGTTCGCGGACATTGCTGCACTCGAGGATGAGCCTGGCGCGCAACGCAATTCCGCGTGCGCGGGCCGCCTGTACCACAGACAACGCCATGATGCTGTCCAGGCCCAGCTGCAGGAAGTCCGCGGTCACGTCGATGCGCGGTAGCGCGAGCAGCTCGGCGAGCAGTTCGGCCAGCGCTGACTCGGTGGCGGTCTCCGGCGTCGCCGCGCCGGCTTCGGACTCGGCGTGGTCGAGGGCGGCCAACGCGGTCTCGTCCAGTTTTCCGTTGGGAGTCAACGGGATTTCGTCCAGCAGGACGATGCGCTGCGGAACCATGTAGCGCGGCAGCCGGGTGCTGAGCATGCCCCGCAACTCCGACGGCGTGGGCCGACCGGCCGCCGGGTCGGTGGCGGCGTACGCGGTGAGCCGCGCGACGCCGCGGCGCTGCTGCACCAGCACCCCCGCATGCCGCACGGCCGGGTGCGTTTCGAGGACGGCCGCGATTTCGCCGGGTTCGACCCGGTGGCCGCGGATCTTCACCTGGGCGTCGGCGCGTCCCACGTAGTGCAGTGCGCCGTCAGGCATCCGGCGCACCAGATCGCCGGTGCGATACATCCGTTCGGCCGGCGCGAACGGGTCGGCGACGAAGCGCGCCGCGGTCTCGGGAGCGCGGCCCAGGTAGCCACGGGCCAGCTGGGCGCCGCCCAGATACAGTTCGCCGGTGGCTCCGCACGGCACCGGGCGCAGCGCGGAATCCAGCACATAGCCCCGGGTGTGCCGGGTCGGGCGCCCGATGGCCGGTTCGTCGTGCTCGGCGATGGCGGCGACCACCGCCTCCACCGTGGTCTCGGTGGGTCCGTAGCAGTTGTACGCCGCCATCGACGATGCGCTGCACGTGTCGCGGATCCGGGCCCACGCCGCGCTGCCGAGCGCCTCGCCGCCCAGCGCCAGCACCGCCAGTGGCGCCTCGGTCAACAAGCCGAAAGCCTGCAGTTGGGCGAACATCGACGGGGTGGTGTCGATCATGTCGATGCCGTGCGCGGCGATCAGCGCGACGAGCGCCTCGGCATCGGTCTGGGTCTGCTCGTCGACGACATGCACAGCGTGCCCGTCGAGCAGGCCGACCAGCGGCTGCCACGCGGCGTCGAAGGCGAACGACCAGGCGTGGGCGATGCGCAGTGGCCTGCCGAGTTTTCTTGCCGCGGGCCGCAATACGCGGTCCAGATGATCGTCGGCGTAGGCGCCCACGGCGCCGTGGGTTCCGATGACGCCCTTGGGTTCTCCCGTCGTACCCGAGGTGAACACGACGTACGCGGCCTGCGCGGCTAAGACGTCGACGGGGTGGAAGTCCTCGTCGTTCGGTTCGGCGGCGTCCAGCAGCTGCTCGGTCAGCCGTTCGTCCAATACGATCGACGCGCCCGATTGGCGCAGGATCGAGTCCACCCGTGCGGGCGGCATTCCCGGCTCCATCGGCACGCACATGCCGCCGGCCTTGAGCACGGCGAGTATCGCGATGATGTACTGCGGCCCGCGGGGCAGCCGGATGCCCACCGGCGTCTCGCGCTTGACACCCTGGTGGGCCAGTCGCGCGGCCAGCCGGGTGGAACGAAGATCCAGCTCGCGGTAGCTCAGCGTGCCCCCCGCCCAGCTGACCGCCGGGTTGTCCGGTGTACGGGCCGCGACACCGGCGAACCGGGCATGGATGCTCAACGGCGACAACGGAGTTGCCGCGCCGGTGGCCCGCAGCGGGTCGGCCTCGTCGTCCAGCAGGACGCTGATGTCGCGCAGCGGACGGTCCCAGCCGTGCAGCAGCCTTTCGGCGGTGGTGAGCACCCGCCGCCCGAAGGTCGCGGCGGGAACCGCACCCAGCGCTCCGTCGATCGCCTCGATCAGCACGACCAGCTCGCCGCCTTCCATGTGGGCGGCGAGCGCGATCGGGAAATGCGACAGGGTCTGCAGGGCGGAGGGCCGGAAAGTCGCTCCGCCGGCGGTCAATTCGCCGCCCGCGGTCAGCCCGTCCATCGGGAAGTTCTCGTAGACCAGCAGGGTGTCGAACATCTCCCCGACCCCGCCGAGGGCGCGCAGCTGGGCATGCCCGAGATGGCTGTGCTCGCGCAGCAGGGCCGCGTCGCGCTGCACGGCGCGGCACTGCTCGCCGGCCGTCGCGGCCGGGTCGAGCCGCACCCGCAGCGGCACGGTGTTGATGAACAGGCCGACCATGGTCTCGACGCCGGTCAACTCCGGCGGCCGACCGGAGACCGTCACCCCGAAAACCACATCGCGGGTGTCGGTAAGGCGCGACAGCACCAGCGCCCACGCCATTTGCATCAGGGTGCTGACGGTGATGCCGCGCGATCGGGTGTCCTCGACCAACCGCGCGGTGATGTCGGCCGGCAGTCGCAGCCGGGTGGTGCGCGGCAGCGCCACCTGCTTCCCGTCGGTCGCCTCGATCGACCCCAGCGCGGCGGCCAGCAGGGTGGGGCCCGGCAGTCCGGCCAGGTGCTCGCGCCAGACCCGTTGGCTGGTCTGCGGGTCGCGGCTCGCCAGCCAGCCGATGTAGTCACGGTACGGCCGCGGCGCCGCGGGAAGCGCCGACAGATCACCGCCGGCCTGGTAGAGGATCATCATCTCGTTGACGAACACCGGTAACGACCATCCGTCGATCACGATGTGGTGGGCGGTGAGCACCAAACGCCATCGCGCGCCTGGCAATTCGATCAGCAGGAAGCGGATGGCCGGGCCACGTTCCAGGTCGAACGGTCGTCGGCGTTCGGCGGTTTCCAGCGCCGGCACGCCCTCGGGTGCCGCGGCGACCAGTCGCCAGGGCAGCTCGACGTGGGACGGCACGATCTGTACCGGTCGTGGGATTCCCCGGCTGAAGAAGCTGGCCCGCAGGTTCGGGTGCCGCACCAGCATCTGCTCCGCGCACTCGCGCAGCAGTGCGACATCGAGTTCGCCGGAGATGTCGGCCGCGATCCCGATGACGTACGGGTCGTCCGCCGCGTCACTGTCGGCGAATTCGGCGAGCGTGGTCAGCGAATACAGGCCCTCCTGCAGCGGGCTGAGCGCCATCACGTCCTCGATGTCGGGCGCGACATCGGTTTTGGCGGCGGTCATGTCGTGCCTTCGCGCGACGACGAGAAGAGTTGCGTCACCGCGGCCAGGTCCGAGGGCGACAACCCGGAGGTGCTCATCGGTTCGAAACGGGTGTCGGCCGTTCCCTCGTCCTGTTCGATGACCGCCCCTTCGTCGCCCATTGCATCGAGCGCGGCGGCCAACTGCTGCACCGTCGGGTTCTCGAAGATCATGCGCGGGCTCACGGCCAGGCCGGCCGCCCGGGCCCGCGAGGCGAGCTGCACGGACAGGATGCTGTCGCCGCCGAGGGTGAAGAAGTCGTCGAAGCGACCGACGTCGGGGGTCGCGAGCAGTTCCGCGAACACCGTGGCCAGCGCCCGTTCGGTGTCGGTGCGCGCCGGTTCGGTCAGCCCGCCGGTGCTGACCGACGGAGGCGGCAGGCCGGGTCGATTCAGCTTGCCCGACTCGGTTTTGGGCAGAACGTCGAGCACGGTCAGCGACGACGGCAGCATGTAGCCGGGCAGGGTCGTGGCGATCGCCGCGCGCACCTGCCCCGCGAACGCCGCCTTCGCGGCCTCGTCGGCGAGCGGACGTTGCGGCACAACGTATCCGGCCAGCGAGGTGCCGCCGTGCATCTCCCAGGTGCGGGCCGCCGCGGCGGCGACACCGCCGGCGCCCGCCAGGGCCGCCTCCACCTCGGCCAACTCGACGCGGAAGCCGCGCACCTGTACCTGGTGGTCGGAGCGTCCGACGAACTCGAGCCGGCCGTCCTCGGTCCACCGGGCCAGGTCGCCGCTGCGGTACAACCGCGAACCGGGCTCGGCGCCAAAGGGATTGGCGACGAACCGGGCGGCGGTCAGCCCCGGGCGTTTCCAATATCCTCGAGCGAGCTGGTCACCGGCGTAATACAGCTCGCCCACCACGCCGACCGGCACAGGACGCAGCCCGTCATCGAGCAGGTAGGCCTGCGCCCCGGAACCGGCCTACCGACAAGCGGATTCGGCGGGCCCAGCCGCCCACGGGACACCGCTCCCGACGTCTCGGTGGAACCGATGTTGTTCAGCAGCTCGGTGCCGGCGCCGTCCTGGTCGGCGCACACCGACACCAGGCGCTGCAGCAGCGCCGTGCTCACCGGCTCCCCTCCGCACACCAGCCGCGACAACGCGCGCACGGACTCGGGCCGGCTGTCCACCAGCGCCGAGACCAGGCTGGGCACCGCGGTCACCTGGGCCACCGAATGCCGGCTCATCAAGTCCCCGAGGGCTTCCGGGTCGCGGTGTTCGGCATCGTCGGCCAGGATCATCGTCGCGCCGGCCGCCAGGCCGGCCAGCATCTCCATGCCGCCTTCGAGAAAGGTGATCGAGGCCTGCGCCAGCCGAACGTCATCGGTTCGTGGCGGGTAGTGCCGCAGCTGCCAGCCGAGCCGCGCGGCCATCGAGCGATGCGTTCCCACCGCGCCTTTCGGCTTGCCGGTGGACCCGGAGGTGAAGACCAGATACATCGGGTCATCGGGGTGCGGCAGTCGCGCATCCGTCGACAGCGGATCCACGTCGTCGCTGTCGACCACAGCGCATACCTGTGGATCGTCCAGCGAGATCAATTCGACCCCGGGCACCTGCGGCATGGTCTCCACGGCTTCGACCGTCGCGACCACGACCGGAGGTCGCACGTCATCGAGCATGAATTGCTTTCGCGCCGAAGGGTATCCGGGATCGATGGGGAAGTATCCGGCGCCGGCTTTCATGATGGCCACCAGCGCCACCACCAGCTCGATGCCGCGCCGGGTCGACAGTCCGACCAGCGACCCGGGGCCCACCCCGTTCTTGACGAGCAGCGCGGCCAGGTTGTCCGAACGGCGGTGCAGCGCGGGGTAATCGATGTGCTGCGCGCCGCACCGCACCGCGATGCGGTCGGCGCCCAACGCCCGGCTGGGTTCCAGCAGTTCCGGAATGGTGCGCGGCCGGTCGTGCGGCGGCCGCTCGCCGCGGCTCCAGTCCTGCAGAATGTGGTGCTCTTCGGTGGCATCGATCAGGCGGACGTCTCGCAGCGTCTGATCGATGTCCCCGGCGAATTCGGTGAGTACGCGGGCCAGCCAGTCGGCCAGCCGCTCGATGGTGGTCCTCGCGTAAAGCTCGGTGCGGTAGATGACATTGCAGTTGTAGCCGATGTCACCGGAGCCGTCGGTGCCGAAGAAGTTGACGCTCAGATCGGCATGGGCCATGTCGAAGACGGGGTCCAGCGAGGTGCACACCGTGTCCTGCTCGCCACTGCCCGGGGCCGCGGTCTCGATGACCCGGGTGGCAGACAGGTGATCCCGGACGTGCACCACAACCTGGAACAGCGGGTTGCGGGACAGTGAGCGCACCGGGCTGACGCTGTCGACGACGCGGTCGAACGGCAGGTCCTGGTGGGCGTAGGCGGCCAGTGCGGTCTCCCGGGCCCGCTTGAGCAGCTCGCGCAGCGTCGGGTTGCCGTCCATGTCGTTGCGCAGCACCAGAATGTTGACGAAGAATCCGATCAACTGGTCCAGCTCGGCCTCGGTGCGCCCGGCCACCGGCGTGCCCAGCGGAATGTCTGTTCCCCCACCGGCTTTGTGCAAGACCACGGCGACGGCCGTTTGCAGCAGCATGAATTCGGTGATGCCGAGCTCGCGACACAGCTCGCCGAGCTTGGCACGGGTGGCCGAGTCGATCTGGAAGTCGACGGACTCCCCTTCGCCGCTGGGCACCGGTTGGCGGGGAAAGTCCGGGCGCAGACCGGTGTCCTCCGGCATCCCGGCCAGCTGACGGGTCCAGTACTCCCGCTGGTCGGCGGCGATGGCGGATTCCTGGCCGCTCGCTTCGGAATCCAGGCCCAGGAACGTGCGCTGCCACGCCGCATAGTCGGCGTATTGCACACGAAGCGGCGCCCAGGATGGCGCCTCTCCGCCACGCCGGGCCCGGTAGGCCGTCATGACGTCGGAGAACAGCACGCCCGCCGACCAATGGTCGGAGGCGATGTGGTGCACGACCAGCGACAGCACGTGCTCGGCTGTGTTCGCGATGCGCAGCACCGCGACCCGGATCGGCAGTTCAGCGTCCAGTTCGAAGCAGTGGCACCGCTCGACGTCGAGCTGCCGCTGCAGCCAGGCGTCGTCGGGTCCCTCCTCGCGGCGCACCGGAACCGCGACGCCGGCCGGTTCAACGACCTGATAGGGCACGCCGTCCAGCTCGACGTAGCTGGTGCGCAGGATTTCGTGCCGGGCAACGACATCGCCGACGGCGGCGATCAACGTATCGATGTCCCACGGTCCGGTCAGCCTGGCCGCAAACGGAATGTTGTTGACCCGGCTGGGGCCGTCCACGCGGTAGGCGAACCAGCTGCGCAGCTGCGACGCCGAGAGCGGCATGGGTTCGTCGTGCGCCGTGGTGATCAACCTGGGCCGCGAGGGCGTCAGTGCGCCCGCACTCAGTTGGTCGATCCGCTCGGCCAACGCCCCGACCGTCGCGAGTTCGAACACGTCGCGGATGCCGATCTCCACGCCGCACTCCGCGCGGATCGCGGTGACCAGCTTGGTGGCGACCAGCGAGTGGCCGCCCAGTTCGAAGAACGAGTCGTCGACGCCCACGCGTTCGTGGCCGAGCAAACCGGAAAACAGTTGCGCGATGCGCCGTTCGGTGGGCGTGGTGGGGTCGCGGTACTCGGTGCCCGCCGCGATCTGGGGTTGTGGCAGCGCGGCGCGGTCGATCTTCTGGTGCGCGGTGATCGGGATCTCCTCGAGCACCACGTAAGCGGCCGGGGTCATGTAGTCGGGCAGCGCGGCGGCCACCCGGGCCCGGATGCGCTCCACCTCAACGGTTTCCGTGCCCGCGCCCTGAGCCGGCGTCACGTATCCGACCAGGCTCTTGCCCAACTGGGGCAGGTCCATGGCCAGCACGACCGCCTGCCCGACGCTGGGGTCGACCGAGATGGCGGCCGCGATCTCGCCCAGCTCGATGCGGAAACCGCGGATCTTCACCTGCTCGTCGGCGCGACCGACGAACTCGATGTCGCCGTTGGCGTTGCGGCGGGCCAGATCACCGGAGCGGTACATCCGGCCACCGGGCGTGAACGGGTCGGCGACGAACCGCTCGGCCGTCAACTGCGGCCTGCGGTGATAGCCGTGCGCGACATGTGTTCCGGCGATATAGATCTCGCCGATCACGCCCACGGGCACCGGCTGCAGCGCGTTGTCGAGCAGATAGACCTGCGTGTTGATCTTGGGCCGGCCGATCGGCACCACCCGGGTGCCCTGAGCACCTTCGACCGGGTAGCTGGTGCAGTTCACCACCGTCTCGGTCGGTCCGTAGAAGTTGTGCAGCGACGCGTCGAAGGTGGCGTGGAACTTGTCGGCGATCTCGCCGGGCAGCGCCTCCCCGCCGATGGGCACGCGCCGCAGGGTCCGCCACTGGCTGACGCCGGGCAACGACAGGAACAGTCCCAGCAGCGACGGCACGAAGTGCATCGAGGTGATGCCCTCGCGGGCCAGTAAGTCAGTGAGGTAGCCGATGTCGCGCAGGCCGTCGGGCCGCGGAATCACCAAGCGTGCGCCCATGATCAGCGTGCCGAAAATCTCGCCCATCGACACGTCGAAGCTGGGCGAGGCGACCTGCAGCAGCCGATCGGTGTCGTCGATGCGGTATTCGTCGCCGAACCAGACGAAGTACTCGGCGATGGGTGCGTGCGGCACCGGCACGCCCTTGGGCAGCCCGGTGGAACCCGAGGTGTAGATCAGGTAGGCGGTGTTGTGCGGGCTCAGCGGTCGGATCAGCGCGGTGGGCGCGCTCGCCGGATAGCGCGCCGCATCGGTAACCGGTTCGCGCAGCACCAGTTTCGCGTCCGCGTCCTCGAGAATGAAGCTCAGCCGGTCTTGCGGGTAGGTGGGATCCACCGGCAGGTAGACGCCGCCCGCTTTGAGCACCCCGAGCGCGGTGATGACCAGTTCGGGGGACTTGTCCAGCAGCACCGCGACGCGATCCTCGGTGCCGATTCCCTGCTCGATCAGCCAGTGCGCCAACCGGTTCGACTCTTCGTCGATTTCCCGGTAGGGGTAGGCGCGCCCCTCGTACACCACGGCGACGGCCTCGGGCGTCAGCCTTGCCCGGCGGCTGACCAGCGCGGGCAACGTGCTGGCCGGGGTGACGAATTTCTCGCCGGTCGACACCGCGCGCAACCACTCGGCGTCGTCATCGCTCATCAAGGCGCACGCCGAGATGTTCGCGTCGGGGTCGGACAGCAGGCCGTCCAGCAAGGCGGCGTAGTGGCGCAGCAGTTGCTCGACCAACTGCTGATCCATCACCTCGACCAGGTACTCGGCCTCGACCAAGCCGGCTCCGGAGCCGTCCGGGGTCCGGTCCAGCTCGACCATCAGGCTCAACGGCAATTGGTTGAAATGGCCGCGCAATTCGCCGCGCTCGCACCGCACGCCCGGCGGGCAGAAGCCGGCGCCGTCGGGCTCGCGTTGTCCGAAGCTCACCCGGGTCATCCGGTCCGCGCCATGCCGGCGATCGGGATTCGACTCGCGCACCAGCCAGTCCAGGTCCGCGCGCGAATGAGCGAAGGCGCCCACCGCGTCCTCCCGGGTTTCGGCCAGCAACTCGCGGAACGTCTGGTGCGGGCGCGGCCGCAGCCGGATCACCACGGTGTTGCCGTAATACCCGATGACATCCTCGGTGCCGAGGCCGCGGTTGAGCACCGGGGCCGCCACCAGGAAGTCGGTCGACTGCGTGTACCGGTGCACCAGCGCGGCGAACGCGGCCATCAACACCATGTACGGCGTGGCGCCCGTCTCGCGGGCCAGCGCCGCCGTCCGCGCGACGGTGTCCGCCGACAACTGCGCGACGGCGCGCTGCGCGCGCCAGGCGGTGGGCACCACCGAACCGTTGGGCCCGGGCAGCTCGAGGGGCTCCGGGAGGTCGGCCATCCGCGGTCGCCAATAGTCCAGGTCCGCCTGACGAATGGCGGTCGCATCCGCGGCAGTGTCCCTGCGCACCTCGCCGTGCGCGAAACCGGCGGGGTCGGTGTATGCGCGGGTCAGGTCGGCGAAGAAGGGCGCCCACGAGCCGTCGTCCCAGGCGATGTGGTGCGCGGTGATCAGCAGCATCAGTTCGTCGTCGGCCAGTCGCGCCACCGTGACCCGCAGCGGTGAATCTTTGCTCAGGTCGAATGGCCGGCGAAAGTCTCGCTGCGCCAGCACATCCAGTCGTAGCCGGCGCGCCTGGTCGGCCAACCGGGCCAGGTCGTGTTCGGCCCATTCGGGCCGCAGGTCCGCGCGCATCACCGGGTGCGGGTCGCCCTCGCCGTCGGTGGCGTAGGTCGTATGGAGCACCGGGTGTCGCGCGGCGACGGCGTCGACCGCGCGGTGCAACCGCGCGATGTCGACGGTGCCGGATAGACGGTAGGAAACGCAGATGTTGAGCAGCGCGCTGTCGGGATCGACGGACTGCACGAACCACATCCGGTGCTGGCCGACCGACATGCGTGGCTGGTCGTCGGTGGCGACGCTCGAAGCGGCCGTCGCCTTGGCCAGGCCGCGCTCGGCGAGCTTGCGGCGCAGCAGTTCCAGCCGCTCATCGTCCAGACGGGTGCTGACGCCGGTGGTGTCTGTCACGCTAGGTGTCCAACCTTTCTAGCATCGCGAGCGTTGATTGGTGCGCACCATTGGCGGCTCCGGTGCGCTCGAAGGACGGCGGCGCCGCCGGGGCGCCGGTTGAGTCGGCACACAGCGCGTCGATCAGCTCGGCCATCGTGATGCCGCCGAGCATGCGGGAGACCGGAACCGAGTTGCCCACGGTGCGGCGCAGCCGCTTACGTAAATCGAGTGCGAGCAACGAGTCCACGCCCAGGTCGATCAGCGGCGTGCCCGGGTCGATCGCCGGCGAGTCCCCCAGGTGCAATGTCGCGGCCAATTCGGCTCGCACGATGTCGGCGAGGGGCTTCGCCGCCGCACCCTCGCGGTCCCCGGCGTCGTCCGCGCGTGTCACGGCGAATGGCATTGGCATGCCCTGGCTTTCGAAGAACACCTGCAGCCGCTCGAAGTCCGCGTCGAAAATCAGTGGATCGCCCTCGTAGCGATACAGGCTGGCCTCGATGGCCCGTTGCGGCTCCATCGCCACCAGGCCGGAGCGCTCGGTGCGGGTGATCTCGTTACCCACCACCACCCCGGCGCCGTGCCACAGGCCCCACCGGATCGCCGTGCAGTCGCGGCCCGTAGCGCGCAGCTGGGCGGCCAACACGTCGAGCATCCGGTTGGACGCCGCGTACGCCGCGTGGGTGTAGCCGCCCCAGACGCCGAATACCGAGGAGCAGGCCAGGATCCGGCAGTCCGGCCGCAGCGGCCACACGTCGGCCAGCATCGCCAGTCCGCGGACCTTGGCCGCGCAGACCGCCGCCACATCCGAGCCGGTGAGTTCCGCGCGCGAACGGGCCTGGGCGATGCCCGCGGTGTGGATCAGCAGCGACGCGCCCGCTGGATGCTCGGCGGCGACGGCGGCCAGCGCGGCGCGATCGGTGATATCGCACTGCGGCGCCCGCACTTCGGCGCGGTACCGGTCGGCGAGCTGCCGCAGCACTGTCGGGTCGACGCCGTTGCGGCTCAACAGGGTGACGGCCCGGGCGCCGCGTTCCAGGCAGTACCGGGCGTACTGCAGGCCGATGGCCCCGCTGCCGCCGGTGATCACCACGTCGGCCATGGCGGCGGCATCGAGGGGCCGCGGGGTCGCCGGTACGCGAGACGCGCGGAACGTCCGGAGGTGGCGTCGCGGTGATTCGTTGCCCCGCAACGCGACCTCGGCCGGCTCGCCGAGCAGCACCTCGACGACGGCTTGTGCCGTGGCGGCGTCGACATCGCGGCGCGCGAGGTCCAGATGCCCGAATGCCTGGTCCGGGAACTCGAAGCCGACGCTGCGGTGCATGCCCGCCAGCGCCGCCTGTGCCGGAGAGACGCTGGCGTCATGGCCGTCGACCTGTTCTGCACCAACGGTGAGCAACCAGACGGCGCGGCATCGCGGCCCGATGAGCGCGGGGTAATCGGCTAGGCCCGCATCGGGCCGGCCGGCGATCTGCTCGATCGCGGCGGTGGCGTCGAGCTGATCGAGTTCCGGGGCGATCACCACGAGGACTTCCGCCTCACTCGGTGACACCAGTCGGCAGCCGTCCTGTGCCGCAACGGCATCGACGAGCCGCTGCGTCGGTGCGCCCTCGCCGAAGAAGCCGACGTCCACGGGGCTCGCGCTCGGTGTGATCGGCTCCGCCGCCGGCTGCCAGTCCTCGACGGCGACGGTGAGCGCCGGTGTCGGCGCCGGTTCGTTTGGTTGTTCGGGTGCCGCCCACAGGTGCACCGCCCGCATCGGCGCGTTCGGGAATCCCCGCAGCGCCGCCCGGTCGGCCATCGGGAGCGCGTCGGCCCACCGGCAGCCGGGGTCAGCGGCCGCGACGGCGACGATGCTCGCGGACAGCGAATCGGTGATGGGTCGGTCGCGATGCCCCGAGCCGACGATGACTATCGACTCGTCGTCGACGATGTCGCCCAGCGGGTAGAGCAAGGACGGGTGGGCGGAGAGCTCCACGAAGGTGTCGGCCCCGCGGGCGCGGGCATGTTGCACTGCGAGGTCGAATCGCACGGTGCCACAGAGGTTTTCATACCAGTAGGCAGAGAAGTCGGTGCCATCGCCCAGTTCGGTGCCCAGCGTGGAGCCGATGAACCGCACCGGGCCGTCCCGGAACACCGACTTCGGCGTCAGCGCGGCCAGAGCCGCCCGCAACGGTCGTAGCGCACTGGTGTGACCGGGATAGTCCACGGACAGTTGTTGGCTGAAGATCCCGCGCTGTTGGGCCAGCGCCGCCGCGGCGGCCACCGCCTCGTGATCGCCGGCGACCACGGTCGACGACGGCCCGTTGACCGCCGAGACCTCCAACCAGCCGGGTGTGTCGGCCAGCAGCGCTTCCGCGATGTCGAGGCCGGTGCCGAGGACCGCCATCGCGTAGCGGCCGGTCAGCTGGTCGACGACGCTGGCGCGGGCCACCACCAGGGCGACCGCGTCCGGCAGCGAGATCGCTTCCGCCACATAGGCCGCCGCCACCTCGCCGAGGCTGTGCCCGATGGTCATGTCGGGCAGCAACCCACAGGATCGCCACGCTTCGGCCAGGCTCACCGCGTGGGTGAACTGTGCACCCTGGATCTCGGGGCGCGACCAGACGCGCTCCCCGTCCCCGACCAGATAGGGCAGCGGAGAAGGGAATCCGCCGGATGTGAACGCCTGCGCGCAGCGGTCGGCCGCCTCGCGGTAGGCCGGCAGCCGCCGGTAGGCCTCGGCGCCCATCGCCTGCCACTGGTTGCCCTGGCCCGGGAAGACGAACGCGATGCGCGGCGGTGTCGTCTTGGCGGAGCGCGAGACCAGCTGGTGTTCGTCGCCGCGCGCGATCGCGGACAGCGCCGCCACGAGTTCGGTGCGGTCGGCGGCTCGCAGCACCGCGCGGTGGCGTCGCATCCGTCGCAACCGCAGCAGGGTGGAGGCGACCGCGGCGGTCGGGTCCGCCGAGTCGTCGATGCGGCCCACGTAGTCGGCGATCGCCGCGGCGTCCCGGCGGATCAGCTCGGGGTCGTGCGCGCTGAGCGTCACCGGGACGCGCCCGTCCGGCAGCCCATGGGTAAGCATCATGCGACCTCGGGGACGGAGACGATCAGGTGTGCATTGGTGCCGGCGATCCCGAAGGCGGACGCCGCGGCGGTGCGCTGCCCCTCGATGGCCGGCCACGGCGTCAAGGTCTGCGCCAGCCGCAAACCCTGTTTCTCCCAATCGATTTCGGGGCTGGCGTCGCCAGCGTGCAATGTGGGCGGCACGGCGCCGCGTTCGGCGGAGACCAGCACCTTGGCCAGGCCCAGCGCACCCGCGGCGGCCAGCGAGTGGCCCACGTTGGACTTCACCGAGCCCAGCAGTGCACCGGAGCCGGGTTCGGTATCGCCGTAGGTCTGGGCCAGCGAGCGCAACTCGGTCCGGTCGCCGAGCCGGGTGCCCGTGCCGTGCCCCTCGATCATCCCCACCTCGTCGGGCTTGATCCCGGCCTGGCTGATGGCCCGCTGGAACAGCCGCACCTGGGCATCGCCGCTGGGCGCGCTCAGACCGGCGCTGCGCCCGTCCTGATTCATGGCGCTGGCCCGCACCTCGGCGAGGATCTGACGGCCGGCCCGCAGCGCCGCCGACTTCCGTTGCAGCACAAACATCGCCGCTCCCTCGGCCCACACGGTTCCGCTGGCCTGCGCGCTGTAGGGGCGGCAGTATCCGTCGTCGGAGAGCGCGTGTTGTTTCGAGAACTCGACGAAGAAGCCCGGCGAGCCCAGCACGTTGACGCCACCCGCGATGGCCAGATCGCAGTCGTCGTTCTGCAGCGAGCGCACCGCGACATGGAAGGCCACCAGGGCCGACGCGCACGACGAGTCCAGGGTCAGCGCCGGCCCGGTCAATCCCAGGGTGTAGGCGATGCGGCCCGAGATCACGCTGAGCGCGGTGCCGGCCAGCAGATGACCGCTGTGTTCGGAGAACTTGGCCATCTGGGGCCCGTATCCCGTGGCCGAGGCGCCGACGAAACAGCCCACATCGTGCCCGGCCAGGTCGTCGGGATTGATGCCGCTGTTCTCGCACGCACGCCAGGCCACCCGGAGCGCGACCCGCTGCTGCGGATCCATGACGACAGCCTCGCGGGGCGAGATGCCGAAGAACTCGGGATCGAATGTGGTTGCCCCGGTGAGGAAACCGCCTCGGTCGTGGATCTCCTTGAAACCGCTGCGGCGCGAGCCGGCAAGCAGTTCGCGCACCGCCCAACCGCGGTCGGTGGGAAACGGGCCCAGCGCCTCGCGGCCGTGCGCCAGCAGATCCCAATAGTCGTCGGCGGTTTCGATGCCGCCGGGCGCTTCGACGCCCATGCCCACGATCACGACCGGGTCGGCGCGCTGCGCGTCGAACCCGCCCTCAGACATTGGTATCACCCGGCATTCACCTGCGCGGCGATCGCATCGACATGGTCATAGACGTAGAAGTGGCCGCCGTCGTACAGCGACACGGCGAAGGAGCCGGCGGTGTGCCTCTCCCACTGCCGCAGCACGCCGGTGGCGATGCGGTGGTCGTCATGGCCGCCCAGCACGTGAATGTCGGCGCCGACGCGGACGTCGGGGCTGGGCGCATAGCCATTGAAGGCCTGGTAGTCGGCGCGCACCGCGGTGGTCAGCAGTTCGGAGAACTCTTCGTCGGCAAGCAGTTCGGGGTCGGTGCCCCCCAAATCGGCGATATCGGCCAGCAGCCCGTCGTCGCTGGTCGGCAGGTCGGGCATGTCGGCGACGACGCATGGCGGCGGACCGGCCGACACCCACAGTTTCTGCACGGCCGTGCCGTGCGTTTCGGCGACGCGGGCGAACTCGAAGGCGACGACGGCGCCCATGCTGTGCCCGAACAGCCTCAGCGGCGCAACGCCGGGCCATGGCGCGGCCTGGAAGAGGCTGACGGCCAGGTCGTGCACGCTGTCGTGAGCGGGTTCGCCGAGGCGGTCCGCCCGCTGCGGGTACTGCACGATGTACGTGTCGCCGCCCGCGGCCAGCGCCGCGGCCAGCACCCGATAGCTCGCGGCCGCCGCCCCCGCGTGCGGAAAGACTACGGTGGCACCGGTGGATGGTCCGCCATTGCGGCCCGGGGTCAGTTTGATCCAGGACGGGAACGTGGCAGACACGGCGATCAGATTATTCAAGGTCATTGCGCTATCTACGATTTCGCGGTTTGCTGAGAGGCGGCCAGGACCGATTCGGCGTCCATGCCGATCACTTCGAGGTACAGCTCGGCGACCTGCTCGAGCCGGTCGGGGTCGTTCTCGCCGGCGCTGAGCACGGCGGCCAGCGCGGCCACGGTTCGGTTGGCGAAAACGTCGGCGACCATGATGCCCGGCGCGTCCAGCCAGGCCCGAATCCTCGCCACCGCCTGGGTGGCGAGCACCGAATCGCCGCCGAGGGCGAAGAAGTCGTCGTCGACTCCGACGTTGTCCCGGCCGAGCAGGTCGCCGAGGATCATTGCCAGCGCGGATTCCAACGGGCTCGACGGTGCGCGGTGGCCGGGCCGCTGTGCCTGCGAGACGGCCGCCTCCAATTCGCGTGCGACGGAACGGCGGTCGAGCTTTCCGGCATCGGTGAAACCGATTCGCTCCACCACCGCGATGTGACGCGGGATCATGTGCGCCGGGACCAGGTCGTCAAGACACCGCCGAATCCGCTCGCCGGTCAGGGTCATGTCGTCGGTACACACCTGCGCAGCCAGCACGTCGGATTCCCCGGACCCGGCGATCAGGGCGGCCACCGCGGTCCGCACCCCGGGCACGCGCCGCAACGCGGTCTCGATCTCACCCAGCTCGACCCGATACCCGCTGATCTTGACGCGGTGGTCGGCGCGGCCGACGAATTCGAGGGTGCCGTCCGGCCAATAGCGCACCAGATCGCCGGTGCGGTACCAGAGTCTGCCGCCATGCTCGACGAAGCGCTCCGCGGTGAGATCGGGACGTCCGCGATAGCCGCGCGCGATGCCGCGCCCGGACACCCAATATTCGCCGGGGACCCAGTCGGGGCAGTCGGCGCCGTTGTCGTCGACGACGCGGCAGGCGTTGTTGGGCAGCGGGACGCCGAAGGGCAGGGCGGTCCAGTCCTCCGGTATCGCCTCGGTGACCTCGAAAATGGTGTTGTGCACCGGGGTTTCGGTCGCACCGCCCAGTCCCGCGAAGCGCAGGTTGGGTGCCTCGGCTTGGAGGCGGCGCACCACCTCGGGTCGAACCCAGTCGCCTCCGGTGGGGATCACCCGCACCGAGGACAGCCGCCCGCGGCCGACCTCGATCAGCATCTCCAGCCAGCCGGGCATGAAGTGGAGCACCGTGACCTTGTGCGCGTCGATCAGCCGGGCCCAGGCGTCGGGATCACGGCGCTGTGCCTCGTCGACCACCACGATGGCCCCGCCGGTGCGCAGGGTGACGAACACGTCCATCACCGAGATGTCGCCTTCCAGCGTCGACAGCGCCAGGCATCGATCCGCGGGGCCGATCTCGAAGTGGCGGCCGATGAATTCGACCGTGTTCATGGCCGCGTCGTGGGTGACCTCGACGCCTTTGGGCTCGCCGGTGGAGCCCGAGGTGAACAACACGTAGGCCAGATCGCTGGGATCGACTCGCGCTGAGGAGATTTCGGCGCCGGGACGAATGTTGCCCAGCACGTCGGCGAGGACCAGTTCGGGCACCGGCAAGGACAACGGTTGTCCGCCGCACACCAGGGCAAGGCTCACCGCACCGGTGTCGAGGATCCGCTCGGCGCGATCGCGCGGCTGGTCGACGCCGATCGGCAGGTACACGGCGCCGACGGACAGGATGCCCAGCAACGCCGGAATCTGCTCGGCGGTCTTGGGACCCATCACCGCAACGGTGTCGCCGGCCGCGATGCCGGCGGTGCGCAACGCCGCGGCCACGGCCAGCGCCTGGTCGCGCAGCTGCGCGTAGCTGAGGTCGCCGGAACTCGCGAACACCGCGGGGGCGTCCGGCTGCCGCTCGGCCTGCCGGAAGAACCCGTCGTGCAAGGCTTCCCCGCTGGGTTCGGCGGTGCGGGCGTTGGCCGCCTCGCGCACCCCGCGCTGCGCCTCCGGCAGTGCCGCGGGGCCCGGGGCGTCCCAGGAGTCTTCGGCGTAGGCCAGCTGGAGCAGCTCGTCGATGTGGTAGCCGAACATGGCGTCGATGACGCCCGGTGGGAACATGCCTTCGCGCACATCCCAATTCACCAGGACGCCGCCGTTGAACTCGGTGACCTGCGCGTCGAGCAGCACCTGCGGCCCCTGGGAGATGATCCAGCCGGGGGTGCCGAATTGGTCGGTCACGTTGCGGCCGAACAGTTCTCCAAGCCCGAGTGCGCTGGTGAAAACCACGGGCGCGAGCACCTGGGTACCGCGGTGACGGCTCAGGTCGCGCAGGACCGAGAGCCCGGGATAGGCGGAATGTGCTGCGGCCGTGCGCATCGCGGCCTGCACCACCTGCGCCCGAGCGGCCGCGGTGCGCGCGCCGACGAGATCGATGTCGAGCAGCAGCGAGGAGGTGAAGTCGCCGACCAACGAGTCGACGTCCGGGTGCAGAGGCTGGCGCCCGAACAGCGGGACGTTCAACAGAAAGCGCGAGGTGGTCGACCAACGCGCCAGGGTGTTGGCGAAACCCGCGGCCAACGCCATCGCCGGGGTGATGCCGCGCCGCTGGGCGCGGGCAAACAGCGCATCGCGGGTTTGCGGGTCCAGCCAGTGCCAGCGCCGGGTGCTGTGGTTGCAGCCCCGGGCACCGATCGACGGCAACGCCGGCGGGTCCGGCAGCTCCGGGAGGCGCTGCTCCCACCACGCCCGGTCCGCCTCGCGCGCGGGTTGTGGCTGTGCGGCTTCGGCCTCGACGGCTTGACGGTACTGCCGGTAGGTGTAGTTCAGCTCCGGCAGATCCTGGCCGCCGTAGACGGCCGCCAGATCGGCCATCAGGGTGCGGTAGCTCATCGCATCGGCGGCCTGCATGTCCAAATCGACGTGCAGCCGCGACCGCCCGCCCGGCAGCAGCGTCACGGCCAGTTCGAACACCGCGCCGTCGAGCTGCTGGTGGGATTTGGCGTCGCGGATCGCGGCCAACCGCCGCTCGACGTCGTCGGCGCTCAGCGAGCGCAGATCCTCGACGCTGACCGCGAACTCGCCGCTCTCGTCGGCCGGGGTGATGCGCTGGGTGCCGTCGGGGAGGAATCGGACCCGCAGCATCGGGTGGCGACGCGCGAGCTCGGTGGCCGCCGCGCGTAGCCTCTCGGGGTCGATCGGGCCGCCGTCGAACTCCACGTAGAGGTGCCCGGCGACCCCGCCCAGCTGCTGGTTGTCCTGGCGGCCGACCCACATCGCGTGCTGCATCGGGGCGAGGGGAAACGGCTCGTACGCGCCGGACGGCTCGGCGCCGCCGGGCGCCGCGGCGGGAAGGGCTTGCCGGTCGGTGGCCTGCCCGCCGGCGGAGACCAACCGGGCCCAAGCCTCGACCGTCGGGGTTTCGGCGAGCGTCGCGAAGTCGACGTCGATGCCCTGGCGGCGCCAGCGCCCGGCCAACGTCATGATCCGGATGGAGTCCAGGCCCTGGCCGATGAGGTTGCTACCCGGCTGAACTGCATCGACGTCGACGCCGAGCAATTCGGCCACCTCCGCCCGGATGTCCTCCGAGCGTGCCGAGGCGTGCACCACAGACCCTCCCTGAATTAGCACAGGCTGCCCTAATTTTTTGGTTACCCTATCCTTACTCCCTGCGTCCCCGCTACTAGCCCCGTTCGAAGCCCCGCTGAAGGAGCCATGAGCCCGAACACATCGCAGCCGCCGGCCGACGTTCTCGACGGGTTCGTGCCGTTCCCCGCTGATCGGGCCGCCGCCTACCGGGCGGCCGGCTACTGGGCGGGACGGCCCCTGGACGCGATCCTGACCGACGCGGCCCAGCAATGGCCCGACCGAACTGCCGTCGTCGACGCGATGGGCGACACTGGCCTCAGTTACGCGGACCTCGACGACCAGGCTAACCGCGCGGCCAGCGGACTGCGGGGCGCGGGTATCGCGCCGGGCGACCGGGTGTTGGTGCAGTTGCCGAATGGCTGCCAGTTCGCGGTGGCGTTGTTCGGGCTGTTGCGCGCGGGGGCGATCCCGGTGATGTGCCTGCCCGGTCACCGGGCCGCCGAGATGGGGCATTTCGCCGCGGTGAGCGGGGCCACCGCGCTGCTGATCGCCGATACCGCAGGCGGATTCGACTACCGGACGATGGCGCGGGGGCTCGTCGAGCGATGCACCGCGCTCGAGCACGTCATCGTCGACGGCGACCCGGGACCGTTCACCTCGTGGGCGCAACTGCGCGATCGGGCGGTCACCGGCGCGCCGCTGTCGGCACCCGACCCGGGATCGCCTGCGCTGCTGCTGGTTTCGGGCGGTACCACGGGCATGCCGAAGCTCATCCCGCGCACCCACGACGATTACGTCTTCAACGCGAGGGCCAGCGCCGAACTGTGCGGGCTGACCGGTGAGGACGTGTATTTGGCGGTGCTGTCGGCGGGCCACAACTTCCCGCTCGCCTGCCCGGGTCTGCTCGGCGCGATGACCGCCGGCGCCACCACCGTTTTCGGCACCGATCCCAGCCCCGAGGCGGCCTTTGCCGCCGTCGCGCGCCACGGTGTCACGGTGACCGCCCTGGTGCCGGCGCTGGCCAAGTTGTGGGCCCAAGCGTGCGACTGGGAACCCGTGACACCGAAGACGCTGCGGCTCTTACAGATTGGTGGCGCCAGGCTGGAACCCGAAGACGCCCGTTTGGTGCGTGCCGCCTTGACCCCCGGTCTTCAGCAGGTGTTCGGGATGGCCGAGGGGCTGCTGAACTACACCCGGCTCGATGATCCCGCGGAACTCACCGAGCACACCCAGGGGCGACCGTTGTGTCCAGCCGACGAACTGCGCGTCGTCGATGCGGAGGGCAAGCCGGTGCCTCAGGGCGAAGAAGGCGAACTTCTGGTTCGCGGGCCGTACACGTTCAACGGCTACTTTCGTGCCGATCGCGACAACGAACGCAGCTTCGACCCCGACGGCTTCTTCCGCAGCGGCGACGTGGTAAGGCTGCGCAACGACGGCTATCTGGTGGTCACCGGTCGGGTCAAAGACGTGATTTGCCGTGGCGGGGAGACGATTTCGGCGGCGGATCTGGAAGAGCAGTTGCACGGCCACCCGGCGATCTTCTCGGCCGCCGCGGTCGCGCTGCCCGACCGCTACCTGGGCGAGAAGATCTGTGCGGCGGTCGTTTTCAACGGTCCCGAACTGACGCTCGCGGAGGTCAACGGCTATCTGGACCAGCGTGGCGTGGCTGCGCATGCCCGCCCCGACGTCCTGGTGGCGATGACGTCACTGCCCACCACCCCGATCGGCAAGATCGATAAAAAGGCGATCGCCGGCCAGGTTTCCGCGCGATAAGCATCAGCCCGGCCCGGGCTGACCACGTCTGCCGGCGCTAGTCGAGGAGCTCGCCAACGATCCGGACGAGTTCGGCCGTGGCCTGATCGAGGGGCTCGATGGTGCGCTGGGCGCGACACATCGCGACCGTGCCTTCGACGGCCGCAACGACAAGCGTGGCAACGCGTTGCGCGTCGAGCGCGCTGGCGCCGTGTTGCTGCATCGATGTGGCCAGCAGCGCAGTCCAATTGCCGAAGGCGGCAGCCGCGGCCTCACGCGGCGCGGACTGTTCCTCAGGAAGGTCTTCCACCGAGACCGCCAGCACCGGACAGCCGGCATGAAAATCGCTATCGAGCACCACTTTTCGCCATATCGCGAGGAACGCCTGCAGTCCGGCCAGCGGCCCCGCGCTCAGCTCTTTGGTCAGGATCCCCGTGGTGATCTCGTCGGTCCATCGCACGGCCTCGGTTGCCAGATCGTATTTGCCGCCCGGGAAGTAATGATAGGTCGAGCCCAGCGGGGCCCGGGTGTGCTTGGCCAGTTCGCGGACACTGGTCGCGTTCAGCCCGCGGCGGCTGATCATATCGGCGGCCCCGGCAACCATTCGTGCGCGGGAGCCCGATGTGTTCTCGGCCACTGTTGGCACCCCTCCTTGCTATGACGACCGTTATAGCTTAGCGTGGGTCGCGTTATAGCGAGTGTTATAACTGGCGCGCCAGCCGGCCGCCAGAAGAAGGGCGGGCCCGATCACAGGGGAAGCCTTGCCCCCCAAGGCATTCGGCCAGTGATCGCCAGTAAACGCCCGCGTGCGCCAGCCAATTGCAAGGAGCCTTTGTGAAGAGTCTGATGTTCGTCGGATCCCGGCAGCTTCGCTTCGACGAGGTCGATGCGCCCACAATTGTCGACGCGGCTGATGCCTTGGTGCGTCCACTCGCGGCCACCACCTGTGACCTCGATCATGAGGTGATCGCCGGCAAAACGCCATTCTCAAACGTCGGCCCATTCCCGCTGGGCCACGAATGTGTAGGCACCGTCGTCGAAGTCGGCCCCGAGTGCACCACTGTCGCCGTGGGAGACATCGTCGGCGTGGCCTGGCACATCGCCTGCGGCGCCTGCGCGCAATGCAAACTCGGCCATCCCGCCCGGTGCCTGCACCACGGTGACGCTCAGTACGGCCTTCCTGTCAACGGTTTCTGGGGCGGCACGTTCTCCGAGCTGATCAGGGTCCCCTACGCCGATTACAACCTGGCGCCGCTGCCCACCGGGATCGACCCGGTCCACCTGGCCTCCATAGGCGACAACCTCGCGCTGGGGTGGGAGACCGTGATGCCGACCATCACCGGGATCGCCGACCCACAAATCGCAGTCTTCGGCGGGACACGATCGATCGGCCTGTACTGCGTGGACGTGGCCGTGCACTGCGCGGGCGCACGAACGGTCTACTACGACGACGACTGCGAGCGGATGGCCATCGCCGAGAAACTCGGCGCCGTGGTCCACGACATCAACGGCAAGCGCGAGAAAGACTTTCACCTCGCAGTGGATGCTTCGGCAGATCCCGACCGGCTCCGCAAAGCTCTGCTATCCGTGGTCCCCGAAGGACACGTCAACAGCGTCGGCATCTACTTTCAAGACCTGGCATTGCCAATGCTCCAGCTCTACCTGCGCGGTGTGCACTTCCACAACGGCAAGGGTCACGCCCGGCCCAACATGACTCCCACGCTCGACGCCGTCGCCGCCGGGATACTGCACCCCGAACTGATCACCAGCGGAACCTACAACTGGGGCGAGATCCCGGAGGTCCTGACTTCCAGGGATGCGGGCAGCAAACCGGTCTTCGTGCTGGACGACTGACCTCGCCGGCGGTCAGCCCATCGCCGCGTACAGGTCCGTAAGCAGGCCGGCCGTGGTCGGGAAGTCCATGCACTGATCGGTCACGGATTGGCCATAGGTCAGCTCGCCGCCGAGCGACTGCGCGCCTGCCACCAGGAAGCTCTCCAGCATCAGACCGGCGATACCGCGCTCGCCGGCGCCCAAGCGCGCGGCCACCTCGGCGGTGACTTCGGCCTGCCGCACATGGTCTTTGGCGGAGTTGGCGTGCGAGCAGTCGAGCATGACCTGCGCGGAAAGCCCGGCCTTCCCCAGCCGGTCAATGGCGCCGGCCACCGACGCCGCATCGTAGTTAGGCCCCGCAGTGCCGCCCCGAAGGATCACATGGCAGTCGGGATTGCCCATGGTCTGCACGACGGCCGCGCGACCGACGTTGTCGGTGCCGAAGAAATGGTGCGGTGCCGCAGCGGCTTTGACGCCGTCGATGGCGACCTGGATGTTGCCGTCGGTGCCGTTCTTGAATCCGACTGGCATCGACAGCCCGGACGCCAACTGACGGTGCACCTGCGACTCGGTGGTCCGGGCACCGATGGCGCCCCAGGCGACGGCGTCGGCGATGTATTGCGGACTGGTGGGCTCCAGGAATTCGCATCCGACCGGCAGGCCCACGTCGATGATGTCAAGCAGCAAACCGCGCGCGATCCGGATGCCACGTTCGACGTCGAAGCTGCCGTCCATGTTGGGATCGTTGATCAAGCCCTTCCAGCCGATGGTGGTACGCGGCTTCTCGAAGTAGACCCGCATCACGATCTTCAGCCGATCGGCGTACTCGGCCGCGAGCGGCGCAAGCCGGCGCGCGTAGTCGAGCGCGGCGACGGGATCATGCACCGAGCACGGACCGACCACCAGTAACAGCCGGTCGTCACCACCGGCCAGGATCGCCGAGATCTCCTCGCGATCGCGCTGCACGGCCTGGGCACGCCGGGCCGTCAGCGGCAGCTCGGTGCGGATCACGGCCGGCGCCGAGAGCTCCCGGAACGAAACGATCCGATGATCGGACGTATCGATGGTCGCCGTCTCACAATTGGTGATGGACATGGAGGGTGTGTGCCTTTCTCTGCTGGCTCCCAGGGCACGCCCGCTGGTTCCCGATGCCCTGAAAAACGAAAAGCAGCGACCTTGCGGTCACTGCCGGGCTCCGGGTATCAGTCGTGCGGTTGCGTCAACCAGACGCTGCATCGCTGGCTCCACCCGGAGCCACGATAAAGCGCCAATACGCGCGCACGCCGATATTCACGCCCGCAAAGATACCACGCGGCGCTGGCACGCCTGACAGCTGCCCGTTTTCGGCCCTCAGTCATCGCCGCGCACGTGGCGACGGACTAGCCAACTCCGTTGGCGCGCAACGCTTCGAGCAGTCTGTCCATCACCGCGCCGGCGTCCGCACGCGCCTGGCGTTGATCGTCGGCGCGGGCGATGTAGAGCGTCGCCTCGCGCAGTGCGCCCATGATCGTCAGCGCTGTCGCCTCGACGGGCTGGCGGGGGATGCTGCCGGACTCGATGGCGTCGGCGAGCAGCCCGGTGACGAATCCGATGTTGTAGCGGTGCCCGATGTCGCTCCAGCGTTCCCATCCCAGCACCGCCAGGGCCTCGAGCAACACGATGCGCTGGATCTCGGGTTCGGCGCATGCGTCCAGCCACAGCCCCGAACACAATCGCATGATCTCGACCGGATCCGAGTGCCCCGCGGCGGCGACGGCCTCCCCCATCCGGGCTGCCATCTCCCCCTCCACCTGCTCGAAGACCGCCGCGAACAGCTCCGTCTTGTCGGCGAAGTGGTGGTACAGGGCTCCGCGCGTTACCCCCGCGTCGCGGACGATGGTTTCCAGGGACGCGTCGGCGAATCCCACCGACGCGAACAACGGCCGGGCGGCACCGATCAGCGCATCCCGCGTCTCCGCCGCGCGTTCCGCTTGCGTGCGGCGACCGCCCTTCGCCATCGACCCTTACCTTTCACACCGCCCCGCGCATTGTCATACATACCGCATGCAGGTGGTGGATTACGGTACCGGCGCGGCGGTGTGCGTCTTCTCAGAACACCCTGAGCCGGCGCACGATGTCCAGCGCTGACGGGTCTCCCTCGGCCCGCACGCCCAAGCCCTCCCAGGCGCCGCGCTGGGTGACCCACCGCACGAAGGCCTGGGAATCGGACGTGATGCGTGCCGCGGTGTCGGGCTGGCCGCCAAGACGCAGGGTCCGGGCGCACAGCCCGTCGAGGCAGATCTCGACGCCCGCGGGTAAGTCGTTGAGCAGGTCGACATTCTGCTGGGGCAGTGCCGCTTCGATCCAGTCGAGCGTGGGTGCGAGTCGCAGTTCGTCGACCGGTGGCGGGGCTCCCTCCAATGGCCCATTTGGAGGAAACAGATCGTATCGAGTGTGAATGAACGCCTCGAAGACGAACGTTGTCGGCACCACCGAGGCCGGGTAGGTACCGACGTCTCCTATCGGTATGTCGACGTCCTGGCCCTCGATCGCCGCGAGCACCTCCAGCCCTCGCGCGCTGACCGATTCATAGTCCGCCACAACCTCTTTGGGGGTCATCGAGCGCCGCGAGTCGACATAGAGATCCGCCGCGCGTTCGGCGGGCATTCCGCCGGGGCTGGGCAGCGTCGACGGGTCGACCGCTAACCAGAAGCTGCATGCCATGTGCGACACCAGGTCCTGCACCGACCAGCCGGGGCAGCCACTTTCCTTCGCCCACAACTGATCCGGCATTCGCGAGCAAAGTTCCAACACGATTCGGCGTTCTTCCGCTATGGCGTCGAGCGTGGCACTCATGAGACCCCTCTTCCAGATACATACTGTATGTATGAACATACACACTGTATGTATGAAGTCAAGGCCGAGCCAATGACCGGTGGCGACGGGATTTGGCCGCGTCCGGGTCAACCGGTACCGAGGAGGCGTTGCTTTTGTTCGGCGAACTCGGTGTCGGTCAGCGCGCCGGTGGCTCGCAGTTCGGCGAGCTTTCCTAGCACGTCGGTGATTTCGCGTAGCTCGGCGGCGGTTCCGGTCGAGGCGTGCCGCTGCGGTTGCCCGCTCTCTGGTGCGGTCGCTCCCACGGGGACCGGGCGGCCGGTCGTGTCGCCCACGCCGGCCGGTTGGCGACCCCGGGAATCGGGTGTGCCGCGGCCGGACATCGCCATCAGTGGCGCACCACCGAACAGCGGCATCTGGCCGCTGAACAGCCCGGAACCCGCACGACCCGCCGGAACGGCGCCGGCGGCGGGCGACTCGAGCGCGGTGAGGCGCACCTCCGGCGCCGCCGTGGACCAACCCTGCGGCACCGACATGCCGCCCAACGAGTTCGCCCGTCCCATGCCCGCGGATACCGTCGTCGCTTTTCCGGGCGAGCGCGAAACAGCCGGGGCTTCCGGCTTTTCCGGCGCGGCCTTCAACTTCGTGCCCGGCTCCACGATTTTGTGTTCGGTGTCGGAAATGAAGCCCGCCGCCCCGGATACCCCGATCAGCCCGGTGCCATTGCCAAGGAATGCGGAGCCGAGCGACACCAGGTTGTACGGGTTCATGAAACTCGACAAGTCGCTCAGCCCCGAAGAGGCCGTCGAGGACGTCGTGAGGCTCTGCAGCGCGTTCGGCACCGCGGACATCGCATTGCCCGACAGCGCCGACTGCACGCGCCCGGCCGAGGTGCCGGCGGCCTGTGTCGTCGCGGCCGTCTGCGCGGCCAGCCCGCCCTGGTTGGTCGTCTGCTGAGGCGGGGTGAACGGTGTCACCTGCGAGGCCGCCTGCGAGGCACCGGCGTAGCCGTACATCGCGGCGACGTCCTGGGCCCACATTTCGCCGTAGGCGACCTCTGTGGCCGCGATCGCCGGGGTGTTCTGGCCCAGCAGATTGGTCGCGACCAGGGACGACAGCTGGGAACGGTTGGCCGCGATCACCGACGGGTGCACCGTCGCCGCGTACGCCGACTCATAGGCCGTCGCAGCGGCTTTGGCCTGAGCGCCGGCCTGCGTGGCCTGCTCAGCGGTGGCGTTCAGCCAGGCCACCTGCGGTGCGGCCGCGGCCGCGGTGGCCGCCGCGGACGGCCCCTGCCACGGCTCGGCGGTAAGTCCCGAGATCACCGACTCGATGTTGGCCGCCGCGGTGTGCAGCTCGCTGGCGAGCTCATCCCACGCCGCCGCTGCGGACAACAGCGACCCCGCGCCGGGGCCTGCATACATGCGGCCGGAATTGACCTCCGGCGGCAATACCGCGAAGTGCATCGAGTTCCTCTGGGATCGTGGGGGCATCGGTCATCTGACCCCCGCTCACGTTCCCTTTGGTACCACGCGCTTTCAATTCTCAATCCTTCAGCACAACATCGGCGCGGGCAGCGACGCTCCCCCACACGATGTGCCGATTGCGCTGCTGCGCTGGCCTTTCCATGCGGCGGCCAAAGTCATTGCCCACGGCCAGGACTGGTGCATAGGCGGAAAGTGAACATCCTCACACCGCAGTCCGGTACCCGCGACCGGCGGTACGTCGCTTCGACAGTCGAAGTGATCGCCGGATGAGACTCACGTGGCAAGGGGTGGCGGATCGACTCGATTGCGGGCGTCACGTTCGCACGAGGCGCGGTCGTTCACGGCGTCGCGGATGGGGGGTATTCGGGGACCCACCGCACCTGCGCGATGCGCTCGGTGAGTTCGGCGTCGCTGCGCCTCGGGGCGACGCCGTCCGCGACGGCCTGCGCGGCGACGGCCTGCGCGATCCGCACCGCGACATCGGGCACGTCCGACCATGCGGGCAGCAGCGGCTGGTCGGGGTCGGAGAGGGCCGGCGAGGCCTCGCCCAGGGTTTCGGCGGCGACCCGCATCATCTCGTCGGTGACACGCGTCGCCTGAGCCGCGGTCACCGCCAGCCCCATCGCGGGGAAGATATAAACGTTATTGCATTGGGCCACCGGGCGTTCCACGCCGTTCCGGTGAAGCGGCGCGAACGGTGAGCCGGTGGCGATCAGGGCCCGCCCGTCGGTCCACTGATCCAACTCCGCCGGGTGCGCCTCGGCGCGGCTCGTCGGGTTGGAGAGCGGGAAGATGATCGGCCGCTCGGTCTTGCCGGCGAGCTCGCGCACGATGCCCTCGGTGAAGGCGCCCGCCGCGGTCGACAGGCCGAGCAGCACACCCGCGTCGACACGGTGCACGACGTCGGCGAGCTGGGCGGGTCCCGAAAGACCCCAATCCGCGACGCGGTCGGCCGGCTGGGCGAATCCGCGCTGCGCGTCGGACAGGTCGGTGCGGTCATCGGTGAGTAGCCCGACCACGTCGACAACCCAAATACGCTGGGAAGCATCCTTTTCGGACAAACCTTCGGTCATCATCTGCCGTCGGATCATGTCGAGCACTCCGATGCCGGCCGAGCCGGCGCCGAGCATGATGACCTGTTGCTGCGACAGCGGGCGGCCGGCGACTTTGGCGGCGCCGTGCAGCGCTCCGACGGTGACGGCGGCCGTCCCCTGGATGTCGTCGTTGAAGGTGAGGAGCTGGTCGCGGTAGCGGGCCAGGATGGGCAGCGCGTGCGTCGTGGCGAAGTCCTCCCACTGCAGCAGCACATTGGGCAGCTGCTTGCGCACCGCGGTGACGAACTTGTCGATGAACGCGTAGTAATCGTCGTCGTCGATGCGCCGGTGCCGCCAGCCCAGGTATTGGGGATCGTCGAGAAGTTCGCTGTTGTCGGTGCCCACGTCGAGCACGATCGGCAGGGTGCGCGCGGGATCGATCCCCCCGATCAGGGTGTACAGGGAAAGCTTTCCGATCGGGATGCCCATCCCGCCGATGCCCTGATCGCCCAGGCCGAGGATGCGCTGCCCATCGGTCACCACGATCACGTCGACGTCGCGCTGTGGCCGGTTGTCCAGCACCTCGTCCAGACAGTCGCCCTCCGCGTAGGAAACGAACAGCCCTCGGGGCCGCCGGTAGATCTCGCTGAAACGCTGGCAAGCCTCGCCCACTGTGGGGGTGTAGACGATCGGCAGCGCCTCGGGGATGTGATCATGCAACACCCGGTAGAACAGCGTTTCGTTGCGGTCCTGCAATGCCCGCAGGTAGATGTGTTTGTCGAGATCATCGCGCCGAGTGGAGAATTCGTGCCAGCAGTGCTCGGCTTGCTGCTCCAGGGTCTTCACGGTCGTGGGCAGCAGACCCAAGAGCCCCAGCCGCCGGCGCTCGGATTCGGTGAAGGCCGTGCCTTTGGTGGTCAACGCATCGAACAGCCTGGCCGTACCGCGGAGCTCATCGGGCATCGTCGGCATCCGTTCTTTCGAAGATTCACGGTGACGAGAAACGACGGGTTGTCCCGACCATCATCGGTCATCGCAGGACGCCCTGTCTGCGCGTCGGGACGGTGTGCCCCCGACGTCGTCGCGGCGGTCTGAGCTCACCGTGAAGGCAACGGCGTGCCGAACACCGGCCTTCGCCGCTGATCCATCTGACGCGCAAAGATTTCCACGGTGCTGGGAATTCGAGCTCGCGGTTACCGCGTAGCGCGCACGTGACAAGGTTCACCACGTCGGGCCGAACGGATAGCAGTTTGCTGCCGGGGCCGGGGTCATCGCCGGACCGGCGCACTCAGGTTGGCATTAGCAGGGCCGTAGGGCCCAGTCTCGCTGCCCTTTTGGTAATCGATTGGTCGTTTGCCCGGATCACCGGTGCGAGGAATCTTTCGTTGACACTATTCCAATACCGACATACATCACGATATGGTAACTGAGGCGCCGTTTTGGCAGGCCTGGCAGCGTCAGGCGAGGTCTCCCCAAGATGGCGCTCGCTCTACGGGTGGGAATCGACAGGTTGGGTCGTCACGTCGAGATAAATGGTTGTTTGACTGGTCGTTCCGTGTTAATGAAGCGCGCATTAAATGACCATGGATTGTCGACTACCTCACGCGAGCACACATTCGGTTGACAGAACTTGTTGATGGTAACTCCGGCCCGAAAGGGGAATTTCATGATTGCGCCGCGGGATCGCCGGCAAGTCATTTATTTGCCCTGCTCGACAGCGTGGCGACCGCCGACTGAAACTCCAACGAGCTCAATCTCCGGCGTGTCTGGATCCTCGCCGCACGCCGTAGACCACTTGCTGGGCCCGCGGAACTCGATCGCTTCGGCAACCGACTTACTCAGCGATTCACGCGCGTTGCCGTTAAGGTCATCCGAACCGGTGTCGCCAGCTGACGGAGAAAGGTAGCGCATGTTCTTGGGCACGGTTGAGGACTGGACAGCCGAGGGCACAGTCGTCTCCTGGTATCCCACGGCCGCCACGTATCGGCGCGCCGCCGAAGCGCAGCACCACCCCGCCCCGGTGAGTTATCAGCAGGCGCAGCATCTCCGCTATTACCGACGCCAGGTCAGCCGGGGCCGTGACATCCCCCGGTTGTGCATCGGGGCGTGGGAGATCAGCGGCATCTGCGATATCGATGCGATGACCCAAGCCGTGAACAGTCACCTGCGGCGGCACGATACTTACCACGACCGTTTTGCCTTCGGGGATGACGACGAGGTCCTTCGCTATGTCATCCCCGACCCGGAGGCCATCACCCTGGCACCGACCGATCTCGGCAGGATGGCGCCGAACCAGATCCGCAAACTGCTTCTCGATACGCCCGACCCGCTGCAATGGGACTGCTTTACCTTCGGCATCATTCAGGCCCAGGACCGGTTCACCATCTTCATCGCCGTCGACCACCTGCGTGCCGATGGCATGTCGGCGGGCGTGATCTTTCTCGACATCCAGACGATGTACTTCGCCGCGCTGCAGCGGACGGAAAACCCGCTGCCGCCCGCCCCCAGCCATCGCGAATACAGCGCGAACCAGCACGCCTACACCCGAGGACTGAGCGAGGACTCGCCCGAGATCCAGTCGTGGCGGGCCTTTCTCGCGGCGAACGGTGGGGCGCTACCGAAATTTCCGCTGGAACTGGGTGAGTCGAACGCCGACACGCCTGGCGCCATCGACGTATTCGACCTGATCGATGACGACCAGGGCCGCCGGTTCGAAGCGGTGTGCCGTGCGGCGGGCGCGCGTTTCAGCGGTGGCGTGTTCGCCTGCGCCGCGCTGACCGAGCACCGATTGACGGGCGCCGCAACGTATTTCGGCCTCACACCGTTCGACAATCGGCGGGAGCCCACGTACGCCACCGCGGTGGGCTGGCTGGCCAGTTTCGTCCCGTTGGCGATTCCGACCGCCGGCGCGTCCTTCGACGAGGTGGTCAGCGCCGCGCAGGCGTCTTTCGACGGCAACACCGCCTTGGGCGCCGTGCCCTACTACCACCTGCTCGAATCCACCGATCCGTCGTCGAGCCCCATCGAGGTCCCGGACCGTCCGGTCCCCATGCTGTCCTACATCGACATCCGGAAGTTGCCGTTCGGTGACTACTTCGACGGCTTGCGCGCCGGCGTGTGGGGCGATAACCGGCTATCGGAGACGGTGTGCATGTGGGTCAATCGCATGCACGACAAAACACAGCTGGTGGTCGCCTACCCGGGCACCGACGTCGCCCGCAGCTCCGTCCTGCGCTACGTCGAGACGATGCGTGCCGAGTTCACCCGGGTGTCCGACGCCGGTCTGCGCATCGATGCGTGATGTAGTTCCCATCCCGCCCTGGGTCTCGGTATGAGTGCCCTGGTGGCACTGACTTTGCGGACGGTGTCAGCCTCTCGGCGCGACGCCGACCTACTCTTTGCGGCGCTGGCACCGGTGGGCTGTTTCCTGGGCTTCACCCTGGTGCTCGGCGGCCTCATCCACACCGGACCGATGAGCTATCCGCAGTACGTCGTTCCGGTGGTCATCGTGCAGGCGATGCTGTTCGGGGCCATGACCACGGCCGACCGGGCCGCACGAGACCGGTTGTCCGGCTTCGGTTCCCGACTTCGCACCCTGCCGGTTTCCGCGGCGGTGCCGCTGGGCGCGCGGATGCTCTATTGCCTGACACGCGCGATCGTCGCGTTGGTCGCGGCCATCGCGGTCGGATGGTTGTTCGACTTCCGGATGGAAGGCGGCCCGGGCGACACGGTGCTGTTCGTGATCATCGTGGTGGCATTCGCGATGGCGGTCTGCCTCGGCGCGGACGCCTTGGGTTCCCGGGCCGGCTCCGTCGAGTCATCGAGCCAATTGCTGCTTCTCCCCCAACTGGTCCTGGTCTTGTTGTCCACCGGCATCGCTCCGGCGGAATCGTTCCCGACATGGCTCGGTCCGTTCATTCGCAACCAACCGGTGTCTCAGGTCACCGAGACGCTCCGCGGTCTTGCCACCGGTCATGTCACCGGCCGGGATCTGGCGGTGACATCGGCGTGGTGTCTTGGCCTGCTCGGACTCTTCGGCGTTCTCGCGGTGCGGATGCAGCGGCGCGTCAGCGCAGGACGCTCCGGCTCACCGCTGATCGTTCGCAGGGCGCGTCACGACGAGTTGCCGGGTCGCGATGCGCCCACGGATCGCACCCGGCCGACCGTCAGCGCCGTTACACGGCAAGAGATCCCGTGTGCTACATCGCTGACCGCCTTCGTCAGCCATAGCGCTTCTGAGGCGGGACGGCTGCTGCGCCGCTGGCGCCGCGACCCGATTGTCGCAGTGCAAGCGCTGCTGTTTCCGACCTTTCTCCTCATCATCTACAAACTGCTGGTCGGCAAATCCGTCCTGGCCACCACCGGACACGACAGCCTGTACGGGCTGGTCCCGATGTGCGCGGTGGTCGGCGCGGTGTTCGGAACCCTCGGCGCGGGTTTGGCTTTGCCGTCGGAGCGCGAGGCCGGCGTGCTGACCAGGCTGTGGGTGCAGCCGGTTCATCGGGCCAGCACCGTGGCCGGGCGACTGGTCGCCGAGGCCGCGCGGACTATCATGTCCGCCCTCGTTCTGACCGCCTTCGGAATCGCATTGGGTCTGCGCTTCAACTACGGATGGATCGCGATGCTGGGTTTCATCCTGATGCCCGTGGCGATTTCGGCCGGCATGGCGACATTGGTCATCGCCGTCGCTGCCCGCGCGGACGGCAAGGCGATGGTGACCTGGCTGGGTGCGGGGTGCGTGGTGCTGCTCTTCCTGAACACCGGTGTGGCGCCCGCCGAGGTGTTTCCGGGCTGGCTACAACCGGTGGTGCGGTTCTCGCCCATCTCTCCGACGATCGAGGCGATGCGCGCGCTCGCGGAGGGCGGTCCGGTGCTCTCGCCGCTGTGGCAGGCGGCTTTATGGGGCGGCGTTCTCGTCGCGGTGTTCGCGCCGGTGGCGGTGCGCGGGTATCGCGCCGCCGCCGAGGCGGGGTGCTAGTGGCGCGGCTGGCCCTGCTGGACCAGGCCGCCTTCCTGCGGTTGCGCGCCACCGGTCAGGGCAGCACCGTGCAATCCACGTGGATCTACGACCGCGACGTGAACATCGACGAACTGCGGACCTTCAACGACAATCTCGGGGCCGGCCTGCTCGGACGCCGAATCGAGCGCTCGCCGCTGCCGTTCGGGCGTCATCGCTGGGTGCTCGACAGCCGCTCGCCCGACATCGCGTGGGAAGCGCGGCGACCGCGGGGCGAGATCGGCGCATGGCTCGAGCGTCGCGCACAGGTGGGCGTCGATCCCGAGCGCGGCCCGGCGTTTCATCTCGGTGTCCTGCCGTTGGACGACGGCGGCGCGGCGGTCACCCTGGTGGCATCGCACTGCGTGGTCGACGGCCTCGGGCTGGTATTGGCCGTCGCCGAAGCGGTCAAGGGTGAACGACGCAATCTTGGCTATTCGCAGCCGAATTCGCGTGGGCGGGGGCGCGCCGTGCTGGAGGATCTCGTCGACGCCGTTCGCGCCCTGCCGGCGGCGATCCGAGCGCTCATCGCGACGCTGCTGCTTTTGCTCAGGGTCTCCTCCGATCAGCGGGGGCAGCCTCGGGCGCCGCGGACCGGCGGCCCTGTCCCGGTTGACGACGACCCGAATACCTCGCCGTCGGTGACGATCCAGACCGACGCCGCGGTGTGGGAGGCGCGAGCGCGCACGCTGAACGGAAGCGGCAACGCACTTTTCGTCGCTTTCGCCGCTCGCCTGGCTTACCGGATGGGCAGGGTGCTGCCCGACGGGAACTCCGTGACCGTGGTGCTTCCGGTCAGCGACCGCACCCCCGGCGACGACCGCGCCAATGCGCTGACCTCGATCACGCTGACCGTCGACGGCGCCGCGGTGGCCAGAGACTTGAGCGGCGTCCGCGCCGACGTCAAGAGATCGCTGACCGCCCTGGAGCGCCAGCCCAACGAAATGCTCGCCGGACTGCCGCTGATCCCGTTCACGCCACGCTGGTTGGTGCGGCGCGCCGAAGGCATCGCCATGTCGTCCGGCCAGCTGCCGGTGGGGTGTTCCAATCTCGGGAGCCTCGACAGCGCCGTTGGGCGCATCGACGGCGCGGACGCCGCCGAGGTCTCCATGCGCCTCGCGGACCAGGGCATCACCCCGGCCCGCATCGAGCAGGCACGGGGCCAATTGTTCTGCGGCACAGGCACCGTCAACGGCAGCCGGTTTCTCACCATCGTTGCGTATCAGAGCGGCGCCGGCGGCGCGACGGCCACCCGCGAGCTGGCGTGCGCCGCGCTCGCCGACCTGCAGCTGTCCGCCACCACCGTGCATGAGGGCCGGATCTGACGGTGAACGTAGGCGTTATGGTGGATCCCCGTGCCCTGAACCGACTGGTGGGTATCGGCGCCGCCATCGCGGCGTGGACCGCACTCGTGTTGTGGTGCGCGGTCAAGGTCGTTCCGCTCGACGTGTACTGGATGTCGTATTACGCCGCCGACTACACGCACGGTTTCGTCCGACGCGGGCTCGCCGGTGAACTGGTTCGGCTGGTCCCGAACCACTACTTCGGGGCCACGCTCGGCCTGCGCTGGGTGTCGACCGCGGTCTACCTGTGCGCGCTGGCCGCCGTCGCGGGCGTGGTGCTGTCGCACCACTATCGATCTGAGCGCCGGCTGATGGTTGCCATGCTGATTCCGTTGCTGCCGTTCGGTGTTCCGTTCGCGGCGTTCTCGGCCCGCCCCGACCTGTTCGGTGCGGCGGCCCTGGCGCTGTTCAGCTCGGCGTTGATGCTCACGCGTTCTCGCCCCGTGGCGATGGGTTGGTGCGCGGCTTACGGCGCCGTGATCGCGGTGCTGACGCTGATGCACGAGGCGATAGGGCTGCAGTTCGCCCTGGGGACGGTGCTGGCGATCGTCGTCCTCGGCGGTGCGCTGGAATCAGGTCAGCGCCTGGGCGCGCTCCTGGCCGTGACCCCGGGTGTGATCACCACGGCCGTCGTTGCGGCGTTCGGTCGCCACGACGTCGCGTCACGACTGTGTGCTGCCGTGCCGCATCACCGGATGCCAAACCCCTTCGCGACGGTCACGTCGCCGGAGACGCTGCTGCGCTTCGTGCTCGACGGGCGGTCCAGTCAGACGGACTACCACGACTGGGTGTGCCGCAATGTGACGCCGAACTACGACAACGGCATCTCGGATGCCATTCGCACCGTCGGTCATATCGGAGCACTCGGCCTCACCGTCTCGTTGCTCTTCGGCGCCGCCGCGGTCGCCGCGACGTTGTGGGGGCTCCGCGAGCTTTCCGGCGTGCCCCTGCGTGCGTTCGCCGAGTCGTTGCGGGGCCGGGTGGCCTGGGTTGCCGCCGGGCTGTTGCTGGTTATCCCGGTCTTCCTCACCGGCTACGACTGGACCCGCTGGCTGACAATCATCGCGTTCGACGTCGCGGTCGTGTTCATTCTCTTCGCCGCACGTCGACCGGAGATGGACCAAGCGCCCACACCAAAAACCCTGCGGCTGTTCGTTTTCCTCGCCATCGCATTCGCACTGATCCCGGTCGGCGCCGTCCCCGGTTTCGGCGGCCCGCTGATGGTTTGACCGACCCCCTTCTCCGAAGGGGTTTACGGCCATGCACGCGTTGTGTTCCAATCCAGAAGTGGCACGGCCCATTCCAAGCATCCGACTATCCGGCTGGCCTGTGCTAGCGGGTTCGCCTGCAATCCACCAGCCGCCATGTTGATCACCCTGATCGCGATGGCTTTCGTTGTGAGCCTCGAGCCATTCCGGATCGGCATGACGGTCCTGATGCTGAACAGGCCCAGGCCGATGCTGCAGCTGCTGTCATTCTTGGGCGGCGGTTTCGCGATGGGAATGACGGTGGGGCTGCTTGTGGTGTTCGTCTTTCGACGCACGCTGCTGGGGTCTACCTATTTCACATTGCCCCGGGTGCAAATACTGATCGGCGTGTTCGCGCTACTGCTCGCCGCCACACTCGTCGCGATGGACCGCACGCACCGTTCGGGCCCGCAGCCGGGAATGCTCGCGACGCGGGTCCAACAACTGCTGAACGGGCGTTCGCTATGGATCGCAGGCGTCGCGGGCCTCGGCATCGCGCTGCCGTCGGTGGACTATCTGGCCGCGCTGGCCGTGATCTTGGCCTCCGGTGCCACGGCGACGACACAGGTCGGGGCGCTTCTGGTATTCAATTGTGTCGCCTTCGCTCTCGTGGAGATTCCGCTCCTTTCCTACCTGCTGGCCCCGCAGGCGACGCACGCGTCGATGGTCGCGCTGCATGGCTGGATCCGATCACGGCGTCGCATCGAGGTCGCCGCGCTGCTGGCCGCGGTCGGCTGCGTCCTGCTTGCGATCGGGGCGCAAACCTGTGACCGGACGGACTGCCCAGCACCGCCGGACGTGTTGTGCCGCACCGGCATTACGCCGGTTCGGGCAGACCGACGACCTCCGCCTCGCCCGACGGTAGGTCTGTCCCAGAGGCCGACTCCGGTACCTGATCGGCCAGGTACTCGGCGAGGGACCTGATCGTCGGGTAGTCGAACACCGCGGTGGCGCTGATGGTGAATGCGCCGCCGAACTGGCCGTACAGCCGGTTGCGGAGTTCAACCGCCATCAGTGAATCCGTGCCCAGGTCCAGGAATCGGCTGGTTGCCGCCGGCGGTTGCGCGAGCCTGAGGAAGCTCTGCACTTCGCGCTGGAGGAATTCGGTGAGGAAGTCGGCCCGTTGCGCGTCGGGTACCTCGTGCAGTTGGCGCAGCAACTCACTGTCACCCTGCGTCGCCTCCGCGGCACTGGGCAGGACGTGATCGAGAAGCGGTGGGCGAGAGCCGCCCAGCATTTTCGCCGCGCGCTGCCAATTCGCCTTGATGACGACCGCTTGCGCGGTGCCTTGGCCGAGAACCTCGCCGAGTGCGCTCAGCGCGGCCGTGGGCTCCAGCGGAATCATGCCCTGCGCGCCGAGATTGGCACGCGCGGCGTGCGAAGTGGCCATGCCACCCTTGGCCCAGGGTCCGAAGTTGACGGCGACCGCGGGTAGACCCCCCGCTTGGCGTTCGGCGACGAGCCCGTCGAGCAGCGCGTTGGCGGTCGCGTAGTTGGCCTGCCCCGGTGATCCGAGCACGCTGGATGCCGACGAGTACATGATGAAGAACTCGAGGTCGTCGTCCATCGTCAGCAGATGCAGGTGGTAAGCGCCAAAGGCCTTGGGTGCCAGGGTGGTGCGGAATCGATCCGGGCTCTGCTGCGGCAGTAGCCCGTCGTCGAGCACGCCGGCCAGGTGTGCCACCCCCGCGAGCGGCGGCAGCTCTGCCCGGATCCGCGCTATCAGCTCTCCGGCCTGGACCTCGTCACCGACGTCGGCCGTAAAGGTGTGGATCCGGCACCGGTAGCGCTCCATGATGGTGGCGATCGCCGCTTGTGCGTCCGCGTCGGGCAGACGCCGACTGGTCAACACGATGTCACCCGCGCCGAGCTGGGCCAGATAGGAGGCCGTCTGCAGGCCGAGCGCGCCGAGGCCACCGGTGATCAGATAGCTCCGATCGCCGCGCGGCTGCAGCGGCCTCGGCATCTGCACCACGATCTTGCCGATGTGGCGCGCTTGCTGCATGCGGCGGAAGGCCGACTTAGCCTCCGTCAACGGGTAGATCTCGGCACGCACCGGCATGATCTCGCCGCTGGCCAGCGCGTCCGACACCTCGCCCAGCAGTCCCCGAATGCGCTCGGGGTCGGCCACGATCGTTCCATCCAGCGCAACGATCTCGTAGTCGATATCGGGGCGGGCCTGCGCCATCTGCTCGCGCGTCCAGATGTCCCGCTTGGCGATTTCGGCGAACCGCCCACCTTGGGCGGTTGCCCGCACGGTCGCCTCGACGAAGCCCTCGTTGGTCAGGCTGTTGAGCACCACGTCGACGCCGGCACCGCCGGTGTCTGCGAGGATCTGATCAGCGAAATCCGTACTGCGCGAGTCATAGACGTACTCCACCCCCATTTTGCGGAGCATCGCGCGTTTGTAGCTGCTGGCGGTGGCGAACACCGTCGCGCCACACTGGCGCGCGATCTGGACCGCGGCCAGTCCGACGCCGCCGCTGGCGGCATGCACCAGCACCCGATCACCGGGTCCCAACCTGGCCCAGTCGAAGGCGAGCCGGGCCGTGAGTGCCGCAGCGGGTATCGTCGCCGCGTCCACCGCGCCCGTGCCGTCCGGCACCGGCGCCAGCAGCTGGACCGGCACGTTGACCCGGCTGGCGAACGCTCCGGGCATGAAGCCCATCACGCGCTGGCCCACTTCGAATCCGGTGACGCCGTCGCCCAATTCGGTGACGATGCCCGACAGGTCACCACCGATCAGTCCCGGATCCCCCGGATATAGTCCGAGCACATTGAGCACATCCCGGAAGTTGAGGCCGGCCGCCTCCACTCGGATCTGCACCTCTCCGCCGGCGGGCGGTGCCACTTCGATCTCCTTCAGGCGCAGATTGTCGATCGCACCGCGTTCGGTCGGCGCCAGGACGTAGTCGGTAGCGCGCGGCATCGGCAGATAACCGCTTCGCGCCCACGGCAGTAGCCGCGGTACCAGGAATTTCCCTTGCCGCAAAGCGAGTTCGGGTTCCTCGAGGGTTGCGCCGGCTGCGCCGCACAGCTTGGCCAGCCAGTGCACGGTGTCCTCGGCTCCGTCGTGGTCGACGAGATGGCAGCGCAGCCTCGGCTGCTCGGCGATGATCGTGCGTCCGAGCCCCCAGAGCGCCGCCTGCGCCGGGTCGACCGGCTCACCGGATTCGGCCGCCACCGCGCGTTCGGTGATGATCCACAGTCCCCCGGTGAGTTTCACCGTCTCGTCCGTCAGCGCGGCCTGCACGGCACTGAGCAGGCTCGCGACCTCGGCCTCCAGCCGCGCGGTGAATTCGGCACTCGATTCCGCCGCGTCTGGTTGCCGGCTGCTGCGCCAGACGATGCCGGAGACCGGTGCGCGGTCGGAAGCCTGTGCGAACAGCCGCTGCCAGTGCTCCGGATCGGCGGCCGGATCGAACCGGATGCAGGCGGGCAATTCGGTTGCCAGTTCGTCGTATCCGGAAATCAGCCACGTGCCGTCGGCGTTCTCGGCGGCGTCATCCGGCGCGACCGGTGGCATCTCTTCCCAGCCGAGCGTGTACAGCAGCCGAGTGGCATCGCCACCGAGCCCGCGCAGCAATGCTTCGCGCGGCGCGCGCTTCACCGTGAACTCACGGATCCCGCCCAGGTGGCGGCCATCCCGGCCCACGAAATCGAGGTTGAAGACCAGCGTCTCCCCGTCGAGACCGCCGTTCTGCCGCCGCGCAATGCAGTAAAAGCGTTGCGGCATCCGCTCACTCAGCGTCACCCGCCCGTAGCGCAGCGGCAAGAACAGATCGGGGACGGTACCCCGCTCGCTGGCCTCCATCAGCGACGGGAAAGCCGGGAATGCGACTCCGGTGCACAGATCCAGCAGCACCGGATGGACCGGCTCGTTCCCGAGATGTTCGGCGAGTTCGTCGCCGATGGCGACATCGCCGATCGCCTCGCCGTCACCGATCCACAATGATTTCAGCGAGGTTGACCAGGTGGGCCCCAGGCCAATTCCATGTCGTTGAAGGTGTCGAACAGCTGCTGCGGACGCGTCCGGTTCAGCCGCTCGATTGCCACCTCGATGGAATCCGCCGGATCAACAGCCGGCTCTTCGTCCACACCGTCGACGACAGTGCCATCGGCGTTCAACGACCACTCGGCATCGCGAACTCCGTAGGTCCGGCTGTGCACGCGGAAGGTCCACCCGCCGCCGTCTTCAAACGGGTGCAGGGTCAGCTGAACCTCACGAGACGTCTTCTCGCTCAATATGATCGGTTCATAGAAGAAGACGTCCTGCACCCGCGCCGGCGCGCCTACCGCCGCAAGGGCCATGGCCGCGTAGGTGGCACCCGGGACGACGACCGTGCCATAGATGACGTGATGCGCAAGCCAAGGCTGCGATTTGACCGACAGCCGGCTGGTGTACACGGAGTCCCCGGAGGCCAGATCCTTTGCGCTACCAAGGATTCCGGATACGGCGGCGCCACCGACATCGACACCGGCGATACCCGACGTCTTGGGCCAGAAGCGACGGCGCTGGAACGGGTAGGTGGGCAGTTCGACCCTGCGGCCCGGCAGCTGTTGCCGCGCAGCGAAGTCGGTCCGGTGCCCGGCGATGTACGCGGTGGCGAACGCTTCGGCGATCTGCCGTCGCGCATCGACGCCCTTGCGCAGGGAAACGATCGCACGTGGCGCGTCCGCGGATTCCGGCCAGGCCTGCAGCGCAGCCGCGGTCAGAACGGGCTGAGGACCGATCTCCATCACCACCGAGCAGCCCAGCGCCGCTGCGGTGCGGACGCTTTCGGCGAACTGCACCGGCTGGCGCGAATGCCGCCGCCAATATTGGGCATCCAGCGGGGTTTCCGACGTGAGCACCGCGCCGGTGCGGTTGCAGATCAGCGGCCGGGTCGGCACGGCGAATCGGACCCGCTCCGCGCACGCCTCGAATTCGTCGAGCACCGGGTCCAGCAGCTCCGAGTGGAACGCGTGACTGGTCTCCAGCCAGGTGCATCGGATCCCATCGTCGCTGAAACTGGCGACAATCTGTTCCAGATCGCTGCCCGGACCAGACAACACGGTATTGCGGCCATTGTAGGCAGCAACCGAAATCCGCCGGAACCCATCGGCGAGTCTCTCCACGTGCTGGGCGTCTGCGAATACCGCTACCATTCGGCCGCCCTCGGGCAGGCTGCCGAACAAGCGACCGCGTTCGGCGATCAACCGCGCCCCGTCCTCGAGGCTGAACACGTCGGCCACACACGCCGCCGCGTACTGGCCGACGCTGTGCCCCAGGACGACATCGGGTTCGATGCCCCACGACTGCCACAGCCGGGCCAGGCCCATCTCGACGGCGAAGAGCGCCGGCTGCGCAAAAGAGGTGTGCCGCAGTGTTTCTGCCGCTTCGCCGTCGGTGCCGAGCAGCACCTCGAGCAATGGTCGCGGCAGTATCGGATCAACGGCTTGGGCGCATCGTGAGACGGTGTCGGCGAACACCGGCTCGCTGTCGAACAACTCACGCGCCATCCCGAGATACTGGCTGCCTTGCCCGGTGAACAACCAGGCCGTCGTCGGCGGGTCGGTGCACTCGCCGCGCACCACGCCGGGCCGCAGCCGGTTCTCGGCCAGTTCGGCGAGCAGTTCTCGAGCCAACGGAACCGAATCCACGACCAACGCGCCTCGGTGTTCGAAATGCGAACGCCCCACGCCGGCGGTGAAACAGACGTCGGCGATGTCGACGTCGGGGTGCGCCTCCAACCAAGCGTCATATCGTTGCGCCAGCGCCACCAGCCCTTCAGCCGATCGGGCGGACAAGGGCAACACGCTGACCGGTTGCTGCTGGGCGTCGGAGTCCGGCGCCGTGGTGATATCGGGTGAGCCGTCCTCGGTCGAGTTGTCGTCCGGGATCGCCGGTTGCCGGGGCGCCTCCTCGATGAGCACATGGGCGTTCGTCCCGGTGAAGCCGAACGAGCTGATGCCGGCGCGGCGTGGCCTGCCGTTGGTCTGCCACGGAGTCGGCTTGTCGACGACCTGCACCGGCAGCGAGTCCCACGGAATGTGCGGCGACGGTTGCTCGAAGTGCAGATTCTGCGGCAGCACTTGGTTTTGCAGTGACAGCACGACCTTGACCAGGCCGGCGACGCCCGCCGCCGACTCGAGGTGGCCGATGTTGGTCTTCACCGATCCCATCAGCAGCGGGCGGTTCGGCTCGCGATCCGCGCCGTAGACGGCCGCAGCCGCCTGCACCTCGATCGGGTCACCCAGCGCCGTGCCGGTTCCGTGTGCCTCGAGATAATCGACGTCCCGGCCGCCGATACCGGCACGCTCCAGCGCCGCGCTGATAAGTCGTTGCTGCGCACCGCCGTTGGGCACCGTCAGGCCGCTGGACGCGCCGTCCTGATTGACCGCGCTGCCCCGGATGACCGCGCAGATCTGGTCACCGTCACGCTGCGCGTCGCTCAGCCGCTTGAGGACCAGAATTCCGCATCCCTCGCTGCGCACATAGCCGTCGGCGGCGGCGTCGAAGGTCTTGCAGCGGCCATCGGGAGACAGCATCCTGGCGCGCGACGCGGCGACGATGGACGCCGGGCTCAACAAGACATTGACGCCACCGGCCAGCGCGAGATCGCAGTCACCGGAGTGCAATGCCTGGCAAGCCTGATGGACGGCCACCAGCGACGAACTGCACGCGGTGTCGACCGCCACCGCCGGCCCTTCCAGACCGAGCGCGAAGGCAACACGGCCGGAGATGGCGTTGAGCGCGTTGCCCGTGATGAAGTGGGCTTCGATGGTCTCGATCGAATCGCTGGACAGCAGGTGTGAATACTCGTTGGCGGCGACCCCCACGAATACGCCACTTCGACTGCCGCGTAACGCCGCTGGGGAATATCCGGCGCGTTCCAGGCCTTCCCACGCGATCTCCAGCATCAGCCGCTGCTGGGGATCCATCCACACAGCCTCGCGTGGGGAGATGCCGAAGAATTCCGGATCGAAACCGTCGATCCCGTCGAGGTATCCACCACAGCGCGTATAGATCTTGCCCGGTGTCTCTTGGTCCGGATCGTAGAAATCGTCGATGTCGAAGCGGTCATCCGGGATCTCCCGGATCGCGTCGACACCGCCGGACAGCACCTCCCAGAATGCATCCGGATCCGGGGCGCCCGGGAAGCGGCAGGCTACCGCGACGATCGCGATCGGCTCATCGGTGAGGGCCGTCGTTGGCGAGGGCCGCGCCGGAGCCGGCGGGGCTGCCGAATCGACGGCCGCCCCGGCGGACGCCGCGGCGTTGAGGCCAAGCACGTCGCCGAGCAGGTAGTCGGCCACGTCGACCAGGCGCGGGTAGTCCATCGCGAGGGTCGCCGGCAACTCGGAGCCCACGGCGTGCTCGACGCGGCGGCGCATCTCCACGGCCATCAGCGAATCCATGCCCAGGTCAAAGAATCCGGCGTCCTCGCGGATCTCCGCCACATCGATCCGTGTCACCTCCGCGACGACGTCGCGCAGATACTCCAGCACGAGCTTTTTCCGCTGCTGTACCGGGGCGACGGTGAGCCGTTCGACCAATCGTGTGGTGCCGGAGGGCGCCGCAACGGCCGCCGAGGCGGGCACCTCGGGTTCCAACTCAGCCAGGAATGATCGCTTCCCCGAAAGCTGGTAGAGCGGCAGGAAACGGGACCAGTCGATCCGGGCGACGACGCCTTGCGAAATCCCTTGCTGTGCCGAGGCCACCATGAGATCTGCCATCCCCGCCAGCGCGTCGGCGGGCGGCAGCGTCCGGACCCCGCGCTGGTCCAGCCGCGCGCGGGCGTCCTCGTCGGCCATACCCGCCGACCACGGACCGAAGTTGACGCTGATGTACTTCTGCTCTCGCAACCGGTCGGCCAGCCCGTCCAGAAACGCGTTGGCCGCGCTGTAGGCGGTCTGGCCGAAGCTGCCCCATACCGCGGCGATCGAGGAAGTGCTCAGGAAGAAGTCCAAACGCATGTCTGCGGTCGCTTCGCTCAAATGCCAAGCGCCCCAGACCTTTCCGGCGAATACGCGGTCGACTTCGGCATCGCCCAGTTCGCTCAGGGGGGTGGTGCCTATCTCGCCGGCGGCATGGACGATGCCGGCCAGCGGCGGCAGTTCGGCCTGCACGGTGGCCAACAGGCGAGCGACATCGTGCGGGTCGGCCACATCGGCGGCGATGACGCGAAATTCGCTGCCGTAGCGTTCGCTGAGCGCATCGATGCGTCGTTGCGCGGCGTCGCCCGGAGCACGCCGACTCGTCAGTACCAGATGCCGGGCGCCGTGGCCGGCCAGATATCCGGCGATCTCCAGTCCGACCGAGCCCAGCCCGCCGGTGACCAGATATGTCGCGTCGCCGCGTAGGACTAGCGGCGTTGCCAGCGGCTGCCCTACGCGCCGCGTCAGCCGGGGAACATAGACGGCCTGATCCCGCAGCGCGACTTGGTCTTCCCTGGTGGCCGTGCCGCCCTGCGCAGCCACCACATTGATCAACCGTGACCACTCGTCGGCACTACCGTCATGCAGGTCGGCCAGTCCACCCCAGACCTGCGGATGTTCCAGCGCGGCGGCGCGGCCGAAACCCCACAGGCAGCTCTGCACCGGCGACACGGTGTCGGCGCCGGTGATCCGCTGCGCATCGCGGGTTAGCAGCCAGATGGGTGCTCGGAGTTCCGCGGCGGCGGCGGCTCGGAAGAGTCGCCGGGTGCCGCCCAGGACGCGGTGTTGCATCCGCAGGAGCGACCGCATCGATGGTGCGGTGTCCGATTCGAGCGCCGCGAAATGCACGATACGCAACGCCGGGTTATCCGCAACCGCCGCTCGCAACGCGGCTTCGAGCCGTTCCTCGTCCGCGTCCGAGGCCGGCAATCCGAGAATTTGGTGCCGGTGGCCCTGCGCGGTCAGCGCGTCGACCAAGGGCCGTACTGCCTCCCCATCGTCCCCGATGAGCAGCCAGCCGGGGGCCTCGCCGGGCTCCGCAACTGCGGCCCCGGTGGCCGGAACAGTGGATACTTCCCAGCGCATCTCGTAACGCGCGTCCGTCACGGACTGCGCATTGCGCTGCCGGTTATGCTGTATAGCAAGCTTTTTCAGCACATCGACGGTGTGTTGATTGTCGCCGTCGCCGTCCAGCAGCGCGGCGAGTTCCTCGATCCGGTCATCCTCGAGTAGCCGGACGGCCTCGGTCCGCATGGTATCCGTCTGGGCGGGCCGAACCCGCTTGTCACGGAACCAGTATGGGCGACGCTGGAATGGATAGGTGGGCAGGTCGAGCTTGCGCGCCGGTTCCCGCTGGAGGGCGGTGAAGCGAGGAAGATGACCGGCGATGTACGCGGCGGCAACCGCTTCCGTGATCTGGCGGTGGTCGGCGCCGTTTCGGCGCAACGACGCGATTGCCTGCGGTGCCGTCGCCGGATCGGGCCATGCCCGAAGCGCCGATGCGGTGAGCACCGGTTGCGGCCCAACCTCCAACAGCACCGCGCAACCGAGGTCGGCCAAAGTTGCTGCACCCTTGGCGAATTCGATCGGCTGACGCGCATGGCGGCGCCAGTACTGGCCATCGAGCCTCGCGTTCCTGCCAAGGGCCGCCCCGGTGCGGTTGCACACCAGGGTCCGTTGCGGGGCAGAGTAGTCGAACCGGCTTGCGTACGACTCGAATTCGTCGAGGACCGGATCCAGCAGCGCCGAATGGAACGCGTGGCTGGTCTCCAGCCAGTCGCAGCGAACACCGTCGGCCACCAACGACCCCACCGCCCGGTCCAGGTCCTCCGCGGGGCCCGACAGCACGGTGTTGGCGCCGTTGTAGGCGGCAACCGACAGCCGCGGGAATTCGTCGGTGAAGGCCTCGACCCGGTCGGCGGCGGCGAAGACCGCCACCATCCGACCGCCTGCGGGCAGGCTGCCGAACAGGCGCCCGCGCTCGGCGAGCAACAACGCCCCGTCCTCGAGGCTGAACACGCCCGCGACGCACGCCGCCGAATACTGTCCCACGCTGTGGCCCAGCACCACGTCGGGTTGCAGACCCCACGATTGCCAGAGCCGCGCCAGGCCCATCTCCACCGCGAACAGCGCGGGCTGGGCATAGCTCGTCTGCCGCAAGGTGTCTTCACCGTCGGCGTCGAATATGACGTCCAGTAACGGCCTTTCGAGGACATCGGCGAGAGCCGCCGCGCACCGGGTCATTGTCTCGGCAAACACCGGTTCGGTTTCGTACAACTCACGGGCCATGCCGGCGAACTGGCTGCCCTGACCGGGAAACAACCACGCGGTCTTCGGCGTGTCGGCGCACATTCCCCGCACCAAACCCGGTGCCGGGCGGTCGTCGGCAAGCGCACCGAGCAATTCACGCGCGGAGTCGGTCGAATTCACCACCAAGGCGGCGCGGTGCTCGAGGTGGGAACGGCCCACCCCGGCGGTGAAGCACACATCCGACAGGGTGGCCTCCGGATGAGCGGCCAACCAGTCGCGGTAGTCCTCGGCGAGCTGCACCAACGCCGCTGGGCTACGCGCCGACAGCGGTAACACGCTGAAGCGCCGGTCATCGGGGGGCGCGGGCGGCGCCGCGGCGACGCGGTCCACCGTGGGAGCTTCTTCGACGATGACGTGGGCATTGGTGCCCGAAAAACCGAACGAACTGACCCCGGCGATGCGGCGTCGACCGTTGCGTTCCCAGGTGACAGGCTCGTCCACGACGCGCACCGGCAGCCGATCCCAGGGAATATGCGGCGAGGGGTTGCGGAAGTTCAAGTGTTTCGGCAATTGCTCGTGTTCGAGCGAGAGGATGACCTTGATCAGGCCGGCGATACCCGCCGCCGCTTCCAGGTGCCCGATGTTGGTCTTCACCGATCCGATCAGCAGCGGCTGGCCGGCATCGCGCCCGTCACCGAGCGCGGCGGCCGCGGCCTGCACTTCGATCGGATCGCCGAGCGATGTCCCGGTCCCGTGCGCCTCCAGGTAGCCGACGTCACCGGCCGCGACGCCGGCACGCTCCAGTGCTTCGGCGATAACACGTTGCTGGGCAACACCGTTCGGCACCGTCAAGCCGCCCGATGCGCCATCCTGATTGATCGCACTGCCACGGATCACGGCGCGAATCCGGTCGCCGTCGCGGATCGCGTCCTCTAGGCGCTTCACCACGATGACGCCGCAACCCTCGCCGCGCACGTAGCCGTCCGCGGCCGCGTCGAACGTCTTGCACCGGCCGTCCGGAGCCAACATCCGCGCTTGCGAAAAAGTGATCATGGTTCCCGGGCTGATCAGGACGTTCGCGCCGCCTGCCAGCGCCAGGTCGCACTCCCCCAGACGCAGCGCCTGGCAGGCCTGATGGATCGCCACCAACGACGAGCTGCACGCCGTGTCGACGGTGACCGCCGGTCCCTGCAGCCCTAGCCGATAACTGATCCGGCCCGCTCCGGCCGCGCCCGACGTCCCGATCGCCGTATACGCCTCGATGTCGCCGTAATCCAGCTCGTCCGATATCATTCCGAAGTAATCGTGGGTGGACAAGCCCATGTACACGCCGGTCTTGGTGTTCGCCAGACCCATTGGTGCGGTGCCGGAATGCTCCAGCGCTTGCCATGCCGTCTCCAGCAGCAGCCGATGCTGCGGGTCCATCATCTTGACCTCGCGCGCCGACACCCCGAAAAACGCCGCGTCGAACCCCGCTACGTCATCGAGGAAGCCCGCCCGGCGCGTCGCGATCCGGCCGGGCGTTTCGGGATCCGGGTCGAAGAATTCCTCGACATCCCAGCGATCCGATGGCACCTCCGACACCGCATCGCGCCCGTGTCGCAAGACATCCCAGAATTCATCGGCGTCGGCCGCCCCCGGTACACGCACTGAGTAGCCAACGACCGCAAAACCCGACGCCTGCTTCATCGGATCTTCGACGGATGCCATGCGGATGTCCTCTCTGCCATGGGTGATGAAAACTCGATCCCCGCGGAGTGGGGCTCGTGAACTCGGGGCTGTGTTAGGTCTGGACGACTTGTAGGCGACACGGTGCACCACACGCAATCCCGGTTGCGCACAAGCTAATCGCCCGATGGAGCGTATGACAAGTACTTCACTGTGATGGTGTCCGACAAAAACCCTGGTGCGGTCGGGAGGCTGAGTTCCAGGAGAATTCGGGCCTTTCCGCAACCCCTCGCAATCTGTAAGTTGTTGCATTGCCGTCCGGGTATGCCAAGTTCAACGCCCGGCGCGTCACCTTGATCTCGCTACCAACCCAGCCGAACTGCGGTTATCCACGAGGGAGAAACATTGCGAATCGGGAATATCACGATCGGTTCAATCGGCGACTGGGAGCTGAGCTGCGGCCCGGTCACCTCGTGGCATCCGACAGCAGCGGCTCTTGAATCGGCTCGGCGGGCCCCGGTCAGCTCAGTGCCCGCCACCTACATGCAGACCCAACACCTTCGCGGCTATTACGAACGAAAGGCCGCCGGTCTGGACTATTCACGGCTGCTGGTGGCCACGTGTGCGATACCGGGTGAATGCGATATCGACGTTATGACGTACGCACTCAACGCGTATCTGCGTCGCCACGATACGTACCGAAGCTGGTTTGAGTACGACGGAACCGGTGAGATCGTCAGGCATATCATCGACGATCCCGCCGACATCGAATTCGCGCCGACCACGCACGGAGAAATGACGATCGACGAGTTGTACGAGCACGCGGTCGCCACACCGGATCCGTTGCAGTGGGGTTGCTTCAGCTTCGGGGTGGTCCAGGCCGACGATCACTTCACGTTCTACGCGAGCATCGATCATGTGCATGGGGACGCGTCGTTGATCGGTATCACGATGCTGGAGTCCTACGCGATGTATATGTCGTTGGCGGCCGGCAACGGGCCCCTGCCGCTGCCCGATGCAGGCAGCTACCACGATTACTGCGTGCAGGAGCACCGGGATACGTCGGCTCTGACCGCCGATTTGCCCGATGTACGCGCGTGGATTGATTTCGCCGAGAACAACAACGGCAGCCTCCCGGAGTTCCCGCTTCCGCTCGGCAATCCCATGGAGGCGACGGACAGCGCGATGATCACCGAAACCCTGCTTGACGCGGAACAGACGGAGAGATTCGAATCCGCCTGCACCGCGGCGGGCGCTCGCTTCATCGGCGGCGTGTTCGCCTGTATCGCCTTGGTGGAGCACGAGTTCACCGGTGCCGTCACCTACTACGGGCTGACCCCGAGGGACACCCGCCGCACATCGGAAAACTTCGTGACGCAGGGCTGGTTCACCGGCCTGGTCCCGATCACCGTCCCCATCGCGGCGGCATCGTTCAGCGAGGCCGCGTGGGCGGCGCAGGCGTCTTTCGATTCCGGCCTGAGTTTGGCGAAGGTGCCCTACTACCGGGTGTTGGAATTGGCGCCATGGTTGGACTGGCCTCGACCGAACTTTCCGGTGACGAACTTCCTGCATGGGGGCGCCGCTCCCCTCAATGCGGTGCTCACCGCCGAGTTGGGCGGTGCGAAGAACATCGGGATCTACTCCGACGGCCGGTACTCCTATCAGCTGACCATCTACATATTCCGGTACGGCGAGGGCACGATCATGGCGGTGATGCACCCTGACAACCCCATTGCCCAAAAATCGGTCACACGTTACGTGGAAGCGATGAAATCCGCGTTTACGCAGGTCGCCGATCGCGGGAATTGGTGATCTGACAGGGAACGCGGGCGCCACAAGGCGTTTGGCCGGTCCTGACGCCGCTGAAGCGCGCTACGTCGACAGGCCCTACCGCACGTCACATCGGCGAGTCCGCAAGGGCCCGAAACGAATTAACAGCGTGTAGTGTGGCGGCGAGTACGGGCTATCCGGGAGTGGACAAGTGAAACGAGCATTCGCAACGGCACTCGCGGCGCTGCTGACGGGTTCGGTTGGTGGGTTCGGACCCAGCGTGGCAAGCGGAGACCCGGAGTTCCCCTGGCCGCCGCCGGGCCCGTCGCCAGTGGGTGCCGATGCCACCGCCAGGGTTGTCTACGCAGTCGGCGGTGCACGCCCGCCCGGCATCCCCTGGTACGAGTACACGAGCCGCGCCGGGTCCGGGTACTTTCCGAACGCCAAACGCGAGATCGTCGAGTATCCCGCTGGAGCCCTCTACGGCTGGGTGCCCCAAGAGCTGTTTCCCGGGCCACGAGACAAAATGTCCGTAGGCCAGGCGATCGATCAAGCTGCGGACAGCCTGGATCAGACCGTTCGGAACGCAACCGAGCCGGGTGCCGTTGTCGCTTTGTCGCAAGGAAACCTCGCGCTCGACCAGGAACAGGCGCGGCTGGCCAACGACCCGAAGGCACCACCGCCAGACAAGCTGCAGTTCACGACCCTGGGCGACCCGGTCGGAACCCACGCATTCGGGGCGAGTTTTGCGTCCGGCATCTTCAAACCCGCTGACACCATCCCGTTTATCGGCTACACCATGCCTCAACCGGTCGAAAGCCAGTACGACACCAACAGGATCGTCGCCGCATACGACGGTTTCGCGGATTTCCCCGATAGGCCGGACAACCTGCTGGCCGACCTCAATGCGGTGGTTGCCACGACGGTCGTGCACACCCCTGCGGCGTTCACCGGCCCCGGAATTGTGCCACCGCAGAACATCCGGACGACGGTCAATTCCCGAGGCGCGAAGACGACGACGTATTTGGTTCCGGTGAACCATCTTCCGCTGACGTTGGGGCTGCGCTACCTCGGCTGGTCCGACAACCTGGTAAACCAGATCGATGCGGCATTGCAGCCCCAGATCGATGCGGGGTATTCCCGCAACGACAACCTCCTTACCCGGCCCGTCTCCGTGGATCCGGTCAACGGCATGGATCCGGTAGGCGTCCTGAGCCCCGGCGAACGCGACTCCATCGAAAACCTCTTCGCCCAGATTCGCGCGGTCTTCCCGCCGCCCGGCTGATTCACCCGTCTGCGGCCACGGCTTGAAAGACCGTAATCTTCTTGGCCGTTGCCTGCTCCGGCGCGCGTAGCCATGGTCGCGCAGGCCACCAGCTCGCCCGTCCCAGCAGTGTCGCGATGGCCGGCACCGTAATGGTGCGCACCACGAAGGTGTCCACCAAGATGCCGGCCCCGATCACGAAGCCGGATTGCACGACGGCTCCAATGCTGGAGAACAGCAGACCGAACATGGATGCCGCGAAGATGAGGCCGGCGGCGGTGATCACTCCGCCGGTGGAACGCACGGTCCGGATGACGCCGGTCCGCACACCCGTCGGCGACTCGTCGCGCAGCCGTGACGCCAGCAGCATGTTGTAGTCCGCGCCCACCGCGACCAGCACGACGAAGGTCAATCCGGGTACGCTCCAATGCAATTGCTGCCCCAGGATCACCTGGAACAGCACGACCCCGATACCGACGGCCGACAGATAGGAGAGCATCACCGACCCGACCAGGTACAGCGGCGCGACGATCGCGCGCAGCAGGGCGATGAGGATCAGTAGCACCACGATGATGGTCACGACCGCGATGAGCTTGATGTCGCGGTCGTAGTAGTCCCGGGTGTCGCGCAGCGTGACCGGGTACCCGGAGATCGAGATCGAGGCATCCGACAGCGCGGTGTTGGGTTGCGCCCCCTTGGCGGTGGCCAGGATCGCGTTGACCTGGTCCATCGCGGCGGTGCTGAACGGGTTCAGGTCGGTCTGGATGAAGTAGCGCACCGAATGGCCATCCGGCGAGATGAACGTCCGCGCAAGCCTTTTGAAGTCGGGCGTATCGAGGGCTCCAGGCGGCACGTTGAAGCCGGCCATCGATGGTTGTGACGCGTCGCGGCCCATGTCCATCAGGAAACCGGAGGCCTGGCCGAGACCGGCCCCCATTCGGGTGACCTGATCGACGAGCTGCTGCACACCGTCGGCCACCTGTCGCCCGGCGCTGGCCAGGTCGTTGGCGCCCTTTTGCACCGTGGCGATCTGCGAGCGCGCCGCACCGGGGTTGTCCAGTCCCAGCCGGTGCAGCGACGCGAGAGCGCCATGGAGGGTTTGTCCGAGACGGTTCACGGTGGCGGCCAGCGTCTGAGACGACTGCGTCGACTGCAATTGGTGGAACAGGTCGCTGATGCGGCCAAGGGTTCCGTCGTCACGGGCGGTGACCAACCGGTGGAATTGGGCTCGGGCCCCGCTGCAGACCGAGCTGGCGTCACACACCACGCTGGTATCCAGCGCCGCGACCACGGCGTCGATCCACTCGAAATTGCTCATCATGGCCGAGAAATTGATCTGCAGCGTGTTGCCGAGCACCCGGACACTGCTGACAAGCTTTGTGGCGGTGTCGATGTCGCCTAGCGTCGTGCCCCCACCGAACAAGGCCGACACCGTTGCCAGGGCATCGACCAGACCACTGACGCCCCCGATCGCCTGACCCACTTGCGTGCGCACGTCACCGAGCTTGTCGGCCAACAGTCCCGCACCGGAGGACAACCGGTTCAGGTCGCCGGCGTGCCTGTTGATCAAGCTCGACGCGCCGCCCAGTTCCTTGCCGACCTGACCGGCCTGATAGGTCGCCTTGGCCTCCTCCAGCGAGCGTCCGGTGGGCCGGGTGACCCCGCGGACCATGGCGACACCCGGGATTTGGCTCACGCGTTGGGCCAGCTGCTCCAAGTCGGCAAGGGCGCGTGGGGTGCGCAAATCTTGCGCAGAGGAGATGAACAGGTATTCCGGAATCATCTGGTTCACCGGGAAATGGTGTTCCAGCGCCGCGTATCCGAGCGAACTGCCGGCCGAGGCGGGTAGCTGCTTGCGGTCGTCGTAGTTGAAGCCCACCAGGGTCGTGCAGGAGGCCGCGGCGATCAAGACGATCAGGCTGGCGGCCAGATAACGCGCGGGCCGGCGCACGATCCGCACCCCGGCCCGCCGCCAGAACACGGTGGTGCGCTCCGCACGCGGCGCGATCCAGCCGCGCGGGCCGGCCACCATCATGATCGCCGGCAACAGCGTCACCGCGGCCAGAAGCGCTACCGCGATCCCGATCGCCAGCGCGGGGCCCACCGTGGAAAATAGACCGAGGTTCGCAAACCCCATGCCCAGGAAGGTGATTCCCACCGTCCCCGCCGACGCCGCGATCACTTTGCCGATGGACGCCATCGCCCTTTTGACGGCCCGCTGCGGGTCCTCACCGCCCCGGACGTAATCGTGATAGCGGCTGATCAAAAAGACGGCGTAATCGGTTCCCGCTCCGGCGATCATCGCGGAGAGCAACACGATCATCTGGTTGGACACGGCCATACCGGTCAGCACCGATACCCCGGATACCACCGCCTGCGCCGTCAACAGGGAGGCGCCAATCGTGATGAGCGGCAAGAACATCGTGATCGGGTTGCGGTAGATGACGACCAGGATGATCAACAACAGAACCGCGATCGCCAACTCTATGGAGACACGGTCCTTTGCCCCGGCGTCGGTCAGGTCGGCGACCGTGGCGGCGGGCCCGGTGAGGCTGGCTTTCAGCGTCGACCCGTGCGCGCTCGCCAGCGTGTGTTGCACCAGCGCCACCACGTTGTTGTAGGCGCGATAGGACTGCGGTGTGCCCAACTCTCCGGCCAGTCCGACCGGCACCACCCACGCCTTGTGGTCCTTGCTGCTCAACACCTCACGCAACGGCGGCATGCTCAGGAAATCCTGCAGCATCACCACGTCTCTGGTGTCCTGGCGCAGCCGGTCCACCAGTGTGCCGTACAGGTTTTCGTCGTCGCGGCCCAACCCCTTGTCGTCGCTCAACAGCACGATCAACACGTTTTCCGAGCCCGCCTCGTGGAACGCCTGGTTGATCTGTTTCGCGGTGACCGTCGACGGCGCGGCAGCGGGCAGGATGGCCACCGGGTGCCGCGCGGACATCTCGGCCAACGACGGCACCGCCATCGGCAGCACCAGTGCGAGCAGGGCCCAGCACCCGATCACTACCAATGGCCACCGCGCGACCAACCCACCTAGCCAGCCGAAAATGCGTTCATCCTCTCAGGGCGTCGCTTGGCCATGACTTTAGCGTGCTTCGCGAAAACCATTGAGAACTATACGGTTTCGAATTTGTTCGCGACCTCTTGCCAAGCGCACGCGTTTCTCCTGGCGATCTCGGCGACGGTGCCCGAACAGTGGACCGGAATGTTTTCGGCGATCGCGTTGACGGCGCCGATGGCAGCCATGTCGGTGGATAGTAGTCGCACGAGCCTTCTGCCCCGGTCGGAGAACCTCACCGCCGGGTCGTTTCTCAGCCGCTCGAGGAGATCGTGGTCGGGGGCCCCGCGATGCCTGCCATGTCGACCGCCGGCGGATGTGTCCTGCGAAGCGTGACCGTCCGGTTCCGGACGAGAGCTCGACGTTTTCGCAAGGCTATCGGGCAGGGGGTTTTCGCCTCTTTCGAAGCGCGCCCGCACGTCGCGCGCGGTGCTGACGGAGACGCCTGCGGTACGCGCGATCTCCCGCAATGACGCGGCCGGGTTCGTCGACAGGAATTCCGCGGCGCGCCGCCGACCGTTGATCGGGCTGATGGGACGAGATTTTCCGTCACGTCCGAGCCGGACGTCTAAGTGGGAATCTTCCCCAGTTAAACACTTGCGCAACATGGCGACCGTTTTGTTCGACACCCCCGTGAGCACGCCGATGGAGCGATCCGAGCGATGCGGATTCGCCAAGAGGATGCGTCGCGCCGCAGCCTTTCGTTCCGAAAGGGTGAGCGGTAGGCCGTGGGTGACGTTCAGGTGCACAGCGAGCGCGAACGCTTCGGCGTCACTGCCTTCGAAAAACTTTGCTGCTATCGAGTCGTGACCCCGCAACTGCGTGGCGCGCAACCTATGCACGCCGTCGATCACCCGCATCGATGTACGGTGAATCACTATGGGAGGCAAGGGAACCGGTGATTGCGCCAAGATCTCGATATGGCGTTCGTTCGCTTTGATCTTCCGGGGCGAATGCGAACTGTGAATTGCTGCTATAGGAACGTTCTCAACCGGCAGAGAGTGCTCTCGAGATAGCCACTCCGCCATCGGACACGCTGGCACCCGATCCCCCTTATCGTATTGGCGCACTAAGCGGAGCGCCCATCAATGTCGTGGTTGCTCGGCACGATGCTGTCGGTCGACCCAGGCATCAGCCAGCCATCACCGCTCAGGATTGGCATGACCGGTTTGATCTCTGTCTTTTCCGCACCGCCTTCACGACGAACTGTCTGCCCCGACCTGGATCCAGCTGTGCACACAGATTCCTGGCCGGCGGCCTGGCATGTTCGACACGGGGCGCAGTCGACGGGGGCGCGCCGACGGCCTCTTCATCGCGTAGTCGCGATGAAGCCGCGATAGAGTTCGCGCGTGACAGGGCGGGCCCACCGTGGTCGGCAGACTGCGGGGCGTTGAACCGCTGGACGAGCTGGTCGTCGCGGGGAAAACCCTTGCGGTGAGCCTGTTCACGATCCGCTACTCCGTTTCGGGAATCTCGAGCAACGAGAATCCACCTCTCACAGTCGAGTATCAAATTTCCATAGTGCAGCGTCGGCGTCAATTAATTTCGGGGACCAATCGCCGGTTCGCCATCGCGGCCGACATGGAGCCGGAATCGGTGCGGGCGCGCGAGGACATGTACTGGCGAATCATCACGTAGAGCTAGGTATCCCGCTGCTGTGCATCATTGCCGCTCCTGTTTTGGTACGAGCAACATGCTTACTCCATCGAAGCAAGATGGACACACATACATCTTCGGCGGCCGCAGCTTCCGGGGTCCGTCGCACCGCCGGCAAGCAGTCCCCAGATGGCCCTTGTAGAGGAGAAGGTTCTCGACATCGGCGTTGCCTGGCTTGTCGCCACAAAACGTGGCGTGGATGACCTGCGCCATCTACGGTTCGAGTTCCGCAAGCTGAGCACGGATCACGTTCCGTAGCTCTTCTTGCCATGGCGGACGGTGCTCGAAGCGGACGTAGTCATCAGCCCAGACCCGCACGGCCCTGTCTTCTGCCGACGGACTACCGATCGTGTAGCCGCCGTCACGCAGGGGTGCTCCGATCGCGCGTCTGGCCGGGGCGACCGGGCCGGGCCTCACGGCGGATGGCGCGCGATGGCAGGCTGCGCATACCGGCGGCAAAGCTATTCCGTTCGCTGTGGCCCACTGCTCAAGCTCCGCCAGCTGTCCCGCGCAGATCTTCACGTACTGCTTTGTCGCCGCGCTTCCGCCTCGAATCTGATGGGTGAGCGTCCGGCACGCAGCCAGGTGCAGCTTCGCCTCAGCCGGGTTGTGGCTACGCGCGATGTTGAGTACGACCCCGGGCGGGGTTCGCGTCGAGCCACATGCGATAGCCGCTGTCGTCATCGCGGAATTCGCGCGCGCTCATCGTGTCATCTTCGATCTCGTGCCATGCGACACTCTCACCGGGTGCCCGGTACCGCGCCGCAACGAGCGACAAGATCCGCGGCTGCGCTCCAAATCGATTGACTGTCAACTGGGTTCATCCGGCGCCCGGTCGCGTTCGGCCATAACCCGAGACGACTACCGTTCGATACCTTGTTCATATCTGGGGAGCCTGTGCGCAAGGATGCCCCAGGGCGGTTCGGGCTTGTCCAATAGGGGTCGGTGAAAGCGCTGGGATCGGTTACGAGTGCAGTTTGCCTGTAGAACACTCCGCGGGTATTCGCTCGCGCTTGTCAAGATGAGAGGGTGACGATGCTGCACGGAACACTTGCGACCGTCCTGACGGCCGTCGTGGTGGCATTTATTGCCGCCAGTATGTTGCGGTCGCTTAAGAACGTGGTTCGTCACGAACGTCTCCGCCAGGAATACCGTCAAACAGTTCTGGCGATGCGCTGGTGGATGATTCCGGCGGCAATTGGCCAGCTCACCATCGTGATTGCCGTTTACATCGCGCTCGTGCGCATATTTCCGCTGCTTGGATGGGGTTGGTGGCGGATGCTGGGCAATAGCGGCAACGTCGGTCTCGCGCAGACGGGCCAGAGCGGGTTGATCTGGAAAGTGGTGGGGGTTGGGGTGCCTATTGTCGTGGCCGCTGTGGTTCCGTGGTTGGCCCACGCTGAAGAGCTGGCGTTTCGGCATCGAGCTGAACAGCAAGGTGTCCGCCGAAAAGTGACGAGGCAAGTCACGTTCGGGTTGACCCATTTTTGGGCGGGAATACCGATCGCGGCTTGCCTAGCGCTGACCATTAGCGGGCTGTACTTCCTGATGGTGTACTTACGCGCCATTGCGGCACTCGGCCCCGAGCTGGAAGCGGCGCGCCAAATGCCCCAGTACGAACGCCTGCCCTACCCTGCGCTGCCCGCCAACCTTAAAAGTAAAGACCCCGACGCCTGGGCGGAATTGCAGAGAGAACGTGAACGGGTACGCACAGAAAATGAGCGACGACGCAACGAATGGGCTGACACCCTTGGTGAGCAGATATCAGCTAGTCGTGACTGTGTTGATCAGGTGAGACGACGTGCGGTCGCCAAGTCCGCCGCTGCGCATGCGGTCAGCAATTGGGTGTTGATCGCCCTGCTCGTGTTGTTCCTCGTGCGGCGAGCGCTAGTGAGCTAGCGGGAAGTCACGGAAGCTCCGCGATGCCCGAACGGTGAAGTATCACAGCGGGTTTCCGGGCGCCAGCGTGATCACGTAGTTGCATGACCGACCCACCCGCCGTGAACGAAACGGTGGATCACCGGATGGCGTCGCTCATCCAGGGCTGATCCCAACGATCAATCGCCGCCACCTGGTCAAGCGACTTGCGCCGCACCGGGTGGTGACCGCCCTTGGGCCAACCCACCGTGAGTAGAGTCGCGATCTTCCAGTCGTCGGGGATGCCGACCATGGATCGCAGTTGGTCCTCGCACGACCCATGCCACAGGGTGATCGCGGCGCCAAGGCCTTGCGCGCGGGCCGCCAACAGGAAGTTCTGGACGGCGGGAAAGATCGACCCGCCCTGCTGTAGCTCGGTGGTTCCCCGCTGCGGCTGGACACAGAACAGCACCAGCACAGGCGCCGCACCACCAACGCTCATGTGCTCGGCCATCGCTCGCAAAACGCGCGATTTGGGGTCGTCCGCCTCGTTCTCAGGCATCGAAAAGCCATAGAACTCGGCCATAACGTCCCACGTCTGATGGGCCGCCGCCGTGACCACCTCGCGCAGGCAACCAGATCGCAGCAGGACGAACTTCCACGGCTGCTGGTTGCCTCCGGACGGAGCCCAACTCGCCGCGCGCAGACAGGTTTCCACGGCCTCGTCGGAAACCGGCTCGTCGCGATAGCGCCGCACCGAAGACGCGGTACGCATGACCTCCCAGAGATCCGCAGGCGTCTGCGGCACCGGTTGCCCGCTCACGGCTTCGCCTTCGCGGGCAGCAGACCGTGCCACGTTCCGCCGCGCACCGGACCGGTGACCAGAGGCAGATCGAGGGTGGACAGCAAGCCTGCCGGGGCGGCGATCACGGCCGGGATGGCGTTGAGTTCGCGCATGACAGTCGCATAGGTCAGGCCGCGCATGTTGTTGCCGCGACCGTGCATCTCGATATCGACGGTATAGGTGGGCAGACCGTCGACGATGACGCGGTAGCCACCGTGCGGCGATGGATGTCGCGGCCAATCTGGCGCGGAACCCTCGCCCATGCGAGTGATGTGTTCGAGTAGAACGCGTTCCTCACCGCCCACGATGCCGGCGAGCTTGAAGCGCATACCTCCCACGGTGCCCGGCTCGATCCATCCCGACGCAACCTCGTATCGCCGAGTGGCCAACCATTTTTCGAGGGATATCTCCACGCGGTCGAGCGGGAGACCCATGCCGTTCGCGACGAGGTGGACGGTCGGTCCCCACAGCGCGCCGAGGCGCTCGGTGTCGAAGAGCGCGGCCGGATAGTCGGGGACGTGCCCGAACCCCATGAAGTCGAACATGATGTCGGGTTGATTGATGGGGCCGTAGTCGAGTATCTCCTGCATCGTGACGCTGTCCACACGACTGCTGAAACCTGTCATCGTCAGCGCGATCACATCGTTCGCCCAGCCGGGGTCGACGCCGCTGTTGAAGAAGCTGGTGCCGCCCTCCGCGCAGGCCGCCTCGAGCAAATCGACGGTTTCCTTGTCGGCAGCGGGCGGATAGCACATCGGCACCAACGAGGTACACACCACGTGCTTGCCCGCTCGCAGGCAGCGCGCAATGTCCTGTGCCGCTTCGTGGTAACGGTAGTCACCCGACGCGAAGTAGGCCACCACATCGGCGTCCACGGACAGTGCGCTATCAATGTTTCGCGTGGCCATGACACCGGTCGCGGGCATTCCGCACAAGTCGCCGGCGTCCTTGCCGTCCTTGGCTTCCGCATGCACCACCACGCCGGCCAGCTCCAAGCCGGGGTGCGCGATGAGGGCACGCAACGCGCCGGTGCCGACCTGCCCCGGACCCCACAGGATTACTCGTGGCTTGCCTTGACCATTCGCCATCGGGCCCCTTCCGGTCATCACCTGCCGGTCCATGAGAACATAGCTTCTCATATAGAGATAACACCATTACCGGATGCAGACGAAAGGGGCGAACGGTGGGCGATTACGAATTCTTGAAGTGGGAGACGTTCGACGAAGGCAGGATCGTTCGGATTTCGCTGAACCGCCCCGACCAGCGAAACGCCCAGAATCGGGGGATGCTGGTCGAACTCGATGACGCGTTTGCCCGCGCCGAGTCCGATGACACCGTCCGCGTCGTCGTGCTGGCCGGCGAGGGCCCGATGTTCTCGTCCGGCCACGACATCGGCTCCAAACAGGCGCGTGCCGAGTTCAGTCCGGGCGCCGGCCAGCACCCCACCGTGACCATCAACGGAGGCACGCGGGACGGCGCGGAGCGGACCATGCTGCAGGAATGGCACTACTTCTTTCAGAACAACCTGCGCTGGCGCAACCTACGCAAGATCACGATCGCCCAGGTGCACGGCGACGTGTTCTCGGCAGGTCTCATGCTGATCTGGGCCTGTGACCTCATCGTGGGGAGCGAGGAGGTGCGCTTCGCCGATGTGGTGGGGACACGGCTGGGCATGTGCGGCATGGAATACTTCGGCCATCCCTGGGAATTCGGACCCCGCCGCACGAAGGAACTCATGCTCACCGGTGACGCGATCGGGATCGAGGAGGCCTACCGGCTCGGCATGGTCAGCAAGATCTTCACGCGCGACGAACTCGCGGAGCGCACGTTGGAGCTGGCGCGGCGCATCTCGAAGGTCCCCACGATGGCGGCCCTGCTCATCAAGGAGTCGGTAAACCAATCAGTGGACAACATGGGTTTTTACAATGCGCTGCAATCGTGTTTCGCACTGCACCAATTGAATCACTCGCACTGGGCCCAGATCCGCGAGGACAAGCTCCCGACCGCGGGCGAAGAGCAAGGGGTGCCGAACTGGCGAACCGCTCCCCCTGTTGTGTTGGCGGTCAAGGATCAGGTCCGGTCCGGCGCCTAACGTTGTGGCGGTGAACAATAACTCACCCGAGGCGCCACGCCCGATGAACGTCACCGTGCCGGGGCATCTCTTCGCGCAGCTGCCGTTCTACGACGTCGTCGATACCGATGATTCGGTGGTCGTCGACCTGCGCAACCGACCGGATCTGACGAACCTGCGCGGCGCGCTGCAGGGTGGACTCGTCGCCACGCTCATCGACATCGCCGCCGGGCGCCTTGCGGTCAAATACGCCGGCGATGGCGGCGGGGCGGGAACCGCGGACATGTCAATCCACTTCCTGGCACCCATCGTCGATGGCCCCGCGCGCGCTACCGCCACGTTGGTGCGCGCGGGGAAGCGGATGATCGTTGTCGGCGTCGACGTCTTCGACGTTGGCCGAAACCGGCTCGCGGCCCGCGCCACGCTGAGCTTCGCGATCCTTGCACGCCGCAACCCTGTTCACGTTGCGGCGGCCCCGTAGCGCGCATCGGCCACCCGGTCCAACGCGACGGCAGGTTCGCCGAAAACCATTGCCCATCCCCGGACCCGGCGATAGTAGAGCTGGATGTCGCCCTCCATGCCGAACCCGTACCCGCCGTGGATGTGCAGGCTACGCCGCGTGGCATCGCGCGCCGTCTCATAGGCGAACGCGAACGCCATCGCGGCCAGCTCAGGCACGCGTTCGGGCTCATCGGCGAATGCGCACGCCGCCTTGAGCCCCAGCAGCCGCGCCCCGTCGGCGGCAGTGGCGCTGTCGGCCAGCGGGTGGGACACCGCTTGGAAGCTTCCGATCGGGGCTCCGAAGGCGTGCCGTTGTTTGGCGTAGTCGACACCGATCTCGACTGCCTTCTTGGCCGCACCCGCCAGCGCGGCAGCCGTGAGCATGAGCCACAAGTCAAGAGCGCCGCAGAACAGATCGCGCGCCTGCGTCCCGGCGACGAGGACGATGGGCTCGTCCTCAAGGGAGATATCCGCCAGCGGCAATGACGCGAGGTTTTCCACCGCGACGCGGTTCTTCCCGATGGGCACCACCAGCAATCGTCCGTCGGCAAGAGCGATCACATGGTCTGCCACCGCCCCGCCCGGAACCAGTGGCAACCGGCCATCGCGCACGGCGCGCGGCGCGAACGTGACCAGCTGGTCACCCGCCATGGCCGCGCTCAGTAACCCTGCGCCCGCCTCGCCGGAGTCGGCCAGCAGTCGCGCGGCAACCTGCGCCTCGATAACAGGCGCAGACGCGACCGCGCGACCGAACTGCTCGGCGATCAGCGCAAGTTCCAGTTCGGAGGCACCCCACCCACCGGCCGCCTCACCGACCGCCATCTCGACTGCACCTGTCTCCCGCAGTGCTTTCCACAACTTGTGATCGAAGCCCGACGGCTCGGCCGCCCGCACTCTCTCCGAGGTCGACTCACGCGCAAACAGCGCGGCGAAGGAATCCACCAACTGTCTCTGTTCGCCCGTCAGGCTCAGGTCCACGATTACCGTCCCATCACGTGCGGATATGGTTACTCTCAAAATTGAGATTATCATTATCGACCATGCCGCCCCCGGGGCCCGTACGACGACAGATTGGCCTGATACATGCATTTTCAGCTCGCCGCAGATACCGCGACCTACCGCGACGGCATCCGTGCTCACCTTCGGGACATACTCACTCCCGAATTCGAAGAGCGCATCTATCGCAGCGGCGTCGCGCATGACGACGGGTTCGCCAAAAGCCTGGTCGAGAAAGGCTATTTCGCTCCGGCCTGGCCCGTCGAGCTCGGTGGGCAGAACCGCAACGTGTGGGACGATCAGGTCCTCAAAGAGGAACTCATGCGTTTTGACGCGCCGCTCTACCTGTCCGAGACAACCAGGATGGTGGCATCGATTATTCGCGCGGTCGGCACCCCGGCGCAAAAGGATCGAATTCTGGCCGGCGCGATCAGCGGCGACATCACCATCGCCCTTGGCTTCACGGAACCCGAGTGCGGGTCGGACGTCGCGGCTGCCGCCACCAGGGCCGTTCGGGACCGCGACGAGTGGGTGATCAACGGTTCCAAGATGTTCACCACCAACGGTCACATCGCCGACTTCATATTTCTACTCGCGCGCACGAGCCCGGATAAACCGAAACATCAGGGGCTCACGATGTTTCTGGTGCCGTGTGACTCCGATGGCTTTGCGGCACAGGCGGTCTGGACACTTTCCGGGGAACGCACCAATATCACCTTCTACAGCGATGTCCGCGTCGGCGACGAGTGGCGGATTGGTGAAGTCGATGACGGCTGGCGGGTGCTCGGGCTGTCGTTGCAGGACGAGCACGCATCCGGCTGGGGCCCGCATCTGATCCGGTTGCTGGACCATGCCGAACACTGGGCAACCACCAGCCAGGAAGACGACGGCTCGGCACCCATCGCGAAAACCGATGTGCGGCGCCGGCTGGCCCGCATCGCGATGGAGACCGAGGTGTCGATGCTGCTGCAGCGACGGTGCGTGTGGATGTTCGAACAGGGCGACGTCCCGGTGGCCGAGGGACCGATGTCCAAGGTATTCAGCACCGAGGCGCTCGAACGGGCCAGCCAAGACGTGGTCGAACTCGTCGGCGCCGACGGCTTACGCAGCTACCTCGAACCGAGCGCTCCCGAACGCGGACGGTTCGACCACTCATTGCGGTTCTCGTTGGGCACCACGATCTATGCGGGTACCAGTGAGGTTCAGCGCACCATCATCGCCCAGCGCGGGCTCGGCCTACCCCGTTAGTTTCTTTGGCCGTCCGCCCCGACCGGTGGATGCCGCGCGCGAGGCCGCCTTGCGCGCGGGCTTGGTCTTGACATCCGGGGCAGGCGGCGTGACGGCTTGCTTACACCACGCCCACAATTGGTCCTCGGTCAGCTTGGATCCCTTGCCGCCCAGATGAAAAACACCGATCTGAGCGAGCGCGGTGAGCGTCGTGTTCAGCAATGTGGTCAGCTGCGCGGGGGTCAGGTCGGTGCGTACCAGGCCGGCCCGAGCACACGAGGTGATGATCTTCGTCAGGAGCTTCAGATGCGGCTCCCACACCTTGGCGAAGTCGTCCGGCCGCTCGATCTCCAGGCTCAGGTTGTAGATCGTCATGACCCGGCCGCCGACAGCTTCCGACGACTCCGCGCGCGACAGCACCCCCCGGCAGAAGGCCTCGAGCTGCTCCATCGGACCGTCGGCCGCGGCGACATCCTGCCTGATGTCCTCGGTGAACTGACTTGTCACGTTCTCGTACAGCGCCAACATGAGTTCTTCTTTGCCCGCGAAATGTTGGTAGAAAGCGCGGAGACTCAGGTTCGACCTGTCGATGAGCGTCTGGATCGTGAAGTCGGCCTTGCCTGACTCCTCTACCAATTCGAGCGCGGTGGCCAAAAATCGCGAACTGCGGGCGAGGGCACGCGCTCGCGCGGTACTCAACCGCCGCTCGATCGTGCGTTGCTGCCACGTGCCGGGCAGCTCGACCTCGGTATCGACCAGTTCTAGGCCGGTTTCGGAGTCGGAACCGGCAGGCTTCTTTGTAGGCATAATGCGCTAAGAATACGCGTCCGACATGGAAAATGTACGATCTACCTATACGTGTATGTTGATTCTCACTTCGCGTAAGTCACTGTTGCCGGCGCGGCGGCCTTTCCGTCAGGGCTCGGTTGGCGTCCCGCACTAGCGGGGCACGTGGCCGCCCGGAGGTGCCCGGGCACACGAGGCGGACCCGATGCGGTACCGTGGAAACGGTCATTCTCATTTCCGTCTCAGTGTGCCACGAATGAAGCCACGGGCCGTTCCCGAAGGAGTGCAGCGTTGAGCGCAGATATCCTAATCGTCTCGCCGGACGACCATCTGGTGGAGCCGGCCGATCTGTGGACCAGCCGGCTGCCGGAGCGCTATCGAGACATCGGGCCGCGGATAGTTCGCACCCGCGGGCGCATGGATCCGTCCGTCACGTCCGACGTCGCGTTTGTCGAGGATGACGAGGGCCGCGACGCGGACATCTGGCACTACGAGGACGCGGTTATCCCGATCCCCCTCATCAGTGCGGCCGCCGGCTACGAGATCGACGAACTCACCACCGACCCGATCACGTACGACGAGATGCGGCCGGGCTGCTTCCGTCCGGCGGACCGGCTCGCGGACATGGATATCGCCGGCATCGAGGCGTCGGCCTGTTTCCCCAATACCCTCGTCCGTTTCTGCGGTCAACGCTTCCTGTACGGCAAGGACAAAGAGCTCGCGCAGCTCTGCGTCCAGGCCTACAACGACTTCCAGATCGACGAGTGGGGCGGAAGCTCGAACGGTCGGTTGATCCCGCTTGGCATCATCCCGCTCTGGGACGTCGAACTCGCCGTCAAAGAGGTCGAACGGGTGGCGGCCAAGGGCATGCATGCCGTGTGTTTCTCGGAGCTGCCCGCTCGTCTCGATCTGCCGTCCATTCACAGCGGCTATTGGGACCCGTTCTTCGCCGCATGCGAGCGAAACCAGGTCGGGATCATGCTGCACATCGGGTCGAGTTCTTCACTCACCAAGTCCTCCCCCGACTCGCCGCACGTCGTGACGAGCGCACTGATGGCGGTCAATTGCACTATCGCGCTGGTCGACTGGCTGTTCTCCGGCAAGCTGATGCAATTTCCCGACCTCAAGCTCGCGTTCGCCGAGGCGCAAGCGGGTTGGATCCCCTACTACCTGCAGCGTGTCGACGAGGTCTGGGAGGACCGGCGGGCGTGGGGCGGGATCCATCCCCTGCTGACCGAACCGCCCAGCAGCCAGGTACCCGGCCGAGTGTGGTTTTCCACCTTCGGCGATCCGGTCGCCTTCCGCATCCTGGATCTCGTCGGTGAGGACCAGCTCATGTTCGAAACCGACTACCCGCACAACGACACGAACTGGCCGCACAGCACCGAGGTCGCCAATAAGGCGACGGAAGGCTTGGACGAGGCAACCAAGCGAAAGGTGCTGTCCACCAACGCGAAGAACTTCTTCGGGATGGCCTAGCACGGTTTCCCAACCGCTAACGGGCCTTCCAGTCCGGCTTGCGCTTCTCGAGGAAGGCGCGCGGGCCCTCGATGGCGTCTTTCGTCAGGGCCACCTTCATCCGGTAGTTCTCGGCGAGCAGCTCTGCCTCGTAGATGGGCATCGTCAGCCCTTTGCGCACGGCCATCCGTGAACCCCGGACCGCCAGCGGCGCATTCGAATTCACCACGTCGGCAATCTCCCAGGCGCGTCCCATGAGTGCTTCGTGCTCGACCACCTCGGTGAAGACACCTAAGTCGTATGCGCGCTGCGCGTCAAGCTTTTCGTGCTTGCCCATCAAGATCAGCCGCATCGCCACCGGTAGCGGAAGGATACGGGCGAGCCTGACCCCCTCACGGCCGGATGTCACGCCGATGCTGACATGTGGATCCATCAATGTCGCACGTTCGGAGGCGACGGTGATGTCCGCCGTGGTCACGAGGTCCATTCCCGCACCGCAAGCGATGCCGTTCACCGCGCAGATGATCGGCTTGGTCATTTGCAGCCATGGCGGCGTGGCCTCCTGCGGCGCATCCCACTGTCGCATCGAACTGAGAATGGGCTCGCCCTGGTTATCGATTCCCGCCGCGTTCTCCATGTCGTGGTCCGCCGCCTTGTTGACATCCGCCCCGACGCACAAGGCGCGGCCGGCACCCGTGATGATCACCGTCCAGATATCCTGCGACCGTTCGATTTCCGCATAGGCCATGGTCAATTCGGCGATCATCTCGTCGTTGATCGCGTTGAGCACCTCAGGACGGTTGAGGGTCACACAAGCGGTATGACCCCTGACCTCGACCTCGATCGTGTCGTAGTGTGTCACCCGGTCAGGCCCTCCTCTCAGCGCATTCGGGAGCGATCGATTTCATTCGGCGGCCGCGGCGGCCCGGGCGGTCGGGTGAACACCGAGGATGTCGTGGAACCTGTCGCAGTAGCGAGGCCAGACATCCGGGTTCAACAAGCGAGGGGGCATCCGGCCTTCGAAGATCGTCTGCCACTGAGTGGCGGTCGCCACGGCGATGTCCCGCGCCGCCTCCACGGTGATGCCGGCGGTGTGCGGTGTCGCAACGACGTTGTCGAGCCGAAGCAGAGGGTTGTCCTGCCGGGGCGGCTCTTCGTGGAATACATCGAGACCCGCTCCAGCGATTCGACCGTTGACGAGCGCGTCGAACAACGCCGCCTCGTCATGGACCGGGCCGCGGGCCGTGGTGATGAAGAAGGCGGTCGGCTTCATCGCGGCGAACTGCGTTCTGCCGATGAGCCCGTGCGTCTCTCTGGTCAGTGGACACGTCACCTGTACGAAGTCCGACCGCTCGAGCAGCTCGCCAAGCGACACGCGCCGCACACCGCGGGTCCGTGCGGTCTCGTCGTCGAGGTAGGGGTCGAAGACCAGCACCTCCATGCCGAGCGGCGCGCACAGCTCGACGAGGCGGCCACCGATGGCACCCAGCCCGACGACACCAAGCGTCTTGCCGAGCAGTTGACTTCCCCGCAGGGACTGCCGGTCACCGAGCGGGCCGCTGCGCAACACCCGGTCGGAGACGGTGATCTTCTTGGCGAGGTCGAGCATGAATCCCAGTGCGTGCTCGGCCACGGCCTCGGCACCCGGCCCGGAGTTGTTGCACACCGCTATCCCCGCGCGCGTGCACGCATCGACGTCGATGACGTCATACCCGGCCCCGGCTGAGCAGACGGCGAGCAGGGTGGAACAGCGCGCGATCAGTGCCTGCCCGGCCAGCCACTGCGCACCGTCGGCCACCGACGCGACATCGGTTCGGGTGGCGACTTGATAGCCGTGTGCGGATTCCAATGCTGCCCAACCTTGTTCGGCGGGAGCTTTCAGATCGAGCTTGACGATATCGATTCCGGAAAGTTCCAGGATGTCCCCCGCGGCGGGGTCGGTCCACCGCTCGACGACCAACCGCGGTCGTGGCGCATCGGTCATCTGCCCGGCACGCCTTTCGCGCCTGCAGTCATGGCCGAGCCTTGGGCTTGGCCTGCGCCGCCTTGAACATGTCGGCCAGCGCGGTGTCGACGTTGCGGTAGTCGTTGCGCGCGACCGCGCCGTCGCGTCCGGGCACCACGTCGTATCCGAGCCGCAGATCCTTGTTTTCCATGTGGAAGTACTCGCGACCGATCGGTAGACGACGATCCTCGCGCGGGACCTCCATCCAGGCGCGCAGGAAACAGCGGGCTTTCTTCGGGTCGTTGCTGCTGACGAAGTCCGACCGGGAATGACACATCGCGAAATTGTTGGCGACGGCCGCTTCCCCGGACTCCAAACGGAATTCGACCTGCTGGTCGACGAGTATGTTGCGGAGCAGTTCGACGGCCTCTTCTTGCTTCGGGGTGAATTCACGACCGAGGGTCTTCATCGCCGGCAGGATGCTGCTGTAGGTGAAGTTGATGCAGATGCGCCCGTTGATTTGGGAGAAGACGGGCACGTCATAGGGGGTGATATCGGGCTGGTCATCCGGTTGTTCGCTGCGTCGGTGGTGCGGAAAGCCTTGATAGAGCACGTCTAGCAGGTCGGGACGCTCGGCCAGGATTCGGTTGTGCGCAGCGGGCCCGCTCGCAAACTGGCTTTCGCCGCCCTGGGCCGCCGGGTAGACGCACAGCAGCGCCAGGATGTCGGCGGCATCGTTGTGCATGGCAAGTTCGGCGCGAGACTTCGTGCCGCGCGCGGGCTGGATTCCGCCGGGCAGGATCTCTTCCTGCACACGCACCATGCGGTGGCCAAAGGAATTGTTCGACACCAAATAGCCCAGATGCGTGCAGAACGCCCAGTAGATGCGTTCGAGGTCTTCAATATCATGCTGATCGACTGGAAAGCCCCGCACGCATGCCAGGCCTTTGCCGAACATCAGGTCCTGGTAGAGCCGTCTTAGATCGTCGTCGAGGTCTGGGTGTCGAGCATCCTCCGGCGTGATGTCGTCTCGGTCTTTACCCGCGGTCTTGGCCAGGATCGATTCCAGGGCAGCCACATTGCGGGCGGACAGGTCGAAGGCGAAGTCTTCCTTGCTCGCGAAGTCCGCGCCGGTCCACGCCATGGGGTCGGTGACGCGTTCGGTGTAGATGGCTGTCGGCATCCGGTCCTCCTGGTGGATTGGCGTCGCTCTCGGCTACTCGGTGTCATTCGGCACGCTCGTCATCGTGGTGGTTCTGCAGTTCGCGAAGCGCTTGCGCACGCGTTGTGGCCGCCTCGGTCATCATCCCGATGTCAGTGCCCGCCGAGATGAATCGCAAACCGACTCCCACGAATCGATTCAGCAGGTCAACTGACTTTATTCCGGCGATGCCGAGCGCCACGCCGTGACTACGACAAGCCGCCGCGACCGATTCTACTGCATGGTGGAAATGGGCATTCTCATACTGCCCGTGGATGCCCATCGCGGCGGTCAGATCGCTCGGCCCGATGAGGATCATGTCGACACCATCGACCGAGGCGATGGAGTCGGCTGCCTCGACCGCCTCGGGAGTCTCCACCATCACCGCCACAACGGTGCGCCGTTCCAGCAACTCCACCAATTCCGGCGCTTCTCGCGGTGCGTATCCGCTGACCGCATTGGGGCCAGAGATGGACCTGCCGCCGATCGGCGGAAAACGCGCGGCCTGAACTATCCCTTCTGCATCTTCCTTCGAATTAATATGTGGCACAATGATTCCTACAGCTCCCCCGTCCAACACCCTCGCGATGACGCTGGGATCGTGGGACGGCACCCGCACCAGGCCGGAAATTCCCGCGCCGAGCGCGCTCATACACAGCATCTGGGCGGTATCGAGCGACGTGGATGTGTGCTCGAGATCGACGTACACGGCGTCGTAGCCGCATGCGGCCGCAACCGCGGGAATGTCGGGAGTGCGCGAGCTGAGCAGCGCCAGGCACAGCACTAGCGCCTCTCCGCGCAACGCGTCCCGCAACGCCTTTGTCATAGGCACACGGTAGCGGACCGAGAATAACGTTTCCACAATATCGTCAACGGCCATTATCGGCCGCGGTCGCCGATGTGATAACGATTAGCTATGCCGTCGAACCGCGTCGCCATCGTGGGCGCAGCCCTGTCCGAGTGCGGTCGGGTGCCCGACAAGACCGCCATGGCCCTCATGGCCCAGTCGTCGCGACGGGCCGTCGCCGACGCCGGGCTCACGAAGGAGGACATTGACGGGTTCGGCGGGCACGGAACGTTGCTTCCCCCTGCGGAAGTCAGCGAGTACCTCGGCTTACGGCCTACCTGGGTCGATGCGACCAATGTCGGCGGGTCTTCGTGGGAGGTGATGGCCTGTCATGCCGCCGCCGCGATCGCGGCCGGGCAAATCGACACCGCTCTGCTGACCTACGGATCGACCGCACGCTCCGACGTCAAGCGACGAGTACGGGCGTCGGCCGCCGCGATGGGAACCGGTGGCGCGCTGCAGTACGAGGCGCCCTACGGCCCCACTTTGATCGCCAAGTACGCTATGGCGGCCAGGCGCCACATGATCGAATTCGGCACCACCGTCGACCAGCTGGCCGAAGTCGCCATCGCAGCCCACGAGTGGGCGGCCATGAACGACAACGCGTTTGAGCGAGACCGCATCACTGTAGGGGACGTCGCGGCGGCGCCAATGTTGGCCGATCCCTTCACCTCCAAGCATGTGTGCCTGCGTACCGACGGTGGCGGTGCCGTCGTGCTTGCCAGCGAGCGCGTGGCCCGGGATTGCGCGAAGGAACCGGTTTGGATTCTCGGAGCGGCCGACGCGACGTCGCACGTGAGCATGAGCCAATGGTCCGATTTCACGACGTCACCGGCCGCGCGCTCGGGTCCACCCGCGTTCGCGCGCGCAGGCGTCAGCCCGAGCGACATCGATGTATGCCAACTCTACGATTCGTTTACCTCTACCGTGCTGCTGACCGTGGAAGATCTGGGTTTCTGCGCCAAGGGCGACGGCGGGCCCTTCATCGAGTCCGGCGCGCTTCGCCCCGGCGGGGCGCTTCCGACCAACACCGACGGCGGTGGCCTGGCTTCCTGTCACCCGGGTATGCGGGGGATGTTCCTCATGGTGGAGGCGGTAAGGCAGTTGCGCGGCGAATGCGGACAGCGCCAGGTCAGCGGGGCCGCGTTGGCGTGCGTCCATGCCATGGGTGGTTTCTTCACCCACAGCGCCACAATGATTCTGGGGAGGCAGTGATGACGGCTCCTGATCGTCCCACGATCGACGCCGACGGCCGAGCATGGTGGTCGGCAACGCAGGACCGCAAGGTGATGGTGAACGCCTGCCGGGCCTGCGGTCAGACGTCGTTGTACGCCAGGCCATTCTGCCCGCACTGTTGGGGCGAGGACGTCGAGTTGGTGCAGGCCACCGGTCGCGCACGGCTCTACACGTGGAGCGTCGTGTACCAAAATTCCGCCCCGTTCGACGCACGCACGCCGTACGTGCTGGCGATGGTGGACCTCGAGGAGGGGCCGCGGTTGATGACGACCGTGGAGGATTGCCGCATCGAAGATTTGCGCGCCGACATGGAATTGATGATCGCCTTCCGCGACGACGAGGACGGATTCGTCGTCCCCGTCTTCCGTCCTGCTGCAGGCGAGGCTCCGGCGGCAGCACCCCTCACCCCGTAGCGACGAGACGGTCGGCGAGCGACCGCTCCCGCCCAACCGACCTTGCATCGAGTTTGGTGCGGTCGACCTTGCCGTTGGCGTTGACCGGAAGAGGCTCGTTCCAGAACACGAGCTCTTCGGGCAGTTTGTATTTCGGAAGTCCTTCCGCGACAAGAGCACGGGCGACTTCAGCGAGCGACATCTCGATGCCGGGTTCGAGCACGACGGCCATGGCCAGTCGCTCACCCGTGGTGGAGTCCGGGACGGAGTAGGCGGCACATTCGCGTACGCCGCCTATCCTCGAGACGGCTTCCTCCACTTCGGCGGCCGGGATCTTCAGCCCGTTGCGAATCACGATGTCCTTGATCCGACCGATGATCCGCACCCGCCCGTCTACAACCTCTGCCACATCGCCGGTACGGAACCACTCGCCCTCGAACGCCTGTTGATCGTCCTCGGCATCGATGTAACCGAGAAAAGTGTGCGGACCCTTGATGCAGCACTCGCTGGGTTCGGCCAGGGAACCGACCCGCACCTCGACCTCACCGAGGGGCACTCCGTCGTCGGCGTGGCGGACTTCTCGAGGCTCGGTTCGCAGGCCGGAGGTACTGACCGGGACCTCCGAGGAGCCGTAGGCGCGCATGACGACGATGCCGAAATCGTCTTCGATGCGTTCGACGATTCGCCGGTCCAGCATTGTGCCGCCCAGATACACCGCACGTAATGGCATGACGGCGTCGCGGGTCATCGCCTCATCGAGCATCCGGTCCAGCAGCCGGTCCGGGCCCCCATACCAGGTGGCACCGGACGTGACCAGGAGGTCACAGGTCGCCGACGGATCCCAGCGATCTTCGAGGATCACCGGTACCGCCAGCATCGGGCCGATGAACAGGGCTTGCAGCACGCCCGTCACCGATGCCAGCGGGCTGATCAGAAAGATCCGGTCGTCGGCGCCGAGTCCCGCTGCGGCAATGTAATTCGCCGAAGCCTTGGCCAACGTGCTCAGCGAGTGAATCACGCCCTTGGGCCGAGAGGTCGTCCCCGAGGTGTAGAGCACAAAACACGGCTCATCTGCCGGCCGCACCGGGCGGACGGGCCGGTCGGTGGCCGTTCGGTCATCGGCACCGCAGTCAATCCAACGACAACTCCGCGCCAACTCCGGCTCGGCGATCTTCGCCCAGTTCGGCGCAGCGCCGTATTGCGCACCGGTGCATGTGAGGATGTCGGCGATCTGCGTGGCGCCGGCATTACGCGGCACGAGCAGAACCACCGCATCGACTCGCAGCGCAGCGTGGATCGACACCACAGAATCCACGTCGTTACCGACTACCAGGACGAGCGCGCTTCCCGGAGCAACGCCGGCATCGACCATCGCGTGAGCGACCGAATCGACGCGCTTGTCCAGTTCACTGTAGGTCAGTTCGGAGCCTCGATCGATCACGGCGACGCGATCCGGGTGCCGAGACGCGATCGATCGCACCACGTCGCCCGGCTCCGGCCTCCAGAAGCCTGCCGCGCGATAGCGGGACCGCACTTCGTCGGCGCGCCGCCGCGCGTGTCCTAGCAACCCAACCGGGCCAGTCATGGTTTTCCTCCGATGCAAATGATCGCTCTCGATTAAGCAAATGTAACCTCTCCTGCATGCATGCAATGACTTTCGACGACCAGGTAGCCATCGTCACCGGCGCCGGCGGCGGGCTCGGCCGCTGCCATGCGCTCGAACTCGCCCGGCGCGGTGCCCGGGTTGTGGTCAACGACCTCGGCAGTTCGGTGGACGGCAGCGGCTCATCGAGCTCGGCGGCCCAAGCCGTGGTCGACGAGATCACCGCGGCCGGGGGGACCGCGATCGCCAACGGCGACTCCGTAGCCACCGAGGAGGGCGGCGCGGCGATCGTGGCGACCGCGATGGAGGCCTTCGGGCAGGTTGATGTGCTGGTGAACAACGCGGGGATCCTGCGCGACGCCGCGTTCAAGAACATGACCGCCGATCAGGTCGACGCCGTCATGGCTGTGCATCTCTCCGGAGCGTTCAACGTCACTCGGGCGGTGTGGGCGGTCATGCGGGCGCAAAAATACGGCAGGATCGTCCAGACAACCTCGGGCACTGGGCTTTTCGGCAATTTTGGCCAGGCCAACTACGGCGCCGCCAAGATGGGTCTGGTGGGCATGATGCACGTCCTTGCCATCGAAGGCGCCCGCAATGGCATTGCCGTCAACGCCATCGCGCCCATCGCGCTGACACGAATGACCGAGGACATCATGGGCGAAGCCGGCAAAGCCATGCAGCCAGAGCTCGTCACGCCCGTTGTGGTCTATCTGTGTCATCGGTCATGTGACCGCACTGCACACATCTATTCCGTGGGGGCGGGGAAGGTGTCACGGGTGTTCATCGGTGTCACCAAGGGAATCGAGGACACGGCGCTGACGGCCGAGTCGGTGGCAGAGTCGATCGACGACATCGATGACACCGCCACCTTCACCATTCGCGGTGGGCCCACGGCAGGCTGACGCCTTGAGGTCAGCGGCCGAGGAACTTGGGCGTGCGGCGTTCGGCGAAGGACGCAAGGCCTTCCTGGAGGTCCGCCGTGCGCGACACCACCTCCTGCGCCCACGCCTCCTGCTCGAATGCGCGATGCCGATCGGACTCCGACGACACCGACAACAGCCGCTTGGTCAGCGACAGCATCACCGTCGGCCCCGCGGCCAAGCGGCCGGCGAACTCCTCGGCGACCGCGTCGGTGTCTTCCGGAGCGGTCACGCGATTGACCAGGCCGAGCCTTTCGCACGCGGCCGCATCGACCGGCTCACCAAGCATCAGCAGTTCGGTCGCCTTGCGCAGGCCCACGATCCTCGTCAGAAGGTGGATGGCACCGGAATCCGGCAGAATCCCACGATGCACGAACGCCTCGACAAGCCTTGCCTCCGTTGACATGACGACCAGGTCGCACGCCAGAACCAGACTGGCGCCCGCCCCGGCGGCGGTGCCCTTGACCGCCGCGACAACCGGCTTGTCACAATCGAGGATGGAGGAGACCAGCCGCTGCCAACCCTGCTGAAGCATCCGCGCGATGTCGCCCGGACGCCGGGATATCGCCTCGGCGGCGGCCCCCGCGCCCTCCGGCCGCGGCGCGAGTCCAGCACCTGAGCAGAAGTGCCGACTACCCCTGGCGCTCAACAACACCGCGCGGACATCGGGGTTGTCATTGGCCTGCACGAAAGCCTCCGTTAGGGCATCACGTGCCAACGGCGACAACGAGTTTCCCGCTTCCTGGCGATCAATTGCCACCCGAGCGACGCCGTCGGCGCCGATCGCACACACGATTCCGGATGCTTCGTCTGACATCTCGTTCACCCCTGCGTTAACGGCGTTTCCGTTTTTCGGGTATCTTAATTTCCACCTTGTCCGGGCTACTACACGGGCCGCCACAACGAGGAGGCAATCCGATGGGGCAGACGGGCCTGATCACCGATGAGGGATTGGCCATGTTGCGGGCTACCATCGGCATCGCCGTTCCACACACGCAGCCGCCGCACTACTACCGCCCCAACGAGGACACGTTTCGTCACGTCGCCGAAAGCTATGGTGACGCCAATCCGTTGTGGGCCGACCCCGAATACGCCGCGAAGTCTGTGTGGGGCGAGTCTGTCGCCCCACCCGCTCTCGTCGGCGGCGACACGCTGATCGGGGAGGACGAAGTCACGACGCTCTCGGACGAGGACCGCGCACTGACCAAGGGCGACCCACTGCGCGGGGTGCATGCCTTCTACGCCTCGTCGGCTCGGGAATGGTGGGCGCCGCTGCGCGCCAACCACCGCGTCTTCAGGCGCAATGCCCTGGTGGCCGCGCTCGACAAGAGCAGCGAGTTCGCCGATCGCGCCATCCACGAGTGGTCGGCCCAGGTCTTCCGCGATGACGAGGGCACGATCCTGGGCGGCCAATACCGCAACATGATTCGCACGGAGCGCAGCAAGGCACGCGGCCGAAAGAAATACGACGCCGTCGAGCTCAAGACCTGGACCGCCGACGAGATCGCCGAGCTCGACGAACGCTATGCGCGCGAAAGCCCGCGCGGTGCCGAACCGCGGTGGTGGGAAGACGTCAACGAGGGCGACGAGCTAGGGTCGCTGACAAAGGGGCCGCTGACGGTCACCGACATGGTCTGCTGGCACGTCGGCATGGGCACCGGCATGTACGGCGTGCGACCGTTGAGATTGGCGTGGCGCAACCGGCAACGCATCCCCCGCTTCTATACGCCCAACGAATACGGCGTTCCCGATGCCCAGCAGCGCGTGCACTGGGAGCCGGATGCCGCGCGCGACGCGGGCAATCCCACGACGTTCGACTACGGGCGCATGCGCGAAACTTGGCTCATCCACTTGTGCACGGACTGGATGGGTGACGACGCCTGGCTGTGGAAGCTCGATTGCGAGTTTCGTCTGTTCAATTACGTCGGTGACGTGCACACCATCACCGGCACCGTGACCCGCAAGTACCTCGCCGACGGTGAACGTCCCGCCGTCGACCTCGAACTCGCGGCGACCAACCACCGCGGCCAGATCACCGCACCCGGACACGCGACCATCCTGTTGCCCAGCCGCGACCGGGGCCCCGTGCGCCTGCCCGAGCCACCGGGCCGCGCGGACAACCTGAGCGAGCTGCTGGCCGCCGTCATCGAACAGTTCGCCGAGCGCTGAGCACATGAGTTACCCCAGTGTCCCTGGCCTTCTGGCCGAACAGCAGGGCCCGGTCCTGCGGCTGACCCTCGACCGCGCCGAACGCCGCAATGCCGTCAACGACGCCATGCTCGACGCGATGATCGCCAATCTGGCCGACGCAGGCATCGACGAATCGGTGCGGGTGATCAGGATCGACGCCAACGGTCCGGACTTCTGCGCAGGCGCGGACCTGATCGCCAACAACGCGAAATCCGAACGGAAACCACGCGTGGGCAGCACGCAGCGCCGCCTACCGCACAAGGCTAACCGGCTGATTCCGTTGATGCTGGAGACGCAGGTGCCCATCGTCTCCGTGGTCCGCGGTTGGGCGACCGGGCTGGGCTTTCACCTCGCGCTGGCGTCAGACTTCTGCGTGGCCGCCGACGAGGCCCGGTTCTGGGAGCCCTTCATGGCCCGCGGCTTCACCCCGGACAGCGGCGCGGCCTGGTTGCTGCCACGGCTTATCGGACTGGTACGCACCAGGCAACTGCTGATGCTGGGCAGGGAAATCACCGGAGCCGGCGCCGCCGAGTGGGGCATCATTCATGGCTCCTATGCCTCCGACGAATTGGCCTCGGTTGCAGGGCAACTCATCGAGCAACTGGCTCAAGCTCCCACGGTTTCGCTGGGGCTCACCAAGTGGCTGCTGCACAGCGGCAACGGCCTCGATCTTGACCGCCATCTCCAGAATGAGGCGCTTGCACTCGAATTATCGAGTCGCAGTGACGATTTCAAGGAGGGCCTGGCGGCGTTCCGCGACAAGCGTGACGCGCAATTCTCGGGCCGTTGAGGAATGCCGAAAAGACCATGACACAACTACCGATCACCCAGGACACCCCGGTTGACGTTGCAGTCGCCGTAGTGCGGCAATGGATCGACGCCGAGGTTCCGGCCGCGTGGCGTTCGGCGGCGGCCGAGGGGCCCGCCGCGCTACGGGCCGTTCGCTCCCCCGCCGACTACCGGAGGTGGTACCCCGAGTTCGCGCGCACAGGTCTGGTGGCGCCTACGTGGCTTCGCGACCACGGTGGCCTCGGCGTCCACAACGAGGTCGCGCGCGCAATCGAAGGCGTGCTCGCGCCGTTGCGTCTCGCGCGACTCAACCCGCTGGGGCTCAACAACGCCGCCGCCGCGTTGTTCAGTCACGGGACGGAGGAACAGCGCCGACGTTTCCTGCCACCGATCGTGCGTAACGAGGAGAAGTGGTGCCAGTTGTTCAGCGAGCCGGGCGCGGGGTCGGACCTCGCGTCGCTCGCCACCAGGGCCGTACGCGACGGCTCGGGAGACGACGCAGGCTGGGTGATCTCCGGCCAGAAGGTATGGACCACGTGGGCCGACGAGGCTGATTTCGCGATCCTGTTGGCGCGGACCGATCCCGACCAGCCCAAGCACAAAGGCATCACCTACTTCCTGCTCGACATGCGTCAGCCGGGTGTCGAGGTGCGACCGCTTCGCCAGATCACCGGCGAGGCCGAATTCAACGAGGTCTTCCTCGACGGAGCGCGGGTGCCGGACGCCCAGCGCGTCGGCGCCGTAAACGACGGCTGGCGCGTCAGTGCCTCGACGCTGTCCAGTGAGCGACAGATGGTGTCGGGCTCCGGTTCGGGTGGGATGGGCCGCCTCGGTGGCTCGAGCGCCGATCGGCTGATCGCACTCGCCAAGGAGACCGGACGATGGGGCGATCCGGTGATCCGGAACAAGGTGATGCATTTGTGGGCGCAAGAGCAGGTCCGCGGCTGGACCAACGAGCGTGTGCGCGCAGCACTTTCAGCCGGGCAGTCACCCGGCGCGGCGTCCTCGATCGGCAAGGTGCACCAGGCCACCCTCAATCAGCAGATACAGGACCTGATGGTCGATCTGCTGGGTACGGATGCGATCGCCTGGCCCGCCACCGACGATCCTGACCTGCTGCCCCGCGACGTCCACGGCATGATGCGCAGCCTCGCCAACGGAACCGAGGGTGGCACCACCGACATCAACAAGAACATCCTCGGCGAGCGTGTCCTCGGGTTACCCAAGGAGCCTGACCCCTGGAAAGGCAAACCCTGGAAGGACATTCCCCGCTCATGACGGGCTATCAACGGGTGATCGTGACGAAAGGCGACGGGATCGGCTGGCTGATTCTCAACCGGCCCGACGCGGGCAACGCCTTCGACGCCCTGATGCTCGACGAACTCGAATCTGCTTGGGCCGACCTCGATTCCGACCCCGACGTCCGCGTCATCGTCAACGCCGCCAACGGCGGGGCGTTCTGCACCGGAATGGATGTAGTCCAGGTCGCGCGTGACAAGGAGGCTATGCGGCTTCACTCCCGCCGAACCAGAGACGCCGAGCTGAAGATCTCGTCCTGGCACTGCGACGTCTGGAAGCCGGTGATCGCCGCGGTCAATGGGGTGTGCGCCGGGGGCGGTCTGCATTTGGTGGCCGACGCCGACATCGTGATCGCGGCCGAGGGCGCGTCGTTCGTCGACCCCCACGTGTCGATCGGCCAGGCAGTCGCCTACGAGGCCATCACGCTGCTGCGCAAGTCCCCGATGGAGGCCGTGCTTCGAATGACGCTGAGCGGCAGGAGTGAACGCCTCTCGGCTCGGCGCGCTCACCAGTTGGGGATTTTGTCGGAGGTCGTGCCGCCCGATCGACTTCGTGCAGCGGCGGGGCGCCTCGCGGCCGCGATCGCCATGAATTCGCCTACCGCGATGCGCGCCACCAAGAAGGCCCTCTGGCGCTCCTTGGAAGTCGGAATGACGCAGGCCCGCAGCGATGCGGCCGCCGAGATCTGGCGGCTGCGCAACCACCCCGACCACGCCGAGGGCGTCCGGGCGTGGCGCGAGAAGCGCGTGCCGCAGTGGCAACCGCTGCCAGATGTCGCGGAGGTGTCATGACATACCAGAGGCTCATCGTCGAACGGCGCGGCCCGGTCGGATGGATCATCAACGATCGCCCAGATCGCCTCAACGCCTACGACGTCGTGATGCGGGAGGAATTCCCGAGGGCCTGGGCGGAATTGAACACCGATCCCAACGTCCGCGTCATCGTGCACACCGGAAACGGGCGGGCCTTCCAGGTCGGCGCCGATGTCGAGGAACTCGATGGCGAGGCCGTGCTGCAGTTTCAGGAGACCATGCGCACGCTGGACCTGAAGCTGACGGCCTGGCACTGCAACGTCGGCAAGCCGGTCATCACCGCCGTCAACGGGGTGTGCGCCGGCGGCGGGCTGCACTGGGTGGCCGACGCCGACATCGTCATCGCGTCGTCGGATGCGACCTTCGTCGATCCGCACGTGTCGATCGGACAGGTCAGCGCCCTGGAAACCATTGCGCTGATGCGCAAGATGCCGGCAGAGGCCGTGCTGCGAATGGCCTTGGTGGGTAGCCATGAACGCCTCAGCGCCCAGCGTGCATACCAGCTCGGCATGATCAGCCAGGTGGTCGATCCGCCCGATAGGCTGCGCGAGGTCGCCCAGGAGCTCGCCGAGAAGATCGCGCGCAATTCACCGGCCGCGATGCGCGCCACCAAGCGGGCGCTATGGGGCGCGCTCGAATACGGGCTGACGGATGCGTGCCGAGAAGGCGCGAAGCACCTGACCTCGATGTGGGGGCACCCGGACCAGAACGAGGGACCGCTTGCCTTCGCGGACAAGCGAACTCCGAGTTGGGCTCCGCTGGAGGCCGATTCGTGAGTCTCGTCGACCTGCTGGACGGCCTGCCCGAGGTCGCCGTGCACACGCTCGATGTCGATATGTCGCGCGACGAGCTCAGGGCCAGCGCCGAACGGCTCGGGACATTGCTTGCCGGATGCGGACTGGCTATCGGTCAGGTGGTCGCCGCGATGCTGCCCAACGACGCCACCACCGTCGCCGCGCTGTTCGGCACGTGGCGCGCCGGCGGCGTATACACACCACTGAACCCTAGGGCGGCAGATGCGGAGATCGTCAGCCAGCTCGAGACCCTGCATCCCGTCGCCATCGTCACGACTCCCGAACTCGCCGAACGCTTCACGACGTTCGGGTTGCCGGTACTGCGGGGCAAGGACGGGTCGTGGTCAACGACCGCCGGGGCTCGTAATCCCATCGATCCTCGGCAGTACGACGCTGATGTGGCCCTACTGCAGTTCACGTCAGGCACCACGGGTCCGCCAAAACCGGTGCCGCTTCGTCACACCACGGTGCTCGATCTGATCGACCGGCTGCTGACCAAACTCCGCGGCACGAAATCCGCCACGGACAAGCCGAAGCGCCCGCCGATGCCCAACCTGGTGCCGTTGTCGTTGTCGCTGTGGGCCGGCATCTATCAAGTGTTGTTCGCGTTCCGGGCCGGCTCGGGCGTGGTGCTGATGGACCGGTTCTCTCCGGCGGATTTCGCGGCGCTGGTCAAGCGCCACCAGCTTCGCTCCACGGTGCTGCCGCCCGCGGCGCTCACGATGGTTTTGCACGACGACTCGGTTACGGACCTCTCGCCGTTGAAGATCGTGCGGTCGATCACCGCTCCCCTGTCACCCGTTCAGGCGGTCCGGTTCCGGGACAGGTTCGGGGTCATCGTGCTGAACTCCTACGGCCAGACCGAACTTGGGGGTGAGGTGGTGGGCTGGTCTGCCGCCGATGCGCGCGAATGGGGCGAGACCAAATTGGGTTCGGTCGGCAGGCCGTTGCCCGGCATCGACGTCACGATCGCCGACGACGAGGTGATGGTCCGCACGCCGACCACATCCGCTCGGAAGATCGATCCGGCCTTCTTGGACCGGCTCACCGACGACGGCTGGTTCCACACCGGCGACCTCGGCTGGTTTGACGACGACGGATTCCTGTGGCTCGACGGTCGAGTGTCGGACATGATCAATCGCGGTGGCCTCAAGGTGTTTCCCGGGACGGTGGAGGACGTGCTTTTGGCCGCCGACGGCGTGCGGGAAGCCGCCGTGGTCGGCGTTCCCGACGAGCGGCTCGGGGAGGTGCCGTGGGCATTCGTTGTCAGAGGCGACGAGTCGGTCTCCGAAGCCGGCCTCGTGTCATGGTGTCGAGATCGTCTGACCCCGTATCGGGTTCCGGTACGCATCGTGTTCGTCGAACAGCTGCCCCGCAACGATGTCGGCAAGGTGGTCAAACGCGACCTGGCAGCGCTCGCGGGCACCTGACGCCCACCCCGCATCGGATGCGGAAACGACTGTTCTCATGATTGAGAGTGATGCTAACGTCTGGGGAAAGGCGTTGCTTCGACCGGAGGGTCTATGTGGCAGGAACTGATCCGCATCGCGGTGACCTGGGTAGTGATGTGCGGGCTGGTCGCCTTCTTTTACTGGATGCTGGCCAACATCGGCACGTTCTGACAAGCGCGGGAGTGACCGTGGACGATCAGGATCGACGACGGAAGCGCGGCTTGATCGCGTTTCAGATCTTCATCTACGGAGTACTGATCGCGATGTTTGTGATCCAGCTCCAGATGTATTTCACGAGGGATTGGTAATCGATCGTGAGTCCAACCCCCTCGCTCGCCATAGACGAGCACGATGCACAGACCCGTGCTATTCAACGGCGCGCGGATCGCTGGTGCATCGCAGGTACCGCAGTCATGGGCACCCTCGTCCTCGGAATCGTCGGACTGCCGGTGTTTTGCCGAGGCATCTATCTTCTGAGAAAGGCGCAGCGCGAAGGATTGTCGGTGCGGCCGATGATGGTCACGCTCATCGGTTACGTCATCATCCTCGACGCCGCGCTGAACAGTATCGGCTGGGCGCTTGATCTATTCGCCAACCACGCTTTGATCACGCGCACGGTTTTCACGGCATGGGGCAACTTGATCGACGCCGGCTACTTCTGGCACTACAACGAACTCTGGATCGGCGGAGCCAGCGCCCCCGGCGAGAAGGCCTGGGTCATGGTCTGCGTGTTGATCGTGTTCCCGATGCGCATCGCCGCTGCCATCGGTCTGCTTCAAATGAAGCGGTGGGGGCACCAGTGGACGATCGTGACGTGTTGGTTCGGAGTAGTCGTGTGGACCGGTTACATCTTCAACATGACGCTGTACGCCGACGTCCGATATGCGGCAGTCGGGCTGCCGGTTCTCGGCTGGTGGGCGTTCAACATCTTCTACGTGACGCCGTTCCTCGCCATTCCGTATCTACACACCGTCAACCGAGAGATCTTCTCCGACTAGCATCGAAGGGGCCGTCGTGTCTAATTCCGCTGTGGAGCCGGATGTTACGGCTGAATCGCTGGCGATCGGAACCATGCCGACGTGGGCGCGAATGCACAAGTGGCTCAAACGCGGCCTGTACGTCTGTCTATTCGGGTTGGTGCTCGAGGGCTCGTTGACCGTCCCGGTGATGGCAGTCTGGTATGGCTGGCCGACGCTGTCACTGACCGAGATTTGCAGTGAGCTCATGAAGGTCCGCTTCTCCGACGACAGTCTCGAATGCCGGCAGCCCTACCCGCTCGGCGGACCTCCGTTCGGTGGCGCACCTGAAGCGGCCGGTCAGCACACGGCACGTGACGACTGGGGCATCCAACCCAAGCCGCGGTACGCAAGAATCGGGTTCCGGGAATTGGTGACAATTCACGATGAACGCATAGCTCGCCAGTCGAGCCGGTGACGTGGCCCCGTCCATCGCCGTCTTGGGGTTGGCCGACGACTTGACGCGCGGGCTGGCAGACAAACTCGACGCGATCGTCGTGGAACCAGAACGGGTTCTGCCATCAGACATCACCGGCGCGGTCGTGGTCGTCGCTACCGATCCTCCCCAGCGACCCTCCGATTTGGTGAGCCTTAACGGCGAAGATTGGGATCGCATAGTCGATGGCATGATGTGGCACACCCTCACTGGGTTGCAACGAGCGCGCTCCGCCTTTACCGCCGACATGAGGCGAATCGTCGTAGTCGTACCGACGATCGGCATGGCGGGAGCAGCCCAACTGGTGGCCTACACCACCGCGCTGGAAGGCATCCGGGCGATGGCGAAATCTGCAGCGCGGCAATGGCTGTCGCAAGGGGTTTTTGTCAACCTCGTCGCGGCTCCGCTGCGCCTGTTCGCTCCTGCGATGGACGGGGTCTCCGCACACCTCGCTGCCGCGGTGCGCTACGACGACTCGACGCTTCTCCATTCGGTTGCCGCAGCGGTGGCGTTTCTCTTGCGCCCCGACATCGGCCACGTGCTGGGTGAGACGATCGTCGTCGACGGAGGGGCGCTGATGCTGCCATGAGCCTGCGTGGTCTCACAACGCTAGTGACGGGTTCGGGCGCCGGCGTCGGCCGTGGCATCGCACTGGCTCTCGCGGCGGCAGGAGCGCACGTCGTCGTCGCCACCAGATCCGAGGCGGGATCTGCCGTCGCCGATGAGATCACCGCACGTGGGCACGAAGCGACGTGGGCACGATGCGATGTGACCGACAGCGAAGCCGTCGCCGGTGCAATCGATCTGTCGTTGGCGACCACCGGCCGACTCGATGCCGTCGTGCACAATGCCACGAGCAACGTATCCAGCCAGCCACACCAACTGGCTGACGTCAATCGTGCGCTTTGGGCGGCGCACTACTCGGTGTCATTGCGCGGAGCTTACTACTGCGCCACGTCCGCATTTCCCGCTTTGAAGAAGCGGGGCGGAACATTCCTCGTAATGACCTCGCCCGCCGGCATCGAAGGCAGTGCGACACTGCCGCTCTACGCCACGATGAAGGGAGCGTTACGCGGATTCGCCAAGAGCCTTGCGCGTGAGTGGGCCCCTCACCGCATCACGGTGAATGTGGTTTCGCCGCTCGCCTACTCACCGTCGATGACTGCGGCGATCGAGGCCGATCCGGCGATGGGAGAAAGGCTGGAACGCCAAATACCGCTGGGACGCATCGGAGACCCTGAACGCGATGTCGGCTCAGCCGTCGCGTTCCTCGTCGGCCCCGCCGCACGCTACATCACCGGTCAGACGCTGGGTGTCGACGGTGGGCATTTCATGAACCTCTGAGCCCGGTCGTCGACGGATACAACCGTTTGCTATCTTGAGAATCTACATTCTCTCACATGCTGGAGGCGCGGGTGAACGACAACAAGGCAGTAGAAGTCTGGGACGCCGACAATCACATGTACGAGACCATCGACGCCTACACCCGGTATCTGCCGGAGAAGTACTCCGAGGCACTGAAGTTCATCGATGTCAACGGCCGCAAGAAGCTGCAGATCTTGGGCACAGTCACCGAGTGCATCCCCAACCCGACATACGAGGTGATCCCTACCCCGGGCGCTTGGTCCGATTACTTCCGGGGCATAAACCCAGAGGGCAAGACATTGCGCGAACTCGCCGAACCGATCCGCTGCCCCGATGAGTTCCGCCGGCCCGACCTACGCCTGGCCCTGATGGACCGGCAGGGCGTCTACGGTGCCGTGATGTTCCCGACTACAGCAGGCATGCTCGAGGAAAGGACCAAATCTGACACCGAGCTCACCCACGCGGTCACGCATGCGTTCAATCGTTGGTTACTCGACGACTGGACGTTCAACTACCAGGACCGAATCTTCCCCGTTCCGGCAATCTCGCTGAACGATCCCGTGCTGGGCGTCCAGGAACTCGAATGGTGCCTGAACAATGGCGCCCGGACGGTACTGATCCGGCCCGCACCCGTTCCGCGCGAGGACGGCACGTCGCGGTCACCGGCGCTGCCGGAGTTCGACGATTTCTGGCGACTGGTCGAGAATTCGGGTATCTCGGTGCAGATGCACAACTCGGACTCCGGCTATGAGCGCTACGTCGACGACTGGGAGGAAGCTACGGAGTTCAACGGATTCGCGCTGAGCAAGCTACGGGGTTTCATCTACGAGGAGAGCCGAAACATCTTCGACACTCTTGCGGCGTTCATCGCGCACGGGGTCTTCGAGCGCTTCCCCGGGGTACGCATCGGCGTGGTCGAGAACGGCGGCTCGTGGGCACACCGCCTGTTGGATGTGTTCGACCGCGTATACCGCAAGAGGCCATACGACTTCAGCGAGCATCCCTGCGAAGTCTTCCGCAGACACGTGTGGATCAATCCGTTCCACGAGGAGGACATGTCGCACCTCATCGACATCCTGGGTGCGGATCGCGTGATGTTCGGCTCGGACTACCCGCATCCCGAGGGGCTGGCCGAGCCCGCGGATTTCGTCAAGGAGCTCGAGGATCTTCCGGAGGACACCAGGGCGCGAGTGATGGGCGGCAACCTCAAGGAGCTCATCGGTGTCTAGCCGAGTCCGACAGACCGCTTCAGATACAGCTACGCCGGATGCGCACCGAGGGACGGTGCCCGCATGTCGAACCGGAGTGTGAACATCAAGTTTTGCTCCCAAACCGGGCCCGCAATTCGGTTTTGAGCACCTTGCCGGTGAGGTTGCGGGGCAGCGCATCAACGACTTCGAGTCGTTCGGGGGTCTTGTGCTTGCTCAGGCCTCGCGCTTGACAGTGTTCGAACACCGACGAGAGCGTCACCGCCGCGCCAGGGCGCGCCACGACGACGGCGCATACCCGCTCGCCGGTCCGCTCATCGGGCACGCCGATGACCGCGACGTCGGCCACTGCCGGGTGACTCGCCAGTATGCCCTCGATCTCGAGCGCCGAGATGTTCTCCGCATTGCGGATGATCGCATCCTTGATTCGGCCGGTGACCACCAGGTTGCCGTCGTCGTCGATGCGGCCCAGATCCCCTGTGCGAAACCATCCTTGCGCATCGAAGGCGTCGGCGTCCAAAGATGGGTCGACGTAGCCGAGGAAGCATTGCGGCCCCTTGAGCCGCAGCTCTCCCACCGCTCCGCGCGGGACCTGCTGTTCCGTTTCGTCGACGACCCTGACCGCAACGCCCGCCACCGGTTTGCCAACGGTGTGATCCAGCAGTTCCGCAGGGCCATTCGGCGCCTGGGACGTGGCGACCGGAAATTCGGTCAGGCCCCAGGAATTGGCCACGCCGTCCACCGAAAGTGTTTGCCGCACTTGACGACCAAGCTCAGGGGTGATCGGCGCGCCGCCGCCGACGCATCCACGCAGGTCCGGGTAGAGCGGTTCCCCACCATGTTTCGCCTGTGCCGCCATGAAGGCGACGAAGAAGGGGGTCGCGCTGCCCAACAGGGTCGGCCGGTGCGCCGCAATGGCCAGAGGTGTCTCGACCGGGTCGAAGGCGTCGAAGAGCACCAACCTCATGCCGGTAAGCAGGCCGGCGGCCAGCATGGCGGCGCCGCCGATATGCGAAACCGGGAACGCGATCGGGTTGACGTCGCTGCTGGTCGCCCCGACGATCCCGATAACCCCGGCCGAGCCGGCGATGACCGAGCGGTCGCAGTGGCGTGCGCCTTTCGGTGCCGCCGTCGTGCCTGACGAGTAGTAGATCCAGCGCGGATCCTCGTCACCACGTGGCGGCGGCGGCAGCGCCCCCGGATCGCCGACAGGCAGCCGGAGCTCGTCGGTGATCGGCGCGTCGTGGTCGATGACGACGACGGACATGGGCCTCTCACTGGCGAGGCGGTGCGCGAGCGAAATGTGGTCAAAGCCGCGCCATACTCCCGGCACGATGAACACTTCTGTCGCTAGTTGCGTTGTAGCAAACCGTAATTCGCTTTCGCGCCAGATCGGCAGCACCGGGTTCTGGACGGCGCCAAGGCGCGTCAACGCCGTCATGACGACCATCGTCTCCAGTGTGGTCGGCAATTGCCACGACACCACCGTGCCGGCGCCGATGCCCCGCTGCGCGAGCGCCGCCGCACACGTCAGCGCGGAGTCCCGCAGCTGCGCGCAGGACAGGGTGCGCCCGTAGTCATCCGCGAGGACCACCCAGTCGGGGTGTGCCCGCGCTGCGGTCTCCACCAGCGACCAGTACGTCTGCGCGGTGCGATGCATGCTCACCGGCTCGGCAACCCCAGTCGGCGCTTGGCAAGAATATTGCGCATCATCTCCGAGCTGCCACCCGATATCGTGTAGGCGCGCGACCATAGCCAGCATTCACGCAACCTCTGTTTGGCCTTCTGAAGTTCCTCGTCCGCAACATCGGTGACCGTCGCAGACGCTGCCAGCTGCGCGCCATAGGCCGCGACGCGGTGATAGGTCTCGGCGAAACTCAATTTGGCGATCGAGCCGTCACCCGGTCGTTCTTCGCCCGATGTCAGGCGCTCCACATGATCGTCGATGAACGCCTTGGCCACCTCGACCTCCACGGCCAACTCGGCGACCTCCTGGCGGACGTCGCCGCGCTTCAACGCCGGCGCACCGTCCCCATGCGCGTGCCTGGCCACCAGGACGAGGTCATCGATCAGCAGCTCCAGCAGGACGACGTTCCCGCCGATGCCGAATCGTTCAAAGTCCAGGCCCGCCATGATGATCGGCCAGCCTTGGCCCACTTCGCCGATCAGGCTCTCCGCGGGCAGGGTCACGCCATCGAGAAATACTTCATTCACCTCGATCGCCTCGTTTATCGTCCGGATTGGGCGAACTTCGACTCCGGGCGTCGACAGCGGCACCGCGAACACCGACAAGCCGTGGTGGCGCGACGACGCCGGGTCGGTGCGGATCAGGGCGAGGCCCATGTCGGCCCAGTGGCCGTCGGTTATCCAGATCTTCTGCCCGTCGATCAACCAGCTGCCATCGATTTGCCGCGCACCGCGGCTGCGCACCGCGGCAATGTCGCTGCCCGCGTCGGGCTCGCTGAGCAGCTGGCACCAGACATGCTCACTGCGCCGGATAGGGGGAAGCAGGGTTTGCTTCTGCTCGGCAGATCCGAAGTGCAACAGGACGTGTGCGGCCAGGTTGACCTGGTCGACGGGCCGTGGCGCGCGGGCGCGCAGTATCTCCTCACTCACGATGCGGTCGTGCAACGGGTGGTGATCGGCGCGACCGCCGTTTTCGACCGGCCAGTCCGCCCCGACAAACCCCGCCTCGAACAATCCCGCAAACCAGGCCCGCAGCCGGGCTTCCTGTTCGGCGGTCTCGGGCGCTCGGTGACCTTCGCGCGCCTCGATCGCCGGCGCATGTCGGGCGATGTGTGCCCTGACGCGCTCCCTGAACTCCGCCAGCTGCGTGTCGGTGGGTCGCGCCCCGAAAGCGCTCACCAGCCGGACACCTCCGCCAGCAGCGCCCGACTCGACCGCGCCGTGCCCATCAGGTGAGCGTTGGTAAAGACACGACGCAGCTCGTGGTGCAGCGGGTACTCCCAGGTAAACCCGATACCGCCGGACAGTTGCATGCACTCGTCCACTGCGGCGGTGGCTTTCGCCGCGACGAATGCGTGCGCCGCCGCCGTCAGCGCGGTCGCCCTTTCGTCGGCGCAGGCGATCGCCCGCGCCGCCCTCATGACGACGGCGCGCGCCTTGACCTCGAAGACCAGTAGTTCGACGAGTCGGTGCTGAACCGCTTGGAAACTCGCGATCGGCGACCCGAACGCGACGCGCTCCTTGAGGTATGCCGTCAGGCGTTCAAGGGTCATTGACACGGCGCCAACGGAGTCGGCGGAAACGAGGAGGCGAGCCGCGTCGACCAGGACGCCCGCCCGCTCGGGCGGTCCGATCAGGGCGCCGGGCGCGTCCGCGACATCGAGGCGCCATACCGGCCTGGTGACGTCCAGCAGATCGGCGTCCAACTCGAACCTCGCGTGATCCAGGTCGCCCAACAAATGAACCCCGTTGCGCCCCAACAGGACGACAACGTCGATGTCGTCCCGGATGACCCGCACGGAGTGGTCAACACAGGCGAAGCCCGCCGTCACCGAGCCGGCGAGCAAGCCGGGCAGCAACTGTTCCCTGATCCCCTCGGGGGCGCGGGCAAGCGCCGCGGCGGCCATCGTCGTTCCGAACCATGCCGACCCGTCCTGCGCTCGCCCGAGTTCCTCGGCCACGACGCACGTCTCGACCGGACGCCAGCCGGCGCCACCGATGGCCTCCTCGACGAGCAGGCCGGTCCAGTCCATCGCCGCAAGGTCCTTGACGGATCCCGTCTCGGCACGTTCGGCCAGGAACTCTCGCGCCGATGCCCTCAGCAGGTCGAGGTCGACGTTGTCTGAGTGCTGGTCCGCCATGCCGCTGCTAACTCCGGGAGAGCAACTGGTCGGCGTTGTCGCGCATGATCCGTCGCTTGGCGGCGTCGTCGAGCGGGTCGAGCAGCTTGGCGAACTCGGCCGGCACGGCAAGGCCTTCGGCGTGCGGGTAGTCCGAGCCCATCACCAAACAGTCGTCGTATCCCAAGCCGGCGACTATCGCCGGTATGTCGTCCTCGGGGTAGGGCACGACACGGACGTGACGGCGGAAGATCGCCGACGGCCGCTCGGTCAGCTTCCCGCCGATCCACGGGCCGTTACGGCCCATACCGCGGCTCTTGTCCATGTGCCTGACGAAGAACGGCACCCATTCCGCTCCGTGCTCGGCGACGAGGACGTTCAGACCCGGGAAGCGGCCGAAGAGGTTGTCGAAGATGAGCGCCGACAACGTTTCCTCGATGGGCCGCTGGCCGTACACGTTCATCCACTGCCATGCCGACATGTGCCAGGAAGCGGGGTCGGAGTTTTGCCCCCAGGCCGGCGAGATCGCATTGAAGTACCAGAACGGCATGATGTGGAACACCAAGACGCAGCCGGCCTCCTGCAGGCGCGCGTAGATCGGGTCGAAGTACGGGTCGCCGGGCGATCGGCCGTAGGCCGGCCCAGTGGGCAGCAGCACGAACTTGGCGCCCTGGGCGATGATTGCCTCCGTTTCTGCGATCGCAGAATCCAAGTCGCGCAACGACATCAGCGCCGTGGCGTAGATCCGGTCCTCGTAGTTGAAGCCCCATTCCTCGTCAAACCATCGGTTGAACGACCGAAGATTCGCATACAGCGCCGCTGTGTCGTCGACGTAGTGTTCGGCGGCCAGCGCCATTCCGCTTGGATAAATGACCATGCGGTCGATGTTCTGCTCGGCCATGACGGCCAGGCGCGCGTTGCGCTCGATGAATTCCGGTTGCATAGGCTGCGGCTCGTAGGACTCCTCGGGGTTGCCCGATCCCATCTGCTTGAGCATCTCCTTGAGCGAGCCGGGCCGGTAGGCGACGTCGAGACCAAGCCCACCTTCGCTGTTGAAGGTGGCCACTCGGCGGCCCGCAAGGATCACCTCGACGCCGTCCGCCCCGCGCACCGTGGTGATCGCCCGGTCCTGAAACTCCTCCGGCAGATAACGGGTGAACGCATCCCGTGTCTCGTAGCAGTGGGTGTCGCAGTCAAAGATGCCGTAGTCGAGTTTCGTCGTCACCGCTTCGCTCCTTCGGGGGCGAGAATGCTTATTCTCTATTTTCACAAAACATACTATCCTGATCCGGAAATGGCTATCCCGGTCGGGATAACCAGCTGCCCGCACGAGTGGCGCGCCGGCCCGGCCGCCACCGCACCAAGGAAGACATGAGCCCACCAAAACCGATGACGGACAATGCGATCGGCTGGGCGCCCGTGACACTTCGAATCACCGCGCTCGGCAGGGCAACTCTCACAGCGGCCGAGATGCGCTCGAGTGCAATATCCGCGACCGGAATCTCCGGGGTCCGCTGCGCGTCCCCCGAAACCATGGACGGCCCCGAACCCACGTTGGAGGACGTGCGTGCCGACAAATGAGCTCGATGACCTGCGCGGCGTCGTGCGCGAATACCTGGCCGCGACGTCACCCAGCGAGACCGTTCGCAGGTTGATGGCGACGGATACCGGCTACGACGAGGTTTCGTGGCGCCAGATGGCGGGCGAGTTGGGCCTGCACGGCATCGCGGTGCCGGAGCGATGGGGTGGGGGCGGCGCCGGCGTGGTCGAGCTTGCGGTGGTCTTCGAGGAAATGGGGCGCGCGCTGTCGTGTTCTCCCTTTTTCGCCACGGTAGGGCTGGCCACCCAAGCCATTCTCGCCAGTGACGACGACGCTGCGGTGGAGCAGCTGATTCCAGGGTTCATCGACGGCTCTAGTACCGCGACGCTGATCCTCAATGGCCGGCTCGGCGAGTGGGACCCCGACGCCGTGACGCTGCGGGCTGACCGCACCCGCAGCGGTTATCGGATCCACGGTGAGGCACCGCTGGTGATCGACGGTCACACCGCGGACGTCGTCCTGGCGGCGGCGAGAACAACCGCAGGCATCTCGTTGTTCGCGGTACGCGCCGGGGCACCGGGTCTTCGTCGCACACTGTTGGCGGGGCTCGACCGCACCCGCAAAGTGGCCAGCGTTCAGTTCGATGATGCTCAAGCAGAGTTGATCGGAAGGGACGGGGAGGCCGCGAGTTTCCTTGCGCGGACGTCGGATCTCGCCCTCACCGCGCTGAGCGCCGAACAGGTCGGTGCAGCGCAACGCTGCCTCGACATGGCCGTCGATTACGCCAAGAACCGAATTCAGTTCGGGCGGCCCATCGGCAGTTTCCAAGCCGTCAAGCATCGATGCGCGGACATGTTGGTTCAGGTGGAGGGCGCACGGTCGGCCGCGTCGCATGCGGCCGACGCAGCGGCAACCGATGACCTGCCAACCGCAGCGTCGGTCGCCAAAATGGTGTGTTCGGAGGCCTTCATGCAGGTGGCGCTCGACAACATGCGCATCCACGGCGGCATCGGCTTCACCTGGGAGCACGACGCCCACTTGTTCGTCCGACGCGCCAAAGCAACCCAGTTGATCTTCGGCGCGCCCGACTACCACGCCCAGCGTTTGGCCGCGCTGGTCTCCGGACCGAAAGGACCCTTGTGACCGTCTCCTTCTCCCTTGAACTGCCCACGCAGCGTGTCGAGGCAGTCGATGAGTTCGTAACCGCCGAAGCCATCGCCGACGTAGCACGGGTGGCCGAGGCAAGCGGATTCGCGGCCGTACACGTCACCGATCACCCCGCACCCGACGCCAAGTGGCTCGACCACGGCGGCCACCACGCCCTCGACCCGTTCGTCGCCTTGGCATTCGCCGCCGCCGCAACCACCGACGTCAAGCTGTTGACCAACGTCTACATCGCCGCCTACCGCAACCCGTTTCTCGGCGCCAAGTCGATTCAAAGCCTCGCGACGCTCTCGAAGGGGCGGCTCATCCTGGGGACCGCTGCGGGTTACCTCAAGCCCGAATTCAAAGCCCTTGGAGTCGATTTCGACAACCGCGGCGCTCTGCTCGACGAGGCGCTCGACGTGCTGGACAAGGTGCTCACGGGTGAGGACATCGCCTACGAAGGAAGCTCCTTTTCCGCGCGTGGTGTTCGCCTGCGCCCGCTGCCGTCGAGCCCCCCTCCGGTGTGGGTCGGGGGCAACAGCAAGCCTGCCGTTCGGCGGGCGGTATCGCGCGCTCAGGGATGGGCACCGTTCAACACGTTCGGCTACGCTGCTGCGTCGCGCACCGCAGAGATTTCGACGATCGCCGAGTTGAAGCTGGCCATCGACTGGGCCAAGGAATACGCGGCCGAAATCGGCCGCACCGCACCATTGGACATCTGCTTTTCCGCGGGAAATCTGTTGGATGACAGCAGATCAGCCGACGAGCGTCATGCGACGATCGAAAGCCTTGCCGCGGCCGGGGTCACCTGGCTCACCGTCGCGCCGGCGGGTACCGACCGAACCGAACTCATCGACCGTTCGCGCGCCTTCGCCAAAGAATTCATCACGCAATGACGGTTCCTCAGGCCATCCGGCTGTTGGCCGCGAACGCATCCACACCGATCTTGCGATGAGCGAACAGCCACCGGCCGTCCGTGGGGACGAGGACATCGCGGTAGCGGCCCCAATGGTCGAGCCCCACCTCAGTGTGGACGGCAAAGTAACTGCTGACCTCAACCCTGTCGCGGGCCACCGATGCGAAGTTGATGCTGGACACGTGGTGGCGGACGTGAGTCGGTGGCTGCCGCGCCGGCGGGCCCGGCTGCGAAGGCCGCGTCATCGCCGCACCGAGGCCGGCCTCGATTTGCGCGGGCCCGGTCAGTGGCTCGGCACCGCCGGTGAATTCCAGCACACCATCGTCGCAGAAGCATGCTGCCAGTGCGCGGAGATCGAATCGATCGGTGGCGGCGGTGTAGTCGGCCAACGTCTGCCGTACCGACTCCCTCACTTCGAGCTCCCAAATCTCCATCGGCCCTCCTCGTGGAAATTGCTTCACCGCACACGATAACGTGTATTCTCATGCCCCAACCCAGCCTCCGCGAACTGCTTGATCCCGCCACCACCGCACTCGTGACCCAGGAATGCCAAGGCGGGGTGATAGGCCCACAGGCCGGACTACCGCTGCTCGCCGACGAGGCGCGCCGCGAGGCCGTCCCCAACATCGCCACACTGCTCGATGCTGCCCGAGCGGCGGACGTCACCGTCGTGCACTGTCTGATCCAACGGCGTGCTGACGGCCGCGGCTCCAATACCAACGCACGGCTGTTCGCGGCGGGCAACTCCTTTACCGCCGACCTCACTCCGGGTAGCTCGGGCGCCTCGGTCCTGCCGGAGTTGGGTCCACGCGATACCGACCTCGTTCTGACCCGAACCCATGGCGTCGGCCCGATGTGCGGTACCGATCTCGATTCCGTGCTTCGTAATCTCGGCGTCAAGACGATTGTCGGAGTTGGCGTTTCGGTCAACGTGGCGATCACGAATTTCGTCATGGACGCGGTCAACCGGGGCTATCAGTTCGTCTTACCGCGGGATGCGGTGAGTGGATACCCGCGTGAGTATGCCGATTCGATCATCGACAACACCCTGTCCCTGCTCGCCACGGTGACCCGGTCCAGCGCCGTCGTCGACGTGTGGAATGGATTGAAGTAGAGCGCCGGGACGACCCCGATCTGGATGTTGCGCCCTCAGGATGATAACGTCGTTCTCATATAGCGTAAATGATCATATTCGCTGCTCAGGAGGAAAGTTCAATGTCTTCCCGTTCCTTGCCGTACCCGGTTTTCGATATCGACAACCATATGTACGAGACGACGGATGCCCTCACGAAGTACCTGCCGAAAGAGCATCGCGGGAAGGTCGGTTACGTCGAGGTCAATGGCCGTCCGAAACTCGTCGTCAAGGATCACATCAGCCATATGATCCCCAACCCGACCTTCGCGCGCGTTGCCCGGCCGGGCAGCGCCGAGGACTACTTTCTCGGCAACAACCCCGAGGGCCTCAACTTTCGTGAGTTCGTCGGCCAGGCAATGGATGTCATTCCCGCCTATCAAGCTCCGGCGCCCCGATTGGAGCTGATGGACGAACTGGGCCTCGACCAATGCGTGATGTACCCGACGCTCGCCAGCCTTATCGAGGAGCGCACCACCGACGACGTCATCCTCACCCACGCGATCATTCACGCGCTCAACGAGTGGATGCACGAGCACTGGACGTTCAACTACCACGACCGGATCTTCGCGACCCCCGTCATCTGCCTGCCCCTGGTGGATGAAGCCATCAGGGAATTTCACTGGGGCCTCGAGCACGGCATGAAGACATTCCTGGTGCGGCCCGCACCCGTGCCCAGCCGCTTCGGCGGCTCGCGCTCCATGGGGCTGCCCGAGTTCGACCCGTTCTGGGAAGAGGTCGTGAACGCCGGCATGCCGGTCACCATGCATGCCTCGGACAGCGGGTACCAGAAGCACCTCATGGAGTGGGAGGGCGGGGACGAGTACCTGTCCTTCAAGCCGAGCGCGTTACGTGAGGTCGTGATGGGTCACCGCGCCATCGAGGACACCCTCGCCGCGATGATCTGCCACGGCGCCCTGTCCCGCTTCCCGGATCTGAAGATCTTCTGCGTCGAGAACGGCAGCGGATGGGTGCGCAATCTGCTCGAACAGCTGAACACCGCGTACAAGATCATGCCCAAGGAGTTCGACGAGCACCCGGTCGAGGTTTTCAAGCGAAACATCTACATCCATCCGTTCCTCGAGGACGACCTCAAGGGGATTATCGACATCATGGGCGAAGATCACGTGATGTTCGGCTCCGATTTCCCGCACCCCGAGGGTATCGGTGACCCGCTGAGCTTCGTCGACCGGCTTGATGGGGTATCGGAGACTGCTAAGGCGAAGATTATGGGCGGCAACGCGATTGAGCACTTAGGCCTGAAGGTGCCGGCATGATCGAGGCCCCCGTGTCCCCGACGGTTTACGACGGAATCGCCGACTTCGAGGCTCACGTCGGCGAGCACCTCGGTTTCAGCGGTTGGCGGCAGGTCACTCAGAAGGAAATCGACCTGTTCGCGGAGGCGACCGGTGATCATCAATGGATTCATGTCGATCCGGAGAAGGCGGCCGCCGGCCCGTACGGCAAGACCATTGCACACGGTTATCTGACATTGTCGCTGGTACCCATTCTCGTGCAACAGATCTACCGGGTGACAGGATTGGCGATGCAGGTCAATTACGGCAGCGACAAACTGCGCTTCCCCGCACCGGTACCGGTCGACAGCTGGATCAGGGCGGGCGCGGAACTCGTCAGGGTGGACCGCAATGACAAGGGCGGCAGGGCCACGGTCCGCGTCACCGTCGAAGTCGAGGGCAGCGACCGCCCGGCGTGCGTCGTCGACACGATCGCCGCGATGGTCGACGCCTGATCTGACGCGCGCGGCCATTCGCGCCTACGCGTTGAGCACGCGTTCTCCGATGACTCGTTGTTCACGCAGCGAAGCAATCTCCTGGGCAGACAGGCCCAGTGCCCCAAGCACTTCGGAGTTGTGCTGCCCGAGGGTCGGCGCCGCGGTCCGGTGCTGGTGCGCGGGTCCCGGCGAGATCCGGAATGGCCACCCGGGAAATCGATGTCGCCCAGTGATCGAATGGTCCAAATCCTGATAGAAGCCCCGCGCATCGAGCTGCTCGACGTCATACATCTGATCGGCCGGCAGGAGTCGTTCGGCCGGCACACCCCGCCGGCCGAACGTGGCGACGACCTCCGCCGCGGTTCGCCCGCACGTCCAACTCGTCAGAACCTCGTCGAAGTCGTCGTGATTCTCCCGGCGCGCTGCTGCGTTGGCAAATCTCGGATCGCCGCACAAGTCCGAGCGGTCGATGGCGTCCAATACCGCAAGCCAGTCCGCGTCATCACGCACGGAGAGCGCGACCCACTCGTCGGCATTGCTCGTCGTGTAGACGCCCTGGGCGTACCAACGGTGACGATTTCCCTCGCGGGGCCGCACCGATCCCGTCAACGAGTATTCGATGACGGGTTCGGCGGTCACGGCCGCGCCGACCTCGATTTGCGCGACCTCGATCAGCTGCCCCGCACCGGTGGATCGCCGATGTTCGAGCGCAGCCAGCAGCGCCACACACGCGTGTACGCCGGCGATCGGGTCGGCCGGCCCCTGCAGGTTGCAGGGCGGGCCTTCCGCATAACCGGTCGCGGCCGACATGCCTGATACCTGTTCGATATTCAGCGCCCAGCCCACGTAGTCACGCCACGGACCCTCCAGCCCGAATCCCGGCATCCGCACCATGATCACGCCGGGATTGAGGCGCACGATGGAGTCGTAGTCCAGCCCGAATTGTTCGACCACGCGCGGCGAGAAGTTCTCCACCACCACATCGGCTTCGGCGGCCAGACGCAACGCCAGCTCGCGGCCAGTCGCGGAGGTGAGGTCGAGCGTGATGTCGCGCTTGTTGAGATTGGTTCCCTGCCATAGTGGGCCCCGCTCGTACCAGTCGTCGCCCTCACGCAACAGCGAGCCCGAGTAACGATGTCCATCGGGTCGCTGGATGGACTCGACCTTGACCACGTCGGCGCCGAACGCACCGAGGTAGCACGTCAGATACGCGCCCGCCCAGAAAGTGCTCAAGTCGAACACCTTCAAACCCGCGAACGGCAGCGAGATGTCGGGGACGTCGCCCGACCAGCGGGGTTCGCCGCGCTCGCTCCACGTCGGCTTCACATCCGTCCGGACGGTGGGAGCGGGCAACGGCGGCGGGACCGGAGTCTTCGAAAGCCGGAACGGCGCACCTGGTCGCGTGAATCGCCATGCATCACAGGCCGACTCGATGAAGAATCCTCGCTCGGCATACTGGGGACAGCCCAGAATGGTGTCCCCCTCGGTGATCGGTGCCGCGGGGATTCGCATGGCTTGACTCAATTCGACCAGGTCAGCAACGGACATCGAGTCAAGGAAGGGCTGGGCCTTGGCGAAGAACTCGTCGCGCTCAGGGCCGCCGAGCATGATGGCGAGCTGATGGTCACCGAACTCGGGCAGCCCGACCATTGCGCACACGTCCAGCCAGTGCTGGCCGGTCAGGCAGTTGATCCCGATCCAACCGTCGGCGGCGTGCACGATACCCAGCATCGGCGCCGCTTTGGAATTTGTTGGCAGGCCGAGACTTTTCAGGCGTGCGGCCATCAGCATGGGGTAAGGCAGCGTCGACAACAGCGACTCGAACATCGACACGTCTACCTCGACCGGCCCGTTCGTTTCTGCCGCAGCGACGCGGAGTGCGGTGAGCGCACCAAGGGCGGCGTAGCCGCCGGCGATGTATTCCGGGATGCGCGCACCCGCCTGAACGGGCGCCCGGCCGGGCTCGCGCACATTGACCCAACCCGCCGCCGCCTGCAGGGTCAGCGACGTCGTCACCCGGTCGCGCAGCGGCCCCTCCTGACCGAAGCTCGAGATGCGTACCACGACAAGGTTCGGGTTGATGCGGTCAAGAGTGTCCGTGTCCAGCCCCCACTGCCGGCGCTCGGGTGCGCCTGCGGGCAGGTCCTCGACGAGCACATCTGCCCGGGCGATGAGGTCGTGGGCCACGGCGATGTCATCTTGGTGTGCGAAACCGAGTGTGACGCCGCGCTTTCCAGCGTTGAGGTATTCAAACAGTCCGCTTCGGTCCGGATCAGGATGTCCAGACGGGAACGGACCCCAGCGCCGGAGTGGGTCGCCTGAGGGAGTCTCGATTTTGCACACATCGGCGCCGAGATCGACGAGTAGCTTCGTGCAATAGGGGCCCGCGATCTCAGAGGCCAGCTCGACGACTCGCAAGCCCGTCAGCGGCCGGTTCACGCGGGTATCCCGATGGCCTTGGGTTCCATGTAGGCCCGCAGCCCCATCACACCGCCCTCCCGACCGATTCCGCTCTGCTTGAAGCCGCCGAACGGCGCGTCTCCGGGAATCGTGCCGTTGATCGAAACCTGTCCGGTCCTGATCCGGCGGGCGACCGCCACCGCGCGGTCGATATCGGTCCCCCACACCGCACCACCGAGCCCGTAGGACGAATTGTTGGCGATGGCCACGGCGTCGTCGTCGTCGCGATACCGCAACACCGTCAGCACTGGGCCGAACACCTCCTCCTGCGCGATGTGCGAATCGGCGGATGAATCGGTGAGTATCGTTGGCTCGAAGTAAAATCCGCTGCTCAGATCCTTCGGGCGGGCGCCGCCGGCCACCACGAGTGCACCGTCGGCTTCGGCGCGTTTGACGAATCCCTCGACACGGTCGAGGTGCTCGCGGCTGATCAACGGCCCCATGGTGACCGCCGGATCGACCGGATCGCCGATCACGACCGCGCGGGACAGCTCCGCAAGCCGGCCCACCACCTGGTCGTGGAGCGTAGCGGGAAGCAGCAACCTGCTGTTGAGAATGCAGGCCTGACCCGCGTGCATCGTGCAGCCCTCGAACAGCAGCCGCTCCAACAAATCGTCGCTTATGTCGACGTCGGGCAGCAGGATGGTCGCCGACTTGCCTCCGCACTCCAGCAGCACGCGCTTCATGGTGGTGGCCGCGCCCGCCATGACATCGCGGCCGACGGCAGAGCTGCCGGTGAAGCTCACCATGTCGACCCGGGGATCCAGGGTCAGGGTTCTGCTGGCCTCGACACCGGTCGGTGTGACCACGTTGACGACGCCGGCCGGGATGTCCGTGTCCTCGTCGATGATCCGCGCGAGGGCGAGTCCCGCCAGCGGCGTCAGCGGAGAAGGCTTGAGTACGAGCGTATTTCCCGCCGCGAGCGCTGCGCCCAGCTTCATGACGTTGAGCGTGTGCGGAAAGTTCCACGGCGTCATCGCCGCCACCACACCGAGTGGTTCATAGCGCAACAGCGTCGTGCCCGCCGCGCCCCACGCATCCATCGGTGCCTCGGCCGGCTCCGTGGCGAGCTCGGCGGCATGACCAACCATGAAGGCGGGACCATCGACGTGAATCAGCCGCTCATTTGCTGAACAACCCCATTCGGCCTGCGCCAGGGCATAGATCTCCTCGCTCCTGGCCAGCAACGCATCGCTGAGCTGTTGCAGGCAGCGGGCCCGTTCCGCGGGCGCGGCCGCCGGCCACGGCCCCGTGTCGAACGCCGACCTGGCGGCTGCGATCGCCTGCTGGACCTGAGCCACGCTCGCATCGGGCGCCGTTTCGATCACCGTCTCAGTGGCGGGGTTGATGACGTCGTAGCGCCCACTGTCCGGCGCGATCCATTGGCCGTCGATGTAGTGCGCGTAGCTGTCAAGAAGGGAACGCGACCCAGCCATCCTGTTTGCCTTCCTGACCGCTGATCGTCGAGCGGCGCATTCGACGCCTCGGAAGAACTTACATACTCAACCCGTGTGTACACGCTCGGCCGCAACGCCGTCAACGGCTAACACGCTTAATTTTCCGCTAGATATGCCCTGATTGACAGATGATCGGGCTTTACTGTAGACAGCTTGAGAACGGACATTCTTAGGCAATATGTCTGACGAGCTCAGCGTCAAGGAAGGCATGCTGTGCCCACTACCACTGTTCCCTTGCACTCACCGGACTTTTACGCCGGCGACCCCTACCCGATCTACCGAGAACTCCGCAACACGACACCCGTCGTGTGGAATGACGTCACGAACTTCTGGGCCTTATTGAAGTACGAGGATGTCCGCTACGTCTCGGGCCACCCGCTGGCCTTCTCGTCGACGAAGGGCATCACCATCCCGGATCCCACCCAGCCTGAACCCGTTCAGGAGGGGAACCTGATTTTCACCGATCCCCCCCGTCACCGGCAGCTTCGCAAGCTCATCAACTCCGGCTTCACCCGACGCCAGGTGCAGTTGCTCGAGCCCAAAGTGCGCCAGATCGTGAAGGGCATCGTCGACGGTGTCGACCCGTCGCGGGAGTACGAATTCGCCGAGGAGATCGCCGCACCTCTTCCCACCCGGATGATCGCGGAGATGCTCGGCGCCCCGCCCGAAGACTGGGAGCAGTTCCGAGCGTGGTCGGACGCGGCGGTCGGCACCGCCGACCCCGACATCGAACTGGACTCGATCGTCGCGCTCGGTGAGCTCTACGAGTACTTCACCAAGCTCATCGCCGCGCGGCGGTCGGGCGAGGTCAGCGGGCAGGACGATCTGCTGAGCATCCTGGCCGCGGCCGAGGTGGATGGCGAGCGGCTATCCGATGCGGATCTGCTCAACTTCTCCTTCTTGCTACTGGTCGCCGGCAACGAAACCACCCGCAACCTCATCGCATTGGGCACGTTGGCCCTGATCGACCACCCCGACCAGTTCGCGCTGCTGCGATCGAACCCGTCCCTGCTACCGAGTGCGGTCGAGGAGATGCTCAGATACACCAGCCCGGTTACCCACATGGCCCGCCGCGCCACCGAGAACATCGAGATCCGCGGCCAGCAGATCAAGGCCGGCGACACCGTGGTCATGCTGTACGGCGCCGCCAATCGCGACGAGGAGATCTTCGGGTCCACCAGCGAAGAGTTCGACATCACCCGTAATCCGAACCCGCACATAGCATTCGGGGCAGGCGAACACGCTTGTCTGGGTGCGCAGCTCGCCCGCCTGGAAGCCAGAGTGATGTTCGAGGTGCTCCTGGGCGCCTACCCCACGATCGAGCTCACCGGCGACGTGTCCCGACTTCGCGCCACCATGGTGCCCGGGGTGAAGCGGATGCCAATCCGATTGGGGACGGGTACCTGATGGACTTCGACTACACACCCGAGCAGGAACAGCTCCGAAAGGACTACCGCACCCGCCTCGAGGCGGTGATGACCCCGGAGCGCCGCGCTGCCGTGGCCAACCTCACCGAGGGCGGCGCTGCGATGACCGAGTGCAGGCGCGCGCTCGGCGAAGCCGGGCTGCTCGGCGTCGCCTGGCCGGTTGAATACGGTGGTGGCGGCCTGACCGCCCTGGAGCAGTACATCTTCTCGGAGGAAGCGCGCAGGGTCAACGCACCGTTGCCGTTTGTCACCCTGAACACCGTCGGGCCCACCCTCATTCAATACGGAACCGACGAACAGAAGGCCAAGTTCCTCCCGGCGATACTCAAAGGCACGGTCGATTTCGCGATCGGCTACTCGGAGCCCGGCGCCGGCAGCGACCTCGCGTCGCTGCGTACCACCGCGGTACGCGATGGCGACGAATTCGTCATCAACGGTTCCAAGATGTTCACCAGCGGCGCGGAGTTCGCCGACTATATCTGGCTGGCGGCGCGGACCGATCCAACCGTCAAGAAACACAAGGGGATCACCCTGTTCATCGTCCCGACGGACTCACCCGGTTTCTCTTGGAAGCCGCTGCATACCATGCCGGGGGTTTCCACGTACTACACGTTCTACGACGACGTCCGGGTACCCGAGAGCGCCATCGTGCTCGGCGAAAACCAGGGCTGGACACTCGTGACGAACCAGCTCAACCTCGAACGCGCCGCACTCGGCAATCTCGGCGCCCTGGAGCCGCTGTTCGCCAAGACGCTCAAATGGGCATCGACGACACCGCTCGACGACGGCATGGTCATCGATCAGCCCTGGGTGCAGCAGGCCCTGGCCCGAGTCGAGGCGCAAGTCGCGGCCTACCGGCTGCTGAACCTGCGCGTCAACGCCACCATGAGCTCTGGCGCCCTCGGGATGGGCGAGGCCTCTGCGGCAAAGGTATTCGGCACCGAGCTCACCCAGCAGGTCGCTCGCGAACTGCTGGAAGTGGTGGGACAGGCGGGTGTGCGCAAGGACTCAGCGGCCCCGCTCAAAGGAGAGCTGGAGAGCGCATACCGCCTGGCGGTCATCAACACGTTCGGCGGCGGAGCCAACGAGCTTCAACGCGACATCATCGCCATGGCCGGTCTCGGGATGCCGCGCGCTCCCCGGGACATGCGGGCCGCATCGGAGAAAGGAGCCTGAGACCGATGACGGAGACAACGAAGGACGACCTGCGCGAGCGCCTCGACGCGCTCATCGGGACGCCCACCGACGGAGTCGGCAGACCCTCCCGCGCGCCTGATCCGGTGAATGCGGCGATGATCCGGCACTGGGCGTACGCGTTGGACGACATGAATCCCGCCTACCTCGATGCCGAGTTCGCGGAGAACTCCCGCTACGGTGCCCTGGTTTCCCCGCCGGTGATGCTCCAGAGCTGGACGATGCCTCCGCCCAAGCTCGCCGGCATCCATGAACGCGGTGGCGTGCCGATCGAAATCAAGAAGAACCCGCTGCAATTCCTGTCCGACGCGGGCTACACGGGCATCATCGCGACGAACTCGGAGTTCGAGATCGAACGTTATCCGCGCGTCGGCGACGAGATCACCGGTGAGACGGTTTTCGACTCGATCTCCGACGAAAAGACGACGGCGATGGGCAAAGGATTCTTCGTCACGTGGGTGACCACCTACCGCGATCAGAACGGGGACGTCATCGGCCGCCAATGGTTCCGCACGCTGCGATTCAAGACGGGAAGCTGATGGCCACCCGACTTGCCCCGTCGATCAGTCCGGACACCGAATTCTTCTGGTCGGGCCTCAAGGACGGCAAGCTTCTGATCCAGCGATGCGCCGACTGCAACACGTTGCGGGTGCCACCCCGTCCGATGTGCGGCAATTGCCAGTCGCTCAACTGGGATTCCATCGAATCCACCGGCCGGGGAACGGTTTACAGCTTCGTGATGCCGCAGTACCCGCCGCTGCCCTTCCTCCAATACCCCTACGTGGTGGCCCTGATCGAGCTCGAGGAGGGTGTGCGCATCGTGTCGAACATGTGCGACATCGAGCCCGCCGCCATCGAGGTCGGGCTGCCCGTCGAGGTCTTCTACGAGAAGTTCCAAGCCATCCCGAGCGGCGACGAGCTGGTGCTGCACCAGTTCCGGCCCGCACGCTGAACACGAGGCACCAGGCGAACATGGACTTTTCCTTCACCGAAGAACAAGAAACCGTCGGCAAGGTAGCCCGGCAGCTCTTCGAGCACCGCGCCACGCCCGAACACCTGACCGACCTGGAATCAGGCGAGCACCGCTACGACCGTGCGCTGTGGCGTGAGCTGGCGTCCTCGGACTTGCTGGGCATCGCGCTGCCCGAAGCTGTCGGCGGCAGCGGTGGCAGCTTTCTCGACCTCGGCGTGCTACTCGCCGAAGTCGGCTGGAGCGTCGCGCCGGTCCCGGTCTACGCGACCCTCGTACTAGGCGCGGATACGATTGCGCGGCACGGTGACTCGAGTATTCAGCAGCGCTACCTTCCGAGGGTGGTGGACGGCGACGCGATCCTGACCGCCGCACTCGCCGAACCCGGAAATTCCGATCCGGCCGCGCCGCGCACCATCGCACGTGCTGATGGCGACGCCTGGAACTTGACCGGCGCGAAGGAACTCGTGCCCGCGGCGCAGCTCGCCGAAGCCATCGTGGTGTCGGCACAGGCGGATGACGGCCCGGGCCTCTACGTCGTCGATACGGCAAGCGGAGACAACAATGGCGTCGTCGTCTCGTCGGTAAGCACCACCAACGGCGAACCCTATGCCGACGTCGAATTCGCCGGCGCTATCGGCCACCGCCTCACCGGAACCGGCGGGCCGGACGCCGTCAGCTCGCTGTACACCCGCGCGCTGCTCGGACTGTGCGCCATGCAGGTCGGCGTGACCGAGCGGGCGTTGAAGATCGCCGCCACCTATACCAGTCAACGCGAGCAGTTCGGCAGACCGGTCGGCTCATTTCAGGCTGTGCAGCAGCGGCTGGCCGATGCGTTCATCGACGTCGAGGCGATACGGTGGACCACCTGGCACGCGGCCTGGCTGATCGCGGAAGCCCGGCCCGCGGCCCGCGAGGCCGCCATCGCCAAATTCTGGGCCGCCGAGGCCGGAGCGCGGGTCGTCGCGTCGGCCCAACAGGTCCACGGCGGTATGGGCATCGACGTCACCTATCCGCTTCACCGCTATTTCCTGTGGGCCAAGCAGATTGAGCTGTCGCTGGGATCGGCCCCTCAACAACTCGCCCGGCTCGGCGCAGCATACTCGGAAGGAAACAAATGACCTCCACCGTCGACCGCACCACCACGCTCACTTGGAACTCCATCGTCGTGGGCGACGAAGTCACCCCGATGGACGTTCCGGTGACCACCACACTGATCGTCGCCGGTGCCATCGCATCCCGTGACTACATGCCCGTACACCATGATCGCGATTTTGCGAACTCCCAGGGATCCAAGGACATTTTCTTGAATATCCTGACGACCAACGGACTTTGCGTGAAGTTCCTCCATGACTGGGCCGGCCCCGAGGCGATGATCAAGAAGCTGTCGATTCGTCTCGGTGTTCCGGCATACCCCAACGACCCGATGCGATTCACGGGGTCCGTCACGGACAAATCGTCGGCCGACGGCGAAGGGTTCATCGAGGTCACCTTCAAGGGCACCAACAGCCTCGGCGACCACGTCTCCGGGACCGCGGTGCTCAGTCTGCTCGAAGGCGTGGATGCATGAGCGACGGTATCGGCGGCAAGGCCGCCCTCGTCGGGATCGGCCAAACCGAGTTCTCCAAGGAATCGGGCCGCAGTGAGATGCAGCTGGCCTGCGAGGCAGTCAAGGCCGCCATCGACGACGCCGGCCTTCGTCCCGCCGACATCGACGGCATGGTCACCTTCAGCGTCGACGACAACGAGGAGATCGAGGTCGCACGCAATGTCGGGATAAGGGATCTGAGCTTCTTCACCAGGGTCCCGCACGGCGGTGGTGCGGCCGCGGGAACGGTGATGCAGGCCGCGATGGCGGTCGCGACGGGCGTGGCAGAAGCGGTGGTGTGCTATCGCGCGTTCAACGAGCGTTCCGGTTTCCGCTTCGGCGGCGCCGGCCGCCAGGCGGGCGTGACGCCGCTATGGATGGCGCCCTACGCGCCGTTTGGATTTATGACGCCGGCCGCCTGGGTCGCGTTGCACGCCCAGCGCTACATGACCACCTACGGCGTCACAAATGCCGATTTCGGCAAGATCTCGGTCATCGACCGCAAGCATGCCGCGAACAATCCCGACGCCTGGTTCTACCAGAAGCCGATAACCATTGAGCAGCATCAACAATCGCGGTGGATCATCGAGCCTGTGCTGAGATTGCTCGACTGCTGTCAAGAAAGCGACGGGGGCGTTGCCATGGTGGTGACGAGCGTCGAGCGAGCGCGCGACCTTGCCAAGCCGCCCGCCGTCATTGCGGCGGCCGCGCAAGGCGCCGCCTACGACGGCGAGGTGATGACCAGCTATTACCGAGAGGAGATCACCGGCCTGCCGGAAATGGGCGTGGTCGGCGACAAGCTGTGGCGGGATTCGGGCCTTAAGCCGCAAGACATTTCGACGGCCTTCCTCTACGACCATTTCACGCCGTTCGTCTTCACCCAACTCGAGGAACTCGGCTTCTGCGGTCGCGGGGAAGCCAAGGACTTCGTCTCGGTCGAGGAATTGTCGCTGGGCGGCAGGATGCCGATCAACACCAACGGTGGACTGCTCGGCGAGGCCTACATCCACGGCATGAACGGCATCACCGAGGGTGTCCGCCAGGTGCGCGGCACGTCCCACAATCAGGTGGACGACGTCGAACACGTGCTTGTCACGTCGGGTACCGGTGTTCCGACCAGCGGGCTGATCCTCGCGCCGGATCACTGAGCGGGCAAAGCCAGTTCCAGATGACGCACGCGACGGCTATCGACACCCGCGAGGTTCTCATCTCGGCCGCTTTCGCCTGCTTCCGAACGCAGGGGTTGCGGAAGACGACGATCGTCGACATCGCACGTGTCGCAGACGTGTCCCGGAGCACCTTCTACGAGTACTTCCGGGACAAGGAGACGATTGTCGAGGCGTGCGCGGAGGCGGCGTCTCAGGGCTTCTATCGCAGGCTGGCCAAGGCGATCGACCGCCACGGCGGTAGCACCCTGGAGGAAAAACTGGTTCGGGCAGGTGTTTTCGTGACTCAAGCCCGGCGCGTGGTGGAGCCCGAGTCATATTTCGACCAAGACGAAGTCAGCCTGATGTTGACCAAGAATGCGTCGACCCTGCTACGGGAATGCAGCGAGTTCCTCGCACCGTACGTCTCGGCCGCTCGATTGACGGGTGAGGTCCGCAATGACCTCGATATCCGGTCTGCAACCGAGTGGTTTGCGCGAATGTTGTTCTCGCTGTTCACCACTCCGTCGCCCTACCTCGACATGGGCGACGACCAAGTGGTCGCGGACTTCGTGCGGCCCTACGTTGTGCGCGGCTTCCTGGATGCCGGGCGTCGGAGCACCATGCGGGCCAACTTGGCCGGCGCGGGAGGATCAACCTAGTGTCCAGCGGCCGGACGTCAGCCGGCGATGCTACCTTCGCGCAGAAAGTTGACGGTGTAGTCCTGGTACGTCAGGCCGTCACGATCGAGGCCTATCAGGTCGACGAATGGGTACCACTCCCGTGAGTCGACGAACCAGTCCCACCGACTTATGTGGCCCTCTTCGTTGGTCCACACGTAGTCCCATTCTTCGAGCCTGAGCACCGTCCCGTCAGACAGCGTTCCCGCATAGGTGTCGCGGACTGCGAACCCCCAATCGGCAGCCTTGCAGTCGAACGGGGTGACGATCCGAAAGTCGGGCATGTGCTTCCACCACATGCGCACTTCGCACGTGAGCATGTCACCGTCCGGCGCGAATTTCTGCATGGCCGCCAGCACCTGCTCGGATGCCAGGTCGGCCATGAGGTTCTCGGCACCATTGTTGAACAGGGGGCACATCATCACGGCGTCTGGTGCGTAGATCCACTCGTCACCGTAGGTAACCTTTCCGGTCTCCGGCGCCTTCGCATAGGCCTCCCATTTCGCGTGGGCCATTCTGCGGTGCCGGGCCGTACGGTCGGACATCATCATCTCCAGTTTCTCGAAGGGTTGAGGCGCCGTGTGCTATGTCGCCGACAACTCAGTCCGCCTTGCGAACCGGCACATTGGACCACCCACACACGTTGGACATCGCCACCCGGCGCAACCCGCTGCGATCGACTTCGTACTCGGGCAGCAGATCGAGCAGCGCCTCCAGCGCGATGCGGCTCTCCATCCTTGCGAGCGCCGCCCCCAAGCAGCTGTGCACGCCGTACCCGAACGCGAGATTGAAGCCCATCTTGCGGTCCCTGTCGATATCCAACCGGTCGGGATCGGGGAACATCCGCTCATCGCGCGTCGCCGAGCCGGTGACCAGCAAGACGGCGCTTCCTTCGGGAATTACTCTGCCGTGCAACATCACATCGCGGGTGGCGGTGCGGACCTGGTACTGCGACGGTGCCTCGTAACGCAACAATTCTTCGACCGCCGCCGGAATCTTGCGGCGGTCCTCCTTCAGTTTTCGCCACTGGTCCGGGAAGTCGGCGAAGGCGACCATGGCGTTGCCGATGAGCTTGGTGACGGTCTCTGCGCCGGCCCCCCCGAGCATGGTCGCGAATCCGGTGATGTCCACATCGGTGAGCTTCTCCACCTGTCCGTCGCGCTCGATCTCGGTCTCGATGAGCCGGCTGATCATGTCGTCACGAGGTTCTGCGCGGCGCTGCTGCACCAGGTTGTAGTAGTAGATACCGGTTTTCGTCGATGCTTCGAAACCTTCTGCGGTGGTGGCGATCTGACCCGGACGACGTTCGAGCAGCAGATCGAGCCAGCGCCGAATCTGTTCGCGGTCCTCCTTCGGCACTCCCAACATGGTGGTAATGACCTCGTTCGGGAACAGGGCCGAGAAGTCGGCCACCACGTCGAAGGACGTCGGGTCGAGCGCATCGATCCGCTCGTAAACCTTCTCGCGCACCATGTCTTCCAGCGCCGCGATGGCGCGCGGGGTGAAGACGTTGCTCACCAGCCTGCGCATCTTTTGGTGTTCGGGGGGATCCATCGAGATGATCACCTTGGGCACCGGCAGCGCGTCGTCGTGCGCCTTGACCATGTCGAGCGTGGCCCCTTTGGCCGACGAGTAGGTTTCGTGATCCTTGGTGGCGGGCGCTACGTCCTCATAACGGGTCAGGGCCCAGAAGTCCCACTTTGCGTTGTAATAGACGGGGGCCGAGTCGCGCAGGCGCCGGTAGGTGTCGAACGCCCCGTTGAAGAAGTCGTCCGAAAACGGGTCAAAGTCGGCAGGGTCATCAGCCGTGATCTGTGCCGGAGTTGCACTCATAGGATCGCTCCGGATTCCTTGTAGTTCGCGATGGTGTCCCAGTCCAAACCTGCCTCCATCAGTACTTCTTCGGTGTGCTGGCCGTGTTCGGGTGCGCCCGGCGGGACCACGGCCCGTTCGTCGAACTGGACGGGGTTGGTGGGCAGCGAATACGGCGAACCATTCATCGTCGTGGTGCTCGCGACATAGCCGTTGGCGGTCACCGCCGGGTCATGGCACAGCTCTCCCGGTGTCTGCACCACCCCCCAGGCGCCGGAAATGCCGGCCAGCTGTTCGCGCCATTCGTCCAGAGTGCGTCTCGCAAACACCTCGTCCATGAGTGCGATCAGTTCCGTCCGATTGGCGAATCGCGATGCCGGATCGGCGAATCGCTCGTCACCGATCAATTCGGGGAGACCGATGGCACGCATCGCTTCCGCGTAGAACTTGTCGAGTTGCAACATCATCAGCTGGACGTAGCGGTTGTCCTTGGTGCGGTAGGTCCCCACCAATGGATTGGGTGCGTCGGCATGGCCGAACTTCGGGATCGAGCTACCACCGTGGATCTGGCTCACTGCGACATCGGGACTGAGGTTCCACGCCGCGAGCCCGAGCAGGGAGACATCCACCACCGACCCGTGGCCGGTCGTCGCCTTCTTGTACAACGCGGCCGCGATCCCGCCCGCGATCGCCATGCCTCCGAGCAGATCTCCGAACGCCGGGCGCGACCGCACCAACTCGTCTGCGCCTTCGGTGAGCACGGCGGCGATGCCGCCGCGGGCCCAATAGGAGACGCCGTCATAGCCAGGTTTGTCCGAATCGGGACCCTTCGGGCCGTGGCCTGACCCGCGCACGTAGACGATGCCGGGATTCGCGGCTCTGATGTCGTCGACGTCGATGCCCATCTTCTTGCGGCGACTCGGCAGATAACTGGTGAGGAAAACGTCGCACGTAGCGGCGAGTTTACGGATGACATCCTGACCGTCGGAAGTGCTCAGATCGACGCCAATCGACTTCTTCCCCCGATTCGGGATCTCGATCATGTAGTTGACCGTGCCGCCGCCCTCATCCACGATGCCCATCGTGACGAGGCCACGCTGAGGGTCACCGCCCTCGCGCGGCTCGACCTTGATAACTTCGGCGCCCCACTCCGCCAGGACGGCGCCGGCCGACGGTACGAAGGTCCATGCGGCAACCTCCAACACGCGGACACCATTGAGCACTTTGTCTACCGAAATGGTGGCCTCCATTGATCGCGGTGGTACGGGTGCGAGCGCACCGGCGGGTCAGCAATGGCGGAAACGCCTGCTTGCATTAAACGAGAATGTCAGTTTCGGAAGGGTTTGTAAACCGCGACGGCAGCGCGGCAGCCCGCGCCGGATGCTATGGGCGCGTCGACAGACGTCCCGGAAGCCCAGGGTCGCCGTCGGCCCAAAAGGCCCGCCAGGTGGGCATGCGATGGGGCATGGCCGCAGGCAACGTGATGTCGGTCGGCCAGCGCATGAACTCCGGTCCGGGGCGCTCGGTCACATCGACTGAGTACCAAGGGTGCTCCCGCCGTCTGACGAAACGCCACTGGCCGTCCCTACGCTCGTACACGTCGTCATAGCGCATCGTGATCACGAACCACCCGTCGCCGTCCTCGTGTTCGGCTCGGCAATACACAGATCCGATGGCGTGGTCGTCGTCGACGAAGTCGAATTGATGGCCGCAGATCAGGTGGATGCTGCGGTAAAAACGCCGAAGTACCCGGTCGTACCAACGCCTCAACGCATCCCTGCCGCGGCCCTCGGCTCCGGCGTCGACATCGTCGACGAACAGCGCCACCAGCTCACCGAGATCGCGCGCGTCGAGCGCCATGGCGTAGCGGCTGGGCAGCTGACTGATTGCGAGGCTCGATTCCAGCCGGTCCAACCGATCGTCGCCGGCCCAACGATCCGCTTCGGTGACCATGGCGAAATTGTAAGCCGTAGACAAACGAGAACCTATGTTCTCGTTTTGCGCAAATCCTACTATCCTGCGGTCATGCCCTTCCCGAACATCTTGCCCACGATTCCTGCTCTGGTGAGGTCCTCCGCGGCACGCTTCGGGGACAAGCCCTTCCTCGTCGTGGGCGGGCAGGAATTGACCTACCGCGACCTTGACCGCCGTTCAGCTGCGCTGGCGGTCGCCCTGTTGTCCGAGGGGATAGGCAAGGGGGACCACGTCGGTATCTTGATGCCCAACAGCGTCGACTGGGCATTGACGTGGTTTGCCGCCACACGCATCGGCGCAGTCGCGGTGCCGCTCAATACGTTCTATAAGGCGTCCGAACTCGCCTGGACCGCGCGACACGCTGATCTGCGCGCGATCTTGGCGTCATCGCGGTTTCGCAACCACGACTTCGTGGACCGATTACAGGAAGCCCTGCCCGGGCTGGCCGAGCAGCGCGATCCTGGCCGCATCGCGGTACGAAAAGCTCCGTTCCTGCGGACCGTTGCGGTGTGGGGCGCATCCGATCAGCCGTGGATGACAGCGATCGACGGTGATCGCGAAATGTCGGCCAGCGACGCCGACTTCCTGGTCGACGTGGAATTGTGTGTGACGCCAGCCGATGACGGCGCCATCATTTACACCTCGGGCAGTACCGGTGACCCGAAGGGGCCCGTGCACAGCCAGGGCACCCTCGTCCGGCACACCTACAATCTCACGTTCATGTACGGCCTCACCCACGATGACGTGATGTTCACAGCCATGCCCTTCTTCTGGGTGGGAGGACTGATCACGGGGCTGCTCGCGGTGATCCACCACGGCGCGACGCTGGTTACCCAACCCGCGTTCGACGCGGCAGAAGCGCTGGAATTGATGGAGCGACACCGCGCGACGATCACGCTGGGCTGGCCGCAGCAGGGCAAGACGTTGGCCGAGCATCCCGAGTTTCCGGCACGCGACCTGAGCTCGGTGCGACGCACCAGCATGCCGGCGATGGTGCCACCCCAGCGTCAGCCCAAGGGCTCTAGTGGCCTGGGAATGACGGAGCTGTGTGGCAATCACATCGGGGTCGACCCGTACCTGCCGCAGCCGCCCGATCGGTCCGAAACCGGCGGTCCGCCAATCGAAGGGCTACATCATCTGCTCGTCGACCCCCAGACGGGACAGCCGGTGCCGGTGGGTACGCCCGGCGAGATCTGGGTGCGCGGGTACTCGTTGATGCAACGCCTGCACAAGCGTGAGCGCGAGGAGGTGTTCACCGCTGACGGCTACTACCGCACAGGCGACTGCGGCGTCGAATACGACGACGGTTGGATCACATTCACCGGGCGGTTGGGCGACCTGATCAAGACGGGTGGCGGCACCAACGTCACGCCCAGCGAAGTGGAATTGGCGCTGGCCGAGTGCGATGGCGTACTCGAGGCGTACGTGGTCGGCGCCGAGACCGACGCCGGAACGGTAGTCGCCGCGGCCGTGGTGCCGTGCGGCGAATCGGCGCCAGACGGCGAGTCCTTGCGCGCGCAGTTGCGTACGCGGCTATCGGCGTACAAGGTACCGAGGTTCATCTGGGTCACCGCAAAACGCGACCTCCCGTTCACCGCGACGGGCAAGGTTAAGAAGTCGGAACTGGCGCAACAGCTCAGCGAGATGCTGGCACGTCCCTAGGAGGTGAGTCGCACGATTAGCCGTCAGCCCGGATTACCCTGACCGCCCGACTATTAGGCGTCTTCGTGGTCATCAGCGTCAACGGTATGCCGTGCAGCGCCTCTGCGATCCCCTAAACCCAGCAGCACCGCGCTCAGTTCGGCCGGGCGGGAAAAGAAGGGTGAGTGGCCGCCGTCCAATTCGACGACCTGTGCCCCGATCCTGGCGACCGCATTGCGCCGGGCCCACGACTCCCCCACCGCGCGGTCGTCCCGCATCAGCACGTAAGTCGACGCCGTATCGGGCCAGCGGCTGATCGGACACCGCTCGGTGAACACGGTGAACGATTGGTACCTCAGTTCGTCGAATGCATGACGTGCCAACGATTCCGGGCAGTCATGGTAGAAACCTTCCCGCACCGACTCCCAGGTAAGGCCGAACGGGCCGTCGCCATGCTCGTGCGGCTCGGGAAATGTGATCGCGTCGGGGTTGGCGCCAAGGTGTTCGAGGAACGACTGGCCGGGGACGGGCAGTAGCCCACCGACGAACACCATGTGGCGCACCGGGTACAAGGTGGCGATGACGGGTGCGCACAACCCCGAGATGGAGTGTGCGACAACGACAACGTCCTCGGGAGCGCCGTCAACTTCTCGCTCGATCGCATCGATCGCCACTTGCGCCCACTTCAGCGCTCCCGCCGAGTCGTCGTCGACCGGAAGATCTGGTGCGATCGCGCGGTGGTCTCGCCGCCGCAACTCTGTACGCACCGCATCCCAGCAGGAGCCGTAGTGCAGCCCGCCGTGCAGCAGCGCGAATACGGTCACCGTCGGGTGCGGGAGAGGCGGCTAACGATTCCGGCTCCGGCCAGCGGTGCTTCGATGACGCCCGGCGGCGCGGCCACCACGCACGGAATGGCGTTCACCGCAGCCATGGCGGTGGCCGTGATCCCCGGATTGATCCGCTGATCGCTCGACTGTTCCAAATACAGTTCCAGGCTCATACTGGGGTCGCCTTCAACACGAAAAACCATGCCGCCCTGTCCCTCGCGCGAAGGTTTGGGCCACCGTTCGGGCCACGGGGTGGAACTCACGGTCGCGAAGTATTGCACCGCCACCACTTTTCGGTCACCGACCACTCCGGCCAGCCGCCAGCGGTGCCCACAGATTGTGCCCGCCGGCACCACGGCGAGGGCCGTGGGCAGATCGGCCGGGGCCAACACTGTCTCCCAGTCGAGCTCTACGCCGTCGAGTTCGATGCCGAGCAGGTCCGCGATATAGCGCACGACCGTCTCCCAGTCATGATTCACCTTGCCCGAGGCTATGCGGACCGGGACGTGGCCGTCCGGTTTGCCGAAACCCATCGACTCATGTAGCACATCCCAAATGGGATAGGCCTTGTCCAAGTCGACCGCGTATTCATCCATCCGGTACGAGGTCACCCTACCCGCGCCGGAGAGCAGGGCGGTCGGAAGATTGAGGCTGATGAAGCCGGGCTCACTACCGGTCGCGTAGAACGTCGAATGACCCTTTTTGGTGGCTGAATCGAGCAGTGCACGCCAGTGATGCGGCGCGGCGTCCGGGTACACCATCGGAATCGTGGAAATCGTCACGACATCGATCCCCGACTCCAGCAGCGCGGCGATGTCCGCGATTGCGTCTTCCTCTCGGCGAACCGCTGTTGCGCAGTAGGACACGCAATCAGGCTTGAGCGCAATGATTTCCGCCATGTCTGCTGTTGCGGTCACTCCCACGGCGTCGACACCGCAGAGCAGGCCCGCATCGGCTCCGACCTTGCTCGGCGTTGAAACCTTGACGCCGACGAGATCCAGGGCCGGGTCAAGGATCGTTGCTCGCAACGCTTCTCTTCCTGTGAGCCCCGTCCCGATGTGGACGACACGGTACCGATCGACGGCGTCATCAGTCATCGCCGCTCCTTCCGCTCACAATCAACCGAGCCCGTACGACTCGAACGAAGTGGATCACTTGTAGAAAGGCCCCGGCTTGCCCGATTTCTCGAGATGTCCGTATGGGTCGTATACCTTGACATTCGGATACGGGTTCTGCTCGTACGCGGGTGACGACAGTCCCGCGGCGCGCAGGCCGGCCAGCACCGCCAGCGGTACGGCAAAGGACACCAGGCCCACCGCAACCGAAGCGAGCAGCTGGCGCGTCAGTGTCACCTCATTGCGGCCCGGTCGCGCCGGAATCCGACGGGCGATCCGGGTGATCAGCAACAGTTCGCCGCCGTCGTCGCGGACGCACATGACCGCGACCATCGCGAAGATGAACGAGTCGTACACCGCCATGACGATCGGGAAATGGATGTGGCCGATCTGCAGGGTGGGTCCCACCGCCTCGGAGTAGTAAAAGATCCCGAATCTCAACCAGGTGAACTGAACGAGCCCGTTGAGCGGTATAGAGATAAGGAACGCGCCGAGGAAGACCGCAGCGAGGCGTTGGTGCGCAAGCCAACTGGCGCGCCGGAACATCGGATCCAGGAAGCGGTCATGCAGTTGGAGGATTCCCAGCCCACTGAGGAGGTAATAGGCCGCATAGCCCCCGAGAAATGACAACGCGGGCTCGAGATTCGGCGCAATCCTAATATACGGCCACGACAGCGGGAAGTGCAGCATGCGCGGGTCGAAGATGGCGAATGTCGCCCAGTTGGCCAATGGATCCATAGCGCCGGTGATCAGACCGGCGAACGCGATCACCACGGCCCAATGCACCCTGCGCTGTCGTACCGACAGCCACACCAACGATCCGATCAGACCGATCGCCAGCGGGATGGAACTGGAGGAGACCACCAACGGCCAGTTGTCGAACCCGAGGAACGGCGGATATGGCGCCGGGCCCGGAGTGGGGTTGGTAATCCGGGGATCCCCGTGGGTACCGGTTTGAACGGTTGAGACGGTCAATATCGCGAACGCCAGGTAGGCGACGATGAAAAGACCCCACCCGGCCCGGGCCGGCAGCGAGGACGTCCCGGTCGCGTCAACCGGCCCCGTGCGGCCCGATTCAATCTCGGGGTCAACGGTATTCGTCATGTCATAGCCTCGCCGGTAGGGTGGCCCAGCCCCGGACGCTGGTAGTGTGCGCGCGCTGTGCCTTGTCATAGTCGACCTCCCAGTCCGGCCACCGTGACAGGACCTCCTCGAGCGCGACCCGCGCCTGCACCCGCGCCAGCGCGGCACCAAGACAGAAATGGATGCCCTGCCCGAAGGACAGATGCGCCGCCTTCCGGTGGATGTCGAACCTGTCCGCGTCGGGAAACTGACGTTCGTCGCGGTTGGCCGAACCGTTGAGCAACAGCATCACCGACCCCTCCGGAACCTGTTGCCCGTAGTGCTCCGCGTCACGGGCGACGTAGCGAGCCTGCACCGGTGACGGCGCTTCGTAGCGCAGAATCTCTTCGACCGCACCGGGTATCAGGCTGAAATCGGCCGCCAGCTCGCGGCGCTGTTCTGGATGGTCGGACAACAGCGCCCCGGCGAATCCGATCAACCGGGTCGTGGTTTCGTTGCCCGCACCCACAACGGTTCCGGTGTAGGTCAGCACCTCCTGACGGGTCAGTCGGCGCCGGGAGCCGTCGGGTTCATCGACCTCGGCATTGACCAATTCGGTCATCAGGTCGTCGGAGGGGTGCTCATAGCGCCAGTCGATGAATTCTTCGAGCATCGAGCCGGTTCGGGTGAGCATGTCCGCAGCGACGTCACCCGGTCCGTCGGCATCGAGTGCGAGCAGCCGATCCGTGCGTTGGCGGATGGCAACCTGACGGTCTTCGGGAATCCCCAGCAGGTAGCCGATCGTGCGCATCGGCATCCACGCCCCGAGGTCGGCGATGAAGTCGAATGTGTCTGCCCCCGTGAGGGGCTCCAGCGCGCGCCGACAGAACTCTCTGGCAAGCGGCTCGACCGCTGCCATACGGCGCGGCGTGAACACTCCCGACAACAGCCGGCGATGGGCGTCATGAATCGGAGGATCCTCAAACAGAATCACCCCCGGTGGCACTTCGAGCCCATTGAGGATGACTTCGACGATGGTGCCCTTGCCCGATCGGTAGTCATTCCAATTGGTGAGCTCGCGCGCCACGTCGTCGTACCGGCTCAGTGCGTAGAATCCGTATTTCTCGTTGTGGTAGAGGGGGGCCGCATCGCGCAGCCGCTTCCACACCGGGTAGGGATCATCGTCGATCTCGAAGTCGAAGGGGTCGTAGTACGGCTCGCCGCTCACGGTTTGCGTCACGCAGTGGCCCTTCCTACCTCGCGTCGAGACACACCCTCGACCTGTTGAGAATAGGTGTTATCGCGAAACGCAAACAAGCTTTGTGTCCGGTTTGGGTCCGACTTTTCCGCCACCTCGGCCGGTTTGCCCGCGTTCGCGTGCTGACGTGCCCGTTCGCCCCGAATCGTCGAGCCGCCCTATCCGCGCCGATCGGCGGAAGGCGGCACCCTTGCCGTTGCACCGGCCGACGTGCCCGAGTAGGACCTAACCGACCCAGCCATGAGAATAATAATTCTCGTATGCGAGAATCGGGGTAACGTCGGCGCAGTCGTCCACCACGAAATCTCCCGAAGGAAGCAGAGTATGAGCGACCGGCACTCCAGCATCGCGGGGACGCGGATGTTGATCATCGGGGCATCGTCCGGCATCGGACAGGCATTGGCCCTTGCGGCGCACTCCAGGGGCGCAACGGTGGCACTCGCCGCGCGGCGGATAGACCGCCTGACAGAACTGGCCGACCGACTCGGCGGATCGGCACACGAGCTCGACGTGTCCGATCCGCGCGCCATCGAACACGTCATCAGCCAGGTCGTTGCCAATTTCGGGAAGATCGACGCTGTCGTATTCACCAGTGCCGCGGTGCCGTTCGCGCTGATCGAAGAGACCGACGTGGAGACCTGGCTGCACGCGTACGCCGTCAACGCCGTGGGGGCCTCGCACGTACTGCGAACGGCCCTCCCCCACTTGGCCGACAACGCAACGGTCGTCATCGCGTCGAGCCACGACGTAGGCCGCCCCGCCCGGGTGTGGCGGCCTACCATGCGAGCAAGGCCGCGCTCGACGAGATCCTGCGCTCCTGGCGGGCCGAACATCCCGAGCTCGCCGTGATCCGCGTCAGCGTCGGCCCCACTTGTGACACCGAGATCCTACGCGGAGCAGACCGCGATCTGCTCGCTGATCTATACCGGTCTTGGGCGCGCGGTGGCCAGATTCCGGAAGAGATGTCGACCGTCGATGACGTGGCCAACGCAATGCTTTCTCTGATCGCCATGTCGCACGCCAACCCCACCGTGGTCAGCGAGATCGTCCACCTGGCTCCCCGGATCATCAAGGGCCAGCAGGCATTCCCCGGTAGCCGGTAGAGGAAGGATTGCCCGATGGACCTAGGCTTCCACGGCGCAACGGCGGTCGTGACCGGAGGCAGCAAGGGGATGGGGCTGGCGATAGCCGAGAGTCTCGGCGCCGAGGGCGCTTCGGTGGCGATCATGGCACGCGGCCACGCCGCGTTGGACTCGGCTGCGAGGAGGATCCGCAGCGCGGGCGCTCCCGAAGTGCTGACGATCAGCGTCGACATGTCGGATCCCGAGTCCATCGTATCGGCGTTCGCGTCCGTTGGGCATGCCTGGGATAGCCTGAATGTGCTGGTGCACACCGTCGGTCCGAACGCGGGCGCGTTCGAAGATCTCGACGACGACGACTGGTACGCCGCATTCGATCTCGGTACGCTCTCCGCTGTGCGCTCGGTGCGGGCCGCGCTGCCACTGTTGCGATCGGCGGATTGGGCTCGCATCGTCACCCTCTCGGCGCACTCGATCCAGCGCCAGAGCTCGCGGCTGGTCGCCTACACGGCCGCCAAATCGGCGTTGTCGAGCTTCACCAAGAACCTGTCTAAAAGCCTTGGCGCCGAGGGTATCCTGGTCAATTGCGTGTGCCCCGGTACGATAGTGACGGCTAGCTTCACCGAGGTCTTGCGGGATGTGCTTGCCGCCGACGGGCTCGACTCATCGGATCCGAAGCATGTGATGTCCTGGGTCGAGAAGACCTACGGCCATCCCTGCGACGTCGGTCGCGCCGGGTTGCCCGAAGAGATCGCATCCGCAACCGCCTATCTGGCGTCACGGCGAAACGGCTACGTGACAGGTGCCACCGTCAACGTCGACGGTGGCTCCGACTTCGTCTGACCATGGGCCAACCGTTCTCAGGTCCAGGCGAACTCGTAGGTGCACCCGATGCCGCGTTGCCGGCCAACGTCATCAGTGGAGCCCGCGGGCCAGCGCGAACATGGCGGTGGCCGCATCGAGCAGCTCCGGTGTCAGCATACTTCCGGTGTACTCGACCCAGCACCAGCTTCGCGCCGGTCGCACACCCGATGACGTGCTTGTCACGGAACCGAAGACGTGCAGCGGGCTGCCGCTGGATTCGAAGGAGAAGCTGTACGAATCGGTGCCGATGGTCGCCTCCAGCGCTGTCATCCGTCCGGCGTTGTTGAACGTCGGCTCGGCGGCGATGTCCTTGTGCACCGTGGTGACACCGTCTTTGAGCTGATAGCCCGGACCGAAATCCACACCTTCGCGGCCCTGCCAGAAGCTACCACCGCCCAACTGTCCATCGTCGAACTCATGCAGCCAGGAAACCCACATACCTTGCAGGTGCCGGGCGATGGGAAGTTCGGTGTACACCTTCTTCGGCGGTCCGTACGCGAAGTCCTGATGGGCATAGCCTGACACCTCGATACCGTCAACCGTGCCGGTGGCGTACATCAGCTCGTGGCGGTAATACACGTCGTCGTCGATGCCGTCCTGTGCCGGCACGTGCGTGAGGACGATGTCGCTGACCGTCCGCCCGTGTATCTCCCATCGATTGCCGGCGTCATACCAGTGGAACTCGTTGGCATCGCGGTCGATCCGTCCACTCGGATACGACAGCTTCACAGCCTGGCCATCATCGACGTACTGCAGCGGTTCGAACCAGTCGACCGTCGAGTACTCGAGGTAAAGGTGCGGCGCCTCGACGTCAAGGCTTTTCGGCAGCGATCGAAATCCACACACCGGGGATACGACGTGGGTCATTCCGGTGAGGAAGTCGTCACATCCCCGCACTCCCCAGTAGTTCTGGCCGGATGCGTCGGCGACGACTGCGCCGAGCCAGATTCCCGACAGCCCCATGCCAGGACGCGGGACCCATTCGCGGCGGTAATGGTCAAGGGTTGGTCGGTCGCGAACAACCTGGAAATCAACTGATTTGAGCACTCAACTCTCCTCGCGAGGTCACGGCGGACGCAGGCTAGGCGCCTATGTGGTGGGTAGGACGCCGCGCTCGGTCCAGTGCGCGACGAACGGGGTGATCGTCGACAAGTCGTAGAGTCCCGGCTCGGCCGCGATAACGGCGGGGATGGCGTTGATGGCGTGCATGGCGGTGGCCAGACAGCCCTGCTCGGCGTGATCCTGGTCGTGGGACCCGATCACGAGTTGCAAGGTCATATTGGGCTTGCCCTCGAAGGTCACCGCGTAACCGATCTCCGTCGGCCAGTCGGGGGCCAGGTCGTCGGCCATCCTGGTGAGGTGTTCGACGGCGAGTGTCGTCTCGCCGCAGTCGGCCACCACGCCGAAACGCATGGCGCCCACGGTTCCTGCCGGGATCTTTCCCGCAGCCACCGTCAGCGCCCTGGGCGTCGTCACGACCTCGCGAAAGCCCTCGATGGACCGGATATGGAGTCCGAGCGCCTGCGCGAGGACGGTCGCGCTGCCGAGCCATGCGCTCGCTGCATAGTCGGTGTTCGTCAGCAACGGGGTGGGATCATCCGGCGCATGACCGAACCCCATCGCGTTGAAGATCAGGTCGTGGCTGGCATAGGTCGAGTAATTCAGTACCTCCCGCACACTGATCCGACTGGTGCGCTCGGTCAGCCGGGACAGCACAGGGGCGAGCGACTCAGCGACGAAGCCCGGGTACAGGCCCAGCCCGAGAAACGACGAACTGCCGGCGCGGCAAGCTTTTTCGATTGCATCTGCCAGCGATTCATGCAGAGAGCGGGGATGCACAAACCGACTTCCGGTGGCCACCACGTTTTTGCCGGAGGCCAACAGATCACAGACATCGGCGAAGCAGCCCGGCGTGTCGGTCTCCACTTTGCCCATGTAGAGCACCACGTCAGCATCGGTAGCGATGATGGCATCGCGATCGGCAGAGGTCAGCACCCCTGTTTCGGGCATTCCGCACAGGGTGCCCGCATCGATCCCGGCTTTTCCCGGGTCGTAGACCCGTACGCCGGCCAGTTCCAGGTCCGGCCGACTCAGGATGTGCCGCAATGACATTGCTCCGGTCACCCCGGTAGCCCATTGGATCACGCGAGTCATGTCAGGCGATCCCCTCTAATCCCACACGACGTCGAGGCGTGGTGGGGAACGAAACATCGTGCCTGTTACATAGGGCGCCGGAGCATCGGGGTCGAGTCGCAGCCCTGGAAGTTCGTCGAGCAGCGCGTTGAAGATCTTGGTGCTCTCCAACCGCGCCAGGTGCATTCCCAAGCACACGTGCGCACCGTGGCCAAAACCGATGTGGGGCTTGCGGTCCCGAAAGATGTCAAAGGACTCGGCGTTCTCCCATCGCGTCTCGTCGTGGTTGGCGCTGCCGAGGTTGACCATCATCGTCGAACCCTTGGGGATATGGAGCCCGAAGAACTCGGTGTCGGCAGTGACCTCCCGGATGAAGTTGAGCAGCGGCGTCTCCCACCGGATGCCCTCCTCGATCGCCTGCGGCAACAGGCCGCGGTCGGCGCGCACCGCGGCGAGCTGGTCGGTGTGGGTCAACAGGGCCAACGCGAGGCTGGCCGTCGATCGCGACGTGGTCTCTGCCCCCGCGGGCAGGAGATTGCGCATGAATCCGTAGATTTGCTCATCCGACATTGTGACGCCGTCGATCTCGGCTTGGGACAGGATGGTCACCATGTCGTCCTTTGGCGACTTGCGCCGATCGGCAAGGACTCCGACGAAGTACTCCTTCATCTCCGCCGAAGCCTTCATCGCCGTGTCCATGTCGGCGCGAAACCCAAGCAGGTCGATGGCCAGCCGGTGGAACTCACCGATATCGGCCTCGGGCAACCCGAGAAGGGCGGCGATGATCCGGACCGGGATCGGCATGAACACCGCACTGACCAAGTCGGCGCGCTTGTCGTCACGGAATTTCGCGATCGTGCGATCCACGAGGGGTCCGACCAGTTCGGTGTCCCAGCGATTCATCGAGGACCTGGCAAAAGCGAATTCGTGCAGCCTGCGGTACGTCGCGTGCTCGGGCTCCTGCATTTCCAGGATCGTCGGGCCCTGCAGCGGTCGCACCATGTCCTCGTAGATTCGGGTGCTGAACGTGATGTTGTCGGTGAAGACGGCTTTGACCGCGTCGAACGAGTATGCAGTGAATGTCTTCGTGCCGTCGGATCCGTCCTCCGGAACGCCCATCTCCGGCCAGCCCGGGTGAACGGGCGCCTTCTGGCGCAGCTCGCGCAGCAGCGGGTACGGGGTCGCATCGCCGTCGGCGCCCATGCCGGCGTTGAACTTCTCCTGCGCCTCGCGGATGCGTTGCTCGATGTCGTCGGTAACCGCAGGCTCCGCCACGTGCCACCTCCCGAACGGCGGTTCAACATACAGCTTGTCGGTTGCAAACCTACATGATGTAGGTTGAATGAACCAGAACCTCGGGGAAATCCGAAAGCGCAACACGGAGCATTCGATTGGTCATTCGAGTCGTTCAATGGGCGACAGGCGCGGTCGGCCGCGCCGCACTGCAGGAGCTCATTGAGAACCCGCATTATCAGTTGGTGGGTGTGCTGGTGTACGACCCGGCGAAGGCCGGTCTCGACGCGGGCGCACTCTGCGGGTTACCACCAACGACGGGTGTGATCGCGACCGCGGACAAAGACGAGATCATCGACCTGCGTGCCGACGTCGTTGTGCACGCGGCCAGCAAGGCCCATGCCGTCGAGACGAACGCTGAGGACATCTGCCGCCTCCTCGCGGCGGGCAGCACCGTCATCACCACGACGTCGTACAACCACCTGCCCACCTACGGCGCGGAGACCGAGGCAGCCTTCGCGAGGGCGTGCCGGCAGGGCGGGTCCCGCTTCCACGCGGCGGGCGAGAACCCCGGTTTCATGCTCGAGCGACTGGTCGCGACCGTGACCGGGTTGAGTAAATCCATCGAACGCATCGACCTCTACGAGGCCACCGACGTATCAGCCGTAAGCAGTCGACCGATGCTCGTCGACCTCATGGGCATGGGCAGGCCACCAGAAGATGTCAGCATTGACTCCCCGATCATCACGAAGCTCGACATGGCCTACCGCCAGGCTCTCAATGCCACGGCTGACGTCTTTGGGATCACCCTGTCGCACATCGATGTGGAGGTCGACGCCACCACGCTGCCCCACGACATCGAAGTCCTCGCCGGCACGATCGAGGCGGGAGCAGTTGTCGGGCAGCGCTTCTCATGGATCGGTCACTGGTCGGGACGCCCATTGCTGGCCATTCACGAAGAGTGGGTTCTTACCCGCGACCTTCCCCAGTGGGGTATGACGCCACTGGGGCCCGGCGAGAAGGCGCCGCTGATCCGCGCGGTCATCAAAGGCGAGCCGAGCTTTGAACTACAGCTCGACGTGGCATTCGACGGCGCGACACCATCGGGCCAGCACGCCATGCCTGGTCACCTGATGATCGCGATGGGCGCGGTTCGCGCCATTCCCTACGTGCTGGCCCAACCACCCGGCATCGTGACAGCACCGGTGTTCGGCGCGATCCAACTAGGTTGAGACGCAAGCGACCGCACGCGCGATGTGGTCGCTGGGCGCCGCATGGAAAACGTGCGCGCTGCCGTCAGGCAACACCCGCCGGGCCACGAGATAGTCCGACCCCATCCAGCCCTGTCGGATGTACCGGCCAAACCGCAAGAACGTCCCCGGCGCGCCGCTGGCCGACGGAACGAGCTTCACCTGCTCCATTCCGTTCTTCACACCTTCGCCGGTCAACGGGCGCGCCGCCGCGAGCGCACGCACGATTACGGTGGCTGCGTCGTGCGACAGGCCCGGCATCGAGTGCTGCGGACGGCGGCCATATCGTGCCTCGAAGCGGTCCAGGAAGGCCTGGCAGACGGTATTGCGCTCGTCGTAGCTGTCCAGGCCGATCCAGCCGGACAGGTGCCGCATCCACTCGGCGTTGATATGCGCCATTTCGAATGCCGTTGTCGTGTATCGCGGCGGATCCCAGCCCGCGGCCAACAGCGCATCCGTGAAACCCCACAAGCCATGTCCGAATCCGACGTGCACCAGCGCGTCGGGTTGCGACGCGCGCAACGCCGTCACCGTCTCTGACTTATCAGCCTCGACCTGGGGAATCGCGACGGTCGCAACGACCTTCAAACCCGCTGCATCATAAGCTTTTTGAGCGAAAGCGAGATACTCTTTGCCAATGAGCGACGACTCGTAGGCGATGGCGATGCGCGACCGACCATCGCCGATCATTACCGCGGCCAACATCACCGGCTCTTCAGGCATCGAGCCGTTGTTCAGCGCGAAACACCAGTCGCCGAGAGCCCCCTCCGAACCCGACAGGGTGACGATCGGAACCCGCGCGGTGGCATCGACGTGGGATCGCAGCGGCACCACGTTGTCCGACACCCAGGGCCCGAAAATGGCCAGACAACCCTCCGCCACGAGCTCGTCGAAGGCCCGTTCGACCGCAAGATAGGTACCGTTGGGCAAGCCCACCACATCGCGGATGACCAGTTCGATGGGCCGGTCGATCAACCCGGAGGAAAGGGCTTCGTCCATCACCAGCCGCAGCGCGTCGCGGCTGTCGTTGTCGGTGTCGCCCGTGGTCGGATAGTCGTTGAGCAAGCCGACTTTCAGGGGGGCGACCGACCCGTACGCGCGAACGTCATCGTCTGCCATAGCGGCAACATACCGGATGAAGGTTGTCGAGATCGATGGGCGCGCAGCATTCCTGCGCGGTGGAAACAGACGTTTACGGAAAACGACGCGATTTGAGGCAATCCCGGCCCACCACTCAACATACAGCTTGAATGTTGCTACGATCATCGGCATGGCGCAACGCGGTGGGGCGGACGACGATCGGCGCGCGCGTGGCGAGCGGACCCGTCGCGACCTGATCGAGGCGGGCCGGGAATTGTTCGTAGAACGCGGATTTTTCAATACGAGCATCGGCGACCTCGTGACGAAGTCGGGCGTCGGCACGCGCGGCGCCTTCTATCACCACTTCAAAGACAAGGCCGAGCTGTTTCGCGCCGTCTTCGAAGATGTCGAGAACGACCTCACGCTTCGCTCCATCGCCGCTCCCCCGCCCGGCGCCGACCCATGGGAGCGGCTCACGAGCGGCCTGCATGGATTTCTCGAGGCGGCGACCGAACCCGCAGTGCAGCGGGTCATGCTGATCGACGGACCGGTGGTGTTGGGCTGGCAGACTCTGCGCGAGATCCAGGAGAACAACAGCATCGCCCTTATCAACGACGTTGTCCGCGAAGCGATCGCCGCGGGCATCATCGACGACCAACCCGTCGGAGAGCTGACCCACATGTTGGTCGCGGCGCTCGAGGAAGCCGCACTCTTGGTTGCGCATGCGGCAAACCCCACCAAGGCGCGCCGTCGAGCCGCCAAGGTCCTCGACCGGCTGTTGCTCTCGTTTGCCGTCGAGCCCCGAAACTCATTGCGGCGGTGATCATCCCAGTCAACGCAGATGGCCTAGCGCCGCGGTGGTGAAAATGTCCATTTCCATAAATTGTATATAGATCCTCCGCCTAGCTGATAGCCTCGCTCTCAACCTCTGCACAAGGAGACCCATGCAGCCCGAAGACATGATCCTGGTCAGCGTCGACGACCATCTGGTGGAGCCCCCGGACCTGTTCAAGGGCAGGATCGCCGCCAAATACGCCGACGAGGCGCCGCGAGTCGTCCGCCAGCCCGACGGCTCCGAGGTCTGGACCTTCAACGGCGCGATCATTCCCAACATCGGCCTCAACGCCGTGGCGGGCCGCCCACGCGAGGAGTACGGCATCGAACCCACCGCTTTCGACGAGATGCGGCCGGGGTGCTACGACATCCACGAGCGAGTCAAGGACATGGACGCCGGCGGTGTGCTCGGTTCGATGTGTTTCCCGTCCTTCCCCGGTTTCGCCGGCCGGCTGTTCGCCACGCATCCCGACAAAGACCTCGCCCTCGCCGTCACCCGGGCGTACAACGACTGGCACATCGATGAGTGGTGCGGCTCCTATCCGGGACGGTTCCTGCCGATGGGACTCCCGGTGCTGTGGGACCCGCAGCTGTGCGCCGCGGAGATCCGCCGCAATGCCGAGAAGGGCTGCCACTCGGTGACTTTCACCGAAAATCCGGCCACCCTGGGCTTCCCGAGCTTCCACGACGAGTACTGGGATCCGATGTGGCGCGCGCTCGCGGACACCGACACGGTCCTCTCGGTTCACCTGGGGTCGTCGGGCAAGATCACGATGACGGCGGACAACGCTCCCATCGACGTCATGATCACGCTGCAGCCGATGAATGTCTGCTCGGCGGCCGCCGACCTGCTGTGGTCGCGCGTCATCCAGGAATTCCCCCAGGTCCGGTTCGCCCTCTCCGAGGGCGGCACGGGGTGGATCCCGTATTTCGTCGACCGGCTCGACCGCACTTACGAGATGCACCACCTGTGGACGGGCCAGGACTTTGGCGACCGGCTGCCCAGCGAAGTCTTCCGGGAACGCTTCCTGACCTGCTTCATAGCCGATCCAATCGGTGTCAAGCTGCGCCACGACGTCGGCATCGACAACATCGCTTGGGAATGCGATTATCCACATTCGGATTCGTCGTGGCCCGGGGCCGCCGAGGAACTTGCGCTCGTCATGGCGGGTGTGCCCGACGACGAGGTCAACAAGATCACCTATGAGAATGCCTGCCGGTGGTATTCGTTCGACCCCTTTGAACATCGAACTCGCCAGCAGTGCACGGTCGGCGCCCTGCGCGCCGAGGTCGGTGACCACGACGTCGAGATCCGCAGCTTCGACCACGGCCGGTTCGAACGCACCGCGGGCGCGACCCTCGCCTCCGTCAGCGCCAAACTCGATGTCTGACAATGGCTGACAAGGCACAGCCACCGTTACGGGTCGCGGTCGTCGGCGCCTCCGCCGGTCTTGGCCGATGCATCGGCACCGGACTGGCTCACCGAGGCGCGCGTGTTGCTCTGCTGGCGCGCCGATACGACAGGTTGGTCGACGCCGCCAGGGACGCCGGTAACGGCGCGGTGGCCGTCGCCTGCGACGTCACCGTGACCGACGCATGCCAAAAGGCCATGTCCGAGGTGGTCGCCGCGCTCGGCGGCCTCGACGCCCTGGTGTACACGACCGGCATGGGCGTGCTGGCGCCACTGCGTGAGGTGACCGCAGAACAATGGGCGCAGTTGTTCGCGACCAATGTCACCGGCGCCTCGCTGGTCACCGCCGCCGCCGCGCCGTACCTGGCCACGGCGGCCGGCTCGGCCGTGTACCTGTCATCGCTGAGCGCCTCCTACACGACACCGTGGCCGATGCTGGGGGCCTACGCCGTCACCAAGGGTGCGCTGGACAAGCTCGTCGAGGCGTGGCGCATCGAACACCCGGAGATCGGCTTCACCCGTCTTGCCGTGGGCGACAGCCTCGGCGGCACCGGCGACGCGCAGACCGAGTTCAACAAGAGCTGGGACCCCAACGCGCTGGAATCGGCCATCAAGTACTGGATGGAGAACAAGTACATGCTGGGCGGTCTCGTCGACGCCGAACACCTGACCGAAGTCGTCCATTCCGTCATCCGTTGCGGCAACAGCAGTTTCATCCCCTCCCTCACACTGGCCCCGCGCGCCTCCGACGCAGTGAAGGAACTCCGGCAATGGTGAACCACGAATCCCGAATGCTCATCGACGGCAAGCTCGTCGAGTCCGAAACCGGGCGGCAGTTTGACAACATCAATCCGGCGACGGAAGAGATCCTTGGCGCCACCAGTGACGGAACCCGCGCCGACATGGAACGCGCAATCGCCGCGGCGCGGCGCGCGTTCGACAACACCGAGTGGTCACGCAGCGGCGAAGCGCGCGCCGCCGCACTGCGTCAACTCCAGACGGCGCTCGAGGAGGAACGTGAGGCGCTGCGCACCGAGCTCGTCGCCGAAGTGGGCTGCCCCGTGTTGTCCACGTACGGACCACAGCTCGACGTGCCCCTGAACGAGGCATTGACCTGGCCCGCCGACATGATCAGTGAATTCGCTTGGAAGCGAACACTTCCCGACAAAGACGCATTCGGTATGGGCAGCCTCACGACGCGCGAGGTCTGGAAAGAGCCGGTCGGTGTCGTCGGTGTCATCACGCCGTGGAACTTCCCGTTCGAGATCATCCTCAACAAGATCGGCCCCATCCTCGCGATGGGCAACACCTGCGTGCTCAAACCCGCCCCGGACACGCCGTGGAACGCCACCAGGATCGGCCGCATCATCGCCGAGCGCACCGACATCCCGCCCGGCGTGATCAACATCGTGCCATCGTCCGATCACCTCGTCGGGGAGGTGATTTCGACCTCACCGTTGGTCGACATGGTGGCGTTCACCGGATCGACGGCCACCGGCAGGCGCATCATGGCCGCCGCCGCCGAGACCGTCAAACCCACCTTTCTCGAGCTTGGCGGAAAGTCCGTGTACCTCGTCCTGGACGAGGACGGCGATATCAGCGGCGCGGTCGGCGGTAGTGCCTTCATCTGCATGCACGCCGGCCAGGGCTGCGCAATGCCCACCCGCCTGCTGGTGCCGAACTCGCGTTACGACGAAGCGGTCGAAATCGTCACGGCCGCGATGGAAAACAACAAATACGGCGACCCCACCGATCCCTCGGTGCTGCAGGGCCCGGTGGTGTCCAAGAAGCAGCATGACCGGGTCCTGGGATACATCGAGAAGGGCAAACAGGAAGGCGCCCGTCTGGTTACCGGGGGCGGCGTGCCCAGACACCTGCCGAAGGGCTATTTCGTCGAGCCGACCGTGTTCGCGAATGTCGACAACAAGATGACCATCGCGCAGGAGGAGATCTTCGGACCCGTGCTCTCGGTCATCGGATTCGACGGGGACGACGACGCCGTGCGGATCGCCAACGAATCGATCTATGGCCTGTCGGGAGTGGTGTTCGCCAACGACCTCGACCGCGCCAAATCCGTGGCCGGCCGGATCAGAACCGGCACGCTCGGCATCAACGGCGGCCTCTGGTACGGCGCAGACGCGCCGTTCGGCGGCTACAAGCAGTCGGGCGTCGGTCGGCAATGCGGCATCGAGGGACTCGAAATCTTCACCGAGACAAAAACTGTCGGCTGGCCGGCTTCCTGAGCGGACCCCTAGCGAAAGATGCGCGATGAAATCGAAGGCAGCAGTCCTGCGCGGTGTCGGTGAAGACTGGGAAGTCGCCGACGTAGAACTCGATCCGCCGCACGCGGGTGAAGTGCTGGTCAAGATGGCCTATGCGGGGATCTGTCACTCCGACGAGCACTTCTATACCGGCGACAGCGTGCCGACCGCGGAGATGGAAGAGATGATGCGGGCATCCGGCCTTGCGGTGCCTGAATGGTTTCCCATGCTGGGCGGGCACGAGGGCTCCGGCATCGTCGAAGCGGTTGGCCCCGAAGTGAAGACGCTCAAGCCCGGCGACCACGTGGCCGTCTCGTTCCTGCCCGCCTGCGGCAATTGCCGATGGTGTACCAGCGGCTACACCTACCTGTGCGATGTCGGCGCCGACATCTACGACAAGGCCATGACCACCGACGGCACACGCCGTCGACACCTGGGCGGCGAAGACCTCATGGCCATGATGCAGGTCGGCACGTTCTCCGAGTACGTGGTGGCCTCTGAGCGCTCGCTGGTCAAAGTTCACGACTGGATCCCCCTGGAGGCCGCCTCCCTGGTGTCCTGCGGCGTGACGACTGGATTCGGGTCCGGATCGGTGGCGGCAGGCACCCAAGCGGGCGACACCGTCGTCGTCGTCGGCGTCGGTGGAATCGGCATGAATGCCGTGCAGGGCGCGAAAGTTGCCGGCGCCAAGCACATCATCGCCGTCGATCCCAACGAGTTCAAACGCGAGATCGCACCGACGTTCGGTGCAACCCATACCGCTACCGACACCGGCTCCGCGCTGGAACTGGTCAAGGAAATCACCTGGGGCGTGATGGCCGACCGGGTCGTCCTGACTCCCGGGATCGTGCCGGCGGACATGGTGATGATGGCGATGATGTTGCTGCGCAAGGGTGGAACCTGTGTGCTGACCGGGATGCCGAAGATCACCGACCTGATGGTGCCGATGGTACTGACGGACATGGTCAGCTCGTGCAAGACCTTCAAGGGTGTCCTCTACGGAGAGATGAACCCACGGGAGGCCATGCCGAAATTGCTGTCGATGTATGAGGCGGGGTTGATCAAGCTCGATGAGTTGGTTACGCAGAAATACAAGCTCGACGACATCAACGAGGCCATGAAAGACCTTCGCGCCGGCAAGAACATTCGTGGGGTGATCGCCTTCGAGTGACGGCGTCCATCACGTGGCGCGTTGCAACAGCGCGAAGCGGGACGGCACTCCGCGACCCGTGCCCCGGCGCCGGAGAGCACCGCCTCAAGAAAGGGGAACGACGCGATGAGCATGCCGGACATGGAGGCGCAAGGACCATTTCGGATGGATCCAGCAGTTGCCGTATGGTCGCTCGTGCGAGAGTTGATTGAGCAGCAACGCTCACTCGCCCAACTGGAGCAAACGCTCGCCGCCGTCAAAGCCGAGCATGCCGATAACCTCGACGAAGTCGTCAGCCTCAGTTACGACCTGAAAAACCTCAGCGATCTAGCCGGCCTGCGGAGGCTTTGGTACTCGAAACGCCTACCCAGCATCCTTGCCAAACTTGCGGTAGCACTCGAGGCGCACGAAAGGTTCGGCGATCACGCGTTGTCCATCGATGACCCCGTCGACGCCGAGCTATGGAGAAGCAAATATTTCGTCGCCATGGATGACTTGACCGTCGCCATGCCCTGAAACGGGTCACCGACGAGCGGAACCTCGTCTGCTGCCGGTGCTTGGGTGGCGATGCACTGCGTTGATCATCGCCTGTAGGTTCTCAAACTACGTGGCGGATCGCGTTGCCTCTACCTGCATGCCTTCACGATTCTCATCAAAATGGCGGATGCGTTTTTCTCATCTTCGTGGCGGATCCTAAAACCAGCACCGTTTTGGAGGACCCACCGATCTCCATTCTCGACCGGGGACACCCCCCGGGGCGGCTCGGTTGAGAACAACCCTCACAGGAATGAGTTCTCCGCGGTCAGGCCGCGCTCGGGAAACGCGCCCAGCGCGAACGTCTCGGCGTTGCCGAAGCCTGTTCCTCCGCCCACGGGATCATCAACGCGCACAAGCAGATCGCGCAACTGGTGTAGCTTGCGGGCGTTCTCGGGCTTGTCGGCGTCGGTGACGTGGCTACCCTCAACCCTCTCCTCACCGACCCACTGGCCATACACCCAGTCGTTCCACCCGTAGTAACCCGCGGTGCCCAGATGAAAGCCACCCGCGCCCGCGGCGGTGACGGTCAACGGCCGCCGGGTCCCGTCGCTGTCGATGAGGGTGACCGTTCCGTGCGTGAATCGGCGAGTGTCGTCCTGAAAGTGCAGATCCTGTTCGACCGACACGAACCGGTGCGAGGCGCCGTCATCGTCCTGCTGCTCTGCCTGACAACGGATCTCGAGGAAGCCATCGCCCCGCTCCTCCTGGTACATCACGAACAGCGAGTAGCGTGAACCGTCGGGCCGCGTCATGGTCATCGGCAGCCAGGTCATGAACATCTGCTTGATCTTCCGCCCGCCGCGCGGCAGCCCGGGTATCGGCTTGCCGACTCCCGGCCGCAGACCCCACGAGTGATCCCGGAACGAGATCCACTCATCGGCCTCGATCTCGGTGCGCGTTCCCTGAACCTCGACCCAGCCCGAGGCGACGCCGATCTGGTGATAACGCAACACATTGTGCGTCACGCGGTAGCCGTCGGGGCTACGGTCGGGCCAGGGATCCTCCAGCGCGGGGGCGAAGCTGCCCCGCAGCTCCACGTCGAAGGCGATCGGGGCGTGCTCAGTGTGATCGAGACTCACCTGGATCGCTCGCAACGGCTCCACCACGCGGTAGTGGACGGGGCCGACGTCGGTGCTCGCAGGATTCGACGACAACCGCCGCCCGGCACGCACCGTCCACTGTTCGGTGCCGCGGCACACACCGGCCGCCCCGTCGAACACTCCGCGGTTGGTGTACTTGCCGACTCCGAGGACGACCTGCAATGAGTTGTCGCGGGCGTGCGCGATCGTCCAGATCTTCTCGGTCCACGAAGGGTCGGACTGGCTGACGGTAGCGAACGTGTCGACGATCTGGTGGGTCAGCAACTCGTCCTCGGGAACCAGGGCGCCGTAATTCGTTGACAGCAAGGCGGTCATGCTCCTTCAGAGGGCGGGGCCGGCCGAGCCCCTGCGAACGAGGTCATATCGGTGCCGCGGGCGTACTCGCGCATCCAGGTGCCGGCCCAGTCAGGCAACGGTTGGTCGGCGGGATTGTGGTAGGGCGTCTGCGACAGCCAGAGCCGCCAGACCATCGAGATCAGCTGACTGGTCGGCACCGCATGAAACAGCGTCGGCGGGCCATCGCGCCGCGCTCGTCGACGGCGACCGCCCGGCGCACGGTACTTGAACTCGTCATACAGGAGATTCGACAGCACGTCGCGAGCCGACCCGCCACGGTCCTCGATCGGAACGACCTCGTCGAATGTCGCCGCGACCTTCTCAGCCATGGACCCGACGTGGGCGAAAGTACGCCGGATGTGTTTGACCCGGTACCACGGACCGGGAGTGATGTGCCGGCACAGCATCAGACCGGAACTCCGGTGCTCGATCTCTTCGACGAAATGCCACATCATCAGCGACGCCACCCGCGGGTCCCCACCGCCGAAGAGCGAATCCCGGTTGTCGAGAATGACTTTGAACAACGGCGTGAACGTGGCCTCGAGATTGGCGATGTAGGCGGCGTGGAACTCGACTGGCTCACGCTCGACCAACTCGTCGTAGGCGGTGCAGGCGTCTTGGTAGCAGCGTTCGAGGTCGGGGTAGCGCTGCACCAGGGCGAGCATGTGCTTGCGATGCGCTGACGCGTGCTGGGCCTCCTGCCGCAGAAAGGCATCCGCCTCGGCCGCGACGGCGGGATCCTCGCCGAGTCTGTCCGCCGCCTTGCGGACGACGCTGACGATATAGCGCTCAAATGGCACCGCGATGAAAGTGAAGGCGTTGCAGAACAACCCGAAGTCGGGATTGGCGGGCTGCCACATGAACGGCACCGGCGCCTCGAAGTCCCACGGGATCTTGCGGATCACGAGGTTCGTCACCGGAGACCAACACCTCCCCCGTCAACCGTCTGCACGGGCTTAACATTGCTGCATCGTGTGTCTCGCACTAGCGTGCGGACACAACGAGAACGAATAGCCGTTAGTGTGACATTTGGTCCCATATATGTAAAGTAGGTGACCGTGCCATCTCGCCCGTCTGTCGACGCGGAGCAGTCGCCGCGCCGCCGGATCCTTGCGGCGACGTTCGTCGTGCTGGCGCGCGACGGGCGGCGCAAGTTGCAACTGTCCGATGTCGCCGCCGAGGCCAAGGTGTCGCGCCCGACGCTGTACCGGTACTTCGGGTCCAAGGACGGCTTGCTCGAGGCGTTCGGACTTTATGAGCAGGACAACTTCGATTCGGGGATCGCGGCGGCGATGGCGGGGCTGACCGGCGACGATCGATTGGACGCCGCGCTGAGGTTCATCGTCGAGTTTCAGAGCACCTACTCGCTGGGATCGCTCGCCGATACCGAACCCGAGCACGTGCTGCACCAGATGAAGCGGGTGCTGCCGATCATGCACGACCGTATCGCCCGCATCATTCCCGGCGAGGACAACGACGTCGCCGCCGCGGCGGTGGTGCGTATCGCGGTGTGCCACTACATGATCGCCGGGGGTAGCCCCGGGCAGTTCCTCGCCGAGCTGCGCCACGCCGCGGGCCTCGGCGCGTCGCGGCGGCGCCTGCGACCCGCTGCGGCGGGCTAGCCTGCGAGCCAGCCGGTGATCGTGTCCGCGATCGCCCGCGGCCGCTCGAGATGCAGGAAATGGCCTACCCCGTCGATGATTTCGAATGACGAGCCGGCGGCGGGAAGATGCGCTTCGACGTCGGTGAGCAGCTCCGCACCGAGGGCGCCGTCGACGGCGCCGTGCAGGTACAGGGTGGGTACTGGCGGCGGCTGCATGCTCGCGGCCGCTTCCACCTCCGCCGTCGGATCGGCAAAGTCCGGGTTGAAGGACGCCCGGTAAGGGGCGATGACGTCGGCGATGTTGTCGGCGTTGACATATCGGCGTAGCTCGGCGACGTCTTCGGTGTTGTCGTATCCCGGCGACCAGTCCGCCCACAGCGACTCGAAGAAGCCGGGCCCGATGACCACGCCCTCGGCGAGGCCCACCTGTTGGATGAACCAGATGTAGAACGACCGCTTGAGCTGGGCATAGTCGAAGATCCCGGTCGCCAGCGCGGCGGTGGGCGGAACCGCCAGCGCGACGAAACGGCTGAACGCCGCGGGGTCAGCGGCCACCGCGGCATAGCCCGCGATCGCACCCCAGTCGTGTCCAATGAGGACGGCACGGTCGTCGGCGCCGTGTTCGCGACGCACGTCACGGACGGCCCGCGCATAGGTCCCGACACTGACCGGCTTCCCGACCGGCCGGTCGTAGCCAGGCAACCACGGAGCCACCACCCGATACCCGTGCCGCACCAATTCCGGGCCGAGATGCCGCCAGGTATGGGGCGTGTCCGGAAAGCCGTGCACCAGGACGGCCAGCGGAAGCGACGTGTCCGTGATGTCGCCAAAGGTGCGCGGTGCCGGTGTGGTCATCCTGCGAGCGTATTACATACCACCCACGCAATGTAAATCTGAAATCGTTTACATCTGACGCTTTGTATGTAAATGTGGTCAGCATGGCTGGCATCGCCCTCGCACGACGCGACTTGGCCGCTACCCGGGCACAACTGCAGGCGTGGTTCGCGCACAGGTTCACCGGCAACCCTGCGGTTTCGGAACTACGCGCCGCCAACAAAGCCGCGGGATGGTCGAGCGAAAGCCTTCTCTTCACCGCCGAGATCGACGGTGAAGACAACGAGTACGTCATCCGCATACCGCCCTCCGGCGGTGGCATCTTCCCTACCTACGACTTAGGCGCACAAACCCTCACCCAGAGTCTCCTTCATGAGCACGGCATCGCAACACCGTCGCCGATCTTCTATGAACCAGACCAAAAATGGCTCGGCTCAAAATTTCTCGTGATGCCGCGCATCGTCGGACACACGCCCTCGGACACGTCCTACGCGACGCGCGGGTGGCTGCATGACGCCGGACCCGACATTCAAAGGCGCGCGCACGATTCATTCCTCGGAACGCTTGCACGCCTTCATCACGTCCCGATAGGCGAGGCGACCTGGCTGGAAAGGCCTGGCGGAGTAGGAATCGCTGCCGAGTTGGCGTGGTGGCGCGACTACATGAAGTGGGGAACCGATAACCAGGTTCCCGACCTCATGACGGAAGCTTTCGAGTGGCTGAGCCGGCACCGGCCTGACGACGCCGCGGATCTATCGATCTGTTGGGGTGACGCCCGACTTTCGAATGCGATCTTCGACGACGCCGGCGAGGTCGTCGGCGCGCTGGACTGGGAGCAGGCCTGCATATGCCCGGCCGAAACCGACTTCGCGTGGTGGCTTGCCACCCGCAAACAGATGCTGGAGATCAATGGTCTCAACCTCGACCCGGAGTTGCCCGGCTTCGATGCCCGTGCAGAAGTGATTCGACGCTACGAGCAAATGATCGGTCGACCACTCGTCGACCTGCACTGGTACGAAATCTTCGCGATGGTGCGCATGGGGTGTTGCATCCTGCGGACACAGGCGCTACTTCGCGCCATCGGGCAAAGCGATCACTTTCTGACCCGGGCGCCATTCCTGCCGGCGTGGACAATCGAAGCCATAAGAGATAACTCGCGGGGTCGATAGTGATCCGATAGAGGGTTGTTAGCCCGCGCGGCGATATTCATCTGTGGCTGAACTAAGGACATGCGGTAGAGCGATAAAGCAATGGCCTGTCAGTCGGAAGCCACCAAGTCTTCGTCAGGGACGAACCGTCCCGGAGCAGTTCGCCGATCGGGTGGATGAGAACGGGCGGCGGTTGGTGGTGCGCAACGGCTATCACGCCGAACGGACTGTGCTCACTGCGGCGGGCGGGGTCCAGGTGCGTGCGCCACGGGTCAACGACAACCGTGTCGATCCGGAAACCGGCGAAAGTAAACGGTTCTCTTCGACGATCCTGCCCGCGTGGTGCCGACGTTCGCCGCAGATCAGCGAGGTGTTGCCGCTGCTGTATCTGCACGGGCTGTCCACCGGTTATTTCGCGCCGGCCCTGGAACAGTTCCTCGGCACCGGGTGCCGGGTTGTCGGCCTCGGTGATCACTCGGTTGACAGCGCAGTGGCAGGACGAGACCAACGCCTTCGCTGCCCGTGATCTTTCGAGTGTGGACTACGTCTATTTGTGGGTCGACGGGATTCACTTGAAGGTCCGGCTGGAGCAGGAGAAACTGTGTTTGCTGGTGATGATCGGGGTCCGCAACGACGGACGTAAGGAACTCACCGCGCTGATCGACGGGTTCCGGGAATCGCATGAGTCCTGGGCGGATCTGCTGCGTGATTGCCGCCGTCGCGGCATGCGGGCTCCTGTGCTGGCGGTTGGTGACGGGGCGCTGGGGTTCTGGAAGGCGGTGCGGGAGGTGTTCCCCGAGACCCGCGAACAGCGTTGTTGGTGGCATAAGCAGGCAAATGTCCTTGCCGCGCTGCCGAAATCGGCGCATCCAGGCGCGATTGCGGCGATGAAGGAGATCTACAACGCCGAGGACGTCGACAAGGCACAGCTGGCGATCAAGGCATTCGAGATCGACTACGGCGCGAAGTATCCCAAAGCGGTCGCGAAGATCACCGGCGACGCCGATGTGCTGCTCGCGTTCTACCGTTATCCGGCCGAGCACTGGATCCATCTTCGGACAACGAATCCGATCGAGTCGACCTTTGCCACCGTCCGGTTACGGACCAAGGTCACCAAAGGCCCCGGCTCTACCCCCGCCGGGATCGCCATGACCTACAAGCTGATCGAGGCCGCGCAGAACAGGTGGCGAGCTGTCAACGCTCCACACCTGGTCGCGCTCGTCCGCAACGGCGCCGTCTTCCACAAGGGCAAGCTGCTGGAGCGGCCCATCGACATCACACCCTCCGGCCGAGAGGCGTCACACGCCACGTCGGTCGCGTAAGCACCATGAACAGCGATGGGATACTCCTGCGGCGCGCCGTCGACATCGACGCGCCGGCCGTTGCCGACCTCTGGCTGCGGTCCTTCGCGGTCGCTCTGCCGACCGTCCGCGCGCCCACGACGACGAGCAGGTCCGCCGTTGGTGGCTTCAATCTGCGTAACCGAATGCTTCATGGATTCAGTGATCCGACAGTCCGGTCGAGGCGGTGGTACTGATCCACGCCGCGCTGATGGTCGGCACGTTGCAGCGCCGACCGCCGATCACGCCAGAAAGCTAAGAAGGCTGGTGCCAGAGGAGCGTTCCTTCGGACACGGGCCTTAGCCGGCGGCAGCGTGATAAGCCTTCTACCAGCTCAGCAGCAATCCGCCCGCGGGCAGATACCTCATGCCCGTTGGCTTTGGCCCATTCTCGAATCGCTTGGCTCCGGAACCGGATTCTCGCCCAGTGGTCCGATCGTCGCCTCGACGAACCCACCGCCATCGACGTCGAGGCCTTGGCAGCACACTGCAAGAACCACGCTGTGGTGTGCCGGCGATTAGCCGGTCCGATTCGCTACCCGGAAGGCCCACTGTCATAAGGTCTTCGGGCACCCCAGCCGGTATTCCGGCCAACGTGTTGTCTATTCGAGTGCGCGGGCGAGACTTCGGGCGAGAGCAGCACAGTCCTCGAGCATCGCGATATGTCCGACTCCGCGGAGGTATTCCAGCTTGGCGCCCGGAACCGCTTCGTACTGGTGCGCCGACGCCGGGTCCCAACGAGGGTCGGAGTCCCCGAAGATCACGAAGACGGGCTTTCCGGCGTCGATGAGGCGCTGTGGCACCGACCGGGTGGAGATGTAGTCGCCGTTGGCGGCGAGAATCGCACGAAAAGCTCGATAGGACGTCCTTCGCAAGTCGGCGACAACCTCGTCGGACACTGTGATCGGGGCTGCCGCAGTCGCCGCCAGTCCGCGCCGGATCATCGAGTCGGTACGGATCGACCAGATGAGCGGCCCGATCGGCGGCGAGACGAGCGCCCGGATGATGGCCGGCTCGAGGAGAAGGGCTGCAAGACTCGGCCCGGTGCTGACCAGTATCAACTTGCCGACCAGGTCGGGACGACGCTCTACGAGGGCTGTGCCGACGTAGCCTCCACTGGAGTGACCAACGACTTTCAGATTTCGGACGCCGAGTTCGTCCAATACCGCGGCCGTCCGATCCGCCTGCTGCGCAACGGCATACGTCGAGGCCGGCTCGGACCGGCCGCATCCGGGAAGGTCGATCGTGATCACCCGATGTTCCCTGCTCAGGGACGGCACCACCCCTGCCCAGGTAGAACTGGCTGCGCCCGAGCCGTGGATGAGTAACAAGGGCGGTGCCGCCGGGTTCCCGTCGATGACGACGTGCAACCCGCGGACCGTCGTCGAGCGTCGTGTCTGCGCTGGCGTCGATTCGGTCATATCCGACAGCGTCGTCGCAGGCCGCCACGCCGTATTGGACGAATGTCACGCCATCCGCTCCGAAAGCACGCCCGCCGATCATCCGGAAACACCGTCTAACCTGGATGCATGACCGCAACGGGCCGATTGGACTGGCGTCGGGTCGATGTCGCGGTTCCGGTCCGACGACCCACTCCGGGGGTCCGGATGGCGGGTTTCCGATACCACGACAGTGCCTCGGTCGACATCACGATGATCCCGCATCCCATGGTCACGCTCCTGTTCGATCTCAGCGAGCAGGGAGTCGTCTACGATCTGCTCGGGCGCTCGGTCACGGGTGACACGATCGTCGGCCTCCATGCAGGCGCCTTACGCGTCACCGGTGCGGGCGCCGGTGACGTCCTACAGATCCGTGTGTCCCCGGTTGTCGCCGCAGCGATTATCCGCGACACCGACATCATCGGCGGCACCGTGACATTGCTGCGGGAACTGTGGGGCAGCTGCGTTGCCGCCCTGACCGCGCGGCTGCGTGCGACGCCGTCATGGGACGACCGGTTTGCTATCGCCGCAGAGTTCCTTCGCAGCCGGGCAGCCCGCGGATTCGGCGTCGCACCCGAGATCGCGTACGCCTGGGATCAGACCGTCCGCAGCAGAGGGCTGCTCCGCGTCGAGGACCTCGCCCAGGAGACCGGCTGGACGCGCCAGCGCCTGTGGTCTCGCTTCCGGACCCATATCGGAGTCTCGCCCAAGCGTGCATGCGAACTCGTACGCTTCGATCATGCCGCCCATCTCCTCGCGGCAGGGCACCCGCCTGCGCATGCGGCCGCCGAGGCCGGCTACGCCGACCAGTCCCATCTTCACCGTCGAATCAAGTCGATTGCCGATATGACCCCCACCGGTGTGGCCAGGGCGCCATGGCTTGCGATCGATGAAGTTGCCTGGCCGACAATCTGATCCCCAACGACGAGCGAACACGGGGCCGGTTCGGTTCGTTCAGACTGCCGCGCTCTGCGCCGACAACACCCCGAGCGCACGTATTGCTTCCGCGGTCTCCCGCTGGGCTTCCGCCTGTGCGAGGGCGGCGTGCGCCTGCGCCTGAGCGATCACGTTCCGTCGCTCCGCTTCGCTGACCGCCTCCGCGGCGGTCAGCCCATTGAGCAGCGCCTCGGCCCGTTGCTTGTGGGTGGTGTAGTCGTCCATCGGGCGATTCTCGCATCTTTCCCACTGCTTGAGACATCGTCCGGCTGACCCGACTGCACGTCAGACTCTCCGATCGATGCCGGAGGGATTTGCCATTTGCCAAGCCGGTGCAGCATGTCGGTGGCGAACCGGAGGTCTCGCCGGCGCGAGTCTCGGCCGAGTCCGCGCGCGGTGACCGTGTTGCCGGTCACCGCCGCCTCGGCGACGATCGCCGATCTCCTCATCCCGCACCATGAGACCTGGGTCGCGGTCCTCCCAGGCTCGGTGGTCGGGCTGCTCGCGCTCGACACAGAGGAGTTGGAACAGCTCTACCCCGAACCAACCTGGCGTGGCCGCGGCCCGGGCGACCGACTCGTCGAGCTGACCAAGCAACGCCGACCACATGGCTTGCGACTGTGGACTTCCAAATCAATACCACAGCGCAGCGGTTCTACCTACGGCACGGCTTCATCGAGGCCGATCGCACCAACGGCATACGCGACGAAGAACACCAGCCCGACATTCGCCTGATAGGGCAACAGGCACACTGATCCGCAAGTCTTGACAATATCTCCGGCTTAGTCGTCGTTTCGTTACCCGGACTCCGGGCACCGACCGATGACAAACCTGACCCACCTCATCGCGGGTGCTCATTCTCCCGGGGGCTGGTAGTGCGCGGCGGAATTTCGCAGCTGCCAGATTTCCGCCGGGCACAGTATGTTAACCGCGTACGAGACCAAGTAATTAGCCGCATACTCATCGCTGGGGGTAACGTCGCGTTTCACATCACCCATGATTTGACCGTAGCTTTCGCCCCGCGTGACGCTGTCGCAGATCCCGCGGCCGTAGCTGAGCGCGTCGTTGTTCGGAAAGTTGTAGTGCCGCCTCACCGTCACGTCATACAGGTACTCCACCTCGGGCGCTGGAGCGGCACGCGCTAGCGGAACTGGTATCAGCGCAGCCGCGCCGAGGACAGTTCCTACGACCGATGCGATCGGTACGCTGCAACGCTTCACAGCCAGCTCCTTCCATCAGATGGCACGGTGCGTGCACATCCCAGTTGTCCCTTCGCTTGGCTATTGCGGTGGGTAAGCGGGCGGTGGGTAGACGCCCCTGAGGATCCAGGCGAACCAGTTGGTGCCGAATTCCAGCTCATCGCTGGCGTCATAGTCGGGGCTGGGGTCGATCGCAGACGGGCCGGAGGCGAGGTCGACCGCCGGCGGCGCCTTGGGCGGTTGACCATAGACGGCTACTAGCACGCTGCGGTCCAGACTGTTTTCCGACCACACGCCGACTTGGCTGTAAGCGCAGTCAGACATGGTGGCCTTGTACACGGGATTGCCGTACCACTGATTGACTATCTCGACGCCGTTGATCGCGAGAGCGGGGTTGATCGCAACGGTCTCGGCTACTTTGCCCTGGTACCCGGCGGCATTGGCGCGGTCTTGGGGGCTGGAGCCATCCGAACCTAGCTCTCCGTCGAGGGCTCGGTTGTTCATGAGGTCGTCGGCATGGCGCCGGGCGGCAAGTTGAAGCTGCGGATTGCTGTTCACGTCGTGAGTGCAACCTGCTTGCCGCTGTGCGGTGTATATGTTGGCAAGCACCCCGTCGTTGAGTCGCTTGTTGTTCGGGACGAGCGTGTTGTTGTCGCCGTCGGCGCGCGCCATAGGCATCGTTAGCGCCGTTCCCGCGGTCAGGGCCAATACAACGGTCGCTGCAGGCAGTATGCGATCTAATGGGTGGATCATCCGGTTGCCCTCTCTGCGGTGATTGACGAGCTGCCGTGGTAAAGCTGCGAAGTTGCGCGATTGCGAAAAACAATGGAGGACATCATCGTTGACCAGCTGCCCGTCGCGGCGCGACTGTTAGTGGTGAACGATATCGAGAATGAGCTGGTCTTGCGTATGGTTTGCGCTAGATTCGGACCGACAAGCCTTGTCGCGAAAATTCTGCCTTTCGGTCTTTTTAGTGAATTACGCGCATGACATGATGCAGTGGCGTTGACCGGGGCTATCGAGGTGATCCCTTCGGGATAACTCGCATGTCTCAAAATCCGCAGCTTCATCGCGATTCACACCTCATGTGGCTAACTCAGATGGGTGTGAAATCGGATATGAGCCAACGGTTATCGTGCCTGTCCATCGAAACCCTAACGGTGGAGGCGGTACTCGATGGCGGGTCATTGCCAACCACGATGGTCTGATTCACGAACACCATCACCACCGCGTGGCTTGGGTTCGCTGATACCGATGTCGCGGCGGGCACGGTCGCTACCGCCGAGATTTTCTTTTGCTTTGCGCCGGGAATCACCACGTCATGGGTCAACTGGGTATAGGCGTCACGGAACTTTCCCGTGAGCCTGTCGCGCGCCGCGTCAAGGTCGTGGTCGACGGTGTCGGGGTTGTAGGACAGGATTTTGATGGTGCTTTCCGTAGCCGTCTGTACCGATTCGATTCGCGCGATTCGCGTTTCGCTTAGGTTGGTCTGCTCCCATTTCAAGTAGCCAACGGCACCCGCGAGCAGCATGACCAGGCCCGGCAGCACCCCGAACACCAGAGTCCGGCGCCACCCCAGGCGCTTGGGTCGCTTTTCCGACACGACCGCAGCGACTTCATCGTCTACCGGAGAGTCCTCGACCGACTCCTCGATATCGTCAACCGATTCACACTCCTCGTCGGCGTCGACAATTTCAGGCGCCTCATCGGGGATTCCGTGCTCATCTTGCTTGTCTTCTTGCGCCTGGCGGCGCAGCAGTCGGATCACGGCACAAACCCCACGTTCGACACCTTCACCGTGTCACCCACTTTCTGTACATCGATTCGCATTCGCCAATGCCGAGGCGACTGATCGGCGGCACCGGCGTTGGACGTGTCCACCGCCACCGCCACAAGGACCCGGGCCGAATCCCCGCTGATCGACTCCACGCCGGCCTCGGTGATGCTGCCTTGGGTCTTCGCCTGCGCTTGTTTGACCACATCGATGAAAGCCGGTGCGCGCTTCGAGAAGTCGTCGTAGAACTGCCCGGTAGCCGAGTCCAGGATGCGCTGAACGTCGGCGTTGGCCTGGGTGTAATTGATGGTCGTCAGATTCAGCGCGCCTTGCTTACCCACCGCTAGGAATCTGTTGCGCTGCAGTTCCGCCTGACGGCCCTGGTAGGTGTCGTAACCGAGCCAACCGGCCAAACCGCCAAGAGCCAGGATGGCGCCCAATCCCACCGCGACTGCGAGCCGAAAGCCCGACGTTCCGATACGCGCCGAAGCCTCGTCGCGCCTATCGACGTCGCTGTCGGCGTCGTCGTCTTCAGCCGTCGGCTCGGCGTCGGCGTCTTCAGTCGTCAGCTCCGCGTCGACGGCTGCTGCGGTATCAGCGTCGTCCATGGCCTCACGCTCCCCCGGCGCATCGTCCGGTTCGCTGGATTCCTTCACGGATCCAGTGACCGTTCGCGTCGAGGCACCGTTCGGCCCGTCTACTGTCGAGTCGGCGGCATCAGCATCGTCTGCCATTTCTGCTCCTTCGGTGCGGTGGCAGCCAGATTGGCCTGCGTGTAAGTCTGACCATCCGGGCCAACATAGGTACCCGTCGCGGGGTCGTAATCGGCAGCGGCGATCGCGGGTACCGGGGGTGGTGGCAGCGACTGTGGTGGCGAGCCAGGCGGCAACTGCGGGATATCTTGCCCCGACAGGGTGGCGTTGGGGTCGCCTTTCCAGTTGTCGCCGTTGTTGAGCGGCACGTACGATTCGTCGCTTTCGCACAGTTTTACCGTCGGTGCCCGCTTCCCTGGGACCGTTTCGCATGGGATGTTGCGTGCCCCACGCACGTTGAACATTGCATCTTGGGGTATGCGACAGTACACGTCGCCCGCAATCCGGTCAGGGTAGTCCTGGAGGGATGCGTCGCGGCGCTGCTGCGCGGGCAGGAATCCCGTGGTGCACGGCCGCGGCAGGTTCAGGTTGAGGTGGAAGCTCAAATAGATCCCTCGATATGCCGTCTTGAGATCTTGGTTTGGCACGCCGCTTCCCGCAATCTCAGAGATTCCCACTGGGAGCAGGACCAACACTTGCTCCAGGTCGTTTTGATACGTCACCGCGACCTGTCCGACGCTGACGAGGTTGGCCAGCAGGGTCGGTAACGTCGGGTTGAGACGATCGAAGAGCGCCCGACCCTCTGCCGCGGCTGACGGACCGTTGTCGAGGATGCCGGCAACCGCACGGTCTTTGTCCTTGAGCTGGGCGGTGATACGGGCCAGATGTGCGGCCCACCCCTGCACCGCGTTGCCGGTATCGGTCTGGGTGTCCAGCACCGGCTTTACTCCGTCGATCAGTGAGGTGAGATCGTTGATGTTCTTCCCCGCGTCGATTGCTACCGAAGTGGATCCCTTGATGAAGCGGGAAAATTCGGGTCCGAGGCCCGCCAAGGCCGTATTGCTCTCGTCTATGACGGTCTTGAGGTTGTCACGAGGAATGGCCTGTAGACCGCGATTAGCTGCGTCGAGCACGCCGTTGATGTCGGGGGGCACCGAGGTACGGCTGCGCGGGATCACGTCACCGTTCCTCAGCGGCCGCGCCGTCGCACTACGCGGCACCAGAGCGACGTATTGTTCGCCCACCGCAGTCTGGCTATGCACCTGGGCGTCCAGATCCGACGGGATGGCGATATCCGAATTGAGCGACAGTTCAGCCTCCACCCCGGTGTCCGTCAGGTGCACGGCCGTGACTCGGCCGACCTCTGTGCCGCGATAGGTGACGTTGCCGGTCGCATACAAGTTGGCTGCCTCAGGAAGCTCAATCTTGATGTTGTAGTGGCCGATACCGAATAACAGCGACGGCAGCCGCATGTAGCCCAGGCCGATAATGGTCATCGCGGTGATCGAGACGGCGGCGAAAACAGCCAGCTGGATCTTGATTTTTCGAGTCATATTCATTTTACGGCCCCTGGTCCCATCGATACGGCGCAACCAACGGATCGCCGGCCGTGTAGGGGCTGGGCATCTGGCCGATCGTGCGGCCCCACTGCATCTCGAGCTCGGTAAGATTGCCTTCCCACCGAGTGCCTGTGAACAGGCTGGCGTCAATTCGACTCAGAGTCAGATCGATGACCGCCGTCAGATTGGCGTAGTCACCACGAATCCACTTGTCCAGCGTTTCGTTGGGCCATGGGTAGGTGGCCAGTTGGCTCAACGAGCGGGTCAAGGCCGGGCCGGAGTTGGCCAACGATTCCAAAACTGGTGCCAGTTGCCGTAATTCGGAAACCAGGCTGGTCTTGGTTTGGTCTACGGCCTTTGCAGTAAGCGCCGCGAATTTCCCGAGCCGATCGACCGCGTCGACGAGTTGTGCCCGCTGGCCGTTGAGCACCGCGAGCGCGTCGGGGATTGTCCTCAGCGCGCGGTCGACCACAGGTTTATCCGCGGCGAACTGGCCGACCACATTGTTGAGTTTGTCTGTGGCGGTGATGATGTCGCCGGATTGATCGTTCAAATAGGTGACGAACTTATCTAGTTGAGCGATCAGGCTCCTGAGATCTTGCGCGCGGCCGGCGAATGCGGTGCTCAGCGCCTGGGTGATGTCCTGAATCTGACCCAGACCTCCACCGTTGAGCAACAGCGAGATAGCCGACAGCGTCTGTTCGGTGGTCGGGTACATGCCCGCGGAAGCCAGTGGGATGAGTGAACCTTGGTGCAACTTTCCCCGTGGAGCTACGCCGGTCGGGGCTGCCAGCTCGACATAGACCGATCCGAGCAGGCTGGATTGACCGAGCTTGGCGGTGGCGTTTGACGGCAGGTCGACGTCCCCGGCGAGCTGCAATGTCAGGAGGGCGTGCCAGCCCTGACGCTCGACCTTGGTGACATTACCCACGGTCACGTCACCGACGCGGACGCGCGAATTCTGTTGCAGCGTACTGATATCGGGTAATTGAGCCTGAACCGTGTAAGAGCCCGGCCCTCCTCCGGCGGTACCCGGCAGAGGTAACGAATTCAGGCCTCGCCAGCCGCAGCCCGACGGGATGACCGCAAGCACCGCGGCCAGCAGCACTGTGACCGCGATTCGGTTTCGACCAACGCTTGTCACGAGCCTGCTCCCGAAGGCACCATCAGTCCTTGCAGTCCAGCGGCGGGATTCGTCGCCTCGCCCTGCGCAGGAAGCACACTCGACATGGCGTTTGGCGGCGTAGTGGTGTCGGCAGGCGGCGCAACGGGGGCCGCCACCGGTGGCTGTGTCCCCGGCGGCACCTGACCTTCGTCGGGAAGGGCGCCTTCGTAGTGGTCCCTGACGCGTCCGGGCTCCGTCAGTGGGCGAAGCCAATCTTCGCTGAAGGTAACTTCATTGGGCCGGGCAATGGGACCGACGAAGGGGTTGCCGCCGAGCGGAAAGAAGTTGTATTGACGGTTTTTCACGATTGGTGCCAAATACTGTACGCAGAGCTTGGCCGCCTTCTCATTGTTGAGCCGGGACGCCGCCTGAATCGCGCCGCAAAGAAAGCTGATCGGGTCAGAGAAATTGTTCGCCGCCAGGCTGCCGGTGAACGCGCCGTAGGCCGGGTGGTAGATGTTAACGAAGTTTTGGAATGCCGTCGGCGAAATGTGCAGCGTTTGCTTGATGTCGTCCAGGCTCTCCGTCAACGCCTTGGAGATCGAGGTGAGCTTGTCAAAGGTAGTACCCAGCGGCTCGCGGTGCTCCGCGACAAACGACTGCACGTCGCGCACAGCGGTATTCAGGTCTCGAGCGGCATTAGCGATCGCATCGGGATCGTCGGCCAGCAGCCCCGTCACCGAGGCGAGATTGCGGTTCAGTTGCCGCATCAGGTCGGTACTCGACTGCAGCGCGGACACCAGGGTCGCCAGGTTTTTGACGGTGCCGAAGATATCGTTACTGTGATCGCCTAACGCCGAAAATGCCTGCGAGACTTTGATCAATGTGTCGCGGATGTTTGATCCTTGACCGCGCAGGTTGTCAGCGGCGGTGTTGATGAACTCGCCGAGCGTGCTGGTGCCGCCCGGCTGGGTTGGCTGCAGGGTTGCGGTCAATTTCTCAAGTTGTTTGCGTAGGTCGTCGAATTCCACTGGCACGGCGGTGCGTTCCTGCGGGATGACCGCCCCGTTGCTCATCGTGGCACCACCGGTATAGACCGGGGTGAGTTGAATTGCTCGCGCCGTCACCAAGGTAGGCGAAACCACGACGGCTTTTGCATCGGCCGGAATCTTATATGTGTCGTCGACGTCGAAGGTGATCTTCGCCCGCATCGGCTCGGGCTCGATCTTTTCGATCTTTCCTACCGGTACGCCGAGAACCAGTACGTCGTCACCCGTGTAAACGCCGTTGCTGTTGTCGAAATACGCGACTATGCGTGTCTTTCCGACACCGCTGAGGTTGAGCGCTGCCGTCGTGACGCCGCCCACCAGCACCACCGCGAGCAGCACGCCCAACGCCGCCCTGACCTTGCGAGACGATGTCATTGGCTCGCTCCCGCGGACGGCGCCGGTATCTCACCTGGGGCGGGCACATACACCGGCGACGGAGTCGGCTCGGGCACCGAAGCCATGCCCGGGGGTGCGGGCGCGGGCGGGCCCGGGGCGGACCGCCCGGCGCGGGGCCGGGGGTGGTTCGCGATAGGGATAGCAGCCCGGGCCCGGCAGTGGACACGGATGGTCGCCCGGGTTGCCGGTGATCGCATCGGGCAGGGTACGGCGCGGTTCGCCGCCTTGACCGGTACGCGGGTAGGGCATGGGAAGCGGAGGGGTACCAGCCTGACCGGTGGGCGGATCGGTGCGCTGCGACGGCAATAGCACGTGGGGATCTACGCCGAGATCGGAGAAAGCGGAATCGATGAATGGCTGAACGAACTGGCCGGGCAACAGATTGACGACGTAGGCGTTGAAGAACGGGCCGGATGACACCGACTCTCCCAGTGACATCGCATACGCGTTCAGCAATTTTACGGACTTCTGGATGCGATCCTTGCGGTTGTCCAGGATCGTCAGGACCCCGTTGAGCTTGTCCAGCGCCGGATGCAGCTGTGTTTGGTTCTCGGCGATCAGACCCGACAGCTGCTTACTCACTGCTGAGAGATGGTTTGCGATTTGGTCTAGTGCGCTGCCTTGGGTCAGCAAAGATGCCAGTAGCGCGTTCGTGTTGCCGATCAGACTGACGATTTGGTCGCTGCGGTGGCCCAGTACCGTCGTCGCCTTGTTGGCGTTGGTGAGTAGGTTGCGTAGCTGCTCATCTCGTGCATTGAGGGATTGGGAGAAGCGCGAGACCCCCTCCACGGCGATCTTCAGATCGGGTGGGCTGTCTTTGAAGGTCTGCGCCAGCGTGGCAAGCGAATCGGATAGCTGGCCGGTGTCTAGACCACTGATCGTTTTCGTGAGGTCGCCCAGCGCGTCCGAAAGCTGGTAGGGGGAGGTGGTGTGCGCGAGCGGGATGGTCTGGCTGAGCCGGCCTGGTCCGCGCGGAGTGACCTCGAGAATCTTCGTGCCCAGCAAGGCATTCGTCTTGATGGCGGCCTCCGTACGATCGCCCATCCGGATGTTGTCGGCAACCTTGAAGGTCACAAGCACTTTGGACCCGTCGAGTTTGATGCCGGAAACTTGTCCCACCCGATAGCCCGACACCTGGACGGCCGCGTTGTTCTTCAGCCCTCCGGCTTCGGCGAAATACGCGGTGTAGGTCTTGCCTTCGGAGAAGAACGGCAACTTGTCGTATTGCAATGCCGCGAGGACTAGTACGAAGACGCCGGCCAGTCCCACGGCTCCGATGATGAAGAGGTTGCGTTCGGAGAAGCTTTTCATTTCGGTGTGCACCTGCCGGTGGACTGCCCGGCCACCTTCACGTACACCGGCTGGCCGCCCTTCCCGTTCAATTTCAGGATCGCGTCACACAGGTAAAAGCTGAAGAAGTCCCCGTGCAAGCCCTGGCGCGCGAGAATCGCGTACTTCTCCGGTAGGTGGTCCAGCAAGTTATCTAGGTAGTCATGGTCGGCCATGATTTGCCCTGCGGTTCGGTCGGTTTGGTGGACGGTTTCCTGCAGCGGCGGACGTGCCTGCGCCAGCAGGTCGGCGACCGACCCGGAGGCCGCGTTGAGGTAGGCCACGCCATTCGTGATGTCACCGCGATGGTCCGCGAGGCCCTTTGTCAACTGCGACAGCGACGTTACGGCCTTGTCAAACTGGTTGGTCTGGTCGCCCAGTGAACCCAGCAGCGTATTGAGGTTAACGATTACCTGGCCGATCAGCTGGTCGCGATCGGCCAATGTGTTTGTCACCGAGGCTGTTTGCGCGAGAAACGAGCCGATAGTAGCCCCTTGGTCTTGGAATACCTGGATGAGCTGGCCTGTCAGGGCATTGACCTGCTCCGGGTCAAGGGCGCGCAACAATGGGCGGAAGCCACCAATAAGGGCCTCTAAATCCAAAGCGGGCTGCGTTCTTTCGATCGGGATGGTTTGCCCCTGCTGGAGCTGCCGGACCGACCCGGTTCCCTCCTCGAGAGCCAGGTATCGATCGCCGACCAAGTCTGCGTAGCGGATGACAGCCCGGCTGCCCTGGGTTAGCACAACCGAATCGTCAGCGGAGAACTGCACGGTGACGGTGGCGTCGTCGTTGACGGCGATTTTCTTGACCTTGCCCACCTCCACACCGGCGATGCGCACGAAGTTGCCGCCGCGAAGACCGGTGACATTGGCGAAGACGGCGTTATACACCTTCTCGTGTTGATACCTCAATTGACCGAAGACCGCGATGATCCCGACGATGCCCAGGACACATACCAACATGAAGATGCTGAGACGCCACAGGATGCCGGAGAGGCTTTGTCTCATCACGGATTCCTTCGGTTAGAAGCGGTTACGGGGCGGTGAGATTTTTAGGGCGCCGGTCCGGGCGGCGGCGGTTGCGGCAGCGGCAGCGGCAGCGGTCCGGGTGCGGGAACTGCGAGCCCGGGTGAAGGTGGCCCCTGGCAGCGAACGCTCGGCGGTTGGGGGGTGGCCCTGGTCACCTGGAAGTATTGGATATAGCAAGGATGGCCCAGCCCGACATTGGGCCGGATGTCCATGCCCGTGCCCCAGCCGGTGTTTGTCACCAGGTAGCGCACCGGGTAGTTCTTGGCCACGTCGGGCAGCGATCCGCAGCTCGGTTTGCCCCCAGGCCCGCCCCGTGCAGCGACGATTGGCAAATTGTCTGGGTACGCATAAGGGTCTTCGCCGAACATCAATGCGGAGTCGGTGATCAGGCTGTAGCCGTTAGCGCCACCGGTGGCGTTGTAACCGATGGTGTCAAGGAAATGCTTTGTTCCCACTAGCAGGCATGTGTATTCGGGGCTGTACTTCATCAGAAGGTTCGTGGTGGGCTCAAGGATGTTTACGGCACGAATGAGGTTGTCTTCGTTGGGACCAATGGTATCGATACCGGACTGTGCGAGCCCAATAACATTGAGCAGCAAGGATTCCAGGGATTTTTCGTGGCCGGCCACCGTCGCACTGGTTGTGCTGGCGGCATCGAGGGTAGCCAAAATGTTCTGCGCGGCCGCGCCGTAGGTATCGCTGAGCGCGCCCACGGCACGCCAGTCCTGCCGGATGATATCGCTGCGAGAGTTCACGGCCGTGAGCACCTCATTGCCGGCTGTGATCGCTTCACCGATCCGCTGCCCCTGGCCGCGCAGTCCCTCGGCGAGCGTGGTGAGTACCGCGTTCAGCTTGGACGGGTCAATCTGGTGCAGGAGGCCTACCAAATTCCCAAAGACAGTATTGACCTCAGTAGCGACGTTGCGAGAGTGCAACACATCACCCGCTGAAAGCCTTCGGGGACTAGGGTTTTCGGGATAAACCAGTTCGACGAATTTGTTGCCGAAAGCACTCGTGGCCTTGATTCGTGCCTCGACGTTGGCGGGAATATATTTAACCTGGTCCGAGTCGATCTGCAGCCTGAGACTCACCGGCTGCTTACCGCCGGAAATGGCCGCGACCTGTCCGACATCGACTCCACGCAGCTTGACCTTGCTGCCCGCCTCCATCATCAGGCCGGCGCGGTCCGACGTAAGTGTTACCGGCACATAAGAATTGAACGATCGGTTGAATAGTGCCATACAGAGCACGATCGTCGCGACCACACCGACGACGAGGGCGGCGGTCCACCACGCCTGATGTATCCGGTACTCGCCAGGTTTACGTTTCATGACGTCATTCCGCGAGGTGAAAGTTGCCAGTGTGGCCGTAGATAGCCAATGAAGCGAACAGGATGACAAACACTGCGACGACCAATGAAGCGCGCACTGCGCGCCCGACCGCTTCACCCACGCCGGCCGGGCCTCCCGTGGCCGTGTATCCGTAATACGTGTGCACCAGCATCACCACGACGCCGGAGACGATCACTAGCAACACCGACCACAGCATGTCGGTGGGGTTCAAGAAGGTGTTGAAGTAGTGGCTGTAGACACCCGATGATTGTCCATACACCGCGACAACGGACTGAGAGGCTACGAAAGACGTCAGTAGCGCAACACAGTAAAGGGGTATCACTACCACCACGCCCGCGAGCACGCGTGAGGACGCCAGATAGGAAACCGACCGAACGCCCATCACCTCCAGGGCGTCGATCTCTTCGTTGATGCGCATGGCGCCCAGCTGCGCGGTCGCGCCGGCTCCGATGGTGGCCGCTAGGCCGACGGTGGCGATCAACGGGCCGGAAAGGCGAACGTTGACATAGGCAGACACGAAGCCCACGAGGGCGTCAACGCCGACGTTCGCCAAGGCGTTGTACCCCTGAACCGCCACAAGAGCACCAGCGGATAATGTCAAAAATCCGACGATTACCACCGTCCCGCCAACCAGGACCAATGCACCTGTGCCCAAAGCCATCTGGGCGATGAGACGCAATACCTCCACCTTGTAGTTGCGCAACGCGTCACTGGTGCTGCGCAGCGTACTGGCATAGAACTGTGTCTGCAGGCCGACAAGGTTCCACTCCGCCGCAAACCTCTTGACTGACAGCGCAATACGCCCAAACAAGGGGCTGGGCACGGCATGGCTCATTTCACGCTCACCTTGACCCCGACGGCGGTGGCGACGACGTCGATGGCAAACAGCGCCATAAACGTGTAGACCACCGTTTCGTTGACCGCGTTACCGACGCCGGCTGGGCCGCCAGCCACGGTTGTGCCCTTGTAGCAGGCGATCAAACTCGCCGCCAGTCCAAACAGAGTGGCCTTGACCATCGCGATGATGACGTCAGCCAGACCGACGATGAGGGTCAGACCGGCCACCCATGCCCCCGGCGTGACATGCTGAATGAACACCGAGAACCCAAACGAACCGGTCAGCCCGACCAGCGTCACCAACGCTGAAAGCATCAACGCGACAAGGGTGCCGGCCAGTACCCGCGGCACGACCAGAGCCTGGATGGGGTCGATTCCCATCACCCGCATCGCGTCTAGTTCTTCGCGGATCGTGCGAGCGCCTAAGTCAGCACACATCGCGGTCGCTCCTGCCCCGGCCACGACTAGCACGGTGACAATCGGTCCGATCTGGTTGACCGTGCCAAGCGCGGCCCCGCTGCCTGAATAGTCGGCCGCGCCGATCTCGACAAGTAGCACGTTGAGGACGAACACCACCAAGGTGGTGAACGGGATCGACAGCAGCATCGTCGGCAGCAGCGATACCCGAGCCACGAACCAGGTCTGCGTGAGGAACTCGCGCAGAGCGAACGGCCGCCTAAAAACTGCCACGAACGTATCCAGGCTCATCGCGAAGAGTCCACCGACAGCGCGCACGGGCTTGCCGACGAGACCACGCGCAACGGAACTTAAGGCGGTCAACCAGCACCTCCCTTACAGCGTATTGGACGTGGCAATAATTAACCCCGTCTTCAATCTCAGTGGGCGTATTCCAAGGCGACTGTGATCCTGAATACAAACAGTCGCCGCTGAACGTTACACCACACAATTCCTGGGGAGCAACAGTTCGAGCGTCGGTTCCGATTGCCAGTTAGAGAGACCTAGTCGATACCAGGTGCTGTTTGCTGTTACTGCCAACAGCTGCCCCGATGCCGGCTTCTCTGAGGCTGAGCACTCGCATGGCGCTGCGCGCCTATGACAGACTGTGCCACGTGACTCGCCGTCGATCGGCCGCCTCCCTGCCCAGTTACCGGCCGGTGCCCACGCGGGATCGGATCGAAGCGACGCGGCGAAAGATAACCGCAGCGGCGGTACACGCGTTCCGCGTCCGGGGGTACTCGGCGACCACAATGTCGACCGTTGCTGCGATTGCAGGAGTGTCGCCACGCACGCTTTATCGATATTTTGGCAGCAAAAGCGAACTATTCATGGCCACTATTGCAGAGGCCACGTCAGAATTTCTTTATCTGCTATCCATCGAAATGCATAGCTTATCGCTACGTAATGCCATTATTGCGGCCTTTGAACACGCGCAAATCGATATCAACGAGGAAAGCCGCGAAATGATGCGCCTGGCCTCGGCCGACGAGAAGATCTGGCGGTTTTTCCTCGGCGCTACCGGGCGCATTCAACCCAAGCTTGCAGTGACGCTGCGGTCCGCGACACCCGGGCAACAAGGCGAAGGTTCGGCCGACGAGATGTTCTTCTACGACATCGCGGCGAGCGCCCTAACAGGCGCGATTGCCACCGCATACCGCCGGTGGGCAGTCACGCCCGGCTCGGAATTGCCCGAACTCGTCGCGGCAGCGATCGACATCGTTTTACCCATACTTCCGACGCACGCGCCACCGAGATACCCCGCGGGCAGCTCGTCATAAGCAGTGAATAAATCTAACTGATTTTGCTCACGCTTCACATTTGCAGGTCATACCGTTTACTCGCCCAGCCAGACGGCAAACGCCCTAAGCCGTCCCGCGGCGATGCCCACGTATTCCGGGCGGACAACTTGTTGGTGATTGGCTACCAAGCGACGCTTAAATGTATATCCATTTATCTACTTCCTGCGGTGGTGCCGAGAGGGGTCGGACAAGCTGCGCTCATGGTGATTGTGCCGCCACCGCGGGCGGACGACTTCACCACTCAGCCGGCCGGCCATCCCAGGTCGCAGTAATCGGTGGCTGATCCCCTAAACGCGTCGCTCTCACGATCGTGGACCGCATCCAGTGACAACCTGGCCGCGTGCCGGCCCGTCCTACTCCCCTCCCCGGAGAGTGCACAGAAACGTCGTTATGATGCGGCCTTGCGCTGCCGCCGACAGCGGTCGTTGGCCGCGAGAGGCGACAGACCTCATGAACACGACACCCACCAGCGCGTCGGACGCCCAACGGCAGTCAATGTGGGCTGGCAGCTCACCGTCGTCAACGGCACGTCGCAGGAGCCCCGAAAGCCGGGAGGCCGCCTTTGTCATCACCTTGTCCTGGTATGCGGCGAACAGTTCGGGGTGCTTGGGAGCATCAGCCACAATTCGCATTTGGAGCGCCAGTAGGGTTGGGTCCATCAGTTCGACGATCCGCGCGACGATCGCCTTCAGCTCGCCCTCGAACGGTGCCTCGGGATTGGGGCGTGGCCATTCCAGGATGCGCTCGACGGTCTCAAGGATCAGCGCATCACGCGTCGGCCAACGCAGCAGCAAACTCGGACGGGCCACGCCTGAGCGTCGTGCCACGCTGCGCACACTGAAACCCTCGAACCCCGATTCGGCTAGCTCTATGGTCGCGGCCTGAAAGACGCGCTCTTCAACCGACGGGTCGCGCGGCCGGCCGCGCTGTTGCCCCTCATCGACGTAGGGCTTCGACGGCATGGTGGCAACAGTACCGGCGGGGCGCCTAGTTACCATCGATCGCCCCGAACCATTCGACGATCGCAAACTTCTTCGGCTTGCCCGATGCGGTCATCGGTAGTTCGTCGACAAAACGCCAACTTGTTGGGCGCTTGTAACGCGCAAGGTGTCGCTCCACCCACGCCGAGAGTTCGTCCGCGGATACCGTCGCGCCCGTCCGGGGGACCACCGCCGCCGCGACGATCTCCCCCCAATCCGAATCCGGCAACCCAACCACCGCCACTTCGGCCACTCTTGGATGAGACTCGATGACCTCCTCGACCTCGCGCGCGTAGATATTCTCCCCGCCGCGCACGATCATCTCCCGCAGCCGGCCATGGAAATACAGTCGCCCCTCGACATCCAGCGCCCCCAAATCTCCGGTGTGTAACCAACCTTCATCGTCGATGGCCTTGGACGTCGCATCCGGCAAGTTGAGATAACCGACCATTCTCACCGGCGTGCGCACGCAGATTTCGCCGATCTGGCCCACATCGGCGGGCGATCGCGTTGCCACGCCCAGTATTTGTATTTCGCGGTGCGGTAGGGCGCGACCGACCGTATGGGCCTTCATCCAAGCCGGATCGTCCAGGCGGGTCGCCGTGATCACGGGCGCTTCACTTTGCCCGTACATGACGGCCACCCGTGCCCCGAAGTGACTCTCGAGGCGTGACACCAAAGTCACCGGAATTGATGCTCCCCCAAGCATCAATACGCGGACATCGGGCAGCTTCACGTCAGCGAAGCTCGGATCGTCGAGGACTCTCGAATACATTGTTGGCACGCCCGCAAGGATCGTTGCGCGGCTCGATGCCGCGGCCTCGACGAACCCTTGAGCCGAGAATTCATTCATCATCACGTAGGTGGCACCGATGCGTGCGAGGGCGAGGGCGTGGGCAATCAATGCCCCGACATGATGTAGCGCCGAAGGGCTGCAGCATGTCTCGTCGTCGCCCGGTTCGAGCGTGGCGATGAGTGTCGACGCGGCGTTTACACACGCGCGGTGCGCAAGCATCACGCCTTTGGGTGTTCCCGTTGTACCCGACGTGTACTGGATGACGAAGGTGCTCTGCGGTGCCACCGCGCCGATAGCACCGGTGGCCGATTGTGTCGCGGAAATCCAGTCGTCGACGTCCCAGAGGTGTTGGATATCAACGATGTTTAACCGAGCGACGGCCTCAAGTAGGTTGCGGCCGCGGTAGTCGCGCGCCGCCAGCACGATGCTTGCGCCGGAGTCCATGAGGATAGCCCGCACCTCTCGCTCCGTCAGGGCGGGATTGATCGGTACGAGCGGGCGACCCGACAGGGCCACCGCCCACAGCGACAAGTACCAACCCTCGCTGTTGGGCGCGAAAATTGCGATGGGGGTGGGGTCGTCTGCCCGAAGTTGCGCGGCGCCTGACGCCGCGCTGTCCCAGACCTGCTTCCATGTCAACGTTTTCAGGCCGGTCGGGGTTGGCCACCGAATTGCTGCGCGATCAGGCCAGCGATTCAGCGCCTGGGACAGCAATGATCCCACCGTGGCCTCTTGCCACTGGGTTAATGCCTCGACGGACACACCATCGCTGATCATGAGCCGACGACCACTTGTATATAGTCCATACTGGAACATATTATCGGCCAGTGTCCTTCGTCAATGAACCAAAAGCGGCCCGGTTTGTCGATGGTGGTTGCGCGCCCGGATGCTGATTCCTGAACCGACGGCAGCAACCGCCGCAGATATGATGGCCATCCAGCAGTTGGCTGTCGGCTATGCAGAGGCCATCTCCCGCGGCGACATCGACGAAGCCGTACAGGTCTACGCGCCAGACGGGGTCTTGGCCTCGCCCACAACCGAAGACGCGGTCGGACACAGCGCGATCGCCGCGGTACTGAGAAGGACAACCGGTGATCTCGAACTGGTCTTTCAGACCGTCCATCTCGGACTGGTGTATGTCGACGGCGACCACGCGGCCGCCCGGTTCCCCATCACCGAGTGGGCCCGGCGGCGCGGCGACCAACGCCCCATTCAATTTCTCGGACTCTACGAGGATGATGCGGTACGGCTCACCGAGGGATGGCGATTCAGCCGCCGCCTGTTGGTGCCGCGAACTCTGGGCAGGCCGGACGGGCTGTCTGGCCGGATCGTCCCATACGACGGGCTGCGGCCGCCGAGCGCGTTCGGCGCGCCTTAGTTGCTACCGCCTGCGACCCGCGCCGCCGGACACCCGCACGGCATCGGTCGTGACTTTCATCGCCGCATCGGTGGCACCCGTGACTTCAGAAGACCAATCGGGTGACCACTTCGGCGACCGCGGCGGGCTTTTCGGAACCTTCTAACTCGATGGTATGGCGGACCGTCATATCCACGATGTTCTCAGCTGCCCGTTTCGTATCGATCACCTCGCAGCGGTCCCGGACGCGCGATCCCGCCGTAACCGGTGCCAGGAACCGAACTTTGTTCAGGCCGTAGTTGATGCCCATCTTGCGGTTGACGACGGAGTAGGTCTGTGTGCTCAGGACGGGTATCAGCGACAAGGTGAGAAATCCGTGCGCAATGGTCGTGCCATAGGGGCTTTCGGCGCTGGCCCGGTCGACGTCGATATGAATCCATTGCAGGTCCTCGGTGACCTCGGCGAATGCGTCGATGCGCTTCTGGTCGATTTCCTTCCATTCGCTGACGCCCAGCTCTTGACCGACCATGGCGATCGCATCGTCGATGCCGTTGATCACCTTCACGTGCGACTCCCCCTCCAGGTACGGGTCAGTTATCTGTATAACTATATACATCACGAGTCCGGTACTAACGATGGGCGGCAGATATGAGTGCACTGATTGCGCAGGACTTGTTCCGGGTGGAGGGCGAACGGGCCGTGTTGCTCGGGTCCCGACGAACATCCGTTGGCGTGGTGAAGTTTCCCGCGGAGAGACCCGAGTTGTTCGATGCCAGGCCGGAAATACAGCGAGACATCGTTCCAGTCGAGTTGTCGACAACGGGAACCCTTTTCACGTATACGACGCAAGAGTTCGCGCCGCCTCTCCCCTACCGGGGCGACCGTTCGCCGGAGCATTTTCAGCCCTACATCGTCGGGTACATCGAGCTGCCGGAAGGACTACTCGTCGAGACGCTTATCGTCGGGGTCAACGCGGGTGATCTGCGGATCGGTCAACCGATGCGCTCCACCACCACCACGGTGCGATTCACCGACGGGCAGGACTACCTGACGTACGCGTTCACGCCGGCGTAAGCGCCGGCCGGCTGCCGGCCGGACTCCGATTCCAGTCCCGGCCTAGACCGCTGCAGCAAAATAGATATATAATTAACGTGTTAACGCTCGCAATGGAGGGTGCAGGGTTCGCCATGGGTAACCAACCAGAAGTCGCCATCATCGGAGTCGGGATTCACCCGTTTGGCCGTTACGCCGACCGGTCCGCTCTGGAAATGGGTGCCGTTGCGGTGTCCAGAGCGCTCCGCGATGCGGGTGTTGATTGGGACAAGATCGGGAGCCTCTACGCGGGCAGTCTCGAAATCGCGAACCCGGAAGCGGTCACGGGCCTCGTCGGCATGACGGGCGTGCCCGCGCGCTCGGCCCTAACTGGCTGCGCCACCGGCAATACGTTGTTGACCCTCGCTGCTCGCGACATTCAACTAGGTGAGTCCGAACTGGCGGTGGCGGTCGGGCTGGACAAGCATCCACGGGGTTCGTTCGGTGCAGACCCGGCGAACGCGGGACTGCCGCAATGGTACGGCGACCAGGGAATGTTCCTCACCACCCACTTTTTCGGTCACAAAATCACCCGGTACATGCATGACCACGGCATCAGCGAGCGAACCTTGGCCAGGACCGCAGCGAAAAACTTCGCAAACGGTGCGCGCGCGCCGCACGCTTGGCGCCGCAAGCCGATAAGTGTCGATGAGATTCTGGCCTCGCCGACGGTCAATGCGCCGCTACGGCAATACATGTACTGCAACCCGAACGAAGGCGCTGCAGCTGCCGTGCTGTGCCGCGCCGAAGTGGCGAAGCGTTACACCGATACACCGATTTACTTGCGCGCCAGCGGATTCCGGAGTCGTCGCGACGGGGCATTCGAGCTGCTTAGGACATCGATCGAGCTACCGCTGGTCGAAGGCACAACCGCTCGGGCCGCGGCCGCGGCTTACGAATCGGCGGGCATCGGCCCCGAGGACATCGACGTCGCGCAACTGCAGGACACCGACGCCGGCTCAGAGATCATCCATCTGGCTGAGACCGGGCTGTGCAAGGACGGTGAGCAGGAGGCGCTGCTTGCCGATGGCGCCACCGAAATAGGCGGCCGCATCCCGGTGAACACTGATGGTGGCCTCATCGCAAATGGCGAGCCGGTTGGCGCGTCCGGGCTGCGACAAGTCTATGAGCTAGTCCACCAGTTGCGGGGCACCGCGGGCGACCGCCAAGTCCCGAACGGGCCCCGGGTGGCGTTGGCGCAACTGTACGGATCACCGGGAAGCGCGGCGGTTGCGATCTTGAGCCGATGAGCGCATTGTCGCTCGACGAGCGCCAAGAACTCGGCCAGGCGGTGCGTGCTGCGTGCGCGCGATTGTGCTCCGAGGAGCGGGTGCGCCGAGTGGCGTATGAATGCGGCGGGTTCGACGCGGAGCTGTGGACGGTGTTGTGCGGGCAGGTCGGTGTTGGGGCCATCGGCATGCCGGAAGATCTGGGCGGCGCGGGTTTCGGCGCGTCGGCGCTGGCAATTGTGGCGCATGAGCTCGGCCGGACGCTGGCGCCCGTTCCGTTTCTGGCATCCGCGGTGCTGGCCACGGGATTGCTCGTCGAGGCGGGTGCATCGCCGGCGCGGTTAGAACAGCTTGCCGAGGGTAAGCGCGTGGCGGCTGCCGTGATCACGGGTGACGGTGGATTCTCGGCTCGACCTGGGGCGACATTCGAGGCACGCCAACGGTCCGGCGAATGGCGAATCGACGGCAAGGCACGTCATGTTCTGCATGGCACGGCCGCGGACGATCTGGTGGTCGTTGCAATGGTCGACGGGAAACGGGCGATCTTTTTGATCGATACCAGCGCAGCCGGCGTGGTAATCGAGCCCGAGGAGGTCTTGGACTCGACCCGCCCAATGGCATCAATAGCGTTGTGTGATGTAGCCGCCGAAGAACTCACCGCCAACGGGCCAGTGGACGGCTTAATCGACCGGTGCCTGCGCCGCGCGCTCGCCGTGCTGTCAGCCGAACAGGTGGGCGCGTGTGAACGCATCCTCGAGATCGCCACCGAATATGCAAGGACGCGAGAGCAATTCGGGCGTCCTATTGGTTCGTTCCAAGCGATCAAGCATCGCTGTGCTGACATGCTGGTCGAACTCGAATTCGCCCGTTCGGCCTCGCAGGCGGCCGTCGAATGGGCGGATGGCGGTGGGGACGATTCCTGGCGGGTAAGTATGGCCAAGGCCGTGTGCTCCGAGGTGTTGCGCAACGCCGCGCATTCCAACATGCAGATTCACGGCGGCATCGGCTTCACCTGGGAAGGCTCCGCGGGCCTCTACATGAAGCGCGCGCGGACCGACGAGGTTTTGTTTGGGTTGCCGGGCGAACATTGGGATCGGGTAGCGACCGAAGCCAAGCTCTTTTAATCGTCACTCACCGACAAGGATTCGATCTTCATGGACCTGCGGACCGTTGCCCGCGACGACCTCGGCGAGCTACGACGCCAAATCCGCACGTTTCTCGAAAACGCACCCAGGCCCGCACGCCTGCGCAACTACGGAGCGACGCCGACCTCGGCCGACATCGAAGCGGGTCGGAAGTGGCATCGATATCTCGCCGACCGTGGATGCACGTGCTTGCACTGGCCGCGCGAATATGGCGGTGCTGCGGCACCTGTCGCACTGCAGGCAGTGTTCGCAGAGGAGTGCGCCTACGCCGACGTCCCTCGGCAGGTGAGTATCACCGGGCCCGATCTGGTTGGCCCCGTGTTGATCCAGTTCGGGACCGAATCCCAGAAGCGACAGTTCTTGGAGCCGATTCGCGACGGTGACCACGTGTGGTGTCAACTGTTCTCCGAGCCTGGAGCAGGCTCCGATCTCGCCGCCGTGAAGACCCGCGCCACGAGGATCGATACCGGCTGGCGCATCGACGGACAAAAGGTCTGGTCTTCTGGAGCGGCTTTCGCCGACTACGGACTTCTCTTGGCACGCAGTGCATCCGATAAGCACCGCGGTTTGTCGATGTTCATCATCGACATGAAGAGTCCCGGCGTCACTGTGCGGCCGCTGCGCCAGATCGATGGCGAGAGCAAGTTCAACGAGGTGTTTTTTGACGGGGCCGAAGTGCAGGACGATGCGCTGATCGGTCAAGTCGGTCAGGGCTGGACCATCGCACTGGCGACGCTCGGTCGGGAGCGCTTGACGCTTGGATCGCAGGCGGTCGGCATGTTCCGCACACACCAACGAATGGTCCAGGCCGCCCGTGACCGGGACATGCTGAATCCGGTGCTGGCGCGGTCATTGACCAAGCTATGGGCCCGGATGTGGCTGCTGCGGTACACGTGGCAGCGCGCTATCGGTGACGGAAACCTCGCATCATCTGCCTTCTCGGTGCTCAAATTGATGACCTCAGAGACCGATCGGGATCTTGGGGATCTGGCAACCGAGGTCCTAGGCACTGACGCATGTGTTGATCCCGGCGATGACGAACTCGTTCAACACATGCTGGTCGGTCACGCGCAGACGATCCTCGGTGGCACAAGCGAGATTCAACGCAACATCCTAGGTGAAAGACTGCTCGGCCTGCCGAAAGAACCCCGGTGACCGGTCCCCTGACACAGGCCTTTTCTGACGCTCTGCGCCCCGGTATGACCGTCGTCCTGGGCGATGGGGCCGGAGCCGTCAACCGACTCGATGACGGCACGCTGGTCGCAACTGCGCTGAGCGAAGCCGCGCGCGCGGTGGGCTCCGTTCGCCTCGTCCTGGGGTGGTTGCCGCAGCCGCTTCATGGCCTGGACCCGGACGCCTTCAGCCAAATAATCGTGCTCATGCCAAGCGGTGGTGCCCGTAATGTATTGCACCACACGGCATCTCGGTTTATACCTACGCGCCTGGCCGCGATACCGGCACTACTGGGTGGGCCGCTGCGTCCAGACCTCCTTGTCACCCGGCTGGCTGTCGATGGCGGCTTACGGTTCGCTACCGAGGTCTCCTACCAGAGCGGCCTCATCCGGGCGGGCATTCCCGTCCTCGCCGTGGCCGCCAGCAACACACCGGTGGCCAGCGCCGAAGACCCGATCGACGACAGCCAAGTCGAAATCATCGGAACAACTAGCGAATCGCCCGCGGTCGTGCACCGCGAACCCGACGCGGTGCACGAAGCGCTGGCCGATGCGGTACTGCGGTTCGTGCCCGCCGGGGCTCGACTGCAGTACGGGCCAGGACCGCTCGGCACGGCCCTGCTGCGGCGGGCCACCGTACCGCTGCGCATAGACACCGGTCTGCTCACCGACGCGGTCATCGAACTCGACCGGCACGGGCTGCTCATCGGAGAGCCCTCAGCGACATACCTGGTGGGCACGGACGAGCTCTACGACTGGGCGGACCGCCGGCGCATTCTTCGCGGCATTGATTACACCCACGACCTCACGCGACTATCTCGCGGGGAACCGTTCATCGCCATCAACACCGCGGTCGAGATCGATCCATTCGGACAGGTCAACGTCGAAGGGGCCGGTGGGAAGGTCATCGGCGGCATCGGCGGACATCCCGACTACTGCGCGGCAGCGCGAATCAGCCACGGCGGATTGTCCATCATCGCGGTGCCGACACGCACCAACGGGCGATCGCCGCTGGTCGAACAACTCAGCCGACCGGCCTCAACACCCGCCCATGACGTCGACCTCATCGTGACTGAGGCCGGCCACGCCGACTTGCGCGACGCCGACTACTCGCAGCGCCGAAAGCTCATCACCGAACTGTTCTGCGCCTCAAGGGAGATGCCAGCATGAGTCCACTCGACGGCCGCGTCGTTCTGGTCACTGGAGGTGGGCGGGGTCTTGGCCGCGCCCACTGCCTGGAGTTGGCCGCACAGGGCGCCGCCGTGATAGTTAACGACCCCGGCGTAGGCCGCGACGGCAGTGGCGGCGGTGACGGACCGGCCGCCGCAGTTGTCGCCGAGATTGAGCAGGAAGGAGGCAAGGCCGTCGCCCATACCGGCTCGGTCGCTTCATGGGACGACGCAGCCGATATGGTTCAGACCGCGGTGTCGACGTTCGGCACCTTAACCGGAGTCGTCAACAACGCCGGGATCGTCCGCGACGCGATGATCAGCCAGGCAACCGAGGCCGACTGGGACGGCGTCATCGCGGTGCACCTGAAGGGCACATTCGCGGTAACCAAGCACGCCTGCGACTATTGGCGCGGGCAAGCCAAGGGCGGAAGTGCGGTGGACGCGCGGATCGTCAACACCGTTTCGGGCTCGGGACTGTGGGGCAACATCAGCCAGAGCGCGTACGGTGCGGCCAAGGCGGCGATCGCCAATCTCACCGTGGTGTCGGCCATGGAAATGCGGCGCTATGGCGTGACAGCCAACGCGATTTCCCCACTGGCCGCCACACGGATGAGTGCTGAGGTGTTCGCCGACCGGGCCGGCGACCCGGCACTGGAGCCCGCGCGCAGCTCGGCTGTGGTGGCCTGGCTGCAATCGGCCGAATCGTCGTGGCTCACCGGGCAGATTCTTCGGATCAATGGCCATACGCTCAGCCGGATCGAAGGCTTCACCGAATCCGACCACTGCTACCGCGCCAAGGACGGAATGAATCTGGCTTTCTCAGAAGTCGGTCAAGCGGTCAGCTGGCTGTGGGGGGCCTCCCCGCGCGGGTTGGCGGGCCCTCTACCTACAGCATGATTCTTTGCTACGATAGCTAATCATTTAGCGGATTTGGAGTCTTAGGTGTCGGCTGTCGACAATGCGGTGCGCGTGACGGATTACGCCACGCGAATCTCCGATTATCGTCATGCCTTACGCCACTATCTGGCTGAATTGTCATGGGCCGCCCAGTGGCGGTCAGCTGCGTTCGGTAGCAGCGAGGAAGCGATCGCTTTTGACGCCGAAGTGTTGTCTCGGTTGTATGCGGCGGGATGGAACCGCTACGGCTGGCCGACCCAGGTCGGTGGCCTAGGCGGCAGCGAATTGCACCGGGGTGTGCTCTTCGAGGAGCTCGCCAACGCCATGTTGCCGGTGCCGGCACAGTTCTGGACCCTCGAAGTGCTCGGGCCGGCCTTGCTGAAGTTCGCGCCCGCGTTGGCCGCAGAGTATCTCCCGCGATACCTGCAAGGTGCCGAATGGTGGGGCCAGGGCTTCTCTGAACCCCAGGCGGGCAGCGACCTAGCCGCTTTGGGCACCCGAGCCAGTGACGACGGCGCGGGATCCTTCGTCATCAACGGCCAAAAGACCTGGACGAGTCAGGGCACTACGGCGACAAGGCTGCTGGTGCTGGCGCGGACCGGTGCACCTGATAGTCGCCACCACGGATTGAGCATGTTGCTCGTCGATGCCGACGCGCCCGGTGTCACCGTACGACCGATCGAGTTGGCGAGCGGACGGCGGGAGCTGGGCGAACTGTTCTTCGACGATGTCCGGGTGCCGCACGACCGATTGATAGGCGAGCTCGGTGGCGGTTGGGCAGTCGCGATGTTCTTGATGCAGTACGAACGCGGCATGTACGGCTACGGGGTTTCCACCAAGCTGCTGGGCGACTTGAGTCGGCTCAGGGAACACATGGTGGCGAGCGGCGCTTCGGAGGTGGACCGCAACCGGTTCGCCCGCATCTATATTTCCGTACTCACAGCCCAGGCACGCTCGGCCTCTACCGTTCGCCAACTGGCAAGAGGTAGTGCCGTCGGCGCGGACAGCAGCATCGACAAACTTTTGTTCACGCGTGCCGAGAAGGACGTCAGCGACCTCACTTTCGACGCACGTCGACAGTGGATGATCGCGGGTGAACCTCACTGCAGTGCAGCCGAATTGGATACCGAACGGGCACAGTGGTGGTACTCGCGAGCCGCGACGATCATGGGCGGGACCGCTCAGATCCAGCGCGGGATCGTCGCCGACCACATCCTCGACCTACCAAGAGAGGGGCGAGGGCGATGACCGATGAGTCCTGGCCGATCATCGAAGAGGCGGTCCTGCGACTGTTCGGCGAGACGTCCGGAAGGTATACCGTCATCGGGCCGCGGCTTGCCGAACTCGGCTGGGCAGAGATCCATGCCGAATATCCGGTCGAGGCTTGTGAATTGCTGTTTCGTGCGCAAGGCCGCACGCTGGCGCAGACCGAGTGCCTGGACCAGATCATGTTGGCCGAATTAGCTGCCGCCCTCGGGAGGCCGGCTGATGCAGTGCTTATGCCGCTTCCCGCCCATGGCTGCAAGCCTGGCTCGTCGATCGATCGCGCCAGTGGGCTCGTCCTAGGCGAACTACGGGGACAATTGGCGGTTCCGGTCGTGACCTCGATGGGCGGGGTTGCGGTAGGCGTCGTCGACACCCAAGATCTGCACGGTCAGCGGTGCGACGCCTTCGACGCATCCGTGCTCTGGACCGCGGTGAGTAGCCCCTTGCGGGGTTCCTTCAATGAGTCGAACGACGCATGGCGACGTGCAGTGGCGGCGGCACATCGCGCCCTGGCCACCGAACTCGTCTCACTCGCTGGTGAAATGTTGCGGATTGCGGTCGATTACGCGAAGGCGCGCAACCAGTTCGGTGTGCCCATTGGCGCTTTCCAATCGCCACGCCATTTGCTCGCTGAGGCGTGCGCTGCTGTGGAAGGAGTGCGAGCGCTCCTCGATGAAGCGTGGCGGTTTGGCGAGCCGCTCTGTGCACATGCGGCGAAAGCCGCCGCGGGCCGTGTCCACCGATCGGTAGCGGGTACGGCCATACAAGTATGCGGTGCAATCGGACTCACAGCCGAACACGACCTGCACCGGTACGTCAGGCGAGGGTTCCAAATAGATGCGTTGTTGGGCTCTTATCAGCAACTCGAGACATCACTCGCCGAGCAAATTTTTGATTCCTACGCGCCTGGACGTCCGCTGCCCGCGGTCGTCATGTGCGCCTGACCGGACGGGGAAGCATGCGCCGCAACATTTTCGAGCAGGTCCACGACGATTTCCGAGACACTGCTCGCACATTCTTCGAACGCGATTGCGCACCCAACACTGACGTTTGGGAGCGCGAGGGCAAGGTGAGCCGCGAAGCCTGGCTCTCCGCCGGAAAACATGGGCTGATCGGCTGGGCGCTTCCCGAAGAGTATGGCGGACTCGGTGTCACCGATTACCGGTTCAACCAGATCATCTCCGAGGAGTTCTTCGGCACCGGCACGGTCGGCATGGGGTTAGGGGTGCAGAACGACATCCTGGTCCCCTACCTGGACGAGCTCACCACCGAAGAACAGAAGGAACGTTGGCTGCCGAAATTCATCAGCGGTGAATACATCGGTTCCATCGCCATGTCGGAACCCGCCGCCGGATCGGACCTTGCCGGAATCAAGACCACGGCACGCGACGAGGGCGACCATTGGGTGGTAAACGGCCAGAAGACATTTATCAGCAACGGTTTGCTGTCCAGCTTGGTGCTCACGGCGGTCAAGACCGATCCCTCGGCCGGTCACCGAGGTGTCAGCTTGTTGATGATCGAAGACGGAATGCAAGGCTTTACCCGCGGACGCAAACTCGACAAAATCGGGCAATACTCCGCCGATACCGCCGAGCTGTTCTTCGACAACGTGCAGGTCCCGAAGAACAACCTCGTCGGCGAACTCAATCGCGGCTTTTACCACCTCGTTTCGCACCTGCCCAGCGAAAGATTGGGTATCGCGTGCTACGCGCTGCCCATGGCGCGCCGCGCGCTGGAGCTGACCAAGACCTACGCGCTGGACCGCGCAGCGTTTGGTCAGCCGATCGGGAAGTTTCAGGTCAACCGCCACTTCCTCGCCGAGATGCAAACCAAACTCGATGCGGCTCAAACGTATCTGGACCAGTGCGTGCTGGCCGCGAACGAGGGCGAGCTGACCGCCGCGGATGCGGCGGGGCTCAAGTGGTGGACGTCCGAGGTGCAGTGGGAGATCATCGATCGGTGCCTGCAGATGCACGGCGGGTACGGCTACATCAACGAATATGAAATCGCCAGATTATGGCGCGATTCACGAGTGCAGCGTCTATACGGCGGCACGACCGAGATCATGAAGGACCTGATGGGTCGCGCCATGGGTTACTGACGGCGCTGTTGGGCGAACGATCAGTTAGCCTACAACGAGTTATTTGTTCACCGCGACAGCCATCGCCGAGAGGGGCTCCATGGACAGCGTCGATGTTCCGGTGGTAAGTCTCCGTGAGCCGAAAATGGCGGCGCGAGTGGCCGATCAGTTGCGCCGGATGTTCATTCGCGGTGAGATCCCCGAGGGCGCCCTACTGCCGCCTGAATCGGAGCTGATGTCGCGGTTTGGAGTATCCAGGCCGACGTTACGGGAAGCCTTCCGGGTGCTTGAGTCCGAATCGCTCATCGAAGTGCAACGGGGGGTCCGTGGCGGCGCCCGGTTCACCCGCCCCAAGCGAGAAACGCTGGCACGGTATGCAGGCCTGATCCTCGAATACGAGGACGTCACCCTCAAGGATGTCTACGACGCGCGCGCCACGCTCGAGACGCCGATGGTGATCGAGTTGGCAAACCGCCGAAACCCGGAGGCAATCGCCGAACTCGAAGACATCCTCGAGCGCGAGGAACAGTTCACCGGCGCCGCCGGAATCAACGTACGGACTGAATTTCACGCCGCCATCGCGCGACTATCGGGCAACAAGACGATGCAAATGGTCAGCGAGATGTTGCACCACATCATCGAGACGGCAAACCGTTCGCTGCAACCCACCAAGGGCGCACGCGCCGAGTCGTCCGCGAAACGCGCTTCGAAGACTCATCGAATGCTGCTTGATCTCATCAAGGCAGGCGAGGGCGACAAAGCCGCCGAGCTGTGGAACAAACACTTGAAGAAAGCCGAGGAGTACGTTCTCACCGGCGCGGAGATGTCGAAGGTCGTCGACCTCCTGGAGTGACTACTTTGCGGTCCGGTTGCGGAACGCAGCCACCCGTTCCTTGAACTCCTCGGTACTGAATGACATGTACTCCTCGGCGAGCGCATACTCCAGCACCCCCAGCGCGGCCCGGCTGAGATGCATATTGAGTGCCACCTTGGATGACCGAACGGCCTGCGCCGGTAGCGCGGCGAGCCGCTCGGCAAGGCCCAAGGCCGTTTCAAGCACCTCGCCGTCGGGCACGACTCGGGTCACCAAGTTCAGCTCTTTGGCGATTGACGCAGTGATCTTGTCCCCGAGCAATACGTATTCCTTGGCCTTCATCATGCCGATTAGCAGTGGCAGCATCGCCGCGCCGCCGTCGCCGGCGGTCAGCCCGACAGCCACGTGCGGATCGGCCAGATAACTGCCCTCCCCCATCACCAACAGATCGGAAAGCAACGCCACCGAGCAGCCCAGCCCCACGGCTGGTCCGTTGACCGCTGATACCAGTGGTTTCCCGAAATTGATCAGCTCAAGGAAAACCGTTCGTGCACCCGCGATTTGATGAGCACGAGCCTGCTGATCGTCGATCAGACGCCCGAACATCACCATGTCGCCGCCGGCCGAGAATGCCTCGCCCTCACCGGTGATGACGACCGCACGAACGTCGTCATCGTTAAGCAAGACACGCCAGATCGCGGCCATGGCCTCGTGCACCGCTTCATCGACGGCGTTGAACGCCTTGGGCCGGTTGATCTTCACGACATGCACCGCACCTACTTTGACCACAAGCAGAGACGGGGCGAACTGCTCATAACCGGGCAACGTCGAAATTTCGGAGATAGTCATGGTGCTCCAATCACGGCTTGTCGGCGGACAGGATCGTTACAGCGGACACCGCGGTGGGGCCACCGATGTTATGCGCCAATGCGATCCGAGCCCCGTCGACTTGGTTCTCGGCCTCGCCGCGCAACTGATTGAACAACTCGTAGCATTGGGCGACCCCGGTCGCGCCCGGCGGATGCCCCTTAGCCTTCAGGCCTCCGCTCGGATTGATCGGCTTTGAACCGCCGACATAAGTTTGGCCCGATTCAATCAGTTTGAACGCCTCGAACCGGCTGGCGAATCCAAGGTCCTCGTAATTGATCAGCTCAACTCCGGAGAAGCAGTCGTGCACCTCGGCGACGTCAATGTCGTCCGGCGTCACACCGGCCATCGCCATCGCGGCTTTCGCGGCGCGCACCGTCGGGGGGAACGTCGTCATGTCATTTTTGTGTTGGTGCATAACGCGATCCAGCCCCAGGCCGACGCCACGCACCCATACCGGCCGGTCCGTGTAACGAGCGGCGACGTCCTCAGCGGCCAGGATGACCGCAGCCGCGCCGTCACTCTGCGGTGTGCAGTCGTACAGTCCGAAGGGATCGACCACTATGGGCGCGGCCAGCGCCTGTTCGACGGTGATCTCGTATCGCAGTTGGGCTTTAGGGTTCTTGACCGCGTGGAAATGGTTCTTCACCGCGACCATCGCCATGTGCTCGCGGGTGGCGGGCGACTCGTGCAAATAGCGCGTCACGTGCAATGCGAAGTTCGCCGGCGCTACCAGTCCCAGCGGGTAGTCCCAGGCATTGTCCCGCGTCATGGCAGCCCATTCCCAGAAGGTGGTGCTCGACTCGGTCTCGCGAACCTTATCCGCGCCGACAACCAGCGCCACATCGTAGGCACCCGACGCGATGGCCAGCGTGGCGTTGCGGATCGCGTCATTGCCGGTGGCACAGGCATTTTCGATACGTGTGACCGGAATCCCGGTCAAATCCAAAGTGTCGGCGAGAATGCCAGATGGAAAGCCATCGGTCGTGGACAATTCGCCGAACCACGCCGCTTGGATCTCGGACTTGTCAATTCCCCTGTCCACGTGGGCAACTGCCTCGGCGTAGGCCATCGGAATCAAATCCTTAACGCCCAGCTCGAAGTGTTCACCGAACGGCGTCATTCCGGCGCCGACCATTGCCACACGCCTCACACCACTGCTCCTTCAACCTCGGCGGCTTTACCCGGCCAGAACATATATCCGTAGTCAGGAATGCCGGTCCGGGTGGCGATTCTGCGCAGCACGATGGAGCCGGGCTGGCCGATCGTCGCTTCCCCCGCAGGCATGCCGGTCACCTTCAGCAACGCCCGCACCGGACTATCGTCCAATTGGACGACGGCAAGCGTGTAAGGACTGGGTAGATCGGGCACCGGGATGCGCACGGTGGCATGCGTGTATACCGTGCCCGTGCGCGGAAGCGGCTGCAGGCGATAGTCGTTGGACAGTCCGCCGGCGGCATCGACGCGGGCGCGTGGGGGAAAAAGCGGGGTTTCGTCGATACCCGGTCGCGGTTCGAAGACCGCGGCTTCCCAACGCAGCTTCGGCTCGAACGCCCGCGCGTATGCAGCCAACGAGATCGGAATGCCCGGGCCATCCGACGTGCGCAGTGTCGGAAGGGGGCGAGGTGATGCCTCGTCGCGATTCACTTTTACCGGTCCAGGCGTCAGTCGGGCCGCGGTGATCGTGGCCTGCTCCACGCCGAGCACGAGTCCCTGCGCGCCCTGCTCGACCGCGTCGGCGATCAGCCGGATCACGCCGCTCGCCGACACGACCCCGTCCGCAAAGGCGTTGCGTGTGTTTAACGCAGATCCCAATTGCGCAGCGGCAACCCCGCTGACCACGGCTACCTCGGTCGGACCTTCAAGTCTCAGCCGTTTCACAGACGCCTTCACGCCCGCCTCGCGCTGCAGCCTCGGATCGACGTAAGTTCGCCTCGAGCCGTCATCGCGCCGGCTCTGCAGCGGCAGGCTACGGTTTTGCCGAGCGACACCGGCAAGGGTGGCGCCACCAGTCGCCCCGGTGAGGACTGCCGCCGAACCCACCGCAACCGCGGAGTCGTCGGCCGCGATGACCAGGGTCCCTTCGTCGGCCGCAACGATCTGGTCCAGGACGGCTGGGCCGCCCCGAGCACCTCGGCGACAGGCACGTCGGCGGGCAGGGACAGCCCCGCCAGCAGTACCGCGCCGTTGCCCCCCTCCAGCAACGGGAAGTTTCGCGACACCATTACGACCCGGCGTGCCGAGGCGCTCGGGTCGGCGGCGCGACCAGCGGCAACCGCCATGGTCAGCGCATCCTCGTCGGGCCCCGCGATGCGGCGCCCATCCTTCTCCCACGGCGGCAGGTAGGTCCCGATCACGCCGATGTCCGTCATGCGATATCTCCCGAAGCGGTGGACGACTTCATAAAACGCTATATAGTTATATCATTAGCGGACGAGCGAAGATAGGGGCCTCATCGTGTCGAGTCTTACCGACCGCAACCTCAAGGACCGCGCGGTGGTGGTCACCGGGGCCAGCCGAGGTATCGGGCGCGAGATCGCATTGCGCGCCGCCGCGGACGGCGCTCGCGTCGCACTTCTCGCGAAGACCAACGCGCCCCATCCCAAGATAGCGGGGTCGCTGCCCGAGACCGCGGCAGCGGTTGAGCGTGCCGGCGGCGAGGCACTGTCGCTGGCGTGCGATGTCCGCGACCCGGCGGCGGTGACCGACGCGGTCAACACGATCGCCGAGCGGTTCGGCGGCATCGACATCGTGGTCAACAATGCGGGAGCTCTGGATCTGCGCCGCACGCCCGAGCTGCCGTACAACGCGTTTGACCGGCTGCTGGCAATCAACGTGCGCGGGCCGTTCGCTTTGGTGCAGGCGGCATTACCGCACCTTCGACGGTCTGACAATGCGCACATTCTGACAGTCTCGCCGCCTATCAATCTCGAACCCGCTTGGGCTGGGGCCCATCTCGGTCACACGATCAGCAAATACGCGGAAAGCATGCTGACCCTCGGCTGGGCAGCCGAATTCGCCTCGATTCCGATCGCCGCCAATTCCTTGTGGCCTTCGACCACGGTAGCCAGCACCGGAATCATTGCGGTGCTCGGAGAGCGAGCCGCCCGGGCGCAGGGCCGTACACCTCAGATCATGGCCGATGCCGCCTACGTCATCGTCACGCGCCCCGCCGCAGAGTGCACCGGGCAGTTCTTCACAGATGAGCAGGCATTGCGCGAAGCAGGCATCGATGACTTCTCCGGCTATCGACTGGCCACGCGTGAGGAGGACCTCAGCCCCGACTTCTACTTACCGGCGACTCCATTGCCGACGATCTGACCCGGCATCAGACGCGGGCTCGTGGCAGATCTCCATCCGGGCTCGATGCTGACAACAGCGGAGCCAAACGGCCGCAAATGGTCTCAACATTGCGCAGTATCGTCGCCTCGTCGAGACCGGCGATCGTTGCCCAGAGGATCACAGTCCGCACCGGCGCGCCGGCGGTGTACTCCCGTATCCGCTGCGCGACGAATTCCGGTGTGCCGTAAGCGATGGACGCTGTGCCATCAGCGTTCGCGTTGCGCACCGATTGTGGGTCGATGGGGTCTGGCGTCGCACGTCCGGTTCCCTCGACGGTGTGGCGGCCATACGAATTCAGCCGGTCCGCAAGGTGTTCGGACACCAGCGGCCAGTCACGCTCAGGGTCCTCGGTGGCCCAAGCCGGAAATCCACCGGCCATCACGCCAGTGCTCGCCGAATGGCCCGCCTCGGTGAGCCCCGCCAAGTACGCCGGCCACAATGCCGCATCGGCCGACAGCAGGTGTTCTCCGAGCAGCCCGGCCCGGCGTGCACCACGGGCCGCGAGATAGCCCATCCAGATCGGCACCCGGTCCTGTACCGGGCGTGGCCGCACACCCCCTGAATCCCACAGCTCCCGAAGCCGACGCGCGGTCTCATCGGTACGCCGATAACGATCCGCCAAGGACACACCGAAGAGCTCGAACTCCGGGACGCGATACCCTGCCCCAATCCCCAAGTCGAGTCGCCCGTCAGAGATCAGATCCACTGCGGCGCTTTGTTCCGCGATCTCTACCGGATGGTGCAGTGGTGCAATAACTATCGAGGTTCCGATGCGGATGCGCCGGGTGCGGGCGGCAACCGCCGCGGCGAGAGTGAGCGGATTGGATATGTAGTCATCGTCAAAAAGGTGGTGCTCGGAGAACCAGACCGATGATGCACCGAGTCGCTCCGCCTCCTGACACACCTCGATGGTGAATCCGTATTGCCGCGACGGATTCCGGTACCACCGGGCGGGATTGCGCAGATCGAATGCCAGTCCGATGTCGACGCCCGCCCAGCCATGCTGTGCGGCACCGCCGCCGTCCTTCACGTCTGATGCCACCAGGTAGCCCCTTTCGCGATTAGCCCAGTGGAACAACCAATTAGAGGCAATAATTTATTCCACCACGGACTATAATCTACGTACCGCTGGGCCAAGGAGGCCAAATGACCAATTCGACTACCCGCCGCGAGGCAGCCAGCCCATACGGCGAGTGGGCCGGCGCGCTCGAAAGCCTTATCACCTATCGCTATTTGGCATCGAGGCCCCACCTCATCGATCGAACACACGCCGACGGCTTGATGGAGCTTCGCCCAGACCTGCGCACATCGGCCGGCGCCGTGCTGGGAGCTCCGCTGGCGATCGCGATGCTCGACGTTGCGGGTATCACCATCGACCGACATTGGATCCTAGCGCTGACGCAGATCGACTTGGCGGTGTTGGAGGATGCGTCGAACGTCGGTGAGGTGTTTCTGGCGGGCGAGGTGATCAAAGAGGCCCGGTCTCAGATCTTCACGCAGGTGCGGATCTACGATGCGGAAGATCGCAGCCGAGCGATCGGATTTGGCACCGCAAACTGGTCGGTGATCACCGAAACACCCAGCGGCTTCACATATCCCGAGCCCGGACCGGGCATCGCGGGCATGGCCGAAGTACCGCCCCTGTGGCAGGCCTATTCGGGGCGGCGGCGGCCCGACGGGCTGATCGAAATCCCTTGCCTTAGTCCTGCGATCGGCACCGACCGGCTGCACCATGGGCCGATGCTTGTGATCACAGAGGCGGTGGCCCTCGAGGCCGCGGCTCAAGCCGCCGGGACCGACGAGCTGTCCATCGAACACCTCGCGCTGACGATCGTCTCCCCAGGACGTGTTGGTCCGTTCGTCGCCACACCGGTATTCGTGGCGGCGCAAACAGACACAGTTGGCTGTCGCGTTGAGCTTCGGGATCACGGTCGTGCGGATCGCCTCGTCGCAGCCGCGTTCGTTCAACTGCGTGTTTCGCGATGACTTCCCGTCCGGCCATTATACGCTGTATAGTCGTTGTCGACGGAGGGCAACTTGCAGTGCCGCAGGGTTCGACTTCTGTAAGGAGACCGCAGATCTCATGGACGACGCTCAGCTGCGCACCCGCGTTGGAGCGGCCAATCTTATGGCCAGCTATCAGTTCCTCGCCGACCACGGCAAGGTTCGCGAACTCTCGGAACTATTCCTCCCGGATGGGGTGTTCGTCACCGACACCGAGGAATTTGTTGGCCCCGACGCGATCCTCGGCTTCTTCAGCCGCGTTGGAACAGCATTTGTGTCCGCAAGTTTCCTTCCGGCCCGCCATCACCTCAGCTCGATCTACATCGATCCGCAGCCCGAGGGCGGCGCCAGTACCTATGCATGCTTCCAGTTGATCGGTTCCAAGGGACTGGACCATTGGGGCACCTATCGCGACGAAATCGTCGACACAACTCAGGGGTGGCGCTTCGCACGTCGAAAAGTCAAAATCGAGGGTCACATTCGTGACTCGCCCGTAGTTGGTCTGCTCGGGCTGCCCACGGTCGAAACGTGAGCGCGGGACGACTCGGTGGGCGTGTCGCGGTGGTCACAGGTGCCGGCCAGGGTCTAGGGAAGGCCACCGCGCTCGCTCTCGCTGACGACGGAGCCTCGGTAGCCGTGCTGGGCAGGACACGAAGCAAGCTCGACGCCGTTTGTGGTGAACTGACCAAGTCCGGGCACCAAGCACTTGCCGTTGAGTGCGACGTTGCAGACCGGCAAGCGGTGACCGGCGCGGTCGAGGAAGTACTCGGGCAGTTCGGCGGGATCGACATTCTGATCAACAACGCCCAGGGCGGCGCACTGGGCGCAACCGTACCCACTGCCGAGCTCAGCGATGAGGATGTCCTGGAGTTCTTCCGGACCGGCCCGCTCGGCACGCTGCATCTGATGCAGGCGAGTTTCCTGGCGCTCCGCCAGTCGCCCCACGCGGTTGTCGTCAACTTCGGGTCCGCCATCGGAGTCCGGGGCGCCGCTTGCATGGCCGGCTACTCGATGGCCAAGGAAGCGATCGGTGGGCTGACAAAGTCAGCCGCCATCGAGTGGGGTAGGTACGGAATCCGCGTCAACCAAGTATGTCCTGCGGGCCTGTCCCCTTCCGCGGAAAGATTCCGCGACGCCGATCCGGCGCGGTGGGCGCAGATCGAAAAAAGCATCCCGCTTCGCCGGATGGGCCTGGCCTACGACGACATCGGCCGCGCCATCGCCGCTTTGGTCAGCGACGACATGAGGTATCTCACCGGAGCAACCATCATGCTCGACGGCGGCCAAGTCATCTTGCGCTGAGTCAGTTTCGCATGTACGCGCCACCGCACACGTTGATGATCTCCCCGGTGATGTGCGCCGCGCGTCGCGATGCGAGAAAGGCGATGACTTCGGCCAACTCGTCCTTGTGCGGAACCGAGCCGAGCGGTCCGACTGCGTCGGGGCGCGAACGTATTTCCGGATGATCGACAATGAATTTCGTGCCGTCGGTAACACCCGGGCTGACACTGTTAACGCGGATGCCGAACGGTCCGGCTTCGTGCGCAAGACATCGTGTCAGGGTATTCAACGCACCCTTGCTCACCGCATACGGCGTCTCCATGCCCATTCCGCCAACGTCGCCGGCGTAACTGGTGACGTTGACGATGACACCGGCGTTGCGGTCTCGCATCTGGGGCAACACTCGGCGGGATAAGTACCATGGCCCGTCGATGTTGACGGCCATCACGCGATCCCAATCCGCTGGCTCGTAGTCGAACACGGAGCCGAGGATGTTGATCGCGGCGTTGTTGACCAAGATGTCAATCCGGCCGATATCGGCAAGTACTTTTTCGACGACATCGTCGATGTGGCCACGGTCGCCGGCGTCCATCGGGTAGCCGTACACACGCGACTTCGGATACTCTTCCGCGATCGAGCGGGTCACGTCGTCGGTGCGCCCCGGGTGAATATCCGTGACAACGACGCTAGCGCCCCCGGCGGCCATCCGCCGCACAGTTGCGTTGCCGATGCCCATTCCCGCGGCTCCGGTGACAAACGCCACCGCGCCGTCGAACTCCTTCGCACTATCAGCTGTCAATGGGTCACATCCGTTTCTTTACTTGCCGAACAGGCTGAGTCCGTTGTCGCGCAGGAAGTGCCGGCGTTGGGCCTCCCCCAAGGCTTCCACCCGCAAGTACATTTCCGCGGGCTCGCGCAGGCCTTCGGCGTGCGGCCAGTCCGAGCCCATCACCAGGGCGTCGGTCCCTTCGAGCTCGTCCACCAGGGCGACGGTGTCGTCTTCCGGATACGGCACCACGAAGACGTGCCGCTTGAAGATGGCGCTAGGCCGTTCGGTCAGCGGACCGCCCAACCAGGGCCCCAGCCGGCCCATTCCGCGGCTCTTGTCCATGTGGCGCAGGAAATGCGGAACCCAGGACGCGCCGAACTCACTGACCACAACCCGGATATCCGGGAAACGGCCGAACAGGTTGTCGAAGATGAGTGCTGACAGCGTATCCGTGATTGGGCGCTCACCGTACGTGTTCTGCCATTGCCACGCGGCGAACTGGAATGGCGCCCCGACCTTCCAGCCCCAGTGGGACGCGACTTCCTGCTGATAGTGGAACTCCGAAATATGGTAGGAGACCACCGCTTTGGCTTCGTTGATCCGCGCCCAGAAGGGATCGAAGTACGGGTCGCCCGGGCTGCGACCGTATGCGGGACCGGCAGGCAGGATGATGAATTGCGCACCCGCCTCGAGCACCCGGTCCAGCTCGGCGACTGCACGGTCGAGGTCGCGCAGCGACAGCATCGCCGGCGCGTAGATGGTGTCCTTGTAGTTGAAACCCCAGTCGTCGTTGATCCAGCGGTTGAACGACTCGAAGTTGTCGTACAACGGATCGATGCCATCGAGGAAGGGTTCGGCCAGCAGTGCCCACCCCCCTGGGTACATGATCGACTTCTCGATCTGCTGTTCGGCAAGTTGCTTCAGGCGCGCGTCACGATCGAGGTACTCCGGATGCATGGGCTCGAAGAACCGCTCCGCATCGGCGGGGTTACCCGATGACCGCTGCTTGAGCATCTCGGCGAGTGACCCTGGCACGTAAGCCTTCTCGAGATCGTGCTCTTTCTCAAATGCGGTGATAATGCGCTCGTTCGCCAAGAGGGCCTTGTGACCGCTGGGCGTGTCGATCAGCCGGACAGCGGTGTCCAGCTTGCTCTTCGGCATGTACCGCGTGAAGCAATCGAGGGCCTCGTAGGAATGCTGGTCAAAATCGGTCAGCAGATACGGCAGCGGACCGACGCTGTCTTGGATGATCGCCATGTTTTACTCCTTTGCCCGTTGGACGAGGCGCGGTGCCATCTTCTCGGCGTGCTTCCTGATTAATATTCCATACTGGCATATTTTGAGCTCACGCGGGTCCCACGCGCATATTCACCGCAGGACTAGGCGATCACTTTACACCGTATGGTTCGGTATGAAAACGCCTCCATCCAAAATTTCTGAGCGGTTCGCACGCATCGCCGTAGCCGGCCGGCGGTATCCCGCGCTAAGCGCGACGCCTGCGCCGCCCAGAGGGTGTCGCCGCCGACCGGGCACGCAACCCGTCGATGATCGTGTCCAGCCCGAAGTTGAAATAATCGCGGCCACGCAAGCCGTTGAGGTGCGGCATCAACTCCGCCAGCGTGTCCTCGAGCTCCCCCGGCGGATGCAGGTCGTCGCTCAATCCGACGACCTGGTAACGGCCGAATAGGTAGGTATGGATCGTGGCATACGCCAGGTGCACATCGCGGCCCTGCAGTCCCGCACTGACGAGGATCTCCATGATCGCATTCAGGACCCGGCGGTCGGTGCTCTTCATCCGCTCCAGCAAGACGTTGGCCATGCCGGGATACCGGTGGAGTTGTTCATCGATGGCGTGGATGACCGCACGAAGCCGCTCGTCCCAGGGCCCAGACTCCGGCGCCGGAACGTCAACCCGCGACAAGAGCTTCCTGGCCACCAGATCGAGTAGTTCACTCTTGTCGGCGACATACCAGTAGGCCGCCATCGCGGAACGGCCCAGTTCCCGGGACAACCGACGCATCGAGAGCGCATCCAGCCCCTCAGCACGGATAACGTTGAGCGCGGCGTCGACAATCTGATCTTCCGTGAGCGTGGGCGGCTTCGCACGTCGCGGGGCACGGGCCGTCGAGTCGCCAGCTCCCTTCGTGGCGGGTATCGCAAAACTCCATTCTGCTGGGACCTTGTCCTGTAGATCGTAACGGAGCACCCGACATTCTCCATGGCACTGACATCACCAAGCCATGACTGTACGGTGTAAGGTTGAGTCGTCTCGTCGGCAACGACTAGGTAATGGAGGTAAGCCCATGGCGTCCGAAGCCCCGGTGGCGACAACCAATGACTTCGCCGCACTGCTGAAGCCGGACAACCTATCGGCGCTGATGCGTGCCACGTGGACCTGGGACGACCGTGCACTTCGCCGCGACTTGGCCACACTGTTGGTGGATCTCGATGCCGCCGCGGGCGAGTACATGCCCGCCGGCGTCGACCCCGACGTGCTCGCGGCGCTGCGCAATCGCGCATTGACCTCAGGCGCCCACTTCGTGTCCACCGTTCTCGGCCCAAAGCTGCTCGTCGGCACCGGTAGCGATTGGCCCCCGGATCTGATCGACGCCGCATTGGACCCGGCGTGCTTCGCCCGGGCCGCCGATGCCTCGACCGCACACTTTCACCGGACCGGCCCGGATTACATCGCCACGCACGTCCAGGCCGCCGAGCACGTGGCGGAACCCTCGTGGCACGGGCTGGCGATCAGCGGATCTTTGGGACTCGCGGAAGCGTTCCGGGCCTATGGCTACTCGCTCAGTGACGCAGCACTTTTCGGCAACATCGGTCTGGCATGGCAAGCGCTGAAAGCCACGCCGGACTCTGCGACTGCCGTCGAATATGCAGGTCGACTGGAACAAGGCGCCATCTGCGCCGCGTTCGCCGCGGCGGAGATGACCGGTTCCTGGGACCCGGCTTTGGTGCGCACTCGCGCCACCCAGGCGCCAGGCGGTTGGCGACTCACCGGCGTCAAAAACTATGTCCCCGCGGCCGGCACGGCCGACATACTGTTCGTGATTGCGCGGTCGGTGGCCGGGCCATCGTTGTTCGCTGTCGATCCGTCCGCCCAGGGGGTCCAGGTGGACCCGCGAGCCGGTGTCGATCCGTCACGGCCACTATTTGACGTGGCGCTTGCCGATACCCCCGCCGAACTCGTCAGCGACGAAGGCCGAGGCGGCCGGCTAATGTCTGAGGTCATCGATCTGGCCACAACGGCACTCGCGGCCGAACAAGTGGGATTGATCGAGCGGGCCATCAACGTACTGACCGACCGTAGTCCGGCTGACACCGGGGCGTTGCCCGAACGGGTACTCGAGCACGCCGCCGCCGTGTCGCTGTGGCGGCGAGCGGTGGAGAACCCGTCGCCGATTACGGCCGCCGCCGCCCACATCGGCTGCTCGAAGGCCGCCGTCAGCGCTGCTACCGCGGTCGCGGCGCACTGCGGGCCGGATGCGCAGACCGATGCCATACTGCGCCGTGCGATCTCGGCGAACCTGCTATTTGGGGGTCCCGCGGTGTCGCACGAACGACTGCTCGAGCGGCTAGGTATCTAAAACCGACAACCAATACCGATATCTGTATAACAGATACAGGCTCGAATCAGGAGGTGTGACCAGTGAAAGTCAGTGTGGACAACAGCAAATGCATGGGCCATGCACAATGTTACGCGATCAACCCCGACCTGTTCCCTATCGACGATGCCGGCTATTCGAATCTCAAACCGTATGAGGTTCAGCCCGACCAAGTCCAGCTGGTCCGGGAAGGAGTGGCGGCGTGCCCTGAGCGCGCGTTGATTCTCGAGGGGGACGATTGACCGATGCCGGGCAGAGTTGACGGCAAGGTCGCATTCATCACCGGCGCGGCACGCGGGCAGGGCCGCAGCCACGCCGTGCGGCTGGCACGAGAAGGCGCTGACATCATTGCGATCGACGCCTGCAAGCAATTCGACGCGGTGCCGTTCCCGCTGTCCACGCCCGACGACCTGGTCGAGACGGCGGATTTGGTCAGGGCGGAAGGCAGGCGCGTCTTCACCGCGGAAGTTGACGTCCGTGACTATGACCTGCTGAAGGCTGCGGTGGACAACGCTGTGGAACGGTTGGGGCGCTTGGACATCATCGTCGCCAATGCCGCCATCAACAGCGAAGGCAGCCCCCTGGCGGCCATGGCCGAATCCGACTGGCAGGACGTCATCGATATCAACCTGTCCGGAGTGTGGAAGTCGGCCAAAGCCGGAATTCCCCATATCGTCGCGGGCGGCCGAGGCGGTTCCATCGTGCTGACCAGTTCAGTCGGCGGATTGAAGGCCTACCCCAATATCGGCAACTACGTCGCCGCCAAGCACGGCGTGGTGGGCGTAATGCGCGCCCTGGCCGTCGAGCTCGCTCCGCAGTTCATCCGCGTCAACTCCGTGCACCCCACCCAGGTGAATACACCAATGATGTTGAACGACTACGGATACAGCGTTTTCCGCCCCGATCTGGACAACCCGACTGCGGAGGACATCGCCCCGGTGTCGCAGATGATGAACACCCTGCCGATACCGTGGGTGGAACCCGATGACGTCGCCAACGCCGTACTATTCCTGGCCTCCGATGAATCCCGCTACATCACCGGGGTCGCGCTGCCCATCGACGCGGGCGCACTACTGAAATAGCGCGGCCGACGACACCCCACTATTCGGCCGCGCCGCTAACGGCTGCCTGGTAGAGGTCTTCATCGCTGGATTTCCGCCAATTCTTCAGCGCGGCTCGCGCCACCGGGTCACAGCCTCGACGCATCGGGCCCTCGTTGTCGAAAATTGCATCCACGATTGCCGCGGCGGCGACTGCCGGCGGCGTCGCCAAGTGGCGAATCTGCTCGAAACCGGCCGTGGTGCGTTTGGCCATTTCCGCATATTCCGCGAACCGCACGGCTTCCGGCGGGCGGATCACCGCGCATTCGTAGAGGGCATCGGTGTCCACTATCGCCGGAACGATCTCGACGACCCTAATACCGAACGGCGCCAGTTCAATCCGTAGGGAATCGTCAAGGGCGCTCACGGCTGCCTTCGCCGCGCGATATGCCGATACCCATGGTGTCGGCTGCAGGGTGGCCGCCGTCGAAAAGTTGCAGATCACGCCGCCGCGCCGTGCCCGCATGATCGGGACCACTCGCCGGGTGAGCTCGACGGCAGCGAACACGTTCAGCTCAAAGGTGCGCCGCCACTGGTCCATTGGCGTGACCTCGAATGGAAGATCATCTTCCATACCGCCGGCGTTGTTCACCAGAACCGCGGTCGTTTCCGGGAAACAGAAGTCACCTGGCGCGGTGACGTCAAGCGCAACCACATCGATGAGCTCGACGGCCGAACCCGCGGCGCTCAACAACTTGTCCGAGGCTGCGACATTACGCATTGTCGCCAAGACCCGGTGCCCGCGGTTGGCGAGTTCGATTGCCACCGCGGCGCCAATGCCACGGCTAGCACCGGTAACAACCGCCACTGGATCCGTTGATGACATCCCTACGCTCCCAACCGCGCGACGGCGAGCATCGCGGCAAGCCCGTTTCGCTTTCCGAGTGGCGAACGCACCGCCATGGTGATCACCGCATCACCATGCCGTCACCCGCCTCTTTCGACCTTCGCTCCGGTCCACACCTAAGCTTCACATTGTCCATCGAGCCACTCCTGATGGCGCTCATAGTGATTCGACGGCCGCCGGACCATGGTTGCGTGGGCAGACGCCAGCACCGCGCCACTGCTGGTCAGACTGAGCTCGGCGGCAACGTACACCCGGCGACCTTCACGTCTCACGACGGCCGCCCGGCTGGTCAGCGGACGGGATATCGGCACCGGTTTGACGAAGTCGATCTTGAGGCTGCCCGTCACGACGAACTCGTCACCCAGCGTGACACAGTGTCCGACGATTTCGTCGAGCACCCCAGCCGTCCATCGGCCATGTGCGACTTGATCGGCCGCCTCGTACTCGGGCGGGCAGATGATCTCGCTGATGACCGTGCCGTCGTCCTGGCGGTGTTCCCGCAGTAGGCCCAGTCGGCAATGGTTGAGCGTCCGGCACCCAAGGCAAAGCTGAATACCGTTCGGACAGCTGACGATAAGCGACGATCCGTTGTGCGTGAGCTCGCGCAGACGCGCGAGCGGTCTCTGCGCGTGACTTGTCACGGCGTCTCGCCAAGTGTCGAGCGCGCCACTAGGGAGCTCATCACTCGGCGCATAATCTTACAGCGTAAGGTGGAGAGGTCGGCGATGCAAGGGCGACTCGTTGTCCTCACTGCCGGCGTTCCGAACCGCTGAAAAAGTCCATCAGTGCCGATTTGCCGCCGTGTTGCGCAATGGCCGACATGACACTGGGCATCAACGCGGTCGATGCGTGCAGAGTATCCACATACTCTCGCACGGCGACGATGACATTGCGGTCCGCGGCCAGTTCGGTCACAAACGTATATACGTTGTTGTAGATCGCAGTCTCACTGACCGCGCCATGGCTTTCAACCATCAGGGCTACGTGATTACCCTCCACGATCGAATCAACGAAATCGAACCGCATGGGTACGATCTCGAGGATTTCGGCCAACACCGCCTTCATCGCGGCCATCGGGTGATTCTGCCGCGTCACCATGTCCCACCAGGTGCCTTCGTCATCGAACGTCCCGAGGCCCTGGCTGATCTCGCCCTGACTGATCAGGCGCCACGGTAACCACGCCAGGGCGGTTGCGGTATCGCGGTCGCGCACGCCGCCTGCCGTCGCCTCAGTCGGGCCATCTCCTCTAGCACTGTTCGTCATGCGCTCACGTCGCAGCCGTGATTGCGGTCGCGGCGTTACCTTTTGGCGGGGGCGCTGCGAGAAGCGGTGCTAGTCGGGTGCAGATCGTTGTGATGTTCGCGGCCACAATGTCGTCGGCCATACCCCCGAGGGATGCCCACAGGAACACCGTCCGGACGGGCGCCCCGGCGCAGTGGGCGCGGATACGTTCCGCAACGACCTCGGGGGTGCCGTACGTGAAAGAACCGAGCGGAGCATGGGTGGCCGAATTAATCACCCGGTCGAGGTCGATGGGCTTGGGCGGCGGGCGACCGGTGCCTTCAACCATGTGTTGTCGATATGAATCGAGCTGATAACCAAGGTGTTTGGACACGACGCTCCAGTCCCGTTCGGGATCTTCGGTGGCCCATCCCTGGAAGCCGCCCGCCATGACGGCTTCGTTCAGCGGATGCCCACCTGCTTCCAGCCCCGCCGCATAGGGCTGCCAGAGTGAGGCGTCGGCCGAAAGTAATCTTTCCCCCAAAAGTCCCGCCCGACGCGCGCCCTGCGGCCCCTGGTAGCCCATCCAGATGGGTGGTCGCTCCTGCACCGGGCGCGGGCGAATACCGTTAGGTCCCCATAATTCTCGCAGCCGGCGAGCGGTCTCGTCGGTGCGCGCATACCTGTTCTTCAGGGAGGCGTCAAACAGTTGGAACTCCGGCACCCGGTAACCGGCCCCGATTCCAAGATCGAGGCGCCCACCCGAAATCACGTCCACGGTTGCGCCTTGCTCGGCGATCTCGACGGGATGATGCAGCGGAGCGATAACGATCGCCGTGCCCAAGCGGATTCGCTCGGTACGTGCCGCCACTGCGGCCGCGAACGTCAACGGGTTCGACATGTAATCGTCGTCGAACAGATGATGTTCGGTGAACCACGCCGAGGCCGCCCCTAAACGCTCCGCCTCCTGACACATCTCGATCGTGAATCCGTATAGATACGAAGGGGTCTGGCGCCACCGGGTGGGATTGCGGAGATCGAAGTACACGCCGACCTCGATGGTGCCGGGGCTGATGTCGGGTGGCCTTGTTCCCCAGGGGGGTTGAGAGGCGTCAGTGACGGGGATCACTCTTACACTGTAACGTACAACGCGTTGCTCATCGATTTCAGGAGACCGCCGTGGTTCGACTTCAGCTGGGATACGACTTGCGACGCGCGCCGCAGAGCACGGCTAGTCACACCGATCTCTACGCGGCCATGCTGGATCAATGCGAATGGGCGGATCGACTCGGTTTTGAGTATGTCCAGATCGGCGAGCACCACGCGTCGTCCGACGGCTACGCGTCGAACCCCATCACCGTGTGTGCTGCCATCGCGGCCCGCACAACCCGGATCTTCCTGCGCCCGGTAGTTCTTGTCCCGCTGTACGACTTGATCCGGTTGGCCGAGGAATTGATGACGGTCGACCGCATCAGCGCGGGCAGGCTTCACCCCCTCCTCGCCGCAGGGTACCGGCCCGAGGAGTTCGAGATGTTCGACAAGAATCTGAACGATAGGGGACGCGCCCTCACCGCTGGCGTCGAACTGCTGAAGCGGGCATGGAGCGGCCACGAGTTTTCCCACCAAGGTCGTCTCGTACGCATCACCCCAACCCCGCACCAAAGGCCGCACCCGTTGACCTACCTCGGCGGCATGTCGTCGGGCGCAGCCAAGCGGGCCGCCCGGATCGGTGACCGGTTTCTTGCTGGAGAACCGGGCCACTGGGCTACTTATGTTGCCGAGTGCGAGCGGCTCGGCCGCGAGCCTGGTCTCCGCGACAGCGGCGGACCCGGCTTTTTGCACGTGACCGAAGATCCGGAGCGCGCATGGCACCAGCTAGCACCCTATTTGCTGCACAATGCGCGCGAATACGAAACCTGGATGAAGCCGACGATCGGCCGAGCCGCCACCATGTTTCCTCCCGTGCGCGACTCCGGCGACCTACGACGTCTGCCCTCCTACCAGGTGGTGACCCCAAGCGACTGCCTGGAATTGGCGCGCCGCTTCGAGGCATCGAATCGTGCGATGGTCTTCCTCCCCCTACTCGGCGGCATTCCGCCCGAGCTGGCTTGGGAGAGTTTGAAGCTCTTCGAACGCGATGTGCTGCCCCACCTAAACGTCCACCGTTTAGGTGAACAACCCAGCTAGAAGACGCGGAAGCCATCCGGCACCGAGCTTGTCCACCCGTTGCGCTGACCTTACACTGTAATGTGATGGCCGCCTTCGGCGACTATCGTTACAGGACCGGTCAGTTGGGAGAAGCGCCAATGCCTGATGTCACGCTTTCGGACATCTGTAGTGAGCACCGCCGCCGTTACCCCACCAGGTTGGCGGTGATCGACGGCGACAAGCGATTGACTTGGCCGGGCTTCGACGACCGCGTCAACCGCGCGGCCCGCATGCTGACCAGCCACGGGGTGGTGCGTGGCGACCGTGTGTTGTGGCTGGCGCAGAGCTCGTCGCGGTTCCTGGAACTCATGATCGCGTGTGCGCGCATCGGGGCCATGATCTGCCCGGCGAATTGGCGCCAATCCGGCGAGGAGCTCGCGTTCGTCATCGACGACTTCGATCCGAAGGTCATCGTGTGGCAGGACGAAGAGATCGGTGAACGAGTCACCAAGGCGCGCTCGCTCACGTCGTCGTCGGCGGCCTGGATCAGACACGACTGCTCGGATCCGGGCAGTTTCGACGATCTCGTCGCCGCCGCGAGCCCCGATCCGGTGGCAGCAGAGGTTGACCCCCACGATGCCCTACTCGTCATCTACACCGCGGCCCATTCAGGCAGGCCCAATGGCTCGATGCTCAGCCATCGCAACCTGGTCACGATGGCCCTTCAGACTGGCAGGATCACCGAAGCGGATGACGCATGCACGTTCATCAATTCCGGCCCGCTGTTTCACATCGGAAATTTCCAATTCGACTCACTTCCGGTGTTCGTCATGGGCGGCACGAACGTCTATGTCCGACGGGTCGAGGAGGAGGAACTGCTGAAGGTCATCGCGGCCGAGCGCGCGACCTCTGCATTTCTCATGCCGCCCACGATCTTGCGCATTAAAGAACTGAATGCCACTGCGGGGCTGGATATCTCGTCACTGCGTCCAGGCCCCTTCGCCCCCGTCTGGGGTGACGCCCTTCCGCCTGACACCACGCGGTGGGGCACCACCAGCGGTGGGTTCGGCCAGACTGAGCTCACCGGACTGTCGGTGCTCAACGGCTATGGAGGCAGGGGCCTCGGCAACTCGGGCCGCCCCACTCCCCTATGCCAGGTCCGCATTGTCGATCCGAGCGGGATCGATGTGCCGGATGGAGAGACCGGAGAGATCACCGTCCGCGGGGACACCGTCCATGTCGGATACTGGAATCGGCCCGACATCAACGCACTTCGGATGCGCGATGGCTGGTGGCACACCACCGACGCGGGTCGTCGAGAGCCCGATGGGACCATCACATTCTTGGGAACGCTGACTCGCATGATCAAGTCCGCGGCCGAAAACATCTATCCACCTGAGGTCGAGTCGTGCCTAACCGGCCATCCCGCGGTCAAACAGGCCGCCGTGATCGGCGTGCCCGATCCGCAGTACACCCAATCGGTAAAGGCGGTCGTCGTCCTGGCGGATGGTCAGAGCGTGACCGAACGCGAGCTCATTGACCATTGCCGCGAACGTATCGCCTCGTACAAGAAGCCAAAGTCGGTCGAGTTCGTCGACGCCTTGCCCACTATCGAAGGCCGGGTGGATTACGACGCGCTGGACGACAAGTTCGGCGGCGGCGGTTACCCGGGCGGTGCCAACATCGGCGGCGTCGGAACGGCCTAACGCCAACCGAACCCGCGGCAAGACAACCGGTTTGGGCCGCCGCTACGACGCCGGCGGCCCAAACCGAGCCTTAGCCGGAGACCGGGAAGCTGATCTGGATGTTCTCGATCGTCCGGACCGCGCGATTGTCGAAAACCAACCCGTCGACATCGATCGAGTACTCCGGGATCCGCTGTAGCAGTTCTTCGACGGCCAGTCGTAGTTCAAGCCGGGCCAAATGCGACCCCAGGCAGCGATGGGTGCCGCTGGCGAACACCATGTGGTCCTTGCGGCCACGGTCCAGCTTGACGGCAAGCGAGTTGTCGAAGTGAGTGGGATCGACGTTTGCGGTCGCCCAGAAGGCGCTGATTTCGTCGCCGGCCCGAACCACGAGTCCGTCACCGAGATCTATATCTTCTTGCGGGTAACGGATTCCCGACGGCACCGGTGACTCGTACCGCAACAGCTCCTCGACCGCCGCGGGGATCAGCGACGGATCCTCAACCAGGCGCTTTCGTTCCTCGGGATGCCGTCCCAACCAGGTGAAGATGCACGCCATCGAACATGTGACCGTGTCCAGACCGGCGAACATCAGCAAAAACAGGATGTTGATCAGGTCAGCGTCGCTGATGGGTTCACCGTCGACTTCGGCGGTGATCAGCTTGGCGATCACGTCGTCTTGCTCGTGGGCGGTTTTACGCTTGTCGGAAAGAAATCCGACGAAGTACTCGACGAGCTTGCCGCCCGCCACCGCCATGTTGGCCTCGATCTCCTCGACGGTGTCCCCCTCGGGATGCAGCACACCCTTCTTGAATTCCAAGAAGAAGTCGAGATCACTGACTGGTGCGCCGACCAGCCGCAGAAAGGTCAGGCACGGCAGGGGAACACAGAAATCCTCGGACAGTTCGGCTTTGCCATTGGACACAAAGCGATCGATGAGCTCGCGTGCGAGCTCGCGCACCTGAGCCTCGAGAAGCGCGACCCGCTTCGGCGCGAACATCGGGTCCAGCAGGCGCCGCCACTTCCGATGGTCCTCACCGTCGATCTCCAGCGGGATGAGCTTGGCGCCATGCCCGAAGGTACCCCCACGTCCACCGTTGCCGAGCACCGCAGGGTGACGGTTGATGGTCAGGATGTCGTCGTGCCGGTACAGGTGCAGAGCGCCGTCGATATATTCCGCACGTATGTTCTTGGCCTTGTCGTGGTACACACCTTGCGGCTCGGCCACGGACTTCAGCTGCACACCCAAGCCCTGAACTCGGGGGTCGAATCGGGTCGCTTGCGTCATTTGTCCTCACTGTTGTCCGGATCCGACATTACACTGTAAGGTGATGTTTACCACATCGCCTCGTTCGGATCAATCGATTGAGCAAATCGGCAGAAAGAAAACCTAGGGGTACGCGCGGTTCAAACCTTGGTAGCTCCCATATCCAGGGTGAGCTGGGTTCCCGTCACCGTGCGGGACAGGTCTGAAGCGAGCCAAACGACGGCGTCGGAGATGTCGTCGGGATCGGCCAGCATGATGGGCAAGACGCTACCGAAGGAGACGGCATAGTTGGGGTGCTCGCCGAGCATTGTGGCTACGGTTGGGTCCTCCCCCATCGGTGTTGCCACACCCCAGGGATGGATCGAGTTAACCCGGATGCCGTACTCGCCCAGCTCGATGGCCGCAGTCTTGGTGAGACCCACCACGCCGTGTTTCGCCGCGCTGTAGTGGGCCTGGCCGGGCAGGGATTTGATTCCGCCGACAGAGCTCACCGTGATGATCGATCCTCCGTTTGCCGCCGAAAGCATATGTGGCACCGCGGCTTTCATGGTCCGCCACACTCCGGTGAGATTCACGTCGACCATCGTCGACCATTGCTCTTCGGGCATTTCCCAAAATCGGCCCCAGTTGCAGATGCCGGCATTGGCGACAACTACGTCCAGGCGGCCGCCCAGCAACTCGACGCCTTCGGTAACGATGTCTTGGAGCGCAGTCAAGTCCCGCACATCAGCGGTGCGAGCGACGAAGCGGCGACCGGTCGCCTCCAAGAGAGTGGCGGTCTCCTTCAAATCGGCATCCGTTGCGGCGGGATAGGTGTTGTGGGTGGACACCGCGTCCGCGACGTCGACGGCGATAACCGACGCCCCTTCTCGCGCCAAACGGACGGCGTGGCTGCGGCCCTGTCCGCGTGCGGCACCGGTGATGAATGCGACCTTGCCATCGAGCAGACCCATACGAATTCCTCCTTACTGCGCTACCGGGCGAAAGACCGGCAACGCGCCACCGTCGACCTCGAGAAACGCAACCTGCACGGGCATCCCGACGCGGACCTCGTCAGGACTGCAGTCGACGATGTTGGTCAGCATGGCGCACCCCTCCTCGAGGTCGACCACCGCCAGGATGTATGGGGCGTCGAAGTCCGCTGAAGGCGGCCGGTGCACCACCGAAAACGTGTATACCGTTGCCCGCCCGCTGCATTCGGCATAGCTCCAGTCGGTGCTGGCCGTGCCTGGAACGCATCGCTCCGGGGGGAAGAAGTACCGTCCGGTCCCATTGCACCGCGGGGCGACCAGCTGTTGCTGCGACGCGGCCTTCCAGAATTCGGCGGTCAGCTCCGACGGTTCGGTCATGAGTCGACGCATGCCTAATCCCTTCCCAGAACGGCAATTTCGTAGTGTCCGGCCGCCGACCCCGCGTTGGCCGCAACCGCCAGGCGGGCATCGGTCACCTGGTTGACAGCGGTTCCGCGCAGCTGCCGGACTCCCTCGACGGCCTTCAGGGTCATCTGCTGCGTACCGTTCCAGGTATACGACAGACATCCCCCATCGGGGTTGATTGGGTGGTTACCGTCGAGCGCGATGTTGCCCGCTTCAACGAACGGCCCGCCGTCCCCCTCCCCGCACAGCCCCAGGATCTCGACTTGGCGGATGATCTCAAAAGCGTTCGGGTCGTACAGGTTGAACACGTCGATATCGCCAGGCCCCACACCGGCCATCGCGAAGGCGCGGCGCGCCGCCTCGGCGCCGAGCCGGCCGACCTCACGGTATTGGGGTGGCGACACGTAGGGCGCTCCGGAAAAGTCCATTCCGCCGCCGAGGACCCGCACCGGTGGATGGGGCAAGTCGCGCGCGCGTTCCAGGCTGGTCAGCACCACTGCCGCACCACCCTCGCCGGCCAGGCAAACCTCGAGGCGGTGCAGCGGGGATGCCAGCATTGGAGAGGCCAGCACATCCTCGACGGTGTAGGGCCCTTTGCCATACATGATGGCCTCGGGGTTCACGTGACCGTTATTGCGGATCGTCGCGGCGGCAAGCGCCAATTGCTCTGGCGTGGTGCCGAATTGATGCATATGCGTAGTCGCCACCAGGGCGAACAACGGCAACACGTAAGCGCCCCAGACATCGGTGAACTCCAGCGGCTGGGTGCCCGGACCCACCGACGCCCCGCGGAACATGCCGGCCATTCCCCCGCCAACCACGGCGACGTCACACAATCCGGCATCGATCGCGGCGGCGGCCTTGAGGATCCCACGGCTGCCGGAGGTGTCCAGCATCCCGTCGCTGGTCCATCGCAGCGGATGCCCAAACACGCGGGCCCACGACGACGGCTCTCCCGGGTGTCCGCCCGGGCCGGGCCAGTCGGCCGCAACCCCGTCGACGTCCGCGGGAGTCAAACCGGCATCGGCGATCGCGCCGAGGATCGCTTCCTGCGCCAGATCGAGCGCCGTGCGGTCGGGCAATTGCCGCGCTTGCTCCGTCGCATACGCACCGACGATCGCCACGTCGCTCAGCGTCACGACTCCTCCTGCTGGGCCAGCCATTCCTCATGACGGACAAAGTGATCCGCTGGACGCTTGATGAGAATTCCCTTCGCCGACGCGAGCAGCGCACCGTTCTGGGCGAGTTCGACCCGCGCGGAGACAAACACCTTGCGGCCGTCCCTCTTGTCGATCGTCGCCGTGCCGATCAACGGCGTCTCGATCGGTGTCGGCTTGTGGAACACCACTTCCAGGGTGCCGGTGACCGCGAATTCCTCCCGGAGCAGCAGTGTGTGCCCGACGAGTTCGTCGAGCATGCCCGCGGTCCATCCACCGTGGGCAACGTTCGGGCCGCCTTCACCGTCAGACGGGCAGACGATTTCGCTGACGACTACACCATCGTCGCCTAGCGTTTCGGCCCGCAGGCCCATACGACAGCGGCCTGCGCTTCTGCAGCCATGGCATAGCAGCACTCCGGTCTCCGAGCTGGGCGTGTACAACGGTGACCGGGGGTCAGAGCGATGAATCCGGGCAGGTGCGGACTGGTCCGCGTCACCAGGTTGTTGTGCTGTGTTGGTCATCACGTTACAGTGTAAGGTCAGATGGCCAGGATGCCAACTAGCCCAGTTAGACGGAAGGCAAGACATGACCGAGACCGCATACGAAGGTCGGCTCTTTATCGATGGCGAATTCCGAGAGGCCAAGTCCGGCAAGCGGTATGACGTCATCAATCCGGCCGACGAGACCACCGTCGCCACGGCAGCCGACGCGGCGCCCGACGATGTCTACGACGCCATAACCGCCGCGCGCCGCGCCGCCGACGAAACGTCATGGGGAACCGACCACAAGTTCCGTCGGCACTGCCTCGAGCAGTTGCAGACCGCACTGCGCAACGAGGTCACCGAATTCCGCACGCTGGTAACCGCCGAGTCCGGTGTAGCCGGCTCGGTGATCGCCAGCCACGTCGACGCGATGATCGACGGGATGGACTTCTGGAACGACCTGACCACCTCGTTCCCGTGGGAGGAAGAACTCGCCGCCCATCAATTCATGGGGCTGAACAGCAACCGGCGGATCCGCTACCAGCCCTACGGCGTGGTCGGCGCGATCACTCCGTGGAACGCGCCCTTCATGACGGCGATATGGAAAGTCACCCACTCGATGGCCACCGGAAACACGGTGGTTCTCAAGAGCGCTCCAGACACCCCGCTGACGGCGGCGAAGATGGCGCAGGTCATCGCCGCATCCACCGACATTCCAGCCGGCGTGGTGAACATGATCAGCTCCGAGGACAAGGCAATCGCGGGAGACGCGCTGACCGGTGATCCGCGCGTGGACATGTACCACTTCACCGGTTCGCCCGGCGTGGGTCAGCGCATCATGGAACGCGCGGCCAACGGCATCCGCCACGTCGTGCTGGAACTCGGCGGAAAGTCGGCCAACGTGTTGCTGCCCGACGCCGACCTCGACTTGGCCTGCGCCCTCGGCGTCGGCTGGTGTATGTCCAGCAGCGGGCAGGGTTGCGCCCTTGCGACGAGGATGATCGTGCATGCCGACATCTACGACGAGGTGCTGGACCGCGTCGTCGAAATCGTACGGAATCTGCCATGGGGTGATCCCAACGAACTGACCACGGTGGTGGGTCCGATCATCCGTCTGGAGCAATTGGAACGCATGGAGGGCATGGTGAATCGAGCGCGGGAGGCCGGCGCTCGGGTGCTCTGCGGCGGTAAACGTGGCGACCGCGGCGGCAAGGGTTTCTGGTATGAGCCGACCGTGGTTGCCGACGTCGACGAGAACTCCGAGATTTCTCAAAAAGAGGTATTCGGGCCGGTGCTGTCGGTGATCCGCTACGAAGGCAACGACGACGAAGCGGTGCGCGTCGCCAACAACACCCGATACGGGTTGTCCGCCTACGTGCAGTCCCGCGACGAGGAACGGGCCTGGCGGGTGGCCAATCGGCTGCGGGCCGGTACGGTGAACATCAACAACTCGTTCTATCTGGGTTCCGATGCTCCGTTCAGCGGATGGGGCATCAGCGGCGTCGGCGTCGAGCACGGCGTCGCCGGGTTCCGCGACTACCTGCGCATCAAGACCGTCGCCAGCCCAGCTAAATGAGCGACTTCGACTACATCATCGTCGGCGCCGGCTCGGCGGGTTGTGTTCTGGCGAACCGGTTGTCGGAAGAGCCGCGCAACCGAGTACTGCTGATCGAGGCCGGGCCCAAAGACACCCATCCGTTGATCCGGGTGCCGAAGGGGTTCGGCAAGATCGTAGGAGATCCAAAGCTGGCGTGGCACTTCCCCGTTCGTCCGATCGGACCATCGCAGAACAGCGAACAGTGGGTACGCGGCCGCACGTTGGGTGGATCGAGTGCGGTCAACGGAATGATCTACAACCGTGGCAGCGCAGTGGACTACGACGCGCTGGTTGACCTGGGCAACACCGGATGGGGATGGGACACCATCCTGCCGATCTACCGCAAAATCGAAGACAATCAACTGGGCGCCAACGACATGCGCGGCTTTGGTGGACCACTTGGTATTTCGATCGACACCGATCCCCCCGCACTCTGTTCCAAATTCATCGAATCGGGCGCCAACCTTGGATGGTCGGTGACGAATGACCTCAACGAATCCGACCTGGAAAGGATCGGTCCCGCGACGCGGACCATCAAGGGCGGGCGTCGAGTCAGTGCGGCGTGGGCCTTCCTGCGTCCCGTCCGAAGCCGACCGAACCTGACCATTGCGGTGAACACGACAGTGCGCCGGGTCCTCTTCGAGGGCGACAAAGCCGTCGGTGTCGAGGCCATGACGGCCAAGGGAGCGCGGACGACCTATAAGGCAAGTCGAGAGACCATTCTGTCGCTGGGCAGCGTTGCGACGCCTAAGCTCTTGCAACTCTCCGGAGTGGGCGATCGATCATTGCTTCGTAGCCTGGGCATCGACACGGTGGCCGACAGCCCCAATGTTGGGCGACGGATGCGCGAACATCGATGCTTTACGCTCCAGTTCCGGCTCAAGCGAAACATCGGGTACAACAAGCAGCTCGCCACACCGGCACAACAGGCCGTCACCGCCATCAAATACCTTGCCACACATAAGGGTCCGATGGCGACGGGGGCCTACGATGTCGTCGGGTTCTTCAAGACCTCCCCAGATCAACCGCGGCCGGACGCTCAAATTCTGATGGCACCATTCTCGGCGGCGCCATACGAAGCCGGTAAGGATCTCGGGCTGGAGCGCGAGCCTGGTATCCAGGCCATTGGCTACGTCCTTCGGCCCGACAGCGAGGGGCATGCGACGATCACCTCGGCGGATCCCGATGCGCCGTTGGACATTGACCCTAATTTCTTTGCCACTGACCATGATCGGGAAACCTTTGCGGCAGCTTTCAGGACGGCGCGCCAACTCTTCGAACAGTCACCGATAGCTGACGAATTGGTCGCCGAGACGCGGCCAGGCGCGGACGTCACCGACGACGATGCGATCATCGACGCCGCGCTCGACCAGGGCTATTGCGGTTACCACGCGGTTGGCACGTGCGCGATGGGTACGAGCGACGACGACGTCGTCGATCCCACTCTGCGCGTGCGAGGCGTACACAACCTTCGCGTGATGGACTGCTCGGTGATGCCGACGATGGTGTCCGGCAACCTGAACGGGCCTGCGATGGCGATGGCTTGGCACGCAGCGGATTTGATCCTGGCGGCCCGCTAGCGATCCGCCAGGATCAAATCTTCACGGCGTCGCGATAGGTTCGATCTTCATCGAGAAGATCGGACAGTCGGCTTGCATGTCACCAGCCACCAAATCGCCGGTCGACTCCGACCTTGCGACGGCGCAATTGTTCTTGGCGCTCAACCTGATCGATCCGACGGACGCCGGCGAGCTCAGCGTCGAGCTCGTCGAGCTTCACCAATTTCGCGGCCGGTGTCGGTGAAGTCTCGGCGTCGACCCACCGGTTCGGTATCAATCCGACACCATGTCCGCCGGTATCCAGCCAGTTGAGGATGCCCGGATCGCGGTGGGCGACCACGACCACGACGCCGCCATCGTCCTGGTATTCGGCCTGTTCGCCGTTGATGGATGAAAGCCGATAACGATAATCCACCGAATTCATCCAATAGTTCCCCAGCTCGAAGTTCCAGTAGTCGCACCGGGGCGGCACCACCCGGATCACAAGCGCCTCGTCCGGAGCGATGTCGAAATAGCAGAAGTGCAGCAACCGGCCCAGCTCATTTTCGCCACCATCGGTCCACCCCGGCATCCCCGTGACGAATTCATTGGGCTTGTCGCGGTAGAAATCGATCCAGTCGGCCCATCGCGCGGAATCCGCGATGAGCCAGTCCATGGTGGCCGTTAAACCCGCCGCCACGCTCTGGGGCGAGGGTGGGGGCGGAGCTCCCGTGGCACCAATTCGCTCAATTCGCAGGCGCATCGGGTCCTCGGTGTCCCAGTGTCCGAAGAACTGCCGAATAAACACGGCCTGCCGGCCGGGAGTCGTCTTGATCCAGTTGCCGGCCTGCGGCTCCGGGCTGTACCACACCTCGACGCTGCCGTCGGAATCGACTTCGAGATCAGCACTGTTGATCGCCGAGTTCACGCCCGACTCGGTGCCCCCGGCGAAGGAGACCCACCGCACCGTGCCCCGGTTACCGGTCACCCGGTAGGTCTGCGAACCGTCGATGGCCGCCACCAAATAGTTGCAGTCCGGGTTGTCGCCGAAGCTCTTATGAATCGGCGTCTGCAGGTGCCATAGCTGCGGGAACATCGGGTCGGCGAATTCCCAGCATTGCTGCATCGCCTTGGTGATGTAGCGGGCCAGATATTGATATCCGGCCGCCCGGTCCTGCGGTGTCGTGGGCGCCGTTTCGCGAAATACCAGCCGCTCCCCCGCCTCCTTGAGTCGGTCGCAGAAATCGGCCCACGCGGTCTGCAACAATTCGTCGTCTGCTTTGCTCATCGCTTCTCGCGTCCTTTCCAAGGATCGACCTGAACCTTGCATTCCTCGCTGGGACCTCTTAGGGATTCGAACGCCGCGGGTAGTTCGTCGAGCGACACCGTGCGGCTGACCATTGCACCAGGCTCCACCGCACCCGCATCCAGCGTGTCAATAGTGTGATGAAACTCGCCGAGGCTGTAGGTCATCGAGAACTGCAGCCGAACCTGCTTCATCAGATACAGAGCCGGAACGTAACTGTCCGGAACGGTGCACCAGCCCAACACGATCACTGTCCCGCGCGGCTGCACCACCTGCATCGCCTGCTCGATCGTCCCCGGCATGCCCGCCGCCTCGAACACCAGGCTCGGCGAGCCGTGCAACGCTTCAATGGCTTCTCCGACCGGGTTGTCGCCCGAGACAATGAAATCGGTGGCGCCGAGCTCCTTCGCGTAGCGCTCGCGCCGTCGCGACGTAGCCTGGACGACGATCCGCCCCGCCCCCATCCGGCGCGCCCAGTACACGGCGCTCAATGCGATCGGGCCCGCCCCAATGACCAGTATGTCGGTCCCGGGCCGGATATGGCCGAGGTAGGCGCCATGCAGACCGACCGCGAGCGGTTCCACCAGGGCTCCGTCGCCCCAGGATAGGGCGGCCGGCAGCTTGACCGCCTGCGTCTCGGCCACCATCGCGAATTCCGCAAACGCACCGGCGAAACCAAAGAGCTTTGGCTCCCCGGTACACCATTGTGGTTCTCCGCCTTCGCAATTCGCGCATCGTCCGCACGCTGGAATGGCCATCGCCGTGATGTGGTCGCCGACGGCGAGGCAGTCCACCTCGGGCCCTACATCAACGATCTCGCCGGCGAACTCGTGGCCGAGGATCGCGCCCGGGGGCATTTGCAGAAACCCGTGACCATCGGTGAAATGCAGATCCGTTCCGCAGATCCCGCAACTCCCCACCCGGATCACCACGTGTCGTGGGTCGGGGACTGGAATCGGGCGCTCCTCGACGGCTAAACCTTTTCCAACGCCTTGGAATACAGCAGCGCGCATTGTCATGACTGACCTCCGAAAATGACGGGCCGCATGGCGGCATCAACAAGTTCCACGTAGGCACCCGTTCGGGCTTGGTGGATCACGAACGGTGCCGCGGCGTCGGGGTCGTCGACGCCGATCTTGGCGCACAGCGGTAGGCCGCGCCGCGTGAGCTCCGCGGAGGCCGCCTCGACGTCGTCACACCAGTAGCCGAGATGATGCACCTGTCCCGGCCCGCTGACCGTCCACAATGTCCCGGGAATTTGTCGGACCAATTCCAGATGGTGCGGACCCTGGGTGGTGTAGGCGAATCGGAACGACACCGTCGTTGGTCCGTCCGGAAGACAGACCGGCATGTCGACCTCGCCTTCGGGTCCCCACGTCACTCCCGTCAAGTCGCTGTATTCGGCCTTTGCCGCGTCGACGTCCTCGACCACGATCCCTGTGTGGTAGAGGTCGGTGAATTTGATGAGTGGCGTCATTGCAGTTCGTACTCCTTGATGTAAGGCCCGAAGTGTTCTTCGATCGTGTGGCGATCCACGCCGAGCGCGTCCGGGTCATAGCTATGCGCCCCGCGTTGATCCTTGGGATGCGAGTCAAGCCAGCGCTGCATCGCGTTCGCTACCTGTTCGGAGAGTTCGAGGTCAAAGGCCTCATAGAGTCGGCGCACCACAGCGAGCGGTCTGTTGATGAATTCCCGGTAATCCACGTCGTAGAACGAGGATTCGCGACCTCGGCGCGCCTCGGCGATCCGACGCACACCCTCCGACCACACCGCGATCTCACGACGCGCGATGTCGCGAGGCGGGCGCTCCACACCGACGGTCTTGCCGATCATGGACAAGACGCTGACGACCGAGCCCAGTGCGGCCTGTGGGTCGCGGTGAGTCTGAACGACTCGCGCGCCGGGAAACACGTCGAGCAGTTCGTCGATGAAGAGCACGTGGCTGGGATTCTTCAACAGCCAGGTCTTTCCCGGACTCGACGAGCCGATGAGGCGCAGAAAGTTGGCGTACCGCACCAGTGACGGGGTCATGTCCTGCGCGAGCATCCACTCGTCATAGGCGGGTATCGACGCGATCGAGCCAAAGTAGTTGCTGACAAAAGACTGCGCCATCGGAGCCAGGCACTCGTCGGCCTCATCGGCACCGACGAAGTGGGTGCGCCGCAGCCACTCCGGCATGAACTCCGCTTCTGCCACGACCTGCCGAAAGTCGGGATCGTCGGCCCAATTGTCCCGTGGGGGACGCGGCTTCGGATAGCTGTGCAGCCACTTCTCCGACACCTGGAACCGTGGATCAACCGAAAGCAGCTGATGCAACGCGGTTGTGCCGGTCCGCGGTACGCCGACGATGAACACCGGTGCGCCAAGGTCACCGGACAGGCATTCCGGATGCCTTTTCCAGCCTTCTTCGGTGCGCAGTCGCACGGTGAGTACCGAAGTAACCAAGAAGCCGGCGAGGCCGGCAAGACCATCCTCGTCGATCCCGGGAATGGCAACGAAGTCCTCGACCAGCCGCTGCAAGCCCTCGAGATAGTCGTTGTCGCCGAAGTCGGAAAGCTGTGTCGCCGTCCTAGCGTCGTCATGCAATTGTGCGACGAGCGTCCCTATGTGTCTCACAGTGTCATTCATAGCACTCTGTGTCACGATTGGCAATGAGTGCACTCCCCGCTACCGTATGAGGCATGCCAGCAAACCCGTCGCAGGACGAGGAACCGTCGGCCACCATCGCGACCCGCAGCAGAGAATTCGCCAAAGAATTCGTCGCGCGACAGATCGAAGAGGCGGCTATCAGTCTTTTCGCGGAACGCGGCTACGAGAACGTCACCGTCGCTGACATCGCCGACGCGATCGGGGTGTCCCGCCGCACGTTCTTCCGCTACTTCGCGTCAAAGGACGAAGTGCTTCGGGCGCACGCGATCCGCCTGCATGCCCGAGTATTGCGCGCGCTCGAGCGGCGACCGCCCGATGAGCCGGCCGCCGTGGCGCTGTGCAACGCCTTTCTTGACACCGCGGATGTCAGCGCCGAAGAACGGGAGAACATGTTGCGCCGCAATCGTGTGCTTCGCGACCATCAAGGGCAGGCGGGGTGGGCCACGATGACACCGGAGATGGGGGCCGCACTGGTCGACCGGCTGGCGGCCCGGATGCGAGTTGAGGCAAAGACAGATCTACGACCACGGCTTCTTGTTGCCACCATCTGGGCCGCCGCCGACGCCGCGACAGCCCACTGGGTGGCGGCGGGGGACGACGAACCACTGACTATCACCATGCGGTACGCGTTCGACAAAGTTATGTCAGGGCTGTCCGCGCTCGACTCCGATTGAGCCCTACCGCCGTATGTCCATCCCGGCGTCGACCTTGAGCAGACTGCCTGTGAACGACCGCCCGGCCTCGGATATCAAGAACAGAATCGCGTTGCTGACGTCCTTCGGATCGATCATGGGTAGATCCGGGAGGGCAGTTCGCAGTGCGTCAGCGAGGTGAGGATTTTTCTCGATCATTTTGAACAGCGCAGGGTTATCGGTGATCATCGGCGTCGCGCAGTTGGTCGGGGCGACGGCATTTACCCGAATTCTGTGTGGGGCAAGGAGGCTGGCATACGAGCGCACCAATCCAGTGATGGCCAGTTTGGCCATCACGTAGGAGTCGGAGCCACCACTTCCGTCGGTGACGTCCAACAGCGCCGCCATGGAGCTGACGGCGACGAGGTTGCCGCCTTGAGCCCGTTCCTTCAGATGTGGAATGGCGACCTGAAACGTGTTCCATACACCGATCAACATGACGTCAATCCCGAAGCGCAGCGCCTCGGCGGCGTCCCGCTCGTCGGCGTTGGTCAGCACAACACCCGCGTTCGCGACCACTGTGTCGACGTGACCAAAGCTTTGTACGCCGTCATCGAACGCCGCCTGCATTGTGGCCTTGTCCCGGACGTCGGCCTTGTGGAAAATCATTTTCCGGCCGGTCTTTTCGACGAGCCGGGCGGTCTCCGCCAGTTCCTCGGCGGTGCCGAGCCGGTACGGCACAACGTCGACATCTTCACAGATATCGACACCCACAATGTCGGCGCCTTGCTCGGCAAAGGCGACGGCATGTGATCGTCCCTGACCCCGAGCCGCACCCGTGATGAAAACGACCCGGCCGTCCAATATGCCCATTGGCTCCCTTACGAGGCAGGCCACACCGGATCCTGGGTGGCGAAGGCTTTTTCTCTAGCCCAGATCGATTGCGACACTGCCATTGGTTGCCGCACGCACGGACCCGCGAACACCAGTCGGCGTCCGGTCAAAGGTCGCCGCGCGTTCGCGCAGGTTCGTCACACAAAGTTCGCCGTCGTGGGTATCGACCTCCCACTCCTGGTCGTTCACGATTGCGCCGGTGTGACCCGGAGAACCCATGGCCAGGGTGGGTCCGAGCGGCACGAAGGGAAGTACTTGCGCCGACGCGTGAGACAGCTCGTTCAATGCATCCGGTCGCGCCCACACCATTTCGACGTTGCTCAGCAGATCGGTTAATGGTGGTTCCTGTTCCTTCAGCGCCTTGACCGTCTCGGCGGTGATGCCGACGACGGCACGAATCGGCAACCGTTGCAGGAACATCGAAGTACGCCGAGCGTCGAAACCCCACACCTCTGCGCACATATAGGTCGCGCCGATTCGGCGCAGCGCATGGACGACCGGGCTGAACCAAGGAGCCTCCCAGTTTTGCGCTGTCACAAGGACCTGGTCAGCTCCACGAAGACCCGCGTCCCTGAGCATCAGTTCGGCCCAGTCGGTGTCGCGTTCGAACTCCGCCCATCCAATCTCGAACTCGAAATCTGCTGCACCGCAAGGGAAGCTGCCGACGCCGAATAACGGCGCGCGGGGCAGGGTGGCGGCCGCCGCGGTCATGGTCTCGCGACTCATGCCTTCACCACCCGGGAGAACTTCGCGACGCTGGAGGCGGTCGCCAACAAATCATCGATCGGACGTAGTTCCACATCGACGTCCACACCCAAACCGTCTTGCAGCGCACCAGTTGCCCGGCGAGCTACATCGGCAAGATCGCCGGTGCGATCGGGGGCATACCCGGCGCGGATTCGCATCCGGTCCATGGTATCTGCGTAGCGCACGACCTGAAACACTCCGTCGGCCAGTTCGGGAATCGATTCCACGAGCTGCCAGACCTCGGATACCAGGATGGGCTTTCCGCCGACCATCATCTCGTCACCTTTGCGGCCCAATACCCACATCCGCGCGTGCGTGCGCCCGCTGGGCGCCGGTTCGTGGGTGATCCGCACCAGGTCTTCGGAGCGGAAGCGGATGTATGGGGCGGCCAGGTTATCCAAGTCTGTCGCGACCAACTCGCCTATTTCCCGGTCCGCGACCGGCTGACCAGTTGCGGGGTCCAGGGATTCGGCGATTACGGTGTCCTCCCACAGGAAGTAGCCGTCGTGCTCGCGTCCCTCCCACGCCGTTCCGGTGTCTCCAGCGCTGGTGTAGGTGAACAGATTGACGCCCCACTGGTCACGCACCTTCTGTGTCAATGCCTTTCCGAGCGGCATGCCGGCGAATGCGGCAGCTTTCAGCGAGGAAAGCATTGACCGGATGTCGTAACGCTCTTCAAGCTTTTCGAACTCGAGAACCAGTGGCAAGAACAGATGTACCCATGCGATCTGGTGCCGCTCGATCGCCTGCAAGACCGTTTCGCCGCGGCCGACCCACGAGTCGATGCACACGGGAATCAATCCGAGCATGTGCAAGAAGTCGTCGAAGTAGTTGCGGAATGAACCCGGCGGGACCAGCACCTTGTCCCCTGGACGCAAGCCCATCTCCCAGAAATTGCGCGCATAGTTGGTTGGCAGCGGCGGCGCCACTGACCAGATCTCAGGCAGCAGCTCCGGCAGGCCCGTGGTTCCCGAGGTCGAGGTGAGCGACGTGAGCTCCGACGGCTCGACGCACAGCAGCCCACCGAATGGGTCGCCGGTGCGGGCGCGGTACGCCTTGACATCGTCCTTACAGAACGTCGGCAACTTGTTGGTGAAGTCCGCCAGCGACTTGATGTCACCGGGTTTCACGCCGGCGTTTGTCCACAGCTCTCGGTAGAAGCCCGATCGCTCCCAGACATAGGGCACCAGCTCGAGGATCCGCTTCTCCTGAAGCTCGGCAATCACCTCTCGCGGCGCCGTCTCCATATCGGGCTCCAGAAACGACCGATGGTGATCGGGCGCGCTCGGGCGGCTCGTCGTGGCTATGTCGGTGCTCAAATTCGTCTCCGAAGGGTCACGTCGCATGGATTCTTACACTGTAACGTGATGGCCGCCATATAGCTAAATATTTTGATCGTGTGCGCTGCTCTTCGATGCCGATCGGCCAGCGTGCGTTCCCACTTCGGCCACTTTCCTCGCGACTTCGGGCCAGATGGAGCGGTCGTGCTGATACGGCGTGGAAAACGAAATCGAACTGGCGATGGGACCGAATCGTTCGACCAGCGCGCGGGAGACTTGATCGACGTCGCCCACGACCGCGACGGTGTGCAGCATATCGTCGTCCACCAGCGCGGCGAGCTCGTTCCATCGCCCCTGCTTGGTCATCGCCGTCAGTTCCTCGGCGACGGAAACCCAGCCGTGCAGTTCCAGCACCGGGCGATAGGCCGGGGTGGACGCGTAAAACGCAATCTGATTGCGCACGCCGGCAATCGCATTGTCCAACTCGGCCTCGGTTCGACCGACGGCGGTCAGCACGGGGCCACACACAGCGAATCCATCGAGCGTCTTTCCGGCCCGCTCACGTCCACGGGCCACCGCCGGCAGCGTGATCTCCTCGAGATAGCGCACCGTGTTGAATGGGTGGAAGAACAGCCCATCACTCACCTCGCCTGCTATCTCGGTCATCCGCTCCCCGACAGCAGCCAAATAAACCGGCGGTGGCCCGAACGGGTGCGCGGCCGGGCGAAAGAACGGGGGCATCAGGGTATGGGTGTAAAAGTCGCCGGCGAAATCCAGCGGCGCGTCGTTGTTCCAGGTGTCCCAGATGGCGCGCAGCGCACACACGAACTCGCGCATCCTGGCGGCGGGCCGCGACCACGGCATCGAGAAGCGCCGCTCGATGTGGGACTTGACCTGTGAGCCGAGCCCGAGGATGAAACGGCCTCGACTGTATCTGGCGAGGTCGTAGCCGGTGCTGGCCACGGTCAGCGGGCTGCGCCCGAAGGCGATCGCCACTGCTGTCCCCACCCGCAGGCGCTCGGTGGCCGTGGCTGCGGCGTAACAGCGCAGGAAAGGGTCGTATTTGGACTCGCCCAACCACACGGTGCGGAACCCGTCCGCTTCGATGTGACGAGCCTCCTCTGCTGCGACATCGAGATCGTCAGACAGCGTGGCATCTAAGTGGACCATGCGATAAATCTACTAAATGAATTCAAAATTGTCTCTAGAGCGTCGCGGTCCACTCGCTCAATACCTCGTCGGTGTGTTGTCCAGGCTCCGGCGGACGCGCCGGATCGGCCGAAGGGTGACTGGAGAATCTCGGTGCGCGACCAGGCTGGAGCATCCCGCCGAGCACCGTCACCGAGCCGCGGGCCGCGAGGTGGGGGTCGCGCGCCGCCTCGTGCAGGCTGCGCACCGGCGATACGCAGGCATCGGTCACGCCAAATATGTCGGTCCACTGGGCCTGCGTCCGAGACTTGAACGCCTCCGCGATCGTCGCACGCAGCTGTGGCCATGTGGCACTGTCATGTTGGAGATCTGGATCGACGTCTATGCCCAGACCCGCGATCAATGCCCGGTAGAAGGGCGCCTCGAGTGCACCGACAGCCATGTGCCTTCCGTCAGCTGTTTCGTACACCGCATAGAACGGGGCTCCTCCATCGAGGAGGTTCGCACCGCGTTCGTCGGCCCACGTCCCGGACGCCACGCGAGCGTGCGTCCCGGCAAGCAGATGGGAAACGCCATCGACAATGGCGGCATCGACGACTTGGCCTTTGCCGGTCGCCGCGGCCGCGTGCAGCCCGGCCAGCAGACCGATCACCAAATACGTTCCGCCACCGCCGAAGTCGCCGAGCAGGTTGACCGGTATCTGAGGCGGTCCGTCCGCGGCACCGATGGCGTGAAGTGCACCCGTCAGCGCGATGTAATTGATGTCGTGGCCGGCGGTCTGTGCCAACGGGCCGTCCTGGCCCCACCCGGTCATCCGTCCGTACACCAGCGCGGGATTGATCACTAGGCACTCGGTAGGCCCCAGTCCGAGTCGTTCGGCGACCCCCGGACGGAAGCCCTCGATGACCGCATCGGCCCGCGCGACGAGATCTTGCGCGGTTCGTAAACCGTTGACGCTCTTGAGGTCAAGGTCAATTGACCGCTTACCTCGGTGCAGTAAGTTTTGCGATGGCGTGCCCGGAAACAATGTGGCCCGCCCCCGCCGCTCGATGCGCACCACATCAGCCCCAAGGTCGGCCAACAGCATCCCCGCAAATGGGCCTGGGCCGATACCCCCGAGTTCCAGAACGCGAACCCCCGCCAGCGGCCCGCGGGCATCCGACGGTGTCGGCGGATGCTGCTCAGGTGATGTCACTTCGACTCCTCCCGGTCCGGTGATGGTGGAACGGTAGCTATATTGAATTCAATATGCCAATCTTCAGATAGCGAACTTCTGAATCGAGGAGACCAATGAGCGGCGTCCGAGTGCTCTATGGCCTGCGCGTCCACGACGAGGGCGCGGTCCGCGTCGTCACGCTGGACCGGCCGGAACGCCGCAACCCGTTGGACTTGGCCATCCGACCGGTGTTGGCCGACGTGTTTGAGGAGGCGGACACGGACCCGGCGGTGCGTGCCATCGTGTTGACGGGCCGCGACGGGGCGTTTTGCTCAGGTGGCGACCTGGCAACGATGCACCGGATGACCCCTGACCATGCCGTGCCGCGGTTGCAGGCGGCCCAGCGGATAGTCCGGGCGATCGCGGGCGCGGCAACACCGGTGGTGGCCGCCGTCGACGGTGCCGCATTTGCCGCCGGCCTGGGCCTCGCTCTGGCCTGCGACCGGGTCGTTGCCTCGACCGCGGCCCGGTTTTCGGCGTCGTTTACCGGCATCGGGCTGGCCGCCGACCTCGGTTTGTCGTGGTCACTTCCGCGCCGCGTCGGCGCCGCCCGGGCGCAGCAACTCATGACTTTCGGTGGCGTGCTCGATGCCGACCAAGGTCTGCAGATGGGCTTGGTGGACGCGGTTGTAGAGCCGCACGCGACGCTCGCGACGGCACTCGCTGACGCCCAGCGCTTCGCCCAGGGACCGCCCCGCTCGCTGGGGCTACTCAAACGGCACTTCGCCGATCCCCCCACAGATCTCGCATCCGCGCTCGATCGTGAAGTCGTGATGCAGACCGAATTGATGGACACCGATGACTACGCCGAAGGAATCGCCGCTTTCGGCGAAAAGCGCCGCCCCCACTTCACCGGTAACTGACCCGCGACCGACCCATCCACAGGAGGAACCATGCACCTTTCAGGCACATCGACACTCGTCACCGGAGGAGGCTCCGGCCTCGGCCTGGCAACCGCCGCCGCGCTGCTCGCGCGCGGCGCCTCGGTCGTGATCGCCGACCTGCCGACCTCACCCGGTGAGAAGGCCGCCGCCGACCTCGGCGCACGGTTCGTCCCCGCCGACGTCACCGACGAGGGCCAAATGGCCACCGCACTGGACGCGGCGGAGGAAGCCGGGCCGCTGCGAGGCGTTGTGCACTGCGCCGGCCGAGGCGGCGACCGTACCCGCATCATCGACCGCGAGCGCGTCCCAGGGCCCCTGAGCAGCTTCGAAGAGGTGATCCGGGTCAACCTGCTCGGCACCTACAACGTGCTGCGGCTGGCCGCGCAACGCATAGCGGGTAACGCAGAACTCCTCGACGGCGACCGGGGAGCGATCGTGTTGACGGCCTCGGTGGCGGCTTTTGACGGCCAGATCGGCCAGACGTCGTACACGGCCGCCAAGGCCGCAGTCCACGGCATCACGCTTGTCGCGGCCCGCGACCTCGCGAGTTGGGCCATTCGCGTCAACACGATCGCCCCCGGTACCTTCGACACTCCGATGCTCGGGCGACTGCGCAGCGACATCCGCGACGGCCTCGCGGCATCGGTGCCGCACCCCAAGCGCCTCGGAAACCCCGAGGATTTCGGTCGGCTCGCAGTCGACCTGTTGGAGAACGCCTATCTCAACGGTCAAACCGTGCGGTTGGACGGCGCCATCCGAATGGCGCCACGATGACCAGTACCGGCGATGTCACCGTCGCGATCGACGACGGGGTCATGGTTGTCACCATCGACCGCCCCGCGCAGCGCAATGCGATGACCAAGGACGCCGCCGAACGGATCGCGGCAGCCATGGAGGAACTCGACTCGAGCCCCGACATCGCAGTCGGGGTGTTGACCGGCGCAGGCGGAACATTCTGCGCCGGAATGGATTTGAAGCGATTCGCGGCGGGAGAGGTGCCTCGGGTACCGGGCCGCGGGTTCGCCGGGCTGACCGAGGCGCCCCCGGCCAAGCCCTTGATCGCGGCCGTCGAGGGGTGGGCGCTGGGCGGGGGATTCGAGATCGTGCTCGCCTGCGACATGGTGATCGCCGGGCAGAGCGCCCGGTTCGGCCTACCCGAAGTCAAGCGCGGTTTGGTGGCTCGAGGTGGCGGGGCGGTGCGACTACCCCGCCGGCTACCGCGAGCCATTGCGTTACAGGTGCTGCTCACCGGCGAACCGCTCGACGCGGGCACCGCCCGGCACTTCGGATTGGTCAACGAAGTGGTCGAGGACGGGCAGGCGCTGGCGGCCGGACTCGGACTGGCGCGCAGTATCGCGCGAAACGCGCCCCTTGCGGTGGCCGCCGCCAAGCGCATCGCCGTCGAATCCGAGGACTGGGTAGCCAGCGAGCTGTTCACGGGGCAGCAGCCGATCGTCGAGCCGGTCTTCTCCTCGGCGGACGCTGCCGAAGGCGCCAAGGCGTTCGCGGAACGACGCACCCCTATTTGGACTGGCAGATGACCACACGAGAGGAAAGGAACCGACATGCGTGATGCGGTGATCGTCGAGGCGGTGCGCACACCGATCGGCAAACGAAACGGGGCACTCGCCGGGGTGCACCCGGTGGACCTGTCCGCGCTGGTGCTCATGGAACTCGCCCGCCGCACCGGGATCGACCCCGCCGATGTCGATGACGTGCAGTGGGGTTGCGTCACGCAACTCGGGGACCAGTCGAGCAATATCGGACGCTTCGCGGTGCTGGCCGCCGGATGGCCGGAGACCGTTCCCGCGGTGACCGTCAACCGCGCCTGCGGATCCAGTCAGCAGGCCCTCGATCACGCCGCCTACGCGGTCATGTCGGGCCAACAGGATCTGGTGGTCGCGGGCGGAGTCGAAACGATGAGTCGGGTGCCGCTCGGCGCGGCGCGAGAGAGTGGCCTTCCGTATGGTCCCACCGCGCGGGCGCGCTACGACGGCGCAGACTTCAACCAGGGCACGGGTGCCGAGTTGATCGCTGAGCGCTGGGGATTGACGCGACATGATCTCGACGACTACGCCGCAGAGTCGCACGCCAAGGCAGCAGCGGCCATCGACTCACGAGCCTTCGACGCTCAGACGGTGCCGGTGCAGACCGAAACCGGCACAGTCACTGTCGACGAGGGAGTTCGACGCGGCACCACCACCGAAACGCTTGCCGCACTAAAGCCTTCGTTTCGGCCCGACGGGGTGATCCACGCCGGTAATGCCTCGCAGATCTCCGATGGTGCTGCCGCGCTGTTGGTGACGACACCGCAACGGGCTCGCGACCTCGGCCTTAACCCGATCGTGCGATACCACTCGGGAGCAGTGGTCGGCGCCGATCCGGTCATGGTCTTGACCGGACCCATTCCGGCCACCGCCAAGGTGCTGAAACGCTCGGGTCTCGCGATCGGCGATATCGGGGCATTCGAGGTGAACGAGGCATTTGCCCCGGTCCCGCTGGCTTGGCTGGCCGACACCGGCGCCGAGCCGGAACGGCTCAACCCGCTAGGTGGCGCGATCGCGGTCGGTCACCCGCTGGGCGCCTCCGGCGCGATTCTGATGACCCGGTTGATTCACCACATGCGTGCATCGGGACTGCGCTTCGGCCTGCAAACAATGTGCGAAGGCGGGGGAACCGCCAACGCGACGCTCGTCGAGCTAATCGCATAATTGAATTCAATACAGCGACGGCGACGTGCGCCCGCCGAAACGGAAACGCCCTCAACCAGGCTGGCATAGGTCGACATGTTCTGATCGAAAGGGCCTTGCCCTAGGCCTTCGGAACCGTAATAATGAATTCAATTTGCGCAAGCGGCGTTGTTCCAGAATCGGAGGTTCTCGGTGGGATATCTGGAAGAGCTGGCCCAGCTGAACGGCAGGCGAGCCGTGGTAATCGGTGGCGCGGGCGGCCTGGGGGCGCTCAGTTCGCGTGCGCTTGTGCGCGCCGGCGTTGCCGTCTTCGCAGTCGACAAAGATGCCCAAGCGGCCGAGGCGTTGCGCGCCGAACTCGGCGACGGTTTGCACACCGTGGTGGGAGATGCGCGGGAAGCGGCCGTTCTCGACGAACTGGCCGCCGCGGCGGAGGACCGCGTCGACATTCTCGTCAACGTGGTCGGCGGAACGTTTTGGTCGGATCTCGAATCCCTCAGCGACAACGCAATCAACAGCCTGATCCGGTTGAACTTCCTCGCGCCGGTAAGCGCGATACGCCGCTTTCTTCCGCAACTTCGGGTCGCCGGCCGGCAAGGCGGTGCGTCGATCATCAACATCACCTCGATCGAGGCGCATCGCGGCGCCCCATCGATGTCGATTTATGCCGCGATGAAAGCAGGACTCACCAGTCTGAGCGCATCGCTGGCCGTCGAGCTGGCGCCGGATCGCATCCGGGTCAACACGATCGCGCCCGACGTGGTCGAGACGCCGGCGCTTGTCAAGATGCTGGGCCACGAGGGGGCGTCGCCGTCGGCGATCGACTCACGCTATGCCGCGACCATCCCCTGTGGACGTGCCGGTTCGGCCGACGACTGGGCCGGCGCGCTGCTGTTCCTCGCTTCCGGGCTGTCGCGCTACGTGACGGGACAAGCGCTGCATCTCGACGGCGGAAGCAGTGCCGCAAAAGGATTCACGCGCTGGGCCGGTGACGGGTGGTTCCCCTTCTTGCCCCTGACCGTCGCCCAGAACATGGACGAAATCAACGAGTTACGAGGAGCGCAAAGTGGCCACGGATAACCGGATTGCGGTTGTGACGGGCGCGAACAAGGGCATCGGACGGGCCATCGTCGAGCAGCTTGCGGTGGCGGGCGTAACGGTGTTCCTCGGCTCGCGAGACCGGGCGCGGGGGCAGGCCGCGGTCGACGAACTCACAAGCTCCGGTTTGGATGTCCGGCTGTTAGAACTCGACATCACCGATGACGCCAGCGTGGCGGCGGCCGTGAAATCGTTCACTGAGCAGGCCGATCGTCTCGACGCTCTGGTGAACAACGCAGGTGCGGCGTTCGGCTGGTCCACCGCGCCCAGCGCAGAGCCGCTCGACCAGATCAAGGCGATTTACGACGTCAATGTTTTCGGCACCATCCGCGTCACCCAGGCTTTTATCCCATTATTGAAAGTGGCACCTTCGGCCAACGTGGTGATGATGAGCAGCCTCGCCGGGTCGCTCACCGCGGGCTCCGACCGGACCAGCCCCTTCTATCGGGTCAACCAGCTCGGCTACAACTCATCGAAGACCGCCCTAAATGGCGTCGTGGTGGCTTTCGCCAAGGAATTAAGCGCATCTGGCGTCAAAGTCAACGCCGTCGAGCCGGGGTTCGTCGGAACGGAAATGAACGCCGGCCGCGGCCCGCTGACTCCGGCTCAGGGAGCCGTCGAAGCCGTTCGATTGGCTTTGGCGGGCACGGACGGGCCATCGGGGGGATTCTTCGGAGCCGACGGAAGCCATCCCTGGTGATGTCCCGGTGAAAACGGAGGCAGCCCTGGCGGGCTCGTACCCCGAGATGTTCAGGCAACAGTCGCTGCGCGGTCCCGCGCGGCCCGCCCTGACTTTCGAGGGCCAAACGTGGAACTACGCCGAGATCCGCACGCGGTTCGAATCGTTGGCGAGTGGCCTTCACGACCTGGGCATCAGGCGTGGAGATCGGGTTCTGTATGCGGGCCTGAATCATCCCAGCCTGATCCTGTCGATGTTCGCGACGATGGACCTCGGCGCGGTGTTTGTGCCGGTCGACCCCCGGCTGGCGCCACCCGAAAGGGCTTGGGTGCTCGATGATCTCCGTCCGGCGGCCGTCATCGCCGCCGAACAATTCTGTGACGACTTCACCGGGTTTGGCAACGTCATCTCGGCCGATGGCACAGGAAATGCGAGTATCGCCGGGCTGGTGCAAGGCTACGAACCGGCCACCCGCCTGCCGGTGCATCGCTTGGACCTCGCGTTGATCCTCTACACCTCGGGCACGACCGGGCGCCCAAAGGGCGTGATGCATACCCACGAGATGATTCTGGCCAACGGACATCAGCTCGGTACGCTGTTCGGCGCGCGTGGCGACGACGTGGGCTTGGTCATGACGCCGATGTTCCACACCGCCGGATGCAACAGCAATCCGGTCTATCTATGGGGCGTCGGGGGACGAATCGTCGTGTTGCCCAAGATGGATGGGCCGGCCGCCCTCGATGCGATCGTCAGCTGCCGCGTCAGCCGAATCGACACCGTCACCGCCGCGCTCGGCGTTCTCTACAACACGCCAGGTTTCGCGGATGCCGATCTCTCGCAGGTCCGGTCATTGAACGTCGGTGGAGCACCGATCCCCCGTGACCAAGTGGAGGCTTTCCGCCGCCACGGCGCAGACATCTACATGGCGATCGGGATGACCGAATGCCCGGTTGCCTGTGCGCTGGCACCGGAGAAGCTGGCGACAAAACCCGATTCGGTCGGAAAACCATTGGCTTACCTCGAGCGTCGCCTGGTATCGCCCGGAGTGGGTGACGACGTCGCCGCGCCCAATACACCCGGCGAGCTCTGCCTGCGCGGTCCGTCGGTGACATCCGGCTACTGGAACAACCCGACCGCGACGGCGGCGGCCTTCGATGAGGAAGGCTGGTTCCATACGGGTGACATCGCGAAGTTAGATCAAGACGGTGATCTGTACGTCGTCGGGCGAATGAAGGACGTGATCAAGACCGGCGGCGAGAGCGTCGCGGCGGCCGAGGTCGAGCGAGTCGTAGCTGGCCATCCTGCGGTGTCCCTGTGCGCCGTCGTCGGCGCGCCGCACGAGAAATGGGGCGAGACGATCGTGGCGGTCGTATCGCTGGTGCGCGGAGCTACGTTGCAGCTCGACGAATTGCGCGACCATTGCGCGCCGCATCTCGCCCGATTCAAACTGCCCACCCGGCTCGTCGTTACCGATGACATGCCCCTGACCACATCGGGAAAAGTTGCGAAACACAAGTTGCGCGAACGACTTTGATCGTTCCGCAGAGAGAAGAGGAGACCAATTTTGCGAGTGACGGTACTGGGCGCGGGCGGCTATCTCGGCTCGGCCCTGACGCGGCGGTTCATCGCGGACGGCCACACGGTGACGGGACTGGTGCGCAGCGAGAGCGCGGCGGCCGGGGTCGAAGAACTCGGCGCCGCTGCGGTGCTCGGCGACCTTGACGACCTCGAGAACACCCGCGCCGCTATCGCGGACATGGATGCGGTCGTGTTTGCGCCGCAGATGATGCTCGAGCCGGAAAACCGCGCTGTGGCCGACTTGCTGGCCGCCCTCGAAGGCTCCGGAGCGACTTTTATTTTCACCTCCGGCACCGCGGTGCTGTCCCAGCGCACCGACGGAGATTGGAGCGAAGACACGTTCAGCGAAAACGACGACTTCGTTCCGTCGAAGTACATCGGAGCGCGCCGAGAAACGGAGCGTGCGGTACTGGAGGCGGCCGGGCGGGGCGTGCGCTCGATGGTGGTGCGGCCCTCGATGATCTGGGGGCACGGCGGCTGCCCGATGATCAAAGAGTTCTACCGCAGTGTGGCGGCCACCGGCACGGTGTGCTACCTGGGCCGAGGATTGAATCTGTACTCGGACATCCATGTCGACGAGGTCGCAGCGATCTACGCCCGCGCCCTGAAGGCCGGCCAGCCAGGTGCGCTCTATCACGCCGTGTCAGGTGAGACGAACTATCGATCGCTCGCCGAAGCGATTGCCCGTGACTGCGAAGTACCAAGTCGCTCTGTCGATTTCGCCGAGGCAGTCCAGATTTGGGGGAAAACCGGCGCCATTCTCTATTTCAGCGTGTGCAGCCGTTCCCGAGCGCCCAGGACCAGGACCGAACTGGGCTGGATCCCGGACCCAACCCGGCTCGAAATTCTCGACGACGTCGGCCATCCGGCATACCGCGAGCTGCTTGCCACAGCTCCTTAGCCGCGGCGTCCTCGCTGAGCGGCATGCTCAAAGACGCCTCTGCGAACCAGCTCCGTCAACAGCATCTCGGCCTCGTCCGCGCAACGACTCTCCGCGGCGCGGCGGGCGCCGGCGGAATCGCCCTTGGTCAGGGCTCGGCATTCGCCGCGGTAGTGGCGAAGGATGGCGGCCCGGTTGCCGGGTCGGTCGAGCAGCAAGGTATAGGCGGTCGGCATGAAGGTGCGGAACGTCGAGAGCATGGCACGCATCCGCGGTCCACTGGCTGCGGTGTTGACCAGTCGACGGAATTCCCATGTCAACTCGTTGAATCGCTCTTTGTTCGCGTCACGCATCTCTGCAACTAGCGCGCTGAGTTCGTTGGCCAACCCGGCGGTCATCGCCAGGGCGGCGGCCGCAGCGGCATGCCCCGTCACAAGACCGAACAGCTCATAGGTCTCATGCACTGCGTCCGGGTCGAACGGCTCAAGGCGTGCCGCGCGGTGATACTCGCTGCGCACGATACCGTCACGTTCCAACTGGCCAAGCATCTCTTGTACGGGAACACGGCTGATGCCAACTTCGTCGGCGATCCGCTGGCGATCCAGCTTGTCACCGGAGCGCAGCCGCCCGTCGAAGAGCCGTTCCATCACCCATGCCGCGGCGCGGTCGCGGTCCTTGATGCCGTACTGCTTCGGCATCTTTGCTCCTTTCCGGTATGGCTGACGTTATCGAGCCTTGGCGTCTTCCTGGGAGTCCAGGAACGAGAGAAAGTCCGTGTCAGTCATGCTGTAACGCTCGGCCGCCAGCCCATAGTTACGGGAGCTGGCCATGGCGAGCTCCAAGCTCTGGTTCAACGCCCGTTTGGTGTCGCGCAACGCATGCTGTGGCAGCCGTGCTAACCGGGCGGCCAGCTTGTGCGCCTCGGCGGACAGGTCCGCCGCCGGAACAACGCGGTTCGCCAGCCCCATCGCCACTGCTCGCTGCGCTTCGATGCGGTCGCCGAGAAACAGGAATTCCTTGGCGTGCAGCAAGCTCATATGTGCGGGCAGGGTCGCTGCCCCGCCGTCGCCCGCGACAAGGCCCACCATCACGTGCGGGTCGGCCAGAAACGCGTTGTCGGCTACCAGCACCAGATCACTCAGCGCGGCCAGTGTCGACCCTAGGCCGACTGCCGGTCCGTTCACCGCTGCCACCACGGGCAATGGAAAGTGCAGCATCTCGGTGACGATCCGGCGCGCCTCTTCCATGACGCGCCAACGGCATTCCGGGTCCCGGTAGCTACGCATGAAATCGAAATCGCCACCCGCGCTGAACGCCCGGCCCGCTCCGGTGAGCACCACCGCACGCGCCTGCGGGTCGTCGGCGAGTTCTACCCAGATCTGGGACAACCTGCGGTGCATATCGGCGTCCGCAGCGTTAAGTGCCTCAGGCCTGTTCAGCGTCACGGTGCGAATGGGTCCGTCAGCCGTGACGACAACGGTTGGGTTACTCACTTGTGCAGCTCCTCAGTCGGACGGGGCGGTAACGGCGCAAACTGGGGCGGGCGACGCTCGAGGAAACTTCGGACCCCCTCGGCGAAGTCGACCCGGTGCCCCGGCAGGTGTGCGCTCTGCTTTGCGTTGTCCTCGGCATCCGCCCTGCTCCGCAACCAGTCGCCACTGATCTGCGCCTTGGTGTCGGCCAAAGCGATCGGCGATGCCGAGCTGGCGAGATCGCGCGCGTATTGCACGGTTTCGGCAAGCAGGGTGTCGTCGGGCCGTACTGAGTTGATCAACCCGATCCTCTCCGCCTCCCCGGCGTCCATCCGCCGCCCCGACATCAACCATTCGGCGGCCCGCGTCTGCCCGATCATGCGCGGCAGCAGCCAGCTTGTCCCATATTCGGCGTTGAGGCCGCGCTGCACGAATGCAGGAAGGAAATACGATGAGACGGCCGCAAACCGGATGTCGCAGGCGAGGGCCTGAACGAGGCCGAATCCTACACATGGCCCGTTGATGGCGCCGATCAGCGGCTTGCGGAACTGCTGGGCGTGCGTCATACGGCGTCCGCCGGCCGGCATGCTGCGCACGCCGCCACTCGCGTTCTGAAGCGCCTCCATATCCAGACCCGCGCAAAAACCGCGGCCGGCCCCGGTGACCACAACTACCCGGACCTCCGGGTCATCGTCCGCAGCGTCGAGCGCATCGAAGTAGGCGTCGCCCATCTCGTAGGTCCACGCGTTTAACCGCTCGGGGCGGTTGAGCGTAATCGTCAAGACCCCATCCTGGCGATCTGTGAGGATGTCCACGGCCATCGCGATATCGTAGCATTTGAATTCAATACTAGCTTTGCCAGACACGCTGCGTGCGGTAAAATTGAATTCAAAATTTTCCAATCAGACCTCGAAGGAGATCGCCGCCTTGACAACGACCGCGGCGCAGGTGGCCGAGCACCGGGAGAAGATCCGGACCTGGCTGGCGGCAACAACGCTGGAACTGAAGGAATTTCACGGCACGCATGAGCGCACGGCCGAGGGAGCACTGGACGCCGGCCGCCGATTTATGCGGCTGCTCTACGACCACGGGTGGGGGCGGTGGGGCTGGCCCGAGTCAGCGGGCGGACTGGGCGGTCCGGTCGTACTCCGCTCAGTCCTCTATGACGAGCTGGAGTGGGCCAACTATCCGGTACCGGTCCAGTACGAACTTCTCGAAACGATGGCGCCCGCGGTACTCGCCTTCGCGCCCGAGCTCGCTGCTCGCCTGCTTCCCGCGGCACTGACCGGCGAACGAGCTTGGGCCCAGGGGTTTTCTGAGCCCGAAGCTGGAAGCGATTTGGCCGCACTTCGTTGCCGGGCACGTCGCGACGGCGAGCACTACGTCATCACCGGGCAAAAGATCTGGACCAGCCAGGCGATCGGCGCGTCGTGCATCGGCACTCTGGTCCGGACCGGCGCCGCCGACAGCAGGCACCGGGGACTTTCGATGCTCATGGTCGACCTGGACACTCCCGGCGTCGAGGTGCGGCCGATCAGGTTCGCAAACGGCCAGAACGAGCTGGCCGAGGTCTTCTTCGACGATGCGCGCGTTCCGGCCGACCGCCTGGTCGGCGCGGAAGGCCAGGGCTGGGCTGTGGCCATGTTTCTGCTCCAATACGAGCGGGGCAACTACGCCTGGGTGCGCCAAGCTCACATCGGCCGCATGGTCGCCGCCCTGGCCGCGCGAGCGGACGATACCGACGACCGGGCGATGGCACAGATCGGCGGTGCGTGGCTCGCCCAACAGGCGGTGCGCATGCGTTGCGGACGTACGGTCCTGCGGCTGGCCGACGGGGAAGCGCTGGGTCCGGAGATCTCGATCGACAAAGTACTACTGGGCACCGCCGAGCAACGGGTGTGCGATGCGTCAATCGCACTGCAACGCAATAGGTTTCTGTTCTCGGATAGCGACGAAGACGAGTTCTGGCGTGCCCAATGGTTCTATACCCGCGCCTCGACTATCTACGGCGGTGCCGCGGAGGTGCAGCGAAGCATCATCGCGGACCGAGTGCTGGGCCTGCCGAAGGAGAATGCCTGATGGATGCTCAAGAGGTGCACGGCCTGCGCAGCAGCCTTGCTGAACTATTCACCCGCTCCAGGGTCCAGCCGGAGACGGTTACCGCCGCGCTGCGAGACCTCGGCTGGCACGAGGTCGTGGCCGAGGAGCCGGCGGCCGAGTCGCTGCTGTTCGAAGAGCACGGCCGGGCGAACTTCGTCTCGCGTCTGCTCGACGATGCCGTGCTCGCGGCGCTCGGTCTGGACGGAACTGACATCGCAGTCGCCTACCCACTGGCCCCCTGCGACACCTTATTTAAGCCTGCTACCGCCGTGCACAGCAGCCGGCTGAATGTGGACGCGGTACTGCGCTGCGTCGGCACAAAACCCAAAAACATCTTGGTACCCACCACCACTGGACTTCTGCTCATCCCGGAACCGGAAGTCGACATGCGTATCGTCGCAGGCATTGATCCCGATGGCGCGTGGCAGCGGGTCAAGTCAGATCTGCGGGTCGATGCTTCTTGGTCCGTGCCGCTGGATGCGCCCTGGAGCTTTGGTGTCGCCATCGGCAGGCGTCTTCTGGCCGCCGAGCTTGTCGGTTTGGCGCGCGCCGCTCTCGATGCCGCCGTCGCGCACGTTACGACGCGTAGTCAATTCGGTCGCCCGATCGGTAGTTTCCAGGCGGTGCGCTTTCGGTTGGCCGAGGCGAAGGTGGCGATCGAATCGGCCACCGAGGCGGTCCGCCTGGCCTTCGCGGAACCATCCCCGCTAGCGTCCGCGGTCGCCAAAGCGCTTGCGGGAACCGCGATTGACGTCACCGTTCGTCATGCCGCGCAGGTGTGCGGAGCGATGGGTTTGACATGGGAGTTCCCGCTACACCCTGTCGTTCGCCGCGGCTTCGTACTAGACGGGTTGCTCGGCAGCGCAGAAGAGCTCACGCTGGCCCTGGGAGCTCATGTGACGCGATCAGCGGAGCTGCCCCAACTGGATCCACTCGCCGTCGACGCCTGACTCATCCGGGCGCACGGCCATCGGGCGGCCACGGACTCATACCGTCGTCCAGGGGTACCCGCAGGCTGCGGACCAGCACGCTGACATAGTGCCAGGTGGCGACGACGGCGATGAGTTCCAACAGCTCTGAATCCGAATAGTGAGATCGCAGTGCCGCCCAGCTGTGGTCGGACACCTCGCCGGCGGCGATGACGTCGTCGGCGGCCGCAAGCGCGGCCTGGTCGGCGGCGTCGAATCGATCGCTTGATCGCCAATCACGAACGGCCAGAAGGTCTTCAGGGTCGACGCCTGCCCGGGTGGCAACCTGCCAGTGCTGGGCCCACTCGAACTCGGCGGCCGTTGCCCAGCCGATACGCATGATGAGCAGTTCTCGCAGTCGCACCGGCAGCGTGCTCCGGAACAGGAGATCAGTGAGCACGGAATAGAGTGCTTTGGCGAATTTCGGACGCGCCAGCAGCATCGTCCAAATCGGCTGGACGAGGTAACGCGGGTCGATGCCGATCTTGTCCGCCGCCTGCGCGGCCTGCTCGAGCGGTAGCAACGGAAGTCGAGGGTCCGAATCAGTCATGGGACCACCACGGCATGCAGCGGAGGGTTATTCCCGCCAGCCATCGTCGCCAGAAGATCCGACACGTCGCCGACATCCAGCGCCGCGGTGTGCCGCGGCAGCATTTTGAAGCGCTCGTCGGTGTCCAGCATGTCCAGCGCCGCGGCGTAGGCCGTTCCGTCCACGCCCCGGGCTCCGAGGACGCGCAACTCCTTCAAGACGATCCGGTCCGGGTTGAACTCCGGCAGCACGTGGCTGCCGCGAGTCCCGGCGACCACGACCGTGCCGCCGGGGCGAGCGAGATCCAGTGCCTGTGAAAAGGCCTGTGGGGCTGCCGCCGTCACATCCACTACCACGTCGGCCAATCCGCCGACCCGATCCTTGAGCAGTGCCTTGGCATCAACCTGGCTGACATCGACCGCCTCGGTGGCGCCCAGCATCCGGCCCAGTTCCAGGCGCCCGGCGTCGCGGGCGCCGACGCCGGTGAGCAGGATGAAGCCGGCCTTCGCGGCCGAAGCCGCCGCCACAGCGCTCAGCCCACGTAGGCCCGGCCCGAGGACGGCCACCACATCGCCTTCGGAAACTTCTGGAACCGTGGTTCCCCAGCGGATTCCGGCGCCCAGCGGATTGAACAGCGTGGCCAACAGCGGGTCCAAGCTCGCCGGAATACGATGCACCAGAGCGTCCGCCGTCAAAACGACGTGCGTTGCATATCCGCCCCACAGACCTGATCCGGTAGCCAATGGGTTATTGCCGTAGGAATCCCGCATGCCGTGGAGACGACACAACGGATAGGCTCCCGACCGGCAGGGGCCGCAGTTCCCACAACGCTGGAATACCTCCAACGCGACCCGGTCGCCCTCGCGCAGTCCGCGCGCCCGGAGGAATTCGGCACTCGCTGTTTCGATCTTGCCGACCACCTCGTGTCCGGGCACCAAAGGCAGGCTCGCCGGCATCGCGCCGGTGAACATCTCGTGGTCGGTACCGCACAAGCCGCAAGCCTCGACACGCAGAATGGCTTCGCCCGGGCGTGGCTCGGGGATTTCGATCTGGTGGGCGACAAGCTTTTCCGGGGCCTCCAACACCAGTGCGGTTGCGGTGCTCACCGAGTCTCCTCCGCGGGCAGCACGAACGTCGCCCAGCCGCGCACATGAACCCCGCCTGTCTGCCTGGTCGCGGCCAGCTCGACGTCGACCTCGCGTTGGCCCGCCGCACCGTCGCGCACGTCGGTGACTACGCCGGTGTAAGTCAGAACGTCACCGGGCCAAGCTTGTTCGGCGAAGCGGACCCGGAAACGCCGGATGTTGGCGGGCCCCAACCATCCAGCGGCATAACCACCGAGCACCCCGGCGGCCAACATGCCCACCGCGAACGGCCCATCGAAGCCGGCCGAGACCGCCATGCCGTGGTCGTGGTGGATCGGGTTGAAGTCACCTGATGCGCCTTGATAGCGCACGAAATCGGTGATGGATAGCGGCTTTGAAACATAGGGCTCGGCCTCGACGCCCTTCTCGATCACGGTCATTGCTTCGCCGCCTTCGAGGTCTCGACCAGCGTGGTGCGCACCTCGGCCACCAATCCGCCGCCCTCGTCGTGGTACTCGGTGACCAACTCGGTGAATGTCATTGTGCCGCCGCGCTTTCCTTCCTTGACGTACCGCTTGTCAATGCGAGCCTGACCGCGCAGATTGGCCCCCGCCGCAGGGGGTGCTCCGTGGAACACGAATTCCTGCTCTGCGTGTAACAGCCGAGCCAGGTTGGGTCGGTGCTCGCCCCACGGCGAGTTGGCACGCGCCTGCCAGTGCTCAGCCGCCATGAGGAACGTCGGCGGGGTGACCGCACCCTGCGCGAAAGCCGGTTCACGCGATGCGATTGCGCGGGCGAACTCGCGAACCTTGCCGAGTTCGACGGGGAATCCGAACGGTTCTCCGGTCCGCCCGATGAGTTCGTCGGAATTGTTGTCCGCGGCAGCGCTCATGGCACGATCCGATACGTCAGGACGGCGCTGGCGACCGGCCGCCCGCTCTCGCTGACGGCATCCACCGTTGCGAAATTCAGTTCCTTGGCCCGGCGCACACACCTGCCGGTTGCCACCACGGCCTCGTCGCGCGGGCTGCCTAGATAGTTCACGGTAAGAGAGACAGTCGAGCCACGCGTCCCTCGGCTGTAGTCGTGCCCGTTCCAAACGGCCGCGGCCCCGGTGGTGTCGAGCAACGTCGCAATGGCACCCCCGTGCGGGGTACCACCGCCATTGTCGACCAACTCGGTGTAGGGCATTCGCACGACCACGCGCCCCTCCTCCGTTTCCCAGTCCACAAGTTCGAGTCCAAGCGCACTGACGAACGGGACCTTGCCGAACATGTAGCGCAGCGATTTCCCATGCCGGGTTCTCAAGTCGGTATCTGTCATGGCATCATGGTAGCAATTTTGAATTCAATTTGGCGATAGGGCGGGCGTGAACACCTACCACTATGTATCGGCATTGAAGGCATTCGCCGACATCGACCCCGACCGCGTGCTCGTTGCCACGCCGGAGGGCACGATCTCAGCTGGCCAACTCTATGCGCGGGCGGCGGGCCTGGCCGGGTACCTGCACCGTCATGGTGTGGGCTCTGGCCGGCCGATTGGCACAATGCTGTGGAACCGGCCGGCGATCCTCGAAAGCTTCTATGCTGCACTGCTTCTCGGCTCACCGCCGGCCAATGTCAACCCCCGCTATACGGCGGAAGAAATTGCCGAAGTGCTGCGGGACTGTGACGCCGCTGCCCTGGTGTATGAACCGGCCAAGGCGGCCGATGCCGCCCGGGCGGCCCAACTGTTGGACCGGCCCCTGCTACTCCTCGAAGCCCCTTCGGCGGACTACGACGCGGCCACCGATTCGCCACCCCCTCCCCCACGGGAACTCTCCCCGCAGGATCGAATCCTCTGGTACACCGGCGGCACGACCGGCCGGCCCCGCGGTGTCATCTGGGAGGTCGACACGCACTACCGGATGCTGTGGGAGGTCATCAAGCCGGACGCGGATCCACCCGATCCTGCCGAACTGGCCACTCGAACATCGAGTCCCGCGCCGACCACGTTGCCGGCATCTCCATTGGCCCACGGCACGGCGATGGGGCTGGCGCTCAACACGCTGAATGGCGGGGGCGTCGTCGTCCTGCACGAGCAACCGTCCTTCGACGCCGCCGCGACCCTTGACCTCATAGCGCGATATGGCGTCGAGGTGCTGGGCATTGTCGGCGATGCCTTCGCGAGACCACTTCTCGCAGAACTCGACAGCGGCCGCTGGCGTGATCGTCTTAATAGTCTGCGGGTGCTTTCGTCGTCAGGAGCGGTGTGGAGCCCGGCGGTCCGCGAAAAGCTGGCCAACCACCTGCCGGGCATTCTGCTGATCGACAACTTTGGCTCGACCGAGGCGCTGGTCAGCCGTGACGTCGACGGCAAGGGCTTCCAGCCCCGCCCTGGGTTGGCAGTGCTCGGCTCCGACGGCCAACCTGTCACGGCGGGATCGGGAGACATCGGCATTGTGGCCACCGCCGGCCGGCTACCACTGGGCTACCTGAATGATCCGGTCAAGACGGCGCAAACGTTTCGCGAAGTCGACGGTGTCCGCTACCTGTTGATCGGAGACGAGGCAATGGTCAACGCGGACGGCACGATTCGTGTACTGGGTCGGGGCAATGCGTGCATCAATACCGGCGGTGAGAAGGTCTGGCCAGAGGAAGTGGAAATCGTTGTGCGCGATCATCCTGCCGTCGCCGACGCCGCGATCATCGGACTGCCGGACGAACAATGGGGACAGCGCGTCACCGGGGTGATTGCCACTCGGCATGACGTCGCTGACGACGAACTCAGCGCGCACTGCCGTGCCCGGCTCACGCCCTACAAGTGCCCGAAGCAGTGGATTCGCCTTGACCGTGTGCCCCGAACCTACGTCGGCAAGCCGGATTACGGGGCGATCCGCGCCGCTGTCGAGATCCACACCAACCCCTAGGAGGCCGCACGTGCGCATTGACATATTCACCGAAGAGCAAGAGGACTTCCGCCAAGTCATCCGCGGCTTCCTGGCCAAGGAGGTCGAACCGCACTTCGCCGGTTGGGAGCAGGACGGGTTCGTGCCGCGGGATCTATACCGACGCCTGGGCGAGCTCGGCATCATCGGGCTCTCAGTCCCGGAAGAGTTCGGCGGCGGCGGTGAAACGGACTACCGATTCAATGTCGTGCTTCAGGAAGAGATCAACCGGGCGACGTTCACGCTTGGGACGCTTCGTACGCACATGGATGTGGTCCTGCCGTACTTTCTGCACCTGGCCAACGAAGAGCAGCGCGCACGTTGGTTCCCGGGGCTCGCGAGTGGAGACCTGTTCAGCGCCATCGCAATGACCGAGCCGGGAACGGGATCTGATCTCGCGGGCGTGGCCACCACCGCCCGCCGCGACGGTGATGAGTATGTCCTGAACGGTGGTAAAACCTTCATCAGCGGCGGTCTGCACGCCGACTTGGTTATCGTTCTAGCGCGCACCTCGACCGATCCGGACAATCGCCGTGCGGGTCTGTCTCTCCTGGTGGTCGAGCGTGGCATGGCCGGCTTCGAAGTCGGCAAGATGCTGCCCAAGATCGGGATCAAAGTACAAGACACCGTCGAGCTGTCGTTCGCCGATGTCCCTGTGCCGGCCGCAAACCTCCTCGGCGAGGAAGGGGCCGCCTTCGGATACTTGGGGCACAACCTCGCCCAAGAGCGGCTGGCGATCGCCGTCGGTGCCCTCGCGGCGGCACGCGCGGCGTTCGACCATACGGTGTCTTATGTCAGCGAACGAACCGTGTTCGGCAAACCGGTCAGCCACTTTCAGAACACCAAGTTCGAGCTGGCCGCGGTGGAGACAGAGCTGACCGCTGGCCAAGCGCTGCTCGACACCGCCGTGTTGCGGCATATCGAAAGCAAGCTCACCCCCGTCGACGCGGCCAAGGTGAAACTGTTCTGCACCGAGCTGCAGGGCCGAGTGGTCGATCGCTGCCTCCAGCTATTTGGCGGCTACGGCTACGTCACGGAGTACCCGATCGCGCGGCTGTACGCCGACGCGCGGGTCACTCGGATCTACGGTGGCACAAGCGAGGTGATGAAGTCGATTATCAGCAAGTCGCTGGGCCTGTGACCCGCCCGCGAGGTCAGCCCTTTGCCACGACAAATTCAGAACTCCATGGCGCAACGACACCCTCGGCGCTCAGCCCTTCGGGAAGCTCATCGGTGTAACACCATGACGCGACCATCCGGCCGAACCCAACCATCGTTGCGCAGTGCAACCCTAGCTCCACCAATTCGTCATCGGAGAAGTGGCGCCGCAGGTCGTCGTAAACCGTGTCGTCGATCGCAAGGTGATTGGTAGCGAACAGATCGGCGAAATGCAGTGCACTGCGCTCGGCCGCCGACAGGTCCGGAGCCTCAGCCGGGCGCTCCAACGAACAGACCAGCTCTTCGGTGACGCCGTCGTCGATTCCACTCTGATAGCGCAGTGACATGCAGCTGCGGCACTGATTGTGAAAAGCGATGCGCAGGCGAAGCAGCTCTACCAGCCGAGGCGGTAACGTGCCGTCGGTATGGAGCGCCGCCTGCAGCGCGCCGAATTGCTTTGCTATCTGCGGCCTTCGGGCGAGGATCGCGCCGATTCCGCGGTTGATGCGATCTGCCGGGCTCAGATCCGCCGCGGGATCACCGACCTGGGGTGCCGGAGCGATACGTGCCATTGCCAATCCCTTCCTCCTAGCCCACTAGGCGCCGCCGCTATGTCGCGACGTGCGTAAATTGAGTAGCGACTTCGTCGGCGACCCAGCGCAGATGGTCGATATACTCGCCGACCCCATCCACCCGCGGCGGTGGCACCCAGGTGTCGGTCACTCCGAGCTCGGCGAGCCGCTCGCAACTGTCGACTACCCGCTGCGCGTCGGTGGCGGCGTCGAAGCCGTTTATGGCGCGGTTCTCATGTCCGGATTCACCCAGCCCGATCAGCAGCGACATCAACGAGTAGAACACCGAAAACGGCCTGTCGTTGAACTCTGGGCTCGACCGTATGCGGTCGATCTTTTCCGGTATCTGGTCAGGCGGCGTCAGCCATGGTGCCCAGCCGTCACCGAAACGGGCAGCTCGCCGCAACGCGGGAGTTGCATCACCGCCAATCCAAATGGTGGGATGCGGTTTCGACACCGGCTTGGGTTCAAAAACGATGTCGCTGAAAGAGGTGTACTTGCCGTCGAATTGCGGGAAATCACTGTGCCACAGTTCGAACATCGCGGCCAGGTAGTCATCGGTGCGGGCACCACGCTCCTCCCAGGGCACGCCGAGGGCGTCGTACTCGTCGCGTTGCCATCCCAATCCGACAGTCATCGCCGCCCGCCCACCGGTCAACCAGTCGAGTGTGCACAGAGATTTCGCGAGAATGATGGGGTTTCTCAACGGAACCAGCGTCACCATCGAACCGACTTTGATGCGCTTCGTGGCACCCGCTATCACAGCTTGGGCAGTCGTCGAATCCAGGAAGTGGCGGCCGGTGGTTTCCGTGTGAGCGGTGTTTACGACGAAATGCTCTGGGATAAAGACACTTTCGAATCCACATTCATCGGCCGCTTGGGCGATTCGGAGCACGTCAGCTCCGGTCAGTTGCGATTCCCACGGCTGCGTGACGGCGGGGGTGTCGACACAACCGGGCAGCATCACGTGGAACTTCATCGTCTCTCCCGATCAGGGGTCGTCGCCGAGCCACCCGATGGTGCGCGAACGACGTCCAAGTAGATAAATGTTTGTATGTAATGACAATAGGCGCCCGTCCTTACGGTGTAAAGGATCTGGCGCATACCGCCCCGTCGAGGACTTTTCGCTGTAAAATCACCCGATATCGCTAACCGATTAGGGCGGAGTTTTGCGTGCCGGTTCATGATTCAGCCAAGCTGACCACCGCCACCAGTAGACGGGACCGGCCGGCCACGTTGACCGAAGACCAGATCGTGGACGCGGCGCTGAGCGTCATTCGCGAAGAAGGGCTGGACGCTCTGTCTATGCGGCGGTTGTCCCGCGAGCTGGGGCGGTCCGCAATGGCGGTGTACTGGTACGTCGACGACAAAAAACAATTGCTCGATCTGGTTGCCAGGAAAATGCTGGCCGAAGTCGCACTGCCAGACCCAATCGTCGGCTCGTGGGAAGAACGACTGCACCTGATTGTCGACGAGATCGACGCCAAGTTGCGCGAGCACCCTGGCATGGCGGAAATCCTGTTGGAGCGGATGCTGTCGACCGACCGGCGGTTGATGAACGGGATCATGGACATCCTGCTCTCGGCCGGCTTCGAAGGCGCCGAGATCTTTTTGACCTACGCGATGATCCATACATACCTGTTCGGCAGATACCAGGTGGTGTTGCATGCCGAGGAGATCTACTCCATGCAGCCGGAAGACAATGCCGACACGGTCGCCCGAATGTTGCCCCACCTGAACGACGTTCGCGGCCGCGATTTCTTCGCGTTCGGTGTCAGGACCATCATCGCCGGCCTTCGCAACCATCTCGAGGCGAAACTTCAAACCTGACGTGGTATCTGGTCCGCAGCGCCGAGTCCGGCAACCTGGCTGGCGGGTGCTGCAGTGCTTGGCAACATAGCTGCGCACTATCGCCCCAGCGTATATAGTTATATCTTCAGCTTATTATAAGCGCGCGCGAGGAGTCCGGATGGCGAAGGTTTACACGAGTTGCCGGATCTGCGGACAGCGTTGCGGACTCACTGTGACGGTCGAGGAAAATCGCGTCGCCCACATTGGCCCGGACAAGCAGAACCCATTGTCCTGGAAGGACTTCTGCGTCAAGGGAAGAACCGCCGGTGAGCTCGTCCAACATCCCAGGCGGGTCGTTACGCCGATGCGTAGGGTCGGTGATCGCTATGTCGCAGCGACCTACGAGGACGCCTTCGACGAGATCGCCGACGCGCTTCGGGGTGTCATCGAGCGCGGCGGCCCAGACGCCCTCGGTTGTTATTTCGGTAATCCAATGGGCTACGACCCCGCAGCGATGACAGCCTTGAGGCGATTCATGGCCTCGGCCGGCAGCCACAGCATCTTCAACTGGGGATCCGTGGATACCAACGCGAAGGCCGTGGTCAATGGCGAAATGTTCGGTGTCACGATGCTGCCGTTGATACCGGACGTCGACGCCTGCGATTGCTTCTTGTTTGTCGGCACGAATCCCGCCGATAGCAAGCTGTTGTGGATCACCTCGGTTCCGAATGGCTGGAACAGGGTGCTCGATCGCGTGAAGCACGGCGCCGATCTAATCGTGCTGGATCCCTACCGGACCGCAACGGCATCAGCGGCGACCGCCCACTGGGCCACGGTTCCGGGCGAAGACTGGGCATTTTTGCTGGGGATGCTCAAGATCATCTTCGACAGGGGCCTCGAAGACAGGTCGGCTTGCGCAGCCGAAAGCGGGGTCGACGACTTGCGGCGACTCCTTGTCGGTATCGATGTCGAGGCACTCGCCCAACGGGCGGGTGTGCCGCCAAACGCGATTGAAAAGACCGCGGTTCGATTTGGCAGCGCCCGAAGCGCGATCGCCTTGGCGCGAACAGGAGTCTCACAGACCCGCCGTGGAACGCTCGCCCTGTGGCTCACCGAGGTGCTCAACGTCGTCACTGGAAACTGGGACCGCCCTGGTGGACGATACTTTCAGCCAGGATTCACGCCGCCCAGATTGCCGGCCTACGAGCCAGCTCCGCACGTCTCGAGGATCGCCCGCCGGCCGGCCATCGAAGGATGCCATTCTGTCGCCGAGCTCCCCGGGGAAATCCTTACCCCCGGCCACGGCCGGATCCGCGCTTTGGTGATGGCGTACGGCAACCCGGTGATCACTGGGCCGGAAGGGAATGCTCTCGACGAAGCGCTCGCAGACCTGGAACTCTTCATCGCAATTGATATGGTGCAGCGCGAGAGCCATCGGCACGCTCACTGGCTGATCCCGGGTACACATTGGCTTGAACGCGACGAGTTCGCGCCCTTCGCATCGATCACCCAAGAGGTGCCGTTCGCACAGTTCACTCCAAAAGCAGTGGATCCACCGCTGACCGTTCGACCCGAGTCGGCGTTCTTCGACGGCCTCGGGCGGGCGATGGGTCTGCCGGGATTCGGAGCGGATGACCCACCCTATTCGCTCCAGACAGCGTGCCGACGCGCTCTGGAACGCGGTGGGCAAATCACGTGGGAAGAAGTCATCACCCATCCGCACGGTGTCGTGCTCGGGGGTAAGACGTTCGGCCATGCTCGCAATATGCTGCGCACGCCGGATGGACGTATCCAGTTGGCGCCCAAGCCGTTTGTGGCGGAATTGGAGCGTCAGCTGAGGTCCCCAAGGCCCGCTCCACCGCCAGACCTGCCGCTTCAAGTTGGCAACCGCCGACGCCGAAGTTCGATGAACTCTTTCCTCAACGACCTGCCGGGGGCACGCCGGCTACTCGACCACAATCGAGTCGAGCTGAACGAACACGACGCGGCGCACGCCGGAATCAGGTCAGGCGACCTCGTGCGCGTCAGGTCCGCTACCGGGTCTATCGATTTGATAGCCGACGTGACCGATGCACCACGTCGCGGAGTCGTCGTCATCGAACACGGCTGGGGGTCGCGGGTATTCGACCCAACGGGTTCGGAACCGCCCGACGTCCTAGGGGCGAACCGGAACCTCCTCACTGCACGGACGGAGGAAGATCCCTTGTCACAGATGTCGGCCTTCAATGAAACGTGGGTGGCCGTTGAACCCGCCCCTAAGGTCAACACCGCGAATTCATGAGGCAGGATCCGTATCGGCGCGGGATTCCAGACCGCTGTAGGCTTGGTCGCAGCCAGTCGTGCGAGCCGACGACGGCGTGCAGCGCCGACAATCTCCAAGCTGAGCATCGGCTCCACCGGGCCGCTCCCCAGCGCGTCGCGTCGTGCGGATGACATCACGTCGAAACGCACCGATAGGAATCAACCCCGCCGAGCGGGCCCAAAATCGCGATGACGCCAGTTCGGCGTCAGAGCTGGAATTAATCAACCTTACAGTGTAATGTCGATATCTACGGATCCGATTACCGAGGAGATTGGCATATGACGCTGGCAGACCAGGCCGTCGCCGTTGAAGCTACGGACTCAGGACCGGAGAAGATCTGGGCCCACTCGGGTGACTCGCATGTCATGGAACCCGATGATCTATGGACGTCGCGGCTTCCCAAGCGGCTGGCAGACCGGGCCCCCAGGACCGAACGCGGCGAAAAATACGAGATCGCGTACGTCGACGGACAACAGATCAGCCGCCAGCTCAACGACTTCATGGATGCCATGCGGCCGCCCGGCTTCAAGGACCTGACGATTCGGTTGCAGGACCTCGACCAGGAGGGCGTCTGGTGCCAGCTCGCGTTCCCGTCGGCGGGTTTCTGGACCGTGAACATCAACGACCCAGAACTCGCGCGGGCCGTCGCACGTGCGTGGAACGAATGGGCACACGACGATTTCATGGCCGAGCAGAACCGCATCCTCACGCCGGCGATCCTGCCCCTCACCGACGCCGGCGATGCGGTCACGGAACTCGAATGGGCCGCCGAGCAGGGCTTTCAATCCGTGTTCCTGCCGTGCTCCATGCCCGACGACAAGGCTTGGGGCCTGGACTTGTGGGAGCCACTGTGGGATGCGGCCGACGCCGCCAACATGGTGCTCGCGTATCACATCGGCACCGGTCGCGAGAACGTCGTCTACCGCGGACCGGGCGGTGCCATCGTCAACTACATGGAAACCACTTATCCGGGTATGCGTGTGGTGTCTCACCTCGTGGCGTGCGGGGCGCTGGACCGCCGTCCCAACCTGAAGCTACTGATCGCCGAGGGCGGCGCTGGATGGGTGCCCGCGCTCGGTGACCGCCTGGACGAGGCATACCGCCAACATGGGATGTTTGTGCGCCCGCGGTTGAGCCGACTGCCCAGCGAGATCATGCGTCAGCAGGTTTATGCGTCGTTCCAGCACGACGTCAGCGCGGTGCAGATCATTGAGGAGACCCAGTACTTCAACGTGATGTGGGGCGACGATTACCCGCACCTGGAGGGAACATACGGGCACACTCAGGAGACCCTGCATCAGCTGTTCGACGATGTCGACCCCCGCATCGCTCAGCGTGTGCTGAGGGGCACCTTTGAGGAGCTGTTCACCGTCCCGCCGATGAGTGATGACAAGCGAGACAGCATCCGGCAGCAATAGCTCGGTGCTGCAGGTTGCCGACAACAATCGCGTCCGCACCCTTGCCCTCGACCGTCCTGAAGTCCTCAACGCTTTCAACGAGGCTCTTTATGACTCGATGTCCGAGGCACTGCTAGCGGCCGCCGCCGACCCAGCAGTCGCCGTGGTTTTGGTCACCGGTAACGGACGCGCGTTTAGTGCCGGCCAAGACCTCATGGAAATGCATGCGCGCATTACGGATCCGGGCTTCACCGTCGGTCAGCACAGCTTCGCCGGACTGATCGACACGCTGCACTCGTTCCCGAAGCCGCTACTCTGCGCGGTAAACGGAATGGGGATCGGATTCGGCGCGACCCTTCTTGGCTACGCGGATCTGGTGTTCATGTCGTCGACCGCCCGGCTGAAGTACCCTTTCACCAGTCTGGGCGTCGCACCGGAGGCCGCGTCGTCCTACCTGTTGCCACGATTGGTCGGGCGCCAGAATGCAGCTTGGCTGCTGATGTCGTCAGAATGGATCGACGCCCAGGAGGCGCTCCGGATGGGGTTGGTGTGGAAGGTCTGCAGGCCGTCGGAATTGCTTGCGGAGACACAACGGTACGCCGAAGTATTGGCTTCCCAACCGATCTCGAGCTTGATAGCAGTCAAGCGCACAATGAACGCATTCAACGCGTCTAGCGTCAATGGCGCCTTGGCATGCGAGATTGAACAATTCAAGCAGCTGATGGGCGGCCCAGCCAACACGACAGCACTTCACTCATTCTTCGCTGGGCGTTCCTAGCCCTGCAGTAATCAGGTGAAGGCGACGGCGTAGGGAGTCTTCGTCACCGGAGACCTCAGCAGGCCGCCATCGCGCACCTAATCAGCCGCCTAAGCTCCGCCGATTCAATATGTTTCGATCCAGCGAGGATATCGCCACCCAGACCCGTTGCTGAGGTGGGTGCGGGCCCAGGCGTCAAATACCCTTCAATGATTGGCCGCAGATGCTGTTGCTCGTCATGGTGAGCATAAGTGTCGAGCCATATTACGCATCGCCGCACCAGATCGGCCCGTAGCGGGATGTTGTTGGCAGCAGCAAGTTTGAGCAGAAGCCGAATCGCTGCGAATGTATCGCCGGCACCGATTGTGATGAAGACGCGGTAGCGTTCGGGCTCGCTCAGGTGCGGCTTGACCGCTTCAATGAAGGTCCATGCCAGGTTCGTTTCTACTGCGTTGCGCATTGCGTTCACCACCGCATCCCGAACTCACCGTCGCGCAAGCGGTGGCCGCGCCGTGCATGTCCGTCGGTTATCTTGACGAGTTCCCACGGGCAGACGACTCGGGAGGCGCCTTCGACCGTCCGCAGTTGAATCAGCACAGTGCCAACATCGGTGACGGTACCGATGCGCATACCCTCGCGAACCTCGTCGCCTATCTCAAATCGCACTTTCCCACACCCCTACGCGTTGCGCCGATGGGCAGCGCTGGACAAGGGCCCGTCGCAGGCAGCGAGAGAGCGCCGATCGAACCCCGCAGTCATCTCTGCCGTCTCCCGCTGCGACGCCTGATCTCTGCGACAAACAGACGTCCCTGGTCGTCGACAACATCCCAGGAAAAGGGACCGCGCCATTGCGGCGTACCCAGTGTGTGGACGGTCCGGCGCGCTTCTTGCTCGGAGCCAATATTTGCGAGCCGGCGGCCGTCGCTAGTGATCAGAGTCCACATGACTATCGCCGAATATCGTCCGCCATGGGGCGGCGGGGCGGGATGAGCGACGCCAGCGACGGCTGGCGTTTTGACGACCGCGAGAGTTGCGTCGCGGCCCGGTCGGTTTCTGCATGCACCGATGGTACAGCCATCAGGTATAATTATCTATACCATTTTTTGATGGTCCTCGCCTAGTGCTCCACGCGGAAGGCTTAGCGTGACGGTACCTGTGCCTGTTGCGTGACCGCGGACGCCAGGGCGTTCTTTGCCCGCCCGATCTCACTGCGCGCGATAGTGCGCATGTGCACTTCGTCGGGGCCGTCGAACACCCGCATGGCCCGATGCCAGCTATACAAGCGTGCCAACGGGAAATCGTCGGAGACGCCGGCTGCTCCGTGCACCCGGATGGCGCGATCGATGACATCGCAAGCCACCCGCGGCGCTATCGCTTTGATCTGGCTCACCAGCAAGTGCGCCGCCTTATTGCCATGCTGGTCGATGGTCCATGCGGCCTTTTCACACAACAGCCTTGCTTGGTCAATTTCGTTGCGAGAACGCGCGATCTGCTCGCGCACCACACCTTGCTCGGCCAGCGGCCTCCCGAAAGCAGCTCGCTTTTGCGCGCGGTCCACCATCAATGCCAGCGCCCGCTCAGCCGCGCCCAATGCCCGCATGCAATGGTGGATGCGGCCTGGGCCCAGCCTGGCCTGGGCGATCGCGAATCCCGCTCCCTCCTCACCAAGCAAGTTGGTCGCCGGCACACGCGCGTTGTCGAAGACGATCTCGCAGTGCCCGTGCTGGTCCTGCCAGCCGAACACCGGGGTGGAACGCAGAATGGTCACGCCCGGGGTGCAGACCGGCACCAGCACCATCGACTGCTGACGGTGGGTCGCGGCATCGGGATCGGTACGGCCCATGACGATCAGGACCTTGCAGCGAGGGTCGGACGCGCCCGTCGTCCACCACTTGCGGCCATTGATGAGGTAGTCCGCGCCGTCGCGAACTATTGAAGTTTCGATATTCCGTGCGTCGCTGGACGCTACCGCAGGCTCGGTCATCGAAAAGCCGCTGCGGATCTCACCCGCGAGCAGCGGGTCCAACCACTGCCTCCGCTGCTCCTCCGTGGCGAATAGGTGCAGCGTCTCCATGTTTCCGGTATCTGGAGCCGCGCAGTTCGTCGCTTCCGGAGCAATGTCCAGACTCCACCCGGTCAGCTCGGCCAGCGGCGCATATTCCAGGTTGGACAGACCCGACACGGCAGGCAAAAACAGGTTCCACAATCCGCGCTCCTTGGCCAGGGCCTTGAGCTTTTCGACGATCGGCGGGACCGTGTGATCATCTTGGCCCGCCTTTTGCCGGTACTGGAGGTAGCTTTCCTCGGCAGGGAAGACGAACTCCGTCATGAAAGCGGTAAGCCGCTGGTGATAATCCCGCGCCTTAGGCGACATCGTGAAATCCACTGTGAACTCCCTACGTTGGGCGATAGGCGGTTAACCGCGCCGTGACCGCAACCTTGCCGTTTTGACCTATCGCCTCGGCATCGGCTACAGAAACGGATGATCCGACGTGTACGGCGGTGCCGCTGTAGCACGAGTCACCCCCGGCGACAAACGGGCGCAAAAAGTTGACTTGAAGCGATCCGGATCGGAAGTCGTCATAGCCGGTGGCCTCCGAGATCGCCGCGGCAGCAGCTAATTCCAGACCTGCCGCCGCGATACCGCCGTGCACATTCGCGACGGCATTGAACACCATGGGATCGGGTAACTGTCTGAGGACGGTAGGTGCGGACTCATTGCGAGTGGGCCTCACCGACATCAGGTCAGCCAACGACGTCTGCGGGGTCTTCACCAACACTTCCGTCGGCCGGTGTGTCGCGGTTACCTCGCCCGATATGAACACCGATCGCACCGTGGCGACACCGATTGCGACAGTTCCGGAAGTCAATGTGCAGGTGGCCAATGCGTTGGTCTCGGTTGCATAGAGCACGCGGGCATCGGCGACAACGTGACGGCCGGGATCGGTCTCAAGGGTTGGCTGTGCATCGGCATAGAACTGGATATTGAGGTCCGACGTGACCGGCCAGCGCTGGCCTCGACACGCATAGGTGGCCTTACTGCCGGCATCGTCGACGAGCACAGCGATCGGCGCGAGGCTCGAGACGTTGGTCACGGGATTGCGCATCCCGGCCAGCGCAAGGCGCGTGACCGCCCTAGCGTCATCCTCGCAGTAGTCCAGCGTCTCGAGGCCAAACCGCCGCTGCACGGCGCTCTCAGTCCGGATATCGAACCCGCCCGTTGTGTCAGCTGCGGTCACGTGCTCAATGCTCCCGCCAATTTCATCTTAACTATTTAACCATATATGCGGGAGGCGAAGCCGACGCCGGGCCGCTAGTCGCGGCGCCGCTTGCGCGGAAGGACAGCAAGCCCTCCAGGTTTGGGCGCACGGCTCTTCGCCAGATCGCGGATCTCGCTACGTCGCGCCCAGCAAAGAGAGGGACCTCAGATCTTGCTATCGTCAGGTCGGGCGCCCCGCCCACCGAGCCACCTGGATGACAATGACTTCACTGCGTGAACGCAATCGCTCCCGCGCGAAACGAGATATCGGGGCCGCAGCGCTGACCTTGTTCGAGGAACAGGGCTACGCAGCCACCACCGTGGAACAGATAGCGCGCCGCGCCGGCCTGTCCCCAGCCACGTTCTTTCGCTACTTCGGATCCAAGGAAGAGGTGCTGTTCGTCAACGAGCAGGACGCGGTCGACGGCCTGGTCGCGGCCGTCGCCGCTCGGAGGGACCAGGCGCAGACACTCCAGGCCCTGTCCGCTCCGGTCGTGGCGTTCGCCCATGACTACCTGAACGATGCCGAGGCCGAAACTCAACGCGTAACCCGCCTGGTGATGACCACCCGCGAGCTCGAGGCGCGCAGCATGCACATGCGACTGCGCTGGGAGCATGCACTGGCCAAACAACTAGCGTCCGAGCAGGGCAAAGAGGTCGAGGCCGCCGACGTGTTGCTGGCCAATCTGGCCATCTCCTGCCTGGCCGCGGCGCTTTGGCAGTGGCAGTCGGCGACCGATGCGGTTGACGTCGCAGACGCGACCCGGCGCATGTTCCAATTAGCCGCCACCGTCTAGGTTTGCGAGATTCTCTTAATTTGATAGATTCTCTCACAGAGATCGTGAGAGGACCGACCAATGGCGTTGATTGAGAATTCCGTAGGCACGCTGCCCTACCGGATGACGGACTTCGACCAGCACTCATACGAAGCCGAGGACGCATTCACCAGGTTCATGCCGAAGGACAAACTCCATACGGCGGTGCGAACCATCAAGGCTGCGGGATACGACCGAAAGGTGCTGCTGGCCAACGACAGGATTGTGACCGCCCTGGAAAACGACCTCGACGAGGCGTATGTGCCTGGTTCCCTCGTCGAGATGCTGAAGCAACGCGCCTCCGGCGAATCCAGCGATAGCGAGCGGTTCTACGAGCCCATCCAGGACGAGTACCGCGACCGCGATAAGCGACTGATCCAGCTGTCCGAGCAGCAGATCGAAAAGTCCATCATGTATCCCGGCGGTTGGGGCCTGCTGGCCGAGGCATACCTCGACGACACCGAGGTGCTCTACGACAATCTGCGCGCGTTCAACAGATGGATCGATGAGGACTGGGGTTTCGAGTACAAAAACACCATCTACGCTCCAGCGATGTTGTCGATGCGTGATCTCGAGCGCTCATGTGCCGAATTGGACCGAGTTCTCGATGCGGGCGCACGGTTCATCCTGCTACCCGCGGGCCCCGCTTACGGCCGCTCCCCCGGCGACCCGTACTTCGATCCATTCTGGGCACGCATCAACGAAGCAAAAGTTGTTGTCTCCTACCATATTTCGGAGTTCTACTATCAAGCGAACGTCGCCGCCGACTGGGGCTGGAAGCTCGGGCCGCCTTTCCAGTTCTCGGCATGGCAGTGGCAGAATTCCTATGGCGAGCGACCGATCACCGACACTTTGTCGGCGCTGATTTTTGACAACCTGTTCGGTCGCTATCCCAATATCAAGGTGCTGGTGAGCGAGTTCGGCGCCGAGTGGGCTCCGCACTTCGTCCGGCACATGGACAAGAGCCGTGGCATGGCACGCGGCGGAGTGTGGCTAGGAGGCCAGCTGACGGAACGGCCAAGTACGATTTTCAAAAACCATGTGCGAGTGGTTCCTTACCCCGAGGACGACACACCATCACTCGCGGAACGGCTCGGTACCGTCGACTGTCTGGTGATGGGCTCCGACTGGCCGCATGCCGAAGGGCTGCGCGAGCCGGCCGATATGTTCACCCGCGTCGAAGGGCTCGGAGACCAGCAACGCAAGGCTTTCTTGCGTGACAACGGCATCGCGCTGATCAACGGGTCCTGATTGGTGCGTGGTGTCGAATCGGTTCGTCTTGGGTGTCAGGAAAGAACTTCGACCAATGTCGAGTCTGACTCCCCGACCATGTAGCTCTCCACGGCCTCCAGATGACGGCGCCAATGTTTCTGGGCGGTTTCGATTTCGCCATCATTCAGAAGCTTGACCAAACGCACGTATGCCCGATGCGCCTGTTTGTTACCGGCACTGGCAAAACCGCGCGGGTGCGTGGCGATGAAAACCGCGTTGTGCGCCTCGATGATCTGGAACAACATCTTGCTCAGCGCCGCGAGTGTGGTGCTTCCGGCCGCCTCGACAATCGCCAGATGAAAGTGCACGTCCTGTTCGGCAAACGCCTCTTCGTCCTCGATGATCCGCTCAGCATCCTGGGCCAAGCCATCCAACAGGCGTACCGCGGCCTTGCGACGACCGCTGCCGAGCATTCCGACCGCCGAAACCTCGATCTCGGTGCGCGCACGATAGACGTCGCTGAGCGGAGTGCCTTGGTACTGCAGCAAAATACCCATATAGCGTGCGGCGACGGCCCCGTCCGGCTCCAGCACTCTGCCGCCGCCGCGTGCACCGCGCAGTACGGTGATGATGGCCTCCGACTCGAGGATCCGGAAGGCCTCGCGCAACGTCGGGCGGGAAACACCGAACTCCTGCATCAACACGGCTTCGTTTGGCAGCAATTCGCCCGGCTGCAGCGCGCCGGTGACGATTCGGCGGCGCAAGTTAGCGGCAACGAGTTCGCTAGCTTTGGGAACCTTGACGACTGAGGATTTTCGCATCGGTGGTACACCGCTCCTCTCAGTTCCCCGGTCTTCAACAGCTAGTAAGCATGCATATAATTGTGATGATTCAACTTATATTAGCGAGTGCGCACTCACCTCGCGGGGTCTGTCGTCAGATCACCGCCTCGGCGCGCCATTGCTCGATCTGCTCGATGCTAAAGCCCAGGTCGGTCAGGATCGTATCGGTATGGGCGCCGAGCGTGGGCGCCGGCCCACGGATTCGACCCGGGGTGTGGGAGAGAGTAACAGGGAAATCAGCGATGGGGGCCGGGGCCGGCATGCCCGGGTACGGTACCTCGACGAGGTGCCCGGTAAATCGCACTTGCGGATCTTCGAGCACCTCCTCAGGCCGCAGAACCGGGCCAGCTGCGATGCCGGCACGGGCGAGCTCGGCCATGACTTTCTCTGTCGTTTGGTCCGAGCACCAGGCGGCGAAGAGGAGCGAAAGCTCTTCGCCGTTTCTTCCTCGCTCGGTATCGCTGGCATATCGGTGGTTGCCTAGCAGATCATCGCGGCCGATCAGCGCGCACCACCGTTCGAACTGGCGATCGCCGACGACCGATGCCATGACGAATCCATCCTTGGTGGCAAAGACGTCGAACGGCCCCGACGTCTGGCCGCGGTTTCCTGTCGGCTGTCGCCGAACCCCCAGCACCTGCGCCTCGACGGTTTCCCGATTGCCCATCAGCAGACCGGTATTGAGCAGCGACCCATCGACGTGCTGGCCAAGTCCCGTACGCTCCCGCGCCAGCAATGCGGCGAGCGTGCCGGTCGCCAAGAGGCTACCCGTCGCAAAGTCGATATAGGGCACCCAACAGCGGGTCGGCATTCCAGGCTCGCCGGACAAAGCGATCGCTCCACTCATCGCCTGGATGGTTCCGTCGAATCCGATTCGATCCGCGTAGGGCCCGTCGTCTCCAAACGCCGTGGCAGTCACCAGCACCGCGCCGGGGTGCCGGGCATGCAAGCTCTCCCAGTCGATCCCCATCCGCCGCCTGGTTTCAACGGGCAAGTTGGCAACCACGACGTCGGCGGTGCCGAGCAAGGCTTCTACGATTGGTGCTGCCTCTGCCCGGTGAGACGCCAACGTGATGGCGCGCTTACCCCGGTTGCAGACCAGATACATCGCGCCCGACCCGTCGTCTGCCACCGGAGCGATGTAGCGGTCATCGCCACCACCGGGCCGCTCGATACGGATGACGTCCGCTCCGAGATCCGCCAAAAGCGCGGCACACCAAGGGCCGGCGACATGCTTGCCGAAATCGAGCACTCGGATCCCGGACAGTACGTCGGTACCTGAGGCGTGCCCGTTCCCAGACTCAGTCGTCACGACGCGGCACCTAGCTCATGCCGATGAGCTCGGCAATGCGTTCCCGGTGCGCGGCGGGAGACCCGAACAGCACCTCGGAGCTCTTGGCCCGCTTGAAATAGAGATGCGCTGGGTGCTCCCAAGTGAATCCGATGCCGCCGTGCAGTTGGATGCTCTCTGCGGCGATGTGGTAAAACGCTTGAGAGCAATACACTTTGGCGATCGATGCCGCTGCGGACGCATCTTCTGCACCGGCGGCGATCGCCGCGCTGGCATAAGCGGCCGCAGACCGTGCCGATTCCAATTCGACGAGCATATCGGCGCAGCGGTGCTTGACTGCCTGGAACGACCCGATGGCACGCCCAAACTGCTGACGCACCTTGAGGTAGTCGACGGTGGATTCGAGCACGGCCGCGGCGGCGCCCACTTGCTCGCACGCCAACGCGACGATCGCCCTGTCGAATACTTGTGTCAGCGTCGCCCACCCGGCTCCGACATGACCGACGAGTACCGCTGGGCAGTTGTCGAAGGTCAGCGACGCCATGGGTCGAGTCAAATCCATCACCGGCAGCGATTGCACGGTTAGTCCTTGAGCCGGAGTCTCGACCGTGAACAGCGACACGCCGCGATCGGTGCGGGCAGCAACTACGACCAGTCCGGCTTGAGCCCCGCTGAGCACAAACCGTTTCACGCCGGTCAGCACCCAGTCCTGCCCTGCGCGCGCGGCCGACACCGAGATGTCCGATTCCGTCCATGCGGCGGAGTCTTCGCTGACCGCAAGGGTGGCCACCGTGGAACCTTCGGCGATGAGGGGCAAGTAGTGCTCGCAGGCCCGATCATCGCCGGACAGCAGCAAGGCCGACGAGGCCAGCACTACGGTAGGCAATACCGGCCCGGTGAACAGCACACGACCAGTCTCTTCGAGCACCACCGCAAGTTCGTCAAAGCCGTACCCCGCACCGCCGAACCGTTCGGGAATGGGCAGCGCCTGCATGCCGATCTGTTCGGCCGCGGTCGCCCACGCCTGTTGGTCATAGCCGAGCTCGGTGTCCACCTGGCTACGCACGTCGGCTTCCGTCGAGTACTTCCCCAGAAACGCACGCATGACGTCGCGCAGCGCCTCCTGCTCTGCGGTCGTGATCAACGCCATTAGCCGCCCTGCCGTTTGTTGTCCGTCGTGTTCAACGCACGGGCGAAAGCAGCACCGCCCCGCCCGGAGAAGCTAAATAGTAACATAGTTTAACTGATTAGTCAGATACGGGGCATCCCGAGAACGCGCTCGGCGATGATGTTGCGTTGGATCTCAGAAGTACCGCCGTAGATCGTTTCCGCGCGGGACAGCAAGAACAGCTTGCGCGCCTCCCCGGCAGCCCCAGCCGACCCGTTGTACACGGCGTCTTCACCGTAAATGTCCATAGCCAACTCCCCCATTCGCTGATGATGCAGAGAGGCGAACAGCTTTCCGCCGGTCGCGACGGCCGCGGTGGCCCGGCCGGGCGCGGCGGCAGCATCATCCAACAGATCGCTGACGACGCGCAGGTTAGACGACCGCATGACACTGACACCGATGTAGGCATCGACGAGCCGCTGCCGAATCCAGGGATCATCGATCGCACCCGAACGCTTCGCGGTTTCGATCAAATCGCTGACTTCGCGCTGCATCGCCAGCTGCATCGGCATCAGGGCGCTCCCGCGTTCCATCCCCAACGTGGTCATGACAACGCGCCAGCCATTGCCGACACCCCCGACAACCATGTCGGCCCCTGTCCGGGCATCACTGAAAAAGCACTCGCTGAATTCGGTTGAGCGTGCCAGGTTTTCGATCGGCCGCACCTCGACACCGGGCTGATCCACGTCGACCAGGAGCAGGCTCAACCCTTTGTGTCTCAGCGTGGGGTCGGGATCGGTGCGGCACAGCACATACAACCAATCCGCGTGGTGACCGAACGTGGTCCACACCTTCTGACCGTCGATGCGCCAGGTGTCATCGTGCCGCGATGCCTTGGTGCGCACCGCCGCCAGGTCAGAGCCGGCTCCCGGCTCGCTGAAGCCCTGACCCCACATCTCCTCGACCGCCAGGATCTTCGGCAAAAAACGTTGCTTTTGCTCCTCGGTGCCGAACGCGAGCAGCGTAGGTCCGAGAAGTTCGAGCGCCTGGGTATTCACGCGCGCTGGAGCTGCGGCGCGGGCGTATTCGTACTCGAAGATGATCTCCTCGGCTAGGCCGGCGCCGCGACCGCCGTACTCACGCGGCCAGCGCAGACCGAGCCAATTTCCCGCCGACAACTCGCGTTCCCACGCTACCCGCACATCCCAAGCGGTGTCATCGGTGGGACTACCGATTCCGCGGTGCTCGGCGAACTCACCGATCAGATGCTCCGCCAGCCAGGTGCGAACCTCGTCGCGGAAGTCACTGTGAGCTGGTGCGATATCGATGTCCATGGCGGCCTTAGTAGTTCAGCGGCGAGTATGGGAGAAACGTCGGCGGTCGCTTCTCAGTCAGACTGGCAACTCCCTCGGCGAAGTCGGGCTGAGCCTTGGCCAAGCCGAGTAGATACTGGGCGCGTACCCGGGCGGACTCCATCGTTGATTCGCAGTCTCGCCAAATCTGCGACTTGATCATCGCCATGGCGACCGGCGACACGGTCGACGCCAGCTGGTGGCCGAACGCGACAGCGTCGGCGAGGACTTCGCCCGGCTGCGAGAGGCGTTGCACCACACCGAGTTCTGCGGCCTCTTCAGCCAGAAAGACACGCCCGGAGGCCAGTAGGTCGAACGCGTGGGCGGGCCCGGCGAGCCGAACCAGCATCCAGGCGCTGGCGTCTTCGGCGGGCAGCCCGCGTTTGGCGAAGGCGGTGCTGAATTTCGCGCCGGCGACGGCGAAACGGTAATCGAAATTCAAGGCCTGGACCAGACCGATGCCGGCACACGCGCCGTTGATCGCGCCGATGATCGGCTTGGGAATAGTTGTGGCGTATGTCTGCGGCCGGCGGTTGACCGCGTAGCGCTTGCCACTCGAAACGTCGGCCAGGACAGCGGGATCCAGCCCGGGCACGAACGAGTCGCCGTCGCCGGTGACCACAATGACCCGCACCGCATCATCGGCCGCGGCGCGATCCAACGCGTCATAGAATTCGGACTCCATCTGGGCAGTCCACATGTTGCGTCGCTCCGGACGGCTTAGCGTGATGACGACGGCTCCGGCGTCGTCAACGGCGTAACGAACGGTGTCAGCCATCGCCACTCCCCCAGGATCCACAAACGTCGGGCATGGTCGCGTTTTTCGAGGAGGTGAACTGCGGCGCGCGCTTCGCGAGGAACGACTGCGCTCCTTCGGAGCAGTCAGCTTCGCGGCCCATCCACCGGAACACTTCCCACTCGCGGTAGAACGCCGCCTCGCGGTCCGTTTCGCCGAGCATTTCGTACAGCAGCTGCTTGGTCACCCCGACCGAAGCAGGCGAGGTGTTCTCCGCGATGTCCCGCGCGATTTCGGTGGCGCGCGCCAACACTCGGTCACCCGGGACCGCCTCGGTGGCGATGCCAAGCGCATGCGCTTCCGTCCCGCTGAACAGCCGGCCGGTCAATAGCAGCTCGAGCGCGCAGGTCGCTCCCACCAAGCGGGGCAGCAGCCACAGTGAGTTCTGCTCGGGGGTCAAACCCCGGCGGGTGAACACGAAGCCGTACTTCGCGTCGGCGTTGACAATGCGGATGTCCCACTGCAACGGAAAGGTCAAACCGATACCGACCGCCGACCCGTTGAGTGCACCGATGATGGGTGTGCGCATGCGCCATGGGCGCGGGCGACCGGCCATCGTCGCCCGCGCACGTCTGTGTTGGGCATCGTCAAAGGCGAAAGTGGCGCCACCGGGCTCCAGGTCGGCGCCAGCGGAGAACAACCGACCCGCGCCGGTAACCACGATGGCGCGGATGTCGTCGTCACCGTCCAAGGCATCGAGCTGGCGATGCAGCTCGTCCTGCATGGCCGCGGTGAATGCGTTTCCCCGCTCCGGGCGGTCCAGCCAGACTGTGCCGACCCGGTCGGCGCGCTCGACGCGAATTCCGTCGATCGTTTCAGGCACGCGGTTTGCCCGAACCATCGGAATTGGGCCTGGCCTCGACCAGCAGGCTCGGAATCACCTCGCCCAGTTCGGCGGGATCCCACCGTGCGTCGCGAGTGATCCCTGGTCCGGCCACCCACCCTTCAGCGACGGAGATGGACCCGCCTTTCACATTGAATACCCGCCCGGTGACGCCGGCCGCCTGGGCCGAAGCAAGCCAAACCACCAGGGGGGCAATGTTGGCCGGGGAACCCGCGTCGAAGCCGGTCCTCTCCTTGATGTCAGCCATCGCCGCGACGTAGGCGTCCAGGCCCTGGGTCATCTGTGTCAAAGCACTTGGGGCAATGGCGTTTACGGTGATGCCAAGTCGGGCCAGCTCGTCGGACAAGATGACGGTGAACGCGGCGATCGCCGCCTTGGCCGCTCCGTAGTTGGATTGGCCGACGTTTCCGTAGAGACCAGACGGCGACGAGGTGTTGATTAGGCGCGGATTGTCGACCGGAGTGCCGGCTTTGTGCTGCTCGCGCCAGTACGCCACGGCATGCTTGGTCGGGGCGAATGTTCCTCGCAGGTGTACCTTCATCACCGCGTCCCACATGTCGATGTCCATGTTGACGAACATCTTGTCGCGCAGGATGCCGGCGTTATTGACCAGGACATGAAGGTCGCCGAATGTCTCGAGGGCCGTCTGGATCAGCCGGCCTGCACCGTCCCACTCGGAAATATCGTCGTTGTTGGCGACCGCTTCGCCGCCGGCCGCCTTGATCTCGTCAACGACGTCGCCCGCGGGACCAAGATCGTTGACGACGACTTTGGCCCCCTGGCGGGCGAATTCGAGCGCGTGCTCGCGTCCGATCCCACCGGCGGCGCCGGTGATGATAACGACCCTTCCGTCGTGTAATCCCATTGAGAGTCCTTTCTTGAGTTCAGCGCGGTGGACCAAACACCGCCCGTGCGTTGGCACCTAGATAGCCGACTTGCGAATCACCTGACAGCGGTAGGCCCCTACCCTCGGTCACCGTGCGGTCGAAGGGCAGGATCGGGTAGTCGGAGGCCCACATCAGTTTCCGCGGATTACGTCGCTCCGCAAACCGAATAACCTCCTCGGGGACGTATTTTGGTGCCCACCCCGCCGTCATCGCGTACACGTTGGGGTGCTTGAGCAGCATTGCGATCGTTTCCGATATCCACGGGTCGCCCAGGTGGCTCATCACGATCTTCAGGTTCGGAAAGGCCAGCGCGACTTCGTCGACCAGGATGGTGCGCTGCAGCTTGGCCGGCTTCATCGGGCCGGGAACGCCGACGTTGATGGAGACGACCACGTCCTCGTCGCACGCAGCGGTGTAGAGCGGGTAGGCCAGCTTGTCGTCGATCGCGATGCCGGTGAACATCGGAATGATGCGCACGCACTTGATCCCATACTCGTGCACGGCGATTCGCACATGACGGGCGGCCTCGTACCCAAGCCTGGGATCTATCCCGACGCTCGTCACGAACCTGCCGGGATGGTCGGCCTGTATCCCGGCGAGACGCTCGCAAGTCTCGCGCAGCACCGTCTCTCCCGTTTTCGTACCGTGCACGAACGGCGGAGTGATGTCGCGCGGCGCCTTGGACAACACACCGCCGCCGATGCCGAGCCGATCCATTTCGGCGATCACGTCGGTCATCGTCTCGCCGCCCTCGTAGGCACTGTTGCCTCGTTTGAACCGCGCCACCACCGAAGGGTCGGGCGTGACTTCGCCGGGCAAGTACGGCAAGTTGATCCAGGCGTCGAAAACGTCGGCGGAATCGATGCTGTCGTTACTCATCTATCTCTTTCTCAACGACCCACGTAGTGGGGCTGACGCTTCTCCTTCATGGCCGCCAGCGCTTCCGCCGCATCCTCGGTAGCGGCCACGACAGCGAAGTGCGACGAAATCATGTCCAGCGCGGTGCGCAGGTCGACCTCGGCAGACTGATAGGTGGCGCGTTTGATCATTCGCACCGTGACCGGCGGCTGGTCGGCGATGGCACGCGCGAACCGTTGGGTCTCCTCGGCGAGTTCCTCCGGCGCCGCCAATCGGTTGACCAGACCTATTCGGAGAGCCTCTTCGGCGTCGACGAAGTCGCCGGTGAGCAGAAGCTCCAACGCCTTGGAAGTTCCGACAATCCGCGGCAGGTAATAGGCACCCCCGTCGCCCGGAGTCAGACCCACTCGGACGTAGCCCTCACTCACCCGTGCCGTAGTGGACATGATCCGCAAATCGCACATCAGCGCCATGTCCAGCCCAGCACCGACGGCGACTCCATTGATCGAGGCGATCACCGGTTTGTCCAGGTCGGCCATGGCCAGCGCAACCTGATGAATCTCGTCGTGCAGCTGGCTCTTGCGTTGAAGCGGGGTCAGGTCGGGGTTGGCATGGGAGATCGATGACAGGTCGACCCCGGAGCAGAACGCTTTGTCGCCGGCGCCCGTCAACACGACTACCCGCACGGTGTCGTCGTCTTTCGCGGCACGCAGCAGTCGCACCCACTCGCGGATCATCGGGAAGGTGAACGCATTGCGCGCGGCGGGACGATTGAGCCGGATGATGCCCACCCCGTCTGTCACTGACCACTGCAGGTCGTCCAAGCGACCCCTCCTTCGAAGACGCAGATGAAACCGACATGTCATCCGGAATCAGTTAGTTAATTTATATTATAACGAGGCCATGATGCGCTGCGAAGAGCCCACGATTTGGCAACTACGGCGCTAAGCACCGACTCGGTGCCAGCTCACGTGCCTGCGCTGCCGCCACGGCGAGACCTCCGCGTCGCCACGCACATGGACGGCGAGACGCCATCTCAAGACGTAGACGATGACGCGCGGCATGTAGTTTTGCGGCCGCGCAGACTCCTCGTTGGTTACGCGAGAGCCGAGTAGTGCCGCCATCCGCCTATCCTTCGATCAAATCACCAGCATCGTCAGCGCCGCCTTCGCGAATGGCCTCAGCCGAACATCTTCGGCACCGACACTGCGCATGCTGGGTGGTATTCCTATAATCAGCTAACTCATTATACTATACGCCCATGGCCTCGTTCTCAGACGGCTTCGCGTCGTTGCCGCTATCGGACGCCGATCGTCACTTCCGCGATGAAGTGAGGACCTGGCTCGACGAGCATCTCGTCGGAGACTTCGTCGGAGCTGCCGACCGTGGTGGCCCTGACGACGATGACAACTGGGAGCTGCGGCGTGCCTGGGAACGCGAGCTCGGCGCGGGTAACTGGCTCGGGTTGTCCTGGCCTGTCAAGTACGGCGGTCGTGCCGCGCCGATGACCCAGGAAATCATCTTTGCGATGGAGTGTGCGCGGGCTCAGGCACCACCGCGGGCGGCGTTCCACGGAGAGACACTGATGGCCCCGACGGCATTGGCTCATGGCACCGAGGAGCAAAAGCAACGGCTCCTGCCGCCGATGGCCCGGTCAGAAATCGTCTGGTGCCAAGGGTATTCCGAACCGGGGGCCGGATCGGACCTAGCTGGAATCGCTACCCGCGCCCAGCGAGATGGTGACGATTGGGTGGTCAGCGGACAGAAGATCTGGACTACATTCGCCCAACACGCCGACTGGATCTTCGCCATTGTCCGCACCGAGCCCGGATCGACCCGCCACGCGGGGCTTTCGTACATGCTCATCCCACTCGACCAACCCGGTGTTCGGATCGTCCCGATCCGCACGATGCTGGGAGACAGCGGCTTCAACGAGGTGTTCTTCGATGGTGCCCGCACATCGGTACACAACGTGCTCGGCGACGAGGGCAGCGGTTGGACTGCGGCGATGACGACACTGGGGCACGAACGCGCGACGTCGGTGCTCAACTACCAGTTTTCCTTCGTCCGCGAGATGGCAGAGCTTCGCAAACTGGCGCGTCGGCGGGGCGCCGTCGACGACCCGATCGTGCGCCACCGGCTGGTCGATTCCTACATCGGGCTGCAGATCATGGCCTACAACAACCTGCGTTCGTTGTCGGCGGCGCTGCGCGACGGCAAGTTCGGCCCGGAAGCGTCAATCGGGAAGTACTACTGGTCGAAGTGGCATCAACAATTCACCGAAGTGGCCATGGACGTCCTCGGACCCGATGCTCTTCTGAGCACGCAGTGGTGCTCGGGCCCAGACCCCACATCGGAGAGCGTGCGGCGGGCATTCATCCGCGCGCGGGCCGAGACTATCTATGCCGGCACAAGCGAAATCCAGAAGAACATCATCAGCGAGCGTGTTCTGGGATTGCCACGCGAGCCAAAGGTGACGTCGTGACCGGACCGTTAGCTGGTATACGGGTTCTCGACCTGAGCCGGATCCTTGCTGCTCCCTTGACCTCCCAGCTCCTCGGCGACATGGGCGCCGAGGTCATCAAGGTGGAGCGACCGGGGACCGGCGACGATGCCCGACAGTACGGGCCGCCGTTCTTCGGTGACCCGGATGACCTGCAGTCCGGCTTTTACCTCAGCGCCAACCGCAACAAGCGCTCGATCACGATCGATCATTCTCGACCCGAGGGTGCCACACTGATCGCCGAACTGGCTGACAAGTCCGACGTGCTCATCGAGAACTTCCGCAGTGGTGTACTCGCGAAGTATGGGCTCGATCACCGGAGCCTACGCGTCCGCAATCCACGCCTCGTCTATTGCTCGGTCACCGGCTTCGGCCAGGACGGGCCGTACGCGCAACGTGCTGGCTATGACGGAGTTTTCCAGGCGATGAGCGGCATGATGAGCGTCTCCGGGATACCGGATGGTGAGCCGGGCGCCGGGCCGATGAAGGTCGGGGTGTCGATGGTCGACGTGTTGACCGGTTTGTATGCCGCGTCTGCCATCCTCGCCGCGTTGTATCACCGCGACAATGTCAGCAGCACAGGACAAGTCATTGACTTGGCGTTGTTGGACTGTGGGGTCGCGTCCCTCTCGCACTATGTGCAGAACTATCTGGTATCGGGTGTCGCGGCACCGCGCCGAGGAAACGGCGGATTTGGCGGCATCCCGTCACAGGCGTTCATGTGCGCCGACGCCGAAATCTTCGTCGTCGCTTCCACGCCTCGGCAGTGGGCCGGCCTGACCAAGGCGCTCGGACGGCCAGAGCTGGCGACTAACCCGCGGTTCGCCACGGTGTCGTCCCGAATCGCCAATCGTGATCTCGTGCTTGCCATGCTCAACGACATCTTCGTCCAGCGCGACGCCGCACACTGGATCAGCAGACTCGAGGACGAGGATGTTCCGGTGAGCCCGGTCAACACCATGGACGGTGTGTTCGCCAACCCGCAAGTGCAACACCGGAACTTGCGCCGCACGGTGTCGACCGGCGAGAAGGGTGTCGCCGATCTGCTGGCCAATCCGATCCGGTTCTCCGACACGCCTTTGGATTCCTATGCTGCGCCGCCGCGGCTGGGTGAACACACCAACGAGGTGTTGGCGTCGGTGCTGGGAAAATCCGATGCCGACGTCGAGAAATTACGTGCATGCCAAGCGATTTAGAGATTATGTCCATCACCTTCAGGAAGGTCACCATATGAACACCTCCACCCTGGCCACGTCGGGCCGGTCGGGCACCTTCAATCAGCGCGCGTTGGCTTCCGGCCGCGATTTCGACCCGCGCGACTTCGTCACCCAAGATTCGATCCTCGGGCTACAGCGAGAAGCGGGGTATGTGTGGGGGACCCTGCGCGACGAGGACGGCACGCTCTACAGCGTCATGCGTCGTGTCGCGCAGGCGACCCCGGGCGCCCTCGACGATGGCCGAAGTTCTCTGAGTGGCAAGCTGATTGTGCTCGCCACGGGTACCGGGCGCGAAGGGATGCAACTGCGCAAAGAGCCGCGCTTCGCGGTGGACAGTGCCGCGACCAAAATGGAATTGACCGACTCTGACACCGCCACGCTGGCATCGGTGCCCGACGCCGAGGGGCAGCCGATGCGGCTGGTGCTGAATAAAGAAAACTTCAGCTACCGCGAGGAGGGTGTCATCGATGTGGAGGGGACCATGGCGGTTCCCCCGCTGCAGTGGTATTTGCCGGGCCGCGACGCGTCGCTGTTGTACCTGACCCAGACGTGGTTGGTTGACGGGCTGATCTTCGGGAAGCCGGCTCGGGGATTCCTCTTCTGGGAGGAAGCGTGGATGTATCCCGGCGGCCAGCTTTACCGAACCAAGGACCCCCTGCACGACGCCGAGTACCTCACTTGGTACTCGTGGGCAAACCACTGGGACGACGGAACCTGTGAAGTGGGCCATTTCCTGTTCGGACAGCGCGATTTTCACGTGGGCGTCACCGCGCACAGCGACGGCACCGTCACGTCGGCCACCTCGATGGACATCGAGATCACCCGCGCCGCCGACGGTTACTGGCACGACGAAATCGCCTACACGATCGATGGTGTCGACTGGGTCTGCGAACCTGATCCCGAGGGGCACATGCGCGGTTTGGGTCAGATGCCCAACCCGCAACAAGAAGGACGTATCCACCGTGTCGATGACTCTCGGCGGCCGGACGTCTGGATGGCATGGGGCGAAACGGTGCCGGCGGCGGGCAATTCGCGTCGCAGGTGATGCGGCCCGATGACCGGCCACCCCGTCGACGGCTATGCCGGATACCTGTCGCACGCGGCCGCCCGGTGGCCGGCCCGTATCGCGCTGCGGTTTGAGGGCCGCGCCTGGACGTACGCGGAGTTGGAGTCCGCGACCGAGCGGGCGGCCAGCAATCTGCTGGCCGCCGGCATCGGCCGTGGCACCACAGTCGCGTTACTGATGGAGAATTGCCCCGAATACCTCATTGCACAGTTTGCGCTCGCGCGGCTGGGGGCCGTATTCGCCACGCCCAATCCCTATTGGACCCCCACCGAGATCGCGCAAGCGCTCGACGTGGCGGCGGCGACGGCTGCGGTGTATGCCGATCGATTCACCCACGAGGCCGCCCATCTGCAGATCGGGGTGCCGGCACAAATTTTGACGGCCGGAGGCGCAGCACGTCGCGCAGCGGGACACCTCACATCGCGCGATCCCCTTTATGTTCCGTTCTCATCGGGAACAACGGGGACGCCCAAGGGCGTGCTCCACACCACCGCAAGTCTTTGCGGCGGTGTCGAACAACTGCGGCACCATCTCGGGCTCTCGGGCGATGACCGGGTCGCGATCGCGCTGCCGCTGTGCCACATTTTCGGGGCCACGATGAGCGCGTCGGCGTTCAGCGTCGGCGCAGAGGTAACGCTGTTCCGCCGCTTCGACCTCGACGAATCACTCCGTCATATCGCGCAGGCACGAGTGACGATCTGGCCGCTCGCCGGGGCAGCGGCTCATCGCCTGGCCCAGCGCGACGATCTGCGGGTCGAGGACTTCTCGTCGTTGCGCTTCTTCATGTGGGGCGGCAGCCCGATACCGGTCGGCCTGGCCGAACAGATCACCGCCCGCACAGGCGTGCGGTTTTTGTGCTCCTACGGGATGACCGAGGCGATGATGGTGGCGTTCAATCCAGTCGACGAGCCCGAGCGTTGGCGGCTCGACTCCCCCGGATATCCCACCGAAGGGACCGAGTTGCGACTTACCGCCACAGCCGAACTCGAGGTGCGCGGGCCGAGCGTCGCCGCGGGCTATGCCGGCATCGACTCGCCGGCGTTCCTGCCGGACGGCTGGTTCGCGACGGGTGACGTGGCCGAGATCGCGGCCGACGGCCGCCTGCGGATCGTCGATCGCGTCAAGGATGTCTTCAAGGTCTCGGGTTTTCAGGTGTCACCGGTCGAGGTGGAGCGGGTGCTGGCGGCTCACCCGGCGGTGATCGAGGCCGCGGTGGTCTCGCGGTCCGACGACCGCACCGGTGAGGCGGCAGTGGCGTTCGTCGTCGCGCGGACGCCCGACCTGTCCGCCGAATTGCTGCATGACTGGGTCAGAACCCGGCTGGCCACGTACAAAAGGCCCCGCGAGTACCGTTTCGTCGCCGATCTACCCCGCACCGTTGGCGGCAAGCTCCGCCGCGGTGAGCTTCGATCGCGGCTGATTGCGCCCGAGGGTCAGTCCATCAATTCATAGATTGTCGCGTTGGCGGTGCCGCCGCCTTCGCACATGGTCTGCAAGCCGAACCGGGTGCCCGTGCGCCGCAGCTGGTGAACCAGTGTGGTGGCCAACCGAGCACCCGAACATCCCAGCGGGTGCCCGAGCGCGATCGCTCCGCCCAGCGGATTGACCCGGTCGCGCGGCACGCCGGTGGCCGCCTGCCATGCCAGCGGCACCGACGCAAAGGCCTCGTTCACCTCGAAGACGCCGATGTCGTCGATCGACAACCCGGACCGCTTGAGCGCGAGTTCGGTTGCCGGGATGGGGCCGGTCAGCATCTTGACCGGATCGTCACCGGCACACACCGCGGTGTGGATCCGGGCAATCGGTGTCATCCCCAACTCGGCCGCCCGCTCCGACGTGGTGATGAGGACCGCGGCGGCCCCGTCAGAAATCTGCGACGCGTTGCCAGCCGTGATCTTGCCGTTCTCGACGAAGGGAGCTTTCAGCGTAGCCAGCTTCTCCACCGTCGAACCGCGTCGGACACCCTCATCCGCCGTGAGCTCCCCGCCCTCGATCGGCACCGGGATTATCTCCTCGTCGAACAGCCGGTCATCCTGCGCCTTTGCTGCCCGCTCGTGAGATTCAACCGAGTATTCGTCGAGCTGTGTGCGCGACATCCCGTACTGCTCGGCAATCAACTCCGCGCCAGCACCCTGGTTGAACCGGCCGTTGAAGCCCGGGGCCGTCAGCGCGTCCGCGTACCGGTCGACCGCTGGTCCGCCCATCTCACCCGTGCCCGCGACCGAGGCCGCACCCATCGGCACCCCCGACATCATCTCGACGCCGCCGGCGACGACAACGTCAGCCTGCCCCGAAATAACTGCGGCCGCGGCGGTAGAGATGGCCTGCTGCGACGAGCCACACTGCCGGTCAACGGTGAATCCCGGCACTGATTCCGGCCAACCCGCAGCCAGGACCGCCATCCGGCCGATGTTGCCCGACTGCTGGCCGATGCTGATGACGTTGCCCCAATGGACATCGTCGACGAGTGCTGGGTCCAGGCCGGCCCGCGCCGCCAGCTCGTTGAGCACCAGTGCGGATAGTGCAACCGAGTGCACCTGCGCGAGTGCGCCGTTGCGTTTGCCTATTGGTGACCTCACCGCAGCGGTGATGACCGCGTCCCGCATCCAAGTTGCCTTTCTTGTGCGGCGCCGCCAACGGCCCCGTCCGCTAATCCGTTAAATTTATACCTTAGGCCACCGGCGTTTGACACCCCCGGCCAGGGTTGGTCTATCGTCTTAATGAGTTAGCCTTTTAACGCGCCCCGCCCGAGAGGAGTGCCCGGTGACCGCAGCATTGGTTCCGCCATTCCGGTCGCTGCCTTCCGACGCCGACGAGCTTCGCACGGAGGTGCGGCGATTCCTCCGAGATGATCGCAGCCAGTATGGCTGGACACCCCGCGTCGACTCGTGGATCTCCTCATGGGACCCGTCTTTCAGTCGCCGGCTCGCCGCCCAGGGTTGGTTGGGCATGACCATTCCCCCCGAGTACGGGGGCGGCGGCCGCAGCCACGTCGAGCGGTTCGTCGTCATCGAGGAACTGCTCGCAGCGGGTGCGCCGATCGCGGCGCACTGGGTGGCCGACCGCCAGGCTGCACCGTCACTGCTCAAGTACGGCAATGAGATCCAACGCCGCCGGTATCTACCCGTCATCGCACGCGGAGAATGCTATTTCGCCATCGGGATGAGCGAGCCCGAATCCGGGTCCGATCTGGCCAGCGTGCGCACCCGCGGCGCGCGGGTCGACGGTGGTTGGGAACTAACCGGTGTCAAAGTTTGGACATCGGGAGCCCACCACGCGCACGCGTTCGTCGTGCTTGCTCGAACAGCGGAGCTGGATGGCTCCAAGCGACACGAGGGCCTGAGCCAGTTCGTGGTACCGCTCGATTCGCCGAACCTCGAGATCCGGCCGATCAAGCTGCTGACCGGAGCGCATCACTTCAATGAAGTCGTGCTGTCCAAGGTGTTCGTCCCGGATGAGATGGTGCTCGGCAACATCGGTGACGGATGGGAACAGGTCACCTCCGAATTGGGCTTCGAGCGCAGCGGACCCGAACGGATACTGTCGACGCAGCCCCTGCTCGATGCACTCGCACGCGAGTTGGGCCGCCAGGTGGATCAAAGCCCGTGGGCGGCAACCGACCTAGGTGACCTCATCTCGCAGCTGGCCGCGCTGCGACAGCTGTCGGCCTCCGTGGCGGCCGCGCTGAGCCGCGACGAGCCGGTCGCTGTCGCCGCTGCCACCGTCAAGGACCTCGGCACCCGTTACGAGTCGGCGGTCGTCGAAGTGGCTGCTGCCGCCAGCCCCGCTCTGCCTGCGGTCGACGCCGAGGACGAGCTGTCGCGGTTGCTAGCAGAAGGAATCCTGCACGCACCCGGGTTCACCCTGCGCGGCGGCACCAACGAGATCCTCAGCGGAGTCGTGGCCCGAGGGTTGGGGTTGCGATGACGATGCTGACCGACGACGACGCGACGGAACTGCTGGCACTGCGGGGACTCGCCGACGACATCTTCGGGGCCTCAACCGAATCGGTGCTCGACGTGCCGGCGGTGGGGCTTGCCTACGATCCCGGCTTGTGGAGCACACTGGCCGAATCCGGGCTGACGCTGCTGACGACGCCCGAGCCGCGCGGCGGCAGTGGGGCGGGTCTACGCGAACTGTCCGTTGTGCTGCAGAGCAGTGGCTATCACGCTGCGCCCGTCCCTATTGCGGAACACGATCTGCTCGCCTCGTGGCTGCTCGGCCTGGTCGACTTGCCGCTCGCAACGGGAGCGATGACCGCCGGGATCACCGACCAGCCGTTGCGGGGCGGTCGGTTGACCGCGACCCTCGACCACGTCCCCTGGGCGAACGTCGCCGAGGCCATCATCGTCGCCGGCGATGGTTTTGTGGCGAAAGTGCCTCGCCAGAAGGCATCGGTCGAGGCGCATGCCGACATCGCCGGACAGCCCAGCGGTCGGGTGCACCTCGACGTGCTTCTGGAGGCCGGCGAATTCCGGGCCACCGACGTCACATTGGCACCCGAGTTTCGTCTCAGAGGGGCGCTGGCCCGAGCGCTACAGACCTGCGGCGCCTTGGCCCGTGCGCTTGATCTGACGCGTGATCACGCGCAGCAACGTGAGCAGTTCGGCCGCCCGATCGCCAAATTCCAGGGCGTCCAGGCGTTGATCGCCAACGCTGCCGGAGCGGTCTCCCTGGCGACCACGGCGGCGCAATTCGCCGCTGTGGCTGCCTCTGTCAATGGATTCGACTCGTCGCACGCACGATTCGCCGTGGCCGTCGCCAAAATTGAATCCGCACGCGCGGCAACGCTTGTCGCACGTAATGCGCACCAGGTCCATGGTGCAATCGGATTCACCCTTGACCATCGGTTGCGCCACTTCACCACCCGTGCGCTGGCCTGGCGATCTGAGTTCGGAACCCAGCGACAGTGGCAGCACCACCTGGGCACGATGGCATTGGACTCGCCGTCGACGGTATGGGAGCTGGTTACCCAGCTGAGCTCCAGCGTCGGCGACAGTCAACTGAACAACACCTGATCGGAAAAGAGTTACTGTGCGCCGAGACATTTTCGAGCCCGAACATGACGAGTTCCGTGCGACCGCACGCGCCTACTTCGAAACCGTTTGCGTCCCGCACGCCGACGAGTGGGAGGAGCGCGGTTACGCCGATCGCGAGGCATGGCTGGAAGCGGGCAAGCTGGGTCTGCTCGGCTGGGAGATGCCGGAAGAATACGGTGGTCTGGGCATCAAGGACTTCCGCTACAACGCGATTGTCGATGAGGAGTTCTGGTACACCGGCGCGGTCGGGATCGGACTGGGCGTTCAAAATGACATCCTCGCAGGCTATTTCGCAGAGTTGACCAGCGATGAGCAAAAGCGACGCTGGTTGCCGGGCTATGTCTCGGGCGAACTGATCACCGCCATCGCGATGTCGGAACCGGGCGCGGGTTCGGACCTGGCCAACATCAAAACCTCCGCGCGCCGCGACGGCAGCGACTACATCATCAACGGCACCAAGACGTTCATTTCCAACGGCCTACTGGCCGATCTGGTCGTTGTCGTCTGCCGCACCAATCCCGACGCCGAGAAACCACACAAGGGCTTGAGCCTTATCGTCGTCGAATCCGGCATGCCGGGCTTCTCTCGCGGCCGAAAACTCGACAAGATCGGCCAAAAGTCCGCTGACACAGCCGAACTGGTCTTCGAGGATGTCCGAGTGCCGGCCGAGAACCTGGTCGGCGAGGAGAACCGCGGGTTCTACCACTTGATGCGAAACCTTCCCGCCGAGCGGCTCGGAATTGCCGTCCACGCGGCGGCGTCTGCGCGCAGAGCAGTGGAGTTGTCGATGGCCTACGCCCGCGATCGCAAGGCCTTCGGCCAGCCGATCGGCACGTTTCAGGTGAATCGGCATGCAATCGCCCAGATGCAAACCGAGCTGGACGTCATGCAGACCTACGTGGACAAGTGCATCATGGCGGTCAATAGTGGCGATTTGACCGCCGACGAGGCTGCGGGCGCCAAGTGGTGGTCGACGGAAACCCAGTGGCGCATCATCGACCGGTGCCTGCAATTGCACGGCGGCTACGGCTACATCAACGAGTATGAGATCGCCCGGCTTTGGCGAGACTCACGAGTCCAGCGCATCTACGGCGGGACCAACGAGATCATGCTCGACATCGTCGGGAAGGGAATGGGGTTCTGAGCGCCGCGCCCGAGGCTGTCATCGTCGCGACCTCCCGCACTCCTATCGGCCGCGCCTTCAAAGGATCGCTGACGAGCGCGCGCGCCGACGACCTCTGCGTCGCGGCGATAAGCGCAGCGATGCAACAAGTTCCGCAGTTGGACCCGCACGCCATCAACGACCTCATCGTAGGATGCGGCGCCCCCGGCGGAGAACAGGGCTTCAACATCGCGCGGGTGGTGGCCGTGCTACTGGGCTGGGACAGCGTGCCCGCCACCACGGTCACCCGGTACTGCGCATCGAGCTTGCAAGGTCTCCGGATGGCGATGCACGCGATCCGCGCCGGCGAGGGGCACACCTTCGTCGTCGCGGGCGTCGAGACGGTCAGCCGGTCACGGCGCGGAACCAGCGACAGCCCACCGGTGGACGAAGACCGCGATCCCCGCGACCGGTCCGCGAATCCATGGGTGAACCCGCGCTTCGCGGAGGCGCAGACCCTCACCCGAGAACGTGCCAAGGCGCCGACGCCGCCGCCCTGGCGCGACCCGCGCGAGCGGGGCGAGCTGCCCGACGTGTACATCGCGATGGGGCAGACCGCCGAGAACGTCGCGCAGGTCGAAGGGGTCAGCCGCGCCGACCAGGACGCTTATGCGGCGCTGTCCCAGCAGCGCGCCGAACGTGCCCTGGCATCTGGTTTCTGGGCGCGTGAAATCACACCCTACGTTCTAGGGGACGGCGCCAAGGTCGAGCACGACGATTGCCCCCGGCCGGGGACGACGGTCGAGGCCCTTTCGCGGCTGGCACCCGTGTTCCGGCCTGGCGGCAGCGTCACCGCGGGCAACGCGTGTCCGCTCAACGACGGCGCTGCTGCCGTGGTGGTGATGAGCCGCGAGCGCGCCGCCCAACTCGGCATCGCACCGCTGGCAAGGATCGTCTCGACCGGGGTGACGGCCTTGTCGCCCGAGGTGATGGGGTTGGGGCCCGTCGAGTCGACCCGGCAAGCGCTCGCCATCGCCGGCATGGCCGTCTCGGACGTCGACCAGTTCGAGATCAACGAGGCGTTCGCCGCACAGGTGCTGGCAAGCCAGCGACAGCTCGGGATCGACGTCGACCGGCTCAACGTCAACGGCGGAGCGATCGCGGTCGGTCACCCGTTCGGTATGACCGGCGCCAGGATCGCCACCACACTGATCAATTCACTGCAGTGGCATGATGCACAAATCGGCGTCGAGACGATGTGCGTCGGCGGCGGCCAGGGAATGGCCATGGTGCTCGAACGCCTCGCGGACTGACAGATTCAGGCACTACTCGAGTAGATCGACCACCGAGTCGGCGACACCTGAACTACGTAGTTGTGCGCTGGTGGCCAGGATGTGCTTGCGCCACAACGCCTCAGCGCCCGCGGCGTCCTTATCGGCGATGAGCTCGACGAGCCTCTCATGGGTGCGCGTGCCCGCCCGTGAGGCGCGGAGCTTGTCCTCGCCGCCCAGCGAAGGATCGGTCAGGTAGCGCTCGGTGGCTACCTCGATGATGTGACGCAACACGTCGCTGAGTACACCGAGCGTCTGATTGCCCGCCATGTCGATGAGCATCCGATGGAACTCGTTCTGCAGCTCGAGCAATCGCGTCGAGTCCGCACGCGCGTCGCGTTCGCTCTCGATCGCCGCGCGCAAGCGTCTGAGATCACCGGCGGTACGCGACCGTGCCAACATCGCAATGCAGGGCCCTTCGATCGCGGCGGCCGCGGCGAACACATCGGCCGTGGTTGCCTGACGGTACTCCAACAGGAGACCCGCGTAGCGCGCGGCGGTCTCCACCCGCGGCACGCTGACCTCGATCCCGCCGCGGGAACCCCGCTTGACCACCACCAGAGATTCCGATTCCAGCACCCGGATCGCCTCGCGCAGGGTCGGCCGCGAGACCCCGAATTGCTCTAACAATTGTGCCTCGCTCGGCAGAATGTCACCCTCGATGAGCTCGCCCCGGATGATGCGACGACGCACTTGCCCGGCGATCACGCTGGCGGCCCTCCCGACAGGTTCACCGTTGCCTTTCGCGGTCGCGGACATCGGTCTAGATTAGCCGCACATTCCGATCCGGCGGGAGCGGGCAACGCCAACGTGCATCGATCGATGAAAATCGTCGAGTTATGCCGGACCCGCCGGCCCCTGCTTAGCCGCAGTGGGTACGACGCCCACGTCAATCGCTTGATCGGGCGTCGCGCGAACGGACGGCCTCGGATCGAGGACCTCGTTGATCCGCGGCCAGCGGACGCTCGGGCACCATGCGCGCGACGACGAAGTCTTCCCCATCGAGCTGACCTACGACGGTCGCGCGCCCGCTTAACGGTCGCCGGGCCGGCCAAAGCGCCCCCGCTTGGATATTGATGCAGAATCCCTCCGCGGTGACTCGAACCGATGTGGTGCGAAACGGCAATGAAAATCCTCGATCGTCAATCACCGACAGATGCGGCGGCGGGAACGTCGAAGTGACTTCGGCCGCGCGTGAGCGCCAGTCGCCGGGTCAGACACCGCTGGCGTGTCGCGTGCGACGTACCAGTTTTCTTCTGCCTCAGTGGTTGTCTGGCTTCTGTCGTCGGGACGACCGGATGGTTAAACAGCGATTTCTACTGTTCCGACTCCTTACCGCAACACCATGGCGAGGATATGCTCGGCGACTTCATCCGGGTGGGTGATAAGGACTTCGTGGCCGGCATCGATCGTCGTCATTCGATCGAATCCTCCGAGTGCTGCCATTGCGGCGCGTTGTTTCCGCGGGGGCACGGCGCGGTCACGCGTCGGCAGTACCCAGCCAACCGGTATGTCGCGCAGCGACTGGTAGTCGGACACCCTCGTGGTGATCAACGCTGAGCCCTCCCGGCAGGCGCTATGCCGGATTCGCGCGCGTTGCGCACGCGACGCCCGGTTACCGAATATGAAGCGCGAGACGAGGAACGGCACCCGCTCGATGATGGGCTTGCCCAGCACGGGGCTGGCCAAGAGGCGCACCGCGCGCGGCAGGCTGTCCACTATCGACTGGCCTGCGGGGGGCATACAGCAGGCCACGGATATGAATCGTCTGACGCGGCCTCCACCGATCCTGCCCACCACGCGGGGGATCACGACACCGGCCATCGAATGGCCGACCAACACCAGCGGTGTTTCGTGACCGAGACGTTCGTCAATCTGCGTGATCACACTTTGCGCGCACCCGTCCACGGTGAGGGACGCAAGGTCACCCTCGATTGCGCCCCGTCCGGGCAGGTCGATCGCGAACGCGTTCAGGTCGGGCCGTCGCGCCCTCAGGGCCGACAGCGTTTCGTTCCAGGCTTGACTGTTATGACATCCGCCGTGGATGAACACCACTGCCGGGAGTGGCTGGGACTCAACGTCTGTGGGCATCGTTAGGGCTCTGCGAATTCAGTTGCCGCCGATGACATTCGCCCGTCGTAACCGCTCGATTTCGGCGTCGCTGTAGCCGAACTCTCCCAGCACTTGGGCGGTGTGCTGCCCCAGCGCGGGCGCGGGTCTGCGCACGCGGAACGGCTGACCGTCGATGATTGCGGCGGAGCCGACGTACGTGAACGGTCCGGCGTCGGGATGCTCGTCCTCGACGAGGATCGATCGGGCACGAATGTGCGGATCCTCTGCCATCTCGTGCAGTGTCGTGGGTGCGGGGCCGAGCGGGAAGCGATGTGTCGCCGCCAACTGAACCCACTCTCGCTGATCCCGAGCAGCGAATACCTCAATAAGCTTGTCCCGCAGGGTCGTTTCGTCCTTGCCGAAGTCGACCCCGCTGGCGGAAGCCGCCGTCGACGCGATCAAGTCGGGCCGATCGATGGCTTCGCAGAAGTTCGCCCAGAACTTGTCTTCGATGGCCGCCAGGATCACCATGCGTTTGTCGCGCGTCTCGTAGAACTGGTATTTCGCCCCTTTCCAGACTCCGCCGTCGATGGTCGGCAATGAATCGCGCTCAGTGAGTCGCGCGTCGTTGAGTTTGTAGATCACCGCGGCTAGAGCCTGGGCGATGACAGCATCGGAGCCGGCGACATCGATATGGCGGCCACGGCCCGTGCGTTCGCGTGCGAACAGAGCCGCGGCGACCCGCAGGGCACCGTGCACCGCGGCGGCGGCGGTGGCTTCACCGCCCATTTCGGTGCCCCCCAGCCCGGTTGGGGGAACGGGATGCATGTAGCCGTCATCGGCCCGTATGACAGGGTTGGCGCCCGCCAGCGCAGTCATCAACATCCCGTGCGTCGGAATGGTCCCGTACGGTCCGAGAACGCCGAATCCGGTGACGCTGGCGTAGATGATCGCCGGATTGTGTTGGCGCTGAGCGTCGTACCCGACGCCCAGCCGGTCCATGGCGCCCGCCGCATTACCGTCGACGAAGACATCGGCGCGATCGATGAGCCGCCAGAACACGGCGCGGCCCTCATCGCTGCGCATGTCGACGGCGATGCTCCGCTTGTTGCGGTTCACCTGGAGATGCGCGGGACTGTTGTGGGGCGTGATCTGCCCCATGAAGTCCCGCAGATAGTCGCCCCGTCCCGGGCTTTCCACTTTGATGACGTCTGCCCCGAGATCGCCGAGCAGCATGCCCAGCGTGTCACCATTCAGCAGGGACGCTGATTCCACCACGCGCACGCCGGCAAGCAACGTGCCCTGATCGTCGTCCATATAGCCCTTCAATGGGTCTGTGCCACAACGGTCGCGCAATCGCAACGGCCGCGTGGCGACTAAACGGAAGCTCGTGCGGCGCCGCGCGCCTCGTTCTCAGGCATATCGTCACCCGCGTCGGTTCCTGCGGTCTGCAGCTCGGGCGTGCTGGCGCTGCCCGGTTGGCCTTCGGGGTAGAACTGCATGGCCCACCGCCGGATCATCCGGAAGCCCTTGCCTTCCGCGGTGGCCAGGGCAGGCGGATCGGTGTAGCGCTGATGCTGCCAGATGTTGAGGTCGGCGAGGAATTGGTTGTTGGCCATGCGCTGACGCCGCTCAAGACTTGCCGGCTGGTGGGGTCCGTCCTCGCCGGGAATCTTGTCCAACCAGACCGAGGACCGGATGTCGCAGGTTTCTTGGTCGACCGGCGTGACGGTGACTATCGTCCGCATGTTGTCGGGGCCCCAGAACTTGGCGAAGCCGACTCCGATGCCGACGTTGATGGCCTGAACTCCACCCCGCACAGCCCCGTTCGGCGTCAGGACGGTCTTGTCCTTCGTGCCGCCGAAGAGCATCTCGAAGTCGGCGTACGCCATGGCACCGTCGTACTCCTGGCGAGTGAACTCGGGTACGAAGGCCGCCCGATGGACGAACTTGAAGTGCGCGAAATCCACACCGTTTTCCATGACGTATTGCGGATGCAATTCGAGTCCCGCGCGGTGCAGACAGCCTTCGGGATATGCGAGGTAGTAGTCGTCGGCAGTACGGCCGTCATCGTAGGCAGCGAAGACATCGGGGACTTCGAAGTAGGGTTCGCGCCCGTTGAGGTCGTGCCAGATGTAGACACATTCGTTGCGTTCGTTCACGGGCCAAGTGCGGATGCGCCGTGCCTTGTTGGGCCGGTCCTGGTACGGAATGCAGACGTTGCGCCCCTCGGCATTCCATTCCCAGCCATGGAAGGGACAGATGATGCGGTCCTCTTCCACATGGCCGCCGTAGCCCAGGTGGGCACCGAGATGCTCGCAGTAGGCGTTCATCACGGTCAGCGCACCGGCGGCGGACCGCCAGGCGACCAGCTCCTGGTCGAAGTACTTCATCCGGTGCACGTGACCGGGCTCGATCTCGGCGGACCAGGCCACCTGAAACCAGCCGGTGGGCTTCATAGAAAGCGCGGGCTTCGCCATTACATGTCCTCTCGTTCGATAGCGGGACCGAAATCCTGTCGTTTGACGGCCGCGATGAAACGGCGCAAATGGAGCTGAGCGAGCGCAGCGTCACCGGCGATGATGGCGTCCACCAGCTCGACGTGGCGCGCGTGCAACCATTCGATGGCTTGGCCCGGTTCTTCAGTGGCGCCGTAGGTGTGAAGCGTCAACTCTGACAACACACGGATGAAGAGTTCCAGAGCGGCATTGTCCGACTGACGCGCGATTTCGAGATGGATGTTGGGCAACTCCGTCCATGCGCGAGGCGCTTCGAGCAGCTCTTTGCCCAACAGATCGCGCAGGCGTTTGGCGCCGGCAGGATCGATCGACGCCGCCAGCTTGCTGATCGCGAGCTGCTCGAGCGCCATCCACACTTCGAACAGGTCAGCGCGATCGATGCCGGCATGGCTCAGGTACCGCCGGGCCGCATCTGTGACCAGTGACTGCTCGGGCTGGGTGACGAAAAGGCCGCCGCCCGGACCGCGGCGGGCCTTCGCGACCCCCCGCGCTTCCAGGATGCGTGCCGCTTCGCGGACCGCTGCGGTGCCGACATCAAACGTTTCGCACAGATCGGACTCCGAGCCGATGAGCCGTCCCGGTCCCCATCCCTCGACGCGTATCCGCTGCTCGATGCGCTGAGCCAGCGCCGCGCCGAGCGTCTGTCCCGCGACGGGACGCGGAGGTGTCGTTGGGCTGACGCCCTGGACTACTACTGTCATCGTCGACCTATCAGTTAGATCAATGGCTGTTTTTGACAGACTAGCCCAGCTTTATGTCGTACAGCAACGCTGGTTAGCCAATTCCATCGATTGATTTAGAGATTTCGACGGCAGGAGGAAACGCACCCGCCTGTCACGGCGAATGTGCCTTGCCGCCGGCGCCGTCGCTACGGCCGATTAAGGGCGCCCATGTCCACCGGAAGCACAATTCCGGTGACGTAGCGCGCCTCGTCGCTCGCGAGGTACAGCACCGCGTTGGAGATGTCAGACGGCTCGACCCACGGCTTACCCATCGGCATCATCATCGTGAACACCGGTTCGGCGTCCTCGATCGTCGGATTCTCCAGATCCGGCCGGAACAACTTGAACATCGCCTTGTTCTCGCTGATCAGCGCTGTATTCACGGTACCCGGGGCGATCACATTAACCCTGATCTGTTGCGCAGCAAGCTCATTCGACAGCGTCTTACCGATCGCCACAACGGCGGCTTTGGCCGAGTTGTAGTGCACGAGGTTGGGCACGTATTTGAGCCCCGCGCCCGAGCTGGTCAAGATGACCGAACCGCCGTTGCCGCCGGATATGACCGCGGGGACGGTCGCGGCGACCGTGTTGAACACGCCGGTCAGGTTGATGTCGATGACCGCGTTCCACTCATCCGGCGGTACTTCCCAGGTCATCCCGCCGGTCGGCGAGATGCCGGCGTTGGCGACCACAATGTCGAGGCGCCCGAACTCGTCGACACCCGTCTTGACGGCGTCGATGAGCGCGGTGCGATCGCGCACGTCGGCCTTGATGCCGATCATGCGCCGACCGGTCTTCTCCACCAGCGCGAGCGTCTCGTCCATGTCGTCCTGGGTGGCCAGGAGATAGGGGGCGAATTCCTCGTTCTCGAGAAGATCGATGCCGATGATGTCGGCGCCTTCCTCGGCCAGGCGCACGGCGTGCGAGCGGCCTTGACCCCGTGCCACACCCGTGATGAACGCGACCTTGCCCTGTACTCGTCCCATCGATTACTCCCTAACTTGCTAGTGTGCGATCCAGATGTTCTTCGGCCGAGTGAACTCTTCGATACCCCGACGGCCACCGATGCGGCCGTAGCCGCTCTGCTTGACCCCGCCGAACGGAACGGACGGCGGGATGCCGAATCCTCCGTTGACCCAAACCATTCCGCTCTCGAGCGCGGCGCTGACGCGATGGGCGCGTCGGAGGTTCTCGGTATGCACATAGGCGGCCAGCCCGTATGAGGTGTCGTTGGCCAGGGCCAGGGCCTCTTCTTCTGAGTCGAAGGGCATGACCGTCTGTACCGGCCCGAACACCTCCTCGCGCGCGAGCGGCGAGGTGTTGTCGACATCCGCGAAAACCGTTGGTGCAATATAAAAACCGCTGGATAAGGCGCCGTCCAGGCGCGTGCCCCCGGTGATCAGCCGGCCTGATTTGTTTTCCGTTGCCGCCTCGATCATTCCCATGATGCGGTCGCAGGCGCCCTGGCTGACCACGGGGCCCATCAACGTTGCGGGGCTCATCGGGTCGCCGATCGGGATCGCCTGCACGGCCGCCGCCAGATCATCGACGAAACGGTCATAGATGCTGCGGTGCACCATGACTCGCGTCCCGCAGATGCAGCCTTGCCCAGCGAGGTTGAGGGTGATGGCACCGGAGGCGGTCTGTACGGCGGCGGGTAGGTCGGCGTCGTCGAATACCAGAACCGCCGACTTGCCGCCGAGTTCCAGCCCCAGCGGCTTGAGCGTTTCGGCCGCACTGTGGATGATTTTGCGGGCCGTCACGCCGCTTCCGGTGAAGTGAAGTTTGTCGATGCCGGGATGGCATACGAGCGCCTCGCCGGCCGCAGGGCCGCCCGGCACGATATTGACCACGCCCGGCGGGAAGCCCGCTTCGAGGAACAGTCTGCCCATCTCGAGTGCTGAAAACGGCGCAAGCTCAGGTGGTTTGACGACCACACAGTTACCGGCGGCCAGTGCTGGGGCAACGGTCTGACCGATTGCCGTGATGGGGCCATTCCAGGGGATGATGATGCCGACGACGCCGTATGGCTCATCGAAGCTGTAATCCAATGCTGGGATCGGCCATGTCTGGTGCACCTCTCCCCCGCCTTTGTCAGCCCATCCCGCGTTGTAGGCGAACAGGTCGACGGCCATGAAGTTCTGCGCCTTGGCGATATTCAGTGCAGTGCCGTTGTCGATGGTATTCAGCCGCGAGAGGCGTTCAATGTTGTCGGCGATCAACTTGCCCATGGCATTCAACGCATTACGACGCTGATCGGCGGGCATCGCCCGCCATCCGGGCAGCGCCGCGCGCGCCGCCGCCACCGCCTGATCGATTTCGGTCGTCCCGGCGAGTGGCACCTGGGCCGTCGGCTGACCGGTGGCGGCATAGACGTGCTGGAACGTGCCACCGCTGGCGTCGGTGATTGTGCGATCACCTATGAGCAGCGCAGGCTCTGGCAATTCGTCGATCGGAGCCGGAGTCACAGCCGTCATTCGGCTACCTCCGCATGCTGGTTCGCCTCGGGGCTGAGCACCGGCTTCTTGAGAGGTTTCGTCGGTTGCCAATCGCGGGCTTGCGCCGTGCGGTCCCAAGTGGCCGGCCCAACGCCTTTCTCACGAAGCACGAACTTCTGGATTTTGTTCGTGGGCGTCATCGGTAGCTCGTCGACGATCTCGACGTAGCGGGGGACGAAGAAGTATGGCGCTTTGTCGTCCATGAACTTGCAGAAATCCAACGGATCTACCTTGGCACCGGGTTCCCGAAGCAGCACCACCATGAGCTCTTCTTCGTGTTCGAGCTCGGGCGCCGTCACACCGACAGCGGCGGCGTTCGCCACACCTGGAAATTGCCGAGCGATGTGCTCGACTTCGAAGGTGGACGTGTTGCGACCCTTGTGACGCAGCGAATCCTTCTTACGATCGGCAAAGAAGATCTCGCCGTCCGCGTCGCGCCTTCCCAGATCGCCACTGTGGTGCCACATGTTCCGGAACGTCTTCAGTGTCTCTTCGGGCTGACCGAGATAGCCGGTGAACACCGTGTAGGGCACCCGCGGCCGTACACAGATCTCGCCCACCTCGTCGACGCCGACCTCCTCGTCGTTATCATCGAGTAGTCGTGTCTCCACGAGGTCGTCATCGACCGTGTATCCCGACGAGCCCACTTTGAGGTCGCGATCGGATGTGTAGAAGGTGGCACCCATGACTTCGCTTTGCCCGAAACCGCTTCCGACGCGCTCGATTCCGAAGCGCTCCATGAAGGGCCTCAGTATCTGCGGCACGACCGGGTTCATCACCAGGGTGCGCAGCGGATTGTCGGCGTCGTCGTCGCGCGGCGGCTGGCCGAACAAGTACACGTGCATAGCGCCCAGGGTCATCGTGTGGTTGGCATTGAAATGCCGGATGCGATCCCAGAATTCGGTGACCGAGAACCGCTTGTCGATGGTCGCGCGATTACCCGTGATCAAAGCCGGATAGACGCACATGAGCCAGGCACCCGAGTTGTACATAGGCATGCAGTAGTAGAAAGTCTCACCGTCGCCGACACCGTTGCGGTACACGCGGTTGTGGCGCTGCGGCCACAACGTCCACACCGCGTGCGGCTGCATCACTCCTTTGGACCGTCCGGTGGTTCCAGAGGTCCACAGCACCGAACTCGTTTCGCCGTGGTGCAGCTTGATGTTCGATCGATGCTGCTTCAGCTCCGCGAAGCTTCCAAGTTCGGACAGGGCCGCGTGGTCGAAATCGCCCGAGCCCGCCCAGTCCCTACTGTCGCCGTTGACCACGATGTGCTCGAACGGCAGGTCGCCGCATCGGGCGACTTCGGGCAGAAGATGCTGGTCGACGACCAGAACACGCGAGCCGATCGCGGTAAGCAGCTCGCGCAGCCATTCCCCTCGGTACTCCGTGGACACCGGAGACCAGATCGCGCCGAGCCGGTTGATGCCGAATGTCGTGAGAGCAAGCGAGGCGGAGTTCTCCATGAAAACCGCGACGGTGTCACCCTTGCCGATCCCGAGGTCGGCGTAGCCGGAAGCGTGCCGATCAGCCATGTCATCCACGTAGCCGAAGCTGAGTTCACCGCTTTCGTCATCGACCAGGTAGGGCCGGTCGCCGATGGTTTCGGCCTGAAGGCGTAAAACGTCGACAGGGATGCGGTGGGTCACCGAGCCCAGCGGGTCGACATCTGCCATCTCATTCTCCTTGCTCGGGGTACCCCCCGCACAGACCGGTGCTGAGCGCCATCCGGATCTGAGTTCACTGATTGGTCTTGTGGTGGCGGTCACGTTAACGGTTAAATGATTTAGCGTCAAGCGAGTGACGCACGCTTAGGAGGAGTTGCCTGTCAATGCCTGATATCCGGTCGCGAAGGTCCAGCGAAGAGGTCCGTAAGCTCATCCTCGATGCTGCTCGAAATCTCTTCCACAGCAATGGTTTCGATGCGACAAGCACTCGGGAGATCAGCGCCGAGGCCGGCGTGTCAGAGTCGATGCTGTTCCGGAACTTCGGTTCGAAGAAGGCGATCTTCGATGAAGCGGTCCTCATGCCGTTCATCGAGTTCGTGCAGCAATTCGTCACGGACTGGGCGAGCTCGGCGGAATCAGGAGCAGGCCCGCAGCACATCGCGCACCGCTACGTCAGCGGACTGTTCCAGCTGTGCAGGGACCACCTTGAGCTGATCACCCTGATCGGCGCCCGGCGCGAGGGATCGCCACAAGGACCGAACGCGCGTCTGCTCATCGCCGACCAGCTCGACGCGCTGGTGGGCCAAGTAAGCCGCTACAACGCACAGGCCGGCAACCAACCTGCAATGGACCCGCGCCTGTCGGTTCGGTTCGCCATAGCAATGACGGTCGGCGCAGCTCAGCTGGGTGAGGAGTTCTTCGGCATTGGCGATCGACTGGCCTCCGAGATCGCCGCATTCGTCGTGCGCGGCGCAGGCAGCCAGCCGCCGAAAGATTGACGAGACCACCAACGCCACGGAAGCAGCGATGACCGCATACCATCTCATGCAGCCCGGCCAACGGCATCTCCGGGGGTTGGCTTGCCCGTTGCGGCGGACACGTGCCGGTACGTACCGCCGCTGCTCTCGGTGATCTGGTCGGGCCCGATGATCAACGCGGGTCCGGTAGTTCGTCAAGGGACGAACGCGCAACTGTCGCAGCGGAATTCATGATCACGACTTCGATGATCCGCACATATGGTTAGCCGCGATCCATCCGAAAACGAAGGATGCGCCGATGCTGGCGCCCGCTCCCGGATAGGTGCGTCCCATGACCGAGGCGGTGCAGTTACCGGTGGCGTACAGCCCGGGAATCGGCTGCCCGTCGTCCCGCAGAACGCGCGCGTGCTCGTCGGTGACCAGACCGCCACAGGTTCCCACGTCTCCGGGATAGAGCGCCACCGCATAGAAGGGCGGCTTGTCGACCGGACCGACGCACGGGTTCGGCTGCACCCGCGGATCACCGTAATAGCGGTCGTATGCCCGCTCGCCCTTGTGGAAGTCTGGGTCCCGCCCGTGCGCGGCATGGGAATTGAACCGCTCAATGGTGTTCACCAGCCCCGTGGGATCGATCCCGCATCGGCGCGCCAGCTCATCGACCGAGTCCGCTTTGACCATGTAGCCCTCAGATACCCACTTCTTCGGCGTCATCCCACCCGGAGCCAGGCCCCACAAGTACCTTCGGCGATGACGGCTGTCCATCACCCACCAACTGGGGATTGCGGGCGCGGTGGCGTTGCGCTCATACATCGCCTGACCAACCTCCATGTATGACGCGGCCTCGTTGACATAGCGCCGACCGTCACCATCGACGAGGACACCGTGCGGCTTGGAACGCTCGTAGACCGCATAAAGCGGGGATCCGTCGGGCAGCACCGAAGTCGGTATCCACCACGCCTCATCCATCAAATCGGCTGCGGCGCCGTGACGGATTGCGTCCTCGATCACTTCACCGGTGTCGCCAGGGTTGGCAACCGTCCAGCGTGTGGACGACGGCTGGCGTCCGTATTTGCGGCGCATGGCCTCGTTGTGCGAGAAGCCGCCCGAGTTCAGCAGCACTCCCCGGCGGGCGCGAATGCTGATAGTTCGTCCACCCCGGCTCGCGGTCACCCCTCGTACTGCACCGTCGTCATCGACGACCAGCCCGACAACGGGTGTTGACGTCCAGACCCCGACGTGGGCACGCATGGCCGCCAACAGCATCCAGCCCTGTAGCGCCGCGCCGGACCCCCGCACCGACCTGCCACGCACGGCCGCGCTGACCAGACGCCCTGTCACCGTGGCGATTACCCCCAGCGAACGCGCCGTTCGGCCCCAAGCGCGACCGGCGCGACCTCGGCGGTGCGCATCGGGATCGCCGGCAGTGTCTCGCTGACGCGTAACAGCTCCTGCCACGGACCGAGCTGCGCCGTATCGAACAACTCGGTTTCGATCGAGCGTCCATTCTCCTTTCCGCCGGGCCGATCGTCGTAATAGTCGGCATACCCCTCACAATGCCGAAACGGAATGCCCTGCGCTTCCAGGAACGCGACCATCGGATCGATCGCGTCCAGGAATCCTTCGATGCGCTCCGGCGATGTCGACGGCCGGTCGCTGCCGACCACCTCCGCGAAATACCGCAGCGCGTCCTCTCGGCTGTCCTGCACCCCGGCACGGCGCGAAACCAGATTGTCTGGTAGCCACAGCACACCACCGGACATCGCGGTGGAACCACCGACCACGTCGGCCTTTTCGAGTATCAAGGCGTGATTACCGCTGGCCGCCGCAGCCAGCGCGGCGCACATGGAACCGCCGCCGCTTCCGACGATCACGCAGTCGGTCACCACATCGAAGTCTGAGTCGCTATCGGTCATCACTGCTCGACGATCTCGGCAATCAATGTGCCCACCGGATAGGTGGTATCGGCCTCGCCGATCAGACGGATCGTCCCCGACACGGGCGACTGAATCTCCTGATCGACCTTGTCGGTTGCGGCGACATACAGCGGCGTGCCCGCTTCCACGCCCTCGCCGTCGGCAACCAACCATTCCGACAAGGTCGCCGCGTCGACTGCCATGCCCAGCTTCGGAATTTTGATGCGGTGTATCAGCGGCATTACTGCACCGCTTTGCGGATCGCAGTTTCGATCCGATCGTCGCTGTACATGAACGCCTGCTCGAGCGGTCGGCTGAACGGGACGGGGCAGTTGCGCGATCCCACTCGCGTAACCGGGGCGCGCAGGCCCGAGTGCAGGTCTTCGGCGATCATCGCCGAGATCTGGGCTCCGACGCCGAATTGCTCGACGGCCTCGTGCACGACCACCGCGCGGCGCGTCTTCCCCACCGATTCGAGCACCGACGTCCTGTCGATGGGTGAGATGGTCCTGAGGTCAACGATTTCCACGCTGATACCGTCGTCTGCCAGCTGTTCTGCTATGCGGACGATCTGAGCGACCGGTCGACCGTACGAGATCACCGACACGTCCGTTCCAGGCCGCACGATGTTCGCCTTGCCCAGCGGGATGCGCAGTCCGGGCGCCGGGGCGGGGCCACGGTCCCAGTACGTCGGCATCGTCTCGATGAATATGCACGGGTCGTCATCGAAGATGCAGGACAGCAGCAGACCTTTCACCTCCGCTGGTGACGAGCCCGTCACAACTTTCAGGCCGGGAACATGCGCGAACCACGCTTCTGGCATGTCCGAGTGCTGTCCGCCCGAACCCATACCGGCACCGCTCATCGTCCGGATGGTCAACGGGACACTCGTCTGCCCGCCCGACATGAAGCGGATCTTGGCCGCGTGATTGACGATCTGATCCATCGCGACCGTCAGAAAGTTCGCCAACATGATCTCGGCGACCGGGCGCATTCCGGCGATCGCTGCGCCGACCGCCGCACCGGCGATGGCTTGCTCGCTGATCGGTGTGCTGCGGACTCGATGTTGCCCATATTTGGTCGACAGCCCGGCGGTAACCTTAGCGACGCCACCTCCTTCGCGGTCGGCAATGTCCTCACCTAGGAGGAACACCGATTCGTCAGCGGCCAGCGCCTCATCCAAGGCGAGATTAGATGCCTCGGCGAACGTGATCGTCTGCGCGCTCATACCGCAACCTCTCCTGCATAGATGTCTCGGCCTAGCTCGGAAACGTCGGGAAAGTCGCTGGCCCTGGCGAATTCGACGGCGTCAGCGATTTCTCCCTGACACTGTTGCTCGAGGCCGGTCAGTTGAACTTCATCCGCCCGACCGTCGGCGATCAGTTTGGCGCGCAACGCCGGTACCGGGTCGTGTGCCAGTCGATCGTCGTAGATCTCCTTGTCGATGTAGCCGCTGTCGTCGCCGAAGAAGTGCCCCATAAACCGGAAGGTCTTGGCCTCCAATAGCGTTGGTCCGGCTCCATCGCGTGCAGCGGTAATCGCCTCTGCGGCTGCCGCGAACATCGCCTCCGGGTCATCGCCGTTTATCGTGACCCCCGGCATCCCGTACGCCACTGCGCGGTCGGAAATGTTCCGGCAGCTGGTGCCATTGGCGAAGGAAGTGTGCTCGGCATAGCCGTTGTTCTGACAGAGAAACACCACCGGCAGCTTCCACAGTGACGCGAGATTGAGTGCCTCGTGGAACGCACCGATATTGCTAGCGCCATCACCGAAATTCGCAATCACGACGCGGCGCTCGCCGCGCAACTGTGCGGCGAGAGCTAAGCCGTTGGCGATCGGTAGTCCGCTACCGACAATGCCGGTGGTCAACATCACCCCGGATTCGGGGTGCGTGACGTGCATGGGGCCTCCCTTGCCTTTGCAGGCACCAGTGGCCTTACCGAAGTACTCCGCCATCAGCAACCGCAGCGGAACGCCCTTTGCGATCTGATCGTGTATGCCACGATAGGTCGTGACGACGTAGTCCTCGGGCTGCAGCTTCATCGCCGTTGCCGCCGCGACGATCTCTTGACCGCGGGGCGAGTAGTACGACAGTGCGATCTCTCCCGACATCAGCAAGCTGCGGATCCGCTCATCGGTCAGTTGGATGAGTGCGGCCAGGCGGTAAATGGCAAGCAACTCTTGGGACGACGGTTTGGTCATTGAACGCTACTTTCCGGATTCAGGTCCAGGTACTGGTGAAGAACACGGTGGAAGTTCGAGATAGGTTTCTCTTGAATGGGATTCGTCCTTGATCCCGCGAAACCCCGGGATTTCATCCCCTGTTGAACCTGAGCAAGGTTTTGAAAGTCCTGCGGCAGGATGCCACCCCAGTCATCGTGCGCACGCCAATCGGTAAAGAACTGCCGCTGCAGCGGGGGTTCCTCACCTTCGGGGTATCGGGCCAGCGACCAGACGTCGAACACACAAGAATCCGGATCATCGCCATTGGGCCGTGCGCGGTACCACAACGCCGCATCCATATACGGCAGCACAATCAGATTGGGGAACATGTGCCAGTCGATACCGGCGCGTACGATGCTTTCAAAACTCAAGCCATCCGGCCAGCCCGCGCCATCCTCAAGAGCTGCTTCTCGGTGGAACATCATGAGTTTCATCAGCACGGTCGTGGGCTCCTCGTCCTCGGACACCTCGGTCAACAGACGCTTGGCGGCCTCGAAATCGCGTGTCGAATAGATGGCACGTAGCTCACGCTCCATCTCTTCGAGGAACCGAAACAGTCCTTTACGAATGTCTTTAGGAACCTCACCGCCGAGCCGGCGGGACGGGAAACCCAAGGGACGGTTATCGGGTGGATAGGTGAACATGGCGTGCTTGCCGAACGCCTCGCTCACCGTCCAATCGTCGGTGAATCGCAACAGCTGTGGATGCGTTGCGGCGACGTGATAGCCCTCGTTGAACGCCTCCAGCACAACCTTCCAGTTGCATGGGAGGACGACGGTTTTGTACCAGCGGTATCGCATCCTCTCGAACTCGTAGCCGTCAAAGATCTCCGGCACGGGAGCGAGGTAGTCACGCAGCGGCTCGGGCGAGTCCTGCATTGTGATGAACACGAAGCCACCCCAGGTATCGCTCGTGACGCTCTTCAGCCCGATCTCCGAGTCCTGCAGGCACCCCGCATAATCGTTTCGATCGAGCACCTCGCGAGGGCTGCCGTCGAGATTCCAACGCCAGCCGTGGAACCGGCAGTAGAAGTGCTTTGCGTTGCCGCATCCCTCCGTGAGTCGCCGGCCGCGATGCTGGCATACGTTGTAATACGCCCGAACGGCCGTTTCATCGGTACGCACGACGACGATTGACTCGTCGGCGATTTCGTAAGTGATGTAGTCGCCGGGGTTCGGGATCTCCTCAAGCCGGCACGCGACCTGCCAGACGTTCGGCCACAGCAGCCGCTTCTCAAGCTCTACGTACTTGGGTTGGTAGTAAGGCTCTTTCGGCACGAAGTCGTCACGCACCTGACCGCCACGCTCGCCGCTGCTCGTACCCGCCGCCGGCGCGTTCATGAGTTCAGTCACATCAGCATCCATCTGTGTCGCAGGCCACCCGTTATACAGTGTTGACTGTATATGTATGGTGTGGCTATCTGTCAATGCCCAATCTCTTCGGAAAGGTGCCAGCGGTGAGCGGAAATCAAGCCGGTCGCACGCGCCGCGCCAGGCGCAGCGGCGACGAGGTCCGCTCGAGGCTGCTCACCGCTGCCCCTCATGTGTTTGCCGAACGGGGCTATGTCGGAGCATCGACTCGCGAGGTGGCCGAACGCGCAGATGTCACGGAGGTCTTGCTGTTTCGCCACTTCGGTTCTAAAGCGGGGCTTTTCGACGAGGCTGTGCTGGCGCCGTTCGAGGGCTTTGTCTCCGACTGGGCCAGCCGATGGCAACAGTTGCGGGTTAGCGGCGAGACCCTAGACGAACTCGGCCGCGAGTACATCGATCTCTTGTACGGCTTTCTCGAGCAGAACCGCCAACTCGTTGTCGCGCTGCTCTCCGCCAGGGCACATCATCCGACCACCGACGAGCGCCTGGACGGGTTGTTTGCCCGACTCGAGCAGACCGTGCGCGACGGCGCTGCGCGCTATGGGCTGCCCATCCGTGATCCCACCGCCACAGTACGGCTGACATTCGGCATGGTGCTCTCGGCCGTCGTACACGCGCAGATCCTCTTCCCGGCCAAGTCACCATTGACGCGAAGCCAGATCATCGAAGAGATCACACGCTACATGCTCTACGGGATCACCGACCCGACATAGTGCCCAATTCCCTATCAGCCCAACAACGAGAGGAAGCGGACATGGCTGATCGCCTCATGTTGGTTTTCACCAATCCGATACAGGGACAAGACGAAGCATTCAATGATTGGTACGACACACGGCATGTAGTCGACGTTCTCAACGTGCCCGGTGTGGTCGCGGTGCAGCGGTATGACCTCGCGCCCATGACACTTCCGGACGGCGACGCAGCACCGGCGGAGCTCCCGCCCCCCGCGCACCGGTATCTCGCCGTCTATGAGCTCGCCGACGACCCGGACAGCGTGATGAATGAATTTCTCAGTCGTGCTGCCGACGGCAGGCTACCGCTTAGCGAAACCCTCGATTTAACAAGCATTTCCATGACAACTTGGTCTGCCCGGGGCGAACGGACCACGGTAACGTAACGCGACCCGACACTCAGTCCTCGTCGTGCACCAGCGCCTGTTCGGGACAGACCGGCAAAGCCCTGGCGAACGATGTGCCCTTGTTCGGGATCCACTGTGTAGCATTACCGGCGCCCTTCGCGAGGACGCTTATCGGACCACGATCTCGTCAGCGTGAGAGGATTGACACTGCGGAAGCGCCAGGGGCTCCGTACAAGTGGGTGTAGCCCACCCGCGGATCGTTCGGCACCTGACGAGTGCCTGCGCGGCCTTGCAGTTGCAACACGATCTCATAGATCTGGCGCAGGCCGGAAGCGCCGATCGGCTCGCCGTTGGCGATCAGCCCGCCGTCGGTGTTCACCGGGAGCCGACCGCCGATTTCGGTTGCGCCCTCGGCAATCCACTTCTCTTGCTCACCGTCGGCGCAGAATCCGTTCTCGGCCATGTGAATCAGTTCGGATCCGGCGTCGGTGTCCTGCAGCTGCGCCACATCGACGTCTTCCGGCCCGATGCCGGCCACTTCATACGCCGCTCTGGACGCGTCAACCGTCGGGCTCGGTGCCGGATCGAGCGGCATCGACGGGCTGGTCACCTCGAACGCGCCGTAACGGCGGCTGCGCAGTTCCGCGGCCCGGACGAATACCGGCGTCGACGTGAATTGGTGCGCAATATCCCCGCGACACAACACCAGCGCCGCGGCGCCCTCATCGGGATTGCAATACATGTAGCGGGTGAGCGGATAGTTCACCACTTCAGCAGCCAGGATCTCCTCAGCAGACATGGCCTTCTGTCGCCATGCATGCGGTGTGATCGACCCATTACCAAGGTTTTTCGCCGCGATCTGGGCCAGCGCGTTAGTCGAGATGCCGTGATCGTGCATATACCGCTGGATTTTTGTGCCGAAAAAGTGCGTGGTGAGGAACATACCCGTCCGCCCGTACCAGGCCGGTAGCCCGACCACAGAAGGGTCGGCCGCAAATGCGCCGCGCGGATGCTTGTCGAATCCGATCGCCATGGCGACGTCGGCCTCACCGTGACGGATCGCCTGTGCGGCCATTTGCAGCGATGTGCCGCCCGTCGCGCAGCCGTTGAACACACCACGTACCGGAATGCCAGTCAGCCCAAGCCAACCGACGACAGCATCGGGGTTGGATACTTCGTAGCTGCCCACATATGCCGCCTGGACGCGCGACCATTCGGTGCCGGCGTCACCCAGCGCAAGCTGTGCGGCTTCGGCACCCATCTGCAGGCAGAGCTTGTCCCCGTATCGGCCGAACGGGTGCAGTCCGACCCCGACGATTGCGACGTCCGTCATCACTCACCATCCCCGACGGGCGCGAACGCGTACGTCAGCACCTCGGTGCCGTCCGGGCGAATTGTGTATGGCACGATGCGTAGCTCCATCTCCTGCCCGACGCGCAGGCACTTCGGGTCGGCCTCGGTGAATCTGGCTTGCACGAGCAACTCGCCGGGCAGTTCGACATAGCCCAGCGCATACGGCTCAAAGGTCTCGGACGTGTCGTCGCCGTCGTAGGGGGGCGAGGGTGGTCTGAACTGTTGCGTCGTGAAACCCCATAAGGTGCCGCGACGCGACAGCAGTACCGTCTCCTCACCGGGACGGGCGGGAAAGTTCAACTCGCCGTCACCGCGGGAGGCGATGAGCCGTGGCTCATCCGCCGGCCAGGTGAAAAGACCCTCTGCGACCACTTCCTGTTGCGCCATTGCGCTCACGCCCCGTTCTTTTCAAGCTCGATCGTGACCGCGCCGTCGCCCGCCGACCGCACCGATCCCCTAACCCCGGTTGCTAGGCGATCAAACGATGCCGCGCGTTCGCGGACGTTCGAAACGACCAGTTCGCCGTTCTCACTCTCGATAGCCCACTCGCCGGCGTCGACCAGGACTCCCGGTTGCCCGGGGACGCCAAGGCCCAGGGCAGGCCCCACCTTGACGAAAGGGAGAACTTGCGGTGCGACACCGGAGAGCCGGTCCAGGGCATCCGGGCGGGCCCACACAATCTCGACTTCCTGCAACAGCTGATTAATGGGCGGCTGCTCGGTTTCCAAGCCGGTGATGGTGTCGCCGCCAAGACCGAAGATCGCCTTGACGGGCAAGCGTTGCAAGAACATCGACGTGCGGCGGGCGTCGAAGCTCCACACCTCCGCAGGCAGATAGGTGGCACCTATGCGGCGAAGCGCACGCACCACCGGAGTGGTCCACGGGCCCTCCCATTGGCTGATGGTGATCAGCACGAGGTCACCTCGACCGAGACCGGCCGAACGCAGCAGCGACTCCGCCCAGTCCACATCGCGCTCGAATTCGTCCCACCCGATTTCGAAGTCGAAAAAGTTGGGTCCAACCTGACAACTGGCAATGCCGAACAACGGCGGTCGGGGAAGGACGCCGGCGGCGTCGGTCATCGTTGCCCTGCTCATGCCTTCACCACCCTGGAGAACTTCGCCACGCTGGACGCGGTTGCCAGCAGGTCGTCGATAGGACGAAGCTCGACTTCCACAGGTACATTCAGCCCCGCTTCCAGCGCACCCCTCGCCCGCTGTCGCAGCTCCGCAATGTCGCTGGTGCGGTCCGGCGGATAACCGGCTCGCACCTGAAGGCGATCCATGGCGTTGGAGGAGCGGACGATCTGGAAGATTCCGTCTGCCAACTCCGGCACCGATTCCACGTACTGCCAGACTTCCGAGACCATCACCGGCTTGCCTGCCACCATCGTCTCGTCGCCGCTGCGGCCAAGCACCCACATACGGGCGTGCGTGCGACCACTCGGCGCGGGTTCCCTTGTAATTCGGACGATGTCGCCGGAGCGGAACCGGATGTATGGCGCAGCCATGTTGTCGAGGTCCGTGGCGACAAGCTCCCCGATCTCACGGTCACCAACCGGCGTACCGGTGACCGTATCGAGCGTCTCTGCGAGCACCGTGTCCTCCCAGAGGACATACCCGTCGTGCTCGCGCCCTTCCCACGCGGTTCCGGTATCTCCCGCGCTGGTGTACGTGTAGAGGTCCACACCCCACTTTTCGCGAACCTTCTGCGTAAGCACTTTGCCGAGCGGCATCCCCGCAAAGGCCGCACCCTTGAGTGACGAGAGCATCGACCTGATGTCGTAACGCTCTTCAAGTCTTTCGAACTCCAGCACCATGGGCAGGAACATCTGCACGAAAGCAACCTTGTGCCGCTCGATGGCTTTCAGGATCTGCTCACCCTGGCCGACCCAACAGTCGATGTAGACCGGGATCAGGCCCATCATGTGCAGGAAATCGTCGAAGTAGTTGCGAAATGATCCAGACGGTACGAGGACCTTGTCGCCCGGACGAAGCCCGATCTCCCACAGGTTGCGCGCATAGTTGGTCGGCAGCGGCGGAGCCACGGTCCAGATCTCGGGGATCAACTCCGCCATGCCGGTGGTCCCCGACGTCGACGTCATCGAGGACAGCTCGGCAGTATCGACGCAGAGCAACCCTCCGAACGGATCGCCGGTACGAGCGCGGTACGCCTTGATGTCGTCTTTGCTGAACGTAGGAATCTTGCTGGTGAAGTCGTCCAGCGAACGGATGTCATCCGGCTGTACGCCCGCTGCGGACCACAATTCCCGGTAGAAGGCCGACCGCTCCCACAGGTAGGGCACCAGCTGCAGGATTCGCTTCTCCTGCAGCTCCCTGATCTGGTGACGACTCGCCGTTTCGATCTCCGGTTCGAGGAACCGCCGCTCGTAGTCGGCCGTCCCGCTAGGGGGTGCCGCTGTTGCGGTATCCGTTGTCATTCGCTCTCCACGCAGTTGTACCCCGTCAACAATCTTGCACCGCGACCCGCAGGCGCTGTCCGCAAAATAAGTTGAATGATTTTACCACTTGCGGACTGCCAATGGCAGAGCCGGGTCGTGATCAAGTCCCCGCCACGGCGGACACCGGGAACGTGATCGGAAGCCGCTTCACCATCCGGACCGCCACGTTGTCATACACGAGTGAATCCTCTGGCCCGACCGTATAATTCGGAATGCGATCCAGAAGTTCGTCCACAGCAAGCCGCATTTCCAACCTGGCCAAGTGTGAACCCAGGCAACGGTGCGTGCCGCTGGCGAACACCATGTGATCCTTGCGCCCGCGGGCGAAGTCCACGTTCAGCGGATTGTCGTAGAACGTGGGGTCGATATTGGCAGCCGCCCAGCTCGCGTGAATCGTCTCGCCGGCCTTGATGACGAGGCCATCCCCGAGGTCGACGTCGCCGACGACGTAACGAAAGCCGGCGGGGACCGGCGACTCGTACCGCATGATCTCTTCCACAGCAGCCGGGATCAGTGAACGGTCGCCGACGAGTCGATCCCTTTCGGCGGGGTGTTGCCCAAGCCAGGCAAAGGCAAGCGACATGGAAGAGGTCACCGTGTCGAGCCCCGCGAACATCAGTAGAAACAGGATGTTGATCAGCTGCAGATCCGACAACGGCTCACCGTCGACCTCGGATTTGATCAGGCTCGCGATGACGTCATGCTCGGCGTGCGCCGTCTTGCGCTTCGTGGCGAGGAACCCGACGAAGTACTCGTAAATCTTGCCGGCCGCCACCGCCATGTTGGCGTCCATCTCCTCCATCGAGTCGCCAGCGGGATGCAGTACGCCGTCCTTGAACTCGAGAAAGAAGTCCAGGTCCTCGACCGGTGCGCCCACGAGCCGCAGAAAGGTCAAGCACGGCAGCGGCACACAGAAGTCGTTGTAGAGTTCGGCCTCGCCCTTCGGCAAGAAGCCGTCAATCAGCTCCCTGGCCAATTGACGTACCGACTCCTCGAGTAAGGCAACCTTTTTCGGGGAGAACAGCGGATCGAGGAGACGCCGCCATTTTCTATGGTCGTCGCCGTCGATCTCTAACGGGATCAACGGGTTGTCGTTGCCGAAGGTGCCGCCCCGACCGCCAGTGCCCAACACCGCGGGATGACGGTTGACCGCCAGAATGTCGTCATGCCGGTACAACCACAGCACGCCGTCCGGTGCCCGCTCGGCGCGGATGTCTTTCGCCTTGTCGTGGTAGTGGCGTTGTGGATGCGCATCATCCTTGAGCGCTTGCACCCACTCCGAGATGCGCGGATCGTATCGCTCGTCCTTGTCCATCGCCATCAACCTCCGTACTGCCAACCTTACACTGTAACGTGATGTGTACCACGCTGTCGTCGCCCGTAGCAATCGTCACGCTGAAGTCGCTGCAAGCCAAGCCTGAGTTTCGGTCAAGCGCGGCGCCTCGGGCCTTACGGGGCGCAGCGACGCCGCGATTTCCGCTGACGCGTCCCGCCCCCACACCGGCCGGAGGGATGAATCATTTAACTATAAACTGGGCGATGGCGGAAGCCTGCGCGCCTCATTGCACCGGTATCCGGAGGCATCTGGCGCCAGCCATCGGGCTGGCGGCGAAGGTGATCGGCAGCGTGCGGGGCGGATCTCGCAGGTTCGGCGTGAGAACCTCACGCTCTATCAGTAGAGGATCGCCGATCACGGGACTGACCAGTCGGGTTGGCCGTCGGTGGCCTGGCGCATCATGGATTGCTTTGTGACGCTGCGTGATCCGGCCGGCGGGGTGCTGTTGGATGAGTTCAACCACCTGTGGTCTCCTGCGGCTTCGCGGTCGACTATGGCATGACAGTCCGATGCGATTAAAATGCCTGCAATCCGGTCTTGGCTTGGATGCCGTCGCACAGTGACGAATTGACTGTCGCGGAGAAGCCGGCCAGAGGTGCCGGCAGAATCGCGCTTCGGTCAATCTAAAGAAATGACATGTGCTTGAGAAGAAACGGAGATGACATGACGTGAGACAACACGCATCGCCGCAGGCCAGCGGCGCGCGATATGTCACCGCGATTGAGAACCGACACCACTGTCGCCAAAGCCAACTGCGCTCACAGGTATTTCCGCAGATATTGCGTGTAGCTACAGCGAAAAGACTGCATGACCGGGTGCTTCCCGACGATGCCGTCGGCTCCGTGGTACATGCCCGGAACGACGGTTAGCTCGGTGGCGACACCGGACATGGACAGCCGTTGCGCATAGTCGACTGCCTCGTCGTGGAATAGGTCCCGATCGCCGACGCCGATCCATGCCGGGGGCAGTCCCGCAAGCTGCGTTCTGCGCGCCGCTGCCGCGTAGGGCGGTGCATCCGACAGCCTGGGCGACCGGCCCAGGTAAGCCGCCCAGCCAAATAGGTTCTCGCGCGCAGTCCACAGGAATTGTCCGCGGCCGGCAACAGCGTCGCGCAGGGTGGTGCGGTCGTCGAGCATCGGGTAAACCAAGACCTGCGCGCGTAGCGGGACGCCTTCGTCGTAGGAACGTTGGGCGACCGCCGCCGCCAATCCAGCACCCGCGCTCGCTCCCGCGACAGCAATGCGGTCGGGGTCGATGCCCAGCGCACCAGAGCGCTCCCGCATCCAGCACAAAACCGCCATGCAGTCATCCAGCGCGGCCGGGAAGGGATGCTCGGGGGCAAGTCGGTAATCCGGAGCTACCACAACAGCGCCGAGTTCGCGGGCGAGCCGGCCGCTGGCGTTGGCCTCGAACTGGGGGGACCCGGTGACCAGGCCGCCACCATGCAGATAGAGCACGGCAGGCCGGTTAAGCAACGTTGGGGCAGAACCGGACGGCGCCAAGATGAGCGCGCGGACCGGCGTATCGCCGAGGACGATCTGCTTACTAACCGTGACACCCGGGCCCGGCCTGGCGGGGAACCGCATACAAAAGCGGCTAATTGGGAGTGTCCGTGGTCCGGCACCCACTTTGAGGAAAGGCAGCAGCGGATGCCTGAACCCCTGGGGAAGCGCGGCCAGAGCGGGGCGCATCGCCATGTAGCGCCGCGCGGCCAGCACGGCCAGGGTCAGGAACACACATGTCAGCAGTCGTCTCATGGCGAACAGCATCCTGCACTGCGACCGCGGCCGCCTTCGGGAACCCTGGTCAGAAGTCAGCGACCAAGCGCTCGGCCAATTTCTCCGACGATTGGGGATTTTGCCCCGTGTAAACGTTGCGGTCGACCGTGACGAACGGGCGCAGGGGCAAGCGCCCCTTCACATAGTCGACTCCCGCCTCCTTCATCCGGTCCTCCAACAGCCAGGGGGCCTTCTTCGAGAATCGGTTGAGCAATTCCTCGCGATTCGACAGCCCGGTCATGCGGTAACCGGCGAACGGCGATGTGCCGTCGGGGTTGGCGGCGGCGAGAATCGCCGCCGGCGCATGGCAGAGCAGCGCGAGCGGTTTGTTCGCCCGCACCCTCGCAGCGAGCAGTGCGCCGGAGGTCGCGTCGTAGGCCAGGTCTTCCATGGGTCCGTGGCCGCCGGGATAGAAGATGACATCGAAGTCGTCGGGCTCTACGTCGTCCAGGGATCGCGGATGGTTGATTTGATCGCCGATGCCGGCCAGGTAGCGCTCGACCCCGCGTCGCTTCCATGGCATTCCGCCGGCCACTCCGAGGCTGAGTTTGTCCAACGTTGGCGCCTTGCCGCCGGGTGTGGCGACCGTAATGTTCCATCCAGCCCGGGAGAAGATCTGGTGTGGCACTGCGAGCTCTTCGGCCCAATATCCGGATGGATGGACCGTGCCGTCATTCAAGGTCCAGCGGTCTGCCGCCGAGACGACGATCAGGATGTTTGTCATGCGAGGTGCCCCCTTTGGCTCGATATTTCCGGTGAATCCCTACCCTTTGAGGATTCGCCGATCAAGAATCAAACCGCATAGGCCGGCGACCAGAATCGCTTCGAGCATGTTATGCATGCGCACAGGGGTACTCTCGGCCACCCGTCAATAGTCTCAGAAAATCGACGCGTTTGGGTTCCCTGGCGTGTGGGTCACTTTTCCGGGAATCGCAACGGCTCGGCTATCCGGAACCGTCAACGCTATCGACACCCAATAACAACCGGCTATCAGCGCTGCGCTCGATTCTCCGCTGATTTCAACGGCTTTCGGTTCGCGGAGCCGCGATGGAGCAGCCACCAGGCGAGGACAAGGTCGTCAGTTTTGTCGATGTCCAGGCCGGTGAGTTCGGTGAACCGGCTGAGCCGGTAACGAATGGTGTTGCGGTGCACGAACAGCCCGCGGGCGGTTTCTTCGACCTTGCGGTCGTTGGCGAGGTAGGTCGCGATGGTGGTGAGGATCTCCTGGCCGGCGCTGCCCTGCGCGCGCAGTGGGCCCAGATGTTTGGCGTCGAGCATGTCTGCGGTCTCGTCGTCCTGCCGGGCGATGAGCGGCATCGGGCCGAGGTCCGACAAATCCACCACGCCAGTACGCCGGTATTGCTCGGCGATGGTCATCGCTTGCAGGGCGTGGCGGTATGAACGCGCGAGTTCGGTGGGGCGTGCAGCCGGCCCGAGTCCGACAGCGCGGTCGGGGCAGGACAGCCGGGGCCGTTGCGGCAGCAGCGCGACGAATACGCCGTCGATGACCGCGTCGAGTGCGGGCAGCTGCGCGGTCGCACCGCGAGTGCGCAGCCCGGCGGCCAGATCCGAACTGGTGACGGTGTCGTCCCAGCGCATACAGGCGACGTGGTAGGCATGGGTTAGATCGAGCCGGTAATGCGGTGCTTCGGCACTCAGGGCGGCCGGGGCGAGGGCGCCCTCGACGAGCCGGCGAAGGAAGTCGCCGCGGCGGGTGGCCTCGGCTACCGCGCGCTCCTGCTGGACCATGTGCACCGCGGCGGCGTGCGCGGTGGCCCACTGCCATGCCAAATCCTGCAGATTGTTGATCTGCTCGACCGGCACGTCGCTGACGCGTGCTTGCTCACGGATCAACTCGACCAAGCGGCGGGCACCCACCTGGATGCTGTGAGCCACCAGCTCGAGTGGAATTTGCTGTTGGGCCCATACCCGAGCCAAATCACCGATCTCATTCAGGCTGGTACCTGGTGCGGGTTCACCCAGCGACCGGGCTGCCAGCTCCAGCACCGCACGGGTATTACGCCGAATCGAACTCTCGTCGACCTTGTCGTATACGGGGATATTCGCCCGGTACAGGCCGGTCAGGTCGGCCGCGATGTCGTCGAGGTGCGATTCCACTTCCGCTAGCAACGCCGCCTGCGCGGCGGTCTTCACCTGCGGCGGGGCGTCCACGGCACGGGCTTCCCGTGCTGCCGTCGCGGGCAGGGGCGGGCCGTCGTTGTTTGGTGGCACCACTTGACGATCTTATGCGGCCGCACAAATAGCCGGTCAGCATCCCCTCCGCATGCCCATACAACCGGGCGGTCGTCCCGCGGATGCTCGAACGAGCGCTGGTATCGAACGCAGAGCCACCGGCTCGCATCTGGATTGGAGAATGACGTGACCATTTCGCACCACACCACTTTGCGCGCGACTCGCGTGGCTGTCGTCGGTTCAGGGTTCGCCGGGCTGGGAGCGGCGATCGCGCTTGCCGAAGCCGGATGCGCCGTCACCGTCTTCGAGCGTGCGGGCGACGTCGGCGGCGTATGGCGAGACAACGGTTACCCCGGGGCGGCGTGCGACGTGCAAAGTCACGTGTACTCGTTTTCCTTCGCCCCGAATCCAAACTGGGACAACATGTTTGCCCGCCAGAGCGAGATTTACACCTATCTGCAACGGGTCGCCCGCGAGTACGGTGTCATGGAGCGCATCCGGTTGAACTGCCCGGTGAAGGCGGCCCGCTGGGACACGGACGCCTCGCTGTGGCGGCTGACCACGACCGCCGGGGAATTCGAGGCCGAGCATCTGGTCGTCGCCACCGGCGCGCTGGCGGATCCGGTTATCCCGGTCGTGCCGGGAATCGAGCGGTTCGGCGGCGCGGTATTCCATTCGGCGCGCTGGGATCACACGTTCGACCTGCGCGGCAAGCGGATCGCGGTGGTGGGCACCGGCGCGTCGGCGATCCAGTTCGTACCGGCCATCCAGCCGCAGGTTGCCGAATTGACGCTGTTCCAACGCACCGCACCGTGGGTGATGCCGCGCCCCGACCGACCGATCAGCCCCGCAAAACAGCGCATGTACCGGGCCATGCCGTGGACTCAGCGGGCGGCGCGGACGCGGATCTACCTGCAGCGTGAAATGACAGTGCTCGGGTTCCGCAATCCCATGCTGATGAAGCACGCGGAACGTACCTCGCTCAAACACCTGCGTTCGCAGGTCTCCGATCCGCGACTGCGCGAAAAGCTCACGCCCGATTACCGGTTGGGCTGCAAACGCATTCTGCTGTCCAACGATTACTGGGCCAGTCTCGACCAACCCAACGCCGACGTCGTCACCAGTGGGATCCGCGAGGTCACGCCCGACGGCGTCATCGACAACGACGGGGTGTTGCACGAGGTCGACGCAATCATCTTCGGCACCGGCTTCCAGACCTCGCGACTGCCGTTGACCGACCAGATCTACGGACCCGGCGGTGCCACCATGGCTGCGGTTTGGGGCGACAGCCCGCGTGCTTACCTCGGCACCAGCGTTGCCGGATTCCCGAACGTCTATCTGATGCACGGACCCAACATCGGACTGGGCCACAACTCGGTGATCGCGATGTTCGAAGCGCAGATCAAGTACATCGTCGCGGCCGTCCGTCACAGCGCCGACCACCAAATAGCAGAACTGGAACCCAGCGCCGAGGCGCAACAGGAGTTCGTCGACATGGCCGACCGGCTCACCGACGGCAGCGTCTGGACCTCCGGCGGCTGCGACAGCTGGTATCTCGATGCCACCGGTCGCAACAGCAACCTCTGGCCCGGCACCACGGTCAAGTACCGGGTGCTGACCAACCGGTTTCGCCCGCAGGACCACCGGCAGCGCTCGGTTGCGGCTGTTGCCGGCAAGGCAGGTGCACAGTGAGCGGGGTTGTGCTGCTGCACGGGCTCGGCAGCTCACCCAGGGCCTGGGCCCGAGTGCTACCGCTACTCAGCCCGCACGTCGACCGGATTCTGGTGCCGCGCCTCGTGCCGGTGACCACCGTCGAGGATGAGGCCCGTCGTGTCGCTGTCCAGCTCGAGCAGCGGCCGTGCGTGCTGGTTGGCCACTCGATGGGCGGCCTGGTCGCCACCGCCCTCGCCGAACAGTATCCGAACCTGGTCGAACGCCTCATCCTGATCAACACCCCGCCAACCGCGGAGAGTCGCATCAGCGCCCGCGGCGTCTCGGAACGGCTGCTCAGGCTACCGGCGCTCGGCCCCGCACTGTGGCGTGTCATGCCCGATTCATTCGCCGCCAAAGGCCTGGCCAGCGCATTCGCTCCTGGGTTCGCCGTGCCCGAGATCTTCGTACAGGATCTGCGGGCGACGGGATTGAAGACTTTTCTGCGCTCCACCGATGCCATCGACACGTACCTGCGTCACCAGGCGCTGCCCGGACGCCTCACGACACTGGCCTGCCCTACACACGCGCTGTTCGGGCTACGTGACCAACGCGTCGACCCCACCTCCGCCGACGCCTTCCGCGCCGTCCCGCACGCGACCGTGACGACACTGCCCGATGCGGGACACACACCACCGTGGGAGGCACCCTCGGCCGTCGCCACCGCCGTCCTCACACCGGGTGGCTAACAACCCACCCCGGCCGTCAAGCGCCTCGGACGCTCAACCGCGGGGCCGTCGCACCGTCGGAGATCGCTGTCGCCGGTGCATCCGGTTTGTTCGGCAAACCGGGGTCGATGAGCGTGGCCGAGATCGACGAAGTGATAAGGCGGTTCACGACGTCTGCACGAATCGTGGTGGACGCCGGATTCACCGGTGTGCAAATCCACGCTGCGCACGGATATCTGCTCAGCCAGTTCCTATCCCCGCTGACCAACCACCGAACCGATGCGTTCGGCGGAACACCGGAAAGACGGCGGCGACTTCTGGTCGACATCGCGCGCGCCTTGCGAGCCGAACTCGGTCCGCACACCCCGATTGCGGTGAAGCTCAACTCTGCGGACTTCCAGCGCGGCGGTATCACCGAAGACGATTCGACCGAAGTCGTACTGGCGCTCGCCGAAGAGAAGATCGACCTGCTCGAAATCTCTGGCGGCAACTACGAATCAGGCGTTCATGGGCGCCGGGGCCGGTGGTGTCCGCGAGTCGACCCGCGCGCGCGAGGCATACTTCCTCGGCTACGCCAGCCGATTCCGCACGGCTATGGCGGTCGTTGAAAAGACCGGCCGACGAATGCTGGGCATCAAGGCCGATGTGCGCGACCGCGCGGCGCTCGAGGCCGCGGTAGGGCGGGCCGTGACCGAGCTGGGCCGCCTCGATATCGTCTGCGCAAACGCCGGCATCATGGGGCCTGGCGGTCCGACTTGGGAGAAGCCGGGCGACGAGTGGGATGCCGTGATCGCCACCAATTTGACCGGCGTTTTCAACACCGTGGCCGCCGCGGTACCGCCGATGATCGACGCCGGCAGGGGCGGGGCGATCATCTTGACCAGTTCGGGCGCCGGTTTGCGTTATGTGCCCAACCTGGTCGAGTACAACGCGTCGAAGGCCGGCGTGGTAGCAATCGGCAAAACGCTGGCCAATGAGCTTGCCGCACACCGGATCCGGGTCAACGTGATAGCCCCCGGAACGGTCTATACCCCGATGGTCACCGAGAACACGAAGATGTTCGGGCGGTTCCGTCCCGACCTGAGCAATCCCACCCTGGAGGACGCCGAACCCGTGTTCACCATGATGATGCCGCTTGGTAGGCCGTGGGTCGAGCCGACCACGATTTCGGACTCCGTGTTGTTCCTGGCCAGCGATGAAGCGCGGTACATCACCGGCGTGGTTCTGCCAGTGGACCAAGGCGCAACCAACCGACCGTGACAACATTTCCCCCCAGAATCAAAGCTATTGCGCGATAAGGCAATTGTCGAAAAACGCGATCGCCTGCAAGTGGTAGGTCCGCGCTGCGCTGCCCAGGCTGATGTTGTGGCCGCTGTGTGGCTGAACCTTCAGCGCAACCGATTTGGCGTTGACGAATAACGCACCGAGGTGCTCTGGAGAGTTGATCCAGGTTCGGTCGTGCTCGCCCACGGTGATAGTGATGGGTACGGTCACAGCTGCTGCGATGGCGTCGACCCGTGAGGACCACGCGAGCGCCTCATACGGTTCGCGCTGGGGTAACGGCGAGATCCTTAAGGGTGTCGGATCGACCGCATCTTCCCGGCCACGGGTCGAGCGTGTGGCGAGTTCATCGGCGACATAAGTCTTCGGATTTTTCGCCAATACGGCGTCGGCGTACCGCGTTCCGACGCCCGAGACGTCGATGCCCACCAGGCGCATCGGCGGCGGGCGCACCGCCATCTGCAGCGCCACCATGGCACCGAATGAATGCCCGAGCAACATCATCGGCAAGCGTTGAACCGAAACCGCTCCCCTGGCGCAACGCACGCCAAATTGCGCTGGCTTGGCCGGCAAGGGTCGTGTTCTGCTCGGCGATACCAACCGAGGCACCGTAGCCGGGACGATCCAGGGCTAGGACGGAATACCCGAGCAGCTTGCCGAGCAGCAGCAGTGAGTCCTGCTGTCGCAGCGGGTCGTGGAAGTACTCGGCCCGTTGCCCGCCGCCGTGCAGCGCCACGAGTAGCCCTCGTGGTTTGCCCGCGGCAGCGAACAACCCGCTGAGGTGTACGCCGTCCATGCAGGGCAACGACACCCGTTGGACTTCGGGGGCGGGCGGCATAACCGAATGGAAACCCGTTAAACCGACTGTGGGCCGGCGCATCTTGCGTGCAAGGTTCCCTCGTCATACCACTGACTGAGCAGATGTTTGCGCACCTTGCCCGTGCTGGTGCGCGGCAGCGTGGCGGCAACGATCCATTCCGTGGGCCGCTTGTAGCGACTCAGCAGTGGTTCCGCGTATGCCGCAACGTCATCTGGGTCGAGATGACCGCCGGGATGGGGCAGCACCGCGGCGACGACCCGCTCGCCGAGCCGTTTGTCGGGGACGCCGAAAACGGCGGCTTCGGCGACCGACGGGTGTGTGGTAAGCACCTGCTCGACTTCGGCCGGATAGACGTTGCTGCCACCACGGATGATCACCTCGCGGACTCTGCCCCGAAATGTCAGGACGTGCTGGTCGTCCATCGAACACAAATCACCGGTTGCTAACCACCCCGCGTCGTCGACGGCGGCATCAATCGAGCCGTCGCCTCGCAGATAACCCGTCATGACCAACGGGCCCCGCACACACAGTTCGCCCACGGCTCCGGTCGGCAACACCCGGCCTGCGGCGTCGCGGATGTAGTAGTCGCGTCCAGGAAGGCAGTGCCCCAACGATTGGGTACGAACTTGCGTCGGATCCGAGGGAGCGCTGGCCGCCATCGACGGTGCCTCGCTTTGGCCATATCCAACCAGGAAAGTGAGCCCGAGTCGGCGCTCCACCTCCTCAATAAGGCCGGGATCGACCGGAGATGCGCCGCCGGCGACGGTACGGACCGACGCGAAGTCCGACGGTGACACCCCCTCCACGCCCAGCAGATCGATGATCATCGTCGGAACCAAGGCCACCACCGCAGGGCGTATTTCCCGTATCGCCCGCAGGGCGGTCTGAGCGGTGAAGCGTTCGACGACGGTGTAGGTTCCGGCGACCGACAACGTAGTGAGTAGCCCTGTGATGAATCCACCGACGTGGTTCAGCGGGAGCGGGTTCAGCCACGGCTCGCCGGCTTGCAGCCCGATAGCGTCGCGCCACGCCCGCGCCGAGCCCAGCGCCGCACGGTGCGACAAGACTGCCCCCTTTGGCAGGCCAGTCGTGCCAGAGGTGTGTTGCACGAAGAACTCGTCGGTGTCGCTGGCCTGGCCTGGCGTCGGTGGCACCGACGTGGATGTATCGATCCACGCGGCGATGTCGCGCAGGACCGGTCGCGCCGACAATTGATCGGCGACCTTGCACATCCGTCGGTACACGGCGTTATCGCCGACGCGGTCCGCCGCCAGGACCACCCTCGTGTTCGTCTGCGACAGCATGTGGAGCGCTTCGCTATCCGTAACCGACGGACCGATCGGAACCACCGGCATCTGAGCCACCGCACAACCGAACATCGACACGATCCAGTCCACCGAATTCGGCCCCACCAGCGCGACGCGACCGCGGTCCGGATTGAGATCCTGCAACGCAACGCCGGCCGCACACGCCTTCGCGTACAACTCTGCCCACGTCATGCATTCCACACCGCGATCGGTGAGCCAAACCAACGCCCGGTCGCCGCCCGAGTCGCGGGCGACCCTGGCGAGCGCTTGACCGACCGTCTCCCCAGACAGCTGCATCGCTCCGACTGCCTGCACGTATGCCAACCCTGGCTGTTGCGGAGTGGCCAGATCGGGCCTATCTGCAACACCCGCTACAGCTATCAGTTCCGTCATAGATAGATGATTTTACTCATTGACCTGCTTTTGACTCTACCGCAGGCGGGTCAGCGCGAACTCGCGATGACGGCGCCCCAATTAGCGTCTGACCGAAGGGATTCGAGCTTGCGAACATCCTCGGGCATCGAAGGATGGTGGATCACGACTTTTAGCCATGGCCTGTCGATCATCCGCAGTTGCATCAGCTGCGTCGAAAGCAGGCCCAGTCCCGGTAGGCGGAACGCCCGAGTACCACCGGCCGAGCGTACGACTTCATGGCTGGCCCACCAGCGACGGAAGTCTGCGCTGACGCCTGCAAGTTCGTCGGCTAGAGCACCGAAGCGCTCGTCCGACGGATGCGCCGCGGCCTCGGCGCGGAATTGGCCAACCACAACCCGCGCATGTTCCTCCCAATCAACCAGCGAATCTCGGACTTTGGGCACGGTGAACATCGCCCACAGCACGTTGCGGCGTTCAGGCGGCAGGTCCGCGATGTCACAAAACACCGCCGCCAACGCATCGTTCCATGCCAGATAGTCCGACCGGGGCCCGAGGACGTATGCCGGCGCGGGCAGCAACCGCGCAAGTAATTGACGCGTGTATTCGTCGACCGAATCATCGTCGTGTTCATGGGGTCCCAGCGGTAGCCCTGCCAACCTCCGCAGGTGTCGGTGTTCGTCGTCGCCGAGCCGCAAAGCGGCCGCAATGCTGTCAATGACCTCTGCGGTCGCCTGGACATCCTGGCCCTGCTCGAGGCGGGTGTACCAGCTATAACTGACCCGCGACAAGTTCGCAACCTCCTCGCGGCGCAGGCCTCGCACCCGCCGACGTCCGCCGCCGGAGGTGAGACCGACCCCCTCGGGCTGCAATTGGGCTCGCCGCGCTCGAAGGAATGCCGCGAGCTCCCGGCGGCGTTGCTCGGAGTCGGAGATCATGCCCATGACGTTGCCAAACTCTTTTTTTCCTATCACTTTGAGTGGTACCACAAACGCGGTCTTGTTGTTGCGGTCTTGCTAACTGCACACTCGCTGAACCATGACAACTACGGCTGACTCCGTCAAAGCGCTGTCTCAGCGAGGACATTTCCACTATCAGATGCTGCTCGGCGAGCACTCGTCTGATCCGGCTCAGTTTGCCTTGGACCGCAGCTGGTTTGGACTTCCCTGGTCGGCCCTGTACTTATACGGCACTCTGCGCGATGACGATGGCGAGCTCTACACCGTGCTGCGCGCGCCCGAACACAGTGGCGGCGGGCGCAAGCGCTTCTACTTGCAAACTTCGGTCGACGCCACGGACTTGCGCATGCACGGGGCGAGCCGACGCTCGGCACGCAACACGGGATTTGCCAGAACCCACAGTGACGGGGCGACCATCCTTTCGAGTCCGCCCGAGGCCGAGGGCGAGCCGTTCCGGTTCGAGGTCGACGCCACCCGGTCGGCCTGGACAGAATCCGGAGTCATCGAGCTTCAGGGCAAGCTCGTCGAACCTGGACTGCATTGGCATCTCCCACACGGCGAAGAGGGCTACTATTACGTGTCTCAGCTCTACGAGGCCGAGGGCGAGATTCTGGGCCGCCGGGTTCGTGGCTTCTACGGCGCCGACGATATGTATACGCGCGGCCTGGTGTACGAAAACGATCTGTTGATCGGTAAGAAGCTGCATGTCACCTGGTACACCTGGGCGACCCGCTACACCGACGGGACGTTGGACGCCGGCCATTTCATGCTCGGCCACGACGGCATGGGAATGCTCCTGCTATGTGACGAAAACGCACGTGTACGTCGAACGACCGAAGTCGACGGTCGGGTCCATCTTGACGAATCCTCGACCTGGCCGACCCGCATCGAAGTGCACGCTCCGGGTGAGGACTGGGAGTTCCTTCCCGATCCAAAGGGCCGGATGGTCGATTTCATGCCGATGCCGAACCCACAGATCGAGGGTCGGTGGCGACGCGTCGGGGATACCAGGGAACCCGCGCATTGGTTCGCCTATGGCGAGATCGCCCCGTCGCACGGCCTGGCACCACGCCGGGAAGTTCAGATCGGCTGAGATGAGCGACGCCACACAGTACGAACCGCGGCGAGGCAACCTCGAGCGCTGGATCGCCAGCATCATGCCGGACGCGACGTCAATTTCGTTGTCCCCGTTCACCGCAGCCACTTCCGGGTTTTCCAATGCTACGTTGTTCACCGATCTGACGTGGTCTGGAGCCGACGGGGAACATCGCGCCGAGTTGGTCCTGCGGGCCCAGCCACCCGGCGGCGGCCTCTTTCCGGACTATGACCTTCGTCTGCAATACGACGTGATGAAGGTTCTGTCCGAAACCGAAATTCCGGTGCCGAAGGTCGCGTGGTTCATCGATGATCCAGATGTATTGGGAGCGCCGTGTTTTCTGATGCATCGGGTCCGCGGCGAAGTTCCGTCCGGTTTCCGGCCCGGGTTTCACGGTCATGGCCTGTTCTTCGACGCCACAATTGAGCGCCGAAGGGCGATGTGGTTCGCCGCGCTTGATGTGCTGGCGTCGCTGCACATGCTGAACCTTCGCGAATTGAATCTCCCGTCGTCGCTGAAACCTGGCGCAACCGGCCGCGGCTCGATCGTGCGGCTGTTAGACCAGATCGAGGGCCAGTTGAACTGGGCTGAAGCAGATGTGCCGCTCCTTCGAGAAGCGCTCACGGTCTTACGATCTCGGATACCCGACGACGTGATAACCACGCTGTGTTGGGGTGATCCCCGGCCGGGCAACATCATCTACCGCGATGACAAGGTCGCCGCGGCCCTGGATTGGGAACTTGCCCACATCGGCGCGGCCGAAGGCGATCTCGCATATTTCTTACTCGTCGACGAAGTAGTGGCCGAACTCAACGACGTACCGCGTCTTCCCGGGCTGCCGGACGCCGACGAAACCATCGCCTACTACGAGTCGGTCACCTCGAAACTGGTGAAAGACCTTGATTTCCACCGTACTTTGCAGGCGCTCAAGATGGCCGCGATGTTGGTTCTCACCGTGCGCCTCAGTCCACCCGAGCTCAAGTTTCCACCAGATTATTTGACCAACAACGTGCCCACTCGCCGGCTCGCAGAGTTGCTGCGCGCGTACGCGTGACCTTACGGAGGAAGATATGTCAGACGACGTTGTATTGACCGCGGCAGACGAATTTCTGTGCCATCAAACGGTTGCCAGCTTCGAGCAGGTGACCACGACCGACCGCAACTGGACGGAGAAGGGCTACATCGTGGCCTACGACACGACCGGTGAAGTGATGGTCGCAGCGGGGATCGGCAAGTACACCAACCGCGATGTGATGGATGGCTTCGCGGGCGTGGCAACACCGGGGCGGCAGTGGAACGTGCGCGCCTCGCGAGAACTGCGGCCAGACCTTGATCGCACGACGGTCGGGCCGCTCGCCTGGGAAGTGATCAAGCCTCCCAGCCAAAACCGGATTGTCCTGTCCGATAACGAGCTTGACGTCAGCTTCGACGTCACTTTCGAAAGCGATTTTCAGCCGATCGTCGGATCGCCTGGGATACGGCGCAGTCGAGGCATCACAGGCAATCACACAATCCGCTACTTTCAACCCGGCCGCGCGTGGGGCGATGTCACGGTTGAAGGTCGCACCTATCGGCTGGATGCGGCACGCACCTACGCGTACAAAGATCGCTCGTGGGGCGTCAGGACGATGACGGGAATACCCCAGCCGGGCGCCTTTTGGTTCAACGACCCAATCGGCAAGCCAGAGTCCGGGTTGCGCCCGGCGGCCGACCACGGTCAGGGTGTGCTGCACGGCTATCTCAACTTCAACTTCGGCTCTTGGGCATTGTCATCGACGTTCACCCAGGGCCCGGATGGCAGACCGATGGCATCGAGCACGGGCTCCTCGGAAGGATTTGTGGTGTTCGCGGGCGACAAGAAGCCGCGTCTGCGCATCACCAAGTTGGACCTTGACTTCGAGTTCTGGCCGAATTCGCGCCGGGGCAAGTCACTTCAGGCCGGAGTCGAGCTGGAGGATGGAACCACCCGCGAGATCTCCTGCTCCTGGAAGGATCTGGTCTACTACTTCAGGGGCGGAGGCTATTTCGGCTTCCGGGGATGGTGGCAGGGCGGATACCGCGGCGAACTCGACGTCGCGGGCGAGTCTTTGGATCTCAGCGACAAGGCCGTGCGAGACGAGCTGTACGGCTGTGAGGAGATCGCCGTGGAGTGCCGATGCGGGGATGAGATCGGGCACGGCGTGATTGAACCCTGGGCCATCGGGGTTCTGCCGCGATACGGAATCACCGAGGACATGCTGGGATGAACCCTTGGTTGGCACCGTTAGCCGCCGACGTCAACGAACTAGCCAACGCGGTACGCGCGTCTCAGGCGCCCGTCGACGTGACCGAGAAGGCTCGCATGCTCATCCAGCAGGCGAGGGGTCTGTTGGATGAACATGCGTGGCCGGGCCCCTACGCCGTCGAGCAACTTGCCCCGCCCGGCGACGGGATGCTGGTTTGGGATCCCGAGGACCTCCGCAAGACCATCCCCTACAGCCCATTCCTGGGCGATCTCAACCCGGCCTCGGCACGCGCGAACGTCTGGGCGGATGGTGATGCTGTACGAGGGGTCGTCACCACGTCAGCGATCCACGCCGGGCCCATCGGAACGGTACACGGTGGCGTCGTCGCGGCACTGTTCGACGAGTTGACCAGTCTTGCGATCATGGCCGCGGGGCGCGTCGGTTATACCCAAAGCTTGACCGTGAATTACCGTCGCCCAACACCACTGGGCGCCGAGCTCCAACTGTGGGCGCAGACCGCAGGACAGACCGGCAGAGTGTTTCTCACCTCCGCGGAGATATCGCACGGGGGCCAGGTCACCGCGTCGGCGGTCGCTGTTCACAAGGCGGCGGGTAACCGCGACCAGTCCGTGTACCCGGCCGACAGCTAGGGTCCGGACGTACGCTGCGAGCCAGTCGCGGTAGCTCCCGCCCCGTCAGGGGAAGCAATCTGCGGCCAGATTCGCAATGTTGATTATCCGGTTCAAACCCCGCCGCGACTGCTCGTAACCCGTTGTCGGGTACCCGTTGGTGAGAAACGCGAACGAGAGCCCCGTCGCGGGGTCGGCGAAGCCGATCTGGCAGGGAGCGCCGCCGTGCCCGAAGGTCTGCGGGCCGGTGGCTGTCGGAAGGAAGGCCCGTGCCGTTCCGTCGTCGCCGGAGACAACCACGAAGAGTGCGACATTGCCCGGGACACTCGGCGTTCCGCCGCGCTCCCCGGTGACCGGCAGTGTTACCCGAACACGCAGGGCGTCTCGGACAACCTCTCGACGCCACAACGGCGAACGCAGCAGGGCCTGATACCAGGACGCCAGGTCGGACGCGGTACCAACGACGGAGTGGCTGGGCTCCCCCGCGGCCAGGATCTCAGGGCGCGCCAAATACCAGGGCCCCCAAGGGTTTACCTCAGCCTCCTGTCCGTCCGTCCGCACGAAAGGGGCGACGTTGTGTTGTTGCTCCACCGACGGCCCGATCTCGATACTGTCCAACCCCAGTGGTGCGGTGAGGACTTCTCGAAGATACTCCGAGATTGGCCGGCCGGTTAGCCGCTCGCACAGCTCACCGATGATCCACGCGGCCGAGGTTAGGTGGAACTGCAGCTGGGTCCCGGGCGGATAGGTGAGCCGCCACTTGCTGAAGGCGCGTAGTCGTTCGGACCGGTCCAGCATCTGCGGATAGCCGAGGGGCGCCAAGGGAAATCCGCCTACGTGGGTGACCACCTGCTCCACAGTGACCGCTTCTTTACCGTTGGTGGCGAATTCAGGAATGTAGGACGCGACTGTGCGATCGATGTCCAGCAACCCATCGGAAATCAGTTTCCATAGCACGCCGGCCACGACGGTTCGGCCTGCCGACTGCAAGACATACCGCGTGGACGGCGTCCCCGCGCCGAATGTTTCCGATACGTATTCCACACCGCCTGCGTTGAGGGCCACTTGCGCCGACGGCAGCGCGCCGGAGTCGACTTCCAGCCTGCAGCGCTCGAGCAGGAGCCGAAGCCTACGCGGGTCGGGCTCCTTCGCGACTGTGGTCGACACATCTCTCCTCGTCGTTAGGGAACCGGAAGAGGGCCCTTGCACTACCCGCTACTATATATCTAAATATTTGCTCTATATCTGTTTGGTTCTGCGAGAAAGGGACCGGTCTTCATGTCGGACGTCGACGGCGGGATGTACGGGCTTGCACCCGAAATACGAATCACAGCCGAGGGCCATGTCAGGATTTTGACGCTCAATCGCCCAGCCGATCTCAACGGCGCCAACCGGCAAATGCATCAAGCCCTTGCCCGCGTATGGCGCCACTTCGATGACGACGCGGACGCGCGCGCCGTGGTCCTTACCGGTAGCGGACAGGCATTTAGCGCCGGCGGCGATTTCGGCTACATGCAGGAAAATATCGACGATGAAGAGATGCGCGCGCAGACCATGGAGGAAGGACGCGCCATCATCAGAGGAATGGTGGGATGTCGCCTCCCCATCATCGCTGCGGTCAATGGACCGGCGGTCGGGTTGGGGTGCAGCCTGGCCGTGCTCTCAGACATCGTGCTGATGTCCGAGGGCAGCTTTTTGGCCGATCCGCACCTTCGAATGGGTTTGGTTCCCGGCGACGGCGGCATGGTCTGGCCTGCGCTGACCGGCCTGTCTCGCGCCAAAGAGTATCTGTTCCTGGGGTCGCGGATTCCGGCCGCCGACGCCGTCACAATGGGCCTGGCAAGCAGGGTCGTCGCGCCGGAGAACTTGATGAATGAGGCGTTGTCTCTTGCCCAGAAGCTCACGACGGTGCCGGCTGCCGCACTACAAGCGACCAAGCGAGCGCTGAACGCCTACCTGGACTGCCAGCTAACCAACTCCTTTGAGGTTGCGCTTCGCGGCGAACTGGCCAGCATGCACTCCGACGAGCACCGTGCGGCTGTAGCGGCGGCGCGCACGAAGGCGTCCTCCAATTCGTAGTGGCATTCCACTGCGGTGTATTGAAGAGCTACCGCTGGATCGCCTCAAAGCGGCGCATCCGAAGCTGCGAAACCGGTTTCCAGACGGAATCTCCGGGCGACGCCGCTAGGTGGCGTGGTCGGACTGTCGGTCCTCTCGCGTCGGTGCGTCCAGCACGTATGCCACCGCCGCGTCGAAGTCAAGCCCGGCACCTTCTTCGCGCGCAGCAGAATAGTCCTGCGCTCCAAGCGTTTCCAGCGTCCGCTGTACGCATTCTTCATGAAAGACGGCGAGATCAGGCAACACAGCGGGAGAGGCTCCTACGCCATGCATCAATGCCTCCGCGGCTCCCATCAGCACCGCGGCGCGACGGGGATCGTTTTTGGCGCCCGCGATCCAGCCCATCGCCTCCAGGCAAGCCGCAGCGTTGCGTGGATCGTCGATCTGGTGTGCCAACCCAAGACATTGCCGCAGCAGCCCCTCTGCACGGTCCGGTTTACCGTGCCGCCACCATCCAACCCCCAGGGACCACAACAGGATCGAGCGGAACACCACCTCGCCGGCCGCTTGGGAAACTGCCAGCGCCTTCTCCTGCCAGACAAGGGCGCGCCCGGTATCACCCTGGAATTGGAGGCGCCAGCCCTGCAAGATCATCGCCGAGACACGGATAAGAGGATCCTCGGCGCTCGCCAATACCTCTGCGATGCAGGTAGATACGCGACTGTAGTCATTGGCGAGCAGCGCTGAGAATGCTTGGGCGACCTTGGCGAGGCCGCGCGCCACGGGATCCGTAATCTGATCGGCCAGCACCTGCGCTTCGGCCGCGCGCGCCATCACAGCCGACACGTCCCCCTGCCCCCCGGCGAGCACAGCGGCCGCGTACAAGGCCGTGATCCGATCCTTCGATGAGTCCGGCGGTGTCGCGTCCAAGGCGCGATCCAGCCAACGGCGTGTCTCGGTGAGGGCCCCGCGCGCGACGCCGTACCAGTACAGTCGGGCCGCGAGCTCCACCGCTAACTCGGGTGCGTCTGACAGCGCGAATTCGAGCGCTTCGCGCAGGTTGTACACCTCCGATTCGAGACGTTTGACCCAACTCAACTGCCTCGGACCGAACCAGTCCGCCGCGGCGCGGTCCGCCAACTGCCGATACCAGTCCAGGTGTCGTCTGCGGAGGTCGTTCAAGTCCGTGGAGCTCTCGATTTTCGCGCGGCCATATTCCCGGAGCGTGTCGATCAAACGGAACCGAATGACGCCATTGCGTTCTGTCCGAACCACTATGGACTTGTCCACGAGTGAGGTGAGGAGGTTGTCCAACTCTTGCGCGAGGAGGCCGTCGGCGCAGACATATTCGGCCGCTTCGAGTTCGAAGCTTCCAGCGAAAACCGACAGTCGCCACCACAGCTGCTGTTCGGCCGGAGTGCATAGGTCATAACTCCACCCGATGCTCCAACTCAGCGTCTGCTGACGGGCCGGGGCAACGCGATTACCCTGCGTTAACAACGCGTACCTGTGGTCCAACCGCTGCAGTAGCTGCTCGGGCGACATGGCGCGTAATCGCGCCGCCGCCAGTTCGATTGCCAACGGCAGGCCATCCAGGCGCGAGCAAATCTGGGCGATGGTGTCCTCGTTTTTCGGCGTGACATGGAAGTCCGGCACCGCCGCGGCAGCACGATCGGCAAACAGCTGCACTGCATGACTGGTCAACCGGGACAAAGGAAAGAGGGCTTCCCCTCCGATGCCGAGACGCTCCCGACTGGTTGCGAGAACATGCAGCCTCGGGCAAGTCCGCAGCAGCGAGTCAACAAGCTTCGCCGCGGCATCGATCACCTGTTCACAGTTGTCAACGACGAGCAGTAGCTGCCGGCCAAACAGGAAATCCTCCAACACCTCGCGGGACGGCCGCGCGGCTTCCCCGCGCAAGCCGAGGGCTGTGGAGACCGCGTCGACAAGCATCGCCCCGTCGCGAAGCTCGCCGAGCTCCACGAGCCGTACCCCGTCGGCGAAGTCATTTGCCGACTCAGCCGCTGCGCGCAGAGCGAGTCGTGTTTTGCCGATCCCACCGATTCCGGTCAAGGTTACGAGCCGCGCCGCCTTAAGCAGCTGCGTCACTTCGGCCAACGCCTCATGCCGTCCGACGAAGCTGTTGACTTCCACTGGAAGACCGCCACGTTCCCTGCGGGGTGGGACCGCCGATCCCGTGGCCCGGGCGGGCCGATCCCCCCGGTGGCTGGGACGAAGCGCCATTTCGTCGACGGGAAGCCCGTGCATCGCCTGCACTTGTTGCAGAGATTCACCGAGCTCGAGCGCTGATGGCCGGTTGCGAGGCTCTCGCGCCATCGCCATATCGACCACCGCGGCAACGTCGTCGGGAATGCCGTTGTCCCGCAGGTCGGGGGCGGATTCCGTAGCGATGCGCAGAAATTGCGCTACCACCTGCTCACCGCTGCGCCGTTCGAACGCGGCATGTCCGGTAAGGGCCGCAAATAGTGTGGCGCCCAGTCCATACACGTCGGATGCTTGGGTTGGCGGGTGGCCACTGAGTGTCTCGGGTGCGGTGAAGGCCGGAGATCCGGTGAATATGCCGGTCGCCGTCTCGAATCCGCCGGTGATATGGGCGATGCCAAAGTCGCTGAGTGCCGGCTCACCGTAATCGGTGTAGAGAATGTTCGTCGGCTTGACATCGCGGTGCAAGATGCCCGCACGATGCGCAGTTTCCAGCGCGCCCGCCATCTTGACGCCCATACGCAGCGCATCATCGATCGGGAGTCGGCCGCGCTGGTGTAGGCGCTGCCCGAGCGAGCCCTCGCGATGAAATTGCATGACAAGGTACGGAAGGCGGCCCTCGGTTTGTCCGACCTGCAAGACGCCGACGATATTGGGATGCCCGGTAAGCAAGCCCATCGCCCGTTGCTCGCGCAGGAACCGCTGCCTGTCTTCGTCATGTTCAGCGGTGAGGACCTTCACCGCGACAACACGATCAAGGCCGACCTGCCGGCATCGGAATACAATCCCAAAACCGCCGCGCCCGACCTCGACGGCATCAGTAAACCCCGCCGCCTCCAATTCCGACACGACGATCAGGCCCGCGTCACGCTGGGTGGTGTACGGATCGTCATCCGCCATCGACTACCTGCGATTCAGCTCGTGGTGCGCTTCCAGCCTACTCCGCAACGAATCGACCGCTCCGCCATTCGGGCTCAGAGCGATGCTTTGCTCACTGGTCGGGCTTCGTTACCGCGCGCAGGATGAGCGTGTCGGTGACCTGCCGCACGAACTCGCCATCGACGCTCTGTCCGCTGATGACGCGTAGTAAACCCATTGCCGTCATCACATCGGCGACCAATGACCAGTCGCGGGTGGCAGAGATTTCGCCGCGCTCGGCTGCTTTTGCCAGCACGGCCGACAACACGCGTCTTCCTTTGAAGAGGATCAGATCATTGAGCGCGGTGGCGACTTCGGCATCGTGCGCCGCCTCCAAGGCGACTCGCAGCACAAGGTCATTGGTGATCAAGGAGTTGTCGTTGCGCTCGGCACGTTCGACGAGGGCGTGGAGGTCACCGGCCAGACTGCCGGTGTTTGGGGCGTTGTCGCTGAGCAGTTCGGGCCGCCAGTAGACAAGAGCATCGGTTAGCAGCGCGGCTTTCGATGACCAGCGCCGATAGATGGCGGCCTTTCCCAAGCCTGGCTGTCGATTATCAAAGTATTCGTGGACAGCTTGGCAGGTCCTCGGGTGAATTTTCACGTTCCAACTGATCGAGGGATTGGTACGGTGTGCGCGTCCTCGGCGGACGCATCTCGCTTGATCCAATAGGTGTTGATCGGCCACCAGGACCAGTGACCGAGAAGAGCTGCGATCGGGGGCAAAGAGACCGCCGGCATGAATCTATTCTTGGAGCCGGACGCCAGGAGTACGGAACCCCGAGTTCTGTGCCGCGCCTGGGGGCAGGTGAGCAAATCAGTTGAATCGTCTAGCTGAACGTCCACGTCGGAGGACTGGGATCGCGCAGAACAACCCCCGAGCGAGGGCGTTGCGGACAGCCTCGCGCGTCGGATCGATGACGCGAGCGATCCTCATCCCGTCCGAACCGCCGGGTTGTCGAATGGATATCCTGCCGGCCTCAATGTCTCCAGGCGCGTTCGTCGGAAATCGGCTTTGTTCCTTCTGGAATCGAATCACCGCCGTTAGTGTGGGGATATCGGTTAGCTGGCCTTCATCACGCACACGGAGGTTGACGCCCTGTTTTCTCGCTCCCGAGTGACGACGGTCGAACCGCCCTGGTTCACCGCCGCCCTGTGTCACCAGCCGGACCACTGCGACGTGGAAGTCGATGGTTGCCGCATACATTTGCGCGTCTGGGGAGCCGAAGGGAAGCCACCCATCGTCCTCATTCACGGGGGCGGAGCGCACTCGGGTTGGTGGGACCACATTGGTCCATTCTTTTCCCGAACCCACCGCGTGATTGCACCGGATTTGTCAGGGCACGGCGATAGCGGCACCCGGAGCGCATATCACCTGCATACCTGGGCGAGAGAAGTGATGGAGGTTTCCGCGACACCCGGGGCTTCAGCAGCGAGACCGATCATAGTCGGGCACAGTTTGGGCGGCTGGGTGGCAGCCGAGGCAGCCATGCACTACGGCGACCGGATCAGCAGCATGGTGGTGATCGATTCGCCGTTGCGTGACCGTGCGCCCGAGGAAGCGAGGTTACGCGACCGCAAACACACCCGATATGCGACGAAAGATGAGATCCTGGCACGCTTTACGTCAGTGCCGCCACAGGATGTGGTACTCCCCTTCATCAGACGACACATAGCAACGGAGTCGATACGAAGAATCGGCAAAGAGTGGACCTGGAAGTTCGATCCCGCGATCTTCGGCGACCAGTTATTGGACCCACGACCAGCGGACCAAGAGTCGCTGGAAACCATGATGGCCGAAATGCGCTGTCGTCTAGGTTATTTGCGTTGTGAATCCGGGCTGGTGCCCCCAGCCATGGCCGAGCGAATCCGCTCGATCCTCCAACTCCGGGGCCCTTTCGTAGAATTGGCCGAGGCTGGCCATCATCCCATGCTGGACCAACCGCTCCCACTCGTAGCGACATTGCGCACGCTGTTCGAGTTCTGGTCGATCACCTAAAGCAGGATCTTCGACCAACAGCGACGGTGGACAATCGGAGCATCTGCGCTACGGCTTGAAATGGCTTGCCCCGCAAGTGCCGACTCCCGGTCACGGAACTGATTTATGCAGTCGAGCGCCGCATCATATTCTCCAGAATCGGATTCAAGCGTGCGATCAGCCATTCTCCGGCAGCGATCGGCGCGACGGAACGGGTAGTCCGGTCAGAAGCCCCTACCGCCGCCGGCTGATTCACTACGGGAGCACGCCCGTTGCCGCATGGGGCGCGGATCAACGCTGCACGGTTGCTCCGACGAGGCGGAGGGCGAAATCACTATACTGCCAGACGAGAGCGTCCTCGCTGACTTCGCCGTCCGGCCGGTACCAAGCCGCGACTCCCATGCCCAGGTCAAGAATTGCGAACGATGCGAGTTGGGTCGATGCAACCTGGAAGCGCCCGTCGTCGATACCGGCTTCGATCAGTTGCCGGAAACAGGTTTCGTACTCGACGCGGAGTGCCAGCACTTCGCTGCGGTTCGGCTCGATGAGACTGCGAATCTCTCGATTGCCGACGAATGCCTCGAGCCGGTGCCGCGCGTGAAAACGCACGTGCGCTTCGGTGGCTCGTCGGAGGCGTTCGGTCACGTCCACGGCGCTGGACACGGCCGACCGATGCATAGTCAGCAGCGTCCGCATCGTCTCGACCATGATCTGCGCCAACAGGTCCTGCTTCGAGCCGACGTGTTTGTACAGGCTCGGACCGCGCATGCCGACGGCCTGGCCGATGTCGGCCATGGTGGTGGCCTCGTAGCCGTGGATGGTGAACAATTCCAATGCCGCGGCCCGGATCTCGTCTAGTCGGCTCAACGCTCCTCCCGTCTAGCTACCGCAGGATAGCCGAATGACCTGAGATCATCGCGACAGCCACTTCCGTTTTGCATCTTTAGTCTGCGGTGTCTAGCATCACGGCTAATGGTTATTAGCTTTCGAGGAGAGTAATGCCCATCGACTTGACCCCGAGCCCGGAAGTCGCGGAGCTTGCTCGGCGCACGGCGGAGTTCGTTCGTGACGATGTCGTGCCGGTCGAAGAAGAAGTACGCGGTGTCGCGCGGTCCGAAGAGGTACGGACCGAGCTGCAACAGGCCGCGAAGCGCGCGGGTGTGTTCGCTCCGCATGTGAGCCTTGAACTTGGTGGCCACGGCCTCGACATGTGTGGCCGCGCAGCCGTTTTCGAGGAGGCCGGCTACTCGCTGCTAGGCCCGCTGGCGTTGAACATCGCCGCGCCAGACGAGGGCAACATGCACATGCTCGAGGCCATCGCGACCGATGACCAGAAAGAGCGGTACCTGCGGCCGTTGGCCGCGGGCGACATCCGTTCCTGCTTTGCGATGACCGAGCCCGCGCCCGGTGCCGGTTCGGACCCCAGTGCCCTCACTACGCGCGCGGAGCGCGTACCGGGCGGCTGGCGTATCGATGGCCACAAGTGGTTCATCACGGGTGCCGACGGTGCAGCGTTCACCATTTGCATGGCTCGCACGTCGGGGGAGCCGGGCGACGCCGGTGGCGCCACCATGTTCCTCGTCGATGCCGGCAATCCGGGAATGAAACTGGTGCGGCACATCGAAACTCTCGACGAGAGTCTCTACGGCGGCCACATCGAGGTGCTGTACGAGAACTGTTTCGTCCCGGACGAGGCGGTGCTCGGCGAGGTCGACCAGGGCTACCGATATGCACAGGTCCGGCTCGGTCCGGCGCGGATGACCCACTGCATGCGGTGGTTGGGCATCGCGCGCCGCGCACAGGACATCGCCGTGGACCGCGCGGTGGAGCGCCGGTTGTTCGGCTCCCGGTTGGGCGATCTGGGCATGGTGCAGCAGATGATCGCCGACAACGCGATCGACATCGCCGCAGCGCGCGGGCTCATCCTGCGGGCGTGCTGGGAACTGGACCAGGGCGGTCACGGGTCCCAGTCCACCTCGATCGCCAAAACCTTTTGCGCGGAATCGATTTGGCGGGTCGCCGACCGTTCCCTACAAATCTGCGGCGCGCTGGGCGTATCCGGTGACCTGCTGTTGGGACGGTTTCTGCGTGAGGTCCGGCCGTTCCGTATCTACGACGGCCCCTCCGAGACGCATCGATGGGCGATCGCGCGCCGAATCATAAATCGGCACGAACGTGAGAAGAACCAGTGAACGCCACACATACCGCCACGCCCGACGGCCTCGATCTGCAGGCGCTGGAAGGATTCTTCGCCGAGCACGTGCCCGGCTTCTCCGGCACTCTGTCTGCCGAGCTCATCCAGGGCGGCCGGTCGAATCTCACGTACCGGCTCTCCGACGGGCACTCGACTTGGGTTCTGCGCCGTCCCCCGCTGGGCGGACTCGCTCCCTCCGCGCACGATATGCAGCGCGAGTACCGGGTGGTTGCCACCCTTTCGGGCACCGATATCCCCGTAGCTCGTGCCGTGGCCCTGGCCGACGCCGGCGTCCTCGGCGTTCCGTTCACGGTGGTGGAGTATGTCGGCGGCCGCGTCATCCGAACCCTCGAGGATCTCCATGCCCTCCCACACGCCGAGATCACGCGTTGTGCCAGCGGACTGATCGATGTCCTCGTCCGGCTGCACGCCGTCGACCCGGCCGAGGTCGGCCTGGCCGGCTTCGGGCGGGCCGAGGGGTATCTGCAACGGCAAGTGGCACGCTGGCATGACCAGTGGCAGCGAGTGCGGACACGGAAACTCAGCGATATTGATCGACTACACGAGCGACTTGTCGCGGCCTGCCCCGCCGAAGCGGGGGCGTCGATCGTGCACGGCGACTTCCGGATCGACAATGCGATCTTCGACCGCGACGACGTGGGCCGGGTCCTGGCGCTGGTCGACTGGGAAATGGCCACTCTGGGTGACCCGCTGGCCGATTTGGGTTTGCACCTGGTTTACTCCGACCCGGCGTTCGCCCCGGTGCTCGGCGGATCGGCCGCTTCGACCAGCCCCCGGCTCCCGTGCATCTCCGAGCTAGCGGAACACTATGCTCAATCCAGCGGACGCGACCTGGGTGACCTGCACTTCTACCTCGCACTCGGCTACTTCAAGATCGCCGTGATCGCCGAGGGCATCCACGCCCGCTTCCAACGGGGCATGACTCGTGGCGATGGCTTCGACACGGTCGGTGATGCAGTCGCGCCGCTCGCGGCGGCCGGGCTGACCCAACTGGGGGCCCGATCATGACGCAGGCTGATGCACGGTCGGTGCTCGAACTGTTCCGGCTGGACGGAAAAGCGGCAGTGGTGACCGGAGCTAGTTCGGGCCTGGGAGCGGGATTTGCGCGTGCCCTCGCGCAGGCCGGGGCCGACGTGGTTCTCGCCGCACGCCGCGCCGACCGGTTGTCGGAGATCGCCTCCGTTGTGCAGCAGCAGGGACGCCGCGTCCTGATCTGTCCCACCGACGTCGCAGATCCCGAACAATGCGAGGCGCTGGCAGCGCGTGCGGTTGCGGAGTTCGGCCGGATCGATGTGCTGATCAACAACGCCGGCGTCGGCACCGCGGTGCCGGCCGTCAAAGAGCACCCCAACGAATTCCGCCGAGTAATCGACATCAACCTCAACGGGTGCTACTGGGCGGCGCAGTCTTGCGCTCGCCGGATGGAACCCGGTTCGAGCATCGTGAACATCTCGAGCGTGCTCGGCTTGATCAAATCCTATGCACCGCAAGCGGCTTACGCGGCGAGCAAGGCCGGATTGATCGGTCTGACGCGCGATCTGGCCCAGCAGTGGTCCGGGCGGCGAGGAATCCGGGTCAATGCGATCGCTCCCGGATACTTCGTCAGCGAAATGACCGCCGAGATTCCCGAGGACCAACTTCTGGGCTTTATCCGCCAGACCAGCCCGCTGGGCCGGTTGGGCATGCAGCACGAACTCGATGCCGCGGTCGTTTTCCTGGCCAGTGATGCCTCGTCCTACATCACTGGCTCGACCCTGGCGGTCGATGGAGGAATGTCGGGCCACTGAGCCCTTCTTCGCGATCGTGGCGACCTTCGCGTAAAAGACCACCGAGACGATCGAGGATGCGCACGAGAGAACGTATCGCCAAAATAGCCTCGCTGATCGTTTTGGTATTGGCCTATGGGTTGGATCTATTCCAAAGATCTCGCGTGTCGCATTGAATAATCGATCCTGGGCATCCGCCGCCCGTCAAAATCCGACTCAGCTTCCCGAGGCTTGATTGCCCTCCATCGCGGGTGCTCTGTTGCTCCCCAGATCCGCGGCCGCGCACTGTTTTGCCGCACCACCGGGGCCTGGCGGACGCTCGGCGCCAAAGCCTTGATCGCTGGCTGATCACCGACGGCGTCACGTGAAATCCCCGCGGCCGCGGCGTCATAGGACCGCTGCTCGGTCACTGCCAGCGTTTCCGCTCTCAACGGCGAAACAGCGGTTCCTCCGCTGGCGGCCGAGGGTTTTGCTTCCTTGAGTGTCAGCGATGTGTCGTCCACGGTTAGCGTGCCCACGCCTGCTTTGGTGACGAAGCCTCCGGGCCGGAGCGTCGATGTACCGGTTACGGATACATTGCCAGTCGCTAGCGCGCGGTGGACCCGCTGAACAGAACAGAACTCGAGCCCGCGGCCCAGACTCTGGTTTGCAGGCCAAGTGTTGATGCCATCCGCTCGGCGGCGACGCTTGTCAGGGCCACCGGGAAGGCGCCATGCACCGTTCCTTGCACGCACAACCATCTTGACCATCAAACTACGAATCCCCCGACGCCCGCAGCGGACTTTCTGGCCGGCGCTGCTGTGGTCGGATCCCACGCATGATCTAGGTTTTACAGTTATGACTTCATATGACACGTTCCATGACGTCGGAGTGCTGATCCTGCGGCTGGTGTTGGGCGTGACGCTGGCCGCGCACGGCTACAACAAGTTCTTCGGCGGTGGCCGCATCCCGGGCACCGCGCGCTGGTTCGAGAGCATCGGCATGAAGCCCGGCAAGTTCCACGCCACCGTGGCCGCGACCACGGAAATGGCCGCCGGTTTGGGCCTGGCCGCCGGCTTCCTGACCCCGATCCCGGCGGCGGGCTTCGTCTCCCTGATGCTGGTGGCGGCATGGACGGTGCACCGCGCCAACGGCTTCTTCATCGTCAAGGAGGGCTGGGAGTACAACCTGGTGCTCGCGGTCAGCGCCGTGGGCGTGGCGACGCTGGGGGCGGGCAAGTACAGCCTGGACTACGTGGTGTTCGGGAAGAACTGGTTCGACGGCTGGCAGGGGTTGGTGATCTCGGCGGGCTTGGGCCTGGCCGGGGCGATCGGCCAGCTGTTAATCTTCTACCGCCCGCCGGTCAAGCAAGCCGGTTAGTGAAGGCTCGTCGGCTTCGTCGTTACGATCCGCGCGGAGTTTTTCGGAGTGGACGGTGTTGGTTCGGGGTTCGCCACGAAACCCTCGAATACTCTTCAGACGGGATGAGAGGCGAAAGCCGAAAGGGCCCTTGGGAAGTCCAGTTAGCACTTCCCGTATGCCACACAGGGAGCCACTGCGAGTCGCGATAACCGGCGAAACATGTTCCCGCGCATCCGCTTCCAGGGTTGCGCCCCGATGCCGTCGCATGCCTGCGACACTCAATACCGGTAGACCGCTGATATCCATGAATGCGGCTCGATGCGCACTCCCCTTCCGGTGTTGGCCGACACGCCCAGGGGGTTGATGGATAACTGCTGATATCCATACGCTTTGCCGTCCTGAGATGTGACGCTACCGCCAATCCCATTTTGATGGCACCACCAATAGCATTGATGGACAACGCACTTCGCATGCACGCTGGGCGCGACAGAGACCCGAATGGGAAACGTCCAAAGCGAGCTGATGCCTAGGCCCACTAACCAGATTCTCACCATTGTGGCGGATCCGCCATTTCGACGTCACAAAGATGAGAATTCCGCCATGTTGGATGAGAACCTACAGCCCGCCGGGGATGCACCGCGCCCCCACCCCAAAGCTGCCATTGACCAATGTCAACATTTGGTGTTGACTGCGTTGCATGACGGACGGCGTTCCGGCTCGCGGGTCGTTGCGATCCCGCGGCGCGGCAGCGGTAAGTACGTACACCCTTCGGCCGATCACCAGCGTGATTCCGCCCGAACGGGCCTGGGGGCTGTGGTTATCACGCCAGATCATCGCCAGGATCATGGGGACCTTCGGTCCCTCGCTCGCGGGTACTCGCGTCGAATCGGTCGACGTCCGACTGCCCGACGGCCGCCGCGTCAAGGGTGAATGGGTCTATGGACCGCGAACACCCACCAGCGACACCGAACGGTCCTCGGTCAGCGAGGGCGCGATCTACTACGTGCACGGCAGCGGGTACGCCGTGTGCTCACCAAAGACCCACCGCCGCTTGACATCTTGGCTCTCAGCCCTCACCGGCCTGCCGGTGTTCTGCATCGACTATCGCCTGGCCCCGAAGCATCGCTTCCCCACCGCGGCCGACGACGTCCGCGCGGGCTGGGACTGGTTGGTGAACACCCGCGGGGTGCCGCCGAAACAGATTGTGATCGCCGGTGATTCGGCGGGCGGTCATCTGTCCGTGGACTTGCTGCTGCAGCCAGAGGTCGAGCACCCCGCCGCCATGGTGCTGTTCTCTCCGCTGTACGACCTCACGTTCGAACTGGCGCTCGCCCGTGAGCGAATACGCCCCGACCCCGCCACCCGAGCGGCGAACGCGGTCCGCCTGGTCGGCCTCTATCACAGCGGCATCGAACTGACCCATCAACGGCTGACGCTCGACGTCGCCGGCCGCCCCGCGCTGCCCCCCACGCTGATCCAGGCCGGTGGGGCCGAGATGCTGCAGGAGGACGCGCGCCAACTTGCCGCTGACATCCGAACCGCCGGTGGCAGATGCGAACTGCAGGTCTGGCCGCACCAGGTGCACGTCTTTCAGGCGCTGCCACGCATGACACCGGAGGCCGCCAAGGCGATGGCCTATGTCGCGCGGTTCATCGCGCACGCCCTGCAGGATGCGCGCGTCGCCACCGAGGAGGTCCGCTGACCATGTTCGGTCCCGTAGACAGACTGCTCAACCGGTCGAAAACCAGCCGGGGCGCCTTGGCGGTGGTGACCGGCGCCGGAAGCGGCATCGGCGCCGCGTTCGCCGTCGAACTGGGCAAGCGCGGCGGCGCCGTCGTGTGCAGCGACATCGACGAAGCCGCCGCGCAGCGGACGGCCGACGCGATCACCGAACACGGCGCCAAGGCGGTCGCAATCCGTTGCGACGTGTCGCGATTCGAAGACGTACAGGCGCTGGCCGAGCAGTCGCAGTCCTGGTTCGCTGCACCACCCACGCTGGTGATCAACAACGCCGGCGTCGGCGCGGGCGGTGCTGCCATCGGTGATGCGCCGCTGGACGACTGGTTGTGGACCCTGGGCGTGAACCTGTGGGGGCCCATCCACGGCTGCCACGTGTTCACCCCGATCCTGCGCGAGGCGGGGCCGTCGCATGCGCCGCGGGGCATCATCAACGTGGCATCGGCGGCGGCGTTCGGTGCGGCGCCCGGCATGGCCGCCTACAACGTCAGCAAGGCCGGCGTGCTCTCACTCTCGGAGACGCTCGCCGCCGAACTTGCCGGCACGGGGGTGCGAGTCACCGTGCTGTGTCCGACCTTCGTCAAGACCAACATCCTCGAAACCGGCCGCATCAGCGAACAATCCAGCGAACTCGCCGCAAAATTGATGCGCTGGACCGGGTTATCGGCGGAGAAAGTCGCGCGCACCTGCTTGGACACCCACGACCGCGGCGAGCTCTACTGCATGCCGCAGTTCGATGCCAAGATCGGCTGGAACATCAAACGGCTTGCCCCGCAAACCTATACGCGTGCCGCCGGTCTGGTGTCCCGCATCAACCTACCCTGATCACCCGACGCAAAGGAGCGCTTGATGGCCATCGACATGGAAGCCATGCTCGCCAAGATCAAGGATCGGCAGTGGGCCCTCGCCGACATCGATTGGGACGCACCCGGCGGCGAAATGATCACTGATGAACAGCGGCCACAGCTCAAGGCATTCATGGCCGACCTGTGCTGGATCGAGAACATCGGCGCCAGGGGCTTCGCGGCCTTGGCGAAGAAGGCACCCACCCCGACCATCGCCGAGATCTACCGCTACTTCCACGCCGAGGAGCAGCGCCACGCCAACGCCGAACTGGCGCTGATGAAGCGCTGGGGCATGCTCGAGGACGGCGAGATTCCCGAGCCGAACGTCAACATCCGCCTGGCGATCGACTGGCTGGACCGCTGGGCCGACGACATGCCGCTGTCTCTGCTCGGCACCGTCATCCCGATGCTCGAAGTCGCGCTGGACGGCGCCCTGTTGAAATTCCTCCTCGACGAGGTGCACGACCCCCTGTGCCACCAGGTTTTCGAGAAGATCAACAATGACGAATCACGCCACCTGGTAGTCGATTTCGAAGTTCTCGACATGATCGGGCACGCGAAGATCCGGCGGTTGCTGATCGACTTCGTCGGCCACAACGCCACCCCGGGTCTCATCATCGGCGCGATCACGGGCGCACCGCTGATCAACAGGATCCGCAACGAGATCACGGCCATGGGCATGGAGCCCGAGCGCCTTTACCGCGCCGTGAAACGATTCAAAGAGCTCGGGGATCGCGGCGAACGTACCAGGCGGGTACCGACTTATCGTTTCCTGAGGCGTTACGCCGGAGTGGTCACGAGTCCACGCCACCCGTACCACCTGCTGGCGAATTCGATGGTGTGGCTTTCCGACCGATATCCGCGGCCCCTGCTTCCGCCGGTGCCGACTTGGGTCAAAGAACTCACCCACGAGCCGGCGGCGTGACCATGGCGAACAACCGCGCCCATGCGGCGCTCATCATCGGAGCCGGCTTCACCGGACTGGGGGCGGCGATCCGGCTGGCCGAAGCCGGAGTCGACGACATCGTGATGCTGGAGCGTGCCGACCGCGTCGGCGGAACCTGGCGCGACACAACGTATCCGGGCGCCAGCTGCGATGTCCCGTCACTGCTGTACTCGTACTCCTTCGTCAAGAACCCGACATGGTCACGCACCTACTCCCCCGCGCCTGAGATCTACCGGCACCTCGAGGACATGGCGGACAGGTTCGACATCCGCAGCCGCATCAAGTTCGGCCACGAGGTCAAGGACCTGGCCTTCGACGAGGAAGCCGGAGTCTGGACCGCGACGACGAGGAACCGCAAGAAGTTTCGCGCCCGCACCGTCGTGCTGGCGTCCGGTCCGCTGTCCGACGTCAGCTTCCCCGACATCCGCGGCCTGGACAGCTACCGCGGACACAAGATCCACAGCGCACGCTGGGATCACGACTACGACTTCACCGGCAAGCGCGTCGCGGTCATCGGTACCGGTGCCAGCGCCATCCAGATCATCCCCGAGCTGGTCAAACAGGCCGGGTTCGTCAAGGTGTTCCAGCGCACCCCGTGCTGGGTGCTGCCACGCTTGGACGTCGCCACCCCACCGGCGGTGCAGTCGTTGTTCGCCAAAGTTCCTGCGACCCAACAGCTTGCGCGCCAGGCGCTGTACTGGGGCCACGAAGCCAGCGCCACGGCGCTGGTGTGGGACACCCCCTTGACGTCGCTGGTCGCCCGCCTCGGCCGCGCCCACCTGCGCGCCCAGGTGAAAGACCCCTGGTTGCGACGGCAGCTGACGCCGGACTTCCGGCCCGGGTGCAAACGCATGCTGGTTTCCAGCGAGTACTACCCCGCGCTGCAGCGCGACAACTGCAAGCTGATCGACTGGCCGATCGCCACGCTGAGCCCGGCCGGCATTCGCACCAGCGACGGCATCGAGCATCACCTCGATTGCATCGTGTTCGCCACCGGTTACGACGTGCACCTGACCGGGCCGCCCTTCGGAGTCACCGGGCTGGGCGGCCGGTCGCTGGCGGCCGAATGGGCCGCCGGCGCACAGGCTTACAAGAGCATCAACGTGCACGGCTATCCGAACCTGTTTGTCATGACCGGCCCCAACTCCGGGCCGGGCCACAACTCGCTACTGGTGTACATCGAGGGCCAGCTGGACTACGCGGTGCGCGGGATCACCACCGTGCTCAACGACAACCTGCGTTACCTCGATGTGCGCGCCGAGGTCCAGCGCCGCCACAACGAGGAGCTGCAACGCCGACTCACCAAGACGACCTGGATGTCCGGATGCCGCAGTTGGTACCTCACCAAGGACGGATTCAACGGGTCGATGTACCCCGGCTTCGCCACGCAGTATCTTCGCCAGATGAGGGATTTCCGGTACGAGGACTACCAGGCGGTGGCGCGACACGCCCCGACGCAGGCCACCGCGTCGGCCTGAGCTGCCGCACTGACATGGCCACCGAGCGCGCAGCGCGGCCCGAGCCCGGCACCATCGCGAGCGTGCTGCACAACGTGCGGCGCGCACCCAAACGGGTTCGGCGCCAATCGCGGGAGTATCGCCAACTCATCGAGGGGGCGGTGTCCCAGCTTTTCGACGCGGCCGCCCGGCACCCGCACGGCACCGCGAACTCCGGTGAATACCGGATCGACGACCTGGCCCGCCTGGCCGGCACCACCACCCGCAATATCCGCGTCTACCGGGACCGGGGGCTGCTGCCGCCGCCACTGCGGGTGGGGCGCATCGCGCTGTTCAACGACACCCATCTGACCCGGCTGCGGCTCATCACCTCGATGCTCGACCGCGGCTACAACATCGCACACGTGCGAGAAATGCTCAGCGCGTGGGAAGAAGGCAAAAACCTCGGCGACGTGCTGGGCCTGGAAACCGCCATCGTCGGCACCTGGACCACCGAAAAACCGGAGACGGTGGCGCTGGCCGACGCGCAGCGACTGGTCGACGACGCGCAGGCGTTCGAGCGTTTGGTGGCGCTCGGGGTGATCAGGATCGATGGGGAGCAGGCGACGATCACGCGCCCGAAACTCATCGAAGCGTTCAATGAAATTCGGGGCTACGGCGTCAAATTCGACAAGCTCATCGACCTCCACGAACAGATCGTCCCGCAGATCGACAAGATCAGTGACATGCTGGTGCGCGCCGGGGCCGAACACGTGCTGGACCGCATCAAGCCCGGCGAGCCGCTGCCGGCCGACGCCGAAATCGCCGAGCTGATCACCATGCTGGTGCGATTTAGGACCCAAGCCGTGGCGACCGTCACCGCCACGCTCGCGTCGTCGATCGAATCGAATATCGAGTCGCTCGTCGGCCGCATCCTGGCCGACTATCTCGAATCGAGCTCGTCGGTCTGAGTCTGGGTCAGCGCGCACCTCGGGCCGTGCGCGCCGGCGCGGCTAAGAGGTGACGACGGTGCAGGTTGCGCACGCGACGGTGGCCGTGCAATCGGCTATTCCCGGGGAGATCAAGGCAAGCATCAGGCCAAGTAACGCTTTCGCCCTGAGATTAGACATACAGCTCCTACTCCTCTAACCCCCGGGTGTGCGGCACACCTTACGTGGAGCTGTACCGGTAAATCATGGGAATGGCCAACATTGGCTCTTCGATCGGCATTCGGCCGCAGCCGCGGAATGGTGACCAGATAACCGGCGTCAGTGCTGGCTCAGCGTCAGCGTCCCCTTCGTTTGAAGCACTTTGCTGGCGGTGATCTTCTCGGTTCTGCGCGTCTCGCGTTCGAGGTAGCGCTGCTTGGAATCGTCGAATTTCTGCGAGGCGTCCTCGAGCTCCTTGACCAGCAACGCAAGGTCGTCGCGCATGGCGGCGGCCTCCCCGGTGAAGTCCTCGCGTTCGAAGATCCGCCACTTCTTCAGCACCGGCATGACCACTTCTTCGAGATGAATGCGCGGGTCATAGACTCCGCCCACCGCGATGATCACCGCCTTGCGGCGAAACTCCGGGACCGTGAATCCGGGCATCTTGAAATTGCGCAGAATCCGGTGCACCGACCTCATCGCCTGATCGGGCGCGATGTCCAGGCCCGCGGCGCTGATATCCCGGTAGAAGAGCATGTGCAGGTTCTCGTCATGCGACACCCTGGCCATCAACTGCTCGGCGACCGCGTCGTTGCTGACCTTGCCGGTGTTGCGGTGCGAGACACGGGTGGCGAGCTCCTGGAACGAGACGTACATGACCGAGTCGAACAGGCTCTCAGCGAACATATCGCCCTGCTGGTTCTGGCCGGGACTGAAGCCCCTGGTCATTTGCTCGAGCCGCAGCTTCTCCAGCTCGACCGGGTCGACGGCGCGAGTGACCACCAGATAGTCGCGCAGCGCCGTGCTGTGCCGGGCCTCCTCTGCGGTCCACCGATTCACCCACTGACCCCATGGACCGTCCATGCTGAAGTTCATCGCGATCTCGCGGTGATACGACGGTAAGTTGTCCTCGGTCAACAGGTTTTGCACCATCGCTACCTGCGCGACGTCGGGCAGCCGCGTCTGCCCGGGCTCCCAATCCTGGCCGTCCGGCCCGTAGAAGTTTCTGCCGTCCGTCCAGGGAACGTAGTCGTGCGGGCTCCACTCCTTGAACATCGAAAGGTGGCGATTGAGCAGGCGCTCAACCACCGGCTCGAGCTCGTGAAGTAGCTGCAGGTTGGTCAGCGGCTTGGACACGGAACCCTCCCGGTTATCTGTCGCGCTCAGTAACGCGCAATGTATCTGTGTCATGCGGTTACATAAAGATGGCACGCGCGAGAACCGGGCAAATAGGGCCGAAAGTCCCTACGGCGCCGGCAGTGACGCAGAGAACACCGAGCCGCCGGCTACCGCGGGCAGCCGGCAAATGCGATCAGAAAGCTATTGGCGCGCAATCAGATAGGGGGCGAGCGTGGACAGTTTTTCGCAGGTCTCTTCGAATTCGCGGTCGGGTGTCGACTCTTCGATGATGCCCGCTCCGGCACGCAGCCAGGTCTTCCCGTCACGTTCGTACGCCGCCCGTAGCGTGAGCGCCGCGTCCAGCCCGCCGTCGGCCGAAAACATCACGACCGCACCCGAATACAGCCCCCTCGGCCCCTCGTCGAGGCGCATGATCGCCTCCACCCCACCGGCCTTCGGGATGCCGGACGCGGTGACCGCCGGGAACAGCGCTTCCAGCGCGTCCATCCGGTCGTTGGACGTGCCCAGCCGGCCGCTGACCGTGGAGCCCAGGTGCTGCACGCTCCCCCGTTCCCGCACCGTCATGAAATCGGTGACGACGGCGGTGCCCGGCTCGGCGATCTCGGTCATTTCCTGCAGCGAGCTCCGCACCGAAATGGCATGCTCGACAATCTCTTTGGAATTCGACTCCAGGTCGTCGCGGGCCTGGCGGTCGCGCACCTCCCCACGGCCGAGCGCACGGGTGCCCGCCAGCGGTTCGGTTACCACGACTCCGTCGTGATGGACGGCCGCGACCAGTTCGGGACTGTATCCCACGGCGCGAATCCCGCCGAGCCGCAGCAGGAACGACCTCACCGGGGTGTTGTGCCGACGCGCCAGGCGGTAGGTGGACGGAAAATCGAGCACGAAAGGCACTTCCAGAGAACGGGAAAGAATCACTTTGTGGTAGCGGCCCCTGGCGATCTCCGCGACGGCCGACGCGACGCGGCCACGGTAGTCGGACGGGTCGGCGACCACGTCGACCGCCGAGGCGTCGCGCACATCGGGCACGCCGTCGCCCAGCACGTCGAGGACATCGTTGCGGTGCCCGGCCGAGGTACCGAACAGCCGAACCTCATCCCGGGTCACCACGATGCGGCCGTGCGGCCAAAACACCCGGGCCAGCGGGGTTCCCGGCGCCAGCCGCTGCTGCAGCCCATAGCGGTACACACCGAATTCGAAGGCGATCCAGCCGAAGAGCTGATCGGTTTCCAGCAACAGCCGGTCGGTGGCTTCACCGAGCACCGGGCCAGGCCTGCCCGACCAGTATTGGCTTTGCGTCACCCCGTCGCGGATCACTCGCAGCTCGTCGCTGTCGAGCTCGATCATCGCGCGCACACCGGTGGCCAGCACCCATTCACCGCCGCGCTCGTAGAGCAGATACTCCTCCCCGACGCGCTCGGACAGCACCACGGCCAGCTCGGCCGCCAGATCCGCCGGATCGACGTGCAGGGGAAGCGGAATCGACGGCGACTCAGAGCCGGCGGAACTTGTCTGGACGCTGACCTCGGTCACGGTTAGTAAATGTAGCCTAACCTATGTAGCGGTGCGCAACCGATCCCACGAACTTCCCCCTCGATTGCCGCATTCAGCTAAAACTCCCGCGGAGTTAAAGCGCCGGCCGACCGCGCGCCTGCCCTCGAAGCCCGGCGGCGCACTGGCGGAACCGACCTGTTTGTGCAGCTAGAGCCGGTTGAACCCCCGGCTCGGGGCGAAGGTTCGGCCCACGGCTGTGAAGATCGCCACTCAAAAGTTTCCCAACCGTTTACGTTGCGGCCGCACAACAGGCGGCTCCGACAGCCAGACTTTTCCTAGCGCTCACTGCCCGCCCACCAGGACCGCCGGATTGGAGGAACACCGTGTTCATAATCCGGCTTTTCAACGGCGAGGAAGTGCACGCGAGCGAAGGTGACGAACTCGAAATCAATCCGCAGACGGGCGTGCTCTCGGTTTCCCGAGTCGACGGTTTCGAGGAAATCACGACGCATTACTCGCCGTCGGCATGGCTCTCGGTGACCCACCGCAAAAAGGGGGCCGGCGTCAGGCCCTCGCTCGTCCCCTCGGCGCGTTGACGCTCAATTGACCCCACAGTAAACGCACAGCACTTTCACACCAAACTAGCGGCGTCCGAAACGGGCCTGAGCGCGAAATTCCGCTCCGAAGATCGCGCCCCGACCAGCAGGTTTCTGGTTTAGCAACAGTTAAACAGGTGGCCGACATCCTGTGTGCTGCCAAGTGGCGGTGGACCAGCCGCGGGGATAAATTCTTCACGGTCGTCGGGATGTTTCGTGGTTGCTCCGCTTGCGGACGGTGCTTCCCCCAGATCAGCGCTCTAACCAACGGAGGCATCGATGCTGCAAGAGTTCTGGCACAACTTCACGCACAACTTGTTCAAACCGCTTCTGTTGTTCTTTTACTTCGGGTTCCTGATTCCCATCCTCAAGGTGCGGTTCGAATTCCCCTACGTCATCTATCAGGGATTGACGATGTACCTGTTGCTGGCGATCGGCTGGCACGGCGGCGAAGAACTCGCGCAGGTCAAGGCATCCAGCGTCGGGGCCATCATCGGATTCATGGTGGTGGGCTTCGTGCTCAACTTCGTGATCGGCTGCATCGCCTACCTGTTGCTGACTGTGCTGACCTCGCTCAGAGCCGTCGATCGGGCGACGGTCGCCGGTTACTACGGCTCCGATTCAGCGGGAACGTTCGCCACCTGCGTGGCAGTCCTGGCCACCGTCAACCTCGTATTCGACGCGTACATGCCGGTCATGCTCGCCGTCATGGAGGTTCCCGGCTGCCTGGTGGCGCTGTATCTGGTTGCGCGACTGCGCCATCGGGGAATGGACTCGGCCGGCTACATGCCTGACGAGGCCGGCTACACCCCACCCGTCAAGGTCGGAGTCGGTCCCGGCAGCGCGGCGAAGCCCCCGCACGGCCAGAGCCTCGAGGCCGAGAATGAACGCGGCATCGAACAGGAGCTGGAGCTCTCCATGGAAAAGCTCGATCATCCGGACTGGGAGCCTGAGCGAGTCGAGACCAAAAAGCAGCCCTTCCTCTCCCGTGAGCTCATGCAGGAGGTTTTCCTCAACCCCGGCCTGGTCCTTCTCTTCGGCGGAATCGTCATCGGCCTCGTCAGTGGTCTACAGGGCCAGAAGGTCGTCGCCGCCGACGACTCGTTCTTCGTGGTGGCATTCCAGGGCGTGCTCTGTCTGTTCCTGCTCGAGATGGGTATGACGGCCGCCCGCAAGCTGAAGGACCTGCGCACGGCGGGGCCAGGCTTCATCCTCTACGGTCTGCTGGCGCCGAACATCTTCGCAACGCTGGGGATCATCGTCGCCCACGTCTACGCCTACCTCACCCACACCGACTTCAAGCCGGGAACCTACGTGCTGTTCGCGGTGCTATGCGGTGCGTCGTCCTACATCGCCGTTCCGGCGGTGCAGCGCCTGGCGATCCCGGAAGCCAGCCCGACTCTGCCGCTGGCCGCCTCACTGGGCCTGACGTTCTCCTACAACGTCACCATCGGAATCCCGCTCTACATCGAGATAGTCCGCATGGTCGGGCACTGGTTCCCGGGCACCTGACGACTTAACCGAGCAGCGTTCGCACCACGGCGTCGGCCAGCAGCCGTCCGCGTGGAGTCAGGACCAGCCTGTCACCCTCGGACACCAGCAGACCGTCGGCGACCGCGCCCTCGGCGCGCTCACGCTCGGCAGAACTCAGCAATTCGACTGGGAGTCCCTGGCGCAGACGCGTTTTCAACAGCACGTCCTCGGTGTGCAAGGCGTCGGAATCCAGCTGCTCGAACCCGGCCACCGGCAGCGCCGCCGCGCTCAACCGCTCCGCATACGCGTTGGGGTGTTTGACGTTCCACCACCGCGTCGCGCCGAGATAGCCGTGTGCGCCGGGCCCGGCGCCCCACCACTGGCCGCCATCCCAGTAGCCGAGGTTGTGGCGGCACTCACCGCCGGGCCGCGACCAGTTGGACACCTCGTACCAGGACAGTCCCGCCTGCGACAGCCGGGCATCCACCAATTCGTAGCGGTGGGCCAGCACGTCGTCATCGGGTGCGGCCAGCTCGCCGCGCCGGACTCGCCGGGCCAGCGCGGTGCCCTCCTCGACGACCAGCGCGTAGGCGGAGACGTGATCCACGCCGGTCTCGATCGCGGTGTCGACCGAGCACAACAGGTCGTCGTCGGACTCCCCGGGGGTTCCGTAGATCAAATCGAGGCTGACGTGCTCAAAGCCGGCGGCCAGCGCCTCGCGGGCGGCGGCCGCGGACCGGTTCGGCGTGTGGATGCGGTCGAGGACACCCAGCACCCGCGGCGCCACCGACTGCATCCCCAGCGATACCCGGGTGTAGCCGGCCGCGCGGATGGCGTCGAAGAAATCCGGCCATGCCGACTCGGGGTTGGCCTCGGTGGTGACCTCGGCGTCGGGCGCCAGCGTGAAGTGCTGTCGCACCATGCCCAGCAGCGTCGCCATCCGCTGCCCGCCCAGCAGGGAGGGTGTCCCGCCACCGACGAAGACGGTGCTCACCGGTGGCGCCTGCAACCTCGCGGCCGCCAGTTCCAGTTCCGTCCCCAGTGCGCTGAGCCAGGCGTCCGGATTGACGCCACCTAGTTCGGCCGGGGTGTAGGTGTTGAAATCGCAGTAGCCGCAACGGGTTACGCAGAATGGCACGTGCACGTAGATGCCAAACGGCTGCCCGGCGACCACCCCGACGTCGGGCAGGTCCACCGGTTCCTCGCGATTGGCCATGCCAAATGATCCCACGACGGACGGGTCGACGCCGGGGCGTCGATTCCGCCTGCGGAGCCCACCCGTGTGCCGGAACAATCGCACGAACTTCTAAGGCTTTACGAGTGGGATCTCCCAGGCTTGCTCGGTAGTTTTAATCACCGTGAGCCAAGAAATGACCTGCTCGCGTGGCCCTTCGGCATCCATGGCACAATGGTGGCGTGACTGTCGACCAGCCCAGCCCGCACATTGTGCTCGTGGCGCGACGGCACATTGATCTCAAGCGCGTTTGCAGCTGTATCTGTCTGCCTTGACGTGGTAGACCCAGGCCCCCTGTGTCTCCAGCTGGCCGATGGTTCCGCGCCGCCTGAAAGTGCCGGTGAACTGCTCTGGCCGCGCTGGCGATCTTTTTAAGGAGAACTTCCCGATGACCACCGCCCGAGCCGCAAAGCCCCGTAACGAGGGCCAATGGGCACTGGGAAATCGTGAGCCGCTGAATCCGAACGAAGAGATGAAGCAGGCCGGCGCCCCGCTGGACGTCCGGGAGCGCATCGAGACGGTCTACGCCCAGAACGGCTTCGACAGCATCGACAAGAGCGACCTGCGGGGGCGTTTCCGCTGGTGGGGGCTCTACACCCAGCGCGAACAGGGCTACGACGGCACGTTCACCGGCGACGACAACGCCGAGCTGCTGGAAGCCAAGTACTTCATGATGCGGGTGCGATGCGACGGCGGCGCCCTGTCGGCGGCCGCGCTGCGCACCGTGGGCCAGATTTCCACCGAATTCGGCCGCGACACCGCCGACATCACCGACCGCGAGAACGTCCAGTACCACTGGATCGAGGTGGAGAACGTCCCCGAGATCTGGCGGCGGCTGGCCGAGGTCGGCCTGCAGACCGCCGAGGCGTGCGGTGACTGCCCCCGCGTGATCTTGGGCTCGCCGCTGGCCGGCGAGTCGCTCGACGAGGTGCTCGACCCCAGCTGGGCGATCGAGGAGATCGCCCGCCGCTACATCGGCCAGCCCGACTTCGCCGACCTGCCGCGCAAGTACAAGACAGCGATCTCGGGGCTGCAGGATGTGGTGCACGAGGTCAACGACATCGCGTTCATCGGCGTCAACCACCCCGAGCACGGCCCGGGGCTGGACCTGTGGGTCGGCGGTGGGCTGTCGACCAACCCGATGCTGGCCCAGCGGGTCGGCGCCTGGGTGCCGCTCGAAGAGGTGCCCGAGGTATGGAACGCGGTGACGTCGATCTTCCGCGATTACGGCTACCGACGGCTGCGGTCCAAGGCGCGGCTGAAGTTCCTGATCAAGGACTGGGGTATCGAAAAATTCCGTGAAGTCCTCGAACAGGAGTACCTCAAGCGTCCGCTGATCGACGGCCCGGCTCCCGAGCCGCTCAAGCACCCGATCGACCACGTCGGCGTGCAGCGGCTCAAGAACGGGCTCAACGCGGTGGGCGTCGCCTCGATCGCGGGCCGGGTGTCGGGCACCATCCTCACCGCGGTGGCCGACCTCGCCGAACAAGCCGGCTCGGACCGGATCCGGCTCACCCCTTACCAGAAGCTGGTCATCCTCGACGTGCCCGACGACAAGCTCGACGAGCTGGTCGCCGGCCTGGAGGCGCTGGGCCTGCAGTCGCGGCCGTCGCATTGGCGGCGGAATGTGATGGCGTGCACGGGGATCGAGTTCTGCAAGTTGTCCTTCGCCGAAACCCGGGTCAAGGCGCAATCTTTGGTGCCCGAGCTGGAAAGCCGCCTCGCTGACATCAACGAGCAGCTCGACGTGCCGATCACCGTCAACATCAACGGCTGTCCCAACTCGTGCGCCCGCATCCAGGTCGCCGACATCGGGCTCAAAGGCCAGATGGTCGACGATGGCGAGGGCGGCTCGGTCGAGGGCTTCCAGGTGCACCTGGGCGGCAGCCTGGGCCTGGACAGCGGCTTTGGCCGAAAGCTGCGCCAGCACAAGGTCACCGGCGACGAGCTCGGCGACTACATCGAGCGGGTCACACGCAACTTCCTGAAATATCGCGGCGAGGGTGAACGTTTCGCACAGTGGGCTATGAGGGCAGACGAGGACGATTTGCGATGAGCGAACGAACGACCAAGCTTCCAGAAGCCGAACTGCGGGCCCTTGCCGCCCGCGGGGCGGCCGAGCTAAAGGGCGCCAGCGCCGCCGACGTATTGCGTTGGACTGACGAGACATTCGGCGGCATCAACGGTCCGCGCGGCTGGGCCACCTGCAACTATGTGGTGGCTTCCAGCATGCAGGAGGCCGTGTTGATCGACCTGGCGGCCAAGGCCCGTCCGGGCGTCCCGGTGGTGTTTTTGGACACGGGTTATCACTTCGTGGAGACCATCGGTACCCGGGACGCGATCGAGTCCGTGTACGACATCCGGGTGCTCAACGTCACGCCCGAGCACACCGTCGCCGAGCAGGACAAAATGCTGGGCAAGGACCTGTTCGCGCGGGACCCCGGTGAGTGCTGCCGGCTGCGCAAGGTCGAGCCGCTGGGCAAGACGCTGCGCGGATACTCCGCCTGGGTGACCGGGCTGCGCCGCGGCGAGACCGCCGCGCGCGCCAACGCCCCGGTGGTCGGCTTCGACGAGGGCTTCAAGCTGGTGAAGGTCAACCCGCTGGTCGAATGGTCCGACGAAGACGTGCAGAATTACATCGACGAGCACGGCGTGCTGGTGAATCCGCTTATGTACGACGGCTATTCGTCGATCGGCTGCGCCCCCTGCACGGCCAAGCCGCTGGCGGGCGCCGACCCGCGCAGCGGGCGCTGGCAGGGACGCGCCAAGACCGAATGCGGGTTGCACGCGTCGTAGCGACCGGCGTGCGACACCGCGAATCCGGCCCGTCAGGCCGACGTCAGCGTGTTCTCGTCCTCGTCGGCGCGTCCAGCGTTGGCTGCGGCCTCGAGGGCGATCGGCGGGACGCGGGTGGCACGCACGTAGACGGTGTCCCCCTCGCGCAGCGCCAGCGCCTCGGCGTCGCCGCGCGTGATCTGGGCGGTGAAGAAGCCGCCGGTGGCGGCGCTGGTCAGCTCGACCCGCACCTCGAATCCCAGCGTGACCACCCGGTCGACGACGGCGCGCACCACCCCGACGGATTCCGCGGTGCCGTCGCCGCCTGCGATCGCCATCTCGGGGTTGCGGCCCACCCGGATGTCGTGCGGGCGCACCAGCGTCCCGTTCAGGGTGGAAACCGCGCCGAGGAACGACATCACGAACGCGTTCGCCGGAGCGTCGTAGACGTCGGTCGGCGATCCGATCTGCTCGATGCGGCCCTGATTGAGCACCGCGATCCGGTCGGCGACGTCCAGCGCCTCGGCCTGGTCGTGGGTGACCAGCACCGTGGTCACGTGCACCTCGTCGTGCAGGCGCCGCAGCCACGCCCGCAGGTCCTCCCGCACCTTCGCGTCCAGCGCGCCGAACGGCTCGTCGAGCAGCAGCACCTGCGGATCGACGGCCAGCGCCCGCGCCAGCGCCATGCGCTGGCGCTGACCGCCGGACAGCTGGTTGGGGTAGCGGGCCTGAAAACCGCTCAGCCCCACCACTTCCAGTAGGTTGTCGACCTTGGCCTTGATCTCGGCTTTGGGTCGCTTGCGGACCTTGAGCCCGTAGGCCACGTTGTCCCGGACCGTCAGGTGCTTGAACGCCGCGTAGTGCTGGAACACGAACCCGATGCCGCGCCGCTGCGGCGGCACGCGGGTCACGTCACGACCGTAGATCGTGACGGTTCCGGTGTCGGGCTGGTCGAGGCCGGCGATGGTGCGCAGCAGCGTCGATTTGCCGGAACCGCTGGGACCCAGCAGAGCCGTCAGCGAGCCGGTGGGCACGACGAAGTCCACATGATCCAGGGCGACGAAATCGCCATAACGCTTGTTGGCGTCACGCACGATGATGGCGAGGTCGTCGCGCTCGGTGCCGGCGTCAGTCACGGTCATTCCCCTCGTCAGGCCTGTCTGGCCGCTCGTGCGCGGCGCGCGTCAAGCACCACCTGGAAAACCAACACCAGCACGGCAACTCCCATCAACAGCGTGGACAGCGCGTAGGCGCCGTACTCCGCGCCGCGGTTGTAGCGATCGGACACCAGCAACGTCAGCGTCTGCGACTTCCCCGGCAGGTTGGAAGACACCATGAGCACGGCACCGTATTCCCCCAGGGTACGGGCGATGGTCAACACGATCCCGTATGTCAGACCCCACCGGATGGACGGCAGCGTGATCCGCCAGAAGGTCTGCCACCAGCCCGAACCCAGGGTTGCCGCCGCCTCCTCCTGGTCGGTACCCAGCTCGTGTAGCACCGGCTCCACTTCGCGCACCACGAAGGGCAGCGTGACGAAGATGCTGGCGAGCACGATTCCCGGCAGGCCGAAGATGATCTTGAACCCGAGGTCTTGCTCCACGAACCCGAGCGCACCGGCCGACCCCCACAACACGATCAACGCGACGCCCACGATGACCGGCGAGACCGCGAACGGCAGATCGATGACCGCCTGCAGTACGCCCTTGCCGCGAAACCTGTTGCGCGCGAGCACCAATGCCGTGGGAATCCCGAACACGACGTTCAGCGGCACCACGATGGCCACCACCAGCAGCGTCAGGTTCAGCGCCGATATCGCGGCGGGGGTGCTCACCCAGGCGTAGAACTGGCCGAGGCCGGGTTGAAAGGCCCGCCACAGGATCAACGCCACCGGAATGACCAGCAGCACGAAGACGTATCCGAGAGCGACGAACCGCAACCAATAGCGCACTCCCGCAGACGATGTCATGCGGACAGCTCCTCCCGCTTGGCCGCGCGTCCGCCCACGATCCGCAGGACGAGCAGCACGACAAACGAAATGCCCAACAGCACAATCGAAATTGCGGCGGCGCCGGTGCGGTCGTCGTTCTCGATCAGCGTGCGTATCCACTGCGACGACACTTCGGTCTTGCCCGGTACGGCACCGCCGATGAGCACCACGGATCCGAACTCGCCGATCGCCCGTGAGAACGCCAGGCCCGCACCGGATAACAACGCGGGCAGCAGTGACGGCAGCACCACGGAGGTGAAGATCTTCGGGCCGCTGGCGCCCAGCGACGCCGCGGCCTCCTCGGTTTCGCGATCCAATTCCAGCAGCACCGGCTGGACGGCGCGCACCACGAACGGCAGCGTGACGAAGGCCAGCGCCACCGCCACACCCCACGATGTGTGCTGCAGGTGCAGGCCGACCGGGCTGTTGTTGCCGTACAGCGCCAGCATCACCAGGCTGGCGACGATGGTGGGCAGCGCGAACGGTAGGTCGATGATCGCGTCGACGAGTCGCTTGCCCGGAAAGTCGTCACGAACCAGCACCCACGCGATCACCAGGCCGAAGACCAGGTTGAGCACGGTGACGCCGGCCGAGATGGTCAGGGTCACCCGGAACGACTCGAGGGCGGCATTCGAGGAAACCGCCAGCCAGAAGGCGCGCCAGCCGCCGCCCGCGGATTGCCAGGCGATCGCCGCCAGCGGCAGCAGCACGATCACCGACAGCCACACCGTGGCCGCCCCGACCCGCAGGGCGGTGGTCCCGCGGCCGCGCCCGGGAAGCGGTCCCGGTGGCGCGTCACCGCTGAGTTCGGGCCGGACTGCCAGCGGGTCCGGCGTGATGGCCGTCATCCGGTGGCCTTCGTGTAGATCTTGGTGATGCTGCCGGTGTTCTTGTCGAACAGCTGGGGATCCGCGGTGGTCCAGCCGCCGAGGTCGGCGATGGTCCACAGCTTGGCCGGCACCGGATACTGGTTTCGGAAGTCGGCGGCGACGGCAGGATCGACCGGGCGGAAACCGGCCTGCGCCCAGACCTTTTGGGCCGCGGCCGTGTATTGGAAGTTCTTGAACGCGACGGCGGCATCCAGGTGCGGGCTGGTGTTGACCACGGCCACCGGATTGTCGATCCTGAAGGTCTGGGGCGGGTTGACGTGCTCGACGGGCTTGCCCGCCCGCTCGGTGGCGATGGCCTCGTTCTCGTAGCTGATCAATACGTCACCGCTGCCCTGCACGAACACGTCGGTGGCTTCCCGCCCCGAACCGGGGCGCAGCTTGACGTGCTCGGTCACCAACTTCTTGATGAAATCCACCCCGGCGTCGCTGTGGGCGCCGCCTTCACTCTTCACGGCGTACGGCGCGAGCAGATTCCACTTCGCCGATCCCGAACTCAGCGGGCTGGGCGTGATGACCTCGACGCCCGGCCGCAACAGGTCATCCCAATCCCTGATGTTCTTCGGATTGCCCTTCCGCACCACCAGCGTGACCACCGAGCCGAAGGGAATTCCCTTGGTGGCGTCGGTATTCCAGTCCTTGGAAACCTTGCCCGCCTTGACCAGCCGAGCGATGTCGGGTTCCACCGAGAAGTTCACCACGTCGGCCGGCTTGCCGTCGACGACACCACGGGACTGGTCGCCGGAGGCCCCGTAGGAGGTGACCACCTGCACGCCCTTGCCCTCATCGGAGGCGTTGAACGCCGGAATTATCTTGCTCCACCCCGGTTCTGGGACCGAGTAGGCGACCAGCGTGATGCTGGTGCGCGCGCCGGACAGCCCACCGCCGCCGACGGCATCGCTGGCCCCGCCGTGACATCCGGCGATGAGGCCGGCAATCAGCGCAAGGGTGAGGACGGGCCGCCAGTGCCATGCGGTCCTGATGTCCATTGAGGGCCTTCCGATGCAGAACGAATGGGATTTCGGTCCCGTTTCTGCGGATAGGCACCTAGAACTTCAGGAGAATTCGAAAACTCCAGACCAGACCGCGCACGGGTTTGGGAGTCAGCGACAACAGTGCACGAAGGCATAGCACCCCGGAATGCCAAATGCCACGCGCATGGCGGGAAGCCTAACAGGAATCGGGATTGCCGCCACCGCAACGGGTGGCGCAGCAAACAAGCGATGCCCGGCTAGTGGTGCATCAAGTGGGTCACCAACCATGTCACGACCACCAGCGCCACCAGGATGACGAGAACCAGCGTCACGTGTGACCGGGGCATCGGCGTTACTCGGGCGTCCCGCCGGCGTGGCGGGCCCGGCGCATCAGCTCGATGCCCTTGCCGAGCGCGCCGTCCAGCACGGCCGCCGTGGCGTAGGCCACCGCCAGCACGATCGGCATCACCACCATGGCCTGCAGGACGAAAGGCAGCCCCGAAAGCCACAGCTCGTTGCCGTCCCACCAGTTGAGGAACGCGTTCACGGAGCTCACCCTATGCGGCCCGGCTGTCGAAGACCAATGTCTGGCCACGCCGGCGTCACCGTCACGATGATCGAAAAGCAGGCCAGACGCTGCGGATAGGCGCCCGCCACGCCACCTCGCCGAAACGTTGGACGCGAGATGGCTGAGCAGCGATGATGGCCAGATGGTTCTGCATGCCCAACCCGAAGACCAGCCGGCTGACGCCATGCCCGAGGACACATATACAGCCGCCTCCGCGTCGATGTCGTCGTCCATCGATTTGCGCACGCCCGGGCCGCTCGCTCCCAGCGCCGCCCTACGGAACCCGTTCCCGCCGATCGCCGACTATGCGTTCCTGTCGGACTGGGAAACCACCTGCTTGATCTCGCCGGCCGGGTCGGTGGAATGGCTGTGCGTGCCCCGGCCGGACTCCCCCAGCGTGTTCGGCGCGATCCTGGACCGCAGCGCCGGTCACTTCCGGCTGGGGCCCTACGGCGTCTCGGTGCCCTCTGCCCGCCGGTACCTTCCCGGCAGCCTCATCATGGAGACCACCTGGCAGACCCACACCGGATGGCTGATCGTGCGCGATGCGCTGGTCATGGGCCCCTGGCACGACCTGGAGCGGCGGTCGCGGACGCATCGGCGCACCCCGATGGACTGGGATGCCGAACACATCCTGCTGCGCACCGTGCGCTGCGTCAGCGGCACCGTCGAATTGATGATGAGCTGCGAGCCGGCGTTCGACTATCACCGCGTCGGCGCCGCCTGGGAGTACTCCGCCAACGCCTACGGCGAGGCCGTCGCCCGCGCCACCAGGGAACCCGACGCCCACCCGACACTGCGGCTCACCAGCAATCTGCGCATCGGGCTGGAAGGCCGGGAGGCACGTGCGCGCACCCGGATGAAAGAGGGCGACGACGTGTTCGTCGCCCTGAGCTGGACCAAGCACCCGGCGCCGCAGACGTACCAAGAGGCCGCCGACAAGATGTGGCAGACCACCGAATGTTGGCGCCAGTGGATCAACATCGGCAACTTCCCCGATCACCCGTGGCGGGCCTACCTGCAGCGCAGCGCGCTCACGCTGAAGGGCCTGACCTATTCCCCCACCGGCGCGCTGCTGGCGGCCAGCACCACGTCGCTGCCGGAAACGCCGCAGGGCGAACGCAATTGGGACTACCGCTACGCCTGGGTGCGCGACTCGACGTTCGCGTTGTGGGGCCTGTACACCCTGGGGCTGGACCGCGAAGCCGACGACTTCTTCGCCTTCATCGCCGATGTCTCCGGCGCCAACCACAACGAGCGGCACCCGCTGCAGGTCATGTACGGCGTCGGCGGCGAGCGCAGCCTGGTCGAAGAGGAACTGCACCACCTGTCCGGCTATGACCACGCCCGCCCGGTGCGGATCGGCAACGGCGCCTACGACCAGATCCAGCACGACATCTGGGGCTCCATCCTGGATTCCTTCTACCTGCACGCCAAGTCACGAGAGCAGGTCCCGGAGACGTTGTGGCCGGTGCTGAAGAAGCAGGTCGAAGAGGCGATCAAACATTGGCGCGAGCCGGACCGCGGCATCTGGGAGGTGCGCGGGGAACCGCAGCACTTCACGTCGTCGAAGGTGATGTGCTGGGTGGCACTCGACCGCGGCGCCAAGCTGGCCGAGCGGCAGGGCGAGAAGAGCTACGCCCAGCAATGGCATGCCATCGCCGACGAGATCAAGGAGGACATCCTGACGCATGGCGTGGACTCCCGCGGGGTGTTCACCCAGCGCTACGGCAGCGACGCGCTGGACGCCTCGCTGCTGTTGGTGGTGCTGACGCGGTTCCTGCCGCCGGACGACCCGCGGGTGCGAAACACCGTACTGGCGATCGCCGACGAACTCACCCAGGAGGGCCTGGTGCTGCGCTACCGGGTCGAGGAAACCGACGATGGGCTGTCCGGCGAGGAGGGCACCTTCACGATCTGCTCGTTCTGGCTGGTGTCGGCGCTGGTCGAGATCGGCGAGGTGCGGCGCGCCAAGCGCCTGTGTGAGCGGCTGCTGTCCTACGCCAGCCCGCTGCACCTCTACGCCGAGGAGATCGAACCGCGCACCGGGCGCCAGCTGGGCAACTTCCCACAGGCGTTCACCCACCTGGCGCTGATCAACGCGGTGGTGCACGTCATCCGCGCCGAGGAGGAAGCCGACGGGTCCGGGATGTTCCAGCCCGCGAACGCTCCGATGTAGGGGCTTGAGCGCACGGCAAGCGCCGCTTGCGTCCGGCTAGCGCAGGGCGTCGACTTTGTCCCTCATCACCTGCGCGATGTCGAGCGCGCTGGCATCGACCTCGTCTGGCTGCCTGGCCGGTCGCGCGGGTGTGTTCGCAAAGTCGACTTCGACTTCGATCAGGCAGTTGTCCCGCACACCGATGGCGCGCCCGGCCGGGAGGGAATCCTCGAGAAGCGGGTTCGGCGAGTCGAGCTCGATCGACGTCGTCGCCGCGAGAACCGAAGCGGCGACCTGCACGTCGTCCACCTTCGCCTTCAGCCTGAACGGTCGCCCGGTGAGGGCGACAGTCTTGCCCTCACATCGTTGCCACTGGCGAGAGAACGTCACGAACAGCGCCTCGGCGTCGGCAGGCGTCGGCAGGTCGACCACCCCCTCTTGGACGCGGATCACCGTGGCAGTCGTGGAATTGGGCCGCCAGGTTTCCTGCGCGACATCTCTGACCTTCCGGTGACGGTAGGCGCTGTGCTGCAACATCACCGCGACGCCGATGCAGTCGTCCGGCCACGCCACCCTGTCGCCCTGCAACGACTCCGGCCCCGCAAAGCTCGGCGGGAACCCGGGGTCAATGGTCAACGGCTGCTTGACAATTCGCGACAGTGCGCTCCTGCCGAGCAGCACCCGCTTGATGGTCGTCCCACTGAGGGATCGCGGTGTGCCGCCGGGCGCCGGGCGCGCCGTGCCATCGACCGCCACCGAGCAGCCCGAGGCGAGCATCATGATGGCCATCAAGGCGCCGACGCGCCAGCGGCATCTCGTACCGATCGTCACAATTGTTACCGCGCCTCCCTGCGTCCGTCGATCGACGGCACAACCGCTTCGTACCGCCTTGACCAGCAAGTTTATTGCCGCCTTATGGTGAACACCGCAGGCCACACCGAGGACACAGCGCAACGTCAGGCATGTCTCAGGTTCGGGGTGTGAGGCCCTGTGAGCTCACCAGCCAGCGGACGCGCCGCGTCAGCCGCGGGCGCTGAGTTTGTCCATGAGCGCGTGGGTGAGGTCGATGGCGGTGGTGTTGATGTCGGCGTTGCCCACATCTGCCTGACCGTAAATGGGACTGAATTCGACCGTGACCTCGACCAGGTAAGTCCCCTTGACGCCAAGGGCCCGGGCCTCGGGGATGGCGTTCAAACCACCGTGTGGGCCCGACCCCATCGAAACCGTGGCCGCGACAACCGAATCCGCGACGCGTACGTCGGAGATGGCGTCCGAATTCCACACGTCGATGGGTTCCACCAGCAGCGTGGTGCCGTCGCATCTGCGCCACTGCGCCGTGAACTTGGCGAACAGCGCGTTGGCGTCCGCGTCCGTCCCCAGCGCGACGATGCCCTGCTGGACGCTGTCGACCCTCTCGGAATCGCCTTTGTGCACCCACATTTCACCAGCCGTGAGCTGTATCGATGCGGAGGCGTACGTGACCCGCTGCATCAGGTGAACGACCCCGATGCAGTCGGCCGGCTGCCCGTTATCCCAACCCGACCCCAATTTGTCGACGCCCCCGAAATCCGAGTAGTGCGGGTAGGGCTGGAACGGCTGGGCGAGCAACCTCGCCAGCGCCGTACCGTCGAACAGCGCCCGCTTGATGGCCGGCACCCGCCCCGCGCTCGGTGCCAGACCTGCTGTGCCGGTGATGGTTTCGGTGCACCCGGTCATCAGCAGCACCGCAATTAAAGCGGCCAGGGGTCGCGAGCGACTTTTCACGTGGTTCCTAGCCCTTCCGGGTGCCCGGTCAGCCCAGGGCGCTGACTTTGTCCATCAGGGCGTGCGCGACGTCGATGGCGCTGGAATTGATGTCGGCCGATCCCGGGTCGGAGGACCGTCGCCCGCCGAAGAAGACCACCTGAACCTCGACCAGGCAGTTCGACCGGATACCGATCGCGCGCGCCTGCGGGGTGGGCCGAAGGGGCGGCATGTTGGGCAGGATCGACGTCGCGGTCTTGGTGGCCGCGATGGTGGAGTCCGTGGTGCGCACGTCGCTGATGACGTTCGTGGTGCTGATCGGACCGCTCTGTTCCGACGTGGTCATGCCATTGCACTGCTGCCACTGCTGGGAGAACTGCGCGAACAGCGCCTGGGCCTGCGCGGGCGACGGCAGCGTGACCACGCCCTCCTCGACCACGATCACCTGCGCCGGCTCGCCGTTGTTCCACCACGATTCCGACGCAACGTCTTTCACGTCGGCGGACCGGTACACGCCCTGCTGCAGCATCGCCGTCACGCCCAGGCAACCGGCCTGCGACATCGATCGCTTCACCTGATACAGCTTTTCGGGCCCGCCGAATTCGGCCGGGTCGCGCGCCACGAAAGGCTGGTTGAGCATCCGCGACAGCGTCGGGCCGTCGAGCAGCACCTGTTTGACCGTCGCGCCGCTGAGCGGTTGCGGCTTGAGGTTCGGCGCCGGCTTCGCCGTGCCCGCCACGACGCCACCGCAGCCCGTCGCCAACGCGGCGACCGCCAGCAGCGCCGACGCCATCCCCCGTATCCGCATGGTTACTTCTTGCCCTTGTCCCCCGCGGCGTCGGCGGACAAGGCCGCGACGAACGCCTCCTGGGGCACATCGACGCGCCCGATGGTCTTCATCCGCTTTTTGCCTTCCTTCTGCTTTTCCAGAAGCTTGCGTTTACGGGTGATGTCACCGCCGTAGCACTTGGACAGCACGTCCTTGCGGATCGCGCGAATGTTCTCGCGTGCAATGATTTTCGAGCCGATGGCGGCCTGGACGGGCACCTCGAACTGCTGGCGCGGGATCAGCTCTTTGAGCTTGGTGGTCATCTTGTTGCCGTACGCCGACGCCCCGTCCTTGTGGACGATCGCGCTGAACGCGTCGACGGCCTCGCCCTGCAGCAGGATGTCGACCTTGACCAGCTGCGCCTCTTGCTCGCCGGCCTCCTCGTAGTCGAGGCTGGCATAGCCGCGGGTGCGCGACTTCAGCGAGTCGAAGAAGTCGAAGATGATCTCGCCCAGCGGCATGGTGTAGCGCAGCTCGACCCGTTCTGGCGACAGGTAATCCATGCCGCCTAGCTCGCCGCGGCGCGACTGGCACAGCTCCATGATGGTGCCGATGAATTCGCTGGGCGCGATGATCGTGGTCTTGACCACCGGTTCGTACACGGTGCGAACCTTGCCTTCCGGCCAGTCCGACGGGTTGGTCACCACGATCTCGGTGTTGTCTTCTTTGACCACGCGATAGACGACGTTGGGCGACGTCGAGATCAGGTCCAGGTTGAACTCGCGCTCCAGGCGCTCGCGGGTGATCTCCATGTGCAGCAGACCCAAGAAGCCACAACGGAATCCGAAGCCCAGCGCCACCGAGGTCTCCGGCTCGTAGGTCAGCGCCGCGTCGTTGAGTTGCAACCGGTCCAGGGCGTCACGCAGAACCGGATAATCGGAGCCGTCCACCGGATACAGGCCCGAGTAGACCATCGGCCTGGGTTCGCGGTACCCGGTGAGCGCCTCGGTGGCGCCGTGCCGGGCCGCCGTCACCGTGTCACCGACCTTGGACTGGCGCACGTCCTTGACCCCGGTGATCAGGTAGCCCACCTCCCCCACGCCCAGGCCGTCGCTGGCCTTCGGCTCGGGCGAGACGATGCCGACCTCGAGCAGTTCGTGCGTGGCGCCGGTGGACATCATCGCGATGCGTTCGCGCGGCGTGATCTTGCCGTCCACCACCCGGACGTAGGTCACCACACCGCGGTAGATGTCGTAGACCGAGTCGAAGATCATGGCGCGCAGCGGTGCGTCGGCGACGCCCTGCGGGGGCGGCACCTCGCGCACCACGTGGTCGAGGAGGTCGGCGACCCCGTCCCCGGTCTTGCCCGAGACGCGCAGCACGTCGCCCGGCTCGCAGCCGATGATGTGGGCGATCTCGGCGGCGTAGCGGTCGGGGTCGGCGGCGGGCAGGTCGATCTTGTTCAGCACCGGGATGATGTGCAGGTCGCGGTCCAGCGCAAGGTAGAGGTTGGCCAGGGTCTGCGCCTCGATGCCCTGCGCGGCGTCGACCAGCAGCACCGCGCCCTCGCAGGCCTCCAGCGCGCGCGACACCTCGTAGGTGAAGTCGACGTGGCCCGGGGTGTCGATCAGGTGCAGCACGTAATCGGTGTCGCCGACCCGCCACGGCAGGCGCACGTTCTGGGCCTTGATGGTGATGCCGCGCTCGCGCTCGATGTCCATCCGGTCCAGGTATTGGGCGCGCATGGACCGCTCGTCGACGACGCCGGTGAGCTGGAGCATCCGGTCGGCCAGGGTGGACTTGCCGTGGTCGATGTGGGCGATGATGCAGAAATTCCGAATCTGCGCCGGCGCAGTGAAGGTCTTGTCGGCGAAACTGCTGATGGGAATCTCCTGGTGCGTGCAAGCTCGGCGGGGCGCGTCGCGGCCGTTTCCGGCGCGGTTCGCGGGTATGTCCAGCGTATCCAGACAGGGCCGCCGGAACCTACTTGGACACAGTCGCACCCCACCGCTCGCGTCTATGCTGCGAATATGGCGTCTCCCCGGAAATCCCAGTGGAGGACGTTCCAGCGGTTCGCGGAGAATCTGGTGTTCAACGGGGCTCCGCGGCTGGTCCGGCAGGTGCAGAATTCCCAGACCGTGCTGCGCGAGTTGCAGCAGGCCGTGCGGATCACCGCGAACGTCATCGCCGCGGTGGCTCCCGCCCCGGCCGAGGCGCCCGTCAGCGGCCGGCCGGTGACCAGCGGCAGCCTCCCCACCGCGCACCGCGCCCGCAAGCTGGTGTACGCGCCGAGCCTGGACGGGCGGGCCGACCCCGGCGAGATCGTGTGGACCTGGGTGGTCTTCGAGGACGACCCCACCCGCGGCAAGGACCGCCCCGTCCTGGTGGTGGGGCGGGACCGCAGCATCCTGCTCGGGCTGATGGTGTCCAGCCAGGAGCGGCACGCCACGGATCGCGACTGGATCGGAATCGGTTCCGGCCCTTGGGATTACGAGGGCCGTCCGAGCTGGGTCCGGCTCGATCGGGTGCTCGACGTGCCCGAAGAGGGCATTCGCCGCGAGGGCGCCATCCTGGATCGCGAGATCTTCGATGCGGTGGCCGCCCGGCTGCGGGCCGACTACTCCTGGCGCTGACGCGCCGGGCGTTCGGCGAAAACGAATTGGTCCGCCCGGCCCGCCGACGATGCAGGCCGCATAGCGGCCTGAGGAGAGTGGGGCACTCAGCCCTGGGTGATGTAGGACTGCAGCTGCTGCTGCTCGGCCTCGAGCTCTTCCATCCGGGTCTTCACCACGTCACCGATGCTGACGATGCCGATCAGCTTCTTGCCGTCCAGCACCGGCACGTGCCGCACCCGGTTCTTGGTCATCAACACGCTGATGGCGTCGACCTCGTCGGTCTTGGTGCACGTGGCCAGCATCGACGTCATGATCTTGGACACCGGGCGGGACAGCACGCTGGCGCCGTGCGTGTGCAGCTGGCGCACGACGTCGCGCTCCGACACAATGCCGACCACACCCTCGTCGCCGACCACGACCATCGCGCCGATGTTTTGCTCGCTCAGCCCCGCAAGCAGCTCGCGAACCGTCGCGTCCGGGTTGATGGTCACCACCGCCGCGCCCTTGTTCCGCAAGACATCCGCTATCCGCATCGAGGCCTCCAGCCGGGTTGTGATCCGCTTCACACCAGGCTACGGCTTCCTCGCGCGACGGAAAAGCCACTAAGAGAACCTGCAAACAGATCGTGTCCAAACGGTGAAAGCCGCGCGGATCGGCCGATTGGGCCACCGCGGCCACCGCGGGCTTGCAAGATAGGCCCATGATCGAGGTCACGCTGCTGGGCACCGGAAGTCCGATCCCCGATCCGAACCGCGCAGGGCCATCCACGCTGGTGCAGGCCGGCGGCCAGGTGTTTTTGGTCGATTGCGGGCGTGGCGTGCTGCAGCGCGCGGCCTCGGTCGGGGTGGGCGCGGCCGGCCTGACGGCCCTGTTGCTGACCCACCTGCACAGCGACCACATCGGCGACCTCGGCGACGTCCTCATCACGCGGTGGATCAGCACCTTCACCCCCGATCCCGCGCCGCTGCCGATCATCGGGCCGCCCGGCACCGCCGAGGCGGTCGCTGCGACCCTGAACGCGTTCCGCCACGACATCGGCTACCGGATCGCCCATCACAGCGACCTCAACGAGCCGCCGGCGGTGGACGTCCACGAATACACCGAGGGCGCCGTCTGGGACCGCGACGGCGTAGCCATCCGGGTGGCGCCCACCGATCACCGGCCGGTCGCCCCGACCATCGGCTTCCGGATCGAGTACCAGGGCGCCTCGGCGGTGCTCGCCGGGGACACCGTCCCGTGCGCCGGCCTGGACGAGCTGGCTGCCGGCGCCGGTGCGCTGGTGCACACCGTGATCCGCAAGGACATCGTCGTCAACATCCCCCAGCAGCGACTGCAGGACATCTGCGACTACCACTCCTCGGTTGAGGAGGCGGCGGCCACCGCGGCCCGCGCGGGGGTGGGCACCTTGGTCATGACGCACTACGTGCCGGCACTGGTACCCGGCCAGGAGGAACAGTGGCGGGCCCTGGCGGCCACGCAGTTCGGTGGGCGCATCGAACTCGGCGACGACCTGCACCGGGTGCAGGTCGACGCGCTCGCGTGACGGCGCGGCTCACCGGGCGGCCGGATTTCCTTGCGCCGCAGTAGAAAGCGCAATCCCTGCCACCATCAGCCAGGTCAACGCCAGCACCCGCGCGATCGGCAGGATGACGCCCAGCGCCGGCCAGATCAACACCATCGTCGTCGCTTCGGCGAGGACGGCCGTCGCGAGCCCGATCCGGGCGACCGGGCGGGGCAGCAACTTCTTCCCGGGCGCGGCGAGGGCGCCGACCAACAGGCCCAACGCCACGATGTGCCCCGGGCCGCCGGTGAGAAACACCAGCAGGTAGAGCGCCCTGGCCACCGCCGCGTTCGCCGCGACGTCCCGGATCGACAACGCCCAACCCAGCAGCCCGGCCAGGCCGAGCGCGCCGGCGGCCAGGGCGCCGCCGGTCAGCGCGACCGCGGCCGGTCCGAGGCCGGCCCCGAGCCGCCGCAACCGCGCGGCCGCGATCGCCGCGTAGAGCGCCAGCGGTACCGACGACGCGAACGTCGCAACCGCGATGATGCGCACGGCGGCCGACTGGGCGCGCACGTAGCTCACGACGGCGCTCGGCGGGCCGTAGGGCAACGGCATTACACCGCCCGCGGCGACCCCGATGGCGATGCCGCCGACGAGCAGCCCGATGCAGGCCAAGGACAGCGCCGCCAGTGCGGGCTCGCCGCGGGGTGCGACGGCTGGGATACCGCTCATGCCTGAACGTTATCCCCACGCCGGCTCACCGCCGGCCAGGCCAACTGGGCTGGGCGGGAGTACCGCGGCATCCTCCGGAAAGGGCTCAGCTCACGGATCGCCCGATCGCGACGAAGGCCGCGAGGAGCAGGAGAACCACGTTGATTGGCAAAGGTTGTCGCTCGTTACGAGTCAGGTGCACACGCATTGCGCCGATCTGCACGATGACCAGACCGGCCGCTGCGATCGGGGTCAGGATGCGGGCGATGCCCAAGGCCTCGGGCAGGATCACCCCGAGCGCGCCGAGGATCTCGACCACGCCGACGGTCTTGACCGCGGCGTCCGAGTGGTCCTTCATCCAGTCGAGACGGCCCGTTGCTACAAGTTTCTGGCGCGACCGAACGACCTTGAGCCCGCCCGCGGCGAGGTAGACCAATGCGAGCAGACCTTGCACGACCCACAGTCCGATGTTCACGGCATTCCAATCCTTACTATTTGTGTGTAGCCACATCGTCTGTCAGCACTGGGGCGGCAACAAAAGGAACATCCATGTATGTATCCAGAACAGGGAGTTCGACGTGATGGACATCACATCGAACGCGGTGCGGATACCCGAGGGCGGTGCAGTCCGCGAAGTCCTCGATCGCATCGGCGACAAGTGGAGCCTGCTGGTAATCGGCACGCTGCGTAACGGTCCGATGCGGTTCGGCGGGTTGGCGGCGACCGTGGAAGGTATTTCGCAGCGGATGCTCACCCTGACCCTCAAGCATTTGGTCGAGGACGGCCTGGTCGACCGGACGGCCTACGCCGAGGTGCCGCCGCGAGTCGAATACGAACTGACCGAACTCGGGCGGACGCTGCTACCACTGGTGATCGCCCTGGCCCAGTGGGCCATGGCGCATCACGAGGAGATCAACGCCAACCGCCGCTCGCGGTAACGCCGCAAACACCGGTCGCTCAAGGGAAAAGCCCGCGCACCCCGGCTAGGCGAGCCGGGTCACCTCCACGATCACGTCGAGGTCGGTGGCGCCCTCCCCGGAGTAGATGCCCTTCAGCGGGGAGACGTCGGCGTAGTCGCGGCCCGCGCCCACGCCCACGTATTGCTCGGTGATCTCGGTGTCGTTGGTGGGGTCATAGCTCCACCACGCGCCCGTCCACGCCTCAATCCAGGCGTGGCTGCGCCCGTCCACGGTGTCCCCCACCACGGCATCGCGTTTGGGATGCAGGTAGCCCGAGACGTAATGCGCCGGAATTCCCATGCTGCGCAACAACATCAGCGACAGGTGGACGAAGTCCTGGCACACCCCCTTACCCTCTTTGAGGGCGTCCAGGCCCGAGGAGGCCACGCTGGTGGTCCCGGGGAGGTATTCGAGTTCGTTGCGCACCCAATCGGCTGCGGCGACAACGGCTTCGGCCGGCTCGTAGGCCTTGCTGATCTTTTTGCCCACCGACGCCACCCGCTTGCTCGCCGGCGTGTGCTCGGTGGGACGGAGCAGGTCGTCATAGCGATCGATCACGGCCTCCGACCGCAGGTCGCTCCAACCCACCTCCGTCGCGAGCGGCTCGGCCCGCTCGGTCTCGACGACGGACGACGACATCACCGTCAGATCGGTGTGGGGGGCGTGCAGGTCGAACGCCGTGACCGCGGTGCCCCAGTAGTCGATGTAGCGATACGACCGCGTCGCCGGGATGGTTTCGACGCGGTTGAGGATGACGTTCTGCCGGGTGTTGGACCGCGGCGTGAGCCGGGCCTCGTTGTAGGAGGCCGTCACCGGCGACTGGTAGGCGTACCCCGTGGTGTGCACCACCCGCAGCCGCCACATCAGCCGTCCCCTTTCCTGCCGGCCAGCCGGGCGCGCTGGCCCGCGTCCGACCACGCCACCCACGGCGTCACGTGGAAGTACTGCAGCGCCAACGCTTCTCCGACGTCACGGCAGGTCCGTTGCAGCCCCGCCAGACGGCTCTCCAGCGATTCCAGCAGCACGCCGGGCTGGACGAACTCCAACTCGCTGCGCGCCTGGCCGAGCAGCCGCTGCGCCTCGGCGGTGGCCCCGATCCGGCTCTGCCGGTTGTGCACCAGTTCGTCCAGGTTGTGTTCGGCCAGCCGCAGCGAATAGAAGACCGATCGCGGAAAGAGCCGGTCCAGCAACATGAATTCGACCACCCGGCCCGCGTCCAGCACGCCGCGGTAGGTCCGCAGGTAGGTGTCGTGTGCGCCCGCCGACCGCAACAGCGTCACCCACGCCGGGGACGAGGCGCTGTCGCCGACCCGCGACAGCAGCAGCCGAACCGTCATGTCGACCCGTTCGATCGCCCGGCCCAGCACCATGAACCGGTAGCCGTCGTCGCGGGACAGCGTCGAGTCGGCCAGACCGGCGAACATCGCCGCGCGCCGTTCGATGAACGACAGGAAGTCATGTGGCCCAAGGCGTTTGGCGGCCCGCTCGCGTTCGGGCAGGGCATGGTAGGTGGTGTTGAGGCACTCCCATATCTCGCTGGAGGTCACCTCGCGCGCCGACTTCGCGTTTTCTCGCGCCGCGGTGATCGCGTCGACGATCGAGCAGCCGCCCTGGGTGTTGGTGTTGTAGGCCACCAAGTCGGTCAGCGACCAGACGTCCAGGTCGCGATCCGGCGGGTCGATGCCGAGCACCCGCAGCAGCAGCCGCGAAGCCTGGTCGGGGTCGACGCTGGAGTCCTCGAGCAGTTGGTGCAGGGCGACGTCCAGGATGCGTGCGGTGTCGTCGGCGCGCTCGACGTAGCGGCCGATCCAGTAGAGCGACTCGGCATTACGTGCCAGCATCAGCGCACCGCCTTTTGTTGTTGCTGCTGCTTGGGTTTCTCGCGCTGGGGGTGGTCGGTGGGCTGCGGCTGCTGAGAGGTCACAGACGTCAGACGCGGCGAGTCTTCCAGCGGGTCCGGCATCGACTCCGGCAACGAGCGCACCACCTCGGCCGCGCCGAGCTCGTGCTCGCCCCCGAGGCCCGCGACGCCAACACCCAGGTGTCCTTGGAGCCACCGCCCTGGCTGGAGTTGACCACCCGCGACCCCTCGACCAGGGCCACCCGAGTCAGCCCGCCGGGCAACACGAACACGTCGTTGCCGTCGTTGACCGCGAACGGTCGCAGATCCACGTAGCGCGGCGCCAGCGTGTTGCCGATCTGCGTCGGCACCGTCGAAAGCTCCATCATCGGCTGCGCGATCCAGCTGCGAGGATCGTCGCGGATCTTCTTGGCGGCGGCGGCGAGCTCCTTCGCCGAGGCCTCCGGACCGAACACGATGCCGTAGCCGCCGGACCCCTCCACCGGCTTGATGACCAGCTCATCGATGCGGTCCAGCGCTTCTTCACGCTCGTCATCGAGCCAGCAGCGCAACGTCTCCACGTTGGCCAGCAGCGGCTTCTCGCCCAGGTAGTACTCGATCATGGTGGGCACGTAGGTGTAGACGAGTTTGTCGTCGCCGACGCCATTGCCGATGGCGCTGGAGATGGAGACGTTGCCGGCGCGGGCCGCGTTGACCAGGCCGGCCACGCCCAGCATCGAGTCGGCGCGGAACTGCAGCGGGTCCAGGAAGGCGTCGTCGATGCGCCGATAGATGACGTCGACCTGACGCTCGCCCTCGGTGGTCCGCATGTACACCTGGTTGTCGCGGCAGAACAGGTCGCGGCCCTCGACCAGCTCGACGCCCATCTGGCGGGCCAGCAGCGAATGCTCGAAATAGGCCGAGTTGTAGACGCCCGGGGTCAGCACCACCACCGTCGGGTCGGCCTCGTTGGTGGCCGCGGAGTTGCGCAGCGCCCGCAGCAGGTGCGAAGCGTAGTCGTCGACCGCGCGCACCCGATGGGTGGCGAACAGGTTCGGGAAGACCCGCGCCATCGTGCGCCGGTTCTCCATGACATAGGACACCCCCGACGGCGAGCGCAGGTTGTCCTCGAGGACCCGCCAGACACCCTTCTCGTCGCGGATCAGATCGATGCCGGCGACGTGGATCCGCACCCCGTTGGGCGGGACGATGCCCATCGCCTGGCGGTGGAAATGCTCGCAGGAGGTGACCAGGCGGCGCGGGATGACGCCGTCGTTCAGGATTTCCTGGTCGCCGTAGACGTCATCGAGATACATCTCGAGCGCCTTGACCCGCTGGGTGATGCCGCGTTCCAGCCGGGTCCACTCGGCGGCCGAGATCACCCGCGGCACCAGGTCCAGCGGAAACGGCCGTTCCTGGCCCGACAACGAGAACGTGATCCCCTGGTCGAGGAAGGCGCGCGACAGCGCTTCAGCGCGAGCTTTCAGTTCCGAGGCGTCCGAGGGTGCGAGCTCGGCGTAAATGCCCTTGTAGGGGCCGCGGACTGCGCCCTGGGCATCGAACATTTCGTCGAAAGCCATGTCGTAGGCGTCCGAGGACCCGTTGTAGCCGCCGAAGATGCGCTCAGCACGCGCAGCGCGAAAACCCCGCTTGCTGTCGTCAAGCTGGTTCGTAAGACTCACTGTTCAGATGCTGCCTCAAGTCGACGTTCTGGCAGCCCACGTGTTCCCGTTTTGGGAGAAAACGTAACTCACTGATAACCTGGGCAATCGCTGTGGTGATATCCGGCGACCCACAAAACGTCTAATCGAAGAAGGAACTCCAGCGTGGCCAACATCAAGTCGCAGCAGAAGCGCAACAAGACGAACGAGCGCGCTCGCCTGCGCAACAAGTCGGTGAAGTCGTCGCTGCGTACCGCCGTCCGCGCGTTCCGCGAGGCCGCCCACGCCGGTGACAAGGAGAAGGCCGCCGAGCTGCTGGTGTCGACCAACCGCAAGCTGGACAAGGCCGCCAGCAAGGGCGTGATCCACAAGAACCAGGCCGCGAACAAGAAGTCGGCGCTGGCGCAAGCCCTCAACAAGATCTAAGGGCTTTACCGGCCCACGCCGCCCGGCCCCTAATGGCCGCGCTGGGCGGCCAGTTCGGCCACCTGCCTGACCGCGGATTCCAGGGCGTAGTCGGCGTCCACCACCGCTCCCTTGACGTTGGCGTTGAGCGCCGCGACCACCTTCATCGCCGTCGCCACCGAGTCACGCGACCACCGCCGGGCCTGTTTCTGCGCCTTCTGCACCCGCCACGGCGGCATCCCGAGCTGCGACGCCAGCCGATAAGGGTCGCCGGACAGCGGGCCGACCCGTCCGATCGTGTGAATCGCCTCGGCCAGCGCATCGGCCAGCACCACCAGCGGCTCGCCCCGCATCATCGCCCAGCGCAGCGCCTCGGCGGCTCCCTCGATGTCACCGACCACCGCCTTGTCCGCGATGTCGAAGCCCTTCACCTCGGCCTTGCCGCTGTGGTACCGGCGCACCGCCGCGGCGTCGACCACCCCGCCGGTGTCGGCGACCAATTGGGAGCAGGCAGAGGCCAATTCCCGCAGATCCGAACCGACCGAATCCAGCATCGCCGTCACCGTCTCCTCGTCGGCCTTGACCCGCAGACGGCGAAATTCCTTGCGGACGAAGTCGATCCGTTCGCTGAGTTTGGTGATCCGCGCGCACGCATGCACCTCGGCGCCAAGCGACTGCAGCTCGGTGGCCAGCGCCTTGGCCCGCCCGCCGCCCGAGTGCACCACCACCAGCACCACACCCGTCGGCATGTCGTTCGCGGCCGAAACAATCACTCCCGCAGCGTCTTTGCCCGCCTCGCCGGCGGCCTCCAGAACCACGATGCGCTCGTCGGCGAACAACGACGGGCTCAGCAGCTCGGCGAGCTCATACGTGCTGACGTCGCCCGCCCGCATCCGGTTGACCGGCACGTCGTCGGTGCCGGCCCGCTTCCGCGCCAACCGCAGCACGTCGGCCACCGCCCGCTCGACCAGCAGTTCCTCGTCTCCCAGGACCAGGTGCAACGGCGAAACCTCGCTCACCCCACGATGGTGTCACGCCCCACCGACTGCGCCGCTCGGGGATCCGGCGGGACCGAGCCCCGACCCGGCTTCGCCCTACCCCAGCCCGGCCAGCACCCAGGCCAGCCCGGTCAGCGCCGCCACTGCGGCGGCGAGACGGAACGGCCGCCACCGCCACAGCAGCACCGCCAGCACCGTGACACCGCCGACGATCACTGTGCCGGGGAGGCCCTCGGGAACCGGCAGGGTCGCGCCGGGCAGATCGGCCGCCCAGCGGGCGACCCCGTCCACCCACCACAACTCGGGACCGGTGAAGCGGATCAGCAGCCGCGCGGCGGCCGGCCACACCGCGCAGAGCGCCGCCGCGGCGGTGCCGAGCACGGTGATCGGCGCGATCACCGCGGCCACCACCAGATTCGCGAGCGCGGCGACCACGCTGAAACGGCCCGAGATGGCCGCAACCAGGGGCGCGGTCACCACCTGCGCGGCCCAGGCGACCGCGAGCGCGTCGGCCAGCGGCTTGGGCCACCCCTTCGCCACCAGGCGCCGTGACCAGACCGGCGCGACGACGATAAGCGCGGCGGTGGCGACCACCGACAGCGCGAACCCCACGTCGACGGCCAGCGCGGGGGCGATGGCCAGCAGCACCAGCACGGTGGTCGCCAGGGCCGGAATGGCTTGGCGCCGGCGCGAAGACAGCATTCCCAGCAGTGCGATGGCACCCATCACCGCCGCCCGCACCACACTCGCCGTCGGCTGCACCACGATGACGAAGGCCACCAGCGCCAGCGCGGCGAGGACGACGGCCGCGCGGGGACCGATCAACCGCGCCGAGAACAGCACGGCGGCGCACACGATCGTCACGTTGGCCCCCGACACGGCCATCAGGTGCGTCATGCCGGCGGCGCGAAAGTCGCGGCTGGTGTCGCCCGGCACCGCCGAGGTGTCACCGAGTACCAGTGCGGGCAGCATCGCCGCCTGCTCGCCGGGCAGTGTGTCGCGAACGACGGCGGCGAACCGGCCACGCACCCCGTGCGCGGCGCGCTGCACTGCGCTCGCGGTGCCCATGACGGGCCGCCCCGACGCGTTGAGCACCGCGACCGTCAGGTCGCGACGGGCCGGGCGGGTGATGCGCGCGGTGAACCGCACCGGCTGGCCAACCGTCACGGAGCCGAAGTCCGAGGCGCGCGCGAAAACGACGACACGGCCGGATGTTTGGGCGTCGCGCAGCCGTTGCAGGGAGGCCTTGAACATCATCCGGCTGCTGCCCAGCGACACCGGGCTTTCGGTGGGGGTGACCGTGACGGGGGCGCTGCCGCCGAAGGCCGCGGTGATCGGGTGGTGAGCGACCGCGTCGGCGCGCAGCGCGACGGCGAAGCCGTATCCGGCCCCCACCACACCGATCGCGGCCACGCCGGCGCTGACCGCCCGCAGCCGCGCCGTCCGGCCGGGTCGGTACGCGGCGCGCCATGCCAGCACACCGGACGCGGCGATCAGCGCCACGCAGCACCCGGCGAGCATCCGGCCGGCCGACCACCAGATCCCGCCCGCGGTCACCGCCCAGCAGGTCAACGCCGCGGGCACCAGGCGCACATCCACATGCCCGGAGGGCGATTCGCCCGCCCCGGGGTGCACCACCGGGGTCAGACACGGACCAGGGCGCGCAGCTTCTCCAACCGCGCCGGCCCGATGCCTTCGACGTCGGCGAGCTGGTCGACGCTGGTGAATTTGCCGTTGGATTGCCGCCAAGCCACGATCGCGGCGGCGGTGACCGGCCCGACGCCGGGCAGCGCGTCGAGTTCCTCGACGGTCGCGGTGTTCAGGTCGACCGCCTGGCCCGGTTTCGGCGTGGCCGATCCCTTCGTCGGTGCGGGGGCCTTCGATGTGGGCGTCGTTGCGGTGGCCACGGAGCTGCCGAGCACCGTCGGCTGCCCGGGCGCGGGAGCGAGACCGACCACGATCTGTTCCCCGTCATCGAGCGGTCGGGCCATGTTCAGTCCGATGGTGTCCGCGCCGTTCACCGCACCCCCTGCGGCCTGCAGCGCATCGGCGATACGCGCGCCCGGCGCGAGGGTCACCAGGCCCGGGGTGTGCACCAGACCGACCACGCTGACCACCACCGGGCGGTCGGGGCCCGGCGATGGCGCGGCACCCGGACCCCCGACGACCGCGGGCCGGCCGTCGACACCTGCTCCACCGGCGGCAGCTTGGCCGACATCACCGGCGCCGGCCGGTCGCGCAGCAACGTGAAGACCGTGACCAGCACCGCCAGCGCCGCCACGATCGCGAGCCCGACGGCGCCGGCGCGCCCGGGGTCGGCGCGCACCCTGGCCACCCAGCCCCGGTCCCGCGATGCGTCGGGAAGCCACCGGGGCAGCAGCGAATTCTGGTCGTCGTCGGGGGTGTCCTCGGTCGACGCCGACCCGGAGTCGACCACACCGGCGTGCGCGTCGGTCTCCGGTTCGGCGTTGAGCCGCCGCTGCAGGCGCTCCGCCGGAAGTTCTGTTCGCATGGACCGACGGTAGGTCCGCGCACCGCCAAAACGGCCCCGCTCAACGGCGCCGCGGGCCCGAACTGTGGATTAACCCGAGGCTGTGCACGGGGCCTGCGAGGGATGGGTCAAGATGGAAGCCGAGCGAACGACCGGCATCGCCAGAAAACAGCTCTGGGCGCTGCGTCGTCACCCTCACCGGAGAGAAACGACAGGAGGCTGCCATGCAACTGGCGCTCACGCCCGAGGAAGCCGCGTTCCGCGACGAACTCCGCACCATCTACACGACCAAGATTCCCGAGGAGATGCGCGAGCGGGTGCGCCGAGGCGCGGCCGAGGTGAACCACGACGACATCGTGACCAGCCACAAGATCCTGCACGAGCACGGCCTGGCGGTACCGAACTGGCCGGTCGAGTGGGGCGGCAAGGACTGGACGCCGACCCAGCATCAGATCTGGGCCGACGAGATGCAGTTGGCGTGCGTGCCGGAGCCGCTGAACTTCAACACCAAGATGGTGGGCCCGGTGATCGCCGAATTCGGTTCGGAGGAGGTCAAACAACGCTTCCTGCCCCCGACGGCCAGCCTCGACATCTGGTGGTGCCAGGGATTCTCCGAGCCCGAGGCGGGATCGGACCTGGCGTCGCTGCGCACCACCGCGGTCCGCGACGGCGACAGCTACGTCGTCAACGGCCAGAAGACCTGGACCACGCTGGGGCAGTACGCGGACTGGATCTTCTGCCTGGTCCGTACCGACCCGCAGGCGCCCAAGCGGCAGGCCGGCATCTCGTTCCTGCTGTTCGAGATGAACACCCCGGGCGTCACCCTGCGACCCATCAAGACGATCGACGGCGGCCACGAGATCAACGAGGTCTTCTTCGAGGACGTCCGGGTGCCCGCCAATCAGCTTGTCGGAGAAGAGAATAAGGGCTGGACGTACGCGAAATTCCTGCTGGGCAACGAGCGCACGGGTATCGCCGGGGTGGGACGGACCAAGGTGCGCCTCGCCGAGGTGAAGAAGCACGCCGCGGCCACCGGGGTGCTCGACGACCCGCTGTTCGCGGCGCGGCTGGCCGAGGCCGAAAACGAGTTGCTGGCACTGGAACTCACGCAGTCGCGAGTGGTCACCGACTCCACGGACGGCCAGCCCAACCCGGCGTCGTCGGTGCTCAAGCTGCGCGGCAGTCAACTGCAGCAGGCGGCCACCGAATTGCTCGTCGAGGTGGCCGGCCCGGACGCGCTGCCGGCCGACGGCGAAGACATCGCGTCGCCGTCCTGGGCGCAACACAGTGCGCCCCACTACCTCAACTACCGCAAGACGTCGATCTACGGCGGTAGCAGCGAGGTGCAGCGCAACATCATCGCGTCGACGATTCTGGGATTGTGAGGCAGCCATGGACTTTCAACTGAGCGACGAGCAAGCCCTGCTCCGCGACACCACCCGCGATCTGTTGTCGCGCAGCTACGACCCGGAAAGCCGCAACAAGATCATCGGCTCCGATCTGGGCTGGAGCAAGGAGGTGTGGAATCAGCTCGCCGACACCGGGATCCTCGGACTGGGTTTCGAGCCGGAGGAGTCGGGCCAGATCGAGATCATGGTGGTGCTCAACGAGGTCGGGCGCCGGCTGGCCCCCGAACCGGTGCTGCACGCGGCGCTGGGGCCCGGCGCGCTGATCGCCGAGTTGGGCAGCGCCGAGCAGAAGCAACTGCTCGACGAGGTCGCGGGCGGGCAGCGGCTGCTCGCGTTCGCCCACCTCGAGCCGGGCCAGCGCAAGCCCTCGGCCGAGGTGAGCACCAAGGCTGAGCAGCAAGGTGATTCGTGGACGCTAAGCGGCCGGAAGAACCCGGTGCTCGCCGGGGACTGCGCCGACACTCTGGTGGTCAGCGCGGCGCTGCCCAGCGGTGGCACCGGCCTGTTCCTGGTCGACGCCGCAGCGGTGACCAGGCACCCGTACCGGACGTTCGACGGACAGCGCGGCGCCCAGATCGACCTGGACTCCACCGCCGCGCAACCCCTGGGCGAGGCGGTCGACGCGTCGGGCGCCATCCGCGACGGCCTGGTCCGCATCCAGTCGGCGCTGTGCGCCGAAGCGCTGGGGGCCATGGAGGAATCGCTGCGCCTGACCACCGATTACCTCAAGACGCGCAAGCAGTTCGGTGTCACGCTCAACAAATTCCAGGCGCTCACGCAGCGCGCCGCCGACATGTACGTGTCGCTGGAATTGGCCCGCAGCATGACGTTGTACGCGGCGATGTCGATCGCCGACGGCACCATCGACCCGGTGATCGCCTCGCGCGCCAAGCTGCAGATCGGCCGCTCGGGCCGGCACATCGCGCAGGAGTCGGTGCAGATGCACGGCGGCATCGGGGTGACGGCGGAATACCCGATCAGCCATTACGCCGCCCGGCTCACCGCGATCGAACACACCCTGGGAACCTCGGGCGAGCACCTGCACAACCTCATCGATCACCTCGGCGACTACGACCTGGCCCGCCTCTAACGCATGGCCGAGTTATCCGACAGGGTCGTCGAGTTCCTGTCAACCGGCACCCGTACCGGGATGCTGGGGTACCTCGCGGCCGACGGCCGCCCGCTGGTCGCGCCGGTGTGGTTCGTGGTCGACGACGGACAGCTGGCGTTCAACACCGGGCGCGACACGTCGAAAGGCCGTGCCCTGGCTCGTGATCCGCGGGTGGTGATGTGCGTCGACGATCCTCATCCGCCCTATTCGTTCGTCCAGGTACAGGGCGTGGCCACGGTCAGCGAGGATCCGCAGGACGTGCTCGACATCGCCACCCGCACCGGTGGCCGCTACATGGGCGCCGACCGCGCCGACGAATTCGGCCGCCGCAACGCCGTTCCCGGTGAATTGGTGGTTCGGGTGCGGCCGACGAAGGTCAACGCAGGGTTCGATATCAGCAACTAGTTGGCGCACGGCAAAGGAGCCGCGATGAGCAAGGCAAGCACAGACCGTCCGCTGCGGGTGATCCAGTGGACGACCGGCAACATCGGTCGTCGTTCGCTGCACGCCATCATCGGGCGGCCCGACCTCGAACTGGCCGGCGTGTATGCGCATGGCGCCGACAAGGTCGGGGTCGACGCCGCCGACTTGGCGGGCTGGCCCGAGCCGACCGGGGTCCACGCGACGAACGACATCGACGCGCTGTTGGCCCTAGGCGCCGACGCGTGCTGCTACAACCCGTTGTGGCCCAACGTCGATGAGTTGGTCCGGCTGCTGGAAGCGGGAGTAAACGTGTGCACCAGCGCGGCGTGGATTACCGGCGGAAAGCAGACTCCACAGGACCGCAAGCGCATCGAGGACGCCTGCCGCAAGGGCAATTCGACGATCTTCGGCAGCGGTGCCCACCCGGGCATGACGAACATGGTGGGCATGGTGCTGTCCGCCTCGTGCGAGCGTGTCGACGAGATCCGCATCACCGAGTCGGTCGACTGCTCGACCTATGAGTCGGCGGAAACCCAGACGGCCATGGGGTTTTCGCAAGACCCCGATACCCCGGGGCTGGCCGAGAATGTCCGTCGGGAAAGCGAGGTCTTCGCCGAATCGGCCGCGATGATGGCCGACGCGATCGGGGCGAAGCTGGACAAGACGACCTTCGACGTCACGTTCACCGCGGCCACCGATGATTCCGATCTGGGCTTCATGAAGATTCCCGCCGGCACGGTCGGCAGCGTCTACGGCTACCACCGCGGCTGGGTCGGCGATCGCAACGTCGTCAGCGTCGGGTTCAACTGGACCATGGGCAGTCACGTCGTGCCACCCAAACCGCTCGAGCACGGCCACGTCATCCAGGTGTTCGGGCTACCCAACATGCGCACCGTCTTGCACTGCCTGCCGCCCAAGGATTGGACGGAGCCCGGGTTCATGGGCCTGGGAATGATTTACACCGCGATGCCGGTTACCAACGCCGTCCCGGCGGTGGTGGCCGCCGAACCCGGGATCGTCACGCTCGCGGATTTGCCGCCCGTCACCGGTCGGCTGGCCCACTAGCGGGTATGCCGTTCGCCACAACTGGCGGCCCCCGGGAGGAACGCTTGCGTGCACTAAGGTTAGTATCCCTAACCGAGCAAATGTTCCGTTGACATTGATGTCGTCGGCGACGGTTGGTGAGCTTTGCGGAAGGCGGTCAGGTGGTGGCTAGTCCGGACTCAGGTCCCCGCCCCGGCATTGTGACCCGCGTGCTGAGGCAAGGGTGGATCCCGCTGCTGCTGGTGGTCGTGCTGGCTGTGTCTGCACTCGTGGTGTCGCGGCTGCACAAGCTCTTCGGTTCGGAAGATCTCAACGCGAACGCCGGCAAGGGGATTGAAATCGTGCAGTTCAACCCGAAAGTCGTCGTCTACGAGATTTCCGGTCCGCCCGGGGCGACCGCCAACATCAACTACTGGGACGCGGACGCCAACACGCATCAGGTCAACAATGCCCCCCTGCCGTGGTCGACCACCATCTCGACCACACTGCCCTCGGTGAGCGCCAACATCATGGCGCAGAGCGACGGCAGCACGATCAGCTGCAAGATCACCGTGGACGGCGTCGTCCGCGCTAACCAGAACTCCGATGGCCATAACGCCCAGACCTTCTGCCTGGTGAAGTCCGCATGAGCAATGTGAACAACGAGACCGAGCGCGACCTGAGCGCGGCCGATACCGGCCCGATCACAACCCGGGGCCTGTCCAAGGCCGAGCGCGGCCACCGCCCCTACCTTCCCCATGCGATCCGCATCTTCGCGATACCGATCATTGTGGGCTGGGTTGCCATCACAGTGCTGGTGAACGTCCTGGTCCCCTCCCTGGAAGTGGTCGGCGAGGCGCATTCGGCGCCGATGACCCCCCTGGACGCGCCGTCGATGAAGGCGATGATGCGCCTGGGCAGTAACTTCCACGAATTCAACTCGAACAGCACCGTGATGATCGTGCTCGAAGGCCAGCAACCCTTGGGCCCCGATGCACATAAGTACTACGACAAGCTGATCCGAGACCTGCGCAAGGATCCCGCGCACATCCAGCACATCCAGGACTTCTGGGGCGACCGCCTGACCGCCGCGGGCGCGCAGAGCGCCGACGCCAAGGGCGCGTACGTACAGGTGAACCTCGCCGGTAATCAGGGCACCACGCAGGCCAACGACTCCGTGGACGCCGTCCGCAAGGTGATCGACGAGAACAAGGCGCCGCCCGGTGTGAAGGCCTACGTCACCGGGCCTGCGGCACTGTCCGACGACATGCACATCATCGGCAACGCCAGCCTTGCCAAGATCACGCTGTTCACCCTGGGCGCGATCGCGATCATGTTGCTGCTGGTCTACCGATCCATCGTCACCACGCTCGTGCAGCTGTTCATGACCTTCGTGGCGCTGGCGTGCGCGCGCGGCGTCGTCGCGGTTCTGGCCTATAACAACGCATTCGGGCTCACCACGTTCGCTGCCAACATCCTCACCATGCTGGCAATCGCCGCGGGAACCGACTATGGCATCTTCCTCGTCGGGCGATATCAAGAAGCGCTGGCCGCCGGTGAGGACCGAGAAACGGCTTACTACACCACATTCAAGGGAGTCGCCCCGGTCGTCCTGGGTTCCGGCCTGACGATTGCGGGAGCCACCTACTGCCTCAGTCTTGCCCGGCTGCCCTGGTTCAACACGATGGGCGCACCGGTGGCGATCGGCATGCTGGTCGTGGTGCTCGCAGGGCTTTCCCTCGGCCCTGCGGTCGTTTTCGTCGGCAGTCGTCTCCATCTCTTCGAAAGGCAGGCGAAGCGAGGTCGGCTGTGGCGCCGGGTGGGCACCGCCGTGGTGCGTTGGCCCGCACCCATTTTGGCCGTCAGCGCCGCGGTCGTGCTGGTCGGCATGGTGGCCCTGCCGGGTTTCAAGCCGAGCTACAACGACCGGCATTACCTGCCGTTGTCAGCCCCGGCCAATCAAGGGCAAGAGGCCGCGAATCGGCACTTCTCCGAGGCCCGGATGAACCCCGACCTGCTGATGGTCGAATCCAACCACGACATGCGAAACCCGGCCGACATGCTGGTGTTGGACAGGGTGGCGAAAAACGAGATGCGCACGCTCGGCATCGCCATGGTTCAGGACATCACCAGGCCGCTGGGCATCCCGATTCAGCACAGCTCGATTCCGTTCCAGAACAGCGTCCAAAGCCAGACGACGATGCAGAACATGGGCTTCCTCAAGGAGCGCATCAAGGACATCCTCAGGATGGCCGATGACCTGCAGACCCAGATCGACACCACGCAGCGCCAGTACGAGGTGTCGCTGGATTTGGCCAACGCCGCCGACGACAGTGCAAAGACGACGGCGGTGACGTCGCAGATCACCGACACCCTGCGCGACCACATCGCGGACTTCGACGACACGTTCCGGCCGATACGCAGCATCTTCTACTGGGAGAAGCACTGCTACGACATTCCAGTGTGCGTCGGGCTGCGGTCCCTGTTCGACACGTTCGACGGGTTCGACCAACTGGCCGAGCAGTTCCATTATTTGACGACCGATATCGCGCACACGGCCAAGGCGTCACGCGACCTGACCGCGCTGTTTCCCACTCTGATCACCACGCTGAAGACCACCAGGGGCATCACGCTGACGCTCTACCAGACGTTCAAGGCGATGATCGACCAGATGGAGGCAATGAGCAACACCGGGATCGTCATGGGGCAGAGCTTCGATCAGTCGAAGAACGACGACTTCTTCTACCTTCCACCAGAAGCCTTTGACAACCCCGACTTTCAGACGGGTCTGCGCATGTTCTTGTCGCCGGACGGTAAGTCGGCGCGATTCTTCATCACCCACCAGGACGATCCGATGACGCCGGAGGGAATTGAACGGGTGGCGGCCGAACGCACCGCCGCGCAGGAAGGACTCAAGCAGTCCTCCCTGGCCGACGCCAAGGTGTATCTCGGCGGAACCGCCGCGACCTTCAAGGACATGGCCGACGGTGAGAAATACGACCTGATGATCGCCGTCATCGCGTCACTGACGCTGATCTTCATGATCATGCTGCTGCTGACCCGAAGCGTGGTGGCCGCGCTGGTCATCGTCGGCACCGCGGCCAGCTCGATCGCCGCATCATTCGGGCTGTCCGTGTTGATTTGGCAGGACCTGTTCGGCATCAATATCCACTGGATCGTGATGGCGCTGGCGGTCATCATCCTGCTGGCCGTGGGATCGGACTACAACCTGCTGTTGGTCTCCCGGTTCAAAGAGGAGATCCATCACGGGCTCAAGACGGGCATCATCCGATCGATGGCCGGCACCGGTGGCGTGGTGACGGCCGCGGGTCTGGTGTTCGCGTTCACGATGGCGTCCATGCTGGGCAGCGATCTGCGCGTGCTCGGTCAGTTCGGCTCGACCGTCTGCATCGGTCTGCTGCTCGACACGCTGATCGTGCGCACCTTGCTGATGCCCTCGATCGCCACCCTGCTCGGTCGGTGGTTCTGGTGGCCACAGGTGGTGCACCCGCGCGGTGACCACGCGCGACGGCCGGTGAGCGCCTGATCCGCTGGGGGCGCCCCGCCACTAATCCGACGGCAACTCGACGCTGACCGCGACCGCGCCCGCGCCGACATGCAGCGCGAGCACGGGTCCCAGCTCGGTGATGATCGCCGGCTCGCACGCCGGTAGCCGCTCGCCCAGGGCCGTCGCCACCTCCTGGGCGCCGTCCGGGTTGGCCACGTGATGCACCGCCAGGGCGGCGGCGTCGTTGCCGACGACTTGACAGACCCGGTCGATCATCGCCTCCGTCGCATGGCTTACCGTGCGCACCCGTTGGGCCAGAACGAGTTTCCCGTCGTCGATGCGCAGCAGCGGCTTGAGTGCCAGCGCGGTGCCCAGCCACGCCTTCGCCCCGCCGATGCGTCCGCTGCGGCGCAGGTTATCCAGCCGGTGCACCACGATGAAGGCGTGCCCGCGGTCCACGGCCGCGCGGGCGGCGTCCGCGACGGCGTCGACGTCTTTACCGTCGGCCGCGGCGCGCGCGGCGGCCAGCGCGACGAAGCCGGTGCCCATCGCCGCCGACTTGGAGTCGACGACGCGCACGTTCGGATCGAGGTCGGCCGCGGTGCGCTCCGCGGCCCGGCAGGTGCCCGACAGCGCCGACGAAAGGTGTACGGCCACAACCCCGTCGGACCCACTGTCGACCAGGGCCTGCTGGTAGACGTCGGCCAGTTCGGCCGGAGTGGCCGCCGCGGTGGTGGCCGTCAGTTTGTAGATGTCTGCGGGGATGTCGTCCACACCGTCGCGCAGATCGTTGCCGTCGAGCAGGATATGCAGGGGAACGACGCGTATCCCCCACTTTTCGAGCAGGTCGGCCGGCAGACGCGCCGACGAGTCGGTCACCACCACAACGGACATGGCGCTACCCGCGCGGTTTCTCGTTGGCCACGCCGGCCTCGGCGAGCGCCTTGAGCATCAACTCCGCGACCGCCTGGTGAGCCTCGAAATTCCAGTGAATGCCGTCGGGGTTCCCACGACCACTCATAACCTGCTCGGCGACAGCGGCTTTGAGGTCGACCAGGGGCACCCGGTGGGTTTGCGCCCATTCGGTGATCGCGGCCACCGTCCCCTCGCGCCCGTGATGCGCCCGGCCGTAGGTGTCGGCGATGTGCACGGACGGCAGTGACGCCACGATCGGGATGCCGGGGCGGTTGAAATCGATTGCACCCCGGGTCTGTTCGAGGTAATCCGCGCTCAGGTGGGGAGGCAGGGCCGATCGGGCCACCGGCGAGAGCCTGGGCTGCAGCCAGCCGTAGCCGTCGCGGACCCAACGTCGCAGCCAGGGCGGCCGCACGTAGCGGATCAGTTCGCGCAGCGCGGTCGGCAGCACCGACGGCAGCGAATCCATGCCGCCGGTGGCGAAGATGACCGCGCCGGCCCTGGGCAGCGCCGCCCAGGCCCGCGGGTCCTGGGTCGCCGCCCACCAGATGTCGCGGCACGTCCAACCGATGCGGCCGATCAGCTCGACATCCCAGCCCAATTGCGTCGCCACGATATTCGGCCAGATGCGGGGGTCGTCGGCGGGTAGCCCCCCGGTCGGCCCGTAGTACGCCAACGAGTCGGCGAAAATCAGCAGGGTGGGCTTTCGCGGCCGTTCAGAGGACATCGTTGGACACCTGCGCCGAAGCGTTCCACACGTCCAGACGCCAACGGATGCGGTCGAATTCGTCGGCGGGATCGTCGTTGTGTCCGGACAGCTGCACCCAGCTGGCATTGCCCATGCCACCCAGAATCGGCCAGTTGGCGACGGGAAGCTTCAGCAGCGCGGCCGACAGCGCGGCGATCAGGCCACCGTGGGCCACCAGCACCACCGGGCGGTCCGGCCCGTCGGGGTCGCCCCACTCGCGCTCGGCGGACACCAGTTCGGCGACCAACGGCACGCTGCGGGCCGCGACGTCGACCCTGCTCTCGCCGCCGTGCGGTGCCCAGGTGGCGTCCTCGCGCCAGGCCAGCCGCGCACCGGGGGCCTGCGCGTCGACCTCGGTGTGGGTCAGGCCCTGCCAGTCACCCAGGTGGGTTTCCCGCAACCGCTGATCCACCCGAATCGGCAGACCTGTCACCTCCCCCAGCCTGACCGCGGTGTCATACGCGCGATGCAGATCCGACGACACGATCAGCAGCGGCGGCAGCTTGCCCAACACCTCGGCGGCGGCGATCGCCTGCGCCCGCCCGAGTTCGCTCAGCTCGGAATCCAGCTGGCCCTGCATCCGGCTATCGGCGTTGAACTCGGTTTGCCCGTGCCGCAACATGATCAGACGACGGATTCTCATTGCGCGCCCGAGTCTTCGGAGTTGCCGGGGCGCGCGTCCAGCTCCACCGGCACCATCGGGCAGTCACTCCACAACCGGTCCAGGGCGTAGAAGTCGCGGTCTTCCCGGTGCTGAATGTGAACGACGATGTCGCGATAGTCCAGCAGCGTCCAGCGGCCTTCCCGCGTGCCCTCGCGACGCGCCGGCTTGTAACCGGCCTTGCGCATCTTCTCCTCGACCTCGTCGACGATGGCGTTGACCTGTCGCTCGTTGGACGCCGAGGCGATAACGAAGCAGTCCGTGATGGCCAGCTGGGCCGAGACGTCGATGACGACGACATCGTCGGCCAGCTTCGCCGCGGCAGCACCGGCGGCCACCGTCGCCATGTCGATGGCCTCCTGGGTGGCGCTCATGGGTGTTCCCCTGTGCTCAGCCGTGTTTCGTTCACGATCACCGGCGGCTGCTCGTCGTGGCGGTAGAGCCGGCGCTTGGAGACGTACTGCACGACGCCGTCGGGCATCAGGTACCACAGCGGCCGGCGCTGCGCCGCGCGCTGCCGGCAATCGGTCGACGAGATGGCCAGCGCCGGGATCTCGACCAGCGTCAGCGCGTCGTCGGGCAGCTCGCCGAGCACACCGGTGATGTGTTCGCGGCGCAGCTCGTAGCCCGGCCTGCTGACCCCGATGAACCGCGCCAGGTCGAACACCGTCTCCCAGCCCTGCCACGACAGGATGGAGGCGAGCGCGTCGGCCCCGGTGATGAAGTACAACTCGGAGTCCGGGTTGAGGGCGTGCAGCTCGCGCAGGGTGTCCTTGGTGTAGGTGGGGCCGGCGCGGTCGATGTCGACCCGGCTCACCGAAAAGCGGGGATTGGATGCGGTGGCGATCACCGTCATCAGGTACCGGTCCTCGGCAGCCGAGACGTGCCGGTCCTTCTGCCAGGGCTGCCCGCTGGGCACGAACACCACTTGGTCGAGTTCGAACAGGTCGGCGACCTCACTGGCGGCAACCAGGTGGCCGTAATGGATGGGGTCGAATGTCCCACCCATCACTCCTAACCTGCGAAGCTGCTTTTGCACGATTTGCCAGCTTACTTGAGCCGGTGTTACGAGCCGATTTCCCAGGCATTGGTCACATGCGCCACACCGGTCTCTGCGCCGGGCGGCATGTGTTGTGCCCGCCTCACAGCGACAAATGGCTGGCGGCGGCGCATCGACGGCGGCGCGCACCGACGGCGCATCGAGGGCGGCGCACCGACGGCGCATCAAGGGTGACGCACCGACGGCGCATCGAGGGCCGGCCCGCGGCGGTTGTCGCTAAGAGGCGGGCACAAGGACATGCCCCGCCCGACGGAGACGCGCGTGGCCGGTGTGAACGACGCGGGGTCGGCTACACCGGCAGCAGCTGGTCGATCACCGCGGCCAGCTGCTTGGCGGACCGGCACTCGTGCATCGGGATGACCTCTTGATAGCGCGGCACCGCCGAGTCGCCGCTGCCCCACAGATGCTTGGGTTCGGGATTCAGCCAATGCGCGTGCCGGCTGGCGGTGACCATGTGGGTCAGCAGGTCGATCTCCGGATTGCGGTAGTTGGTCCGGCCGTCCCCGAGGACCAGCAGCGAGGTGCGCGGCGAGAGCACATTGGGGAACGCCTGCACGAACGACGCGAACGCGTTGCCGTAATCGGAATGGCCGTCGCGGCTGTAAACGCCCGACTCCCGGGTGATGCGCTGGATCGCCACCGCCAGGTCGGCCTCCGGGCCGAACATGTGGGTCACCTCGTCGGTGGTGTCGATGAAGGCGAATACGCGCACCCGCGAAAACTGTTGGCGCAGAGCGTGCACCAGCAGCAGGGTGAAATGGCTGAACCCGGCGACCGAGCCGGACACGTCGCACAGCACTACCAATTCCGGCCGGGCCGGGCGCGGCTTGGCCAGCACCACGTCGATCGGCACGCCGCCGGTGGACATCGACTTGCGCAGCGTCTTGCGCAGATCGATCGACCCCGCCCGGGCGCGTCGCCGCCGGGCCGCCAGCCGGGTCGCCAGCGTGCGGGCCAGCGGGGCCACCACCCGGCGCATCTGCCGGAGCTGCTCACCGGAGGCACGCAGGAATTCCACGTTCTCGGAAAGCTGTGGAATGCCGTACATCTGGACGTGATCGCGGCCGAGCTGCTCCGCGGTGCGTCGCTTGGTCTCGGAGTCGACCAGCTTGCGGATCTGGGAGATCCGCTGCGCAGCAAGCGCTTTGGCGATCTCCTCCTGACTGGGCGTGGGTTCCTCGCCGTAGGAGGCGAGCAGCCCGGCCAGCAACTTGCCCTCGAGCTCGTCGAGCGCCATCGCCTTGAGCGCCTGATACGACGAGAACGACGGGCCGCGGCTGGAGCTGTATTTGCCGTAGGCCTCCACGATTTGGGCGATCATCGCCACCAGGCGCTCGTCCATCTCGGCGAGGTCGGGGTTCTCGGTCAGCAGGTCCGCCAGCATCTGGCGCATCGCCTCGACGTCGTCGGCCGGCAACGCGTCGTCGTCCGGCGAGTCGTCGGCCTCCTCGTCGGCGACCACCGCACGAGCGCCCAGCGCCGCGGGGAACCACAGGTCGAACATCGCGTCGTAGGTCTCGCGGTGATCCGAGCGGCGCAGCACGGCGCACGCGAGGCCCTCGCGCAGCACCTTCCGATCGCCGAGGCCGAGCGTCGCCATCACCCGACCGGCGTCCACCGTCTCCGACGGACCGACCGAAATCCCTGCCCCACGAAGCGCTTCCACGAATCCCACCAGGTGGCCCGGCAGCCCGTGCGGGGCGAGCGGTCGGGAGGGTCGGATACGGCGGGTGGCCATCGCAGCGGTCCTAATTCAGCCGCAGCTCGCCGGTTGCGCGCTGCTGGTCGGACTGGTGTTTGAGCACGACACCGAGCGTGGCGGCGACGACCGCGTCGTCGATGGTGTCCAGGCCCAGCGCGAGCAGCGTGCGGCCCCAGTCGATGGTCTCGGCAATGGACGGCACCTTCTTGAGCTGCATGCCGCGCAGCACGCCGATGATGCGGACGAGCTCCTCGGCCAGGTGCGCGGGCAGCTCGGGGACCCGGGACAACAGGATGCGACGTTCCAGGTCCGGACTGGGAAAGTCGATGTGCAGGAACAGGCACCGGCGCTTGAGCGCCTCGGAGAGTTCGCGGGTGGCGTTGGAGGTCAGCACCACCAGCGGTGTGCGCTCGGCGGTGATCGTGCCCAACTCGGGAACGGTCACGGCGAAGTCCGACAGCACCTCCAGCAGCAGGCCCTCGATCTCGATGTCGGCCTTGTCCGTCTCGTCGATCAGCAGCACCGTCGGTTCGGTGCGCCGGATGGCGGTCAGCAACGGACGCTGCAGCAAGAACTCCTCGCTGAAGACGTCGTCCTTGGTCTGGTCCCAGTCCCCCGAACCGGCCTGGATGCGCAGGATCTGCTTGGCGTGGTTCCACTCGTAGAGCGCGCGCGCCTCGTCGACGCCCTCGTAGCACTGCAGGCGCACCAGGCCCGAGCCAGTGGCCTGCGCGATCGCGCGGGCCAGCTCGGTCTTGCCCACGCCGGCCGGGCCTTCCACCAACAACGGCTTGCCGAGCCGATCGGCCAAAAACACGGCCGTCGCGGTGGCGGTGTCGGGCAGGTAGCCGGTCTCGGCCAATCGCCGCGACACGTCGTCGATGTCGTCGAACAGCGGCTTGGACCGGGCGGGCACACTCACAATCGGTTCTCCTAAAACACTTGCTGCACGCGGGATATCAGGCCGGACGAGTTTGTCCGTCTCCCCACGCAATCCATTTGGTCGAGGTCAATTCGGGCAGCCCCATCGGGCCGCGGGCATGCAACTTCTGGGTGGAGATGCCGATTTCGGCGCCGAAGCCGAACTGCTCACCGTCGGTGAATGCCGTGGAGGCGTTCACCATCACCGCGGCGGCGTCGATGCCGTCCGTAAACTTCTGCGCCGCAGCCATATTGGTGGTCACGATGGCCTCGGTGTGCCCGGTGCCGTACTCGTTGATGTGAGCGATCGCGGCGTCGATACCATCGACCACCGCCACCGCGATATCCATCGACAGGTATTCGCGGCGCAGGTCGTCCTCGTGCGCGTCCTTGGAGAATCCGCCGTGCACGGTCACGCCGGCGTCTTGCAGGGCATTCACCAGCCGCGGCAGCGCCTCGTCGGCGATCCCGACGTCGATCAGCAGCGTCTCGGCGGCGTTGCAGACGCTGGGCCGACGGGTCTTGGAATTCAGCAGGATTCGCTCCGCGACATCCAGGTCGGCCCCCTCGTGCACGTAGACGTGACAGTTGCCGACGCCGGTCTCGATGGTGGGCACCTGCGCGTCGCGGACCACCGCGTCGATCAGGCTCGCTCCGCCGCGCGGAATCACCACGTCGACCAGGCCACGGGCCTGAATCAGATGCGTCACCGTGGAGCGGTCATCGGACGAAAGCAATTGCACCGCATCGGCGGGCAGGTCCTCGCTGACCAGCGACGCCCGCAGCACCTGCACCAGCGCCTGGTTGGACCGCGCCGCCGACGAACTTCCGCGCAGCAGCACGGCATTGCCGGACTTCAACGCCAAACCGAACGCGTCAACGGTCACGTTGGGCCGGCCCTCGTAGATCATGCCGACGACGCCCAGTGGAACCCGCTGCTGGCGCAGCTGCAGCCCGTTGGGCAGGGTGTAACCACGCAACACCTCGCCGACCGGGTCGGGCAGCCCGGCGACCTGACGCAGGCCGGCGGCGATGCCCTCGACGCGTTTGGGGTCCAGTGCCAACCGGTCGAGCATCGCCGAAGGTGTGCCGGCGGCACGGGCGGCGTCGAGATCTTCTGCGTTGGCCGACAGGATCAATTCGGTGTGGGCGGCGATCGCGTCGGCCGCAGAGCGCAGTGCCTGATCCTTGGCAACGGTCGGCAACAACGCCAGGACACGTGACGCAACGCGGGCGCGGCGAGCGGCGTTGTGCACCTCCTGGCGCAAGTCAGGAAGCGATGGTGCTTGCAGACTCATTGAACCAGGGTATCCGGCCGCAAAACCCCGGGTGAGCCGACCCGATACGGTCAGCCCACCCGCTCACCGCGCCGCGCACTGCGCACCTTGCTGCGCCGCTCTTCGATGATGTTGCCGAAGTTCTGCAGCAGCACCGGAGCACGCGTCACCAGGTGCTCGATATGTTCGCGGTCGATCTCCAGCGCGGTGACCTCATCCAGCGCGTACGCGCTGGCCAGGTTCGGTTGCCGGGTCAGCGCCGTCAGCCCCAGGAACGAGCCCTCGACCAGTGTGCTGATCGGCACCAGGGCCCCGTCGTCGGCGGTCGCGGTCAGCTGTACGCGCCCGGAGACCAGGAATGTCATGGTCGTGGGCACCTGGCCGGCGTACTCCACCACCTCGTCGGCGCCGTAGCGGACGATCCGCGCCGCCGAGCGCAGCGATCGCTGCTCCTCGGCGCCGATCCGCAACGCGGGGGCCACCACCGTGTGCAGCGCGTGCTCCACCCGTTCGACGGTGGAGAAGTCGTCGTCGGCGTCATCGAGGTGCAATTCCTCCCGGCGGGTCGCATACCAGGCCCAGCGGAGGAACGTGGCCTTGGCGGCGCCGGCGTCCGCGGGTGAGTCCAACCCAATGGTCGTGCGGTACTCGCCCGCGCCCACCGGGACCGTGCGCGGCACGCTGCCGGCCTTGAGCTGCGGCAGCCCCTGCGCGATCCGCGACAGCACCGCACACACCCGGTCCGGCGGGTCGACGCTGGAGAACATCGTCGTCACCGCGAGCTTGTGCGCGCCGGGCGGGCGACTGAGGTTCGTGAACGCGTTGCTCGCCAGCATCGAGTTCGGCATGACCCGAATGCCGCTGCCGGTGTCGATGTGTACCGAGCGCCAATTCACCTCGACCACGCGTCCGCGCGCCGTCCCGGTGTCCAGCCACTCGTCGATGCGGAAAGGCTGCTCGAACAACATGAACAGGCCCGACACGATCTGGCCGACGGAGTTCTGCAGCATCAGACCGATGACGACGGACGTGACGCCCAGCGCGGTGAAGATGCCGCCGATGCGCACGCCCCAGATGTAGGACGACATCACCGCCAGGCCGACACCGATCACCGCGAGCCGGGCACAGTCCAGAAAGATGGTGGGTAACCTTTTGCGCCAACTCTTTTCGGGCGCGCCCTCGAACATCGTCGCGTTGAGGCCGGACAGCAGAAGCACCAGCACCAGCAGACCGAACACCGTGGTCAAAACGCGCACCGGAACGTCGTCGGCCGGAACCTGCGAGGCCTGGACCAACAACAGCAGCAGCGCACCGAGCGGCAGCAGGTAGTTGCGCAGCAGGCCGACCTGGCGGGCCAGCGGGCTGTTCCGGCGCAGCAGCGCGTCGTGCAGCTCGGTGAGCGCGATCAACCCGAGGGGCAGTCCGACCGCGATGCCGATGGCCCAGTAGAACCAGGTCGAGTTGAAGAGGTTCATCAGCGCTCCAGCAACCGGTAGATGGCCTGATCGACACCGCCGACGGAGATGCTGCCGGCGGGCGCGAACTGCCGAACGTCCCGCATCGCCTCGTACACCTGCGAACTGACGTACACACCCGGCTGCGGTGAGCCACTGTGCATTTGATACGCCAGGCTGACCGCACCACCCCACATGTCGTAAACCAGGCTGGAGCGCCCGACCAGCCCGCTCACCACGTTGCCGGTGTTCACCCCGACCCGCAGACCCAGCTGATGCGCGGCCTGACGGTTGAATCGATCGATGATGCGACCGATCTCGAGGGCGAAGTCGACGGCACGGTGAATGCTGTCCAGCCGGGGGGTGACCACCCCGCAACTGGCCAGATAGCCGTTGTGGAAGGTGCGAATCCTTTCCACGCCAAGGGCTTCGGCGGCCGAATCGAATTGCCGGAAAAGATCGTCCACGGTGGCGACCAACTCGTCTTCGGGGACGTCGTTGGAGAACTCGTCCAGGCCGACGATGTCGGCATAGATGATGGCGACGTCCTGATGCTTCTGGGCGATGGTCTCCTCGCCCTCGCGATAGCGCTGCAACACCGATTCGGGCATCAATGCGAGCAGCAGGCGGTCGTTTTCCCGGCGCTGCTCGTTGAGCAGCTCCTCCTTGATTGCCAGATTCCGGCTCATTTCATTGAATGCCGCTGTGAGGTCACCGATCTCGTCGCGGTGGCGGACCGGGATGTTGATCTCGTAGTCGCCGGAGCTGATTTTGCGGGTGCCTTCTTCGAGGCGCCGGACCGGTCGCACGGCGGCCTGCGCGACGAACAGCGACGCCACGCAGATGGCGAAGATCATTGCGGCGACCGCGATCACCAGCGTCTTGCTGAACCTGCCGAGCCGGGCGAAGGCATCCGAGTTGTCGCGCGTCGCGAGGATCGACCAGTGCAGGTCGGAGTTCGGGATGCTCAGCGGTGAGTACGCTTCCAGCTCCCTGTTGCCCAGGTAATCGGTGGCGCTGATCACCCCCGTCTCGCCGCGTTTGGCGGCCCGGAGACCGGCGGTGTCGACAGGTTGCACCAGGGTGGTGGTGCCCAGCCGGATCGCCCGGTCGACCACATCGGGCGGCGTGCCGGCGTCGATCGCCGAACGCCGGTATCCCTTCGGGTCCTCAATGAAATCCCTTGAATCGGAACGCATCAGGTCATCGGGGCCGGCCAGGTATGTTTCGGTCGCGGGCCCCATGCCTGCGGCCTCCCAGTGCTTGTCGGCAGTCATGATCTTGTTGATCTTCGCGACCGGCACCGGCAGCGCCATCACGCCCTCGAACTTGCCGTTCATGCCGATCGGTGACACCACCCACGCGGTGGGGGTGTCCAGTGCCGGCTGGTACTGCTGGAAGTCGGTGATCCAGACGAAGTCGAGGTCGTTGGACGCCAAGGCTTTCTGATACGCCTCCCGCAGCTTCGACTCGCGATACGGGCCGGTCAGAATGTTGGTGCCGAGATCGGGGCCCTTCAGCACGCTGTAGACGACGTTGCCCTGCATGTCCAACAGCAGCGCGTCGCGATAGTCGAAGCGCGTGACGATGCCGCGCATGTAGAAGTCGAAACGCGCGTTGGCAGCCGACCATGCGCTGCCGTCGCCGGCATCCTGGGCGGGCAGCGCGTCGGGGCCCGGACGGGGCGCGGCGGTGTAGTACGCCTGAATGTACTTCTGCGCGTTGGAACTTGGCAGGACGGCCCGGATGTCGATGGTGTCCCCGGTGATTCGCTTGATCGGTTTGATCATGTCGTTGTCGTAGTAATCGACCAGCGACTGCTGTTGGGCCGGGGAGATCTGCGCGTTGTTCAATTGGGCGAAGTCCGCCGTGAGCGCCGTCGTCGCCTGGTTGATGCCAAACCCGCCGCTCCAGGTGATCAGCGAATTCGACACCTCGCGGAACAGCGCCTGCACCGCCCGCTTTTGCGACTCGCGCATCTCGATCAGGCGTTCGGACTCGACCTGCCGCAACGCGTTGCGCCCCGAAGCCGCCCCGATGGCACCGATCACCGCCACGCCCAGAATGCTCGACAGTAGCATCGTGATCAGAATCTTGGATTGGATGCCGAACCGGAATCGGGCCAGGGCGCGCTGCCGCGGGCGTTTGGCGGCCGGTTGGGCGGGTTCGGGATCGATATGGGGTTCAGCGTCTGTTAGCTCGCTCGTGGTCAACCGCCTGCCCCTTTTCTTGGGATCCAGCACCCCTAACGCAGCAGAATATCGCGCGACCATCGAGTTATTCAGCGTTTGCCGTGACGCGATTGGGCGTCGAAAGCGCTGGTGGCCCTGGTGTGCCTTGCCATTCCGTCGCGACTAACGTCGGCCTCATGGCTGGGGTGTGTGTAGTGGGCAGCGTGAATCTCGATCTGTCGTTGAGCGTCGACGCCCTGCCGCGGCCCGGCGAAACGGTTTTGGCGTCGTCGTTGACCCAGGCCCCCGGCGGCAAGGGCGGCAATCAGGCGGTGGCGGCGGCGCGCGCGGGCGCGCGGGTGCAGTTCGTCGGGGCGGTGGGCGATGACGCGGCCGCCGGACAATTGCGCGCGCACCTCGAGGCCAACGGCGTCGGGCTCGACGGAGCGATCGAAATTCCCGGTCCCAGCGGCACGGCCATCGTGGTGGTCGACGCGAACGCCGAGAACACCATCGTGGTCGCGCCGGGGGCCAACGGGCGGTTCACGCTGACCGACGACCGCGCGCGTGCGGTCGTCGCGCGCTGCGACGTGATGTTGACCCAGCTGGAGATCCCGGTGGACACGGCTGTCGCGGCCGCGCAGCACGCGCGTTCCGCCGGGGCGATCGTCGTCGTGAACGCCTCGCCGGCCGGCCAGGACCCCCGCTCGTTGGGCGAGTTGGCGGCCGCGGCGGACGTGGTGATCACCAACGAAGACGAAGCCGACGAATGGCCATGGCGTCCAGAGCATTTAGTGATCACGCTGGGTGCGCACGGCGCCCGCTACATTGGCACGGACGGCGAGTACACGGTGCCGGCCCCGGCCGTGGACCCGGTGGACACCACCGGGGCCGGCGACGTGTTCGCCGGCGTGCTGGCGGCGAATTGGCCGTCCAACCCGGGCTCGCGGGATCAGCGGCGGCTCGCGTTGCAGCGTGCGTGCGCGGCGGGTGCGCTGGCGACGTTGGTCGCCGGCGCCGGCGATTGCGCACCCGACGCCGACGCGATCGACAAGGCGCTCCGCGACGCGTCCTGACCTGCGGTTGGCAGTGTTTGGCAGCTCCTGGCGTCGATCTGGCAGTGGTTCGCGAGCAGCGTCGGTGGTGATCGCAGTCGCCATCGAGAAAGGAACATCATGTCCGCAACCACGATTGACCGCACGGGTACCCGGGACGGCTTGCTTCGCCTTGCCATGCGCGCCGACGCCGCCATCAGCGGACTGGTCGGCCTGGCCGGTATGCCGTTCGCCGGCTGGCTCGCCGACGTCTCGGGCACCACGAAGGCGTTCGAATACGGCATGGGCGCGTTCCTGATCGCCTACGGCGTGGTGGTGTTCGGGCTGGCCACCCTGCCGTCGGTGCGGCGCGCCGGCATGGCCGTCATCATCGCGAACGTGGCCTACACGGTGGCCGCGATCGTGCTCGTGCTCTCCGACGTCTTCCCGCTGACGCCGACCGGCGTGGTGCTGAACCTGGCGGCCGGCGTTGGCACACTGGTTATCGCGGAAGTGCAGTACCAGGGCTGGCGCCGCGCGAAGGCCTGAGTCCGGACGCTCGGGGTCCGCCCGGCGTTGCCGGGCGGACCCATGCCGGCTACTCCTCGGGGATTTCGCGGTCGATCTCGTCGAGCCAGATCCGCGCCGACATGTCGGACGGCGCGCGCCAATCGCCCCGCGGCGACAGCGAACCACCGTGTGACACCTTGGGCCCATTGGGCAGGGCCGAACGCTTGAACTGGCTAAATGAGTAGAAGCGCTGCACGAAGACCTGCAGCCAGTGCCGAATCTCCTTCAGCGAGTACGACGGCCGTTTGTCCTGGGGGAAGCCGGGCGGCCAGATGCCGTGTTCGGGATCGCTCCACGCATGCCAGGCCAAAAAGGCGATCTTCGACGGCCGGAATCCGAAGCGCAGCACGTGGAACAGCGAAAAGTCTTGCAGCGCAAACGGTCCCACCTTCGCCTCGCTGCTCTGCAGCTCCTCCTCCTCGCCGCTGGGCACCAGCTCTGGGGTGATCTCGGTGTCGAGCACCGACTGCAGCACCTCGCTGACCTCCGGCTCGAACTGCTCCGACGAGATCACCCAGCGGATCAGGTGCTGAATCAGGGTTTTGGGGACGCCGCCGTTGACGTTGTAGTGCGACATCTGGTCGCCGACACCGTATGTCGACCAGCCCAGCCCGAGCTCGGACAGGTCGCCGGTGCCCAGCACGATGCCGCCGCGCTGGTTGGCCAGCCGGAACAGGTAGTCGGTGCGCAGGCCGGCCTGGACGTTCTCGAAGGTGACGTCGTACACCTTCTCACCCCGGGCGAACGGGTGGTCCATCTCCTTGAGCATCAGCTCCGCGGATTCGCGGATGTCGATCTCGGAGAACGTGACACCGAGCGTGCGGCACAGCTCGGCCGCATTGCGTTTGGTGTGGTCGCCGGTCGCGAAGCCGGGCAGGGTGAACGCCAGGATGTCACTGCGCGGGCGCTGTTCGCGATCCATCGCGCGGGCGGCGACGATCAGGGCGTGCGTCGAGTCCAATCCGCCGGAGATCCCGATGACGACCTTCGGGAAATCCAGTGCGCGCAGCCGCTGTTCGAGGCCGGCGACCTGGATGTTGTAGCCCTCGAAGCAATCCTGTTCCAGCCGTTGCGGATCGGCGGGAACGAACGGGAAGCGCTCGATCTCGCGCCGCAGCCCGATGTCGCCCCCCGGCGGGTCCAGCCGGAACTCGATGCGCCGGTAGCTATCCGTCGTCGCCCGGTGGTGGCGCCGGTTGTCGTCGAAGGTGCCCATCCGGAGCCGTTCCGAGCGAAGCAATTCGATGTCGATGTCGGCCACGCTGAGCCGCTCGCCCTTGGGGAATCGCTCGGAGGAGGCCAGCATCACGCCGTTCTCGAACACCATGGTCTGACCGTCCCAGGCCAGGTCGGTCGTCGATTCGCCTTCCCCGGCAGCCGAATACACGTACGCGGCCAGGCAACGCGACGAGGCCGACCGGGCCAGCAGGCAGCGGTCCTCGGCGCGGCCGATGGTGATCGGACTGCCGGACAGGTTGGCCAGCACGGTGGCGCCCGCCAGCGCGGCCTCCGCGCTGGGCGGGATCGGCACGAACATGTCCTCGCAAATCTCCACGTGCAGCACCAGGCCTGGGATGTCGGAGGCCTCGAAGAGCAGGTCGGGACCGAACGGCACCTCGGCGCCCGCGACGCGGATGGTGCCGCGCTCGTCGTCTCCGGGCGCGATCTGGCGACGTTCGTAGAACTCCCGATACGTGGGCAGGTACGACTTGGGCGCCACCCCGAGGACCGCGCCGCGGTGGATCACCACGGCGGCGTTGTAGATCCGGTGCCGATGACGCAGCGGCGCCCCGACGACCAGGACCGGCAGCAATTCGGCCGAGGCCGCGACGATCTGTGCGACGGCCTTCTCGACATCGTCGAGCAGCAAATCCTGCAGCACGATGTCCTCGATGGAGTACCCGGACAGCGTCAACTCCGGGAAGACGGCCAGCGCGACGGCGTCGTCGTGGCACTCCCTGGCCATCCGCAGGACCGATTCGGCGTTCGCGGCCGGGTCACCGATGACCGTGTGGTGCGTGCATGCGGCGACGCGGGCAAAGCCCTGGCTGTAAGCGTTGTAAAAGTCCATCGCCCTTCCATTGTCGTCCCATGCGTGTCAATCGGTGGCCGCAGGGTATCCCGGACGGCATGAGTGACACCGCTGTCCTAGTGGTCGACATGATGAACACGTACCAGCATCCCGACGCTGAAAATCTAATACCCAATGTCGAGAAGATCATTGAGCCGTTGACCGACTTGGTTCGGCGGGCACGTGAATCCGATGACGTCGACCTGGTCTATGTCAACGACAATTACGGCGACTTCACCGCGGAGTTCTCCGACATCGTGCGCTCCGCGTGCGACGGGGCCCGGCCCGATCTGGTCAAGCCGATCCTACCGACCGAGGAGTGCCGCGTGATGACGAAGGTCCGGCACAGCGCGTTTTATGCGACGGCGCTGGCGTACCTGCTCAACCGGCTGGAAACCAAGCGGTTGATCATCACCGGTCAGGTGACCGAGCAATGCATCCTCTATACGGCCCTGGATGCCTACGTCCGGCACTTCCCGGTGGTGATCCCGACCGATGCCGTCGCGCACATCGACGCCGACCTGGGCGAGGCGGCGTGCAAGATGATGCAGCAAAACATGTCCGCCGAGCTCACGACCGCGGCCGACTGCCTCGGCTGAATCTCCTACTCTGGATGAGGTGACCGTCGGCCGCGCAGAATCGCCTGAACTGGTCACGCTGCTGGCGGGACGCCGGATCACGGTGCTCACGGGCGCGGGCATCTCGACCGATTCGGGCATTCCCGACTACCGCGGACCCGACGCACCGCCGAGCAATCCCATGACGATCCGCCAGTTCACCGGCGATCCGGGATTTCGGCAGCGGTACTGGGCGCGCAACCACGTCGGTTGGCGGCACATGCACGACACGTTGCCCAACGCCGGCCACCGCGCACTCGCCGCGCTCGAGGAGGCGTCGGTGGTCACCGGCGTCATCACCCAGAACGTCGACCTGCTGCACACCAAGGCCGGCAGCCGCAACGTCATCAACCTGCACGGCACCTACGCGCAGGTGATCTGCCTGGGCTGCGGAGCCACCATGACCCGGGCCGCATTGGGCGAACGGCTGGAGGCGCTCAACCCCGGGTTCATCGAGCGCGCCGAAGCGATCGGTGGGCTCGCGGTGGCTCCCGACGCCGACGCGGTCGTCGCCGATACCGGGTCGTTCCGCTACCTGGATTGCGAGCGCTGCGGCGGGATGCTCAAGCCCGACATCGTCTATTTCGGCGAAAGCGTTCCCAAAGACGTTGTGGCGGAAGCCTATAGGTGGGTCGAGCGGGCCGACGCGCTGCTGGTCGCGGGCTCGTCGCTGACCGTGTTCTCCGGGTACCGGTTCGTCCGGCACGCCGCCACGCTGGGCATCCCGGTGGCCATCGTCAACCGCGGCGGTACCCGCGGCGACGACCTGGCCAACGTCAAGGTCGACGGCGGCTGCTCGGAGTTGCTGGCCCTGCTGGCCGACGAGTTAGCGCCCCTTACAACGCACTAGAAGGTGCACGGCATGCTGCGGATGGCGTGCACGAAGTTGCCGGCGAGATAGGCGGGCTCACCCGCGCGGAGGTCGGGCAGCTGCCGGAACAGCTCGCCGAAGATGGCCCTCAGCTGCGCGCGAGCCACGTGCGCACCCAGGCAGAAGTGCAGCCCGCCACCACCGAAACCGATGTGCGGATTGGGATCGCGGCTCAGGTTCAAGCGTTCCGGGTGGTCGAACGCCTCGGTGTCCCAGTTGCCGGACGGATAGAACATGACCACCTTCTCGCCCGCCAGGATGGTCTGACCGCCCAGCTCGATATCGGTTGCGGCCGTGCGGCGGAAGGTCATCACCGGTGTCGCCCAACGAATGAACTCCTCGATGGCGGTGCCGATGCGATTATCGAAATCCTCGAGCAGCCAAGCCTTCTGGTCGGGGAAGTCGGTGAGGGCGCGCAGGGTGTGGCTGATGGTCTGCCGCGTGGTGTCGTTGCCCGCCACGGAGAGCAGCACGAAGAACGCCGCCACCTCCGCGTCTTCCAGGCGGTCGCCGTCCACCTCGGCCGTGACCAGGCTGCTGATCAAATCGTCGCCCGGGTGTTCGCGACGTTCGGTGGCCAGGGTGCCGACGATCTGGTGCAGATACAGCTGGTTTTCCACCAGGACTTCCATCGCCGGGCGCCCCTTGAGGAACTCCGGATCGGCCCAGGAGACCAGGGCGTCGGTGGCGTGCGCCATCCGCTCGCGCTCGGACTCCGGGATGCCCATCATGTCCGACAGGGTGCGGATGGGCAGTTCCTTGGCGCACTGGTCGACGAAATCCGCACCGCTGCCGACGTTCCGCAGTTCCTCGACGATGGTCTTCGCGTTGGCCCGGATCGAGTCCTCGATCCGGCGGACCTGCCGGGGGCTGAGCGCGGCGTGCGCGAGCTTGCGCAGCTTGGTGTGGCGCGGCGGGTCCATCGCCAGAAATGACTGCGACGCCTCGAGCAGCTCCACCGGGATGCTCTCGAACATCACACCCTGACCGGACAGGAAGACGTCGTTGTTGCGGCTGACCGCGACGATGTCGGAGCGCCGGGTGACCGCCCAGAAGCCCGGGTCGGCCGGATCGGGCATCAGCGAGTCTTCGACGGGCGGATGCCAGCTCACCGGGCGCTCGGCGCGCAGCACGGCGAAGGAGCGCTCCCGATCCGCCGCGGTGGTCGACCAGAACGCCCGCGAGGACAGATCGATCTCGTCGTAGGCGCGACCGGACTTGTCGGTCCCGGACTTACCCGTCAGCACGGCCATGGTGGTCCTCCGTCTCGTATGACCCCGGTCACAGACTTCCCGGCGACGATATGCCTAGACACTGTGTCTAGTCAATATGTCGATCGCTCGACTATGCTCGGCGCATGCCGTCGCTCACCCGCAAGCCGCAGAGCCACCGCAGCGTGGCGCGCGAACAGCGGCGCGAGCAGATGGAGCGCCGCCTGCTGGACGCCACCGAACGGCTGATGCGCGAGGGCGCGAGCTTCACCGAACTGAGCGTGGATCGGCTGTCCGGCGAGGCCGGCATCTCCCGGGCCAGCTTCTACATCTACTTCGAGGACAAGGGCCATCTGCTGCGCCGGCTCGCGGGCCAGGTGTTCGCCGATCTGACCGACGGCGCACGGAGTTGGTGGAGCGTGGCCGGGCGCCATGACCCCGACGATGTCCGCACGGCGATGGGCCGCATCATCGCCACCTACCGGCGGCATCAGGCGGTGCTGGTCGCGCTCAACGAGATGGCCGCCTACGACCCGCTGACGGCGCAAACGTATCGCGAACTGCTGACCGGCATCTCCGAGCAGTTCACCCACGTCATCGAGGCCGGACAGGCCGACGGCTCCATCCGGCCCGAGCTGGCCCCGCTGACCACCGCCAGCGCACTGACCTGGATGGTCGAGCGGGCCTGCCAGCAGAATCTGCCGGCCAAGCCGCCCGACTACGATGCCGAGCTGGCCGCCACCCTCGCCGAAATTGTTTGGGGCGCACTGTATCTCAAGCCGACCTCGGAGCGCTGACCGAAGCCCGTTCGGAAATGCCCTAGGTCCCAGGCGCCGCCGCGCACGCCCGGATCGGCCTTTACACCGCCACCAGGTCGTCGGCGTGCACCGCGGGCCGGCGCAGGTCGCCGGGCAGCTCAGAGGTCGACCGGCCCATCATGGTGGTCAGTTCGGTCGCGTCGTAGGCGACCACGCCACGGGCCACCATCACCGCGTCCGGGTCACGCAGTTCGACGACGTCACCGGCGTAGAACCGTCCGGCCACCGCGGTGATCCCGGCGGGCAGCAGCGAGCGCCGCTGCCGCACCACCGCCCGCACCGCGCCCTCGTCCAGCGTCAGCTCGCCGGCCGCCTCTGCGGCGTAGCGCACCCAGAACCGCCGCGCCGACATCCGTACCGGGCGCGCGGCGAACACGGTGCCCACCGAGGCGTCGGTGAGCGCGGTAGCGGCGTCGGCAGCGGCGGCCAGCAGCACCGGCACACCGGCGTCCGCGGCCAGCAGCGCCGACGACATCTTCGACGTCATCCCGCCGGTACCTAAATGGCTTCCGGGCCCGGCGATTACACCGATCAGGTCCGCGGATCCCGACACCTCCGAGATGAACCTGGCGCCGTCGGTCTTCCGCGGATCCGAGTCGTAGAGCCCATCGATGTCGGACAGCAACACCAACGCCTCGGCCCCGACCAGGTGGGCCACCAGCGCCGAGAGCCGGTCATTGTCGCCGAACCGGATCTCGTTGGTGGCCACCGTGTCGTTCTCGTTGACGATCGCCACCGCGTGCAACGCGCGCAACCGATCCAGCGTGCGCTGGGCGTTGGTGTGCTGGGCCCGCATCGAGATGTCGTGCGCGCTCAGCAGCACCTGCCCGACCGTGCGGCCATAGCGGGCGAACGCGGCGCTCCACGAATTCACCAGCGCCACCTGACCGACGCTGGCCGCCGCCTGCTTCGTCGCCAAATCTCTTGGGCGACGGGATAATCCGAGCGGTTCGATGCCGGCGGCGATGGCGCCCGACGACACGATGACGACGTCGGTACCCGCCTTCATCCGCGCCTCGATCGCGTCGACGAGCCCGGCCAGCCGGCCGGCGTCGAACACGCCCGCCGGTGTGGTCAGCGCGTTGGTGCCCACCTTGACGACCAGGCTGCGCGCATTGCGAATGACGTCGCGGTGGGGGCTCACGGCTCTTCGCCGTGTTCTCTGGTGCCGCGCCGCCCCTCCGCATCGCTGGGGTCTGCGTCGTCGCCGGCGCGGCGCTGGCGCCGGGCGGCCTTGCGTTCGGCGGCGCCGACGCGCTCGGTGCGCTCCAATCGCGCGTCGGTTCCCCGTCCCGACAGCGCAACCTGTTGTCCGGCCGGCGTTTGCGGCTCCCAATCGAACGTCATGTCCCCGATGGTCACTTCGCAGCCCGGTCGCGCACCCAGCCGCAGCAATTCCTCCTCGACGCCGAGGCGTGCCAGCCGGTCGGCGAGGTAGCCGACGGCCTCGTCGTTGTCGAAGTTGGTCTGGCGGATCCACCGCTCGGGGCGCGCACCGCTGACCACGAAGGCGCCCGGCTGCTGGGGATCGGGCTCGACGCTGAAGCCGCTGTCGTCGACGGGAACCGGGCGAATCACCGGACGGCGCGGCACGATCTCCGGCTGGGCGGCCTGGTATTCCGAGATCATCTTCCACAACCCGAAGATCAACGGCTGCAAGCCGTCTCGTGCGACGGTCGACACCAGGAACACCGGCCAGCCACGCTCGGCGATCTCGTCACGGACGAATTCGGCGAGCTCGCGCGCCTCGGGCACGTCGATCTTGTTGAGCACCACGGCGCGCGGCCGCTCGGTCAGATCACCCAACGTCGCATCCCCTTGCAGGGTGGGCGTATACGCGGCGAGCTCGGCCTCCAGCGCGTCGATGTCGGAGATCGGGTCACGGCCGGGTTCCGCGGTGGCGCAGTCGACGACGTGTACCAGCACGGCGCACCGTTCGATGTGCCGGAGGAAATCCAGCCCCAGGCCGCGGCCCTCGGACGCGCCCGGGATCAGGCCGGGCACGTCGGCGACGGTGAAGGTGTGCTCCCCCGCCGATACCACGCCGAGGTTGGGCACCAGCGTGGTGAACGGATAGTCGGCGATCTTGGGCTTGGCCGCCGAGATCGTGGACACCAGCGAGGATTTGCCGGCCGAGGGAAATCCGATCAGGCCGGCGTCGGCGACCGTCTTGAGTTCCAGCGTCAGGTCGCGGGTCTGGCCCTGCTCGCCCAGCAGCGCGAAGCCCGGAGCCTTGCGCGCCCGCGACGCCAGGGCGGCGTTGCCCAGCCCGCCGCGTCCGCCCGCGGCGGCTTCAAAGCGGGTGCCCGCACCGACCAGGTCGGCCAGCAGCCGGCCGTTCTCGTCGAGGACGACGGTGCCGTCGGGCACCTTGACTTCCAGGTCGGCGCCGGCGGCGCCGTCCCGGTTGTTGCCCATCCCCTGCTTGCCCGAGGGCGCGGTGACGTGCGGATGGAAATGGAAGTCGAGCAGGGTGTGCACCTGCGGATCGACGACGAAGACGATGCTGCCGCCGCGCCCGCCGTTGCCACCGTCGGGGCCGCCGAGCGGCTTGAACTTCTCGCGATGGACCGAGGCGCAGCCGTTACCCCCGGCACCGGCGCGCGCATGAATGACGACGCGGTCGACGAACCGAGGCATCCTGGGTCCTCTCACCTTCGCCTGGCGACGATGCGGACCGGAACGGTCAGCTGAGGAGCCAGGCTATCCAATCAGAGCCGGGCCCCGAAATCACCGGGCTGGGCCCGGAAACACGGGTCAGTCGGTGGCTTGCCCGGCCGCCACGATGTTGACGGTCTTGCGGCCGCGCTTGACACCGAACTCGACCGCGCCGGCCTCCTTGGCGAACAGCGTGTCGTCCCCGCCGCGCCCGACACCCACACCCGGGTGGAACTTGGTGCCGCGCTGGCGAACGATGATCTCGCCCGCCTTGACGACCTGGCCGCCGAATCGCTTCACGCCCAGCCGCTGCGCGGCGGAATCGCGACCGTTGCGCGAGCTGGAAGCGCCCTTCTTGTGTGCCATGTTTCGTCGCCTTCGCTACTTGATTCCGGTGACCTTCAGGACCGTCAGCTGCTGACGGTGCCCCTGACGCTTGTGGTAGCCGGTCTTGTTCCTGAACTTGTGGATACGGATCTTGGGGCCCTTGGTGTGCTCGAGCACCTCGCCGGTCACCGCGACCTTGGCCAGCGCGGCCGCGTCGGTGGTCACCTTGGCGCCGTCCACCACCAGGGCGACCGGCAGCGACACGTTGGAGCCGGGCTCGGATTCGAGCTTCTCGACCTTGACCACGTCCCCGACGGCGACCTTGTACTGCTTGCCGCCCGTCTTCACGATTGCGTAGGTCGCCATCGTCGCTCTGCTCCTTCTGCTAGCCGCTGCTCTGCGCGTCGCGCGCGAACCAGCCGCGGTGCGCGTGGTGGGTCTGGGTTGCGGGCCTGCGCCGATTCCCCGGGAGTCCCGCTGCCGCCGGTCGAAGTTTCCTCACCCGGCCGTACGACAACTGTCCAAGGGTACGTGACCAGCGGCTACAGGGTCAAACCGGCACGACCGGTCGCTTCGGCGCCGGCCGGGTCAGTCCGCGTGGATCGGCGGTCCGGCCGGCCTGCCCGCAGCGCGTCGGCGCCTGGGCCGTCCCGAGCCGGCCTGGCCGGCCCCGCGGAGGCCTGATCGGCGTCGGTGTCGTCCGAATCGTCGTCCTCGGTGTCCAGATCGTCGTCGTCGAGCTCGAGGTCCTCGTCATCGTCGCCGAGGTCCTCTTCGTCGTCGATGTCGTCGTCATCGTCGTCGAGGTCGTCGTCATCGTCCGAGTCCTCGTCGTCGTCCGAATCGTCGTCGTCCGTGTCCTCGTCGTCCGAGTCCTCGTCGTCGTCCGTGTCCTCGTCGTCGGTGTCGTCGAAGTCCTCGTGGTCGGTGTCCTCGACGTCGCCGGCGCGTCCCGCCTTCTCCCGGTCGAGCTCGTCGGTGGCCTCTTCGGTGGTCTCGTCGTCCTCGGACTGCGTGGCGGAGCCGGCGGCCATCGCCTTGAACATCGGGTGCTCGCCGGGAGCGTGGGTGGGCACCTTGGCCACCACGGGCTCTTCGGCCTTGTTCTTCTTGCGCCTGCCCCGGCGGCCGCCCCCACCGGATTCGGACTTGCGCCCGTTCGACGGGGCCGAATCCACCGGGTCGGTGTGCAGCAGGATGCCGCGCCCCCCACAGTTCGAGCACGACGTCGAGAAGGCCTCGATGAGGCCGGTGCCCAGCCGCTTGCGGGTCAGCTGGACCAAACCGAGCGACGTCACCTCGGACACCTGATGGCGGGTGCGGTCGCGGGCCAGCGCCTCGGTCAGCCGCCGCAGCACCAGATCGCGGTTGGACTCCAGCACCATGTCGATGAAGTCGATGACCACGATGCCGCCGATGTCGCGCAGCCGCAGCTGTCGCACGATCTCCTCGGCCGCCTCGAGGTTGTTCTTGGTGACCGTCTGCTCGAGGTTGCCCCCGGACCCGGTGAACTTGCCGGTGTTGACGTCGACCACCGTCATGGCCTCGGTCCGGTCGATCACCAGCGTGCCGCCCGACGGCAGCCACACCTTGCGCTCCATCGCCTTGGCCAGCTGCTCGTCGATGCGGTGCACCGCGAACACGTCCGGTCCGGCCTGCCCTTCCGGCCCGGCGGGCGCCTCGTACTTGGTCAGCTTCGAAACCAGGTCGGGGGCAACGGAATTCACGTAGTCGTTGATCGTGGTCCAGGCCTCGTCACCGGAGACGATGAGGCCGGCGAAGTCCTCGTTGAACAGGTCGCGGATCACCTTGACCAGCACGTCGGGCTCTTCGTAGAGGGCCACCGCGGCACCGGCGGCCTTCTCCTTGATCTCGATCGCCTTGGCCTCGATCTGTTTCCACCGCTCCTGCAGGCGGGCGACGTCGCTGCGGATGTCCTCTTCCTTGACGCCCTCGGACGCGGTCCGGATGATCACCCCGGCGTCGGACGGCACGACCTCACGCAGGATCTCTTTGAGCCGCTGGCGCTCGGTGTCGGGCAGCTTGCGGCTGATCCCGGTGGACGATGCCCCCGGAACGTAGACCAGGTAGCGGCCCGCCAGCGACACCTGCGTGGTGAGCCGCGCGCCCTTGTGCCCGACCGGGTCCTTGCTGACCTGGACGACGACGTAGTCGCCGGGTTTGAGCGCTTGTTCGATCTTGCGGTCCGAGCCGCCGAGCCCGGCGGCTTCCCAGTTGACCTCGCCGGCGTAGAGCACACCGTTGCGGCCGCGGCCGATGTCGACGAACGCCGCCTCCATCGACGGCAGCACGTTCTGCACGATGCCCAGGTAGATGTTGCCCACCAGGGAGGCCGACGCGGCCGAGGTGACGAAGTGCTCGACGACGATGCCGTCCTCGAGCACCGCGATCTGGGTGTAGCGGGCCCCCTGATGCGGCGGCTCGGTGCGGACTCGGTCGCGCACGACCATCATCCGCTCGACGGCCTCGCGGCGGGCCAGGAACTCGGCCTCGGTCAGCACCGGCGGGCGGCGCCGCCCGGCGTCGCGGCCGTCCCGGCGCCGCTGCCGCTTGGCCTCCAGCCGGGTGGAGCCGTTGATGCCCTTGATCTCGTTGTTGGAGCCGCCGGAGTCGTCTCCGCCGCCCTTGCCGCTGCGCGGTGCCCGCTCGTGCACCACCGTGTTGGGCGGGTCGTCCGGCGACGAGCTCTCGTCGTTGTCGTCGCCCGATCCCGATTTGCGCCGCCGGCGCCGGCGGCGCCGGCGGTTGCCGCCGTCCGCCGAACCGTCGTCGCCGTTGTCGGAGTCGTCGGAGTCATCGGAATCGTCGGAGTCTTGGCCGTCGGAGTCCTCCGCGTCGGCCTGACCGCCCTTCTTGCCCCGCGGCTGCCTCTCGTCGTCGTCGCCGTCGTCGCCCTGGTCGTCGGATCCGCCCTGCTCACCGCGGCCGCGGCCACGGCCGCGACGGCCGCGGCGGCGGCGCCGGTTCGACGGCCGGTCGGACTGCTCGTCGTCCTCGCCGTCGGCATCGTCGGAGTCGGCGCCGTCATCGGCGCCGGTGTCATCTTCGCGGGCGTCGATCGGCTGCGGCGCGACGAACAACGGCATGTAATGCGGCCGCTCGGCCGCGTTGTCCGGGGTTTCGAGCAGCAGCCGGGATTCGGGTTCGTCGGCCTCGGCGCCGGCCGTGGGTGCGCCGTCCGCGTCCTCGGCGCCCGCCGGGGGCTGCGCGGACGCCAGCAGGTCGCGCACCCGGACGGCGTCGTCGCGGTCCACGGTGGAATGTGCGCTGCGGATCCGCCCGTCCAGCTCGCTCAGTGCGTCCAGCACCCGCTTGCTGGTGGTTCCCAGCGTTCGGGCCAGCGAATGAACCCTCAAGCGGTCCGGCAGTTCCTCGGGCCGAGTCGATTCTTCTGATGGGTCTGCAGTCGGTGCACCGTCTACCACGTATTCTCCTCAAGCCCCCGGGCGCGTCGTTGCGACGCGGCCACGCGAGGGCTTCGCTATGGGCCCGGGCCGTTTCTCCCGGGCTTGTAATGGTCTCGCCCCGAGCGGCCCAGGATGAGGACCCACTCGGCGCCGTGCTGAATGACGGCCTGACATGCAGCGAACCAAGGCGACGGGGCTATGGTCGCGCTTGTCTAAGTCTTCATTCGGGTGTCTGACACCGGTCCGGCGACGTTCACCCGAGACCAGTATCCCACATCACGCCGCCGGCCCAGCCACACCTGATGCAGCCCGCTCCAGCAAAGGCGTCGACGGCCGCGTCGCCGCAGCTCTAGGCGTTGGGAAACCAGAGCGCGATTTCGCGCTTCGCGGACTCGACCGAATCCGACCCGTGCACCAGATTGAACTGGGTCTCCAGCCCGAAGTCACCGCGGATCGTCCCGGGGATCGCCTTCTCCACCGGGTCGGTACCGCCCGCGAGCTGCCGAAACGCCGCGATCGCCCGCGGCCCCTCCACGATGGCCGCCACCACCGGTCCCGAGGTGATGAACTCCAGCAGCGACTCGAAGAAGGGCTTGCCCTCGTGTTCCGCGTAATGCTGGGCGGCGATGTCGCGGCCGACGGGCCGCAGCTCCAGCGCAACGATGGAAAGGCCCTTGCGCTCGATGCGGCCGATGATCTCCCCGACCAGCTGCCGCTGCACGCCGTCGGGCTTGATCAGTACCAATGTCCGTTCGGTCACGGCGGACAGCGTACATAACCAGGCGGCACGGGGCCGGGCGACGGCGGCCGGGCCCTGCTCGGGTGGTGTCGCCGACTGCCGCCGGCCTACCCCTGCCTGCGCCGGACCTCGGCGCGGAAGTAGGCGATCAACCCCCACAGCCCGGTGAACAGCACGCCGATGAACCCCACCCCCGGGTACACCGCGAAGCCGGCGAGCAGGATCACCTGCACGCCGAGGTTGGCCCAGATCGCCCAGGGTTTGCGCTGCACGCCGGCCATCAGGATCAGCAGCACGGCCAGCCCGATCAGGTAGACCAGCGACACCGTCGTCAGGCCGCCGCCGACCGCGCCCACCACCGGGATCGCCAGCAGCACCACGATCGCTTCCAAGAACAGCGTCAGGGCCATCACCGCGCCGAAGCTGCGCCACGGGTCGGCCGGCGGCGCCGGGGCCCGCTCCTCGGGGTTCTCGGGCACGTCCGTCATTGCGGATCACGACCGAACAGGGTCCGCGCCGCCCCGGCGGTCACCACCGACCCGGTGACGACGATGCCGGTGCCGGAGAAGGCTTCGGCTGATCCGTCCGCTACCCCATCCCGACCGGCGTCGTCGACCAGCGCGGTCGCGACGTCGATGGCGTCGCGCAGGTTCTCGGCGGTGCTCACCCGGTCGGGCCCGAACCGCTCGCGCGCCGCCAGCGCCAGCGACTCGACGTCGAGCGCCCGCGGGGATCCGTTGTGGGTCACCACGACGGCGTCGAACACCGGCTGCAGGGCGGCCAGGATGCCGTCGACGTCCTTGTCCGCGAGCACGCTGAGCACCCCGACGAGATAGCGGAAGTCGAATTCGTCGGCCAGGGTCCGCGCCAGCGCGGCCGCACCGGCGGGGTTGTGGGCGGCGTCGAGGAACACCGTGGGGGCGCTGCGCATCCGCTCCAGCCGGCCGGGGCTGGCGACGGCGGCGAAGCCGGCGCGCACCGCCTCGACGTCGAGCTGACGCTGCGCGCCCGCGCCGAAGAACGCCTCTACGGCGGCGAGCGCCAGGGCGGCGTTGTGCGCCTGGTGCTCGCCGTGCAGCGGCAGGTAGACATCGGAATACACGCCACCCAGGCCCTGCAGCTGCAGCACCTGCCCGCCGATCGCGACCTGCCGGCCCAGGACGGCGAACTCGGAGTCCTCGCGGGCCACCGCGGCGTCGGCGCGCACGGTCTGGCTCAACAGCACCTCCATCGCCTCGGGGGCCTGACGCCCGATGACCGCCACGGTATCGGGTGCGCCCTCGGGCGCCCGGGTGATGATGCCGGCCTTCTCCCCCGCGATGGCGGCGAGATCGTCGCCCAGGTATTCGACGTGGTCGATGGAGATCGGGGTGATGACCGCGACCGGGGCGTTGATCACGTTGGTGGCGTCCCAGCGTCCGCCCATGCCCACCTCGACCACGGCGACGTCGACGGGGGCGTCGGCGAACGCGGCGAACGCCATCGCCGTCAGCACCTCGAACTTGCTCATCGCGGGGCCGCCGTCGGCCTGCGACTGGGCGTCGACCATCTGCACGAACGGCTCGATCTCGCGGTAGGTCGCCACATACTGCGCCGGGCTGATCGGCTTGGAGTCGATCGAGATGCGTTCGATTGCCGATTGCAGGTGCGGGCTGGTGGTACGCCCGGTGCGCCGGTGCAGCGCGGTGATCAGCGCGTCGATCATCCGCGCCACCGAGGTCTTGCCGTTGGTGCCCGCGACGTGGATCGACGGGTAGGCCAGCTGCGGCGAACCCAGCAGGTCCATCAGCGCGCTGATCCGGGTCAGGCTCGGCTCGATCTTGGTCTCCGGCCAGCGCTGGTCCAGCAGGTGCTCGACCTGTAGCAGCGACGCGATCTCGTCGGGGGTGGGGGCCGGGTCGGGGATTTCGCCGGGACCCTCGTCCTGCGGCCAGTCGGGGTCCTGAGGCCAGTCGGGCGGCTCGGTCATCGAACCCTCACTGCAGCCCGGCGAGCCGCGCGTTGATCCGCTCGGTTTCCTCCTGGGCCAGGCGCTGGCGATCGCGGATCTTGTCGACGACGTTTTGCGGGGCCTTGCCCAGGAATTCGTCGTTGGCCAGTTTGGCGGTGGTCGATGCCAGCTCCTTGTGCGCGGCGGCCAGATCCTTTTCCAGCCGGCGACGTTCGGCGGCGACGTCGATGGTCCCGGAGGTGTCGAGCTCGACGACGACGGTGCCGCCGGACAGCCGCACCTCCACCGACGCCGACGGGCGAAACTCCGGGCCGGCGGCGGTGAGCCACGCCAGCGACGCCACCGCGCTCACTTGGGTGCTCAGATCGGATGCGTCGACACCGGTCATCCGGGCCGGCACCTTCTGCCGGTCCGCCAGGCCCTGGTCGCTGCGGAACCGGCGCACCTCGGTCACCAGCTTCTGCATGTCGGTAATCCGCTGCGCGGCAACCTGATCCAGGCTGATCCCGGACGGCTGCGGCCAGTCGGCGATCACCAGTGACGCCTGGGCGTCGTCGCCGGTCAGCGCCTGCCACAGCGCCTCGGTGATGAAGGGGATCACCGGGTGCAGCAACCGCAGCAGGGTGTCCAGCGTCGCCGCCAGCACGGCTGTGGTGTGCGTGATCCCTTCGGCCAGTTGCGTCTTGGCCAATTCGACGTACCAGTCGCAGAATTCGTCCCACGCGAAGTGGTAGAGCGCCTCGCAGGCGCGGCTGAACTCGTAGCTGTCGAACGCCGAATCAACCTCCGCGCGAACCTCTTCCAGTCGCCCGAGGATCCATCGGTCGGCGTCGGTGAGCTCGGAAGCCGCGGGCAGCGGGGCCAGCTTCGCTCCGTTGAGCAGCGCGTAGCGGGTGGCGTTGAACAGCTTGGTGCAGAAATTGCGCGACGCGCGGACGTGGTCCTCGCCGACGGCCAGGTCGGCGCCGGGGCTGGCGCCGCGGGCCAGGGTGAAGCGCAGCGCGTCGGCCCCGAACGCGTCCAGCCAGTCCAGCGGGTCGACGACGTTGCCCTTGGACTTGCTCATCTTGCGGCCGGATTCGTCGCGGATCAGCCCGTGCAGGAAGACGTCGGTGAACGGCACCTGCGGTCCACGCTGCCCGTCGAGCGTGATGACGTCGTCACCGCCGACGAACGTGCCGAACATCATCATCCGGGCGACCCAGAAGAAGATGATGTCGTAACCGGTGACCAGAACGCTTGTGGGATAGAACTTTTCCAGCTCCGGGGTCTTGTCGGGCCAGCCCAGCGTGGAGAACGGCCAGAGCGCCGAGGAGAACCAGGTGTCCAGCACGTCGGGGTCCTGCTCCCAGCCCTCCGGCGGCGTCTCGTCGGGGCCGACGCAGACCTGTTCTCCGTTCGGGCCGTACCAGATCGGGATCCGGTGGCCCCACCACAGCTGGCGCGAGATGCACCAGTCGTGCATGTCGTCGACCCAGGCGAACCAGCGCGGCTCCTGGCTCGCGGGGTGGATCGTGGTGTCCCCGTTGCGCACCGCGTCGCCGGCGGCCTTGGCGAGCGATTCGACCCGGACCCACCACTGCAGGGAGAGGCGCGGTTCGATCGGCTCGCCGCTGCGCTCCGAGTGGCCGACGCTGTGCAGGTACGGCCGCTTCTCCTCGGTGATCCTGCCCTCGGCCGCCAGCGCCTCGCGCACCGCGACCCTGGCCTGGAATCGGTCCATACCGTCGAATTGCGTTCCGGTGTCGGTGATCCGGCCCTTGGTGTCCATGATCGAGATCATCGGCAGCTGATGCCGCAGGCCGATCTCGAAGTCGTTGGGGTCGTGCGCGGGCGTCACTTTGACTGCGCCGGTGCCGAATTCGGGATCGACGTGCTCGTCGGCGACCACCAACAACTGACGGTCGACGAACGGGTGCGGCAGGCTGGTGCCGACCAGGTGCCGGTAGCGTTCGTCGTCGGGATGCACCGCGATCGCGGTGTCGCCGAGCATCGTTTCCATCCGGGTGGTGGCCACCACGATGTGTGGTTGCGAGTCGTCCATCGAGCCGTACCGGAACGAGACCAGTTCGCCCTCGACCTCTTGGTAGTCGACCTCGATGTCCGAGATCGCCGTCTGCAGCACCGGCGACCAGTTGACCAGCCGCTCGGCCCGATAGATCAGCCCGGCGTCGTAGAGGCGCTTGAAGATCACGCGGACCGCGCGCGACAGGCCCTCGTCCATGGTGAACCGGTCGCGGCTCCAGTCCACGCCGTCGCCGAGCCGGCGCATCTGGCCGCCGATGGCCCCGCCGGACTCTCGCTTCCAGTCCCAGACCTTTTCGATGAACAGCTCTCGGCCGAAGTCCTCTTTGCTCTTGCCGTCGAGAGCGAGCTGCTTTTCCACCACGCTCTGCGTCGCGATGCCGGCGTGGTCCATGCCCGGCTGCCAGAGCACCTCGTAACCCTGCATCCGCTTGCGCCGGGTCAGGGCGTCCATCATGGTGTGCTCGAGCGCGTGGCCCATGTGCAGGCTGCCGGTCACGTTCGGCGGCGGCAGCACTATCGAATACCCGGGCTTGGTGCTGCTGGGGTCCGCCGTGAAGTAGCCGGCGTCCACCCACTTCTGGTAGATCGCGCTTTCGGCCGCAGCGGGATCCCACGACTTGGGCAGGTCGGTGGCGGGGCTGCGGCTGGCGGTCACCCGTCAATTCTAGGGAGCGGCGTTTACCTTCATGTAAGCGCCCAAACGCGCAGGTGGCACTGTTGGTTGCGCGGTGATCAGGGAATCGTGAGCACTTGGCCGGGCTGAATCAGGTCCGGGTTGGAGATGCCGCTGGCGTCGGCGATGGCCTGGTATCGGTTGCCGTCGCCGTAGAAGCGCTCCGCGATCGCCCACAGGGTGTCGCCGGACGCGACCGTGTAGGTCCGCGCGGCGGGCTCCGGCTCCGGCGCCGGCTCCGCGGCGACCTCGGCCGGGGCCTCGTCGGCGACGGCCTCCTCCGCCTGCGCGGCGGGCTCGTCGGCGGCGGCCTCGGGCGCCGGTGGCGGCGGGCTGTCGGTCTCTGTGTGCGTCGACCATGCCGGCCCGTCGGCGGCATACAGCACCAGGTTGCGGTCGTCCTGAAGCACGAGTTTGACGTCCTTCTTGCCCTTGGTGTCGGTGTGCCAGACCGGCTTGTCCGCCGTGTACAGGACGAAGTTGCCGTCGGGTTGCACTTCGGCGCGCACCACATTTTGGCCTTCGGTCGACGTGGACCACAAAGCCTGACCGCGCGAGGCCAGCACCAGGTTGCCGTCGTCCTCCAAGGTCAAGGTGTAGGCGCCGTTGTTCGAGGCGAGCGATTCCCCGCGCACAAGCTTTTGACCACCAGTAAGCGTGTCTGACATAGCATTACCTCTCTCATCAACGCAGTCCGGCCACGCCAAGGCCGAACATTGCTCGTACCCGCAAGGGGCTGATCGATCTCTTGTTGGGGCCTGGGCATCCCTCCCTCGACGCAGTCGAAACCAGCCGGGAACTACCGATGAAGACTCCGCGTGAATTGTGCGGGGCTGGGCTACTTCTTGCCGCCGAGCAAGCCGCCGAGGACATCGCCCAGCGCACCGCCCTTGCCGCCCAACACGTTTCCGATGATGCCGCCGAAGGATTTGTCACCGGAGCCGGCACCGAGGATGCTGCCCAGAACTTCGCCCAGCGCGCCACCCGAGGCGGCCTGTGTCGTCCGCGGGACCGTTTCCGGCGAGCCGCGGCCCCCCGAATTCAGCTGTTTTCCGATGTATGCCAACACGATCGGGGTCAATATCGGCAGCAACTGCTTGAGCATGTCGCTGTTACCGGCGCCTCCCTTGGCCAGTGCGGACGCGACTTGATCGGCGTCGTTGCCACCGAAGATCGTCGCGATCGCCTGCTGGCCCTCGCCCGCATCAACCTGGTCGACGTCGCCGCCGGCGTCGAGCAGGCCACGGGCGGCGTGACTCGTGGCGGCGGACTCGATCCGGTCGGTTGCCCCGGGATCCTGCGAGTTCTGGTGAAGGCCGCTCAACAACACCGGCACCAGCGTGTGAACCGCGCCTGCGACTTCGTCTTCGTTCACGCCGAGCCTTGTCGCGATTTCAGATGTAGGGATCTGGGCGTACAGATCGTCAAGACTGGCCATCGCGGGTCACCCGCCTCTATTGCTGGATATTTGAGCCAAGTCAAATACGACACTAGACTCCTGCGGCCCGACACAACAGCCCTCGCGGCGGGCCGGGCAGCGCAACCGGGTCACTAACCCAGCCGCTCGACCTCCAATGTCACGCCCGCCGCGGGGAACCGGTCCAGCAGCGCGTCGCCCATCGCGGCCGCGGGGGTGAGAACGCCGTGCAGATCCGGGAGCTTGTCGCGGTCCACGGCCAGCGCGAGGCCGCACTCCCCCAGCAGCACCGAGGTCGCCTTGTAGCCGGGGTCGCCGCGCTGTTCCATGCGCGCCACGTACCGCGCGCCGGTGGTCGTGGTGGTGAAGGTCTCGATCCGGTAGTAGCCGCGTTCGCGGGCGGCCTCGCTCGGCCCGGTTCCGGGTTTGGGCACGATGCGCTCCACCAGTTTGCGTGGCAGCAGCCGGAAATACCGGCTGCCCAGCCCGAAGGTCGCCGCGCCGACCCCACCCACCACCGCGGATGCCACCGGAGCCAGCGGCGACGAGCCCAGGCTCATGCTTTCGCTGTACCGCAACCGGCGTCCGTAGGCCCAGTCCAGCAATGCGTTGCTGCGCCGCACGATTCGGGTGTTGTACGGCGCCATCAGGAAGCCCGACGTCCACAACCCGGCCAGCTCCGGCGCGATCTGACGACCACGACGCCAGGGCAGATCCGGCTGGGGGCCGATCTCGGGTTCCGCGGCGCGGTCGGTGGTCAGCGTGTACGGGTCGGCGAGCTGGCGGCGGGCGTCCGGGTCGCGGGAGGCCGTGTCGAGCACTTCCAGCATCGACGCGACGGTTCCGCCGGACACACCGCCGGAGAAGGAGCGGACCACCAGGTCGGTGTCGCCCAGCTCGCCGGCGCCGTCGTCCCGCGCCGCCCGGTGGAGCGCATACACGCTGAGGTCGGAAGGGACGGAGTCGAATCCGCATGCGTGCACGATGCGGGCTCCGGTGTCCGCGGCCTGCTTGTGGTACAGGTCGATGCTTTCGCGGACGAACATCGCCTCGCCGGTCAGGTCGGCATAGTCGGTGCCCGCGCCGGCGCAGGCGGCCACCAGCGGCAAGCCGTAGCGGGTGTAGGGCCCGACCGTGGTGATGACGACCTGGGTGCGGGCCGCCATCTCGTCGAGCGTCGAGGGCGACGACGCGTCCGCGTTGAGGATGGGCCACGACTGCGCGGCCTCGCCCAGCGTGTCGCGTACGGCGCGCAACCGGTCGGGCGATCTGCCGGCCAGCGCGATCCGCCTGTCCGGTGCCGAGCCGGCCAGGTATTCGGCGGTGAGTTTCCCGACGAAGCCGGTCGCCCCGTACAGCACGATGTCGAATTCGCGCGGCGTTGCGGTCACGGGCCCGACGCTACCCGACGCCGGCGGTGGCATCCCCTGCAGATAAGAAGTGCCGGGCACGAGGCCCGGCACTTCTTATATGTATGACGGCGAAGCGTCAGCCGCGGCGGCCGCAAACCGGCCACGCGCCGATGCCCTGCGAGTGCAGAACGTTCTCGGCGACACGGATCTGCTCCTCGCGGCTGGCGCCGGACGGGGAACCCGACCCACCGTTGGCGTGCCAGGTGCTCGGGGTGAACTGCAGACCACCGGAGAAGCCGTTACCGGTGCTGATCCCCCAGTTGCCACCCGACTCGCACTGCGCGATGGCATCCCAGTTCACGCTGTACGCCCGGTGGGCGGGCGGCGGCGGGACATCCGGCCCGGGCGGCGGCGCGTCGGGGCCGGCGGCGGCGGAGCGTCGGGGCCGGCGGCGGCGGGGCGTCCGGGCCGGCGGCGGCGGAGCGTCGGGGGCCGGCGGCGGCGGCGCGTCGGGGGCCGGCGGCGGCGGCGCATCCGGGGCAGGGCCGGCGGCCGGCGCGTTGGGGTCGAAGCCCACCGCTTCCGGGTCCGCGTGCGCGGTGGCCGATGGGATGGTCACGAGCGTGCCCGTGACCGCGGCAAGAATGAGCGTCTTTCGGACGTTCTTCAAGTGTGTTCCTTTCGCGGTGCGCGCGCGCCAAAGCAAGCCCACGGAGGTGGGCTGAAGCTGTCTGGTTGATGCCTGCTTTGAAACGTGCCGTCTGGGTCAGGCACGGCAGCGGCGGGCCAAGTCTGCCCGGTGGGTGTTACCCACCGACCACGGTCGGGCTTTCGCCGTCCGTGGCGCCGCTCGCACGCGGGTCCGTGGATTCAATTATTTGATTACTCTTCCGTAACCCGTTCTGGGCTAACAGGGACCGTAGAAGACCCCGACGCGTTCGTCATCTTCGGAAATCGGATATCTCGTTTCGATAACGGGCCGATCACGTCGCGGTATCCTCGACATTTCCGCAGGTCATTGCGGCGTTTTCCGAAGCGGCGCTCGGACGGAATCACCAAACGAATGGTGAGCCGAATCACCTGCATTTTGTGAGCTGGCGCACGTTTATTTGCCGCGCTGTCGCCGATTGGCCAGCGCTTCAACGGATCCGAACGCACCGGCCGCAAACCGGGATAGGGTACCGCAAATCGTGCGCGCCGCAAGGCGCCCGTTCGCGACCTCGATCAAGGAGACCCGACGGGATCAACTTCTACTGCGCGCCAATATGATTCGATCTAGCCAGCGGACATCGGCGCGAGTTTCCAAGCCGAAACCGCACACCCGTCGTATTGCCGTGCTCGACAACGGTTTTGGTCAATGATGCTCAGCGGCAACGTATTTCGATAGACCGCGACATGCTTGGGGCAAGCGCTCGATACCGCGGACGGCGGTCGCCCAACCGGGCAGCACCGGCCGTTTAAGCGTGCGCGACGCCACAAGTCAATTTTGCCGAAAAGGATTACGCGTCTTCGGCAAAGACTCGTGGAGCGCGCCTCGCGGACACCAACAAACTCAGTGGTGAAATCCTCAAATCAGCACCGCTGCAACAGATCACGACGCCCGGCCGGGAATACGCAGGAGTGGGTCCGTCCCGGTAATGGGGAAATTGCACGACCGTATTCCGGAATGACCGAATAACGACTGCCGTGTTTATGTTGCGGGTGGTCAGCGGCGCCGAATTGCCGAAACGCGGAGACCGCCGGCTCGATCGGCGCGGCGCTTCGCCGTCAGCCGCGGGACTGCGCCAGAGCGAGCAGGTCGCTCTCCGTGTTGACGTTGGCCAGGAAGCGCGACTCCGGCAGCACGATCTGCTGGGCGTCCGAGGCGTCGATCAGGGCACGCATGGAGCGGGCACCGCCGGCCACCAGGCCGTCGATCCGCCCGGCCAGATCGGTGCGGTACACCGCGGCCAGGTAGTGGCTGCGACCGTCCCACGGCAACACGATCTCGGCGTTGGTCTCGGTGGCCAGCTGCACCAGCTCGTCGATCAATTCCGCCGACAACAGCGGCATGTCGACCGCGCAGACGAAGGCATACCGGGCGCCCGCCTCCGCGGCCGCGCGCAGCCCGCGTCCGGTCGCCGGCAGCGGCCCCTGGCCGCGCACCTCGTCGCGGATGACTTGGGCCTGCACCGCGGGCAGCGGTTGGCCCTGCGCGGCCATCACGAAAACCGGTTCGCAGCGCTGCGCGATAACCCCGGCGACGTATTCGAGGAGCGTGGCCGCACCACCGGGGCCGGGCAGGGTGGCCTTGTCGCGGCCCATGCGCCGCGATTCGCCGCCGGCCAGCACGATCCCCGCTAGCGACCCGGCCTTCTTCTCCGTGTCGGGCTTCTGCTCGGCCACGTCAGTCGACGGTCCAGGTGTCGCGCCCGCGCAGCAACGATTGCAGCGCGGCGGAGTCGAACGCCTTCGCCGACTGGGCGGCCTGCACCTGTGCGCGCGCCGCGTCGTCGTAGGTGGGCCGGCTGATGTTGCGGAAGATGCCCAGCACGGTGTGATCGAGGTTCTGGTCCGACAACCGGGACAGGCCGAAGGCGTAGGCCGAGTTGTCGCTGTGCGCGTCGTGCACGACGATCTCGTCGACCGACACGTCGGCCGTCTTGGCCACCTCCAGGCCGAAGCCCGACTTCACCACGCAGTATTCGCCGTTGGCGCCGAACACAATTGGCTCGCCGTGACGGACGTTGATGACCCGCTCCTCGGCGCCCTCCTTGCGCAGGGCGTCGAAGGAGCCGTCGTTGAAGATCGGGCAGTCCTGCAGGATTTCGACCACGGCGGCGCCCCGGTGCCCGGCGGCGGCGCGCAGCACCTCGGTCAGACCGTTGCGGTCGGAGTCCAGCGCGCGGCCGACGAAGGTCGCCTCGGCGCCCAGCGCCAGCGACACGGGGTTGAACGGGTGGTCCAGCGATCCCATCGGGGTCGACTTGGTGACCTTGCCGACCTCCGAGGTCGGCGAATACTGGCCCTTGGTCAGGCCGTAGATCCGGTTGTTGAACAGCAGGATGGTGATGTTGACGTTGCGGCGCAGCGCGTGGATCAGGTGGTTGCCCCCGATCGACAACGCGTCGCCGTCACCCGTGACCACCCACACCGAGAGGTCCTCGCGGGCCAGCGCCAAACCGGTGGCGATGGCCGGTGCGCGGCCGTGGATCGAGTGGAAACCGTAGGTCTCCAGGTAGTACGGGAACCGGCTCGAGCAGCCGATGCCGCTGATGAACACGATGTTCTCGCGGCGCAGGCCCAGGTCGGGCAGGAAGTTGCGGATCGTGTTGAGGATGACGTAGTCGCCGCAGCCCGGGCACCAGCGGACCTCTTGGTCGCTGGTGAAGTCCTTCGACTTCTGCGGCTGGTCCTCCGGAGACAACGTGGGGACCCCGTCGTTTTTGGTCAGTTTCGCGGTCATACCGAGGTCTCTGCCCGCCAGGTTGCCGATCACGTCAGTCACGAGCGCCGCTCCTCCTCATCGCTTCGCTCCGCATCGTCGCGGCGCCCGTCGCGAGCACCGTCCCGTCATCGCTTCGCTCTGCGTTGTTGCCGGTCGGAACCACGGGGCTCATGCGCCGGCTCCAACCGTTGCTGCCGCCATCTTGGCGACCATTGTCTTGTCGTTCTCCACTTCGGCCAGCGTCCCGCCCAGGGCGGCGCGGATGACGCGGCCGATCTCGTCGGCCAGGAAGGCGACACCCTGCACCTTGCTTACCGACTGCACGTCGACCAGGTACTTGCCACGCAGCAGGAACGCCAGCTGGCCCAGGTTCATTTCCGGCGCCACCACCTGCGGGTAGCGGCGCAGCACCTCGCCCAGGTTGGCCGGGAACGGGTTGAGGTAGCGCAAGTGGGCGTGCGCCACCTTGATGCCCTTGCGCCGGGCGCGCCGGCAGGCCTCACCGATCGGGCCGTAGGAGCTGCCCCACCCGATCAGCAGCAGCTCGGCGTCGCCGGTCGGGTCGTCGACCTCCAGGTCGGGCACCGAGATGCCGTCGATCTTGGCCTGCCGCAACCGGACCATGAGGTCGTGGTTGACCGGCTCATAGGAGATGTTGCCCGAGCCGTTCGCCGCTTCCAGCCCGCCGATGCGGTGCTCGAGCCCCGGGGTGCCCGGCACGGCGAATTGCCGGGCCAGCGTCTCCGGGTCCCGCGCGTAGGGCTGGAAAGGCTCGTCCGGCTTGGCGAAGGTGTGCGTGATGCGCGGCAGCGTGCTGACGTCCGGAATGCGCCAGGGCTCGGATCCATTGGCGATCGCCCCGTCGGACAACACGATCACCGGGGTGTGATAGGACACCGCGATGCGCGCCGCCTCCAGCGCGGTCTCGAAGCAGTCCGAGGGCGACCGCGGGGCCAGCACCGCGACCGGTGACTCGCCGTTGCGTCCGAACAACGCCTGCAGCAGGTCGGCCTGCTCGGTCTTGGTGGGCAGCCCGGTCGAGGGCCCGCCGCGCTGCACGTCGACCACGAGCAGCGGCAGCTCGGTCATCACGGCCAGCCCGAGCGCCTCGGACTTCAGCGAAATGCCCGGGCCCGAGGTGGTGGTGACGCCCAGCGCGCCGCCGTACGAGGCGCCGATGGCCGCGCAGATGCCACCGATCTCGTCCTCGGCCTGGAACGTCATGACGTTGAAGTTCTTGTGCTTGGACAGCTCGTGCAGGATGTCCGAGGCGGGGGTGATCGGGTAGCTGCCGAGCAGGACCGGAATGTCGGCCAGCTGGCCGGCGGCCACGATGCCGTACGCCAGCGCGGTGTTGCCGGAGATCTGGCGGTATTCGCCCGACGGCAGGGTCGCCCGCGACACCTCGTAGGTGGTGCCGAAGGCCTCGGTCGTTTCGCCGTAGTTCCAGCCCGCCTTCAGCGCCAGCACGTTGGTCTCGGCGACCTCGGGCTTGCGCGCGAACTTCTCCCGGATGAACTTCTCGCTGGTTTCGATCGGCCGCCCGTACATCCAGGACAGCAGGCCCAGCGCGAACATGTTCTTGGCGCGCTGGCCGTCCTTCTTCGTGGCGCCGATCGCCTCGACGGCCCCGAGCGTCAGCGTGGTCATCGCGACGGAATGCACCACGTAGTCCGACAACTCGTCGGTCTCCAGCGGGTTGGTGACGTAGCCGACCTTGGTCAGGTTGCGCTTGGTGAACTCGTCGGAGTTGGCGATCACCATTCCACCGCGGGGCAGGTCGCCGATATTGGCTTTGAGCGCAGCGGGATTCATCGCGACGAGGACGTCGGGCCGGTCGCCGGCCGTCAGGATGTCGTAGTCGGCGATCTGAATCTGGAAGGACGAGACGCCGGGCAGCGTGCCTGCGGGGGCGCGGATCTCGGCGGGATAGTTGGGCTGGGTGGCCAGGTCGTTACCGAAAAGCGCTGCCTCAGACGTGAACCGGTCACCGGTGAGCTGCATGCCGTCTCCGGAGTCCCCGGCGAAGCGAATGACGACTTGTTCGAGGCGCTGACGGGCAGATCCGTTGGGGGAAGCCCCATTCTGTGAGTCTGATCCGGCTCCGCTGCCGTTCGGATCCACGTCTTTGCCCTCCACTTTGTTCACCGGACAGACGCCGCGCGCAAAACTAGGTTACGCCCGTGAAAGCGACTTTCCGGCCGTCTCGGTTTGATGTCACTGGAAGTATCAATTATGGCACTGATTTGCGGTCGCCATCGCCGGCTCCCAGCCGTCATCTCGGCCGCATCGGGATCCAAAAGACGACGTCAGCGACGTGCTACCGATCAGTAGCACAGCAAACTGTGGCGTTGGTCACGTCGACGCGCGTCGCCCGGCCAGCAAAACACGCCCGGCGATCGGCACGGGACCCCGCCGGGCGGACGGGCGGACTTAGGCGCTCTTGTCGCGACGCTCGGAACGGGACGGCTTGCGCGGCACGATCGTCGGCAGCACGTTGTCCTGGACGGTCTCCTTGGTCACCACGACCTTGGCGACGTCGTCGCGGCTCGGGATGTCATACATCACCGGCAGCAGGACCTCTTCCATGATGGCCCGCAGGCCACGAGCCCCGGTGCCGCGGTGGATCGCCTGGTCGGCGATCGCTTCCAGGGCGTCGTCGGAGAACTCGAGCTCCACGTTGTCCATCTCGAAGAGCCGGGTGTACTGCTTGACCAGCGCGTTCTTCGGCTCGGACAGGATCTTGACCAGCGATTCGCGGTCCAGGTTGGTCACCGAGGCGACCACCGGAAGCCGGCCGATGAACTCGGGGATCAGGCCGAACTTGATCAGGTCCTCGGGCATCACGTCGGAGAAGTGGTCGGTGGTGTCGATCTCGGCCTTGGAGCGCACCTCGGCGCCGAAGCCCAGGCCGCGCTTGCCGACGCGCTCGTAGATGATCTTCTCCAGGCCCGCGAAGGCCCCGGCGACGATGAACAGCACGTTGGTGGTGTCGATTTGGATGAACTCCTGGTGCGGGTGCTTGCGCCCGCCCTGCGGGGGAACCGAGGCCTGGGTGCCTTCCAGGATCTTGAGCAGGGCCTGCTGGACGCCCTCCCCGGAGACGTCGCGGGTGATCGACGGGTTCTCGCTCTTGCGGGCGATCTTGTCGACCTCGTCGATGTAGATGATGCCGGTCTCGGCGCGCTTGACGTCGTAGTCGGCGGCCTGGATCAGCTTGAGCAAGATGTTCTCGACGTCCTCACCGACGTAACCGGCTTCGGTCAGGGCGGTGGCGTCGGCGATGGCGAACGGCACGTTGAGCATCTTGGCGAGCGTCTGGGCCAGGTAGGTCTTGCCGCAACCGGTCGGTCCGAGCATCAGAATGTTGGACTTGGTCAGCTCGACCGGCTCGTGGCGCGAGTCGCGACCCTTTTCACCGGCCTGGATCCGCTTGTAGTGGTTGTAGACGGCGACGGCCAGCGTCCGCTTGGCGGTGTCCTGCCCGATGACGTATCCCTCGAGGAACTCCCGGATCTCGATCGGCTTGGGAAGCTCATCGAGCTTCACGTCGTCAGCGTCGGCGAGCTCCTCTTCGATGATCTCGTTGCAGAGGTCGATGCATTCATCGCAGATGTATACGCCGGGGCCAGCAATAAGCTTCTTGACCTGCTTCTGGCTCTTCCCGCAGAACGAGCACTTCAGCAGGTCACCGCCGTCTCCGATCCGTGCCATGGTGCGTCAGCGCCTACTTCCTGTTCGCCTTGGTCTTGCCTGTCCCCGCATGTATTCACCGACGCTACCCGTTTGTTCGGGCCCGACGCGACCATAAGGGCCGAATCGCGTCAGTGGTATTCATGCCTGTTCCGTATGGATGAAACATATAGCCAGACGGTGCCCGTCATTCGCGAAAGGCGCGCTTTGCGTGTCTTTGGCGTGTCGCGGTCGTGATGCGACCGAGGCTGACTGCCCTCCGACCTTGCTTCGGTGTGGAGGTGCCAACCCAACGCCAACATTCACGCGAGGCCTGGGTGGACCCCCAGGAATTCACCCTACAGTGGCGAGGTGGGTTTGGCGGGGGGCTTTGCATGGCCCGGCGGATCCGTGTTGCTCGACGGCGGCCTGGCCACCGAGCTCGAAGCGCGCGGCCACGACCTGTCCGACCCGCTGTGGTCGGCCGGGCTGCTCGCGGACGCCCCGCGGGACATCGCCGCCGTGCACGCCGCCTACTTTCGCGCCGGGGCGAGGATCGCGACGACGGCCAGCTACCAGGGGTCGTTCGAGGGGTTCGCCGCCCGCGGGTTCGATCGCCGGGAGACCGCCGGGCTGCTGCGCCGCAGTGTGGAGCTCGCCCAGGCGGCGCGCGACGAAGCCGGCGGCGCTGGGCTGCTCGTCGCCGCGTCGATCGGACCGTACGGCGCGGCGCTGGCCGACGGATCGGAGTACCGCGGACGCTACGGCCTGTCGGTTGCGGCCCTGGCGCGATGGCATCGGCCGCGGCTGGAAATACTGGCCGACGCCGGCGCGGACCTGCTGGCGTGCGAAACCGTGCCCGACGTCGACGAGGCGCAGGCCCTGGTCGAGCTGGTGCGCTCGGTCGGGAAGCCGGCCTGGCTGAGCTACACCATCGACGGTGACCGGACCCGCGCCGGGCAGCCGCTGGCCGACGCGTTCGCGGTGGCCGCCGGCGTCGACGAGATCGTCGCAATCGGGGTGAACTGCTGCGCGCCCGGCGACGTGTTGCCGGCGATCGCGCGCGCCGCGGCCGTCGGGAAGCCCGTCATCGCCTACCCGAACAGCGGCGAACGCTGGGATGGGTTGCGGCACACCTGGATCGGGCCGTCGCGGTTCAGCGCGCAACTGGCGAAGCAGTGGACCGCGGCCGGGGCGCGCATCGTCGGCGGATGCTGCCGGGTCGGGCCCGCAGAGATCGCCGAGATCCGCCGAGCGTGCAATCAGGGCGAAAAATCAGCGGAAAATTCGCCGTGAGTGCTCCCCCGCACGCGGGAGGTGCCCCCAGTTCGGCGATGCGTTACGCCGTCTGCGCCGAAAGCTTCCGGTACTCCAGCACGGTGTCGATGATCCCGTAGTCCTTGGCCTCTTCGGCGGTCAGGATCTTGTCCCGGTCGGTGTCCTTGCGGACCGTCGCGGCGTCCTTGCCGGTGTGGCGGGCCAGCGTGGTCTCCATCAGCGTGCGCATCCGCTCGATCTCGGCGGCCTGGATCTCCAGATCGGAGAACTGCCCCTGGATCACGCCCTGCAGCGAGGGCTGGTGGATGAGCACCCGGGCGTTGGGCAGCGCCATCCGCTTGCCCGGCGTCCCGGCGGCCAGCAACACCGCCGCCGCCGAGGCGGCCTGACCCAGGCACACCGTCTGGATGTCGGCGCGCACGTACTGCATGGTGTCGTAAATCGCCATCAGCGAGGTGAATCCGCCACCGGGCGAGTTGATGTACATGGTGATGTCGCGGTCGGGGTCCAGCGACTCGAGGACCAGCAGCTGGGCCATGATGTCGTTCGCCGACGCGTCGTCGACCTGCACGCCGAGGAAGATGATGCGCTCCTCGAACAGCTTGTTATACGGGTTCGACTCCTTGACACCGAAGCTGGAGTGCTCGATGAACGAGGGCAGGATGTAGCGCGCCTGGGGCTGGGTTTCGGGGTTCACTGGGCTTCTCCATTGGTGATGTGGGCGGCGCGGGTGATGATGTGGTCGACGAAGCCGTATTCCAGGGCTTCCTGCGCGGTGAACCAGCGGTCGCGATCGGAATCCGCCTCGATGCGCTCGATCGACTGGCCGGTGAATTCCGCGTTGAGCCGGAACATCTCCTTCTTGATGACCGTGAACTGCTCGGCCTGGATGGCGATGTCGGCCGCGCTTCCGGTCACCCCGCCGAGCGGCTGGTGCATCAGGATGCGGGCGTGCGGCAGCGCGTACCGCTTGCCCTTGGTGCCGGCGGCCAACAAGAACTCGCCCATCGAGGCGGCCATGCCCATCGCGTAGGTGGCGATGTCGCACGGCGCCAGCACCATGGTGTCGTAGATCGCCATCCCGGCGCTGATCGATCCGCCGGGCGAGTTGATGTAGAGCGAAATGTCCTTGGTGGCGTCCTCGGCGGCGAGCAGCAGAATCTGCGCGCAGAGCCGATTGGCGATTTCGTCGCTCACCTCCGAACCCAGGAAGATGATGCGCTCGGACAGCAAGCGCTCATAGACCGAGTCCGTGAGGTTGAGACCCTGCGAGTTTGAACGCATGTCAGTCACGACTGGGTTACCTGCTTTCTCGAGATCCGTATTCACGACACTAACCAACCGAACCCGCCGTTTCGCGGCCACGCACCCGCGTTCGCTCACAGCGTCATGGCGCGGTCACTCCCCGGCGTCAGCCTCCGTGGATTCGCCGGCCTCGTCCGAGTCCTCTTCGGCGGCGGCGTTCGATTCGTCGGCCTCGGCTCGCTTGCCGAAGAATTCACTGGTGTCGATGGCGTTTCCGGCGGTATCGGTCACGGTCGCCGCCCGGATCACCTCGGCGATGGCCAGCGACCGGCGCACATCGGCGAACATGGCCGGCAGCTGGTTGTTCTCCTGCAGGTACGCCACCAGCTGCTGGGGTTCGATGCCGTATTGCCGCGACGTCGCCACCAGGCGCTCGGTCAGGTCCTCCTGGCCCACCTGGACCTCCAGGTCGTCGGCCAGGGCGTCCAGCAGCAGCTGCCGCTTGACGTCCGTCTCGGCGGCCGTCCGCGTCTCGGTCTCGAACTCCTCGCGTGACTTGCCCTGCTGGGCCAGCACCTCTTCGAGCTTGGACTCGTCGTGGTCGAGGCTGTGCAGGGCGTTGTGCAGGGCGCTGTCGACCTGTGCCTTCACGATGGCCTCCGGCAGCGGCACCTCGACCTGCTCGAGCAGCGTGTCCAGGGCGGCCTCGCGGATGTTCTCGGCTTGCTGCGCGCGCTTGGTCCGGCCGACCTGCTCGCGCAGGTTGGCCTTCAGCTCCTCGATGGTGTCGAACTCGCTGGCCAATTGCGCGAACTCGTCATCGGGCTCGGGCAGCTCGCGTTCCTTGATCGACTTGACCGTGACGGTCACCTGCGCGTCCTTGCCCGCGTGCTCGCCGGTCGCCAGCTGCGCGGTGAACTCCTTGGACTCGTCGACGGACAAACCGACCAGCGCCTCGTCCAGGCCCGCGATGAGCCGGCCCGAGCCGACCTCGTGGGACAGGCCCTGCGCGGCGGCGCCCGGAATCTCTTCGCCGTCGATGGTGGCCGACAAGTCGATCGAGACGAAGTCGCCGTCGGCGACAGGGCGGTCCACTCCGGTCAGGGTGCCGAATCGGGCACGCAGCGACTGCAGTTCGGCGTCCACGTCCTCGTCGCTGACCTCGATCGGGTCCACCGAGACCTTCAGCGCGCCCGGGTCCGGCAGGGTCAGCTTGGGGCGGACGTCGACCTCGGCGGTGAAGGCCAGCTCCTCGCCGTACTCCTTCTTGGTGACCTCGATCTCGGGCTGGCCCAGCGGATGCACCTCGGATTCGGCGACGGCCTGCCCGTACCGCGCGGGCAGCGCCTCGGTGACGACCTGATCGAGCATCGCCTCACGGCCGAAGCGCGCCTCCAGCAACTTCGCCGGCGCCTTGCCCGGCCGGAACCCGGGCAGGCGCACCTGGCGGGCCAGCTCCTTGTAGGCGCGCTGGAAGTCGGGTTCGAGTTCCGAGAAAGGGACCTCCACGTTGATGCGCACCCGGGTGGGGCTCAACTGCTCGACGGTGCTCTTCACGGGTGTGCTCCTCAGTGCTCGTTCTTTGCTCGTTGTTGCGGTCGGTGGGTCGTGCGCACGGCACGGGGGCCGGTCGTGCTGGTCGGGGTGACAGGATTTGAACCTGCGGCCTTCCGCTCCCAAAGCGGATGCGCTACCAAGCTGCGCTACACCCCGCGCTGACCTCGATGATCCTAAGGCCCCTCAACACCGGGTTGGCCGCGGGCTTCGCAGCGACGTGGCAGACCTCACGGAGCGATCACAAAACCGAGTCGATTAGATTTGATCTTCGTCGCCAGCTACAGTCACGCTCGACTAAATACATGCGGGCGTAGCTCAATGGTAGAGCCCTAGTCTTCCAAACTAGCTACGCGGGTTCGATTCCCGTCGCCCGCTCGGGCTAACTATCTGCTCGACGGAAAGGCGCCATGAGCGACCTGAAGACCGACGCGACAATCCACGGATCATGCGCGTCGGACTTTGCCGGAGTTCGGGACGCGTTCGAGCGCAATTTCACGCTGGGTGACGATGTCGGCGCCGCCGTCGCGGTGTGGGTGGACGGGTCCCTGGTGGTCAACCTGTGGGGTGGCTGGGCCGACGGGGCCCGCACCCGGCCGTGGCGGCAGAACACCCTCACCACCGTGTTGTCCGGCACCAAAGGCCTGTCGGCCACCTGCGTGCACCAGCTCGCCGACCGCGGCGAGCTGGATCTGCAGGCCCCGGTCGCCCACTACTGGCCCGAGTTCGCCCAGGCGGGCAAACAAGACATCACGCTGGCGATGGTGATGAGCCACCGCTCCGGGGTGATCGGCCCGCGTACCCGGATGCGCTGGGAGCAGGTTGCCGACTGGGACTACGTCTGCGAGCAGCTGGCCGCCGCCGAGCCGTGGTGGGAGCCGGGCACCGCACAGGGCTACCACATGACGACCTTCGGCTTCATCATGGGCGAGGTGTTCCGCCGGGTGACGGGCCGCACCATCGGCCAATACCTGCGCACCGAGATCGCCGAACCGTTGGGCGCCGACGTGCACATCGGGCTGCCGCTGAACGAGCAGCACCGCTGCGCCGAGCGGGTCAACAAGCCGCACGCCCGTGACCTGCTGGCCGACGCGAAGGCCCCCGGCTACCCGACCAGCCTGGCCGAACACCCCAAGGCGGGGCTGTCCATCTCGATGGGGTTCGCGCCCGACGACGAGCTCGGCTCGCACGACCTGAACCTGTGGCGCGAACTCGAGTTCCCCGGCACCAACGGGCAGGTCTCGGCGCTGGGATTGGCGACGTTCTACAACGCGCTTGCCCAGGAGAAGGTGCTCAGCCGCGAGCACATGGACCTGGTGCGGGTCTGCCAGGGCGGGCTGGACACCGACCTGGTGCTGGGCCCGCGGGTCGCCGATCACGGCTGGGGCCTGGGCTACATGCTCAACCAGCGCTGCGTCAACGGACCCAACCCCCGGATCTTCGGTCACGGCGGGCTGGGCGGCTCGTTCGGGTTCGTCGACCTGGAGCACCGCATCGGCTATGCGTATGTGGCCAATCACTTCGACCCGACCAAGGCGAACGCGGACCCGCGCAGCCTGGTCCTGTCCAACGAGGTCTACTCCGTGCTGGGAGTCATCTAGCGCTGCAACGCGAACGCGCCCTGCCGGATACCGGCAGGGCGCGTTCGTCGCGTGGTTTATCGGATCAGGGGTGCCAGCCGGGGGGCGGCGGGCCGCCCGGACCCCACGGGCCACCCGGGTGAGGCGGCGGTCCACCCGGCCGCCGGGACCCCACGGGCCACCCGGGCCCCGGGCCCGCCGGGGCCCCAGCCTTCGCGGTGCCAGTCATGGCAGTTGTTCCAGTCCCAGTTGTTGCCCCAGCCCGGGTCCCACCACTCACCCGGGCACCATTGCGGGAAGGGGCCGGGGTGGGCCTGCGCCTCGGTTGCGACGCCCAAGCCCGCCAAACCCAGCCCGCCGATTGCGAGAGCCGTTGCGGCCAAACGTGGAAGAGTTTTCACGGAACGCTTTATACCCGAATTGATGCTTTGGCTAAACAATTGCCGTCGGTGCCGTGGGCCGGCCGGTTCACTTCTGGCAGGTCGGGCACCAGAAGACGTTTCTGCCCTCCAGCACCGCGGTGCGGATCGGGTCGCCGGACACCCGGCAGGGCTCGCCGGTGCGCCGGTAGACGTAGGTGCGGGGCCGGTCCGGCCGGTAGGACGGCGCGCCGTGGTCGTGTTCGGGCCGCACCACGATGATCTTGCCGCGGCGCAACCCGACCTTCATCAGGGCGACCAGATCGGTCCAGGCGGCGTCGAACTCGTCCTCGCCGACGTCGCGTCCAGGCCGGAACGGGTCGATCCCGTGCCGGAACAGCAACTCGCTGCGGTACACGTTGCCCACGCCGGCCATCACCGTCTGATCCATCAGGAGTGCACCAATTGTCCTGCGTGACTTGGCAATCCGCTTCCACGCCCAGGACGGATCGGCATCGCCGCGCAACGGGTCGGGGCCCAGCCTGGCCAGAACGTCGCTGACCTGACCCTCGTCGATGACCTCGCAGACCGTCGGGCCGCGCAGGTCGGTGCCGTAGCCAGCGCCGATCATGCGCATCCGTACCTGCCCGATCGCCTCCGGAAACAGCCCGTCGCCGGGACGCTCCCATTCGGTGAAGGCGCCGTAGAGCCCCAGGTGCACGTGCACGATCGGGCCGCCGGCGTAGTGGTGGAACAGGTGTTTGCCCCAGGCGCTGGTGCGCTGCAGCACCCGGCCGTCGACCACCGCGGCCGAATCAGCGAAGCGGCCCTGCGGGCTGGACACCGCGACGGGGGCGCCGGCGTACCGGCGCTGGTGCAGCCGGGCCAGCCGGTGCAGGGTATGCCCTTCGGGCACGCGCAGACCTTTCCGGCGTCAACCCGCGGCGCCGGGCACCGGCGGGGCTTGGTGGGTGCGTTCGTATTCGGCGAGTATGTCGATACGCCGTTGGTGGCGTTCGGCTTTCGACCACGGCGTGGTCAAGAACGCGTCAACGATGGCCAGCGCCTCGGCCACCGTGTGCATGCGACCGCCGATGCCGATCAGTTGGGCGTTGTTGTGCTCGCGGGCCAGCGACGCCGTTTCGACGCTCCAGGCCAGCGCGCAGCGGGCGCCGGGCACCTTGTTGGCGGCGATCTGCTCGCCGTTGCCCGACCCGCCGAGCACGATGCCCAGGCTGTCCGGGTCGGCCACCGTGCGGGTCGCGGCGGCGATGCAGAAGGCGGGGTAATCGTCTTCGGCGTCGTAGCTGAAGGCGCCGCAATCGATCGGCTCGTGCCCGGATTTCGTAAGGTGGTCGATGATCTGCTGCTTGAGCTCGAATCCGGCGTGGTCAGAGCCGAGGTAGACGCGCATGACCGCAATCCTTACACAGCCACCCGCCGAGCCGGCGGCGGCGATCGCCGTGCATCGCCGCCGAACCGGCCCAGGCGATCGCAGCGGGTCGCCGGCCGATCGCTCTAGTCGAATTCGGGCTTCTCGGTGCGGCTGCGCTTGAGCTCGAAGAAGTGCGGGTAGGACGCGAACGTGACGGAGGCGTCCCACAGCTTGCCCGCTTCCTCACCACGCGGAATCTTGGAGAGCACCGGCCCGAAGAACGCCACGTTGTTGACGTGGATGGTCGGCGTGCCGACGTCGTCGCCCACCGCGTCCATCCCGGCGTGGTGGCTCTTGCGCAGCGCCTCGTCGTACTCCTCGCTGGTCGCGGCCTCCGCCAACTCGGCCGGCAGGCCGACGTCGTCGAGCGCCAGTTTGATCACGTCATCCAGATCCTTGTTGCCCTCGTTGTGAATCCGGGTGCCCATCGCGGTGTACAGCGGCGCGAGCACCTCGGCGCCGTGGGCTTGCTCGGCGGCGATCGCCACGCGCACCGGCCCGAAGGCCTTCGACAACCGTTCCCGGTACTCGTCGGGCAGGCCCTCGCGGTTTTCGTTGAGCACCGCCAGGCTCATCACGTGGAAGTTCACCTCGATGTCGCGCACCTTTTCCACCTCGAGGATCCAGCGCGAGGTGATCCACGCCCACGGGCACAGCGGATCGAACCAGAAATCGGCCTTGTTCTTCGCGGCGGCGGTGTCAGGCATGACGGATCCTCTCGTGAAGTGAAAAGTCTGATCTGCACAACCGTAGGCGTCTGCATCCTGTTCCCGGTTTGCCCGACCCGTAAGTTGGACACGTGGCTCTCCCGAATCTCACCCGCGAACAAGCCGTCGAGCGCGCCGCGCTGATCACGGTCGCCGGCTATCAGATCGACCTCGACGTCACCGACGGCTCCGGCGGTCCCGGCGAACGGACCTTCCGCTCCATCACCACCGTGGTATTCGACTCGCTGGCCGGCGCCGACTCGGTCATCGACATCGCCGCCGACACCATCCGCGGCGCCACGCTCAACGGGCGCGATCTGGACGTCTCCGGGTACGACGAGTCGACGGGCATCCCCCTGCGCGGGCTGGCCGACCGCAACGTCGTCGTCATCGACGCGGACTGCCTCTACTCCAACACCGGTGAGGGTCTGCATCGGTTCGTCGACCCGGTCGACAACGAGACCTACCTGTACTCGCAGTTCGAAACCGCCGACGCCAAGCGCATGTTCGCCTGCTTCGACCAGCCCGACATGAAGGCGACCTTCGACGTGCGGGTGACCGCGCCCGCACACTGGAAGGTGGTCTCCAACGGCGCGACGGTGTCGGTGAACGACGGACTGCACACCTTCGCCACCACGCCGCGGATGAGCACCTATCTGGTCGCCTTGATCGCCGGCCCCTACGCCGAGTGGAACGACTCCTACACCGACGAGCACGGCGAGATCCCGCTGGGCATCTTCTGCCGGTCCTCGCTGGCCCAACACATGGACGCCGAGCGGCTGTTCACCCAGACCAAGCAGGGATTCGGCTTCTACCACAAGAACTTCGGCATGCCCTACGCGTTCGGGAAATACGACCAGCTGTTCGTCCCCGAATTCAACGCCGGCGCAATGGAAAACGCGGGCGCGGTGACGTTCCTCGAGGACTACGTGTTTCGCAGCAAGGTCACCCGGGCTTCCTATGAGCGGCGCGCCGAGACCGTGCTGCACGAGATGGCGCACATGTGGTTCGGCGACCTGGTCACCATGACCTGGTGGGACGACCTGTGGCTCAACGAGTCGTTCGCGACCTTCGCTTCGGTGTTATGCCAAAGCGAGGCAACGGAATTCACCGAGGCCTGGACGACATTCGCGACGGTCGAGAAATCGTGGGCATACCGCCAGGACCAGCTGCCGTCGACGCATCCGATCGCCGCCGACATCCCCGACCTCGAAGCGGTCGAGGTGAACTTCGACGGCATCACCTACGCCAAGGGCGCCTCGGTGCTCAAGCAGCTCGTCGCCTACGTCGGGTTGGAACACTTCCTGGCCGGGCTGCGGGATTACTTCCGCGCCCACGCCTTCGGCAACGCCACGTTCGACGATCTGGTCGCCGCGCTGGAGAAGGCGTCGGGACGTGACTTGTCCGACTGGGGTCAGCAGTGGCTGAAAACGACCGGGCTGAACACGCTTCGGCCGGAGTTCGACGTCGACGGCCCGGGCGCCGGGGGCAAGTTCACCCGGTTCGCGGTGACCCAGAGTGGCGCCGCACCGGGGGGCGGCGAGACCCGGGTGCACCGGCTGGCGGTCGGGATCTACGACGATGACGGAAACGGAAAGCTGGTGCGGGTGCACCGCGAGGAACTCGACGTCGAAGGTCCGGTCACGGAAGTCCCTGCGCTGGTTGGTGTTTCCCGGGGACAGCTGGTCCTGGTCAACGACGACGACCTGACGTATTGCTCGTTGCGGCTGGACGCCGAGTCGTTGCGCACCGCGCTGGAGCGCATCGCCGACATCGCCGAGCCGCTGCCACGGTCGCTGGTCTGGTCGGCCGCCTGGGAGATGACGCGCGAGGCCGAGTTGCGGGCCCGCGACTTCGTGGCCCTGGTGGCCGGCGGCGTGCACGCGGAATCCGAGGTCGGGGTGGCGCAGCGGCTGCTGCTGCAGGCGCAGACGGCGCTGACATCGTACGCCGAGCAGGGCTGGGCACGCGAGCACGGCTGGCCGCAGTTCGCCGACCGGCTGCTGGAGTTGGCGCGCGGCGCGCAGCCCGGCTCGGATCACCAGCTCGCCTTCGTCAACACGCTGTGCTCGTCGGTGCTGTCGACCGGCCATATCGAAACGCTGGCGGACCTGCTGGACCGCGACCCCGCCGAGCTGGGGCTGCCTGGCCTCGAGGTCGACACGGACCTGCGCTGGCGGATCGTCACGGCGCTGGCGACCGCGGGCAGCGTGGACGCCGACGGGCCCGCGACGCCGTTCATCGACGCCGAGATCGCGCGCGACCCGACCGCGGCCGGCAAGCGCCACGGCGCCCAGGCCGCGACGGCCCGACCCCAGCTGGCGGTCAAGGAGGCGGCCTGGACGACGGTGGTCGAGGACGACACCCTGGCCAACATCACCGCCCGCTCGATCATCGCGGGCATCGCCCCGCCCGGGCAGGCCGAGTTGCTCAAGCCGTTCACCGCGCGCTATTTCGAGGCGATCGCCGGGGTCTGGGCGCGCCGGTCGAGCGAGGTGGCCCAGACGGTGGTGATCGGCCTCTACCCGCACTGGGACATCAGCGACGACGGCGTCGCCGCGGCGGACAGGTTCCTGTCCGACCCGGAGGTGCCGGCCGCGCTGCGCCGCCTGGTGCTCGAGGGCCAGGCGGGAGTGAAGCGGTCGTTGCGCGCGCGCCGATTCGACGCCGAGGGCTGAGCCCCCGCGACAAGCGAGCCCCGATGGTCAGGCGGGCGAAATCCCCGCGCTCAGCACGCGAATCGCGCTGACCAGTCCGTCGACCAGGTCGCCGCGCTCGAATGCCGAGGACGCGGCCGCCACACCCAGCGGAGCGGCCGACTCGGCGCCGCGGCCGCGAACCTGCGTGCCGTAGACCACCTCGATGACCTTCTGGTCGGGTGAGACGGCCAGCAGCACCGCGTTGTCCGGCGTCGGCACGTCGGCCAGGATCTCGCGGGCCCGCGCGGCGGTGTCGCTGCCCAAATCGCCCAGGTAGATCGCGAAGCGCGTCTTGGACGCCCGGGAGCCGAACTTCAGCGCGTCGTCGATGGCGACCAGGTCCTTGGTCGAGAAGGGGAAATGCACGGACAGCTCGCCGGGCTCGGTGACGCCCGAGATCCGCCCGCTGGTGGTGATGACCGTTCCGGGCGGCAGCTCGGTGGGTTCCTTCGTCGCTACCTCACCACGTGCCACTGGCGCCACCTCCGACTGAGAATTCCGACGTGCCGTGCCCACCGTGGGCGTGCCCCACCTCTTCACCGGTGGCGGCCCACAGGATCGGCGGATGCGTCCACTTCTCGCCCAGCTTGTAGGCCGCGGGGTGCGGCCCCTTGTGCGACCAGATCAGCACCGACAGCACAGCTACCAGCAACAGCGGTATTCCGACGATGAACAGATGGACATGCATAGGACTCACGACGCAAACCGTATCCCACGAAGCGATCGAGCGGCGCGACCGGACACCGGATTGGTGGTCAGGCCGCGCCCTCGCCGAGGTAGCGGGCCCAGGCCGGATCGAGTTCTTTGACCGTCGACAGCAGCCGCCAGTGCTGCCCGGTCGGCGGCAGCGGCGGCCGGCGCAGCGCCCAGCCGAGCTCGCTGAGCAGCTTGTCGCCCTTGCGGTGGTTGCAGGTCGAGCAGCACGCGACGCAGTTCTCCCAGGAGTGGTCGCCGCCGCGGCTGCGGGGCAGCACGTGGTCTACGGTGTCCGCCTTCGCCCCGCAGTAGGCGCAGCAGAACCGGTCGCGGTGCATCAGCGCGGCGCGGGTCATCGGGACGCGCGCCCGGTACGGGACGCGGACGTAGGACCGCAGCTGGATCACCGAGGGCACCACGATCGAGCTGGTCGCCGAGTGGATCACGGGGCCGGCCGGGTCGTGGTGGACCACGTCGGCCTTCCCGCAGATCACCATGACGATCGCGCGGCGCATCGGCAGCGCGGTCAGCGGTTCGTAGGTGGAATTCAGCAGCAGGACCCGCCGGCGACTCCAGATCGACGCGCCCTCGGGGCGTGCGGGCGGATGGATCTCAACACTATGCAGCGACGACGCGGTTGTGGGTCCGGTTAACCCTGCCGCGGCCACCTGACTGCGGTGGCTGCGGCGCTTCTTGCCCTGCGCCATAGATCCTCCGCGAACAGTCCACCATGATTCGCCGCCAATCGCACCCCTATTGCAGGTGAACGCCGTGTCGATCCGATGAACACCGGGCATGGGGTCGGGCCGCCTCCGCTTGGCATCGCCGGGATGCACCACAATGGACGGCGATGGATCAGGTAGCAGAGTCCTTCTACGACGCGGTCGGCGGCGCCGAGACTTTCCACGCGATCGTCGCGCGCTTTTACGCCCAGGTTCCCGAGGACGAGATCCTGCGCGAGCTGTATCCGCTGGACGACCTCGAGGGCGCCGAAGAGCGCCTGCGGATGTTCCTCGAGCAGTACTGGGGCGGCCCGCGCACCTACTCCGACCGGCGCGGACACCCGCGGCTGCGGATGCGTCACGTGCCGTTCCGGATCACTCCCCTGGCGCGTGACGCGTGGCTGCGATGCATGCACACGGCCGTCGCATCCATCGATTCGCAGACGCTCGACGACGAGCACCGTCGCGAGTTGCTCAACTACCTGGAAATGGCTGCCGACTCATTGGTCAACTCGCCCTTCTAGATACCCCGCAACCGAACGGAGCACTATGAGCCCCGCAGCATGGTGGTCGAACGCGGTCTTTTATCAGGTCTATCCACGATCGTTCGCCGACAGCAACGGCGACGGTGTCGGTGACATCGACGGGATCGTGGCGCATCTGGATCACCTGGAGCGGCTGGGCGTGGACGCGATCTGGCTCAGCCCGGTCACCGTCTCGCCGATGGCCGACCACGGCTACGACGTCGCCGATCCGCGCGACATCGACCCGCTGTTCGGCGGAATGCCCGCGATCGACCGGCTGATCGCGGCGGCACACCAGCGGGACATCAAGCTCACCATGGACGTGGTGCCCAACCACACCAGCTCCGCGCACCCGTGGTTTCAGGCCGCGCTGGCCGCCGGCCCGGGCACCGACGCCCGGGAGCGTTACCACTTCCGCGACGGCAAGGGCCCCGGCGGGGCGCTGCCGCCGAACAATTGGACGTCGGTCTTCGGCGGCTCGGCCTGGACGCGGGTGGTCGAGCCCGACGGCAACCCCGGCCAGTACTACCTGCATCTCTTCGACACCGAGCAGCCGGACCTGAACTGGGAGAACCCCGAGGTCTTCGAGGACTTCGCGACCTCGCTGCGGTTTTGGCTGGATCGTGGGGTGGACGGCTTCCGCATCGACGTCGCGCACGGGATGGCCAAGCCGCCCGGCCTGCCCGACGCCAAGGACGACGCCAAGGTGCTGAGCCACAGCGACGACGACCCGCGTTTCAACAACGCCGGCGTGCACGACATCCACCGCAAGATCCGCAAGATCGTCGACGAGTATCCCGGGGCGGTGACCATCGGCGAGGTGTGGGTGATGGACAACCTGCTGTGGGCCGAGTACCTGCGGCCCGACCAATTGCATCTCGGCTTCAATTTCCGGCTGACCAAGATCGACTTCGACGCCGGCCAGATCCGTGACGCCATCGAGAACTCGCTGGCGGCCACCGCGATCTATGACGCCGTCCCGACCTGGACGCTGTCCAACCACGACGTGGACCGCGAGGTCACCCGCTACGGCGGCGGCGAGATCGGACTGCGCAGGGCCCGGGCCATGGCGATGGTCATGCTCGCCCTGCCGGGCACGGTGTTCGTCTACAACGGCGAGGAGCTCGGGCTGCCCGACGTGCTGGACCTGCCCGAGGAGGTGCTGGCTGACCCGACGTGGGAACGGTCGGGGCACACGGAACGGGGCCGGGACAAGTGCCGGGTGCCGATCCCGTGGTCGGGCGAGCAGCCCCCGTTCGGGTTCTCGTCCACGCCGGATACCTGGTTACCGATGCCGAGGGACTGGGCGGCCCTGACCGTCGAGAAGCAGAGCGGCGATCCCGACTCCACCTTGGCGTTCTTCCAGCGGGCGCTCGAATTGCGTAAGCGCCGTGTGGAATTCGATGGCGACAGCATCGAGTGGCTGGATGCGCCCCGCGACGCGGTGCTCTTCCGGCGCCCCGGTGGGCTGACCTGCGCGCTCAACGGCGGCGAGTCGCCGGTGCCGCTGCCGGCGGGCGAGCTGATCCTGGCCAGCGCGCCGCTGCTGGACGGCAAACTGCCACCGGATGCGGCGGCCTGGCTGGCGTAGCGGATCCGGGCCGCGCCGCCCGAGTCTCGTGAGCGTTTCGCGGCGGACTGCTCTATATGTGGTGCATGGCTTCCTACGAGTGGACAGTGATCGGTGCCGGACCGGCGGGCATCGCCGCGGTGGGAAGGCTGCTTGACCACGGAATCGCTGCCGAGCGGATCGCCTGGGTCGATCCGGCCTTCGCCGGCGGCGACATCGGCCAGAAATGGCGGTCGGTGCCGAGCAACACCCATGTCGGGCTGTTCCTCGAATACTTCAACGGTTCCAAGGCCTTTCGCTTCTCCGAAGCACCTCCCATGGCGCTCAGGGAGATCGATCCGCAAGAGACCTGTGCGCTCGGCCTGGTGGCCGAACCCCTGGTGTGGGTCACCGGGCAGCTCCGTGAACGCGTCGACGCCCTTGCCACCACCGCCACCGCGCTGTTCTTGGCGAACAGGCGGTGGCGGATCCAGACCGACCACGGCGACGTCTTCTCCACGAACGTGGTCCTGGCGGTCGGCGCAGATCCCAAAAAGCTTTGCCATCCCGGCCTCGACGAGATCGAAGTCCAGGTCGCCCTGGATCCCGAGAAGCTGGCCGCAGAACCACTCGAAGGCGCGACGGTCGCGGTGTTCGGCTCGTCGCACTCGTCGATGATCGTGCTGCCGAATCTGCTGCGCCACCCCGTCGAACGCATCGTCAATTTCTATCGGAGTCCACTGAAATACGCTGTGTATCTCGATGATTGGATCCTGTTTGACGACACCGGCTTGAAGGGCCGGGCGGCCGCCTGGGCGCGGGAGAACATCGACGGGGTGCTTCCCGACCGCCTGGAGAGGTGCCGGGCGTCGAGCCCGGAGTTCGCCGACAAACTGGCGCAGTGCGACCGCGTCGTCTACACCGTCGGCTTCGAGCGCAGGACGTTGCCCGAGACACCGCAGTGGGGGCAGCTGGACTACAACCGCACCAACGGGATCCTGGCCCCCGGGCTTTTCGGGGTGGGCATCGCGTTCCCCCAATACGCCGAAGACCCATACGGCTACGGGCAGTTTCGGGTGGGCCTGAAGAAGTTCATGGACCATCTGGACGCCGTGCTGCCCCTGTGGCTGCTCTACGGCCCCTGAGCCGCGCGGCCGAACCCGGCCGGGCGATCGCTTTAAACTCAGCCTGATCCGTTTGGCAGATCGTCGGCGGCCGTCCGCGTCAGCCCAGCAGCAGCGCGGGGTCACCCCGGCGGCGATACACCGAACCGAACCGCGCATCCAGGCGCAACCACGTCGGCAGTATCCGGACCCGGATCAATTCGTCGGCGTCGACCGCATCGGGTGACTGCGGCAGAAAACCCATCGCTGTCAGCGCGAACACGCAGCGCATCGGCAGCCCGACCTGCACGTCGGGCGCGCTGACCCGAATGACCTCCTGGTCGAGCAGCGACACCGGCGGGCCGTGAGAACTGCTGTGCTCCTTGGCAAGTTGCGCGCCGCGTTGCGCGAGTTCGAGGATCACCCGGGCCGGGATGTCCTCGAGGTGGGTGAACCCGGATTCTGGCGGCAACGCGCCCCGCCACGCCGAATCCATCGCGAAGCCCGGATCGACGTAACCCGAGGCGTCCATCGCGGACAGGCCGCGCGCCAGCGCGTCGGCGCCCACCGACAGGTCACCGGGCCGCACCTCGCCGACCACCACCCTGCTGGCCAGCACATCGAAACCCGTTGCTACCCAGGCCGTCAGCAGCCCTGGGGAGCGAGTCCGGAATCGGATGATCGCGGCGTCGTCGAGCCGCAACGCGCGATCGACGAACGCGGCCAGATCCGCGCGGTGGGCGTCTCTGGAGTCGGCGCCCAGCCATAGTCCTCGGTCCGCTACCTGATCCACCGCTGCAGATACTCCCGATGCTGTGGCGAGAGGCGCACCAGCCGCTCCTCCTCGATGTGGACGGCCGCCAGTTGCGACTCGGCGATGACGGCGGGCTTCGACTCCGGGTCCGCGGCAACCGAGCGCACCTCGTAGCCCAGCGTGAAGTCGACCGCCCGCAGCCGCTTGGTCCACATGGTGACCTGCAGCGGCGAATCCACCAGCCGCAGCTGCCCTTTGTACGTCACCTTGACCTCGGCGATGAGTAACCCGATGGTCAAGATGTCGACCTCGAAGGCCTCACGCAGGAACTGGACGCGGGCCTCCTCGAGGATCGTGACCATGGTCGCGTGGTTGACGTGCTGGTACATGTCGATGTCCGACCAGCGCACTGGCACGGGGGCGATGAAGCCGACGCTCAACTTGACGATCCTCTTCCACTGGTGCGGGTCATGCGACGGATTTGTCGCGCGGCGACGGACAGCGTAGCGAGATCCTTGTCCCCGCTTTCCTGAATCTCGATCAGTGTGCGGCGGGCCCGCTCCACCCTGGACGCGCTCAGGTGTTCCCACTCGGCGATCTTCTCTTCACCGCTTTCGTCGGGCTCCCCCACGGCGAGCACGTCGAAGCACAGCGACCGCAGCGAAGCATAGATATCGTCACGAATCGCCAAGCGCGCCAGAGAATGCCAGCGATCCCGGCGGGGCAGTTCGGACACCGCCGTCAAGAGCCCGTCGGTGCCGAGCCGGTCCATCAGCGCGAAGTAGGTGTCGGCGACCTCGGCGGCGTCGATGTCGTTGATGTCACCGATGTCGATGATGTCGAGCAGGCTGAAGCGGTAGAGGCCGGCGGCCACCGAATAGGCGAGGTCTTCGGGTGCGCCCTGGGAGGTGAATTCGGCGGCCTCCTTTTCCACGATGGCCTTGTCGTCGCCGCGCAGCCATTCCGACATGCGTGGCGTCAGGGCCTGGACCTTGGCGGCGAACCGGTTGATCTCGGCGCCGACCGCCAGCGGCTGCGGACGATAGTTGAGCAGCCAGCGTCCGGCGCGGTCGATCAGCCGCCGGGTGTCCAGCGTGAGCCGATCCGACAGTGCGACGGGCAGTTTGGCCGCACGGATGCGCCGCCACGTCTCTCCCACCCCGAAGATGGCGTCGGTGGCAACGTAGGTGCGCACCGCGTCGACGGATCCGACGCCGACGTCTTCGACGATGCGGAAGGCGTAGCTGATACCGGCGGTGTCCACCAGGTCGTTGATCAGCATGGTGGTGACGATCTCGCGGCGCAGCTGATGCGTGCGGATCTCCGGAGTGAACCGTTCCCGCAACGGTTTCGGGAAGTACATCGGCAGCCGGGAGGCGAACACATCCTGCTCGGTCAGCTCGGTCTCGAGCATCTCCTCCTTGAGGCCGAGCTTCATGTGCGCCATCAGGGTGCACATCTCCGGCGAGGTAAGCCCGATGCCTGCCTCGGCGCGGCGCGCGATCTCCTTCTCCGAGGGCAGCGCCTCGAGTTCGCGGTGGATGCCGCGCTCGTCCACCAGGTACTGAATCAGCCTGGCGTGCACCGGCAGCAGGCTCGCCGCGTTCGCGCGGCTGGTGCCGATCAGGTCGTTCTGGTCGTCGTTGTCGGTGAGCACCAGCTGCGCGACCTCGTCGGTCATCGACTCCAGCAGCGGTTTGCGCTCCTCCGGTTTGACCTTGCCGGCGGTCACCAGCGAGTCGATCAAGATCTTGATGTTGACCTCGTGGTCCGAGCAGTCCACGCCGGCCGAGTTGTCCATCGCGTCGGTGTTGATCCGCCCGCCCGCCAGATCGAACTCGACGCGCCCCAGCGCGGTCACGCCGAGGTTGCCGCCCTCACCGATCACCTTGGCGCGCACCTGGCTTCCGTTGACCCGGACCGGATCGTTGGCGCGGTCGCCGACGTCGGCGTCGGACTCGGACTCGGCCTTGATGTAGGTGCCGATGCCGCCGTTGAACAGCAGGTCCACCGGCGCCTGCAGGATCGCCTTGATCAGGTTGGGCGGCGTCATCTCGGCGATGTCGCCCTCGATGCCCAGCGCGTCGCGGACCTGGGGGCTGACCGGAATCGCCTTGTGCTCACGGCTGTACACGCCGCCGCCCTCGCTGATCAGCGACGTGTCGTAGTCCTCCCAGCTGGACCGCGGCAGGTCGAACATCCGCCGGCGTTCCTCCCACGAGCGCGCGGCGTCGGGATCGGGATCCAAGAAGATGTGCCGGTGGTCGAAGGCGGCGAGCAGCCGGATGTGCTTGCTCAGCAGCATGCCGTTGCCGAAGACGTCGCCGCTCATGTCGCCGATTCCGACGACGGTGAAGTCCTCGGTCTGGGTGTCGATGTCCATCTCCCGGAAGTGCCGTTTGACGGCCTCCCACGCGCCCTTGGCGGTGATGCCCATGGCCTTGTGGTCGTAGCCGACCGACCCGCCGGAGGCGAACGCGTCGCCCAGCCAGAATCCGTAGGACTTCGCGACGTCGTTGGCGATGTCGGAGAAGGTGGCGGTGCCCTTGTCCGCCGCCACCACCAGGTAGGCGTCGTCGCCGTCGCGCCGGATGACTTCGGTTGGCGGGCTGACCTTTCCGGTTGCATGGTCGACGTTGTCGGTGACGTCGAGCAGGCCGGAGATGAACAGCTGATAGCAGGCGACGCCCTCGGCGCGGCTGGCATCGCGGTCGGCGGCGGCATCGCCGGTGGGCAGCGGCGGCCGCTTGAGGACGAACCCGCCCTTGGCGCCGACCGGCACGATGACGGCGTTCTTCACCGCCTGCGCCTTGACCAGGCCCAGGATCTCGGTGCGGAAGTCGTCGCGACGGTCCGACCAGCGCAGGCCGCCACGGGCCACCGGGCCGAACCGCAGGTGCACGCCCTCGACCCGCGGCGAGTAGACGAAGATCTCGTATTTGGGGCGCGGCAGCGGCAGCTCGTCGACCAGCTGGGCGTCCAGCTTGATCGCCAGCACGTTGCGGGCGCGGGCCGAACCCTCGCTCGTCACAAAGTAATTGGTTCGCAGCGTGGCCTGCACCAGCGACGCGAAGGCACGCAGAATGCGGTCGGTGTCCAGGCTCACCAGCGCGTCGATGTCGGCGGCGACCGCCGCCGCGGCGGCCTGTGCATCGCGGCCCGCCGACGAATCGGGGTCGGGGTCGAACAGCGCCTCGAACAGCGCGACGAGTGATCGCGCGGTCGAGGGATGCTCGTTGAGCACCGACTCGATGTAGGACTGGCTGTAGGGAAAGTTGGCCTGCCGCAGGTACTTTGCGTAGGCACGCAACAGCACGACCTGCTGCCAGCGCAGGCCCGCGCGCATCACCAGCTCGTTGAACCGGTCGATCTCCAGCCGGCCGTGCCAGATCGCGGTGACCGCGTCGGCGAACCGCTCGGCCATCGCGTCGCGCTCGTCCTGCGTCGAGGCCAGCCGGATGGTCGGATGCGGCGAGATCTTGAACTGGTAGATCCACACCGGCAGCCCGTCGGACCGGTTGACGGTGAAGGGGCGCTCCTCGAGCACCACCACGCCCATGCTCTGCAGCATCGGCAGCAGCTGGCTCAGCGAGGCCGTGCGTCCGCCCAGGAACCAGGTCAGCTGGGCCGTGCCGTCGTCGGCCTCGGTGAACACCAGCTTGACCGAATTGTCTTGCAGCTCACCGATGATGGCAATGTGGTCGATCGCGTCGGCCGGCGAGACGGCCTGCTTGTAGACCTCGGGGAACGCGGCCGCGTAGTACTCGGCGTCGGCATGCCCCACGGCGCCCTCCGCGGCGGCGGCGACCAGCCGGTCGCTCCAGGTGCGCGCGGCTTCGCTCAGCAGCGCCTGAATGCGGATGCGGTTGTCTTCGGAGACGTCGACCGGCGCGGCGCCGGGGCCGTCGGACGGCAGCCGGACCATGAAATGCATGAGGGCCCAAGGCGATTCGCTGACCCGGGCGGTGAATTCCAGCCGGGTGCCGCCGAATTCGTGGACCAGGATGTCTTCGATCTGCAGCCGCACCGCCGTGGTGTAGCGGTCGCGGGGCAGGTACACCAGGCAGGAAACGAAGTACTGCAGCCGGTCGGCGCGCAGGAACAGCAACGCGTTGCGCTGCGGTCCCAGATCCACCACCGCTTTGGCCATCGCGAGGAGCCGTTCGGCGCTGAGCGTGAACAACTCCGAGCGGGGAACGGTCTGGATGACGTCGAGCAGCAGCTGGCCCGGGTGGATCGGGTCGCTGTCTGCCATCGCCAGCGCCTCCCGGACCCGGCGCGAAATCGTCGGGATTTCCAGGACATCGGCGTTCATGGCGGCCACCGTGAACAGCCCGACGAACCGGTGCTCGATCACGGCGCCGTCGACGTATTCGCGGACGGCGATGGCGTACGGGTAGGCGCCGTAGCGCAGGTAGCTGCCCACCACCGATTGCGCGAGCACCAGCAACCTGTCGTCGTCGGTCAGCCGCGGGCGCGAGCCGGTGCGGGTGCGCAGCACGCCGAGGCCGGGCGAGCCGTCACCGGACACCTGGCCGTCGTGCACGTGGCAGCGCTGGTAGCCGAGCAGGAGGAAGTTTCCGTTGCCCAGCCAACGCAGCAGCGCGGCGACGTCGTCGCGGTCCGGCGCGGAGAAGTGGTTGTCGGCGTTGGCGTCGACCTGCGCGGCCAGATCGCTCAGCGCGGCGATCAGATCTGCCGCGTCGCTGGCGACCTGTTGCACGTCGGCCAGCACCTTGGGCAGCAGGCGTTCTACCTCGGCGAGTCCCTTGCTGTCGACCGACGGCAGCAGCTGCACGTGGATCCACGCCTCGCCGGCGTATTGCGATGCGCCTTCGGCTTTCGGCTCGACGCGCAGCAGGTCGCCCTCGGGGCTGCGCTGCACTTCGAACACCGGCGTCATGATCGCCGTGTACGGGACGCCGAGCCGGTGCAGCAGCACCGTGACGGAATCCATCAGCATGCCGCCGTGATCGGTGACGACCTGCAGGGCCGGCCCGAACCCGGCGGGGTCTTCGGCCGGGTAGACCGCGACGCGGCTCTGGCCGGCGGGCCGGTGCAGGCCGAGGCGATAGTGCGCGCTCAGCATGGCCGGGGTCACGATCGCCGCCGGCACGGTCAGGTCGATGGGCCTGGTCTCCGCGCCCCCCGACTCGTCGCTGTGCGGACCGCGATAGCTCTCGACGTAGGCCCTCGAGATCCACTCGGGGATGTCCTGCTGCCGGGTGAAGGTCGTCCACGGCTCGAGATCGTGTCTGGCTCCGGGATCGATCGTCATGCCGATAGCTCCCAACTGGCGACGGTTGTCAGTGCGCTCGGTCGCCCCGTTCCGTGGCGGTGCGGGGCGAAGCTGACACTAGTCGCGCGTCAGCTTGCGGTGGGTCACTCTGTGCGGCCGTGCCGCTTCGGCGCCGAGGCGTTCGATCTTGTTCTCCTCGTAGGCACCGAAGTTGCCCTCGAACCAGAACCACTTGGCCTCGTTGTCGTCGTCACCCTCCCAGGCCAGGATGTGCGTGCAGGTGCGGTCCAGGAACCAGCGATCGTGCGAAATCACCACCGCGCAGCCGGGGAATTGTTCGAGCGCGTTCTCCAGCGAACTGAGCGTCTCGACGTCGAGGTCGTTGGTGGGCTCGTCGAGCAGGATCAGGTTGCCGCCCTGCTTGAGCGTCAGCGCGAGGTTGAGCCTGTTGCGCTCGCCACCGGAGAGCACCCCGGCCGGCTTCTGCTGATCCGGTCCCTTGAACCCGAACGCCGACACGTACGCCCGCGACGGCACCTCGGTCTGGCCGACGACGATGTGGTCCAGCCCGTCGGAGACGACTTCCCACACGTTCTTCTTGGGATCGATGCCGGCGCGGGTCTGATCGACATAGCTGAGCTTGACGGTCTCGCCGACCTTGACGATGCCGCTGTCCGGCTCCTCGAGCCCGACGATGGTTTTGAACAGCGTGGTCTTGCCGACCCCGTTGGGACCGATGACGCCGACGATGCCGTTGCGCGGCAGGGTGAACGACAGGTCCTTGATCAGGGTGCGGCCGTCGAAGCCCTTGTCGAGATGCTCGACCTCGACCACCACGTTGCCCAGCCGCGGGCCGACCGGGATCTGGATCTCCTCGAAGTCGAGCTTGCGCGTCTTCTCGGCCTCGGCGGCCATCTCCTCGTAGCGCTGCAGCCGCGCCTTGCCCTTGGCCTGACGCGCCTTGGCCCCGGAGCGCACCCAGGCCAGCTCCTCGGCCAACCGCTTCTGCAGCTTGGCGTCTTTGCGGCCCTGCACCGCGATCCGCTCAGCCTTCTTCTCCAGGTAGGTCGAGTAGTTGCCCTCGTACGGGTAGGCGCGGCCGCGGTCCAGTTCCAGGATCCATTCGGCGACGTTGTCCAGGAAGTACCGGTCGTGGGTGACCGCCAGGATCGCGCCCGCGTAGGAAGCGAGGTGCTGCTCGAGCCACTGCACGCTCTCGGCATCCAGGTGGTTGGTGGGCTCGTCGAGCAGCAGCAGGTCGGGCTTGGACAGCAGCAGCTTGCACAGCGCGACGCGGCGGCGTTCACCGCCGGACAGGTTGGTCACCGGCTCGTCGGGCGGCGGGCAGCGCAGCGCGTCCATGGCCTGCTCCAGCTGCGAATCGAGGTCCCACGCGTCGGCGTGGTCCAGTTCCTCCTGCAGCCGCCCCATTTCCTCCATCAACTCATCGGAGTAGTCGGTGGCCATCAACTCGGCGACCTCGTTGAAACGGTCGAGCTTGACCTTGATGTCACCCAGGCCTTCTTCGACGTTGCCGCGAACGGTCTTCTCCTCGTTCAGCGGGGGCTCCTGCAGCAGGATGCCCACGGACGCGTCGTTGGCCAAGAAGGCATCACCGTTGTTCGGCTTGTCCAGGCCCGCCATGATCCGCAAGACGCTCGACTTGCCGGCGCCGTTGGGGCCGACGACACCGATCTTGGCACCTGGATAGAAGCTCAACGTGACGTCGTCCAGGATCACCTTGTCGCCGTGCGCCTTGCGGACCTTTTTCATCGTGTAGATGAACTCAGCCATGCCGCGGTTATGCCTTTCTGATTTACAGAGTGATCTCGCGGACCATCCTAGGCATCGCCCGGCAGCGACGGCCCCGCCGCTAAGCGGTCAGCGGCAGCGGCCCGTCATCGGCGGACTCCACGTCGTCGGCGTCAGCGTCCTCACCAGCGGCGTCGGACGCGACCGCCGGCGGTGTGGCGGCCTCGGTGGCGGCCGGACCGGTATAGCCCGGCCGCTCGATGCGCACAATCGCACGGGACACATCGGGCCCGACCGAGGTGGCGCGCATCTCCAGCGACGACCGCCGGTTGCCGTCGCGGTCCTCGTACTCGCTGGTGTACACGTGGCCCACCACGATCACCGGCGCGCCCTTGCCGAGCGCGGCACCCACGCCAGTGACCAACTTGCCCCAGCAGTTGACGTTGATGAACAGCGAGTTACCGGGCTCCCAGCCGCCGTCGGCGGTGCGCCGCCGGGAATTGCTGGCGACGCGAAACTTGATGACCTCCTGGGTGCCGACCTGTCGGCGTTCGGGGTTGTTGACGATGTGGCCGACCACGGTGAGCGCGGTTTCGAACATTGCAGTGATCCCTTCTCGATTGCATTGGCTATGGCCGCCAGTAGGCGCGGCGCCACCGACGAACGCCGTGGGAACAACCCGGAAATCGGCCGCCGCTGTTGAAGAAACCGGGACTGTGGATCAGTCGGGATCGGCCGGGGTCCGCCCGGGCCGCTTGGGCGTCTCGCCCTGGGCCAGCTGCGCCAGCATCGCGTTGTAGGCGACCAGCTCGGCGTCGTCGTCGCGGTCGGCGGCCCGGTCCAGCCGCTTGGCCGTGCGGCGATCGCTGCGCGCCCACTGGATCAGCAGCGCGAGCATCACGATCACCAGCGGGAACTCCCCCGCCGACCACGCGATGCCCCCACCCAGGTGCTGGTCGCCGAGCAGGTCGGTGTGCCAGCTGAGGCCGAGGGAGCGGTAATAGTCCGCGCCGAGCACCTTCTTGGTCCCCATCAGGACCACCCCGAAGAAGGCGTGCAGCGGCAGCGACGCGAACACCACGGCCACCTTGGCCAGCGGCGGGATCGGTCGCGGCGTCGGGTCGACCCCGATCACCACCCAATAGAACAGGTAGCCGCTCACCAGAAAGTGGACGTTCATCGCCAGATGGCCGGCGTGGCTGCTCGCGGTGGTGTCGAAGAGGTTCGACAGGTACAGCCCGTAGAACCCGGCGACGAACAGCACGGTGGCCACCACCGGGTTGGTGAGGAATCGGGAGAAGCGGCTGTGCAGCGCGGTCAACAGCCACTCCCGCATGCCCGGCGGATCGTCGCGGCCGGCCGCGGGCAGGGCCCGCAGCGCCAGGGTGACCGGGGCGCCGAGCACCAGCAGGATCGGGATCAGCATCGACAGGCACATGTGGACCACCATGTGCATGCTGAACATCGCCGGCATGTAGCGTCCGACACCCGACGACGTCACGAACAGCAGCACCAGGCAGCCGAGCAGCCAGGAGACGGTCCGACCGGGCGGCCACGTGTCGCCGCGCCGGCGCAGCCGCACCAGCGCCGCCGCGTACAGCGCGGCGAAGACGAGGGCGGCGGTGCCGAAGATCAGGTCGAAGCGCCAGTCGAACAGTATGCGCGCCACGGTCGGCGGCCCGTCGAAGTCGTAGCCGATCTCGGCTTCCGGAATCGACGGCAGCCGCGCCGGCGGTGGCGGCGGCGGGGTGCGGCCCAGCCCGACGGCGATGCCGAAGGTGAGGCCGAAGGTGGCGGCCTCGATCAGCGTCAGCCGCAGCAGCGCGCGACGCGCTGGTGCCGGAGTCGGATCCGCTTGCAGCGCAGCAACACTCACGCGACGCTGGCGCCAGCCAAGCCCACCCAGCAGGCACAGCGCGACGAACTTGGCGGTGACCAGCCGCCCGTAGTCGGTGCTGAACAGGTCGGACGGCTGCATCCGCACCAGGGCGTTGACCACTCCGCTCAACGCCATCGCGACCCAACACCACAGCGCGATCATCGAGAACCGCCGCGCGGCCAGCCCGAGGTGGCCACCACCGCGCAGGGCGTGGGCCAACAGGGCGAGCAGGCCACCTGCCCACAGGCTGGCGGCGACCAGGTGGATCAGCAGGCCGTTGGTGGCCAGGTCGTGCGAACCGCCGGCCGACGAATGACCGGTCAATCCCAGCGGAATCAGCGTCATCACCGAGGCGGCGAACAGCACCGGCGTCCACGACCAGCGCAGCACCGACAGGCTCGCCAGCGTGATCACCGCGGCCACGATCGCGGTCCAGCGCCAGGCCGACGCCGTGGTGATCAGGCCCGCCAACGACCACATCCGCATCGCGGGAATGTCGGCGACGGGATGGCCGGACACGTCGGAGATGGTCAGCGGGACCAGCAGAGCGGCGCACACCGCCCACACCCCCGACGCCACCGTCCCGAGCCGAAGGGCCCGGTAGCCGTCGGCGTCGAGGACGCCGTTGCGCTGCGGCGGCACCAGGAACGCGGCGAACAGGAACGAGCCGACCGCCAGCACGGCGGCGATCTCACCCGCGGCGCGCACGAACGGCAGCCCCAGCGTGGTCACCTGGCCCGGATCGGGCAGGCCCGTCACCGTCAGCGCGCTGGCCAGCGAGAGGGTCCCGATGCCGGCGGCCGTGCAGCCCGCCAGCGCCCCGACGCCGGCCAGCACCGGCCACACCAACGCACGGCGCTCGGCCGAGGCCTTGGTCGGGGCCTTGCCGGCAGGCGGGGCGACGGTCATATGTCCAGGGTATGGCCGGGCGCGGCGGCTACAGAGCCTGGCTCTCCAGAAGGGCCTGACGCGCCTTGGCCTCGCGGGCCACGAACTGATCACGCGCGATCTGGCCGACGTAGTTGAAGTCCTGCAGGATGTCGCGGAGCTCTTGCAGGAAAGCGGCGCGCCTGTCGGCGAGGTCCGGCGCCGGCGCGATCAGGTTTTGATCGTCGACGACCTGTCGCGCGGTGGCGAACAGCAGCGTCGACACCGATTCGCTGCTGCGGATCCGGGTCTGGGCCACATACTGCCGGCCGACCCCCAACGCCAGGTCGGTCAGTTCCTTGTGCCCGATGTCGGCGGGCGCGTCACGCAACACGTCGGCGACGATCTCGTAGGCCTCGAAGAACACCCGCAGCATCGCATCCGCCATCAGCGGACGCTTGGCGAACAACAGCGCGTGGATCTCGTCGCCGCCGGCGGACACGTGGGCTTCCCAATTGTTGTGCCACGCCATCTCTTCGGCGATGTGGTCCCGGAAGGTCGCCGAGTCGGCGAAGTAGAAGTCGAACTTCAGCAGATCGCGCAGCCGCATCGCCTGGGTCCAGAAAGCCTCCATGCGGTCCCCGTCGGCGTGCCGGGCGTGCGCCAGCGCGAGTTCCACGATCGAGGTCTCTAGGAAGGCGTGGATCACCGAGTTGCGGTAGAAGGCCGCGGCGTGCTGCTCGTCGGGCGCGATGCGCCACACCGGTTCCCGGCCGCCGTCGACGCGGGTGATCGGGTGCCCATTGGACAGCGCGTCGACCGCCGCGCGCACCCCGTCGTGGGTGCGCAGCCGCAGCGCGCTGGTGGACATCGGGTTTTGTTTGCGTTCCAGGTAATCCAGCGAGTCCTGCAGGGTGTGGTGCAGCTGGCCGAGCGTCAACGCCGCGCCGCGGGTGGTCAGCAACAGCGCGCACACCAGGCCCGTCGCCGTGACCGGGGTCGACTGCAGGATCCGCCAGGCGACCTCGAACGACATCTTCTGCAGCGCAAGCCTTTTGGCGTCTGGATCGTGCGCCAGCGGGCCGTGCGGGGCGCCCAGGTACTGGCGCATCGACACGGCTTCGGGGAACCGGACGTAGATCTTGCCGTAGTTGCGTTCGCCCTGCGCGCGGATGAAGTTGTACAGCCAGCCCACGCCTTCGGGCGTCTTCTCGCCGCCGCGGGCGTAGGCGGCGTATTCGGCGGTCTCGTGCAGCTGGTCGAAGCTGATCGAGACCGGTTGCAGCAGAATGTCTTCGCTGCGGCCGTCCAGGTAGGCGTCGGCGACGTAGGCCAGCAGGCCCAGCTTGGGCGGCAGCATTTTTCCGGTACGCGAGCGGGTACCCTCGATCGACCAGCTCAGGTTGAACCGCTTTTCGACGATGTAGCCGACGTATTCGCGCAGCACGTACTTGTAGAGCTGGTCGTTGCCGATGTTGCGACGGATGAAGATGACACCGGAACGGCGCAGCAGCGGGCCCATCGCACCGAACGACAGGTTGATGCCGGCGAACACGTGCACCGGCGGTAACCGGTTCTCCTGCATGGCGACCGGCACCACCGCGCCGTCGATGTAGGACCGGTGCGAGAACAACAGCACGGCCGGGTGGGCGTCCAGGCCGGCCCGCATCGCCGCGACCTGATACTCGTCGTAGTCGATCTCAGGATCGAACCCGCGGCTGAGCATCCTGCCCAGCACTCCGACGAGATCGACCGAGGCCCGGCTCCATCCGGTGGCGAGTTCGTCGAGCATCTTTCCGGCCTCGTCGACGGTGGCGCCGGGAATCTTGGCCAGGCCGGCGCGAAACCGATTGGAAGCCAATATCTCCGGCTTCACCAGCCGCGGTGACTTGTATTGCGGTCCGAGGATCCGGTACTCGACGCGCTCCATCGCCAAGATGGCGCGGCGGATCACGAACTGGGCGAAGTCGTTCTTGTCCTCCCCGACGGTGGTATCGCGCCACTGCCGGCGCAGCTCGGAGACGGTGGCGGCTTCACCGGCCACCACCCGGGCGCGCTGGGGGGCCGTCCGCACGATCTGTTCTTGCCGACGGTCGTTGGGGTGATAGGGATCCCGGCCGGGGAGCAGCCCGGCCAGCTTGGCCACCCTGCCGCGATCCGGCTCCGGCAGCCAGAACACCCGCACCGGGACGATCGAACGGTCCTCCCCTGATTCGAGCTGTTCGGCCAGAGCGGTCATGACTTCCGGCGGCGCGTCGAGCGCCGGCAGTTCCACCAGGTCGAAGTTCGCCCCCGGATGGCCGGCGCGCTGTCGCTCCATCCACGCCGTCACCAGTTGCATCTCGACCGGTGAGGCCATCGACGCCAATACCAGCGAGTCTCGTCCGCCGAGGACCGCGCTGCTATCTGCGGCCGGTTCGGTCACTGATGCCCTCGGGGCGGCGATTCGGGCGGCTCGGCGTTGACGGCCGACGCCTCGGCGGCGGGTCGTTGCGCCTCACCGTCTCTGAGGGCGGCCTGGGATTCGTGGGGGTTTGCCTTGGGCGGCTTGGCTTTCGGAACCGCCTTCTTCGCCGCCGCCTTCTTCGCCGGGGCCTTCTTGGCCGCCGCCTTTTTCGCCGGTGCCTTCTTGGCTGGCGCCTTCTTGGCCGCCGCCTTCTTCGCCGGAGCCTTCTTCGCCTTGGCCGCCGCCTTCTTCTCGGCGTAGAGGTCGACCTCGGGCAGTTCGTCGACGGGCCAGTTGGCGAGCGTGTCCAGGTACAGCTGACGCACCTCGGCGATGCGCTCCGGCAGCGTGTCCAGCGTCCAGTCCTGCACCGAAATCGGCGGAAACACCGCGACGTCGACGGTGCCCGGGTTGATGACGGTCGAGTTCCGCGCGGCGACGAGCTCGGCGTTGCGGATCACGATCGGGACGATCGGGATGCCTGCGGCCATCGCGAGACGAAATGGTCCCTTCTTGAAGGGACCGACCTCGGTGGTGTCCAGCCGGGTGCCTTCCGGCGCCATCACGATGGAAAGTCCGTTCTTGGCTCGTTCTTCGACCGTGCGCATCGTCTCGAGCGCCGAGGCCGAATCGTCTCGGTCGATGAAGACACCGTCCAGCGCCTTACCGAGCAGGGCCATGACCGGATTCTTTTGCAGCTCCTTCTTGGCTACGGCAACCCAGTTGTCGTTCACGAGCGCACCAGCGATTACGGGGTCGACCTGGTTGCGGTGGTTGTAGATGAAGACGGCCGGGCGTTGGGCCCTCAGGTTCTCTTTTCCAATAACGTTGAGGTGTACTCCGGTGGTCGCGAGCACCGTTTGGGAAAAGACGGATGTGAAGAAGTTGGCGCCCCGCCGCCGGCTGCCGGTCAACACACCCATCGCCACCGCTCCGGCGCCGACGGGAACAATCGAGCCGAGTCCGGCAAGTGTGCGCACCTGGCGTCGCAGACCGACCGGGCCGCGGCTGTTGAATCTCAGGATCGGCCAACCGCGGCGCTTGGCTACCGCGGCCATTTTGCCTTCCGGGTTGGTCGGCCGCGGATTGCCGACCAGATACATCAGGGCGACGTCCTCGTCACCGTCGGCGTAGAAGTAGCTGTCCTTGAGATCGATGTCGTGCTCGGCCGCAAAGCGTTGTACCGCAGCGGCTTTGCCCGGGCCCCACAGGATCGGCTTCGCGACGCCGCCGGTGAGGATGCCGTCCTCGGTGGTTTCGAACTTGTTGGTGAGCATGTTGGGGATCCCGAGGAAACGCGCGACGGGGTTGACCTGGATGGTCAGCGCCGACGAGCTGAGCACCACGGTGTGCCCGCGGGCCACGTGCGCGCGCACCAGCTCGCGCATCTCCGGGTAGATCCGCGACTCGATCCGCTGGACGAACAGCCGCTCACCGATCTCTTCCAGGTCGTCGAGCAGTCTGCCGGTGAGTGCCGCGGCGGCCTTGCCGATCAGGTCCTCGAACTCGATGCGACCCAGGGTGTGGCTCAGGCCGGCCTGCACCATGCCGAGCAGCTCCCCCACGCCCATGTCGCGGCGCAGCAGCCGCTCCTGGGTCAGGATGATCGCGGTGAACCCGGCGACCAGCGTGCCGTCCAGGTCGAAGAACGCACCGATCTTGGCACCGGCGGGGCTGGCCATGATCTCGGCCACCGAGCCGGGGAGCCGCATGTCCTGCCCCGACGTTTCGCCCTTGTCCCCCTGCTCGTTTGACGCGCTCACGAACCGGCCACCGATCGGGTCGACACGGCCGGCTCGGCGAACGAGGCGGGCACCGCGCGCGGTGGCGGGTCACCGGCGAGCGCCAGGATCTCGTCGAAGCCGTCCAGCAGGCATTGCGCGAACAACGCCTCGTTGCGCACCGAGGCCTTGTCGTAGCGCACGGTGATGGTGCACCAGCCGCCCCGCGAGATCAGCACCACCATCATCGCCACGCCGGGCAGCGGACCGATTCCGTACTGCCGCAAGACTTTTGCACCGGCGAGGTAGGTGTCGCCCGGGAAGACCGGCACGTTGCTGGCCTGCACGTCGGAGCCGATCACCGAGCCGGTGATCCCTTCCAGCACCGCGGTCGGCAACACGCTGAGCACCGGCGCAAAAGAACCGATGATGTTCATCGCGGGCTCGTCGCGGCGCTGCGTCATCTGCGCGCGAATCTTCTTCATCCGAGAGACGGGGTCGGCGGTCCCGATCGGCGCCGCCAGATTGACGCCGGTGAACCGGTTGCCGCCGGCGGTATCCGCGTCGGCCCGCAGGCTGACCGGCACCGCCATCGGCAGCGTGCTGATCGGCACGCCGTACGCCTGGTGGTAGCGGCGCAAGGCGCCGCACAGCCCGGCGAGGTAGGCGTCGTTGATCGACCCGCCGCCGGCCTTGGCCGCCTTGTGCAGGTCGGCGAGCGGGATATCGACCGCCTCGCTGCGGGTAGCCAGGCTGCGGCGCCGCAACAGCGGCGACGGCTCGGCCGCCCGGTTGAGCACCCGCATGCCCGACATGGCGTACCCGACGATCCCGGACACGGTGGCCGTCGGCTCCAGGACCGCCCGCCCCGCGGCCGAGACCGCGCCGGACAGGGCGTTCATGACACCGCCGACCACGGCGAAGGGCAGGTGGTTAATGCCCTGGCGCATCAGATCATTCGACGTCAGGTCCTGCGGCACGGGCAGCGGCAGGGTCGGCTTGGCCGGCGGATCGCGTTCGAGGTCATAGATCTCGGCGAACATCTGGACCCCGCCCACGCCGTCGGTGACGGCGTGGCTGACATGCAGCAGGGTCGCGGCCTGTCCGTCGGGCAGACCCTCGACCAGGGTGGCCGTCCACAGCGGCCGCGAGATGTCCATCGGCGACTGCAGCATGAGGTCCGCGAGATCGAATACCTCACGCAGGGTGCCGGGTTCGGAGACGCGCACGCGGCGGACGTGAAAATCCAGGTTGAAGTCGGGGTCCACCACCCAGCGCGGCGACGCGGTCGGCAGGGTCGGCACGACGACCTTCTGCCGCAGCCGCAACACGCGCCGCGAGGCGCTTTCGAATCGGGCGCGGAACTGTTCCCAGTCCGGTGTGCGGTCCAGAAGCTCCAGCGCCATGATCCCCGACCTGGTGCGGGGGTTCGCCTCTCCCCGGTGCAGTAGGTAGTCGACCGGCCCGAGCTCGTCGGACAACTTAATCGCCTCGACGGACTCAGCCATGGTCATCAGCTCGACGCGCCAACGTTGTCACCGTCGATCAAGCCTCCTGCCCTGGACCCAGCAACCCCAATGGTCTACCCAACGCTAGTCGGGTTACCGCGCTGGTGAAAGGAGCGGCAGGTAGCTGCGCGCGGGCTCAGCTGGCCGAAGTGGCCGACAGCGGCAGCGAATCCAGCAGCGAGCTGACCCGTCGCCCGTAGACCACACCGAGGAAATCGGCGACGGCGTCAGCGGCCAGCCGCGATCGAACGGTCGGTGTGATGTCGAAAGCATGGTGGGCGTTGCCGAGTTCGGCGTGGGCCACCGTGGCCGCGCCGGCCGCGCGCAGCGCGGCGCAGAACGCGCGAGCCTGCCCGCTGGGCACCAATTCGTCCTTCGCGCCGTGCAGCACAAAGAAGGGCGGCGCGTCGCTGTGCACGTAGGAAACCGGCGACGCCGCCATGAAACGCTCGGGCTCGTCGGCGTAGCGGGCCTTCATCACGAACTGTTCGAGGAACGGCAGCATCAGTGGGTGCATGTTCTCGAAGTCGGTGAAGTCGTAGACGCCGTAATAGGGCGCCACCGCTTGGACTGTGGTGTCGGCGTCTTCGAAGCCGGGTTGGAAGGCGGGGTCGTTCGGGGTGAGCGCCGCCAGGGAGGCCAGGTGGCCGCCCGCCGAGCCGCCAGTGATCGCGACGAAGTCGGGGTCACCGCCGTAGTCGGCGATGTTCTCCCGCACCCAGGCGATCGCCCTTTTGACGTCGATCAGGTGCGCGGGGAAGGTGGCGCGCGGGCTCTTGCTGTAATCGATCGAAACGCAGATCCAACCGAGTTGGACCATCCGGCTCATCAGCGTGTAGGCCTGCGGGCGCCTGCCGTTCAGCGTCCACGCGCCGCCCGGCACCTGGATCAGCACCGGCGCCCGGCACCCGGGGGCAAGGTCGTCGCGCCGCCAGATGTCGAGCAGGTGGTCGCGAGCGCTCGGGCCGTAGGAGATGTCGGAGGTCTGCGCGGCGTACCGGCGGTGCGGCCCGGGCGGCCCAACAGCCCGCCACGGGGCGCGCACAGCGCGCCGACGGCGGCGGGGTGACACACCTGCTCACGAAACTCGGGGCCGAAGGCCTCCTGCAGCGCCGTGGTGAGGGTCTTGTCCGCACGCTGGGCGGCCAGCGTCGTGCCGACCCGGCCGACGGACGGGTGCGAGACCCGCGACAGCGCGTGCCCGGTCACGACGTGCGGGGGAAACTCGGTGAAAAGCCAACCGGCCAGGCAGCCCAGCGCGAACGGCCCGCCGCGCAGCACCAGATTGCCGAGCTGATAGACGTCGCGGGCCTCGGCCGCCAGGCGTGCCGCCTGGGCGCCCGCCCACGCACAGGCCGAAGACTGAGTACTGGCCACGCTCATTGCCACGTCACCTCTCGACGTTATGCACACGCCTCGTCGCGGTTAACGGCCGATGGACGGCCGGTTTTGTACGTGTGTCGAGGTTCTCGACGATAACCGATAAACGTGGCGGGGGAAGGGTTTTCAGGCGCGTGGCGGCGCTGAATCGGATGACCCGTGTGCGTTGGATAGACTGACCTGCACATTGCCTCCGTAGCTCAGGTGGATAGAGCAAGGGCCTTCTAATCCCTAGGTCGCACGTTCGAGTCGTGCCGGGGGCACCGGGCTCGTGTGTGACGTCGGCTGATGCTTGACAGCTACTTCGGTTGATCCTTGACACTCCCGAGCTACGGCACTTGAGCGTGGCCGAGCGGTCCATCGGCCGCCTCAAAGCGCTGAACGGCGAGAAGTTTGCTCTGGCGCGTCCCTCGGTTCAGTCGAGCCACCGCCCACCGCGTGATTACCCGAGACGCTCCGTAGGCGGGCTCAGCGGCGCCATATCTCATCGAGATGCGATCCGCCCGATGTAGACAGCGGTGGAGCGCACTGACAGTGTGGCGTTGGTAGGGGACTCTTGCGGGAGGAAACCAGCGACATGCGCAGTGAAACCGCAATGATCTGCGGTGCGAGTATCGCTGGTCTGTTTGCGGCCAGGGTGCTGTCGGATTTCTATGACGCCGTCACTGTGGTCGAGCGTGACAAGTTGCCGGATGGCACATCCCAGCGGCGAGGGGTTTCGCAAGGGCGCCACCTGCACCAGATGCTCGGCAGAGGTGTGCCGTACATCGTCGACTTGTTTCCGGGTCTGTTGGAGGAACTCGAAGCGGCGGGTGCCATCGTCCTTGACAGCCCCGACGACCCTGCCCTGTTCCATCTGGGCGTCGGTGACATCGTCTTTTGCCAGTCGGGGCGGTTCACGCGATCCGATGGCCTGGTCGTGTTCTTGGCCAGCCGGCCCCTGCTGGAAGGGATCATTCGACGGCGAGTGCGGTCGATTAGCAATGTCACGTTCATGGATGGCCACGACGTGGCGGAGACGCTGATCGACCCAGCTGGCCAGGTCACGGGTGCGCGCGTGGTCGAGCGTGGAACCGGCCTTGAACGCGTGCTGACGACTGACCTGGTCATCGACGCGACCGGTCGCTCCGCCCGCACCCCCGCGTTCTTGGAAGCTCATGGTTATCAACGGCCTCCTGAACGCAGGTACACGATCGACCTGAGCTACTCGAGCCAATTCTTCCGCCTGCCAGCTGGGACCCTTGCCGAGCGAGCCGTGTTGGAAATTCCCACCCTCGACAGGCCGGAGGGTTTTGGGTTGTTGCCCTACGAAAACGGGACCGTCATCGTCACGGTCATCGGTTTTGCTGGCAGGAAGACACCAATCGACCTGCCTGGGTTGCTTGACTCAGTCTCAGAGTCCATGCCGAACCACGTCGCCGCGGCATTGCGCGCCGGGGAACCGATTGGCGAGGTGTCCACTCAGCGATACCCCGCCAGCGTTTGGCGGCGTTATCACAAGCTCACCCGGTTTCCACGGGGCTTACTCGTCATTGGCGACGCCGTATGCAGCTTCAATCCCGTGTACGGCCAAGGGATGACCTCAGCGGCGTTACAAGCATCGGCGCTCCAAAGATGCTTAGCCGATGGCACTGACCAGTTAAGCGGTCGATTCTTTCGCGCCTCCGCCAAGAAGTTGTCGCCGATGTGGTGGGCGAATCGGTTCTTCGACTTCACGATTGTCCCGTCAGATGGTTGGCAGTCGAAGCCAAAGAAGTTCATCAGTCTCGCCATGGGCAAGCTTTATGTGGCGGCGGCGACTGACGTAGTAATCACTGAAACGCTATTCAGGCAGATGCAACTCCTCGCGGAGCCCACGGAATTTCTTCGGCCGTCCCTGTTGCGACGGATAGTGGCTGGCAACCGACCAAAGGCAACGAACGAGTGAGCGGGTAGCGGCGCCCCTAGGTCGCACGTTCCGGCCACGCCTAGCGGCAACACTGAGCCGATCGGCGCTTCATGGCCAAGCGCGGTCCTTATTCGACAGTTTGTCAACTAGCATCTGGGGCGTGTACGCACACCGATTGGCGCGTTTGCTGGGTTTCGCGGTGGCGACGGCCTGGACGGCGCTACTGTGCCCGCCGATTTCCGCGTCCGCCGCGCCCTGTCCCGACGTCGAGGTGACGTTCGCCCGCGGCACCGCCGAGCCGCCCGGCGTCGGCGGGGTCGGACAAGCGTTCATCGACTCGCTGCGTTCCCAGATCGGGGGCCGGTCCCTCGGGGTGTATGCGGTCAACTACCCGGCCGGCGAGGATTTCGCCCCGTCGGCGTCGGCCGGCGCCGGCGATGCGCACGCTCACGTTCAGTCGATGGTGGCGAGCTGCCCCAACACCAAGCTGGTGCTCGGCGGCTATTCGCAGGGTGCGATGGTGATCGACCTGATCACCATCGCCCAGGCCTCGATCGCGGGCTTGAATCCTCAGATCCTGACGGCGGACGAGGCTGACCATGTCGCCGCGCTGGCCCTGTTCGGGAATCCGTCGGCCCGGTATCTGGGGGCACCGGTGAGTGTGGTCAGCCCGTGGTACGGCGCGAAGGCCATCGACTTGTGTGCGCCCGGCGACCCGGTGTGCACCCCGGGCGGGCCCCTGGCGCTGCCGTCCCACGACGAGATGTTCTCGGCGGCGGACCTGTCCTACCTGGGATCCGGAATGCCCGGCCAGGCCGCCACTTTCGTGGCCGGCCGGCTCTGAGGCCGCCTAACCGAGTTCCTTCATGAACTCGCGGGCCAACGGCCCGGCGGAGGCCGGGTTCTGGCCGGTGAAGAGATTGCGGTCCTTGAGCGTGTAGGGCTTCCACATCTCGCCGCGGCTGAACTCGACGCCCATCTTCACCAGTTCGTCCTCGGCGGTCCAGCGAGCCTTCTCACGCAGCCCGACCGCATCCTCTTCGTCATTGGTGTAGGCCGTGACCCGGTAACCGGCGAAGGGCGATGCACCGTTTCGCCGGGTCGCCATCAGCGCGACCGGGGCGTGGCAGACGATGGCGAGCGGCTTGCCGGACGCGAGCGCCGCGATCAGCAGCCGGCCGGAGTCGGCGTCCTGCCAGAGATCCTCCATGGGCCCGTGCCCGCCCGGGTAGTAGACGGCGTCGTAGTCCTCGAGGCGGGCGTCGGCCAATTCGATCGGCCGGCGCAACTCCTCGGCCGATCGCAGGATGTCTTCCAGCTCCCGCGCGATCTTCTCGCTACCGGCCATCGACGGCCGCAGGCTCATCACATCCACGTGCGGCACAACACCATTCGGCGTCGCCACCACCACCTCATGGCCGACGCCGGTGAGCTCACGGTAGGGCGCCGCGAACTCCTCGGCCCAGTAGCCCGTCGGGTGCCTGGTGCCGTCCTTCAGGGTCCAGTAGCTCGCGCCCGTCACCACGAACAGCACCTTCGCCATCGCTCTTCTCCTGTTTGGGTCCGCAGGGGGATGCGCTCAAGCGTCGCCCATCGGCTGCCCGCGGTCAAACGCTGCGACCGCGACTGGCCCGGCCTGGTGGTGGTGCTCGTTCGTGCTTGCCCGGCCGGATGTCCCAGGCGCGTTTGTCCTCACCGAAATGCGCGGCGCCACAATGCGTATCGGGGCTAGGACGCCGGGACATATCGCCACACCAACTCACGGTTTCCGGTCGAGGCGGGGCCGCACGACAAGGTGAGGCCGGTCGCGTCGTGTGTGGTCGCCTCCGGAACGGAACAGTGCCGGCCGGCCAACGGTCGATCGAGGGCGGCGACGCCGACACCGATGCCGATCAGCCCCGCCGTCGCCACTGAGACCAGCATCAGCCGGGCGTATCCGATTCGTTGATTGCGGGTCCGCGCGTATGCCCGATACGCCATGGCCCCGGACCGTGTTGTCCTGTACCCCGTTGTCCTCATGAGGTGCTCCTAGCGTCGATGCCGAGTGGGATGCTCTTTCGTGCTGCCACGAGCCTGCGGAGCGCGCCTTGGCGGATCCTCAACGGATCCTTGGGCGGCGACCGCCAGGGCCCACCGCCGACCGGACGGTGCCCGAGTCGCGGATGCGGCGGCCGGGACCGAAGCCGCGTGACGTCACACCAGCGACGCAGGTCACGGCCATGTTTTGAGGAACCGGCGGTAATGCATTCGGGCTGTTTTCATACTTTTTGACGAAGCCGCAAAAGTCGAAGTCACCACCAAAAGTTTGCGGTTTAATCGATCTGGGAACAGCGTGTCAAAACGAGCAGATGGCGCTTACGGGGAGATCATTACTTAGAGCGTCTTCTCTTCGAGGGGTTGGCGAAATATGGCGTCGAATGACTGGCAGCCGGTAGTCCGCGTCGGGGAGCCGAGGTTCATAGCTGGCGTTGGCAATCGAATCAAGGTCGAAGTCAAGACGAGGGGCTGGTTGAGCCGCGACTGGCGGTGTTACTTCGGAACGCAGGTCTCTCAGCAACAACTCGATGCCCGGTACTCCTCCTATCCGTGTTGGGACGAAGTCCAGCGCATCGAGGGGTCCTGCGCAGAGCATGACGCGGAGCGGTACATCGAAATGATCGATGCCGCAATCCATTACGCCAACACCAGGCTGCGCAGCGACGCGCTGCCGGGGGCCGTTCTTCAGGGCGCGCGCATCGGGCGAGCCGGATGCGCGGTGAAGGAGCGCCAGGCCGAACTCGATGAGCTGGCGAGAAAGTTAGCGAAACCCGAGCTGTAGCGGCCCGGGCGGATCTCGGCGGTTCAAGCCAGTGGGCCCGCGACGTCGGCACCCCGCCGGTTTGCCGATGTCATGCCACGCGTTTTGCCAGGTCGACCGGCGTCGTTACCCGCAGACGCCGAAAGCGACAGATAACGTTTTTATAAACACGGCATTACTTGTGGATTCCGACATCCGCCGCACGGCCGCAAAGACTGACGCGGTTGCGCTACCGGCGAGTAACTACGTGAGCCGGCCATGAATGGCGTTGGGCGATCGGGCCCGCCAATCTCGGCGGGGGCGCCGGTCTGCAATGCCCGCCATTTCCCGCTCGTTCTCGCCAGTCACGGCTCGCACCGGCCAACCCGGCTCCGGCGGCTCGAAGTAGTCTTACCTGGCCCGTGACGCTGCCGCCGATGGACCGGTGAGGTCGGGCGGATCCACAGCCGATACGCGAAGCCGGAGGTGCCCGATGGCCCAGTCCGAAGTCATCCATTACCACGTCACCAACCGCGTCGCGCTCATCACCGTCAACGATCCCGATCGCCGCAACGCGATCACGGCCGAGTCGTCCGCGCACCTGCGCCAGGCCGTCGAGCGGGCCGAAGCCGACCCCGACGTGCACGCGGTGGTGGTCACCGGGGCGGGCAAGGCGTTCTGCGCGGGCGCCGATCTCGCTGCCCTCGGCGCTGCCGGCGGCGGAGCGGCCGAGACGGGCCTGCAACAGCTTTATGACGGTTTCATGGCCGTCGGCGGTTGCCGGCTGCCCACCATCGCCGCGGTCAACGGCGCCGCGGTGGGCGCGGGGCTGAATCTGGCCCTGGCGGCCGACGTGCGCATCGCCGGACCGGCCGCCGTTTTCGACGCGCGATTCCAGAAGCTGGGGCTCCACCCCGGCGGCGGTGCGACGTGGATGCTGCAGCGCGCGGTCGGCCCGCAGGTCGCCCGGGCGGCCCTGCTGTTCGGCATGCGCTTCGACGCCGACGCCGCCGTGCGACACGGCTTGGCACTGACCGTGGCCGACGATCCGGTCGCCGCGGCGCTGGAGCTGGCCGCCGGCCCGGCGGCGGCTCCGCGGGAAGTGGTGCTGGCGACCAAGGCCACCATGCGCGCCACCGTCAGCCCGGGATCGCTGGACAACGAGCAGCACGAACTCGCGATGCGCGCCGAACTCGGGCCGCAGTCCTATTCCATCCAATCACCGGAATTCGCAGAGCGTTTGGCCGCTGCGCAACGCCGCTAGAGCCGCGAGAGCTACAGATCCAGTAGCGCGGTTTCGGGTGACTCGATCAGATCCCTGAGCTCGCAGACGAATCGGGCGGCCTGGGCGCCGTCGGCGATGCGATGGTCGAACACACACGTCAACGACATCGTCGGGCGCGCGACGATCTCTGCGCCCCGCACGACGGGCCGCGGCTTGATCGCACCCATGCCCAGGATGGCCGCTTCGGGATGGTTGATCACCGGCACCCCGTCGTCCGCGCCCAGCGCCCCGAAATTCGTCACGGTGAACGTCGAGCCCCGCAATTCCCCGGGCCCCAGGCTGCCCGCACGCGCACCGGAGATCAATTCAGCTGCGCGGCCGGCTAATTCGCGAGTGGTCTTGGTGTGGGCGTCGACGACCACCGGGACGAGCAGCCCGCGTTCGGTGGCCGTGGCGATGCCCAGGTGCACCCGGTGATCGACGCGCACCTGCGGCCCCTGCGGGGAGTCGGCCCAGGTCGAGTTCAGCATCTCGTGGTGACGCAGCGCGATGACAAGCAAACGCAGCACGAGCGCGAACGGCGTGATGGTCTCCTCCGCCGACCGGAACCGGCCGGAGAGCCGGACCAGCTCGGTGCAGTCGACCTCGACACCGACCTTGGCCGCGGGAATCTCCCTGTGCGACAGCGTCATTCTCTCCGCCATCCGGGCCTGCACACCCAGGACCGGCCGAACGTCGGCGCCGTTGCCGTTGCCGCGGGCCGCCGACAACACGTCCTCCCGGGTGATGATGGCACCGGCGCCGTGCTGCACCGAGTTGAGGTCCACCATCAACTCCTTGGCCAACTTGCGCACCGGAGGGGCGGCGAGCGGACGGGTGGTGCGCCGGCTGGTGTCGATGCCGGAGTCGGCGCCATAACCGACCAACGTGGGCGCCTCGGTTTCGACTGACGGCAGGTCACCGTCCAGCGGCGCCGTGTCGATCCGCAGCAACACCGCCCCGACGTCGATCACATCGCCTTCGGCGCCGTTGCGTTCGACGATCCGCCCGGCGTACGGGCTCGGGATCTCCACTTCGGCCTTGGCGGTCTCCACCGTGCACAGCAGCTGATTGAGTTCGACGTCGTCGCCGACCGCCACGTGCCATTGGGTCACCGTGACTTCTTCCAGTCCCTCGCCGAGGTCGGGGACCCGAAACGACTTGACCCGCTCGTCGCTCATGGCTGCGCCAACACCCGTTCGACGCAATCCAGCAGCCGGTCGGGACCGGGCAGCCACCACTTCTCCAGCCGCGCCGGCGGGTACGGGGTGTCAAACCCGCAGGCGCGCAACACCGGCGCCTCCAGCTCGTAGAACAACTCCTCCTGAATTCGGGCGGCCAGACCGGCCCCATACCCCAGGCTGCGCGGCCCCTCGTGCATCACCACGCAACGCCCGGTGCGGTGGATCGACGAGGCGACGGTGTCGAAATCCAGCGGCACCAGCGACCGCAGATCGATGACCTCCAGGCTCCAACCACGTTCCCGCTGCGCGTCTTCCGCGGTATTGACCGCCGTGCCGACCAGGCTGCCGTAGGTCACGACGGTCACGTCGGCGCCGGGGCGGCGCACCATCGCCTGGCCGATCGGCGGTTCGGGCCGGGTGACGTCGACCAGGCCGCGACCCTGATACCGGCGCTTGGGCTCCAAATACATGACCGGATCCGGACAGGTGATCGCGTGGCGCAGCAGCCAATACGCGTCGGCCGGGCTGGACGGCACCACCACTTTCAGGCCGGCGGTGTGGGCCCAGTACGACTCGGTGGAGTCCGAATGATGCTCGGCGGCACCGATTCCCCCGAATGACGGGATGCGGACCGTCACCGGCATGTTGATTTCGCCGCGGGTGCGCGTGCGGTACTTGGCCAGGTGGCTGACCACCTGATCGAATGCCGGATAGGAAAACCCGTCGAACTGGATCTCGGGTACCGGCACGAAGCCGCGCAGCGCCAGCCCCACCGCGATCCCGATGATGGCGGACTCGGCCAGTGGCGTGTCAAAGCAGCGGCTTTCGCCGAACGCCGAGGCCAGTCCCTCGGTAACCCGAAACACCCCGCCCTCGACCGAGACGTCCTCGCCGAACACCAGCACCCGGTCATCGGCGGCCATCGCGTCGTGCAGCGCGCGGTTGAGCGCCTGCACCATGGTCAACGACTGCGCGACGTCCTGCACTGCCGCGGTGAGTGTTTCGTCGTGGCCGGCCGGGCGATCAGCGAGCTGGGTCATGGACGCCTCTCAATCACTTCGGTCGAGTTCGGCCCGCAGCTGCCTGCGCTGCGCCTGTAGTCCCGGCGTGATCTCGGCGTACACCGACGTGAACACCTCGTCGATGTCGAAATCGGGTGCGTCGAACACTGCGTCGCGCAATTCGGCCCGCATCCGCTTCGCGCGGGCGGCGACCCGTTCTTCCAGTCGCTGCGACCACAGGCCCTGCCCTTGCAGGTAATTGCGGTACCGCGCGATCGGTTCCAGCGCGGCCCAGTGGTCGACTTCGTCTTGCGTGCGGTACCGACTCGGATCATCGGATGTGGTGTGCGGGGCCAGGCGGTAGGTGACCGCCTCGATCAATGTCGGGCCGCCGCCGGCGCGGGCGCGTGCGGCGGCCTCGGCGGTCACCGCATAGCAGGCCAACACGTCATTGCCGTCCACCCGGATTCCGGGCATACCGTAGCCGATTGCCTTGTGCGCCAATGACGGAGCGGCGGTCTGCTTGGATATCGGCACCGAGATCGCCCACTGGTTGTTCTGCACGAAAAACACGCAGGGCGTGGTGAACACTGCCGCGAAGTTCAGCGCCTCGTGAACATCCCCCACGCTGGTGGCACCGTCGCCGAGGAACGCCATGGTCACCGAATCCTCGCCCAGGCGTTGGGCGGCCATCGCCGCCCCCACCGCGTGCAGGGTCTGGGTGCCGATCGGAATCGACAGCGGGGCGCAGCACTTCTTGGTGAAGTCCAGGCCGCCATGCCAGGTTCCGCGCCACGCGGCCCCCACGTGCCCTGGCGGGATGCCGCGCACCAAAAATGCTCCGAGTTCCCGGTATTGGGGAAACAACCAGTCCGTCTTGCGCAGGCAGGCCGCGGCACCGACCTGGGCGGCTTCCTGCCCGTGGCAGGAGGCGAACAGCCCTAGCTCGCCTTGCCGCTTGAGGTTGACGAATTCGCCGTCCAGCTCGCGGGTGACCACCATCATCTCGTAGAGCCAGCTCAGCGTCTCCGCGGGAAGCTCACGGCTGTAGCGATCTTCGGGCGTCGGTGAGCCATCGGGCGCGACGAGCTGCACCGGCTCGAGATCGACAGTCATCGGCACCGAAGACACTTGCGCCACACCGCCTCCCTCGCCGGGGTGCCGCGTGGCCCGATGAGCCACAGCGGATCCCGGCACACGGTCAGCCGGGACCTACCGCGAGCGGAGATCAATCGCCAGTTACACGAAAGGCTTCGCTCGCCGCGACACTGACGTACTCCCCATTATGCGCTCAAATGAGAAGAGACCGGGCTGATTGCGACGACGCCGCAGCGTGTCGCGCCTCGCCGCGCGGGCCTGCCCCGGTGTCACTCGGGGACGGTCTCACCCGCCCTGCGCAATGTCATCTGCGCGTGCTTGAGCACCGGCGAGTCGACCATCTGCCCCTCGAACGCGAAGACCCCGCGCTCGGAGCGCGCCGCCGCCAGCACCCGTCGTGCCCAGTCCAGCCGCTCCTCGCTGGGGCGATACGCCGCGCGCACCACCGCGATCTGGCTCGGGTGGATGCACACCGTTCCGGCGAAGCCCAGCGCGACGGCGTCCTCGGCCTCGTCCCGCAGGCCGTCGAGGTCCCGGATGTCCAGGTGCACCGCGTCGAGCGCGACCCTGCCGAAGGTGGACGCCGTGAGCAGGGCCGTCGACCGGACGTGATGGGCGACGTCGCGGTAGCTGCCGTCGGCCTTGCGGCTGGAGCTGCCGCCGAGCGTGGCGACCAGGTCCTCGGCGCCCCACATCAGCGCGACGGTGCCCGGTGCCGCCGCGATCTCGGTGGCGAACACCGCACCGCGCGGCGTCTCCAGCAGCGCGATCACCTCGCGCGGCGCCAGTGCCGTCACCTGGGCGGCGGATTCGGTCTTGGACAGCATCACGGTGGTGTACGCGGTGCCGGCGAGGGCCTCGAGGTCGAGCGGGTATTCGGCGGTGTCGGCCGCGTTGATCCGCACCACGGTGCGCTCGGGGTCCAGCGGCGTCTCCCGCAACGCCTTGCGCGCCGCGGGCTTGTCCGCCTCGGCCACGCCGTCCTCGAGGTCGAGGATCACCACGTCGGCGGCGGCGGCGGCCTTGGCGAAGCGTTCTGGACGGTCGGCCGGGCAGAACAGCCAGCCGGGCCCAGCGGCTTGCAGGTTCACGCGGTCCCCTCCTCGCTCGGGCGCTTTTGCACCAGCGTGGTGCGCACGGCCCGCGCGACGACGTCGCCGTGCTGGTTGCGCCCCGTGTGCTCGAGGGTGACGATGCCCTCGCCGGGCCGGCTCTTCGATTCGCGCTTGCCCGTGCACACGGTCTCCGCGTACAGGGTGTCGCCGTGGAACACCGGCTTGGGGAAGGACACCTCGGAGAAGCCCAGGTTGGCCACGATGGTGCCGAGCGTCAGCTGCGACACCGACAATCCCACCACAGTGGACAGGGTGAACATGGAGTTCACCAGCCGTTCGCCGCGAAAGCCCGGCTGCTCGGCCGCCCACGCCGCGTCGAGGTGCAGCGACTGGGTGTTCATGGTCAGCGTGGTGAACAAGACGTTGTCGGCCTCGGTGACCGTCCGGCCGGGGCGGTGCAGGTAGGTGGTGCCGATCTCGTACTCCTCAAACCACAAGCCGCGCTGGACAACCGACTTGCCGCCTTGGTCGGTCACGAGAGCCCCAGCGATCGCGCGATCAGCATCAACTGCACTTCGGTGGTCCCTTCGCCGATTTCGAGGATCTTGCTGTCGCGGTAGTGCCGCGCCACCGGATATTCGTTCATGAAGCCGTAGCCCCCGTGGATCTGGGTCGCGTCGCGGGCGTTGTCCATCGCCGCCTCCGAGGCGATCATCTTCGCGATAGCCGCCTCCTTCTTGAAGGGTTTGCCCGCCAACATCTTTGCCGCCGCATCGTAGTAGGCGGTGCGCGCCACGTGGGCCCGCGCCTCCATCCGCGCGATCTTGAAGCTGATCGCCTGGTAGGCGCCGATCGGCTGGCCGAACGCCTGGCGTTCCTTGGCGTACTTGACGCTTTCGTCGACGCAGCCCTGCGCCGCTCCGGTCGCCAGCGCGGCGATCGCGATGCGGCCCTCGTCCAGGATCGACAGGAAACCCGAGTAGCCGGTGCCGCGGGCACCCAGCAGGTTCTCCTCCGGGACGCGGGCGTCGTCGAAGCTGAGCGGGTGGGTGTCCGACGCGTTCCAGCCGACCTTGCTGTACACCGGTTCGACGGTGAATCCCGGTGTGCCGCTGGGCACGATGATCGAGGAGATCTCCTTCTTGCCGTTCGCGGCGGTTCCGGTGACGGCGGTGACGGTGACCAGCGAGGTGATGTCGGTGCCGGAGTTGGTGATGAATTGCTTGCTGCCGTTGATCACCCAGTCGCCGTTGTCGAGGCGCGCGGTGGTGCGGGTCCCGCCGGCGTCCGAGCCCGCCCCGGGCTCGGTGAGCCCGAAGCCGGCGAGCGCGCGGCCGGCGGTCAGGTCCGGCAGCCACTTCTGCTTTTGCTCCTCGGTGCCGAACCGGTAGATCGGCATCGCGCCGAGGCTGGCGCCGGCCTCCAGCGTGATGGCCACCGACTGGTCGACCTTGCCGAGTTCCTCGAGCGCCAGCGACAACGCGAAGTAGTCGCCGCCCATGCCGCCGTACTCCTCGGGGAACGGCAGGCCGAACAGGCCCATCTCGCCCATCTTGGCCACGACTTCGTACGGGAAGCTGTGCTCCTCATCGTGTTTGGCCGACACCGGGGCAACCACGGTGCGCGCGAACTCCGCGACCGTGTCGCGAAGGTCCTGATACTCCTTGGGTAACGCCCCCGCGGTAATGGATGTGGTCATGATGCGTCCTTACTCGAATCGGCTGCCGCGCTGGGCTCTTCGGGCACCAGCCGGGCCAGCACCTGATCCACCGTCACCTGGTCGCCGACGGAGACCAGCACCTCCACCTGACCGGAAACCGGTGCGGCAAGCGAATGTTCCATCTTCATCGCCTCGACGACGACCACCACGTCGCCCTCGGAAACGTCGGTGCCCGAAGATGCCTGAACCGCGATCACGCTGCCGGGCATCGGGCTGACGATCTCGGCCCGCTGCGCGCCCGCGGCGCGGTGGATCTTGTTCTCCTCGGCCTCACGCAGGTGCCAGGTTCCACGCTCGTCGGCGATCCAGAGGTGCCGGTCGGCCTCGGCCCAACGGTAGTCCCGTCGCACCCCGTCCAGTGTCACGCTCATCCGCGTCGCCTCGACTTGTGCTGCGGCGGAGAGTGTTTCGCCCTCACCGACCTGCACTGTGGCCGCCTCGGGCGGCCCCCACACCGAGACCGTCTCACTGCGCAGCGGGGTGCGCATGTCGGTGCGAACCGGGGCCGGGCTACCCCCCACGCGCCAGCCCGTCGGCGCCGCCCAGGCGTTGCCCGCGAAGCGGCGAGCCCACAGCGCCAAGGCCGATTGCCGATAGAGGCCCGCCGCCGCCAGCACGTCGTCGGGGGCCGGCAGCGGGGCGTAGTCGGCCAGCCGCTCGTCCAGCAGCGCGGTGTCCAGGTCGCCGGCCTGCACCCGCTCGTCGGCGAGCAGGAACCGGAGGAATTCGATGTTGGTCACCACACCCAGGATCGCGGTTCGGCTCAACGCCCGGTCGAGCTTCGCCAGCGCCTCGGCGCGGTCGCCGCCGTGGGCGATCACCTTGCTCAGCATCGGGTCGTAGTCGCTGCCGACCAGCGTGCCCGCCAGCAGCGAGGAGTCGACCCGCACACCAGCACCGGACGGCTCGGACACCTGCAGCACCCGCCCACCCGTCGGCAGGAAGCCCCGGGCCGGATCCTCGGCATACACCCGGGCCTCGATGGCGTGCCCGCGCAGTTCGATGTCGTCCTGGGCGAATCCCAGCTTCTCCCCGGCGGCCACCCGAAGCTGCCACTCGACCAGGTCCAGCCCGGTGACGGCCTCGGTGACCGGATGCTCGACCTGCAGGCGGGTGTTCATCTCCATGAAGAAGAACTCGTCGGGCCGGTCCGCGGAGACGATGAACTCGACGGTGCCCGCGCCGACGTACTCGACGCTGCGCGCGGTGTTGCAGGCGGCCGCCCCGATGCGCGCCCGCGTCGCCTCGTCGAGCAGCGGCGACGGCGCCTCCTCGATCACCTTCTGGTGACGGCGCTGCAGGCTGCATTCGCGCTCGGCGAGGTGCACGACGTTGCCGTGCGTGTCCGCGAGCACCTGGACCTCGATGTGCCTGGGCCGCAACACGAATCGCTCCAGGAACAGGGTGTCGTCCCCGAACGACGACGCCGCCTCGCGCCGCGCGCCCACCAGCGCCTCGCGCAGCCTGCCCGGTTCCTCCACCAACCGCATGCCCTTGCCGCCACCGCCGGCCGACGGTTTGATCAGCACCGGGTATCCGACCTCGTCCGCGGCCGCGACCAGCTCGTCGTCGCTCAGCCCGGGCCTGGCGACACCGGGCACCACCGGGACGTCGAAGGCGGCCACGGCGTTCTTGGCGGTGATCTTGTCGCCCATCACCTGGATCGCCTGGGCCGGCGGCCCCAGGAACACCACCCCGGCCCGCTCGCAGGCCGCGGCGAAATCGGCGTTCTCGGAGAGGAATCCGTAGCCGGGGTGGATCGCTTGCGATCCGGTGCGCGCGGCCGCCCCGACGACCTTGTCGATGTTCAGGTAGCTCTCGCGCGCCGCCGCGGGGCCCAGCCGCACCGCTTCGTCGGCCTCGAGCACGTGCCGCGCGCTCTCGTCGGGATCGCTGTAGACGGCGACCGAGCGGATGCCCAGCCGGCGCAGGGTCCGGATCACGCGCACCGCGATCTCGCCGCGGTTGGCCACTAGTACGGTCTCGAACACTGCACTCACATCCGAAAGACGCCGTAGGAGACGGGTTCCAGCGGCGCTTGGGCGCACACCGAAAGAGCCAGCCCGACAAAGGTTCTGGTGTCGGCGGGGTCGATGATCCCGTCGTCCCACAGCCGGGCCGTGGAATAGTAGGGGTTGCCCTGACTTTCGTACTGCTCGCGAATGGGCGCCTTGAACGCCTCTTCCTCATCGGCCGACCACGGCTTGCCCGCGCCGGCGAGTTGCTCGCCGCGCACGGTGGCCAGCACCGACGCGGCCTGTTCTCCGCCCATCACCGAGATGCGGGCGTTGGGCCACATCCACAGGAAACGCGGCGAATACGCCCGGCCGCACATCGAATAGTTGCCGGCTCCATAGGATCCACCGATTACCACGGTCAGCTTGGGCACTCGCGCGCAGGCCACGGCGGTGACCATCTTGGCGCCGTGCTTGGCGATGCCGCCGGCCTCGTAGTCACGGCCGACCATGAAGCCGGCGATGTTCTGCAAGAACAGCAGCGGGATCTTGCGCTTGTCGCACAACTCGATGAAATGCGCGCCCTTCAGGGCGGATTCGCTGAAGAGCACGCCGTTGTTGGCCACGATGCCCACGGGGTGGCCGTGAATGTGGGCGAACGCGGTCACCAGCGTCTTGCCGTAGTTGGCCTTGAATTCGCTGACTTCGCCGCCGTCGACCAGTCGCACGATGACCTCGTGCACGTCGTAGGGCACCCGCGGATCCGGGGGAACGACGTCGTAGAGCTCCGTCTGGGCGCACCGGGGCGGGACCGGGGATCGCACCTCCCACGGGCTGGGCCCGCGCGGGCCGAACGTGGCCGCGATCGCGCGCACGATCCGCAGCGCGTGCTCGTCGTCCTCGGCGAGGTGGTCGGTGACGCCGGAGACCCGGGAGTGCAGGTCGCCGCCGCCGAGGTCTTCGGCCGACACGATCTCGCCGGTCGCCGCCTTGACCAGGGGCGGACCCCCCAGGAAGATGGTGCCCTGCTCGCGGACGATGACGGCCTCGTCGCTCATGGCGGGCACGTAGGCGCCGCCGGCCGTGCAGGAACCGAGCACGGCGGCCACTTGCGGAATCTCCTTGGCGCTCATGGTCGCCTGGTTGTAGAAGATGCGCCCGAAGTGCTCGCGGTCGGGGAAGACCTCGTCCTGGCGGGGCAGGAACGCACCCCCCGAGTCCACCAGGTAGATGCACGGGAGCCGATTCTGCAGCGCCACCTCTTGGGCGCGCAGATGCTTTTTGACCGTCATCGGGTAGTAGGTGCCGCCCTTGACCGTCGCGTCGTTGGCCACGATCACGCACTCGCGATCCGACACGCGGCCGATGCCGGTGATGATCCCGGCCCCGGGAGATTCGTCGCCGTACATGCCGTCCGCGGCCAGCGGGGAGAGCTCCAAAAACGGGCTGCCCGGGTCGAGGAGGCGGTCCACCCGTTCGCGGGGCAGCAGTTTGCCGCGGCTGACGTGACGTTCCCGTGCGCGCTCGTTGCCACCCAATGCGGCCGCCGCCAGCTTGGCGTTCAACTCGCCCACCAGCCGGCGGTGCTCATCGGCGAACGACGCCTCGGCCTTGGCGGGTGAGGTCACCACGTTGTCCATCGCCGCAGCAGCCTCCTTGCCGTCGTGCGGGCGCGCTTTGAGTTAATGCTCATTAACTCAAGGGCCGAGAATACCATTGCCGTCGTTAGCGGTCCAGGGAGCACCGCGGCCGGCACAAATCCCGAGTTAATCGTGAATAACTCGTGCTAGGTTGGGGCCAGTTGACCAGACGGAGGTCCGTCATGACAGCGTCCGCCTCCGAGGGCCAGGCCGGTCCCGCTGACGCCCCAAATCGCCGAAGTCAGTTGAAGTCCGACCGTCGGCTACAACTGCTGTCCGCCGCCGAGCGATTGTTCGCCGAGCGCGGGTTCCTCGCGGTGCGGCTGGAAGACATCGGGGCGGCCGCCGGGGTGAGCGGTCCGGCCATCTACCGGCATTTCCCGAACAAGGAGTCGCTGCTGGTCGAGTTGCTGGTGGGCATCAGCACCCGGCTGCTCGCCGGCGCCCGGCAGGTGCAGGCGGGCAGCCGCGACGCGGCCGCGGCCCTCGACGGGCTGATCGACTTCCATCTGGACTTCGTGTTCAACGAGCCCGACCTGATTCGCATCCAGGATCGCGACCTCGCATACCTGCCGGCGGCCGCCGAAAAGCAGGTGCGCAAATCCCAGCGGCAATACGTCGAGGTCTGGGTGGGCGTGCTGCGGGAGCTCAACCCGGAGCTGGCCGAGGCCGATGCCCGGCTGGCCGCGCACGCCGTGTTCGGGCTGCTGAACTCGACGCCGCACAGCATGAAATCCCCGGATACCTCGCGCAGCAAGACCGTCCGCGCGGCGAGGTCACGCGCCGTGATGCGGGCGATGACAGTGGCCGCGCTCGCGGCCGGAAATCAGTGCCCGTGAGCGCTGCGCCGTAAGGTGACTCAGGGGCTTAACACCGAGCCCAGGTACCCTGCAAGCCATGAGGTGGACATGAACGATTCACGTCCCACCGAGCGGTTTCCTACATCGCGGCCGGGGCCACAGCCACCGAGGTACGCGCCGCCGGCCGACCCCGCGTACGCCGACCAGATGCCCTACGCGCAGAGCTACGGCGGGGCGACGCCGCCCTGGGCGCCCACCCCGAACGACGCGAACACCACCAAGCAGCTGCCCGCGTACTGGCAGCAGGACCTGCCCCCGTCGGGCGACCTGCCGCCGGACCTGGCTCCCCCGCCGCCCAGCGGCCCGAAATCGTCACGCTGGTTGTGGCTCGGCGCCGGCGCGGCGGTGCTGCTGGTCGTCGCGCTGGTGATTGCCCTGGTGCTGGCGAACAACGCGATCAAGACCCAGACCGCCGTCCCGCCGCTGCCGGCGATGCCGGAGACGAGCCCGGAAACGACGACGACGTCGCCGCACCGGTCGCCGTCGCTCATCCCGGCCCCGATTCCGCCGACCAGCGGCCCCGAGCTGCCGCCCGAGACGACCGGGCCGGCCGCGATGCAGGACGTCGTCTACACCGTCTCAGGCGAGGGCCGCGCGATCAGCATCATGTACATCGATACCGGCGGCCTCATCCAGACCGAATTCAACGTCGCGCTGCCGTGGAGCAAGGAGGTCAGCCTGTCGAAATCGGCTAACCACCCGGCCAACGTCACCGTCGTCAACATCGGCCACAGCGTCACCTGCACGCTCACCGTCGACGGGGTTCAGGTCAGCAAGCGCGTCGGCGGCGGCCTGACGATCTGCGACGCCCGCGGCTAGCAAGGCGCCACCGCAGCCGGCTAGGACGGCTCGGCCGCGGGTTCGGCCACCGGGCCGCCGCGCACCGGAACCCGGACGGCCAGCATCGCCAGCAGCCCGGCGATCAGCACCAGCGAAATGCCGCCCAGGCCGGCCCGCACGGCGCCGAAGACGTCGACGAACACCGAGAACAGCCACGGCGCCACGAAGGCCACCGCCCGCCCGGTCATGGTGTAGAGGCCGAACGCCACGCCTTCCCGGCCGTGCTTGGCCATGTGCAGCAGCAGGGCCCGCGACGACGACTGCGACGGCCCGATGAACATGCACAGCAGCAGCCCGCACACCCAGAAGGCCACCGGCCCGGACAGCGCCATCAGGGTCAGTCCCAGGACGACGATCGCGGACAGTGACGCCACGATGACGGGCTTCGATCCGACGCGGTGGTCGACGAACCCACCGAGCACCGCGCCCACCGCGGCGACCACGCTGGCCGCCACCCCGAAGATCAGGACGTCGGCCTGCGAGATGCCGTACACGTTGACGCCGAGCACCGCACCGAACGCGAAGATCGCCGCCAGCCCGTCCCGGAAGAGCGCGCTGGCGAACAGGAAGTACACCAGGTTGCGGTCGCGCCGCCATTCCGCGGCGACCTCGGTCCACAGCTTGCGATACCCGCCCAGCATGCTCGTCGGCTGATACCCCTCCGACGACTCGGTCAGCCGGTGCGCGACGAAGAGCAGGGGCAGCGCCAGCACCGCGAACCAGATCGCCGCCACCACCATCGCCTCGCGGACATACAGCCCGTCCCGCAAGGGAACTCGCAGCAGGCCACGTGTCGCGTCGGACCCCTTGCCGGATCCGGAGATGAAGCCGGTGTAGATCACCAGCAGGAGCAGGACGCTCCCGACATATCCCGCCGCCCAGCCGAATCCGGATATCCGCCCGGCCGTCTGCGGGGTCGAGAGCTGACGCAGCATGGCGTTGTACGGGACGCTGGCCAGGTCACCGCAGGCCGCCGTGGCCCGAGCAGCACCAGACCGGCCCAGAGGTAGCCGGGGCGGTCGTGGATGAAGAACATCAGGCAGGTCAGCGTCACCGCCGCGGCGGTCAGCACGCTCAGCGCCACCCGCCTGCGGTGCGGGGACTCCACCCACACGCCGACGGCGGGCGCGAGCACGGCGACGGTCAGCCCGGCAATGGCCGCCGCGCGGCCCAACCAGCTCGCCGGCGTGGTGGCGCCGGATATTCCCACCCCGACGCTGCTTGTCAGGTAGACGGCGAAGACGAAGGTCGCCACGATGGCGTTCAGGCCGGTCGAGCCGCAGTCCCAGAGCGCCCACGCCACCACCCGCGATCGCGCGGGCGTGGCAGAACGCGACTCCGGCTGGCTCATCCCCGGCAACTCTATAGGCGCCCGCGATCGCCTGCGGGCCGCGTTTCGCCCGCTGTCTACGATTGGCGCATGCCGCTACCCGCCCCAAGCCCCGAGGCGCGCGCCGTTGTGACCGGAGCTTCGCAGAACATCGGTGAAGCGCTGGCCACCGAACTCGCCGCACGCGGGCACCACCTGATCGTCACCGCGCGCCGCGAGGACCTGCTCAAGGACCTGGCCGCCCGCCTGACCGGACAGTACGGCGTCATCGTCGACGTGCGCCCCGCCGACCTGGCCGACCCGGGCGAACGCGCGAAGCTGTGCGACGAGCTCGCCGCCCGCCCGATCTCGATCCTGTGCGCCAACGCGGGCACCGCAACCTTCGGTCCGGTCGCCACTCTCGACCCGGCCGGCGAAAAGGCCCAGCTGCAGCTGAATGTCCTTGGAGTGCACGACCTTACGTTGGCGGTGCTGCCGGGAATGGTCGAGCGTCGGTCCGGCGGGATATTGATTTCGGGTTCGGCGGCGGGCAATTCGCCGATCCCCTACAACGCCACCTACGCGGCCACCAAGGCGTTCGCGAACACCTTCAGCGAATCGTTGCGCGGCGAGCTGCGCGGGTCCGGTGTCAACGTGACGCTGCTGGCGCCGGGCCCGGTGCGCACCGACCTGCCCGACGACACCGAGGCCTCGATCGTGGAGCGGCTGGTGCCGGACTTCCTGTGGATCTCGACCGAGCACACCGCGCGGGTGTCGCTGGATGCGTTGGCGCGCAACAAGATGCGCGTCGTCCCGGGCCTGACATCGAAGGCCATGTCGGTCGCCAGTGGCTACGGCCCGCGCGCCATCGTGGCGCCCATCGTCGGCGCGTTCTACAAGAAGCTGGGCGGCGGGTAGGCGCTACTTGCGGCGCCGCCCGGACCCGAAGATGCTTTTGACCGCTTCGCGTATCGCGGTGTTGATGCCGCTTTTCACGGTCGGGTTCTGCAGCACTTCCTCCCACATGGAGGGCCCCTTCGGCCCCTTCGGCTCCGCCGGCTCCGGCATCGGCGGCACCGGCTCGTTCGGCGGGACGGGCGGGTAGCCGGCCTGGGTCTGCGGCGGCTGCGGCGCGGGTTGGGCCTGCGGCGCCGGGGCGGCCTGGGGCTGCGCGGGCTGGGTAGCCGTCTGGCCATACTTCGCCTGCAGCGGACTCTTTTTCGCCGCGGCCTCGATGTCCCCGGTGCCGATCGACGCCATCAGCGAGCGCGGCACCCGCATCCGGGTCCAGGCGACCGGCGTCGGTGCGCCCTTCTCGGACAACACGGTGACCACCGCCTCGCCGATTCCCAGCGACGTCAACGCCGACTCCAGGTCGTACACATCGGTTTTCGGGTAAGTGCGGACGGTCCTGCTGAGCGCCTTCTGGTCGTCGGGCGTGAACGCCCGCAGCGCGTGCTGAACGCGGGCACCCAACTGGGAGAGGATGTCGTTGGGAATGTCGGTGGGCAGCTGGGTACAGAAGAACACCCCGACACCCTTCGACCGGATCAGCTTGACGGTCTGTTCGACCTGTTCGAGGAAGGCCTTGGACGCGTCGGCGAACAGCAGGTGCGCCTCGTCGAAGAAGAACACCAGCTTGGGCCTGTCCACGTCGCCGACCTCGGGAAGTTGCGTGTACAGGTCGGCGAGTAACCACATCAGGAAGGTGGAGAAGATAACGGGGCGCACCGACTGACCGGTGAACTCCAGCAGCGAGATGATGCCCTGGCCCTGGTCGTTGGTGCGCAGCAGGTCGTTCGGGTCGAGCTTGGGTTCGCCGAAGAAGGTGTCGCCGCCCTCGGCGTCGAGGTTCACCAGCGCCCGCAGGATCACGCCCGCCGTCGTCGCCGACACACCGCCCAGGGATTTCAGGGCTTCCTTGCCCTCATCGCTGGTCAGGTAACCGATGGCACTGCGCAGATGGTCCGTGGTGACCAGCGGACGGTTCTGGTCCTTGGCCCAATGGAAGATCAACCCCAACGTCGACTCTTGAGTTGCGTTGAGCCCCAGCACTTTTGACAACAGCACAGGGCCGAAGCTCTCGACGGTCGCACGGATCGGCACACCGATTCCCTTGGTGCCCAACGACAAGAACTCGACCGGAAATCCCGTCGGCGCCCAGTCGTCGCCGGTGTCCTTGGCCCGCGCGGCAGTCTTGTCGTTGCCTTCGCCGGGCCGGGACAGCCCGGACAGGTCGCCCTTCACGTCGGCCATCAGCACCGGCACGCCCGCGGCGCTGAGCTGTTCGGCGATCAGTTGCAGCGTCTTGGTCTTGCCGGTTCCGGTGGCCCCCGCCACCAGGCCATGCCTGTTGATGGTGGCCAACGGGATACGGATCTGCGCCGTCGGATCCGCCGCGCCGTCGATGACGACCGTTCCCAATTCCAATGCCTGGCCGTCGACGGCGTAGCCGTCGGCGATCCGCGTCGCGGCCGTCGCCGCTGAATCGGTGCTCATCGTGCTGCGCCCCTCTTCCGATGATTTCGGCATGCAGTTCGACAACGCTCACCCTACTTCTCCAGCTCATCCGGGGCGAGGTCCGGCGCGGGGACCGGTGGCGACCCGCCGCGCCCGGCTCCGCCGCGCTTGCGATCGCCACTGGTTCAATGGTGGCGACCCGCCGCGCCCGGCTCCGCCGCGCTTGCGATCGCCACTAGTCTGAGCGCTGTGCGAGACGAATTGGTGTGGATCGACTGCGAGATGACCGGGCTTGATCTGGGTTCGGACAAGCTGATTGAGATCGCGGCGCTGGTGACCGACGCCGATTTGAACGTTCTCGGCGAGGGGGTCGACGTGGTGATCCACGCCGACGACGCCGCGCTCGCGGCGATGGGTGACGTGGTCGCCGAGATGCACTCGCGCTCCGGGCTGACCGACGAGGTGCGTGCTTCCACCGTCGATGTGGCGACCGCTGAGGCCATGGTCCTGGACTACATCGGCGAACACGTCAAGCAGCCCAAGACGGCGCCGCTGGCCGGCAACTCGATTGCCACCGACCGCGCCTTCCTCGTGCGCGACATGCCCGCCCTGGATTCTTTCCTGCACTACCGCATGATCGATGTGAGCTCGATCAAAGAGCTGTGCCGGCGCTGGTACCCGCGGATTTACTTCGGTCAGCCCGTCAAGGGGCTGGCCCACCGGGCCCTGGCCGACATCCACGAGTCCATCCGCGAGCTGCAGTTCTACCGGCGAACCGCGTTCATCGCGCCGCCGGGCCCGTCTACCAGCGAAATCGAGGCGGTGGTCGCGGATCTGGACGGCGGAAACGCCGCACCGAAACCAAGCGATTCGGCCCCCGAGCCGCCGACCGGTTAGTATCGACGTCGCTGCGCGTTCACCCCGCCCAGGGATCGAATGGCGGCCATGGTGGCTGTAGTTCAGCTGGTAGAGCACCAGGTTGTGATCCTGGATGTCGCGGGTTCGAGCCCCGTCAGCCACCCCACCGGTCAGGGAGCGTCGCAGCTCCCTGACCTTTTATGGTGCTACCGCCGCCGCGCAGCGCCGACGCACCCGTGAGTGGAAAGTAGTGAACAGACAACGTCCCGTCCCGTCCCGTCACCGGCGCATGCGCCCGGGCGCGGCGGCTGTCGCGGGCTTCGCGCTGTTCCTCGCGGGCTTCGCGCTGTTCCTCGCGGGCTGCGGCGGGTCGAGTCACACCGCGACGACCGTCACGTCGACGCTCCCGGCCGAGACCAAAACGGTGACGAAGACCGTCGCCCCGCCGCCCCCGCCGGGCCCCAAGACCTCGATCGAGAACAACGGCACCTACATCGTCAATAAGGACATCGCCGCGGGCACCTATCGCACCGATGGCGGCAGGAACGCGTGCTACTGGGCCAGGCTGCGCAGTTTCAACACCAACGACGTCATCGACAACAACGTCGGAGACGGCCAGCAGGTGGTCCAGATCTTGCCGACCGACGCCGCGTTCATGACGCGCAGTTGCGGGAAGTGGCAGAAGATCGACTGACCGCCGTCAGGTGTTGGCGTTGCCCGCTTTCCACTGCGCCCACGGGATGTTCCAGTCGCCGAGCCCCTCGATGCCCGGCAGCGTCGGCCCCACCGTGTGCACCACCTCGACGATGTCGCCGCTCTTGCTGTGGTCGTAGAACCACTCGGCGTTGCTCGGGCTCACGTTGAGGCACCCGTGGCTGGTGTTGGTGTGTCCCTGGGCGCCCACCGACCACGGCGCGGAGTGCACGAAGACGCCGCTGTAGGACATCTGGGTGGCCCAGTCGACTTCGGTGCGATATCCGTTGGGCGAGTTGACCGGAACGCCATAGGTCGAGGAATCCATGATGATGTGCTTGAACCGCGCCCCAATGATGTAGACGCCGTTGGCCGTTGGGGTGCTGTCCTTGCCCATCGACGTCGGCATGGTCTTGACCACATCACCGTTGACCCGCACGGTCACCGTCTTCGTGGTGTCGTCGGCCGTCGAGATCACCTCGTCACCGATGGTGAAATGCGTCTTGACGTTGTCCTCGCCGAACATCCCGTCGCCCAGGTCCACCCCGTAGGTGTTGACCGCCACGTCGATGGTGGTACCGGACTTCCAGAAATGCTCGGGGCGCCAGCGCACTTCGCGATTGTTGAGCCAATAGAACGCGCCCTCGACCGGAGGGTTGGTGGTGATGTTGATGGCCTTCTGGGCGGCCGCGCGGTTCGCGATGTTCTCGTCGAACCGGATCGCCACCGGCTCACCGATGCCCACCACGTCGCCGTCGGCCGGGCTGATGTAGGGCATGGTCAGGTGCGCAGGCGAACTGGTCTCGAACGTCATCTGCTTGCTGGCCGCGCCGCCCAGGCCGGTCGCCTTCGCGCTCAGCGTGTAGCGCCTGTTGTAGCCGAGTTGCTCCGTGGTCGACCAGCGCAGCCCGTCGGGACTGAGCTGGCCACTGATCGACCTACCGTTCTCGTTGACCATGGTGACCGACGCGAGCACGCCGCCGGCGACGGTCACCGTGACCGGCGCATCCACGGTCACCCCGACGGCGCCGTCGGTCACCGAGGCGGTGAGCTTGGGGACCAGCAGGTCGGCCAGCGGGGTGCCCTTGTCGAAGATGACCTTCGCCGGTGCGGCCGCGTGGTTGCCATTGCAGGCGGCACCGAACATAGCAATCGGAACCATCGCGGCTGCCAGCCACGATCGGCATCTCCGCAAATGCGCCATCCAGTGACCTTCCGTATGAATCTTCAGTTGGTCACCGCTGACCAGCGAGGTAGCTGCAGGCATTCTAATGGCTTTTGCCGACACGCCCACGCGCTTGCGAGGCGGGGCTGCCGATCGGTGTCACCACCGCAATGAATTCGTCATTCAGGCCGGCGACGGGCCCCACCCGGGGCGGATCAGGCCGGCGAGCCGACCTCGTCGCGCAGCTGTGCCTCGACGCTGTCGCGGGTGCTGACGGCCTCGACGCGCGCGAGTTTGACGATGGCCGCCGTCATCACCAGCGCGGCCGCCACCAGGGCGATCATCCCGGCGCGACCCGTGTTCAGCGTCTCGCCGAGCACCACGACGCCGAGCACCGCGGCGACCACGGGCTGCGACATCTGCAGGGTCGGCATCGAGGCGGTCAGCGGACCCGCCCGAAACGCAGCCTGGCTCCACGCGACGCCCCCCACCGCGACCAGAATGCACGCGTACAGCTCCGGGGTCCGGGTCAGCGCGCCGGCGCCGTCGCCCAGCCGGGCGACCACCTGCTTGGCGAGCACCGCGAAGACGCCCCACAGCGCACCCGACGCGAAGGCGAACAGCGCCGCGGCCACCGCGCCGCCCCGGATCCGGCCGGCGACCACGCAGCCGACCAGCAGCGGCCCGAGAACGGCGGCCACGGCGGCCCAGGTGCGCAGGGAGGCGCCCGCATGACCGGCCTCCGGGTTGCCGACGACCACGACGACGATCACCGCGGCCGTCAACAACGCGGCCCACACCCATTCGCCGCCGGCCACCCTGCGGTGCGAAAACCAGGCGTTGATGGGCAGCGCGAACAGCACCGAGGACATCAGCAGCGCCTGCACCATCAGCACCGAACCCTGACCCAGCGCCGCGGCCTGCAGCGCGATGCTCGCCACCAAAAGCAGTGCGCCCCACCACCACCGCCGATTGCGCAGCAGGCCGGCGAACAATTCAACGGGGCCCACCGATCGGTCAGCGATGCAGTGCGCCGCACGCTGCTGCAGGACGTCGCCGCTCGCCACGCACAGCGCGGAGCTCAACGCCAGCAGTGCGGCGACATTCGCGTGAGCCATCAGGGTTTCTCCATCGATATCCGGCTGAGTAAGCCTATGGGTATGAAAGTTGTTGTGCTACAGCATTTCTCACAACGTCAGCTTCGCCCGGACGCCGCTCGGCTGGGCCACCTTCTGGTGGGCATCCTCGGTGCGTCCGCGGCCCAGCGGCGCCGGCCCACCGCGACCGCCTCGTCCTCCCCCGTCGCGGACCGGTTCCGCAACAGCGCCGACCACCGGGGAGCCCACCATGTCCAGCGGCCAAGCAGGTGAATGAAGGCCGGCACCAAGACCATTCGTACCAGCGTGGCGTCGACGAGCACGCCCAGCGTCAGGCCCAGGCCGAGCATTCGCATGAATGACACGTGCGCCGGAATCAATGCGGCGAACGAAATCGACATCACCACCGCGGCGGTGGTGACCACCCGGCCGATGCCGGCGATGCCCAGCGCCGTGCTCTCGTCGGTGGCCGCACGCGCCTCGGCCGGGGTCGGCGGCGTCTCCCGCACGGCTTGCGAGGCCTGCCAGTACTCGTGGATGCGCGAGACCAGGAACACCTCGTAGTCCATGGCCAACCCAAAAGCGATGCAGAACAACAACACTGGGATGTTGGCGTTGAGTGTGCCGTTGGGCGTGGTTCCCAGCGCGCCCAAGTGGCCGTCCTGGAAGATCCACACCATCGCCCCGAATGCGGCCGTAAGCGACAGCACGTTGCATACCAGCGCCTGCACCGGCAGCACCACGCTGCCGGTGAGCAAGAACAGCAGCGCGAAGGTGATCAGGGCGATCAGCCCGAACACCAGCGGCAGTCGCGTGGTGATCGCGTCGACGCTGTCGCGGTTGATCTGCGCCAGGCCGGTCATCTGCACCGACCGTCCGGCCGGCCCCCCGACCTGATGCAGTCGGTCGAGCTGGGTGTTCGAGGCCTGCGAATACAGCGGGGCCGTGCTGTCCACGGTGAGGAATGCGCTGCCGTTGGCCAGGCCGGTGGGCGCGGCGGGCGGCCCCACCCGGTTCCCGGCCACGAACGTCCCGGTCGGCGCGGTCACCCCCGAGACGTCGGGCACGCGGGACAACTCGGCGGCGTAGCGCTGCAGGTCACCGGGGGTTACGCCGTGGGCGTCGGGGACGACGACGGACACCGAGGTCCCCAGCCCGTTGGCGAAGTCATGGTCCAGCATGTCGGCCACCTGGCGGGCCGACGCCGATCGAGGAAGCACGCGCTCGTCGGGAAAGCCCCACTTCACGCCCAGGAACGGCACCCCCAGCAACAGCAGTAGGGCGACGACGCTCAGCCCGACCGGCATGGCTCGGCGCAGGACGAATTTCGTCGAGCGGTACCAGAACTGCGCCACGAGCGGCTTGTGCGCATGATCGCGGAACGGCCGCTGCCCGTGCAGGATGCGGTGCATCACGCGGCGCGCGTCCATCGTGTCCAACCGGGGCCCCAGCAACACGATTGCGGCCGGGGTGACGACCACGGTCGCCACCGCGACGATCGCCGCGGTGGCCACGATGGTGTAGGCGGACGACTTCAGGAAGTACATCGGGAACAGCGCCATCACCGCCATCGACAACCCGACCGTGGTGGCGGAGAACAACACCGTCCTGCCCGCGGTGGCCATGGTCCGCATCAGCGCCTGGTAGCGGGCCAGCGTCCGCATCAGCTCCTGGTTCCGGACCTCGGTGCGGGCCAGCTCCTCGCGGTAGCGGGTGATGATCAGCAGGTTGTAGTCGATCGCCAGGGCGAGGCCCATCGCGATGCTGAGGTCCAGGGCGTACGTGGACACGTCGGTGGCGAAGCTGATCAGCCGCAACACCGACATGGTGCACACGATGGCCAACGCGCCCAAGACGATCGGCATCGCCGCGGCCACGACGCCGCCGAGCACCCACACCAGCACCGCGAAGCTCAGCGGAACCGCGATGGATTCCATCAACAGCAGGTCGCGCTGGTTCTGGTCGTTGATCTGCGCATACGCCACGGCCATGCCGCCGGCGCGCACGGTGACGCCGTCGCGGTCGTGCACCAGGTCCTTGGTCAGGGTGCTGGCGTATTTCTGCGCGTCGTTCTCGCCGCCCTTGAGGCCGGCCACGATCATCCCGGACTTGTCGTCCTTGCTGATCAGCTGCGCCGCGGCCGCCGCCGGCGACGTCCACGCCGACGACACGTTCAGCACCCACGGCGAACGTTTCAGCTGGTCGGCGATCTCGGTGCCGACTCGCCGGGCCTGCTCACCGCGGGCGCCGGCCGGGGACGTGACCACGATCAGCATCTGCTGGTCGGTCTGGTTGAACTTGTCGCGCAGCGTGCTGGTCGCCCGCGATGACTCCGAGGTGGGGTCCTGGAATCCCCCGCCGGAAAGGCCGCTGACCACCGGCAGCCCGAAGATCGCGGCGCCCAGCAACACCAGCACGGCGATCGCGATGATGCGGCGCGGTGCGGCGATGGCAAGCCGGGTGATTACTTGCAGCATGGCGTATCGCCTACCCGAAACCGCGCCGGTTGACCCGCCCGGTATGGAATTGCTCACACCAGCGCGTTTTGGTGGCGATGTTCGGATCGAGGTTTGACGCTCGGGCACTCGGGTATCGAACCTAACAGCGCACTCTGTTCTCGTATTTGGGGTGCGCAGTGCCGGTTTGCCTGAGCTACAACCAGATTGGATGTGCAATGGACGACACGGACGGCGGCACGAATATCCGGCATCCCACCGAAGACGACTGGCAGGCGGTCTTTGAAAATCAGGCCCGGACATTCGGCGACCCGGTGGGACCCGAAGACCTCGAGGCGTGGAAACGCCGAGTCAGCATCGAGGACATCCTCATTGCCGAGGACGTCTCCGATCCGGAGAATCCGAATCTGGTGGGAACGTCCATCATTTACCGCTCGCGGCTCACCGTGCCGGGCGGCGCCAATCTGCGGGTCGCGTGGCTGACGATGATCGCCGTTGCGTCAACGCATCAGGGCGAGGGACTCTGGGCGCAGCTCAGCGCCAAAGGACTTGGCATATTGCTGGACCGCGGCTATCCGATCGTGTGCGGCGTGCCGACGCAGACCGCGATGTACGACGGTTTCGGCGCGGGCGTGTCGAGCTACAGCCACACCTACGCCATCGACCGCCGTTTCGCCAAGTTGCGCGACAAGCCCGGCCAGATCCGCGCGCGCGAGGTCAACGCCGCCGAGGCGCGACTGCACCTGCCCGAGCTCTACGAACGATGGTGTGCCGCAACCAATGGCGCGATATCCCGGGACGACGCGTGGTGGGCCGACTATCTGGAGGACCGACCGACCCAGCGCGGCAACGGATCTGCGTTGCATTACACCATTCACCCGGACGGCTTCTTGACCTACCGGGTGGTCGGCTCACAGCAGCATGCGTTCCGGCCGCCCCTCGGGACGGTGGTCGTCGAAGACTTCTGCCCCATCACCGATGAGGCGCACACCGAGCTGCTGCAGACGCTCCTGGTGTTGGAGATGTTCTATCGCATAGAGATCGACCTGCCCCCCGACGATCCGCTGCCGCTCAAACTCGTCGACCAGCGCGCCGCGGAAACCAAGGGCGTGAGTGACTTCCTGTGGGTGCGCATCAACGACGTCCCCGAAACCCTCGGGGCCCGGACCTACGCCGCCGACGCCGACATCGTGCTGGAAGTCACAGACCCGCTCGGGCTGGCTGGTGGGCGCTTCCAGTTGCAGATCCGCGACGGCACCGGCAAGTGCGCGCCCCACGACGGATCCCCCGACATCGAGATCGGGCTGGCCGACTTGGCCACCATCTACATGGGGGCGCACCGGGCCTCCCAGCTGGCCCGCGCCAACCGCGTCACCGAGGTGCGCCGGGGAGCTCTGGGCGAGCTGGACGCCGCCTTCAGCACCGACCGCGCGCCCTTTTGCGGCACGGTGCTGTGAACGGGAGATGTTGCGCAACACCAGCTTCCACCAGTATGCAAATCCGCGTGCCGAAACGCCGAGGACGGAAGACCGATGGCCGACCCCGGCGAGCTCGAACGCTCAAACGCTTGCGCGGCTCCCGGCGGCTATCCTGGAGCGAGGTCGGGATTTCACTCCATGGCGCAACGCCTGTTATTGTCGCCTACGCGGTCTCGGCCGACCACAAGCGCCGTTAGCTCAGTTGGTAGAGCAGCTGACTCTTAATCAGCGGGTCCGGGGTTCGAAACCCTGACGGCGCACCAGCCCACCGAATGGTTATTCGGTGGCTTCTCCACTCGATGGGGGCTCGGCCGATGGTTAGCGATCTCCGAGAAATCCTTGCCTCCCCCGCGAGCCCCATCGCCCCCGCGGCGGGGTTCTCCAAAGGGGACTTGTGAAAACTGAGCTGAAGTGGATCGAACCTTACGAGGGCCACTTCCACGCCAACATCGACGACCGCAGCGAGTACCGAGTCCACGCCGTCTCGACCGGCGGCTTCCGCGCCGAGCGCGTCGATGACGGCTTCGTGCACCACGACCTGGGCCGGGCCGGCACGGCCGCCGAGGCGCAGGCGATCTGTCAGGACCTGCACACCCGGGCCATGCGGCGCGCCGCGTGGGAGGCCTACATGGCCGAGAACGACCCGCCCGGCTGGGAGTAAGCCGGACCGCCGCCGCCACGCTCAGAGCGCCTGATCGAGGCGCTGCAGCAGCGGTGCGGGTTCGAGCCCGGTTATTGCGAGGTCGACGACATGGCCACCAACCAGCCCTGGGCCGACGACATTCCGGTGTACGTGCAGGCCGGCCGCGTCATCGATTCCTGACCCGGCGCACCGCCACCACCACGACGAGGGCCCCGACCCCGGCCAACGACGCCAGCACCACCGGCTTCTGCACGAAACCGATCACTCGGACCTTGAGGTCGTCGGCGAGGCGCCGAGGGTTGGCCCGCTCGGCAAGCGAGTCGACGGTGGCCGCCAGCTGGTCACGGGCGACGTCGATGTCCTGCTTGATGGCTTCGGGGTCCCGGTCCGCCACTGTGTCCTCCAAGTCGCCCACTATCCGGCTCATGTACCTGCCCGAACTACCCTAGATCAGCTGGCGGTAACCCCAACGCTCCGGTGAACAGAAAGGGACTTACCTTGACCGAGACCACGCGGCTTGCACCGGGCGACAAAGCGCCCTCCTTCAGCCTGCCCGACGCCGACGGCAACAAGGTATCCCTGGCCGACTACAAGGGGCGTCGCGTCGTCGTGTACTTCTACCCGGCCGCCTCGACACCGGGCTGCACCAAGCAGGCGTGCGACTTTCGGGACAGCCTGGCCGAGCTCAACGAAGCCGGCCTCGACGTCATCGGGATCTCCCCCGACAAGCCGGAGAAGCTGGCCAAGTTCCGCGACGCCGAGAAGCTGACGTTCCCGCTGCTGTCCGACCCCGAACGCAAGGTTTTGGCCGCCTATGGCGCCTACGGGGAAAAGCAGATGTATGGCAAGACGGTCACCGGCGTCATCCGCTCGACGTTCGTGGTCGACGAGAAGGGCAAGATCGCTGTCGCCCAGTACAACGTGAAGGCGACCGGCCACGTCGCCAAGCTGCGCCGCGACCTGTCCGTCTAGGGGCGATCGCAAGCGCGGCGGAGCCGGGCGCAGCGGGTCGCCACCATCCGGTCTAGCCGATGACGGCGGCCTCGGTGTACTCGGTGATGGGCCGCGCGATCCCCTGCTCGTCGCAGACCCGCTGCAGCTTCTCCAGCGTCTCGTCGATCCCCGGTCCGAGCCGCTTGCCGGGCGTGAACGTGGCCGGAAGGTGCTGCATGCCCTGGATCACGCCGATCGTCGGGTAGTGCACGGTGCCCTCGGGGTCGCAGCGGTAGTCGGGCATCCGGTCGAGCACCGCCGTGAGCATCGACTTGAACACGACGCGCGCGACGTTGGAGCCGATGCAGCGGTGGATACCGAGCCCGAAGCTGAAGTGCCGGTTGTTCTTTCGGCTCAGGTCCACTCGATTCGGATCGGGAAACACTGACGGGTCGCGGTTGGCCATCGCCCAGGACAGCCACAGGCGATCGCCCTCCTTGAACCGCGTGCCCGCTATTTCGAGGTCGGCGGCGATGGTGCGGCCGTCGCCGGGCGCGGGCGTGAAGTAGCGCAGGAACTCCTCGGTCGCCGAGTCGAGCAGCGTTTCCGATTCCCGCCTCAGCAGTTCACGCTGCTCGGGATTTTCGCCCAGCCATTCGAGGGCGTGCGCGGTCAGCGCCGTCGTCGTGTCGAAACCACCGCCGATGATCAAGCTGAGCATCCCGAGCAGTTCGGCGTCGGGCGCGGGCTCGCCGTCGATCTGCAGCCTTGCCAACGCGTCCACTATCCCGGGGCGGGGGTTCCCGCGGATCTCGAGCAGGTGGTTGAACAGGTCCGCTACCATCGCCATCGTCTGCTCCAAAACCCTTGGGGCATCCGGGGAATCGGCGGGGGTGTAGACGTTGGCGTGGGCCGGCTCGCAATACAGCTGCCACTTCTTGAGAGGAACGCCCATGATCGCCAGGGTCAGGACCGCGGGCACGACGTTCGCGAGATCGTCGACGAAGTCGATCCGTCCCGCTTCGATTTTCTCGTCGATGCTGGCCCGCACGATCTCGTCGACAAACGGCTTCCAGCGCCTGACGGCCGCCGGCGACAGGTAGGGGTTGAGGATGCTGCGGTAGGCGGAGTGCTCGGGTTCGTCCATCTCGAGCATGCCGCCGCGGACCCCGGTGCCCTGCGGGAGCGTGGGAATCGTGATGCCCTTGTAGCCGGTGCCTTCGCCGGTCACGTCGTGGTCGTTGGACACCTGCGGGCAGCGAGCGAGCTCGAAGACTTCCCGATTACCCGCGGCCACCCAATGCCCGTCGTAGGTGTCGGTCCACGCCACCGGACACCTGGCATGCATGTCCTGCGTGATCTCGGTGAACCGTTCGCGGTACTCGGGGGTGTGACGGTCAAAGTGGTAACGGTGGATCTTGCCGGCATCTCCGGTCAGGGTGTTTTCCGTGCTCACGGTGGCGTCTCCTGCGGACGAGTGGCTGCATCTAGAAGCAGTATGCGACGAGACGGTCCGTCTACAAAGGCAATCCGGGGTCGAGTTTCGCGGGTTGCCCCAGCCGCCTAGCCCAGGTTGGCCAGCAGCAGCGCCTCGCTGATCGCCGCGCGTTCCAGCACGCCCAGGTGCAGGCTCTCGTTGACGCTGTGGGCCTGCGTCGCCGGGTCCTCGACTCCGGTGACGAGGATCTTCGCCTCCGGGAAGGCCTCGGCGAACTCGGCGATGAACGGAATCGACCCGCCCATGCCCATGTCGATCGCGTCGACCCCCCACGCCTGCCGGAACGCGGCGCGCGCGGCGTCGTAGACGCTGCCGGTGGCGTCGATCGCGTAGGGCTCGCCGATGTCGCCGCGGGTGACGCTGACGTGCGCACCCCACGGCGCATGCTGTTGCAGGTGCGCGGTCAACGCGTCCAGGTGTGCGGTCGCGTCGCCGCCGGGCGCGACGCGCATGCTGACCTTGGCGCGGGCCCGCGGGATCAGCGTGTTGGACGCCTTCTCGATGGGGGTGGTGTCGATGCCGATCACGGTGATGGCGGGTTTGGCCCACAGCCGCTGCGGCGCGGAGCCCGAACCGATTTCGGACACACCGTCCAGCAGGCCGGAGTCGGCCCGCACCCGCTCGGGCGGGTAATCGACTGCGGCGGCAGTGCTTTCGTGCAGACCGGCGACGGCCACGTTCCCGTCGTCGTCGTGCAGGCTGGCCAGCAGCCGCACCAGGACGCTCAGCGCGTCGGGCACCACGCCACCCCAGATGCCGGAGTGCAGGCCGTGGTCCAGCGTGGCGACTTCGACCACGCAGTCGACCAGGCCGCGCAGCGTGACCGTCAGCGCCGGGATGTCGGTGCTCCAATTGTCCGAGTCGGCGATGACGATCACGTCGGCGGCCAGCGCGTCGCGGTGGGCGGCCAGCAGCCGGCCCAGGGACGGCGATCCGGATTCCTCTTCCCCCTCGACGAACACCGTGACGCCCACCGGCGGGCGCCCGCCGTGCGCCCGAAATGCCGCCAAATGCGTTGCGATGCCGGCTTTGTCGTCGGCACTGCCGCGCCCGTAGAGCCGGCCGTCGCGCTCGGTGGGCTCGAAGGGCGGCGACACCCATTGGCTGCGGTCGCCCTCGGGCTGCACATCGTGGTGGGCGTAGAGCAGCACGGTCGGCGCGCCGTCCGGCGCGGGGTGGCGCGCGATGACCGCCGGCGCTCCGCCTTCGCTGACGATCTGCACGTCGCCGAAACCGGCCTGCGACAACAGGTCCGCGACCGCCCGCGCGCTGCGGTGTACCTCGTCGCGGCGGCCGGGGTCGGCCCACACCGATTCGACGCGCACCAGGTCTTCCAGATCGCGGCGCACCGACGGCAGCAGCTCACGGACGCGCTCAACCAGATCGCTCATGGGATCGAGGCTAGTCGGCCGTCGTCTCCAGGATCGCCACCGCGGCGGCGGTATCGCCCTCGTGCGTCAGCGACACGTGAATGATCACGTCGGCCAGGTGTTTGGCGATGTCGCCGCTCAGCCGAACCCGCGGGCGGCCCCACATGTCGGTGACCACCTCGATGTCGCGGTGGATGTCCTCCGGCAGCACCGGCCGCTGGGCGAACCGCGATCCGGACCAGGCCTTGATCACGGCCTCCTTGGCGGCCCAGCGGGCCGCCAGGTGACGTGCCGCCGACGAGCTCTTGTCCGACGCGTCGCGGCGCTCCCCCGGGGTGAACGTCTCGGAGAAGACGGTGCCCGGCTGGTCGACCTGCTCGGCGAAATCAGGGATGGAGACGAGATCGATCCCCACACCGACAATTCCCATGGGTCGCCAGGCTAACGGACCGACGTCATCCGGCGGAGACCTGGTAGGCCTCGCCGTCACCCAGCCGCGAGTCCGGGTTCAGCAGCATCGCCGCCTCCTGACGCTTCTCCGACTGGTCATGGTCGAAGCGGCGGTTCGGCGGCCGCTCGTACATCGGTGCGCCACCGGCGATCGCCGATGCCAGCCGCCGCTGTCCGGCCAGCAGCCGCGCATCCGCGCGCCGCTGGTAGTCCGCGCGCTGCTGCGGGTCGAGCGCCGCGACGAACGCCTGCGGGTGTACCAGCGCCACCAGCCCCGAAACATGGCCGAAGCCAAGGCTGGTCACCAAGCCGGCCTTGAGCGGGAACTTCTCCCCGAGCCGCAGCGTCTCGCGCACCCACACGAAGTGGGCCGAGCCGGCCAGCTCGTCGTCGACGCAATCCAGGCTGCGGTTGGGCGGGATCACCCCGTCGCGCAGCATCTGGCACAGGCCCATCATCTGGAAGACCGCCGCGCCGCCCTTGGCGTGCCCGGTGAGACTCTTCTGCGACACCACGAACAGCGGCGCGCCCTCGGAGCGGCCGAGCGAGTCGGCGAGCCGCTCGTGCAGTTCGGTCTCGTTGGGATCGTTGGCCAGGGTCGACGTGTCGTGCTTGGAGATCACCGCGATGTCGTCGGCGCCCACACCGAGCTTGCCCAGCGACCGGGCCAGCGCCGAATCCTTGCCGCCGCGGCCGGCGCCCAGCGCGCCCAGCCCCGGCGCCGGGATCGACGTGTGCACGCCGTCGGCGAACGACTGCGCGTAGGCCACCACGGCCAGCACCGGCAGACCCATCTTCAGCGCCAGGTCGCCGCGCGCCAGCAGGATGGTGCCGCCGCCCTGGGCCTCGAGGAATCCGAGCCGGCGCCGATCGTTGGGCCGGGAGAACTTCGAGTCGTGGATGCCGCGACCACGCATCATGGACGTGTCGGCGGTGGCCGCCATGTCACCGAAGCCGATGATGGCTTCCAGCGTCAGGTCGTCGAACCCGCCGGCGACCACCAGCTCGGCCTTGCCGAGACGGATCTTGTCGACGCCCTCCTCGACCGACACCGCCGCGGTCGCGCACGCGCCCACCGGGTGGATCATCGCGCCGTAGCTGCCGACGTAGCTCTGAATGACGTGCGCGGCAACGACGTTCGGCAGGACCTCCTGCAGGATGTCGTTCGGCTTGTTCCGGCCGAGCAGGTTGCCGTGATACATCGTCTGCATCGACGTCATGCCGCCCATGCCGGTGCCCTGCGTGCTGGCCACCAGGCCCGGGTGCACCCACCGCATCAGCTCGGCCGGGGTGAATCCCGACGACAGGAACGCGTCGACGGTCGCGACGATGTTCCACAGCGCCACCCGGTCGGTCGAGCTGGCCATGTCCTGGCTGATGCCGAACACGGTCGGGTCGAACCCGGTCGGGATCTGCGCGCCGACGGTGCGCGACAGCTTGGTCTTGCGCGGCACCCGAATCTCGGTGCCCGCCTTGCGGATGACCTGCCAGTCACTGGAGTCGGGCACCGGCCGGATGATCGTGTGCTCGGGGTCGAACTCGACGAAGGCGCGCGCGTCGGCCTCCGAGGACACCACGAACGCGAAGTCCTTGTCCAGGAACACCGACACCAGCAGCGGCGACGCGTGATCGGGGTCGATCGCGCCGTCGTCGACGAACTCGCGGATGCCGCAGCGCTCGACGACGGTGTCGTGGTAGCGCTCGACCAGCTCGGACTCGTCGACCAGATCACCGGATTGCGTGTCGTACCAACCGGGTTGGGGGTCGTCCTCCCAGCGGATCAGGCCGGTGGTCCAGGCCAGCTCCAACACGCCGGCGGCCGACAGTTCGTTGTCGACCTCCATCTCGAAGCGGGTCCGCGACGACCCGTAGGGGCCGAGTTCCGCGCCTCCGACGATGACCACCAGGTCGGCCGGGTCGACGTCGAGGTCCGCCCATTCCGGCGGGGGCGCCGGGGTGAAGCCGCGCGGTGGGGACGGCAGGGCGGCGATGGTGCCGTCGGCTGCCGGAGCTTCGGCGTCCTCGCCCGATGCCGAGGTGGCCTGCTCGCGGGCCTTGGCGGCCAGCTCGGCCATGTCGAGGTTGGCCTCGCCTAGCCCGCCGGTCAGGTCCGCCTTGATCGGCGCACCGGCCGCGGCCACCTTGGACTCGATGTCGCAGAGCGACAGCAACATTGCCGCCATCTCGTCGGTCGAGTACGTGGTGACGCCGGCCTCCTCGACCGCATCCACGATGGCGTCGTTGTGGCCCATCAGCCCGGTGCCGCGGGTCCACCCGATCAGCGCGTGCGCCAGGCTGACCCGGGACGCCCACGACGACTCGGCGTGCCAGCGGCTCACCAGGGCGTCCAGCGCCGACTTGGCTTCGCCGTAAGCGCCGTCACCGCCGAACATTCCGCGGTTCGGCGAGCCCGGCAGCACCACGTGCAGCCGCGACGCGATGTCGCGCTCGGCGCCGATCTTCGACAGCCCGCCGATCAGCCGCTGCACCGCCCACAGCAGCACCTTCATCTCCATCTCGGAGCGGGAGCCGGCCTCGGACAGGTCGCCCGCGACGCGCGGGGCCGCGAACGGGAACAACAGCGTCGGGGTCTGCGCATCCTTGATGTGAATCGATTGCGGCCCAAGGCTTTCGGACTGCTCGGTGCCCACCCACTCGACCAGCGCGTCGATGTCGGAGTAGGACGCCATGTTGGCCGCGACCACCCACAGCGCCGCGCCGAATCGGGCGTGGTCGCGGTAGAGCCCGCGGTAGAACGCCAGGCGCTCGTCGTCGAGCTTGGACGTGGTAGCGATGACGGTGGCGCCGCCGTCGAGCAACCGCCCGACGACCGACGCGGCGATCGAGCCCTTGGAAGCGCCCGTCACCACCGCGACTTCGTGACTGTAGGGACCGGGGTCGGGGTTCTCGGCGCCCGCCGCGATCCGCCCGTACAGCGACGCGTGAATCTGTCGGCCCGCCGCCAGCGCCTTGCCCTGCCACCAGGTGGCCTGCGTGGCCACGACATGGCCTGCGCCCTCGAACCTTTCGGACAGCTCCACCCAGCGGGCGTCGATGTCGCCCTCATCGGTCAGCCAGAGCTTGACCAGGTCTTCGCGGGCGCTGGCCCACCGGTCGTCGAACAGCACGGCCTTCTTCGGCTCGAACACCGGCGCCACCAGGCGCGGCCAGTCGGCGCCGAGTTCGGTGGTCACCAGGTCGATGAGCTCGGCATCGGTGGCCGCCGGCGAAACGCTGACCGGGTCGTCCAGTCCCAGCTGGTTGAGCACCAGGCGCGCGGCCGAGGCCAGCACGCCGTCGCGACCGGTGATCTGGTCGGTGAATTCGCCCAGCGCGGCGGCGTCGATGGTCGCCCCGCCGCCGCCACCGCCCGAGGACGGCAGCGCCACCGCGATGCCACGACGCGCGGCGACGGACGCCACCGCGGCGTCGATCGCCTTGTCGACGGCGGCGGCGTCGGCCAGCGCGCCCTCGTGCAGGTGGCCCATCGCCCCGCCCCGGACGCTGGTGCCCTCGCGGGTACCCAGCGCGACCTCGACCGTGACGTGCTTGGCCCAGCCCTCGCCGAGCTCCCAGGTCTTCTTGACCCGCTCGGCAATGGCACCGGGCCGCTTGCCCGAGGGCCCCAGCACGGTGCGCAGCTGGTCGTTGATCGCGTCGGAAAGCACTGGGCCGTAAGGCTTGTAGGTGCGCGCCAGCTTGGTCACCTGCGCGCGCAGCCCGGCCAGGTCGGCCTCGGCGGCGCCGTCGATGGCGCCCAGGTTCAGCTCCGAACCCAGGTCTACCAGCAGCTGGTTGCGCCGCGAGGACGCACCGTCGGTGATGGATTCGATGGAGTCCAGCTCCTCGATCTGGTCGATGCGCATCTTGGCCGACAGCGCGATCAGCGCGAGCGTGGCGTCGGCGGCATCGAACCCGATGTCGTCCGGCCGGGCCGCGCCCGACGGCGCGGCCGGCGCGGCGGCGGGCGCCGCAGGAGCGGCCGCGGCCTCCGGTGCCGGCGCACTGTCCGCGGGCGCCTCCGGTTCGTCGTCGGGCTCCGGCTCGGGGTCGGTGTCGGTGGCGAACAGCACCGCCGCGTCGCGCTCGGCGTTGAGCACTTCCACTGTGCTGTGTGCATATTCGGGCAGCTTGAGGGTGTTGGTGGCCAGGCCCGCGACCGTCGGTGCGGACTTCACACCGATCTCGACGAACCGCTCCACGCCCAGACCACCGGCTGCCTCCTCGGTGAACAGCAGGTCCTGGGTTTCGATCCAGCGCACCGGGCTGGCGAATTGCCATGCCAGCAGCTCGATCAGGACGATGCGGGCCATCTCGATGCGGCGCTCGGCAAGCCAGGTGTCGTAGTCGGCCAGGATCGGGTCGAGCGGCTCGGCCGGCACCAGGTCGCGGATCTCCTGGATGAAGTCGCGGTCCAGGGTGAACGGCCGCGGCACCAGGTTGGGGATGTAGCGGCCGATGATGACGTCGGGATCCTTGTCGCGCGGCATGACCCGGTCGAGGGATCGCCGGAATTCCGCCACGCCGACCCGCAGCACGCGCGAGTGGAACGGCACGTCGATACCGGGCACCAGGATGAACGAGCGCTTGCCACCGGTGATCTCGCGGCGCCGCTCCACCTCTTCCTCGAGCGCCTCCAGACCGCGCACCGTGCCGGCGATCGCGTACTGGGAGCCGCGCAGGTTGAAGTTGACGATTTCCAGGAATTCGCCCGTGCTCTCGGCGATTCCGGCGACGAATCCCGGCACTTCCTCGTCGGGCAGGTCGATCTGCGACGGCCGAATGGCGGCCAGCCGGTAGTTGGACCGGCCCAGCTCGTCGCGGGGCACGATGTCGTGCATCTTCGATCCGCGGTGAAACACCGTCTCCAGCAAGGCTTCCAGCTCGTAGATGCCGGTCACGCAGGCCAGTGCGGTGTACTCGCCGACGGAGTGGCCGCAGGCGATCGCACCCTCGACGAAGGCACCTTGCTCGCGCATCTCGGCGACCTGCGCCGCGGCCACGGTGGCCATCGCCACCTGGGTGAACTGCGTCAGGTACAGCACACCCTCGGGGTGGTTGTAGTGCACACCGCTGGCGATGATGCTGGTCGGGTTGTCGCGCACCACGTGCAGAACCGAGAAGCCCAGGGTGTCGCGGGTGAACTTGTCCGCTTTGTCCCACACCTTGCGGGCGGCCTTGGACCGGGCCCGGACGTCCATGCCCATGCCCTTGTGCTGGATGCCCTGGCCGGGGAACGCGTAGACGGTGTGCGGGGCCGCCAGGCGGGCCGTCGCCGACATCACCAGATCCGAACCGATCTTCGCCGCGACCTCCAAAACCTCGGCGCCCTGGTCGATTCCGACCCGGTCGACGCGGAACGAGACCTCGTCGCCGGGACGCACCATGCCCAGGAAGCGCGCGGTCCAGCCGATCAGCCGCGCCGGCGGGCGGGCCTGGCCATCGGTGGCGGTCACCGCGTGCTGGGCGGCGGCCGACAGCCACATGCCATGCACGATGGGCGATTCCAGGCCGGCCAGCAGCGCCGCGGCCCGGTCGGTGTGGATGGGGTTGTGGTCGCCGGAGACCACCGCGAACGGGCGCATGTCGACCGGCGCGGTGATGGTGACGTCGCGACGGCGCCGACGCGGTGTGTCGGTCGCGTTCTCCGAGACCGCGCCACCCGCGCGCGCCGGGTCGGTCAGCTCGGCCGTCCCGGTGCGGCCCAGGATGGCGAAACGCTCGTCGAGAGTGGCGATCGCCTGGCCGTCGGTGTCGGTGATGGCGACCGAGACCGGGACGACGCGCCCCATGTCGGTGTCGATCGCCGCCGAAGCCGTTGCGGCGATTGTCAATTGCGACAGTGTCGTCGGGAGCTTGCCGACCATGTGGGCGGCGTGGTCCAGATGCACCAGGCTCAGCAGGCCCTCGACGACCGGGACGCCGGCGTCGGTGACGGCCGAACCGATCGCCGAGAACACCGCGGGCCAGCACGGCCCGACGAGCGCGTCGGGCACGGTGGTGAGGCTGGGCGCCAACGGTTCTCCGAAGGTGGCGGTGACGCCGGTGTGGTCGGCGACCCGCTCGGGGTCCCAGTCCACCGTGACCGTGGCCGTTCCGTCGGTGACCGCGGGCAGGAATTCCGGCCCGTCGACGCCGGCCGCGATGGCCAGCACCGCACGCATGGCCGTGGCGGCGTCCTCGGTGGAGACCACCGGGGTGGCACCGTCAACGGTGTTGGGCGGCAACGTGAATGGGATGTCGATCCATGTTCCCGAGACCGGGACACTGAGCACGACGCGGTCGCCCTCGACCTGAAGCCTCGCACCGGTGGACGAATGCGTGGCGCGGCGGCTCTCGGGTCCCTCAGAGTCTCCGTGCACCAGCCAGTCGGAGGGCTCGGCGATGCGATGCACCGGGTTGGCCGCGGTGCGGCCGGCCCACTGGACATCGGGGGCGTCGAGCACGACGGCCAGCGGGCCGGTGACGTCGGCGCGGCCCATCCGGCGCGCCGTGACGTCCTTGGGCTCCACTCCGGCGGTGAGCGCCTCGTCGATGGCCGCCTGCTCGAAGCGGTCCAGCAGTTCACCGACGGGCTCGTCCATCCGGGTGATGCCCGCGACGGCCGCGGTGCCCGGAATGATGCACACCTGATCGGCGTCGTAGCGGGCGTCGTGCGCCTGCCACAGCGAATCGCTACGCCACCAGCGCCGCACGTCCTTGTCGATCACCGGCACGAAGTTGACCGGCTTGCCCAGCAGTTTGCACAGCGTGACGAAGAACGGGACGTCGGCCGGGTGCAGCTGGACGCGTTCGGCCTCGGGGTAGTGCGACAGCAGGATGGCGATGGCCTCGGCAGGGTTTTCCAGCAGCCGCGCGCCGTCGGCGGTGGAGCCGTCGAACAGCGTCTCGATGGGGCCGAAATCCTGTGCGTGCAAACGGGCTTCGGCCCGCTGGAGCATCTGTTCGAACCGGTCCCGCCAGGTGTCGGCCAGCCACGGGCTGCCCGGCGAAGCGGTGTCGGCGGTGGAATCGCCGTCCCCGATGGACAACTCGACGTAACGCTGCAACCACTGCAAGTAGGTCATCTCACCGACGTCGCCGAAGTACGGCTTGGCGGTGTTGGCCATCGCCGCGATGATCTCGTCGCGGCGCTCCGCGACGGCGTCGGCGTCACCGGCGACCTCGTCCAGAAGGCGGCCGCACCGCGAGGCGCTGTTGTCGATCTCGTGGATGTCCGCACCGAGCTGGCTGCGGCTGGAAGCCATTCCGCCCGAGGCTTTTCCGGCGCCGATCCACCGATCGGTGCCCTGGGTCTCGACCAGCATCCGCTTGACCGACGGCGACGTGGTGGCCTCCTTGGCCGCCATCGCCGCGGTGCCCACCAGGATGCCGTCGATCGGCATCAGCGGGAAGCCATAGGCCTGCGCCCAGCGGCCGGACAGGTATTCGGCCGCGCGCTCCGGCGTGCCGATGCCGCCGCCCACGCAGACGGTGATGTTGGAGCGCGACCGCAATTCGGAGTAGGTGGCCAGCAGCAGGTCGTCGAGGTCCTCCCAGGAGTGGTGACCGCCGGCGCGGCCGCCCTCGATGTGCGCGATCACCGGCTTGGTGGACACCTCGGTCGCGATGCGGATCACCGAGCGGATCTGCTCGACGGTGCCCGGCTTGAAGACGACGTGGCTGATGCCGACCTCGCCCAGCTCCTCGATCAGCTCGACGGCCTCCTCCAGATCCGGGATGCCGGCGCTGACCACCAGACCGTCGATGGCCGCGCCGGACTGACGCGCCTTCTGCACCAGCCGTTTGCCGCCGACCTGCAGCTTCCACAGGTACGGGTCCAGGAACAGCGCGTTGAACTGGTAGGTCCGGCCGTCGTCCAGGAGCCCGGCCAGCTGCTCGACGCGGTCGGCGAAGATCTCCTCGGTGACCTGCCCGCCGCCGGCCAGCTCGGCCCAGTGCCCGGCGTTGGCCGCCGCGGCCACGATGTGGGCGTCGACGGTGGTGGGGGTCATGCCGGCCAGCAGGATCGGCGAGCGTCCGGTCAGCCGGGTGAACTTCGTCGAGAGCTTGACCCTGCCGTCGGGCAGGCGAACCAGCGTCGGGGCGTAGCTGGACCAGGCCCGCGCCACCTCGGGGACGGCGCCGACGGTGAAGAGGTTGCGCTGCCCGCCGCGGGTCGCCGCGGGCACGATGCCCACACCGAGGCCACGGATCACCGGCGCGGTCAGCCGGGTCAGGATGTCGCCGGGACCCAGGTCGAGGATCCAGCGGGCGCCGGCATCGTTGACGCGGGTGATCTCCTCCACCCAGTCGACAGGCCGTACCAGGATGGACTCGGTCAGTTGCCGCGCCAGCTCGACGTCCAGGCCGACCTTCTCGGCCCAGCCGCCGACGATGTCGATGCCATCGGCGAGTCGGGGCGTGTGGAAGCCCACCTCGACCTGCACCGGGTCGAAGACCGGCGAGAACACGTCGCCACCGCGCAGCTTGTTCTTCCGGTCGGCTTCCTCCTTCTCCGAGATCTGCTGGCAGTAGAGCTCGAAGCGGGACAGCTGTTCCGGGGTGCCCGTGATGACGACCGAACGGCGGCCGTTGCGGATGGACAACACGGGCGGCAGCACGGTGCGCACGTCCTGCGCGAACTCGTCGAGCAGCCGGCCGATGCGTTCAGGGTCGGCGTTGGTCACCGACACCATCGGCGGGCGGTCGCCGAGCACCGAGATGCCGCGCCGGCGGGCCACCAGGGTCCCGGCCGCGCCGATCAGCTGGGCCAGCGCCAGCAGCTCGACGTCGCGGCTGCCCCCCGCCTTCAACGCCTCGACGGCGAGCACACCCTGGGAGTGTCCGGCGACCGCCACCGGGGGCGTCGCCTTCAGGTCCATGCCTTGGCGGGCCAGCGCCCGCACGGCGGCGATCTGGGTGAGCAGCACGCCGGGGATCGAGACCGCGGCCGAGGTCAGGTGCTTGTCCGAGGGGACCGGATCCTCGGCCGCCAGCGCACGCACCCAGGACAGCGGCTCGAAGCCGATCGGTCGCACCACCACGAGCTCTTTGGCGACCGGCTCGAGGAGCAGGTTGGCTTCACCGACCAGCGTTGCCAGGTCGGACTCGATGCCGGCCGACGACACCAGTTCTTCGAGGGTCTCGAGCCAGGCGCTGCCCTGGCCGCCGAATGCCACGGCGTAGGGCTCGCCGGCCGTCAGGCGGTCGACAAGGGCGTGGGACTCCCCGGCCTGTGGGGCCTTGCCTTGGCCGTCGTGGTCAGCGGACACCCGGTCGTGCTCGTGGATCGTCACCTTGTCTGTCTCCCCTGTATGCGTCTTTAGGTCTCGTTCGTCGGGCGGTCACCACCGCCGGGCGGGGTTCGGTCGATGCGGCGTGGTTCGGCGTCGAATCACAGCCGGGAAACGGCTCGCCGGTGTGTTGTCGGCGGACCGCTCGGCTGGCGCTGAGCGGCGCGACGGACTCCATCGGCTGTACTAAGAGTGTCATAAGGATCGACCCTCGTTTCGCGTGCTGATCGGTTACTGATGAGTTCTACGCATGGGTAACCGTGTCCTGGGTAACACGCGGTTTCACCGCCGGTGCGAACCCGATTACCAAACCCGCTGCATGAAGGTGGTTACGGTCGAGTAGCTATAACTGCGCAGATCAAGGCAGTCTTGTTATCGAATCGTTATATAAAAATTTTGGGTCGTGGAGCGCCGTCGCGGCGCCCTCGGCGGCATCGGCCGACGATCGCCCGCCCGCGCGCCCCCGGAAAATGAGCGAACGAGTGTTTGCTGGAATTTTTAAGAGTGCGCGCCCCGACGCGGGCGGGCGGCGGCATCGGGCGCTAGGCCCACTGACCGAATTGGGGCTTGAGGATCTCGTTGATGTCCACGCCGACCCCTCCGACGCTGCGTTTGTCGATTTCAACCTGGTGCAGGTTGGCCGCCGGGTGGGCGTATCCCTTGGGTGAGCCCCAGTTGTGCTGCCAGAAGTAGGAGCCCAATCCGTCGTGCAGCGCCCAGTCGATGGTTTTCGAATTGCCGTACACGCCTGTGCGCTGATGGCCGATCACCGACTCCCAGGAACGCAGGTAGGGCGCCACCTGGCTCTTGTACTGCTCGTATGAGGGGTCGTCGTCGATCGAGGCATAAATCGGCGCGCTGGCGGGCCCGCCCGCCGCGGCGTGCAGCTGCATCCCGCGCTGCGCGTGCTGCAGGCCGGCGTTGGCGCCGCCCAGCCAGTCGGCGGTGCTGGCCTTGCCGTACTGGTAGCAGGACACGATTTTCAGCCCGTTGCTGTCGAGGTCGCGCGCCTCGGCAACCTGGATCGGCTTGCCCAGCATCCAGTTGCCGCCCGGGCGGCGGTCCGAGACGTACCGAATCGACCCGACGGCACCCGCGGCCCGGATCTGGCTGGCCGGAATGACGCCGGCGGCGTAGTCCAGCAGGGTGCCGAGCGACGCCGACGCCGGCGCGGCGGCCAGCGACGCTCCGGTCGTGCTCAGGCCCAGCAGGGCCGGGGTTGCGGCCGCGAGTTTGAGCAGGTCGCGCCGCGAAACGGATGACACAAGCCACAGGGTACGACACAAACCCCATATGACACATTGATCACACCGATCACATGTGCATCACGGTGCCGCATCGTTCGTTTGAACGGATTCGCGAGCGGGCAGCACGATGACGCTCACGGCGTCGACCCCGCGCCGGGCGGTCTGCTGCGCGATCTCGTCGATGAAGTGGGCGGCCGCCGGGCTGATCGATCCCGCCCAGGCGCGAAATCCCTGCACGATCACCGGGTCGCGCTCCAGCAGCGGTTGCACGCCGCGCAGCACGCCGACCACCTCGCCGGGCAGGGGGTCGGCCAGCTGCTGGTCGATCCAGCGGCGCGCCAGATCTGGGGCCGCCGCGTCGTCGTCGCCCAGCGCGATCACGTCGGCGGCCAGGCCGCGCAGCCGATCGAACAGCACCTCGTGGCCCGGGGTCTCGGCCAGTTGCGACAGCAGGGTGCTCGCCGCGGTCGGCAGCACCATCTGTCCGAACAACGCGGGAACCGGCAGGTCCCATTCGTCGAACAGGTCGGCGTACTTCGTAGCGACCGGCGCCGGCAGCGGAGCGCTGAGCCGCCCGATCACCCCGATGCTGTCGCGATGGGTGGTCGCCAACCGGTGCAGGATGTCCTCGTTGAGCTCCGCGTCGCCGCGCGCGGTGGCGGCGTCGATCGCCTGGATCAGGTGGTCGATCCGCTCCCGTTGCTGCATCAGCAGCGCGCGGTGCTCGTCGAGCAGGCCGGCCAGCGTGCTGTGCCCGCCTTCGATCAACCGCGCAATGTCGTTGATGCCGACGCCGAGGCTTCGCATCAGGTCGATGCGCAGCAAGTCGAGGACCTGCTCGACGCCGAAGACCCGGTAGCCGTTGGACAGGTGCTGGGCGCGCAGCAATCCGATTTTCTCGTAATGGCGAATTCGGCCGGAAGCGATGCCGGTCAGGGCCGTGACGTCGCCGATCAGCAGCTGCTCAGCCACCCCTTGACCTTACAACTGTGACAAGGTCTGTACTGGGCAGATGGAGCACGATCAGCTCATCGACCTGACGCGGCGCGCGTTGAAGTTGGCGCGGGACAAGGCGACCGACCTCGCTCCGGCCCAGCACACGGTCGACGCGGGCGACTACACGGATACCGAACGGCATCACCGGGATCGGGCCATGCTGCTGGCCAGTCCGCAGCTGGTCGGCTATGTCTCTGAGCTCCCCGCCCCGGGTGCGTACTGCACGAAAACGGTGATGGGGCGGTCCATCCTGCTGACCCGAACCTCCCAGGGAACGGTGAAGGCGTTCAACAACGTCTGCCTGCATCGCCAGTCGCAGGTAGTGGCGGGGTGCGGCACCGCCAAGCGATTCACCTGCCCGTACCACGCCTGGACATACGACAACGCAGGGCGCTTGGTGGCACTTCCGGGACGCGAGGGGTTCCCGGAAGTGGCCATCAAGTCCGACGGCCTGACCGAGCTCCCGGCCACCGAATTCGCCGGATTCCTCTGGGTCGCACTGGATCCCGGAGCGACGCTGGACGTGGCAGCGCACCTGGGCCCGCTCGCCGACGAACTCGACTCGTGGGGCATCGGGCGCTGGTCCCCGCTGGGCGAGAAGGTGCTGGACTCCCCCATCAACTGGAAGCTGGCGATCGACACCTTCGCCGAGAACTACCATTTCGCCACCGTCCATCAGCAGACGTTCGCCACGATCGCGCGCAGCAACTGCACGGTGTTCGACTCCTACGGGCCGCACCACCGGCTGATCTTCCCGCTCAACACCATCCTGGATCTCGACGAGCTGCCCGAGGATCAGTGGAATCCGTTCCACAACATGGTGGTGATCTACGCGCTGTTCCCCAACATTGTGCTCTCGGTGACCATTGCCAACGGCGAGCTGTTCCGGGTCTATCCCGGGGATCGCCCCGGCCGGTCAATCACCGTCCACCAGAACGCAACACCGCAGGACCTCTCCGATGAGTCGGTGGCCGCCGGCGCGCAGGCCGTTTTCGAATACGCGCACGCCACCGTGCGCGACGAGGACTACCGACTGGCCGAGGGGCTGCAAGCCAATCTGGAGTCGGGCGCCCGCGACCACCTGGTGTTCGGCCGCAACGAGCCGGGCTTGCAGCATCGCCACATCACCTGGGCCCGCGCGCTGTCAGAGTCAGCCGGGATCGGATGACAGCACCGCGATCAGATCGTCGAGAAGCTTTGCCAGCGTGTCGTTTTCGACGGGTGCCGAGGCGAACAGCAGCTCGACGGCGTCCTTGCGACGGCCGGCCGCCACCAGCGGCACGACCTGATCCACCATGGCTTGCAGTGTGGGGTCCGGCTGTGCCAGGCCCGCGACGGTGGTGGACAACACGTCGACGAGCTCCCAATCCCGGTACAGGGCCAGCGAGCGCTCGTTGAAGGCGAAGCCCGTCACCGGCTCTCCCCACATCGTTCCGCGGTATCGGTAGGGGCCCTCCATGTACTCGATCGGCAGGCCGTGCGCCGGGGCCGCCACCAACGGCTCGCCGACGAGATCCAGTTGGATTGTGGCACAAGTGATCCGGTGCCGGTCGGGCATGTACCGTGCCGGGGCGAGGGGCCGTACCAGGGGTCGCATCGCCTCCGGCCATCGCACGTAGCTGCTCACCGTGACCTCGATGTCTTCGGCGCACTCCGGCGCGATCGCGGGATCCGGGTGGCTGGTCGTGATACCGGTAAACGGCTGCAGTGCATTGCGGTTGGCGCGATCGAACTGTCGCCAGATGCTCAGGTCGACACCGTTGTCGAAGTTGATCGTGCGCCATTCGTGCGACCTGGCCCTCGGGTCTCCCCCCGATCCCCCGCCGCCGGCGTACTTGGGGAACCACTGCCGGTCGACGTGGCCGCTGGCGCCGGACACCTGCTGGACCATGTCGCCCCAGCGCAGGGTGCCGGTCATCGCCATGCCGGTCTGGAAATAGGAGTAGGTTTCGCTTTGACCGAAGCAGACGATCTTTCCGTTGTACCTCGATGCACCCACCGGAGTCGGTGCGCGCGTTGGCGTTACGGCCAGATCCAATCGCATCGGCCGCCCGGATTGGTCCTCACCGACCAGGCTGACCCGGTAGGTGTAGGGCAACAGTTCGCCATCGCCGTTGCGGCTGGTCGTCCACGACGCGGTTCCCGCGCTGCTGTGGTAGTTGATGTCGAGATGGCCGGATGCCATCGTCAACTTGCGCTGGGCGCCGGGCTCCATGTTGGCCGGCGGCATGTCGTAGTCGGTGAAGGTGCCGTAGTCGCCGGTGTCGAGGTCGAACAGCGCCATCGTGTAGAAGTCCGCGACGACGGTTCCCCCGGGGCGGTTCTTGTTGAAGATGGTCAGGAAGGCAAACGATCGATCCGACTCGGCGGCGTCCAGCTGACCGGCGATGAACCAGGTGTCCGACTCCTGGTCGGGGTGTTCGCCTTCGGCGGCGGGAAACTCCAACTGGTCGTCGCCGGGCACCAACCGGAACGGGTAACTGCGCCAATCGCTGGTCATATCGGGCCTCGCTGCTTTTTTCGCTATGTTAGCGTGAATAGCGAAATTGCGGTCGCGGTCCGATCCCCTGAGGAAGTGCCCCGATGACAGAGACTTCCGCCCATCGCTCCTACAACGAGCTGTTTATCGGCGGCCAGTGGTGCAAGCCGGCCAATCCTCAGCAGCTCACCGTGGTCTCGCCGCACTCCGAAGAGCCGGTCGGACATGTCCAGGTCGCGGGCCCCGAGGACGTCGAGGCGGCCGTCGCCGCCGCACGACGCGCCTTCGACCACGGCCCGTGGCCGCGGATGAGCCATGCCGATCGGATGGCCAAGGTCGAACAGCTCGCCGGGATCTACGCCGGCCACGCCGACGAGATGGCCGACCTCATCACCGATGAGATGGGGTCGCCGCGCAGCTTCAGCCGGATGGGGCAGGGCGCGGCCGCCGCGGCGCTGATCCACCTGTCGCTGGCCGCCGCCCGCGAGTTCCCGTGGGAGGAACGCCGCCAGGGTGCGCTCGGCGAAGTCCACCTGCGCAGGGCCCCGGTCGGAGTGGTCGGGGCGATTGTGCCGTGGAACGTGCCGCAATTTCTGATCATGCCCAAGCTGATCCCGGCGCTGATCGCGGGTTGCACCGTCATCATCAAGCCCGCACCCGAAACACCTTTGGACGCATTGTGGTTGGCCGAGATGATCGAGCAGATCGGGCTGCCCGAGGGCGTGGTGTCGGTGCTGCCCGGCGGCCCCGAGGTCGGTGAGACGCTGGTCCGCCATCCCGGTGTCGACAAGGTCGCGTTCACCGGATCCAGTGCCGTCGGCCGCCGGATCGCCGCCCTGTGCGGCGAGCAGCTGAAGCGGGTGAGCTTGGAGCTGGGCGGCAAGTCCGCGGCGATCATCCTCGACGACGCCGACATCACCAAGACGGTGGCCGGCCTGAAGTCCGCGGGGTTGATGAACAACGGTCAGGCCTGCGTCGCGCAAACCCGGATCTTGGTCAGCGACCGCAAGCACGACGAGGTGGTCGACGCACTCGCCGACATGATGTCGGCGCTGCATGTCGGCGACCCTGCCGACGAGTCGACCGACATCGGACCGCTTGTGGCCCAACGACAACAGCGCCGCGTCCAGGACTTCATCAAATCGGGCCGCAGCGAAGGCGCGCGGGTCGTGCTGGGTGGTGAGCAGAGCCCCTCCGAGCGCGGCTGGTATGTGCAGCCGACGCTGTTCGCCGACGCCACCAACGACATGCGCATCGCCCGGGAGGAGATTTTCGGTCCGGTGCTGACGGTGCTGCGCTACCGCGACGAGGACGACGCGATCCGCATCGCCAACGAGACCGACTACGGCCTGGCCGGTTCGGTGTGGACCGCAGACATCGAACACGGCCTGGACGTGGCGGCCGCCGTCCGCACCGGAACGTACGGCATCAACATGTACACCCTGGACATCGGCGCGCCGTTCGGCGGCTTCAAGCAGTCCGGCATCGGGCGTGAGTTCGGGCCAGAGGGGCTGCACGAGTACGTCGAGCTGCAGACGCTGATATGCAAGGGCCAGCTACCGCCGCTATAGGGACTCCGGTCTCCACGACGGGTCGCGGCCAAGCCGCGCCAAAAGCTTTGCCTGCGCATCGGTTTCGTCGCCGACCGGGACCGGCGCACCGAACATCCCGGACGCGGCCAAGGCCCGCGCACCTTCCGGAAGACCCGCGCAGAACAGCTCACACCACGCGAGGTCCAGGCTGTCGTCGGCGCCCACGGCGCGGGCGAGGTCCCAGGTGTGCACCAGGACATCGCGGGTCAGGTTCGGCATCAACCGGTACTCATCGAGCTGTGCCGCGCCGTCGGAGCCAACGGCCTCAGCCACCGAGTCATAGGTCAATTGCCATCGCGCCTGCGGATCGTCGCGTGGCCGATCGGGCTTACATCCCAAGGGAAGCAACAGAAGAACATCATGAAACCCGATCACGTGCTCGAGCACTCCTCGGGCGTCCCACGCATCGCACGGCGATGGGCGGTCCCACTTTCCGTTCGCCGCCCTGACCGCCTCACCGAACCGTCGGCACACCGCAAGGTGCAAGGCGCTGACGTCATCCATCGCCGGAAGATTCGGGCACCTGCAAGGTCAGCTCGACCGGGCAGCACAGCGCGCCATGCTGATTGGTCACCTCGATTTCGACGTCGACCAGGCAGCGCGGCGGGTCAACCGAGGTGTCCCGGCGCTTCGCCACGGCCCGCCCCCGGCCGACCATCGTATCGCCGGCATACACCGACCCAGCCAGCCGCATGAACCGGCGCACCACCCGCGACCGCGGACCCGCCCAGTCCGTCGCGACGCGGTCGGCGAAACCGGCCAGGTGCATCGTGTTAACGTAGATCGCCGGATTCCCCTGAGCCGCGGCGTAATCCGGATCGAAATGGCCCGGGAAATAGTCCCATGTCGCTCCGGCGTTCTCCACCACCCGCTGGTAGCTGATGTGGTCGATCACTTCCGGCAGCTCCACCGGAACGGTGATCTGGCTCCAGTCCAGGCCGTCGCCGCTCACGAGGAGGCTCCCGGGGTGAAGCGGAACAAGGTATTGCGGCAGGTGGCCACCACGGTCCCGTCCTGGCGGCGAAAGGTCTCCAGCGTCTCGACGAAATGACCGACGCCGAGTCGCGTCCGCTTTTCCGGTGACACCGAGACCAGCTCGTCGACAACGGTCAACACGTCGCCCTCGACGATGGGCTCGCCGAACTCAACCTCGTTGGCCGCGTTGATGAATGTGGTACCGGGCAGCGGCACCCGCAGGGCGATCAACGAAGCCGTCCCGCGACCCCCTGGTTGCCACGGCGGTGCGATCAGCCAACCCATCAACAGCGCCGGCGGCGCCAGCAGGCCTCCCCAGTGCTGCCGGGCGAACTCTGAATCCCAATACGAGCGATTGCCGTCCCGGACCATCGCGGCGAACAACTGGATGCGTGCGGCGCTGACCGCGGTCGCCGCGGTGCGGGGCTCGCTTTTCGTGCCGACCATCCGCAGCGCATCTTCGTAGGTGCCGAAGGCCAGCCGCTGACTGAAATCCTGATCCACGTATCGGTGTCGCTCACATGACGAGCGGGTGTCGACTCGGTACCGAATCCCATTCCAGCACACGGGAAGTGAAATACCAGCCGCCGCGCTCGTAGATCAACTTGTCCTTGAAGGTGCCCGTGGCCCGCAGCGTGATGTCGCCGAACATGCTGGCGAACAGCACGACGACACAACGCTGGACCGCATCGACACCGTCGACTTTGATCTCGTGGTCGACGGTGATCATGCGCTGTCCGTCACCGCCATCGAAGGCCGCGCTCAGATCGTCGAACACCTCGCCATCGCGGGTGTAGCTGGCGCCGGAATGGCGGAAGGTCGCGATCCAGCGCTTGCGGTTGCCGTCGGAATAGGCCCGATTGTGCCGAGCATTGAGGTCCAGGATGGCAGCGCGCCCCGTCGCGGCCTGGAGGAACTGCTCTTGTTGATAGCTCAGGGTCATGGTGGCTCTCCAGCCTCTGTCGGGAAATGACGGGAAATTGCCTCAAGTAACACTAACTTAACTTAGCGGCTGGCGATATAACCGTGTTCTTCACGATCCCAAGTGGCCTCACTCAAGCCACGATTGCGCAACAAATCTTTACGTATTCGTCCAATAACGTTCTTCGGCAGTTCATTGACCGTCTCCACGAATCGCGGTACGCAGAAGTAGGGCATGCGTGCCGCGCAGAAATCCAGGAGCTCCGCGAAATCCAGTGTGGCGCCCGGGCGTAACGTGATGACCACCAGAACGTCGTCCTCTCCCAGCTCACTGGGGACGCCGACCGCGGCGGCCTCCGCGACGGCGGGATGTCGCATGACAACACCCTCCACTTCGACCGAAGAGATATTCTCACCGCGGCGGCGCAACGCATCCTTGATTCGATCCACATACGTCAGATTCTGATCGCAATCGAGCCGCCCGAGGTCGCCGGTGCGAAACCATTCCGGATGCGGCGTTATCTGTGAATCAGCGCCGACGTAACCTTCGCTCATTACGTGCGGATGCCGAGGTCGACAGGCGATTTCACCCACGGTACCGGCGGGCAGCGGGCGTCCTTGTCGATCGAGGATGCGCACGTCGAAATCGGGATTCGGCCGCCCCGAGGTTCCGGGAACCCCGTCGTCGCCCAGCGCCTTGACCGCGATGGGAAACGCCTCGGTGAGTCCGTACATCGTGACGATGCGGCAGCCGTAACGCTTTTCGATCTCGCGGTAGGAGTCCGCGTCGATCGGCGCGGCGGAGATGAACCGCAACGGCAGCCGCGCGTCGGCCGGATCGACGGGCAGATTTCGCAGCATCGACACCATCGCCCCGGCGCCGGCGAATCCGACCGCACCGCGAGCGCGTATGTCACCCCACACCTCGCCGGGGTGAAAAGCCCCGGCCAGCACCGTCGTTGCGCCAACCAGCATGGGCGCCAGGATGCTGGGTGCGGCGCTGAGGTGAAACAGCGGCATCGCCGTCCACAGCACCTCGCCCTCGCGAAATTCCCAGGCCGACGAGACGGTCGCGGCCACCGAAAACAGGTAGTGCCAGGTCGTGGCGACCGCTTTGGACGGTCCGGTGGTGCCCGATGTGTAGAACAAGCACGCGAGGTCGCCAGGCGCCCCGGCGCTACAGGCAGGCGCCCGGTTCGTGTCCTGACACAGCGTCGCGGTCAGCGAATCACCTTGCACCACAATGCTCGTCAGGGTGTCGGCCGCGTCGGCGACCTCGGCGGCGCGGGGCCGGCGGTCGGTGTCGGTCAGCAGCACCTTGGCCTGCGACAGCCGCAGCGCGTGCAGCAGGAAGTCGCCCTTGTTCGCGGCGTTGATCGCCGCGCTCACCGCCCCGATCCGCGCGGCGCCCAGCCAGAAGTACACCCATTCCGGACACGTGCCGGTGAATAACGCGACGCGATCACCCGGTCCGACGCCCAAGTCGGTCAACAGGTTTGCGGCCGCACAGGACCGCCGGCGCATCTGCTCGAATGTCACGTCGACTCCGGCGATCGACATCATCACCCGGTCGGGGTACTGCTGCGCGCGGCGATCGAGCACCGCGGGCACGGTGAAACGTTCGACTCCGTAATCGGAGGGCTGCGCGGGCCCGCTGCGGTCGGCGCACATCAGGGGTGTTTGGCTCTGATCAAGCTTTGGCGGCCGCCGGATCGGGCTCGCCGTCGGCGTCGTAACCGAAGTCGGCGGGCGACGGCTCCTCCCCCGGGTAGAAGCGGTGAGCCCACCGGCGAAGGGCCGCGTAGTCATGCGCCTCTTCCGGTGCCAGGTTCGGCTTCTCCAGGTATTTCATGTTCTCCCAGGTGAAGAAGTCCTGTTTGATGACCTCTTGCTGCAGGGCGAGGAACCGGGCGGCACGTCCGGTGGGCACGCCGCCGTCGTCGTCCGGCTCACGTACGGACGCCTGGGTGTAGAAGTAATCGGTGTAGTCCTCGTCGACCGGCGTCTGGCCGGTGACCTGCACGGTGGCCACCAGCTCGCTGGGAAAGCGCACCACGCCCAGGCCCAGCGAGTAGTTGTCGTAGATGATCTTGGCGTCGACCGGACCGTTGGGGGTCAGCCACGTCTGCGCCCGGCCGCCGCCGAAATGGGCGTTGACGGTGGCGTGCAGGTGGTAGCCGGCCACCTCGAACGACGCCGTGGTGGCCGGGTTGGCGGCCTTGTGCACGTATTGAACGTGATAGGGGTCGGCGGCGTTTTCGATGATCATCTGCGGATGCACCTTGACGCGGTTGAGCATCTGGGTGTGCGGGTGCAGCGGGTAGTACTCGTCGGTTTCCAATTCCGGCAGCACCGGCGGCTGCCAATACGGCGCCCGGCCGTGGCGCTCGTGCCAGGCCAGGATGAAGCCGTACCACTCCATGCTCGGATAGGTCCGGATGCGGACGTTGTTCTTGCAGCCGATCTTGCTGTAGGGAATCAGCGCGTTGGTCCCGTCGCCGCGCCACTGCCAGCCGTGCCAGGGACAGACGATGTTTTCCCCCTCCACGGTGCCGCCGACCCCGAGGTTGGCGCCGAGGTGCTGGCAGTAGGCCTCCATCACGTGCACCTGGCCCGAGGCGGTGCGGAACAGCACCAGCTCCTCGCCGAAGTAATGCGCGCGCCTGACCTGGCCGGGAGCCAGGTCGTTTCCGAAGGCGACGATGAACCAGCCCGTCGGGAAACGGTAGGTCGACAGGGCGATGCCGCCCGGACCGAACTCCCGTTCTGAGGGGTCTGATTCCGGAATCGTATTCGTCACGAGAACTCCGTTTCCCACGCGGCCGGGCGCACTTTGGGCCGCTCTTACCTCACCGCGTTTCGACGACTAAAGTCTATTTTTACTATTTTAGACATTGAACGTCAACGCGGCGCCGGCCGGTGGTCGCGTGTCGCCTGAGCCAATGGGGGTTCGCATGACGGCCGCTGCGGTGGACCTTTCCGACTTCGCCTTGTGGCGTAATGGTTTTCCCGACGAGTTGTTCGCCGACCTGCGGCGCACCATGCCACTTTTCAAGCACGACCTGACACCGGGTGTCGCCGACACCGTCCGGCGCCAGTTCTGGGTCGCCACCAAACACCGGCACGCCGTCCGCCTGCACCGCGACACCGAGTCGTTCACCGCGGCCGACGGCCCCCTCATCCAGCCGGTCGCCATGTTCTCGGCGTCCCCGACGATCATCACGCTGGATCCGCCGGACCTGAACAAGCGCCGCAAACTGATCTCCAACGCCTTCAACCCGCGCGCGATCGCGAAGCTGGAGAACGGCATCCGGGCGCGTGCGGCGCGGATGATCGACGGTCTGCTCGCCAAGGGCGGCGGAGACTGGATCGAGGACGTCGCCGACGCGCTGCCGATGACGGTGATCGGCGACATCATCGGCATCCCGGACGAGGACCGGCCGCGAATCTTCGACCTCTTCGACCGCATCCTCAAGGCCCTTGCTCCCGAGGCGGGCCCGAACGGCCAGGTGGAGCTCGAGCTGTTCGGCTCCGTCTTCAGCTATGCGATGGAGCTCACCGCCGAGAAGCGGCGCAACCCGACGGACGACATCTGGAGCACGCTGGCCACCGCGGTGATCACCGGCGACGACGGCGAACAGTTCAGCCTGCCCGAGAACGAACTCGAGTTCTTCTTCTTCGTGCTGGCGTTCGCCGGCAGCGACACCACGAAGAACGCGCTGGCCATCGGGCTGCAGGCGTTCGTCGACAACCCCGAGCAGATCGACCGCTACCGCGCGGACGAAGCGTTGCGGCCCAGCGCCGTCGAGGAGGTGTTGCGCTGGGCGTCGCCGGTGGCCTATTGGACGCGCACCGCGAAGGTCGACGTCGAGATGGACGGCCAGCACATCGCCAAGGGCGACCGCGTGGTGTCGACGCTGCGATCGGCCAACCGCGACGAGGAGGTATTCGAGTCCCCGTTCACCTTCGACATCGGCCGCCAGCCCAACCCCCACGTGGCGTTCGGGGGCGGCGGACCACATCACTGCCTGGGCGCCATGCTGGCCCGTGCGGAACTCCGCGCGGTCCTCGACGAGCTGTTCCTGCGCTGCGACGACATCGAGATCGGCCCGGCGAAGGTGGCCCATCCGAACCTGACCACCAACATGTCGATCTATGACGAGATGGCCATCTCGCTCACCGAGCGGCGCTGAGCCTGATTGCCGAGTCCGCCCTCGCGCCGTTGCGGCGCTCGTCGAGTCAGTCGATCAGTCGCAGTGCGGCCTTGGGGCATTGGTCCACCGCGGCCCGCACGTCGATCTCCAGGCGCGGCGGCACCGGGCCGTCCGCGATCTGCACCACGTCTTCGTCCCCCAGCTCGAACACTTCCGCCGCAAGCGATTCGCAGAAGCCGTTGGCCTCACACAAGTTCTCGTCGACCGTTACGCGCATCAGATGCCCTCCACTTCTCTAGAGGCCCTTGGGTCGGGTCCCGATCACCCCGCCGGTCGCGAGGCGTGTCAGTTCTTCGTCGGTCAGCCCGCACCGATCGCGCAGGATCTCTTCATTGTGCTCGCCCAGCCTGGGCGGCGGCCGCAACAGCCACTGATCCTGACCGGCAAGCCGGGCGAACGGCGGGCACGGGTACAGCCCGAGGCCAGTACTCGCGTGGTGCAGCGACTCGAAAAAGCCGCGCTCGCGCAGTTGCGGGTTGTCGGTGACCAGCGACGGTGACACCACCGGGGCCGCGGGAACACCCGCGCCTGCCAACCTCTCCACCGTCGGGTCGAGTGGCTGCCCGGCGAACCAGTCCGCCAGCCGGCCGTCGATGTCGTCGGCTCGTTCTCGCCGCCCGGCGATCGTGGACAACGCGTCGTCGCCGCACCAGGCCGGTCGGCCCATCACGTCCACCAGCGCGCGCCACTGCGGGTCGTCGCGAACGGTGATCGCGATCCAGTCGTCGGATCCGGCGCAGCGATAGATGTTCTGGATCGCCGCGCCGTGACCGCGGTTGCCGCGACGGCTCAGCGTCGCCCCGAAGACTTCGGATTCGATCGCCTGGATCGCGGTGGCGTTGAGCACCGTTTCGAGCATCGGCAGCTCCACCAGCTGTCCCGTCCCGGTGCGTTCGGCGAAGTTCAGCGCGGCCAGCACCGCGAAGGCGGCGTGCACACCGGCCAACGGATCGCAGGCCCCGCGCGGTGTCACCGGCGGCGCGTCGGGCAGGCCGGTCACCCAGGCCAGGCCGGCGATCTGTTCCATGGTGGGAGCGAACCCGACGCGATCCCGCCATGGCCCCTCGACACCGAACGCGGGCATCCGGGCGAACACCAGTTTTGGGTTGACGGCGCGCAGCACGTCGTCGGTGAGCCCGAATTGCTCCATCACCCGCGGCGAGAAGTTCTCGATCACGACGTCGGCGCCGGCGACCAACTCGGTGAACAGGCGGCGACCCTGCTCGGAGCCCAAATCCAGTGTGACCGAACGCTTGTTGGTGTTCATCGCGTGGAACACCCAGCCGTATTCCCACCAGTCGTCCACGTCGGTGCGCATCCCGCCGGAGTATCGGATGCCGTCCGGACGCTGGATCGACTCGATCTTGACGACGTCGGCGCCGAAGGCTGCCAGCAGATGGGTAGCGGCCGGCCCGGCCCAGAAGGCGGTCAGGTCGACGATGCGAACGCCGGCCAACGGCAGCCCGTCCAGTTCCGGAGCGGCGTCGGATTCCGCACGGCGCCAAGGGGACTCGCCATCGGCCTCACCACACACGGGCGTGTCACCCACGGGTGCGGGCGCACACACCGACATCAGCCAGGGCGGCCGGGGCTGGTCGAACCCGGCGGGGTTGTGGCAGAAGACCCCACGCTCGCGCACGTACTGCAGCTCCCGGATGGTGGAGCCGTTGCCCAGCGCGGCGATCGGCAGCCGGAACAGTTGCCCGAGTTCGACGATCTCGGCGACGGTGCGCTCGGCCAGCCACGGGCGGATCTGCTCGCGGATCAGGTCGCGATACTGCCACCGGCCGATCTGGAACCGCAGCTGTTCGATCTCCTCCAATTGCGGGCATTCGACCATCGCGGCGAAGTCGAGCCACTGCTGACCGGTGACCATGGTGATCCCGACGTAGCCGTCCTTGGCGGGTTCGATCGACGGGACCTCGGTGGTTCGCCGGATCGGCGGGACGCGCAGCAACTGCGAGTGCAGCCATTCGCTGCTCTGCATCGTGGTCAGCGCTTCCAGCATGGACAGGTCCAGGTGCTCGCCGGGCCCGCCGCGCTCGACGCGACGGCGCAGCGCCAGGGCGCCGAACGCGGCGAATACGCCACCCATGTACTCGCCCAGATCGCCGCCGATGGAGATCGGCGGCCCGGCCGGATCGCCGCGGAAGCCGGGCGAACCCGCAAACGCCTGCAGGGTGAACTCGGTGGCGGCCCGCTCCGCGTAGGGTCCGTCCCAGCCGAAGTCGGAGACGCTGACGATGATCGCCCGCGGCGAGTCTTGCAGCAGCTGTGGTGGGTCGACGCCGAGCGCCGCGGCGCGGGCCCGGCCAGCGGTCACGACGACGACGTCGGCGCCGGCCAGTTCGTCGCGATAGCGCTGCGAGTCGGGCGCCCAAGTCATGCTGCGCTTGCCCGCGTTAAGGTAGCTGAAAAACGGCCCGGTGCGGTCCTGGGGAATCGAGGAGCCGCTGGCGGAGTAGCGCCGCAACCAATCCCCTTGCGGCGGTTCGATTTTGTGGACCTGCGCGCCGGCGTCGCGCAGCAGCTTCCCGCAGTAGCTGCCCGCTATCCGGTCACTGATCTCGACGACACGCAAATCGTGTAGCGGCGTCGGCCGGCCTTCGGACCGCTCGCTCAATTGCACCCGCCCTTCCGATCGACACGCGACCAGAGAAGCTATTTATATCATTACTGCTAAAATAGCTAAGCCAGCGAGTTGCTTTGTTTCGAGGATCGGATGACCGCCTTGGGAATTGGCCCCGACGCCCGGCGCCGGTTGTCGGCGCCGCGGATCGCCGAAATCGTAGCCGACGAGTTGCGCCGTCAGATCATCGACGGCGAGCTCGCGGACGGTGATCTCCTGCCGCGCCAAGAGGTGCTCGTCGAACAGTTCAACGTCAGCTTGGTGTCGCTGCGCGAAGCGCTGCGGATCCTGGAAACCGAGGGGCTGGTTTCGGTGCGGCGGGGCAACCGCGGCGGTGCCGTCGTCCACGCCCCGGCGAAGACCAGCGCCGCGTACATGCTCGGCTTGTTGTTGCAGAGCGAGTCCGTCGAGGTCACCGATCTCGGCATGGCGTTGCAGGAACTCGAGCCCGCCTGCGCCGCGCTGGCCGCCCGCCGGCCGGACCGGGCGGACACCCTGGTGCCCGAGCTCACCCGGATCAACGAGTCGATGGCCGAAAACCTGGACGACGGACGGCTTTTCACTGAAATCGGCCGTGAATTCCACGATCAGGTCGTCCGCGGCTGCGGCAATCACACGATCATTGCGGTGGTGGGCAGCCTGGAGACGCTGTGGACCAGCCACGAACGGCAGTGGGCCGACGAGAGCGCGTCGCGCGGCACTTACCCCTCCCTCACCCAGCGCCGCGCGGCGCTCAACACTCACGTCAAGCTGACGGAGACGATCGCCGACGGTGACGTCGACCGGGCCCGGCGCATCGCGGGTCGCCATCTGGCCGACACGCAGACCTATGTCCTGTCCGGCCAGCACGATCAACGCATCTACGCGCTCTCCCCGCAGGCGTTGGCGCGGCCGCGCGATATCCGGCACTCCTGAAGGGCGGCCTGCAACGGTGATGCGAACCGCATTGGTCACCGGCGGCAGCGGCGGGATCGGAAAGGGCTGTGCCCGCAAGCTGGTTGAGCGCGGCTACGATGTGGTGCTCTCGGCGCGCCGCGAGGCCCCGTTACGTGCCGCCGCCGAGGAGATCGGTGCCCGCCATATCGTGGCCGACGCGTCCGACCCCGACGGATTCCCCGCTGCGATAAGCACATTGGAGACGATCGACCTCGTCGTTCACGCGGCCGGTGCGCTCGGGGGTACCTACGCGCGCAAGCAGACCTTCGACCAATGGCAAGCCATCATGTCGGCCAATCTGGATTCGTGCTTCGTGGTGACGTCCGCGGTGCTGCCGAAAATGACGGCGGGCTCGCGGCTGGTGTTCATCTCGTCGTCGGCGGCGCACGAGCCGATGCCGGCCCGCACCGCCTATTCCGCGTCCAAGGCCGGCATGAACGCGTTCGCGCGCGCCCTGGCGCTCGAGGTCGACCGCGACGGCATCAGCGTGCACATCGTCACGCCGGGGCCGGTGGCCACCGAAATGCTGCAGGACGTCCCGTTCGAGATGTACGCCATCGCGGTGTCCGACGTCGCCGAGGCGGTCGCCTGGCTGGACACCGTCGATCCGTCGGTCGATCTGCCGGAGATCCGGCTGTCCGCCGTGGAGCGCGGTCCCTTCGCGCGACCGCCCGTGGTGCCCACCGAGGCGCGGCGACGCGCGCAAGGCGGTTGAGGACTACCGCGCCGGGAAGGCTTTGATCACCGATTCGCCGAACTCGTGCAGGGAGTCCGGGGCGGCGAAATCGGCGAACCATATGTAGAACCGCCCGACGCCCCGGGCTGCCAGGCCGCGGAAGTGCCCGATCAGCTCGTCGGCGTCGCCGCAGACCAGCCCGGACCCGAGGTTGCCGAAGCGACGGGTGCTCACCTCGCGCACGGCGTCGGGGTCGGCGCCCGACCGCACGAAGCCCACCATCTGCTGGATCGACACCCGCGCCGTTCCCGCGGCCGGAGCGAGCTTCGGCAGCCTGTCCAGCTGGTTGGCCGGTAGATTCCACCAATCCGCGTATCTGCGAACGAGTTCCATCATCTTGGGCCCGCTCCCACCCAGAACCAGCGGTATCGGGTAGCTTCGGCGCGGAGATTGCGGGGCCGGCCCGGGTTGTTCGCCGTTGTCGCCCCAGTACCGCCTGATCAGTTCCAGGTGGCGGCCGAGCTGTTCGACCCGTGCCCGCGGATCCTGTTGGCCGACATCGAATCTCGCGAATTCCGCCGGCCACGATCCCGCCCCAGGCCCAACTCGAACCTGCCCCCGGAGGCCTCCGACAACGTGACGGCCTGCTTGGCGAGCACGGCAGGATGCCGAAACGCGTCACACAGCACCAGGTGACCGATCCGCAGCCGCTGGGTCTTGGCCGCCACCCAGGTGGCAACGCCCATTGCCTCCCAGATGCTTTCGTCGGGAAGCCCGGGCGCCTCGAGGTGATCGATGAAGGCGATCCCGTCGAAGCCGCTGGCCTCGGCGTGACGTGCCCGGTCCGCGATGTCGGCCGCCGACAATCGCACCTGCGGCAAGAACAGATACCACTCGGCCATGCGCCACCTCTGCGTCGGGACCCGTGCGATTGACGGCTCGGCTAGTTTATTATCTTTACTATGTTAGAGGTCTTATGGATGTCGGGCTGAACCCGGAGCAGCTCTCGCTGCGCGACACCGTACGCGACATATTGCGTACGGAGTGCCCGCCCGACGCCGCTCGTCAAGCGATGACCGATCCGGAGCGCTGGCGCACGCTGTGGAAGACCGTCGTCGACCTCGGCTGGACCGAGCTCGCCGCCCCGGATGCCGGCGACTACGGACCGGTCGAGCTTGCCGTGGTCCTCGAGGAGTGCGGCGCCGCCCTCGCACCAATTCCGTTGCTGAGCAGCGTCGGTCTGGCCGCGGGCCTGTTGCGCAGCACCGGGCTCGACTCGATGCTGACCGACATCGCGGGCGGCGTCGTGGCCACCGTGGCCGTCCACGCCCAGGGGGCCCGGCTGCCCGGCGCGCCGATGACGCTGCGCCAGGGACGTCTGCGCGGCACGGCGGTTGGCGTCCCCAACCTGTCGCGCGCAGAGCTCGTCGTCACCCTGGCCCGCTCCGACGACGGCGGCACCGTGGCGGCCGTCGCCCGCTGCGGCGACGGGGTCACCGCGGTGCCGGCGGCCGAATCCACCGATCCCGCTCAGCCGTTGGCACGCGTCGAGATCGACGCGGAGCCCGTCGCGGTTGCACCCGTCGACCTCGAGTCGGCCTTCGCGGCGCCCTGGGTGGCCGCGGCCGCCGACCTCCTCGGCGTGGCGAGTGCGGCGTTGCACCGCTCGGTCGAGTACGCGAAGTCGCGGTGTCAGTTCGGCCTGCCGATCGGCGCGTTCCAGGGCGTCAAACACGCGCTGGCCGACAACTACGTCAGCGTCGAGCGCGCCCGCAGCCTGACCTACGCCGCGGCGGCCCGGCTCGCCGATCCGGCCCCGGCACCGACCGAGGTGTGGACCGCCGCGGCGCTGGCCAAGGCGGCGGCCAACGACGCGGCGAGCGGCTGCGCGCGCACCGCGGTCCAGGTGCACGGCGCCCTCGGGCAGACCTGGGAGCACGACGCCCACCTCTATGTCCGGCGCGCCTGGCAGGGCGCCGCCGTGCTGGGCGACAGCCGCTCGCTGTATGACGAGGTGGGCCGCCGGTTCTGCGGGGGTGCCGCATGAGCCGCACCGGCGACGATGCAGAGCGCAGCGATGAGGAGGAGTGGTGCGCATGAGCGCCCTGGTGCAGGAATTCGGTGCGTGGCTCGCGGAGTTTCTGCCCGACGACTACTACGCGGACTATCGGCAATACCGCTGGGACCTGGGGTTGCGGCGCGATTACCAGCGGGCCTCGTTCGAGGCCGGCTGGCTACAGCCGACCTGGCCCCGCGAGCACGGCGGTCGATCGCTGGGCCTGCGCGACGCCATGGAAGTCCGGATCGAGGCGGCGCTGCGGTCCGCGCCTAAGCTGCCCAACGTCCAGGGTCCCGGTGTCGCCGCGCCCGGCATCCGTCAATTCGGGACGCCCGCCCAGATCGAGCGTTACCTCGTTCCACTGCTGCGTGGCGACGAGTGGTGGGCGCTGGGCATGTCCGAGCCCGAGGCGGGATCGGATTTCGCCGGCCTGCGCACCCGAGCGGTGCGTGACGGCGACGTATTCCGGGTCAACGGCCACAAGATCTGGACCACCCACGCGCACCTGTCGCGGTGGTGCACCCTGTACGCCCGCACCGATCCGGAAGCGCCGAAACACCGTGGCATCTCCTGCCTCATCCTCGATCTGCATTCCCCGGGGGTCAGGATCGAGCCCATCCGGATGGCGTCGATCTCCGACGAGACGTTCTGCGAGGTCTTCCTCGACGACGTCGAGGTGCCGGCCGATAATCTGCTGGGGCCGCTGAACGGCGGCTGGAACGTCGCCCTGTCGTCGCTGCATCATGAGCGCCAGATGATCTGGATCATGAATTGGGTCGAGATCAAGCGCGGGCTCGACTCGGTGCGCGAGGCCGCCTCCGCGGACTCGCGCCGGGACGTGTACGCCGAACTCGGTTCGCTGCTCGCGGATGCCGAAGCGTTGCGGGCCACCGGGTATCGCGCCTTGGGCAACGAGCTCGCGGGACGGCCCAGCTCGGAGGCCGACACCATGAAGCTGCTCGGATCGCTTACCCTGCAGCGTGTTTGGGAGCTGAGTGCGGCCGCCGCGGGACCGGATTCGGCCACCGATCCGGATCTACTGTTCGAGCGTCAGGACGCGCTGGCCGCAACGATCTACGGCGGAACGTCGGAGGTTCAGCGCAACATCATCGCCGAGCGGCTGCTCGGGTTGCCGAAGGGATGACGACCATGGATTACGACCTCGGCGACGACGCCGGGCAACTGCGCGGCCACCTGCGCGAGCTGGTTGCCAACCACATCCCCGCCGACTTTCTGGGTGCCTGCACCGAGAACCCGCAGGACCTCGCCACCACCGAGACGTTCTGCAAACTGCTGGCCACCGAGGGGCTGCTGGCGCTGGCGTGGCCGAAAGAGCATGGCGGCGGCGGTGGTTCGGTCTGGCAGCAGACGGTGCTGCGCGAGGAGATGTGGGCCCAGCACGAGCCGCGCGGCCCGCAATACATGGGGATCAACTGGGTCGGTCCCGCGCTGATGCGGTACGGGACGGCCGAACAGAAGGCCAAGCACCTGTCCGCCATCGCCTCCGGAGACGTGATCTGGTGCCAGGGCTTTTCGGAGCCGGAGGCCGGCACCGACCTGGTGTCGTTGCGTACCCGCGCCGTCGCCGACGGTGATGGCTGGCGCATCACGGGCCAGAAGGTGTGGACGTCGTACGCGCTGATGGCATCCTGGTGCGTGTTGGCCGCGTGCACCGATCCCGAGGCTCCAAAACACAAGCGGCTCACCCTGTTTCTGATCCCGATGGACCGGGCCGGCTTCACCGTCCGGCCGATTCCGTCGATGCTCGGACCGCACCACCTGAACGAGATGTTCTTAGACGACGTGCAGGCGTTCCCGGGCGACGTGCTCGGCGAGGTCGGTGACGGATGGCGGGTGATGCGCGAAGCCCTGGCTTTCGAGCGGGTGGGCATCGCCCGCTACGCGCGCTGTGAGTCGCTGCTCGAACGCATGCGCGCCCAACTCGGCGACGACTGGGAGCAGCTGCCCGAAACGATCCGCACCCGCTGGGTGCGCGCACTCGTCGACCTACGAGTCGCCCGCTTGCTGGCCTATCGCGCGGTCTCGCTGCAGGACGACCCGGCGGCGGGGCCGCGGCCAGCGCCGCGCGCATCATCACCACGACGTGCGACCAACTCGTCGCGGAGCTGCTGTTCGACGTGCTGGGCCCGACGGCGCTGGACAGCGGAACCTCCGCGGCGCTGCACGGGGCCATCGAAGACCATTGGCGTTACGCACAAGCGGCGACCGTCGCATCGGGCACCATCGAGGTGCAGCGCATGCTGGTGGCACGAGACGTGTTGGGAGAACACAGGTGAAAACCGATCTACCACAAGACATCAGCGACTTCGCCGCCGTCGCCGCCAAGCGGCTCACCCGGCTGGGCGGACCGCAGGCCGCGCTGCGCGCCGAGACCGACGAGGCCATCCGGGACGCCGCGCGCGCCGCGCTGAACGACGTCGGCGCTTTCGACCTGGACGTGCGCTCGGCGCCCGACGACCTACTGGCCGCGGCGGTGCTGTGCCAGGCCGCCGGCGCGACCGTGCTCCCCTACCCGCTGGTGGAGGAGCTGCTGGCGATCGACGGCGCGCGCCTGGCCCTGGTCAACCCGAAAGCCCCGCGCATCGACCACGGCGATCTGGCCGGTGACTGGGTCGCCGCGGACCTGGACGGCAATCGGTACCGGCCGCAGCCGGGCTCGCGGACCGGCGCCAAGCTGGGACCGTTCCTGGTCCCGGCCACCGTGAGCGCACCCGAGGGAACCGTCGGGGCCGCCGACGTTAATCTTCATCTCGTGCTGGGATCATGGCGGATTCTGGGGGCGCTGCAGCAGTCGTTGCGCATTGTCACCGAGCATGTACGCGCCCGGATTCAGTTCGGCAAGCCGCTCGCGGATTTTCAGGCGGTCAGATTCACCGTCGCCGACGCGGCCGTCGCGGTCCGCGGACTGCACGAACTCGCGAAATTCACCATCTGCCGCCCGGATTCGCTTCCGGCGCAGATTCATTCGGCCGATGCCCTGATTCTGCGACTCAAGGCCGCCGACACGGCACGCCAGGTGATGCGCTCGTCGCACCAGTTGCTCGGAGCGCTGGGCTTTTGCGACGAGTCCGACGTCAGCGTGCTCGATCGGCACACCCAACCGCTGATGCGGCTGCCGGTGGGCACCGAGGAGCTCGCCGTGCGCCTGATGTCCTGCGTGTCGGACGGGTCGTTCGAGACGCTGTTCAGCGAGCCGGTATCGGCATGAGCCCCGCCGGTGACGATGCAGAGCGAAGCGATGAGGAGGAGCGGCGCAGATGAGCCACGCCCCCGCGGCTGCGGTGACGCCCAATCCGTTCGACGAGGGAGTCCCCTTCGGGGTCAAACTGCAGCAGCTGGCCGAGGAGCGGCGTGACGATCCGGGCGTCACCATCGTCGCGCTCGACGGCGCCGCGGAGCCGCTGACCTTCGGCGAGCTCGATGCCCGCGCCAACCAGTGGGGGCGCGCCCTGGCGGCCAGCGGCGCCCAAACGGGTTCTTTTGTCGCGCTTGCCATCCCGAATTCCCGGCATCTCGTGCTCGCCACGTTGGGGTGCTGGAAGATCGGCGCCGTTCCCGTTCCCATGCACTGGGATCTGCCCGAATGGGAGCGTGATCGGGTTCGGGCGGTGATCGATCCCGCCGTCGTCGTCGACGAACAGACCCGCTGGGAACTCGAGGCCCGCGCGGCCGCGGAGTCCGCCGACGCCCTGCCGGTCGCCGTCTCCCCCACCGCCAACGGGATCTGCAGCAGCGGGTCCACCGGTGTGCCCAAGGTGATCCTCAATTTGGCGCCGTCGCTATGGATCCCGCAGCAGGGCGAACCGTTCCTGGCGAACTGGACACCGGTGGCCCAGCCGCAGACCATCATGGTGCCCGCGCCGATGTATCACACCAACGGCTTCGCCACCTTCCTGATGATGCTGGGCGGCGACCATCTGGTCATCCTCGAAAAGTTCGATGCGGCATTGGTTCTCGATGTCATCGAACGTTTCCGGATCACCAACTTCACCGCCACGCCCACCATGCTGGCGCGCATCGCGGCCCGGCCCGACGTGCGGCAGCGGGACCTGTCCAGCATCGTCTTCGTCCTGCAGGGCGCCGCGGTGATGCCGCCGTCGCTGCTGCACACCTGGTTCGAACTGCTCAGCCCCGAGCAGATGGTGACGGCGTACGGCATGACCGAGAACCTCGGCCTCACCGCGTTGCGCGGCGACGAGTGGCTCGCCCACCCGGGCAGCGTGGGCCGCGGCTTCCGGGACACCGAGATCCGGATCCTGGACGCCGACAAACGGCCGCTCGGACCGGGCGAGGACGGGGACATCTACCTGCGGGCGCCGATGAGCGCGGGATACCGCTACCTCGGCGGGGCGCCACCGCTGCCGTCGACCGAGGACGGCTTCCGCTCCGCCGGCGACATCGGTCACCTCGACGAGGACGGCTTCCTCTACATCGTCGACCGCCGCGTCGACATGATCGTCACCGGCGGCGCCAACGTGTTTCCCGCCGAAGTCGAGTCCGCGCTCGCCGGCCACCCCGGCATCGCCGACGTCGTCGTGATCGGGCTGGCCGACAAGCAGTGGGGGCGCCGGGTGCACGCGGTGATTCAGCGCGCCGACAGCGACGGCGCCGCGCCGCTGACCGAACAGCAGGTGATCGAGTATGCGAAGAATCGCCTGGCCCCGTACAAGGCGCCCAAGACCGTCGAGTTCGTCGAGGCGATTCCCCGGACCGCGGCGACCAAGGTCAATCGCTCGGCGATGATCGAGGCGCGCGGCGGCTGAATTTGCGGTGAGCGTGAGGCCCAGGGACGGGTTTGGGGGCAATCGCGTGCTTCACGTCCGCATTCGGAGGCCAAACAATCTGTACGACCCGGCCCGCAGTCGCGGTAATCTCATTCTCATAGCGCGACCGGCGCGCTAGGGAAGGGGACCGATCGCTCATGGCCGACCCCAGCGACGACGTCGAGGTCACCCGCGGCGACCGCTTCATCAAGACCGCCGTGGCGATACTGGGCGAGACGGGCCGCACCGACTTCACCGTGCAAGAGGTGGTCGCGCGCTCCAAGACGTCGCTACGCGCCTTCTACCAACACTTCAGCAGCAAAGATGAACTGCTGCTCGCGCTGTTCGACCGAACCATCGCTCAATCGGTGCAGTCGTGGCGCGGCGAAACCACGGGGCTGGACAGCACGTCGGCGTTGAAGTTGCTGATCGATCGGCTCAGCCAGCAACCGGAGTCGAGCACCCAGGACAGCCTCAACCGGGCATTGACCCTCTACAACCAGCACCTGGCCGAGACCCGCCCCCGCGAATACGCCCGGGTGCTCTCTCCCCTGCACGGCCTGATTCGCGACATTGTCGGGCAGGGCATCACCGAGGGAGTCTTCAATCCCGGCCTGGACGTCGGAGCGGCGGCCGCCATCGTCATGCAGACGATGATGGGTGCGCAGCGATTGCATTGGCTCGGTTCGGAATTGAACGGATCACCGGTCGACGCCGGCCAACTCTATGACTTCTGCAGCCGCGCCCTGGGCATCCGCGACACCGACGAAGAATCGTCCGCCGCCCCCTCGCTGGCCGAGCTGTTCGCCCAGATCGGCATGCGGCCCGGCACCCGCAACGGCGAATTCGCCATGACCATGCCGGTCAGCCCCGCGGTGGTCAACACCTCCGGCGCGCTGCAGGGCGGGCTGATCGCCACGCTCGTCGACGTGGCGGGCGGGCAATTCGGGCTGGACTACCTGCAGCCGGGCACCACGATGACCACCGCTGACCTGTTCATCCGGTACCTGCGACCGGTTCGGCAGGGCGCGGCGTTCGCGGTACCCACGATGCTGCGCTCCGGACGCCGCGCGATGGTGATGCAGGTGGACATCTACGGCGACGGCGACGACGAGCTGCTCGCCACGGCGACGGTGAATTTCGCCGTGATCGAGGGGACCACGCCCAAGCTCCCGAGCTGGCCGGGGACCTGAGCCAGCGGGGCCGATCCGCGGACCCGGTACACCTGATTGCGCATCAGTGGTAACGTCATTACCAGGCAGTGAGAATCTAAGACTTTTACAAGGAGATCGCCATGCCGTCTCGCGAACTTTCCTTCCCCGTGTTCGACGCCGACAACCACATGTACGAGCCGCAGGAAGCGCTGACCAAGTTCCTTCCGGACAAGCGCAAGAACGTCATCGACTACGTCCAGGTGCGCGGCCGCACCAAAATCGTTGTGCGCGGCCACATCAGCGAGTACATCCCCAACCCGACGTTCGAGAAGGTCGCCAAGCCCGGCGCCCAGGAGGACTACTTCCGCAACGGCGCGCAGGGCAAGAGCTACCGCGAGATCCTGGGCGAGCCGATGAAGGCCATCCCGGCGTTTCGCGAGCCCGGCCCGCGGCTCGAGGTCATGGACGAGCTGGGCATCGACTACGCGCTGATGTTCCCCACCCTGGCCAGCCTGGTCGAGGAGCGCATGAAGGACGACCCGGAGATGACCCACGACGTCATCCACGCGCTGAACGAGTGGATGTATGAGCAGTGGACGTTCAATTACCAGGACCGCATCTTCGCCACCCCGGTCATCACCCTGCCCATCGTCGAGCGGGCGCTGGAAGAACTCGAGTGGGTCCTGGAGCGGGGCGCCCGCACCGTGCTGGTCCGCCCTGCGCCGGTGCCCGGCTTCAAGGGCAGCCGGTCGTTCGGGCTCGAGGAGTTCGACCCGTTCTGGCAGGCCTGCATCAAGGCCGAGATCCCGGTGTCGATGCACGCGTCGGACAGCGGTTACTCCGAATTCGCGAACGTGTGGGAGCCCGGCGACGAGTTCCTCCCGTTCAAGCCGACCCCGTTCCGCAGCTTCGCGATGGGCCATCGGCCGATCCTGGACGCGATGGGTGCGCTGGTGTGCCACGGTGCGCTGTCGCGCAACCCGGAGTTGCGGGTCCTTTCCATCGAGAACGGCGCCGACTGGGTGCCCGACCTGTTCAAGGGCCTCAAGGGCGTCTACAAGAAGATGCCGCAGTCGTTCAGCGAAGACCCGATCGAGGCGTTCAAGCGGTGCGTCTACATCACCCCGTTCTGGGAGGACCGCTTCACCGAGATCGTCAACATGGTCGGCACCGACCGGGTGCTGTTCGGCTCCGACTGGCCCCACCCCGAGGGCCTGAAAGATCCGATCTCGTTCGTCGACGAGCTCACGGACTTCTCCGAATCCGATATCGCCAAGATCATGGGCGGCAACCTGATGAAGCTCATGAAGGTGTCCGCGCCGGCCAAGAAACCGGTCTCAGCCTGATCTCTCGTCGGTGCCCGCTGGGTGTAGCCGGACCGTCGGAGGGTACTCGTCGACATGACCGTTGACGAGCCGGACTTGACGGCGGATGGAGGGCAGATGAGCGTGGCACCGCACGCCGGCACCCCGGTCAGTATCGATGACGACGTCGCGTTCCTCACCGAGCAGATCGAGGCGCTGCACCGGCTCGGGCAGCGCGACGACGTCGACGACGAAGAGGTCTACGACCTGAGCATCAGGTGGGGCACCGCGCTCGCCGGGCGATTGCCGCGCTTGGCGCACTACGATTCGCTGGGGCAACTCGGCGCCGACGATCAGCGGCGGTTCCGATCGCTGTGCGACCAACTTCGCGAGTTGTCGCCCCTGATAGAGCGATTCGATCTGGCTCGGCCGCGGCTTCCGGGATCGACGGACGGTCAAGCTAGCGGGCGGCGTCGCTCTCGGCAGCGTCCGAGTCGCTTGCTGCGTAGGTGAGGAAGTCCGTGTCGCGCAACCTGATCGCGGTCCGCGGCTTGGGGCAGTCCGGATTGCGGCAGGTCAGCGCGACCATGTAGGCATCGGCATCCTCGTCCAAGAACAGGAAACCGAGGTACAGGGCGTCGCCGACGGCGAAATCCGTTGCGCCGCAGGCTTCGCAATGTCCGCCCTTCGCCGCGATCTGTTCGAGTACGCGATGGTGCGCCACCGCATCCAGGCTGATCAGCTCGGGGCGTACCCCGATTCCCTCGGCCGCCGTCTCGGTCATCTCAGATTTCCACGTCCTTGTCGTAGTACACGCGATCCTCGCGCCAGCCGCCCGTGCCCATGCCGATTCCGGTGTAATCCTCCACGAATTCAATCTGGTTGATCCACTTGGCCATTTTGAAGCCCACCTGGGTTTCCACCCGCAGGCGCAGGGGCGCACCGTGTTGGATCGGCAAAGGCGCGCCGTTCATTTCGTAGGCGAGCAGAGTCTGCGGCTTGTCGGCGAACTCGCGGTCGAGCACCTCGTAGAACTGACCTCCGCCGTGCGACGCCGGTTCGTCGGTGCTGTTGTCCTGCATCGTCAAAAAGCAGATGTAGCGCGCCTGCGGCAGCGGTCGCACCAGGTCGACCAGCTGATGCAGATGAACGCCGGTCCATTCGCCGATGCTGGTCCAGCCCTGGACGCAATTGTGCATCACGCATTGCGTTTCCGACTCGGCCAGCGCGCGCAGCGCGCTCAGGTCCAGAGTCACGGGGTTTTCCACCAGCCCGCCGACCCGCAGTCGCCAGTCCACGAAGTTGTGCACGGCCATCACCTTGTATTCCGTACTGGTGGGCGGCTTTCCGTTGATGCGGTGCTGCTTGGAGATTTTGTGCGCCGGATAATTCTGCCGTGAGTTCAACGGTCGCAGCAGCAGCAGGCGGACCGCGGTGACGACGGCCCCCAGCACGCGCTGCACCGACCGGGGGTTGCGCAGACTCCAGATCGTCGCCGCGACGTGGACGGCGACGATCGCCGCGATGATCAGCAGGGAGATCGCGGTCGCCCAATAGGTGTTGCGGACGGCGCCGAAAATCATTGACGCGGTGAGCCTGCCCCAGCCCCAGAAGAAAATCATCGACAGATGAATCACGATGAAGACCAGGAACGCGACGAGCCCCAGGAAGTGCAGGCTCCGCGCCCATTGCCGGCCCCCCCACATTTGCACGTACCACGGGAACCGCGCCTCGATCGCCGGCGACTGAGCGGCCCCGGTGAGGATCTGAAACGGCGCCAGAACGAAGATGACTCCCGCGTAGGTCAGCTTCTGCATGGCGTCCAGCGGTTCGCCGGGCAACACCGGCGGCAGATTGAACGTCAGGTAGGTGACGATGTCGTCCCACGCTTCGGGGAAGATCGACCACGAGGCGGGCCAGTAGCGATGCCACTGGCCGGTGGCGAACAACAGGATGTAGTAGGACAGGCCCAGCAGGATCCAGCCGATGACCACAAAGAAGTGCCAGTGACGACCCACGCCGAGTTGCGCGCGGCCGGGCAACGAAATAAACGGGCTGTAGTCCTCTTCCTCATCCAGGGTGTCGTAGATCCTGTCCCGCGGCATCACCTTTCGGGTGAAGCGTGCCCACTCCGTGCCCGGTTTGCTGTCGTCGTGCCAGTACAGCTTGGGGTGGGTGGCCAGGATCTCGAGGCCGCTGCGCAAGATCAGCGTCACGAACAAAACGTTCAGCCAATGATCGATGCGCAACCACGCCGGATAGTCCAACGTCGTCATGCTTGGGTCCCGTCAGTCATGCCACTGCCGGCGTCTCGGGTAGGCCACGTTGATGCCCGACAACACGGTCGTGTGCACGGCGATAAACGCCGCCGCGCAAGCCATTCCCAATGTCCCTGGCGCGAAGTCCCATCGGGCGGTCACCGTGACCAACCCGGGCAGGCTGACCCAGCGAGTGACCAGATACAAAGCGAGAAAGGCCGCGCAAACCAGACTGCCGAGATACCAACCGGCTTGGGGCACAGCAGGTCTGATGCCTACCACCATAGCGGTCGCCGCGGTCAGGCAGCCGGCCGCCAGCACCAGCACGTAGCCGGCGAAATAGCGTGGCAGGCCCGGCTCGGTGGCCAGCAGGTAGACGTGCACCGCCACCAGCCCGGTGAGCAGAGCCCCGCCCAGCGCAGTCACCGTGCGCGGCAGGTTGAACGCCACCCAGCCGTTCAAGGTCAGTACCGGTGACGACAGGAGGCGCCGCCAGAGCGCCGTCGTGCGTCGCGCCACAAGATCGGCCACGACTGCGAGGTACCCGTCCCGCACGCCCGCAAACGGGCTGCTCGGCGGTTTTGCGGGCTGCGATTTTCGCAGCCGTCAATTGCATTTGTCGGCCAATTTGCCGACACCGGTGACACTGGTATCAAACCGTTGCAATATGCATGCAACAACGATTGCTAATCTGAACACCTACGTGTGCAAATAGGTCAGCGCATTTGACCCGGTTTTCGACTCGGCCCGCTTTGCGGGCCGCTCGGAGGCTGCTAGGAGGAACGGCCAGATGGTGGCCGAAAAGGACTGGGACAGAACCGTCGGCGCGGCGGACGACGTGCGCCGCGTCTTCGACAATGTCCCCACGCTGTTGGTCGGGCTCGAGGGGCCCGACCACCGCTTTATCGCGGTCAATGCGGCTTACCGCACCCTGAGTCCGCCAATTGACTCCATCGGGCTATTCGTGCGCGACATCTACCCCGAGTTGGAGAGCCAGGAAATCATCCAGATGTTCGACCGGGTATATGAAACCGGCGAGCCGCAGTCGGGCACGGAATGGCGTGTGCAGGCCGACTTCGAGGGCGACGGGCGCGCCCAGGAACACTTCTTCGACTTCATCGTCACGGCGCGGCGGGCAGAGGACGGCTCGATCGAGGGCGTGCAGCTTGCCTTCGTCGACGTAACCAGCCGGGTGCAGACGCGGATGGCCGCCGAAGCACGCCTCGAGGAGATGTCCGAGCGGTACCGCAACGTACGCGACTCCGCCACCGTCATGCAGCAAGCGCTGCTGGCGCCGTCGGTACCCATCGTCCCCGGCGCGGACGTGACCGCGCAGTATCTCGTCGCCGCGGAGGACACCGCGGCCGGTGGCGACTGGTTCGACGCGATACCCCTCGGGGACCGGCTGGTGCTCGTCGTCGGAGACGTGGTCGGCCACGGCGTGGAAGCGGCGGCGGTGATGTCGCAACTGCGGACCGCGCTGCGCATGCAGGTCGTCGCCGGGTACCCGATCGCCGTGGCGCTCGAGGCGGTCGACCGATTCCGCAAGCACGTCCCGGGGTCGAACACGGCGACCATCTGCGTCGGCTCGCTCGACTTCGGCACGGGCGAATTCCAGTACTGCACCGCCGGACACCCGCCGCCACTCTTGGTGACGGCGGATGCCACCGCGCGTTATCTCGAGCCCTCCGGCGGTGGTCCGCTCGGCAGCGGCACCGGCTTTCCGGTGCGTACCGAATTCCTCGACGTGGGCGACTCCATCCTGCTGTACACCGACGGCCTGATCGAACGACCCGGCCGGCCGCTGGGCGCCAGCACCGCCGAATTCGCCGAGCTGGCCGCGAACATCGTCGGCGGCCAGCGCGGCTTCGTCATCGAGTCATCGGTGCGACCGATCGACCGAATCTGCTCGGAGACACTGGAATTACTGCTGCGCTCGACGGGCTACAGCGATGACGTGACGCTTCTGGCGGCGCAACGCCGGACCCCGGTCGCGCCGCTGCACCTGACACTGGATGCGACCATCCGGACCGCGCGTGCGGTGCGCACCCGCCTGCGGCAATGGCTGTCGGAGATCGGCGCCGACGCCGACGACATCTCCGATGTGGTGCACGCGGTCTCGGAGTTCGTCGAGAACGCGGTGGAGCACGGTTATGCCACGGAGGTCTCCGACGGCGTTGTCGTCGAGGCGACGCTGTCGGGCGACGGCAACCTGCACGCCTCGGTGACCGACCGGGGACGGTGGAAGGATCATCGCGAGGGCGAGACGGGCCGCGGGCGCGGCCTCGCGATGGCCGAGGCCCTGGTGTCCCAAGCACACGTCAGCCATGACGCCGGCGGCACGACCGCCAGTGTGACGCACCAACTCTCGCGGCCGGCCAATTTCGTCACCGACTCGGTGGTCGGCCGGGCGACCGACCGGCGGGCGGTCAGCGCGGAATTCGTCTCCGAGGTCAGCGAACCGGGCCGCATCGTGGTCAGCGGCGACGTCGACTCCAACACCGCATCCACCCTGGACCGGCAGATCGCGGTCGAAAGCCGTTCCGGCGTAGCTCCGTTGACGGTCGATCTCACCGCCGTCACCCACCTCGGGTCGGCCGGCGTCAGCGCGCTGGCCGCCGCCCGCGAGCGGGCGCGCCGACAGGGCAGCGAGTACGTACTGGTGGCCCCGCCGGGAAGCCCGGCGCACCACGTGCTGTCGCTGGTGCAGATCCCGGTGGTCAGCGGCCTCGCCGAGAACCTCGTCGCCGAGGGTTAGGCCCGGTCGGCTCGCTCGCCGTGCCGCACCTGGTTGAACGGAACCCCGCGATCGGCCGCGTACTCCCGGGGGAAGCCCAGCACCCGCTCGCCGATCACGTTGCGGGCCATCTCCGTCGTGCCGCCGCCGATGGCCACCGTCTGCCGGGACAGATACCGCAGGCCCGTTTCGAGTCCGGCGCCCTGCTCCCCCACCACGCCCGCGCTTCCCGCGATCGCCAGCGCCGTGTCGACGTCGGTCGTTGTCGTCTCGGCGTGGAACAGCCTGATGAGCGTTCCGGCGGCGGGCGGCAGCGCGCCGTCTCGGACGCTGCGATACACGTGACCGATCAGTTGTTCGGCCACCGCTCGGTGCACCAGGGCGCGACCGGCCATCTCGTGCACGCGTTCGTTGTCGGCTTGCCCGGTCTTCTCCGCAAGCGCCACGTAGTCAACGGGAATCGCGTTGCCGCCCTCGCTACCGCTGCCGCTGGCGAACTCCGACCCCTGCCCCACCGCTCGGCGTTCGTGGTACAGCTGCCGGGAGGCCACCGCCCAGCCGCCGTTGACCTCGCCGACGACGGCGTCATCACCGACGTCGACACCGTCGAGGAACTCCTCGCAGAATTCGGTGGAACCGCTCAGCATGGTGATGTGCCGCAACGTGATTCCCGGATGCGCGATGGGCACCAGGAACATCGTCAGGCCCTCGTGCTTGGGCACGTCCCAGTCGGTGCGGGCCAGACACAGGCCGTAATCGGCGGCGAACGCGCTCGTGCTCCAGGTCTTGGCGCCGTTGATGATCCAACGATCACCCCGGCGCTCGGCCCTGGTGAGGACACCGGCCAGGTCCGATCCGCCGCTGGGCTCACTCAACAACTGCACCAGCACTTCCTCACCGCGCAGCGCCGCGGCGATGTGCTGCCTCTTCTGCTCTTCGCTACCGGTGTCGAGCAGGGTGGCGCAGCAGATGGTGAACGTCGGGGTGTTGAGAATCAACGGCATCTCGTAGTCGACGGATTCGACGTCGAAGGCCTTCTGGTATTCGTAGTCCAGCCCGAGGCCGCCGTACTCGCGGGGGAAGCAGATGCCGGCGAATCCCCCGTCGTACAAACGCTTTTGCAGTTCCCTGGCCCTCAGCCAGGAGCGTTCCTCGTCGCGCGGCGCGGCCGGCGGGGCCGCACTGTCGACGGGGGCATGTTGTCCGCCAGCCAAGCCCTGGCCCGGGCGGCGAACTCCGCAACGGACTCGGTCGACGTCATCGGATGGTCCTCATTTCGCCGAACGACCCGCCTTCTCGAACTCGTACACGCGCAGATTGTGCTCCTCGGGCGTGCCAAACATGCTGCGGTACAACGTGATCCGGCGAAGATAGAGGTGCAGGTCGTGCTCCCAGGTGACACCGATTCCGCCGTGCATCTGCACACACGCCTGGACGATCTGACCCGCCATCTCGCCCACGTAGGACTTGGCGATGCTGGCCGAGACATTGGCTTCCGGCGCGCGGGCGGCCACGTCGGCGACCGCCGCCGAGGTGGTGGCGCGGCACGCTTCCAGCCAGAGCTTCATGTCGGCGAACTTGTGCTTGAGGGCCTGATACGACGCCAGCGGCCGACCGAATGTGTGACGGTCCAGCGCCCAGCGCACGGTGAGGTCGAACACCGTCTGCAGGGCACCGACCACCTCGGCGCACTGCAGCACCTGGGCGATCTGGCTCTGCCGATCGACGAGCGCGGCCGTCTCACCGGCGGTGCCGACGGCCGCCGACCGCGGCACCACGACGCCGTCGAAGCGCACCCGGCCGTATTGCTTGACCAGATCGACCGATTGTTGGGGCTCGATCCGGACCCCCGGCGCGTCCGTCGGGACCAGGAACTGGCGAATCTCGGCGCCCGCGCCGCAGCGCGCCACCACCAGCAGCAGCGCGCTCTGGGCGGCCGCCTCGACACGGTCCTTGACGCCGTCGATGCGGTACCCGGAATCGGTTTCGGTGGCCGTCACCGTCGGATGCAGCGGTGCCCAGCCCCGGCCCGGCTCACAGACCGCCCACGACGCCACGGATTCACCGGCTATCAGCGCCTCGATGGCGTCGGCGTGCTCGCCGGAGTTCGTGCACTCGACAAGCCCGGCCAGCACGGTGCTGACCGGGTAGAGCGGCCCCGGAGCGACCGTCTTGCCCAGTTGCTCGGCGACCATCGCCAGATCGGCGAAGCCGTTCTCCGAGACACTTCCCCCGCCCAGCTCCTCCGGCACCAGCAGGCCGGTCCAGCCGAGCTGCGCGGCGCGCTGCCACCACGCGGGATCGAATGACGTGCCGGCGGCGTGCAGCTCCCGCACCCGACGCAGCGGCGCTTCCTTTTCCAGGAACGCTTGGGTGGTCGAGGTGAAAAGGATCTTTTCGGGAGAGTCGAGGGTGGTCATAGTGCCGAGGGGATCCTTCTTGACATTCGATCGCTGCGGCTGCAACGGAATCGATTTGAGTGTTTGATCATCCGCCCGATCGGTCCTCGGTTGGCTGCCGATTCCGATGTTAGCAACGGTCGATACGGTAAGAGATACCGGAGTTCAGTCGGTAAAAGCGGGGCCGAGCGCTACATCGCGAACACGCGCCGCACCGCCTGCGCGTGCAGCGCCCGATTCTCCTGGGAAACAATCCAATCGGGGACCATCGAGTCGAAGCCGTTGAAGGTCGCGGCGATCACGTGCAATTCGGTATGGACGTACGCGTGCAACAGCCGGTTGGCGTAGTCGATGGCCTCGTCCCGGCACGGATCGATCTCGGAGCAGCTGACGAACGTGGGCGGCAGGCCCTCGAGATTGGCCCGGTGCGCGGGGACGTGCTGGCCGTTGGCGCGGGCGTCGCCGAGATAGTGGTTCCACGCCCGGCTCACGGCCGGACCGTTGAGGCCAGGGGTGCGCTGGAATTCACGGCGCGACGGCGTGGCATCGGAATCGAGCATCGGCTGGTGCAGAATCTGCATCAGGATTGCCGGACCTTCCTGGTCGAACATGCGCTGGGTCAACGCCGCGACCAAGGCCGCGCCCGCATCGCGGCCCATCACCGCGATGCGGCTCGCGTCGGCGTCCAGTTCGGCGCTGTTCTCGACGGCGTAACGGAAGGCCGCCTCGACGTCGTCGAGCGCCGCCGGGCACGGATTTTCGGGGGCCAGACGGTAATCGACCGAAACCACCAGACAGCCGCCGTCACGGGCCAGCTCCACGCAGTGCGCGTGGTCTGTCTCCAGGTTCCCGGTGACGAACCCGCCGCCATGCGCGTAGACCACCAGAGGTGCGCGGGATTCGGTGCGGCCACGGTACAAACGCAGGCCGAGCTGCTGACCGTCCGGACCGGCGATGGAACGTGAATCGATGGCGACGCCAGTGGTATCGGCCGCAGCGGCGCGCTGCGCGGCCAGCAGGTTCGCGTGTTCCCGCTCGGCCGGCAGTGTCTCGGCGCGGAATTCGAAGGCGCCCAACTCCACGGCGGCATCGCGCAGCACCGGATCAATGCGGCTGAGGCCGTGCGGCCGGGCCAGGTTCGTCTGTGTCATGTCAACTCATTTTCGGGCTCGTCGTGCGGGCTCATCGGCGGTCTCGGAAGGTCAGCCTTACCGAGCACCACCTTCAACGTAGACCTGCGCTTTTGCCCGGCGACACACCAGGTGCTCGGCGCCGCGAACCGGACCGGCGCGACAGAAATGCGGTCCTACCCAGCGGCCCTAACGGCGCGTTGCGGATCGGTCGCCGGCCACCCCGGCGAGCACACGCCATTGGGCTTCGTTGCTATTTATACTATGATAGCTATTTTCCGCTCGGTACACCCGCCGGCGTGGATTTCGCGGGCACTCGTCATCCGGTCCGCGTGAACCGCCTTATCCGTTGTTTCAGGAGGAGCGCTGATGACGCTCAGCACCGGCCCGAAAGGTCAGCCCGTGGCACCCGCACTGGATTTCACGGGTGAAACCAGCCCCTACCCGTTTTTTCAACACATGCGTCAGACTGACCCGGTGTGGCACGGTTCCCTCAACGACAACACCCAGTTGCCGGAAGAGCTGCGACCCAGTGACGAGTGGGTCCTGTTCGATTACGACGGTGTCTCCCAAGCCTTTCGCGACGACCGGATCTTCACGTCGGCCGCCTACGACAAGACGATCGGGTTGGTGATGGGGCACACCATCCTGGCGATGGGCGGCCGGGAACACCACGATCACCGCAACCTGGTGGCCAAGGCATTCCGCGCGACCGCGCTGGAACGCTGGGAACCGTCGGTCATCGGACCGGTCTGCGATCGACTGGTCGACGAGATCAAGAACGACGGTCAAGCCGATCTGGTGAAGGCGGTGACCTTCGAGTTCCCCACGCGGATCATCTCGACGCTGCTCGGTCTGCCCGCCGAGGATTTGGACCTCTTCCGGCGTTTGTCCCTCGATCTGATCTCGATCCCGACCGATATCGAGGCGGGCTTGAACGCCGCCGCGGAGCTCTACGATTACTTCCTCAAACAGGTCGAGCAACGCAGGCGCAAGCTCACCGATGACATCATCGGCGACCTGGTCGCCGCCGAGATCGACGGTGAGAAACTCACCGACGAGGCCATCATCGCGTTCCTGCGGCTGCTGCTCCCGGCGGGCCTGGAAACCACCTATCGCTCGTCGGGCAATCTGCTGTATCTGCTGCTGACCCACCCCGAACAGCTCGCGATGGTCAACCGGGACCGGTCGCTGATACCGATGGCGATCGAGGAGGGCCTGCGGTTCGAAACGCCGCTGACCATGGTCATGCGCACCACGACCGAAGAGGTCGAAATCGGCGGCAAGACAATCCCGGCCGACGCCCAGATCGACATGTGCATGGGCTCGGCCAACCGCGACGAGACTCGCTGGACCGATCCCGACACGTTCGACATCCGCCGCCCGCGGCAAGCCCACATCGCCTTCGCCGGCGGTATCCACATGTGCCTCGGCATGCACCTGGCCCGGCTGGAAACCCGGGTCATGCTGAACAGTCTGTTGGACCGGGTCGAGAACCTGGCGTTCGCGCCCGACGACGGAACCGGCGAGGAATCCAAGATCGTCGGGCTCACCTTCCGGTCGCCGAACAAGCTTCCGGTGACGTTCGCCCCCGCCGCATGAGAAGCCGCGCGGCGATCCTGCACGACGTCGGCGGGCCGTGGTCCGTCGAGGAATTCGAGCTCGATCCCCCCAGGGCCGGCGAGGTCCTGGTGCAGATGGCGGCGGCCGGTTTGTGCCACTCGGACGACCACATCCTCAAAGGCGACATGTCGGCGCCCAACGAGGTGATGCGATCGATGGGGCTGCCGACCATGTTCCCGACGATCGGCGGCCACGAGGGCTCCGGCATCGTGCGCGAGGTCGGCCCGGGTGTCACCGACTTCGAGCCGGGTGACCACGTGGTGATGTCGTTCGTGGCCGTGTGCGGCCAATGCCGTTGGTGCGCCAGCGGAATCGAGTACCTGTGCGACGTCGGCATCGGCACGATGATCCCGGGGATGCCGACGGACGGCACGTTCCGCCACCACACCGCCGACGGCCGCAGCCTTGGCCATATCGCCAAGATCGGGGCATTCGCCGAACACACCGTGGTATCGACGAATTCACTGGTGAAGATCGAGCAACATCTGCCGCTGACATCGAGCGCCCTGCTGTCCTGCGCCATCCCGACCGGCTACGGCTCCGTTGCCAACCGGTCCAACATGCGCGCCGGCGACACGGTCGTGGTGATCGGCGTCGGCGGGATCGGCACCGGCGCGATCCAGGGGGCCCGCATCAACGGCGCCGCGCAGATCGTCGCGGTGGATCCGGTTGACTTCAAACAGAAATCGGCGCTGCAGTTCGGCGCGACACATAGCGCGGCGACCATCGACGAGGCGCTGGACCTGGTGCGCGGCCTCACCTACGGGGTGATGGCCGACGCGGTCGTGGTCTCGCCCTCGTTGATCACCCCGGAGGACGTCCGCGACGCCGTGAAGCTCACCCGCAAGGGCGGCACCTGCGTGCTCACCGGCATGACGTCGCAGTTGACCCGGTCGGTCAAGATCGACCTGCAGGACTTCATCCTGATGAACAAGACGTTGGCGGGCACCATATTCGGCTCCTGCAACCCGAAGGCGGACATCTCCCGGCTGGCCAGGCTGTATGAGACGGGCCAGCTTCAGCTCGACGAGATGATCACCAAGCGCTATCGCCTCGACGAGGTCAACGACGCCTACGACGACCTACTCAACGGCAAAATCGTCCGGGGCATCATCGATTTCGGGATCGGCTGAAAGCCCACCTACATCTTGATCGCGGGGATCAGCCTGCCCAGATTCCACAGCCGGTCTCTTCGCGCCGACAGGCACGAGATCGCCAGCGCGACGGCCGTGATCCCCACCAGCACGACGATCGCCTGCCACAGCCGGGCATCGATGCCGCCGAGTATCAGCTGCCGAAGCCCGTTGACGCCATAGGTCATCGGGTCGAAGCGGTGCAGAACCTGGAATGGCCGCGTCGTGGTTTCCACCGGATACATGCCGCCCGCACTGACGAGCTGCAACATGAGCAGGGCCATGATCAGCACCCGGCCCACCGCAGGGCCTACGAGCGCATTGATCGCCTGCGTCCCGGCGACGAACGCGCCGGAAATCAGCATCATGAACCCCAGCATCGCCGCCGGGTGCACGGCGTGCATGCCGAGCGCGAACCGGACCACGCAGTACAGGATGAGGGCCTGGAATACCGCGATCGCGGCGGCGGGCAGGTAGCTGGCGAGCACCACGCGGATCGCGAGCACCTCCGCGGCGATCGCGCGAGTCTGCAAGGGCCGCAGCACCATCCACAGCACCAGGGCGCCGAAGAACAAGGCGAGTGTGAGGAAGAACGGCGCCATCCCGGTGCCGAAGTTGGGCGCGGCGTTTTCGTGTGAAGCCTCGAGTTGCACCGGACCACCGATGGTGTCGGCGACCGCCTCCTTTTGCTGGGTCGTCCAGTTGGGCACCTGCTTGGCTCCGTCGGCGAGTTTCGTGGCCAGCTCGGCGGATCCCGTCTTGAGCTGTCGTGCGCCATCGTCAAGTTTGGCGATGCCGCCGGCCAATTCGGCATTGCCCGTGGCGACTTGCTGGGCCCCGTCGCGCAATTGGGTGAGCTTGTTCGTCAGGTCCTGCCCCTTGCTGCCGACCTGGTCGAGCGCCGACCCGAGCGGGCTACCCGGGTTACGCAAGCCCGATGTCATGGCGATCGCGGCGTTCTGCGCATCGGTGAGCTGCTGGCGGATCTGGGGCGTGTACTGGTGGCCCCGGAGCTGATCTTGGATGCCGCGCAGATTGTTCGCCAGCGGATCCTGTCGCGCGGCAAGCTGATCGATCACCGACGAAAGCGAGTTTGCGGCGGCATCCTGCGCCGCGGCGATGGCACCGATCTGGTCGTTGACCTGTGCAAGCGCGGTCGCGCCCTGCTGCAGTTGCTGCGTGGTGCCGCCGATTTGCGACACCGCCTTGGTCACCGCGAGCAGCGGGTCGGTGGCCTGGTTGATTCCGTCTGACAGTTGCTTGGCACCAGCGGCAAGCGTCGCCGACCCGGACCGCGCGGTGTCCAGGCCCGCCACCAGCTGACCCGCGCCGTCGTCGAGCTGAGCCGCACCGTCTGCGGCCTGCTTGATGCCCGATCCCGACGAAACCACCACGGACAGCATCTGATTGACGGCCTGGCCCGAGATCCGGCTGGAGACGGCGTTGAGGACCTGGCCGATGGCGGTACGACCGATACTGGTGGAGATGTAGTTGTTGGCGTCGTTGTAGACGGCGATCAGGTTGGCCTTCTTGGGTTGCCCGGTCACCGGCGAAGCGATCGCCGCGCTGAAGTCCGGCGGCAACTCCACCATGAAGTAGTACTTGCCGTGGTCGACCCCGTTGCGTGCCTCCGCTAGATCCACGACGTGCCAGTCCAGGCCGCCGTCCGCGGTCAGGCTCTTGGCGATCTCCGCGCCGGCGTTGAACTGCTGCCCGGACACGACGGCGCCGCGATCGGAGTTGACCAGTGCCACCGGCATCTTGTTGGTGTGGCCGAAGGGATCCCAAAACGCCCACAGGTACAGCGCCCCGTACACCAGGGGCAGCAGCATCAGCACGACGATGGCCACGCGCGTCAATCGGCTGCGGCCGAAACGTTTGATCTCCGAGCCAAAGGCGAGTCCAGCCAGCATCTTTCAGCCCTCTCCGGTCAGGATGCGGTGATCGTGTAGTTCGTGTTCGGGTGCGTCGGTGCCGAGCGGATTGGTCACCCCGACGACGACGGTGCGCTGTTTCGCGATCACGCCGAGCCGGTCGGCCGCGATAGCCCGCCGGGAATTGTCGCGGACCTGTTCGAGGTCGCCGACCACCAGGATCGGACGGTCCGACAGCAACGCCAGCGTGATGCGCAGCAAAAACAGTTCCAGGTCCGACAATTCGACGATGTAGGTGTCGTGCGACGGCGGGTTCATCTCGCCGAAGACCTCGTTCAGCTCGGCCGGACCCGATTGAATCGGCACCGATGAATACCACGGCGCCAGCCACCGGCGTTGCTCGGCCAGCACGGTCTCCACGGTCACCGACTCCTCCAGCTCGTCGATGTCGTCGAAGGCCGCGATCGCGCACTGCCGGCGGATCGCACGCGGCGTCGTTTCGCGGAGCACGCTCAGCGAGCCGTGGCTCGGCTTGAATCGTCCCGCGAGCGTCAGCAACAGCGTGGTCTGCCCCGGACCCCCGGGCATCTGGATCGCGTGAAACCCGGGCGTCAGGGCCAGGTCGACGCCCGAGAAGAGCGGCCCGTGCTCACCGTCGACCCCCAATCCGGTGGCGGTGATCACCGGTGTGACGTCGTCCGGTTCGTCTGTGGCATCCATGGTGTGGCTTTCCCTATTCGCCTTCAAACCGGAATCGATTCCAGCAGTGCGGTGATCAGTTGCGCGAGCAGGTCGGGGTTGATGGTTCCGGGACGCAGCACCTCTTCCATCGCGACGCCCAGGTTGAGGGTGACGACGAGCTGGGCGACGTCGGTCAGCCGCCGGTCGCCCGGCACGGTGTCGGTCGATTCGACGATGTCCAGCGCCTGGTCGGCCGCGGCGCGGCGGCGCTCGATCAGGCGTTCCCGCAGCTGTGGATCGCGCTGGGCGCGCAGCCAGTACTCCACGAGCAGCACGTAGTAATCGGAATGATCGCGGACCGAGTCGAGCACCGACCGGCTCACCTCCCGCGCGGCCGCGGCGCTGTCGCCGTCGCTGCGGTCCAGCGCTATCGCGATCTGCTCCCCGCGCAGCTCGAACTCGCGGTCGAGCAGGGCCAGGAACAGTTCGTCCTTCGACTCGAAGTTGGAATAGACCGCGCCCTTGGTGAAGCCCGCGGCCTGACCGATCGCGTCGATGGTGGCACCGGCGAAACCCTCGGCCGCGAACACCTTCGACGCCGCATCCAGGATCCGGTCGCGAACCTCGCCCCGGGTGGGGCGGGTGCGAAGCGGTTTGACAGGCGACATGTGCAGCAGCATACCCGCGAGTATCGGTTAGATACTAGCGAGTATCGAAGATCACCCGGGCGGGAGCCGTCAGCCGAGCCTGGAGGCGGTGCGCTCCCACAGTTCGGCGGCCAATCGCGGGTTCTGGGCCAGGCGACTGGTTTTGGCGATCTTGCGCTTGGCGTAGTACGCGCCGGGCGTCCACTCCACAACGGGTGTGCTCGACGCCAGCCGCACCAACTGGTCGGCGCCCTGGTCCGGGGTAGAGATGAACAGCACCGCCGGGGTGTACCGCTGCATGAAGACCAGAAATCGCGAACCCGACGCGACACCGATGTTGGAGTTGACGTTGCCGGGATGCACGGCCGCGACGGAGAGGCCGTCGGCACGGTAGCGCCGGTGTAATTCCTTGGTGAACAACATGATTGACAGCTTCGAGAACGCGTAGGCGGCGGCGGGCCGGCGGATCGCGGTGTTCTCCAGGTCGTCGACGGTGGCCCGGAAGATCAGCTTGTGCGACGAGCTGGTGGTGTTGACGATCGTGGCGCCTGACTCCAGCAGGACATCCAGCAATCGGGTGGTCAACAGGAACGGTGCCAGGTAGTTGACCTGATAGGTGCGTTCGTAGCCGTCGGGGGTCAGCTCGATCTTGCTGGCCATCCTGCCCGCATTGTTGAGTAACACGTCGATGCGCGGGTACTGCGAACGAATCTTGTCCGCCAGCGCCCGCACCTGGGACAGGTCGGCGTAATCGACGACGAAGTAGTCCGCGTCCAATTCGGCGGCCACCGCGGCGGTCTTGGTGTGGGAGCGGCCCACCACGACGATCTGGTCGCCGGTGCGGCCGAGGCGACGCGCCGCAGCCGCGCCGATGCCGTCGCTGGCACCCGTGATGACGATCGTCCTGCGCGTCATTGCGAGACCTCCACGGGGAGTGTAGCGAGGGCCCCGCTCGATGAGGCGGCCGCAGTCAGGTCAGCGAGTACCGCACCGGCAGGTGCTTGAGGCCGCCCACGAACGTGGTGGCGACCAGCTCCGGATCACCGGTCAGCTCAATGGATTTCAGCCTGGGCAGCAGCTCGGAGAAGAAGCTGTTGACCTCCATGCGGGCCAGGGCGGCGCCCATGCAGAAGTGCACGCCGTAGCCGAAGGCCAGGTGCTTGTTGGGGTCGCGCCCGACATCGAATCGGAACGGGTCGGTGAACACGTCCTCGTCGCGATTGGCGGAGACGTAGGACAGCAGCACGGAATCGCCCGCGGCGATCGGCACTCCGCGTACGGTGGTGTCCGCGTTGGCGGTGCGCATGAATTCCTTGACCGGAGTGACCCAGCGGATCATCTCCTCGGTGGCCAACGGCATCAGGTCGAGATTGCCCCGCAGCCGCTCGAGCTGGTCCGGATTCTCGATGAGAGCTTGCAGCCCACCAGAAATGGTTGCGCTGGTGGTGTCATGACCGGCGGTGGCCACGATCAGGTAGTAGGACACGGTGTCGATGTCCGACAGCGGTTCGCCGTCGACGCGGGCGTTGGCGATCGCGGAGGCGAGATCCTCGGTCGGGTGCTCGCGGCGAGACGCCGTCACACCGTTGAAGTACTGGAACATGTCGAACAGTGCCGGCAACTGATCCTCGTTCGTGCTACCCCGTTTGAATTCGGAGTCGTCGCTGCCGAACAACTCCTGGGTCAGCTTGAGCATCCTCGGGAAATCGGCCTCGGGCAGTCCGAGCAGCGACATGATGACGTAGAGCGGATAATTGACCGCGACCTCCTGGACGAAGTCACATTCGGGCCCGGCCGCCATCATCTTGTCGACGTAGATCTTGGCCAGCTCGTCGACCCGGACCTTCAACGCCCGCATCGCCTTTGGACGAAACCAGTCTGAGCCGATGGCGCGCACCACCCGGTGCTGTGGGTCGTCCAGATGGATCAGCGTGCGCACACCGGCGGCCGCCTGCATCTCGTCACCTTCGGCGGTCGTCAGCACGGGCCGGGGCCAGTTGGTGAAGAGCATGTTTTCGCGTTCGATATCCATGATGTCGACATGTCTGGTGATCGCCCAGAACGGCCGGTAGTTCGGGACCTCCACCCAGGACACCGGGGCATTGGCGCGCAGGTGCGTCAGCGCCGCATGCAGCCGCCGCTCGTCGGTGTACGCCAACGGGTCCGCCAAGAGCTTCGCGGCCTCGTCCATCGTCGTTGCGCTCACTGCTGAGACTCCTCGATTTGGGACGCCCCGCCGACCTCCAGGCAGGCGGCGTCGGACATGCGGGTAACTTTACAGTAAGCAATCCAGTATGTGACCCTGCAAATCTGCTCGCGCGACGAATCCGTATGAGGTAGGACATAGGCATGGCGAAAGCCCAGGACTGGGGAGAAACGCTCAACGATCTCGAGCGGCGCCGTCAGCACGCACGGGCAATGGGCGGGCCGGAGCGACTCGACAAGCACCACAACAAGGGCAAGCTCGACGCCCGCGCACGCATCGAGTACCTCCTCGATCCGGGCAGCTTCCGCGAACTCGGCACCCTGGTCGGCGGCGAGATCGCGGCCGACGGCCTGATCGTCGGCTCCGGCGAGATCAACGGTTCACCGGTGATGCTGGGTGCCGAGGACTTCACCACCATGGCGGGCAGCATCGGACCCGGCGGCAACTCGAAGCGGTACCGGATCGCCGAACTGGCACTGCGGGACAAGGTCCCGCTGCTGATGCTGCTCGAAGGCGCCGGCTTTCGTCCCGGCGGCGGGCACTACGGCCGCACCCCCACCGACCTGCTGGCCCAGGCGCAGTGCTCGGGCCGCGTCCCGACCGTCGGCGCGGTGCTCGGCCCGTCGGCCGGACACGGCGCGCTGGTGGCCCCGGTCTGCGACTTCCGGATCATGAGCAGGCAGGGCGCGATTTTCACCGCCGGGCCGCCCGTCGTCAAAGAGTCCACCGGAGAAGACATTTCGAAGGAAGACCTCGGTGGACCGGATGTCGCTCTGCCCAGCGGGGTGATCCACAACGTCGCCGAAGACGACGAAACGGTGCTCGACGATATCCGGCGCTACCTGTCCTACTTTCCGTCGAGCGCCTGGTCCTACCCGCCATCGTTGCCGCAGGACGAGGACAGTGAGCCACGTGCCACGCCGGAGCTGCTCGACATCGTGTCGCGGGACAACCGCCGCGTTTACGACATGCGCGCGGTGCTCGACGTGGTCTTCGACCGGCCCGACTGGTTCGAAGTCCAGCCGCAGTACGGCAAGGCGATCATCTGCGCGCTGGCCCACCTCGGCGGTCACCCGGTCGCGGTGGTGGCCAACCAGCCCCAGGTGCTCGCCGGCTCCATCGACGCCGCGGCCGCCGACAAGGCGGCGCACTTCATCATGGTGGCCGACTCGTTCCACCTGCCCATCGTCTTCCTCGCCGACAATCCCGGCATGCTGCCCGGCAGCCGCTCCGAGCGCAGCGGCGTGCTGCGCGCCGGCGCGCGGATGTTCGCCGCGCAAACCGCGGCCACCACGGTGAAGTTGCATGTGACGCTGCGCAAGGCGTACGGGTTCGGCTCGATGGTCATGTCCCTGCTGGGTTTCGACAGCCAGTCCGCGACCTTCGCCTACCCGGGCGCGACGATGGGCGCCATGAGCGCGGCCGCGCTGGGCCGGGCGACACACGCCGGCGAGGACGTCACCGCGAAGTTGCGCGAGGCCGAGTTGCAGGCGTCCTATCGGTCTGCCGAACACATGGGCTTCGACGAACTCATCGATCCCCGTGAGACGCGTGACGTCCTGCTCGCGTCCTTGAAGCGCGGCCTGTCCAGCAGGCAGGCCGCCGCCGAACCGGTCACCCGGGCCGTCATCATGCCGTGAGTGGCGCGCGCAGGCATGCCAGGTTTTGCCCGCCTCGTAGCGACAATCTCCGTGTGGCGTCGCCGCGACGATGAGTTGTCGCTACGAGGCGGGCAAATCTCCTAATCCCCCGCGCGGTAAGCAGCGACGACCGGCTCGAGCTCGTCGGGGGTGGCTCCGTGCATGATGACCGCGTCGGCCCCGTAGTCGAATTCCTTGCGGATGCGATCCACACACTGCTGCGCCGACCCGGTGGCCGAGGGCTCCAGCCATTCGTCGGGAATCAGCGTCGCGATGTGCTCGATCTGCTCGGCCGTGCCCTTGTGATCGATCCCGCCGGCGATCGAGGTGACCACCGGATCTTCGCGGAACCGCTGCAGCACAGCGGGATCCCAGTCGTTGGTCGTGACCAACAGATCGCCGTAACCCTGCAGATAGGTGGCCAGGCGCGCCACGGTCTTCTTCAGCCGCAGTTCTTCGGGCAGGTGGTCGCCGACGGTGGCGAAGCACGACCACACCCGGACGCTGTCCGGGTCGCGGCCGGCCTTCTCCGCCGCGGACTTCACGGTGTTGACGCTGCGCTGCAACGTCTCCGGCGTGAAATACGTGTGCAGGATGACGTCGTCGAACGCGCGCCCGCCGAGCGCGAGCGTGTTGGGCCCGAAGGCCACCAGCGCCAGCCGAATGTCCTCATTGAAGTCGGGGTCCAAGAACAGGATCGGGTACGTGCCCATCGGGCCGTCGTGGTTGAAGATCAGCTCGCCGTGCCACAGCCGGCGCATCACCTGGGCCCAGTCCTCCATCTGCGCCGTCGTCACCGCCGGGATGCCGAAAGCCCCGTAGATCGCGGCGATGCCCCGGCCGATACCGAGAGTGAACCGGCCGCCGGACAGGCGATGCATCGTGGTCGCCCACGACCCGGTGATCAGCGGATGGCGGGTGTTGTGATTGGTTGCGGCCGTGGCGATTTGCATCCGGTTGGTCACCGCGCATGCCGCCCCGACCAGAGACGACGCCTCTTTGACGTTCCACCGCTCGGAGATGAAGCCGGTGCCGAAGCCGAGTTCCTCGCCGCGGCGGGCCTCATCCATCAATGTCGCCGGGCCCTCGCCGCCGGCCCCGGCCAGCAGGTAGAAACCCAACTCGTCAAGCGATCGGTCACTCAATTCCAAACCCCTTGCTGGTAGCCGCCGTTCCAAACCTCGGTTATCTTGCCATCGACCACGCGGAACACCTCGATGCTGGCGATGTTGGTCTCGGCGCCGTCCTTGCTGGTGATCGTCGAGTCGTAGACGATCGCCACGTGCTCGCCGTCGTCGCCCTCGATGACGACGTTGAGGTCGAAGTGCAACGACTCCGCCAGCTCCCACATGTCCACCACCCGCTGCACGGCTTCCGCGTGGGTCAACGTGCGCACCCCACCGACCTCGTGCCGAATCACCGTGTCGCCCAAGAGCTCGTCGGCCAGGTCGATATTGCGTTCGTTCCACACGACGAGGTTGTAGAGCTCGACCACGGTTCGCGCGGTCCACGTGGGTGCCATCAGTCGGGCACCACTGCTTTTCGCGCGATCACGTCGCGCAGGAATCGGTCGGTGATGCGCTGCACGCGCCGCGAGAAGATGTGGCCGACGTGGCTGCCGTCGTACCAGTACAGTTGGCCGCCCCAGCGTTCCTGCAACGCATCGGCGGGCTCGCGCATCGCCATCCGGTCGTGCCAGGCGCCGACCATCAGCCGGCGGTCCGGTGGCGGAGACGGAACGACCGACAGCGGATCGATCACCGAGGTCAGCTGGGTCACCGCGGGCGATTCCAGCAACTCGCGGAATCCTTCGCGCGACGAGCCCCACCTCTGCAGGTGTCGCGCGATGATCGCGTTGAGCGCGCCTTGAGCTGTCGGATGGCTTCCAGCTCGTCAGCCGCTGTCGTCATGTCACTCCCTTGCCGCGCGCGGGCCGGACTGCTGAAATCTATACTGTAATGGATTTAGTATCAACGATCGCGGGAGGCACCGGCGTGAAAGTCCCATTCACCTGGAAAGTCACCGGCTGGTTCATGGTCGGCTGGTCTCCAGAGTTTCCCGTCGGCGAGGTCCGGCCGCTGCAGTACTTCGGTGAGGACCTGGTGGCCTACCGGGATGAGCGGGGTGAGCTGCACGTCTTGGAAGCACATTGCAAACACCTGGGCGCGCACATCGGTCACGGCGGCAAGGTGGTCGGCGACTGCGTCGAGTGCCCCTTCCATGGCTGGCGCTGGGGTCCGGACGGCACCAACCGGTACATCCCCTACCAGCCGGACCGGCCCAACCGAGGGCTACGCCTGAAGGTGTATCCCGTCCAGGAGCAGTATGACTGCGTCTTCGTCTGGCATCACCCGGACGGCAAGGAGCCGCAGTGGCAGATGCCGGACATCTTCGGAAAGTTCCCGCAGTTCGAGACGGACCCGGCGGCGTATTACCGGGCGTACCCGGAGTTCTCGAGGCGAGCGGAGCGCGAACCGGTGCATCCGCAGATCGTCGCCGAGAACGCCCCCGACAGCGCGCATTTCGAGTACGTGCACCACGCCACCGTGACGCCGAGGGTGCTGGAGTGGAAGATCGTCGACCACGAATGGCAGTTCGTCGCGGGCTGGCCGGACGCGCGCAGCGACAACCCCGAGGATCTCGCGTTGCGGTTCCACAGCCACCTGTTCGGCCTCGGCGGGGCGATCAGCGTCTTCGAGGGCGCGCAGAATCATCGGCTGATCTTCACCTGCACACCGGTCGACGACGAATGCTCGGACCTGTTCTATTCGATCTGGTGGCCGCGGCTCCCCGGCGACACCGCCGACGTTCCCGAAGGCAAACTGCGCGACGTCATCGAGAAACAATTCCTGTCCACCGTGTTCGACGATCTGCAGATCTGGCGCTACCAGAAGTATGTGGAACACCCGGCGTTGTCGAAAACCGACGCGAAAGGCTATATGGCGCTGCGCAAGTGGGCGGCGCAGTTCTATGACGTCGCGCCGGTGGGAGCCCCCACATGACGGACCGGCTGACCGCACTGGCCGCACCCGAGCGCACCGCGATCGTCACCCAGGAATGCCAGGGCGCGGTGATGGGGCCCGACGCGGGACTGGCGATGCTCGCCGAGGAGGCGCGCCGCGAGGCGCTGCCCAACATCGCTCGCCTGCTGCCCGCGGCCCGGGCGGCCGGGGTGCGGGTCGTGCACTGCCTGGTGCAGCGGCGCCCCGACGGGCTCGGGTCCAACCACAACGCCAAGATCTTCGCGATGGGCGGTGCCGGCAAGGTCGATATCACACCCGGCACACCCGGTGCCGAGCTGCTGCCCGAATTAGGGCCGGAGCCTTCGGATTTGGTGCTGCGCCGGTGGCACGGCGTGGGCCCGATGGGCGGCACGGACCTGGACGCGATGCTGCGCAATCTCGAAGTGTCGACCATTGTCGTGGTGGGTGTTTCGCTGAACATTGCGATACCCAACCTCGTCATGGACGCCGTCAACGCCGGCTACCGGGTGGTGCTCCCCCACGACGCGGTGGCCGGCGTACCCGCCGACTATGGTGCAGCGATGATCGCCAACACCCTGTCGCTGCTGGCCACGATCACCAGCACCGACGACCTGCTCCGGGCCTGGGACGAAGGACTGCGATGACCGAAACCGCGCCGGAAGTTCGAGGCGGATTCCCCGACGTCAGGCCCGTCGAGGACGCGCCCACGGAGCTGGGCCCGTTCGTCGCCGCGCTGCGCCGCCTGCAGGACCTGACCGTGTCCACCAAACCCGACCCCGCGGCGTGGGAGGCCGCGACCGCGCACCTGGAGAACGCCTGCGCGTTGCTCGAGGGCCACCAGGTCCCGGAGACCGAGGCGGTGGCCGGCAGGGTGCTGAGCCTGCCGGGGTTGGCCCATCCACTGATACCGCCCTGGATGGTGACGGAGTCCGGGCCCGACGGCGTGCGGATGGCCGGTCATTTCAGCACCGCCCACATCGGGGGGAACCGGGCCGTGCACGGCGGCATAATCCCGCTGTTCTACGACTGGCTGTTCGGCATGGTCGTGACCACCGCGGACATCCGGCCGACGCGCACGGCGTACCTGCACGTCGATTTCCGCAGCATCACCCCCATCGACCAACCACTCACGGCGCACGGCCGCATCACCAACATCGACGGCAGGAAGGTTTTCATTGACGCTACTATGATAGCCGCCGATGGAACCTTGCTCAGCGAGGCCAACGGCCTGATGGTTCGTTTGTTACCCCACCAGCCGTGAGAGGCACAATGTCCGACACCACAACAACATTCACGGTTCCGGCCGTCGCGAAGGCCGTCGCCGCCGCGATCCCCGATCGCGAGCTGATCGTCCAGGGCGACCGGCGCTACACCTACCGGCAGGTGATCGAGCGCTCCAACCGGCTGGCCGCGTACCTGCACGCGCAGGGATTGGGCTGCCACACCGAGCGCTCGGCGCTGGGCGGCCACGAGGTGGGCCAAGACCTGCTGGGCCTGTACGCCTACAACGGGAACGAATTCGTCGAGGCGTTGCTGGGCAGCTTCGAGGCACGGGTCGCGCCGTTCAACGTCAACTTCCGTTACGTCAAGAGCGAGCTGCAATACCTGCTGGCCGATTCCGGGGCGACCGCGCTGCTCTACCACGCCGAGTTCGCGCCGCGGGTGGCCGAGATCCTGCCGGATCTGCCACAGCTGCGCGTGCTGATCCAGATCGCCGACGACTCCGGCAACGACTTGCTCGACGGCGCAGTCGATTACGAGGCCGCCCTGGCGTCGGTGTCCCCCGAGCCGCCGCCGGTGCAGCACTCCCCCGACGACCTCTATGTGCTGTACACCGGTGGTACGACGGGCATGCCGAAGGGCGTGTTGTGGCGCCAGCACGACATTTTCATGACGTCCTTCGGTGGCCGGAACCTGATGACCGGCGAGCCATCGACGTCGCTCGACGAGATCGTCGAACGCGCCGCGTCGGGCCCGGGCACCAAACTGATGATCCTGCCGCCGCTGATCCATGGCGCCGCCCAGTGGAGCGTGATGACCGCGATCACCACGGGGCAGTCCGTCGTCTTTCCCACCGTCGTCGATCACCTGGACGCCGAGGACGTGGTGCGCACCATCGAGCGGGAGAAGGTCATGGTGGTCACCGTGGTCGGGGACGCGATGGCGCGTCCCCTCGTCGCCGCGATCGAGCAGGGGATCGCCGACGTGTCGTCGCTCGCGGTCGTCGCCAACGGCGGTGCGCTGCTGACCCCGTACGTCAAGCAACGCCTGATCGAAACGCTGCCGAACGCCGTCGTCATCGACGGCGTCGGCTCGTCGGAGACCGGGGCCCAGATGCATCACATGTCGACGTCGGGAGCTGTGGCCACCGGCACGTTCAACGCCGGGCCGGACACCTTCGTGGCCGCCGAGGATCTGACGGCAATCCTGCAACCCGGCCACGACGGGATGGGCTGGCTGGCGCAGCGCGGCTACGTTCCGCTCGGATACAAGGGCGATGCGGCCAAGACGGCCAAGACATTTCCGGTGATCGACGGCGTCCGGTACGCCATCCCCGGTGATCGCGCGCGCCATGGCACCGACGGCTCCATCGAACTGCTGGGCCGGGATTCGGTGACCATCAACTCCGGTGGCGAGAAGATCTTCGTCGAGGAGGTCGAGACGGCCATCGCGTCACATCCCGCGGTGGCCGACGTGGTGGTCGCCGGCCGGCCGAGCGAGCGGTGGGGCCAGGAGGTCGTTGCGGTGGTGGCGCTCGCACCGGGAGCCAGCGCCCAGCCAAACGAACTGGTGTCGCACGCTGCGCGGACGCTGGCGCGCTACAAACTCCCCAAAGCGATCGTGTTCCGTTCGGTCATCGAGCGCAGCCCGTCGGGTAAGGCCGACTACCGGTGGGCGCGCGAGCAGGCGGTGAGTGGCTGACCGGTTGACCCGGCAGCCCGCCGCGGGAAGGCGAAGGGCATGTCGTTGCCGCAAAAGGACGAGACGCTGGCGCGTCTCACCGAAACGGTCCGGATGTGCGTGCCGCTGCCATTAGGCGCAGTGGCCTTCGAGCACCTGTTCTTGTTCGTCCGGGATCGTCGCCGAGTCAGGAGTGGATGCGTGAGGAGCTCATGAGGTACCAAGGTCGCGTCGCTGTGGTCACGGGCGCCGGTTCCGGCATCGGCCGCGCCCTGACCCAGGCGCTTACTCGGGATGGGGCGCACGTCGCCGCATCCGACATCGACCCGGCCGGCCTGGCCGAAACCCAGGCCGCGTGTCCGCCCGGGCAGGTCACGCCGTACCGGGTGGACGTCGCCGACCGCGACGCTGTGCTGGGTTTCGCCGACGAGGTGCGCGAGCAGCACGGGCCCGCCTCCCTGGTGTTCAACAACGCCGGAGTCGACCTGTTCGCCGGCGTGGCGGACATGTCCTGGAAGGACTTCGACTGGCTGATGGAGATCAACGTCGGCGGCGTCGTCAACGGAACCAAAGCCTTTCTGCCACAACTCATCGAGGCGGGTACGACGGGACGGCCCGCCCGGTTGATCAACCTGTCCAGCGCGTTCGGGCTGATCGCGGTTCCCTACCAAGGCGCCTACAGCATGTCCAAGTTCGCGGTGCGCGGCCTCACCGAGGCGCTGCGTCAGGAGATGATCATGGAACGCCGTCCGGTGACCGTGCACTGCGTGCATCCCGGTGTCGTGCGCACCAACTTCGGGGCGAACATGCGCACGGCGGACAACGAGGATCCCGAGATGGCGACCAAGATGTTCGATCGCGCGGCCCTGACGTCCGCCACCAAGGCCGCCCGGCTGATTCTGCGCGGGGCCGAGCGGAACCGCGCCCGCATCCTTATCGGGGCCGACGGCCGCGTGATGGCCGCGATGCCGCGCCTGCTCGGCGCGGGCTACGCGGGTCTGTTGGCTAGGGCCGGGAGACTGACCGACTCGCGCTGAGCCGGCGGCGGTTGCGGGCCTTCGTTATTCGCATCATGACGTCGGCGTACATTCGCATCGACTTCCCGAACGGCGGAGCGGCGCTTCCGGTGATGCTGAAGGGCAGGTCGTTGCCCACCACTGTCCGGTGATGGCTGAACGTGTCGAAACCGGCCTTGCCGTGGTAGGCGCCCATCCCGCTGCGGCCCACTCCCCCGAACGGCGCCGCCGACGGAATCATCTGTGCGGCAAAGTCGTTGCGGGCCACGCCGCCACTGCGGGTGTTGCGCACGAAGTCGCGGAAATCGGCGTCGTCGGCCCCGTACCAGTAAGCCACCAGCGGGGCCGGCCGCTGATTGATGTAGTCGATCGCCTCCGTCAGTCTGGAATACCCCCGCACCACCAGAACCGGGCCGAAGACCTCCTCGCCCGCGATCCTCATGCGTTCGTCGATGTCACGGACAATGGTGGGCGCGATCTTGCGCGAGGCGCGGTCCGGCAGCGACTCCCCCTCCGGGGCAATGGTTTCCACAGTCGCGCCCTTGTCGCGCGCATCCTCGATCAGCCCGATGACCCGGTCGAAATTCGCGTGATTGACGCTCGAACAGTAGTCCTTGTTGGACACGATCTCGGGAAACATGTCGCGCAGGGTGCGTCGGGCGTTGTCGACGAACGTGTCCAGCCGCGCCTCGGGCACGAACACATAGTCGGGGCACACGCAGACCTGTCCGCCGTTGACCATGCGAGCCTGGGCGATCCGCGCCGCCGAGCGGCGGATGTCGGCGCTCGGGGCCACGACGACGGGATTCTTCCCGCCGAGTTCCAACGTTACCGGGACCAGATTCAGCGCCGCCGAGCGTTGCACCAAAGCTCCGACCGACGGTGAGCCGGTGAAGAACAGATGGTCGAAGGGCAGGGCGGCGAAGGCGGCCGCCACGTCGGGACCGCCGGTGACGACGTGCAGCTCGTCGGACTCGAAGTACTCCGGTGCCAGCGACGCCATCAGGTCGGCGGTGTGCGCGGTGACCTCCGACATCTTGACCATCGCGCGGTTGCCGGCCGCGAACGCGGTCGCTGCGGGCAGCACCACGAGGTTGAGCGGAAAGTTCCACGGTCCGATGATCCCGATCACTCCGAGTGGCGAGGGCTGGACCTCGGCGCGCAGTCCACACAGCCGCGCCGCCCGCATCAGCTTGGTTGGCCGCATCCACTGAGCCACATGGGATCTGGTGTGCTCGATGACCGAGATCATGCCGATGACCTCGGTGAACAACGTTGCAGCCCTGGAGCGGGTGCCGAAGTCGGCGGCCATGGCGTCCACGAACGCGTCGGTGTTGTCGAGGACCAGGGCCATCAACCGGTCGATGCGATTGTGCCGCATCGCCAGGCTGGGCGGGCCCTCATTCATGAATGCTCGCCGCTGCCGGTCCAGCACCGCGGCCAGGGCGGCGTCCGGCTGTTCGACTGTGCCGTGACCACGTTCGTCGAGTGTGCTCATGAATCACCTTTCGGTGTGTGGACCGGCGAGCGACCTCGCATGGTCATGCCCATATTGCCTACTGTAATAATTACAGTACGATCTTACGAAGCAAGTGTCCGATCGTGCTGAGATCAAGATGCTGGAGTTCAGGTGACGACCAACGTTCACACCGCGGCCGGTGCCGGCGACGAGACCGTCAGCCTGCGTGACCCCTACCCGTTCTTTGGCCGCAAGCGGCGGGAGGCCGGCGTGTTCGCCGGCACGGTGATGAACTACTCCAAGACGCCGGAGTCCCTGCTGCCCAAGCAGGAGTACTCGGCGATGTCGTTCAACGCGGTCAACACGGTGTTCCGGGACGGCCGGGTGTTCAGTTCCAAGCCGTACGACAAGACCATCGGCCTGTTCATGGGGCCGACGATTCTGGCCATGGAGGGCAAGAAGCACCGCGACCACCGCAACCTGGTCTCCGCGGCATTCAAGTCCAAGGCGCTGGCGCGCTGGGAGCCCACCATCGTGCGGCCGATCTGCAACGGCCTGATCGACGAGTTCATCGAGGCCGGTCGGGCCGACCTGATCCGGAACTTCACCTTCGAATTCCCCACCCGCGTCATCGCCGAGCTGCTGGGACTGCCGGCCGACGACCTGCCGAAGTTCCGCAAGCGCGCCGTCCAATTGATCAGTTACCACGTCAATTACGAAGCCGCCTTCGAGGCGTCGGCCGCACTCAAGGACTACTTCCTCGCACAGATCGAGCAGCGCAGGTCCAAGCCCACCGAGGACATCATCGGCGACCTGGTCAGCGCGGAGATCGACGGCGAAAAGCTCAGCGACGAAGCCATTTACTCGTTCCTGCGGCTACTGCTGCCCGCCGGCCTGGAGACCACCTACCGCTCGTCGGGGAACCTCCTGTATCTGTTACTCACCCATCCCGAGCAGTTCGCCGCGGTGCAAGCCGACCGCGAGTTGCTGGCGCCGGCCATCGAGGAGGGGCTGCGTTACGAGACGCCGCTGACCGTCGTGCAACGCTTCACGACCGAAGACACCGAGGTGGAAGGTGTCAAGATTCCGACCCGTTCGGTGATCGGAGTGTGCATCGGTTCGGCCAACCGTGACGAACGGCGCTGGGAACGCTCCGAAGAGTTCGACATCTTCCGCAAGCACGTGCCACACATCTCGTTCGCCGCCGGTGAGCACACCTGCCTGGGCCTGCATCTGGCGCGCCTGGAAACGCGGGTCGCGATGGAATGCCTGCTGAACCGGCTGACCAACGTCACCTTGCTGAGCGACGATGACCCGCATATCCACGGTCAGCCCTTCCGGTCACCGAATGTGCTTCCGGTGACGTTCGACGCGAAGTAGGGTCCGACAAATGACCAAAGTCATGACGGGCTTTCGGGTCCTGGAGCTTGCGCAGTTCACCTTCGTTCCGGCGGCGGGAGCCATCCTGGCCGACTGGGGAGCGGACGTCATCAAAGTCGAACATCCGGCGCGCGGCGATACCCAGCGCGGCTTCCTGAATATGGGTGGCATTCAAATAGATCCGGAACGCCACCCCCTGATGGAACATCCCAACCGCGGCAAGCGCAGCGTCGGGATCGACGTCTCCACCCCGGGCGGTCAGGAAGTGATCTACGAGCTGGCCAAGACCGCGGACGTGTTCCTCACCAACTACATGCCCGCCCAGCGCCAGAAGCACAGGTTCGACGTGGAGCACATTCGCGCGGTGAACCCGAACATCGTGTACGCCCGCGGCTCGGCCTACGGCGACAAAGGCGCCGAACGCGACACCGGCGGCTATGACGGGACGGCGTTCTGGACGCGCAGCGGGATCGGCTATGCCCTGACCCCCGAGGAACTGGGCGGTGCACTGGGACAAGGCATTCCCGCATTCGGCGATTCGATCGGCGGCATGTTCATCGCCGGCGGCATCTCGGCAGCGCTGCTGCATCGCGAGCGCACCGGTGAAGCCGTCGAGCTGGACGTGTCGCTGCTGAGCACGGCCTGGTGGGCGGCGGGTGCCAGCGTGACGCAGGGCATGGAGACCGGCGAGGTCATGCGCACGCCCATGCCGGGTTCGCTTGCTCCATCGGTGAATCCGTTCATGGGCAATTACGAAACCTCCGACGGTGGCACGATCAACCTGTGCATCATCAGCCCTACCGGCCTGATCCGCGACACGTTCGAGCACCTGGGCATTCCCGAGGCGGCCGACGATCCGCGTTTTTCCGAGGTGCTCCCGTTGATCCAGAACGCCGACGCCGCCGCCGAATTGATTTCACAGGCCTTCGCCGGCAAGCCGTTTGACTATTGGCGACAGCACCTCAAGACCATGAAGGGTCAGTGGGCGCCGTTCCAGAGCCTCCTGGACCTGGTCGACGACGAGCAGGCCATCGCCAACGACATGATCGCCGAGGTCGAGCTCGCGGGTGGCGGCAAGCCGTTCCGCGTGGTCCGCGGCCCCGTCCAGTTCAACCACGAGCCGTTGACGACGACGCGGGCGCCGCAGGCCAGCGAGCACACCGAGCTGGTCCTGATGGAGCTCGGCATGGACTGGGATCGCATCGAGGAACTCAAGAACGCAGGAGCCATTGCGTGACCTCCAACAGCCGCCGCGCGGCGACGCTGCAGAGCGAAGCGATGAGGAGCGGCACCCATGAATGACGTCGCCATCATCGGCGTGGGTTTGCACCCGTTCGGGCGCTTCGAGGGCAAGTCGGCGATGCAGATGGGTGTCGACGCCATTCTCGCCGCGGTCGCCGATGCCGGTATCGCCTGGCGGGACGTCCAATTCGCCACCGGCGGGAGCTGGACGGTGGCCAACCCGGACGCGATCGTCGGCATGGTCGGCCTGACGGGCATCCCGTTCACCAACGTGTTCAACGCGTGCGCGACCGCGGCCAGCGCGGCCAAGGCGTGCGCCGACGGGATCCGCCTGGGCGACTACGACATCGGGATCGCCATCGGCCTGGACAAGCATCCGCGCGGCGCGTTCACCGAGGACCCCGCGCTGGTCGGCATGCCACGCTGGTACGCGGAGAACGGCCAGTATCTGACGACCCAGTTCTTCGGCATGAAAGCCAACCGCTACCTGCACGATCACGGCATCTCCCAGCAGACCCTGGCCAAGGTCGCCGCCAAGAACTTCCGCAACGGGACGATCAACCCCAACGCATTTCGCCGCAAGCCGATCTCCGAAGAGGACATCCTGAACTCGGCCATGCTGAATTACCCGCTGACCCAATACATGTTCTGCGCGCCCGACGAGGGCGCCGCCGCCGTGGTCATGTGCCGAGCGGACATCGCCCACCGCTACACCTCCAAGCCCGTCTATCTGCGCGCGGTGGAGGTGCGCACCCGCCGCTACGGGGCCTACGAGGTCAACACCACCTGCGCGCCCGTCGAAGAAGACATGGCCCCAACGGTTTACGCCGCCCGGACCGCGTTCGAGAAGGCCGGCATCGCGCCCGGCGATGTCGACGTGATCCAGCTGCAGGACACCGATGCCGGGGCCGAAATCATCCATATGGCCGAGTGCGGGTTCTGCGAGCACGGCGATCAGGAGAAGCTCCTCGCCGACGGCGCCACCGAGATCAACGGCGCGATGCCGGTCAACACCGACGGCGGGCTGATCGCCAACGGCGAGCCGATCGGCGCCTCCGGCCTGCGCCAGATCCACGAAATCGTGCGTCAACTGCGCGGTGAAGCCGGCGAGCGACAGGTGCCCGGCAACCCGAAGGTGGGATTCACCCAGCTGTACGGCGCGCCGGGCACCGCCGCGGCGACCATCCTGACGACCTGACGACACACTCCCCCAGCGCCGGGCGAGCTAGGAGGCTTTCCGCGCGACCGGCGCGTAGGCCGGCTTGCCCAGGCCCAGCACGTATTGCGCGATCATGTTGCGGAATACCTCGAGCGTGCCGCCGTAAATCCCGACCAGCGGGGCGAACCGGTACACGTACTCCGCGGCCCCGTTGTCGGCGGCGCCGTCGGTGCCGAGCGGCAGCGTGGCCGCTGTGCCGAGGATGTCCATCAGGTCCGGGGAGATGTCACGCATGGTCTGCGCCAGGGCGACGCGCCCGAAGATGCTGGGCGCGCTCAGCGACGCTTCCATCCGCGCGGCGCTGCGGCCCAACCGATATGCCACCGCGGAGTCGTCGATGAGCCTGCGCCCGTTCGGATCCCGCTCCGCGACTTTGGCCGCGGCCTTGTCCAGGGCGTCGGCCATGAAGCCGGCCTGGTGCATCATGATCGACACGTCCTGCAGCCCGTCCGGGGCGGCCGCCACCGCGCCGTGCTCGGTGTTGAGGGGTTCACGCAGCACCGTCCAGCCCGCGTTCACGTCGCCCAGGCGGTACTTGTCGTCGACGCGCACATCGCTGTAGTAGACGATGTTGGTGCGGTCACCGTCGACGGTGCGGATGCCCTGGATCTCGATGCCCGGGGAGTTCAGCGGGACCAGGAACATGGTCAGGCTCTTGTGCTTCTGGGCGTCCGGATCGGTGTTGGTGATGAGGAAGACGTACTGGCAATTGTGGGCTCCGGTGGTGAACATCTTGGAGCCGTTGATCACCCAGCTCGATCCATCCGCTTCCCGCACCGCGCGCGTCTTGCAGGTGGCGATGTCGGATCCGCCCTCGGGTTCGGTGTAGCCCAGGCACAGCCGGACGTGCCCGCTGAAGACGCCCGGCAGCACCTCGTCGCGCAGCTCGGCGGAGCCGAATCTCGCGACCGAACGGGCCACCATGGCGGTGGTGCCCCAGGTCACCCAGGGCACGTGTGCGCGCCGCTTCTCCAGCTCCCAGATGCGGCGACGCACCCGGCTGAAGCCGCCGTCGGCCTCCGACTTCCATTCGCGTTCAAGATAACCGGCGGCGCCCAACGCCAGGTGCACACCTTCGTCGAAGTTGTCACCCGTCTCCCGGTCCCGGCGCTTGACGTCTTCCGTCACATGCGTGCGCAGGAAGTCGCGCGCTTCGGTGAGAAAGCGCTGATCGTCGTCGGACAGCGTGACCCGTGAGAAATCCACTTAGGCGCCCTTTCCACTTTCGCGCGCGGCGACCAGCTCGCCGACGTACTTGGCACTGGCGCCGGGATCGCCGCCGGCCAGTGCCCAGCCGCGGGCACGCACCAGATACGCGGTCGCTGCGGCCTCCGCCGAAACACCAAGTCCGCCTTGGATATGTACCGCCATGGTGGCCGCTTTCGCCGCCTCTTCGGCCATGAACACGAACGCCGACGGCGCCAGCTCCGGTCGCTCCTGCGGCTCGTTGTCCAGGAACCAGGCCGCACGCCGGGCCAGGTTGCGGCCGCCCTGCACGGTGATCGCGATGTTGGCCAGCGGGTGAGAGATGCCCTGCAGCGTCGAGATCGGCACGCCCAGCGTGTAGCGGGTCTTGGCGAACTCGGCCGCGATGGTCATGGTCTCCTCGACCAGCCCCACCAGCGCCGAGGCGCTCAGCACCCGCCACTCGTCCAGCGCCCGTTGGTATTCCGCCAGCGCGTCGGATCCGCTGGCCAGCACGGTGCGGGTGTCGGCGGTCGCAGGATCCACCCAGGCCATCGGCAACCGGCCGATGTTGTCCACCTTGGTCGGGCGGGTCCCGAAGGTCAGTGCGACCACATCGTCTCCCTCGCGAACGATGATCTGGTCGGCGATCGACCCGGTGGGCAGGAGCCGGGTGCCGGACACGCAGTCGTGCTGGGGATCGAACGCGGCGAGTCGCTTGCCGTGGACGACGTCGGGTTCGACCGCGCCGAGCCGCGCCAGCAGCCGTGCGGTGCAGACCTGGTCGATCCACGGGACCGGCGCCAGCGACCGGCCGATCTCCTCGGCCACCAAGGTCAGGTCGACCAGCGTCGCACCGTCCCCGCCCGCGGATTCCGGGACGGCCATGGTCGTTGCGCCCATGGCGCACAACCGTTCCCACAGGTTCTTGTCGAAGCCGGTTTCCTCGGCGGCGCGCACGGTTTCGATCGAACAGTGCGTCTTGAAGAAATCGCGGTAGGCGGCCTGCAGCGCCTCGTGATCCGACGTCAGGCTGTAGTCGAGCCTACGTAGTTCATAGCGGTCCATCCTCAGCCTTCCTCCTGGCCACCGAAGAAGAATTCTTGGGCATTGTTGTAGAGATAGTTGTCGAGCACGTCGGCCGGCAGGTCCAGCGCGGCCGCTTCGGGAACCACGCGATGCATTTTCAGCACCGGCCAGTCGGATGCGAAGATGACCTTGTTCGGCCCGCGGGTCCGCATGTAATGCAACAGGCTGTCCGGCAACCGCTTTGGCGACCACGCCGACGTCATCAACCGCAGGTTGGCGTATTTGATCAGCAACCGAATCGCGACGTCCCACCACGGGTCCGCACCGTGAATCATGCACAGCTTCAATTCCGGGAAGCGCACGCAGACCCGGTCCAGGTGGATCGGATTCTGCACCTCGCCGGGGATGGGCGGCCCGGGAATGCCGGTGTTGATGCACAACGGCAGCTCCAGCTCGGCGCACTTGGTGTAGAGCGGGTAATAGACGGCGTCGCTGGGCGGGTACTGACCGTCACCCCAAAAGCTCGGCCCGACAGCGGCATACGCCACGGGCAGGTCTTTGACGACGGCGGAAAGTTCACGCAGGGACGGCATCGGGCGCAGCAGGTTCACCCCACCCATCGCCAGGGCGAAACGGTCCGGCTTCTCCTCGACGAATTTGCGCGCGGTCACCGACGGCTTGGCCAGGTTGTCCATCAAGATCGCCTTGCGCACACCCTCGGCGTCCATCTCGTCGAGCAACTTCGACAGCTCGACCGGCGCGAACATCGACTCGGGGCCCTTGAAGTAGTCATCGCGCACCTTGAGCATCCAGGTCGGCTGCTGCTCGGTCTCGCCGAAGTGGACGTTGACCAGGCAATCGATAGCTTTCATGTTGACATCGGCGCCTTTGCTGTCGCGTGACGTTTCGCCCAACGGTAATCGGCCTTGCCGTTGCCCAACCGCTGGACGCGTTCAACGAAGATAACTTCCTTGGGCGCCTTGAACCGTGCCAGTTGCGACGTGCAGTGCGCATGCAGCTCCGCGGCGTCCGCCTCCGCTTCGTCACGGAGTTCGACGAGGGCGACGAGCTCTTCCCCCAGCGCTCGCTGGGGCGGCCGACCACCAGCGCGTCGGCGATCGACGGATGGGCGCGCAGCACCTCTTCGACCTCTTCGACGAACACCTTCTCGCCGCCGGTGTTGACCACCAGGGAGTCGCGGCCGAACAGCCGCAGGGTGCCGTCGGCCTCCAGGCTGGCGCGATCGCCCGAGATGACAACTCTCTTGCCGGCGACCTCGGGGAACGTCGTGCGGGTGGCGTCGGCGTCGTTGAAGTATCCGAGCGGGATTCGTCCCTCCCTGGCCACCCATCCCACCCCCGGCTCGCCGGGCACCAGGAAGTGGCTGTAGTCCTCCGCGAGAACCAGGCCACCTTCGCGCAGCGTGAACGCGTCGGTTCGGGTGCGACCGCGGCTGTGCCCGAAGCCCATGTTTCCGGTCTCCGACGACCCGTATCCGTTGATGAGCGTCAGCTGGGGTATCAATTCCAGCAGCGCCCGTTGATATTTCGGGTTTGTCGCGGCCCCTCCGGTGCCGATCGCGTACAGCGACGACAGGTCGTATCGACCACGCTGCAGTTCGGCAACCAGCGGCGCCGCGTACGCGTCCCCGACCATGGTCATCATGCCGACTTTCTCGCGCTCGGCCGTCTCCCACACCAATCGGGGGTCGAGCTTCTTGGCGGTGTCGTAGAGCACCACCGGCGTGCCTGCCATGATCGCCGAGAAGGCCGTCCACATGCCGGCGGCGTGCATCAGCGGTGAGACGGCGAACCACGGCGCCCGGCCATCGGCACGCACCTTGTCGTGAATCTCCTGCGCGGACTCATGATCCGCGCCGACCATCGACGACACATAGATGTCGGACTGTCGCCACAGCACGCCCTTGGGCCGGCCGGTGGTGCCGCCGGTGCAGATCATCAGCAGATCATCGGGTGACGGCGTCACGCTGTGATCCGTATCCCCCTGTGCGAGTGCGTTATCCAGGGACACCGCACCGGGTAACTCCGGGACGCCGGTTCCGTCGTCGACCGACAACAACAGATCCACGCCGGCGCCAGGCAGCACCTCGGTGAACTTCGCGCCCAACCCGCGGTGGTAGATGACCGCTCGTGGTTTGACGTAGTCAAGCAGCTCGCCGACCTCGCGCGGCGTGTAATAGTAATTGATGTTCACCGGCACGGCGCGGGCCTTGAGGCAGCCGATGACCATGTCCGCGTACAGGTCGTTGTGCATGATCAGCGCCACGCGATCCTGACCGCATTCCCAGTTCTGCAGGGATGCGCGTTCCCGATGCGCCCCCAACCCGTTGCCCGCCAGGTAGTTCGCCAGGCGGCGGGTGCGCTCCGCCGACTCGCGGAAGGTGCTGCGGCGGCCGCCGCACACCGTCATCGTCCGGTCTCCGATGACGCCGGCGATCTCGTCGAGAACCGCCCCTATGGTCCATTCACTCATGCGATCAGGCGGGTACTTTAACGCCGAGAAGGTCTAAGGCATTGTCCCGCATGATCTTCCGAACGTCGGATTCACTGAAGCCTTCCAGTTCCTCGACGAACGACACCGGCGATTCGAGGCCCTCCCCGTGCGGCCAGTCGGAACCGAACAGAATCTTGTCGACGCCGATGGCCTCGGCAAGCTCCGCCAGGTCGTCCTCGTAGTAGGGGCGATCCACACGTTGTTGCGCAATTGCTCCACCGGGTCTTCGGGGAAGAACTTGGGCTGGGTGTTCGCCGCCTTCTTCAGGCGCTTGATCAGCCGGTGCACGAAGTAGGAACCGTTCTCGATGCTGACCGCCTTGAGTTTCGGATGACGGGTGAACACCCCGTGCACGATCATCGAGGCCATCGTGTCGTGGATGGCGCGGTCGTCAAGGAGAACCTGATCCAGCGGGTCCTTGGCCCCGAAGCCCTCGAAGGTCGCCTTGCCGCCCCACGCCGCCGCGATGTGCAGATAACCGCTGTCGGACAGGTGGAATCCCACCGGCACCCCCGCCTCGGCCAGCCGGGCCCACACCGGGTCGTGGCTGGGATCGCCCAGCGACCGCGGCTTGACCAGGCCGGGCACCGGCGCCGGACGCACCAGGACCAGCTTGGCGCCGCGCGCCAACACGAACTCGACCTCTTCGACGGCCTTGGCCGGATCGGCCAGCGAAATGATCGGCGCGGCAATGATTCGGCGGTCGGGGCGGTCGAAGCCCCAGTCCTCGTCGAGCCACAGATTGAACGCGTGCACCGACGCCATCGTCGCCTCGATGTCGTGTTTGAGCGCCTCCTCGACCCCGCATCCGAACGTCGGCAGCATGAACACCGTCTCGATGTCCTGGGTGTCCATCACCGCGATCCGTGCGTCGCGGTTCTGATACTCGGGATGGTCCGCCAGCCGCTCGACCTTCATCAGCGAGGCCGGGTCGACGCCCTCGGGAATCTCGCCGCGGAACAACAGGTCGAGGCAGCCCGGCACGATGATCGGGTCAAAGGTGGGATTGGGAATGAAGTGATTGATCCGGCCCCCGATCACGGCCCAGGTCCGCTTGCCCTCGGTGACCATCTGGACGCCCCGCCCCTTGAACTTCTTGTCCAGGTGGCGGGTGAACGAGTCCAGCGGCTCGTAGTAGTGGTTGTCGACGTCGATCGCCTGATAATTCAGGGACATGGCCGTAATCCTTTCCGTCAGCTCGTTACTCGCTCAGCGGCGGGAAATCCGGCGGCCGCTTTTCCAAGAAACTGGTAATTCCCTCGATGACGTCGGGCCGCGCCAGCGACTCGTGCATCAGCTTTTCGGCGCGGTCGCTGACGTCGGCGACATCGCGCAGCGCGTCGCCGTAGGCCTGCTCTTTGATCACCGCCATCGATGCGGGCGAACAATTGCGGGCGATGTCGTCGGCGTACTCGATGGCGCGGGCCATCAGCTGTTCGGGTGCAACCACTTCCTTGACCAGACCGAGTTCCGCGGCCTCCTCGGCGGAGAAAGTGCGCCCACTGAGCAACAAATCCATCGCGGCGCCCCATCCGGCGAGCCGCGGCAGAATCCACGAGATCCCGTACTCGGCGATCAATCCCCGCCGGGTGAACGCAGTGGCGAACTTGGCGCCGGCGGCCGCGAACCGGACGTCACACATCAGGGCGTGGGTCAGGCCGATGCCGACGCAGGCGCCGTTGACCGCGGCGATGATCGGTTTACGCAGCGCGGTGAGAAAGTGCGGGTGGCGGTCGCCGACCAGCTGGCTGACGTCGGTGTCGCCATCGCCCAGCTTTTCATCGATGGTTCCCGCGCCGCCGAGATCCGCGCCGGCGCAGAACCCCTTGCCGGCACCGGTCAACACGATCACCCGAACCGCGGGATCGGCCTCGGCACGATCGACGCACGCGTAGAAACCCGCGGAGATGTCGGGGCCCCAGGCGTTGAGCCGCTTCGGGCGATTGAAAGTCAGAATCGCCACACCGGTTTCAGTGGTCTCATAAAGCACCGCCTCATCGGTGACCACACGCTCGGCGGCGCTCATCGGACCGTCCCCTCATAGCTGACCAACAGGCGAGTTTGTACCCATACTGTATACCTATCGGTACTGCATTCCACAACCGGCGCCAGGCGGGTGTGAAACCCCGACTAAACTGCGATTTCGCGCGCCGAACCAGCGCTCCAGTCACCCGCGGATCGCCGGTCCGGCGGGCAACGACTTTGACGGCACCGTAACCGAGCGCCGCAACTCTTTTTCGGCGCACAAACGCCCCGGCGACGTGGCAAGACTTAATTCTTGTGGCGTGTGCCACGTTGGCACCACGTTTGCACCGGTCGCGCGATCGGGAAACCCATAGCAAGCCAGCCGACAATGGGAGGTAGATGCAATGGTTGACGTCAAGAGCGGCCCGATCGAACTCGTTCGAGGCATCGTCGAAGATGCTCTCGGGAAGACCAAGCAGATCATCGGGATCATCATCGGCAACGACGGCCTGATCGACGAGGGCAAGGCTCAGCAGGACAAGGCGGAGGCGCAGCGCAACGCCGGCAAGAAGGAAGCCGCTGCTGAGAAGGCTCGCGGCAAGGCCAAGGCCTACGAGGAGCGCGAGCGGGCCGAGCAGAACTAAACGGCCAGCTGATCGAGCGGGCCCGGTCACCGACCGGGCCCGCTTCGCTGCGTAATCCCTTCTAGCGCAACGCCGTCTCGAGTAGGCCCAGACGCTGGTAGGCGTTCTCGATCTGGGCCTTGGCCTCGGCGGGCAGCTCGGCCTGCGGGGGACGGGAATGCGGATACGCCCCGATGGGCAGGCCAAGCAGCGACGCGGCGTACTTGAACGCCTCGCCCCAGTGGGTGAAGTAATCCGCGCGCCCGGGGTAGCACGTCCACCAGGATCCGACGTCGAGATCGAACTGGTCCATGCCGGACTCGCGGCCATAGTCCATCGCCTCGACCAGCTTGTCGCTGCGCACCAGATCCCAGTACTCGGAAAACAAACGCCGCGTGGGCGTTTCGAAAAGATAGCCCGCGGTGCCCAACTGCGCCGGGCAGACGATCCCGTCGCGCAGCCAGCCGGCCCGGTACACCGTCTTGTCGCATTCCCACACGGCAAGGCCCGGCGCCAGCTCATGCAGCATCCGGCTGGCCGCCGGCCGGAAGGCGCCCTCCTTGGTGGCACACACCGCGGGAACCTCGTGGTAGATCCGGGCGCTTTCGGCCGGAGTCAGCACATAACCCGACGAAGGCGAATTGAACATGCCCAGCGCGATATTCGTGCGCGCCGCCACGTATTCGAAGAAGCGCAGCACGCCGTCACCGCCGTGCGCCTCCATCATCGGTGTTTGGATATAGGCGATGTCGGCGCCCGCATGCTGGGCGTGCAGCGTCAACTCCACACAGTCCTTGGCCGACATGGCGGCCGTGCAGGCCTGCACCACCACGTCGGGATTGATGGCGCGCGCCTCCTCGACCGCCACCTCCAGCAGGCGTTTGCGCTCGTCGAGGGTCAGCGACCAAAACTCGGCGATTCCGCTGGTGCACCACAACATCGGATGCCCGAGATCACCCACGCAGTAGCGCACCAGCGTCCGGTAGGCGTCCCAGTCGATGTCATCGCCGTCGGTGCCGCAGAACGGGGTGTAGAGGGAGTCACCGATCCCCTGCAATGCGCCCGGCGCCCATGCACGCGCCTCTGCTGCCGTAGCCATGGTCGACTCCTTTTGTCTGCCAATCGATTTGTGGAACCCGCGGTCAAGTGAAGTCCGAGCCGCCGTCGACGTTGATGTTGGCTCCGGTCATGTAGGAGTTGCGTCGCGAGGCCAGGAACGCGGCGACCGGGCCGATTTCGTCCGGCAGGCCCGCCCGCGGCATGTGCGCGGGATGACCGAAATGCTTGGCGATGGCCTCCATCAGAGCGTAGGGGTCGCTGCCGTCGACACCCACCGACTCCGCCCAGCCGACCAGGGATTCCGACGCGATGCTGCCCGGTGATACCACGTTGACCAGGATCTCGTCCTTGGCCAGCAGCAGGGAAAGGTTCTTCGAAACGCTGGTCAGCATCGACTTGGCCGCCGTGTAGGCGGGCAGCATGACGCTTTGGCGCTGAGTCGAATGCGCCGAGAAGGTGACGATGCGGGCCCATTGCGCCTTGCGCAACAGCGGAAGCGCGGCACGCACGCAGCGGACCATGCCCAGCACGCCGTCCTCGACGGACTCGCGCCACTGGTCGTCGGTCAGGTCTTCGAACGTGCCCGCGGCGCCGGGTCCCACGGTCACGACCAGAGCGTTCAGCTCGCCGTCCCATCGCCGCGCGAGCTCGTCGAACACCGCCCCGACCGCGTCGTCGTCGCCGATGTCGGCGGTCAGTCCGACCGCGTCGGGACTCCCGCGTTGCGTGAGGTCGGTCACCGCCGCGTCGAGGGCATCTCGGCTACGCCCGACCACCGCCACCCGGGCACCTTCGTCGGCGAAGCAGCGTGCCGTCGCCAATCCCATACCGCGGCTACCACCGACGACCACCGCAGTGGCATTCGCCAGCCCTAGATCCATCGCTTAATCCGTAGCTCTAGTCCGGTCATTTTCGCCTGTCCAGCCGGTTTACCAAAAAGCCTACGATAGGTATTACAGTAGCAGAGGAAGAATGCGACACGAAGGCGTATACGCAGGTCAGATCAGAAGTGCCGGTAAATTCGATATTACCGGCAGCACGGCTGCCAGACCGCATGCACGAAACAGATTTTGATGGAGGTGCCCGTAGTGGCAAAACAGGCAACCGCCGATAAGCGCCAGCGACGCGAACGCGGGTCCATCAATCCCGATGACATCATCAGTGGCGCATTCGAACTCGCGGAGCAGGTGTCGATCGACAATCTGAGCATGCCGCTGCTCGGCAAACATCTCGGTGTCGGTGTGACGAGCATCTACTGGTACTTCCGCAAGAAGGACGACCTGCTCAACGCGATGACCGACCGCGCCCTGAGCAAGTACGTGTTCGCCACTCCCTATGTCGAGGCCAGCGACTGGCGCGAAACATTGGCCAACCATGCGCGGTTGATGCGTAAGACGTTCATGGGCAACCCAATTCTGTGCGACCTGATTCTGATTCGGGCGGCGCTTTCCCCGAAGGCGGCGCGGATGGGTGCTCAGGAGATGGAAAAGGCGGTCTCCAATCTGGTGGAGGCCGGCCTGTCACCGGAGGATGCGTTCGACACCTATTCGGCGATCTCGGTTCACGTTCGGGGGTCGGTGGTGCTGCAACGCCTCTACGAAAAGAACCAATCGTCGGACATCGGTCCCCGGGCCATCGAAGACGCCGTGTCCATCGATCCGGAAAAGACCCCGCTACTCGCTCAGGTCACCCGGATCGGCCACCGCATCGGCGCGCCCGACGAAACCAATTTCGAGTACGGGCTGACCTGCATTCTCGACCACGCCAGCCGGCTGATCGACGAGAGCAAGGGGCCGAAGGCCAGCAAGGCGGCGCCGTCACGCCAGCGCAAGCCGACCGCCACCCGGAGCCGGACCAAGGCGGCAGCCGCGCGCTGACCCTGCCCGAAACGGATTGTCACCCTTCGGGTTCCGGTACGTGGAAATGCTCGTCGCGTAACCGAAACGCCTCCCTGGCGCCGTGCTGCGCCCGGGTTTTGACGAAGTTGAATTCGCCCGGCCCGAATTGCAGGTTGGTGCCGTAGGCGTGGAACAGATAGCTGGCCACCTCTTCGCCCTGGTACGCCTGGCTCTGCTCGACCAACCGGAACGCCTCCTTTGCTATCACGACCCCGTCGGCGGGCATCTTCGCCGCCTTCTCGGCCCAATAGCGCGCCCGGGCCGTCACCGCGCCGGGCGCGCAGGTATCGGTGAAGATTCCGAGGTGTTCGATCTCGGCCGCCTCGATGATGTCGCCGGTCAGGAGCAGGCGACGGGCCAGCACCGGCCCGAGCCGGTGAAAGAACATGTGCAGGCTGCCGAGCGCGGGCCCAAGGAAGCGGGTTGCGGGCATGCCGAGCTTGGTGTCACGGGCGATGACCGAGATGTCGGTCATCAACGCCATCTCGAAGCCGCCGCCGAGGGCGTAGCCGGCGATCTCCCCCACCGTCACCTTCGGGAACCCCATGAAATTGTGGTAGAAGCCAAAAGACTTGCGGTCCACGGTGAGTCGCCGGCGCTGACTGGGGCGGCGTTTGGACGCCCGGTCGTCGTCGGCCCCCCGGTCCGGTTGCGCTGACGAGCCATACCAGCCGTAGGCGTTGTTCATGTCGGCTCCGGTGGAGAAGACCCCTTCGGCACCACGCAGTAGCACCACCGTCAGGTCGTCGTCCTCGGCCACCCGATCCAGACAGCGCGCGAGAGCCTCACGCATGGTCGCGTCATACGAGTTGCGTTGCTTGGGGTTGTTCAGCGTGATGGTCGCGATGCGCCGATCGGGATCGACGTCGAAGAGCACGCGATCGTCTGAGGTGCTCGAGGCGGTCATGTATCGGACTCCTTTCGGCGCCTGCCGAATCGCGATCCGGCAAGCTTCTCCGGCCGTGAGGCCAACGTGCTGACCTCGCCGGTACACAGGACTTCGTCGTCGAGCAACAGCCGCCCGGTCGACGTGATCCCGCGTTCACCCGCGGAGCGGGCGATGTCGAACCGTAGCGCCGTCAACACCGGTGTCGGCCGGCGGAAGGTCACCACGAGGGATCGGGTTTTGCCGGACAGGCCGGTGACACAGTTGTGGTGCTGAATGACGCAGTCGAAGAAGACACCCAGGAATCCGCCATGCACCAGCCCCGGCGGCCCCTCGTACACCAGCGGGAACTCGACACTGCCCGTTGCGTTCTCGGCATCAAGCCGGTCGAAACGGTATTCGGGAAAACACGGGTTGTACGCGCCGATATCGGTCGCGTGGTTGAGGTAGACGCGGCGAGGATCGTCGGGCAGTTCGCCGATGCGCGGGGCGTTGTCCGCCGGTGCCGCGGCCGACAGCTCGCTCTCCCACTCGGCGAACTTCTGCAACATGGCGTCGACCGCTCGGTGTGGGTGCTCGAGGGAGACCAGCAGCGAGCTGAGGCGCCGCATGGCGGCCGCTGCGGCGACGGTCTGGTCGAGCGGCGCCTCACCGAACCTGGCGTCGCCGTTGCTCGTCGACGCGGGCGCCTGACGCCCCTCCGACAAGCTCATAGTTCCCTCTTTCACCCGGGTTGTTTCGCAGGCAGCGTATCCTTGCTAACTTATACAGCGTATCAATCGTATTGCCTACTGTATGGGTAACCGTATCGGCGAGGAAAGGCCGGATTCGACGGTGAGTCAGGGGGCCGACACGGCCGGTGCCGAGGGTTCGGTGACAGTGCACCGCGACGGTGCGGTGTTACTGGTGACGATCGACCGTCCAGCACGGCGTAATTCGTTGACGCAGTTGATGATCGGGACTCTGGTCGAAACACTGACCGACGCCGCCGCCGACGATTCGCTGCGAGCCGTGCACCTGCGCGGAGCCGGCGACGACTTCTGCGCGGGCGCCGACTGGGTGGCCGCCAACAATCCGGGCGGGCAACGTCCCCGCAGCGGAGATCTGGTGCGACGCATCCCCCATGCCGCGCACCGCGTGATCGAGCTCGTCGCGACCATCCAGTTGCCGGTGGTGTGCAGCGTGCGGGGCTGGGCCGTGGGCTTCGGCTGCAACCTCGCGCTCGCCGCCGACTTCACCGTGGCCGCCGACGACGCGGTGTTCTGGGAGCCCTTCATCGCCCGCGGCTTCAGCCCGGACTCCGGATCCACCTGGCTGCTACCACGGCTCGCCGGCCTGGCTCGGGCTAGGCGCATGCTGCTGCTCGGCGAGAAGGTCAGCGCGCCGGATGCGGCCGATTGGGGACTGATTCACCAGGCGGTAGAAGGCCCCGACCTGGACAATGCCGCCGAGGAGTTGGTGCGCCGGCTCGCCTCCGGACCGACGGCAGCAATAGGCCTGGCCAAACAGGCGCTGAACTTCGGTCAGCACGCCACGCTGAGCCAATCGCTCACCCAGGAGCTGTTCAACCTCGAATTATCCTGCCGGACGAGCGATTTCAAGGAAGGCCTGGAGGCCTTCCGGCAGCGACGCGATCCGAAGTTCGAAGGCCGATGATCGAAGGGATGATCAATGCCCACTGATTCGTTCGACACGATCAAGTACGAAGTCGCTCGCCACACCGCGACCATCACGCTGAACCGCCCGGATGCCCTCAATGCGCTCAGCCCGCACATGATCACCGAGCTGCGAGCCGCCTACGACGAGGCCGAAAACGACGACAACGTGTGGCTGACCATCGTGACCGGCACCGGCCGCGCGTTCTGCACCGGCGCCGACGTCAAAGAGATTCCCGAAGACGGCAAGGTGATCTACGAGCGGCCGTACCTGTCGACGTACGACCAGTGGGAGGCGCCGCAGGAGGGCACGCCGCCGTTTCGCACCATGGCCAAGCCCGTGCTGACCGCCGTGAACGGAATCTGCTGCGGCGCCGGCATGGACTGGGTCACGACGACCGACATCGTCATCGCTTCCGAGCAGGCGACCTTCTTCGATCCGCACGTCAGCATCGGGCTGGTGGCCGGCCGGGAACTGGTGCGGGTGTCTCGGGTGTTGCCCCGCTCGATCGCACTGCGAATGGCCTTGATGGGCAAGCACGAGCGGATGGGGGCTGAGCGCGCCTACGAGCTCGGGCTGATCAGCGAGATCGTCGAGCACGACCGCCTGCTGGAACGGGCTCACGAGATCGCCGACATCGTCAATTCCAATGCGCCGCTGGCCGTTCGGGGCACCAGACTGGCAATCCTCAAGGGCCTGAACGTGCCGCTGCACGAGGCGGAGATCCTCGCCGAGACCTTCCGCGAACGCGTGCTGCGCACCGAGGACGCCGCCGAAGGTCCCAGGGCGTTCGTCGAGAAGCGCAAACCGAACTGGCAGTGCCGATGAGCTTCGAAACCATCCTGCTCGACGTCGACGCGGACAGCCACGTCGCCACCATCACGCTGAACCGTCCCGATCAGCTGAACGCGTTCAACCGCACCATGTGCGAGGAGATGGCCCGCGCCTGGCGCACGGTCAAACTCGACGAGTCGGTGCACGCCGTGGTGCTGCGCGCCGCCGGCGACCGGGCGTTCAGCGCCGGGCTTGACATCAAGACCCCGTACGGCCAGCCCGAAAACATCTGGAACCACGAGGATCCCGGGGAGCTGCTGAGCCCCAAGTGGCAGAAGATGTGGAAACCCGTGGTGTGCGCGGTCCAGGGCATGTGCACCGCGGGCGCGTTCTACTTCGTCAACGAGTCCGACGTGGTCATCTGCGCAGAAGACGCCACGTTCTTCGACTCTCACGTGTCGGCAGGCCTGGTCTGCGCATTGGAGCCGATCGGCCTGATGCGGCGGATCGGCCTGGGCGAAACATTGCGCATCGCGCTGATGGGCAACGACGAACGCGTCAGCGCCGACACGGCCCTGCGGATCGGACTGGTCTCCGAGGTCGTCGCCACCGCCCAGCTGTGGAACCGCGCCCACGAGATCGCGGCGACCATCGCCGCCAAGCCACCAACCGCGACCGCGGGCACCGTCAAAGCGATTTGGGAGTCGCTGGACAAGCCGTACCGCGCCGCCATGGAGCAGAACCTGATCTACACCCGGCTGGGCAATCCGCTGGGCACCGCCGAGCTGGCCGCTCGAAGCGATTCCCAAGCACCGGGCCCGGCGAGTAGACCGAAGATTCGCTGATGCCGCGTCACCCTCTGGTTCAACGCATCGCCGACGTGCTCGACCTGGAGCCGGACGCGCACGCGATCGAGTATGGCGGCCAATGGATCTCCTGGGGCCAGGTCGCCGCATCGGCGCAACGCATCGCCGATGCCACCGCCGGAGCCGAGGTCGGGATGCTGTTGCGCAACCGGCCGGGACACGTCGCCGCGTTCCTTGGCGTGCTGCTGGGCGGCGGAACCGTCGTGGTCATCAACCCGTCCCGCGGTGACGAGCGCACCAAGAGCGACATCGCGAGACTCCAGCTTCCCGTGATCGTCGGCGAGGCTGACGATCTGACGAAGCTGGTCGCCGCCGGCACACCGACATTCGCGATTTCGGGCCTGCTGGACGGCGCCGGCGACTGCGCGGCCCCCGCCGGCCACGCCGCTTCGCCGTCCGGTGTCGCGGTGCGCATGCTGACCAGTGGCACGACGGGCCCGCCCAAGCGAATCGATCTGGGCTACGACATGCTGGCCCGCAGCGTGCTGGGGCCGGATCCCGACCACACCGCGCCGCCTCAACAGCTGCGCCGCGGCGTCGCGATCGTGAATTCACCGCTGGTGCACATCGGCGGCGTGTTCCGGGTGCTGCAATGCATCGCCGAGGCGCGACCGTTCGTGCTGCTGGAACGATTCGAACTCAACGTGTGGGCCGAGGCGGTACGCAGGCATCGGCCCCGCGCGGCGTCGCTGGTACCGGCCGCCCTGCGCACCGTCTTGCACTCCGATGTTCCCCGCGCCGACCTGCAGAGCCTGCGTGCCGTCACCTGCGGCACCGCGCCGCTGTCGGCCGAGGATGCCGACGCCTTCACCGAGAAGTACGGCGTTCCGGTGCTGACGTCTTATGCGGCAACCGAATTCGGCGGGGGCGTGGCGGGCTGGACCCTGGCCGACTACCAGCGGCACTGGCAGGCCAAACGCGGCAGCGTCGGTCGGGCCAATCCGGGCGCTCAGCTCAGGGTGGTCGCCGAGGACGGAACACCCCTGGGCCCAGACGAAGTCGGCCTGCTGGAGGTCAAGCCGGGCCAGCTGGGCCCCGCCGCGCAATGGATGCGAACCACGGACATGGCGCGGATCGACGCCGACGGGTTTCTCTGGATCGTCGGTCGCGCCGACCAGGCGATCATCCGCGGCGGTTTCAAGGTGATGCCCGACGACGTTCGCGCCGCACTGGAGAGCCACCCGGCGGTGGCCGGGGCGGCCGTGATCGCCCGGCCCGACGAGCGGCTCGGCGAGACACCGGTCGCCATGGTTGAGCTACGCGAACGCGCCCACGCCGATGCCGGCGCGCTGGTGCAGTACCTGCGAGAGCGGCTGGCCCGCTACGAGATACCCACCGAAATCGCGATCGTCGACGCCATCCCCCGAACACCGTCGGGGAAGGCCGATCTGGGTGCGATCCGGGGCTTCTTCCGCGAGTCCGCGGTGCAGCGCGACCATGCCCGATGATCCCCTGACGGTCGCCGGGCTGCTGCGGCGGCAAGCCCGTTTACGCGGCGATCACCCGATTCTGGTCTGTGATGCCGACCGGATCAGCTACGCCGAGGCCGAAGTCCGGTCGGCGGAACTCGCGCGCGGGCTGATCGCGCTCGGCGCCGGCAAGGGAACCCATGTGGGGCTGCTGTATCCGAACGGGCCCGAGTTCATCGCCGGGATGCTGGCCGCGGCGCGAATCGGTGCCGTGGTGGTGCCGATCTCGACCTTCGTTACCGCCCGCGAGCTGCGCGAGCAACTGGTCGACAGCGATGTGCAAATCCTGTTGACCGCCACGTCGTTTCGATCTCACGATTACGCGCAACGACTGTCCGAAATCGTCGCCGGCGTCGACATCGGTTCCCGATTGCTGTGTGCCGCGGCACCGCAGCTGCGCCACGTGGCGATCACCCACGAGCCGGTGTATCGGCTGGCGGGCACCGTCGATCCGGCGCTGCTGGCCGCGCTGGAAGATGATGTCGCGGAGTGTGATCCGCTGGCGATCGTGTACACGTCGGGCTCCACCAGCACCCCGAAAGGCGCGGTGCACACGCACGGCGGCCTGCTCGCGCATCAGCGGAACCTCAATGGCATCCGCGGCCTGACGGCCGACGACAGGCTGTTCTGCAACTCGCCGTTCTTCTGGATCGGCGGGCTCGCGTTCGGCGTGCTGGCGACCTTGCTGGCCGGATCGACCCTGGTGTGTTCCAACGCCACCGATGCGGGCGTGACGCTCGATCTGCTGGAGGCCGAAAAGCCAACCGCCACCAACGGATTCGCGGCCGCAATCGCCCACCTGGCCGACCACCCCAGCTTTCCCCGACGCGACCTGTCGTCGATGCGGCGCGGCAACTTGTACCCGATCATGGCTCCCGACGCCCGCCCGGCCGACCCGGAACTCCGGCACAACATGCTGGGCATGACCGAGGCCGGCAGCGTCGTGCTGATCGGCGATGACGAATCCGACCAACCCGAGCGCCGGCGCGGCTCGTTCGGCAGGCCGGCACCGGGATTCGAGACCAAGGTCGTCGATCCCGACACCGGGATCGACGTGCCGGTCGGCGAGGTCGGTGAACTGTGCCTGCGCGGGCCATACCTGATGCAGCGGTACTACAAACGCAGCCGGGAGGAGTGTTTCGATGCCGACGGCTGGTTCCACAGCGGCGACTTGGTGCGCTTCGACGCCGACGGATTCGTCTACTTCGCCGGCCGACGCGGCGCGATGATCAAAACGGCGGGCGCCAATGTCTCGGCGGCCGAAGTGGAGAAGACCATCAGCAGGGTCACCGACGGGGCGCCGGCTTATGTGATCGGCCTTCCCGACGCCCGGCGCGGTCAGCTCGTCGCCGCGGTGGTCGTCCAGCCGGACGGTGCCGCGGATTTCGACGAAGCCGCGCTGGTCGCGCTGCTCAAACCGGAGCTGTCCGCCTACAAGGTTCCCAAGCGGTTCGTCGCCCTTCGCAGCTCCGAGGTTCCGCTGCTGTCCAGTGGCAAGGTCGACATGCGGCGGCTCAGGGAGCTGTTCGATGCCTGACACCATCGACCAGCTGGTGCGGTTGCGGGCCGACCGCGACGGCGACGCGCCGATGGTGATCGATCCCACCTCCCGGCTCAACTACCGCGAACTCGACTCCACCACAAGGGATCTGGCTGCCGCCTTCGTCGACGCGGGCGTGGGCAAGGGCACCCGGGTGGGACTCATCATGCCCAACAGCACCCGCTGGGTGCAGGTCGCCATCGCCGTGACCCGGATCGGCGCCGTGCTGGTGCCGCTGAGCACCCTGCTGACGGCCGCCGAGCTCGCCGCACAGCTGCGGGCGGCCGCGGTGCAGTTCCTGGTCAGCGTCGGGGAATTCCGCGGCCACCGCTACCTGGATGACCTCGCGACGATGCGAGGAACCGAACTTCCCGCGTTACGCAACGTTTGGCCGGTCGACCGGCTCGATAACGCCGTGGCGAGCGAACAGGCCCGCAGGATCGTCGACCCCATGACGGCGACCGTCGCGCCCGCCGACCCCTTGGTGATCATGTTCACCTCGGGCAGCAGCGGATCCCCCAAGGGAGTCATCCACTCGCACGGCAACGCGTTGGGCGCCGTGCGGTCGGGCCTCGCGGCGCGGTGCATCACCGCCCGGACCCGCCTGTATCTGCCGATGCCCTTCTTCTGGGTGGGCGGCTTCGGCAGCGGAATACTCTCGGCCCTGCTGGCCGGCGCCACCCTGGTGACCGAGGAGATCCCCCGGCCCGAGGCGACCCTGAAATTGCTGGAAGACGAACGGGTGACACTGTTTCGGGGCTGGCCGGATCAGGCCGAGGCATTGGCACGGCACGCCGCCGATGTCGGCGCCGACCTGTCGGCCCTACAGGCGGGAAGCCTGCAGGCGCTGCTGCCGCCCGGGCAGCGGGCCCGGCCCGGCGCGCGGGCGACGCTGTTCGGCATGACCGAGGCCTTCGGCCCGTACTGCGGTTATCCCGCCGATACCGACATGCCCGCGTCGGCGTGGGGCAGTTGCGGAAAACCATTCCCCGGCATGGAGGTCCGCATCGTCGACGTCGACAGCGGCGCGCCCGTCGAATCGGGAGCCACCGGGATGATCCACATCCGCGGACCGCACACGCTGCGCGGCATCTGCGGGCGCACCCGCGAAGACCTTTTCACCGCCGACGGCTTCTACCCCACCGGTGACCTCGGCCACCTCGACGACGACGGATTCCTGTTCTATCACGGACGATCCGACGACATGTTCAAAGTCAGCGGTGCGACCGTCTACCCCAGCGAGGTCGAGCGGGCGCTGCGCACGATCGACGGCGTCGACTACGCCGTCGTCACCAACGTTGCGGGCGGCTCGGGGGAACGCGTCGGGGCTGCGGTGGTGTGCCGCACGCTGACCGCCGAGCAGCTGCGCGCCCGTGCTCGAAGTGTGTTGAGCGCCTTCAAGGTCCCGACCGTGTGGTTACTGCTGGACTCCGACGACGACGTTCCGCGCGGCGGAACCGGCAAGGTCGACGTCCGCCGGCTGCGCGAGATGTTGATCGACGCGGCCCCGCCCTAGGACACCCGCGTCCACGGCTGGCAGTTCTGCGACTCGAACGCCTTGACCGTGGTGTTGATGTTCGCGAACATCGGACCCACGGACATGTTCGTCTGGACCACATGGTCCTTGTTCGCGTCGGGCGTGCTGTAGGTGAACCACGCGCACATCGAGTCCTGGGTCGGCACGTTGTTGATCCAGACCCCGAAGGTCGACGCCGAGCCGGCCGTTCGGTACAGACCCGGTGCGATGTCGGGGCCGACGACGAAGACACCATTGCCGGGTATCGGGTCGACCGGGTCGGCGACGACCGTCGGCGCGGCGGCGATCGCCGTCACGGTCGCAACGAGTAGGGCCGATGCGCGAAGCATTGCGGGCATCTTCTTCACTCCGTCCGTGGCCCTCCCCTGGCAGCGTATGCCCAACGTCGCTGTGCGACAAGAGATGGCGCCGGCTAGCGACGAGTCCCGGTTACCGCCGAACGTGGCAGCCGGCCCGCGCGCGAATGCCCGCTCAGGGCGTCACCCCGCACCACGACGTCGAAATCGAGGTTCAGGCGCATGGGCCTGGTCACCGACTGTCGCCACGTGAGGCGAGTGCCGCCGTCGGCTGTTTCGGACGTAACATGTTGCAACGCAACTGTTTCGTCCTTGTAGGTCGCCGTGCCGACGACCCCGTCCCGCGATCGGGTGAACGCGTACAGCACCGGCAAGGTGCCGATCGGGGTTTTGATCGTCACGTCCCAGTGACCTTCGATGCTCAACCTAAACCTCCACCGGTTCGCGGCCGACGGGCCGCCACACCGTGCCGCGCCGCTCGTATTCGAAGAGTTGCTCGACGGCATGGGCGATTCGCGGGCCGTAGAAGCGGTCGAGCAGATGCAGGCCCAGGTCGAGTCCCGAGGTGACGCCACCCGCCGTGACCAGGTCCCCATCGTCGACGACGCGGGCCGCCACCGGATGCACGCCCGCCGCCTCCAGCAGGTCCAGACCCAGGTGGTGCGTCGCCGCGCGCCGCCCTTCGATGAGCCCCGACATCGCCATGACGATGGAGCCACCGCACACCGCTGCCACCGTCATGTCCGCGTTGCCGAATGCTTTGTGCAACAGCGGAGTCAGCTCGCTGTGAGCGGCTCGGCCCAACAACACCGGGATGGTCTCGACCCCGTCATCGGGGTCACCGACGGTGGGCCCACTGGCGCCGGGCACGACCACGCAGCCCGGCTCGGACGGATCGAGCCGGGCGGTGGCGGTCAACGCGAGACCCCGCGTGCCGCTGGTCACGGCGCGCGGTCCTTCGGCCGCCACCAACGTCACCGCGAGGTCGCCCGAGACCATTTCGCTGCCGGCGGCGAGGACTTCGAAGGGCGCGATGACGTCGAACGGGTCGAACCCGTCGTACAGAACGATTTGCGCATGCACTCGGCCATGGTCACCGGCCGCCGCGCATCACACCAGTGGCTGGATTGCCACCTTCCACCGGTATATTGCCAAGCCATGCACGCCGTCGCGATCCTGGCCGAGCCGGATGTCATCGCGTTCGATCTCGCCATGGCGATCGAGGTGTTCGGCCGTGTCCGGCTCGCCGACGGAAGGCCCGGCTACCGGGTGCGCGTGTGTGGCTGCGAACCTCTTGTGGCGGCCGGGCCGATCGGGATCGCGACGGACCATGGGCTGGACGAGCTCGCCGCGGCGCACACCATCGTGGTGCCCGGCCGCAACGACGTCGCGGCGCCGGTTCACGACGACGTGATTGCCGCGCTGAAGTCCGCCTACCGCAACGGCATTCGAATCGCTTCCATTTGTAGCGGCGCCTTCACCGTGGCCGCTGCGGGCATTCTCGACGGCAAACGGGCAACCACTCACTGGGTCGCGGCGGAACTGTTCGCGGCGCGCTATCCGACCGTCCGGCTCGATGCCGACGCGCTGTACGTCGACGAGGGCCACGTGCTCACCTCGGCCGGGGCATCCGCCGGACTGGATCTGTGCCTGCACATGGTCGCCCGCGACTATGGTTCGGCCGCGGCCGCCGACGCGGCCCGGCTGGCCGTGACCCCGCTGCACCGCAGCGGCGGCCAGGCACAATTCATCATCCGCAATCGCCGGATGTCCAACACCGAGCTGGACGACGTATTGGTCTGGATCGAGAACAACGCGCACCTGCCGCTGACACTGCGCGACATCGCGCGCCAGGCGTCCAGCAGCGAGCGGACGATCAACCGCCGGTTCAAGAACGAGACCGGCCACACCCCCATGCAGTGGGTCAACAACGTCCGGATCAGGCACGCGCAGCAGCTCCTGGAGAGCACCGCCGACAGCATCGAAACCATCGCTCGCAAAACGGGTTTCGCGTCGTCGGCAAACTTCCGTGAGCAGTTTCGCCGACTGGCGGGAGTGTCACCGCAGACTTATCGGCACACGTTTCGTGACCAGGGCACCCGCGGGCGCGACTAGGTCAGAGGGCTCTCGTCGGCGACCACCCCGCGCGCCACCAGGTGATCGATCAAGGGCACCGCGCCGGCGGCAAGGTGTTCGGACATCGCCGCGCGGGCGAGCTTGTCGTCGTGCTTTTTCAGCGCGGACAGGATCCGCCGATGGTCCTGCATCGATTGCTCGGGCCAGCCCCGGATTGCGGGAAACACCGATTCGGGGGCGTAACGGGTGATCTGCGACATCAGCTGAGCGAGCTTGGGCGAGTCCGCCGCGACGTTGATGGCGCGGTGGAACTCGTGGTTCAGCCGCACCGTACGCTCGTGATCATCGCCGGCATAGGCGTCCTCCAGCTGGGCCTGGATCTCCTTGAGCTGGTGGAGTTGGTCATCGGTAATGTTGAGCGCCGCCCGCGCCGCCAACTCGCCACCCACGTGCGCCTGCACGTTCGCCACGTCGGTGACGTCGCGTCCGGTGACCGGCAGCACCACGAAACCCCGGCGCGGCTGCTGGTTGATCAGGCCTTCGGCGCACAGCGCGAACAGCGCCTCACGCACGGGTGTGACGCTGATACCCAGCTCCGCGGCCAGTTGGTCCAACCGGACGTACGATCCGGCGGCGTACGCCCCGTCGAATATCCGCCCACGGATGATCCGCGCGACGTCCTCGGAAAGTTGAGGCCGCGCAGCGAATTCCGGCACGCTCATCCGCTTACACCTGATACTCGGCGAGCAGTCGCTTGCTGATGATGTTCTTCTGGATCTCGCTGGTGCCCTCACCGATCAGCAGGAAGGGCGCGTCGCGCATCAGCCGCTCGATTTCGTATTCCTTGGAATAGCCGTAGCCGCCGTGGATCCGGAAGCTCTGCTGGGTGACCTCGGTGCAGTACTCGCTGCACAGGTATTTGGCCATCCCGGCGGCGACGTCGTTACGCTCCCCGGAGTCCTTCAGCCGAGCCGCGTTGACCATCATCAGGTGTGCCGCTTCGACTTTCGTCGCCATCTCGGCAAGCTGGAACGCGATGGCCTGGTGCTCGGCGATCGGCTTGCCGAAGGTCTGGCGTTGTTGGGCGTAGCGCACCGCGAGCTCGAAGGCACGAATGCCGAGGCCACAGGCGCGCGCGGACACGTTGACGCGGCCGACCTCGATGCCGTCCATCATCTGGAAGAAGCCCCGGCCGGTGGTGCCGCCGAGCACGTCGTCGGCACCGGCCTGGTAGCCGTCGAAAATCATCTCCGTCGTTTCGATGCCCTTGTAGCCCAGCTTCTCGATTTTGCCCGGAATGCGCAGGCCGGGAACGACTTCGCCGAATCCGACCGGCTTCTCGACGAGGAACGCGGTGAGGTTGCGGTGCGGTTTGTCCGACCCTTCGTCGGTGCGCACCAGCACCGCCACCAGCGTGGAGGTGGCGCCGTTGGTCAGCCACATCTTCTGGCCGTCGATCGTGTACGTGCCGTCGTCATTGCGCCGGGCCCGGGTGCGGATCGCGGCCACGTCCGAACCCAGTTCCGGCTCGGACATCGAGAAGGCGCCGCGGGTCTCCCCGACCGCCATCCGCGGCAGGAACCGCTGCTTCTGCTCCTCGGTGCCGTGCTGGCGCAGCATGTAGGCCACGATGAAGTGGGTGTTGAGCACCCCGGACACGCTCATCCAGCCGCGCGCCAGCTCCTCGACGCACAGGGCGTAGGTCAACAAGGACTCACCCAGCCCGCCGTACTCCTGCGGAATCATCAGGCCGAACAGGCCCATCTCGCGCATCTGGTCGACGATCGCCTGCGGGTAGGTGTCGCCGCGTTCCAGTTCGGCCGCGTGCGGAATGACTTCCTTCTCGACGAATTTCCTTACGGTGGCGATGATCTCGGTTTGCACCTCGGTCAAGCCCAGGGTCTGGGCGAGTTTGGTCATGTGCTGTGTTTCCCTTCCGGCCGCTCAGCAGGCGATGGTGTTGGCGTGGGTCAGGCGCTCGATGTCGGCGGCGCGCAACCCCAGACGCGCGAGGACGTCGGCGGTGTCCTGGCCGAGGGCCGGCGCGGGCGCGCTGGCCGGATGTGCGCCGTCGAATGCGGCCGGCAGGCCCGGGGCGAAGTACTCGCCGAGCCCGGGTTGCCGCAGCCGCGAAAACAACGGGTTGTCGGTGACTTTCGGCCCCGCCGCGACCTCGGCGAAGGTGCGGTACCGCTCGAACAGCACCGTGGTGGCGGACAGCGCGGCGGCGATCTCGTCGGCGGTGTGATCGCTGAACCAGGTGGCGAACAGGCTCGACAGCACGTCACGGAAGCGGTAGCGGTCGCCCTCTGAGCCGAAATCGGCGCCCAGCGCCTCGGCGAGCGCCGACACCGCCGCGCCGGTGCCCGTCACCGCGAGCAGGTCGCGAAAGTGCCTGCCGGTCAAGGCGACCACCATGAACCTGGCGCCGTCGCTGCTGACGAAGTCCTGCCCGTACTGCCCGTAGATCGCGTTACCCAGCCGTTCGCGTTGCGTCCCATTGACTTGCGGTTCGGTCAGCAGCCCCAGGTTGGCCGCGGTGGCCAGGGCGACGTCCTCCAACGCCAGGCTGATCCGCGCTCCCGTCCCGGAGTGCTCGCGGCGGCGGACGGCGGTGACGACGGCCAGCGCTGCATACAGTCCGCAGCACACGTCCCAGGCCGGGAGCACGTGATTGATCGCCCCGCCATGCTCGGCCGGACCGGTGACGAGCGGATAGCCGAGACCCGCGTTCACCGTGTAGTCCACTCCGGTGGAACCGTCGCCGCGCCCGAGTAACTGAACGTGAATCACGTCGGGGCGCTTGGCCGCCAGCACATCGTGGCCAAGCCAGGACAACCCCGCGGCGTTGGTCACCACGACGCCGTCGCCCTCGACGATCAGCCGCTGAACCAGTTCCTGGCCGTCCGGAGAGCGCAGATCGATGGTGGCCGAACGCTTTCCCTTGTTCAGGCCGGTCCAATAGATCGAGGTGCCATCCGCCGCCAATGGCCACCGTTGCACATCGGAAGCGCCACCGATCGGGTCGACGCGGATGACTTCCGCGCCAAGCTGACTCAGCGTCATGCCGCACAGCGGGGCGGCGACGAAACTCGACACCTCCACGACGGTGAGGCCTTCCAGCGGCAACGCCGAATCGGTCATCGCGATGCGACCCGTTCGAAGACGGCCGCCAGGCCCTGGCCGCCGCCGATGCACATGGTCTCCAGGCCGTAGCGCGCCTCGCGGCGATGCAGTTCGCGCGCCAGCGTGGCCAGCATCCGGCCGCCCGTCGCGCCCACCGGGTGGCCCAGCGAGATCCCGGAACCGTGCACGTTGGTCCGCTCGTGATCGGCCGCGCCGAAGTTCCACTCCCGCATCACTGCAAGCGCTTGCGCGGCAAAGGCTTCGTTGAGCTCGATGAGGTCGATGTCGGAAAGCTGCAGGCCCGCCCTGGCCAGCGCGACCTCGGTCGCGGGCACCGGCCCGATGCCCATGACGTCGGGTGCCACCCCCGCCACGCCCCATGACACCAGGCGCACCAACGGCTTCAGGCCGTATTCGCCGGCCTTCTCCGGGGTGGTGACCACGCACATCGAGGCCGCGTCGTTCTGCCCGCTGGCGTTGCCGGCGGTGACAGTTGCCTCCGGATCATCCTTCAGCAGAACGGGTTTGAGCTTGCCCAGCGACTCGACCGAGGTGTCGGCGCGCGGGTGTTCGTCGGTGTCGATCAGTTCCTCGCCGTGCCGGGTAGGCACCGCGACCGGGATGATCTCCTCGGCCAGGACGCCGTCCTTCTGTGCGGCCACCGCACGCTGGTGGGATCGCACCGCGAGCTCGTCCTGCTCCTGGCGCGAAATGCCGTACCGGCGGCGCAGATTCTCGGCCGTCTCCAGCATCCCGCCCGGCACCGGGTAGTTCCGGCCGCCGGCCGTCGTGCGTCCCCGGGCCAGCCCGTCGTGCACCTGTACACCGGTGCGGGCGCCGCCCCAGCGCATGTCGGTGGAGTAGAAGGCGACGTTGCTCATGCTCTCGCAGCCGCCCGCGACGACGAGGTCGTTGGCCCCGGCCGCCACCTGCAGGCACGCTTGGATGACCGCCTGCAGGCCCGAGCCGCAACGCCGGTCGACCTGCATGCCCGGAACCGTCACCGGCAGACCGGAATCCAGCGCCACCACGCGCCCGATGGCGGGCGCATCGCTGTTGGGATAGCAGTGACCCAGGATCACGTCCTGCACGGCATCGGGCGCCAGCCCGGTCCGTTCCAGCAGCCCTTTGAGCGCGGTGACGCCGAGGTCGACGGCGCTGCACGCCTTGAACATTCCGCCGTAGCGGCCGATCGGCGTCCGAACGGGCTCACAGATGACGGCCTCGGCACTCATAGGTGGCGGCCGCCGGTGATTTCCATAACGGTACCGGTCATGTACGACGACAGATCCGACGCCAGGAACAGCGCCACGCTGGCGACCTCGCTGGGCTCACCGGCCCGGCCCAACGGCACCTCGGCGACCTTGGAATCCCAAATGCGCTGCGGCATGGCCTCCGTCATGGCGGAGCGGATCAGGCCGGGCGCGATCGCGTTCACCCGGACGCCCAGGTAGGCCAACTCCTTGGCGGCAGCTTTGGTCATGCCGACGATGCCGGCCTTGGCCGCGGAGTAGTTGGTCTGGCCGATCATGCCGACCTTCCCGGACACCGAGGACATGTTGATGATGGCGCCGCGCTTGTTTTCGCGCATGACGTTGGCGGCCAGCCGGGTTCCGTTCCACGTCCCCTTCAGGTGCACATTGATCACCTGATCGAATTGCTCCTCGGTCATCTTGCGCATCGTCGCGTCGCGGGTGATCCCGGCGTTGTTGACCATGATGTCCAGGCCGCCGAAACGCTCGACCGCTGTCTGGATCAAATTTTCGACGTCCGACGACTGGGTGACATCGCACCGAACGGCGACCGCGACGTCATCGCCACCGAGTTGCTTCGCCACGACTTGGGTTTCCTCGAGGTTGACGTCGCCGAGCACGACCCGCGCACCCTCGGCGACGAAGCGCTCCGCGATGGCCAGACCCAGCCCCTGCGCTCCACCCGTGATTACCGCGGTCTGACCTGTCAACATCGCCAACTGGATCACACATCCTTCACTGTCATCGCCGCCACCGGGCGCCCGTCAGGCAAATATCATATTTGATATAGGATCCTGCTCTGAACCGGGGTGTTCTGGATCGAGACAGGAGTGTGGAGCCCATGGCCGCCGCCGAAGCCGCGGAAGTCTCCGACGAGGACTTCCGCGAGATCCTCGCTCAGACAAGGGAATTCGTCCGCAGCGCCGTTGTCCCCCGCGAACAGGAGATCCTCGACACCGATCGCGTCCCCGACGACCTGCGCGACGAGGCCAAGAAGATGGGCCTGTTCGGCTACGCGATTCCGCAGGAGTGGGGCGGCCTTGGCCTCAACCTGATGCAGGACGTCGAGATGGCGATGGAGCTCGGCTACACCTCGCTGGCGCTGCGGTCGATGTTCGGCACCAACAACGGCATCGCCGGACAGGTGCTGGTGGGGTTTGGCACCGACGAACAGAAATCCCGCTGGCTGGAGTCGATCGCGTCCGGCGACGTCGTCGCCTCCTTCGCGCTGACCGAGCCCGGCGCCGGGTCCAACCCGGCCGGCTTGCGCACCAAAGCCGTTCGCGACGGCTCCGGAAAGGACGCGGCCTGGGTCATCTCCGGGCAGAAGCGCTTCATCACCAACGCGCCCGTCGCCAATCTCTTCGTGGTGTTCGCGCGGACCCGGCCCGCGGACGACCAGGGTCCGGGGATCGCCGTCTTCCTGGTTCCCGCGGACGCCGCCGGTGTCGAGGTGGGCGCCAAGGACGCCAAGATGGGCCAGGAGGGCGCCTGGACGGCCGACGTCAACTTCACCGACGTCCGCGTCGGCCCCGATGCCCTCGTCGGCGGCAGTGAAGACCACGGATACCGCGCGGCCATGACCTCGTTGGCCCGCGGGCGGGTGCACATCGCCGCCCTGGCGGTGGGCGCCGCCCAACGCGCACTGGACGAATCGGTGTCGTACGCCGCCACCGCGACGCAGGGCGGGACCCCGATCGGGAGCTTCCAGTTGGTGCAGGGCATGCTCGCCGACCAGCAGACCGGGGTGATGGCCGGCCGTGCGCTGGTGCGCGAAGCCGCCCGGCAGTGGGTCGCCGGCGAGGACCGCAGGATCGCGCCATCGGCCGCCAAGGTCTTCTGCACCGAAATGGCCGGCAATGTCGCGGATCTCGCGGTGCAGATCCACGGCGGCACCGGTTACATGCGCGGCGTTGCCGTCGAGCGCATCTACCGCGATGTGCGCCTGCTGCGACTGTACGAGGGCACCAGCGAAATCCAGCGGTTGATCATCGGATCCAACCTCGTCAAGGCGGCGCAGCGATAACGGTGGGCCCGCAACCGAACCAACCCGAGGAGCACCTATGAGCGGCAGGCTTGCCGGACGAGTGGCATTCATCACCGGCGCGGCACGCGGCCAGGGCCGGGCGCACGCGGTGCGCATGGCCTCCGAAGGAGCCGACATCATCGCCGTCGACATCGCCGGCAAGCTGCCGTCCTGCGTGCCCTACGACCCGGCGACGCCCGACGACCTGAGCGAGACCGTGCGCCTGGTCGAAGCGGCGAACCGCCGGATCATCTCGTCGGTGGTGGACACCCGCGACTTCGACGGTCTGCGCAAGGTCGTCGCGGACGGCGTCGCCGAGCTGGGCCGGCTGGACATCATCGTGGCCAACGCCGGGGTCGCGGCTCCGCAGGCCTGGGACGACATCACGCCGGAGGACTTCCGCGACGTCATCGACATCAACGTGACCGGCACCTGGAACACCGTGATGGCCGGCGCGGACAAGATCATCGAGGGCGGGCGCGGCGGCTCCATCATCCTGATCAGCTCCGCGGCCGGAATGAAGATGCAGCCGTTCATGATCCACTACACCGCCAGCAAGCACGCCGTCACCGGGATGGCCCGGGCCTTCGCCGCCGAGTTGGGCAAGCACTCGATCCGGGTCAACAGCGTCCACCCGGGCCCGGTGAACACCGCGATGGGCTCCGGCGACATGGTCAACGCGGTGGGCAGGACCATGGAAACCAATCCACAGCTGTCGCATGTCCTCACACCGTTCCTGCCCGACTGGGTCGCCGAGCCGGAGGAGATCGCCGATACCGTGTGCTGGCTGGCCAGCGACGAGTCGCGCAAGGTCACCGCCGCCCAAATCCCGGTCGACCAGGGCTCGACGCAGTACTGAGCATCGGTTCTGCGGGAATAGCGGCGCTGCCCGGGCGTTTGCACTCGGCATGAAAGCCTTCAGCGAATCCGAGCGCCAGGAATTCCTCGCCGACAAGCATGTGGCCGTGCTGTCCGTCGCCGCCACCGAAGGCCGCCCGCCGGCCAGCGTCCCGATCTGGTACGACTACACCCCGGGCGGAAACATCCGGATCATGACCGGGACGTCCAGCCGCAAGGCCCGGCTGATCAAGCAGGCGGGGAGAGTGACGCTGGTGGTCCAGCGCGAGGAGCCGCCGTATCAGTACGTCGTGGTGGAGGGCACCGTGGTCGAGACCACCGAGCCGGCGCCGGCCGACGTCGCGGAGACGGTCGCCATCCGCTATCTGGGCGAGGAGGGCGGGCGCGCGTTCGTGCGCAGCATGGAAGGCGTCGAGGAGGTGCTCTTCACCATCCGGCCCGACCGCTGGCTGAGCGCCGACTTCACCGGCGACCTCTGAGGCCTCAGCCGATCAGGTCCAGCGTTCCCAGCTCGCGGATCGCCTGGCAGCCGCGGCTCAGCATGGTCAGCACCATGTCGTCGCCGCGTTCGGTGGCTGCGGCGAACGCAAAACCCAGCGCCGAGATCAGCGGCGCCTGCAATACGCCGAGCCGGTAATCGCGCCAACACGTTTCGCGGTCGTAGTCGCCGACCCCGCCCGCCGTCAGCGCGCGGTGATAGTCGGTGACGAGCTGTTCCTCGATACTCGCCCGCAGTTGCGAATTGAGACTGGTCGCCGTGAAGTAGGCGAGATCCCGGGCCGGCAGCCCCACGCCGAGCGTCTGCCAGTCCACCACGCTAACCCTGGTTCGCTCGGGATCGAACAGCAGGTTGTCCAGCCGGTAGTCGCCGTGCAGCAAGGCGAACCGGTCGTACTCGGACAGCAACCACGGCGCGATCGAACCCATTGCCGCACCGAAGGTGTCGCGGTCTTCCGCGCTCATCCGGTCACCCAGCTTCTCCAGCGTGATGTCGGCGCTCATCTTCGCCACCTCGCCCATGCCGTTGGCCCCGGCCTCATCCGGCCGGCTGAATGCGATGCCCGGGAAATCGAGCCATCCGGGGTCGCACCAGCTGGGCGCGTGCAGGCCCGCCAGCGCGGTAACCGCAAGGCGCGCTTCGGCTTCACCGCAACCGACGAGCTGATCGCCCTGCACCGCCGGCGCCTGATCGGCGAGTAGTAGGGCGAAATCCATTGCGTCCTCGGTGATCTCGGAGTAGAAGCACCGCGGTGTGGGTACCTGCACCCGGTCGGCCACCGAGGAGTAGAACGCGCATTCGCTGCGGTAGCCGATCACCACCCGGTCGCGCACCGTGTCGTCCTGAGCGGGCAGCTTGATCACAAAGGTCTGCGGCAGGTCACCGGGGTCCGTCGCGTAGCGGGCGGTCACCCGGTAGGTCGCGCCCGTCTGTCCGGTGCCGATCGCGACCACGTCCACGTCCGCGACCTCGACGGGTGTGCCGCTGCCAGACAGCGCGGCGGACAGCCACTGCGGGGTCACGTCGGCGGGGTAACGCGGTATCGACAGCACAGCACTCATAAGCAGCACGCCTCCTGTACGCACTCGGTCCGACTGACAAACTGTAAGGCATACCGCAAGAGTTGCGGTGAACCGCGGTGCGCTAGTCGGCCAGAATCCGCCATTCGGCGGCTTCGTGCTGCTGGCGCCAGAATTCGTCGAAACGGCCACCCGCAGCGAGCAATTCATCGACCGTACCGTCCTCGATGACGCGGCCGTTGTCGAGGAACAGGACGCGGTCGGCGTGACCGATGCTGGCCAGCCGATGCGCGACGATCACCTGGGTGCGCGATTGCGGGTCGGCGGTCAGGGCGTCGACCACCGCGGCCTCGTTCTCGGTGTCCAGCGCGCTGGTCGCCTCGTCTACCAGCAGTATCGGTGCGGGCTTGAGCAACGCGCGGGCGATGCTGACCCGCTGCCGCTCACCACCGGACAGTGCCGAGCCGGCCTCGCCGACCACGGTGTCGGCGCCGTCGGGCAGCCGCCCGACGAGCTCGTCGACGCGCGCGAGCGCCACCGCCCGCGCGAACCGCTCGTCGTCGGCGCCGGGGTCTCCGGCGAACACGTTGTCGCGGATTGACCCGTGGAAGAGGTACGGGTGCTGGAACACCACGCTGCTGGCCGCGCGCCGGGCGCCGCCGTCCAGGGTCGCCGCGTCCACCCCGTCGATCAGCACCCGGCCGCCGGTGGGCTCATGCAGCCCGGCGATCAGCGCCAGGATGGTGCTCTTGCCCGAGCCCGACGGTCCGACGATCGCCGTCGTGCTGCCCGGCTCCAACGCGAAGCTCACGCCGTCGAGCACCGGCGCAGCGGCGCCGTCGTAGCCGAACACGACGTCATCGAACTCGATACGCGGCGCCGCACCGCCGGCCAGCGCGCCGGTGCCGGCATTCATCAGCGGCGCGGTCAGCACCGAACGGATGTTGTCGAGCGTGGCGCGGGTGCTCTCCAGCGCGGGCGCCAGCTCGCTGATGGTGGTGAACGGTTCGAGGTAGCGCACGATCACGACGATCAACGCGATGGCCTCGGCCACCGTGAGCGTGCCGTTCACGGTCAGCGCGGTGGTCGCCCCGGCCAGCAGGATCAGCGCAAGCTGGCTGGCGAGGCTGAACAGCAGCTGCCCGGGGACCTGCATGGAAAGCAGGCGCATGGTGGCGCCGTGCTGGGCGGCCAGCGCATCGCCGACCAGGCTTCGCGCCGGCTCGACGCGCCGTGCGGCGCGCAGCGCCTGCTGGGTGCGGGCGAACTCGATGATGCGCTCGGTGAGCGCGCTATTGGCCTCGGCCGCCGCGGCATCGGCGCGCCGCGCCAAGCGGGCCGACGCCCACAGCGCGCCCAGCAACAGCGGCAGGCCACCCAGCGCGGCGGCCCCCAGCTGCCAGGAGACGGGCAGCAGGGCCACCGCGATCGCGGCGGGCAGCAGGATCGCGGAGATCAGCGGGGTGAGCAGGTTGACGACCAGACCGACGAGTTCCGGTCCGGTGGCCGCGATCGCCTGCCGCGCCGTCGCGGTGTGCTCGGCGGTGAACCAATCCAGCCGCACGCCGGGCAGCCGATCCGCCACGTCGTGCTGGCTGTGATCGAGCACCGCGAAACCCAGGTTGAAACCGATACGGGCCGTTGCGGTGTCGATCACCCAGCCGGTCACGGTGGCCGCGGTCAGCCACCCCAGCCAGGCCAGCGCGCGCTGCGGGGCGTCGCCGAACAACGCCCCCACCAGGGGGACCAGCAGCACGGTGGCGACCGCGCGCACCACCACGGAGATCAACGCGAGGACGGTGTAGGCGATGACCCCGTTGCGGCGATCCGCCGGGACCAGACCCAACCACGTGCGGATCATCGCGGCCCCTCCCCGGTCGCGCCGGCGGGCGCCGGGTCACGGTGGCTCCGCTGGCCGCCCTCCCACAGCCGCCGGTACCGGCCGTCGGCGGCCAGCAACTCGTCGTGGGTGCCGCGTTCGACGATGCGGCCGTGGTCGAGCACCACGATCTGGTGGGCCCCGGTGATCGTGTGCAATCGATGCGCGATCACCAGAACGGTGCGGTCCCGCGTCAACCGGTTGAGAGCTTGCTGCACAAGGTATTCCGATTCGGGATCGGCGAAGGCGGTGGCCTCGTCGAGGATGAGCACCGGGGTGTCGGCCAGGATCGCCCGGGCGATGGTGAGCCGCTGGCGCTCACCGCCGGAGAGCCCGCTTCCGGCGCCGAGCATGGTGTCGTAGCCGTGCGGCAGCCGCATGATGCGGTCGTGGATTTGCGCCTCGCGGGCCGCCTGCTCGACCTGTGCGGCGGTGGCATCGGGAACGGCCAGCGCGATGTTTTCCGCGACGGTGCCGTGCACCAATTGCGTTTCCTGCAGCACGAATCCCACCTGAGCATAGAGCTGGTCGGCGGTCATCGACCGAATATCTTGTCCCCCAACACGTATCGCGCCCTGCCCGACGTCGTGGAACCGGGCCAGCAGGGCCGCCAGCGTCGACTTGCCGGACCCGGAGGGCCCGACCAGCGCGGTGACCGTGCCGGGCCGCAAGGTCAGCGACACGTCGTGGATGACGGGAACGTCTGGGCGGTAGCCGAATCCGACGTTGTCGAACACCACTGTGGCGGCCGGATCCCGGTGGGCCTCGTCGTTGTCTCGCACGGCGAGGTCGGGCTCGTCGAGGGTGTTCTGCAGGCGCCGGGCGGCCAGCATGCCGGCGCGGATGCCGCCGAGGCCGTACGCGATGCCGAGCAGCCGGGAGCCAAACGTGGTGCCCAGCAACAAGAACGGCAGCAGATCCACCGGATTCATCCGCCCGGTGATCACCAGCAGCGTCCCCGTGACCGCGATAAGCCAGAGGAAAGTGGACGGACGGGTCACCAGGTCCATGAACGTCTTCTTGCCGGCCAGCGGGCGCTGCCAGGCGACAAGGAAGCCGACGTACTCGTCCAGGCGGCGCCGGAAGCTGGACGCGGCGGCGCCACCGAAGACGCGGATCACCGGCTGGCCTTCCAGGTATGCGCCGGCCTCGCCGCTCATCGTCTCGGCCCAGCGCTGTGACTGCGGAATGCGCGGGCCCGACTGAATCGTCAGCGACGACGTCAGCACCAGGTAAACCAGGACGGGCACGAACAACACCAGCGCCACCCGCCAGTCGACGGCGAACAGGTAGACCAGCACCGCGACCGGCGCGACGGCCGCGGCCACCGCATCGGGGATGGCGTGGGTGACCAGGTAGTGCAGCGACAGCGTGTCGTCGGCCAGCAGCTGCTTGATCGACCCCGAACCGCGTGCGGTGAACCAGCCCAGGGGTAGCCGAGACAGCTTGTGCAACAGTCGCGATCGCAGATCGCGCGCGAATCGGGCGTCGACCACGTGCAGCCAGAGCGTGAGCGCGGCACCGAACAGCGCACCCAGACCCAGCAGGGAAACCGCGGCGATGCCGATATCCCACAGCCGGGACGCGGGCGCCCGGAAACCAGCAGCCGGGCCAGCTCGACCAGCAACACGAACGGCGCCAGTTGCACCAGGGTGATTACCGCCTGCAGCACGCCCGACGCGATCAGCGCCGACCGCAGCGGCGCGAGCAGCCGGCCTGCGCCCTGGGCACGCCAGTTCCCGCGGGCCGCCGGGGCGGGGGCCGCGTCGGATACCTGCGGAGCCGATTCCAGCTGCGCGGCAATGTCTTCCGTGGACACGCCGGGGGCGACGCCGTCGGATGCCGCCGGCTCTTCGCCGCGCCGGGTGCCCATCGCGCGCCCGGCGCTCCAGTAGGCCTGCGCGTGCACCTCGGATTTGGGAAAGCCGAACTCGTCGCGAAGCCGGGCCCTGACCTGCTTGAGCGTGGTGGCCTCCGGCGTCGCCCAGGCGTACCAGTTCGACCAATCCCGGCTCTCGATCGCGGCGGCCAGCGACTTCTCGTCGTGGCGGACGACCCAGTGCACCCGCAGCCGGGGATGCTGCGCGACCGGGATCAAGGTGTCGTTGTCGTCGTGCTGTTCGAGGTACATCTCGATCGGGACGTCGTCGGGGACGACCCCGATGATCCCGTTCATCCCCGGGATCGATGCCGAGTCGCCGATCAGCAGGTAGCCGGCCGGCTGCTCGTCGGGCACGTCGAAGCGCGACGAGCCCATCAGGGCCATCACCGCGATGGTCGCGCCGGGCTGCACGGTGCGCGCCCACGACGACGCCGGGCCGGCGGGATCGTGCAGCACGATGTCGACCGCGAAACGTCCGGCGGGAACGTCCGCCTCCGAGATGGTGTACGCGCGCTGGAATTCCGTTCTGGACCCGTCCGGGTCCGGGAACCAGAACCGCAGCCACGCAGCCGGTTCCGCATCGACGTCTTCGAACAGCGTCGGCGACACCATGCGTACCCGCACGAAATGCGGTGCGATCCGGACGGTTTCGAGCACCGTCGCGGTGTGATCACGCGCGCCGAAGCTGCGCAGCATCACACCGGAGAATCCCCGCGCCATCAACGGTCCTTTCTCGCGGCACCCCGCGCCGCCACGGCCTCGCCGACCTGACGACGCGGCGAGGCCACGGCTCGATGCGGCCCGCATGGCCCGCTCACACCCTGGATTCGGCGCCTGCCACGACCCCGTGTGGGCGCCGAGGGCACCGGCCAGGCGGTCACGGCTTGGTACGTTACCCCACAAACTAAGGGTTGCCTTACCATAGGTCAACCGGGGGTGCCGGCCGGTAACCTGGGAGACATGAGCGCTGGATCGCCGCCCGTGTTGCTGTACGACGGGGTCTGCGGGGTGTGCAACCGGTCGGTGCGCACGATCCTTCGATTCGATCCCACCGGCCCCCTGCGCTTCGCGGCGCTGGAAAGCGTCTTCGCCAAAGCGATCGTCGAACGCCACCCGGAGATCGGCAGCGTCGACTCGATGGTGTTTGTGGATGACCCGGGCGGGCCCTCGGAACGGGTCGCCGTCCGATCCGCCGCCGTGCTACGCGTGGCGAGTTACCTCGGGGGACCGTGGCGGATGTTCGCCGTCGCGCGCGTCATTCCCGCTCCGCTGCGCGACTGGCTGTACGACAGGTTCGCCGCGGTCCGCTACCGCATCGGCGGTAAGTACGACAGTTGTCCGCTGCCGGCCCCGGAGGTTCGCGCCCGCTTCGTGGCGGACTGACCGGCCTCAGTCGGTGCCCGGCGCCGAAGTGAGGTCCGCTTCGGATTCCTCGCGCTTCAACCGGGCCAGCTTGCGGTCCTCTTCCGCCGCCTGACGGTGCTTGAGCGCCGATCTGTGGTGCACATCCGTGTGCGAGACGCCTTGTTCGACGCTCCAGTCTTGGATCTCGGCGACTCGGTCGTGCTGGACGGCCGATTCTTCGAAGCTATGCGCCGCTGACAGCCCCGCGCGAGCTGCCCGTTCGCGTGCCGCGGCGGCGGCGTGTTCGGCGCGTTCGACATCTGCTGCGGTGACGGCATTTTCGTCTCGCGGTGAGGGGCCGCTTTCAGTGGACATGGCGTCTCCCTTGTGTCCCGTGAGTTTCAGGTACCCGCCAGGGAGGGTTTGACGCCCATGTGGCGAAGTTTTTCGTCTGGGGCGATGAGTGCGGGCGGAGGGACTCGAACCCTCAAGCTCTTTCGAGCAATGGCACCTAAAACCATCGCGTCTGCCAATTTCGCCACGCCCGCGGCTTGGCGATCGTATCGCTTGGGACTCCGACGAGCTGTCGGGACGGGTTGAACGAATTCGCCGGACCCAAATCCCGAGCGGTACGGTCAAGGGGTGTCCACTACGCATCGTCGCAGGCCCGCGCTCATCGCGCTGGTGATCGTCGCGGCGTGCGGCTGCCTGGCTTTGGGCTGGTGGCAGTGGACCAGGTTCAATTCCGTCTCCGGCTCCTTTCAGAACCTCGGCTACGCATTGCAGTGGCCGCTGTTCGCCGGATTCTGCGTGTACGCCTACCGCAAATTCGTTCGCTATGAAGAGGAACCACCACAGCCGCGGGACACCGGCGCGATGACGGAGATACCCGACGGGCTGCTGCCCGAGCGGCCCAAGCGCGCCTCGCAGGCACCCGACGATCCCGCGCTGCGCGAGTACAACACCTACCTGGCCGAGCTCGCCGCGCAGGACGCCGAAAAACAGAAGAGGACAACCGCATGACCACACCCGAGACGCCCGGAACATCAGTGCCCGCAGTGCCCGTGGACAAGATCCGCACCGCGCTGCTCGGCTACCGGATCATGGCGTGGACGACGGGTCTGTGGCTCATCGCGCTGTGCTACGAGATCGTCTCGCACCTCGCCTTCGGCCACGAGATCCGGTGGATCGAAGTGGTCCACGGCTGGGTGTACTTCATCTACGTGCTGACCGCCTTCAATCTGGCGGTCAAGGTCCGCTGGCCGCTCGGCAAGACAGTCGGCGTGCTGCTGTCCGGGACCATCCCGCTGCTCGGCATCATTGTGGAGCATTTCCAAAGCAGAGACGTCAAGGCGCGTTTCGGGTTGTAAGCCCGCGTAGCTCAGCGGGCATGGCACCGCGAGTCGCCCACCTTCGAGCGACAACGTCGCTACACACCACGTTGTCGCTAAGAGGCGGGCAAAAGGTCAACACACCCTGAGCCGGGGCTGGTGTGACGACAGCTGCCGGCGGCCGCGGCCCGGAGCCCTAGCCCGCGGAACGGGCCAGCGTTTCCAGCGCCGGCAACAGCAACCGCAGCGCGCGACCACGATGCGACACCGCATCCTTCTCCGACGGGCTCAGCTGCGCCGCGGTGCGGTCATGCCCCTGCGGCACGAAGACCGGGTCGTAGCCGAAGCCGCCGTCGCCACGAGGTTCGCGGGCGACGGTGCCGGGCCACTCGCCGCGGACGACGACCTCGCCCGCGGCCGAGACGAGCGCACACGCGGACACGAACGCCGCACCGCGCCGACCGTCGGGCACGTCGCGCAGTTGCGCCAGCAGCAACGCGGTGTTGCCGGCGTCGTCGCCGTGCCGACCCGACCAGCGCGCCGACAGCACACCCGGCATCCCGTTGAGCGCGGCGACCTCCAGCCCGGAGTCGTCGGCCACACTCGCCAGCCCGCTCGCGGCGAAGGCATCCCGCGCCTTGGCCAACGCGTTGTCCTCGAAAACCGCGCCGGTCTCCGGCGCTTCCTCGAACGGCGCCACGTCGTCGAGCGACACCAACGACAGTCCCGTCAGGCCGGCCGCGTCCAACACCCGGCGCAGCTCGGCCAGCTTCTTCGGGTTGCGGCTGGCGACCAACAAGCGCGTCAGCTGCCGAACGCCTTCGGCGCCGGCGCCCCCTCGGGGAGCACACCGGGGTACGGCAGGGCCAGCGCCTCGCGCTGCGCGGCGAACAGCTTGTCGCACGCGGCCAGCGCCACGTCGAGCAACTTGTCCAGCGTCGACCGCGGGAACGTAGCTCCCTCACCGGTCCCCTGAACCTCGACGAGGGTCCCGGTGTCGGTCGCGACGACGTTCATGTCGACCTCGGCGCGGGAGTCCTCCTCGTAAGGCAGGTCGACCCGGATCCGCCCGTCGACCACGCCGACGCTGACCGCCGCGATGGCACAGGACAACGGCCGCGGATCCGACAGCTTGCCCGCCGCCGCGAGATAAGTCACCGCGTCGGACAACGCGACGAAGGCGCCGGTGATGGCCGCGGTGCGGGTGCCGCCGTCGGCCTGCAAGACGTCGCAGTCGACGGCGATGGTGTTCTCCCCCAACGCCGCCAGGTCGATGCACGCGCGCAGCGACCGCCCGATCAGCCGGCTGATCTCCTGGGTGCGCCCAGACAGGCGGCCCTTCACCGATTCGCGGTCCGAGCGGGTATGGGTCGCCGACGGCAACATCGCGTACTCCGCGGTCAGCCACCCCAGGCCCGATCCCTTGCGCCAGCGCGGCACCCCTTCGGTCACGCTGGCGGTGCACATGACCTTGGTGTGGCCGAATTCGATCAATACCGAACCGGCGGGGTGGTCAGTGAAACCGCGGGTGATGACCACGGGCCGAAGCTCGTCGTCCAGGCGGCCGTCTTCTCGTCTGGTCACGACGCCAACACTAGCGGGCGGCTCAGACCCTTTCGGAGCGGCGGATATCGAACGTCTCGCCGCACACCACCGCGTGGACGGGACCGTCGAACTCCGCCTTGGCCTCGCTGATCACGTCCTCGCGGGAGGTCCACGGCGGGATGTGGGTCAGCAGGAGTTCGTGCACCCCGGCCTGGGCCGCGGCACGGCCGGCCTCGGTGCCCGACAGGTGCAGCGCGGGCGGCCGGTCCGGCGAGTGCGTCCACGACGCCTCGCACAGGAACACGTCGGCGCCGCGAGCCAGCTCGACGAGCTGATCGCAGAAGCCGGTGTCACCGCTGTACACGAACGAGGCGCCGGAGGGGTCGGTGATCTTCAGGCCGTAGGACTCGGTCGGATGAGCCACCACTCGCGGCGTCACCGTCAGCGCGCCGATCGTCACCGACTCACCTTCGACCCAATGCCGAACGTCGAAAATGTCTGAACAGTCGTCGATCTCACCGCCGTAGGGCGACGAGGCCGCACCCAACCGCGACCAGGTGTCCCCCGGGCCGTAGAGCAACGCCTTACCCAGCGGACGCGTCGGGTGGTAGCGGCGCCACACGAAAAGTCCGGGCAAATCCAGACAATGGTCGGCGTGCAGATGGGACAACAGCACGTGCACTGAACCGGGATCGGCGTAGCGCTGCAGCGCGCCCAGAACGCCTCCGCCGAAGTCGATGACCAACGGCGGAGTGTCCGGTGCCCGGAGCAGATAACCCGACGCGGGCGAATCCGGACCCACCACGCTGCCCGAGCAGCCGAGCACGGTTATTCGCACGGACACTACTGTGCCATGCCCGATAGGACCGTGACGAAAACATCGCCGCATTGGTGTGACGAGAATCTCGTCCGCAGGTCAATCAATGTTCACCCGCGCGACGGGCCGGACACCGGTGACCACCGGACCCAGGAAACGCGCCGCCAAAGCGGTGAATGCTTCGGGGTCGCCGGTGGCTTCGAAAACGCGGGACGGCGGGGCGGCGTCGGGATCATCCGGGTGTGGCCGGAGCAGGTCCCGTTCGGTCAGCACCCGCAGCACTTCCTTGGCGGTCTCCTCGGCGCTGGAGACCAGCGTCACGTTGTCACCCATCGCCAACTGGATGAGCCCGGACAGCAACGGATAGTGGGTGCAGCCGAGCACCAACGTGTCGACCTGCGCGCGCTGCAGCGGCTCCAGATAGCCCTCGGCCAGTCCGAGCACCTGACGGCCGCTGGTCACGCCGCGCTCCACAAAATCGACGAAGCGCGGGCAGGCCACCGCGGTGATCTCGGTGTCGCGGGCCGCGGCGAACGCGTCCTGATAGGCGTGCGAGTTGATGGTCGCCTGCGTACCGATGACGCCGATGCGCCCGTTGCGGGTGGTGGCGACCGCGCGGCGCACCGCCGGCAGGATCACCTCGACGACGGGCACGTCGTAGCGTTCGCGCGCGTCGCGCAGGCACGCCGCGGACGCGGTGTTGCAGGCGATGACCAACGCCTTGACGCCGCGGCCGACGAGGTCGTCACCGATGGCCAGCGCGTGCGCGCGCACCTCGGGGATGGTCAGCGGGCCGTACGGACCGTGGCCGGTGTCGCCGACGTAGACGATGTGCTCGTCGGGCAGCTGGTCGATGATCGCCCGCGCGACGGTGAGTCCCCCTACACCGGAGTCGAAGACCCCGATGGGTGCCGACGCCGAACTCATGTCGTGGGCCGCGGAACGGTGCTGCCGGTTTTCCTCGACGTCCGGCCCTTACGTTCCGGCGCGGACAACAGGTAGGCGGCGACGACGCCGGCGATCGCCCCGCACAGGTGGCCCTGCCATGACACGCCACCGCACCTGCCGAGCACGGGCATGGCGCCGAGCAGGACGCCGCCGTAGGCGAACAGCACGATCAGCCCGATGATGATGTCGCGCATCCGGCGCACGAAGATGCCGAACACCAGCAGGAAGGCCAGCCACCCGAAGATCAGGCCGGAGGCACCGATGTGGTCGGTGGGGCCGCAGCTGCTGCCGACATTGCCGATCAGCCAGGTGCCGAAGCCGCCCAGGATCCACACGATGACGGTCGCCCAGACGAACCGGGACAGGCCGGCCAGCGTCATCAGGAACCCCAGGATCAGCAGCGGCACGGTGTTGGCCGCCAGGTGCTGCCAGCTCTCGTGCAACAGCGGGGCGAAAACGATGCCCCACAACCCGTCGGTCTCGAGCGGCCTGATGCCGTTGGCGTCCAGTGAATGCCGGGACAGCTGGTCGATCAGCTCGACGAGGTAGAGCAACGCCACGAAGGTGAAGATCGTGACGGCGCCCACGGTCGCGGTGGATCGCTTCGCCGGCTGGGCGGCGGGCGCGCCGGGGCGTCCCCGCGAGGAGCCACGGGCGCCGCTCCTGCTCATCGCTCCGCTCTGCATCGCCGCGACGCGGTCATACCCATGGCTGCCCTTCCAGCGTGTTTCCAGCATGTCAAGGCTACCGGCGCAGCGGCCGGTCGACTCATCGACCGAATGCCCCGGGCAGCACATCGCGGTAGCTCGGTATGCCGGCGATCGATTCCGCGGCGAGCACACCGCCCAGCACCGCATCCGCCAGGCAATCGGCGGCGGCGATGCCCACCTCGGTGGCCAGCCGCGTCTCCGGCGAAAAGGCGGCGGGCGGCGGTGTGGAATTCGCCGCCGGAGCCACCTCGACCGCCCCGGTCGCCAGCACGAACACCGTGTCACCGTCGACCGGCGTGTGGGCCGGCCGGATGCTGCGGGCCAGGCCGTCGTGGGCGGAGATCGCCACCCGCCTGCACGCCGCCGAGCTCAGGGCGGCGTCGGTGGCCACCACGGCGATGACCGTGTTGAGCGGGTTGTCCACCGGGTTCGACGGGGACGGCAACCGGGCGAAGGCGTCGATCTGCTCGGCCGGCGGCGGCCGCAGGCCGAACCGCCGGGTCAGGTCCGCCATCCACGGCAAGCCGGTGCCCGGGTCCACGACCTCGCCCGCGGAGTTCACCACGGCGACCGCCCCGACGGTCACCCCGGACGGCAGCACCCTGGACGCGGTCCCGACGCCGCCCTTGAGCGCGCCGGCGCGCGCCCCCACCCCGGCGCCGACGGTCCCCACCGCCATCGGCGCGCCGTCTGCGCCGTCCTGCGAGGCGGCGGCGCAGGCCGCGTAACCGAACTCGGCCGTCGGGCGGCACTGCCAGCCGCCGACCGGCAGATCGAAGATCACCGCTCCCGGGACGATGGGCACCACCCCGCCGTCCATCGCCACGCCGCGTTCGCGTTCCTCCAGCCAGCGCATGACACCGTCCGCGGCGGCCAGCCCGTAGGCGCTGCCGCCGGCGAGCAACACCGCGTCGACGAACCGCACGGTGTTGGCCGGGTCCAGCAGGTCGGTCTCGCGGGTACCGGGCGCACCGCCGCGGCAGTCGACGGCGCCGACGGTGCCCGGCGGGGTGAGCACGACGGTGACGCCGCAGGCCCAGCCGGCGCCCAGGGACGCGTCGGGGTCCAAGCGTTGGTAGTGACCGACGCGGATGCCCCCGACGTCGGTGATGGCGTTCATCGGTCGCGGGGCCCCATCAGCACCAGCACCAGGTACTCCTGCAGCACCGTCAGCCACTGATACACGTCGAAGTGCACGGCCAGCGGGTGGTCGGCCGGCAGTCGTTCCGGTCCATCCGGCCCGACCTCGAGCATCACCCCCAGGGTCAGCCGGATGTCATTGACGGCAGCCACCCACGAGTTCGCGTCGTCCTCGGTCAGCTCGAAGCGGCCGCCGTCGTCGGGAATCGTGCTCAATAACCGCTGCGCGGCAACGCGTTTGGCGTCGACGATGTCGGGCTCGTGCAGGCTGCGCAGCGCGGCGTTGAGGCTGTCGGCGTCGTCGGGCGGCGCGGTGTCCTCGTCGTCGTGCCGGTAGAAGTCGGGCAGCAGCCGACGCAATGTGGGATCTTTCGGCGGTTCGGCATTGCCGGTCTTGATCCCGGTGATCTCCTCGAGTTCGTCTGCGGGCGAGGAAGATTCACGCTCGTCGAGCAGGCCGATCATCGCGGTGGCCAGGTTCTTGAGCAGGGCCGCCTCATGCGAAGCCAGGGACGACCGAAAACGGGGACCACTCGCGGTCTCGACCCGCTTCCATTTGCGCACAGGGAATCGCCAGCGCCTCGAGCTTCAGCGGTCCTGCTGCATGGTCGCCCACAAACCGGCGGCGTGCAGCTTGGACACATCGACTTCCATCGACTCACGGCTGCCGGCGGACACCACGGCCTTTCCCTCGTTGTGCACCTGCAGCATCAGCTTGGTGGCGTGCGGCTCGCTGTAGCCGAACAACTTCTGGAACACATACGTCACGTAGGTCATCAGATTCACCGGGTCGTCCCAGACGATCGTGACCCACGGACTCGCCGTGGTCTCTGCCGGAGCGGACTCTCGTTGTCCTGTAGTGCCCGGCTTAGTGGGCGCTGACATAACAACCATGGCGTACACGATACCGAGGGTGGGACGACGTTTCCGAGCCCCGATCGCAGCCGATACCGTTATGGAATGAACGACCCGGTCGTTACTGGGCTGCTGACCGACAAGTACGAGTTGACGATGTTGGCGGCGGCGCTGCGGGACGGCAGCGCCGGCCGGCGGACAACATTCGAGCTCTTCGCCCGCCGCCTTCCCGAAGGCCGCCGCTACGGCGTGGTCGCCGGGACCGGCCGGCTGCTCGAAGCGCTCCCGCAATTCACGTTCGACGACCAGGCGTGCCAATCGCTGGGGCAATTCCTCGACCCGGACACCGTGCGCTACTTGCGCGAATTCCGGTTCGGCGGTGACATCGACGGCTACGCCGAAGGCGAGCTGTACTTCCCCGGATCGCCGGTGCTGTCGGTGAGCGGGACGTTCGCCGAATGCGTGGTGCTCGAGACGCTGGCGCTGTCCATTTTCAATCACGACACCGCGGTCGCGTCCGCCGCGGCGCGCATGGTCAGCGCGGCCCGCGGACGCCCGTTGATCGAGATGGGGTCGCGGCGCACGCACGAGCAGGCGGCCGTCGCCGCGGCCCGCGCCGCCTACCTCGCCGGCTTCGCCGCGTCGTCCAACCTGGAGGCGCAGCGCTGCTACGGCATACCCGCCGAGGGCACCTCCGCGCACGCGTTCACCATGCTGTTCGCCCGCGCCGACTCCTCCACCGAATCGACCGAACTGGCGGCTTTCCGGGCGCAGGTCGACGCGCTCGGCGCGGACACCACGCTGCTGGTGGACACCTATGACGTGACGACCGGTGTCGCCAATGCGGTGGCCGCCGCGGGCACCGGGCTCGGTGCGGTGCGCATCGACTCCGGCGAGCTGGGCGTGCTGGCGCGCCAGGTGCGCGAACAGCTCGACGGGCTGGGAGCCACCGAGACCCGCATCGTGGTCTCCGGCGACCTCGACGAGTTCTCCATCGCGGCGCTGGCCGCCGAGCCGGTGGACAGTTACGGCGTGGGCACCTCGCTGGTGACGGGCTCGGGCGCCCCGACTGCGAACATGGTGTACAAACTCGTCGAGGTGGACGGCCTGCCGGTGCAGAAGCGCAGCAGCCACAAGGAATCTCACGGCGGGCGCAAAGAGGCGCTACGGCTGTCGCGCGGCTCGGGCATCATCACCGAGGAGGTGGTGTATCCCGCAGGCCAACAGCCGGCCGTCTCCGATCCGGCCCGGGTGTTGACCGTCCCGCTGGTCCGCGCTGGAGAACTGGTGTCCAAACCGAACCTCGCCGCGGCGCGCGAGCTGGTAACTTCCGGGCTGCGCAGTCTGCCGTGGGAGGGACTGAACTTGTCGCACGGCGATCCCGCGGTCACGACGACGCAGATTCCCGCCGGCCGGCGCTAGCACCGCGCGCGAAATCACGCGGCCCGAGCGCCGCCCCGAACAGCGAAGAGGGTAGCCACGTCCGAGGTTTCCGTGTCCGAGCTGCTGGCCACCGCGGTGGCTGCGCTCGGCGGCAGCGAACGCGTCGGCCAGCAGGAGATGGCCGCCGCGGTGGCGCGGGCCTTCGCCACCGAGGAGCACCTGGTGGTGCAGGCGGGCACCGGCACCGGCAAGTCGCTCGCGTACCTGGTGCCCGCGATCGTGCACGCCCTCGACGACGACTCCCCCGTCGTCGTGTCCACGGCCACGATCGCCCTGCAGCGTCAGCTCGTCGATCGGGATCTGCCCCGGCTGGTCGATGCGCTGGTCGACGCGCTGCCGCGCCGCCCGCAGTTCGCGTTGCTCAAGGGCCGGCGAAACTATCTGTGCTTGAACAAGATTCACAACGGCGGCGCGGCCGACGGCGACGACGGCGACGACCGGCCGCAGGAGGAACTCTTCAACCCGATGGCGGTCAGCGCGTTGGGCCGCGACGTGCAGCGGCTCACCGAATGGGCGTCGAGCACCGAATCCGGCGATCGCGACGACCTGAAGCCCGGCGTTCCGGACCGATCCTGGTCGCAGGTCAGCGTTTCCGCGAGGGAATGCCTCGGGGTGGCGCGCTGCCCGTTCGGCACCGAGTGCTTCTCCGAACGGGCCAGGGCGCAGGCCGGCCGCGCCGACGTCGTGGTCACCAACCATGCGCTGCTGGCCATCGACGCGGTCGCCGAATCGGCGGTGTTGCCCGAGCATGCGCTGCTGGTCGTCGACGAGGCACACGAGCTGGTGGACCGGGTGACGTCGGTGGCCACCGCGGAGCTGACGTCGGCCTCCCTCGGGGTGGCCGCCCGGCGGATCGCCCGACTGGTCGACCCGGAATTGGTCCAGCGCCTGGAGGCGACGACGGCGAACTTCGCCTCGGTCATCCACGACGGCGCGCCGGGCCGCATCGACCGCCTGGACGACGAGCTGGCGACCTACCTGGCGGCGCTGCGCGACGTGGCGACCGCGGCGCGTTCGGCGATCGACACCACCAACGACCCCAAGGCGGCGTCGGCGCGCGCCGAAGCCGTTGCGGCACTGAGCGAGATCTCGGACACGGCGTCGCGCGTGCTGGAATCGTTCGGCCCGGCCATCCCCGACCGCACCGACGTGGTGTGGCTGGAACACGAGGAGATCAGAGGCTCGTCGCGTCCGGTGTTGCGGGTGGCGCCGCTGTCGGTCGCGGGGCTGCTGCGGTCCCGGGTGTTCTCGCGTTCGACGGTGGTGCTGACGTCGGCGACGCTGACCATCGGCGGTTCGTTCGACGCCATGGCCACGGCGTGGGGACTGACCGCCGAGGATGACGACGACGCGCGCTGGCGCGGCCTGGACGTCGGTTCGCCGTTCCAGCACGCCAAAGCCGGAATCCTGTACGTGGCCGCGCATTTACCCCCACCCGGACGCGACGGCACCGGTTCGGCCGAGCAGCTGAGCGAGATCGCCGGACTCATCGCCGCCGCCGACGGGCGCACCCTGGGCCTGTTCTCGTCGATGCGGGCGGCACGGGCGGCCGCCGAGGCGATGCGCGAACGCCTCTCGACGCCGGTGTTGTGCCAGGGCGACGACAGCACGTCGGCGCTCGTCGAGCAGTTCAGCGCCGACCCGCAGACGTCCCTGTTCGGCACGCTGTCGCTGTGGCAGGGCGTCGACGTGCCCGGGCCGTCGCTGTCGTTGGTGCTGATCGACCGCATCCCGTTCCCCCGCCCCGACGACCCCCTGCTGGGTGCGCGTCAGCGCGCGGTCGCCGCGCGCGGCGGCAACGGCTTCATGGCCGTCGCGGCCAACCACGCGGCGCTGCTGCTTGCGCAGGGATCGGGGCGGCTGTTGCGCCGCGTCACCGATCGCGGAGTGGTCGCGGTGCTCGACTCGCGCATGGTCACCGCCGGCTACGGCGGCTACCTGCGGGCCTCGTTGCCGCCGTTCTGGCAGACCACCAACGGCGAGCAGGTGCGCCAGGCGCTGCAGCGGTTGCGCACCGCCCCGGCCGCCGAAGAGGGCCTGTCGGCCTGACGGTCCGGTTATCGCGCCAGCGTGACCAGGCCGAGCTCGTTGCTGGCCGCCAGCATCGGGTTGTGCGGCAGCACGCGCACGGTGTAGCCGACCGATCCCGCCAGCGGCAGCGGCGTCGTCGTCGAGAAGACCTGGTTGCCGCCCTCGGCGGTGCCGGTGTAGGACATCTCGACGGTGATCGGCTCCAGCAGTGCGTCGCTGGCGTCCACGCGACCCACCACCGCCTGCACGGTCACCTCGTCGGGCGCCAGGCCGGCCAGCTGCACGGTGGCGGTCAGGGTCAGCTTGGAGCCGAGCACGGGGCTGTCCGGCAGGCCGGTGCTGTCCACGTCGGTGATGACGATCTTGGGCCAGGCCTCCTGGGCGCGCCGGCGGTAGGCGGCCAGTTCACGGGCGGCGCCGAACTCGCCGCCGCCCGCCGCGTCGTCGGCCGGGGCGATCGTCTTGCGCAGCGACTGCGCGGCGGGGGTGTAGTACTGCTCGACGTAGTCGCGCACCATGCGCGACGCCAACACTTTTGGACCGAGCGTCTGCACCGTGTGGCGCACCATCTCGATCCAGCGCGGCGGCACGCCGTGTTCGTCGCGTTCGTAGAACTTCGGCGCCACGGCGTCTTCCAGCAGGGTGTAGAGCCCGCCGGACTCCAGGTCGTCGCGCCGGTCCTCGTCGGTCACGCCGTCGGCAGACGGTATCTCCCAACCGTTTTCGCCGTCGTACCACTCGTCCCACCAGCCGTCGCGGATGGACAGGTTCAGCCCGCCGTTGAGTGCGCTCTTCATTCCCGAAGTGCCGCAAGCCTCCAACGGCCGCAGCGGATTGTTCAGCCACACGTCGCAGCCCCAATACAGCAGCCGCGCCATGGACATGTCGTAGTCGGGCAGAAACGCGATGCGGTGGCGCACCTCGGGCCGGTCGGCGAAGCGCACCACCTGCTGGATCAGCGCCTTGCCGCCGTCGTCGGCCGGGTGCGATTTCCCGGCGACGATCAGCTGAATGGGCCGTTCCGAGTCGAGCAGCAGCTGCTCCAGCCGATGCGGATCGCGCAGCATCAGCGTCAGCCGCTTGTAGGTCGGCACCCGCCGGGCGAAGCCGACGGTCAGCACCTCGGGGTCGAAGGCCGTTGCGATCCAACCTAATTCGGCTTCCGAGGCGCCCCGTTCCAGCCAGGAGCGGCGCAGCCGCCGCCGGACGTCGTCGACCAACAGGGACCGCAGCTGCGAGCGGATCCACCACAGGTGGCCCGCGTCAACTTGCTTGAGGCGCAGCCAAACCCCCGGATCGCTGAACGAATCCGACCCGGCCAGCTCACGGCCCAGCTGCAGCCACTGCGGGGCCGCCCACGTGCGCGCGTGCACACCGTTGGTGATCGAGCCGATCGGCACCTCGCTCGCGTCGAAGCCGGGCCACAACTCGTTGAACATCGACCGGCTCACCCGGCCGTGCAGCGACGACACACCGTTGGCGCGCTGGGCGAGCCGAAGACCCATGTGCGCCATGTTGAACTTGGTGGGGTCGTCCTCGGCGCCCAGCGCCAGGATGCGGGCCGTCGGCACCCCCGGCAGCAACACGGGAGTCGCGTCGGACGTCGCGGCCTTCTCGGCGACTTCCGCCTCATCGCCGGCGTGGTCGTCGAAGTACAGCTTCACCATCTCGATGGGGAACCGGTCGATGCCGGCGGGCACCGGGGTGTGGGTGGTGAACACCGTGCTGGAGCGCACGACGGTCAGCGCGGTGTCGAAGTCCAGTCCCGGACCGGTCATCAGCTCGCGGATACGTTCGGCTCCGAGGAAACCCGCGTGGCCCTCGTTCATGTGGAACACCTCGGGTGCGGGCAGACCATGGATATCGGTGAAGGCACGGATCGCCCGCACTCCGCCGATGCCGGCCAGGATCTCCTGCCTCATCCGGTGTTCCTGGTCGCCCCCGTAGAGGCGGTCGGTGACGCTACGCAGATCGTGCTCGTTCTCCGGCACGTCGGAATCCAACAGCAGCAGCGGAACCCGGCCCACCTGCGCGACCCAGATGCGGGCGTGCAGTTGCGCGGAGTCGGGCAGCATCAGCTCGACCAGGGCGGGCTCACCGGTCGCATCGGTCAGCAGCCGCAACGGCAGACCCTGCGGGTCCAGCGAGGGATAGGTCTCGTTCTGCCAGCCGTCGGCGGTCAGCGACTGACGGAAGTAGCCGGACCGGTAGTAGAGCCCCACCGCGATCAGCGGCACGCCCAGATCGGACGCGGACTTCAGGTGGTCGCCGGCAAGGATTCCCAAGCCGCCGGAGTAGTTGGGCAGCACTTCGGCGATGCCGAACTCCATCGAGAAGTAGGCGACCGCGGCCGGCATTTCGGCGCCTTGCTCCTGCCGCTGCTGGTACCACAACGGGCGGCTCAGGTAATCGTTCAGATCGGCGGCCAGGGCGTCGAGCCGGCCCAGGAACGCCTCTTCCATCGCCAGCTCGTCGAGACGCGCCGGGTTCACCGCGCCCAGCAACGCCACCGGATCGCAGGCGCACCGGTCCCAGAGTTCGGGGTCGATGGTCGCGAAAAGCTCCTGGGTGGGCTTGTCCCACGACCAGCGCAGGTTCGTCGACAGGTGGTCCAGCGCGGTCAGGCGCTCCGGAAGGTGAGCACGGACGGTAAACCGGCGGAGGGCTTTCACGCGTTAATACCTTACTGAGGTTCCCCGTCCGCGCACTGCGGCGGGAAGGGCCGCTTTTCCCCGGCGGTGTGTGACCGGAGACTAGGGTGGGTATCGGGTAGTTATCGGGGTCGCAACGATGCCTCCCCGCACAGAAAGTTTCCCCACGACAGGAAGTTTCCCGACGAGCGGCATTCCGCGCGGAGCACACCGCGGGATCGGCCGCCCACAATCGGAACGGAGTGGTGGTGCCCGGTCGTGTCGAGATCGATAACGTCCAGCCGGTCGTTTCCTGTGGCGCGTATCCCGCGAAAGCCGTGGTCGGCGAAGTTGTGCCGGTCAGCGCGGCCGTATGGCGGGAAGGCCACGAAGCGGTCGCGGCGACCTTGGTCGTGCGCTACCTCGGGCCCGGCTACCCGCAGGTAACCGAGACGCGCCGCGTCAAGGCGGTTCAGGCCCCGGAGAAGCCGGTCACCGAACGTGACGGCAGGCCCGACCAGCAACGGATCAAACCGCTGCTGCTGCCGATGACGATGGGCCTGGAGCCCTACGTTTTCCACGGTCAGTTCACCCCCGATCAGGTCGGGCTGTGGACGTTCCGGGTCGACGGGTGGGGCGACCCCATTCATTCGTGGCGGCACGGGGTGATCGCCAAGCTGGACGCCGGTCAGGGCGAGACCGAACTGTCCAACGATCTGCTGGTCGGTGCGGGCCTGTTCGAGCGCGCGGCGACGGGCGTGCCACGCGCACTGCGCGAACCGCTGCTGGCCGCGGCCGCCGCGCTGCGCAAGCCCGGCGACCCGGTGACCCGGACCGCGCGGGCGCTGGGGCCCGAGATCGAGGAAATCCTGGCCGACTACCCGTTGCGCGACCTGGTCACCCGCGGCGAGCAGTACGGCGTCTGGGTGGACCGGCCGCTGGCCCGGTTCGGATCCTGGTACGAGATGTTTCCCCGGTCGACCGGCGGGTGGGACGCCGAAGGCAACCCCGTGCACGGCACCTTCGCCACGGCGGCCGCCCAGCTTCCGCGCATCGCGGCAATGGGATTCGACGTCGTCTACCTGCCGCCGATCCACCCGATCGGCAAGGTACATCGCAAGGGCCGCAACAACTCTCCCACCGCTGCGCCCGGAGATGTGGGATCGCCCTGGGCGATCGGCAGCGACGAGGGCGGCCACGACGCCGTGCACCCGGACCTGGGCACCATCGACGACTTCGACGACTTCGTCGCCGCGACGCGCGAGCTGGGCATGGAGGTGGCGCTTGACCTGGCGCTGCAGTGCGCGCCGGATCACCCCTGGGCGCGCGATCACCGCAACTGGTTCACCGAATTGCCCGACGGCACCATCGCTTACGCGGAAAACCCGCCGAAGAAGTACCAGGACATCTATCCGATCAATTTCGACAACGACCCGGCCGGCCTCTACGACGAGGTGTTGCGGGTGGTCCGGCACTGGATGGACCACGGCGTCAAGTTCTTTCGCGTCGACAACCCGCACACGAAGCCGCCGGATTTCTGGGCCTGGCTGATCGCCACGGTCAAGGCCATCGATCCCGACGTGCTGTTCCTGTCCGAGGCGTTCACACCGCCGGCCCGGCAGTACGGCCTGGCGAAGCTGGGCTTCACCCAGTCCTACAGCTACTTCACCTGGCGCACCGCCAAGTGGGAGCTGACCGAATTCGGCAACGACATCGCCAACCTCGCCGACTTCCGCCGGCCCAACCTGTTCGTCAACACCCCCGACATCCTGCACGCGATCCTGCAGCACAACGGGCCCGGCATGTTCGCCATCCGCGCGGTGCTGGCGGCGACCATGGGGCCGGCGTGGGGCGTGTACTCGGGCTACGAACTGTTCGAGCACCGCGCGGTGCGGGAGGGCAGCGAGGAGTACCTGGACTCGGAGAAATACGAATTGCGGCCCCGCGACTTCGCGGGTGCCCTCGCCGAAGGCCGGTCGCTCGAGCCATTCATCACGCAGCTCAACGCAATTCGCCGGCTACATCCCGCGCTGGAGCAGCTGCGCACGATCCATTTTCACAGCGTGGACAACGATGCGTTGCTCGCCTATTCCAAGTTCGATCCGACCACCGGCGACTGCGTGTTGGTGGTCGTGACGCTCAACGCGTACGGCACCGAGGAGGCGACGCTGTTTTTAGACATGGCCGCTTTGGGTATGGAGCCATACGAGCGCTTTTGGGTGCGCGACGAAATCACCGGCCAGGAATTCCAGTGGGGGCAGGCTAATTACGTCCGGCTCGACCCCGGGGAGGCGGTCGCGCACATCATCAACATGCCACTCATACCGCACGACGCACGAATGACACTGCTACGCAGGCATTGAGACAGGACAAGAAACGGACCGGAGGTGAAAGGGACATGAGCCAAGCCGACCAACTCGCTCGGACACACTTGGCGCCCGATCCGGCCGACCTGTCGCGCCTGATCGCTGGCACCCACCACAACCCGCACAGCATTCTGGGCGCACACGAATACGGCGATCACACCGTCATACGGGCGTACCGCCCGCACGCGGTCGAGGTCGTCGCGCTGGTCGGCGACGACCGGTTCCCGATGCAGCACATCGAATCCGGCCTGTTCGCCGTGGTGTTGCCGTTCGTCAACTTGATCGACTATCGGCTGCAGATCACCTACGAGGGTGCCGAGCCGTACGTCGTCGCCGACGCATACCGCTTCCTGCCGACGCTGGGCGAGGTCGACCTGCACCTGTTCGGGGAGGGACGCCACGAGCGGCTCTGGGAAGTCCTTGGCGCACATCCGCGCTCGTTCACCACGGCCGACGGCGTCGTCACCGGGGTGTCGTTCGCGGTGTGGGCGCCCAACGCCAAGGGCATCAACCTGATCGGTGAGTTCAACGGCTGGACCGGAGGGGAAGCCCCGATGCGGGTGCTGGGCTCATCGGGCGTGTGGGAGCTGTTCTGGCCCGGGTTCCCCCTCGACGGGCTGTACAAGTTCCGCGTGCACGGCGCCGACGGTGTGGTGACCGAGCGGGCCGACCCGATGGCGTTCGCCACCGAGGTGCCGCCGCACACCGCCTCTCGGGTCACGCGCAGCGAGTACACCTGGGAAGACGCCGACTGGATGACCGAACGCGCGCAGCGCAATCCGGTATTCGAGCCGATGAGCACCTACGAGGTTCACCTGGGTTCCTGGCGTCCCGGGCTCAACTACCGCCAGTTGGCGCGCGAACTGACGGATTACGTGGTGGAACACGGCTTCACCCACGTCGAGTTGCTGCCGGTCGCCGAGCACCCGTTCGCCGGGTCGTGGGGCTACCAGGTGACGTCGTACTACGCGCCGACGTCCCGGTTCGGCACACCGGACGAGTTCCGCGCCCTGGTCGACGCCTTGCACCAGGCCGGCATCGGCGTGCTGGTGGACTGGGTGCCCGCGCACTTCCCCAAGGACGCCTGGGCGCTGGGCCGATTCGACGGCACACCGCTCTACGAGCACTCCGACCCGAAGCGCGGCGAGCAACTCGATTGGGGCACTTACGTATTCGACTTCGGTCGCCGAGAGGTCCGTAACTTCCTGGTGGCCAACGCGCTGTTCTGGCTCGAGGAGTTCCACATCGACGGCCTGCGAGTGGACGCGGTCGCCTCGATGCTCTACCTGGATTACTCGCGCCCAGAGGGCGGCTGGACCCCCAACATCTACGGCGGCCGCGAGAACCTGGAGGCCGTGCAATTCCTGCAGGAGATGAACGCGACGGTGCACAAGACCGCCCCGGGCATCGTCACCATCGCCGAGGAGTCCACCTCGTGGCCCGGGGTCACGCGGCCGACCACCCTTGGCGGCCTGGGCTTTTCGATGAAGTGGAACATGGGCTGGATGCACGACACGCTCGACTACATCAGCCGCGATCCGATCTACCGCAGCTTCCACCACCACGAGATGACCTTCTCGATGCTCTACGCGTTCAGCGAGAACTATGTCCTGCCGATCAGCCACGACGAGGTGGTGCACGGCAAGGGCACGCTGTGGGGCCGGATGCCGGGCAACAACCACGTCAAGGCGGCCGGGCTGCGCAGCCTGCTGGCCTACCAGTGGGCGCACCCGGGCAAGCAATTGCTGTTCATGGGACAGGAATTCGGCCAGCGCGCCGAGTGGTCCGAGGAGCGCGGCCTGGACTGGTGGCAGCTCGACGAACAGGGGTTCTCCAACGGGGTGCTGCGCCTGGTCCGCGACATCAACGACATCTATCGCAGCCACCCGGCGTTGTGGAGCCAGGACACCGTGCCCGACGGCTACTCCTGGATCGACGCCAACGACTCGGGCAACAACGTGTTGAGCTTCCTGCGCTACGGCAAGGACGGCTCGGTGATGGCGTGCGTGTTCAACTTCGCCGGCGCCGAGCACGGCGGATACCGGCTGGGCCTGCCGTCGGCCGGCCGCTGGCGCGAGGTGCTCAACACCGACGCGGCCGCCTACAATGGTTCGGGGATCGGCAACATGGGCGGCGTGGACGCCACCGAGGATCCGTGGCACGGCCGGCCCGCCTCGGCGCTGCTGGTGCTGCCGCCCACGTCGGCGTTGTGGCTCGAGCCCGAGTAACGCCGGGTCAGTACAGCGCGTTGGCGAGGTTGCGCCGTCCGGCGGCAACCTCGGGATCGGTCGGGTCGAAGAGCTCGAACAGCTCGACCAGCCGGGTGCGCACCAGGGTGCGGTCGTCCCCGGATGTGCTGCGCACCAAGGCGATCAGGCGATCGAAGGCGGGACCGACATCCTGATTGAGGATCTGTACGTCGGCCGCCGCCAGGGCGGCCTGGATGTCACCGGGCGCGGCGTCGGCGACGGCGACGGCATCCGGGCGTTGCGCGGTTGCGCGCGTGAGGAAGTCGATTTGGCGAATCGCACCCTTGGCTTCGGCGCTGGCCGGGTTGGCGTCCAGGATCGACTGGTACGACGCCTTGGCCGCCTCGAAGTCGCCGTCCTCCAGCTGTTGGCGCGCCGCGGCCAGCTCGGGGTCGACCTCCTCGGCCTCGCCGGATCCCGTTGCGCCCTTGAGCTTTCCGGCGGTCGCCGAGAGGATCTGATCCAACCAGCCACGCAACTGCTCGGCCGGCTGCATTCCCTGGAAACTCGATATCGGCTGACCCGCGGCCAGCGCCACCACGGTCGGGACCGCGTCGACACCGAAGATCTGCGCGACCCTGGGCGCGACGTCGACGTTGACCGTCGTCAACGACCACTTGCCGTTGTCCTGGGCGGCCAGGCCGGCGAAGGTGTCGAGCAGCTGCACGCACGCGTCGCTGCGCGGTGACCACAGCAGCACGACGACGGGCACTTCCTCGGACCGCAGCAGCACCTCGGCCTCGAAGTTGGCCTCGGTGACGGCAATGATTCCGGCGTCACCCCCGGCCGCCGACGGCGCGGACGCTCCGGGAGGGCCCGCGGGCTGGGGCCGCTGCTTGAGAGCCGAGAGGTCGACCGCACCAGCCAGGGCGGGGCCAATAGAAGGTCGCGGACGTGTCACGCCGTCAAGTTTGTCATGCGGATGGGCTACCCATCCACCCGGTCGAGACGGCGCTCAGGCGGCGCCGCCACGGGGTGGAAAAGCCCGCCGAAAGGGGCCGTGAACGGCAAATATGACGAAGATCACAATTCGACATCGGCGCGTCGCGCCAGCAACGTCGGACGGAAGCCCGAACTCCCGCTAACCCGCGCGCAGGATCAGGGCGTCGCCCTGGCCGCCGGCCCCGCACAGCGCCGCCACCGCGTATCCGGAGCCGCGTCGCGACAACTCCAGGGCGGCGTGCAGCGTGATCCGCGCCCCCGACATCCCGATGGGGTGGCCGACGGCGATCGCGCCGCCGTTGACGTTGACCAGGTCTGGGTTCACGCCCAGCTCCCGGGTCGAGGCCAGCGCCACCGCGGAAAACGCCTCGTTGATCTCGATGACGTCGAGCTGGTCGACGGAGATGCCCTCCCGGCCGAGCGCCTTCTTGATCGCGTTCGCCGGCTGCGACTGCAGGGTGGAGTCCGGTCCGGCCACCACGCCGTGGGCGCCGATCTCGGCCAGCCAGGTCAGCCCCATTTCCTGGGCCTTGGCCTTGCTCATCACCACGACGGCGGCCGCGCCGTCGGAGATCTGGGAGGCCGAACCGGCGGTGATGGTGCCGTCGCGGCGGAACGCCGGCTTGAGGCCGGCCAGCGACTCGGCGGTGGTGTTGGCCCGGATGCCCTCGTCCTCGGTGAACTGCAGCGGATCACCCTTGCGCTGCGGGATGTTGACGGGCACGACCTCGTCGGTGAAGACGCCGTCCTTCCAGGCCGCGGCAGCCTTCTGGTGGGACCGCGCAGCGAACTCGTCCTGCTCGGCCCGGGTGAATTTGTCGACGTCGTTGCGCTGCTCGGTGAGCGCGCCCATCGGCTGGTCGGTGAACACGTCGTGCAGGCCGTCGTAGGCCATGTGGTCCAGCACCGTCACGTCGCCGTACTTGTAGCCCGAGCGGCTGTCCATCAGCAGGTGCGGCGCCTTGGTCATGGACTCCTGGCCGCCGGCCACCACCACATCGAATTCGCCCGCGCGAATGAGCTGGTCAGCCAGCGCGATGGAGTCGATGCCGGACAGGCACATCTTGTTGATCGTCAGCGCCGGAACGTCCCATCCGATGCCGGCCGCGACGGCCGCCTGGCGCGCCGGCATCTGGCCGGCCCCGGCGGTCAGGACCTGGCCCATGATCACGTAGTCGACCGCGGCCGCCGGGACTTCGGCCTTTTCCAGGGCGGCCTTGATCGCGATGGCCCCCAGATCGCTGGCGGAAAAATCCTTCAGCGAACCCATCAGCTTGCCGATGGGGGTCCGTGCTCCAGCAACGATCACCGACGTCGTCATGACTATCTCCTAACCCTGCGCCGACGGCCGGTTCGGCCTCCCGGGGAAGCGCAATCTTTGCCGCCAGGTTACCGTTATGTGATGACGACCGATCAAGTTGACGCCCGTCAGATCCTGGCCACCTCACTGGTGACGGCGATCGATCACGTCGGCATCGCAGTCGCCGACCTGGACGCCGCCATCGCCTGGTACCACGACACCCTCGGCATGATCCTGGTGCACGAGGAAGTCAACGAGGAGCAGGGAATCCGCGAAGCCATGCTGGCCGTGCGCGGCGCCCCGGCGGGCACGGCGCAGATCCAGTTGATGGCCCCGATCGACGAGTCCTCGACGATCGCGAAGTTCCTCGACAAGCGCGGTCCGGGCATCCAGCAGATGGCCGTTCGGGTGAGTGACCTCGACGCGTTGGTCGAGCAACTCCGCGAGCAGGGCGTGCGCCTGATCTACGACGCACCCCGTCGCGGCACGGCAAACTCGCGGATCAACTTCATCCACCCCAAAGACGGCGGCGGAGTTCTGATCGAACTCGTCGAACCGGCCGCCTGAGCCTCGGTATTCACGACCACCTCCTGGTGGGACCGCGGGTAGCGCGGTGCGCCCAGCACGGCGTGTGCCAATGCCGGCGATCCTCGACCTGACCGGGGCCTCCCCCGGGCGTCGAATCGATCGGCCACACCACCAGATGTGCTGAGCCGGAGCGTATTTCGTGATCGCAACCGGGGCACCGATACGTCTTGACCGCGCGGGCCGCCGGGACGGCACGGACTTCATACTCGTGACCGTCGGGCCCGAGCTCCACCCGGCGTAGTGGCGGCGGCGCCAACGGCCGCTGCCGGCGTGGCGGGGTACGGCGCCGAGCCATGCGATCAGTGTAGTGGCGGACCGTCAGAACAGCCGGTATTCGTCGCTGTCCATACCCCGCATCTTGTCATAATCCAATGTCAGACAACGGATCCCGCGATCGATCGCCAGTGTGCGGGCCTGCGGTTTGATCTGCTGAGCGGCGAACACGCCTTTTACCGGCGCGAGCACGGTGTCGCGGTTGAGCAGCTCCAGGTACCGGGTGAGCTGCTCGACGCCGTCGATCTCACCGCGCCGCTTGATCTCCACCGCCACCGACCCACCTCGTTCGTCGCGGCAGAGCAGATCGACGGGCCCGATGGCGGTCATGTACTCGCGGCGAACCAGCGTGTATCCCTCACCCAGCAGTTGCACGTGCTCGGCGAGCAGCGCCTGCAGGTGCGCCTCGACGCCGTCCTTGACCAGCCCGGGATCGACACCGAGCTCGTGGCTGGAGTCGTGTTCGATCTCCTCGACGGTGATGCGCAGCTGTTCGCCGGCTTTGTTCTCGACCACCCACACCGGGGACCCGTCGCCGGGCTCCTCGGTCAACCAGCAGGGCGGGCTCATCCAGTTCAGCGGCTTGTAGGCGCGGTCGTCGGCGTGCACACTGACCGATCCATCCGCCTTGAACAGCAGCAACCTGCGGGCGGACGGCAGATGCGCGGTGAGCCTGCCGACGTAGTCAACGGTGCATTGAGCGATCACTAGACGCACCCGACTCACCTTAGAGCGTGGCCGACAACATAGGCTGACGCCACCATGTCGCCCAACCAGTCCGTGGCGCAGCGAATAGGCCGGGTGCTCGAGCGGGTGACCCGCCAGAGTGGCCGTCTACCAGAGACGCCCGCGTACGGGTCGCTGCTGCTGGGACGGGTCTCCGAAAGCCAGGGCCGGCGCCGGATTCGGATCCAGATCATCATGACGGTTCTGGTGCTGGGAGCGAACCTGCTCGGAATCGGCGCGGGTCTGATCCTGGTCATCGTCGCCATCCCGGTACCGAGCATCTTCGACGACGCGCCGGCGTGGCTCACCTTCGGGGTCGCACCGGCCTACATCGTCCTGGCGCTCACGGTGGGCACCGTCTGGATCACCCGCCGGACCGTCCTGGCGTTGCGCTGGGCGATCGAGGAGCGCACGCCGACGCCCGAGGATGAACGCAATACGTTCATCGCCCCGTGGCGGATCGCGCTGGTCGACCTCGTCTTGTGGGGCACCGGCGCGTTGCTGTATACGGTGCTCTACGGCCTGGTCAATACGATGTTCATCCCCCGCTTCCTGGTCGGGGTGAGCTTCTGCGGCGTGCTGGTGGCCACCGGCAGTTACCTGCTCGCCGAGTTGTCTTTGCGTCCGGTGGCGGCTCAGGCGCTCGAGGCCGGGCCGCCGCCGCGGCGGCTGGCGGCGGGAATCATGGGCCGGACCATGATGGTGTGGTTCCTCGGTTCGGGGGTGCCCATCATCGGCATCGCACTCCTGACGCTGTTCGAGATCTGGCTGCGCAATCTGACCCAGACCCAGTTCGCGGTCGGCGTGCTGATCGTGTCGTCGGCCGCGCTGATTTTCGGCTGCATGCTGATGTGGATCCTGGCCTGGCTGACCGCGACGCCGGTGCGGGTGGTGCGGGCGGCGCTGCAGCGGGTCGAGGAGGGCGACCTGCGCGGCGACCTGGTGGTGTTCGACGGCACCGAACTCGGCGAGCTGCAACGGGGTTTCAACGCGATGGTCGACGGCCTGCGCGAGCGCGAACGGGTGCGCGACCTTTTCGGTCGCCACGTCGGCCGCGAGGTGGCGCTGGCCGCCGAACGCGAGATGCCGAAGCTGGGCGGCGAGGAACGCCATGTGGCGGTCGTCTTTATCGACATCGTCGGCTCCACGCAATTGGTGACCAACAGACCCCCGGCCGAAGTCGTCAGTGTGCTCAACCAGTTCTTCGCCATCGTCGTCGAGGAAGTGGATCGACATCACGGACTGGTCAACAAGTTCGAAGGCGACGCGTCCCTGGCGATCTTCGGCGCGCCGAACCGACTTGATTCTCCCGAGGACGAGGCGCTGGCCGCCGCCCGCTGCATCACCGGCCGACTGGCCAACGAGATGTCCGAACTCTCGGCCGGCATCGGCGTGGCGGCGGGTCAAGCCGTCGCCGGAAACGTCGGTGCCAGGGAACGTTTCGAGTACACCGTGATCGGCGAACCGGTCAACGAGGCGGCCCGGCTGTGCGAGCTGGCCAAGTCGCATTCCAGCCGGCTGCTCGCGACGGCCGACGCCGTCGAGCGTGCGAGCGAAAACGAGCGGGAGCGTTGGTCTTTGGGCGACACCGTGACCCTGCGCGGCCATGAGCGTCCCACTCGCCTGGCGTCGCCGGTCGACCAGCTGACGCGATGATTGATAACGATTCGAAATGGGTACAGCGACAAAGAAGTTGACCCCTGAAGAGATTGGCTTTGACATGACCGGTAGTGGAACTGCCCGCCGTGTTTCGATCGCCGCGGGAATCGCCGCGGCGATTGCCTTGAGTTCGTTGTCCGCGGGATGCTCGAGCAACAACAACAACAAGAGCCCCAGCACCTCGACCGTCACCACCACCGTCACGACGCCGGCGAGCGTCACGACCACAGCGCCGACGGCACCGGGTACCGGTGGCCCGGGCGGCGGTGGACCCGGCGTCGGGCCGGGTGGCGCCACCACCGCCGGGCCTGGCGGTTCGGGTGCAGGCGCCGGACCGGGTGGGGCCAGCGCGGGCGTGCCGGGCGCCGGGGCTTCCGCGGGACCGGGCGGCGCGGGTGCGTGCGCCGGCGGCGTGTGTGTCGGCACGCCTCCCGGCTGATTCGGGGCCGCGCAGCCGGCGGGTTACCGAGCGGTGGCCATCGACCTCGCGAGGCCGTCGGCGCGGGATCCGTTCTCCCGCACCAATAGCGCGACCAGAAGCGTGCCGGCTATGAGCAGGCCGCCGACAAACCACGCCGTGGCCGGCCAGCCGCCGACCGCGTAGACGAGGCCGCCCAGCGCGCCGGCCACCGACCCGCCCAGGTAGTAACTGAACAGGTACAGCGCGGAGGCCTCGGCGCGGTCTCGGTGCGCGACCGCGCCGACCCAGCCGCTGGCAACGGTGTGCGCGGCGAAGAACCCACCGGTGAACACGCCCACACCGATGACGATTACGACCAGTGCATGCGGGACGGTGAGCAGCAGGCCGGTCACGGTGATCGGCAACGCGGCGCCCAGCACGAACCGGCGCCCCCTGCGGTCCGCGAGCCGCCCCGCCACGACCGATGTCCAGGTGCCGACGAGGTACAGGACGAATAGCAGTCCGGCCACCGAGGATGCCAATCCGAAGGGCTGCGCGGTCAGTCGGTAGCCGAGGTAGTTGTAGACCGTGACGAATCCGCCCATCAGCACCGAGCCCAGCGCAAAGAGCTTCAGTAACACGGGGTTTCGTGCATGGGCGGTAAGGTTGCCGATCGCGGCCCGCGCACTCGCCGCCTTCGGGGTGAAGAATTGTGACCTCGGTACCAGCAGGGCGAACACCGCCGTGCCGGCCAGTGTCGTCGCGGAGGACGCCAACAGCGCCACCCGCCAATTGCTGACGTCGACGACCAGCGACGGCACGATCCGCCCGACCAGCCCTCCCACCGTGGTGCCGGCGACGTAGCGGCCCATTGCCGAGCCGAGCGACGAGGCGTGCACCTCCTCGGCGAGGAAGGCCATCGCGACCGCGGGTATCCCGGCGAGCGCGACCCCATGCAGCGCGCGTCCCGCGAGCAGCACGCCGAGCGTGGGGCTCCACGGCAGCAGCATCCCGATGACGCTGGACGCTATCCCCGAGGCGAGCATCACGGTGGTGCGCCCGTACCGCTCGGAAAGGACGCTCGCGGGAATGATCGACAGCGCCAACATCCCTGTCGTCAGCGAGACCGTCAACGCCGCGGTGGCCGGCGTGATGCGATAGCTCGCCGACAACGCCGGCAACAGGGCCTGCGTGCAGTACATCGCGGCGAAACTGGCCAGGCCGGCGCCGTACAGCGCGGCGGTGATCCGCCGGTATCCCTTGGTTCCGGCTTGATGCGCGACGACGGCCTGAGGCATAGCAATGATGCTTCGTGCCGCGGCGCCGAAAAGGAAATGAATTATTTCTCGATTTATGATGCACTTAACACATAAGCAGAGGTGACGGATGGCGGACGGCGACTACGAGTGGTTCATCACACTCGCTGAGCTGCAGCACGTCACATCGGCGGCCGAGCAGCTTCACGTCGCACAGCCGACGTTGACCCGGATGCTGGCGCGCCTCGAACAGCGGGTGGGAGTGTCGCTGTTCGATCGGCACGGCAGGAGGCTTGCCCTCAACACCTACGGCCGGATCTTCTACGAGCACGCCCGGCGGGCCCAGCTGGAGCTCGACGCGGCCAGGCGTGCGATCGATGACCTGACGAATCCGGCCGTCAGCGAGATCCGATTGGCATTCCTGAGTTCGTTCGGGTCGACCGTGGTGCCGCGCTTGATCGCGACGTTCGGAAAGTCGTCGCCGCGAGTGACCTTCACGCTCGAGGAGGGGGCCGCCGAATCGATCGGCGATCGCGTGCAGTCCGGCGCCGTCGACATCGGGGTGGTGTCTCCGCGGCCGCGCAAGCGAACTCTGGCCTGGCGCAGCCTGTTTCGTCAGCGCCTCGGCGTAGCCGTCCCAGCAGACCACCGGCTTTCGGGCGCTGCGGCGATCTCCATGACCGATCTCGCCGACGAACCGTTCGTGAGCATGCACCCGGGATTCGGCATGCGCCGACTGCTCGACGAGCTCTGCGCCGCCGCGCAATTCCGGCCCCGGATCGGTTTGGAAGCACCGAATCTCACGACGGTCGCGGGCCTGGTGGCCGCCGGGCTGGGCGTCAGCCTGGTGCCCATCGACGGCAGCGAGTACGCGCCGGGCGTGCGTGTGCTGCGGCTGGCCGACGCCGACGCCTACCGCGATGTCGGGCTGATCTGGGATTCCGGTCGACCGCTGTCCCGCTCGGCGCGGGACTTCGTCGCGGCCGCCGCGGCCGTGTAGCACCACGAGGTGCGGCCCGCGACGCGAGGTCGTGACCGCGGCTATCGGCTCAGACGGCGATCTGGTGATGGCGGGTCTGGTTGCCCCCACACCGCTTCGCTTCGTACATCGCGGTGTCGGCGTGGGCGACTAGCTGGTGAAACGCGTGCTCGGCATATTCCGAGACCACGTTGCCCAGCGCCAGGGTGGCGATTCCGACGCTGGCGGTCACCGCCGCGTTGACCGCGGCCACGGCGTCGCAGAGCTGCCGGCCCCAGGACGGCAGCTGTTCGGTCGTCACGATGTCGGCGACCAGGAACTCTTCCCCGCCCACCCGGCCGACGATGGAGGTCTCGCCGCACGCGGCGGTCAGGGTGCCGGCCACCGCGATGAGCGCCTCGTCGCCGGCGGCGTGCCCCCGGGTGTCGTTGAGCTCTTTGAAGCGGTCCAGGTCAAGCATGGCGACCGCCAGGTGCATGTGATGGGCGCCGGCGAGCATCCGGCCGACGATCGCGCGATCGCACGCCCTGCGGTTAAGCAGCCCGGTCAGCGGGTCGCGGTTGGCGCGCAGCAGGTCGAGCCACAGGGCCCGTACCACGACCTGGATGGCCAGCGGAACGACGACATTGAGTTCCAGCACCAGGAAGTAACCGGTGAACGCCAGCAACGCCTGCCCGGTAGCGGCCAGGCGCACCGCCTGCCAGGCCGCGATCGCGCTGGCCATGAAGAAGTTCAGCACCATCAGCCTGGCCGTATGGAAGAACGCGATGTAACCGCCCGTCACCGCCATCGCCGAGCACGACATCAGGCCGATGAGCGGCTGGGGCTGCCACAGGCAACCGGCGCCGATGGATACGGCGCCGGTCATGATGTAGAACACGGACTGGCGCCGGGTGGGCCACCCGCTCAACCACAGCGCCGCCATGCACAACCCGAGGACGGCGGCGACGACCGAAACCGTCAGCGCCACACGCGGGTACAGCGGGGTGGGCCCATACACCACGTTGACTGGCACCAGCACCAGGGAAGCCGCCACCACGGCCAGAACCCTGCGGGTGCTGGTGCTCAGCCCGTGGGCCTGCAAATAGCCTGTCAGCCAATCGAAATGGTCGTCTTGGCCCCACCAAGTCGCCAACCACGTCATCCGCTCGCCTTTCCCCGAACTCGCTCACCCCGTCGAGTCACACCACCAGAGTCAGTGAGCCGGATCACAGTAAATACCATCGGGGACGGCAAAATCTCGAATCGACCAGAAAAGGGCACGCGATGGCGAGCCTCCCCGGGGGCCGTTCGCCGCCTCAGGCCCATCCCACGACGATGTCGCTTTTCCGCCAGTTTTGTCGGTGGGCGGGTGTAAGTCTGGAACCGTGCACGACGACTTCGAACGCTGTTACCGCGCCGTCCAGTCCAAGGATGCGCGGTTCGACGGCTGGTTCGTCACGGCGGTGCTGACCACCCGCATCTACTGCCGGCCCAGCTGCCCGGTGCGGCCACCGTTCGCCCGCAACGTGCGGTTTTACCCGACGGCGGCCGCCGCTCAGCGTGCCGGCTTCAGGGCCTGCAAGCGGTGCCGCCCCGACGCGTCCCCGGGGTCTCCGGAATGGAACGTGCGCGGCGACGTCGTGGCGCGGACGATGCGCCTGATCGCCGACGGGACCGTCGACCGGGAAGGTGTGGGTGGTCTGGCCGCCCGCCTCGGTTACACGACCCGGCAGCTGGAGCGGCTGTTACAGGCCGAGGTGGGTGCCGGCCCGCTCGCACTGGCCCGCGCGCAACGGGCACAGACCGCCCGGGTGTTGATCGAGACCACGGACCTGCCCTTCGGCGACGTCGCATTCGCCGCCGGCTTTTCCAGCATCCGCCAGTTCAACGACACCGTTCGCGCGGTCTTCGAGAACACACCGAGCGCGCTGCGGCAGCGCGCCGCGACACGTTCCGCATCAACCCCGAATTCGCCTGGCACCGTGTGCCTTCGGCTCCCGGTGCGCACGCCGTTCGGCTACGCCGGCGTGTTCGGTCACCTGGCGGCGGGCACCGTGCCCGGTTGCGAGGAGATCCGCGACGGCGCGTACCGGCGCACTCTGCGCCTCCCGTTCGGCAATGCGATCGTCAGCCTGACCCCCGCCGTCGATCACGTCCGGTGCGTGCTCGTCCTGGACGACTTCCGCGACCTGACAACGGCTATCGCGCGCTGCCGGAGGCTGCTGGACCTCGATGCCGATCCGGAAGCGGTGGACGAAGCGCTGAGCCGGGACGCGGAGTTCTGCGCCGTCGTGGCCAAGGCACCGGGGCAGCGGATTCCCCGCACCGTCGACGAGGCCGAACTCGCGGTGCGCGCGGTGCTCGGCCAGCAGGTGTCGACGAAGGCGGCGAGCACCCACGCCGGCCGCCTGGTCGCCGCCTATGGCCGGCCGATCAACGACCCCGGGGGGACGTTGACGCACACCTTCCCGTCCGTCGAGCAGCTCGCGGACATCGACCCGGTCCATCTGGCGGTGCCCAGGTCCCGGCAGCGGACGCTGAGCGCTCTGGTCGGCGCCCTCGCCGACGGCAGTGTCGTGCTGAGCGCCGGCTGCGACTGGGGAAGCGCCCGAACGCAATTACTCGCGTTGCCCGGCGTGGGCCCCTGGACCGCGGAGGTGATCGCGATGCGCGGCCTCGGCGATCCCGACGCGTTCCCCGCCAGCGATCTGGGCCTGCGCCTGGCCGCCGAGCAGCTGGGCCTGCCGTCCGACGAGCGCTCCCTCATCGCGCGCAGTGCGCAGTGGCGACCCTGGCGTTCCTATGCCACCCAATACCTTTGGACCACGCTCGAGCATCCGGTAAACCAATGGCCGCCACAGGAGGTCGCATGATCCGCGCCGGCGACGATTGCCAGCGAAGCGAAAAGGGGTGGCGCACATGATCGAGTACCGCACCATCGACAGCCCGATCGGGCTGCTGACCCTGGCCGGTCACGGCTCGGTGCTGACGAATCTGCGAATGGTCGACCAGACCTACGAACCGAGCCGCAGCGATTGGTCGCCGAACCCGCGGGCCTTCGGCGAGGCCGTCGAACAACTCGGCGCATATTTCGCCGGCGAGCTGACCGATTTCGATGTCGAGCTCGACCTGCGCGGCACCGCGTTTCAGCGCCGAGTGTGGCGGGCACTGCTGACCATTCCGTATGGCGAAACCCGCTCGTACGGTGAAATCGCCGAGCAGATCGCGGCACCGGGCGCCGCCCGCGCCGTGGGGTTGGCCAACGGCCACAATCCGATCGCCATCGTCGTTCCCTGCCATCGCGTCATCGGGGCCAACGGAAGCCTCACCGGGTTCGGCGGCGGGCTCGGCCGAAAGCGCACATTGCTCGAATTGGAAAAACAACGGGAGAATTTGACGCTATTCGATTAATTGCGAATGCAAAAACACCCCCGTTGCCGGGGGTGTTTTTGTGTATGTTCGGCGGTGTCCTACTTTTCCACCCGTATGGGCAGTATCATCGGCGCTGACAGGCTTAGCTTCCGGGTTCGGAATGGGACCGGGCGTTTCCCTGTCGCTGTGGCCGCCGTAACTCTATTTAAATTTGTTTGGTGGGGGGTGTGGCGTTCGCAGCATTACTGCCGTGAACTGGACTGTGGTTGCGAGTGTGTGTTGGTAAGTTTTCGGCCGGTTAGTGCCAGTTCCCTGCACCCATTACTGGGCTTCCAGGTCTGGCCTATCGAACCCGTAGTCTGCGGGGGGCCTTATCCCTCTAAAAGGGTGAGAAACCTGATCTTGGAGAAGGTTTCCCGCTTAGATGCTTTCAGCGGTTATCCTGTCCGAACGTGGCTATCCAGCCGTGCCCCTGGTGGGACAACTGGTATACCAGAGGTTCGTCCGTCCCGGTCCTCTCGTACTAGGGACAGGTTTCCTCAAGTTTCTGACGCGCGCGGCGGATAGAGACCGAACTGTCTCACGACGTTCTAAACCCAGCTCGCGTGCCGCTTTAATGGGCGAACAGCCCAACCCTTGGGACCTGCTCCAGCCCCAGGATGCGACGAGCCGACATCGAGGTGCCAAACCATCCCGTCGATATGGACTCTTGGGGAAGATCAGCCTGTTATCCCCGGGGTACCTTTTATCCGTTGAGCGACACCCCTTCCACTCAGAGGTGCCGGATCACTAGTCCCGACTTTCGTCCCTGCTTGACTTGTAAGTCTCGCAGTCAAGCTCCCTTGTGCACTTACACTCAACACCTGATTGCCGTCCAGGTTGAGGGAACCTTTGGGCGCCTCCGTTACATTTTAGGAGGCAACCGCCCCAGTTAAACTACCCGCCAGGCACTGTCCGTGAACCCGATAAGGGTTCGACGTTAGGTGTCCAATACGATCAGAGTGGTATTTCAACAACGACTCCATACAAACTGGCGTCTGTACTTCAAAGTCTCCCACCTATCCTACACAAACCGTACCGAACACCAATACCAAGTTGTAGTGAAGGTCCCGGGGTCTTTTCGTCCTGCCGCGCGTAACGAGCATCTTTACTCGTAGTGCAATTTCGCCGAGTCTATGGTTGAGACAGTTGGGAAGTCGTTACGCCATTCGTGCAGGTCGGAACTTACCCGACAAGGAATTTCGCTACCTTAGGATGGTTATAGTTACCACCGCCGTTTACTGGGGCTTAAATTCTCCGCTTCACCTTACGGTTAACGGGTCCTCTTAACCTTCCAGCACCGGGCAGGCGTCAGTCCGTATACATCGTCTTGCGACTTCGCACGGACCTGTGTTTTTAGTAAACAGTCGCTACCCACTGGTTTCTGCGGCCGAATCCCGCTCCCACCGCAAGGGTGTTCACGGTATTCCGGCCCCCCTTCTCCCGAAGTTACGGGGGCATTTTGCCGAGTTCCTTAACCATAGTTATCTCGTACGCCTTGGTATTCTCTACCTGACCACCTGTGTTGGTTTGGGGTACGGGCCGTGTATGTGCTCGCTAGAGGCTTTTCTTGGCAGCAGAGGATCACCGAATTCGCCTCAATCGGCTATGCATCACCTCTCGGGATTAATGAGCGACGGATTTGCCTATCGCTCTCCCTACGGGCTTGCCCCAGTATTACCACTGACTGGTACGGCTACCTTCCTGCGTCACCCCATCGCTTGACTACTACCAGCGAAGGTCCCACGCAGCCCCGAAACTCCATGCCCCCGAAGGGGAATGGTCGATCCGGTTTTGGGTGGTTAGTACCGCTGATTCATCAGGGACGCCTATACACGGGTACGGGAATATCAACCCGTTGTCCATCGACTACGCCTGTCGGCCTCGCCTTAGGTCCCGACTCACCCTGGGCGGACTGGCCTGGCCCAGGAACCCTTGGTCTTACGGCGGGCAAGGTTCTCACTTGCCTTATCGCTACTCATGCCTGCATTCTCACTCCCCCATCCTCCACCACCGGTTACCCGGAGGCTTCGCTGAATGAGGGACGCTCCCCTACCCACATCCACGTAAACGTGAATGTGCCGCGGCTTCGGCGGTGTGCTTGAGCCCCGCTACATTATCGGCGCATAATCACTTGACCAGTGAGCTATTACGCACTCTTTCAAGGGTGGCTGCTTCTAAGCCAACCTCCTGGTTGTCTCTGCGACTACACATCCTTTTCCACTTAGCACACGCTTAGGGGCCTTAGCCGGCGATCTGGGCTGTTTCCCTTTCGACGTACGGAGCTTATCCCCCGCCGTCTCACTGCCACGCTTTACACCACGGCATTCGGAGTTTGGCTGACGTCAGTAACCTAGTAGGGCCCATCGGCCATCCAGTAGCTCTACCTCCGTGGTGAACCACGCAACGCTGCACCTAAATGCATTTCGGGGAGAACCAGCTATCACGGAGTTTGATTGGCCTTTCACCCCTACCCACAGCTCATCCCCTCAGTCTTCAACCTAAGTGGGTTCGGGCCTCCACGCGGTCTTACCCGCGCTTCACCCTGGCCATGGGTAGATCACTCCGCTTCGGGTCCAGAACACGCCACTACACCCCAAAGGGGATGCGCCCTATTCAGACTCGCTTTCGCTGCGGCTACCCCGCACGGGTTAACCTCGCGACGTGTCCCTGACTCGCAGGCTCATTCTTCAAAAGGCACGCCATCACCCCACGAAGAGGCTTTGACGGATTGTAGGCACACGGTTTCAGGTACTATTTCACTCCCCTCCCGGGGTACTTTTCACCATTCCCTCACGGTACTAATCCGCTATCGGTCATCGAGAAGTATTTAGGCTTACCGGGTGGTCCCGGCAGATTCACAGCAGATTCCACGGGCCCGCTGCTACTCGGGAGTTGATACAAGGTAGGTGACGGGTTTTCGCGTACCGGGCTCTCACCGTCTACGGCAGGCCATCCCAGGCCACTTCTGCTAACCACGACACTTTCTGACTACCCCTCAGCCAGGTAGAGCTGAGACATATCAATCCCACAACACCGCGCACACAACCCCTACCCGGTTATACATGCGCGCGGTTTAGCCTGTTCCGCGTTCGCTCGCCACTACTGACGGAATCACAATTGTTTTCTTCTCCTACGGGTACTGAGATGTTTCACTTCCCCGCGTTACCTCCCGCACCCTATATATTCAGATACGGGTAACACGACATCACTCGTGCTGGGTTTCCCCATTCGGAAATCCTCGGATCAATGCTCGGTTGACAGCTCCCCGAGGCATATCGCAGCCTCCCACGTCCTTCATCGGCTCTCGATGCCAAGGCATCCACCATGCGCCCTTAAACACTTACTTACACACAAAAACCAAAGAAGAAATTACACATTTCGATGAACACGCCGGCCATGAAGACCACGCGTTCATCTAGATGCTCGCAACCACTATCCAATACTCAAACACCACACCCCACCACCAAGATGGAGGGACTCCACACGGTTCGACCGAGTGTTGTCTCAGGGCCCAATAGTGTGTCTGGCAATCATTTGCTGTTGTGCACCCGGCTTTCGTCCACTACAGACGAGAACCCCTCACGGCTCGCACTTCACCAATTGAAGTGCTTTTCGTGGTGCTCCTTAGAAAGGAGGTGATCCAGCCGCACCTTCCGGTACGGCTACCTTGTTACGACTTCGTCCCAATCGCCGATCCCACCTTCGACAGCTCCCTCCAAAAGGTTAGGCCACTGGCTTCGGGTGTTACCGACTTTCATGACGTGACGGGCGGTGTGTACAAGGCCCGGGAACGTATTCACCGCAGCGTTGCTGATCTGCGATTACTAGCGACTCCGACTTCATGGGGTCGAGTTGCAGACCCCAATCCGAACTGAGACCGGCTTTAAAAGGATTCGCTTAACCTTACGGCATCGCAGCCCTTTGTACCGGCCATTGTAGCATGTGTGAAGCCCTGGACATAAGGGGCATGATGACTTGACGTCATCCCCACCTTCCTCCGAGTTGACCCCGGCAGTCTCTCACGAGTCCCCGGCATTACCCGCTGGCAACATGAGACAAGGGTTGCGCTCGTTGCGGGACTTAACCCAACATCTCACGACACGAGCTGACGACAGCCATGCACCACCTGCACACAGGCCACAAGGGAACGCCTATCTCTAGACGCGTCCTGTGCATGTCAAACCCAGGTAAGGTTCTTCGCGTTGCATCGAATTAATCCACATGCTCCGCCGCTTGTGCGGGCCCCCGTCAATTCCTTTGAGTTTTAGCCTTGCGGCCGTACTCCCCAGGCGGGGTACTTAATGCGTTAGCTACGGCACGGATCCCAAGGAAGGAAACCCACACCTAGTACCCACCGTTTACGGCGTGGACTACCAGGGTATCTAATCCTGTTCGCTCCCCACGCTTTCGCTCCTCAGCGTCAGTTACTGCCCAGAGACCCGCCTTCGCCACCGGTGTTCCTCCTGATATCTGCGCATTCCACCGCTACACCAGGAATTCCAGTCTCCCCTGCAGTACTCTAGTCTGCCCGTATCGCCCGCACGCTCACAGTTAAGCCGTGAGATTTCACGAACAACGCGACAAACCACCTACGAGCTCTTTACGCCCAGTAATTCCGGACAACGCTCGCACCCTACGTATTACCGCGGCTGCTGGCACGTAGTTGGCCGGTGCTTCTTCTCCACCTACCGTCAATCCGAGAAAACCCGGACCTTCGTCGATGGTGAAAGAGGTTTACAACCCGAAGGCCGTCATCCCCCACGCGGCGTCGCTGCATCAGGCTTGCGCCCATTGTGCAATATTCCCCACTGCTGCCTCCCGTAGGAGTCTGGGCCGTATCTCAGTCCCAGTGTGGCCGGACACCCTCTCAGGCCGGCTACCCGTCGTCGCCTTGGTAGGCCATCACCCCACCAACAAGCTGATAGGCCGCGGGCCCATCCCACACCGCAAAAGCTTTCCACCAAAAGACATGCGTCTAAAGGTCCTATCCGGTATTAGACCCAGTTTCCCAGGCTTATCCCGAAGTGCAGGGCAGATTGCCCACGTGTTACTCACCCGTTCGCCACTCGAGTACCTCCGAAGAGGCCTTTCCGTTCGACTTGCATGTGTTAAGCACGCCGCCAGCGTTCGTCCTGAGCCAGGATCAAACTCTCCAAACAAAAACTCCTCGCAGAACGAGGTGAATTCAAATCAGAGATAATCTGACCTAACAAAAAGACACCAAAAACTGGCATCAAAATACGGCCATACCGACACACGGGGAGTGTTTAAGTATGGCCAAAAAACAACAACAAATAAAAAGACCAAACACACTATTGAGTTCTCAAACAACACTTGTTTCGCCCGTTTTGGGGCAACCCTGCCAGCTTAATACAGATCCGGCAGGTAAGTCAACTCCCAATTTTGATCTGCTAGAGACCGTGTCGGGAGCAGCCGTGCCAGGCTAGTACCAATCCAGCGAGGGAGTCAAGGCCCCGCTCTCGTCCACCTTCGCGTTGGTGACCGCGCTTGTGGGGCACTGACTTTGGTTACTGTACCCGCTCGATCTCCGCTCCCAAAATCGCCAGGTTTTCGACGAACAACGGGTAGCCGCGATCGATGTGGAAGACGTCGTGGACCTCGGTGTCTCCGTCGGCGACAAGCCCCGCCAGCACCAGGCCGGCACCGGCCCGAATGTCCGAACACCACACCGGTGCACTCGACAATTGCGGCAGCCCCCGAACGACGGCGTGATGCCCGTCGGTTCGGGCGTCGGCCCCGAGCCGGATCATTTCTTCGACGAAGCGGAAGCGCGCCTCGAATACGTTCTCGGTGATCATCGAGGTGCCGTCGGCGATCGAGGCCAGCGCGATCGCCATCGGCTGCAGGTCCGTCGGGAATCCGGGGAACGGCAGGGTCGCCACGTTGACCGCCTTCGGGCGCTCGTATTGCGCCACCCGGAAGCTGTCGTCGGTTTGGGTGACGGTGGCGCCGGCGTCGTGCAGCTTGTGCAACACCACCTGCAGGTGCGCCGGATCGATGCCCGTCACCGTGATGTCTCCGCGGGTTATCGCGGCGGCGATCCCCCAGGTGGCGGCGACGATGCGATCACCGATGACGCGGTGCTCGGTCGGGTGCAACTTAGGGACGCCCGTGATGGTCATCGTCGGCGAACCCGCGCCCTCGATCTGCGCGCCCATCTGGTTCAGCATCGTGCACAGATCCACGACGTCGGGTTCGCGGGCGGCGTTGTGGATGGTGGTCACGCCCTCGGCGACGACGGCGGCCATCAGGATGTTCTCGGTGGCTCCCACCGAGGGGAACTCCAGCTGAATCTCCGCCCCGCGCAACGTATCGGCCTGTGCCACCACGCATCCGTGCTCGATGTTGCACTGCGCGCCGAGTTGGCGCAGGCCGGCCTGATGCATGTCCAGCGGACGCGATCCGATCGCGTCGCCCCCCGGCAGCGCGACGCGGGCGCGCTTGCACCGGCCGACCAGCGGTCCCAGCACACACACCGACGCGCGGAACTGTCGCACCGCGGCGAAGTCGGCGTCGTACTTGGGCTCATCCGGAGAGGTGATCCGCGCGACGTCGCCGTCCAGTTCGACCGTTGCGCCCAGGCCGCGCAGCACCTCCGCCATCAGCGGCACGTCCAGGATGTCGGGGCAGTTGGTGATCGTGCTGGTGCCTTCGGCCAGCAGCGTCGCGGCCATCAGCTTGAGCACGCTGTTCTTCGCGCCCCCTACAGCGACTTCGCCTGACAAGCGGTTGCCGCCGGTCACCACGAATCGCTCAGCCACCCGCGTCAGTCTAGTGAAGCGGTATCTGCTTGTCAGTCGGCCGACCCACCGCCGAGTACGGTTTGCTCATGGCTGTACACCTGACGCGCATCTACACCCGAACCGGCGATGACGGCACCACGGGATTGAGTGACTTCTCGCGGGTCTCCAAGAACGACCCGCGGCTGGTGGCGTACGCCGATTGTGACGAAGCCAACTCGGCGATCGGCGTCGCCGTCGCCGTGGGTCAGCCGGACGAGAAGCTCACGGGTGTGTTGCGGCAGATCCAGAACGACTTGTTCGACGCCGGCGCGGATCTGTCGACGCCGGTGGTCGACAACCCCGAGTATCCGCCGCTGCGGGTCACCCAGCCCTACATCGATCGGCTCGAAAAATGGTGTGACACATATAACGAGCCGCTGCCGAAGCTGAATTCGTTTGTGCTGCCCGGTGGTTCGCCATTGTCGGCGTTGCTGCACGTCGCCCGCACCGTGGTACGTCGAGCCGAGCGGTCGGCGTGGGCGGCCATCGACTCCGCGCCCGGGCAGGTCAACGTCCTGCCGGCGAAGTACCTGAACCGCCTGTCGGATCTGCTGTTCATCCTGTCGCGCGTGGCCAACCCCGACGGGGACGTGTTGTGGAAACCCGGCGGCGAGAACGCCGGCACGTAGTGAGCGCGGCGGGCCCGCCCTACAGGCTGCGCCGGCGTGACCGCGGTGACGGACGCGACTCCAGCCAGGACAGGAACGCGGTCAACGCGCCCTTGTCGAAGGCGATCTCGTATCCGGACCTACGATCCTGGGTCGTGTCGCGTAGCTCGATGACGACGATCTCGTCGGTCATGATGTCGAACTCGTCGCCGCGCGGCGCGCGCCGGGACACGATCTCCACGCCCCGCCGGCTCAGCCGCCGATCGGGCCACAGTCGCAGACTGGAAAGCCGGTAGAACGCGGCTTCACCACCGCGGTAACGAATTACGCCGTGCCGCCAGCCGTGCCCACCGACCGCGGGAATGTCTCGCATGATCCCCGCGGTGCCGCCCTGGCGCAGCTTCCAGAGCCGATAGCTCAGCCCGACGACGGCGCTGGCCAGCACGACGACGAGCACGACCATGCCGACCATGGGCGCGCTCATCGGCGGTTAGTCGATCGCGCCGACGGCGCGCAATCTCGCGCGCCCTCTGGCGGCGATACGCGGATCGTCAGACTCAGCGGCCTCTCTGGCGGCGCTCTCGTCGATCTCCGACTCGAACTCTGCGGATTCGGCCAGGATCGTCACCGATTCCTCAGTGACAGAAAGGAATCCACCGTCGACCGCGATACGCAGATCGTCTTCGCCCTCTCGTTCGACGCGCACCATTGCGTCGTCGACCAACTGACCCACCAGCGGGATGTGCCGCGGCATGATGCCGATCTCGCCGACGGTGGTGCGGGTGAACAGAAACGTTGCTTCACCCGACCAGATCTTGCGGTCGACGGCGACTATCTCAACGTTCAATTCAGCCATGCCAAGAGCCTTTCAGAGCCTTTTCGCTCACGCCTCAGGATTCCAGTTTGGCGCCAAAGCCTTCGGCCTTCTTCGCCAGGTCGTCGAGGCCACCGATCAGGAAGAACGCCTGCTCCGGGATGTGGTCGAAATCGCCCTTGGTCAGGCGGTCGAACGCCTCGATGGTCTCCTTCAGCGGCACCGTCGAGCCCGGCTGACCGGTGAACTGCTCGGCCGCCATCATGTTCTGCGACAGGAATCGCTCGATCCGTCGCGCACGCTGGACGAGCTGCTTGTCCTCTTCGGACAGCTCGTCGATACCCAGGATCGCGATGATGTCCTGCAGGTCCTTGTAGCGCTGCAGGATTCGGATGACTTCCTGCGCCACCCGGTAGTGCTCGTCACCCACGACGCTCGGGTCGAGGATGGTCGAGCTCGACGCCAGCGGGTCCACCGCGGGGAAGATGCCCTTGGAGAACACCGAACGCGACAGCTCGGTGGTGGCGTCGAGGTGGGCGAACGTCGTCGCCGGCGCCGGGTCGGTGTAGTCGTCGGCGGGCACGTAGACGGCCTGCATGGACGTAATCGACTTGCCTCGCGTCGAAGTGATGCGCTCCTGCAGCTCGCCCATCTCGTCAGCCAGGGTGGGCTGGTAGCCCACGGCCGACGGCATACGACCGAGCAGGGTCGACACCTCGGATCCGGCCTGGGTGAACCGGAAGATGTTGTCGATGAACAGCAGCACGTCCTGCCCGGCCTCGTCGCGGAACCACTCGGCCATGGTCAGTGCGGACAGAGCCACCCGCATACGGGTGCCGGGCGGCTCGTCCATCTGACCGAAGACCAGCGCGGTGTCCTTGAGCACGTCGGCTTCCTTGAGCTCGACCCACAGGTCGTTGCCCTCGCGGGTGCGCTCACCGACGCCGGCGAAAACCGAAGTGCCACCGAAGTTTCGGGCAATACGGTTGATCATCTCCTGGATCAGCACCGTCTTGCCGACGCCGGCACCGCCGAACAGCGCGATCTTGCCACCACGCACGTACGGGGTGAGCAGGTCGACGACCTTCAGACCCGTCTCGAGCATCTCGGTGCGGGGCTCGAGCTCCTCGAACGGCGGCGGCTTGCGGTGAATCGACCAGTGCTCGAAGTCTTCTCCGTAGCCGGGCTTGTCCAGGCAGTCGCCCAGCGCGTTGAAGACGTGGCCCTTGACCTCCTGGCCGACCGGCACCGAGATCGACTTGCCGCTGTCCGTCACCTCGACGCCGCGCACCAGACCGTCGGTGGGCTGCAGCGAGATGGTGCGCACCAGGTTGTCGCCGAGGTGCTGGGCGACCTCGAGCGTCAGGGTCTTCTTGAGCTCCTCGAACGTGATGTCGGCGTTGAGCGCGTTGAACAGATCCGGCACGGAACCGCGCGGGAACTCGACGTCGACCACCGGGCCGGTGATTCGCACCACGCGGCCGCTGGTCTCGGAGCGTGTGGTCTTTTCGTCAGTAGCAGTCATTTTCTTCTTCCTCGTGTGCTACTTAGCGTCGGCGAGCGCGTTTGCGCCACCGACGATTTCGCTGATCTCTTGGGTGATCTGGGCCTGCCGCTCGCGGTTCGCCATCAGCGTGAGCTCTTTGATCAGGTCATCCGCGTTGTCCGTCGCGGACTTCATCGCCCGCTGCCGCGACGCGAGCTCCGATGCCGCCGATTCGAGTAGCGCCGCGTAAACCCGGGTCGTCACATACCGCGGCAGCAGTGCCTCGAAAAGCGTTGTCGCGTCCGGCTCGAACGAGTACAAGGTGTGCAGTTCGTCGGTCTCCTCGACGTATTCCACGACCAGCGGAGCGATGCGGTGGGCAACCGCGGCCTGCGACATCATCGACTTGAACTCCGAGTAGACGATGTGCAGCTCGTCGACGCCCTGCCCGTCCTGTGACTCGTCGTCCCCCGTGCCGGCCATGAAGGCCTCGACCAAAGTGGACGCGATCTCCGCGGCGTTCTCATATGAGGGTTGCTCGGAGAATCCGGTCCACGATTCCGTGATATCCCAGTTGCGGAACTTGAAGTAGTTCAGCGCCTTTCGGCCCACCGTGTAGACAACCGGCGTCTTGCCCTCCTGCCGCAGCAGGGAGAACAGCTCCTCGGAGCGACGGAAGATGCTCGAGTTGTACGCGCCGCACAGGCCACGGTCCGAGGACACCACCAGGATGCCGGCCCGCTTCGGCTCGTCGCGCTCCACCAGCAGCGGGTGATCCAGCGCGGCTTCCGAGGAGAGCGTGGTGAGCATCGAGGTGATCTGGAATGCGTAGGGCCGTGCGGATTCCAACCGGGCCTGCGCCTTACCGATGCGCGAGGTCGCGATCATCTCCTGGGCCTTGGTGATCTTCTTGATCGACCCTGCCGAACGGATCCGGCCGCGTAGTTCGCGAAGTGTTGCAGCCATTCGTCGCTACTTCTTGTCCTTGCCGGAGGCCTTGGAATCCTGCTTGTCCTTCGGCTTCTCCTTCTTGACCTGCACCGACTCCTTCGCGAGGTCTTCCTCGTCCAGGGCCTCGACGTGTTCGTCGGGCACGACCGATCCCCCGCCGGTGGCCGCGAAGCCCTTCTTGAAGTTGTTGATGATCTCGGTGAGCTGGTTCTCGCCCTCTTCCGAAAGCTTTCCGCTGTCGCGGACGCCGGCCAGGAACTTCTCTTCCGAGGCCCGCATGTGGTCCAGCAGCTCGGTCTCGAAGCGCCGGACGTCCTCGACGGGCACCGAGTCCAGGTGACCGCCGGTGCCCAGGAAGATCGAAACCACCTGCTCCTCAACCGGCATGGGCTGGTACTGCGGCTGCTTGAGCAGCTCGACCAGGCGTTCACCGCGCTCCAGCTGCGCCTTGGACGTCGCGTCCAGGTCCGAGGCGAACGCGGCGAACGACTCCAGCTCGCGGTACTGCGACAAGTCCAACCGCAGCGAGCCCGCGACCTCCTTCATCGCCTTGATCTGCGCGGCACCACCCACGCGGGATACCGACACACCGACGTTGATGGCGGGCCGCACACCCTGGTTGAACAGGTCGGACTCCAGGAAGCACTGCCCGTCGGTGATGGAGATGACGTTGGTCGGGATATAGGCGGAGATGTCGTTGGCCTTGGTCTCGATGATCGGCAGCCCGGTCAGTGACCCACCACCGAGTTCGTCGGACAGCTTCGCGCAGCGCTCCAGCAGCCGCGAGTGCAGGTAGAACACGTCGCCGGGGTAGGCCTCGCGACCCGGCGGGCGACGCAGCAGCAATGAGATCGCCCGGTACGCCTCGGCCTGCTTGCTCAGGTCGTCGAAGACGATCAGCACGTGCTTGCCGTCGTACATCCAGTGCTGGGCGATCGCCGAACCGGTGTACGGCGCAAGCCATTTGAACCCGGCCGAGTCGGATGCCGGCGCCGCGACGATGGTGGTGTAGTCCATCGCGCCGCCCTCTTCCAGCGCGCGCCGGACGGAGGCGATCGTGGTGCCCTTCTGGCCGATGGCCACGTACACGCAGCGCACCTGCTTGCGCTCGTCACCGCTCTCCCAGTTCTCCCGCTGGTTGAGGATGGTGTCGACGCAGACGGCGGTCTTGCCGGTCTTGCGGTCGCCGATGATCAGCTGTCGCTGGCCGCGACCGATCGGGGTCATCGCGTCGATGGCCTTGATACCGGTCTGCAGCGGCTCGCTCACGCTCTGGCGCTGCACCACCGACGGCGCCTGGATTTCCAGCGCGCGGCGGATGTCGGTGTCGATGTCGCCGCGGCCGTCGATCGGCTGGCCGAGCGGGTTGACGACGCGGCCCAGGAAGGCGTCGCCGACGGGGACGGACAAGACTTCGCCGGTGCGCTTGACCTGCTGTCCCTCTTCGATCTTTTCGAAGTCACCCAGGATCACCGCGCCGACGCTGTGCTCGTCGAGGTTCAGGGCAACGCCGAGGACGCCGCCGGGGAACTCGAGCAGCTCCTGGGTCATGACCGAGGGCAAGCCTTCGACGTGCGCGATGCCGTCCCCGGCGTCGACGACGGTACCGACCTCTTCCCTAGCGGTGTCGGACGTAAAAGAGCCTACGTACTCCTCGATGGCGCTCTGGATGTCATCAGCGGAGATTGTCAACTCGGCCATGGCTTTTCGTCTTCCTACTTGATCTTGGTTCGCGTGGGGTTGTGATGAATTGTCAGTCAGGCAATTGAGCCTGGGCAGCGGCAAGTCGAGAAGCGAGCGTCCCGTCGATCACTTCGTCGGCCACGGAGATGAGCAGGCCGCCCAGTAGTTCGGCATCGATCTGCAGCTGCACCGCCACGGTGTGACCGTAGATGCGGCCGAGCACCTCGACGAGACGAGACCGCTGGTCGTCGCTGAGTTCGGCCGCCGCACTGACCTGGGCGACGATCTCGCCGCGACGAGCCACGGCGACTTGTGTCAAGAACTGAACGGCCTCCTCGGCCGGCTGGCCTCGCAGCAGTTCGACCGTCTGGCTCAGCAGCGCAGTCACAATGGGGTTGACCCTGCCGCTTGCGCTGTCAAGCACCTTGCGCAACAACGCGACTCGCCCTTCCACCGGAACGGAGTAGTCGCCCAAGAGGATGGAAAGTCGCGGCTGCGCGTCGAGGATGCGGGAGAACCTGAACAGCTGTTCTTCGACCTCGTCGACTTTGTCCTCACGTTCGGCGACTTCGAGCAACGCCTGCCGCGACACGTGCTCGATACCGTCGATGAGGTCGGAGTTGGCCGACCATCGCTCCGATACCGCCGAGCGCAGCACGTCGAGCGTGGCGTCGCCGACCTTGCCGGAGAGCAGCCGCTCGATCAGCTTCACCCTAGGGGTCGCGTCCTCGGCGGGCACGGTGAGATACCGCGTGACGACGATCTCGCGGTCCAGCATCTGGGCAACCTCTACCAGCTCACTGGAGAGACTTGAAAGCGCTTTGCTGTCAAGGTCATTGGCTATGACGCTGAACTTGTCCGACAGGTTGGCCAGCGCGACGCGACTCGACGAGCGCATCTTGGTCATCAACGGGTACTGGACGTCGGCCGCCGCCGGCGCCATCTCGTCGAGCTCGTCGAGGAACCTGTCGACGGTGGCCGACTGCTGTTTGGCGTCGGCGACGTAGTTGCGCACCAACTCGCCCGCCTGACGCACCGCTTCGTGGCCGAGTTCCAACCGGAGCTGTCGGCTCAGCTGGGTGCGCAAGAGATCGACCTGGCGGCTGCCCTGCAGGCTGATGCGTTCGGACTCGACATCCGCCTGGGCCCGCAACTGCTCGACGATGCGGCCCGCGTCGGTCTGGGCCTCCGCGACGACGCGTTCGCCCTCCGTCTTTGCGTCTTCCACGGCCTTGCTGTGCGCCGTGGTGGACTCGGTCAGCCGATCACTCGCCGTTGCCGCATCTTTCAGCTGCTGGCGCACGGCGTCCTGCCGCGCGGCCATCAGCCGACGCACTGGCGGCACGACGTAACGCACCACCAGGAACACGATGGCCGCAAAGCCCACCAACTGGCCGATGAAAGTCGACATACGTAATTACCGTCCGGATGTCTTGGTTGCGGATGAGGTCGCGGCGGCGGGGGCGACGTCGACGCCGAGGATTCGACTGGCCAACGTCGCCGACATGGACGCCACGTTGGCACGCAGATCCAGTTCCACGGCGTCCCTCTCCCGCTTCAATTGCTCGGATGCCATTTGCAACGTCGACATCACCTGCTGTTCGGCACGGGCGCGCGCGTCTTCGACCACCTTACGACCTTCGGCGCGGGCGTTGTCGCGCAACGACGACGCCTGAACCCGCGCTTCGGTCAGCGCTTCTTCGTAGTCGGCCTTGGCCGCGTCGAACTGCTCGGCCGCCTTCTTGTTGTCGGCAGCCGTCTTGGCGACCATGGCGTCGCGCTCGCGCAACACCCTCATCACCGGCGGCACAACGAATGTGCCGATGACGGCCAGCACGATCAGGAAGATGGCCAGCACGAAGAAGAAGGTGCCGTTCGGAACGAGGAAGTTGTTGCCCTCGGCCACCGCCTGGCTGGATGCCAGAACGCTCAGACTCGCGTCACCCATCGCAGCGGACTAGGTGCCGACGGGCGTGGCGAAGACGAACAGCGCCATGAAGGCCAGGTTGATGAAGTAGGCCGCCTCAACCAGACCGACGGTGATGAAGAACGGCGTAAACAACCGGCCTTGCGCCTCGGGCTGCCGGGCGATGCCGGAAACCAGCGCGTTACCGGCGATACCGTCACCGATACCGGCACCGATCGCGCCGCCGCCCATGATGAGTCCACCGCCGATGAGTGCAGCGGCAGCGACTTGGGGGTCCAGAGCCATTCTTATCCTCCTTGATATCTGGTAGGGGTCTACCAGGTCTCTGTAATGGTGCGTGGGTCAAAACAATTCGTGATCGCCTCAGTCATGGTGATCCTCGATCTCCATGGCCTGACTGAAGTACAAGATGGTCAGAATCGAGAAGATGAAGGCCTGGATCGCCCCGACGAACAGGTCGAAGGCCTTCCAGATCGCGTTCGGCGCCCACATGATGTACGGCGGGAACAGCGCGATCAGTGCCACGAGGATGCCGCCGGCGAAGATGTTGCCGAAGAGTCGCAGAGACAACGAGATCGGCTTGGCGAGCTCTTCGACCAGGTTGATCGGCGCCAGGAAAGCCACGTGGCCTTTGAGGACGGCCAGCGGGTGTCCGACGACGCCGCGGCGCCAGATTCCCGCCACGTGGTAGCAGACGAACACGAAGAGGGCCAGCGCCAGAACGTAATTGATGTCCGCGGCCGCCGACTTCAGCAGCTCGGTGGTGTGCCCCGACTTGTCGGTGTACTGCAGCGGCAGCACCGACAACCAGTTGGAGATCAGGATGAACACGAAGATGGTGACGGCCAGCGGCAACACGAACGGCGCGATCCGCATGCCGACCGCACTCTCGATCTGGTCGCGCATCTGAACCGTGATCGCTTCCCAGAACAGCTGAACGCCGCTGGGCACCCCGGTGGAGGTGATCTTGGCGCGCAGGAAGAAGGCCAGTGCCAGCACGATCACCGCAGCGATCCCGGTCGCCAGGATCGTGTCGGTGTTGACGGTCATACCCAGCCACTTGGCGTGGGTGTGCTCGCCGACCTCGATCGCGGCCTCGGCCAGGAACGTCGTCTCAGGCATCGGTGGGGTTCCTTCCTTCCGTTCCTTCCGATCCTGCGACCGCGCCGCCTTCGGCGGCGTCCGAAGACTCCGCCCAGTCACCGGCGCGCAGCTTCTTCCACACCGGAAGCGCTGTCGAGGCGACGAGTAGGACCTGGAAAATCGCCAAGCCGAACAAGACTCCGAGGCCGGCGGGCCGAAATACGTAGGCGATGATCAGCCCGAGGATGGTCATGAGGGCCAGCCGGGACGCCGAGTTGACCGCCATCGACCGTTTCAGCGGGTGGTCCTTGGCGGTGATCGATTCAACCGAGCGACGCACCAGCACCGCGTTGAGCAAACCCAGGAGAAGCCCGACGCCGAAGAAGACTCCGACCATCGGGTGTCCGGACAGTCCGGCGGCGAGCACCGCCACCGCCGTGATGGCAACGCTGATCACGAAGAGCCGAACCGGACGGAAAGCAACAGAGGGAAACACCAACGGCGCGTCCTGCGCTGGTGTCGTCACTGCAGCACCTCAATCCCAGGTTGATAAACGGGAACCCCCCGACCGACTGATCGGTGGCCCGCCGAGCGTATCGCACGTCACAGTTGAATCACCCAAGGGGTATCTCCCTAGGCCGGTCTTGAACCAGCCCGATCGGATTAGCCTCCGATGGGCCCGTCGCCTGCACGGCTTTTTGGGGTTCTACCAGCACCGTACCACATCGTGGAGCCCACTACTACTCCTCGTCGTAGTACTCGTCCCGACGCCGCAACAGCGGGATCGCCGTCGCGATACCGGCCACCACGATCGCACCCAGCATCACCGCGGCCGTATCACGGGGACGGAAAAAGATCGTGCTGGCGGCGCCGAACGCAACGATCCCCACCCACAGATAGATCAGCAACACCACCCGCCGGTGCGAGTGACCGATCTGCAGCAACCGGTGATGCAGGTGCATCTTGTCGGGGCTGAACGCACTGCGGCCCGCGCGGGTGCGGCGCACGATCGCCAGCAGCAAATCGAGCATCGGCACGAAGATGACCGCGGCCACCAACAGGAAGGGCGACAACAGGACAAACACGTCCCGGGCTCCGTAGGCATTCTGCGAGACCGGGCCCGCCGCCGTCGTCGACGCGGCCGAGAGCATCAGACCGATCAGCATCGAACCGGAGTCGCCCATGAAGATCTTGGCGCGATGGAAGTTGTGCGGCAGAAAGCCCAGACAGGCCCCGGCCAGCACCACCGAGATCACCGCCGGCGGATAGAACAGGACGTCACCGCCGTGGTCACGTAGCAGCCCGACCGAGAACATGCAGATGGCGAGCGCGGTGATCAGCCCGAGCCCGGCCGCCAGGCCGTCGAGCCCGTCGACGAAGTTCATCGCGTTGACGACCGACACGGTCAGCGCGAGGGTCAGCAGGATCGACGACGCCTGGTCGAGCACGATGGTGCCGACGCCGCCGATGGGAATGTAGAGGACGCTCCACGCCACGCCCATCGTGACCAGCACGCTGGCCGCGGTGATCTGACCGGCGAACTTGGTCAGCGCGTCGAGGCCCCAGCGGTCGTCGATGAGGCCGATGCCCATGATGACGGCGCCGGCCACCAGGACCGCGGGCATACCGGTCGAGTAGACGAACCCACGCGTGAGCGCCGGAAGTTGGGACGCCAGAAACACGGCCGTGATGACGCCGAGAAACATCGCCAACCCACCCATCCGGGGGGTCGGCGTCACGTGGACGTCGCGTTCGCGCGGATACGCGACCGCGCCCAGCCGGGTGGCCAGCACCCGCACCGGTCCGGTCGCGAAGTACGTGATGATCGCCGCGGTCAACCCCACCAGCGCCAACTCACGAAGCGGAACGCCGGCGCCGCGGTCGCCCAGCGCGAGCAAACCACCGGCAAGGTTGGTCACGTCGCTGGACATCACCGAGACCGTACTGGACAAACCTGGCACCTCGACAACCGCTCCAGTCAGGCCGGGGCGGTCAGGCTTTCCGGATCGACGGCGAGCACTTCGGCGATCCGCTCCGCGCTGACCGGGCCCGGTCGCAGAATGCGCGGCGCGGCCCCAGTCAGGTCGACGATGGTCGAGGCGGCCCCCTGCTCGGCCGGCCCGCCTCCAGATAGACGTCCACCAGATCGCCGAGCTGGCTGCGCGCCTCGCCGGCATCCACGGCCGCCGGATGGCCGGAGACGTTGGCACTGGACACCGCCAGGGGCCCGACCTCACGCAACAGTTCGATGGCCACCGGATGCAGCGGCATGCGCAGCATCACGGTGCCGCGGGCGTCACCGAGATCCCACTGCAACGACGGCGCCTGGCTGACCACGAGGCTCAACGCGCCCGGCCAGAAGGCGCGGATCAGGTCGCGGGCCCCGTCCGGCATGGTGTAGACGAGCCCCTCGATGGTGTGCCAGGAGCCGACCAGCACCCCCACCGGCATGTCGCGCCCCCGGCCCTTGGCCGACAGCAAGGCGGAGACCGCGGCGCTGTTGAACGCGTCGGCGCCGATGCCGTACACGGTGTCGGTGGGCATCACGACCAGCCGGCCGCCCTTGAGCGCGCCGGCCGCCGCGGCGATTCCGAGTGAGCGCTGACCGGGATCCGCACAGTCGAAGACCTCACTCATGAGCGCCGCACTCCCCCGTGCTCGCTTTCCTGCGGGCCGTCACGAAGCGCGGCCGGCCGGTCAGGTCCGCGCGGGCCTGGACGTCGTCGAACGCTCCCGTGCGCTCGAACAATTTCGCCGTCTGCGCCGAGGTGGTGTCGTCGTGCTCGACGCCGATCAGCCCGTCCGGGCGCAGCCAGCGAGCGGCGAGGCTCACCAGGGGCGCGATCACCGCCAAGCCGTCCGGGCCGCCGAAGACCGCCCGATGCGGATCATGTTGCGTGACTTCGGGATCCAGCACCGCACCGTCGGGAACATATGGCGGATTGGCCACGACCATGTCGACCCGTCCGTCCAGTTCGCCGAGTAGCCCCGGCCGGCACGCCAGCTCCGTGACATCGGCGCGCAGCAGCTCGATCGCGGTGCCCCGCGCGTTGCGGCGCGCATACTCGAGCGCGGCGTCGGAGTTGTCGATCGCGATGATCCGCGCGGCCGGCAGGTGATGGGCCAGCGCCACGGCCAAAGCCCCCGAACCGGTGCACACGTCGACGATTAGGGGCCGGGGTGCAAGTTGTTGCGCGACAGCCCATTCCAGTAGGGCCTCGGTCTCGGGACGGGGTATGAAGACCCCCGGCCCGACGCTCAGCGTCACGGGACCGAACGCCGCGGTCCCCACCAGATGTTGCAACGGCACGCGTTGCGAACGCGCGGCCACTACGTCGCGGTAGCGTCCGAGAAACTCCTCGCCGGGCGAGTCAAGCAGGGTCAGGCGCCCGCGGTCGGTTCCCGCCACATGGGCGGCCAGCTGTTCGGCATCCCAACGCGCGGAATCGATTCCCGCTTTGGCGAGCGTGGCCGCAGCATCGTCGATCGCGCGCCGCACGACGTTCATGCCTGTTGCAGCCGGGACTGCTTGTCAGCGGCGGCCAGGGCGTCGAACAGGGCATCGAGATCGCCGTCGAGGACCTGGTCGAGGTTGTGCGCCTTGAAGTTGATCCGATGGTCCGCGATCCGGTTCTCCGGGAAGTTGTAGGTGCGGATGCGTTCGCTGCGGTCCACGGTGCGAATCTGGCTGGCCCGGTCCGCCGAGGCGTCCGCCAGGGCCTGCTCCTCCGCCAGGGCCTGCAGACGGGCGGCCAGCACCTGCAGCGCGCGGGCCTTGTTCTGCAACTGCGAGCGTTCGTTCTGGCAGGTGACGACGATGCCGGTGGGCAGGTGCGTGATGCGCACCGCGGAGTCGGTGGTGTTGACGCCCTGGCCGCCCTTCCCCGACGAACGATAGACGTCGATGCGCAGGTCCGACTCGTCGATCTGCACCTCACCGACTTCTTCGGGTTCGGGATACACGAGCACGCCGGCGGCCGAAGTATGAACGCGGCCTTGCGATTCCGTTACCGGGACGCGTTGCACCCGGTGCACTCCGCCCTCGAATTTCATCCGCGACCAGACCCCGTCGGCGGTGTCGCCCTTGCTGGCGATGGCCAGCGTCGCATCCTTGTATCCGCCGAGGTCCGAAGTGGTTTCGTCCAGCACCGTGACGGTCCAGCCGTGCCGCTCGGCGTAGCGGATGTACATCCGCGCCAAGTCGGCGGCGAACAACGCCGATTCTTCGCCGCCCTCACCGGATTTCACTTCGAGCACGATGTCGTCGGCGTCGTGTGGGTCGCGCGGCGCCAGCATGTCGGTGAGTTGGGTGTCCAACTCGGCCACCTGGGTTTCCAGATCGGTCACCTCGGCGGCGAAGGACGCGTCGTCGGCGGCCAGCTCTCGCGCCGTTTCCAGATCGTCGCGCGCGGCCACCAGCTTGCGATAGGTACCTACGATCGGGGCCAGCCGGGCGAACCGCCGACCGGCCTTGCGGGCCTCGTCGGGGTTGCTGTGCAATTCCGGATCCGCCAGCCGGCGCTCGAGGTCGGCGTGCTCGGCCAGCAATACATCGATGGTCTGTACCGGCTTGGTCATCGTCACACCTCCTGCCCCGCTTCGCCTGTCAGTACGCCAAACGCAAACCGACGCCCGGCCTGTGCGACGGTGCGCACAGTTCGGGCGTCGGTAACCGAGCTATTTGTCGGCAGCAGCGCCGGCGTTGCGCTTGCCGTACCGCTTCTCGAAGCGGGCCACGCGGCCACCGCTGTCGAGAATCTTCTGCTTGCCGGTGTAGAACGGGTGGCACTGCGAGCAGACCTCGACGACGATGTGTCCGCCGTCCTTGGTGCTGCGCGTCTGGAAGGTGTTGCCACACCCGCAGAGCACCGTGGTCTCCCCGTAGGCGGGGTGAATGTCAGCTTTCATGATGTCCTCTTCGATCGTTTGCCGCCCGCCCCCGTCCAAAATCGGACGGCCGGGCGTGAACTCCGAACCTCAGGCGATTGTCGGATAATCGAGCCCCGATTATGCCAGGTCAACCACCATCATCCCAAACAGCGAGCTGCGCCCGCGCATTCCCGGCTAGTCGTTGTCCATCGCCCCGGGTGTCGTCTTGGACACCTGGACCAGGAACTCGTAGTTGTTCTTCGTCTTGCGCAGCTGCGACATCAGCAGGTCGATGGCCTGATGCGAGTCCAGCCCCGACAGCACGCGGCGCAGCTTGTGCACGATGCCGAACTCGTCCGGCGAGAGCAGCAGCTCGTCCTTGCGGGTACCCGACGGGTTCACGTCGACCGCGGGGAAGACGCGCCGCTCGGAGATCTTGCGATCCAGCTTGAGCTCGGCGTTACCGGTGCCCTTGAATTCCTCGAAGATCACCGTGTCACCGGTGGACCCCGTCTCGACCATCGCGGTGGCGATGATGGTCAGCGACCCGCCTTCCTCGATGTTGCGGGCGGCCCCGAGGAACCGCTTGGGCGGGTACAGCGCGGTGGAGTCGACACCACCGGACAGGATCCGGCCCGACGCGGGCGACGCGTTGTTGTAGGCGCGCCCGAGGCGGGTGATCGAGTCCAGCAGCACGACGACGTCCTTGCCCTGCTCAACCAGCCGCTTGGCCCGCTCGATCGCCAGTTCGGCGACCGAGGTGTGGTCTGACGGCGGCCGGTCGAAGGTCGAGGCGATGACCTCACCCTTGACCGAGCGGGTCATGTCGGTGACCTCCTCGGGGCGCTCGTCGACGAGCACGACCATGAGATGGCATTCCGGATTGTTCCTGGTGATCGCGTTGGCGATGTCTTGCAGGATGGTCGTCTTACCGGCCTTGGGCGGCGACACGATCAGCGCGCGCTGGCCCTTACCGATCGGCATGATCAGGTCGATGACCCGGGTGGTCAGCCGGTCACTGGTGGTTTCCAGGCGAAGGCGCTGGTTGGGGTACAGCGGCGTCAGCTTGGAGAAATCGGGGCGCTTCTTGGCGTCCTCGACCGAGCCGCCGTTGACGCTGTCCAGGCGCACCAAGGGGTTGAACTTCTGCCGCTGGTTGGGCTGTTCGCCTTCCTTGGGCACCCGAACCGCGCCGGTGACCGCGTCACCGCGGCGCAGGCCGTTCTTGCGCACCATGTTCATCGACACGTAGACGTCGTGCGGGCCGGCCAGGTAGCCGGAGGTGCGCACGAAGGCATAATTGTCGAGGACGTCAAGAATGCCGGCTACAGGCTGAACGACGTCGTCCTCGCGCAGCTCGGTATCGCCACCCTCACCGGAGCGCTCGCCCCGGCGGCGGCGGTCGCGGAAGCGGCGTCCCCGCCGGCCCTGACGGCCCTCGCCGTCGTCGTCCTGCTGGTTCGAGCCGCCGCGGTTCTGCTGGCCACCGGAGTTCTGCTCCTGGTCGCCGCCGCCGTCTTGGCCGCGGTCGTCATTCTGGTTGTCTTGCTTGGCCTTCTCGCGGCGGTCGGACTCACCGGGAGCGGCGCCCTCACGGCTGCCCGAGCTCTCGCGGTCGGCCTCGTCGTTGCCGCGTGCGGAGGATCCCGCTTCGCGGGAAGCGCCGCGTCGCTCGCGGCGGGGCGCCTCGGTCGTACCGTTCTGGTCGCCCTTGGCCGCCGGCGCGTCGGCGCTGTTGGTATCGGTCTTGTCGTCGTCTTTGTTGTCCGGCTTGCCGCTGTCCTCAGCGGGCTTGGTGCCATTGGCGGGAGCGCCGTTGGCCTGCCCCCGGACCTCCTTGATCGCGGCGATCAGTTCGTTCTTACGCATACCCGACGTCCCTTTGACGCCAACTTGATTGGCCAGCGCGCGCAGCTCGGGCAGCACCATCGTGGACAGTGATCCAGCCGAGACGTTGGGTTTCGCGTCTGGAGTGTCTGTGGTCACGGCGTTCGAGAGTTGATTGGCGTCAGTGTTTTCGCCAGCCGTGAACAGGTCCGTATCAGTCACGGATTTCCTTTCTTTCCCCCGCTGATCAGGTCATACGGGGGGTTCGTTGCATTCAGGCAAATTGCCGAGTGCGCCCAATCATCGACATTGCAACGGTGATCGCCTGGATCGGCGGAGTAAACGGCGAACCTCGTCCACAAGAAGAATTGGTGTGTCCTAGCGGCAAGGCAGTATGGATGCAGATGCAGATGCTGCGATTGCTGGACGCGTCCGAGGATAGCCCCCATCCTTGCCGGAAGCAAGCAAACCCTCCGGCCAGGCTGTGGATCAACCGGCGACGGTGACTCCGGGATTCCAGCGAACTGGTTCGCCAGCCGCCATCTCGGTGATGGCAAATCCGTTGGCCTCGCCGTATTCCGCCACTTCCCCGGGCAGTTCCGCCGCTGTGGTTAGCGCGATCAGTGAGGGTCCGGCCCCGGAAAGCGTTGCTGCCAGGTTATGACGTCGCAGCAGGCGCAAATATTCCGCCGAGGCCGGCATGGCCGGCGCGCGCTGCGGCTGGTGGAGCACATCTTCGGTGGCGGCCATCAGTAGGTCGGGGCGTTCGGTGAGCGCCACTACCAGCAACGCGGCGCGGCTGACGTTGAAGCGCGCGTCCTCGTGGCTGACCTGCGCGGGCAGCAGCACGCGGGTCTCGGCGGTCAGCGAGCGTTCCTCGGGAATCGCGGAGTACAGGTGGATGTCGGGGTGTAGCCGCAGCGGCACCGCCGCGTACTGCGGACGGTCGCCGGTGCGGCCGACCCATGAGACGACCGCGCCGCCCAACACGGCGGCCGCGGCGTTGTCGGGATGACCCTCGAACTCCGAGGACAGCTGGATCAGTTGGGCTGGGCTGAGTGGCTGCCAATCCGTTTGTGCGACAAGGCCGTTTGCGGCCGCCAGGCCGCCGACCACCGCCGCCGCCGAGGAGCCGAGGCCCCGCGAATGCGGGATGGCGTTGCGGCAGCGCACCACCAGGCCCGGGGCGCGAACCCCCACGGCCCGCAACCCGCACTCCAGCGCGCGCACCACCAGGTGCTCGGGACCCACCGGCAGCTGGCCGGCGCCTTCACCCTCGACCAGCACGACCAGGCCGGAATCGGTTGTCTCGACGATGATTTCGTCGTACAGACTCAGCGCCAGACCGATGCTGTCGAAGCCGGGGCCAAGATTGGCGCTGGACGCCGATACCACGGCGCTGGCCACCAGCCCCGCGGGCAGCATCGGGGTCATCAACAGCCCTTCGCGCTTGCGATCGCCGCGCTTGCGATCGCCACTAGCCCAGTCCCGTGGCGACCCGCTGCGCCCGGCTTCGCCGCGCTTGCGATCGCCACTAGCCCAGTCCCAGCTTTTCCACCACGAGGACAGGGTCGACCGGCAACGGGGTCACGGTCGGCATGTCTCGCAGTGCGGTGTCGGGGTCCTTGAGGCCGTTGCCGGTTACCGTGCACACGACCGTCGACCCGCGGGCCACCCAGCCGTCGTCGACGGCCTTGAGCAGCCCCGCGATGCTGGCCGCCGAGGCGGGTTCGACGAAGACGCCTTCGGACTCGGCGACCAGGTGGTAGGCGGCCAGGATCTCGTCGTCGGTCGCGGCCAGGAAGCGGCCGTTCGACTGCTGCTGCGCGTCAACCGCCGCCGTCCACGATGCCGGCGCGCCGATGCGGATCGCGGTCGCGATGGTCTCCGGGTTCTTGACCGGCGCGCCATGCACCAGGGGCGCAGCACCGGCCGCCTGGGTGCCAAGCATGCGGGGCAACTTCTCGATCAGCCCCTCGTGGTGATACTCGGTGTATCCCTTCCAGTACGCGGTGATGTTTCCCGCGTTGCCGACCGGCAGGGCGTGCACGTCGGGAGCGGTCCCCAGCGCGTCGACGATCTCGAACGCCGCCGTCTTCTGGCCCTCGATGCGCACCGGGTTGACCGAGTTGACCAGCGCGATGGTCGGGAAGTCGGCGGCCATCTTGCGGGCCAGCTCCAGGCAGTCGTCGAAGTTGCCGTCGATCTGGATGATCTTGGCGCCGTGCATGACCGCCTGCGCCAGCTTGCCCATTGCGATCTTGCCCTGCGGGATCAGCACGGCACAGGTGATGCCGGCGCGCGCCGCGTAGGCCGCCGCCGACGCCGAGGTGTTGCCGGTCGACGCGCACAACACCGCCTGCTGGCCGCGAGCGAGCGCATCGGTGACGGCCATCGTCATGCCCCGGTCTTTGAACGACCCGGTGGGGTTGAGGCCCTCGACCTTGAGATGAACGCTGCAGCCGGTCTTTTCCGAGATCCGGCCCGCCGCGATCAGGGGGGTGCCGCCCTCGAGGAGGGTGACCGGCGTCCAGTCGTCGCCCACCGGCAAACGGTCCCGGTACGCCTCGATGAGACCGGGCCACGGCTTGTGGACGGCGGTGCGCGGGGCGCTCATAGGGTGGTCCCTTCCAGTCGCAGCACGCTGGTGACGCTCTGCACGACATCCAAATCGGCCAGCGCGTCCACGGTTTCGGATAGTGCGGCGTCCGTCGCGCTGTGGGTCACGACGACGATGCGGGCCCCGACCCGTCGGCCGCCTTCGTCCGCGACGCCTTCCTGGCGGACCTCCGCGATGCTGACCTCGCGCTTGGCGAACTCGGCCGCCACCGAGGACAGCACCCCCGGCTTGTCGGCGACGTTCATGCTGACGTAGTAACGGGTGGAGATGAAACCCATTGGCGCAATGGGTAGTTGGGCATACTTCGATTCCTTCGGGCCGCGGCTGCCCAGCACCCGGTTGCGCGCGGCCATCACCATGTCACCGGCCACCGCGGAGGCGGTCGGGGCGCCGCCGGCGCCCTGACCGTAGAACATCAGCCGGCCGGACGCCTTGGCCTCCACCACCACCGCGTTGAAGGCGCCGTTGACCGTGGCCAGCGGGTGTGACAGCGGCACGAGTGCCGGATAGACGCGCGCCGAAACTCGTTCCTGGCCATCGGCGGTGATGCGCTCGCAGATGGACAGCAGCTTGATGGTGCAGCCCAGGGCCCGGGCCGATTCGAAGTCGGCCGGGGTCACTTTGGTGATGCCCTCGCGGTAGACGTCGTCGGCGGTCACCCGGGTGTGAAAGGCGATGGACGCCAGGATCGCTGCCTTGGCCGCGGCGTCGTAGCCCTCGACATCGGCGGTGGGGTCGGCCTCGGCATAACCCAGCGCGCCGGCTTCGGCCAGCGCGGTGTCGTAGTCGGCCCCGGTACTGTCCATCGCGGACAGGATGTAGTTGGTGGTGCCGTTGACGATCCCGGCAACCCGCAACACCGTGTCGCCCGCCAGCGACTGGGTCAGCGGGCGGATCACCGGAATGGCGCCCGCGACGGCCGCCTCGAAATACAGGTCGACATGGGCACTTTCGGCGGCCTGCGCCAGCTCGCCGGTGGAGGTGGCCAACAGTGCCTTGTTCGCCGTGACGACGGATTTGCCGTGCTCGAGGGCGCACAGGATGGCCTTGCGGGAGGGTTCCACCGGCCCCATCAGCTCCACGACGATGTCGACGTCGTCGCGGGCGGCGAGCGCCTCGATGTCGTCGGTGAGCAACTCGACGGGGACACCGCGATCCGCCGCGACGCGGCGCACTCCGACGCCGCGCAACACCACGGGTGCGCCGACACGAGCGGCGAGGTCGTCAGCGCTGTCCTCGATGATTCGCACAACTTCGCTGCCGACGTTGCCCAACCCGAGTACCGCTACACCGACCGGCTTTTCGTCACGGGGCACAGTTCACCTCACTTCCAGACTCAATAGATCGTCGACCGTCTCCCGGCGCAGGACCAGACGAGCGCGTCCGTCGCGCACCGCGACGACGGCGGGGCGACAGATCATGTTGTAACGGCTTGACAAGGAATAACAGTAGGCTCCGGTGGCGGCGATCCCGATCAGGTCGCCCGGCCGCAGGTCTCCCGGCACCCAGGTGTCGCGCACCACGATATCGCCGCTCTCGCAATGCTTTCCGACGACACGGGCCAGCTCGGCGGGCGCATCGCTGAGCCGCGAAACCAGCCGGGCGTCGTACTGGGCGTCATAGAGGGCGGTGCGGATGTTGTCGCTCATGCCGCCGTCGACGCTGACGTAGCGCCGGTGCGCGGTGGCGCTCACGTCGACGTCCTTGACGGTGCCCACCTCGTAGAGCGTGATGGTGCCGGGCCCGGCGATGGCCCGCCCCGGCTCGACCACCAGCCGCGGGGTCGGCAGCCCGACGGCCGCCGATTCGTTGCGCACGATCTCGCTCAGCTTGGCGGCCAGTTCGCCCATCGGCGGCGGATCGTCGGCGGCGAGATACGAGATGCCCAGTCCGCCACCCAGATCCACGGTGGAGATCTGCGCGGTCTTCTCGACGCCGAACTGTTCGACGGCCTGGTGCAGCAGCCCGATGACCCGGCGCGCGGCGATCTCGAAACCGGCGACATCGAAGATCTGCGAACCGATGTGACTGTGCAGGCCCACCAGTCGCAGGTGCCGGGTCTCGAACACCTTCCCGACCGCGTCCAGCGCCGCGCCGCTGGCCAACGACAACCCGAACTTCTGGTCCTCGTGCGCGGTGGAGATGAACTCGTGGGTGTGCGCCTCGACACCGACGGTGAGGCGGACGAAGACATCCTGGACGATGCCCGCCTCGCCCGCGATGGCGTCGAGGCGCTCGATCTCGACCAGCGAGTCCAACACGACATGGCCGACACCGGCTTTGACCGCGGCGGTCAGTTCGGCGACCGATTTGTTGTTGCCGTGGAAGGTAATCCGCTCGGGCGGGAAGTTCGCGTGCAGCGCGACGGCCAACTCGCCGCCGGTGCACACGTCGAGGGACAGGCCTTCTTCGTCGATCCAGCGCGCAATCTCGCTGCACAGGAACGCCTTCGCGGCATAGTGCACGTTCTTGCCGCCGCCGAAGGCCGACGCGATCTCACGGCAGCGGGACCGGAAGTCGTCCTCGTCGATGACGAACAGGGGCGTCCCATACTCCTGGGCCAGGTCGGTCACCGCGACGCCCGCGATGCTGGCGACCCCGGCTTCATCGCGAGCGACGTTGCGCGGCCACACATTCGGGGCCAGCAGCAGCAATTCCTCGGGGGATTGCGGCCGCAGCGGGCTTTCGGCGTGACGGGTCTCTTCGGCGTGCCGAGGACCGGCGGGGTGAACGTTCACATTCGCTCCGGAGCAGTCACGCCCAGTATCGCCAGGCCGTTGGCGATCACCTGGCGGGTCGCCTGGCACAGCGCCAGGCGCGCGGTGTGCAGGTCGGTCGGTTGCTCGTCGCCCTGCGGCAACACCCGGCACGCGTCGTAGAACCGGTGGTAGTCGCCGGCGAGGTCTTCCAGGTACCGGCAGACCCGGTGGGGTTCACGCAGCGTCGCCGCCGTGTCCAGCACCCGCGGGAATTCGCCGAGGGTGCGCAGCAGCGTCCCCTCCTTGTCGTGGCTTAGCAGCTCGAGGTGCCCAGTGTCGGGGATCAGGCCCAACTCGGCGGCGTTGCGGGCCAGCGCCGAGAGCCGGGCGTGCGCGTATTGCACGTAGTAGACCGGGTTTTCGTTCGAGGCGGAGGACCACAGCGCGAGATCGATGTCGATGGGGGTGTCCACCGAGGAGCGGATCAGGCTGTAACGGGCGGCGTCCACGCCGATGGCCTCGACGAGGTCGTCCAGCGTGATCACCGTTCCGGCCCGCTTGCTCATCCGGACCGGCTGGCCGTCGCGAACCAGGTTGACCATCTGCCCGATGAGCACCTCGACGGTGGCCGGGTCGTCGCCGAACGCCGCCGCCACGGCCTTGAGCCGCGCGATGTAGCCGTGGTGGTCGGCCCCCAACATGTAGATGGCCAGGTCGAAGCCGCGCTGCCGCTTGTCCAGGTAGTACGCGATGTCACCGGCGATGTAGGCCGGCTTGCCGTCGCTCTTGATGACGACGCGGTCCTTATCGTCGCCAAAAGCGCTGGTGCGCAACCACGTTGCGCCGTCCTTCTCGTAGATGTTGCCCGTCTCGCGCAGCCTGCCGATGGCTTCCTCGACCAGGCCCTTGGTGTGCATCGAGTCTTCGTGGGTGTAGACGTCGAAATCGGTGCCGAACTCGTGCAAAGACTCCTTGATGTGGGTGAACATCAGGTCGACGCCGATTGCGCGGAAGGTCTCGAGCATGTCGGCCTCGGGCAGGCTCAGCGCGTCGGGGGCCTTCTGCAACACCTGAGCGGCGATGTCGTTGATGTAGGCGCCGGCGTAGCCGTCCTCCGGGGTGGGCTCGCCCTTGGCCGCGGCGACCAGTGAGCTGGCGAACCGATCGATCTGGGCGCCGTGGTCGTTGAAGTAGTATTCGCGCACCACAGTGGCGCCCTGGGTGGACAGCAGCCGCCCGAGCGCGTCGCCGACGGCGGCCCAGCGGGTGCCGCCGATGTGGATCGGTCCGGTCGGGTTGGCCGATACGAATTCCAGGTTGATGTTGCAGCCCGCCAGGGCGTCGGAGTGTCCGAAGCGGTCGCCGGCGTTGATAACGTTGTTGACGACCACGGCTTGCGCCGACGCCTCGAGGCGCAGGTTGATGAAGCCGGGCCCCGCCACCTCCGCGGACGCGATGCCGTCGGCCTGAGCGAGCGCCTCGGCGAGCCATCCGGCCAGCTCACGCGGGTTGGCGCCGACCTTCTTGCCCAGCTGCAGCGCCAGGTTGCTGGCGTAATCGCCGTGCTCGGGATTGCGCGGGCGCTCCACGATGACCGTCTGCGGCAGCGCGGCAGCATCCAGCCCGCGCTCGGCCAACACCGCGGCAGCGGTGGTCTTGAGCAGCTCAGCCAGGTCAGCGGGGGTCACGAGCGTCCATCCTATTGGCTGGGGTGCCCGCGCCCCGAATCCATTGCGGTGACGGGGCGGCCGCCGCGATGCGTTAGTCTGTCCGTGCTTGTTCGAAAGCCCCACGGCGCAACAGGTAAGTCGGTGCGCCCCCGTAGCTCAGGGGATAGAGCGTCTGCCTCCGGAGCAGAAGGCCGCAGGTTCGAATCCTGCCGGGGGCACCAGCATTCACGCAGTTCAGAGACATTTTCCTGGCGATCGTCGGCCACCGCGACGATGACATGCCGACTGCTCGCAGCAGGCCGTAGACGGCTGCCGCAGGCACGCCGTATTCGTGCTTGCGAGAGTGAACGGGCGATTGCGCGCTAGTTGTGCGCGTGCGCCGGTTCGGTCAGGTCGACGACCTTCGCGGCGGGAGCACTCGTCTTGACCGACTCAATGCCCTTGTAGGCACTTTCCTTCATCTCATAGCCCTGGCTTTGGGCGACGATCTCGCCGTTGGCCGCCTTGAGGTGGAACCGAAACTTGCCGGCTTTGTCCTTGCTGATCTCGAACTTGGCTGCCATTGCAGTTCTCCTTGTTCGCTTCTCCGAACAGCAAGAACGCTACGCCGCGCGAGGGCGCCCGAGAAGGGACTGCTCACCTCAGGTGCGTGCCAGCACGAACGCCTCGATGTGTCGATCTTTCGCCCGCACTTCGTACTTCCGCCAGCCGGGATACAGGGCGACGCCTTTGGCCCAGAGCTCGTCGCGCTCGTCTGGCGTTGCGAGCCGCGCGGTGGCATTCCAGGTGTCGCGGCCGATGGTGACCGTCGCTTCCGGGTTGGCCTTGAGGTTGTGGTACCAGGCCGGATGCTTGGTGCCGCCGAAATTGGACGCGATCAGGCCCAGGCCGTCCGGGTGCGGAATGCCGTACACGGCGACGGTGCGGCGTGCGCCGGATTTGGCGCCGGTGGTGGTGAGCATGACGGCGGGAATCCCGGTCACCAGCCCGGCGAAGCTGCTCCTGCCGCCCGTGGCCTTGGTGATCAGGCGGTCGAGGTGATGGGCGGTCGGCCGAAGAAGCGCCACACCGACGGTCGTGGACCCGAAGCGCCGCATCGCCCGGTGAAAAGCATTCGCATCGTCGAACGACTGCTCGGGCATGGTGTCATTCTGGTCCGCTCGCCCGCGCCGGACAAGCAATTGAAAAACCCGCCCCACGGGTCACAAACAGCATTAAGCTGCTGGTCGTGCGCGTGAAGGGGTTCGCCAAGGGCGGCGGACGATGGCTGGCGATCGCGGCGTCGCTCGTCGTCTCCGCGGCCATGATCCACGCGCAGGGCACCAAGACACGGTGCTGCGTCGAGACGCCCGCGGCGGCTCCCAGCACCAGCGCCAGCGCGACCGCCGCGCCGCCGCCCGCCAGCGCGCCGCGCACGGCCACTCCGGCCGAGATCGAGTCGTTGACGAGGTTGGCACCGCCCGCCCCGTCCGCCGGCCAGCAATTCCAGCTCGCACTGCCGCACAGCGTGGGATCCGAGGAGCGGTTGCAGGTCAAGACCATCTGGGCGGCCCGCGTCATCACCGTGCTCTTCCCCCAGATCAAGACCATCTACGGGTACCGCGAGGACCCGCTGCCGTGGCATCCCAACGGGCTGGCGATCGACGTGATGATCCCGAACTACCACTCCCCCGAAGGCATCGAGCTCGGCAACCAGATCGCCGGCTACGCCTTGGCGAACGCGAAGCGATGGGGCATCAATCACGTCATCTGGCGGCAGAAGATCTACCCGGGCGTCGGTGGCGGCAACTGGATGGCGGACCTGGGCTCAGAGACCGCCGACCATTACGACCATGTGCACATCGCCACCGGCGGGGGTGGCTACCCGACCGGGCACGAAACCTATTACATCGCCTCGATGACCGCCGCACCGCCGGACTGATCCGTAAGTCATTACCCGGCAACAGGATTGGGCACCGCCCCCAGACGCATCACGGGCGAGGCCGGCGGGTCGGCGCGTCCGATCGGCCCACGCCACCGCCTTCCGGTGTGGTTGCCACGGTAATTGCCGTTGATTGCTGACGCAGGACATAGTTGCCCACTGACGGTTTGCCAGCTTTTGCTGTTCGCCGCGCAATCCCGCACCGCGCGCCGCATAATGAGCCCGTTGTCCCCATCACCGAGAGAAGGAGCCGAGCGTGAAGGCTGTTTGCGGGTTGCGCATGTTATGTATTCCGGCCGTGGTTGCTGCCGCGTTAACGGTAGGTAGCGGGGTAGCCGCCGCCGACGACGACGGCTACCTGGGTCAACTGAAGAAGATCGGCGTGGTGTGGCAGCCGGGCGGCGAAGGCACGCTGATCTCGCTGGGCCACGCCATCTGCTCGGATCGCGCCGCGGGCAAGACTCCGGACGAGTTGGCCACCGATGTTCACTCCGGATTGAGCAGTTCGTTCAACTACGGGGACGCGACGGCGATCGTCAGCGCGGCGGAATCGAACTACTGCCCCTAACCACTCCTGAGGCGTCGTCGTGACGGCGTCTGCGTCATGCCGGCCCGGCGGCGAACGCCGCCACCGGCATTTCGACGCTCCCCTTGCACGGACCGCTGCTGATGTCGGTGTGCCAGGTCCCACGCAGCGAACCGTCGGGCTGCGGTGCGTAGAAGGCCCACGACCTCGCCGGGGCCCAGACCTTCGAAACGCCCTCGCCCATATAGCAATCCCATTGGAAGTCGAAGCGCTCCACCCACCTGGCGCCGTCCCAGGTGTAGTGCGAAGGCTGGGGCAGCGTCGGGTTCTTCGGCGTGGGGCCGTTGGTGGCGGTGGCCACGCACGTGCCCGACGAGCATGCGGTGGTGAACATGTAGTCCGCGCTGAAGGTCGGTTCGGCTTGGGTGGCGGCGACGCTGGTGCCGGTCTTGCTGACCGCATACCTCACCAGTGAGTATTTGCCGTTCCACGACGGTGCCAGTGCATGCGCACCGATGCCGGGCGTACCGACGATCGACGCGGCGACGGCAGCGAGCACCGCACCTACCCGAAACCTCGGCCGCATTGCGTCCATCCTGGCCGTTCGATGACGCAGCGTGGTCTCGGCGCGGACACAATCACGGTGCCGTCACACGGTTCATTGCGCCCGCAGTAGGAACAGCCCATAGGCGGCGATCGACTGCGCGTCGGCGATCACTCCCCCGGAAATCATCCGCTCGACCTCCGCACGGGAAAACCAGGCACTCCGCATGTCCTGTTCCTCGTGCTCGCGGTCGGCTTCTCCCTCGGCGATACCGGTGGCCAGAAACACCCAGCCCCGCTGACTGGTCATTCCCGGAGCGACGTCGAGCTGGCCGAGGGCCTCGAACGACGTTGCGCGCAACCCGGTTTCCTCACGCAACTCGCGCTCGGCCAGCTCGGCCGGTTCGGCGTCAACCAGGTCGGGGGCGGTGCCTTGCGGAAACTCCCAGCGTCGCTCGCCGAGCGGATAGCGATACTGCTCGACCAACCGGAACCGTCGCCCGTCATACGGCATCACCAGCGCATAGGCCGGCTTGTCGACGACGCTGTAGATGCCCTCGCTGCCGTCTGGGCGGCGGATGTCATCCTCGCGCAGCACCATCCACGGGTTTCGGTAGACCTCGCGGGTCGCGAGGCGTTCGATGAAAGTCACGACGCCAGTATTGCCCTCAATACCGCAACTCGGGCGGTGGCGACGACGAGGGGTAGCGTCCGAGGCTATGCCGTCCCCTGAAGCCATCACCGAGACCGTCAATCGCTACCTCGCGCTTGTCGCGACCGGCACCGCCGACGACATCGTCACCCTCTACGCCGCCGACGCCACGATCGAGGATCCGATTGGATCCGACATTCGCCGCGGCCATGACGCCATCCGCGCGTTCTATGCGGGTTTTCAAGACGCCCAGAAGGACACCGAACTCGCCGAAATACGGATCGGCGGCAGCGAAGCCGCCTTCTACTGGCACCTGACGCTCGACGCCGGCGACAGCCGCACCCGAATCTCGCCGATCTCGACGATGTCGTTCGACGGGGACGCCAAGATCACGTCGATGAGGGCGTTCTGGTCGCCCGCCGACGTCCGCGTCCTGTAGATCCGCCAATCCTGTTGGCAGCGTGGTCAGCTCGGGATACGGCCCAGGATGCCCTGGACCAGGGTGGTGGCGTCGTCGCCGAGATCACGTCCGATGACGTCGACGTCGACCACGACGTTGGCCTTGGCCGCCAGGGCCCGTAACGCGCTGGTGTGCTGGCCGCCGACGTCGGTAGTCCGACCGTTGTCCTGCACGGTCCCCAGGGTGCTTTTCACCGAGGTCACCGGACCGGTTTGCACCGGTGTCCCGACGCTGTAGATGCCGGAGATGCCGCCGTGCGAGTAGGTCAGTTGCTTTCCGGCGCAGCCGTTGATCTGATTGACCGCGCCGGTGGCGAAAGCCTTTGCGGCCGCGGCATTGTCGAATGCCGCCACGAATTCCGAAACCCCATGCGGGAAGCCATTGGTGTGCTGGCCCAAGTCGACGCCGTAGATGGCGCGGTAACCGCTGTCGCGGTACGACGCCGTGAGGCCGTTGAACACGGCTTGGGTGCACTCCGGGGGGTCGAAGCTGTCGCCGGGCTGCAACTCGTGCGTCTGCGTCCAGGTCTTGTTGACGTACATGCCCGGCGCCTTGATGAGGCCGGCGACGTCTTCGCCGGTGAGCACCAGCGACTGTAGGCCTTCGGCCGTCACCGCCGGTTCAGGCGGGGCGGGCGTGGTGGCGCTCGGCTTCATCGCACCCGTGGCGGTGGTGTGCGCCGTCGACTGGCCGGCGTGGTTGTCGCCGAGCGTCACCCACAGGACCAACGCCACCACGGCGATGACGGTGAAGGCGTACGACAGCGTCAGTCCGACCATCGCACGATTGCGGCCCCGTTCGCCGCGCCGGCGGATGTCCCTAAGTGCGAAGTGGCCCAACACCGCTCCGACCGGGGCCAGCAGAAAGGCGAACACGACCGACAGCGTCGCCAGCGTGTTCACTTCATGGGCCTGCGGGGGCGGTTGAGCCGGCGGTTGGGGCGGCGGGGCGCCCGGGTCAAAGGGGTTGGGCCAACTGGGACCTGGCCAGCTAGCCGTCATGAGAACGGGTCGTAGTCGGGGTCATTCGCGGGCGTCCTCGGAGGTGGTGCGGAACCGGCCGGCGGCGGTGGCGGCGGGGGTTGGTGTGAGGCCGGCGGCGCGGGAAAGGCGGCCGGTTGCGGAAACGCCGATACGGGAACGGGTTTAGGCTCGCTCCGCCTGAAGTATGCGCTGGATTCCGGCAGGCCGAGCAACACGGCGGAGGATACCGAAATGATCATGCCCGCAACGGCGCCCACATGCAGCAGCTGGCCGAACCACGGCACGGACTCCCCTGGGTCGATGACGAAAACCGCTACGCCCGTGCATAATCCGGGGCCGCAGACCCCCCAGGTCGCGATCCGGGCCCAGCCGCGTCCGCGATCGGTGAGCACGGCCAGCGACACCACCAGTGCCGCGACGACGATCAATCCGGCGGCCGTGGCGACCAGCAGCGGGCCCGATGTGCTACCGCGCGAACGGAAATCCGAAATGGCCACCAGCACGGCGATAGCCGCCGCCAACAACAGCGCGGCGATGCCGGCGAACACATAGCTACCGAAAAACACGGTGACGGGCGATAACCCGGCGACGCTCTTGCCGGGCGGCACCGGCGGCCGGGCCGGCGGGGCGCTGTGGGTGGTCGCGGCGCGGGTCGTGCCGGCGCGTCGGGCGAAGGCGGCGGCGCCGCCCACGAGGGCGCCGGCGAAACCGGTTGGGGGCTGAAGGGATCGAAGAAGGGATCCTGGGAATGGTCGGACATCCTCAGCGCCTCCCCGGCACGCCGGCCGTACGCCTGCGGCGCCACCACAGCGCACCGCCGACGCCGATCCAGGCGGCCAACGGCAACACGATCGCGGCGTACAGGACCGGGCTCAGCGACGTCCCGAATACCGACTTCGGCATCGGGATGAGCACTCCCGGGTCGCCTTTCCAAACCTGGGTCATGGGTCGTGCACTGGTCAGGCCGCCCAGCCAGACTTGCTGCGGGGCATTCTGTTGGGAGGAACTCTGCAGCCGCGGCCCGAACAGCGAACCGCTTGCGGTTGCGGGCAGGGTCGGATGGTCTTTGGCGAAGTCCTTCGGTGTCATGTTGACCATCGGGATGTTGGTGAAATCGACGCCGCCGATCGTCAGCTTCCAGGTGGTGCGGTCACCGGTCTGCCACGTGTAGGTCGCGTCGCCCTCGTAGAAGGAATTGCGGTAGCGGTTGAACAGTTCCTGCGGGCTGAAGGGTTCCTTCGACGTCCAGGCGTCGATGTTGCCCGAGTCAACGATTTTCGAGTAGGCGGTGGCCTTGGTGGCGCTGCGCTGCCGGTACCACTCGGCGGCGATCCGGCTCGCATACACGCGGCGCAGGTCGGCGTACTCGGGCGCGTGGTTCACCTCGTCGACGATCTTCGGCAGGATCATGGTCCGGTACAGATCGTCGTTTTGGCGGGTGATTGCCGCGTCCTGGGCGGGGCAGCCGATGCCCGGTTTCAAGTCCATGCCCTCGATCTCGAGCTTCACATCCAGCGGAGCGTCCAGGATGTACATAGAGTCTCCCTGGGAAGACACGCTGGCCGGCAGCGGGATGATCCACTTCCGTTGCGGGGAAAAGCATTTGGAGCCCTTCAATGCGTCCAAGAACTGGCGGCCGTCCGGCGTGGCCGGGTCGACGAGCTTGGCCGTGGCCTGCTTCATGGTGTAGTCGGCTTCCAGCAGGATCCGCCCGGCGTCGGTGCGGCCGAACTGCGCATCGATGATGCGGTCCGGTTCGTTCGGGTTGAGGTTCACCGTGAACGCCGAGGTTGGTAGCGCCAGCCAGACGAAGAACGAGTCGGAAGCCATGTAGGCGTTGGCATTTCCACCGAACGACGGTGCGCCACCGGTTTGTGTGTTGGCGGCGAAGGAATACTGCACACCGTTGCCGTTGAGGTCGGTGTCGGAGATGTAGCGCAGCTGCAGCGTGGAGAAGTCGACCCCGCCCAACACGCCGCCGATCCCGCTGGAAACGGCACTGATGCCGCTCGCGACGCCGCCGCCGATCCCACTGGCCACGCCGCCGACGATTCCCCCGGTCACCGCGCCGGCGATGCCGCTCACCAGGCCGCCCGTGACATTGGCCAAAACGGTGGCAGCGCCGCCCGTAGCGGCGCCGATGATGCCGGCGACGGTGTTGGCCGCCGTCACGCCTGCGAGGACTCCGGCGTCGACGATTGGGCCGACAACGGCTCCCGGATTGATCGGCATCGGGCCGGCCGCCGGCTTGGGCGCTTGGGGGGCAGGGACCGGTCGGGGCGCTTGCGGTGCGGGGACCGAACCGGGCGCCTGCTGTACCGGGGCGGGCGCCGGAGCCGAGCCGGGCGCCTGCTGCGCCGGGGCCGGCGCCTGCTGGCCCGGGGCGGGAGCCGGCGCGGAGACGGGCACCGGCTCCGGTACCGACTCGGGATCCTGGGCCGCCTGTTCGGTGTCGATAGCCTCGTTGACCTGCCCTTCGACAAAGGCCTTTTCGATGGCCTGCGCCGGGGTGTCCGGAGAGTCACCGGTTGTTTGGTCGGCACCGCCGTGGACGGGGTTCTGCCCGCCGCTGGCGAGAATGGCTTTCCCGGACGGGTCGGGCACACCCACCGTTGGGTAATACCGGACAAATAGCCGGTCGGATGCGCCCAAGCCCCGGGCAACATCGAGCATGGCCTGAAGCGTCGCCGGCGGAGGCTTGTCCGGGAACATGTACACGACTCGGCGGCCGGTCTGCTGTGCGATGCGAAGGAAGTCTTCGAGCTGTGCCTTGTCGACCGCCCCGGTCTTCAGCTCCACGATCTCTTCATCGTTGTGGAAATCGGGGCGGCGGTTGATCGATGTGCCCTTGATCTTCCGGTTGCGGAGGTAGCCGTTTTCCGTGAACTTCAGCTCTTGATCGAGTCTGGTTTCGAAGCTCGTGCCAGTGTTGCGATTGTTGAAAGCACGGACGTAAGCGTCGCGATAGTCGTTCCAGCCCAACGGATTCGCCACGGCGGGCGCCCGCTGATTCTTGTAGACCAACCAACTCTTATAGAGATGTTCTTTCGTGCCGGAGGTGTATTTGCCTCGGGGGTTGATCGATTCCAAGGCTACGTTGCTCGGCTCAGTCAGGGGTGAGAGCGCATTAGCGGATGGAAACGTATAAGTGAGCGGGGTCTTGCCTGGCGGTGGATCCTGATCGGCGGAATACCCGGGCAGTTTCGGCGCTGGATCTGCTGCGGCCTGCGCGATGGGTATGAGCAGGGCGACCAGTGCCAGGGCCAGGACGGTCGCGACCAGACGCCGCGATATCAGCCAAAGCCGCACCATTTGCCAACCTCCCCCGTCATCCTCCGCGCGCTCGAGGGCGAGGAGATGTCGGAATCCTAAGACGGGATTGGTAGCCTTGAAAATTCAGCTGACCCACTCGTCATAGAACGTGCGAGTAGCGGTGGGATCGGCGCTTTCGATCAGGGAGTACAGCAGAGCGTAAGGGCTAGTGAATCCAGCGTCGTCATTCAGTTGGATTTTGAAGTTGGCGCTGATCGGGGCGCCCTCGTCGCGGAACTCACGGTAGACCCAGCGCGACGGATACCCCCGGCGCAACATTTCGCCGAGGTAGTAGCAGGCACCCTCGACGAACTCGGCGTTGACGGAATCGTGGAAGGCCTGAATCGTGGGCGTCAGACGCAGGACCAAAGCGCCAAGGCGGTCGATACTGCCGGGGCTGTAATCCCAGTTGCCACCGTTGCGGGCCGCCCAGTCCGGGAAATTCTGCTCCTGGCGGGCCAGCCACTCGTCGAGCAACGATGAGGGTGGTGGGGCGTTGAAGAGGCCGTCTGCAAGGGTGCGCTCTTTGACCGGGGACCAGTCAGGATGCTGCGCGGCGTAGGCCTGTACGGCCTCCTTCCAGCGTCCGTAGGTGTCGACCAAAACTCCGCTCTCGTCGCGCGCCAACGCCTGCAGCAGCAGGTGGGTAGGCGACAACGCCTCCAGCCCCGATTCGGAATCGGGACGGATGATCGGAAAGCCCGTCGCATCGGGCTCGCCCGCACTGTCGATCCGCCAACGATGCTCCGACAGCCGCCGTCGCAGCAGCGGGTCATCGATCGTGGTACCAGCGGGCGCCTCGGCGACCCAGTCCCAGCGCCCGCCGCCGACCCGCATCAAGGCCTCACCCAGATACGCCACCACTCCTGCGGTAAAGGACTGGTGGTCGTCGTAGAGCGCTTCGGCCGGATCGACCAGCCTGTTCCGCGCCACGGCCTCCAGCGCCGACAGTGAGTCCTCGGAATAATCCAGTTCGACCGCCCCGCCGAGATCGACGTCGCCCATCATGTCGATCAGCAAGTTGATCCGGTCCAACCACCAATCCAGCGGCCCACCCTCCACCGCATTCTCCTATCCAGTCGCAGCGCCGCCCGGTACGCGATCATGCGTGTCGCATTATCCCTGTTGTACCGGAAGATCGCCCGCCACATCATCGCACGGCGATCATCAGCGCGACCGTCGCCGCCACCACGACCGACCGGACGAGGCTGGACGCGGAAATATATGCTTTGCAACGGTTTTCGCTCGCGATCCGGTTGGGTGGCGGAAGTGTCCTTTTACTGAATTCCGCCAACCCATTCGTCGTAACAGGCGCGAGGACGGCCGAGGTCGCCGCGCTCGAGCATGAACGAAAGCACATGGAACGGCCCGATAAAGCCGGCGTCGTCGTCCAGCTGAAGTTGAAAGTTCGCGGTAATCGGGTCGCCCTCGTCGCGGAACTCGCGGCACACCCAACGTGATGGGCAGCCGCGTCGCAGCATCTCGCCCAAGTAGTAGCAGGCACCATCAACGAAGTCGGCATTGCCCGGATCCCGAATTGCAGCCACGGTCGGCGTATTCCGCAAAACCAGCTCGGTCAGCCGGTCGATGCTGCCTGGCGTGTAATCCCAGCTTCCACCATTGGTGGCCGCCCACTCCGAAAACCGCTTTTCCTGACAGGCCAGCCACTGGTCCAGCACCGTCGAGGGCGGCGGGGCGTTGAACAGGCCGTCTGCAAGGGTTCGCTCTTTGACCGGGGACCAATCGGGATTGGTTGCGGCGTGGGCCTTCACGGCCTGCTGCCAGCGCTGGTGAACCACCGGCAACACGGCGGTGTCGCGCGCGAGCACGTTCAGCAGCAGATTCGTCGGCGACAGGCGACAGCGCCTCCAGGCCTGAATCGGCATCGGGCCGAATGATCGGAAAACCCGTCGCGCCGGGCTCGCCCGCACTATCGATACGCCAACGGTGCTCGGAGAGCCGTTGCCGCAGCAACGGATCGCTGGGCAGATCGGCGGGCACATCGGTGGCCCAGTCCCACCGCCCACCGCCGACCCGCATCAAGGCCTCGCCCAGATACGCCACCACTCCCGCGGTGAACGAGTGCTGCTCGTCATAAAGCGCCTCGGCCGGATCGCCCAGCCGATTTCGCGCCGCGGCCTCCACCGCCGACAACGACGCCTCCGAATAGTCCAGCTCGGCCGCCCCGCCCAAGTCGACATCGCCCATCATGTCGATCAGCAGGTTGATCCGGTCCAACCACCAATCGAGTGGGGCCCGTTCCACGGCGTCCTCCCATCCATCTTCGAGTTCAGGACATGTCGCGCTGGCATCGATCGGCACGGTGCCCGATAGTCATAGCAACAGCTGAGCGCCAATGTCATCAGAGGTGGGGATACATGAGCACGCGCCGCCACATCATCGTCAGCGGTGACGACGCGCTCGCGACCACGATCGCCGAGGAACTCAACCGCGCGGGCGCCACGATCGTCAAGCTGCACAGCGAGGAGCTCGCCGGGGCCGATCTCGCCCGCGCCGACGCCGTCGTGTGCGCCGGGGATGACGACGCGAAGAATCTCGAAATCGCCTTGCTGGCAAGGAAAACCAATCCCCGTGTGCGCGTCGTTGCCCGCCTGGGCAACGACGTGCTGCGGGGGGCGGTGGCCGCCGACAACGGTCCCGGCGCCATCCTGGACGTCGCCGACCTCGCGGCGCCGTCGGTGGTCGAGGCCTGCCTGTCGAGCCATACGCATCCGGTCGAGGCGGCCGGCATCAAATTTCTGGTGTCGGGGGCCGAGGCGCCCCGCGACGCGACCCTTCGCGAGATCTATGGCGACCTGGCGCCGGTGGCGGTGATTCATGGCGAGAGCTCCGCCACGCCCGACGAGGTGGTCCCCTGCCCGGGGCGGGATCATCAAGTGCGCGCCGGCGACTGGACCGCGATGATCGGCAGCGCCGATGAGCTGGCCGCGCGGGGCATCAAGACGCCCCGGCCGAGCGCGACACGGTCGCGCCAATCGTGGATGCGGCGCATCTCGGATGCCGCGCGGGCGATGCGCGACGACGTCAACCCCATGCTCTTTCCCGCGATGCTGCTCGCGCTGAGCCTGCTGCTCGCCTCGACGGTCGTCGTGCACTTCTCCTACTCGAAGCCGCGACTGTCCTGGCTGGACGCCATGTACTTCACCGCGGAAACCATCACCACCGTGGGCTACGGCGAGTTCACGTTCCTGCACCAATCGGCGTGGCTGCGGATCTTCGCCGTCGCCCTGATGTTCACCGGAGTGACCACCACCGCGCTGCTCGTCGCCTTCCTGGCCGACTTGCTGCTGTCGCGTCGCTTCGTCCAATCGGCCGGGGTCCGGCGGGCGCGCCACCTGCGCAACCACATCATCGTCGTCGGGCTGGGTTCGTTCGGCAGCCGCGTCGTCGGCGATCTGACCGCCGCCGGATACGACGTCGCGGTGATCGAGCGCGACGAGAACAACCGATTCCTCTCGACCGCAGACGAACTCGACGTGCCGGTGATCTTCGGGGACGCGACGCTGCGCCAGACGCTGGAGTCGGCCCGCGTCGACCGCGCCCGCGCCGTCGCGGTGCTGACCCAGGACGACATGGTCAACATCGAGACGGGCATCGTGCTGCGGGAGATGCTCGGCCCCCGGGTGATGCCCGAGGTCAACCGGCCCGACGTGCCGATCGTGCTTCGGATCTATGACCGCACCCTGGGCGACGCGGTGGCCAAGCGGTTCGGTTTCGAGAACGTCCGCTCGACCGTCGACCTGGCCGCGCCCTGGTTCATCGGCGCCGCGATGGGCCTGCAGGTGCTGGGGACGTTCTCGGTGGGGCCGCGTTCGTTCATGGTGGGCGCCATGCACGTGGCGCCCGGCAGCGAGCTCGACGGGCTGCGGATGTTCGAGATGTCCACCCAGACCCGGGTCATCGCGATCACCCGCCGGGATACGCCCGTCGAGTTGCATCCTCGCCGCGACGCGTGGCTTCGCGGCGGCGACACCGTGTACCTGGTGGGGCCGTACCGCGAGCTGCTGGAGACGCTGCGCAAAGGACAGCCGCCGCAGGAGCCCGCGGTCAACGAGGAGCGCCCGGCGGACAAGGCGACGACCTGAGACTTCCCGGCGCCACGTCCGGGTCAGGACGCCGACCAGCCCAGTGACCCCGCGCCGCCGGATCCGTCGGCGCGGCCGACATGCCGGGCGCACCATTCGGCCAGCTCGTGACGGGCCGCGACGGTCACCGGGTGCTCTACACCGAGCACGCGCGCCTCTTCGTCGACCAACGCCGCCCACGCGGCGACCTCGTCGGTGACGCCCGCCCGGTCCGGGGCCCAGAGCGTGAACATGTGCCGGGCCAGGAGCAGGTGCACGTGGTCGGCGCCGAGTTTTTCGCGCAAATCGCGGATCAACGGTTCGAGCTCGGCGATGGCCGCCGGAACGTCGCCCGCCCGGCCCCGCCAGATCGCCAGCATCAACCTGGTTCCCAGGGTGTCCGCGTGGTCGTCACCGAGCACGCGACGGCGCGCGGCGAGGACCTGTTCACCCTCGGCCATTGCGCCCACGACATCGCCTATCTCCCAACGCTTCTCGGCGATCTTCTCGCGCGCGACCAGCACACTCTCGTGCTCGCCGCCCAAGACGCGCTGCTCGTCGGCGAACAGCTGCGACCACTCGGCAAGCGATGACAGCGAAGGTTGTTGGCGGCCCGCCAACAGGTGGCGAGCGGTCAGAGTGCTCAGGTGGTCGCGACCGAGCACCTCGACGAGGTCGGGTATGAGCCGCGCGAACTCGTCGTAGGCCACGGCTTCCTCGCCCGCCCGCAGCTGCAAGGTGGCCAGCGACACCTTGAGTTCCAGGACCGTGGCGTGCCGCTCGCCCAGGGTCGCCCGGCAGAGGGTGACCAGCTCGTTTGCCTGGCGCGCGGCCCCGGCGTAATCACCGTGATTCGCGCACTCCGTCATCAGCCCGGTCAGTTCGGCCAGCGGGGCGGGCAACTCCTGCTGCGTCATTCGCTAATGAAATCGCCACCGCATCGACGCGGCAATTCACCCCATCTGACCTGCAGCGACGCCGCCGGACGGTCGGCCTACAGTCGCGCCGCCACGTCCGCTGCGCGACGAACCTCATCGACATCCGCGCTCGTCGGGATGAGCTGAACCTCGTCGGTGCCGATGTCCTCGAACCGGCGCAACACGTCCAGCAGCTCGTCTTCGCTGCCGGCCCAGCCCGTCATCGGCGCCATCGCGTCGACGTACTCGGCCGGTATCCAGTTCATGTAGCGGCGCAAATGACGGTGGATCTGGCCGCGAGACTCCTCGGGGGATCCGAACGCGAACCAGAACGACGTGATCAGGTGGGGTTTGGGCTTGCCGGCCTGGGCCCAGGCCTCCCGGGTCACGTCGAACAGCTCGTTCTGCTTGGCGACGTCGAGGTCCAGGGTGGTGCCGGCCAGCCCGTCGGCCCACGCGGCCGCGCTGCGGATGGTTTTCGGCCCGATGCTGCCGACCAACAGCGGCGGGCCGCCAGGCTGGACCGGCGCCGGCCCGACGGGCAGCACCGAGTCGGTGGTCTTCTCCCCCGCCCAGACGCGCTTCATCACGGCTACGCGTTCGGCCATGCCGCGCATCGTCTGCGTCGCCGGGTCGGCGCTCACGGCGTGGTAGTCCTCGTGCCGGCCGCCGACACCGATGCCCACGGTCAACCGGCCGCCGCTGAGCAGGTCACCGGTCGACAGCCCCTTGGCGAGCATGACGGGATCGTGCAGCTGCGGCACGATCACGGTCGTCAGGAGCCGCACCCGGTTGGTCCAGGCGGCCAGCGAGCCCAGCAACGTCAGGTTGTCCGGGTTGTCGAAGGCGATCCGCTCGCCCCAGCACAGCGACGAGAACGGGCCCTCGTCGATGGCGCGCGCCCACGTCTCGAGCACCGTCGCATCCAAATCCGGCTCCATGACCGGCATCGTCATCGCAATCCGCACGACGGCGATTCTGGCATGTTTGATCCCGGGCCCTTCGGTGGAACCATGGACGGGGTGGCGTTCACCAGTAGTTCCATCGCACATGTCCGGCTGACCGTGACCGATATCGAGCGGTCGCGGCAGTTCTACGAGAGCGTGTTCGGTTGGCCGGTGTTGATCGAAGTTCCCGAGAATGCCGACGAACCCACCCGCAACCAGCTGAGCTTCCTGTTCGGTGGCGTCATCTACGACCTCGGCGGGACGCTCCTGGGGCTGCGGCCGGTCGCCGCCGACCGCTTCGACGAGGACCGCGTCGGGCTCGACCACATCGCCTTTCGGCTCGCCAGCAAAGACGAGTTGGATTCGGCGGCAGCACATCTCGACGAACTGGGCGTGGCCCACGAGCCGGTCAAAGACATCGGGCCGTCCTACATCCTGGAATTCCGCGATCCCGACAACATCGCCTTGGAGCTGACGGCACCGAAGTAGCGCGGCGTTGTCGCGCCGGGCATCGGAGTGGTTGACTGGAAAGAACTATGACCATCAGTTTCAACCACACCATCGTCGCGTCACGCGACAAACGCGAAGCCGCCCAGTTTCTCGCCGAGCTTTTCGGCCTGCCCAGCCCAAAGCCCTTCGGCCACTTCATGGTTGTCGAGCTCGCGCACGGCGCGTCTCTCGATTACGCGGATACCCCCGACGGCGAGGAGATCCGGCGTCAGCACTACGCGTTCCTGGTTTCCGAGGACGACTTCGACGCCATCTACGGCAAGATCACATCGCGCAACTTGGAGCACTGGGCGGACCCGGGGCCAACCGGCCCGGTGAGATCAACCACCGCGACGGCGGGCGTGGCGTGTACTTCCTCGATCCTTCGGGGCACGCCATGGAGATCCTCACGCGCCCCTACGGCTCTGGCGGCTGACGCGCGGGCGGCGGTACGCCGGACAGCTCACTCGTCGATGTTCGTGGCGTCCACGTCGTGCCGCACGACCCGCACCTTGCCGTGCGGCAGGCAGGCGGCATATCCGTGGTACTTGCCGTACAGCTCCCACGCGGTGGCATGGTCGTCCGCAGGCACATCGATGATGTGACCGTCGGAGAACTCCAGGTGAAGATCGCCGGAGTCGAACCAGTCGAAGCCTGTGCAGTTTTGCCCGGAGAAATCAAAGAGCGGGCGTTCCTGGACGGCGGGGCCATTTGGGTCGATCTCGACGACTTCGGCGGGGGCGTTGGCAATGGCCGGCAGGGTCAGGCGGATCGGCACCGAAATGACAAGTTCGTTGTCATCGTCGAAGTTCAGCACCAAACCGTCGCGGAACATGATCCGCTGTAACGCGCAGCCCTCGAGCCAATGCCCGATCATTTTCGATTCGGCCATATCCTCACTCCGTCCTCGATAAGTCCAGTGCACATAAGCCGTGCACCGCTCGGCAGAGCGTCAGATGATGAGGGTTCCCGCGTGGCTGGGTAGTTAACCGCCGCTCAGCAGATGTCTGGCCGGAGGGGTATGGGTTTCCGTGACGCCCGGCCCCGGCGATCGCGACCCGCTGGCGGCGGCTAATCGCCGGTGCGCGCCGTGCCGTGCCGCTGGCTTTCCTGCTTGCGGTAGTCGTCGGCCAACTGCGCGACGTGCTTGGGCAGGCCGCCGGTGGCGACATCGGCCAGCGTGGTCTCTTCCAGCACCGACCGCATGCTGGCCCGCAGCGCGCGCCAGACGTCGGTGAGCGCGGCCGTCGGTCCCGAGTACGGCAGGTCGCCGAGCCCGATGTCACGGACGCTGGCCAGCGGGCCGTCGATACAGCGCAGCACGTCGGCGATGCTGATCTCTTTCCCGGACCGGGCCAATTCGTAGCCGCCCTCGCGACCGCGGTGGCTGCGGACCAGCCGGTCGGTGCGCAGGTTCGTCAGGATGTCGACCAGAAATTGCGGCGGAATGCCCTGGGCCTGGGCCAGATCGTCGGTCTTCACCAGCGTTCCGTCGGGCACCGTGGCGAGCTGGATCATCGCCCGCACGGCATACTCCGCCTTCGCCGACATGCGCACTCACAGGATTGTGCCACCCGACGACACCATTTCGGCGCAGCCTGGCTGATCTGGCCGCTACCCGCGTGATTCGAGCAGGTCGATGACCCGCTGCGCCTGCTCCTCGACGGTATCGTCCGGGGTGAGCCGCAGGTCGGGGTTCACCGGCGCCTGATACGGGCTGTCGATGCCGGTGAACTGGCTGATCTCACCCGAGCGCGCCTTCGCGTACAGGCCCTTGGGATCACGCTTTTCGCATTCCTCGATCGGGGTGTCGCAGAACACCTCGACGAAATCGAAGCCGCCCTCGGCGTGCACGTTGCGGGCCAGTTCCCGCTGCTCGGCCAGCGGGCTGATCGCCGGCACCAGCACCACGTTGCCGCAGTCGGCGAGCAGCGCCGCCACATGCGCCAGCCGGCGCAGGTTTTCGGCCCGGTCGGCCATGGAAAAGCCCAGGTCCCCGTTCAGGCCATGCCGCAGATTGTCGCCGTCGAGAACGTATGCCGGAGTGCCCGTTTGGAGCAGCTTCTGCTCGACCAGCATCGCCACCGACGATTTGCCGGAGCCGGACAGGCCGGTGAACCACACCGTCTTGCCTCGTGGCCGAGCCTCGGCGATGGCGGATGACTTGTGCCGCACGGTGTTCGGGCTGGCAGCCTGCGCCGAGGCGTCACGCAGCACCATGCCGGCCGCCACCGTTCCATTGGTGTGCGGGTCGATGAGGATGAACGAACCGGTGCTGGCATTACGCGTGTACTCGTCGAGCAACAGCGGCACCTGGGTGCGCAGCGAAATGCGGCCGAGTTCGTTGAGCTTCAACGCCGTTGCCGTCTTGTCGCGATGCAGCGTGTTGACGTCGAGCCGGTAGTCGAGCGCGGTCACCTTGGCGTGCGTGGTGCGGGTGGTGTGCTTGATGACGTAGTCGCGGCCGGGTTCGAGCGCCGCGTCGTCGGCCATCCAGCACACCGTCGCGTCGAACTCCCGCGCGATTCGGGGCTGATTGTGGGTGCGGGCGATCAAGTCGCCGCGCGAGATGTCGATCTCGTCGGCCAGGGTCAGCGATACGGCCATCGGCGAGAACGCTTCTTGCACCGGCCCATTCGGCCCGTCGATCGCGGTGATCCGGGTCTGCTTGCCCGCGGGCAGCACCACCACCTCGTCGCCGGGACGCATGACCCCGCTGGCGACGGTACCGGCGTAGCTGCGGTGGTCCTGATGCTCCCGGGTGTGTGGGCGGATGACGTACTGGACCGGGAACCGCACGTCGACCATGTTGCGGTCACCGGCGATGTACACCTCTTCGAGGTGCGACAGCAACGCCGGACCCTCGTACCAGGGTGTCTGGTCCGACTTGGTCACCACGTTGTCGCCGTGTAGCGCCGAGAGCGGGATGGTGGCCACGTCGTGCACGTCCAGGCGCGCGGCGAACGCGTGGAATTCGTCCCGGATCGCCTCGAATTTCTCTCTGTCCCAATCGATCAGGTCCATCTTGTTGACCGCGAGCACGATGTGCTGAATGCCCAGCAGGGACGCCAGGAAGGCGTGCCTGCGCGACTGTTCGAGCAAGCCGTGACGCGCGTCGACCAGCACGATCACCAGCCCGGCGGTGGACGCGCCGGTCACCATGTTGCGGGTGTACTGGATGTGGCCGGGCGTGTCGGCGATGATGAATTTCCGCTTGGGAGTGGCGAAGTAGCGGTAGGCGACGTCGATCGTGATGCCCTGCTCGCGCTCGGCCCGCAGGCCGTCGGTCACCAGCGCCAGATCGGTGTAGTCGTGTCCGCGGTCCTTGGACGTCTGCTCCACCGCCGCCCATTGGTCTTCCATCACGGCCTTGGAGTCATAGAGCAGCCGACCGATCAGGGTCGACTTGCCGTCGTCGACGGAACCCGCAGTGGCCAAGCGCAATAGCGTTGTCATCAGAAGTACCCCTGCCGTTTGCGGTCTTCCATGCCGGCCTCGGAGATCCGGTCGTCGGCTCGGGTCGCCCCGCGTTCGGTCAGGCGCGACACCGCGGTCTCGGCGATGACCTCGTCCACGGTGGCGGCCTGCGATTCCACGCATCCGGTGCACGTGACGTCCCCGACGGTGCGGAACCGCACCGTCGCTTCGAATACGGGTTCGTCGTCACGCGGATGCATATTCTTGTCGACCGCCAGCAGCATGCCGTCGCGGCGGAACACCTTGCGCTGGTGGGCGTAATAGATCGACGGCAGCGCGATGTTCTCGGCGCCGATGTAGGACCATATGTCGAACTCGGTCCAGTTGGACAGCGGGAACACCCGGATGTGCTCGCCCTTGTGATGCCTGCCGTTGTAGAGGTTCCACAGCTCGGGCCGCTGCGCCTTGGGATCCCACTGGCCGAACTCGTCGCGGAAGCTGAACACCCGCTCCTTGGCGCGCGCCTTCTCTTCGTCGCGGCGCGCTCCCCCGAACGCGGCGTCGAACTTGTTCTCCCGGATGGCACGCAGCAGCGTGACCGTCTGGATCGGGTTGCGGCCCTGGCGCGGCTCGACGACCCGGCCGGCGTCGATGTCCTCCTGAACCGAGGCGACCACCAGGCGCACGCCGTGCTCGGCCACCAGCTCGTCGCGGGTCGCGATCACCTCGTCGAAGTTGTGCCCGGTGTCGACGTGCATCACCGGGAACGGCAGCCGCCCGGGACGGAAGGCCCGCAGCGCCAGGTGCAGCATGACGATGGAGTCCTTGCCGCCGGAGAAGAGCAGCACCGGCCTTTCGAACTCCGCGGCAACCTCACGGATGATGTGGATCGCCTCCGCCTCCAGCGAGCGCAGATGGCTCAACTCGTACTGTCCGGCGGCCGGTGCCACCGTCACATCACTGGTCATAGCTTCCTTCGATTAAAACCTGGCAGAACTGACCATATTTGGCATCTTAACGATAAATAAGACCAGCTCGGCCCTCCGCTGTCAACCGCGGGCCCGCCTGGCACGCACGCCGGTCACCGGACACATCACGTCAAGAGTCGCGGCAGTACTTTTGCGGCCGATTGTGGTGCGAAAGCATGGACGGATGACTGCCACCCCTGAAACCGCCGGGCCATCCGCGCCGAGCGGTCGCGATGTCATCGCGCAGTTCCTCCCCCAATCCCCGTTCGTCGTCAAGCTGGGCATCGTCGCCGACCGCCTCGAAGAGGACGAGGTGCGGCTGCGCCTGCCCTGGGACCCGTCCAACGTGACCCTCGGCGACATGGTCCACGGCGGGGCCATCGCCACGCTCGCCGATCTCACCGTGATGGCGGCGGCGTGGTGCGGCGCGCAGGCACCGCCCGAGCTGCGGGGCGTGACGGTGTCGCTCACGCTGGACTTCATGGCCCCAGCCCGGGCCACCGACGTGATCGGCGTGGGCCGCGTCCTACGGCGCGGCCGCTCACTGGTCAACTGCGAGGCCGAGATCGTCGACCCGCAGGGCACGCTGGTCGCCAAGGCGCTGGCGACCTACAAGGTCGGGTGAGGTCTAGAGGGTGACCTCGTCGAGCTTGCCGGTGGCCACGTCGAAGACGAATCCGCGCACCGAGACGTGCTTGGTGACGAAGGGGTTGCCCTCGATGCGGCGCAGCGATTGCCGGACATCCTCGGCGGGATCCGGGAACGCCTCGGCGGCCCACGGCGGTTTGATCCCGGTCTCCTCGTGTATGGCGCGCTTGAAGTCGTCGTCGGTGAAGGTGAGCATGCCGCAATCGGTGTGGTGAATCAGGATGATCTCCCGCGTCCCCAGCAGCCGCTGGCTGATGGCCAGGGAGCGGATGACGTCGTCGGTGACGACACCACCGGCGTTGCGGATGACGTGCGCCTCACCCTCGTGAATGCCCAGGAGGCGATAGACGTCGAGCCGGGCGTCCATGCACGCCACGACCGCGACATGTTTGGCCGGCGGCATCGGCAGCGGCCCCTTGAAGGTGCTCGCATATTCGGCGTTGTTGGCCAGGTATTCCTCGGTAACCGTCACGCAGGCCTCCTTGGGAGTGTCGCGGTCTGAACCGTGCTGCGTTTGCTGCGCGGCTCGGTACCGCGGTGGATGCTAACAACCGATCACACGCGATTCACGCATGAGAATCAACCGGATCGGAAGGGGATCGAACGCGCCGGCGGCCGCAACGCGCGACGCTGTGCCGGGGGCTCGATAGCCTGTCCCAATGCGACGTGGGGTGTGCGGACCGGCATGACTCGGTTTCTGGCACGCCGGTTGCTCAACTACGTTGTGCTGCTGGCGCTGGCATCGTTTCTGACCTTTTGCCTGACGTCGGTGGCCTTCAGGCCACTGGACAGCCTGCTGCAGCGCAGCCCGCGCCCACCCCAGGCCGTGATCGACGCCAAGGCCCACACGCTGGGACTGGATGAGCCGATCCCGATCCGCTACGCGCACTGGGCCTCGCACGCCGTGCGCGGCGACTTCGGCAAGACCATCACCGGGCAGCCCGTCGGGACGACGCTGTGGCGCCGCGTCGGGGTGACCCTGCGCCTGCTGATCATTGGTTCGCTGGCGGGCACCCTGCTTGGCATCGCGGCCGGGGCCTGGGGCGCCATTCGGCAATATCGACTCAGCGATCGTGTGGTCACCATGGTGGCGCTGCTGGTGCTCAGCACCCCGACATTCGTCATCGCCAGCCTGTTGATCCTCGGTGCGCTACGGGTGAACTGGGCCGTGGGCATCCACATTTTCGACTACACCGGGGAGACCTCACCGGGCGTGACCGGTGGCGCCGGCGCGCAGCTGCTCGACCGGTTACGGCACCTGGTCCTGCCGTCGCTGACCCTGGCGCTGGGCGCCGCGGCGGGCTACAGCCGTTATCAGCGCAACGCGATGCTGGACGTCCTGGGCCAGGACTTCATTCGCACGGCGCGCGCCAAAGGGCTCACCCGTCGGCGCGCGCTCGTCAAGCACGGGCTGCGCACCGCGCTGATCCCGCTGGCCACCCTGTTCGCCTACGGCGTGGCCGGTCTGGTGACCGGGGCGGTGTTCGTGGAGAAGATCTTCGGCTGGCACGGCATGGGTGAATGGCTGGTGCAGGGTATCGCGACGCAGGACACCAACATCATCGCGGCGATCACCCTGTTCTCCGGCGCGGTGGTGCTGTTGGCCGGCCTGCTCTCGGACGTGTTCTACGCGGCCCTTGATCCGCGGGTGCGGGTGTCATGACGTCCCAAGCGGATATCGATGGCGCCCACGGCTTTTCGGCGCACGAGGTCGCGGACTTCACCTCGCGGCGGACGCTGGTGCTTCGGCGGTTCGCCCGCAACAGGTTCGCGGTGGCGTCGCTGACCGTGTTGGTGCTGTTGTTTGTCGGCTGCTACGCGTTGCCCGCCGTGCTGCCGTATTCCTACGACGATCTCGATTTCACCGCGCTGCTGCAGCCGCCGAACGGGCGGCACTGGCTGGGCACCAACGCGCTGGGTCAGGACCTGCTGGCGCAAATCCTGCGCGGCATGCAGAAGTCGATGCTGATCGGCGTCTGCGTCGCGGTCATCTCCACCGGCATCGCCGCCACCGTCGGGTCGATCGCAGGCTATTTCGGTGGCTGGCGCGATCGCGCGCTGATGTGGGTGGTGGACCTGTTGTTGGTGGTGCCCAGCTTCATTCTCATCGCCATCGTGACGCCGCGGATCAAGAACTCGGCCAACGTCTTGATGTTGGTCCTGCTGCTGGCCGGGTTCGGCTGGATGGTCAGCTCGCGCATGGTGCGCGGCATGACCATGAGCCTGCGTGAACGCGAATTCATCCGGGCGGCAAGGTATATGGGGGTGTCCAGCCGCCGCATCATCGTCGGCCACGTGGTGCCCAACGTGGCGTCCATCCTGATCATCGACGCCGCGCTCAACGTCGCATCGGCGATCTTGGCCGAAACCGGCCTGAGTTTCCTGGGTTTCGGCATTCAGCCACCCGACGTGTCGCTGGGGACGCTGATCGCCAACGGCACCCAATCGGCGACCACCTTTCCCTGGGTGTTTCTGTTTCCCGCCGGAGTGCTGGTGCTGATCCTGGTGTGCGCCAACCTCACCGGTGACGGCCTGCGCGACGCGCTCGACCCGGGCAGCGCGGTGCTGGGCGGTGGGGGCCGGTGAGCCCGCTGCTCGAGGTGACCGACCTGGCGGTCACGTTCCCGACGGGTGGCGATCCGGTGACCGCGGTGCGCGGTATCAGCTACCGCATCGAACCGGGGGAAGTCGTCGCCATGGTCGGTGAATCCGGTTCGGGGAAGTCCGTTTCGGCGATGGCCGCCATCGGCCTGTTGCCCGAGTACGCACAGGTGCGCGGCTCGGTGCGGTTGCACGACACCGAACTGCTTGGCCTCGGCGACGACGCGATGTCGCGGTTCCGCGGCAAGGCCGTCGGCATGGTGTTCCAGGATCCGATGTCCGCACTGACGCCCGTCTACACGGTCGGCGACCAGATCGCCGAGGCGATCGAGATCCACCAGCAGCGGGTGGGCAGGAAGGCGGCTCGCCGGCGAGCCGTGGAATTGCTCGAGCTAGTGGGCATCGCGCAGCCCGATCGGCGCGCCCGCGCGTTTCCGCATGAGCTGTCCGGCGGCGAAAGACAGCGGGTGGTCATCGCCATCGCGATCGCCAACGACCCCGACCTGTTGATCTGCGACGAGCCCACCACCGCGCTGGACGTCACGGTGCAGGCGCAGATCCTCGAGGTGCTCAAGACGGCGCGCGACATCACCGGCGCCGGGGTGCTCATCATCACCCACGACCTCGGCGTGGTGGCCGAGTTCGCCGACCGCGCCCTGGTGATGTACGCCGGGCGGGTCGTCGAGTCCGCTACCGTGCATGACCTTTACCGGGATCGCAGAATGCCCTACACGGTCGGGTTGCTGGGCTCTGTCCCGCGGCTGGACGCGGCCCAGGGCACCCGGTTGGTGCCGATCCCCGGGGCGCCGCCGTCGCTGGCGGGCCTGGATCCCGGGTGTCCCTTCGCGCCGCGCTGCCCGCTGGCCATCGACGAATGTCGGCTGGCCGAACCGGAATTGCTCGCCGTCGGCGCCGATCACCGCGCGGCCTGCATCCGGACCGACCGGGTCGACGGCCGAAGCGCCGCGGACATCTACGGCGTGAGTACCGAAGCCCGTCACGCGGAGTCCGCTGACACGTCGGTGGTCGTGCGGGTGCGCGACCTGACCAAGACCTACCGGCTGACGAAGGGAGTGTTGCGTCGCAGCGCCGGCGAGGTGCGCGCCGTCGACGGCGTCAGCTTCGAATTGCGGCGGGGCCGCACCCTGGGCATCGTCGGTGAATCCGGCTCGGGAAAGTCGACCACCCTGCACGAGATCTTGGAACTCACCGGGCCCGAATCGGGTTCGATCGAGGTGCTGGGCACCGACGTCACCGCGTTGAGCGCCGCGAGCAGGCGGGCGCTGCGGCGCGACATCCAGGTCGTCTTCCAAGACCCGGTCGCGTCGCTCGACCCGCGATTACCGGTGTTCGAGCTGCTTGCCGAACCCCTGCGGGCCAACGGGTTCGACAAGGGCCGCACCAACTCCCGCGTCGCCGAGCTGCTGGAGATCGTCGGGCTGCGCCGCGCCGACGCGGTTCGTTATCCCGCCGAGTTCTCCGGCGGGCAGAAGCAGCGCATCGGCATCGCGCGTGCGCTCGCCCTGCAACCGAAGATCCTGGCGCTCGACGAACCGGTGTCCGCGCTCGACGTGTCCATCCAAGCCGGGATCATCAACCTGCTGCTGGATCTGCAGGAGCGATTCGGCCTGTCCTACCTGTTTGTCTCCCACGACCTTTCGGTGGTCAAGCACCTCGCGCACGACGTCGTCGTCATGTATGCCGGCGCGATCGTCGAGCAGGGCGACAGCCGTCGGGTCTTCGCCGACCCCCAACACGAATACACTCAGCGCCTGCTGAACGCGGTGCCGCAACCGGATCCGGGCAGACGTGTCTAGGCCGGCGGTCACGGCGGGTGTGGGCGCCCGGTTCGCGGCGGTGTTTCTCGCGACGGCCCTTGCGCTGTCGGGGTGTTCGCCGGCCGTCAAGCTGATCCCCGAGACCGGCCACAACGCGCAGATCGGCTCGACGAGCGACGTCAACCCACGCGATCCGGCGACCCTGCAGGACGGCGGCAACCTGCGGCTGGCGCTGACCGACTTTCCGCCGAACTTCAACATCTTGCATATCGACGGCAACTCGGCCGACGTCTCCGCGATGATGAAGGCCACCCTGCCGCGGGCCTTCGTCATCGGGCCCGACGGCTCGACGACGGTCGACACCGACTACTTCACCAGCATCGAACTCACAAGCACTGCGCCGCAGGTGGTTACGTACACGATCAACCCCAAGGCGGTGTGGTCCGATGGCACGCCAATCACCTGGGAGGACATCGCCAGCCAGATCCACGCCCTGAGCGGCGCCGACAAGGCGTTCGAGATCGCGGGGCCCGGCGGCGCCGACCGCGTCGCGTCGGTGACCCGCGGCGTCGACGACCGGCAGGCCGTCATGACGTTCGCCAAGCCCTACGCCGAATGGCGCGGCATGTTCGCCGGCAACGGAATGCTGCTGCCCAAGAGCGTGACGGCCACCGCCGAGGCGTTCAACAAGGGCCAGCTGGAGGGGCCGGGCCCGTCGGCAGGACCGTTCGTCGTCTCGTCGCTGGATCGGACCACCCAGCGGATCGTGTTGAGCCGCAACCCGAAATGGTGGGGTCCGCGGCCCCGCCTGGACAGCATCACGTACCTGGTGCTCGACGATGCCGCGCGGCTGCCCGCCCTGCAGAACAACACGATCGACGCCACCGGGGTCGGCACGATCGACCAGCTGACCATCGCGCAGCGCACCAAGGGCATCTCGATCCGGCGCGCCCCCGCCCCGGCCTGGTCTCATTTCACGTTCAACGGCGCCCCGGGTTCGATCCTGGCCGACAAGGCGCTGCGCGTCGCGGTGGCCAAGGGGATCGATCGGCAGACCATCGCCAAGGTCGTCCAGTACGGCCTGACCAGTGACCCTGTGGCGCTGGGCAATCACATCTATGTCGCGGGGCAGCAGGGCTATCAGGACAACAGCTCGGTGCTGCCGTACGACCCGGCCGCGGCCGGCCGGGAGCTTGACGCGCTGGGCTGGAAGCGGGCCGGACAGTTCCGGGAGAAGGACGGCCGGCAGCTGGTGATCCGCGACTTGTTCTACGACGCGCAGGGCAGCAGGCAGTTCGCCCAGATCGCCCAGCACAGCCTCGCCCAGATCGGCGTCAAGCTCGAGCTCGTCTCCCGGTCGGGCAGCGGCTTTTTCACCAATTACATCAACGTCGGCGCGTTCGACATGGCCCAATTCGGTTGGCTCGGGGACGCTTTCCCGCTCTCGGCGCTGACCCAGATCTACAAGTCCGACGGGGAGAGCAATTTCGGCAAGATCGGCAGCGAGCAGATCGACGCCGCCATCGAAGGCACGCTGGAAGAACTGGATCCGGCCAAGGCGCGGGCTTTGGCCAACGACCTCGACAAGATGATCTGGGCGGAGGGATTCAGCCTGCCGCTGACCCAGTCGCCCGGTGACGTCGCGGTACGCAGCACGCTGGCCAACTTCGGCGCGGCCGGTCTGGCCGATCTCGACTACACCGCCATCGGCTTCACGCGGACTTGAGCCGCCGCCGTAGCCCATTCGGGATCGGCAGGGCGCCCTCGACGACCGCCGCCGCGCCGAGCGCCTTCCACAGCAGCCGCACCTCCGGGCGTGGCGGCAGCGCGTCCAGCGCCGCCGCCTGTGCGGCAAGCCCATTCAGGTCGCCGCGCCGAACCGCGTCGGCACTGGCGAGCGCGACGGGCTCCCGGAAATCCAGCGCGCTGTGCGCCATGTTCGGCAGGCTCAGCAGCACCGCATTGGGCAGCAGCGACGCGACGCGCTGCGCGACGGCCGGCGGGGTGATCAGGTCACGGCCTCCGGAAACCACCGCGGTGGGCCAGCCGAATTTCGGCATCTCGGCCACCAGGTCATAGGGCTCGTCCTCGAAAGTCACCCGCTGCGTGCGGGCTCTGCTTTCGGCGACGGCGGGATCGAGCGGCAGGCCGTCAGGTTCGGCGGCGTAGTCCAGTTCGCGGAACGCGATGCGGCTCACCAGATCCTCTTCGTACCGAAATGGCAGGTTGCTCAGGGTGGTGAACCGGGATAGCGTCCACCACAATAGTTTTCGGCCGTCGAGTAGCAGGTCGAGTTGCCGCTCCAGCAGGTCGGTCCCGCCGTAGCCGTAGATCGTCGCGACGACCTGTGTCGCGGTCGCGTTCATCACGCCGGCATCGACGAGTTTGCGCATTTTCGGTGCCACCGAGGCGGTTTCGGGGCTGTCACCCTTCAGCAGCAGCCGGCGGATCGCGCGGCGCACGATGACGATGTCGTGCCGGGACAGCAGCGGCGAATCGAGCACCATGCCCCGCACCCGGTGCGGGTGGCGCACCCCCACGCCGGCCGCGATGTAGGTGCCGTACGAGGCGCCGTAGATGACGGCCGACTCCGCTTGAACGTCGTCGAGCACGGCCGCCACGTCGTCGACCACCTGGTTCACGGTCAGCGATTGCGGGGGCAGATCGGCGCCCGCATCGTCGTGGCGCGACATCCCCACCCCGCGGTGCTCGATCATGATCACGTCGAGACCGGCCGCCGCCGCGCGGCGCCGCAGCCCCTTGTACATCTGCACCGACGCCACTCCCGGTCCCCCGGGGATGATGACCAGCGGATGGGCGGACTTGCGGCCCGCGCGCACGTAGTACAGATCGAACTCTTCGGAGCTGTGCGGGGAGATGGGTCGGCGCACCGGCCGCACGCCGGGCAGTTCCGCCAGCTTCTCCTGTATCCGGCTGCGCTTCGCGTTCATCGTCATTCGGGTAGGCCCCCCATGATCCCATTCTGCAGGCGAGGCGCCGGTGCGGCGATGAATCGCGTTGATCAGCGCTATCGGCGGTGGTCAGCCGTGAGGGCTAAGCGCTGAGATCGATGCGGTGGGCGCCCTTGACACCGTCGTAGCGGTCGGGGCTACAGGTGAGGACGATCACCTGACCGTGGGTGCCCACGGTGTCGAACAACTCCCCCATCTTGGTCAACCGGTCCGGGTCGGTGAAACCGAGCGCGTCGTCGACCACCACCGGGACGGCGTCCTCCTTGGCGACCAGGGCCGCACCGGCCAGCCGCGCCAGGATGCCGAGTTGCTCCTTCGCGCCGCCGGATAGGGATTCGTACGGCACCGTGATGCCATTCAGCGTGCGGCTGCGAATGCACAGGTCGCTGTCGATGTCGACCTCGAAACTCGGACCGAAGACCGGGCGGCCGAGCCGCTGCAGCTCCGCACGATAGGGCTCGACGTAGCGCCGCCGGGTGGTGTCGCGATGCCGCGTCATCACCGACCGCAGCAGTTGCGCGGCGCGGGCGCGGCCGCCTATCTGGTTGTGTGCGTTGGCGGCGTGCTCGCGTTCGGTTTCCGCGGCGTCGAGCTTGCCTTGGCGTCCCTCGCTGCCGAACACCGAGAGTTCGATCGTGATCTCACGCAAGGCGCGGGCGGCTTCCTCGTAACGCTCGCGCAGCGAGTCGGATTCCCTTTTGGCATCGGCCAATTCGGTCTCGACAGCATCGGGTGCCGCCGCGGCGAGGGCGTCGGCGAGTTCGGTGGCCCGCTGTTGGGCGGCCTGCGCCTCGCCCAGGGCCGCGGCCGCGGCGACCGCGAGTTCGTCATCGCCGGCCGACGCGCGCTCGGCGGCCAGCCTGCCCGCGGCGGCGTCCAGCTCGGCGCGTTGAGCCTGCAGGGTGTTCTGCAGAACCGTTGCCCGCGTGGACAACTCGGTGAGCCCGGCGGCGGCGGCGGTGGCGGCCCGGCCGCGTGCGTCGCATTCGCTCGATGCAGCCGCGTGGGCCTGACGGACCGCGGCGAGTTCGGCGCGGGCGGCGCCGATGTCGGTAAGGGCGGGTTCGGCCCCGGCGGGGTGTTCGGCGCGCAACTGCGCCAGCCGCGACCGTAGCTCGTCGGCCTGCTCGTCGCCGCACAGGCCGGCCAGCGTTGCGGTGAGCTGATCGCGAGTGCTGTGCAGCTCACGGCGGCGCTGGTGGGCGGACCGTGCCGCGGCGAGGTCGCTCACCTCACCGACCGCCAGCGCTGCGGCCAACTCCTGCTGCGCCGCAGCGTGTTTGGCGTGAATGTCCAGCGTCGTCGCGCCGGGGGTGACCCGGGCGGCCAGGACGCCTGGGACCTCTACCGCGGTGGGCCCGGCGGCGGTGGTCGACCAGCGTTGTCCGGCCTGCAGGGAGATCTGCTGGCCACCCACGATCAGCTGAATGTCTGCGGCCGCGGTGAATTCGATCGCCGCCGACGTCAGCGCCAACTGGTCACCGGTGCGATCGACGGCGGCCGCCGCGTCCTCGATGCGTCGCAGCACCGACTCGGTGACGGCGATCGCGCCGAGCTCGACGCCGATCCGTTCGCGATCCCGCTCGATCGCGTCGATCTTGGCCAGCCGGGCGGTCAACCGGTCGGCCTCCTCGCGGGCGGCGAGTTGCTCGACGGTGCCTCGCGCGGATTCGGACCGCTGCTGCAACTCGGCATGGGCCTGGGTGGCCTGCTGCAGCGCGGCGGCGGACGCCTCGGCCTCTGCCTGCGCCGCCGCCCGGGCCGCCTCGGCTTCTTGGGCCTGCGTTTGCGTTTCGGCGACAGCGCCCGCGCGGGTTTCGATTTCGGCCAGCAATTGCCGGCGCGCGGTATGGGCGCCGCTCGCCGCGGCGGCGATGGCGTCCGCTGCCTCGGCGGCCAGCTGGGCTTCACGCCGCTGCGCGGTCAACGCCGCGATCTTGTCGGCGGCTTCCTGCGCGGCGGCCAGCCGCGGCCCGGCGGCGATGCGGCGCTGAGAGAAGTCGGCCACCTGCTCGGTCAACACGGCATGGCGGGCCACCCGGTCGTCCACCTCGGCGACCGCCGCCGCGCACTCGGCGACGGCGGCCTCGGCGTCGGCCAGCCGGGTGATCGCGGCGGCCCACTGGCCCGTCGGACGTCCGGTCGGGGTGAAGTAACGGCCGTATTCGGCATCGATGCGCTCGATGAGCAGAGGCTCGGTGCCGCACAGCCCCCCGCTGTCACCGGCGGCCACATCGAGCGCCCGCGAGAGCGCGTCGCACCCGGACAGATCCACCGCGGCGGTCGACGCCGACTGCAGCACCCGCTGGGCGTGCCACAGGTCGCTGTCCACCGTCTCGGCCAGCATCGCCCGGACCCGTTCGTGCGCCTCGTCGCCGGTCAGCTGTTCGCGGTACGGCCGGACCACCGTGAGCTCCGTCTCGCACTTCTTGTGAAACCGCTTGCGGTACACGAAACGGTATGGCCCGCAACTGATTTCGGCGGAAACCTCGGAGCCGACGTCGCTGTGGGTGGGCTTGACCTGCTTGACTTCCTTCTTCGTCGAGCGGTCCCGGGCTTCGAGCAGCAGATCCAGCGCTTCGATCATCGACGACTTGCCGATCTCGTTGGCGCCGGACACCACCACGACGCCGTGGTCGGGGAACTCGATGTCGCGGTGCGATATGCCGCGGTAGTTCGTCAGGATCAGCCGGTGCAGCTTCACGCCGCGCCCCGGTCGGCAAGGCGCAGTAGCAGCGCCAGCGCCGCCTGCGCGTCGGCCGCGGTCGCGCAGTCCTCCTCGCGCGCGGTCGCCACCAATTCCTCAACCGCCGCCGCGGCGAAACCTCCGATTCCGAGATCGCTGAATTCACCGTCGGCCGGGATCACCGCCAAGTCGGTGTGCCGTTCCCACAGGCCCAGCCAGGCGAACAACCGTGCGTATTTATCGAGGCAGGCGTCCAGCGCCGCGCGGTCGGTGACCGTCAACGAACCGGTCAGCGCGAGGCGCACCACGGTTCGGTCCTTGTCGGTCATCAGATCCAGGTTCATGTCCAGATCGGCGATGTCGCGACGGGTGTCGACCTGCCGGTGCATCGTGACGAAGCGCCAGCTGCCGAGGTGCCGCGGCGTCACGGAAACCGCGCGCCGCGGGTGGGCCTCGTCGATGTCGACGATCAGGACGTGGCCGGGGTCGGATTCGACGTCGTCGAAGTTGGTGACTTCCGGGGAGCCGGAGTACCACACCCGGCCGCTGGCGCCGACCTCGGTGCGTGAGTGCTTGTCGCCCAGCGCCACATAGTGCGCCGCGCCACGGGCCAGCGCTTCGTCAACCGTGGCGAGCCGGATCAGCGAGGGCTTGTCCCGATCGGGATCCAGCACGTCGACGCCGCCGTGCGCGACGAGGATGCGGGTGCCCTCAGCCGCGGGCAGGTCGCCGAGGACGTCGGCGACCAGGTCGGTGGTCGGCACCTTCGACCGCCACGGCGCGGCGACGATCTCCAGCCCGGGACGCACCTGATGCACGCCGGCCCGATCGAGCACCACCACGTTGTCGGGCCGTTCGGCGGTGAACAGCGCGCTGGTGTACACCGACGAGGCGTCCAGAGGATCGTGGTTGCCGGGCAGCAGGTACACCGGAATTCCGATGGCGCGCATGGCTTCCAGGGACTGCCCGATCACCTTGGGCGGAAGCTGATTGTGTTCGAAGACATCGCCGGAGACGACGACGAACTCGGCGCCCACTTCCGCTGCGAGCGCGCCCAGACCGGAAACCACGTCGCGGCGGGCCGCCGAGTACCGCGGCTGGGCGTCGCCGGCGAGGAAGTGCCGGGTCATGCCCAACTGCCAGTCGGCGGTGTGCAGGAATCGCATGCCGGCGACCCCCTTTCGAAGTGCGTGTTTACCTGGGCATCGAGAGTTTAGGTCTGCGCACCGACACGACGCGGGACCTCGATCGGCAGGTCTCGATCCGAGAAATCCGCGGCAACGGCGGGCTAGCTGGCCTAGGGCATAAGTCCGCCGCAAGCCGGGTACTTCTTGTATCTGATCGTGCTCGAGGTTCACGTTGAAGCGGCCGTCCAATGGACCGGCACCATTCAAAACGGGCCAGAGCGGCGGAGGGTGGAACAACGTGAACCGCGGCGACGACGACCGAAACCTCACTGAAGCAGCGGGGGAGACCACCGCGGATTATGGCGCCGACTTTCTTGACGAGCAGGAGAACGCGTCGACCGCTACCAGCGCGGCGGAAACCGTCGAAGGATTGCCGAGCGGCTCGGCGCTGCTGGTTGTCAAGCGTGGCCCGAACGCCGGTTCTCGATTCTTACTCGATCAGCCAGTCACCTCGGCGGGGCGCCATCCCGACAGCGACATTCTGCTCGACGACGTCACCGTGAGCCGCCGCCACGCCGAGTTTCGCCTCACCGAGGACGGCGGCTGGGCCGTCGCCGACATCGGCAGCCTCAACGGCACCTACGTCAACCGTCAGCCGGTGGACTCAACAGTGCTGGCCAATAACGATCAGGTACAGATCGGCAAGTTCCGGCTGGTCTTCCTGACCGGTTAGTCCTACCGTCTAGGCCCGGCCTCATCCGGCATTTCCGATGATCCGCCGATAGCTCGTTATCGTCTTGGCAGCCCGGCGATCCGGTGGAGGTGGGCATCGATCACGTGTTTGCCTCGACGATGGCGATGGTGACGGCCACGCGGCGTAGCCCTGGTGGCGCCGCACTGATTAATCTGACTTCTCGTGACTGACCAGCGCACCTTGCTGTTGATGCGGCACGCGAAGTCCGACTATCCGCCCGGTGTCGGCGACCACGATCGGCCGTTGGCGCCCCGCGGAATCAGGCAGGCCGGGCTCGCCGGCGACTGGTTGCGCGCCAACGCGCCCACCATCGATGGGGTGCTCTGCTCCACGGCGAGGCGCACCCGCGAGACGCTGCTGAACACCCGCGTCGATGCGCCGGTGCGATACAGCGAGCGCCTCTACGCCACCACCCCGGGCACGATGATCGACGAGATCAACGCGGTGGACGACGGCGTCAGCACGTTGCTCGTCATCGGGCATGAGCCGACGATGTCAGCCCTCGCCTTGGGGCTCGGCGGCGCCGGGGATACCAATACCTCTGCCGCCGAACGGATTTCGGCCAAGTTTCCGACGTCGGCGATCGCGGTGCTGACCGTGCCGTGCGCGTGGAAGCGGCTGGAGCTCGGCGTGGCCACGCTGACCGACTTCGAGGTGCCACGCTAGAACTCGATGGCGGCGACCCGCTGCGCCCGGCCTCGCCGCGCTTGCGATCGCCGCTAGGACTCGATGGCGGCGACCCGCCGCTAGGAGTTGGTGGCCAGCGTCAGCTCCATCAGCTTGATGGCCTGTCCGCACGCGTCGATACCCGGCGCCTGGGGGTTGATCCACCATCCGACCACCCCGGCGGCATCGCTGGCCACGCCGCACGCGCCGTTCGGGTCGTCGGGCCGCATCACGATGGAGTCGATGCCGGCGATCGAGCGGGTCTCGATCTTGTACTTCAGGAATTCGGCCACCTTGCGCTCGTTGGACAGGCTGCCCTGTTCGAACCAGAACCGGGTGATGTCGATCAGGCCGGCCGGGTTGGCCGCCTGCCAGCGGCAGATCGCGCCCACGAAGGTGCTCTGAATGTCGAGTGGATCAGCGCCCACGGTCTTGGCCAGGATGTCGCTGGTCAACACCTCACATTCCTTGAGCAGGTTCGGGTACTGCTGCTGGGAGTTGTTGTTGCGGGGCACATTGCCGCCCGCCTTGACCGCGTTGCCCCCGATCGAACGGGAACAGCCGGTCAACACCAGCAGCGCGGCGATCACGACCAGCGCGGCGATGCGGGCGGTCCTCATGCTGCGTGACCCGGCACGCGTCGGCGCCGTCATTTCGAGTTCGCAATCGATTGGCGAGCCAGTTCCTTCGCTATGTCGCACGGCGGCGGGAACGGCTTCTGGCTGAAGCTGATTGACCATTCAATAAAGTCGTCCTGGAACTGAATGCCCACCTCGCACAGTGAGTCACCCAGGTTGGGCTCGTTGCCGACGGCGATGAAGCCGCCGTGGCCGTCGATGTTGATGTCGTCGACGCTGGCGCGCGAGAGCTCCTCGGTCTTGCGTTCACGCCCGATGGGGCTCCCGCGATACCAGGAGAAGGAGAAGTGCGGACCGAGGATGCCGCCGCCGGCCAGCCACTGGCACCCGACCGAGTTGCGGGCGGTGTTGATCAGCCCGGTGACCTTGGTGAGCTCGGCGACGGTCTGGTCGCTGATGCCGCCGCATTGCGGGAACATCGCGCCGTGGTTGCCCTGGCCGTTCTGCGGCGTCGACGACGCCGTCGCGCCCGGTTTGTTGCCGCCGGAATCGGAGCAGCCCGCGGCCGCGGGGATCAGGATCGTCAATGCTGACGCCACAAGAGCCAGCGCCCTCGTGTCACGCCGCACCGCTACCCTGCTTCCGTTCCGCCCGCTGCTGGTCCACACGATGCACTGTAGCGGCAGCCCAGCGGGTCAACCACCGACGCGCCTGAGCAGGTATTTCGGGGCCGCCAACACGTGCGGTTCGGACCTTGACCCTCCGGCGGTTGGCGGGGACGGCCGGTCGGGCGGTATGCGACAGTTACCCCATGCTCCTGGCACTGCTGCGCCAGTACATCCGGCCGTACCGGCGGCCGGTGGCGGTGCTGATGGCGCTGCAGCTGGTCAGCAACCTCGCGTCGCTGTATCTGCCGACGGTCAACGCCGCCATCATCGACGAGGGCGTCGCCAAGGGCGACACCACCACGATCGTCCGGCTCGGCATGGTGATGCTCGGGGTCACCGCACTGCAGGTGGTGTGCTCGATCGGGGCGGTCTATTTCGGCTCGCGCACCGGGATGGGCTTCGGTCGTGATCTGCGCGCGGCGCTCTTCGACCACGTCACCACCTTTTCCGAGCGCGAGACGGGCCGGTTCGGCGCGCCGACCCTGTTGACGCGCAGCACCAACGACGTGCGGCAAATCCAGTACCTGGTCCAGATAACCGGCACCGTGCTGGTGACCGCCCCGATCATGTGCCTGGGCGGGATCTTCATGGCCATCCGCCAGGAGGCCGCGCTGACGTGGCTGCTGTTGGTCAGCGTGCCGATCATGGCGGTGGCCAACTACTGGGTGATGTCGCACATGCTGCCCCTGTTCCGGCGGATGCAGGGCCTCATCGACGGCATCAACCGGGTGATGCGCGACCAGCTGGCCGGCGTCCGGGTGGTCCGGGCGTTCGCCCGGGAGGATTTCGAGCGGGACCGCTTCGCTCGCGCCAACACCGCGCTGTCGAACACCGCGCTGACCGCGGGGAACTGGCAAGCGCTGATGCTGCCGGTGACCACGCTGACCATCAACGTGTCCAGCGTCGCGCTGATCTGGTTCGGCGGGTTGCGCATTGACCGCGGCCAGATGCAGGTCGGTTCGCTGACCGCCTTCCTGGCCTACTTCACCCAGATCCTGATGGCGGTGCTGATGGCGACGATGACGCTGGTGGTGTTGCCGCGGGCCTCCGTCTGCGCCGAACGGATCACCGAGGTGCTCGCCACCCGCCCCGCCGTCACCGACCCCCCGAATCCGCGGTCCCCGCGGGGCAAGATCACCGGTGCCGTGCGTCTGGAGGGTGCGACGTTCACCTACCCGGGCGCCGATCGTCCGGTGCTGCAGAACATTTCACTGACCGCACTACCCGGAACCACCACCGCGATCGTCGGCAGCACCGGTTCGGGCAAGTCGACGCTGGTCTCGCTGATCTGCCGGCTCTACGACGTGACCGGCGGCGCGGTCTCGCTCGACGGCATCGACGTCCGCGATTACCGGACCGAGCGGTTGTGGTCGGCGATCGGGCTGGTTCCCCAGCGCGGCTACCTGTTCTCCGGAACCGTCGCGGACAACCTGCGCTACGGCGCCGCCCCCGGCCAAGCGGTCAGCGACGAACAGATGTGGGAAGCGTTGCGGGTGGCCGCCGCCGACGATTTCGTGCGGGCCCACGACGACGGGCTGCGCATGCGGGTGGCCCAGGGCGGTATCAACTTCTCCGGCGGGCAGCGGCAGCGACTCGCCATCGCCCGGGCGGTCATCCGCCGCCCGGCGATCTATTTGTTCGACGACTCGTTCGCCGCGCTCGATGCGCGCACCGACGCGCGGGTGCGTGCCTCGCTGCGGGAAAGCTGCGGCGAGGCCACCGTCATCGTTGTCACACAACGCATCTCGATCGCCGCCACGGCTGACCAGGTGATCGTGATCGACGACGGGAAAATGGTGGGCGCGGGCACGCACGAATCGCTGCTGACCGATTGCACCACCTACGCCGAATTCGCCGACTCGCAGTCGGTCGACGCGGTGCGCTCGGGTCGCGTCGGGGGCGCGCCGTGACCAGTGCGAGCACCAACGCGGCCCGGATGTCGGCCCCTGCCACCCGTTCCGACGACTTCTGGGGCTCGGCAGCCCGCTTGGTGAAACGGCTTGCGCCGCAACGACGGCTGTGCGCGGCGGTGATCACCCTGGGAATCACGGGGACGGCGATCGGCGTGATCGTCCCGCGGATCCTGGGGCATGCCACCGATTTACTGTTCAACGGTGTGATCGGTCGTCAGCTCCCCGCCGGAATCACCAAGGCGCAGGCCATCGCCGCCGCGCGAAGCCGAGGAGCCAACACCTTCGCCGACCTGCTGTCCGGGATGAACGTCGTGCCGGGCCACGGCGTGGACTTCGGTGCGGTGGCGCGGACGCTGACGCTGGCGCTGGCCCTGTATCTCGTTTCCGCGCTGCTGATTTGGGGGCAGGCCCGGCTGCTCAACGTCACCGTGCAGCGAACCATGGTGGCGCTGCGTTCCGATGTGGAGGACAAGGTCCACCGGCTGCCGTTGTCCTACTTCGACGGCCGGCAGCGTGGTGAGCTGCTGAGCCGCGTCACCAACGACATCGACAACATCCAATCGTCGCTCTCGATGACGATCAGCCAACTGCTGACATCGATCCTGACCGTGCTGGCGGTGCTGGCGATGATGCTGTCCATCTCGCCGCTGCTGGTGTTGATCACCGTGCTGACGGTGCCGCTGTCGCTGGTGGCGACCCGGGCGATCGCGCGTCGTTCCCAGCGGCTGTTCGTCGCGCAGTGGACCAGCGTCGGACGCCTCAACGCCCACATCGAGGAGACCTACAGCGGTTTCACGGTGGTCACGACTTTCGGTCACCAGGCCGCGGCGCGCGAGCAATTCCGCACCCTCAACGACGACGTCTACCACGCCAGCTTCGGAGCGCAGTTCTTCTCCGGGCTGGTGGCGCCGGCGACCACCTTCATCGGCAACCTCGGCTACGTCGCCGTCGCCGTGGTCGGCGGCCTGCAGGTGGCCACCGGCCACATCACCCTGGGCAACATCCAGGCGTTCATTCAGTATGTGCGGCAGTTCAACTCACCATTGAGCCAGCTGGCCGGCATGTACAACACCCTGCAGTCCGGGGCGGCCAGCGCCGAACGTGTTTTCACGCTGCTCGACGAACCCGAGGAATCGCCGGATCCCGCGCCCACCGCCCACCCCGGCCCCGCCGTCGCGGCCGGGCGGCCCGCCGGCCGAGTCGAATTCGCCCACGTGAGCTTCGCCTACCGCCCCGGCACCCCGGTGATCGAAGACCTGTCCATGGTGGCCGAACCGGGCAGCACGGTGGCGATCGTCGGGCCGACCGGAGCGGGCAAGACCACGCTGGTCAACCTGCTGATGCGGTTCTATGACGTCGACGCCGGCCAGATCCTGCTCGACGGGGTCGACATCGCCACGCTGGATCGCCGGTCGCTGCGGTCGCGAATCGGCATGGTGCTGCAGGACACCTGGCTGTTCGAGGGGACGATCGCGGAGAACATCGCCTATGGTCGCCCCGGCGCCGCTGAGGACGAGGTGCTCGAGGCCGCAACCGCCGCCTACGTGGATCGTTTCGTGCGCACGTTGCCGGCCGGCTACCAGACCCGCATCAGCGGTGACGGAGGCAACATCAGCGCCGGCGAAAAGCAGCTGATCACCATCGCACGCGCATTCCTTGCCCGCCCGCAGTTGTTGATCCTCGACGAGGCGACCAGTTCGGTGGATACCCGCACCGAGGCCCTCATCCAGCACGCGATGTGCGAGCTGCGCCGCGACCGCACGAGTTTCATTATCGCGCACCGGCTTTCGACGATCCGTGATGCCGACCGGATTTTGGTGGTGGAGGCGGGCCGGATCGTCGAACAGGGCAATCACAGTGAACTGCTCGCCCGGCGCGGCACGTATTACGAGATGACACAGGCGTAACGCCGCGCGTCTGGCGGGCGCACCGATAAGCGGCCGCGATCGCTACCAAGAAGTTATTGAGAAGACACCAAGGAACAAACGCGACGCTGGGATCGTCCTACTCAATAACGCACCTGAAAGGGGTGACAGCAATGTTCTCCCGCCGCATCACCACAATCGCCACCACCGCCATCGGCGCTGCCGCCATCGGGCTGGCGGCCGTCGGTATGGCCGGCACCGCCGCGGCGAGCTCCGTGCAGACCGCCGATCAGGCGTTCCTGAGCCAGATGCAAAGCCTCGGCGTCACTTTCCCGTCGACGCAAGATGCCGTGCGCGCCGGCCACCAGGTATGCACCGACCTGTCCGCCGGCCAGACGCCGATCGCGGTCACCGTCCAGATCTTCCGCCACACCCACCTGACTCCCCCGCAGGCGGCCGGCGTGGTGAACGCGGCGACCATCGCCTACTGCCCGCAGTTCTCCGGGCAGCCCGCGTAGCGAGCCGACGGCACGCCAGCCGGCTCCAAGAATTCGTAGAGAAGTCAAAGAGGCGGACATCCGAAGCTCTTCTCAACAGACCCGCCAAGCGCGAGACACGAGAAGAGGCCCACCGTGAAGACCGCCAACATCGCCAAGACCCTCACTCTCGCGGCGGCGGCCGCCGCGGCCGCGCTCGGCCTGGCCGCGCCGGCCGGCGCCGCGGCTTCCCAGCTCACCTACGGCGACCCGGCCGCCGCCGCCCAGTTCTGGCGCCAGCAGCAATACGACGACTGTGTGCTCATGTCGAGCGCCGACGTCATCGGCGAGATCACCGGCGTGCAGCCGTCAGAACACGACATCATCGAGAAGGCACAGTCGACCCCCAGCGTCACCCACCCTGGCCCGATCTACACCAGGCCCGCCGCAAGCAGCAATCCGGAGTCGGGACCCGGAGCAAACACCGCGGACATCCCCGAGCTGCTGGCCCAGTACAAGATCGGCGCCGTCGCCACCGATAAGGACGACGCCGCACAAGCCGGCACCCCCGTGGGAATGGTAGGACTCGAGCGAGCGCTGGCCGCCGGTCACAAGGTGATCGTCAGCCTCAACGCCGAACTCATCTGGCACCAGCCCGTCGAGCAGAAGGACAAGAACGGCCGCCCGGAGTCCGATCACGCCGTGGTGGTGACCGGCGTGGACACCGTCACCGGCATCGTCCACCTCAACGACAGCGGCACCCCGGAGGGCCGCAACGAGCAAATTCCCATCCAGCTCTTCGTCGAATCCTGGGACACCAGCAACGAGTTGATGGTGGTCACCAGCTGAACCGACGGCCCGCGTGGGTATGTCTCGACGATGCAATCCAATTCGTGCGGGCCATCTACTATCGCGCTGGGTGCGAACACATTTCAGTTTTCCGGCAACACGGGACCGCGCTTGTGCGCGGCGATGCAGTCGACGACATGCCGTCGGAGCTCGACGGTTTGCCGGGATTGACAACGAATCCGCCCCGTTGGCGTCACAATCACCACTGTGACCTCATGGCATCCGACGCCGCGGACGCGGAAAGGCGGGTAGGCGCGATGGCGGACAAGCGTCTCGAATTCGGTCTGCTCGGGCCGCTGGAGATGAGCGTTGACGGTGCCCTGGTGCCGCTCGGCACACCCAAACAGCGGGCGGTGCTGGCCATGCTGCTGATGAACCGCAACAGCCCGGTCGGCGTCGACCGGCTGATCACCGCGCTGTGGGACGAGTCGCCGCCGTCGGGGGCGCGGGCCAGCCTGCACTCCTACGTGTCCAACCTGCGCAAGCTGCTGAGCGGCGCCGGCGTGGACCCGCGCAGCGTACTGGTCGCGGCGCCGCCGGGGTATCGGCTCAACATTCCCGATGACACTTGCGATCTCGGGCGCTTCATCGTCGAAAAGACCGCCGGCGTGCATGCGGCGGCGGCGGGACGCTTCGAACAGGCCAGCCGGCACCTGTCCGCGGCCCTGGCCGAATGGCGCGGCCCGGTGCTGGAGGACCTGGAGGACTTCCGGTTCGTCGACGCCTTCACCGCGTCCCTCGTCGAGGAGAAGATCCTGACGCACACGGCGCAGGCCGAGGCCGAAATCGCTTGCGGACGCGCGTTTACTGTGATCACCGAGCTGGAAGCGCTGACGGCCGAACATCCTTACCGCGAGCAACTGTGGGCTCAGTTGATGACCGCCTACTACCTGTCCGACCGCCAGTCCGACGCGCTGGCGGCCTACCGCCGCGTGCAAAAGTCGCTCGCCGATGACCTCGGGATCGACCCGGGCCAGAACCTGCGCGCCCTCAATGACCGGATCCTGCGCCAGGAACCGCTGGACGCCAAGAAAAACGCCATGACGACCGCGGCGGTCGCGATCACCGTGCTCGAGCAGTTCACGTCCGACAGGAAGGTGGTCGCCTATCTGCACGAGGTGACCGGGCGCAGCTATCCGCTGCAAGGGTCGACAACGATTGGGCGGCTTAGCGACAACGACATCGTCCTCGACTCCCCCAAAGTCAGCCGCCACCACGCCGTCGTCGTCGACACCGGAACCGGCTACATCATCGACGACCTACGGTCCTCCAACGGCGTGCATGTGCAGCACCAACGAATCCGCTCGGCCGCCACCTTGCAGGACGGTGACCGCGTCCGGATCGGCGACCACGAATTCACCTTCCAGGTCGCCGCCGACAACGGCGACGACGGCTAGGTGTCGTGACCTGACACGTTGTTGTCAGGCAGCGAGTCGGCTGATTGGTGGTCGTCCGCCGAGGGCGGAGTGGCCTCGTCGAGTGTTGTAGCGGCGAAGGAATTGGTCAAGACCGCGTCTGCGCAGGGTGTTGTTGGTCCAGGGCCGGGCGTAGGCCCATTCGTTGAGCAGGGTCCGGTTGAAGCGTTCTGCTTTGCCGTTGGTCCAGGGACAGCCGGGCTTGCTGAATCGGCGTTTGAGCTGCCAGGCCGAACAAACCCAGCCCCAGTCGGTGCCGTGTCGGTAGACCAACGCGTTGTCGGTCAGTAACCGACGCACGCGCACGCCGTGGGCGGCGAACCAGGCCAGTGCCCGGTGGAGAAACCCAGCGCACGTCGGGTCCTTCTCGTCGGAGAGCACTTCGCTGTAGGCCAGCCGGGTGTAGTCATCGATGGCGGTGTGGACGTAGTCGTAGCCGATCTTGGTCTTCTTGTGCCGGTGGGTAACTGAGACCGCGGCGTCGCGGCCGTGCAGCCGCCAGCCACCGCCTGAAGGGATGCGGCCGAGCTTTTTGACGTCGACATGGACCATGGCCCCTGGCGTGGGGTGTTCGTAGCGGTTGGCGCTGCGCGAAGAGCAGCGCACCGCCTCGCCGGTGATCGGGTCGATGGCACTTAGATGCGGCATCTGGTGGCGCGCCAGGATTCGCCCGACCGTCGAGGGATTCAGATCCAGTTCGGCGGCAAGCACCACAGCGCCACGCTTACGGCGTCGGCGGGCGGCGAGCACCTTCTGCTCGACCCGATGGCTGGTGCGGTTGGGCATCTGGATCGGCCGTGACGAACGGTCAGCCAGCGCGGCAATGCCGCCCTGGGCATATCGGCGCAACCACTTGTACACCGTCGCCCGCGAAATCCCCAGTTGCTCAGCCACATGCGCGGCCGGCCACCCGGCGGCGACACGCTCAACAATCAGCCGACGAGCGAACACATTGGTACGGGCGTTAGCGTGAGACACAAGGACCTCCTACGGGTGAATGCCAGACACATCCACTCCGTCAGGAGGTCCTCCCACTTTCAAGCAGGCACGCCGTTAACAACCTCGCGGGTCACGACAGCTAGGACCTCGTAAGGGCGACCCCGCGCTGACACGCGCCGCAATTGTTCCCGTTATCGTGCGGTGGGACGCCTGCGCGCTTACCGTCATGATTGCTCAGTCACGGGTTGCGATCGTGTGCCTGTCCGCAAAGTCTTGAATGAGAGCGGCAGGCTAGGGGTTGGGTTGGAAGGATGAGGAATGAGTGACGAGCAGTCCTCACGGGCGGGGTCGATGTTCGGCCCCTACCACCTGAAGCGGCTGCTGGGCCGCGGCGGGATGGGTGAGGTCTACGAGGCCGAACACACCGTCAAAGAGTGGACGGTCGCGGTCAAACTCCTCTCCGAAAGCTTCAGCCGGGACCCGGTGTTTCGCGAGCGGTTGAAGCGCGAAGCCCGCACCGCCGGTCGTTTGCAGGAACCGCACGTGGTGCCGGTGCACGACTACGGCGAAATCGACGGCCAGATGTTCTTGGAGATGCGCCTGGTCGAGGGCACCGACCTGGACAGCGTGCTCAAGCGCTTCGGGCCGCTGACCCCGCCCCGCGCGGTCGCGATCATCACCCAGATCGCCTCCGCGCTCGACGCCGCCCATGCCGGCGGGGTGATGCACCGCGACATCAAACCGCAGAACATTCTGCTCACCCGCGACGACTTCGCCTACCTGGTCGACTTCGGCATCGCCAGCGCCACCACCGACGACAAGCTCACCCAGCTCGGCACCGCGGTCGGCACGTGGAAATACATGGCGCCAGAACGGTTTTCCGATGCGGAGGTCACCTATCGCGCCGATATCTACGCGCTGGCCTGCGTGCTGTTCGAGTGCCTGACCGGAACCCCGCCCTATCGCGCCGACAGCGCGGGCGTGCTGGTATCGGCCCACATGATGGAGCCCATCCCGGCGCCCAGCGAGCAGCGCCCGGGCGTCCCCAAGGCCTTCGACGCGGTGATCGCCCGCGGCATGGCCAAAAAGCCCGAAGACCGCTACGCCAGCGCGGGTGACCTGGCGCTGGCGGCCAAGCAAGCGCTCAGCAACCCCGACCAGGACCGCGCCGCCACCATCTTGCGCCGCAGCCAGGAAGCCGCGCTGCCCACCGTCGAGAACCCCGGCGCCCAGGCCCACGCCGCCGCTGCGCCTCCGCCGGCGTACCAGCCCACGTACACCACCCCGCCGCCGTCGCCGTTCGACCCGCCGTCGGCGCCCATTTCCGGTCCGATAGCGGCGCAGGGCGCCGCGGCATGGACTCCCACCAGCGGACCGATCCCGGCGGCCGGCCAGCCCGCTCCGCCGTATTACCAAGGCGGCAACGCCAACTGGGGTGGGCCGCCACAGTTCACCAGCTCAACACCCTGGGGCCAGCCCCCGCCCAAGCCGCACCGCAATATCTGGCCCATCATCGCCGCCGTCGCCGTGGTGCTCGTTGTCATCGCGAGCGGGGTGGGCATCTGGCTGGTCGTCCGGCCCAAGCCGGAACCACCGCAGGCCGCGCCGCTGGGACCCGAACGCCTCAGCGGCCTGCTGCTCAGTCCGGCCGACATCAACGGTGTGATGGGCTCGTCGTCGATGCAGCCGGGCAAACCGATCACCGCGACGGACAGTTCCTCGGTGACGGTGTCCGCGCCGGATTGTCAGGGCGCGCTCTACACCACCCAGGATCCGGTCTACGCCGGCAGCGGCTACTCGGCGGTCAGCGGGCTGGTGTCCTCGGAGGCGGGCGACAATTACGACCACTGGGTCAACCAGGCCGTCGTGCTCTTCCCGTCCGCCGACAGGGCCAAGAGCTTCGTGCAGACCTCCGCGGAGAAGTGGAAGGGCTGCGCCGGTAAGACGGTGACCGTCACCAACAAGAGCAAGACCTATCGGTGGACGTTCGCCCAGCTGCAGGGCAGTCCGCCGAAAATCACCATGATGGATACCCAGGAAGGCGCCGACGGCTGGGAGTGCCAGCGAGCGCTCAGCGTGGCCAACAACGTCGTCGTCGACATCAACGCGTGCGGGTACCACATCAGCGACCAGGGCGGCCAGATCGCCGACAAGATCGTCGGCAAGATCGACAGCGATAAGCCGGAAGGCTGACCGACCGTACCGTTAAGGCGTTGTCACGACTGAAGATCGGGCCCCTGCGCCCGTAGGTCGTCGACCGCCGACATCGCGCCCCGCAACTTGGCCAGCCACTCCTCGGCGTGTTCGCCGACCAGCTTCACCGACCACGCGAGCGCGTCGGCGCGGGATCGGGCGACCCCGGCATCGACCAGCGTGTCGAGCACTTGGCGCTCGGGCTGCTTCAGCCGCGTCATGACCGGTACGGCGATGTGTGTGAACAGGATTCGCTCGGCGCCGGCCGTGGACGCGACCTCGACGCCCCAGGACACCTTGCGGCCGTAGCGATCCTGCGCTTCGTCGGCGATGTGCATCCGCTCCGAGCGGGTGTCTTCACGGAATCGCGAGGCCCGCCCGGCCGCGCGGGCCTCGCTGGCTTCGCCTTCCGCATCCGGCAGCTTGCCGATCACGGTGATCTCTTCGCGGTCGACGACCACTGTCGGGTCGCCGTCGAACCAGTCCTCCGGAAGACGACCGGCGAACCATTCCGCCGCGTCGCTGGCGTCGGGTTGCTGGGCCTGCTGCCAGCCTCCCGGGCGGCCGTACCGCCGATGTGTGTGATGCGCTTTCATGATTACATGATTACACCGTTACATACGTAAGGGAATGGCCTTTCACCGGCAGCGAAACGACGCCCGGCCACCGCGCCGCCCCACGTGGTCCCGAGCGACGGGTAACCGCTGGTCGAGGACTTTGACAAACCTGGGAAATCCGTTGATCTGGGTTGTGCGTCGGCGTATTTTGGTTAGCGAAGCAGGCCCGGAAGCGACCAATTCGAAGTGCCGGAACACGGGGTAGGAATCCGGCCGCGTAGGACACGCATAAGACGGAGTCAGACGCCCCCTGGAGTCGCGCCGGGCCTGCCCATGTGCCGGTCTAGTCGCCGTCGCCGCGCCGGACGCGAAAGAGCTTCACCTCACTCTTGATGCCCTTGAGGCGACGCGCGCCGGCGAACGAACCGGAGAACTGACCGCGATCGCCGATGACGTCCCAGACCGAGTCCGCGACCAGGACCGTGCCGGGGCGCGCCACGTTGGTAACGCGGCTCGCCACGTTGACCGGGCTGCCGAACCAATCACCGGCCCGGCTCACCGCCATCCCGGACGCCACCCCCGCTCGCAACCGGGGAAAGTCGTTGTCGGTGTCGACGGCTTCGACGAGTTTGACGATGACGTCGAGCAACGGCAGCGGATCGGGGCAGACGAGCATCACCGCATCACCGATCGTCTTGATGAATCGCACCGGGGGCACGGTCATGTCCCGGGCGAGGATGGCCAGCCGGTTGGCCAGATGACCCAGCTCCTCGGGTGACACCGCCTCGCCGATCTTCGTGAAGCCGACCAGGTCAGCGAAGGCGACGGTGATCTGGCGCGCTCCCGGCAGTGGCTTGCCGGCGGCCCGCTCCGCGGCATTGATCGCCTCGGTCTCCATCATGTGACGTAGCTGCATGAACAGCATGTGCTCGACCATCGGGCCGAGCATGGGCGCGATCTCGGCCACCAAAGCCTTTGAGGCCTGCGCGATTTCGAGTTCGGTGGCGCCGGGGCGCATGATCGCCGAAAGGGCCGTGTACCGCATGACTTCGGCGGCCCGCGACAGCCCCTCGGCGAGCACCCGCACCACCAGGACCAGTTGTTCGGGATCCAGTCCCAGCTCCACGAACCGCTGGGTGAAGGCGGCGGCTTCACCGTCGGCGCGCATGTGCACGGCCGCGTCGGGGTCGTCCACGCGAACCAGACCGATCGCGCGCTGCACCTGTTGCAGCAACCCCAGGTCGATGCCGTGGGCCTCGCTGATCTCGCGGGTCGACACGTAGGTGCCGTCGTCGCCCATGAGGTGGCGGGTGGCCAGCAGCAAGGGCGGATTGGTGGCGCAGATCTCCTCGGCGCTGACGCCCTGCTCGAACAGCCACTTCACCAGCTCGGCGCGCTCCGTGCGCGCGCTGCCCTCGAGCCCCTCGAGCAGATCGTCGATGTCGTGGTCGGCCCCGTCCTGCACGTCGCCAACGTACAACGCGGGCGAGCCATGATGTGAGGTGATGAGCACACCACTGCTGCGGGGATTCCCGCCCGTCGTCGACGAGCGCGCCAGGACGCTGATCCTCGGCTCGTTTCCCAGTGCACAGTCGCTGGCGGTCGGCCAGTACTACGCCAATCCGCGCAATGCGTTCTGGTCGATCACCGGCGAGCTGTTCGGCTTCGCCGCGGCCGCGCCCTACGACCGAAGGCTCGCGGCACTGCGGTCCCATGGCATCGCCCTCTGGGACGTGCTGCAGGCGTGCCGCCGGGTCGGCAGCTCCGATTCGGCGATTGAGCCAAAGAGCGTGTTGGTCAACGATTTTGGGGAGCTCTTTGAGCGCCACCCCGCCATCACCGCGGTGTACTTCAACGGCGCCAAGGCCGCCGATCTGTTCCGCCGGCTGGCGGCGGCGCCGCAGCGGATCCGGTATCAGCGGTTGCCGTCTACCAGCCCGGCCCATGCGGTGCGGCCGGGCGCCAAGCTCGCGGCCTGGAAGGTGATCGCGAGCGCGGCGTAGCCGGGCGAGGCGGGTCACCGTCATCGAGCCCGGCGGTGATCGCGAGCGAAGCTTAGGAGACCGGCGGTCGCCGCAGCGCCCACGGCCGGGCGGCTTCGATCTGCGCCGAGAGCGACAGCAGGGTCGCTTCCTCGTAGGGCCTGCCGACGAGTTGCACGGACATGGGCAAGCGATCCCCGTCGAAGTCCCACGGCACCACCGCCGCGGGCTGTCCGGTGAGGTTCCAGATCTGTTGGTAGGGAACGTATTGACCGACCCGCAGCAGCGTGGACACGGCGCCGCGGCGTTGATACGCGCCGATGCGCGACGGGCCCGTCGCGGTGCCGGGGGTGACGACGACGTCGACGTCGTCGAAGATCGCCTGGATCCGTGAGATCACCGCGCCCTCGTTGGCCCGGATGGCCTCCATCCGCCGGTCGGAGAAGAACGATCCCAAACGCGCGATGTTGCGGGTGCGCGTTTCCAGGCGTTCGGGGTGGGCCAGGGCGTCCGCGTCGTCGCAGATACCGCGTAGATAGCGGGGCAGGTAGTTGGCGAACATCGCCGAGGCCGGATATTCGGGGTCCGCCCTGATGACGTCGTGGCCGAGGTCGCGAAGCAACGCGCCCGCCTGGTCGACGGCGGTCAACTCGGCCTTGCCGACCCTGACGGGAAGCGGGGTTGGGACCTTGGTGCTCAACGCGATTCGCAACCGGCCGGGACTGCGCCCGGCCGCGGTCGCGAACTCTCCTTCGGGGCCGGGCACCGTCGACGTCGCATCCAGGAACACGGCCGCGTCCATCACCGTCCGCGCGATCGGGCCGTTGACGCTCAACCCGTACCAGGCGTCGTCGTGCGGTTCCAGCGACACGCGATCGCGTTGCGGCTTCAGGCCGAACAGGCCACACCACGTCGCCGGGATGCGGATCGAGCCGCCGCCGTCGGATCCCAGTGCCAGAGAGGCCAACCCGGCGGCGACCGCGGCGGCACTCCCGCCGCTGCTGCCGCCCGGGGTGCGGGTGGGATTCCACGGGTTGCGGGTGGCCCCGAAGGTCATCGACTCGGTGTAGGGCAGCATCATCAGCTCGGGCACATTGGTTTTGCCGATGATCACCGCCCCCGCGGCCCGCAACCGCCGCACCACCTCCGCGTCGGAGGTGACGGCCGGCCGGTGTCCGCCGCTGCCGAACGTCGTCACCTCCCCGGCGACGTCGACATCGTCTTTGATCGCGACCGGCACACCGAGCAGCGGTAGCCGTTCGCCCGCGGCCAGGCGCTCGTGCGCCACGGCGGCCTCGTACCGCGCTTGGTCGGCGAGCACCACGCGGTAGCAACGCAGTTGGCTGTCCAGCCTCGCGATCCGCTCCAGGTACAGCTCGAGCAACTCTGGCGCGGTCAAGTCACCGTTGGCCAGCATGCGCGCGTGTGCCGCCGCGCCGGCGAAGGCGAGATCGTTCACCGCGGCAGCGTATCCCGGCGATCGAGGCAGGCCCCGAATGGTCTCGGCATGGCCGCGACGCAGCAGCCAGTACCGTGGGCGACATGTCCTGCGTGTTCTGTGCGATCGTCGCCGGCGAGGCCCCGGCCATCCGGATCTATGAAGACGACGACTACCTGGCCATCCTCGACATCCGCCCGTTCACCCGCGGCCACACGTTGGTGCTGCCCAAACGGCACAGCGTCGATCTCACCGACACCCCGCCGGAGACGCTGGCCGGCATGGTCACCCTGGGGCAGCGCATCGCCCGGGCCGCGCGCAGCACCGAATTGGCCGACGCGACCAACATCGCGGTCAACGACGGCAGCGCCGCTTTCCAGACCGTCTTCCATATCCACCTGCACGTTTTGCCCCGCCGCAACGGCGACAAGCTCTCGGTGGCCAAGGGGCTGTTGCTGCGCCGCGACCCCGACCGGGACGCCACCGGCCAGATTCTGCGCACCGCGCTGGCCCGCATCGACGCAAGTCAGCCGGACTGAGCCGCCGGCCAGATCACGACCCGCGCCAGTACCAACCTGGCAAAAGCCCCACTTCGCGAAGGTCGGCAGCGGTTTAATGCCCTGGTAACTCGTGGTGAGGTTGTTCATTCCTTCACCACTCAGCAGGGGAGCGGCTGGTGCGGCGATGAAACGCTGGGCGGTGTATCCGTGGCGGCGGTCGGGGGTGCCCGCACGCACCGGCTGGCTGCTCGCCGGCGCGTACGGCGTCGCCGAGTTGTTGATCGTCGTGTCGAAGTTCTGGGGATCGCACGGCCCCTACGGGATGCGGCCGATCAACGCTGTCGTCATCGCGGCGTGTCTCACCGTCACGGCGGTGTGCGCCGGGATCGCGGCCCGAGGCAAGGCCGGACGGCAGCGATACGGCTGGCTGGCGCTGGTCACGGGCCTGGCCGGTTGGGCGGCGGGTGAGATCATCTGGGCGGTCTACGACGTGCGGCCGGAATTCGACCACGCCGCCAACCCGGCGGCAACCGAGATCGTGCTGCTGTTGTATCCGATCGGCGCGATGACCTCGCTGGTGTTGTTGTCCCGGCTCTCTCGCCTCGACAACTTCCTGCGTCTGCTGCTCGACGGCCTCATCGTGGCGACCTCGCTGTTCGTCATCTCCTGGGTGTTCGTGGTCGAAACTCAGCTGCGGGAGCACACCGGCACCAGCCTGACGACGCTGGTGGAGGTCTTCAGCGACATCGTCCTGCTGACGACGGCGATCCTGATGCTGTCGCGGGCGCGCCCCGGTGACCAGCCGAGCCGAATCCTGCTGGCCAGCGGGATCGGGACGATCAACCTTGCCGACCTGGTGCTGGTTTTCGACACCGGTATCGGTAGCTATCACACCGGCTACTTGGCCGACCTGACCCGGGTCGCCGGGCTGGCGATGCTGGCGCTGGCCGCAGCGGCCAGCCGCCACGAGCGTCCCCCGGCGCCATTGTCACCATCACCGGACGAGGTGGAGCTGCACACCCGCCTGTGGCTGCCGTACCTGCCGCTTACCATGGCGGCGGCGGTGGGCTGGGCGCACGCGGCCGGCAATACGCTGCACAAACCCTTGCTGGGCGCACTGGGAATACTGGTGGCCGCCGTGCTGGCCCGACAATTCGTGGCCCTGGTGGAGAACCAGAATCTGCTGTCCGAAGTCGCGCAGGAGGCCTTCCGCGACCACCTGACCGGTCTGGCCAATCGGGCGCTGTTCCTGCATCGGTTGGAGTTGGCCGTCGCGCGTCGACATCCCGACGGCACACCGATCGCGGTGTTGTGCCTGGACCTCGACAACTTCAAAGCGGTCAACGACGCCCTGGGGCATCCGGCCGGCGACGAACTCCTGGTCCGCGTGGCCGGCCGGCTCACCGCCGCGCTGGGCGACACGGGCACCATCGCCCGGCTGGGTGGCGACGAATTCGCGGCGGTCATCGAAGCCTCCGTCGAAGAATCGCAGGCGGCCGCCCACCGCATCCTCGACGCCTTCGCCGGGGCGATCATGATCGACGGCATTCCGATCACGGTGCGCCCGAGCATCGGATTCACCGTGGCCACCGGCTCGGCGAACTGCACGGTCGATCAGCTGCTGCGGCACGCCGACTTGGCCATGTACGCGGCCAAACGTGAAGGCGGCCAATGCATCCGCAGCTTCATGCCGGACTTGCCGCTGCCGTACGCGTTTCCGGCGGCGCCGGGTTCGAACAGATCGCCGGGGGCCTCCCGCCCTATCAGCGGTGGCGACGGAGATGCGCCGCGGGATCGCCGGCCCACCGCGGAGGTCGCGACCGCCGCACCGAGCCCGCCCGAGGAGGCACCCGACACCGTCCGCCGGCCGCCGCGGGACGTGCGGGCCGCAATCGCGCTGCTGACGATCGGAGTGATCGCCTTCACCGTGTCCAGCGTCGTACGCCCGAACGCCGGCCTCGGCATCGTCTCGGCTGCCGCGCTGTTCACGGCGCTGACCGTGGTCGCGGCCGGACTGATCGCGCTGCGCGCCTACCGCGTCCCGGCCGACCGGTTGGCCTGGGCGCTGATCGCCGCGGGGATGGCGTCCTCGGCCGTGGGTGACGTCGTCTATGCCTTGTGGGTGCCAAACGGCCGATCCCCATCGGTGGCCGATCCGGAGTATCTGGCGTACTACCCCTTCGTCTACGCCGGGCTGTTGCTGTTGATGCGGGCACGGCTCAAGCGGCTGCCGATGCCGATTCAGCTCGACTCGTTCATCTGCGCGTTGACGTTGGCGGCGGTGGCCGCGGCGTTGACCGCCGGCCCCATCCGGGCGGCCGCGATACGCAGCCCGGCGACCGTATGGGTGGGGCTGGCCTATCCATGGAGCGATCTGGTGCTCCTGGCCCTGGCCGCCGGGATGTTGCCGATCCTCGGTTGGCGCAACGAGATTCGCTGGGCGCTGCTGGTGGCCGGATTGGTCCTGTTTGCGGTCTCCGACGCCGCCTATTTGTTTCAATCGTCCGCCGGTGTGTATCGGGCCGGCTCGTTGCTGGATGCCGGTTGGGCCGCGTCGTCATTGCTCATCGCGATGGCGAGCTGGGCCAGATCGTCGTCGATCACGCCACCATCCCGGGGCCGCTACGGGCCCTACATCACTCCGGTGGTGGCCGCCATCGTGGCGCTGGGCGTGATTGTCCTGGCGCATCATTCGCGACTCGCCGCAACCCTGGCGGCGCTGAGCCTGGTCGTGGCGACCGGGCGGTTCGCGCTGACGTTCCGCAACGCGGGCCTGCTGCAGACGAACGACAGGCACGCCATGATCGACGAGCTGACGGCGCTGCCGAACCGCCGTTCACTGGCGACGGCGCTAAGCGGGTTGCCGGTTTCGCCACCAACCGGATCCAGGTCGATGCCGACCAGGGCACGCGCGCGCCGCGCGCTGTTGCTGTTGAGCCTGAGCGATTTTCACGAGATCACCGATTCGATCGGCAGCCAGTTCGGTGACGAGCTGCTGTGCCATATCGCAAATCGACTGGCCGGCTGCGTCCGTCGTGACGATCTGCTCGCACGGGTGGGTGAAGACCAATTCGCCGTGCTGCTGTCGGACGGCGCCAACCTCACCGCGGCCAGCGCCTCGGCGGGGCGGCTACTCGAAGCCTTAAGTGAGCCAATTGCTTTGGATCCGATTACCGTGCAGGTGGACGCCCGCATCGCCATCGCGCTCTGCCCGGACCACTGCGACTCCCCGCAAGACTTGCTGAGCCGCGCCGAGATCACCATGGCGCACGCCAAATCCGCGCGCAGCAAGATCGCGGTCTACGACTCGTCGCTCGAGGTTCATCGCGACAACGACCCGAGCCTCATCGAGGAGTTGCGCACAGCGTTGTTCGACACCGACGAGCTGAGGCTGCACTACCAGCCCAAGATCGACGGCAGGGACGGCAGCGTCCACAGTGTCGAGGCGGTGCTGCGCTGGCAGCACCCCACCCGCGGAACGCTGCTGCCGGAGGAGTTTTTGTCCGTCGCCGAACGCGCCGGGCTGATGCGCAAGATCTCCAACCGCACGCTGTCCATGGCGCTGGCGCAGGTCCGCTCGTGGCGCGACGAAGGCATGCCGCTGACCGTCGCGGTGAACTTGTCGACGACCAATCTGCTGGACATCGAACTCGTCGGCACCGTCGAGCGGCTCCTGGCCAACCACGATTTGCCGGCCGAGGCGCTCATTCTCGAGATCACCGAGAGCGCGCTGGTGGACTCGGTGCGATCCCGCAACACCGTCGCCGCGCTGCAGGGCCTGGGGATCCGGATCTCGCTCGACGATTACGGCACCGGTTGGTCGTCATTGGCTCGCCTGCAAGAGGTTTCGGTCGACGAGCTGAAACTCGACCGAATCTTCGTGTCGCGCCTGGCCCACGACGCGCGCTCGGTCGCCATCGTGCGGTCGACGGTGGCGCTGGCGTCCAACCTGGGTGCCGATCTGGTTGCCGAGGGAGTGGAGAACGAGGCCACGCTGAACGCCCTGCGACGGTATGGGTGCAACATCACCCAGGGCTTCGTGCACAGCCCGCCGCTGCCGCCGGACGACCTGCGCGACTGGATCGCCGACAACGCGCCGAATAGCCACCCCGCCCGGTCCAACGAGCGGGCGAGTTCGAACGAGGGCTAGAACAGCTCCTTGGCCAGCAGTTCCAGCGTCGCGACCCGCGCCGGCGCGGTGCCGGGATCGGTACCGCGACGCGCCGAGGCCACCGGGTTCACCATGACTTCGTCGACGCCGAACCGCTCCGCCAGCGCCCGGATCTGGTCGGCGGCCTCGGCCGGTGCGCCCACAACGCCGCGGCGCAGGCCGCTCTCGACGATCCGCTGTTGCTGCCCGGTCAGCTCGGCCACCGCGGCCTCCTCGACCAGCGGCACCGGCCCCAGCGGCTGGCCGGTCCTGAGCCGGGCCATCATCTGAAGGTTGGGCAGCCTCAAAGCTGTTGCGTCTTCCCGCGTTTCGGCGACCACGGCGTTCACCGTCAGAAAAGTCAGCGGCTCGGCCGTCAGCTCACTGGGCTTGAACCGCGAGCGGTACACCTCGAGCGCCTCCTCGGTTCCGTTGCCCGAGAAGTGATGCGCGAACACATAGGGCAACCCCTTGGCGGCGGCCAGATGCGCCGAGTACATCGACGAGCCCAGCAGCCACAGGCGCGGTTCACCGGCCGCGGCGGGGGTGGCCTTGAGGGTGTAGTCACCCGAGCGCAGCGGAACCCGCACGCCGCGAGCGCTCATCAGCGCCGCCACGTCGTCGAGGTATTCGGGGAAGTTCTCGATGTCGCGATCGTCCCGGCCGCCCCGCAGCGCGTACGACGTCACCGGATCCGAGCCGGGCGCGCGGCCGATGCCGAGGTCGATGCGGCCCGGGGCGGCGGCTTCCAGCAGCGCGAATTGCTCGGCCACCGCCAGCGGCGCGTGGTTGGGCAGCATCACGCCACCCGACCCGAGCCGAAGCTGCGAGGTCTGCGCGGCCAGGTAGGCCAGCACCACGGGCGGGCTGGTGGCACCCACCGACGGCATGTTGTGGTGCTCGGCGACCCAGTAGCGGGTGAAACCCAGCCGGTCCGCGGCCTGCGCGAGATGGACGGTGGCGGCCAGGGCCCCACCGGTCGTCTGGTCGGTGCGCACCGGGATGAGGTCAAGAACGGAAAGACGCACGATCGCGTCAACGCGCCAGGGCCCGCAAACGTTCCCCGGGCTCAGTAATCCTTGAGCGTGATGGAGGCGACGATACGGTCGAACACCTCTTGCGGTATCGGCGCGCCACCCGGAATGTTGTCCACCACCAGCCACTGGTTGCGCTTGACGTAGTCGCTGAACTCGCCGTGATAGTTGGCGAACCCGGCTTCGTAATCCACCGTCCCGCCCTGCGAGGCCGCCTTGAGCTCACCGGCCAGAATGTAGGCGCCCAGCAGCGCGACACTGGTCCCCTGCCCCGACAGCGGCGAGCAGCAGTACCCGGCGTCACCGACCAGCGCCACCCTCCCCCGCGACCAGCGATCCATCTTGATCTGCGACATCTCGTCGACGTAGAAATCCGGTGCGGTCCGCATGTACTCCAGCAGCTGCGGGCGCACCCAGCCGTCGCCGGCCATCCGCCGCTCCAGCTCGGCCAATTGGGCCTCGGTATCGCGGTAGTCGATCCGCAGATCGGTATCCATGAACCCGACCATGGCCCGCGCCTCGGCGTTGTTGCGCGCGCTGTAGACCCCCGCCATGGTGGCGTCGCCGTAGTGCCACATCTGCCAGTAGTCCAGGTCCAAGAAATTGGGCACCGTGAAGATCGCCGCGTGCGTGCCCAGCCTCTCGAGGTAATCCTCCTCCGGCCCGAAAACCAATCGCCGCACGTTGGAGTGCAATCCGTCGGCCCCGACCACCAGATCGAAACTGCGCGGCGCGGCGCGCTCGAAGGTGACGTGGACCGCCGCGCCGTCGTCCTGCACGGCGGTGACGGTGTCGTCGAAAAGGTACTCGGCCGTCCATTGACTTGCGCCATAAAGCAATTCGACCAGGTCGTCGCGCAACAGCTCGATGTTGGGACTGTCGATAGGCCCACCGGTGGGTGTCGACTCGGTGTCCCGGGACAATTCGTTGCCGTCACGATCGACGACCGAGGATCCCTGGATTTGCGTCTTGCGCTTCTGGGCCGCGCCCAGCAGGCCCATCCGCTCGAGCACCGTCAACGCCGGTCCGCGCACGTCGATGGCCTGACCACCGGGACGCGGGCCCCGGTGACGCTCTACCACCGTCACCGAAAAGCCATGCCGCCCAAGCCAGAACGCGGTCGCCGCGCCCGCCACGCTGGCGCCCGATACCAGAACCTCGGTCACTTGATCCCTGCCAGTTCTTTTGCGTCGCGAAAGACGTCGTCGAGCATTGCTGGTGTCAACCTACCGGTGAACATGTTTTGCTGGCTCGGGTGGTAGCAACCGAGCAATCGCACGCCGGGCGCCAAATCGGCAACCACGCCGTGGCCGAACCGTGGCTTGCGCCCGGCGACGGTGCCCGGCAGCCGCAGCGCGATCTGCCAGCCGAACCCGCCCAGGGCCACGACCACACGGACGTCCTCGGACACCAACCGCCATTCGGCCTGCAGCCAGGGCCAGCAGGCGTCCCGCTCCTCGGTCGTCGGCGCGTTGGCGGGCGGCGCGCACCGCACCGGCGCGACGATGCGAATCTTCTTGGTCTGCAACCCATCCGCGGCGTCGACACTGGTCGGCTGGTTCACCAGTCCGGCCCGGTACAGCGCCGCGTACAACTGGTCGCCCGAGCGGTCGCCGGTGAACATCCGCCCGGTCCGGTTGGCGCCGTGCGCGGCGGGCGCCAAACCGACGATCAACAGCCGGGGTCGCACCGATCCCCAGCTGGGCACCGGTCGCCCCCAATACGGTTGGTCGGCGAAGGCTCGGCGCTTGACAACCGCGACGTCCTCGCGCCAGCTGACCAATCGCGGGCAGGCCCGGCAGACGCTAACCAGCGCGTCGATTTCGGGGATCGAACCGGCGTGTCCGGCGAGTTCGGCGACGGCTGCGGCATCCGTTGCCACCGGGGTCCGCGGGGTGGCCGGATCACCCGGCCATCCGGCACCGGCCGGAACCGGGGAGCCGAACATCTGGCCGGTGCGTGGGTGGGCGAGCACATGAACATCCTGCATGAGCCGAAAATTCAGTCGCCGCAACCGCGGCTTTGGCATACATTCAGCGGCGATATTCAATGAAAAGCGGCGGCCCAGCGTTCCTGATCCTGTTCGCCACGTTGATGGCGACGGCGGGCAGTGGCATCTCGATAGTCGCGTTTCCGTGGCTGGCGTTGCAGCACCACAACAGCGCGCGCGACGCTTCGGCGGTCGCCCTGGCCATGACGCTGCCCCTGGTCTTGTCCACTCTCGTCGCCGGTGCCGCGGTCGACTTCTTCGGGCGCCGCCGGGTGTCCCTGATCTCCGATTCGCTGTCCGGGACGGCGGTGACCGCCGTCCCGCTGATCGCCTGGTGGCTCGGCGGCGACGCGCTCAACCTGGCGGTGCTGGCCGTCCTGGCCTTCTTCGCGGCCGCCTTCGACCCGGCCGGGACGACGGCGCGCGAATCGATGCTGCCCGAGGCGGCCGCCCGGGCGGGCTGGTCGCTGGCCCGCACCAACAGCATCTACGAGGCGATCCTCAACCTCGGGTTCATCGTGGGCCCGGGGATCGGCGGCCTGATGATCGCCACGGTCGGCGGCATCAACACGATGTGGGTGACGGCGGGGTTGTTCGGGCTGTCCATCCTGACGATCGGGCCGCTGCGCCTCGCGGGCACCGGCAAGCCCGGGCGCGACACCCGACCCGCCGGGTGGATGTCCGGAATCGCCGAAGGGCTGCACTTCGTGTGGAACACGCGGGTACTGCGGACGCTCGGGTTGATCGACCTGGCGGTCACCGCGCTCTACCTGCCGATGGAAAGCGTGCTGTTCCCGAAGTACTTCTCCGACCAGCACCAGCCCGCGCAACTGGGCTGGGCGTTGATGGCGATCGGGTTCGGCGGCGTGGCGGGAGCGCTCGGCTACGCCGTGCTGTCGAAATACACCCGGCGGCGCACCGCCGTGCTGACCGCCACCCTCACGTTCGGCGCGGCGACCGTCGGGGTCGCGTTCCTGCCGCCGTTGCCGGTGATCCTGGTGCTGTGCGCGGTCACCGGGGTGGTCTACGGGCCGATCCAGCCGATCTACAACTACATGATGCAGACCCGGGCCCCGCATCGGCTGCGCGGTCGGGTGGTCGGGGTGATGACGGGGCTGACCTACGCGGCGGGCCCGCTGGGCTTGCTGGTGGCCGGGCCGCTGACCGATGCGGCCGGCCTGAAGGTCACGTTCCTGGCGCTGGCGGTGCCGATCCTGCTGATCGGCGTCATCGCCTGCCGGCTGCCGTCGCTGCGCGAACTGGACAAAGCGCCGGAGTTCGTGGAGGACCCGGACCCCGAAGGCGGGCTTAGTATCGGGCCGTGAGCTCTGACGCCCTGGCCAGCCTGATCGCCGACCTGCCCGACGGGATGGTCGTCACCGACCCGACGGTCACCGAGGGCTATCGCCAGGACCGCGCGTTCGACCCGTCGGCCGGCAAGCCGCTGGCGGTGGTGCGGCCGCGGCACACCGAAGAGGTGCAGACCGTGCTGCGCTGGGCCGCGGCGCACCGGGTGCCGGTCGTGACCCGCGGCGCGGGCAGCGGCCTGTCCGGCGGGGCGACCGCACTGGACAACGGCATCGTGCTGTCCACCGAGAAGATGCGCGACATCACCATCGACCCGGTGACGCGCACCGCGGTGTGCCAACCGGGGCTGTTCAACGCCGAGGTGAAGAAGGCGGCCGCCGAGCACGGCCTGTGGTATCCACCGGACCCGTCGTCGTTCGAAATCTGCAGCATCGGCGGCAATATCGCCACCAACGCCGGCGGGCTGTGCTGCGTGAAGTACGGCGTCACCACCGATTACGTGCTCGGCATGCAGGTGGTGCTGGCCGACGGCACCGCCGTTCGACTGGGCGGCCCACGGTTGAAAGACGTCGCGGGCCTTTCGCTGACGAAGCTCTTCGTCGGCAGCGAGGGAACGCTGGGCGTCGTCACCGAAGTGACGCTGCGGCTGGTGCCCAAGCAGAACGCGTCCAGCATCGTGGTGGCCAGCTTCGCGACCGTCCAGGACGCGACCGAGGCGGTGCTCGGGGTCACCTCACGGCTGCGGCCCTCGATGCTGGAGTTCATGGATTCGGTGGCGATCAACGCCGTCGAGGACAGCCTGCGCATGGATCTGGACCGCGGGGCGGCCGCCATGCTGGTGGCAGGGTCCGACGAGCGCGGCCGCGCCGGCAGCGAGGACGCCGAAATCATGGCCGAGATTTTCGCGGAACACGCTGCGACGGAGTTGTTTTCGACCGACGATCCCGACGAGGGCGAGGCGTTCGTCGTCGCCCGGCGGTTCTGCATCCCGGCCGTCGAGGCCAAGGGCTCGTTACTGCTCGAGGACGTCGGGGTGCCGCTTCCGGCGCTGGGCCAGCTGGTCACCGGGATCGCGGGCATCGCCGCGGAGCGCGACCTGATGATCTCGGTCATCGCCCACGCCGGCGACGGCAACACCCACCCCCTGATCGTCTACGACCCCGCCGATCCCGACATGACCGAACGTGCGCACCTGGCGTTCGGCGAGATCATGGACCTGGCCGTGGGGCTGGGCGGCACCATCACCGGGGAGCACGGCGTCGGCCGGCTGAAGCGGCCCTGGCTGGCCGGCTATCTAGGACCCGACGTGATGGACCTCAACCGCCGGATCAAGCAGGCGCTGGATCCGCAGGGCATCCTCAATCCGGGGTCGGGGATTTAGTTTCGCTGGCGTCGCTGCCGACCGCCCGGCTGGACCGGGAAGTCGGCGTCGCCCATGGTTGACATATGACCACTCATGTCGTACGAATGAGACATGGCTGCTGTTGTGTCTCACGAAGCCCCGGTGAAGTTCCAGCTCGCCACCGCCGACACGTGGCCGAACCCGTGGCCGATGTACCGCGCTCTACGCGATCACGATCCGGTGCACCACGTCATTCCGGCGAAGCACCCCGAGGATGACTACTACGTGCTCTCCCGGCACGCCGATGTGTGGGCCGCCGCCCGCGATCACGAAACCTATTCCTCGGCACAGGGATTGACCGTCAACTACGGTGACCTGGAAATGATTGGGCTGCAGGAAAATCCACCGTTTGTCATGCAGGATCCCCCGGTGCACACGCAGTTCCGCAAGCTGGTGTCGCGTGGCTTCACCCCGCGACAGGTCGAGGCGGTGGAGCCCAAGGTCCGGGAGTTCGTCGTGGAGCGCATCGAGGGGTTGCGCTCCAATGGCGGCGGTGACATCGTCGCGGAGTTGTTCAAACCGCTGCCGTCGATGGTGGTCGCCCACTATCTCGGTGTCCCGGAAGAGGATTGGGCCCAGTTCGACGGCTGGACCCAGGCGATCGTCGCGGCTAACACCGCCGAGGGCGGGGTCGCGGGCGCGCTGGAAACCGTGGGCGACGCGGTCGGGTCGATGATGGCCTACTTCACCGCGCTGATCGAACGGCGCCGGACCGAGCCCGAGGATGACACCATCTCGCACCTGGTGGCCGCCGGGGTGGGCGCCGACGGGGACGTCGCCGGCACCCTGTCGATCCTGGCGTTCACGTTCACCATGGTCACCGGCGGCAACGACACCGTCACCGGCATGCTCGGCGGCTCGATGCCGCTGTTGCACCAACGGCCCGACCAACGTCGGCTGCTGGTGAATGACCCGGGCCGCGTTCCCGACGCGGTCGAGGAACTGCTGCGGATGACCTCACCGGTGCAGGGACTGGCCCGCACGACGACCCGGGACGTGACCGTCGGCGAGACGACCATCCCGGCCGGGCGCCGGGTGTTGCTGCTGTACGGGTCGGCCAATCGTGACGAACGCCAATATGGTTCGGATGCAGGCGAACTCGACCTGACCCGTTGCCCGCGCAACATCCTGACGTTCAGCCACGGCGCACACCATTGCCTGGGCGCGGCCGCGGCCCGGATGCAGTCCTGCGTTGCGCTGACCGAACTGATGGCGCGCTGCCCGGACTTCGACGTGGACGAATCCGGCATCGTCTGGGCCGGCGGCAGTTACGTCCGGCGCCCGCTGTCGGTGCCCATCCGGGTGAAATCCTGATGCCCGGAAACGACTGGCTGGGCACGCACCGCACCGAGGCGGCCGCCGACCGGATCCTCGACGCCGCCGAGCGGCTGTACACCCAGCGCGACTCGGGCTCGATCGGCATGAACGAAATCGCCCGCGCGGCAGGCTGTTCACGAGCCACGCTGTACCGGTATTTCGAGAACCGCGACGCGCTGCGCACCGCCTATGTGCACCGCGAAACCCACCGGCTGGGCCGCGAGATCATCGCGCGCACCGGCGATATCGAGGACCCGCGCGAGCGGCTGGTCGCCAGCGTCCTGGTCACGTTGCGGATGGTGCGCGAGAGCCCCGCGCTGGCGTCCTGGTTTGCCACCACCCGCCCGCCGGTGGGTGGCGAGCTGGCCGGACATTCCGACGTCATCGCGGCGTTGGCGGTGGCGTTCCTGCATTCGCTGGGACCCGACGATCCCGCCGTCATCGAACGTCGCGGCCGCTGGATGGTGCGCGTGATCGTTTCGCTGCTGACCCACCCGGGCCGCGACGAAGACGAGGAGCGAGCGATGATCGAAGAATTCGTCGTCCCGATCGTGACGCCGGTGTCCGCGCGCGGTTAAGCGCGCGCTTCACGCCGGGCCGCCCGCAACCACTGTTGCAAGTGCCCGCCTCCGAGCGACAACCTGTTCCCGCAGGTCACACCCATAAACGAAGTTGTCGCTGTGAGGCGGGCAAATCGCCTCTCCAGCCGCGGAGGGATTCCCGGGGCCGGTGTTACCGCACGGCGGCGTCCGGCTGCGCCCCGACGGCCGGCCGGCTCAGTCCCGCACACGGGTGAACCGGTGCAGCAGCCACGCCAGCGGAATCGTCACCACCAGCGTCGCGACGTACAGGTACAGCATCGAGCCGGTGTAGACGCGCGCGCCGACGATGTAGTCCATCGCGAATTCCATGGTGATCAGGTGGATCAGGAAGATCTCGTAGGAGATCTCCCCCAGCCACACCATCGGGCGGCTGGCCAAAAGCCGCGAATACCAGCCTTGGGCATCGGGAGCGCCGCCCAGAGCCAGGGGTGCCACCGCCAGCGCGGCGATGACGGCGTAGAAGCACGTCTTGAACAACGCCTCGCTCAGCGTCGCCGGGGACGTCGTGGGCGCGCCGGCGATGGGCGTGGACGCGATGAAGTAGCAGATGACGGCCAGCGGTATGGCCACGAATCCGTAGCCGCGCACCCCCATTTCCTGCAGCACGGTCAGCATCATCCCGGCGAGGAACCAGGCCAAGTAGGTGGGCAGCCACAGCCGGGCTCCGTCGGGAAACCAGTGATCGGTGTGCACCAGCACCAGCCACGCAGGGCTGAGCAACGCCAAGCCCGCCAGGGCGCCCAGCACCAGCTTCGGCTGCCACTGCCGTCGGCAGATCACCACCAGCAGCAGGTAGGCCAGCAGCGGAAGGATGACGTAGAACGAGCCCTCCACCGCCAGGCTCCACATCTGCGTCAGGCCCTGGTGCAGATACTTGCCCAGGTAGCCGTTGCAGTAGATCTGGGTCAGCGTCAGGTTGCGCGCCAGCCCGAGCCAGCTGTGTCCGGGATTCGGCCCGGCGTCGCGGTAGTGGTACAGCACGTAGGCGAACAACACGGTGATCACGTAGGCGGGCATAATGCGCCGAACCCGGTGCCACGCATAGCGACTCAGCGACGGCGCTGCGCCGCTTCTCGCCGCGGACTTCACCCACGGGCGGAACAACAGGTAGCCGGAGAGCACGAAGAAGATCGGCACGCCGATCTCCATCCGGGAACCGACCAGGCCCCAATAGCCGTGCGTGTATTTGCCCGTGGTGTAGGCCGCGTGGGTGCCGACGACGAGGAGCGCGGCGACGGCACGGATCCCGGTCAGCGAGGCGATCCGGTCGACGCGAGAGGTCTGCTCGAGCCCGCCCTGGGCGTCTTGCTCTTCCGACAGCGTCATCCGCCGTGTTTCCTGCGCGGCTTCCCGCCGTCTCGGCCGCGAGGCTTGCCGGCCGACGAGCGCTCCGGCTGAAGGTTGATCAATACCCCCGAAATACGGGTGTTCTCAAGCCTTTTGAATGTCGACTTGGGCAACTTGGCCGGCAACTCCACCAGCGAGAAATCCGGCCCGATCGCGATATGGCCGAAATCGCTGCGGTGCAGCCCTCCCTCGTTGGCGATGGCGCCGACGATCGCACCCGGGCCGATCTTGTGCCGCTTGCCCACCGCGATGCGATAGGTGGCCAAAGGCTTTGCACTCCGTGGCCTTTCGGGACGCTCGCGACGTTCGGTGCGCCGCTCGCGCCGCTCCGGCGGCGGTTCGGGCGCCATCAGGAATTCCTCGCCGTCGCGGGACTGCAATGCGAGCGCGGCGGCGATGTCGGCCATCGGGGTGTCATGCTCGCGTTCGTAATCCTGGACCAACTTGCGGAACAGCTCGATTCCGGGCGAGCCGAGCGCGGTGGTGATGGAGTCGGCGAACTTGGCCACCCGTTGCGCGTTGACGTCCTCGACGGTGGGCAGTTCGGCCTCGGTAAGCGTTTGGCGCGTGGCTTTTTCGATCGCCTTGAGCAGGTGGCGCTCGCGCGGCGAGACGAACAGCAGCGCGGTTCCCGAACGTCCGGCCCGGCCGGTGCGGCCGATCCGGTGCACGTACGACTCGGTGTCATGCGGGATGTCGTAGTTGAGGACGTGCGATATCCGCTCCACGTCCAGCCCGCGCGCGGCCACGTCGGTGGCGACCAGGATGTCGATGCTGCCGTCCTTCAGGGCGGCGACGGTGCGCTCGCGCTGGCCCTGCGGGATGTCCCCGTTGATGGCGGCCGCGGAGAAGCCCCGGGCCCTTAGCCTTTCGGCGACTTCCTCGGTGGCCTGTTTGGTTCTGACGAAGACGATCATCGCCTCGAACGGCTCGACTTCCAGTACCCGGGTCAGCGCGTCCATCTTGCGCGGGCCGGCGACCTGGATGTAACGCTGCGAAATGTTCTCGGCGGTGGCGGTTTTCGCCTTGGTGCTGACCTCGAGCGGGTCGTGCAGGTACTTGGTGGTGATCTTGCGGATCGCGGGCGGCATGGTGGCGGAGAACAGCGCCACCTGTTTGTACTCCGGGGTTTCGGACAGGATGCGATCGACTTCTTCGGCGAAGCCCATGGTGAGCATCTCGTCGGCCTCGTCGAGAACGAGGTAGTCGACGTGGGACAGGTCCAGCGTCCCGCGCTCGAGGTGGTCGATGACCCGGCCCGGCGTGCCGACCACCACGTGGGCGCCGCGGCGCAGGCCCGCCAGCTGGACGCTGTAGGAGGAGCCGCCGTAGATCGGCAGCACGTTGATCTTGGGCAGGTGCGCCCCATACCGGCTGAACGCCTCGGCCACCTGCAGGGCCAGTTCCCGGGTGGGGGCGAGCACCAGCGCCTGGGTGGCCGTGCTGGTGACGTCGATCTTGGACAGGATCGGGATCGCGAAGGCGGCGGTCTTGCCGGTGCCGGTCTGGGCCAGCCCGACGACGTCGGAGCCCGCCATCAGCGCCGGGATGGTCGCGGCCTGAATGCCGGTGGGCGACTCGTAGCCGACGTCGGCGATCGCCCGCAGGACCGAGGGATTGATCTGCAGGTCGGCAAACGTCGTAGAGGCAGCCTCAGTCGAGCTGTCCGAGAGGGTCATCGTCCAAGGAGTCTAGTGGTGATCGCGAGCTCAGCGGAGCTGAGCGCATCCGGTGATGATCAGCACACCCGGCCATGCCTGCCACGGCCCCGGACCCGATGACGGTACGGTGCCCAGATGTGTGGTCGTTGCCATGTCGTACCGAGCCACTGACCGGCTCGGCCGCTGTCGCTCTCATCGCCTTCACGTTGACCGGATGCGGTTCGGGGGACTCTACCGTCGCCAAGACGCCGCAGGCCAGGACGTCGGAGACCGCGTCAATCACGGCCCCGGCCACGCCGTCGGCCGCCGCCCCACCCGGCAACGCCCCGCCCACCGATCCGTGCGCGGTCAACCTCGCGTCGCCCACCATCGCGAAGGTGGTCTCCGAGCTGCCCCGCGACCCGCGCAGCCAGCAGCCCTGGAACCCCGAGCCGCTGGCCGGCAACTACAACCAGTGCGCGCAGCTGTCGGCGATCATCATCAAGGCCAACACCAACGCGGTCGCTCCGACCACGCGTGCGGTGCTGTTTCACCTCGGCCAGTTCATCCCGCAGGGCGTACCCGACACCTACGGATTCAACGGCGTTGACCCGGCGCAAACGACGGGTGACACCGTGGCGCTGACCTATCCCGGCGGGATCAACGGCCTGAACACCGACGTGAAATTCCACTGGAACGGCAACGCGGTCGAACTCATCGGCAACACCCCCGCCCACTGATCGCGGGCACGCACCCCGCGTGCGGCCCACCTGTCGGAGCGCTGACCTACAGTGGCTCCAGTGTTGGTCTGCGGCGACAGCATCGTGTACAGCGCATCGGATCTTGCCGCCGCCGCACGCTGCGAATTCGCGCTGCTGCGAGACTTCGACGCGAAGCTGGGCCGCGGGCCCGCCGCCAGCGTCGAGGACGAACTGCTCGCGCGGACGGCCGAGCTCGGTAGCGACCACGAGCGGCGCGAACTTGCCGCGTTGCGCGATCGGTTCGGCCAGGCCGTCGCGGTCATCGGCCGCCCGGCCTACACGCCCGCCGGCCTGACGGCGGCCGCCGACGCCACCCGCCGCGCCGTCGCCGGCCGCGCGCCCGTGGTGTACCAGGCAGCCATGTTCGACGGCCGCTTCGTCGGCTTCGCCGACTTCCTGGTGCGCGACGGCGACCGGTACCGCATCGTCGACACCAAGCTGGCCCGCTCGGCCAAGGTCACCGCGTTGCTGCAGCTGGCCGCGTACGCCGACGCGTTGGCCGCGGCCGGCATCCCGGTCGCACCGGAGGCCGAGCTGCGGCTTGGCGACGGCACCGCGGTGCGGCACCGCCTGTGCGACCTGGTCCCGGTGTACCGCTCCCAGCGGGCCCGGCTGCAGCGCCTCCTCGATGAGCACTTCGCGGGCGGCGCGGCGGTCCGCTGGGACGACGAGGGCGTCGCGGCGTGCTTCCACTGTCCGTTGTGCGTCGAACAGCTGCGGGCGGCCGACGACGTTCTCTTGGTCGCCGGGATGCGAGTGAGCCAGCGGGACAAGCTCTTTGACGCGGGTATCAGCACGGTCGCCGAGCTGGCCGATCATCGCGGACCGGTGCCCGACCTGGCGCCCACCGTGCTGAACAATCTGACCATCCAGGCGAAACTGCAAGTGCGCCAACGCGAAACCGGCGTTCCCCAGGTCCAGGTCATCGACGCGCAGCCGCTGGCCCTGCTGCCCGAGCCCGATCCGGGGGACCTGTTCTTCGACTTCGAAGGCGACCCGCTGTGGACCACCGACGGGCGCGAGTGGGGCCTGGAGTACCTGTTCGGAGTCTTGGAGGCCGGGCCCACCGGCAAGTTCCGCCCGCTGTGGGCGCACAACCGGGCCGACGAACGCAAGGCGCTGATCGACTTTCTGGCGCTGGTGGCCAAACGCCGCAAGCGCCGCCCCAACATGCACATCTATCACTACGCGCCCTACGAGAAGACCGCGTTGTTGCGGCTCGCCGGGCGCTACGGGGTGGGCGAGGACGAAGTCGACGAACTGCTGCGCAGCGGTACGCTGGTCGACCTTTACCCGTTGGTACGCAGGAGCATTCGCGTGGGCGCGGAGTCGGTCAGCCTCAAGGCGCTGGAACCGCTGTACATGGGGTCACAATTGCGCGCGGGGGATGTCACCACGGCCACCGGGTCGATCACCTCCTACGCCCGGTACTGCGAACTCCAGGGGGACGGCCGCGGCGACGAGGCCGCATCGGTGCTCAAGGAGATCGAGGACTACAACCACTACGACTGCCGGTCGACTCAGGAGCTGCGGAACTGGCTGATGTTGCGCGCCTACGAATCCGGCGTGGTACCGATCGGCGCCCAGCCGGTGCCCGACGGCAACACCGTCGACGACCGCGACGAGCTCGCCGTGACCTTGGCGGACTTCACCGGAACCGCCGGCGTCGACGACCGCACCGCGCCGCAGACGGCGGTGGCGCTGCTGGCCGCGGCGCGCGGCTACCACCGACGCGAGGACAAACCCTTTTGGTGGGCGCATTTCGACCGGCTGAACTTTCCCATCGAGGAATGGGCGGACAATACCGATGTGTTCGTCATCGACCAGGCGTCTCTCGTCGTCGACTGGCACACGCCGCCCCGCGCGCGCAAACCGCAGCGGCGGCTACTGCTGCGCGGCGAGCTGGCGCGCGGCGACTTGAAGACCGACGTCTTTGCGCTCTACCAGCCGCCGGCGCCGCCCGGCATGACCGACAACCCGGACCGGCGGGCGGCCGGACGGGCCTCGGTCGTCGAGGCCGACGATCCGGCCGTGCCCGGCGAAGTGGTCGTTCTCGAGCGAGTTGGCGGTGACGGCAACACCTTTCACCAGATGCCGTTCGCGCTGACGCCCGGGCCGCCGATCCCGACGACGGCCCTGCGGGATTCGATCGAGGCGACCGCCGCCGCGGTGGCCGCCGGATTGCCGGGACTGCCGGACAGCGCGATCGTCGACGTGCTGTTGCGCCGCGCGCCCCGCGCACGCAGTGGCGCCGCCCTGCCACGAAGCGGCGACGCCGTCGCCGACATCACCTCGGCGCTATTGGATCTGGACTCGTCCTACCTGGCGGTGCACGGGCCGCCCGGCACCGGAAAGACGCACACCGCCGCCCGCGTGATCCACGACCTGGTCACCAATCACGCCTGGCGTGTCGGCGTCGTCGCGCAGTCGCACGCCACCGTGGAGAACGTGCTGGATTGCGTGATCGACGCCGGACTGGATCCGCAGCGGATCGCGAAGAAGCGCAACGACCACCGGGCGCCGCGCTGGCGGGAAATCGACGGTGGCACCTACGCCGCGTTCCTCGCCGACACGCCCGGATGCGTGATCGGCGGAACGGCATGGGATTTCGCGAACGCCAACCGGATACCGCCCGGGAGCCTGGATCTGCTGGTGATCGACGAAGCCGGCCAATTCTGCCTGGCCAACACCATCGCCGTGGCCCCTGCCGCCGCCAACCTGCTGCTGCTCGGGGATCCCCAGCAGCTGCCGCAGGTCAGCCAGGGCACCCACCCGGAGCCGGTGGACACGTCCGCGCTGGAGTGGTTGGTCGATGGTCAGCGCACCCTGCCCGACGAGCGTGGCTACTTCCTGGATCTCTCCTACCGCATGCATCCGGCGGTCTGCGCGGCGGTTTCGGCGCTGTCGTACGAGGACAGACTGCATCCCCACGACTGCACCGCCGCCCGCCACCTCGACGGGTATCTGCCCGGCGTTCGGCTGCTTTCGGTTGAGCACCAAGGTAATTCGACCGAGAGTCCCGAGGAGGCCGACGCGATCGTCGCCGAGATCACCCGGCTGCTCGGCGCGGCGTGGACCGACGAACACGGCACCCGGGCACTGACCGCCGCCGACGTGCTGGTGCTGGCCCCCTACAACGCCCAGGTGGCGCTGCTGCGTCGCCGGTTGGCCGCGGCGAGGCTCGATGGGGTGCGGGTCGGGACCGTCGACAAATTCCAGGGCGGACAGGCACCGGTGGTCTTCGTCTCGATGACGGTGTCATCAATGGACGTGGTGCCCCGCGGAATCTCCTTCCTGCTCAACAGGAATCGGCTCAATGTCGCGGTGAGCCGCGCCCAGTACGCCGCGGTGCTCGTGCGCTCCCCGTCGCTGACGGAGTATCTGCCCGCCACACCGGCGGGCCTGATCGACCTGGGCGCATTCCTGGCGCTCACGCAGCCCGACCTGCGGTGACCGACCTAGCCGGTTGAGGAGTGCCGGCCCGAACCGGTGGGGTCGTCGTCCGGATCGGATCGGTGGTGCCCGCGCAGCGATTCACCGTCGCTGAGGTGAAGTCCCGCCGAGCCGTTGTGGTGTCGGCGCGGTGGCCGGGTCGGCCGATCGCCCGGCGGCGCGGATCTGGGTGAGCGCCGCACCGCCACCTGGCGGAGGCGCTTGCCGCCGTCCACGTGAGACCCGTTGTGGGCGGATCCGATTGGTGGAACCTGCGCGGCAGGACCGTGCCGCGGTACCGCGGTGGACGACGGGCGGGGGCGTTCGGCCGGCCGTCGGGGCGGCTCGGGATCGAGTGCCCGCTGGGCGTCGAGTTCGCGCACCAGGACGAATTCCACGTACTGGTCGTCGTCATAGTCGTCGTCGACGACGTCGTCGGGGCCCAGCGGATCGTCGCCGCCCCTGCCGTCGCCCTTGTCCGCCCGGGGCGCGGAGCCCACCAGGAACAGCGCGGCGACGATGCCGAACAACGCGATGAACGCCGGCAGCAGCACCGACTGTGACATCGCGGCCGAGAACGGTTCGCGCAGAAACCCGGGCAACTGCAAGGCGATCGCGTCCTCGCCGGTGGCGTCCCCGGACGGCTGCCGCGGCATCTCGGCGGTGATCCGCCACGTCATGAACGCGGCCATGCCTGCGCTGCCGAGGACCGCGCCGAGCTGGCGCACGGAGTTGTATACGGCCGAGCCCGCGCCGGCCAGGTGTGGCGGCAGGTTGCGCGTCGCGGTCGCGGTCAGCGGCGACCACACGAACGCCATCCCGACACCCATCGCGAAGAACGGCAACACCAGCCGCCAGATCGGTGTCGTCGGCAGCATCTCGAAGGTCAGCCAGGTCAGCGCGATCGCCAGCACCGAGAAGCCGAAGCCGAGCACCGGTTGCGGATGGTATTTGTCGACGATCTTGCCGACGAACGGCGCGAAGACACCGTTGGCGATCGCCATCGGCGCGATCAGCAGGGCCGACCGCGTCGGCGACAGGCCGCACACGGCCTGCGCGTAGAACGTCAGCGGCAGCATCATCGCCGTCGCGGTGAACGAGATGATGGCGACGCCGGCGTTGCACAGGCTGAAGTCGCGGTCGCCGAAGATGATCAGCGGAATGAGCGGCTCGTGGGCGTTCAGCGCCTGCCAGAACGCGAAGGCCGTCATGAACCCGACGCCTGCGACGATCAATGCCCAGATCCACGGCTGCCAGTGCGCGGCCTGCCCCTGCTGCAGCCCGAACACGATCAGGAAGATCCCGATGCCTGACAGCGCGACCCCGATCAGGTCGAAGCGGTGCAACTGGGTGGGCAGCACTGGAACCAGCCAATACGCCAACACCAGCCCGATGACCCCGATGGGGACGTTGACGAAGAAGATCCACTGCCAGCCCAGCCCGTCGACCAGGACACCTCCGGCCAGCGGGCCCACCAGGCTGGCCACGCCGGCGGTGGCGCCCCACAGGCTGACCGCGACGCCGCGCCGCTCCGACGGGAAGATCCGGGTGATGGTCGACAGGGTCTGCGGGGTGAGCAGCCCTGCGCCGACGCCCTGCACGACGCGCGCCGCGATCAGCATCGCGGCGCTGCCGGCCAGCCCACACCACACCGAGGAAGCGGTGAACACGACCAGGCCGAACAGGTACAGGTTCTTGGGACCGAACCGATCGCCAAGGCGCCCCGCCACCAGCAACACGACCGCATAGCCCAGCAGGTAGGCGCTGGTCACCCAGACCACGGTGTCGTAGCCGATCCGCAGGCTGGCCATGATGGTCGGGTTGGCGATCGCGACGATGGTCGAGTCGACCATGATCATGAAGAAGCCGATCATCATCGCCCACAGCGGGTTCCAGGGATTGTGCGACTGCGGCGAACTCTGCGTGAAAAAGTCCCAGCGGTGGGCCGCCCGGGCCGGCACCGGTCCCCCGCGGCCCGTTCCTGCGGGCGTGCGGGGCGCAGCCGTGGTCATCCACCCCACCTCGTTTCGTTCCCGACGATGCTGTTCAGTCGTATCGGCCCGGCCGGTCGACCGGCCTCACTCACGCCGGTGATACACCACGCGCGGGGCGCGGTAAACAGCGTGAGGACCGGCGAACGGCACGGGCCGTGGCAGACATCCAGCTGCATTATTCCCGGTGAGGCAATAGGCCGGCAGCCACGGACCCGGTCAGGGCGCATAACGCGGCAGTATTCATTGCGGGCGCGTTAGCCTGGGGGAACGCCATCTGCAGGAGAGAAATATGCGGGCTCGACGGAAAAAGTCGCCGAACCGGTTGTTCGCCATGTCCAGCACGGGACAGCAGCCGACCGCCAAGAACGGTCGGCCGAAAATGTCCGCGCGGGCGTTGGCGCAGGTCATCGAGCGGAGCTCGTGGATCCAGGGCCCGGCCGCCGAGGCCTATGTGACCCGGCTGCGCAACGCGCACCCCGATGCCGGCCCGGCGGAGATCATGGCCAAGCTGCAGAAGCGATACCTGGCGATCGTGACGGCCGGCGGCGTTGCCGTGGGGGCCGCCGCGACGGTTCCCGGCATCGGCACGATCAGCGCCCTGTCCGCGGCGGCCGCGGAAACGGTGACATTCCTGGAGGCCACCGCGTTCTTCGTGCTGGCGACGGCGGTGGTCTACGACATTCCGGCCGATAACCGGGAGCGGCGCCGCGCGCTCGTGCTGGCGGTCCTGGTCGGCGACAACAGCGAGCGCGCCGTCGCCCAGCTGATCGGCCCGGGCCGCACCAACGGCGGCTGGGTTTCCGAGAGCCTGGCCGCCCTGCCGCTGTCGTCGATGTCGAAGCTGAACTCGCGGCTGCTCAAGTCGTGGGTCCGCAAGTACACCGTGCGCCGCGGTGCCCTGCTGTTCGGCAAACTGCTGCCGGTCGGCATCGGGGTCGTGGTGGGCGCCATCGGCAACTACCTCGCCGGCAAGAAGATGATCCGCAACACCAACCGGGCGTTCGGCACCCCGCCGGCGCGCTGGCCACGCGCGCTGCATCTGGTGCCTCCCGTTCACGAGGCCGGCTAGCGGCGATCGCCAGCGCGGCGGGTCGCCACACTAGGTTGTAGCCGGGACTAGCCCCCGGCCGTCCCCGCGTCCCCCGGTCAACCTGGCGGATCGGCGGCGAAAGGTTAGCCTTTATAGGGCGGAAACAATGGGTACCGCCTTGGGTGTGAGGTGTTCGGTCGTCCGGGGCCGACAAGGGTGCAGGCGCCACGGGAATGCGCTTGCGGAACAGAAGGATTGAGGCGAACTGCGGTCGTGAGCAACATAAGTTCACCATTCGGGCAGAACGAATGGCTGGTCGAGGAGATGTACCGCAAGTTCCGCGACGACCCCTCGTCAGTCGATCCGAGCTGGCACGAGTTCCTGGTCGACTACAACCCCGAGCCCGCCGGCGAGCCCGCGCCGACCGCCCCGACCAGCACTGATGGCCCGGCGGCCGCCACCCCTGCGCCGGCGAAGCCGGCCGCGGCGGCCCCGCAGGCCACCGAGCCCGCCAAGGCCACATCACCGGCCAGCACCGCCGCCGGCAATGGGGTCGCGGCGCGGCCGGCCAAAGCCCCCACTCCCCCGCCTGCGGAAGGCGACGAGTTGCAGACGCTGCGCGGCGCCGCGGCGGCCGTCGTCAAGAACATGTCGGCGTCGCTGGACGTACCGACGGCGACAAGCGTCCGCGCCGTCCCGGCCAAGCTGATGATCGACAACCGGATCGTCATCAACAACCAACTCAAGCGCACCCGCGGCGGCAAGATCTCGTTCACCCACCTGCTCGGCTACGCGCTGGTGCAGGCGATCAAGAAGTTCCCGAACATGAATCGGCACTACGCCGAGGTCGACGGCAAGCCGACCGCGGTGACGCCTGCGCACACCAACCTCGGCCTGGCGATAGACCTGCAGGGCAAGGACGGCAAGCGTTCCCTGGTGGTGGCCGGCATCAAGGGCTGCGAAACCATGCGCTTCGCGCAGTTCGTCACCGCCTACGAAGACATCGTGCGACGCGCCCGTGACGGCAAGCTGACCGCCGAAGACTTTGCGGGCGTGACTATTTCGCTGACCAACCCCGGCACCATCGGCACCGTGCACTCGGTCCCGCGGCTGATGAACGGCCAGGGCGCCATCATCGGGGTCGGCGCCATGGAGTACCCCGCGGAGTTCCAGGGGGCCAGCGAGGAACGCATCGCCGAGCTGGGCATCGGCAAGCTGATCACGCTGACCTCCACCTACGACCACCGCATCATCCAGGGCGCGGAGTCCGGCGATTTCCTGCGCACCATCCACGAGATGCTGCTGTCGGACGCCTTCTGGGACGAGATCTTCCGCGAGCTGGGCAACCCGTATCTGCCGGTGCGCTGGAGCACCGACAACCCGGACTCGATCGTCGACAAGAACGCCCGGGTCATGGAGTTGATTGCGGCCTACCGCAATCGGGGTCACCTGATGGCCGACATCGACCCGCTGCGGTTGGACGGCAGCCGGTTCCGCAGCCACCCCGACCTCGAGATCCTCAACCACGGCCTGACGCTGTGGGACCTGGACCGGGTGTTCAAGGTCAATGGCTTCGCCGGGTGTGAATACAAGAAACTGCGCGACGTGCTGGGTCTGCTGCGCGACGCCTACTGCCGCCACATCGGCGTGGAGTACACCCACATCCTCGAACCGTCACAACAGGAATGGCTGCAGCAGCGGGTCGAGACCAAGCACGTCAAACCGACGGTGGCCGAGCAGAAATTCATCCTGAGCAAGCTGAACGCGGCCGAGGCCTTCGAAACCTTCCTGCAGACCAAATACGTTGGCCAGAAGCGGTTTTCACTGGAAGGCGCGGAAAGCATCATCCCGATGATGGACGCGGCGATCGACCAGTGCGCCGAGCACGGGCTCGACGAGGTGGTCATCGGGATGCCGCACCGCGGCCGGCTCAACGTGCTGGCCAACATCGTCGGAAAGCCGTACTCGCAGATCTTTTCCGAGTTCGAGGGCAACCTCAACCCGGCGCAGGCGCACGGTTCCGGTGACGTCAAGTATCACCTGGGCGCCACCGGCGTATACCTACAAATGTTCGGCGACAACGACATTCAGGTATCGCTGACCGCCAACCCGTCGCACCTGGAGGCCGTCGACCCGGTGCTCGAGGGCCTGGTGCGGGCCAAGCAGGACCTGCTGGACCACGGCGCCGAAGACCAAGGGGATGAGAAGGCCTTCTCGGTGGTGCCGATGATGCTGCACGGCGACGCCGCGTTCGCCGGTCAGGGCGTGGTCGCCGAAACCCTGAACATGACCCACCTGCCCGGCTACCGCGTCGGCGGCACCATCCACATCATCGCCAACAACCAGATCGGCTTCACCACCGCGCCGGAGTACTCGCGGTCCAGCGAATACTGCACCGACGTCGCGAAGATGATCGGGGCGCCGATCTTCCACGTCAACGGCGACGACCCGGAGGCTTGCGCGTGGGTGGCCAAGCTGGCCGTCGACTTCCGGCAGGAGTTCAAGAAGGACGTCGTCATCGACATGCTGTGCTACCGCAAGCGCGGCCACAACGAGGGCGACGACCCGTCGATGACCAACCCCGCGATGTACGACGTCGTCGACATCAAGCGCGGCGTCCGCAAGAGCTACACCGAAGCCCTGATCGGCCGCGGCGACATCTCGATGAAAGAGGCCGAGGACGCGCTGCGCGACTACCAGGGCCAACTGGAGCGGGTGTTCAACGAGGTCCGCGAGCTGGAGAAACACGGCGCGCTGCCGAGCGAATCGGTCGAGGCCGACCAGATGCTGCCGGCGGGCCTGGCCACCGCGGTGGACAAGGCGCTGCTGGCGCGCATCGGCGACGCGTTCCTGGCGACCCCCGACGGCTTCACCGCGCACCCCCGGGTGCAGCCGGTGCTGGAGAAGCGCCGCGAGATGGCCTACGAGGGCAAGATCGACTGGGCCTTCGGCGAACTGCTGGCGCTGGGCTCGCTGGTGGCCGAGGGCAAGCTGGTGCGGCTGTCCGGCCAGGACACCAAGCGCGGCACCTTCTCGCAGCGGCACTCGGTGATCATCGACCGCAACACCGGCGAAGAGTTCACGCCGCTGCAACTGTTGACGGTGAACCCCGACGGCACCCGCACCGGCGGCAAGTTCCTGGTCTACGACTCGCCGCTGTCGGAGTACGCCGCCGTCGGCTTCGAGTACGGCTACACGGTGGGCAACCCGGACGCCCTGGTGCTGTGGGAGGCGCAGTTCGGGGACTTCGTCAACGGCGCGCAGTCGATCATCGACGAGTTCATCAGCTCCGGTGAGGCCAAGTGGGGCCAGCTGTCCAACGTCGTGCTGCTGCTGCCGCACGGCCACGAGGGCCAGGGCCCCGACCACACCTCGGCCCGCGTCGAGCGCTTCCTGCAGCTGTGGGCGGAGGGTTCGATGACGATCGCGATGCCCTCGACGCCGTCCAATTACTTCCACCTGTTGCGCCGGCACGCGCTCGACGGCGTGCAGCGGCCGCTGATCGTGTTCACGCCGAAGTCGATGCTGCGCAATAAGGCAGCGGTCAGCGACGTCCGGGACTTCACCGAGATCAAGTTCCGCTCGGTGCTCGAGGAGCCGACGTACGAGGACGGCATCGGTGACCGCGCCAAGGTCACCCGGGTCCTGCTGACCAGCGGCAAGCTCTACTACGAGCTGGTGGCCCGCAAGGCCAAGGACAACCGCGACGACGTGGCGATCGTGCGGATCGAGCAGCTCGCCCCGCTGCCGAAGCGGCGGCTGGGCGAGACGCTGGACCGCTACCCGAACGCCGACCAGTACTTCTGGGTGCAGGAGGAACCGGCCAACCAGGGTGCGTGGCCACGGTTCGGGCTCGAGCTGCCCGAGTTGCTGCCCGCCAAGTTGACCGGAATCAAGCGGATCTCGCGGCGGGCGATGTCGGCCCCGTCGTCGGGCTCGTCGAAAGTGCACGCCGTCGAGCAGCAGGAGATCGTCGACACGGCCTTCGCCTGACCGGGCGACCACGCCGATCCCACCCGCGGGTATCAGGGACCGCCGGTACCGGCTAGCCTCGACGCAAACGTGCCGATAAGGAAGGGTGCTCATGCAAGGGTTCGCCGGCAAGGTCGCGGTGGTGACGGGCGCGGGTTCGGGTATCGGGCAGGCGCTGGCCCTGGAGTTGGCCCGCTCGGGCGCAAAAGTGGCCATCAGCGACGTCGACATCGAGGGCCTGGCCCACACCGAGGAACAGCTCAAGGCCATCGGCGCGTCGTTCAAGTCCGACCGGCTCGACGTGACCGAGCGCGAGGCGTTTTTGGCCTACGCCGACGGCGTCAAGGAGCACTTCGGCAAGGTCAACCAGATCTACAACAACGCCGGCATCGCCTTCACCGGCGACGTCGAAGTCAGCCAGTTCAAGGACATCGAACGGGTGATGGACGTCGACTTCTGGGGCGTCGTCAACGGCACCAAGGCGTTCCTGCCGCACCTGATCGCCTCCGGCGATGGACACGTCATCAACGTGTCCAGCGTGTTCGGGCTGTTCTCGGTGCCCGGGCAGGCGGCCTACAACTCGGCCAAGTTCGCCGTGCGCGGCTTCACCGAGGCGCTGCGGCAAGAGATGGGGGCGGCCGGCCACCCGGTGGCCGTCACCACGGTGCACCCCGGTGGCATCAAGACCGCCATCGCGCGCAACGCCACCGCCGCCGAGGGTCTGGACCAGGCCGAGCTGGCCAAATTGTTCGACAAGCGGCTGGCCAAGACCACCCCGCACCGCGCGGCCCAGATCATCCTGGACGCGGTGCGCAAGAAGAAGGCGCGGGTGCTGGTCGGTTCGGACGCCAAGATGCTGGACATCCTGGTGCGGCTGACGGGTTCGGGTTATCAACGGCTGTTCGGGCCGGTGATGGGCCGGTTGCTGCCCAAGCAGTGACTCGCAGCGCCGCCGATTCACGATTTCGCACTGCGGTAGCCAGCATCGCTGGTAACGATTAGCGTCAAGCGGTCAAGCTGCCACGAGGGAGTGTTGCATGGATACGTTCGCCGGCAAGGTCGCCGTCGTCACCGGCGCCGGTTCGGGCATCGGCCAGGCGCTGGCCGTGGAGCTCGGCCGGGCGGGTGCCAGGGTGGCCATCAGCGACGTCGACACCGCGGGGCTGGCGCAGACCGCCGAACAGCTGACGGCGATCGGCGCGACGTTCAAGTCCGACCGGCTCGACGTCACCGAGCGCGAAGCGTTTTTGGCCTACGCCGACGGCGTCAAGGAGCACTTCGGCAAGGTCAACCAGATCTACAACAACGCCGGCATCACGTTCATCGGATCCATCGTGGACAGCCGGTTCAAGGACATCGAGCGGGTGATCGACGTCGACTATTGGGGCGTCGTCAACGGCACCAAGGCGTTCCTGCCGCACCTGATCGCCTCCGGCGACGGACACGTCATCAACATCTCGAGCGCGCTTGGCCTGTTCTCCGCGCCCGGTCAGGCGGCCTACGTCTCGGCCAAGTTCGCCGTCCGGGGATTCACCGAGGCGCTGCATCAGGAGATGGCCCGCGCCGGTCACCCGGTGCGGGTGACGACGGTGCATCCGGGCGGCATCAAGACCGCGTTCGCCCGCAACGCCACGGGCGTCGAGGGACTCGACCATGCCGAGCTGGCCAGCCTGTTCGAGGAGCAGCAGGCCAAGACCACCCCGCAGCGGGCCGCGCAGTTGATCCTCGACGGCGTGCGCAAGAACAAGGCCCGGGTTTTGGTCGGTCCCGACGTCAAGGCGATGGACCTGCTGGTGCGGGTCGCCGGGCCGAACTACGACCGACTGCTGGGCGGGCCCGTGATGAGCCGACTTCAGCAGGCCGTGCATCGGCTGATGCCGAAGCGCTGATCGTCACCGGCCGAGCGGGTGCTCGGCCAGCCAGCCCCCGCCACCGCCTGCGGGTCGGCGCCGGCGGCGACCTGGCGGCGCATCTCCACCAGGGCCGCGGTGTCCAGCACACCGGCCACCTCGTTGATCGCCAGCAACTGCCGATCGCTGAGCGCGTTGCGGCGATACAGCGGCACCACGTTCTCGGCGCGGACCAGGGCGGGCTTGCCGTCGGCCAGCGCGACCAGGTCTCCGGGGGTGCCGGGATCGGTGCTGGTGGTCCACCCGGCGGTCACCTGCCCGGCCCGGATTGCGGCGAACATCGTTGCGCCATCCGGAAATTCGCGTGCTGCGGGAAGGTGGCAGGAGCCGATCGTCGACGGATGCCGATGCCCGGCGACGGTCCCGACGGCCAGGCCGTCGCAGTGCCGGGGCAGCGTGCTCAGGTCGGCACTGACATCGCTGCCGCCCCAGGCCTTGGCGGTCGGCTGACTCACCAGCAACACGGGCTTGTCTTCGGCGGCGGTCGTGTAGTCGCCCGCGACGACGCCCTCGGGCAGCGCGGCGATCATCGCGCGGTAGACGTCTTTGTCCGACATCGCCGTCGCACCGGGCTGCAGGGCTTGCAGCGTGCGGCCGGTGAACGCGGGAACGACGGTGAAGGCCCCGGAGTCCAACTGCGGCTTGGGGTCCGCCGCGGTCGCGGCCCGCGCGCCGAACCCGTAGGACCGCAGGGCGGCGACGTACACGCCGGCCAGCAGCGCCGCATCGGCGTCAGGCCGGGATCCGACGACCACTTCGGCGCGGGCGCGACGGTCGCCGGTGTCGGTCGCGCAACCGGCGACGGTCAGCGCGGCGGCGAGCAGCGGCACCGCCAGCCTGCCGATTCTCACTCCGCGGTATCTGAGACTTCTGTGGCCAGCGCCACCGCCGTCGCGACCGCTTCCCCGACCCGGGTGTCCAGGGGGCTGGGGACGATCCGGTCGAGGGCCAGGTCGTCGCTGACGACGGAGAAGATCGCCTCGGCCGCGGCGACCATCATCTTCTCGGTGATCCGGCGCGCGCCGGCTTCCAGCGCACCGCGGAACACCCCGGGGAAGGCCAGCACGTTGTTGATCTGATTCGGGAAATCGCTGCGGCCGGTGGCCACCACCGCGGCGTACTTGGCCGCGATCTGCGGGTGGATCTCCGGATCGGGGTTGGACAGCGCGAACACGATCCCGCCCGGCGCCATGGTGGCGATCATCTCCTCGCGGACCACGCCGCCCGACAGCCCCAGGAACACGTCGGCGTCCCGAATGGCCTCGGCCAGGCTGCCGGTAAGGCCGGTGGGGTTGGTGCGCTGCGCCAGAGCCACCTTGACGTCGTTCATGTCGTCGCGACCGGTGTGCAGGATCCCGCGCGAGTCGAGCACGGTGACATCCGAAACACCCATCGCCATAAGGAGATTGGTGCACGCGATACCAGCCGCGCCGGCTCCGGACACCGCCACCTTCAGCGAGGCCATGTCGCGGCCGAGCACCTTGCTGGCGCCCATCAGGGCGGCCAGCACCACGATCGCCGTGCCGTGTTGGTCGTCGTGCATCACCGGGCAGTCCAGCGCCTCGATGAGACGACGCTCGATCTCGAAGCAGCGCGGGGCCGAGATGTCCTCGAGGTTGACGGCGCCGAACGTCGGGCGCAGGCGCACCAGGGTTTCCACGATCTCGTCGGGATCCTTGGTGTCCAGCACGATCGGGATGGCGTTCAGCCCACCGTATGCCTGAAACAGCGCGCACTTGCCTTCCATGACCGGCAGCGACGCCGCGGGCCCGATGTCGCCGAGGCCCAGCACCGCGCTGCCGTCGCTGACCACGGCCACCAGCCGGTTCGCCCACGTGTAGCGGGCCGCCTGCGCATGGTCGGCGGCGATCGCCCGGCTGACCTGCGCCACGCCCGGGGTGTAGGCGATCGACAATGCGCGCTGGGTGTCCAGCGGGGACGTCAGGCCCACGGAGAGCTTGCCGCCTACGTGTGCCTCGAAGATCTCCGCGTCGGTGATCACGCCCTGCTCGGCCTTCGTCTGTATCGATTCAAGCAATTCGGACACGCGCTTCAGGGTACTGACTACCCATTAGTAGGCCTAATTGGTGAGCTAGGTCTCACGTACCGGTCCGGTGCGCCCGTCGCGCTGGGGATCGCCGCTAGATCAGCTTGAGTTGCGTGACGGCGGCGCGCTCGTCGACCAGCTCGGCGGTGGTCTTGTCGATGCGGCCGCGGGAGAACTCGTCGATCTCCAGCCCCTGCACGATCGACCAGTTGCCATCCTTGGTGGTCACCGGGAACGACGACACGATGCCCTCGGGCACGCCGTAGGAGCCGTCGGAGTAGACCGCCATCGACACCCAGTCACCGTCCGGGCTGCCCAGCAGCCAGGAGCGGGCGGCGTCGACGGTGGCCGACGCGGCCGAGGCGGCCGACGAGGCGCCGCGCGCGTCGATGATCGCCGCGCCGCGCTTGGCGACCGTCGGGATGAAGTCGTTCTCGATCCAGTTCTGGTCGTTGACCACCTCGGCGGCGTTCTTGCCGCCCACCTCGGCGTGGAAGATGTCGGGGTACTGGGTGGCCGAGTGGTTGCCCCAGATCGTCATCTTCTTGATGTCGGTGACCTTGGCGCCGGTCTTGTGGGCCAGCTGCGAGATCGCCCGGTTGTGGTCCAGGCGGGTCAGTGCGGAGAACCGCTCCTTGGGGATGTCGGGGGCGTTGCTCAGCGCGATCAGCGCGTTGGTGTTGGCCGGGTTGCCGGTCACCCCGATGCGGACGTCGTCGGCGGCGACGGAGTTGAGCGCCTTGCCCTGCGCGGTGAAGATCGCGCCGTTGGCCTCCAGCAGGTCGCTGCGCTCCATGCCCGGGCCGCGCGGCCGCGCGCCGACCAGCAGCGCCAGGTTGACGCCGTCGAAGATCTTGTTCGCGTCCGCGCCGATCTGGACGCCGGACAGCAACGGGAACGCGCAGTCGTCCAGCTCCATCACGACGCCCTCGAGCGCCTTGAGCGCGGGTTCGATCTCCAGGAGGCGCAGCTCGATCGGGCGGTCCGGGCCCAGCAGCGAGCCACTCGCCAGGCGGAACAACAGGCTGTAGCCGATCTGGCCGGCGGCGCCGGTGACGGCGACCTTGAGAGGACTTGCGCTCACGTCGATTTACTCCTTGTGGAGAAGTTCGTGCAGGTTCGGGTTTCGGCTCGAAACTAGCGCACTCTTCTCGGCCGCCGATCCCCGGTCCGCTACCAGGGCTTTTCCGACGCCTGATCGTCGCGCTTCGAACAGCCGGGACGCGTACGATGGAGCACCGCCTGGTCGGATCCGCGCACGGTGGGAGGTGGAGGTGTTCCAAGGATTTGACGCCTTGCCCGAAGCGCTTCGGCCCCTCGCGCACGAACCGCAACCCAAGCCGGGCCCGGCGCCCGAGTCACCCAAGCAGACACTGGTCGACTGCGCCGTCTACGCCGACGGCCACCGGCTGCCCGGCAAACTCGGCTACGCGGCCGCCCTGGACAAAGTGCGCGAGATCGAAACGCTGGGGCACGACGGGTTCGTCTGGGTCGGCCTGCGCGAACCCAGCCAGTCCGAGATGCAGGAAGTGGCCGACGTGTTCGGGCTGCACCCGCTGGCCGTGGAAGACGCGGTGTGCGCCCACCAGCGGCCCAAGCTGGAGCGTTACGACGAGACGCTGTTCCTCGTCCTCAAGACCGTCAACTACGTGCCCCACGAATCGGTGGCCCAGGCCCGCCAGATCGTCGAAACCGGCGAGGTGATGGTCTTCGTCGGCAGGGACTTCCTGGTCACCGTGCGCCACGGCGAGCATGGCGGGCTCTCCGACGTGCGCAAGCGGATGGAGGCCGACGCCGAGCAGTTACGGCTGGGACCGTATGCGGTGATGCACGCGATCGCCCACGAGGTGGTGAACCACTATCTCGAAGTAAGCCATCTGGTCGAATCCGATATCGACAGCATCGAGGAGGTGGCGTTCGCCCCGGGACGCAAACTCGACGTCGAACCCATCTATCTGCTCAAGCGTGAGGTCGTCGAACTGCGCCGGTGCGTCAACCCGTTGTCCGGGGCGTTCCACCGAATCCAGATGGAGAACAAGGATTTGATCTCCAAAGAGGTGCGGCGCTACCTGCGCGACCTCGCCGACCACCACTCCGAGGCCGCCGAACACATCGCCAGCTATGACGACATGCTCAACTCGCTGATCCAGGCGGCGCTGGCCCGGGTCGGGATGCAGCAGAACAACGACATGCGCAAGATGGCGGCCTGGGCCGGTATCTTGGCGGTGCCCACCATGGTCGCCGCCATCTACGGGATGAACTTCCATTTCATGCCGGAGCTGAACTGGACGTGGGGTTACCCGGCGATCATGGCACTGATGACCGTCGCCTGCGTGGGACTGTATTTCCAGTTCCGCCGCAACAACTGGCTCTAGAAGGGCGTCAACCGGGCTGTGCGGCAGGGCGATTCGGGTCCAGCACGTCGACCCCGTCGTTGACCCACGCTTGACGCATCGCCTCGGCACCCTTGAGCCGCACCCACGCGGCTTCGGTGGCGGTGATGGGCGTGGCCGACAGGAACTGCACGGGATCGCGCGGCGGGTCCAGCGGCAGATCGCCGATCTCGCTGTGGCCCAACAGGACAGCGGTGAACGGCACCCGCGACGACGGCGACGCCCACAGCGGCGAGCCGAGGTCCACCAGCGCGTCGGCGCACAGCACCACACCGTCGACGGCCGGCGCCGCGGCCAGGATCGCCAGGCTGCGCGCGAGGCCGGTGACCGGACCGGGATCGCGCAACCGCAGCACGACTTCGGCGCGCGGGCCGCGCACCGGGTCGGCAAGGTCCAGCGTCGGTTCGGTCATCGGGTGACGCGAGCAGCCCAGCGTGACGTAGTGCACTGTCCCGTCCGGCTCGCGGAAACGCAGCACCTCGATGGTCTCTGTACCCAGAAACGTCACGCTCGCCGCGTCGGGCTCGGTGTCGGTGAAGTGAGCCCGCAGATGCGCGCGCAGTTGGTCCTGTGTCACGGTGTCCCCGACGCCGCGATGGTCAGGTTCGCCCCGGAGTCGGCATCGAAGACGACCAGCTTGCTGGTGTCGAACGCCAACTCGATCGACTGCCCGATCGCCGCCTTCGATTCGGCGGGAACCCTTGCCACGAACTGGTTTTCGTGGGCGCCGGACTCGGCGGCCAGCTCGTCCAGCTGGGCCGAGTGCGCGGCCCACGCGGAAGTGGAGAAGTAGACGTACTTGTCCGCGCCCAGCGACTCGACCAAGTCGACCTTCACCTCGAACGTCAGCGCCCTGATGCGCTGGTAGCCGTCGATCAGCGCGGCGTCGGACAGATGCTCGGGCCGCACCCCGACGATGACGTTCGCCGGTGCCGGATGCTGACCGATCACCTCGTGGACCTCCGGTGTCAGCATCACCTCGCCGAACGGGAGCTTGATCCCGACTGGCGTCAGCGTGGCCGGGAAGAAATTCATGGCCGGCGAACCGATGAAGCCGGCGACGAACAGGTTGGCCGGGTGCTCGTAGAGCTCGTCGGGGGTGCCGATCTGTTGCGCGACACCGGAATGCATCACCACCACGCGGTCGCCCAGCGTCATGGCCTCGGTCTGGTCGTGGGTGACGTAGACCGTCGTGGTGCCCAGCCTTTTCTGCAGCCTGGCGATCTCACCGCGCATCTGGACCCGCAATTTCGCGTCCAGATTCGACAGCGGCTCGTCCATCAGAAACGCCTTGGGATGGCGCACGATGGCGCGACCCATCGCCACCCGCTGCCGCTGCCCGCCCGACAGCTGCGATGGTTTGCGGTCCAGAAGTTCGGTCAGGTCAAGGGTTTTCGCGGTCTCCTCGACCTTCTCGGCGATCTCGGACTTCTTCATCTTGGCCAGCGTCAGCGGAAAGGCAATGTTCTGGCGCACCGTCATGTGCGGGTACAGCGCATAGGACTGGAACACCATCGCGATGTCGCGGTCCTTGGGCGCCTTCTCGTTCACCCGTTCGCCGCCGATGCGCAGTTCCCCGGACGAGATGTCCTCGAGACCGGCGATCATGTTCAGCGTCGTGGTCTTGCCGCAGCCGGAAGGGCCCACCAGGATCAGGAATTCGCCGTCGGCGATGGTGAGGTTCAGGTCGAGCACGGCCGTCGCGCCGTCGGGGTAACTCTTGCTGACATGGTCCAGCACGATCTCAGCCATCGAGTTATCCCTTCACCGCGCCAGAGGTCAACCCGGCGACGATCCGTCGTTGGAAGATTAGAACAAAAATGATGATGGGGACGGTGATCACGACGGCGCCGGCCGCGATCGAGCCCGTCGGCTCCTCGAACTGGGAACTGCCGCTGAAGTTCACGATCGCCACCGGCGCGGTGATGGCCGCTTTGGTGGCGGTCAGCGTCAGCGCCAGCAGCAGGTCGTTCCAGGCGAAGATGAACACCAGGATCGCCGCCGTCACCACGCCGGGCGCCGCCAGCGGCACGATCACCTTGCGGAACGCCTGGGCCGGTGTCGCGCCGTCCATCTTCGCCGCCTTCTCCAGATCCCAAGGGATCTCCCGGAAGAACGCCGACAGCGTGTAGATGGCCAGCGGCAGCGCGAAGGTGATGTACGGCAGGATCAGGCCCGGCCAGGTGTCGAACAACCCGACGAACCGCTCGATGTTGAACAGCGGTGTCACCAGCGAGATCGCGGGAAACATCGTGATCAGCAGGGTGACCCCGACGAGCAGCCGCTTACCCGGAAAGTCCAGGCGGGCAACGGCGTACGCCGCCATCGCGCCGAGCGTCACCGCGATCACGGTGGTGATCAGACCGACCCCGACGGAGTTGATCAGTGCCGAACTGAAGACGTCACCGCGAAAGATCCCGCGATAGTTGTCCAGGGATATCGACGACGGAATCAGCTTGCCGTCCTTGATCGTTGAGCTCGGCTTGAGCGACAGGCTGAAGATCCACAGCACCGGAAGAAGCGCATACACCACCACCAGGGTGTCGATGACGGCCCATGTCGCGGTGCGCCGCGCCCCCGCCGACAGCCCCGCCCCGTTAACGGGCATCGGCGTCACCCCCGGGCGCCGCCGCGCCGAACGCCCTGATGAACACCCATGCGATCAGACCGGCACACACGAAGATCAGCACGCTGATCGCCGAGCCGAGGCCGACGTTGAAGCCCTTGAACAGGTTGTCGTAGCCGAGCATCGATACCGATCCGGTGCTGTTGGCGCCGTTGGTGATCACGTAGATGTTGTCGAAGACGCGAAACGCGTCCAGCGTCCGGAACAACAAGGCGACCACTACAGCCGGTTTGATGATCGGCAGGATCACTCCGGTCAGCCGCCGCCACGCGCCCGCGCCGTCGACCTGGGCGGCCTTGAGCAGATCCTCCGGAACCAGCGCCAAACCGGCCAGCAAGAGCAGCGACATGAACGGCGTGGTTTTCCACACCTCGGCGAGGACGACGATCGCCAGCGACGGGATCTGTTCGGTCAGCGGGGCGCTGCCCTGCGGCAGCAGGTCGGCCAGGTAGCCGGTTCCCGGCGTCCACGCGTAATACCAGCTGTACGACGCGACCACGGTGACGATGCCGTACGGGATCAGCACCGCGGTGCGCACCACCCCCTTGCCGACCAGGGTGCGGTGCATCACCAGCGCCAGCGCCAGGCCCAGCACGAATTCAAGGGACACCGAGACCACGGTGATGCCCAGCGTCACCGCCAGCGCGGTCCACCAATAGCGGTCGGTCAGGATGGTCACGTAGTTGTTCAGGCCGACGAACGCGGTGTCATTGGGCACCGCAAGGTTGTTGCGCTGCAGGCTCAACCAGACGGCGTAGCCGATCGGATACGCCGTCACCGCCACCATCAGGATCGCGGCCGGCGCGACGAGAAGAAACGCCAACCGCTGCTCGGGTGGCCGGCCGCGCAACCGTCGCATCGCGAAAGGCGCTCGCGCGGTGTGTGATTCGATGCGGGCGCTCGTCACGGCAGCAGGCCTTTCCCGTCGATCGCCTTCTGCACCTGGGTGCTGAGCTCGTCGGCGGTGCGCTCGGGGTCGATCCGGGCGATCGGGCTCAGCGTCGCGGCCAGCCGGATGGCCACACCCTGATAGACCGGCGTCGCCGGGCGCACCGCGGCGTCGGTGAGCTGCCGGCGGATGATCGTGTACATCGGATACTTGCTCTGGAACTGCGGATCGGAATACAACGAGGTGCGCACCGGCGGCAGCCCGCCCTGGAGCGCGACGTACTTCTGATGCGCCAGATTGCGCAGGCAACGAATGGCTTCGAAGGCTTCGGCGCGGTGGCGGGTGGTGCTGGCCACCGCCAGGTTCGCCCCACCGATCGTCACCTTGGCCGGACGGCCCGGCGCCACACCGGGATACGGCGCGAAGCCGATAACCTTCTGGCTGGCCTGGTACGCGATACGGAATTGGTCGTCGGTGGGCACGAACGTCCCGGCGTCGTCGATGCTGCCGGCCAGCTCCGGATTCCGGTTGAGCGGCAGGAAGGGCACGCCGCCTTTCACGGCGTTCTCCAGCATGGACGCCAGAGCGTACGGCCAGTTGACGGCGAGCGCGGCCCGGCCTTGTTCGACCGCCAGCCGCGCGGTGCTCTCGTCCGTTCGGCTGATCGACGGATCGGCTCCCGGCGCGACGGCCACCGACTTGAGGGTGCGCAGCGCCGTGACGGTCGCCGCCCGGTGCGCAGGCGTGTCGGTGAGGGTGACGCGGCGGCCGTCGTCGGAGAGCACCTGGCCACCGCCGCTCACCAGCAGCGTGTTGAACCAGACCACCAGGCCTTCGCCCTCGTTGGCCTGCACGCCGATCCAGCTGGGCTGCCCCGCGTCGTGCAACCGGGTGGCCTCCGACACCATGCCGTCCCACGTTCGCGGCGGCTGCGTCACCAAATCGGGCCGATACCAAAGCAATTCGGTGTTCGTAGTGACGGGCGCGCCGAACAGCCTGCCTTGCCAGCGTGCCGTCGACAGCGGGCCCGGCAATGTGTCCGTCGTCGCGTCGGCCTCGGCCCGTCCCTCCGGGTCGTCGGACAACGGCAACGCCCAGCCCGCCTCGCCGAACTCGGCCGTCCACACCACGTCCAGCGACATCACATCCAGGGTGCGGTCATGGCCGGTCAGCCGGCGGGCCAGCTGCAGACGCTGCTCGCCGGGGGCCCGGGGAAGGCTGATCTGCTGAATGGCGAAGCGGCCGTTGAACTGCTTCGTGCAGTCCTGGGCCACCGCGGTGAACGTGGCACCGTCGGCGGCCGTCGTGTAGAAGCTGATGACCAGCCCGCGGCTTCCGGAAGCGCACGCCGATGCCGCGGCGATGATTGCCGTCGCCAGCGCGATTGCGCCCATCCGGCGCACGCGCCCGCGACGACTCACCACTAATTCACACCTCTCGCGCGCCTCAGATCGCTAAGCGCGCCAACAGGTCTCGCGCCTTTTCTGCGTTTTGCGGATCACAGAGCACGTCGTAGCGTCCGGCTACCAGCTGCATGGTCGAGCTGAAATCCCTTGTGCCACGCGCCATCGAATAGGGAACAGCGGAGGTGATCAGCCCGAAGAAGACACCGGCGACCAGGCCCGTGGCCAGCGCGCCCCACGGGTTCGGGCTGAAGAAGCCCAGCACCAGCCCGATGAACAGACCCAGCCACGCGCCGCTCAGCACGCCGCCGCCCAGCACCTTGGGCCAGGTCAACCTGCCGGTGACGCGCTCCACCTGCATCAGGTCGACGCCGACGATGGTCACCTGCTGCACCGGGAACTGCTGGTCGGATAGGTAGTCGACGGCGCGCTGCGCCTCGGCGTAGGTGGGGTAGGACCCGACCGGCCACCCCCGCGGCGGCGTCGGCAGCCCCGGCCCGCGGCGCCCGCCGCACCCGGTGGCGTGGAGCCGGGAACCTGCCCGGGCTGGAATGGATTAGTCATCGCCGCTCATTGTCCTCCGCCTCGGCCGTCGTTTCATCTCAGGGCCTCCCCACCCTATCCGCCGACCTCCCGTCACCTGCGAAAACACGGTGCGGCCGGCGGCGTGGAGTCCGGGCCGGCGCCACGATCAGCCGGGATTTCGGTCGAGATGGGTCAGGGTGCGCCGCGCCATTTTGATGCGTCCGGCGGCGATTCGCGACGGCACCCGTCACCTGCGCATGGGTTAGGTTGAACACCATGACAGCTCCCGGAGACGGCTTCGGCGAGGGCGGCCACCACGAGAAGGCCGACCCGCCGGCCGCCGCCAGCGGGGCCGGCGACCAGCCGGACGCGACCGCGCCCTGGGAGCCACCCGCCGCGCCGCCGCCCGCCGAATCGGCGCCGCCGCCGTATCCCCCGCCGAGCCCCGACTACGCGTCCGGGTACCCGCCGCCTTACCCACCGCCCGTCGGTCCCCGCCCGGCTACGAGCAGCCGACCGGCTACGGCGGCCCGGCCTACCCGCCGCCGCCCTATGGCGGGCCGCCCACCTACGGGCCCCCCGCCTACCCGGGCGGTTACTACCCGCCGCCCGATTACCGGGGCGGCTACGGACCCGCGGGAACCCACCGATCCGGGACGAACGGGCTGGCGATCGCCTCGCTCATCGCGGCCTTCACCGGCCTGCTCTGCGGCATCGGCTCGATCGTGGCCATCGTGCTGGGCGCGATCGCGCTGGATCAGATCAAGCGGACGCGCCAGGACGGCTTCGGGCTGGCGGTGGCCGGCATCGTCGTCGGAATCGCCACTCTGGTGGTGATTTTGGTGATCGTGCTCTTCCGGCTGCACTCGCTGTAGCGCATCGCAACCAGCGCATCGCAACCAGCGCGGCGCAGCGGGTCGCCAGCCGTCGGGCCGGCGGCTGCCTAGGCTCTACACCCATGGGATCGGTCAACAGGGTGTACATCGCGCGGCTGTCGCGGATGTTGGTGTTGGGCCCGCTCGGCGAATCCGTGGGCCGGGTGCGCGATGTCGTGATCAGCATCAGCATCGTGCGCCAGCAACCGCGCGTGCTCGGGCTGGTGGTCGACCTGGCGACGCGGCGCAGCATCTTCATCCCGATCCTGCGGGTCGCCTCCATCGAACCCAACGCCGTGACGCTGAGCACCGGCAGCGTGTCCCTGCGCCATTTCGTGCAGCGGCCCGGCGAGGTGCTGGCGATGGGCCAGGTGCTCGACACGCAAGTCAAGGTGAAGGACCCCGACCTGCCGGAGCTGGCGGGCCTCGACGTGGTCGTCACCGACCTGGGGATCGAACAGACCCGGACCCGGGACTGGATGGTCACCAGGGTCGCCGTCCGCGTACCCAGACGGCTGGGCCGACGCGGCCCCGTGCACGTCGTCGACTGGCAGAACGTGCAGGGCCTGACCCCTTCGGCGCTGGCGTTGCCGGGCCAGGGCGTGACCCAACTGCTGGACCAGTTCGAGGGCCGCAGGGCGGTCGACGTGGCCGACGCCATCCGCGGGCTGCCCGCTAAGCGGCGCTACGAGGTGCTCAAGGCTCTGGACGACGACCGATTGGCGGACGTCTTGCAGGAGCTGCCCGAATTGGATCAGGCCGACGTGCTCGCGCAGCTGGGCACCGAACGCTCCGCCGACGTGCTCGAGGAGATGGATCCCGACGACGCGGCCGACCTGCTCGGGGTGCTGAATCCGACCGACGCCGAGATGCTGCTGACCCGGATGGACCCCGATGACTCCGAGCCGGTGCGCCGGCTGCTCACCCACTCCCCCGACACCGCCGGCGGGTTGATGACCTCGGACCCCGTGGTGCTGACGCCCGACACGTCGGTTGCCGAGGCGCTGGCCCGGGTTCGCGACCCCGAGCTCACCACCGCGCTGTCGTCCATGGTGTTCGTCGCGCGCCCGCCGACGGCCACCCCCACCGGCCATTACCTGGGTTGCGTTGCCCTGCAACGACTGCTGCGTGAGCCGCCGGCGGCCCTGGTCGGAGGCATTGTCGACTCCGACCTGTTGACATTGACGCCGGAGACCCCGCTCGGTGCGGTCACCCGCTACCTGGCCGCGTACAACCTGGTGTGCGGGCCGGTGGTCGACGACCAGAATCATCTGCTCGGCGCGGTGACGGTGGACGACCTGCTCGATCACCTGCTGCCGCACGACTGGCGGGTGGACATGCAGGAGTTCGACGCCGTCGGCCGCATCAACGGACTGGGAGGGTCCGCGTGAGCAAATCCTCGGCCCCACGGGGCCTGTACACCCCGCGGACGTCGCGTAGGTATTCACCGCGGCTGGACCCCGAGGCCGTCGGGCAGATCACCGAATCGATCGCACGCTTCTTCGGCACCGGCCGCTATCTGCTGATCCAGTCGGTCGTGGTGGTGGCGTGGATCGCGTTCAACCTGATCGCGGTCGCCGAACGCTTCGACCCCTATCCGTTCATCCTGCTGAACCTCGCCTTCTCGACTCAAGCCGCGTACGCCGCCCCGTTGATCCTGTTGGCGCAGAACCGTCAGGAGAACCGCGACCGAGTCGCGCTGGAGCAAGACCGTCGTCGCGCCGCCGAAACCAAAGCCGACACCGAGTACCTGGCGCGCGAACTGGCGGCGTTGCGGCTGGCCGTCGGCGAGGGCGTGACTCGTGAATACCTCCGTCACGAGCTCGACGACCTGCGCAAACTGCTGTCCAATCTGCTGCCCGAAACCGCTGACGGCGACCCGGTTCCGGCCGGTGACGGCCTGGAGCGAACGGCTAAGAAATCCAGGTGAGAACCGTTTGGACCATTGCGCCACTCGTGTCACAAGAGTTATGTATGGTGATCTGGTTCACCGAGCTAACAGAAAGTCCCAGCTCACACATATAGGACGGTCGAGTGCGCATTGGGGGAAGCCGGGGTGAGAGCCCCGCCGCCGCGCCTGAGCGGCAGCGATCACTTCGGAACACGCGCAAGCCGATTTTCGGCGTAGCAATGATTACTCCACTGGTCTTCGCGGGTGCGGTCAGCGCGGCGGCCCCTACGGTTCCGGTACGAATGCCGTCGCGGCATGCCGCCGTCACCCCGGTCGCCGCGGTCTCGCCGACTTTCCCCGACCTCACCGGACCCGCCGTCGTCGCGATCGATCGCGGCCCGACCGTCTTTCACGTCGCCGAGCCCGCCCTGTCCGCCCCGCCGCCTGCGATGATCGTCAATGCGCCTGGCGCACTGGGCATTCCGAGCATCGCGCTGGCCGCCTACCGCAGCGCCGAACAGAAGATGGCCGTCGCGGCCCCGGGCTGCGGCGTGAGCTGGAACCTGCTGGCCGGCATCGGGCGCATCGAATCGGGCCACGCGGGCGGCGGCGCCGTCGACGCGCGCGGCACCGCGATCAGGCCGATCTACGGCCCGTCGCTGGACGGCACGCTGCCCGGCAACGAAACCATCATCCAGAGCAGCGCCGGCAACCGCGTCACCTACGCCCGCGCGATGGGACCGATGCAGTTCCTGCCGGGGACCTGGGCGCGCTACGCCTCCGACGGCAAGGGCGACGGCGTGGCCGATCCGCAGAACATCTTTGACGCCACCCTGGCCGCCGCCCGCTACCTGTGCAGCGGCGGGCTCAACCTGCGTGACCAGTCGCAGGTCTTGACCGCGATCCTGCGCTACAACAACTCGATGCCCTACGCGCAGAACGTGCTGGGCTGGGCGGCGGCCTACGCCACCGGTGTGGTGCCGGTCGACCTGCCGCTGATGACCGGGCCCCGCCGCCGCTGGGCGACGCGCACCTCGAGCACCCCGAAGGGCTCGGCCCCAACCTGCCGATGAACATCAACGGCCTGCCGCTGGACGACCCGCTGGCGCGCGTACCGCTGATCGACTTGAGCAGCCCGGCGCTGGTCAGCCCCCCGCCGATGTTCCCCTGGATGACGCCCACGCCCCAACAGGCGCCGGCCCAGATCCCCGGTTGCACGGTGATCTGCATCAGCTCCCAGGGCACCCCGCCCGCGGGTCCGCCGCCGCCGTTCGCGCCCCGGCGCCGTTCGCGCCCCCGCCGCAACCGCCGTTCGGCGCGCCGCCCCGGACGCCGGGCCTCCGCCGGTGCCCCGGCCGCGGCGCCGGTGCCCCGGCCGCCGGGCCCTCGCAGGCCGCACCTGCGCCTAAGCCTGCTGGCCCGTCGGGCGCGGTGCCCGGCGCGGCCAAGCCGAAGCCGGCGGGACCCGGCCCGGCCTGACCGCCAGCGGCGATCGCAAGCGCGGCGAAGCCGGGCGCAGCGGGTCGCCGCCAACCAGCCCAGCGGCGATCGCAAGCGCGGCGAAGCCGGGCGCAGCGGGTCGCCGCCAACCAGCCCAGCGGCGATCGCAAGCGCGGCGAAGCCGGGCGCAGCGGGTCGCCGCCAACCAGCCCAGCGGGTCGCCGCCAAACCGCATCGTCGCGCACGCCTACACTCGGCGGTGATGTCCGGCAATGACTCTTCCGATTCCGCGGCCGACCTGAGCTCGGCTATCCGCACCGCCCTGGGCAAGGTGATCGACCCCGAACTGCGGCGCCCGATCACCGAACTCGGGATGGTCAAGAGCGTCGACACCGAGCCCGACGGCGCGGTGCATGTCGCGATCTACCTGACCACCGCCAGCTGTCCGAAGAAAACCGAGATCAGCGACCGGGTCAGCCAGGCGGTCGCCGACGTCCCGGGCACCGGTGCGGTCAAGGTCACCCTGGACGTGATGAACGACGAGCAGCGCACCGAGCTACGCAAGCAGTTGCGTGGCGACGCCCGCGAGCCCGTTATCCCGTTCGCACAACCGAATTCGCTGACCCGGGTTTATGCCGTCGCGTCCGGCAAGGGCGGGGTCGGCAAGTCCACCGTCACGGTCAACCTGGCGGCGGCGATGGCGGCGCGCGGCCTGTCGGTCGGTGTGCTGGACGCCGATATCCACGGCCATTCGATTCCCCGGATGATGGGCACCACCGACCGGCCCACCCAGGTCGAGTCGATGATCCTGCCGCCGATCGCGCACGAGGTCCGGGTCATCTCCATCGCCCAGTTCACCGAGGGCAACACCCCGGTGGTGTGGCGCGGGCCGATGTTGCACCGCGCGCTGCAGCAGTTCCTGGCCGACGTCTACTGGGGCGATCTGGACGTGCTGCTGCTCGACCTGCCCCCGGGGACCGGCGACATCGCCATCTCGGTGGCGCAGCTGATTCCGAACGCGGAGATCCTGGTGGTGACGACGCCGCAGCTGGCTGCGGCCGAGGTCGCGGAGCGGGCCGGCAGCATCGCGTTGCAGACCCGCCAGCGCGTCGTCGGCGTCGTGGAGAACATGTCCGGGCTCACCCTGCCGGACGGCTCCACGCTGCAGGTGTTCGGGGAGGGCGGTGGCCGGCAGGTGGCCGAGCGGCTCTCCCGGGCGGTGGGCGCCGACGTGCCGCTGCTGGGTCAGATCCCGCTGGATCCCGAGCTGGTGGCCGCCGGTGATTCCGGCACGCCGCTGGTGCTCAGCGCGCCCGATTCGCCGGTCGGCAAGGCGCTGCGCGGGGTGGCCGACAGCTTGTCGTCGCGCAAACGCGGCCTCGCCGGCGTATCGCTGGGGCTCGATCCGACCCGGCGCTGACCCCGGCGACGCTCAGGTGGCGTCGGTGTCGAACGGCGTCTTCCCGCCGGGCTGCTGTTCGGCCGCGACCGCCTGGCCGTTCGGGGCGGGCGGGGCCGGGTGCGGGGTCTGCGGCAGGGCGCCATTCACCGGTTTGTCGAAGGCTCCGGTCAGGAAGGAGTCGTCGCCGTCCAGCAGATGCTTGGTCAGCGCCGCACGCGGCGTCATTCCCCGCAGCTTCTGCAGTTCGCTGAGCGGGACGCGCAGGTCGTCGAACTCGGGCCCGAGGTCCTCGCGCAGCTGGCTGGTGACACCGCTGAGGTAATCACGCGCCTGACGCAAGGCGTTGGACGTCCACCTGATGGCACCCGGCAGCCGCTCGGGCCCCAGGACCACCAGCCCGACCACCACGAGGACGAGCATGTGCTCCCAGCTCAGGCTGCCGAACATCAGCTGCCGTCGGGGTCGGGTTTGACGGTCAGCGTGACGTGCCGGCCGTCACGGACGACCTCGATCGGCGAATCCTGGCCGATGGTCAACTGCCGCACCGCGACGACGAACTCGTCGGCGTCGGCGACCTTGCGGTTACCGACCTTGACGACGACGTCGTTCTCCAGAACTCCGCCCTTCTGCGCGGGGCTGCCCGCCTTGACGTTGGCCACCTGGGCGCCGGACGCGATCGCGTTGCTCACCGACCGGGTGCTGACGCCCAGCGTCGGGTGCACGATTTTGCCGTCCTTGATCAGCGTCTGCGCGACCTGCTTGGCCTCGTTGATCGGGATCGCGAAGCCCAGCCCACTTGCGCTGTCGGACAACGACTTACCGGCCGTGTCGATGCCGATCACCTGGGAATCCATGTCGATCAGCGGACCGCCGGAGTTTCCGTGGTTGATCGAGGCGTCGGTCTGCAGCGCGTCGATCACCGTGTCGGTGTCCGAGCCCTCCCCCGACAGCGGCACCGGCCGGTGCAGCGCGCTGATGATGCCGTGCGTCACGGTGCTGCGCAGGCCCAGCGGGGCACCCGCGGCCAGGACCTCGTCGCCCACCCGCACCTTGTCGGAGTCGCCGAGGCGCGCCACCGACAGGTTGTCCACGTTGTCGACCTTGAGGACGGCCAGGTCGGTCTTGGGGTCGCGGCCCACCAGGTTCGCCGGCACCTCTTTGCCGTCGTTGAACACCACCGTGGTCTTGAACTGGCTGGGGTTGTTCGCCGCCTCGGAGATGACGTGGTTGTTGGTGACGATGTAGCCGCGGCCGTCGACGACGACGCCGGAGCCCTGCATGCCTTCCTGGTCGCTCTTGGACTCGATAGTCACCACCGCGTTCGCGGTCGCCGCCGCCACCTTGGCGAAGCGGCCGGCCGGAGCTTCGCCGTTGCCGTTGGTCGACAGCGTCACCTTCGAAGTGGTGAACGCCTCGGCGACCTCCGCCGTCTTGCGGCCGATCACGCCGCCGAGCAGGCCGATGACCAACGCGATCAGCAGCAGGACCAGCAGCGCGAGGTAGGACACCTTGCCGCCGAACAACACGTCGCGCACGCCCAGCTTGCCGCCGTAGCCCAGCGCGGTCCCGGATCGCGACGGCGCCACCGCCGGCGTGCCCAGCGCCGCCGGGCGCCCGGGTCTCGCCAGGGATCGTCCTGCCCATCGGGCCCCACACCGTTTTTCTCACCGGCCAGCGCGTTGGCGTCCACCGGGTGGCGCTGCAGCGAGTCGGGGCTGCCGTCGGGCCGGTGGAAAGCCTCCTGCAGGACCGGGTCGGCCGGCCGGTTGCTCGGCCGGAATTCGGCCTGGTCCCGGTACTTCTGTGGACGGACCCGTTCGGCCACGAACGACCCGCGCAGTCCGGCGGGACGACCGAACTCCCGAGTCGACGCGGGGTCGACGGGCGGACGCGAGACGGGGCGCGGCGCTAAGCGGTTGCCGCTGTCTTTTGCTTGGTCGTAGCCTTGGTCGGAGGTCACGTTATCCCTTTTGGATCCTCTATTTGAGCGCTCGAGGCGGCCTTTACCGGGCGAAATACGCGGCACCGGCGTTGTCCGTGTCCACCCTAGTATCCATGGCGCGCCGTCGGTCGGCATGAACCCGCGCGGGGCGCGGGCTGGACGCTACCGGCGCTTGCGCCGCTCACGTCCGTCGCGGTCCGCGAAGCGGTCGGAGGCGTGCGTGGGGGAATCGTCGGGCGACTCGTAGGGAATGTCGGCGAGCATGCCGAGCAGCGTGCTGGGGATGCGGATGGGGCGCGAATCGCGCAGCGCCGCGCGAGCCCGGCTCTGGTCCTCGACCTCGCCCGCACACTGGGCGCACAACGACAGATGATGCGCGGCCCGCAGGTGCGCGTTCATCCGGAGCTCGCCGTCGACGAACGCCGCGATCGCTTCGACGGACAGGTGCTCGGTGGATCCGAACTGGCGCGGTGCGCCGACGGGCGCGTCGCTCTGGGAGGCGAATTGAGCGGGGAGCCAGGAGAACGCGCGGCGGAACACATGTCCACGATCGGGCATCACCAACTCCTCGCCATTCATTTCTTATCGCCGCCTTATTCGAATGTAGCGCGAGAGGGCGCCCGATACCGAGGCTAAGGCCGCAAAGCCGCTGAATAGCTGCCCGAACGTTAGGCGGACGGTCGGTGATTACGCCGACTTGGCGCGCGCGGCGTCGTGATCGGGATGCGCGGCCAGGTAGTCGCGCAGCGCCTGGCGGCCGCGGTGGATGCGGCTGCGCACGGTGCCCAGTTTGACGCCCAGGGTTGCGCCGATCTCCTCGTAGGACAGGCCTTCGATGTCACACAGGACGACCGCGGCACGAAATTCCGGTGGCAGCGAATCGAGCGCGGCCTGCAGGTCGGGGCCCAGCCGCGAATCGTGGTAGATCTGCTCGGGGTTGGGCTCGTCGGCGGGAACCCGCTCGTAATCCTCGGGCAGCGCCTCCATCCGGATGCGCGAGCGCCGGCGCACCATGTCGAGGAACAGGTTCGTGGTGATGCGGTGCAACCACCCTTCGAACGTTCCCGGCTGGTAATTCTGCACCGACCGGAAGACCCGGATGAAGGTCTCCTGGGTGAGGTCCTCGGCATCGTGCTGATTGCCGGAAAGCCGGTAGGCCAGCCGGTACACCCGGTCGGCGTGCTGGCGCACCAACTCGTCCCAGGACGGCATGGCCGCCTTATCGCCAGTCGCGTCGAACACCGCGGTCCCTTGCAGCGCGTCGGACGGCTCCACCCACTCGTCGGCGGGGAGCTCCTGCGCATGAGACATGCTGGACGGGCTGAGAAGCGTGGTGATGATCGAGTCCTCCGAATCCGGCGTGCCAACGAGCGGCACTTCGTCACTGGCGACAACAGGTAGTTCCCAATCGGTATTCCCGGTCCAACGCCCTCCGCGATCCATAGGGCTACCGTCGCGTACCGGAGTATGTGCGGTATAGGAACAATCTGAGCTGACCCTGAGAAACCGTATCGTTACCTGCGCTGTGCAGGTGATATCCATCGCACAGTGACCTTAAACGCAGCGGGAGCGTTGGGCGTGTCACCCCGATCCGATTCAGGCGCGCCTGTCGGACTGCGCGCCGAAGTGGAATACGCTGCGGGCATGGACGGCACCGACGCAGAAGCCCCCGGCCAGGCAGCGCCCAGCCGGGCGGACTCACTCTTCGCGCACGCCGAAAGCTCGATCTCGGAGGACGCGCTGTTGGCGGCCGCTCGGGAGCGGGCCGTGGACATCGGCGCGGGCGCGGTGACGCCGGCGGTGGGCGCGTTGCTGAGCCTGCTGACCAAGCTGAGTGGCGGCAAGGCCATCGCCGAAGTGGGCACCGGCGCGGGCGTCAGTGGGCTGTGGCTGTTGTCCGGCATGAGCGACGACGGCGTCTTGACGACGATCGACATCGAGCCCGAATATCTGCGGCTCGCCAAGCAGGCGTTCACCGAGGCCGGCATCGGTCCGTCGCGCACCCGGCTGATCGGCGGCCGCGCCCAGGAAGTCCTCACCCGGCTCGCCGACGAGTCCTATGACCTGGTGTTCATCGACGCCGACCCGGTCGACCAGCCGGACTACGTCGTCGAGGGCGTGCGACTGCTGCGCCCCGGCGGCGTGATCGTGGTGCATCGCGCCGCGCTGGGCGGACGGGCCGGTGATCCGGCTGCCCGCGACGCCGAGGTGGTCGCGGTGCGCGAGGCGGCGCGGCTGATCGCCGAGGACGAGCGCCTCACCCCGGCGCTGGTGCCACTCGGCGACGGCATCCTGGCCGCCGTTCGCGACTGATTTCCGCCGCCCTTCCTTATTTCCCTTCCGCATTCCCCTTTGGCCTGACGTATCGCCTTCGGCCTTGACCACGCCGTTTTCGGCGTGGTCCGCATCTTTATGAATTCTTGACGCGCGTCGCACTTGACCGCGCACTGAACGTGCGTTTAGTGTCCTGAACATGCGTTCAGCCGACTTGACCGCAGCCGCCCGGATCCGCGACGCGGCCATCGAACAGTTCGGCGAGCACGGGTTCGGCGTCGGGCTGCGGGCCATCGCCGATGCCGCGGGGGTGAGCGCCGCCCTGGTCATCCATCACTTCGGCTCCAAGGACGGCCTGCGCAAGGCGTGCGACGACTACATCGCCGAAGAGATCCGCGACACCAAGTCGGAGACGATCAAGTCCAACGACCCGGCCACCTGGTTCGCGCGACTCGCCGAGATCGAGGAGTTCGCCCCGATGACGGCCTACCTGGTGCGCAGCATGCAGACCGGCGGTGACCTCGCGAAGATGTTGTGGCGCAGTATGATTGACAACGTCGAACAATACATGGAAGAGGGCGTGCGGGCCGGGACGATAAAGCCGAGCCGCGATCCGAAGGCCAGAGCCAAGTATATCGGCATCACCGGAGGCGGAGCTCTCCTGCTCTACATCCAAATGCACGACACACCAACCGATCTGCGTGCGGTCCTGCGCGACTACGCCCGGGACATGATCCTGCCGGCCCTCGAGATCTACACGGACGGCCTGATGGTCGATCGCACCATGTACGACGCATTCCTGGCAGCTGAAGATCAAGGAGAATCTGATGCCAACTGAAAACGCCACCGGTGTCGCACCCATCGAGATCCGCGGGCTCACCAAAAATTTCGGTGCGGTGCGGGCGCTGGACGGCCTGGACCTCACGGTAAGGGAAGGCGAAGTCCACGGGTTCCTCGGGCCCAACGGCGCCGGGAAGTCGACGACCATCCGCATCCTGCTGGGCCTGGTCAAGGCCGACGGCGGCAGCGTGCGACTGCTCGGCGGCGACCCCTGGACCCAGGCCGTCGCACTGCATCGCCACATCGCCTACGTCCCAGGCGATGTCACGCTGTGGCCGTCACTGACCGGCGGTGAGACCATCGACCTGCTGGCCCGCATGCGGGGCGGCATCGACAAGAAGCGCCGCGCCGAGCTGATCGAGCGTTTCGACCTGGATCCGCACAAGAAGGCGCGCACGTATTCGAAGGGCAACCGCCAGAAGGTCTCGCTGATCTCGGCGTTCTCCTCGCACGCCAGGCTGCTGCTCCTGGACGAGCCCAGCAGCGGGCTGGACCCGTTGATGGAGAACGTGTTTCAACAGTGCGTGGCGCAGGCCCGCGACCGGGGTACGACGGTGTTGCTGTCCAGCCACATCCTGGCCGAAACGGAGGCGCTGTGCGAACGGGTGACGATCATCCGCGCCGGCAAGACCATCGAAAGCGGTTCGCTGAACTCCATGCGGCACCTGAGCCGCACCTCGATCAAGGCCGAAATGACCGGTGATCCGGGCGATCTCAGGCGCATCAAGGGTGTCGAGGACGTCACCGTCGAGGGCAACACGCTGCGCGCCCAGGTGGACAGCGAGAGCCTGGGCGAGCTCATCCGCGTGCTCGGCGATGCCGGGGTGCGCAGCCTGGTCAGCCAGCCGCCGACCCTCGAAGAGCTTTTCCTGCGCCACTACGACACGTCCGGCGGCGACGGCCGGCACGGACGCGACGCGGCAAAGGTGTCGCTGTCATGAGCACCACCACGCTGGACCGACCCTTCGCCTCGGCATCGCCTGCGCCACTTCAGAGTTCAAGCTTCTCCGGAACGCTCGCGATGCTGCGGCTCTACCTGCGCCGCGACCGCGTCTCGATGCCGCTGTGGGTGCTGCTGCTGTCGGTGCCGCTGGCCACCGTGTACGTCGGCAGCATCGAGAAGGTCTACCCCACCGCGCCCGCCCGCGCCGGGTTCGCGGCCTCCATCATGGCCAGCCCGGCCCAGCGCGCGCTCTACGGCCAGGTGTACAACGACAGCCTTGGCGCCGTGGGCATTTGGAAGGCCGGCATGTTCCACGTGCTGATCGCGGTGGCCGTCATCCTCACGGTGATCCGGCATACCCGCGCCGACGAGGAGAACGGTCGGACCGAATTGGTGGACTCGACCGCGATCGGCCGCTACGCCAGCCTGAGCGCGGCGCTGCTGCTGTCGTTCGGAGCATCCATCGCGACCGGCGCGATCGGCGCGGCCGGCCTGTTGAGCACCGACGTCCCGGCCGCCGGGTCGCTGGCCTTCGGGGCGGCGCTGGCCTGCTCCGGCCTGGTGTTCACCGCCGTCGCCGCGGTGACCGCGCAGCTGTCGCCGAGCGCCCGGTTCGCCCGCGGTGCCGCGTTCGCGGTGCTGGGCGCCGCGTTCACCCTGCGCGCCGTCGGCGACGCCGGCGACGGCACCCTGTCGTGGCTCTCCCCGCTGGGGTGGTCGCTGCAGGTCAAACCGTATGCGGGCGACCGCTGGTGGGTGCTGGTGCTGCACCTGGTGACCACGGCCGCGTTGACCGTGCTCGCCTACCGGCTGCTCGCCGGCCGCGACGTCGGCGCCGGGCTGATCGCGGAACGGCCAGGCCCCGGCAGCGCCGCGCCGTCGCTGGGCAACGTGTTCGGGCTGGCCTGGCGGCTGGACCGCGCCGCACTGCTGCTCTGGACCGTGGGGTTGTGCCTGTATGGCCTGTTGATCGGCAGCGTGGTGCACGGCATCGGCGACGAGCTGGGCGGCAGCGGCGTGGCGCGCGACATCGTGGCACGGATGGGCGGCACCAGCGCCCTCGAGCAAGCGTTCATCGCCGTCGCGTTTTCGATGATGGGCATGGTTGCCGCCGCGTTCGCGGTGTCGCTCACGTTGCGGCTGCACCAGGAAGAGTCGAGCCAGCGCGCCGAAACGGTGCTTGCCGGCGCGGTGTCGCGAACCCGCTGGCTGGCAAGTCATTTGGTGACCGCACTCGCCGGATCCGCGGCGGCGATGCTGGCCAGCGGCCTGACCGCGGGTGTCGTCTACGGCATCGCGGCCGGCGATGTCGGCGCCAAGCTGCCGATGGTCGTTGCCAGCGCGGCCGTCCAACTGCCCGCCGTGTGGTTGTTGTCGGCCGTGACGGTTTGCGTGTTCGGCTTCGCGCCGCGCCTGACGCCGGCGGCCTGGGGCGTGCTGATCGGTTTCGTCGCCCTGTACCTGATCGGATCGTTGGCTGGTTTTTCGCAGTGGCTGCTCGACCTGGAACCCTTCGCGCACATTCCGCGGATCGGTTCAGATTTCACAGTCGTACCACTGTTATGGCTACTCGCCATGGACGTAGGGTTGATGGTTCTGGGTGCCATGGCTTTTCGGCGCCGCGATCTCCGCTGCTAGGAGCGTGATGAAAACCGGTATCAGGGTAACGGCGACCTCCCTCTCGGGCATCCTCTCCTGGATTTTGATCCTCCTGCTGCCGGCCGGCACCCTGCACTACTGGCAGGCGTGGCTCTTCATCGCCGTGTTCACGGTGGCCACCATCGTTCCCACCGTCTACCTGGCCCGCGCCAATCCCGCGGCGCTGCAGCGCCGCATGCGTGCGGGCCCGCGCGCCGAACCCCGCAAGGCGCAGAAGTTCATCATCGCCGGGTCGTTCGTGGGCCTGTTCGCGACGATGGTGTTCAGCGCGCTCGACCATCGGTTCGGCTGGTCGTCGGTGCCGCCGTGGCTGTCGGTGCTCGGGGACGTGCTGGTGGCGACGGGCCTCGGCATCGCCATGCTGGTGATCGTCCAGAACAGTTACGCCGGCGCCACGGTCACGGTGGAAAGCGGCCAGACGGTCGTGTCCGACGGCCTCTACCAATTCGTGCGCCACCCGATGTACGTCGGCAATGTGATCATGATGATCGGTATCCCCCTGGCGCTCGGCTCGTACTGGGGATTGCTCTTCATCATCCCGGGCGCCGTGGGGCTGACGCTGCGCATCCTGGACGAGGAAAAGCTGCTGCTGCGGGAATTGCCCGGTTACCGCGAGTACACCGGCCGCGTGCGCCACCGGCTGGTGCCTTACGTCTGGTAGCCACCCGACCGCCGCTTAGCGTGTCGGCCTGCGGCCGACTGCATGGGCGCCTTGTGTTCGAAACACGTTCCGGCGCACCATCTTTCGCGCGGGCCGTACCCGAGGACGTCGAGTGGTTCGTCGCCTTCGACGGTCCTACGACTACCACCGCGATCGGCCCGCCGCGCGGGCCGCATCGTCGCCGGGCTAGATCCAGACGCCCTTGCCCACGGCGACGACACCGCCGGCGCTGATCGCGAAGCGCTCGCGGTCCTTCTCCAGATCCACGCCCACCATCTCGCCCGGGCCGACCACGACGTTCTTGTCCAGGATCGCGTGGCGCACCACCGCACCGCGGCCGACGCGGGCGCCGGGCATGATCACGCTGCCCTCCACGATCGCGCCGTCGTCGACCACCACGTTGGACGAGAGCACCGAGTTGCGCACCGAGGCCGCCGAGATGATGCTGCCCGCGCCCACCACCGACTCCTGCGCGGAGCCGCCGTTGACGAACTTGGCCGGCGCCAGGTTCTCCGACTCGCCGCGGATCGGCCAGCGCTTGTTGTACAGGTTGAACACCGGATGCACGGACACCAGGTCCATGTGGGCGTCGTAGAACGCGTCCAGCGTTCCGACGTCCCGCCAGTAGGCGCGGTCACGATCGGTGGCGCCGGGCACCTCGTTGTCGTTGAAGTCGTACACCGCGGCCATCCCGTCGTCGACGAGTCGCGGGATGATGTCGCCGCCCATGTCGTGATCGGAATGGTCGTCGTCGGCGTCCGCGCGGATCGCGTCGATGAGCACCTTGGTGGTGAAGATGTAGTTGCCCATCGACACGAACGTCTGCTCGGGATCGTCCGGGGTGCCCGGCGGATCCAGTGGCTTCTCCACGAACTTGCGGATGCGGCCCGACTCGTCGGAGTCGATGCAGCCGAACGCGGTGGCTTCGCCGCGGGGCACCCGGATGCCGGCCACCGTCGCGCCCGCGCCGCTGTCGATGTGGAACCGGACCATCTGCTCGGGGTCCATCCGGTACACGTGGTCGGCACCGAAAACCACGATGTAGTCGGGGTCTTCGTCATAGATCAGGTTGAGCGACTGGTAGATCGCGTCTGCCGAGCCGGTGTACCAGCGCGGGCCGAGCCGCTGTTGGGCCGGCACCGGGGTGATGTACTCCCCGGCCAGGCCGGACAACCGCCAGTTCTGCGAAATGTGACGGTCCAGTGAATGCGACTTGTACTGGGTGAGAACGCAGATGCGCAGATACCGGGCATTGACGAGGTTGGACAGGACGAAGTCGATCAGTCGGTAGGCGCCCCCGAAGGGAACCGCGGGCTTGGCACGGTCCGCGGTCAGCGGATACAGCCGCTTGCCCTCACCGCCGGCCAGGACGATCCCCAGCACGTGTGGCGCTTCCCTCATGCTGACAAACCTATCGGCCGTTGCGAAGGGCTGCCAGGGGGAAGGGGTGATTGACGAAGTTCTGTGGGGCTGTCTGTCAAGGTATTTGGCCGCACACGCCGCGAAGATTGTGGCGAACCCGACTCGCGGCGGGGCCCGTCGCCGAACTACCGTTCGGGGTATGCGGGTGGCGATGATGACGCGGGAGTACCCACCGGAGGTCTACGGCGGAGCGGGAGTACACGTCACCGAACTCGTCGCCCAGCTGCGCCGGCTGTGCGCGGTCGACGTGCATTGCATGGGCGCACCGCGCCCGGGCGCCTACGTGCACCAGCCTGACCCGCGGCTGCAGGGCGCCAACGCGGCGATGACGACGCTGTCGGCCGACCTGATGATGGCCAATGCGGCGTCGGAGGCCAGCGTGGTGCATTCACACACCTGGTACACCGGCATGGCGGGGCATCTGGCCGCGCTGCTCTACGGGGTTCCGCACGTCTTGACCGCACACTCGCTCGAGCCGCTGCGCCCGTGGAAGGCCGAGCAACTCGGCGGGGGCTACCGGATCTCGACCTGGGTCGAGCAGACCGCCGTGCTGGCCGCGGACGCCGTCATCGCGGTCAGCTCCGCGATGCGCGAGGACGTCCTGCGCGTCTATCCCGCACTGGATCCCAGCGCCGTACACGTCATCCGCAACGGCGTCGACACCGAAGTCTGGTACCCGGCGGGGCCGGTGCAAAGCGGATCGATACTGACCGAACTCGGCGTCGATCCGTCCCGGCCCATCGTGGTGTTCGTGGGCCGGATCACGCGACAGAAGGGGCTGGCGCACCTGGTGGCCGCCGCCCACCGGTTCAGCCCGGAGGCACAGGTGGTGTTGTGCGCGGGCGCCCCCGACACCCCGGAGATCGCCGAGGAGATCCGCGACGCCGTGACCGCGTTGTCAAACAGCCGCACCGGGGTGTTCTGGATCAGGGAGATGCTGCCCATTGGGGAGCTACGCGAAATCCTTTCGGCGGCAGCAGTTTTCGTATGTCCGTCGGTATACGAGCCGTTGGGCATCGTGAATTTGGAGGCGATGGCCTGCTCGACGGCGGTGGTGGCTTCCGACGTCGGCGGCATCCCGGAGGTGGTGGCCGACGGGATGACCGGAACGCTGGTGCATTACGACCCGGACGACGCGCAGGGCTATCAGACCGGATTGGCCGAAGCGGTCAACGAGTTGATCGCCGACCGCGGTAAAGCGCAGCGCTATGGCACGGCGGGGCGCCGGCGCTGCGTCGAAGAGTTCTCCTGGGCCCACGTCGCCGAGCAGACCCTGGAGATCTATCGGAAGGTGTGTGCGTAGCGCCGCCGACATCCGTTCGGCGGCAAGCCCTAGCTGGAGCTCGTGACGCCCTTGAGTTCGTCACCAAGGGCAGCCGCCTCGTCGGGCGTCAGCTCGACGACCAGTCGACCGCCTCCCTCAAGTGGTACCCGCATCACGATGCCGCGCCCCTCCTTTGTTGCTTCCAGAGGACCGTCTCCGGTCCGGGGCTTCATCGCCGCCATCGAGTGCTCCCTCCAGGTTCGAGCTGGCCCGCCCGTGCGGACCTGGTCGGCACCGAGCATGCCCCGCCAGCGAACTTCAAGCCATGCCCGGCATCGAACTGCCTTGTCACCCCCCCATTGTTCCCTATCCAGGTCATCACTTGTACAAAGACCCACAACTGTGTGCTCAGCGGGCAGCGGCGGGCACCCAGCAACCGCGGATATGGTCATCGACCATGCCGGTCGCC